>NZ_MAYT01000001.1 GCF_001685015.1 Pseudobacillus wudalianchiensis
TGAAAGAACAAAAAAAGCTTGCCAAACAAGAGTTTTTTGTTATAATAGTAAATGTCTTTAATAGTCTGGTGGCGATAGCGAAGAGGTCACACCCGTTCCCATCCCGAACACGGAAGTTAAGCTCTTCAGCGCCGATGGTAGTGAGGGGCCTCCCCTTGTGAGAGTAGGACGTTGCCAGGCATACATATCGGAGGATTAGCTCAGCTGGGAGAGCACCTGCCTTACAAGCAGGGGGTCGGCGGTTCGAACCCGTCATCCTCCACCATACATTTTTAATGTGTATATGCCGGTGTAGCTCAATTGGTAGAGCAACTGACTTGTAATCAGTAGGTTGGGGGTTCAAGTCCTCTTGCCGGCACCACTAAGAGCCATTAGCTCAGTCGGTAGAGCATCTGACTTTTAATCAGAGGGTCGAAGGTTCGAGTCCTTCATGGCTCACCATTTATATGCGGGTGTGGCGGAATTGGCAGACGCACCAGACTTAGGATCTGGCGCCGCAAGGCGTGGGGGTTCGACTCCCTTCACCCGCACTTACTATATTTAATAGAAGAAATGCATTTTGTGTGCGGAAGTAGTTCAGTGGTAGAACACCACCTTGCCAAGGTGGGGGTCGCGGGTTCGAATCCCGTCTTCCGCTCCATAAAATGCCGGGGTGGCGGAACTGGCAGACGCACAGGACTTAAAATCCTGCGGTAGGTGACTACCGTACCGGTTCGATTCCGGTCCTCGGCACCATTTACAAAACTAAGCGCCCGTAGCTCAATTGGATAGAGCGTTTGACTACGGATCAAAAGGTTAGGGGTTCGACTCCTCTCGGGCGCGCCATTATATAAAAGTAGCCGGGAAGTAGCTCAGCTTGGTAGAGCACTTGGTTTGGGACCAAGGGGTCGCAGGTTCGAATCCTGTCTTCCCGATATCCAGTACTGCTAGAAGGAGTCGTCATATAAAATGGGGCCTTAGCTCAGCTGGGAGAGCGCCTGCTTTGCACGCAGGAGGTCAGCGGTTCGATCCCGCTAGGCTCCACCAAATTTAATTATTCATTTTGGCGGTGTAGCTCAGCTGGCTAGAGCGTACGGTTCATACCCGTGAGGTCGGGGGTTCGATCCCCTCCGCCGCTACTTATTGGACCTTTAGCTCAGTTGGTTAGAGCAGACGGCTCATAACCGTCCGGTCGCAGGTTCGAGTCCTGCAAGGTCCACCATTTGAATAGTCATAGTGGAGGAATACCCAAGTCTGGCTGAAGGGATCGGTCTTGAAAACCGACAGGCGGGTTAAACCGCGCGGGGGTTCGAATCCCTCTTCCTCCGCCACTATATAATGATCGTCGCGGGGTGGAGCAGTCTGGTAGCTCGTCGGGCTCATAACCCGAAGGTCGCAGGTTCAAATCCTGTCCCCGCAATCTTGGTCCGGTAGTTCAGTTGGTTAGAATGCCTGCCTGTCACGCAGGAGGTCGCGGGTTCGAGTCCCGTCCGGACCGCCATTTATACATATAACTTAAAAACTATTATAATGATGGCTCAGTAGCTCAGTCGGTAGAGCAATGGACTGAAAATCCATGTGTCGGCGGTTCGATTCCGTCCTGAGCCACCTTCTATGCGGGTGTAGTTTAATGGTAAAACCTCAGCCTTCCAAGCTGATGTCGTGGGTTCGATTCCCATCACCCGCTCCATTTTTATTTTAAATGGGCCTGTAGCTCAGCTGGTTAGAGCGCACGCCTGATAAGCGTGAGGTCGATGGTTCAAGTCCATTCAGGCCCACTTCGTTCCGCAGTAGCTCAGTGGTAGAGCAATCGGCTGTTAACCGATCGGTCGCAAGTTCGAATCTTGCCTGCGGAGCCATTATTTTTACGGGGAAGTACTCAAGAGGCTGAAGAGGCGCCCCTGCTAAGGGTGTAGGTCGCGTAAGCGGCGCGAGGGTTCAAATCCCTCCTTCTCCGCCATAAAGGCCCCTTGGTCAAGCGGTTAAGACACCGCCCTTTCACGGCGGTAACACGGGTTCGAATCCCGTAGGGGTCATAAAATTGTTTCAATATAAAAAATCCACTTGTCGCTTAGACGACAAGTGGATTTTTTATTTATGATCTTCTAGATAGCTGTCTTTTTTCTTGTAAGGAATGTTTCCTAATGGTGATTCGATTCCTTCCTCATCTAATTCTTCTACATATCTTTGTTCTTTTGTAGAACGGTAAAAACCTTCATGCTCACCTTCTATATCTGTTGCTGTGAAGTTCTCATATTCTTCTGTAAATCCCTCTGTTACCTCGTCTATGTCTTCGTATAAGTCATTGTAGTCTCGATGGCCTCTCGTAAAGTCAGAAGGGGTTTCTGACGTACCGTATTTTGCTGCTTCTTGAAAGCTATCTTCATAGTCTTTTATTTCCTTATCTCTATGCAAAAAATGACCATTTCCTCCTGGCTGAAGTATTTCTTCTTCTACTGGACGATCGTTAGCTATTGTTTTTTCAGGAGTATGCTCTACACAATAGAGGGAGGTTGGTACGGCTTGCAATCGCTCAAAGGGGATATCCTTGCCGCATTCCAGACACCTTCCATACTGATCCTTCTCCATCGCTTCTAATGCTCTTACTACTTTTTCAAGTTCGTTGTTATGGTGATCACTTAAAGCAAGATTTTTTTCCCGTTCATGCAGCTCTGTCGCTATGTCTGCGGGATGGTTATCATACATAGAGAGTTCGCCTGTTGTGTCTCGTTCACTGCCCGCCTCAGGCTCTGTTCCTTCTCTGTCTTTATGGTGAATAAGCTGTTCTTTTTGCGCAAGCAAATCGTCTTTTAGCAGCTGTTTTTGTTCTTTTGATAACATTACTTTCACATCCTTATCTCATCTACTGGACGATTATTCGAAAAGCTCTTCTTATCTTTCTTATTTCCTTTCTTTCTTTAATTGAAACATAAGATAGTGGTGTGAAAAAATAACGGGTACACTAAACAGGTGATGGTCAAGGAGGTAGGGTGTAAATAAGGGGGAAACATTGACAGGAAGAGTTCTGGAGGTGTATCTTTAAATAGGTTTGACTAGAATGAATAACTGATTTAAGTGCAATGGAGGAGAGTTCATTGTCTACTATAAAAAGCCAGCCGATCAAAGAAGCTTTTATACAATCGATTCGTGAAAAGCAGCATGACAAACAAACTGCTCTATTTAGTTATGTCGAAAAAATTGATTGGATGGATTCTTTACAATTTTATAAATGCGGACGAGCTCTTTATGCGGGAGAACGTTTTTTTTGGAAAGACCGCGATGGAGAAGTGGAAATTGTCGGTTTAGGCAATATTTATACTGTTCGTAATGAGAATAAGGATCAATCACGTTATACAGCGGCCGAGAAAAAGTGGAATGACATGATTGAAAGTGCATTTATTCACAATTCTTTCGATGCTTACGGAATAGGGCCTGTTTTGTTTGGCGGTTTTTCTTTTGATCCAGAGCAGAGACAAGAGGAAGAATGGTCTACATTTTCATCTGCCTTTTTTTATTTGCCAGAGTATATGCTGACAATATATGAAGGAGAATGTTATGTAACGACCAATGTTATTTGCCCTTCTGATGAGTTAGAAGAGCTCATTGATAAATTAGAAGTGAAAAAGGACTGCCTTTTGTCACAGGTTAACATAGAACGTTCAGAAGAGGGAACGACGTTAACTTCTCTAGAAGAGAAAGGTAGAGAGCAGTGGAAACAGGCAGTCGATCAAGCAGTAAAACAAATTCGCTTAGATGGTGATTTGAAAAAGGTAGTTCTTGCTAGAAAAATTGTGGCAAATTTTGATCAAGAAATTGCTCATGATCAAGTATTAGAACGACTCATTGAACAACAGCCTGACAGCTTTATTTTTTCATTAGAAGTAATGGAATCCTGTTTTTTAGGGGCATCCCCTGAACGATTGGTTCGTAAGCGAAACGAGATTGCTTTGTCTACATGTCTTGCTGGTTCAATTAGAAGAGGACAGAACGACATAGAGGATGCAGCATTAGGAAATGAGTTGCTTAACGATCAAAAAAATCGGATTGAGCATGATTATGTCGTTCAAATGATTAAGAAGGAAATGGAGCGCTTATGCTACACGGTAAATATCCCTTCTGTTCCTGGATTAATGAAGGTACGGGACATACAACATTTATATACGCCTGTTACCGGTTTTACCGAGGAGAATCGTTCGATTTTGCAATTTGTTGAAAGGCTCCATCCGACCCCTGCACTAGGCGGACTGCCAAATGAGAAGGCACTTCCTGTTATTCGCCAGCTTGAGGGAATGGATAGAGGGTTTTATGCTGCTCCTGTCGGCTGGATGGATTACCGGAAAAATGGTGAGTTTGCTGTTGCTATTCGCTCAGGCTTATTAAGCAAACAACAGGCCTTTTTATATGCAGGCTGTGGGATTGTTGCCGATTCAGAGGCGGAGAGCGAGCTAGCGGAGACACGAATTAAGCTCCGACCGATGTTGCGGGCGTTAGGAGAAATAGCTCATGAATAATAAACAAAAAGATTTAACGTTATATAACGCCCATTTCATCGATGGGCTTGTGAAAGCAGGAGTAGAAAGCGCCGTGATTAGCCCGGGTTCGCGGTCTACTCCTATGGCGCTTTTGTTAGCTGAGCACCCTGACATAAAAGTATATGTTCAGATCGATGAGCGGTCAGCCGCTTTTTTTGCCCTCGGATTAGCGAAAGCCTCCGGAAAACCGACAGCTTTGTTATGTACATCAGGTACGGCTGCAGCTAATTACTTACCTGCTGTAGCGGAAGCCAAAAATGCGCGCATTCCGCTTATCGTGCTTACATCTGATCGGCCGCATGAGCTGAGAGAAGTAGGAGCGCCCCAATCTATTGATCAA
The DNA here is from genome assembly GCF_001685015.1 of Pseudobacillus wudalianchiensis. GTDB lineage: Bacteria > Bacillota > Bacilli > Bacillales > Domibacillaceae > Pseudobacillus > Pseudobacillus wudalianchiensis. The sequence goes on from NZ_MAYT01000001.1 coordinate 4,852, forward strand.
AATCGTCTCTATGGAACCCATGCAAAGTGGTTTGCTGAGATGGCCCTGCCGGATGCAGAGGAGCATATGCTGCGTTATGTCCGGATCACGGCTGCAAAAGCCGTCTATATAGCGAAGCAGTCGCCAGCTGGACCTGTCCATTTGAATTTTCCATTTCGTGAGCCTCTCCTTCCCCAATATGATGGTTTATTTGAGCGGTTAGAGATCGAAGACTTGCCGGCAATCCATCTTAGTGAAGGAATGCGTATGCTTCCCAAGCAGGAGATAGAGGTACTTGCGGCTATTTTTAAGGAAAAGGAAAAAGGTTTGATTGTTTGTGGGGAACAGCAATCTGAGGGATTTGAAAAAGCGGTAGTGGAATTAGCTGAAAAGCTGGGCTACCCTATATTAGCAGATCCGCTGTCTGGCCTACGGAGTGGAGAGGCTCATTCTCACTTAATTATAGACAGTTATGATGCTTTTCTGCGAAATGAGAAAATCAAGCAAGAGGCTTCCTTTGATATTGTGCTTCGTTTTGGAGCGATGCCTGTATCAAAAGCCCTTACCCAATTTATTGGCAGACATGATGCTATCGTTCATTGTGTAGTTGATAGCGGCGGTGGTTGGAGAGAGCCGATTGGAGTGGCTACTCATATGCTTGCTGCCGATGAAAGTGCTTTTTGCCAAGCCTTATCCGCGCGCCTGAACGAGCAAAGAGACAGAAGTTCTTGGTTGGAAAATTGGATGCACATTAATCAAGCAGCTAAAACCATTATGCAGAGTGTAGGGGAACATGCGGAGCTGGATGAGGGCAAGCTGTTTTATGAGGTATTACAGCGCCTTCCTGATCATTCGGCCCTATTTGTCGGCAATAGCATGCCTATTCGCGATTTAGACTCGTTCTTTTTCACAGACGAGCGCAGAATCCGTTTGCTGGCCAATCGGGGAGCGAATGGAATTGATGGACTAGTGTCTAGTGCGCTCGGAGCGGCGGCTGTTACTTCCCCGCTGTATTTAATTGTGGGAGATTTGTCTCTTTTCCATGATCTGAATGGTTTGTTGGCTGCTAAGTTGAATGGAATCAATATAACGGTTATTGTCATTAATAATAACGGCGGAGGCATTTTTTCTTATTTGCCGCAGGCGGGAGAACAGAAGCACTTTGAATTGTTGTTTGGTACTCCAGCAGATCTTGATTTTTCCCATGCAGCGAAACTTTATGGGGGAGATTATGAGCGGGTGACAGATTTAGCTTCTTTAGACAACAGTATGGCTAAAGCAGCTAAAGGGGATGGTTTGCTCATTATTGAAGCGATTACCGATCGAGCAAAAAATGTAGTGGCTCACCGCGAATTATGGGAGAAAGTTTCCCAGGAAATGAATAAATTGACGGCAGGTGAGGGCTTTTGGAAATAGAAGTCCACGGCTGCCGATATTATGTTGAAGTAAGCGGCAAAGGAGAACCTTTGCTATTATTGCACGGATTTACTGGGAATGTAGACACTTGGACAGAAACGATCGCTTATTTAAGAGACCATTACCTGTGTGTAACGGTTGACATTATTGGCCATGGGAAAAGCAGCTGTCCGGCAGATGAAGAAAGATACAAGATGGAGTTAGTCGCCCGGGATATGATCGAACTCATGAACAAGCTAGGTTATGCTAAGCTTCATCTGTTAGGCTATTCCATGGGAGGAAGGTTGGCGCTTACGATGGCTGCCTTATTCCCAGACGCTGTCGAATCTTTGTTGTTAGAGAGTACTTCTCCCGGTTTAAAAACGGAGGAGGAACGCTTACAGCGCAAAAAAGGAGACGCCGCTCTTGCTGAGAGAATAGAGCGGGAAGGAATGGAAGCCTTCATCGATTACTGGCAGGAGATTCCCTTATTTGCGACACAGCGTACATTGCCAAGTATACAGCGAGAAGCGATCAGACAGCAGCGGTTACAGAATTCTGTTAAGGGGCTTAGCTGCTCGTTAAAGGGTATGGGAACAGGTTCGCAGCCTTCTTGGTGGGAAGCTCTGCCCAGGCTTTCTATGCCGGTACTGTTGATCACTGGCACAGAAGATAAAAAGTTTACAAAGATTGCTGCTGAAATGGCTCGGTTGCTTCCTTCAGCTGTGTGGAAAGAAATAAACGGAGCAGGGCATGCGATTCATGTGGAAGATTCCGCGAAGTTTGGTACAATAATAAAGGAGTTTTTATCCCATACATAATAAGGAGGAAATAATAGGTGGCTATTAATTGGGTTAGCGAACGCGAATACGAAGACATTTTGTACGAAACATATAACGGTATTGCGAAGGTAACGATTAATCGTCCTGAGGTACATAATGCTTTCCGTCCTAAAACGGTAATGGAATTAATCGACGCTTTTGCTTACGCACGGGATGATGAAAAAATTGGTGTCATTGTTTTAACAGGCGCTGGAGAAAAAGCATTTTGCTCAGGCGGAGACCAAAAAGTACGCGGTCATGGCGGTTACGTTGGCGAAGACCAAATTCCACGCTTGAATGTATTAGACTTACAACGATTAATTCGTGTTATTCCAAAGCCAGTAGTTGCGATGGTAGCGGGTTATGCAATTGGCGGCGGACACGTTCTTCATGTTGTGTGTGATTTAACGATCGCAGCAGAAAATGCGGTGTTTGGTCAAACAGGTCCAAAAGTCGGCAGCTTTGATGCTGGTTATGGTTCTGGTTATTTAGCTCGTATCGTCGGCCATAAAAAAGCACGTGAAATTTGGTACTTGTGCCGCCAGTACAATGCACAGGAAGCGCTTGATATGGGTCTTGTGAACACGGTTGTTCCATTAGATCAATTAGAAGCAGAAACAGTAAAATGGTGTGAGGAAATGCTTGAGAAGAGCCCAACTGCTTTACGTTTCCTTAAGGCAGCGATGAATGCAGATACGGACGGTCTTGCTGGCCTCCAACAACTTGCTGGGGATGCGACATTGCTTTACTATACAACGGACGAGGCAAAAGAAGGAAGAGATGCGTTTAAAGAAAAACGCAAGCCAGACTTTGGCCAATTCCCTAGATTCCCTTAATAGAAAGTGGGAATACCTGTTTAAAGCAGGTAACAATAAGACAAGCCGGTGAAATAAATAGGCGCTTTTTAGCTATATGTCTAATATATAAAGATTGGCTTGAATAAGAGTGTCACTAATTTTTACCATGAATAAAATATCCCCCGGCTGGCGGGTAAATGTGAAAGCTTGATGGGCAGCCATCAAGCTTTTTTTGTCAGTCAGGTGAGGCAGGAGGAATGAGAAATGGCCGAAAGAGTGCCGAACTGGTTAAAACAGCGGGCTTTCTTAACCCCTGATCGTCCGGCTCTGTTTTTTGAAAAAAGCACCTGGACATTTGCCCAATTGTATAAAAGATCACTGAGCTGGGCAGCAGAATTAGAAAGGGAAGGGTTGAAGAAGGGAAACCGAATCGGGCTTCTTGTCCAAAACACTCCGGATGCTGTATGTGTTATTCATGCTCTTCAGCAATTAGGAGCCGAAGCTGTTCTTCTGAATCATCGGTTAACGACAAACGAATTGATGTGGCAGCTAGAAGACGCTGAAATAGCAGCTATTGTTTATGACCCGGTGTATCAGCAAACTGTCGATCAATTAGACGACACCTTCATTCGAAAAGACGTGACGGCTATTTTATCTCCTATTGAGTTCAAAAGCAGAGATGAGTTTTCCCTTGCTGATACCTGTTCGATTATGTATACGTCTGGTACCACAGGAAAGCCGAAAGGTGTTCGCCAAACATATGGCAACCATTGGTGGAGCGCAACCGGATCAGCCTTCAATCTTGGATTGCACGAGAATGACTGCTGGCTTTGCGCAGTGCCGATTTTTCATATAAGCGGCTATTCTATTTTAATGCGCAGCGTTCTCTACGGCATGCCGCTCCGTTTGTATACTCACTTTGATGAAAATGAAATTAATCAGGCGCTTAAACGAGGAGAAGGGACAATTATTTCTGTAGTATCAGCGATGCTAAGTCGTCTTATAGAGACGTTAGAAGGCAGCTATCATCCTAATTTCCGCTGCATGCTTCTTGGCGGCGGGCCGGCTCCTAAACCGCTGCTTGAGACTTGTGCAGAGAAAAAGATTCCAGTATTTCAAACATACGGGATGACAGAGACCTCCTCACAAATTGTGACGCTGCCGCCAGAATATAGCTTAACAAAGCTTGGATCAGCTGGAAAGCCGCTGTTTCCATGTCAATTAAAGATTGATGCTCCGCCTTGCTCAGAAGGAGAAATCCTTGTTAAAGGTCCAAATGTGACGGCGGGCTATTTGAATCGGGAGGAAGCGAATCAGGCTGCTTTTACGGATGGTTGGTTCCATACTGGGGACATTGGTTATGTAGATGAAGAAGGATTTTTATTCGTACTAGACCGCCGTTCAGATTTAATCATTTCAGGTGGAGAAAACATCTATCCAGCGGAAATAGAAGCTGTTTTGCTCAGTCACCCAGCGGTTAGAGAGGCTGGTGTTGCTGGAGTCGCTGATGAGAGATGGGGAGAGGTCCCGGCAGCCTTTATCGTTGAGAAAACACAAGTAACAATAGAAGAGTTAAGGGCATTCTGTGAGGAACGGCTAGCGAAGTATAAGTGTCCCGCTTATTTTGTGAAGTTAGAATCATTGCCAAGAAACGCTTCTAAAAAGCTGCTGCGCCGTGAATTGAAAACGAGGTTTAAAGAAGAGAAATGATGCGGAAGAACACGTTCCGATCGCTAAAAAAGATGAGGCTAACATCAGTGCCAGCTGATGTTAGCCTCATCTTTTTAAATGATGTATGATTAATGGCTCACACTTATAACGGCAAGCAGACAATGAAAAATAGAAAGAAGACTAGGCTGTTGACAAACGTTCGCTTTCAATCGGTCTCATGATATAACACTTTCAAACGAAGCCTCTCTTATTCATTCGTTTTGCTTTCAGACAACGGCTTCTTTTTCTTGCGATCTGCCCAAGTTTCTGGCACAAGATCAAAGCCGCCCGGATGAAAGGGATGGCATTTTAAAATACGGACAATCGTCAAATATCCGCCTTTCCAGGCACCAAACCGTTTGACCGCTTCCAGGCCGTAATGAGAGCAGGTCGGATAGAATCGGCACGTAGGTGGTTTTAAAGGAGATATTACTTTTTGATAAAAGCGGATAAGGATCATAAAAAGTTTTTTGAGCATAAAACCTCTGCCTTTACTTTAGGTCTGATTCTTTTTTATCGGGTTCCTGCTGTAAATGCGGATTGTTCTCAAGCGGATCGACTGTATGTTTAAATGCATAGCCTTTATTCACTGTGAAGACAGATAGCGCAATAACGACCGCAATAATGATAACCGACAAAATCATGATAATAACCAATTAACTTCCCCTCCCATGACTATCATACCATTTTTTTAGTCCGCTTGCAGAAAAGAATCGTTAGTTTTAAAAGCTGCAAAGAGTGGTAATAACTGAAGAGTAGGATAATTAACAGGAGGAATGAAGAATATGTCTAAACAATTAATAGAAAGTGTAAACAAGCAAATTGCCAACTGGACAGTGATGTACACCAAATTACATAATTATCACTGGTTCGTAAAAGGACCTCAGTTCTTCGCACTTCATGAGAAATTTGAGGAGTTTTACACAGAAGCAGGTGTCCACATTGATGAATTAGCAGAGCGTTTGTTAGCGCTAGAAGGGAAACCAGTAGCCACATTGAAAGAAAGCTTGCAGATGGCTTCTGTAAATGAGGCAGAAGGCGGAGAAACAGCAGAGCAAATGGTCCAATCTACAGTAGATGATTTCACAACGATGATTAATGAATTAAAAGAAGCCATGGATCTTGCTGCAGAGGTAAATGACGAAACAACAGGTGATATGCTGCTTTCGATTCACCAGGGCCTTGAAAAGCACGTATGGATGTTAAAGTCGTTCTTAGGAAAATAAGCATAAAGTTAAAAAGGATGCCCCTAGCCGAGGCATCCTTTTTGTTTATATTAAGATATAAAGAAGAAATGCTCCCATTAAGGGAGCAGTTTTTATGTATTTAATGGTACAGGCGTTTATCACCGAAATCATTTCCGGCATCATACATATCAAATCTCTGTTTTAATGCTTCAAATAGGTAAAGACGGAAAAAGTAGGCTAACTCCTCTTCGTTTAATTCTTTAATAATGTTTAACATCTCTCTTTGCGACAGTTGTTCAAGTACAGCCAATGTAATCATATCTAGGTCTTCTTCTGTTCCCTGAAGCTTTCCACGGTAAATTTCGAATAATTCATCTACCAATTTCAAGTTGATCTTCTCCTTTGCTTTAGGATAGTATATTCGTTCTCTTGTCCCTTTATTAACATTTATACCCCAATTCAGCCGAATAAACCAACGAACCCGCCGAATCAAAAAATGTTCTGTCTCATTCATTTTTATAGGTAGACGGGGAACGATAAGCAGAGGAGGTGTCTAACATGCAGGAAGAAAAAAATGTTTACTATATCGCGATTGAAACGGGGGAGATTATGCGGAATCCGACAGTCTCCCCATGGAACTTCAAAATTTATGCAACAGATGAAGAAATTACGTCTTTAAGGGAGTTATTTGATGCTAACTATTCAGTAGAAGTGGCCAACTTTCTTCGCGCTCATATTCCGTATCGTGAATACCATAAAGATACCGAAAATGATCAGTATGATGCTCATTTAAGAAAAGTCTATCAAACGATTTATGAACTTGGAGATGAAGAGGCAAAACAGCACATAAGAGAAATGGGAGACTTTTAATAAGCAGGTCTTTAATAGCCTTGACAAAGAAAAATAAGGTATAATGAATTCAAACTGAAGAAACTTTACAAGCAATCTGTTTGTGAAGGTTGACGATAGAAGCAGGGGGAAGGCATGGTTGAATTCATCGATAAAAATGGCTGCCGGGTGACACTCGCTTTTCAGCGTGAGGCCTTTTCATTGTCAGCCCGGCATGTCATTGTTTTTTGTCGCTTTGAGGAAAAGTGGCTGCTGACACTTCATCCAAAACGCGGATTAGAATTTCCGGGAGGCAAGGTAGAGGACGGGGAGACAATTGAAGAGGCAGCAAGGCGCGAAGTCTTTGAAGAGACGGGAGCGCTTGTGGAGGAGCTGCAGTTTGTTGGTGAGTATTTTGTTAGGCGGTCCAAAAACCCTTTTGTAAAGGCGGTTTTTTTTGCAAAAATAGGGAAGGTAGAAAGAAAAGATGATTATTTAGAAACAGAAGGCCCGGTTTTGTTCGGAGAGAACTTACTCACAGAAAGAATGAACGACTGTTTTAGCTTTTTGATGCAAGATGAAGTAGTCGAAAAGACGTTAGACTTTCTAAAGGAAAAACAATGGCTGAAATGACGATAAATGTGTGGTGATAATATGAAAAGAATCATTGAGCGCTTTCGTTTTCCTTCTCCGAATCCGCATGTTGTTCTGTCTATGATTACTTATTGGTCAGGGGGACTAAAAGTCAAAGGCTTACTTGCAGAGCCGGCAGCGGAAGGTACATATGATGGTTTTCTTTATTTACGGGGAGGCATTAAAAACGTGGGCATGGTTCGTCCAGCACGTATTGCCCAGTTTGCCTCTGAAGGTTTCATTGTTTTTGCTCCTTTTTATCGCGGTAATCGCGGGGGAGAAGGAAATGAAGATTTTGCTGGAGAAGATAGGGAAGACGCTTTTGCTGGCTTTGAATTATTGCAGTCCCACCCGCGTGTAACGAACCGGGTACATATCTTTGGATTCTCCCGAGGCGGCGTGATGGCTTTGCTTACGGCCATCGAAAAAGAACAGGCTGCTTCTGTTGTGACGTGGGGCGGCGTGTCTGACATGATGTTAACCTATGAGGAAAGAAAAGATTTACGGCGAATGATGAAAAGAGTAATTGGCGCAAGCCCTTACAAGCAGGAAGAGCTATACAGCTGGCGTACACCACTTTACCAGCTTGAAAGGTTAAAAGCCCCTGTGTTAATCATTCACGGGCTAAAAGACGAAAATGTTTCACCTGAGCATGCGTTTCGCTTGGAAGAACGGTTAAGACAGGTGGAACATCCGGTTGAAACGTGGTATTTTGATCAATATGATCATTATTTCCCACCGGCTGTAAACCGGAAAATCGTGACAGATTTATGCGCTTGGATGAAAAAACAACGATAAAAAGAATGCCAAGGAGGGGAAGGGCATGGGGATGCCAATGGAATTAAATACAATCATCGTGACAAAAGGAAGAGAACAGAGAAAGGAAGAAAATTTGTTTTCTCTGAAAAAAGAAGGTTACCGGCTGTATCCAATTGATATTCCAATTAATGTATATAAAACAAAAGACGGGGATATTACCGGAACGGCTGTTATTGAAAAAGTAGAGTGGCAAAAAGATCAAACCGAAATCCTTTACAGGCTCGTTTCCTTAAATTCAATCAACTGATAAAAAGGCACCGGAGTACGGTGCCTTCAGGCTGTTGACAAACGCTCGCTTTCGTCGTTGCTCGTCTGGCTGCGGTGCTCATGACCAGTATGGTCACTCTGCTCCTCACCAGGCTTCGCGCCTCGAAAGACAAGCGCTTTCAATCAGCCTGAGATATTAGAAATAAACTTCGTCTACACACTAAAGGCACCGGAATACGGTGCCTTTTTATCGGATATTTAGATTTGTGGTCCGCCAAGTTCGATAATTTCTTTCGAAACATTGTTGAACTTTTTGAAGTTTTCACGGAACTTGCCAGCAAGTTCTGCAGCCTTTGTCATGAAGGCATCTTCGTCTGCCCAAGCTTTACGCGGAATTAGAACTTCATCCGGTACACCCGGTACGTGAAGCGGAATTTGCAGGCCAAATGTTTTTGTTGTATACGTTTCAACGTTATTTAATTCGCCTTCTAGAGCTGCTTGAACCATTGCGCGTGTATAAGCGAGTTTCATACGAGAACCAACGCCATATTCGCCGCCAGTCCAGCCTGTATTAACGAGGAACACCTGAACGTTGTGCTCATCGATTTTCTCACCGAGCATTTCCGCATAGCGTGTTGCTTCAAGCGGAAGGAATGGTGAGCCAAAGCATGTAGAGAATGTTACTTGCGGAGAAGTGACTCCACGCTCTGTACCAGCAAGCTTAGATGTGTATCCGCTCAAGAAATGATACATTGCTTGCTCTTTTGTTAACTTGCTGATTGGAGGCAGAACGCCGAATGCATCAGCTGTTAAGAAAATGATTGTATTTGGATGACCAGCTACACTTGGGTCAACGATGTTATCAATTGCTTGTAATGGATAAGCAGCACGAGTATTTTCTGTCAAGCTGTTATCATTGTAATCTGGAATGCGAGATTGTTCATCAAGTACCACGTTCTCAAGGACTGAACCAAAACGGATCGCATCAAAAATTTGTGGTTCTTTTTCACGAGAAAGTCCGATTGTTTTAGCGTAGCAGCCGCCTTCAATATTAAACACGCCGCTCGCAGACCAGCCGTGCTCGTCATCACCGATTAAGCGGCGATTTGGATCAGCACTTAACGTTGTCTTACCTGTACCTGAAAGACCGAAGAACAATGCTACGTCACCTTCATAGCCAACGTTTGCTGAACAGTGCATAGATAAGATGTCGTTTTCTGGAAGTAGATAGTTCATTACAGAGAAGATTGATTTTTTCATTTCTCCTGCATATTCCGTTCCGCCGATCAACACAATGCGGCGCTCAAAAGAAATGATAACGAATGCTTCTGATTTTGTGCCATCTACTGCAGGATCTGCTTTGAAGTTCGGCGCGGATACGATTGTAAAGCCTGCTTGATGATCTTTTAATTCTTCTTCAGTCGGACGAATGAAAAGCTGATGAGCAAATAAGTTATGCCATGCGTATTCATTGATCACTTGGATTGGAAGACGGTGAGCTGGATCAGCCCCTGCAAATCCTTTGAATACGAATAGTTCTTCTTGCTCCTTTAAATAGTTGATCACTTTCGTGTATAATTGATCAAATACTTCTGAAGAAATCGGTTCGTTCACGGGACCCCAATCAATTTTATCTTTTGTTGATGGTTCTTCAACGATAAACTTGTCTTTAGGAGAACGCCCTGTATACTTTCCCGTTTCAGCACTTACTGCTCCAGAAGCAGTTAGAACGCCTTCTTTGCGATTAAGTACTTTTTCTACGAGCAGCGGCACAGATGGCTGCATTGTTACGTTAGCACCTTTTAAAAGTTCCAAAATTTCGTTTGAAACACTAGCAGTTTTCATAAATAAATAACCATCCTTTATCTGAATTTAAATGAATTGGTATCTTAATCGTTTACTCAAAAATAGTATAACACATTACATTTAATAGTCTATACTATTCATTTATTTTTTTTTGTGACTTTTTATTAACAAATTGTTCCCTTCTTTATGAAAAGAAACCGGAAAAAACAAAGAGATTTTACACTAAATCTGTTGACATTGCCAGAGGGATTACGTATGATGTAACCTTGAACGGATACTCTTATCCTGAGCTGGCGGAGGGACAGGCCCAATGAAGCCCGGCAACCTGCTTGATTATAGGCGGCAGTCAGAACAGAGACTGACCAGCACTTATATCCTTATAAGATTATTTTCAAGACAAAGGTGCTAACCTGCAGCAAGGGCAAAACCTTGAGCGATAAGAGTGAAAGGCCTATGTTGACAAGACCAACCTTTCCTCTCTTTATTTCAGGAGGGGTTTTTTTATTTTTAAAAGGATAAACTTAGGGAAAATGAGTACCGTACCATTAACGATCGGCAGTTTCGTTGATCATTTTTAAGGAGGAAGTTTCATGACTAAAAATCGGCGTCTCTTTACTTCAGAGTCAGTTACTGAAGGGCATCCGGACAAAATTTGTGATCAGATTTCTGATGCCATCCTGGATGAAATCTTGTCAAAAGATCCAAATGCGCGCGTAGCGGCAGAAACATCTGTTACAACTGGACTTGTACTCGTAGCAGGGGAAATTACAACATCTTCTTACGTGGACATTAATAAAATCGTTCGTGAAACAGTAAGAGAAATTGGCTACACACGTGCAAAATATGGATTTGATGCAGATACTTGTGGTGTGCTGACATCTATTGATGAGCAGTCTCCTGACATTGCAGCAGGGGTAGACGTTGCTCTTGAAGCTCGTGAAGGTCAAATGAGTGATGAAGAAATCGAAGCGATTGGTGCAGGCGACCAAGGCTTAATGTTTGGCTTTGCTTGTAATGAAACAAAAGAATTAATGCCGCTGCCGATTTCACTTGCCCATAAATTGTCCCGCCAGCTGACAAAAGTAAGAAAAGACGAAACGTTAAATTATTTGCGTCCAGATGGTAAAACACAAGTAACCGTTGAATACGACGAGAACGACAAGCCAGTAAGAATTGACACTATCGTTATTTCAACGCAGCATCATCCGGAAGTAACGCTTGAACAAATTCAAAGCGATTTGCGTGAGCAAGTGATTAATCCAGTTGTTCCAGCTGAATTAATTGATGAGAATACAAAATTCTTTATTAATCCAACAGGCCGTTTCGTTATTGGCGGACCTCAAGGGGATGCTGGTTTAACTGGCCGGAAAATCATTGTGGATACATACGGCGGATATGCACGCCATGGCGGTGGAGCATTCTCCGGTAAAGATCCAACAAAAGTAGACCGTTCAGCAGCTTATGCCGCTCGCTACGTAGCGAAAAATATTGTTGCTGCTGGCCTAGCTGATAAATGTGAAGTGCAGCTCGCTTATGCGATTGGTGTAGCACAGCCTGTATCGATTGCAATTGATACATTCGGTACTGGAACGGTTTCTGAGGAGCAGCTTGTGGAACTTGTTCGCAGCAACTTTGATCTTCGTCCAGCCGGTATCATTAATATGCTTGGACTTCGCCGTCCGATTTACAAGCAAACAGCAGCTTACGGACATTTTGGCCGTACAGATGTCGATCTTCCATGGGAAAGAACAGATAAAGCTGACCTCTTAAAAGAACAAGCAGCAAACTAATGAAGAATCAAAAAGCCTGGAGACTTTTTAATAGTCTTCAGGCTTTTTCTGTATGCTCTTATAATATTGTCCCTTTTCTACATACTCTCTTACAATGCGCTCCATGTCTTTTCGGTCTTCCTCATTCACGGGACGAATGACTTTCGCTGGCCGTCCGAATGCGACAGAGTGAGGAGGAATGACCTTGCCCTGTGGAACGAGACTGCCAGCTCCAATAAAGGCACCTTCACCGATTTCAGCATTGTCAAGAATAATGGATCCCATCCCAATAAGAGCGTTTTTTCTAATTTTACAGCTGTGCAGGATTACCTGATGGCCAATCGTGACTTCATCTTCAATGATGAGCGGATTATTTGGGCTTTGGTGAAGCACGGAATTATCCTGAATGCTGACTTTTTTCCCAATCACAGTGGGAGCTACGTCTCCTCGAATAGAGGTATTAAACCAAACATTGGTTTCTTCGCCGATTGTCACGTCGCCGGTAATGGTTACGTAATCCGCTATATAAGCGGAATCAGCAATTTTCGGTGTTTTATTGTTATAAGGATAAATCATCTTTCTCCCCTTCCTTTATTTGTCCCGCCAAAGATAAGCAGGATCAATTTGCTTATTATTTTAACTAAAACGATTTGATTTGTATAATAGAAGGTAAAAAGTATAGGACTATAAAAAGCCGGAGGAAGATGCGTGATGTGGAAATGGGAAACAAAACAACAGCCGAAAGGTGTCATCGTTATGATTCATGGAGCGATGGAGCATCATGGCCGTTATGGCTGGCTGATTGAAATGTGGCGCAGAAACGGCTTTCATGTGGTAATGGGCGATTTGCCTGGCCAAGGTATGACATCGAGAGCACAAAGAGGACACATTTCATCTTTTAATGAATATATCGAGGAAGTAAAAGACTGGGTACAGGCAGCCTACCAGTTTGATTTGCCTTTATTCTTATTAGGACATAGTATGGGAGGGCTAATTGCCATCCGGCTGCTTCAGGAAATGGAAGTAGAAACGGCAGGGGTTATTTTATCCTCCCCTTGTCTTGGGATGATTCACACCCCGCCAAAGATTGTCGACATTCTATCGCATGGGCTAAATTCACTCTCTCCTTCAGTAAAGTTTTCTTCTGGATTGACAGTCGAAATGGCGACAAGAAATGAAGAGGTTAGACAAGCTGATAAAGAGGACATGCTGTATGTGAACAAAGTGTCCGTTCGCTGGTACCGTGAACTGCTTCAGGCGATGAAGACAGTCGACTTAAAGACAGGGGCAGTGCCAGATGTTCCGCTTCTCGTTATGCAAGCAGGACATGACTTAATCGTTGATAAAAAAAGTGTGAGAAAGTGGTTTCATCGTCTTGATTTATCAGAGATGCACTATAAGGAGTGGCCGGGTCTTTATCATGAAATATTTAATGAACCGGAACGGGAAGAAGTCTTTCACTATGCTAAGGGATTTGTAGAAAATAGACTGCGTTTATTAGGGTACGTGATTGAGGAATGAGGTGACAAAATGCCAGTCCCGATGACACCGTTGCACTTAATGCATAGCATGTATAAAAGGGTCTTTCCGATTGTCCATGAACAGCTATGTTATTGGAAAGCAAAAGCGAAAGAGATTCCAAATGAAGAATTGCGCCGCCAGGCTCTCTCCAGTATTACTCATAAAACATTTCATTGCGAGGGAGGGGCTGTGCTGGCATTATTGTCGGGGAAAAACTTTACAGAAGCTATTCGCTTTATTGTTGCCTATCAGACGATTAGTGATTATCTTGATAATCTTTGTGATCGCAGTACGTCGCTTGATCCAGCTGATTTTGCGGCTCTTCATGAAGCGATGGAAGATGCTTTGTCACCAGGGGCGCCGCTGCGCCATTATTATCGCTATCGCTTAGATCAAAATGATGGTGGCTATTTAGTCGAACTAGTCAAGACGTGCCAGTCCGTGCTCGCTGAAATGATGGGCTATGAAATCATTTCTCCTTTTCTCAAAGAATTATGTCGCTATTACTGTGATTTACAAATACACAAGCACGTAAAAAAGGAAGAGAGAGAAGAGCGCTTAATCAAATGGTTCAAAGAGAATCAACGCGATTGGCCGCAGATGGAATGGTACGAATTTTCCGCCTGTGCGGGTTCAACACTTGCCATCTTCTGTTTAGTAGCATATAGCTTAGATGAACCGTTAACGCCTAAAGGGGCACAGCAAATAAAAGAAAGCTACTTCCCTTATATTCAAGGGCTTCATATTTTGCTGGATTATTTTATTGATCAGCAAGAGGATCAAGAAGGCGGCGATTTAAACTTTTGTTTTTATTATCAAAATGAGGAGCAATTGTTCCAGCGGTTCATTTATTTTATAGAGCAGGCGGACGAACGGGTAAATGGAATAAAGCATGAGAAATTTCACCGGCTGATCAATCGGGGGCTACTTGGCATGTATTTATCAGATTCAAAGGCCAATGAGTATAAAGACATTCAAGAAATCTCTAAAAAAATAATTCGCAGAGGCGGAGCAGCCTCTCGATTTTTCTATCTAAATGGACGTACATACAGGCGGATGCAACAGTGGTTTCCGCACTGGTTTGGAAAGTATAGGGTTCATTAGAAGACAGTGAATGAGAATGAAGGAGGTCTACAGTGGGATTGAAGTTAAGCATATTAGACCAATCACCAATTTCAGAAGGAACAACAGCGGAAGAAGCATTAGCGGAAACGGTCAAACTAGCTCGTCATGCCGAAAAGCTGGGATATGAGCGTTTCTGGGTGTCAGAGCATCACGATGCTTCCACCCTTGCCGGATCTTCTCCGGAAGTACTGATGGCCTATTTAGCAGCGAAGACCGAAACTATCCGGATTGGCTCAGGCGGAGTGATGCTGCCTCACTACAGTCCTTACAAGGTAGCTGAAAATTTTCGGGTGCTTGAAGGACTGGCGCCAGGCAGAATTGATGCCGGAATCGGAAGAGCACCCGGCGGCATGCCGATCGCTTCATTGGCACTTAATAGAGGAGAATACCGTCAAGTTGATCGTTTTTCTGAACAAGTGGATGAATTGTTGACCTATCTTGCTGGGGATGAAGAGAGCGGACCTTATCCGGGGCTAAAAGCTACACCACTCGTTCAAACGGTACCGGACGTCTGGATGCTTGGCTCAAGCGGCTCAAGTGCTATGCTTGCCGCGCAAAAAGGGCTTCCGTACACGTTTGCTCAATTTATTAATGGAGACGGAGGGCCAGACTATATGGCTGCTTATTATAGCTCCTTTCAGCCATCCTGCTTATTGTCAAAGCCAAAGAGTATGGCAGCAGTGTTTACAATTTGTGCCGAAACAGACGAAAAGGCAGAACATCTGGCATCGAGCTTAGATTTATCCTTGCTGATGACAGCTCAGGGAATGAAATCAAACGGCGTACCGAGCCCAGAACAAGCAGCAGCTTACCAGTATAGTAAGTATGAACGCCAATTTATCCAGGAGAACAGGAAGAGAATGGTCGTTGGCAGTCCTCGGCGTGTACGAGAACAATACGAGCAAATCAGTGAACAGTATAAAACAGAAAATATAATGGCTGTCTCTATTATGTACGATTTTCAAGACAAGTTAACATCATTTGAACTGCTAGCAGAAGCTATTCGGACATAAAAAAGCGAACACAGGCGTTTATGAGCCGTGTTCGCTTTTTTATTAGCCAAAATAAGGGACTTATTATCGAAGTGGGAGATTTATTATCCAAAGCTGGGCATATATTATCCGAAACCGAAGATATTTTATCCAAGCTGAAAAAGTTATCTTTTCTCGATTGCTATAATAAATGGTGGATTATTCAGCTGATTGATAAACTCATAACGAAGTACGTGAGCTTCCTGCTGATCAATCCTTTCTACAAAGCGGATCAGCTCCTCTTTTTCCACAGCTCCTTCCTCATGGCCGTGATAAATGACGAGGACAATGATCCCTCCAGATGCAAGCATGGAAAAAATCTGTTTCACAGCCGAAATGGTTGTATCCGGCCTAGTCACGATTGATTTATCCCCTTTTGGCAAATAGCCGAGGTTAAAAACCGCTCCTTTCAGCTGTCTTTGCCACTCAGCGGGAATAACGGCAGCTGCTTGTTCATGTCCACAGTCAAATAAAATTACCCGTTCGTTTAACTGCTGCTCCTGCAGGCGGACAGCTGTATTTGTTAATGCTTGCTCCTGGATGTCAAATCCAAAGACACGGCCACGTTCACCGACGAGTTTAGCTAGAAATACAGTATCATGGCCGTTGCCAACTGTTGCATCAATAGCCGCGCTCCCATCCGTTACTGCTTTTTCTAACAGTATGCGTGCAAATGGTAAAATTCCATCTAAGTTCATGATGTCTCCTTTCTTTCCATTAAGCCATCTTCGATGATTATACTTAAAATAAATGATTATTGGTATAATGCAAATAATTAATAGAATGATAGCAATCGAAAAAATTAAAAAGAAGGGGCGTTGCCTTTTGAATATAGTCGTCACAAAGCCGTCTGATATTAAAATGGTCTCTGATCTCATACAGTTAATCAAGCAGCTCTGGACGTTAAAGTCCTATAAAGTGCTTCAGGAGTGGCTGGCACAAATAGAAACAGAAGAGGAATACTACCGCTTGATCCGTTTAGCGGATGCTGGCGGAATGTATCGCTACAGCGACTTTTTAGCCACAGCGGCAAATAAGCGATTTCAATCTATCCGTACGTTTTCTTGGTCTTGTTATCGTCTGCTTGAGCAAGGAAGAAGCTTAGAAGCTGAAACGAAAATGAAACAACGCCTATTTGATGAAGGGGAAGAGTCTTTAACAGCGGACGAGAAAAAACCAGCCTATCTTTTACTCGTCAAAGCACTTTGTCAACTATATCGTTATCAAGAAGCAGCAGATTATATCCGTTTGATTCAAGAAGCAGGTGCTGTTTTATCACCAGACCAACTAGCTGATTTTTATTTGGAAACGAATGATTGGGAGCAGGCAGAACAAGAAGTGAAGAAAGGGCTTGATTTGTCATTCAGTGAGCGAGGAGATGTTAGCTGGATTGTGTACGCTGATCTCTTATCGAGACAAGGTCATCATGAAGAAGCGCTTCGTGTACTGCAAAAAGGAGCTGAAGCTTTTCCGCAATGCCCGGTATTTCAGCTGGAGCAGATGAGAGGATTTCGTTTAACAGATAACTTCCAAGCGATTCTTGATCATGCTGACCAGTGGAACAAAGAAAATCCTTTTCATACAAATGTAGATTATTTTATTTATTTAAAGGCAGAGGCGTTATACAAGCTGGAACAATGGAGCGAGCTGGAACAATGGATTTTAGAAAATAAAGCGGTATTAAAAAAGACAGCACTCGGCGGGCGGACCATTGATCAAACGGGAAGTTACCGGGAAATTGCTATTGAGCCAATTCGGCAAAAGCTAAATTATTGTGTGCCAGCCACGCTGTCGATGATGTTACAGACAGTCGGAAAGGAAATATCACAGGATGAGATTGCTGAACACATTTTTGATGTGACGGGTTCAAAGCTGATGACAGCTATTGATTACATGGCGTCACTTGGCTTTTCATCTGCCTTCTTTAAAGGAACCATTCAACTATATAAGTACTTTATCGACGCAGGCTGCCCTGTCATGCTTGATCTATTGATCGAAAATAATTCACATGTTCAGCTTGTTGTCGGATACGACGATCGGTTGGGCGTGCTGTTAGTCCAAGATCCTAATGAGCTAGAGACGTTGTTTATCCCTTATGAAGAAGTTGCACAAACCTACCGGTTAAAAGAGCAGCTTTCGATCGTATTCGTTCTGGAGGAGCAAAAAGGGCTGCTTGAGCGATTAAATCCGCAAACCCATGAGTTTTTTCAAGAAATATTCATGTACTTGGAAGAAATGGAGAAGGATGCGGAAGGGACTGTTACGGACTTTCTTGCTTATCTCATAGAGAAAGAGGAAGAAGTTTTTTCTTCCATTATTGGTTTAACAATGATTGAACATGTGAAAGTGAAGCCTTATTTGAATAAGTGGATTGATCATGTGAAAAAGCGGTTTGGTGAAGAGGATGAGGAAATCCAGCTGATCATTGCCCATTCTTATTATATGCATGATGAGACCGGCAAGGAGTTTCAGCAAGTGATGGATCAGGTCAAACGAAAAAATGCTTATGCGCACTTTCTTTTAGGAATTGTCGGTTATCAAAATGATCAACCTGAACGCGCTATTTTCCATTTAAAGCGCTCACTTGAAAAAGATCCTTTCCAGCCGTCCGCTTACGCCTATTTAGCCCGATGCTGTACTGAGCTTTCACAGTTTCAGCTAGCACAACATTGGTCGTTTGTAGCACTTGAACAGGCAGAAAAGGATGAATTCACCCGCTCGACGCACGCACTTATTTTGCTGGAGTCGGGTGCCAACCAAGAAGCACTGAGTGAGTTCGAAAAGCTGTCTAAAGATTATCCGAATGATCATTATTATGTGTATGAAGTGGGACGCTGTTATATGGAAATGGACGATAGCCGGGCGATTACCTGGTTCAAACGAGCACTTGAAATGAATCCGGCCGTTCCCTATCCTTATTTGCGAATTGCAGAAATTCGCATGAACGAAGAAAAGTGGGAACGAGCGGAAGCTTATTTGCAAACCGGGTCAGAGGAGGTTCCAAAAGAAGAAACAGGGATCATTTGGTTATATATTGGTCATACGCGCATGGGCCGAGAGCAGTACAGTCATGCAGAGGAAGCCTACAAACGTGCTGCTGAACTTGATCCTAACGGTGACTTGCTGGCAGTTGTATATGAGGCGCAGTCGATTATTCAACAGGGAGACTGGCAGCGGGCAAAGACTGTCATCCGCTCCTATGGACAGCCTTCTGAACATCCTGATATATACGTAAGAGCCGGTGCTATGATGATAGAAGAAGCGGAGGCAGACAGCGAGAAAGAGCTTGGCCTTTGTTTTATGGAGGAGGGCCTTTTGAAAGGCGCTGAGCTGGAAGAGCATGTTTCGCTCTATGTGGAGTACGTAGAAGGGACGCCATTTATCCACCGAGCGCTTGCTTTTCTGCAAAGGCTGCGAGTTCAGTATTCGTTAAGTGACCTTTACTGCTATGAAGCGATCTTTCAAGAACAGTTGGAGAATCTAACTCTTGCTGAAACACTTTTGCTGCAAGCAGTGGAGATGGACACACAGAGTACTTTTCCTCATTATCGTCTCGGAAAGCTATATCGGTCAGTGGAAAAAACGAATCTAGCCGAGCAGCATTTATTCAAGTGTCTAGAACTTGATCCTGACTTTACAGCTGCCCATGATGAATTAGCGAGTCTGTATGAAGAGCTTGGCGAGACGGAAAAGGTAAAAAAATATCGTTTTCGAGTATTAGAGGCCATGCCGCAAGCGTGTGATATGAAGGAGTTTGCAGCGTTGATGTCTTCACCGGCAGAACGGGAGAAGCTGAAAAATCATTTGGAGCATTTGCGGGGAATGATTGATGAACAATGGCGTCTTGGAGCTCTAAGTGAAGTGCTGGAAACAGAAGAAGCGATCCTTTTACTTGAGCAAGAAGAGGCTGTAGAGCTGAAAGCGAAACTAGCGGAGCTGTATTCTGAAAATGGTCAGGTGAAAGAAGCGCTGATGCTCATTACAGCCCTCATTCAAGCAGAACCGGATAATAAATCCCTCTATGAATCTTGGATGAAAATATTATATAGCTCAAAAAAACTGCTAAAAATCGAGAGGCTCATTCAGAAAATGGGATTGTCATCCGAAGATGCAGCGGTTGTGTACAGGAATAGTGGTGATGCGCTCGTTCCTTATGCTGAAAAATTAGAAGAAGAGAAGCAGGGACTATGGAAAAAAATCACGGGAGGCTTAAAAACAGTAGGGCTGATCAGTGTCATCATTGCTTTATATGAAAAAGCGATTGAGTTAGACCCAGATCATCATGAAAGCTATGATCGGCTTGCTTTATTTTATATAGAACGAGAGGTCACCGATGAGGCGTGGAAAGTGCTGAAACGCTATCTCGATGTTCATGATGATGACCATCTGCGTTTTAAAGCGGCAGCTGCTGCCCTAAGTTATGGAGCAGAAACCGGTAAAGAGCAATATACAAAAGAAGCTCAGGAACAACTTCTCTTATTAAAGAAACGCCACCCATCTGATGGAGACGCACGGGAAATGCTGGCTGATTCATTTCTTTTGCTTGGCCAGCTAGAGGAAGCACTAAAAGAATATGAGGCACTTATTGAAAAGGCCCCTTATAAAGTGGAAGGATATGTTGGAAGGATCCTAGCGTATGCGGAGCTCGATCAAACAGAAAAAGCAAAACAGTGTACAGGACAACTGCCGAAAGAAATGCAAGAAAGAGTATGGAACCAACTAGAAGAACTAGCGGACGACCATCCGGCGTTACACGGGATAGTCAATAAGTAAAAGAAAAAAGACCGGCTGCGCTTATGCACCGGTCTTTTTGGTATCATAAGCAGAATGGAATTATCCCTTGAAAAAAGGGCGGAATAATGTATTATGAGAATGAGTTGTTTTTAGAATAATCATTCAATTGTAAAATCTTTTCATTAGGGGATCTCGAAGTGATAGAAGCGGATAGATAGCGCACTGTTTTCTTCCGTGCTTTCTCCTAGTTTAGGAAGCAAATTTACAGTTTGATTTTTTATTACACTAATTGGAGGAAGCGCTATGAGGAAGAGAATTAGCAAACTAATATTAGGTTTAGGGATGGCAGGTCTTTTAGTTTTCCTATCGGCCTGTGGACAAGAAGGGACGAAAACGGGGGAGAAGAATCCAGAGAAAAAGGTCATTGTAGGGACTGACGCAGCTTATGCGCCATTTACATACATGGATAAAGGAAAAATTGTCGGTTTTGATATCGATATCGTAGATGCCATTATGAAAGAGGCTGGCTATGAATATGAGGTGAAAAACATCGGGTGGGATGCTCTTTTTGAAAGTACGCGTCAAGCTGACCAGATAGATCTGGCCGTTTGTGCGATTACGATTAGTGATGACCGAAAACAGACCTATGACTTTTCATCTCCCTACTACCAGTCTACTCATATGATTATGACCAATAAAAGCAATCCTGTTAAAAGCGCAAACGATCTAAAAGGATTAACGGTAGGAGTGTTAAATGGTTCAACGGGACAGATGGCGGCTGAACAGATTTTAGGAAAAAATAGCCCAGATATTAAAAAGTATGAAAGTGATGCAGTGTCTATTATGTCGTTGAAGAACGGTGCTGTTGCTGCCGTCATCGCCGATAACACTGTGATCAATGAATACTTGAAAAATAACCCGAACGAGCAATTTAAAACACTCGAAGATCATAAAAATTTTAATGCAGAGTTTTACGGATTAATGCTGCCGAAAGACAGTGAATTAACTTCTAAAGTTGATAAAGCCCTTAAGAAAATTATCGAAAATGGCACGTATAGCAAAATATACGAAAAATGGCTGGGAACAGAGCCCGACATAAAAGCATTGCAAGCCGCACAATAATTGCCAGCAATGAGAGCTAATTATCAATATGTTGCCAACGGAGGAACAATGATGAACCCTATAGAAGCGATTTTGAAGAAATTTCCGTTAATTGTATTAGATGGAGCAATGGCTACAGAACTTGAGCACTATGGCTGTGATTTAAATAATAATCTGTGGTCAGCCAAGATTTTGATGGAAAAGCCAACTATTATTAAACAAGTCCATATGGATTACTTTCATGCAGGGGCAGATTGTGCTATCACAGCGAGTTACCAAGCTACAATCGAAGGCTTTGCCCAGCATGGTCTAAAGGAAAAAGAAACATTAGATTTGATTCAAACGTCTGTCCAATTAGCAAGAGAAGCACGAGATGAATTTTGGAATCAGCTCGAAAATCTGGATAACCGGCCAAAACCGTTTGTAGCTGCTTCGATCGGCCCCTATGGTGCTTTTCTCGCGGATGGATCAGAGTATCGTGGCGATTACAAGTTAACGGAAGAAGAACTAATTCATTTTCATAGACCGCGTATGAAAGCTTTAATTGAGGCAGGGGCGGAAGTTCTGGCATGTGAAACCATTCCTAATATGATAGAAGCTAAAGCGATTGTTAGGTTGTTAGAAGAGGAGTTTCCTGAAATTTATGCGTGGATTAGCTTTAGTGCAAAAGATGATCTCCATATTAGTAATGGCATTCCTGTTGCGGAGTGTGCATCTTGGCTCGATCAGCATAAACAAGTAGCAGCTGTTGGAATCAATTGTACATCTCCCGAACATATTTCTTCATTGATTAAAAGCATAACGGGTCACACAGACAAGCCTATTGTCGTTTATCCTAATTTAGGTGAAGTATACGATGCCTCCACTAAGACGTGGTCTGGAGCGCCATCTAAAGAAGATTACGCAAGCAACATTGCGGATTGGTATGAGTGTGGTGCACGCTTGATCGGTGGATGCTGTCGAACAAGACCTGAAAATATAAAAACTATTGCCGTTTGGTCAAAAGCTGATAGATGACAAGGTGCTCCCATTTTGTTTGCATGTATAAAATTCTCTTACCTTCAAAAAATAGATTTATTACATCATTTAGGAGGTAAGCAAAGTGGATATCCAACGCGCAAAGCAAATCGTTTCCTCACCGGCAGATATCGATGTAACATTCCAAGGCGTGTCTATTTGGATTGACGAACTGCATGAAGATGAAAAAATGGCAACCGTCCACCTAAGAGGACCGCTAGAAGAAAGAACACAAGTCGCCATCAAAGATTTAGAAGAAGAGAAAGCGTAAGAGAAGGAGTCAGCCCCTTCCTCACTTTAAAGTGATGGAGGACTGACTCCTTTTTCCTTGCCAGCTGTCGCGTCGCTGCAGCTCGGCGTCAATGGCGTTCAGAACGGTCCATTTGTCTACGCTCCACATGGGACCGATCATCAAGTTGATCGGTCCGTCGCCGGTAATGCGATGGATGATCATTTCTGGAGGCAAAATTTCAAGCTGGTCGCAAACGAGGTTAACGTAATCGTCAAGTGATAGGAATTCGAGCAATCCTTTCTCGTATTGCTTGACCATTGGTGTGCCTTTTAATAGGTGCAGCAAATGAATTTTTATCCCTTGCACATCAAGGCTAGCCACCGTCTGAGCAGTTTCCATCATCATGTCCGGTGTTTCAAGAGGAAGGCCGTTAATAATATGAGAGCAGACACGAATGTTATGCTTACGCAATTTTTCTACACCTTCTACGTAAGTAGAAAAGTCGTGTGCCCGGTTAACAAGAGCCGCTGTTTTTTCATGAACAGTCTGCAAGCCGAGTTCTACCCATAAATAGGTCCGTTTATTGAGTTCAGCCAAATAGTCAACGACCTCATCCGGAAGGCAGTCTGGACGGGTGGCGATGGACAGCCCGACTACTCCTTCTTGTTTCAGAACGGTTTCATACTTTTCTTTTAATACTTCTACCGGAGCATGAGTATTTGTATAGGCCTGAAAATACGCCATATATTTGCCGTCTTTCCATTTACGGTGCATTTTCTCCTTGATGTCGTGGAATTGCTTTTCCAGACTAACAGCCCGGCTGCCAGCAAAGTCCCCGGAGCCAGCTGCACTGCAAAAAGTACAGCCGCCGAATGCGACTGTGCCATCACGGTTTGGGCAGTCAAATCCGCCGTCTAGTGCTACTTTAAATACTTTGTGTCCAAAGTGACGGCGTAAATGGTAATTCCATGTATGATAACGTTTATTGTCACTTGCATAAGGAAACGGATTCATGTTTATTCTTCTCACCTCTCTGCCGCATAAAGAAAATTTTATCATGAGTAGCTGAGAGAAAGCGAGCTCCATTTTAAGGGGACTAGTCAGAATTTTAAGTTCAGCAAACAGCTTGAAAATAATGGCTAGACGTTCTACAATACTATTTTGGAACTCGAAATAATTGAATAAAACAGGAGAGGATACAGTATGCCAAAAGCAGTTTGGCTGTTAGTAGTCGGCATGGTGATTAATGTGACAGGTGCTTCATTCTTGTGGCCTCTCAACACCATTTACATACATGGTGAGTTAGGGAAATCCTTGTCAGTCGCAGGGATTGTTTTAATGTTAAATGCTGGGGCTAACGTTGTCGGCAACTTGCTCGGCGGGGCTTTCTTTGACCGGTTTGGCGGCTATCGAACGATCTTACTCGGAGCAGGCTTGAACTTGATGGCGATGGCTGGCATGACCATGTGGCACGGCTGGTCCCACTATGTGATTTTTTTAACGATTGTTGGCTTTGGATCAGGAGTTGTTTTTCCGGCTGTCTATGCGCTTGTCGGTGCTATTTGGCCGGAGGGAGGACGCCGTGCATTCAACGCTATTTATATTTCGCAAAACGCGGGAGTGGCGTTAGGGTCTGCCATGGGCGGATTCGTTGCTTCCTTTTCGTTTAATTACATCTTTATGGCGAACACGTTTCTGTTTGCTGTTTTCTTTCTTATTGCCGCTTTTGGCTACCGG
Source organism: Pseudobacillus wudalianchiensis (assembly GCF_001685015.1). GTDB lineage: Bacteria > Bacillota > Bacilli > Bacillales > Domibacillaceae > Pseudobacillus > Pseudobacillus wudalianchiensis. Next base: position 29,301 of record NZ_MAYT01000001.1, read on the forward strand.
CAAATGGCCAATGTTGCAGGGGTACAGACAAATGTCATTGCGGAAAACGGAAAAGTAAAAAACCGCAGCAAGCTTACAGCTCTCTTTATATTATGTACAGCTTATATGCTTTGCTGGGTTGGCTACGTACAGTGGCAATCAACTATTGCGAACTACACACAAGAAGTGAATATCAGCTTAGGAGAATATAGCTTGTTGTGGACGATTAACGGTTTGATAATTGTATTTGGCCAGCCGCTCGTTAACTTTTTCGTCCGGCCTTTCCAAGATAACTTAAAGAAGCAAATTGTGATTGGCATCCTTATTTTCATGGGATCATTTGGGATCACAGCCTTTGCGAGTGACTTTAAAGGCTTTTTAGCAGCGATGCTCATTTTAACCATCGGTGAAATGTTCGTCTGGCCGGCGGTGCCAACCATAGCCAGCCAGCTGTCACCTAAAGGACGGGATGGATTTTACCAAGGAATTGTGAATAGCACGGCAACAGCCGGGCGGATGTTCGGTCCCGTGCTTGGTGGAATCCTCGTTGACGTATACGGCATGTCGGTATTGTTCGTGACCTTGATTGCCTTCTTGTTCATTAGTATCGGCTTAACAATGGTTTACGACCATCCGTTGAAAAAAAGAAAAGAAGTCCCATCTCCTTCCATATCTTCTCTTTAAGCTTGCAACTGTGGGCAATTTTGTCTAAAATAGTCGTAGATTGAATAAGCAAAAGATGATGACAAGGAATAGTAATGACGACTTTCGGTTTTAGAGAGCTGGCGGTAGGTGCAAGCCAGTCCGGAACCTCATGAACTCGCCTTTGGAATTGCAGGTGCGAACCATAATAAGTAGTGCCTGCCGCCGATCTGCGTTAAAGACGTAAAGCAGGGTGCCGATTAAGGGCACTAATCTGGGTGGTACCGCGGGAACTATACTCTCGTCCCAATTATGGGGCGGGAGTTTTTTAATATTCAACATGGAAGGGTGTTACAGATGAGTTTCGATCATCAGCAGATTGAAAAGAAATGGCAGCAGTATTGGGAAAACAATAAAACGTTTAAAACAACTGAAAAACAAGAACAGCCTAAATTTTACGCGCTTGATATGTTTCCTTATCCATCAGGAGCCGGACTTCATGTCGGCCATCCGGAAGGTTACACAGCAACAGATATTTTATCACGCATGAAGCGGATGCAAGGTTACAACGTTCTTCATCCGATGGGGTGGGATGCGTTTGGGTTGCCGGCAGAACAATACGCATTGGATACAGGAAATGACCCAGCGGAATTTACTGAACAAAACATTAATAACTTCCGTCGTCAAATTAAGTCACTCGGCTTCTCTTACGATTGGGATCGGGAAATTAATACGACAGATCCGGAATATTATAAATGGACGCAGTGGATCTTCCTGCAGCTTTATAAAAAGGGCTTGGCTTATATTGATGAAGTAGCGGTTAACTGGTGTCCGGCTCTTGGAACAGTACTTGCCAATGAAGAAGTGATCGATGGCAAGAGTGAGCGGGGAGGCCACCCGGTTGAACGTCGTCCAATGAAGCAATGGATGTTAAAAATTACAGCATATGCTGACCGTTTACTAGAAGATTTAGAAGAGCTCGACTGGCCGGAAAGCATTAAAGATATGCAGCGCAACTGGATCGGCCGTTCAGAAGGAGCAGAAGTGACATTCGCGATTAATGGTCATGATGAAACATTTACGGTATTCACGACGCGTCCAGATACACTTTTTGGAGCTACATACGCTGTTTTAGCGCCAGAGCATCCATTTGTAGCGAAAATTACAACGGATGAACAGAAAGAGGCTGTTGCTGGCTATTTAGACAAAATTAAAGCGAAAAGTGATCTTGAACGTACAGACCTTGCTAAAGAGAAAACAGGTGTTTTTACGGGTGCTTATGCCATCAACCCAGTAAATGACGAGAAAATGCCGATTTGGATTGCGGATTACGTATTAATGAGCTACGGAACAGGTGCAATTATGGCGGTGCCTGCACATGATGAACGTGATTATGAGTTTGCTAAAACATTTGATCTGCCGATTAAGGAAGTAGTGGCTGGCGGAGACGTTGAAAAAGAAGCTTATACTGGTGATGGAGAACATGTAAACTCTGACTTTTTAAATGGCTTAAATAAAGAAGAAGCGATTCAAAAAATGATCGAGTGGCTTGAAGAAAAAGGTATTGGTACGAAGAAAGTAACGTACCGTCTTCGTGATTGGCTGTTCAGCCGCCAGCGTTACTGGGGAGAGCCGATTCCAATTATCCATTGGGAAGATGGCACAATGAGCACAGTTCCTGAAGAAGAACTGCCGCTTATGCTTCCCGTTACAACGGAAATTAAACCAAGTGGAACAGGTGAATCACCGCTTGCGAACATTGATGATTGGGTTAATATCGTTGATCCGGAAACTGGCAAAAAAGGCCGCCGTGAAACGAATACAATGCCGCAATGGGCGGGAAGCTGCTGGTATTACCTGCGCTTTATCGACCCTCGTAACAGTGAAGCGCTTGCCGCTGAGGACAAGCTAAGAGAATGGCTGCCGGTTGATATTTATATCGGCGGAGCAGAACATGCCGTGCTTCATTTATTGTACGCTCGCTTCTGGCATAAAGTGTTATACGATCTGGGCGTCGTTCATACGAAAGAGCCGTTTCAAAAGCTGTTTAACCAAGGAATGATCCTTGGCGAAAATAATGAAAAAATGAGTAAATCAAAAGGAAATGTTGTAAATCCAGATGAAATAGTAGAAAGTCATGGAGCGGATACACTTCGCCTATATGAAATGTTTATGGGACCGCTTGATGCTTCTATTGCTTGGTCTACAACTGGTTTAGATGGTGCTCGCCGCTTCCTTGACCGTATTTGGCGCTTATTCGTTCAAGAAAAAGGTGAATTGAGCGAAAAGATTACCGGTGCGGGCAATGAGCTTGAAAAAGTATACCATCAAACGGTGAGAAAAGTGACGGAAGACTATGAACACTTACGTTTCAATACCGCGATTTCTCAAATGATGGTGTTCATTAACGAGGGCTATAAAGCAACTACTATTCCTAAAGAATATGTGGAAGGCTTTGTTAAATTACTTTCTCCAGTGGCTCCGCATTTAGCAGAAGAAATGTGGGAAAAGCTAGGACATGAAGGGACGATCAGCTATCAGCCATGGCCGACATACGACGAGTCTAAGCTTGTAGATGACGAGGTAGAAATTGTCATTCAGGTAAATGGCAAAATGAAAGCAAAATTAATGATCTCTAAAGAAGCAACAAAAGAAGAGATGGAACAAATTGCAAGGAACGATGAAAAAGTACAAGAACAAATTGCCGGCAAAACAGTGCGCAAGGTCATTGCTGTACCAGGCAAGCTCGTGAATATCGTAGCGAACTAAAGAAAGGGTGGGGAATATGGAACCAATTCCACAAATTACACCAGAAGAATTGAAACAAAAACTAGCTAACAGAGAAAAATTAGAGATCGTTGATGTGCGTGAAGACGAGGAAGTGGCTGGCGGGAAAATTCCGGAAGCTAAGCACATCGTTATGGGAACTATTCCAGAGCACTTAGATCAGTTTGATAAAGACAAAGAATACATTTTCGTTTGCCGTTCTGGCCGCCGCAGTGAAAACGTCTGCTACTATATGCGAGATCAAGGGTTCAAGGTCCGCAATATGACAGGCGGCATGCTTGAATGGACGGGAGAAACAAAATAAGGTGATCAGCTGTCCCCTATTAATAAGGGGGCAGTTTTTTTGTGGGAAAATGAATGATCGAGCTAATGTTATCTGAAATGAGAGCGGCTATATCTATAGATAAGTGGACGATATCGAGAGTCGGGTAGAATAGATCAGGACTAAAAAGCTTATATCATGACTTCTGCGTTAAAGATTGAGAATCAGTCATACTTCGGTCTATTTAACACATGCTAAAAAAGATATTCAACGAGTGAATATCTTCTTACAAATTTCCGGTGAGGTGAGCGTAATGAGCAGAAAAGATTGGCTTGATCCGAACTCTCAGAAGTTTCACCATAATTGGACGAGACCGAAGCGGACAAATTCACAAGTGAACGGGCACACAGAGGTGTCGTTGCGCACAAGAATTAACCAAAGCGTCTCAAACGAAAACCGGTTTTGTTAGTATAAAGTAAAAGGCAGGGAGATTTCCCTGCTTTTTACTGTGCTGCATTTAAGCCGGCAAGCCGGCCGGTGATAAGGGCAGAAGTAATATTGTAGCCACCTGTATATCCATGGATGTCGAGTACTTCACCGCAAAAAAATAAGCCGGGCATTTTCTTAGAAGCCATTGTTTTCGGATCCACTTCTTTAATCGAGATTCCGCCGCCCGTTACAAAGGCTTTTTCAAGCGGGAGCGTGCCATTAATGGCCAAGCGGAATTGCTTGCATAAATGAGCAAACTGTCGAATCTTTTCGGTGCTGACACCATTGCCGGGTATTTCTTCATCGATGTCCGCTTCGGCAAGTAAAAAGAGTAAATAACGCTCAGGCAACAAGCCCTTTAAGATATTTTTTACTGCTTTTTTTGGATGGTCAGCGAGCAGCTGGCGAACTTCCTCAAATAATTTTTCTTCATTTTTATCAGGCAGGCTGTCAATAGCCATAAATACTTCGCCTGTTTTGCTTTTCTTGAGTGCTTTGACGACAAATTGACTGCAGCGCAAGACTGCCGGTCCGGATAGGCCGAAATGGGTAAAAATCATATCCATTCGATGAGTGATAATGGGCTTGCCTTTAGGATTTAAGACACTGACGGCTACATCGCGAAGTGACAGCCCTTGGAGTTTTTTCTCCTTAATAAAGGGTTCTTCAGAAGTGACCGGCACCTCTGTCGGATAAAGCTCTGTTACGGTGTGGCCAGCTTTTTCTGCCCACGGATAGGCATCGCCGGTAGAACCAGTATGAGGAACGGAGCTGCCGCCTGCCGCTATGACAACAGAGTGGCTGCGGATGATTTGACCATCACGTAAAACAATTCCAGCCGTACGGTCATTTTCAAAGAGAAGATCAGCTACCGCTGTATTGACCCGAATCTCAATATTGAGTTCTTTCATCCGGTTAAGCAGGGCATCCACGACTGATTGGGCTTTATTGCTTACTGGAAACATACGCCCATGGTCTTCTTCTTTAAGAGAGACACCCAAGTTTTCAAAAAACCGAATGATGTCTTCGTTATTAAAAATGGAGAAGGCACTATATAGAAAACGCCCGTTACCGGGGATATGCTTAATAATTTCATCAACAGGCAAACGGTTTGTCACATTGCAGCGGCCGCCGCCTGATATCGCGAGCTTCCGTCCAAGCTTGCTGCCTTTATCAACAAGTAATACGCGCGCTTTTTGCTCACCCGCTGCAATCGCTGCCATTAAGCCGGAGGGACCGCCGCCGACGATAATTACATCATACTCCATTATGGACTCCCTTCTTTCTTGAACAATTCTTTTCATAGTAGTTGATTTATTCACTAGTTGTCAATCATTACAAAAAAAGAGAACCGCTAGAGGGTTCTCTTCATTAAGGTTTTGCTATTCCTTTCTTTTTAGAAGGCAGGAAGAAGGCGAGCAGCAAGGCAATGCCTGCTAAAACGGTAGCCACGACAAAGGCATCATTAATCCCTTTAATCGTTGATAGCTTCATGCCTTCGCTATACAGCGTGAGAACAGACTTCATGTAACCAGACTCTCCGCCGCCAAATGCCTGGCTTAAGGCAGCGACTTTATTTTGAATAAAAGAATTCGTCGTCGTAACCTGGTTTTCATAATCAGCCATATGGAAAGAACTCTGTCTCGTCATGATCGTCACGAGAAAAGCTGTTCCGATCGAGCCGGCAACTTGGCGAATCGTATTAGACATCGCTGTACCGTGAGCGATCAATTTCATTGGCAGCACGTTCATTCCAGCTGTCATAATCGGCATCATGATAAGGGACATCCCGAATGAGCGCAAAATGTAAATCATGAGAATACTGCGGTAAGGGGTGTCGGCTGTCAAATGGGTAAATTCATAGGTTCCATATGTTGTAATCGCCAATCCCACCACAGCAAGCCAACGAATGCCGTATTTATCGAATATCTTCCCGGCAATGGGTCCCATCAGCCCCATAATCAAGGCACCAGGAAGAAGCAGCAAGCCTGATTCCATTGGCGTAAACCCGCGGATATTTTGCAAATAAACAGGCAAGAGCAGCATACCGCCGAACAATGCCATCGTAATGATGGAGTTGATCAAAAGGGTAAAGGTGAACATATTAAATTTAAATACATTCATGTTAAGCATAGGTGTTTCTGAAACAAGCTGTTTCCAAACAAAGATCACGAGAGAGATAATCCCAATCATAAGCGATAAGATAACCTCTGCGCTATCCCATCCATTGTTGCCGGCTTCACTAAAGCCGTATAGCAAACCGCCAAATCCGATAGAAGAGGTAACAAGGCTGAAAACGTCAAGCTTCAAATCAACTGTTTCACTCTTAAGGTGGAACAGGCGGGTCGCCAGAAGGATATCCACTATACCGAGAATGAACATGCCATAAAACATAAGATTCCATTCATAATGCTGGATTACCCAACCCGTAAGCGTCGGGCCGATCGCTGGAGCAAGAATCATCGCAATCCCCATTGTTCCCATGGCGGCTCCGCGCTTTTCCGGAGGGAAAAGCGTCATAAAGACATTTGTTCCAAGCGGCATAAGCACACCTGCACCGATTGCTTGAATAACACGGCCGATCATCATAATCGTGAATGTTCCGGAAACAGCACAGATGAGAGAGCCAATTGTAAAGGAAAGCATAGATAAAATAAAGAGCTTTCGAAAACCGTATTTTAGAATTAGAAAGGCACTGATTGGGATCATGATCCCATTGACAAGCATAAAGCCGGTCATCAACCACTGAGCCGTACTTGTTGATACATTAAAGTCGCTCATCATAACGGGCAGTGCCACGTTAATTAATGTTTGGTTTAAAATTGCAATAAACATTCCGAATAATAAAACGGCCAGAACAGCTCCAGTTCGCTTTTTAGGTTCTTCTTCTGGGGAATGAATTTCACGGGCTACTTCAGCCCCTATTTCTTCCTGAGCTTCTTCCTGAATATTTTCAGGTTCTATTGTTTTCGAAGAGATGGTTTCCTGCTGGACAGCAACAGCTGCTTGTTGAGATGTTTCTGCTTCTATAACAGGCAAAGCTGTTTCTTTTTTTCTGCGTTTCGCGGCTAGACGCTTATTAACAAAAGCGACCACAATAACGGATAAAATAACGTAACCAATTAGAAAAGCTGATGCCATTTATCCCTCCTCCTTATTTGTGAATGCGAACGGAAACATTCATGCCAGGTACGATATCCAATGATTTCTGATCGTTAATTGAAATGGTTACCGGCACGACTTGTGTAACTTTCGTATAGTTAGCTGTTGAATTGCTTGATGGCAGCATGGAAAATACATTCGCTGTCGCAAGACCAATTTTTTTCACTTTTCCTGTTAATGTTGTATCAGGATACGCATCTACATAAATATCTACTTTTTCACCAACAGAAAGATCTTCAACTTTTGTTTCATCTACATTTGCTGTTACCCAAAGGTTATTTAAATCATAAGCATAAGCAAGTGGTGTACCTGCAGCCGCCATGCTGTTTTTAACAGCTTTTTCTTCAACGATTGTTCCATCTTGTGGCAGAGTAACCGGAACTTTTATTGTGCCTGTTCCCGTAGGAGACTGAGTTTCAACTTCACCAAGCTTAGTGCCAGCTCTGTACTTTTTGCCGAATTCTGCATTCCAGCTTACGAGCTTTCCAGCCGCTGGCGCAGCAACTGCCATTTGTTGGCCGTCAATTTTGGCGTTATCCGTTTTTACGTAGTTATTGGTTTGAGTGAAAAAGTAATAACCGAGAAAACCGCCGCCGATTAAAATAACAATCGTTAAGATGTTTAAAAAAATGAGCTTTTTTGCATTCACTTCGATACAACTCCTTTAAATGTTCATAACATTAATAGTTAACTTTATTAACTATTAGTCAAAAAAATCATTGAATCTTTTTAAATAATTCAATGAATGTGGTGAGCTCTTCCGGTGTGAGCTGCCCGAACTTTTCATATAGAAACTCAACATTTTTCTCTTTCAGTTCATTGGTGAGTTCTGTCCCCTTTTTAGTCAGGGAAATCTCAACGATCCTTCTATCTGTTGTGGAACGTTGGCGCCTAATCAGTTCTTTTTTAACGAGTGAGTCCGTTAAATTTGTGATATGACTGACAGATACACTGAGCTCTTTTGAAATTTCTGTGACTGTTTTTACATCCGGAGAGGAGAGCAACTTTAAAACAGAGTATTCGTTATTTGTAAGCTTATCACCAATCATAACCGACAGTTCACGCTTAAATGACCTGAAAGATGCCCGCAGGACAGCCGCCAGTTCATTCATTTTCTCTTTCGTGTGCCGATTGTTCTCCATGATCATCCTCCTTACGGCTTTTTGCCCTAGCCTATTCTAAAAGAGAATACTTAACTAAGTCAACTATTTACTTTGTTAAATAATAAAATTTTTGTTTAATAAATTGCTTGAACGGTAGGAAAGAGGTAAACTGATTTTTAGCATTTGCATTTATTTTAGAAGAATAGAAAGGGAATCTTTATGTCTTCGAAGTTGATTAGAGGAACATTCATTTTAACATTAGGAACATTTATCTCAAAGTTTCTCGGATTGTTTTATGTTATACCATTTTACTCGATTGTTGGAGAAGAAGCGACATCATTATATCAATATGGATATGTGCCGTATACCATCTTCATCAGTATAGCGACAGCTGGTGTACCGCTCGCTGTATCTAAATTTATTGCCAAATATAATGCGCTTGGTGAGTATGCGGTTGGCCGCCGGTTGTTTAAATCGGGCCTTGTGATTATGTCCATTACAGGCTTCATGTCATTTCTTATTATGTATGCTTGTGCTCCGTGGTTCGCTAGCATTATGATCGTTGACCAACAACAAATTTATACGGTAGAGGAAGTAACGTATGTTATTCGTGCGGTCAGCTTTGCTCTTATTATCGTTCCGTTTATGAGTTTAATGCGCGGCTTTTTCCAAGGGCATCAGTCTATGGGACCATCGGCTGTCTCGCAAGTTATTGAACAAATTGCCCGGATTGTCTTTTTACTTGCCGGTGCTTATGTTGTTTTAAACATATTAAAAGGGACGGTTGTGGAAGCGATTGGCGTTGCCACCTTTGCTGCGTTTGTTGGAGCCGTATTCGGTTTGCTTGTGCTGTTTTGGTACTGGAAGAAGCGGAAACAGCATTTGGATGAACTGCTTGAGCAAGACGAAAGCAAGGTAGAGGTGAAGCTGTTCGATATTTATAGCGAGATCGTCGTCTATGCCATTCCGTTTATTTTCGTTGGGATTGCCATTCCGCTTTATCAGCTCGTTGATACAGTGACGTTTAACCGAGCGATGTCAGCCATCGGACAGGCAAAAGTAGCGGATACAGTTTTCGGAATCGTCAATTTCAGTACGCAAAAAATTGTTATTATTCCTGTTTCGTTAGCAACGGCTTTTGCCATGACGCTTGTGCCGCTCGTTACCAGCTCTTTCGTATCGGGTGAAGCCAATAAGGTAAAAAGACAGCTGGATCAGACGTTTCAAGTGCTCTTGTTTTTAACCGTTCCGGCTGTTGTAGGTATTATGCTGCTGGCTGAGCCTTTTTATACAGCCTTTTATGAACATAGCAGTCTAGGTACAGATATTTTACGGACTTATGCGCCTGTTGCGATCTTGTTCGCTCTCTTTACCGTAACTGCTGCTATTTTACAAGGAATCAATGAACAGCGCTTCACTGTGCTGAGCCTGCTGTTCGGTATTCTGTTAAAATTTGCGCTTAATATTCCACTTATTAAATTGTTCCAAGGAGAAGGCGCTATTTACGCAACAGCGATCGGATACGGTGCTTCCATCATTATTAACCTGCTTGTGATTAGATACTATGCCGGTTACTCGCTTCGGTCTATCGGAGGGAAGATCGGTCAGATTACCTTATTTAATTTGATTATGGCAGCTGTCGTGTTTGGTGTGTATGTTGTTCTCCATCCGCTCTTTGCTATCGACAGCAAAATTCAGAGTACGCTCTTGATCGCTATTTGTGCGATAGTTGGAGCAGCCGTTTATTTCTTCTTAAGCTTCCGGACTGGTTTGGCGAATGACTTGCTTGGCGCAAGGCTTGATCGGATAAAAAATAAATTTAGAAAAGCAAAAGCTTGAATGATGGACTAGAAAAGCAGGCTTCCTTTTAAAGGAAACTGCTTTTCTTATTAAAAAGAGAGGAGGAGAAATATGGAAAAAGAGCTTGCCTATCCATCAAGAACAAAGGGAATTATTATGGTTCTCGCCAGTTCCTTATTTTGGGGTGCATCAGGTGTGATCGCCCAGTTTCTTTTTCAAAAACAGGGAGTTGGGGTAGAATGGCTTGTAACAGTGAGATTGCTGCTAGCAGGCTTGCTCTTGCTCCTCTTCGCGGCGATAAAGGAAAAGAAAGCAATCTTTGATATGTGGAGAGACAGGTTCAGTTGGCCGTCTCTTGTTCTTTTTAGTCTGCTTGGCATGCTTGGTGTGCAATATACTTTTTTCGCAGCGATTAAAAGTGGAAATGCCGCCACCGCGACCGTTCTTCAATATCTAGCTCCGGTGTTGATTGTTCTCTACCTCGCTATTCGCTCAAAAGCAAGGCCGGCATCGAAGGAGGTCATCGCTGTTCTTTTATCTCTATTGGGAACGTTCTTTTTAGTAACAGGAGGAAACCTAAACGAGCTGACGATTTCCGGGAAAGCATTAGCGTGGGGATTGAGCTCGGCAGTAGCCCTTACTTTTTATACGCTGCATCCGCTCGAATTGTTGAAAAGATGGGGATCCATTTTAGTAGTTGGATGGGCCATGACGGTAGCCGGTGCAGCATTCAGCTTTATTCATCCTCCTTGGAAATTTGAAGGCACTATTTCCTTGGCGACAGTAGCCGGAGTGAGCTTTGTGATTGTGTTTGGCACCTTATTAGCTTTTTACTTCTATGTGGAGAGTCTTCGTTATTTACGGGCATCAGAAACCAGCCTGCTCGCTTGTGCTGAACCGCTGTCTGCCGTCTTTTTGTCTGTCTTTTTATTGGGCGTTCCATTTGGTTTTGGCGAATGGTTTGGAACAACTTGTATTATCATAACGGTATTAATGTTATCACGAGCGAAGTAATGAAAGGAACGGGGGATTGGGATGAGGATTGATAAATTATTGGCAAATATAGGCCATGGAAGCCGCAAGGAAGTGAAGCAGCTGTTAAAGGCTGGAGCGGTTACAGTCAATGGAGAAGTGATCAAAGATGCTAAGCAGCATGTCGACCCAACGAACGATCATATTATGCTCTATGAGGAAGAAGTGTTTTATCGTGAGTTTATTTATTTAATGATGAATAAACCACCAGGTGTGATTTCAGCGACAGAGGATACGAGGGAGGAAACGGTCGTTGATTTACTGGAAGCCGAACATGCTGTATTTAATCCGTTTCCCGTCGGCCGTCTTGATAAAGACACGGAAGGCTTGCTGCTGTTAACAAACGATGGTGTGCTTGCTCATCAGCTGCTTTCTCCTAAAAAGCATGTACCGAAAACATATTTTGCCGTTATTGACGGTGAGGTAACAGATGCGGACCGTGAAGCTTTTCGGAAAGGTGTGACGCTCGACGATGGGTATGTAACAAAACCTGGCGAATTAACTATTTTAAAAAGCGGTCTGCGCTCAGATATTGAGCTCACGATAACAGAAGGAAAGTTTCATCAAGTAAAGAGAATGTTCGAGGCCGTTGGCAAGAGAGTCGTTTACTTACAGAGAATTTCTATGGGACCGCTTCAGCTAGACGAAGAACTTGATCTTGGCGAGTATCGGGAGCTGACGGAGGAAGAGGTAGCACTTTTAAAAGGTGCCGGGAAAGAATAACAGCAAAGCATTTATGGCTAACAAAGCCTATAACAAAAAAAGCCCTTGCCAATTCAGGCAGGGGCTTGTTCATGACGTCATTCGAACTTTCTTTTGTGTCGTTGTCCACTTGCCACGGCTTGGGCTAATGACCAAGTCGTTGTAAGCTAACACATTCAAATCTCTTTGAATGGTGCGAGGAGTGATACCAAATTCATCCACGATTTCCTGAGTCGAAACAGTCCCGTTTTCTTTAATAAACATATAGACTGATTTGATCCGATTTAGCATCCGATTTGTTGAAGGTTTCAAATAACCACTCCCTCATCTTTTTTCACAGAGGCAATACAACAGACGACGGTTTATAGAGAAGCGGTATGCTTCCCAGTACATATGTAGTTAATGTGTCGCAGACAACTCCTTTACTAAAGATATAAGATGTCTGACAATTGTATTTTACCTCATTTATATTCATTTTTCTAGAAAAAATACTTAAATTCATGATTCTTCATATAGTATGTACCCTTTTTTTTATAAAACTAACAATTAGAGAGAAACTTTTATTGTTAGTTTGAATAGTTGCTTTTCCTGCAGGCGGACGATTTCCGCTCCAATCAAGGATTAAAAGCATTCATTTTTAACAGAGCTGGCAAATAAAGAGGTATTTATTCTTTTTTACGGACAATAAAGGTAAAATAAAGAAAAAGCTGGATGGGAGGAAATATACATGCAAGAAATAAATTGGCAGGCTGAAGTAGAAAAGAGGAAAGAAGAGCTTTTGCAGGATTTACAGTCTTTAATCGCCATCAAAAGTGTGCTTGATGAAAAAAGAGGGACCCCAAATGCTCCACTTGGCGAACAGGTAAAAGAAGCACTTGATTTTATGCTGAACCTCGGGCGGAAAGATGGATTTACAGAAAAAAATGTGGACAACCTAGCGGGTCATGTAGAGTTCGGATCGGGAGAAGAACTTGTTGGTATTTTATGTCACGTGGATGTTGTACCAGAAGGAGATGGCTGGACAACCGCTCCATTTGGTGGAGAAATAAAGGATGGAAAGATATTTGGACGAGGGGCTATCGATGACAAAGGACCAACAATGGCTGCTTACTATGCCATGAAAATTGTGAAAGAGCTTGGTTTGCCTTTACATAAGCGAGTACGAATGATTATCGGTACGGACGAGGAAAGCGAATGGCGTTGTGTGGATCGTTATTTTGAAAAAGAAGAAATGCCAGCTGTCGGTTTTGCTCCGGATGCAGACTTTCCAATCATTTTTGCAGAAAAAGGAATTGCTGATTTTGACGTTGTTCAACAATCTGATGAGCCTGCCCAGGGGCGCTCTGGTGACCTCATTGTTCACTCTTTTGAAGCAGGCAGAAGATATAATATGGTACCTGATTATGCAAAAGCCGCGGTAACCGTGAACTGCGGACAGACAGAAGTGATTCAAAGCTACCGGGCGTTTGTCGATGAGCATGGATTGGATGACCGCTCCTATATTGACAATGGAAGGTTAATTTTAGAATTAAAAGGCGTTTCTGCTCATGGGATGGAGCCAGATCTTGGGAAAAATGCCGGCCTTTATTTGGCAGAGTTCTTAGCTGGCAGAGAACTTGATAAAAAAGCGGCTCACTTTTTTCAGTTCACGAGCCGGTTTTTCTTCGAAGAATCCCGTGGAAGAAAGTTAGGGATAGACTATAGCGATAAAATAACGGGTGACTTAACAATCAATGTAGGGAAGCTGGCATTTCATGAGGATACTGGAGGAAGACTTGGTTTGAATATGCGTTACCCTGTTACGTTTCAACTGGAGGAGCAAAAAGCGTTGTTAACCGAACGCCTGGCTGAGGAGCGCTTCAAGATTGAGAATTTTTCCGACAGTCCTCCACATCACGTCGACCAAGATCATCCATTCATTCAGACGCTTTGCGAAGTGTACGAGGAACAAACGGGAGAGAAAGCAGAGCTTTTATCTATTGGAGGAGGAACCTATGCCCGCAGCTTAAAAACAGGAGTCGCATTTGGCGCGCTGTTCCCTGGACGGGAGGACGTTGCCCATCAAAAAGATGAATATATGTTTATTGAGGACTTGCTAAAAGCGACCGCTATTTATGCTCAAACTATTTGGGAGCTAGCAGGAAAAAAATAATTATTTATGCTTTTGGGGAGGGTTACTAGCCCATAACGGGAGTTTACTGACTAAAAAACTTTAAATACTGACCTGACAACCAAATAAAAACGCCCTTCCACCAGCTGGAAGGGCGTTTTTATTACGACTGGAATAAATCACTTGATAAGTAGCGCTCACCTGTATCACAGGCGATGCATACGACAATATCGTCTTTCGTTAAGGTTTTCGCTGTTTGGATAGCGGCATAGCAAGCGGCACCTGAGGAAGGACCTACGAGGATTCCTTCCTCACGGGCGAGACGATGCACCGTTTCATAGGCATCCTCATCTTCAATTTTATAAATATAATCGTACACATCTTCATGCAGTGTATTTGGAATAAAGCCAGGGCTTGTGCCAACGAGCTTATGCTTACCTGGTTTGCCGCCGGATAAGACAGGAGAACCAGCAGGCTCTACTACGTGAACTTTTAAGTCGGGAATCTGTTCTTTTAAGGCTTCACCTGTCCCGGTAATAGTGCCGCCTGTGCCAGCTGTAGCGACAAAAGCCCCGAGGTTCTTGCCGATTTGCTTTACAGCCTCCAAAATTTCTACTGCTGTTGTTTTCCGATGGGCATCCGGGTTAGCCGGATTATCAAATTGCATCGGAACAAAGCTATTAGGAATCTCTTTGGCAAGCTCTTCTGCTTTTCGAATCGAGCCCGGCATTTTTTCATCGCCTGGTGTCAGTACCACTTCTGCCCCGTACGCTTTTAAAAGGTTAATTCGTTCTTTTGTCATCGTATCAGGCATCACTAAAATAGCTTTATAGCCTCTAGCTGCGGCATTCATAGCAAGCCCGATGCCAGTATTGCCACTCGTTGGTTCGATAATAGTCGCTCCTGGCTTTAGCAAACCGGCTTTTTCGGCCTCTACGATCATGTTATAGGCAGCCCGGTCTTTTACACTTTTACTTGGATTAAAAAATTCCAGCTTTAAATATACATCCGCTCCCTGTTCAGGGGCTAAGCGATTTAATTTTACAAGGGGAGTGTCCCCGATTAACTCAGCAATGTTGTTAACGGTTTTCACTGTTGTTCATCCTTCCATCCATTTTTCTTACTTCTATTATTAGCATATTAATTCGTATTAATCCAATCAATACAGATAGGAATATACGTTTTTTTTCGATTTGGAAACATCCAACGCGTTTGGTAGAATAGAGGGAAAATCACTGATAAAGGGGTAGCTGACATGAGTCGTAATCATTATTTCTTTGCCCTTCCTCTGCCATTGGAATTAAAACAGGATCTTCATCAAAGGATCCAAGAGCAACAGCTTCCATTTGCTCGTTTTGTTCATGAGCAAGATTTACATCTGACGCTCGCTTTTCTAGGAGCAGCAGAAGAAGAGCCGCTTCAGAAGGCTATTTCACTTATGGCTTCTTCTATAAAAGAAATAGAAGCCTTTCCTCTCGTCGTTGAACATCTCGGCTTTTTTGGCAAAAAGACAGAGCCGCGTATTTTCTGGGCGGGTGTGCAAGAAGAAAGCCGCCTCAATCAATTGCAGGCAGCTGTAAGTGCAGCATGTCGAGAAGCAGGTTTTACCCTTGACAACAGACCGTTTCGACCTCACATTACAATCGCTAGAAAATGGAAGGGGGAAACGTCTTTTCAATTGCCGCCATTAGAGCTAAAGGAAAAATTTTTAGCGGAATCTGTTGTTTTATACGAAACTTATTTGGATAGGAGTCCGAAATATAAAATAAAGGAAAAAATAGAATTACATAAAGGTGAGGGAAAGGAATAAAGAAACATGGCGCAGTTGATTAAGCTACAGGATTACATTTCTAGATATGAAACAGACGTTTTTCATTATCCGGCCCAGTTTGCCCGGCTTAAAAAACAACAGTGGGAAAGCATGCGGCAATTCTGGGAGCGGAATCGCTGGAAAGAAGAGCTGGATACCCTAACGATTGAGGAGCCCGCGGAAGAATCCGAAGAACCAGGAATGGTATATAAACTAAAGTCCTTTTTCCGGTTCGGCAAAGACGAGGAAGCTGCGACTGTAGAAGAAGAGCAGTCCTTGTTTGAAACGATTCAAGTTAGCTCAGCGGCTAACTTAGAGGAATTAAAACACCAATTTCTCGAACAGTTATTTACTTTTCAAGTGAAATGGGCCAGCTCAACCGTACGGGAAAAATCGTATATTGACCCAAGATATTTTCATGATGAGCGGTTAAGGTTTTTCCTGCAAAGACTGCCGGACAGTTTTCTTTTGTTGTATGAGCCTGTTCTTCAGTTAAAAAAGGCGCCGATGGAACTGGATGTCATTTTATTAGCCCCAACGGAAGCCTGGTGTTTGACATTTTTGGAAGAGGAAGAACAAGCCGTGTACGTTGGCTCTACAGAGCATTTTTGGCTTAAGAGAAGCGGGAAGGAGGAAGGAAGAGTCCTGAGTCCAATGCTCGCAATGAGCCGGATGGAAGCTGTAGTAAAGAATTTATTTCAATTGCAGGAGCTTGACTTTCCGATAAAAAAAGCGATCGTCTCCCGGAACGGGTTCATTGATTACCCAGGCGCGCCGTATGGGCTGGACATTATAGACAACCGAACTTTTCCAGATTGGTTTAATCGTATGAGAAGCATGCCTTCTCCGTTAAAAAATATTCAATTGAAAGCAGCGAAAAGCATTCTCGACTTTGGGAAAACAACGAGTGTCCGACGGCCAGAATGGGATGAAGACCCTGGATTTTTGTTTATGAGTGAGGCGGAGGATAAGGAAGAATAAAAAAAGTATCTTCTTCATCAAAGGTCTATTCATAAGCATGCGCGAAATACCTAGCCGAAGAAACTATTTCGTGATAAAATATTAGATAACTTTTAAAATGAACGCGTAGATGACAGAATAAAAAATGCAGCCTGTCATAGTACGAAGATAGCTATTGTAGGAAGAATCGATAGCTGTCTTTTTTATTCGGGTGTGAAAGAAGCCCAACAAAAATGAAGGTGACTAACGGTGGAACACTTACTTGGACAAGATTGGGAAATCACTCCAGCCGGCGGAGCAACCGGAAAGGCTTATGCGGCCAAGCATGGAGGACAGCAATTATTCTTAAAAAGAAATTCGTCTCCTTTTTTGGCGGTTTTGTCGGTTGAAGGGATTGTGCCGAAGCTGATCTGGACAAAACGACTGGAAAACGGAGATGTCATTACAGCTCAGCATTGGCTCAAAGGTCGTGAGCTTGCTCCAATAGAGATGGGAGATAGCCGGGTAGCGAGGCTAATGAGTAAGATACATTCTTCCCAGCCGTTGTTGTCCATGCTTGAAAAGCTTGGGAAAGAGCCGGTAGAACCTGAGATGATCCTAGCAGAGATTGAACGGCAGCTTGATGAGGAAATACAAGGTGATGAAGATGTCCAAAGGGCCCTTCGATTCCTTCGAAGCCGGCTTTCCGAGGTTGGCCATGGAGAGTATGTTGTTTGCCACGGAGATATTAATCATAATAATTGGTTATTATCAGATGAAGATGAGCTATACTTAATTGATTGGGATGGAGCGTTAATTGCCGATCCGGCTGTTGATCTGGGGATGATGCTGTATACATACATTGAGGAAAGCCAGTGGGAAAACTGGCTCGCTCAGTATGGCCTCGTCTACACTCCGCATCTAGGCTTACGAATGAAGTGGTATGTATTAGCCCAGACACTTTTATCGCTCCAATGGAATAAAGAAACAGGCCGCAGTCGAGAGGTGAAAGAAGGCTTTCGCGACTTAGCGCATATTCTTTCTTGAATATAACGGATAAGCGTGATATGGTTTGAACGAAACATTTTTAATGAGGTGCCAGAATGCGATTAAGACATAAACCGTGGGCTCGGGAAAAAATCGAGGCCTACCCGCAATATATTGTTCCAAAGCCGGAAGATCATAAAGGCGATTGGAAACAGGTGTTTAATAATGATAACCCGTTGTACATTGAAGTAGGAACGGGGAAGGGCCAATTTGTTACGGAAATGGCAAAAGCTCATCCGGACGTTAACTTTCTCGGAATCGAGCTGTATGAAAGTGTCATTGTGACGGCTTTAGACCGGCTTATTGAAGCAGAGCTTCCGAATGTGAAGCTGTTAAACGTAGATGCTAAAAATCTCGACCAATATTTTGCCAAGGGAGATGTTAGCCGCGTTTATTTAAATTTTTCAGACCCATGGCCGAAAAAACGTCATGAAAAACGGCGCTTGACGTATCGATCGTTTTTAAAGCTGTATGAGGATATTATGCCGGATGGTGGAGAAGTTCATTTTAAAACAGATAATCAAGGCTTATTTGAATACTCTCTGAAAAGTTTTTCTGCTTATGGAATGCTTCTTACATTCTTAAGCCTCGATCTTCACAAGAGTGATTACGAAGGCAATATTATGACAGAATATGAAGAGAAATTCTCACAGAGGGGCCAGCGGATTTACAGGGTAGAAGCGCAGTTTCGTTCATAGCGCTCTTTAAAGTGCAAAAAGATGTCTTAGCAGGTTTAACCTGCTAAGACATCTTTTGTTAGGATAGGAATTATTTTAACGGGCATCCGGGAATACTCGGCGTACCGTTTCTGTAAATTCATCAAATAAACCTGCTACTGGATGACCTGCATTGAGCCGATCTCCATAATCCCGCATCCGTTGCATGAAATCTGGATTGGCTGATACGTACACCTTTTGAACGCTGCGATCCGATTTTCTTACTTCATTCGCGATTTTGTCTTCAAGCTGGTTAGTCAGTTTGTCTTGACTTCCATTATTCAGCATGACCGCTGCATAGGCAGTATGATCTGTGACAATTACTTTAGCGGCGCGTACTTCTTTTAACTTCTCTAATTGGCTCTCTGCCTGATCCGATACTTCCATGCCGTTATTATTGTTGTTATTGTTGTCGTTAACCATGTTGTTACCATTGTTATCATCAGTAGTGAGCGTACGGCTTTGATCGTTCCTATTATTCCGGTCTCCATCAAACGTTTGATTATTTGGAGGGTTATATCGAGCATTTTCAATATCTATGCCTTGGCGTTCATCCACTGAATTTGTCTTGTTACATCCGAATAACAAAACAAACGGTAAAAATGCAATGATCATATATCTTAGCTTTATCATGGGATAGACTCCTTTCGTTAATGTACACCTTTAAGTTGAGCAGAACAGGAAGGAATTATTCATCTAACCGTTTGCAGTCATTCCATTAAATGACACAATATTCTAAGAAATGTTACAATGAATGCGTATACATGAAGGGGGGATTATATATTGGAAGAACTAAAAGTGGGGGGCTTAACATTAACATGGTTAAATGGCGGGGTAACCAACATGGATGGAGGCGCAATGTTTGGGGTGGTGCCGAAGCCGTTGTGGTCAAAAAAATACGACAGTAATGAAAAGAATCAAGTGACATTACGAACGGATCCTATTTTTTTTCAAATGGATGGAAAGAATATTCTAATTGAAGCGGGAATTGGAAACGGCCGGTTAACCGATAAGCAGATTCGCAATTACGGAGTGCATGAAGAATCAAAGGTGGAAGAAGGATTGGCTGAATTAGGCATCACGCCTGCCGATATCGATATCGTTCTGATGACTCACATGCACTTTGACCATGCACTCGGATTAACAAAATGGGCAGGGGGCAAGCTTGTGCCTGCTTTTCCGAATGCTGTCATTTATACATCAGAAATCGAATGGGATGAGATGAGAAACCCTAATATTCGTTCTAAGAACACGTATTGGAAGGAAAATTGGGAAGCAATTGAGGAGCAAGTCCAAACCTATAAGGAAGAGATCGAGCCAATTAAAGGAGTCAAAATGATTCATACAGGCGGCCACAGTAACGGTCATTCCATTATTACAATTGAGCGTAATGGAGAATGGCTCGTTCATATGGCAGATCTGATGCCGACACATGCCCACCAAAATGTGCTATGGGTACTGGCGTATGATGATTATCCAATGGATTCGATTGCAGCTAAACAAAAATGGCTGCCGGAAGGAATGAAAAGAAACGCTTGGTTTTTCTTTTATCATGATGCTGTATACCGTGCAGTGAAGTGGAATGAACACGGAGAGATGATCGAGGCAGTAAAGAGAGAAAAAGCGGCTGTTGAAAATTAATGATCAAAAGGGCTGCCTATTTAGGACAGCCCTCAGGCTGTTAACAAACGTTCACTTTCCATTAAGTTCAGGCCCTGAAAGGCAAAACATTCAATCAGCCTGAGAGTGTCAAAAAGCAGGTTCGGCTTAATAAGTTCTATATACGTCCATAATGGCGCCGGTTTTAGAGTCAGCAATAAATTCAAATTGCTCTCTTTCTTGGCCAATCGTGCGGGAAACTCCGCCTTTGTATACCATTTTGTCCATGCCGACTTTCTTGATTGGTTCTGGCTTCATTTTAATCCAAGATCCATCGATCGTGCCTTCTGATTTAAATGCTTCTTTCACTTCTTTTAATGCTTTTTCCGCGGAGACGTATGTAGTCTTTGTTAAACTTTGCTGTACGAGTACGGCACCTGCAGCACCTGCAACTGCTCCTAAAATAAATGTACCCCAATTCGTATTCATATTTTTCACCCCTATTTTTATAGATTGATATAAGTATACCTTAATTTGAAAAATGCTGAAACTTCTGTCTTTCATGTTCAGAAAATCGTCATAGTCAAACTGGAAGTCTAGTCCAATTTTCTGTAGAATGAAGGCAATCGAGACTTGAAAAGGAGATTAGAGCATGAATAAAGAAACGCTAGAACTCTTTAAGACGTTAACCGAACTGCCGGGGGCTCCTGGAAACGAGCATGATGTGCGCCGTTTTATGCGTACACAGTTAGAAATGTACGCCGATGACCTTGTGCAAGATGGTTTAGGTAGTATTTTTGGCGTAAGAAAAGGTGAAGATCATGATCCTGTTGTGATGGTGGCTGGTCATATGGATGAAGTGGGCTTTATGGTTACTCAAATTACTGATAATGGAATGATTCGGTTTCAACCTCTTGGCGGCTGGTGGGGACAAGTCCTGCTCGCTCAGCGTGTACAAATTATGACGAACAACGGTCCTGTTATCGGGGTTATTGGCTCAATCCCTCCTCACTTATTAAGTGAAGAACAACGCAAAAAACCGATGGAGATAAAAAATATGCTCATTGATATTGGAGCGGATGACAAAGAAGATACGAAGAAAATCGGCATTAAGCCGGGGCAGTCTATCCTACCGGTATCTCCTTTCACTCCAATGGCGAACGAGAAGAAAATCCTGGCTAAGGCGTGGGACAACCGTTACGGCTGCGGACTTGCGATTGAATTGCTGAAAGAGCTGAAGGGGGAAAAGCTGCCGAATACGCTTTATTCTGGTGCAACTGTACAAGAGGAAGTCGGCCTGCGCGGCGCCCAAACAGCGGCTGAAATGATTAAGCCCGATATTTTCTATGCTCTTGATGCCAGCCCTGCAAATGACGCATCGGGGGATAAAAAAGAATTTGGCCAGCTCGGCAAAGGAGCACTCCTGCGTATTTTTGACAGAACGATGGTGACTCACCGCGGTATGAGGGAATTTATCTTAGATACAGCAGAAAGCCACAATATTCCTTATCAATATTTTGTTTCGCAAGGAGGGACAGATGCGGGACGTGTTCATACGTCTAATCAAGGGGTGCCAAGCGCTGTTATTGGCATTTGTTCACGTTATATTCATACACACGCTTCCGTTATTCATGTAGATGATTATGCTGCAGCAAAAGAATTGCTTGTTCGTCTTGTAAAAACAAGTGACAAAGCGACAGTTGCTTCATTAAAGGCAGGAAGTTGAGTAAAGTACAAGATAGATGAAAACAGTCTAAGACCTGCCTTCAGTGAAGCAGGTCTTAGCTTGCTGGAAAGACTCAGTAAATTCACCTTCTATCGTTGCTTGAGACATTTCTCAGGGTCTATTTTTATCGGTATCCACCTCCCAGTGGCTCTCCTTTTAAATTGAGCGATTTCCACATCTGTGCCATTGGTTAATTCAAAAAAGACGAACAGGTAATCGTGGCCGTCTGTCCCGTGAAAATAAATATGTTTCACATAATTATTTTTATAAGTAGGGTATCTCTTCTTTACAAGCTTGCACCATTCACCGTATTTAACGTCTACGACTGCCTCCGCTTCGTGATCCCATCCATGATAAGGTGCACATAGAAAGTCTTCACCGTGAAAGGTCATATCGTGAATTTTATATGATTCCTTTTCTTTTATAACAGTTATAAAACCGTAATAATAAGCAAAAAAAGTAACGTCCTTCGCGCTTCCTTCAATCGTCTCTAACTCAACAAAATAATGCGAAGTTTTCACCTTATTTAATTTAATTAAAGTAATATGGCCGATTCCGCGGAAAGAGTGAAAGAATTTTTCATAGCTCACTCTTTTTTGGTATTCTTTATTAAGAAATTGATAAGCGGCTGGATAAGGGATGGCTGCCATTCCTACTGTGCCGCAACCTCCTCCTTCTCCTTCAGAAAAATAGGCTGCTTCTCGCAATACGCTAAAATAGTTTAAAATTGTATCCTCCGCTGTAGCCATTAAAGTAGAAGGCAACTGGATGTTCTCTGGAGGTTGTGTGTAGTATGGATTAAAAAAAGTAAACGAACGAACGCGGGTGTTCAAAGCAGGCAGGCGGGAGGGACGAAAATATTTCTGGTTCGTATCTTCCCCGCGGAGCTGAGGGGAATTAGCTGTTTTCTTGATCTTTTTTTGAAAAAAGCCTCCCATCCATAAATCTTCAGTATCCACTGTCATTCCTCCTTAATCCATCTTATTAGGAATGCCGGAGACGAATACTCAAAGATCGTGAAGTTGTTTGAATTTTATTCCCGTCTTATAATTTGTAGTGATGATGTTTTCAAAAGGCTGTATTCATCTTGAATACAGCCTTTTATAAAAGAAAGAAGGGATCACTTGAAAATTGCTATCGGTTCATTAAATAGAGCAAAAAAGCTAGCTTTGGAGAAAGCGGTTGAAGCGGCCGGTTTACAAGCAGAAATAGAGAGTGTATCGGTTCCGTCTAACGTAAGTGAACAGCCGTTTTCTGATGAAGAAACGAGACAGGGAGCCGTCAACCGGGCCAAAAATACATTAACGGAAGCGAATGCTGATATCGGGATCGGCCTTGAAGGCGGAGTCATGGAAACAGACGCAGGCTTATTTTTGTGTAACTGGGGAGCGCTTGCTGTTAAAGAGCAGGTTATTATAACAGCCGGAGGAGCTAGGATTTTACTGCCCCCAACGATAGCTGAACAACTTCGCAGCGGCGAAGAGCTTGGCCCTGTTATGGAGCGATTTACTGCCCGCGCAGAAATTCGCCAGCACGAAGGGGCTATTGGCGTTTTTACAAACGGACTTGTTACGAGGGATGAAATGTTTCTGCATGTGGCAAAATTACTGTTAGGACAATTTTTGTTAATAAATAAGAAGTAAGTGCCAGAATGTAGACAAAGTCTATGTTCAATCCCTCAGACTAGTTGAAAATGTTTATCTTTCGAGGCGCGAGACCTGACAAGGAGCGGAGTGACCATCAGGGTCATGAGCACCGCAGGTAGGCGAGCAACGAAGAAAGCGAGCGTTTGTCAACAGCGTGGTAAGTGCTTCCTTTGTCGCAAAAATAAGCTGCCACGGTCTTCTCACTAGCCAAAAGGTGTAAGGAAAAATGATTTTGGAAGCCTATTGGCTGAAAAAAGGATCACGCCCGGCGGATTAGCAGGAAGCTTATGGTGTGGCACTATTGGCATTGTTCGTACGATCATTTAGCCGATGAAGATCTTTTCGGTCATAAGCTTTGAGACAAGGGTGTTTCTGTAAGACTTTCTGCTTCATTTGCGGCACCCCTTATGATAAGCTTACTCATATCTGAGACTATGAGAAAGAAAGGCTGGTCAACCCCAGCTAAATGACCATTTCAATGGGAGGGAAGTAAGGGTGAAGAAACTAGCATCAATGGAAGAATTCAAGCAATTAAGAGAATCAGGGAAGCATATCTTTTTATTTTCCGCTGATTGGTGCCCGGACTGCCGGGTGATTGAACCGGTACTGCCAGAAATCGAAGAAAAATATAACGAATATACTTTTATTTATGTAGATCGGGACGATTTTCTTGATTTATGCATCAGTATGGATATCTTTGGTATACCAAGTTTTGTTGCCTTCCAAAACGGCGAAGAGCTTGGCCGTTTTGTTAGCAAAAATCGGAAGACAAAGGAAGAGATCGAGCAGTTTATCGAAGGACTATAAAGCATATCCGTCTGGTTCACCGGCACAGCCTATTGTCTTAACAGCCGGCTAACCAGGCGTCTTTCTTGAGAAAGGAGAGAAATGGTGGACTCAAAAAAATTAAGACGTATTCTTGAAGAACGGTTACAGCAGGAAAATCGTTCGTTTTTATTTGACCGAGAAAAAGACGAGCTGCGAATTGAAAATGAAGAATCTGGAAAAGGGATAACCGTTTCATTGCCAGGTATTGTGGCTAAATGGCATGAGAAAAAAGAAAAAGCCATTGATGAGGTTATCTATTATGTAGAAGAAGCATTAGCTGTCATGGGTACAGATCATTCTTTATCGGATCAGGAAAAGAATATTTTCCCTGTTATTCGCTCTACTTCATTTCCTAAGGAAGTGGAAGAAGGAGTGCCGTTTTTTATTGATGAACATACAGCAGAAACAAATATTTATTATGCACTTGATCTTGGAAAGACCTATCGTTTGATTGATGAGCGATTAATGAAAAAAGAAGGCTGGACAAAAGAACGGCTTCGTGAAATGGCGCGCTTTAATCTGCGTTCCTTGCCAACAAACGTAAAACGAGACGAAGTAGCAGGCAGCATCTTTTATTTCCTCAATACGAACGACGGCTATGACGCCAGCCGAATTTTAAATGATAAGTTTCTAAAAGAAATGGCGGGGCAGGTACAGGGAGAAATGACGGTATCCGTTCCACACGGCGATGTACTCATTATTGGAGATATTCGTAATGAAACAGGTTATGATGTGCTGGCTCAAATGACGATGAGCTTTTTCACAGGCGGCCATGTTCCCATTACCGCTCTTTCTTTCATTTATGAAGAAGGAACGCTAGAACCGATCTTTATTATGGCGAAGAATCGAGCAGTTGAACGAGAAAATAAATAAGCGGTATTAAAAAAACCTTGAAAGTGGATAGACGCTTTCAAGGTTTTTGTGCTTTTCGGTGCAAAAGTCTCAAATGTCTCTATTTGCTATCATCCTAGCGGAAAAAGCTGTTAAAATAAGAAGGGATTTTAAAAAGAAAAGGTGATTTTAATGAGTTTTTTTAAGAGAATAATCGGATTGTTTCGTGAAGAAATAGATGAAGAAGTTGAACAGCCGGTTGAGCTGCTTCAACAAAAGGAAGTGACTCTGCAAAGAACAGTCGACCAGCCGGACTTTTCTTTGTCCTCTGAACGGCTGCAAGAGTCACAGGAAATGAAAACAAGAATAGCTTATCGCTACCCTTCAAGAGAATTACGAGGCCGTAGACAGGAGGCCATTCAGCCCCGCCGGGAAAGAAAGGTGCGTTTGGAAAAACAAGATTTCCTCGGCAATAGCCCGGAACAAGAGCACCGTTCTGTAAAGAAAGAAGAGCCGCGTCCTAAACAGCCGACTAAACCAATTCCAACTTACAAAGTCTCTCCCGGTCCTTTTAAGCCTACAGAGGTCCCATCTCCTATATACGGCTTTCAAAAACGGCCGAAAAACAAGGCGGAAGATATGGAGGAACCGTATGATCAAGTCGAAGTAACTCCAGTTGCTGCTAGAGAAGAAGAGAGTCTACCTGTTTCTAAAGAAAAAGCAGAGGCGGAAACAATAAAAATCGATAAGGAAGAAAAAGTGATATTTACAGCAGCTGATTCAGCTAAACAGGAAGAGCCAGCACCAACATTACCGGAAAAAGAAGAACCATTGCTTTTATTCAAATCAGAAGAAAAGAAAAAAGCTTTTGATGTAGAAGCTGTTTCATCGTTTGCAAAAGAAGAGATAGCTGTAACCTCAACAAAACCGGAATATAAGGAAGAAGAGATAGCTGCGAAACCAGCAGAATCAGTATACGAAGAAGAAGTAGCTGCAAAACCAGCAGAATCAGTATACGAAGAAGAAGTAGCTGCAAAACCAGCAGAATCAGTATACGAAGAAGAAGTAGCTGCGAAACCAGCAGAATCAGTATACAAAGAAGAGATAACTGCAAGACCAGCAGAACCGGTATACAAAGAAAAGATAACTGCAAGACCAGCAGAATCGGGATATGAAGAAGAAGTAGCTGCAAGACCAGTAGAAAAGGTATACAAAGAAAAGATAACTGCAAGACCAGCAGAATCGGGATATGAAGAAGAAGTAGCTGCAAGACCAGTAGAAAAGGTATACAAAGAAGAAGCAGCTGCGAGACTAGCAGAACTGGCATCCAAAGAAGAAAAGGTAGCTATGAGACCGGCAGAGTCGGTACACAAAGGAGAAGAAGTAGCTGCCGGACCAGTAGAACCGGTACACAAAGAAGAAGTAGCTGCGGAACCGGCAGAATCGGTATACAAGGAAGAAGAGGCAGCTGCCAGACCAGTAGAACTGGTATACGAGGAGGAAGAAGAAGTAGCTGCGAAACCAGCAGACCTAATATACAAAGAAGAACCCGCTGCTCCGATGGTAGAGGAAAGAGCTGTACAAGTTGAAATAACAGAAAAGCCAGCTCCGCCGGAAAATCCAGATGGAAAACTGCCAGAAGAAAAAAGAGTGTCTCGAGCAGAGGAAAGAAGCCGCAAGAGAAAGCAAACACCATTTAATGTTCTTATGCTAAAGCAAGACCGGGAATTATGGAAACAAAGAAAGGAAGAACCGTCCAAGCTACCGGAAGAGCCGGCTGTTGCAGAAGCAAGCGACGTTATTTGCCGTGTTGAAGAAAGGGTAGAAGATACCTTACTGCAACCGACGGAACCTGAGGTGCCTGCAGCAGACAGCGAGGATCGCTCTGAACCCGAATATTACGTGTTTCCTTACGAGGACTACTTGGCTCCTCCTGTTGTAAAAGAAATGAGCGGGGAGTTCGTAGATGCCCAAAGCGAGGTATTAAATGAAACCTTCAAGAACTTTAACGTAAAGGCTTCGGTTGTAAATGTGACTGTCGGACCATCCGTCACCAGGTTTGAAGTAGAGCCGGAGCGAGGAGTGAAGGTAAGCAAGATTACCAATTTAACAGATGATATTAAACGAAGTCTTGCTGCAAGGAATATTCGAATTGAGGCGCCGATCCCGGGAACACAAGTGATTGGGATTGAAGTGCCAAATAAAGAGAGCCGTCCTGTGCAAATTAGCGAAATTATTTCGAGTCAGGCATTTAAAGAGAATGCTTCGCCGCTTACATCGGCGCTCGGCCTTGACATTTCTGGGGAGCCGGTTGTGCTCGATTTAAAGAAAATGCCGCATGGCTTAATTGCGGGAGCGACTGGTTCAGGGAAAAGTGTCTGTATCAACTCGATCCTTGTTAGTCTTTTATATAAAGCAGCTCCGCATGAGCTAAAATTGATGCTGATCGACCCTAAAATGGTAGAACTGGCTCCTTACAATGGCATTCCTCACTTAGTCAGCCCTGTCATTACCGATGTAAAAGCGGCAACAGCTGCTTTGAAGTGGGCAGTGGAGGAAATGGAACGGCGCTATGAATTATTTGTTCATGCTGGCGTTCGGGATATTACGAAATACAATGAGAAAGCAGCGGAGCATGGAAGAAAAAGTGAGCACCTGCCTTATATTGTGATTATTATCGATGAGCTGGCAGATTTAATGATGATGTCGCCAGCTGATGTAGAGGAGGCGATTTGCCGGATTGCACAGAAGGCTCGGGCATGTGGTATTCATTTAATTGTCGCTACACAGCGTCCTTCTGTTGACGTTATTACTGGTTTAATTAAAGCGAATATCCCAACGAGGATTGCCTTCTCGGTGTCCTCACAGGTAGACTCGCGTACAATCATTGATACAGGTGGTGCAGAAAAGCTGCTCGGCCGTGGAGATATGCTCTTTTTAAACAATGGCGCATCAGAAACGGTCCGCTTGCAAGGTACATTTGTGTCTGATGATGAAATTGATACTATCGTCGCGCACGTGCGCAAAGAACAAGCGCCCAATTATTTATTTGAGCAGGAAGAGCTTTTACAAAAAGCCGCCATTTCAGAAACGGAAGATGAACTTTTTCCAGAAGCCTGTGAATTTGTTGTTCAACAGGGAGGCGCGTCTACATCGCTTTTACAGCGTCATTTTAAAATTGGCTATAATCGGGCCGCACGATTAATCGAGATGATGGAAACGCAAGGATTCGTATCTGGACAACGCGCTGGCCGACCGCGAGAAGTTCTTTTAACAGAAGAGGAATTGCAAACACTTCATGATTCAAATGTAAACTGATATTCCCTGTTGAGGAAATATGTGGAGGCGGCAGCCTCCCTTTTTTCATAAGGAGCAAAAGGCTGCATAGTCAGCCGCTCAAAAAAGTGTTATAATGTTTCAATGTAAAATGCTAACTGTCCGTCGTCTATAAAAGGGCAAAACGGCTTAAAATACATATAATGCTTACGGATAGACGAATGCTGGAGGTTCTATTATGACAACATACCACTTTGTTGGAATTAAAGGCTCGGGAATGAGCGCCCTTGCACAGGTACTTCATGATCAAGGTGAACAAGTGCAAGGTTCTGATGTTGATAAATCATTTTTTACTCAAAAAGCACTGGAGGAAGCGGGCATTCCGATCCTGCCATTTCGGGCCGATAATATTCAGCCTGGCATGACCGTTATTGCCGGCAATGCCTTTCCAGATGATCATGAGGAGATTCAACGAGCGAACGAATTACAACTACCTGTAATCCGTTATCACCGCTTTCTTGGAGATTTTATGCAGAGCTTTACAAGTATTGCGGTAACGGGTGCTCACGGGAAAACATCGACGACAGGCTTGCTCGCTCATGTGATTAGCGGAGCAAAGCCAACTTCTTTCCTTATTGGAGACGGTACGGGCAAAGGAGAAAAGGAAGCGGAATATTTTCCCTTTGAAGCGTGTGAATACCGCCGCCATTTCTTGTCTTATGCTCCCGACTACGCCATTATGACGAATATTGACTTTGATCATCCGGACTACTTTTCTGATGTGGAAGACGTATTCTCTGCTTTTCAGGAGATGGCCTTGAAAGTGAAAAAAGGCATTTTTGCGTGTGGAGACGATGAACATTTACAGCGAATCCATGCCAAAGTACCGGTTGTTTTTTATGGATTTGCGGAAGAAAATGATTTTCAAGCCCGCAATATCCAACATGATTCAAGCGGCACAACATTTGATGTTTTTGTGCGCCATACATTCTATGCTTCATTTAAAATTCCGACATTCGGTGATCATAACATTTTAAATGCGCTGGCTGTTATTGCGCTCTGTCAATATGAAGAAATTGATACGGAGATTGTGAAAGAAAGACTGCTTACATTCGGAGGAGTGAAGCGGCGCTTTTCAGAGAAAACAATCGGGACGCAAGTGCTGATAGATGATTATGCTCATCATCCAACGGAGATTAAAGCAACCATTAATTCAGCACGCCAAAAATATCAAGATAGAGAAATTGTCGTGATTTTCCAACCACATACGTTCTCAAGAACACAAACCTTCTTAGACGATTTTGCCGAAAGCCTGAGCGGGGCAGATTCTGTGTACTTGTGTGATATTTTCGGTTCGGCACGTGAACATCAAGGTCAATTGACGATTGAAGATCTACAGAAAAGAGTTCCTGGCTCTGTTTTGCTTAAGGAAGGAGATACTTCTTCCCTTTCTAAACATAAAGATGGCGTCTTAATCTTTATGGGGGCAGGAGACATTCAAAAGTTTCAGTCTGCGTATGAAAAGTATTTGAATGAACAATAATGAGAAGGTGGCAGCTGTCATTTTCTCGTCAGCTGCCGGGATTTTCCGGCAGCTTTTCTTTTTAATAAAAGGTTTTGTTAAGGCGGGAGATTCTTTTTTAATAGTTGATCGCAGCGGAAGGACTATATTTCGCAGCTTTCTATAGCAAAAATTATCAACTAAGTCTAATAAAGCCTAATAAAAAGCTGTGGCTAAACCGTGAACATTTTATGCTTTTTAAGCAAATAAGCAGGAAAAAACAACGTTTGAGAGAAGTTATCAGTGTTTAACCTTTTGTTTGTGGGGTAACTTTAGTGTATAGTAATTAAGAACTTTGTAGGAGGTGTCGCATAGTGGTAATTATTTTGTATTTGAGTGCTGCCATAGCAGCGATTGCTTTTTTAATTCTTGTTTTAAACTTGTCAAAAACTTTAAAATCAGTTGACAAAACTTTAGACAGTCTTTCCAGAACAGTAGACAGATTGGAAGGTCAAATGCAGGGAATCACAGCGGAAACAACAGAGCTATTACATAAGACGAATGCCCTCGCTGAAGATGTCCAGCATAAAACAGAACAGTTGAATACAGTTGTGTATGCTATTAAAGATGTTGGTTCAACAGTTCAAAACTTGAACCAGTCTATTAATAAAGTAACAACAACAGTTGCCTCACAAATGGAGAAAAATCAATATAAAATTTCTCAAGCAGTACAGTGGGGAAATATTGTTAAACAACTCGTCGAAAAATTTAAAGACGGAAAAGAAGAGCAGCCGGCTAAGGTGAATGCCAGAGAATTATCTGCTCCAGAGTCAACTTCACCTGTAACTCGCCAGCCAAACTATTAAGGAAAAGGAGAGAGGAATATGGGACAAATGAAGAAGCCAAACGTAAAGTACGATAATTATGAATCAGGTAACATCTATGATGACGGTACGATGAATACGAAAGACTTTTTAATCGGTGCCCTTGTGGGTGGACTTGTTGGTGCGGCCACTGCGTTATTCATGGCTCCGAAATCTGGAAAAGAACTGCGCGAAGACTTTAATTCTCAAGCTGGCACGTTGAAGGAACGAGCTAGCGGATGGACTGAAATGGCAAAGGAAAAAGGCAGTAATCTTGCAACAGCAGCGAAAGACAAAACAGCTACTTTGTCTCAATCTGTTCAAGAACAATCCGGTGTCTTAATGGATAAAGTTAAAACAGTCATGCCAACAGGCAACGGCAGTACAGATGATATGATGAACAAGGCAAAAGAAACAGCCGACTCTGTTAAAGATTCTGTCACACAAAAGTTAGAAGAAACAAAAAAAGCATTTGATCAAACAGAAAAGAGTGTCAACGGAGCCAATGGATCTTCTAATAGCTCTCAATCAGGCTCAGCAAGCTCCTCTAATCAATCATCGAAGCCATCTCCGTCTGTTTATGCTAATTCAGCAGATGTAGGCGTAGATGAGAAGGTACAGGGCGGCGGCCATAACGCGCCAAATAATGCTGTTAAGAACAATAATGATTTTTCAAATAAAAATAATTCAACTAATGGCAAGCAAAATAATAAGAAGAACAACAAATAAAAAAACAGCGGCTTGTCCGCTGTTTTTTTTATTAATGAAACTTTAAATGGGAAGGTGACTTTTATGGAAAAAGTAGACTTAATTGCTGATTTTGAAAGATTGGTCGAAGAAAACAAGCGTTTCTTTTTTCTAAAGCATAGTACAACTTGCCCGGTAAGCTCGAGCGCTTTTAATGAATATCAGGCCTTTTTGCATGAGCACCCTGAAGAAAAAGGGTATTACCTGGCTGTACAGGATTCAAGAGAGCTATCTAATTACATAGCAGGGGAGTATAATATTATTCACCAGTCCCCACAAGCCTTTTTGTTCGAAAAGGGACAGCCTGTCTGGAATGAATCCCACTGGAAAATTACAAAGGAGCAATTAGAACAAGTATGTTCCCAAAAATAAAATAGGGAGTTTGGAAAGAGGGAAAACCCCTCTTTTTAAACGTTTTACTCACTTTTTTACTTTAACGCTTAAAAGCGTCTAATAATTAAAGAAAAATATTCGTGACATTTCAGAATGTTTGTTTTATAATAATCCCTAACATTAAAAATGATTATTTTTCTCTTGCTTTATTTTTTCAGCCGGCGAAAGAGTAAAGCTTAAACGGGGAAACATAGCAGCTGATTAGAGGGAATTGTGGATAATATATTAGAGCGGAAGGATGATAATTGTGAGTAACCAGGAACTAGACCAGTTAAGACAACGTGTTGATGAAATAAATACGGAATTGCTAAGCCTTATTAGCGAGCGAGCTACACTTGTTCAGGAAATTGGAAGAGTGAAAGAGAAACAGGGTGTCAATCGTTATGATCCTGTCCGCGAAAGAGCGATGCTGAATAAGATTGTTGAAAGCAATAGCGGCCCATTCGAAAATTCAACAATTGAGCATTTGTTTAAAGAAATTTTTAAAGCAGGCTTGGAATTGCAACAAGATGACCATCGAAAGGCACTTCTCGTTTCACGTAAGAAGAAGCCTGAGGATACAATCGTAGAAATTCGCGGCGAGAGAGTTGGAGATGGTTCACCGACATTCGTGTTCGGACCATGTGCTGTAGAATCATATGAACAAGTAGCTGAAGTGGCACAAGCCATTAAAGATAAAGGGTTAAAATTAATCCGCGGTGGGGCATTTAAGCCGCGTACTTCTCCTTATGATTTCCAAGGTCTTGGTTTAGAAGGATTGAAAATCTTAAAGAGAGTAGCAGATGAATACAATCTTGCCGTTGTCAGTGAAATTGTCAACCCAGCTGATATTGAAGTAGCTTGCGAATACATTGATGTGATCCAAATCGGAGCCCGCAACATGCAGAATTTTGAATTGTTAAAAGCAGCTGGAAGCGTGAAAAAACCAGTATTGCTGAAGCGTGGTCTTGCTGCTACGATTGAAGAATTCATTAATGCAGCTGAATACATCATTTCTCGTGGCAATGACCAAATTATGCTTTGTGAGCGTGGTATCCGCACATACGAGCGTGCGACACGGAACACGCTTGATATCTCGGCGGTGCCAATCTTGAAGCAGGAAACTCACTTGCCTGTTTTCGTAGATGTGACACATTCAACAGGACGTCGTGATTTATTGATTCCAACAGCAAAAGCAGCATTAGCTATTGGAGCAGATGGGGTAATGGCAGAAGTTCATCCAGATCCGGCAGTAGCTCTTTCTGACTCTGCTCAGCAAATGAATTTGCAACAATTTGATGAATTTTATAAAGAAGTTCTTCAAAGTATTCCTGTAAAAGCGTAACTCCTGTGTATTCACAGGAGTTTTTTTTGTTAAGATAGAGATAAAAGCTAATATGAAGGAGAAGATATAAAAATGAATGTAACAATTTATGATGTAGCAAGGGAAGCGAGTGTCTCCATGGCTACGGTTTCCCGGGTGGTAAATGGAAACCCGAACGTAAAGCCAGCGACTCGAAAAAAAGTTCTAGAAGTAATTGAGCGACTCGGATATCGCCCTAATGCGGTTGCTCGTGGACTAGCGAGTAAGAAAACAACAACAGTTGGTGTAATCATTCCGGATATTTCAAACATCTTCTATGCAGAGCTTGCTAGAGGAATTGAAGATATCGCTACAATGTATAAGTACAATATTATCTTAAGTAACTCTGATCAAAATAAGGATAAAGAGATCCGCTTAATTCACACGATGCTCGGTAAGCAAGTAGATGGACTCGTCTTTATGGGCAGCCGGATTACACAGGAGCATGTAGAAGAGTTCGAACGTTCTCCTGTTCCTGTTGTATTGGCAGGGTCCCTAGAGCCAACAGGAAAAATACCGTCCGTCAATATTGATTATCGAGAAGCAGCCGTTGATGTGGTGAACTCACTAACAGAAAAAGGCCATAAACATGTTGCCTTTATTGATGGGCCGCTTGATGATACGATTAGCCAATATGTGTTAGAGGGCTACAAAGAAGGACTCGCTGCCGCTAACCTGCCGCTGACAGAGGAATTAGTGGTGGACGGTGATTACACGTATGAATCTGGAATAGAAGCTTGGCACAAGCTAGAAACGGCTTCTGTCAAACCGACAGCCGTCTTCGCTAACGGAGATGAAATGGCACTTGGTGTTATCCATGGTGCCCAGGATAGCGGTGTGAAAATCCCTGAGGAGCTAGAAGTAATTAGCTTTGAAAGCACAAAGCTTGCTTTAATGGTTCGCCCGCAGCTAACGTCTGTTGTGCAGCCGTTGTACGATATTGGAGCAGTTGCCATGAGGCTCTTAACAAAATATATGAATAAAGAAGAAGTAGAAAGTCCAATCGTTGTTCTGCCTCACCGCATTGAAACAAGAGGATCAACGAAATAAGAATTTTTTCAATAACAGTTTCTGTTAAAGAGAAAGAGTTGGTTTTTCACTAGTTGATGGTGGTGGAAAGCGTCCGCCTGCAGTGAAAATCACCAACTAACTATAAATAGAGAGAGAAAATGCAGTTGTAATAGGGGATAGGGGAGAACCAATGAAAAAATTTGATGCATTGACACCAATTGGCATCCTTCTGGGGATTACCTTACTAGCATTTGCCGTTTTAACGAGCGGGGGCTTAAGCAGCTTTACGTCATTTATTCATTTGCCATCGATTTTAATCGTTCTTGGCGGACTTACTGCTGGTTTGTTAATTAACTTTCCATTGAGTGAAATAAAGCATCTGTTTACCGTTGCAAAACAAGCGTTTCGTGAAGAAGAGCTCGATTTAGAAGCACTCATTCAACGATTTGTAGAACTGTCTGAGAAAGCTCGTCGTGAAGGGCTGTTAACACTTGAAAAAGAATTGGAACAAGAAGAGAATCCCTTTTTGAGAAAAGGCATGTTGCTGGCGATTGACGGCATCGAGCAGGATATGCTCGTAGATATTATGAACGCTGAAATTCTTGCTTTAGAAGAACGCCATCGAAAGAAAAGAAGTATGCTGGAAAAAGCCGGGGATTATGCACCGGCCTGGGGAATGATCGGTACCTTAATTGGGCTCGTGCTTATGTTGAAAAACTTGGACGATCCTACTTCCCTCGGTCCTAATATGGCCGTAGCTTTGATCACCACACTTTATGGTTCATTGCTTGCTAATCTTGTTTTTTTACCGATGGCTGCAAAGCTGGAACTAAGAACGGAAAAAGAAGTATTCTTCCGTGAAATCATTATCGAAGGAGTCGTAGGTGTACAATCGGGGCAAAATCCTAAGATTCTTCAAGAGAAATTGCAGGCGTTTTTAGCCGGCAGTGAAGGAAAAATAGTGAGCGCGTTGACTGCGGGTGAGGCGGCAGAGCTATGATTAGTCGTCGCCGTCCCTCCCGCAAACCACCGGAGCAAAAAGGGGCCCCAAAATGGATGGTGACGTTTTCTGACCTTGTCACACTCGTCTTAGTATTTTTTATCTTACTCTTCTCTATGTCGCAAATTGATATGATTAAATTTAAATCAATTGCTCAGTCGTTTAATGAGCAAGCTATCTTTCAAACAAATGATTCGATTGTGCCGGGAGAATATCCATCTGAAGAGATGAATAAGAAAGAAGCCGATCTCAATGAACAATCCCTTGATAAGCTTGCAAGAGAAGTGAAGAAATACTTAAAGGAGAACGGACTTGAAGACACGGCTGCAGCGATTAGAAATGAACAGGGAGTTGTACTTGTCCTGCAGGAGCAAGTTGTTTTCGGCACAGGAGACGCCGTTATTTTGCAGGAGGCTTATCCGTTTCTCGAGAAAACAGGGAAGCTTCTAAAGAACATCCCTAATCTTGTAAAAGTAGAAGGACATACAGATAATCGGCCGATTAAAAACTCGATCTATCCATCTAACTGGGAGCTTTCGAGCGCGCGGGCAAGCAGTGTTATTCGATTTTTTATTGATAATAATGGTCTTGATTCTGAACGGTTCATCGCTGTCGGCTACGGGGATACACGGCCGCTCGTTCCTAATACGAACGAAGAAAATATGCAAAAAAATCGCCGGGTACAGATCGTCATCTCTGATCCAACTTATAAAGAATGAACGAATGACACTAGCCTATCATCAGCAAACAAAAACGCTTGAATCGGTTCAAGCGTTTTTGTTGTTTTTAAATAGACGGGTTGAGTTTTTATTCCATAGATCCCAGCATCAGTGATAGCCAAAAGTAAAAGACCAAATCGACGGATGAGTGAGTTTTGGCATTTCTCCTATCCGCTCCCCGATTCACTATAAGAAGACATAGCTGAGGATGATGCTTATTTTTTGTGCTGGCGAAGCGGATAAAGCATTTTTTCCAAGGTTAGCCGATTTTTCTCCTCAATTTCTGGTTTGCGAGGAATAGCAGGATAGGCGCCTGGAGGATCGTTCCACTCAGCAGGAAGCTGTACCGGTGATTTAGGCTGCCATTGTTCAAGCCACGCTTTTGGCAGGGGGCCTGATACATCTGAGTGTCTAGTCATCGCTAGCCAAATATATGCCCAGGCCCGTGGAACGACCCGCCATATGTCGTAGCCGCCTCCGCCGACAGCGATCCAGCGTCCGTCACAATATTGATGAGCGACTTGATGAGCAACTTCCGGGATACGCTTATAAATGTTCATGGAGGCCGATAAATGGGTAAGCGGGTCATAGAAGTGAGCATCCGCTCCATTTTGCGTTAAGATGACATCGGGTTTAAAAAAGTCGGCTACTTCCCATATAGAGGTTTCATAAGCCTCAAGCCATGATTCATCTTCCGTAAACGCATCTAAGGGGAGATTAAAAGAAAAACCATAGCCCTTGCCTTGTCCGCGTTCATTTACATTTCCCGTTCCTGGAAACAAGTAACGGCCAGTTTCATGGATAGA
This sequence comes from Pseudobacillus wudalianchiensis, assembly GCF_001685015.1. GTDB lineage: Bacteria > Bacillota > Bacilli > Bacillales > Domibacillaceae > Pseudobacillus > Pseudobacillus wudalianchiensis. The sequence goes on from NZ_MAYT01000001.1 coordinate 66,169, forward strand.
TAGTGTGCACACATCGGGATCGTCGTAAAAAGACCATTGGACGCCGTCGCCATGATGAGCATCCGTATCAATGTATAAAACACGGGCCTGGTACTTTTCCTGCAAATATTTAATGGCGACGGAACTGTCATTGTAGATGCAAAAACCCGATGCTTTCCCCCGGAAACCGTGATGGAGCCCACCTCCTAAATGCAGGGCATGAGCAGCTTTTTCTTGCATGACCCAATCGGCAGCTGTTAAGGTGCCCCCGACAAGAAGGGCGCTTGCTTCATGCATGCCCTCAAACATTGGTGTATCTTCTGTCCCTAAGCCATATCCTTCCGCTATATCAAGAGACAGCTCGCCGCTGCCGGCTTTTTGAACAGCCTCTACGTAGGCAGCATCATGGATAAGCTGTAATTCTTCTTTTGTTGCGCTACGGGGAGGAACGATATCACTTTCTTGAATTTTATCTATTTTTCTTAGCAAGTCGAGAGTTAAGGTAAGCCGGAATTGATTAAAGGGATGATTTTCGGAAAATTTGTAGGAAAGCAGCTGATCCGAATAAACGAATACTGCTTCTTTTTTCATGAAGACATGCCCGGCATATTTGGCCATAGCACATCGTGCCCTTCCTTCTTTAAATCGTCAATTACACCAATTGGATTCATCATTCGTACACGGAATACGACAATTTTCGAATTCTCATCTTCTTTATCCGGATACACCAATACGCTATGAATATTTGCCCGCCGCTTATTAAGAATGCTTACTACATCAAACAGTTCGCCAGGTTTATTAGGCAGCTTAATTTCGATACGGGAGCCAGGTTGATTGGCGCCGGTCAGCTCAACAAACGTATGGAGCACGTCTGTTTCTGTTACAATGCCGACAATTTCTCCTCCTTGAACAATCGGCATGCAGCCAATATTATATTCATAGAAGACGGCAGCAATATCTTCCACAAAATCAAGCGGATGGCCGGTCACAACATCTCTTTGCATAATTAAAGAGAGTGGTTTATTTAGCTCTTCTTCACTTAAATCCTTTTTTAAAATAGACGGTGTGGAGTCTTTCACATCACGATCCGTTACAATGCCGACGAGTGCCCCTTTTTCGTCTACAATTGGCACATGACGGATCTTTTTGTCCCTGAATAATTGCAGCGCTGTACCAATCTTATCGTCCGGAGACAATGTATAGACTGTCTGCTGCATAATTTGTTCGACTATCATTTATCCATCCCCCTTGGTTAATACATAAAGCGATTCATGAAGCGAACTTGATCAAACCGCTCTATTGCCGTTTGATCCACATATTTCCCGATCCGTACCATTAAGCAATTTGCAGGATGTGAACTGATTTCAGGATCATCTGTTGCATACCATACCAAGCCGCCGGCATTCATCATTTTTTCCATTATTTTTCTATACTCCCAAACATTCAATCCAGTCCCTTTCAGATCCCAGTGCCAATAGTATTCGGTTGTAATAATAATGTAGTGCTCCATCATTTCATCAAGCATCGACAGCTGAATCATATTTTTGCCGAGCTGCGCACCGCGGTAAGGAGGAGCAACCTCGACCGCTCCTAGTTCAATCAAGTTATCAAGGTTAGCTTCTGACCATCTTTCCAGCGGATCAGGATAGAGGTAGGTTACATAACCGACAATAACGTCACCATTGCGGGCAATTATAATACGTCCTTCCGGAAGGTTAGCAATTTCTATAAGCGCCTGATGCTGCTGTTTAGGCTGGCGAAAAGCAATCAGCCCTTCATGAAAGGTCATAGCAGCTAATGCTTCTGCAGAAACTGGTCCTTCAATCATGATTTTGCCCTCTGCCATGGTTACTTCTTGTGAATGATACTCTTTTCTGTGCTTCATCAAGTCACCGCCTTCATCATTCCATACCTGTATTATACCTGGTTTTACCTTTTGTAAAGCGTTTTCACTAAATTTTCGTAATTGTCTGCTCTTAAAATGACGAATAGTAGATAAATAGATAACTTTTTGTTTCAAAATTGTGAAAAATGGAAAATTGAGATATAATGGTGGTGTATTCTTACATAGGGGGGAAACGGTCTTATGAAATTGGAAACTCTAACGGTGCAAGAAGGAAATTATAATTTAAAAGATTACGATGAGTTGTATGCTTCGTTCGATTGGAAAGAGGCTGAGGATAAATTTTCTTGGTCTGAAACTGGGAAGATCAATATCGCTTACGAGGCAATTGATCGTCATGCAGAGTCCAATCTTAAAGAGAAAGTCGCGCTCTATTACAGAGATGCTGACAGGAATGAAAAGTATACGTTCGCGGAAATGAAAGAATATACGAACAAGGCAGCTAATGTATTGAAGACAGCAGGTGGAGTGGAAAAGGGAGATCGTGTTTTCGTATTTATGCCGCGTTCACCAGAGTTATATTTCACTGTACTTGGTACAATCAAAGCCGGAGCCATTGTTGGCCCGCTCTTTGAAGCTTTCATGGAAGGAGCCGTTCGTGACCGTTTAGAAGACAGCAGTGCGAAAGTGCTCGTAACCACCCCTGAACTGCTTGACCGTGTGCCTGTTAATGATTTACCCGATTTAGAAAAGATTTTTGTCGTCGGCGATAACGTACCGGCTGGTGAAAAATATATAGATTTTAATGAAAAAATGAAAGAAGCCGATGCTTCGTTTGATATTGAATGGATGGATTTAGATGACGGCATGATCCTTCATTACACATCTGGATCAACAGGCAAACCGAAAGGGGTTCTGCACGTTCACCGAGCGATGGTTCAGCAATACATGACAGCTAAATGGGTGTTAGACCTGCAGGAAGATGATATTTATTGGTGCACAGCTGATCCGGGCTGGGTAACAGGGACATCTTACGGGATTTTCGGTCCGTGGCTGACAGGAACAACAAATGTCATTGTGGGAGGCCGCTTTAAGCCGGAAACTTGGTATCAAACAATCGAAGATTACAAGATTACCGTTTGGTACAGTGCTCCAACTGCGTTTCGTATGCTGATGGGAGCTGGGGATGAGATAGTAAAGAAATTTGATTTAAGCTCCCTTCGTCATATTGTCAGTGTGGGAGAACCGCTTAATCCGGAAGTGATCCGCTGGGGTGCGAAAGTATTTAACCGCCGCATTCATGATACATGGTGGATGACAGAAACCGGTGCCCTTGTGATTTGTAACTACCCGTCTATGGACATTCGCCCAGGCTCTATGGGCAAGCCAGTCCCAGGAGTGAAGGCAGCTATTGTAGATGATCACGGAAACGAGCTTCCTCCAAATCGGATGGGCAATCTCGCTATTAAAAAAGGCTGGCCGTCTATGATGGTGGCGATTTGGAACAATCCAGAAAAATATGAATCTTACTTTATGCCAGGGGATTGGTACGTATCTGGAGACTCTGCTTATATGGATGAAGATGGCTACTTCTGGTTCCAAGGCCGCGTAGATGATGTCATTATGACAGCAGGCGAACGGGTAGGTCCGTTTGAGGTTGAGAGTAAGTTAATTGAACATCCGGCTATTACAGAAGCGGGCGTTATTGGCAAGCCGGACCCTGTTCGCGGAGAAATTATTAAGGCATTTGTTGCTCTCCAGGAAGGTTATGAACCAACGGATGAATTAAAAGAAGAAATCCGCCAGTTTGTAAAAACAGGACTAGCTGCTCATGCTGCGCCTCGTGAAATTGAATTCCGTGACAAACTGCCAAAGACACGCAGTGGAAAAATCATGCGCCGCGTTCTAAAAGCGTGGGAGCTTGATCTTCCTACAGGTGACTTGTCTACAATGGAGGATTAATAATCGTCAACGATATCGGCTTTGAAACGATTCATTAAACGTTTCAAAGCCGATTTTTTTTTGAAAACAGGTTTGACTTTTTTAGATGGCTTTGTTTAAATAGAACCTATACATTTACATACGCAAGCTATGAAAGGATCTAGTAGTTCGCTATCCCTGTTGAAGAGAGCCGATGGTTGGTGGGAATCGGTACAAATAGTTGAATGAATTACCTCCTGGAGCTTTTGCTGTGAACGTTATTTGTAGCAGCAAACGGACGAACCGTTATCGAAACGAAGTGGAGAAATAGATTCTCAAGCTTGGGTGGTACCGCGCTTAATAGCGTCCCTGCAGCAGTGCAGGGGCGTTTTTATTTTTGCAAAAATGCAGGGAAGAAAGGAAGACGACACATGAATTTATTAGAAGAATTGCAATGGAGAGGCATCATTTACCAACAAACAGATGAAGAGGGCATTAAAGAATTGTTAGAAAAAGAAAAGATCTCTCTTTATTGTGGAGTAGATCCAACAGCTGATAGTATGCACATTGGCCATTTACTGCCATTTTTAACATTGCGCCGTTTCCAAAATAATGGGCACCGTCCGATTGTGCTTGTCGGTGGAGCCACTGGTCTAATTGGGGATCCAAGCGGCAAGAAGGAAGAAAGAAAACTGCAGACGCTTGAAATGGTTCAACATAATGTGACTTGCATTAAAAAGCAGCTTGAACAAATTTTCATCTTTGGAGGAGAAAATGGCGCCAAGCTTGTCAATAACTATGACTGGGCAGGGTCCATGGACATCGTGACATTTTTGCGTGATTTCGGAAAGCATATTGGTGTAAACTATATGCTTGCTAAAGACACGATCGCGTCCAGATTAGATACAGGTATCTCTTTCACAGAATTTACGTATACCATTTTACAGGCGATGGATTTTCTGCATTTGTACGAACATCACAACTGTAAAATGCAAATCGGCGGCAGCGACCAATGGGGGAACATTACAACAGGATTAGAGTTAATTCGCAAAATGAAACCAGAAGGCGACAAAGCATACGGCTTAACGATTCCACTCGTTACGAAAGCAGACGGCACGAAGTTTGGTAAAACGGAAAGCGGCGCCATTTGGCTTGATCCGGAAAAAACATCGCCATACGAGTTTTATCAATTCTGGATTAACACAGCTGATGCCGATGTCGTAAAATATTTAAAAATCTTTACCTTCTTATCGCCAGCAGAAATTGAAGAGCTTGAAACAGCTGTTAAAGAAGAGCCGCATTTGCGTAAAGCACAAAAAGCGCTAGCTGAAGAAATGACTCGCTTAATCCACGGAAGTGAAGCACTAGAGCAAGCGCAGAAAATCACCGCTGCTTTGTTCAGCGGTGATGTTAAGAGCTTAACGGCTTTAGAAATTAAACAAGGCTTCAAGGATGTGCCATCGTTTGAGCAGGAAAGCGGAGAAGAAGCTGGCTTAGTAGATTTGCTTGTAGCAGCCGGCATTTCCTCCTCCAAACGCCAAGCACGTGAGGATGTTCAAAACGGTGCCATCTCTATTAACGGTGATAAAGTAACCGACACAGCTTACGTCTTATCTCAAAAAGATAAAATGGAAGACGAATTTACGATCATCCGTCGCGGCAAGAAGAAATACTACTTAATTAAATACAAGTAAGTAAAAAAGAGGAAGTTCCAACTAGTGAGGGAACTTCCTCTTTCTTATTAACGAGAGTAAAATAAAGTAAGCAGGAGAACTATATAATACAAAGGCAGTTCCTCTTTTAGTGAAGTTGTCATTTTGCACTTATATCTTTTAAAAAATTAAAACTCTCTTTACATACATTAGGGGGGTATTGTATATTAATGGTGAGGAGGTCATCCTATGAATAATGAAAACGAAGAGTTGATAGAAACTGAGCATTGTGGTTCCGTTAGTTCTGACCGAAAGAGCCACCATTCTGACAAGGTCAAGAAGAACTTAACAACTCGTTTAAATCGAATTGAAGGGCAAATCCGGGGGATTAAAGGTTTAATTGAAAAAGATACGTATTGTGATGATGTAATCACGCAAATCGCAGCTACGCAGTCAGCCCTCAATAGCGTAGCAAAAATTCTTTTAGAAGGGCATATGAAAAGTTGTGTTCTCGAAAGAATTCAAGAAGGCGACCTTGAAGTTCTCGATGAAGTATTAGTAACAGTACAAAAGTTAATGAAAAAATAATATCGGAGGGAATCACATGAAGACAATCACATTAAAAGTAAGCGGAATGTCATGCGGTCATTGTGTTAAAGCGGTTGAAGGAAGCGTTGGTGAATTACCAGGAGTTGATAGCGTAAAAGTCGCATTAGAAAATGGGGAAGTGCAAGTGCAATATGACGCAGACAAAGTAAGCTTAGATAAAATTAAAGAGACGATTGACGATCAAGGATATGACGTTGAATAAAAGAATGGATGTGCTAAGCACATCCATTCTTTTTGTAGAGGTCCCAACTGTAGAGGCAAAAGTATATTTAAAAAGCACCTCAATATGATTGACATATAGGTTAGGGGGGTATAGTATAAAGGTATAAACAATCACCATAAAATTCTAATGCATCGGTCAATGAGTTTAATATTTCGCTGCATATTAAGTGATGATGATATAACAGGTTTGCTAAGGAAGCAGATAAGACCGTTTAATCAATAATGATAGTTGTCTTTCAGTCAGTAAAAAGCTTTCAAGGGGGAAGTGCAATGAGTTCAGAACAAAAAGAAGTGCAAATGCCTATTGCCGGTATGACATGTGCAGCCTGTGCAACCAGGATAGAAAAAGGTCTTAACAAATTAGAAGGAGTTAATGAAGCGACAGTCAATTTAGCTCTTGAAAAGGCGACAGTGAAATTTGATCCTTCTGTTACAAATGTCTCGGACTTCGAAAAGAAAGTGAAAGATTTAGGATACGATGTTGTGTCGGAAAAAGCGGAGTTCGACTTAATTGGCATGACATGTGCAGCCTGCGCAACAAGAATAGAGAAAGGCTTAAATAAATTAGAGGGCGTGAACAAAGCAACGGTTAATTTAGCTTTGGAAACTGCCACAGTAGAATACAATCCTTCACAAGTCAGTATTCAAGACATGATAAATCGTGTTGAGAAGATTGGCTATGAAGCAAAAGTCAAACAGGATGAAATGAACGAAAGCTCTGATTATCGGGAGAAAGAAATCGAAAAACAAAAAGGAAAGTTTATTTTCTCTTTCATTTTATCTGTTCCGCTTTTATGGGCGATGGTTAGCCATTTTGAGTTCACTTCTTTTATCTGGCTGCCGGACATGTTTATGAATCCATGGGTTCAACTGGCGCTTGCTACACCTGTCCAATTCATCATCGGCAAACAATTTTATGTAGGAGCCTATAAAGCACTGAAAAATAAAAGTGCCAATATGGATGTGTTGGTCGCTTTAGGGACATCGGCCGCTTATTTTTACAGTTTATACTTATCGATCTTATCTATCGGTTCGAATCATCATATGCCGGAGTTATATTTCGAAACGAGTGCTGTGTTAATTACTTTGATTATTCTAGGAAAATTATTTGAAGCCCGTGCAAAAGGCCGTTCTTCAGAAGCCATTAAAAAATTAATGGGCTTGCAGGCGAAAACAGCTACGGTGCTAAGAGATGGATCAGAGATAGAAATATCATTGGACGAAGTAGTCGTTGGCGATGTAATTTACGTAAAACCAGGAGAAAAGATCCCAGTAGATGGAGAAATCATAGAAGGACGTTCTGCACTTGATGAGTCTATGCTTACAGGAGAAAGTGTCCCAGTCGATAAAACGGCAGGGGATCATGTTATTGGTGCAACAATTAATAAAAATGGCTTTCTAAAAGTAAAAGCCACAAAAGTCGGCAGAGACACAGCTTTAGCGCAAATCATTAAAGTCGTCGAAGAGGCGCAAGGTTCAAAGGCTCCTATCCAAAGATTAGCGGATCATATCTCAGGTATATTTGTACCGATTGTAGTAGGCATTGCCGTTATTGTATTTTTCATTTGGTACGTATGGGTAAGCCCGGGTGAATTTGCTGTCGCTTTAGAGAAACTGATTGCTGTACTAGTCATTGCTTGTCCTTGTGCTTTAGGATTAGCCACTCCAACTTCTATCATGGCTGGTTCAGGCCGTGCGGCAGAATATGGTGTTTTATTCAAGGGCGGCGAACATCTTGAGTTAACTCATCAAATTACAACCGTCGTTTTAGATAAGACGGGTACAGTGACAAATGGTAAACCAGTTTTAACAGACATCATCATTGAAGGGGATGTAGAGGAAGAAGTCTTTGCCCAATTAGTCGGTTCGGCTGAGAAACAATCGGAACACCCATTAGCAGAAGCGATTGTCCAAGGCATAAAAGAAAGAGATATTTCACTTTTAGATATTGAGGAATTTGAAGCAATACCGGGCTTTGGCATTAAAGCAAAAGTAGAGAATAAAGAGATATTAATTGGCACAAGAAGATTAATGGCAAAGTTTCAAATTAACATCGGAACGGCTGAAGATCAGATGGAGCAGCTTGAGAAAAACGGAAAAACAGCTATGCTTGTGGCGATTGATGGACTGTATGCGGGAATTGTAGCGGTGGCCGATACTGTCAAAGAAACGTCGAAAGAGGCTATTAAGCGATTAAAGGATTTAGGTCTTGAAGTCATCATGATAACAGGTGATAACGAAAGAACAGCTCAGGCGATTGCCAATGAAGTGGGGATTGATGCAGCGATAGCTGAAGTGTTGCCAGAAGGAAAAGCGGAGCAAGTCAAAAAATTGCAGCAGCAAGGAAAGCGTGTGGCGATGGTGGGAGACGGAATCAATGATGCACCAGCTCTAGCGGTAGCTGATATTGGCATGGCGATCGGCACGGGAACAGATGTAGCAATGGAAGCGGCAGATATTACGCTGATGCGAGGCGACTTGAACAGCATTGCCGATGCTATCGTGATGAGTAAAAAAACGATTAGAAACATTAAGCAAAATTTGTTCTGGGCGTTTGGGTACAACACGTTGGGAATTCCTGTAGCGGCTCTTGGGCTCTTGGCTCCTTGGCTCGCTGGAGCAGCAATGGCGTTTAGTTCAGTATCTGTTGTGTTAAATGCTTTGCGTTTACAAAGAGTGAAATTAAACGAAACGAATCGTGCGTAAAAAAGGGGTGAAACGATGAAGAAGTGGGCAATAGCAGCTATTTTATACTTAATTTCAGTGGTAGGTGTCTATACGATATATGATCATGTAACGTCTAAAGGGAAATCGGTGTCTTCGGAAGTGAATCATCAACAGAACGAACACGAAGCGGCAAAGGAAGCTGCACATGATCATCATGAAAAAGTGCCACCTGTTAAAAGTGATGTAAAGGCGAGTATTGAATATGAGAACAAACATGTAACGATTATGCTTCAGGATCAAAAAGGAAATCCGGTTGACGACCTTGAAGTCAATCATGAAAAGCTTCTGCACTTGATTGTGGTAGATGAAGGACTAGAGCAGTACTGGCATTTACATCCTCAAAGAATAGGAGCAGGAAAGTTCCAAGTAGAACAAGAATTAAAGAAAGGGACGTATAAGGCTTTTGTGGATATAAAGCCTAAAAAGTTATCCTATCATGTTTCACCGTTGGAAATGGTTATAGGAGCTCCATCCTCTCATGGCCATGCGCCTACTATAATTCCAGACAAAGATTTGACGAAGACAGTAGGCAATGAAACGGTCAAAATGAATATGAGCGCCCACACTGCTGGGACGCCTGTTACCTTAACATTTGATCTTGACGAGGAAAAAATTGAACCGTATTTAGGAGCCATGGGGCATGTGGTCATCTTAGATGAACAGGCTGAAAATTACCTTCATGTTCATCCCTTAGAAGGAGAAGCTCCTGTATTTGAAACACAATTTAAACAGCCTGGAATTTACAAAGTATGGGCTGAATTTAAACAAGATGGGAAAGTCCGGGTGTATCCTTACGTTATAGAGATTAATTAGTCTCGAGGCAGACAAAGGAGGTGACAGGAAATTTCATGTCACCTTCTTATTTTATTTGCTATTCAAGCAAACCGATCTTTAGCTTAAGTAAACTGCTTTCTGGAATTTTACACGCCTGTATAAGATAGGTTTCTATATTTCCATATTTCTTCATAAAGATCTCGTGAATGATGCGGGTGTATTTTGAAAAAAGGCTTTAGCCGATCAGGTGACAGTTGAAAGGGACTTATCCACTGAATTAAATTTCCTTATTTTTTCCGTTGGTTTTACATCTTTCTAGTTTGTTGATGACATCCCCTTTTAGAGCGTGTTTTTCAGGAAGAGTTAACTGAAAAAAGAAGCTAGAAACCTAAACAAGCGAGTACCCAATTGGGAACTCGCTCGTTTAGGTTTATTTAGTACGTATCAGTTATTCGTAAGCTAAATTTTTGTTTTGAGCTCTGCTTGGGCACAGCCAATAAAAGGAGGAATACTATATAGGTTAGGATACTTTTAGCTAGAAACACTGTCTGTTTAACGTCCAGATCCATAAAGAAAGTTTGATGTTAAAAAGGCCCCAACAGGCGGCAAGGCAGAAGTGCTCATAGGAGGGCCAGTGAGAGCCGTATTGGTCGTAGCAATCCAAGTCCCGTGCTCACCTGCTTGTAAAGAGGGAGGCTTCATTATAAGCATTCCATTTAAAACAAAATGTCGAACTCCAATAGAGGGATTATCAAATATAGATAATTGACCAGAATACGCGGCATAAGGTGAATCAAATCGTATTTGTTTGGTGCTTTCATTCCAATACCCCCTAATTGGAATAAATGTGCCACGGAAATTGATTGTACCATTTACTTGGTTACCAGTAACAGAATTCATGACGAGTATGCCCGAAACGAGCGGTCTTTCACCTACTGCGGCGTCGATCCCCCACTGAGATGGGGATGGCAAAATTAGCTGAGTGTTCTGAGCAGATTGCAAAGTTGATACCTCCTTACCTGCTTTAGAACAGTTTATGCCGGAGATTTTAAAGTGGGAATAGGGAAAAGTTTATGGGTAACATACCTTTCTATACTGTTGGGGCTTTCAGAGTTGAACATATGAAAAGGAGTTTAATGGGAAAGAAGATTGTCTTATCGTTATAGAATGATTGGGAGTGCTAGCACTAATTCTTTTAATATCAAAATAATTGAGGATGCGTAAAAATACAAAAAAGAAAAACCCTGAGAAACATTGATATAACAACGTTTCTCAGGGTTTTCGTAACCAGGTTTACTACCCGGATTATTAACGAGAGTAGAACTCTACGATAAGAGCTTCATTGATTTCAGCTGGAAGTTCAGAACGCTCTGGAAGGCGAGTGAATGTACCTTCTAGCTTGTCTGCATCAAATGTTAAATAATCAGGTACGAAGTTGTTTACTTCAATTGATTCTTTAACGATAGCAAGGTTTCTAGACTTTTCACGAACAGAGATTGTTTGACCAGGTTTTACTTGGTAAGATGGGATGTCTACGCGCTTTCCATCAACAAGGATATGACCATGGTTAACAAGCTGACGTGCTTGACGGCGAGTACGAGCTAAGCCAAGACGGTAAACAAGGTTGTCTAGGCGGCATTCAAGAAGGATCATGAAGTTTTCGCCGTAAACGCCTTTCATTTTACCAGCTTTTACGAATAAGTTTTTAAATTGGCGCTCATTTACACCGTACATATGACGAAGCTTTTGCTTCTCTTGCAATTGAAGTCCGTATTCAGACAATTTTTTACGTTGGTTTGGACCGTGTTGTCCAGGTGCGTAAGGGCGTTTTTCTAATTCTTTACCAGTTCCGCTTAGAGAGATTCCAAGACGGCGGGAAATTTTCCAGCTTGGGCCAGTATAGCGAGCCATAATATAGCTCCTCCTTTAATGTTTTTATTTTGTTGTAAAATAAAAACCGGGTGAGACAACAATCAAGCCATTTTATTTTCATGTACCATCGCCCCAGCAGCAGAGGGTTACGCGATACACCATTTGCCATAAAAGGCAAAGGAACAAAATGAACGTATGAAGGTGTTCACATAGGCTGCATTATTTTACACAAATGCTAGTATATAATTGACTGGCAGTTCTGTCAAGAAAGGATTACAATATAAGAAAAATAATAAATTTATTAAGTCTTTTGGCTTAGGTATTGTGGTATAATTATCCTATTATTAGTTGCTAGTATTGTTTTTTAAGTATTTAAATTTGCAATAATAGATAACTCTTTGAAATAGTAAGAAAAGGGAAGACAGCTGTTTTGTGCAATTAGAATGGCAGGTGATCACTACATGAATCAGCGTTATGAAAGTAAGTGGGCGATAAGCTGGAAAGCATTGGTATATGACTTGATGTCCGCTTTTCAGGATACTTTTAATATGGAGAATTTTCAAGAGAAGTGGCTCTGTCTTGTAGGCAGACAATTCTGTACTGAACAGTTACAAATATTCCCTGTAAGCAATCCGGAAGCAGTATTAAATAATACCTCTAAAGATCAAGAAGCGTTAAGACAAGTTTTTACACAGCCATATCTTCTCTTAGAAGGAAAGGAACATGACTGGCCAATACCTAGACCTTATAATATAGGATTTCGGTTAACGGGTTTTGGTGAAAGTAAAGAAACTTATTTATTTTTACAGGTAGATAAAAATGTCATGAGCAACCTTACAGAAGAGGATCTGTTATTTTTTGCTGAGGAAAGCAGCCGGCTTATTGACTGGGTAAATTATGTTTACGAGATGGAAGGAAGAGTGGCAAGATATAAGGAGTTATTTAATGTAACAGGAAAACTTCACTCTTCCACAGATGTTGAGTTTGTATTAAGAGAAATTATATTCACTCTGAAGAAAATTTTCCCTTCTTGCTCTTATCATTTTCTTATGGCTATGGAGGGGACGTATACAGATCTGCCGGTCAGTCACTTTAATTTTGATGAAGTAAGTGAAGCAGGCATGGTTTCGTATACGACTGGCACCATTCAGGTTGATGAGGCATCTAGTGTTCTATATGCTCCCTTGATAGGTAAACAAGGAGTATACGGCGTTTTGAAAGTAACTCTGTTGAGGGAGCGTGGCATTCCTGAAACTAAAAAAGAGTTTATTCGCATGCTCGCCGATGCAGGAGGGGGTGCGATCGAAAAGGTCATGCTTTATGATCAGTCAAGACAGCTAAATGCAGATTTACAGTTAATCAATGATGCCTCCCACAAGTTAAATTCAAGTTTGCGTTTTTCAGATGTTACTAACTTCTTACATTCGCAAATTATTCGCTCTTTCCATGCCGGTGCAGTCGGCTTTATCTTTCTAAACGAAACGAAAACTGAAACGATGTCGGGCAGTAGTCCTTTTTTCTATGAACGAGAAGGAAAGGAATTGATTGATTTCGTTTCTGAGAAGCTGAGAAAAGAGAAAGAGGCTTTTTTTATTGGTGAATTAGCGAATAAACTGGACAACATCTGTTTAACCTTTCACGCGATGATGGCTGTGCCCATGGAGCAAGGAGATGAGCTTAGAGGCTTTTGCGTTGTGCTGAAAAAAGAGCCCTATAGTTTTACTTTTGAAATGTACAAGCTCCTGCAGTCGCTTATCCATCATTCCACGCTTGCTTTGGCAAATGCTATGTTAAGAGAAAAATTAGAGAAGATGGTTATAACCGATCATTTGACCAAGCTGTACTCGAGAAATTACTTAGATCAATGTCTTCAGAAATCGCTTGAGAAAGACGAAAAAGGTGTCTTTTTATTAATGGATATTGATAATTTTAAAAAAGTAAATGACACATACGGACATCAGACGGGTGATGAAATCTTGATTCAAATAGCGGAAATTATGAAGAATTCTACTCGAGAAGAGGATGTCGCGGCTCGCTGGGGAGGAGAAGAACTAGCCATCTATTTGCCAAACTGTTCTATAGAAGAGGGAGCCCTAACGGCTAAGAACATTATACGCAAAGTAGCAGTAAGTACAAAGCCTTCGGTTACCATTTCTTGCGGATTGTCCTGTTGGTCAAGGAAGAATCCGTCCTCTCAAAAGCAATTATTTAACGATGCAGATACGGCGCTATACGAGGCGAAGAAGACAGGGAAGAATAAAAGCATTATTAGTCATTGTTGTGTGTAAAAAAGAGCTGAGCGTTCATCAGCTCTTTTTGCTTTTTAAACTAGTGATATTAAAGTTCTGTATTAGCGAGGAAGCTAAGACAGAGATTATCGGTTATTGTAAGTGCTCTACTAAAGCGAAAGCAAAAGCTTCAAGCATTTTTTCATCGATTTCATCAAAGCGGTCTTTTTCCGGGCTGTCAATATCTAATACGCCGAAGACTTGGCCATCCTTTATTAAGGGAATGACGATTTCTGACTGAGAGGCGGCATCGCATGCAATGTGGCCAGGAAACGCATGCACATCCGCAATACGTTGTGTTTTCTTTTCGCTAGCTGCAGTGCCGCAGACGCCTCTTCCGAAAGGAATACGCACACAGGCTGGCAGACCTTGAAAAGGGCCGAGGACGAGCTCGTTTCCTTCCGTTAAGTAAAACCCGACCCAGTTAACCCGCTCCAGAAATTGATTTAACAAGGCAGAAGCGTTGCTTAAATTAGCAATCTGATTGCTTTCTCCCTCAAGTAATGCCCGCAGCTGTTTGATCATGAGGTTATAATTTTCTTCTTTCGTCCCTGTATAACTAGTTGTTTGAAACATTCTTTGTTACTCCTTTATTCAATATGGTGTTTATAATTGAGAAATTGATTTTGATGGCAGAGGAAACAGTTTGTCATACCCCTGGCCAATGTCTTTTGCCTGGTGTGCATCTGACCCATACACAAGCGAAATGCCCATATCCAAAGCTTTTTGAGCGACTTCAGGTGATGGGTAAGACTCTAAACACAATGGTTTCATTAGACCTGCGCCGTTAAAGTCAATCTCATAGCCATTCTCTTTAATGGCTGTTAAAATAGAATCTATTTCTAGGTCGAAATTCACTTCGTTTGGAAAGCGATGCTGAAATTTGTGGACGAGTGTTATATGACCGATACGCTTCGGCTTGAATGGGCCAAGATCGGCTTTAATCGAGCGGTGCACCGTTTCGTAGTATTTTTTGTAAATAGCTGTTAGGGATCCGAAGATTCCGATCATGTTCTCGAATACATCAGCACTATAATCAAGGCAGTACCAGTTAGATTGTTCTTTTAAAAAGTGAACAGACAAAACAGAGTCATCAAGAAGCGGACCATATTCATCTAAAAAAGCGGTCGTTTCTTTTTCGAAGCCTTCGATATAATCAACTTCCAGACCGGCCTGGATCGAGATATCCGCTGCATATTCCTTTTTAACCTGCTGCAAAGCAGAAAAATAAGCATCCAGATCTCCAAGCGCCATCCCGCTATCTTGTGTAGGTGTGCTATCTATGAAGCCGAAAGGCAAAGGTGCATGTTCCGTGAAAGTTAATTGTGAAAACCCCTGATTAATCGCTTCTTCAATATAACTGTCGAGCGTGTCTTTCGTTCCGTGAGGACAAAAGGGTGTGTGAATATGTCCGTCTCTTTTCATAAACATCCCCCTGAAAAAATAGTCATAATTCAAGTGTAACAAAAATTTTAAGCACCAGCTAAAAAAAAACGATTTTTGTCGTCAAAAAATGTCACATCCTATGGTATCATTAGTAATAATTGAGTGAAATTTATATAATACACATAGATGAAACGACTACTTTTGCAGGCAGAAGAACAGGGGGCTTACGATGAAATTCATCATTGCTGCAATTTTAATAGCAGCTATTCTATCAGTTATCGCCTATTTTAATAGAAAAAAAATATACAAAGACATTAACGAATTGGAAAAAAGGAAAGTAGAAATCATGAATCGTCCAGTTACAGATGAGCTGACAAAGGTAAAGCGGCTTAATATGACAGGGCAGACGGAAGAAATGTTTGATCGTTGGCGTCAAACATGGGATGAAGTGCTAGGTGTTGATTTAGCAGACGTGGAAGAAAAATTGTTTGAGGCAGAAGAGCGGGCCGATCAGTTCCGATTTGGCAAATCGAAAGAAATAAATGAATCTATCGAGAATCGATTAGAAGAGGCCGAACAAAAAGTGAACGGGATCCTAACAGAGCTAAATGACTTAATTGGCAGCGAAGAAAGCAATCGCAAGGAAAGCGAAGAGCTAAAGGAAAAGCGCCGGGCAGCAAGAAAGCAACTGCTTGCTCATCGCCATACATTTGGCAAGGCGGCTTCCTTGCTTGAAATCCAGCTTGATGCTTTATCATCTGAATTTGATAAATTTGAAGAATTGACGAATGAAGGAAACTACTTAGCAGCAAGAGAAATTATTTTAAAACTAACTCATGATATGGACACCATCCTACATAAAATGGAAGTCATACCGGTTTTAATGGCCGAAACGACTAATTTATTACCAGCTCAGTTAGCTGAAATTGAATCCGGCTACAAAGAAATGACACAAAATGGTTATTTACTTGATCACTTACAGTTGGAGAAAGAAGTGGCCAGCCTACGCAAGCAGTTGTCCCTTTATAAGGATTTTATCGTAAAGACAGAAACGAGCGAGGTAGAAGCAGGGATTCAAGAGGTAAAAGATAATATAGAATTCTTTTATGAGCTGCTGGAAAAAGAAGTTGATGCTAAACATTTTATTGTGAAAAATGAACAAGCAACAAGAGATCAATTAGAAAATATAAGGAATGCCAATGAGGAGCTGCAAACAGAAACTGAACATGTTCGTCAAAGCTACCAGCTAGCTAAAGAAGAGTGGATTGTTCCTCGGAAGCTGGAAGAAGATATTTTCCGGCTCATTAAGAGGTATGACTTACTTGAAACAAAAATTACGCAGCAAAATACGGCATATTCTTTTTTACATGACGAACTACAAGAGCTGAAAGCTCAGCTTGAAGAATTACAGAAAGAACAAGAAAGCTTCGGCCGCTTTTTAAAGACGCTTCGCAAAGATGAAATGGCGGCACGTGAAAGTCTGGCAGAGCTTCGCAAAAAGATTAATGAGATCTTCCGCATGGTAAACAAAAGCAATATGCCGGGCGTACCGGAGTTTTACCAATCCTTAACGGAAGAGACGACTGGCCGTATTGGAGATGTAGTCCAAGCGTTAAACGAAAAACCGCTGAATATGAAAGCTGTTCAGGAAAAATTAGGGGAGGCTGTTTCTTCTGTAAGCAATCTTGAACGAAAAACAGTCGAAGTAATTGAACAAGCTGAGCTTGCTGAACGGATCATTCAATATGGAAATAGATATAAGCGTTCTCATCCGATGATCGGCGATCAGCTTTCCGAGGCCGAGCGTGCTTTTCGTAATTATGATTATCGTTCTGCTTTAGAAGAAGCGGCTACGGCGATTGATAAAGTGGATCCAAAAGGCTTAAAGCAGCTTGAGGATATGATGAATAAAAAATAAGAGAAGCGATTCCGGCAAAGCAGCTGTCCATTTAGCCGGAATCGCTTTTTTGAGCTGCAACTGGCAAGTGTAAAGTTTTCTTCAAAACGCAGCTATGATATGATAAATAGCTGAACAAACTGACATAAAGCAGGTGCGAACATGATTTATTTTGATAATAGCGCAACGACGAAACCATATAACGAGGCTTTGGCTGCTTTTACAAAGGTGAATGAACAATTTTTTGGCAATCCCTCCTCTCTTCATCAACTTGGTGTGCAGGCGGATCGGCTTTTGAATGAAGCGCGTAAGCAAATTGCCTCACTAATAGGTGGACAGCCCGAAGAAATTATCTTTACATCAGGCGGCACGGAGGCGAATAACCTGGCTTTAAAGGGAGCAGCGCTTGCTTATAAGCAACGGGGAACTCATATCGTTACCCAAACGACAGAGCATCCTGCTGTTTTGAATGCGTGCCGTCAGTTAGAGGATCTGGGATTCCGTGTTACGTATTTGCCGGTGGACGCCGCTGGCAGAATATCCGTGCAAGAACTAGAGAGCGCCCTGACAGATGACACCATTCTCGTTTCAATCATGCATGTGAATAACGAAACGGGCACGATTCAGCCAATAGAAGAAATCAGTCAGTTGTTAAAAAGGTACCCAAAAGTTTTATTTCACGTGGACGATGTACAGGGGCGGGGGAAAGTTGAATTAAACCTTAAAGGCATTCATCTTTGTTCTTTGTCTGCCCATAAGTTTCACGGATTAAAAGGAAACGGTTTGTTATATAAGAAAAAGGGAGTGAACCTTTCTCCGCTTTTATCTGGCGGCAACCAGGAAAGCGGCTGGCGCAGCGGCACGGAAAACACAGGCGGAGTAGTGGCAATGGCGAAGGCCCTGCGTTTGACAGAGGAAAAGCGAGTGGCAGGCTTTTCGAAAATGAAAGAGATTCAGCAATTTTTACGTTCAGAATTAAAAAGAATTAAAGGCACCGTGATTCATACGCCTGAAGAGGGCTGTGCACCGCATATCTTAAACTTCTCGATTGCTGGGACAAAGGGGGAAGTGCTGATTCATGCACTTGAGGAGAGAGGCTGCTATTTGTCTACAACAAGTGCTTGTTCTTCAAAACAGAAAAAGACAAGCACGGTGCTAACGGCGATGGGGGTGCCGGAAAGTGTCGCGGACAGCAGCATGAGGCTAAGCCTATCATATGAAAATACCCTAGAAGAAGCACAAACATTTATCCGTGTGCTAACAGAAACAATTCCTAAATTAACAAAAGTCCAGAGGTGACCATCATGAATTATGACCGTATACTCATTCGCTACGGCGAACTTTCTACAAAAGGGCGGAATCGCAAGCAATTTATTACGAAGCTTAAAAAAAATATTCTGCTCGTATTAAAAGAATTTCGTGATATCAAGATCGAATTAGGACGCGACCGGATGTTTATTCATTTGAATGATACACCGTTTGAAGCGGTGAAGGAGCGGCTGAGCAATGTATTTGGCATTCAATCGTTCAGCCCGGTTGTCCGGACAGACCAGAATATCGAGGAAATGAAAACGGCTGCTTTAGAACTTGTTAAACGGAATTTTAGTCTGGGAAAAACATTTAAGGTTTCTGCCCGCCGTTCCGACAAAGAGTTTGAGCTGGATACAAATGAAATTAATTATGCGATCGGAAGCCATGTGCTCAGAAATATAGGGGAATTAACAGTTGACGTTAAAAAACCCGACATTAACATTCTTGTAGAAGTTCGAAAGGGCGGCGTCTTCTTATCTTGTGAAAAGTATCCGGGAGCGGCTGGATTGCCGTCGGGGGCAAGCGGAAAGGCCATGCTTCTGCTTTCAGGGGGGATCGACAGTCCTGTGGCTGGCTATCTTATGTTAAAAAGGGGAGTTGAAATCGAAGCGATTCATTTTCACAGCCCCCCGTATACGAGTGAGCGGGCCAAGCAGAAAGTCGTGGATTTAGCTGAGCGGCTGACAGCGTATGGAGCTGAAATTAAACTTCATATCGTTCCTTTTACAGCTATTCAGCAAAAGATTCAAGAGCAGGTACCAGAAAATTACACAATGACTTCGACAAGACGGATGATGCTTGCGATCGCTGATAAAATCCGCCAGAAACGCGGAGGGCTTGCCATTGTGACGGGGGAAAGCCTTGGGCAAGTAGCGAGTCAGACGCTTGAAAGCATGAGAGCGATTAATGATGTGACTTCCACACCGGTATTGCGCCCGCTGATTGCTATGGATAAGCTTGACATTATTGATGTAGCCCGCAAAATTGGCACTCATGATATCTCGATTTTACCTTACGAAGATTGTTGTACGATCTTTACACCGCCGTCACCAAAAACAAGACCGAAGCTGGAGAAAGTACAGCATTTTGAGAGCTTTGTTAATTTTGAAGAGATGATTGATGAGGCGATCGAAAACATGGAGACGATCGAGCTTCCGCAGGAAAAAGAAAACAGCGAGTTTTCTGATTTGCTTTAAAAAAAAGCCTTGAAGTCGGAGAGCAGGCGGCTTTAGGGCTTTTTTCTTGGATAAATTTCTTATCCTCGCCTTAAAATATTTCAAAGTTTTCCATTATTCTGTATAATAAAACTATATTATGAAGGGGGTAGGATCATGAAAAGAGAAGACTTGCTTGCGCCTGAAAAGTATAACATTGTGATGGAAGTGGAGAAGTTTGCAAAAGACCCCGATCGACTAGCTTTAAAGTGGGAAAATGAGGCTGGCCAGAAAAAAGAGATTACATATGCACAGTTAATGAAAAACGTAAATAAGATTGGAAACGCTTTCCTTGCGAGCGGTTTAGAAAGAGGGGACTCTATTTTAATTATGGTGCCTCGTTTAATTGAAGCATACGAGGTGTTTCTAGCAGCCCTTAAAATCGGCTTGATTGTTATTCCAAGTGCAGAATTGTTGCGCACGAAAGATTTAAATTATCGAATTGAACATGCTGGTGTGAAGGGGGTTGTCTGCTATGCCCCGTTCGTGGAGCAGTTTAAACAGGTTGATAAAATAGCAGACTTGCTAACCTTCTCATTTGGAGGTGAGGTAGACGGCTGGACAGATCTTGAGAAAGCGATGGAACGAGCGTCTGATGAATTAGAGATAGTGGATACTTCAAAGGACGACATTGCTTTTCTGCCTTATACGTCAGGTACAACAGGCAATCCAAAGGGTGTTGTTCATACGCATGCCTGGGGATATGCTCATTTAAAAATAGCAGCCCCTAACTGGCTTGGAATTAAGGACGGAGATACGGTGTGGGCTACAGCGGGTCCTGGCTGGCAAAAGTGGACATGGAGTCCGTTTTTATCCGTGTTAGGCTCGGGAGCTACTGGTTTTGTCTATAACGGCAAATTTGAGCCGAAAAAGTATTTAGAACTGCTCGAAAGAAACAAAATTAACGTATTATGCTGCACGCCAACCGAATATCGTCTGATGGTGAAGGTCGATAATTTAGCCGACTATGATTTATCGAGCCTTCATAGTGCTGTGTCGGCTGGAGAACCTTTGAACCGTGAAGTCATTGATACATTCCGGAAATATTTCAACGTGGATGTGCGAGATGGCTATGGCCAGACAGAAAGTTCGCTTGTCATTGGAGTGTTAAAAGGAATGGAAGTGAAGCCTGGATCAATGGGCAAACCAACGCCGGGCAACCGGGTGGAAATTATCAATGATGAGGGAGAACCAGTAGAGGCGGGTATTGTTGGAGATATTGCTGTTCATGTCGATACGCCAGCTTTGTTCAAACATTATTATAAGGATCCAGAACGGACGGCTATGCAATTTAGAGGAGACTATTATTTAACTGGCGACAAAGCGAAAAAAGATGAAGACGGTTATTATTGGTTTGAAGGCCGCGGAGATGATATTATTATCAGTTCCGGTTATACGATCGGCCCATTTGAAGTAGAAGACGCGCTTGTGAAGCATCCAGATGTGAAAGAGTGCGCGGTTGTTGCCAGCCCTGACGAAATCCGCGGCCATATCGTTAAAGCTTTTGTTGTGTTACAGGATGGCGTGGATGCCAAAGATACGCAGCTGGTAGAAAGACTGCAAAACCATGTAAAAGAATTAACAGCTCCTTATAAATATCCTAGAAAGATTGAGTTTATTGAAGAATTACCGAAAACCACCTCCGGCAAAATTCGCCGCATTGAATTGCGTCAGGCTGAGCAGGAGGTTAAAAGTTAATCCTGCGCCAGTAAAAGCCCGCTCCTTGAGCGGGTTTTTTAGCTGGTCCAGTTCGATTATTTCTCTATCTGCTCTATTGATTTTTAAAAGGAAAGGAGTATAATGGACTTTATTTCGGGAGTAGAAAGAAATAGGTGATCACATGAACGAAGAGAAAAAGATAGGAGCTCTCTATATATTTTTTGCTTATTTATTGTGGGGGTTGTTTCCAATATATTGGAAGTTTCTTGAGCATGTAACAGCTCATGAAATTCTTGCTAATCGTGTATTATGGTCGTTTGTTTTTATGGCATTGCTTCTCTTGTTTACTAGAAAGCTAGGAAATTTAAAAGCTACACTGAGAACAATGAGAGAAAAGCCGAAGCAAGCGATGACCCTTGTCATTGCTTCTTTTCTTGTAAGCGGCAATTGGTTTTTATTTATATGGGCTATCAACAGTGACCGCGTGATCGAGACGAGTCTCGGCTATTATATTAATCCGCTTATGAGCGTACTCCTTGGGGTTTTTGTATTGAAAGAGTCTTTGTCTAAAGCGCAGGTTTTTTCTGTGTTTTTTGCGGCAATTGGTGTAGCGATTCTTACGATTGCCTATGGCCAGCTGCCGTGGGTTTCTCTCGGTCTTGCGATAACATTTGCTTTATACGGGCTTATGAAAAAAACAATTCAAGTTGAGGCAGCTGTCGGTTTGACACTCGAAACCTTTGCTGTTACCCCCATTGCTGTCGGCTTTTTAATGTATTGGTGGACAAAAGCTGAGCTTTCGCTTTTCTCTGGCTCGCTTTCTACTGATTTATTATTAATGCTCGGCGGGGCCGTCACAGCGTTGCCGTTGCTCCTATTTGCAGCAGGAGCGCCGAGGATTCCATTATCTATGATTGGAATTTTGCAATACATTACGCCAACGATGACCCTTTTATTGGGTGTATTCGTTTACCATGAGCCGTTTTCGGGAGTACAACTCATCTCTTTTGCGTTTATCTGGATTGCGCTCGTTATTTTTACTTTCGCCCAAACGAAATGGTATCAAAAAAGACATCTTATTACGAGGAAACATGAAAAAGGAAGCGCCTAACGGATAAATGTCCGTTAGGACGCTTCCTTTTTGTTTAGGTGGAAAAGACTTGTGGAAACCGTTAGCTTAGCCCTTCATGATCTAGCTGCAGGCGCTAGCACGTACGCTGATTTCGCTCTCTCTGTCGAAGTCTAAAAAGCGACTTCGACAGAGAGAGCTCCAATCCGCTATCGTGCTAAACGAGCGCCTTCCGCTTTTCCTGTCCAGCTGCAGCGGCCAGCCCGTACGGCGGTTTCGGTCTCTCTGTCGGAGTCTGAAGAACGACTCCTTGTCGAGCCCTCCAACCTCCTATCGGGCTGATCAGGCCGCTTCCGCTTTTCTTATAAAAAGGCTCTTTTTACTTTGTGCCAGAAGGAGTTGTCTTTTAGTTTTAAGGTTTTAATGCGTTTGTCGCTTAGTGAGATGTTGATTTCTTCGATATGCTGAATGCTTAGCGCTTCGTTGTCGATGCCCATGATGGGGTAGTTGTTGCTTCCTTTGAGCATTTCTAATTTGAGTGTGCGTTCACCGCTCAAGATAAACGGGGAACCGAGTGTGCGGTAACGTTTATTGTTCAGTGAAGCCAGCTCGCTGACTTGCATGCATGGAAGAAGCGGATCGACAACAGCACCGTTTACCGATTTGTTATAAGCTGTGCTGCCGGTCGGTGTAGCGATAATCATGCCATCACCGCGGAATACTTCAAAATGAAGATCATCGATATAGACATTCATTTCCATTGTTTTGATAATGCTGGATTTTATGCTGAATTCGTTCAAACAATAAAAAACCGCTTCCTCATCTAAGGAAATTTGTAAAACGGGGTAGCGGCGAACTTCCATTTCTGCTTCTGACATCACTTCAATTAAGGTTGCAGTATCGTTTGCATAGAAATCACAATACATATTTAATTCATTAAAGATGGAGATGCCCGCATATAAGCAATCTTCCCGGAAACCGGTTTTTTGGACAGCTTGCAAAAATGTACCGTCGCCGCCTACGCTGACGATAATGTTTGCTTCTTCTGATTTGTTGACGATAATAAAGTTATTTTTCTCCGCAAGCTTTTTTAATTCTGTTACTTTTTCTGCCACATTAGCTCGACGGGTTTCATAAAAATAGACATTGCGACGTTCATCCATAAGAAAGTCTCCTTTTTTTGGGAAAGTTAGTATGGTTATGATTGAATGTTTTGTTAGAATAAGGTGAACCTCTTTTTTAGTGTACCATGTGCCAGTCGATTTTTCGAAGCTGGCAGATTACAGAATAGGGAAGGAGAGAGTAAATTGAGTAAAAAAAGAATAGTTGCCCTCGCGTTGGCTGCTGGTTTATTTATTGTGTCCATTATTGTCAACACAGCTTCTATAGCAGTCAAAACGGATATCTCCAAGGCTCTAGAAACTGCTATGGGCGCCAGTGAAGAAGATTTCACTGAGCAAGTAGAAGAGGAAGGGGATGCCTTCCGTAAAATTGCCGTCTTACCAGTTGAAGGAGTTATTCAAGATACAGGCACGACAGAATCTTTTTTTTCTTCACCCGGTTACAACCACCAGCAATTTATGAAGAAACTCGATAAAGTACAGGAGGATGACACGATCAAAGCAGTCATTCTGCAAGTGAACTCACCAGGTGGAGGAGTAGTAGAAAGCGCACAAATCCACGATAAGATTTTAGAAATAAAAGAAAAAGCCAAAAAGCCAGTTTATGTATCAATGGGCTCTATGGCCGCCTCTGGAGGCTATTATATTTCAGCTCCTGCTGATAAAATTTACGCTAGTCCTGAAACGTTAACCGGTTCACTTGGAGTCATCATGCAAAGTGTTAATTACTCGAAGCTTGCCAAGAAGTATGGAGTGGATTTTGTTACGATTAAAAGCGGTCCTCACAAAGATATTATGAGCCCAACAAGGGAAATGACAGAAGAAGAAAGAAAAATCCTGCAAGCGATGATTAACAATTCTTACAATGGCTTTGTCAATGTCATCGCTAATGGTCGTGGACTGTCAAAAGACCAAGTGAAAAAAATAGCTGACGGACGTATATATGATGGCCGACAGGCTAAAAAGCTAAATTTGATTGATGATTTTGGGTACCTTGAAGATACGATTGCTGCGTTAAAGAAAGACAAAAATTTAAAAGGCGCCCAAGTAGTGACGTATGAGCCAAACTTTGGCTTTCCCTCTTTCTTAACGATGAAAGCACAGCAGTTGATTGGTGGAAATGAAGAAGCCCAGGCGCTCATGAAAATCTTTTCACATCCAAATTCTCCGCGGCTTATGTATTTATACGCGGAATAAAGGAGGGATAGATGATGAAAGAAGATTCGAATCACGAGATTGAAGAACAAAAGCATGTCAAGGAGCAAGGAGATAACGAAGTAGCATCATACGTAACAGAAGAGACACCGCTTGAAGAGAATCTATCAGTAGAAGAGAAGCTGCCACCTGCTGTTTCTGCTTTTCATTATGCTGGATTCTGGATGCGGTTTTGGGCGTATCTTCTTGACTTAATCGTCGTCGGAAGCATTTCTCGCCTTCTCATTTATCCTCTATTCCGAGCATTAGATATTGAGGTGGCAAGCAGTGGATTGTTTTCAGCAGTTAATATTGCCACAGCTCTTGTCTTTTATCTGTATTTTGTTTTGATGACAAAGTGGAAAGGTCAAACGATCGGAAAAATGGTGTTCGGCTTAAAGGTTATTTCATTAACTGATTCCGAACTTTCTTGGAAGACTGTTCTGTTTCGGGAATGGATCGGCCGTTATTTATCCGTAACTATTCCATTTTTGTATATACTTGTTGCCTTTCTATCAAAGAAGCAAGGGCTGCATGATTATTTTGCCGGAACAACAGTCATTCATGAACATACGTTAATGGTTCAGACACCGGCTCCTTCTTTATAAGGATGCTTTATAGGCTGCTGGCGGACTGCCGGCGGCTTTCTTTGTTTTTCCAGGCAGTGATTTGAACCATATGGATTTTTCGTCATGTTTACTTTCTTTTTCCAAAGGACAAACTGTTTAGCGGAAAAGGAGGGAGCGTTATGGCTTATCTGTGGTGGGGACTAGCTATTTTTCTGATCTTTTTATTCATTGCGTGCTTGTTAAAAATCCAACTCCTCTTTTACTTTCTCCGTATGCCTGAGAAGACAGAAGCGTATATTCGTTTTTTCTTCTTTTATGGGCTTTTATCCTACACGTTTTACATTCCATTTACGAAAGGACAAACATCTAAGTCTGTCAGAAAAAAAGAATATAAAGAAGTCTCGCCTAGAGAGGCAGAGGATTTTCTCATACAGGTGAAGGAGAAGCTAGAATATATCGAAAGTCTACAATACATCGTTCGTTCGTTTTTCAAAAAAATAGAGATTCGTACTTTTTCTTGGAGGACGGTTGTTGGAATGAAAGATGCAGCCTGGACGGGGACAGCAGCAGGAGCGCTTTGGGCTCTGAAAGGCAGTGTCATTTCAGCCGCACATCGTATGGTGCAGATGACCGCTAGACCTGAGCTTGAGGTAACGCCCGTTTTCGGCCAGTCCGTATGGAAGGTGGAATGGTCATGTATGATTTCCTTTCGGATAGGGCATGCTATATCTGCAGTTATTCAACTTTTTCTTCACCGGCGCCACAGAAAGAAAAGCTCTACTGCCGGCCTATTTTTTTAAAACGTTTAAACAACTGGAGGGATAAATATGAGTGACCATCCAATCGAAGGATTGATGACGACGGCTATGGAAAATTTAAAAGATATGATTGATGTTAATACCATTATCGGTGATCCGGTAGAGACGCCTGATGGCAGTGTGATTATGACAGTTTCAAAAGTCGGCTTTGGATTTGCGGCAGGTGGAAGTGAGTTTATGATTGATAAACAGGGTGAAGGAAAGGGAAAAAGCCCGTTTGGCGGCGGTAGCGGCGGCGGTGTATCCATTACGCCTATCGCTTTTTTAATCGTGAATTCAAGCGGTGTGCGCATGCTCCACTTAGATGAAAATACACACTTGCTTGATAAAATTATTGATTTAGCACCAGCTGTTATTGATAAAATTCAGAGTATGCTCAATCAGAAAAATCAATCTAAACAATCATCCAATAAAAAACCTTCCTCAGATTATACGATTTAAGAAAAGAGAGTTCATCCTTGCCAGGGAACGGCAAGGCTTTTTCTTGCATTTCTCTCTTTCAAACAAGTATGATATTAAGTGTGAAAAAGATGGAGGAGGGATTAGGAATATGGCAAATGTAACATTCAAAGGAAACCCAATTACGCTGATTGGAAATGAAGTAAAGGTGGGCGATCAAGCACCCGATTTTAAAGTGCTTGCAACGGATTTATCTGAGGTGACGTTAGCTGATTCTAACGGCAAAGTACGCTTAATCAGTGTGATTCCTTCCATTGATACGGGAGTATGTGAGCAGCAAACTCGCAAATTTAACGAAGAAGCGTCTAAAGTAAATAACGTAGAAGTCATTACAATTTCTGCTGACCTGCCGTTCGCACAAAAACGCTGGTGTGCAGGAGAAGGACTTGAAAATGTGAAAATTTATTCTGATCACCGCGAGATGTCATTTGGCGATGCTTATGGCGTTCACATGAAAGAACTTCGTCTATTGGCACGTTCCGTTTTTGTCGTAAATGGCGAAGGCAAAGTTACATACGTAGAATATGTAAGTGAAGGAACAAATCATCCTGACTACGAAAAAGCACTTGAGGCAGCAAAAAACGCCAAGTAAAAATAAAAATGAAAGGCTGGCTCTTTACGGGCCAGCCTTAGGCTGTTGACAAACGCTCGCTATCTTCGTTGCCCGCCTGACTGCGGTGTTCATGATCTTGATGGTCACTCCGCTTCTCGTCAGGTTTTGTGCCTCGAAAGACAAATGTTTTCAATCAGCCTGATAGTATATAAAGTAGACTTTGTCTACATTCTCGGGCTGGCTCTTTATGGGGTCAGTCTTTTTAATCGATAACGGCTTACAGGAGGAGCAAATATGAACGAAATTTCCCCGGTCGAACACTTATTTCATCTTTTTGATGAAACAGCTGCTATTCTTCAACAAGAGCTGGAATGCACATATTTGGATGCTTTAGCAGAAACAGCTGAGAACTTGTTCCAAGAAAAAATTTTACAAGAGGAAATGAGCGATTTTACGAAGAAGCGGGTATGGAAAAAATATGAGGAAACGAAGCTTGCTGATTATTCACAAGAGGAGATCCGTCAAGCTTATCAGTTCGCTATTTTAAAAGGTATGCAAGAGAATGTTCAGCCGCCTCATCAGATGACACCCGATTCTATCGGCTTGTTCATGGGTTATTTGTTAGAGAAATTTATGAGCGGTAAAGAAGAATTCTCTATTCTGGACCCCGCCGTTGGAACAGGTAATCTACTATTAACCGTTTTAAATCGCCAGTCAGAAGCATCGATTACGGCTGCTGGCGTAGAAGTAGATGATTTATTGCTAAAGCTTGCTTGGTGCGGAGCAAATCTGTTGGAGAAATCCGTCCAATTTTATAATCAAGATGCACTGGAACCGTTATTAATTGATCCAGTTGATACTGTAATTTGTGACTTGCCATTCGGCTGGTATCCAAATGATAGAAGAGCAGCAGACTATGAACTGAAAGCAGAAGAGGGACATTCGTACGCTCATCATTTATTTATAGAACAAAGTGTGAAGCATACAAAGCCTGGTGGTTACCTGTTTTTCCTCATTCCAAACGGCTTGTTTGAGGAGGAAGGTGCTGAGAAACTACACCGCTTTTTCCAAAAGTCTGTTCATATTCAAGGGCTGATTCAATTGCCGATGACGATGTTTAAAAATAAACAGGCGGCTAAAAGCATTATGATTTTACAAAAACAGCAAGCAGGTATTTCTGCGCCGAAACAAGTATTTTTAGCGACAATGCCGTCTATGAAAGATCGTCAAGCCATGCAGTCTATCATGCTGAAGTTGGAAGCATGGTTCAAGGAAAATAAGTGATCATTAAACAACTTGGACAAAGGCGGCCGTGCCAGTACTTTGTAAAAATGAGGAGGTCTTTATGTCAAAAGTTATTGCCATCAATGCCGGCAGCAGCTCATTAAAGTTTCAGTTGTTTGACATGCCGGAAAAGCGAGTCATCACAAAGGGCCTTGTAGAAAGAATTGGCCTGCCGCGAGCTTTATTCAATATTACCGTAGACGGACACAAACAAAAAGAGATGATGGACATTCCTAACCATGCAGAAGCCGTTCGAATTCTCTTAGATAAACTGACTGATATGGGGATTATCCAATCACTTGAAGAGATTAATGGCATTGGCCACCGTGTTGTTCATGGAGGAGAAGTATTTACAGATTCTGTGATCATTACAGATGAAGTCATCGAAAAGATTGAACAACTGTCGGATTTAGCGCCACTCCACAATCCAGCAAATGTGACAGGAATCCGTGCGTTTAAAGAAGTGCTTCCTGATGTGCCGGCTGTAGCTGTTTTTGATACAGCTTTTCACCAGACCATGCCGGAAAGCTCCTTCTTATACAGTTTACCTTATCACTACTATACAGATTACGGGATCCGTAAATACGGCTTTCACGGTACTTCCCACAAGTATGTTTCACAGCGGGCAGCCGAATTGCTTGAACGGCCAATTGAACAGCTCCGTCTCATTTCTTGTCATCTCGGAAATGGAGCGAGCATTGCAGCTATTAGTGGCGGTAAATCAATTGATACGTCCATGGGTTTTACGCCGCTTGCGGGTGTTACAATGGGAACGAGATCTGGGAATATCGATCCGGCCCTCATTCCTTTTATTATGGAGAAGACAGGAAAAACAGCGGATGAGGTGCTCGACGTATTGAATAAAGAGTCCGGGATGCTTGGGGTATCTGGTTTCTCAAGTGATCTGCGTGACATTGAAGAAGAAGCATCCAAAGGCAATGAACGTGCAGAACTTGCTCTTGAAGTATTCGCTGGCCGGATACATAAATACCTCGGATCCTATGCCGCACGTATGTCAGGCGTAGATGCTATCATCTTTACGGCTGGCATTGGAGAAAACAGCCCTGTTATTCGCGGCCGTGTACTTCGCGGGCTGGAATTCATGGGAGTGTACTGGGATCCAGCCCGCAATGAGGTCCGCGGGCAAGAGTCTTTTATCAACTATCCTCACTCTCCGGTTAAGGTGATCGTTATTCCGACAGATGAAGAAGTCATGATCGCCTGTGATACAGTAAAATTAGCGGAATTATAAAATTGAAGGATAGGGACCATGAGTTGGTCTTGTCTTTTATAAATGCAATATAACGGTATAAAACCTCTGGTAAAGGACTGCTCGGCTATGTCCATACCAGAGGTTTTATTTAGGATAGGCATTGATTGAGCGAAAAGAGGTAAGGACGGTGACTAGGAAGGCCACGCTCATAACGGTAAATAAAGAATAAATCATCATTCGATCTTTAAAAATCAATAAGCCGGAAGTGAGGATAAGAGAGTCAATAAAGAAAATAAAAAAACCGGCATTAACGGAAAAGTGTTTTGAAAGTAAAAGAGCCAATAAATCGATCCCGCCCGGAGATGAGCGATATCTCAGCATTAAGCCGGTTCCTGTTCCGATGAACACCCCTCCAACGCAGGCACTAATCAAAATGGGGAGCTCAATCATTCCTTTCAGTGGGAGAAGAAGGTCGATCATAATAGGGGTGAAAAGAGTTCCGTATAAACTATTAAAAAAATAAGAACGTTCTATTTTAAAGGCAAGAAGATAAATAGGCAAATTCACACATATAATGGTCATACCGATTTTAAAACCCCATAAATAGTTAATTAATAAACCAATTCCAAAAACGCCTCCTTCAAGAAGCTGAAAGGGCAAGATAAATACATTAATGCCTATTCCGATGAGCACTGCTGCCAATCCGATGGTGATCACTTTTTTAATATGTTCTTCACCCCTTGTCCAACCCTATTGTTAAAAAATATGCAGGTGGAGAATCGGCTATGTCTAGAACGACTAACGTGAATGCTTATATAGATTTAGAAAGTATCCCCTTTTTAATTAGAAGGGAGTAGTGAAATAACCTTTATGCAGGGGGGAGCATAGCTATAAAGTGAGCATTTGCCCTTAAAGGAGCGGAAATTGACAATTGTTCGGCAATCATAGAAAATAAAAAGAACGAGAAACAGCATGGAAGGGGGAAGCAAATATGGCTTGGACGGAACGAGATAAAGTCGTATGGGAAGAAATTATGGCGTGGGAACAGTCTCTTGCTGATTATGATGGCAATGATTTTCAATATACATATTCAAGATGGTTAAACAGTGCACTGGCAGCTATACCGGAAGAGACGCTTTCTGCTTTTTTCGGACAGTTGGATAACGTGCTATTTCATATGCACTCGCTGCTTCAAGGCTCGCAGTTCCAAAATGAAGCAAGAGAACGAATTTTAACGTCGGCTCGTGTATTTAGAGAAGATGTAGAGACACTTGATGATCTAAAAAAGTTAACCATCGATCAGATTCGCTATTTAAATAGTCAACAATCAACAAGACATCGGTTATATTCGCTCATTCAGGGAGGTATTACAGGAACAGGCGGAGCTATTCCAATCAGTACTGACTTTGCGGCTATGGCTATTCTCAATTTGCGGGCTATCCAAATTACGGCTATGACCTATGGCTATGATCCTCAGCTGCCATTTGAAATGATGGCTTCTCTAAAAGTCTTTCACGCTGCTGCTTTGCCGGAACGGTTGAAGGCAGAAGGCTGGCAAGAGCTGCTGATTGAATTAGAAGAACGGGATCATCCTTATTTTTATAATGAAGCGGAACAGTTGACCGATCTGACATGGATGGAAGGTCTGGTGAAGCAGTTAGGAAAGTTACTCGCTATCGCGATGTTTAAAAATAAAAAGATGGCGAACCTGCCGCTTATCAGCTTAGTCATTGGGGCTGGAACAAATTATCGAATGACAAAAAACATGACTGAATTCGCTGAAAAGTACTATCAATATCGCTGGCTGCTCGAAAAGAGAGAAGCGGCAAGCTCTACTAAATGAATAGAACCGGTTGGATACGTGTATCCAACCGGTTCTTAGGTTAAAGCCTATCAAATAGGGCACGGAACAAGCGCCCTTTGCTCTTCTAAATTAACAGAGTCTGTTATACCCTGGGGATCCTGGAGGTGCTTCTTGTATCATATGTGTAAATGGAATGCTGTACGCTAGTAAAATTAATACGACCACGATCGTAATCCATAGCCACCATTTATCAAAGAACAGCGGTGTTTTTTCTGCTGTTTCCTCTGCTTCGCCAATAGGGAATTCTTCTTCCCCTTTTGGTGCAAACCATAAAAGTTGAACGATAATATACAAGACGAGTATAATACCAAGGAAGAGCATAGAGCCGCCGACAGCTTGAGCAATTTGATAAGGAATCCAATCAGCAGCTTGGGCAGAGCCTCCATAGTCAGAGAAGGAAGATCGACGCGGAGCTCCGTATAGACCTACCCAGTGCATAGCTCCTGACATGATTGTCATGCCGACAGACCAGACAACTGCTTGAACAATGGCGAGTTGGTTCAGTTGTTTCGTAAACGTTCTTCCTGTTAAATGGGGGACGAGCCAATAGGCAGCCCCAAAGAAAGTAAGAACGACTGTCGTAGCAATGGTTAAATGGAAATGCCCGGTTACCCAAATCGTGTTATGAATGACTTGGTTTAACTGATGCGATGCATTAATAAGACCACCGGCGCCTCCGGGAATGAAAGCAACCATTCCAATAAAAGGAACAAGGAAGCGAGCATCGTTCCATGGCAGAAACTTTAGCCAGCCGAATAAGCTTGTTGCTCCTTTGGAACGGCCAAACCGCTCAAACGTTGCAAACATACTAAATGCGGTCATAAGAGATGGAATAACAACCATCAATGTTAGTACCACCTGAATGTATTTCCAAGTCGGAGAAATTCCTGGCTCGGTTAACTGGTGATGGAAGCCGACAGGAATAGAAAAGAATAAAAAGAGAATGAATGACATTCTTGCTAGAGAATCAGAGAAAATCTTTCCACCGATGACTTTTGGGATAACAACATACCATACCATGTAAGCAGGAAGCAGCCAAAAGTATACAAGCGGATGTCCGAAATACCAAAATAGTGTACGGCTCACTAATACATTAATGCCCTCTGTCCATCCCAATGTCCAAGGAATAAATTGAAGTAAGACGGTTGCAGCTACCCCTAAGGAACAGATGAGCCAGAGAGCCATATTCACAACAGACATAAAGCTTAATAACGGTCCAACTTGACCAGGGTTTTGTTTTTTCCACCTTGCATAATGGGCAAACATCGCGAATCCTGAAATCCAGCTTCCGACGACGACAAGAGCTAAGCCAATGTAGAAACCAACATGAGCTTGAAGTGGCGCATAGAATGTATAGAGAACAGAAGCTTTTCCGATTAAAATATAAAATGTAGTAAGTGCAGTACCAATCGTCATAATCCAAAAACCAATCCAGCCAGTTAAGCGGGCTTTGTTCGATAAAGCACCGGCAGTCCGGCTCATACCGGCAAACTGGAAGCCGATGATGAAGAATGTTGTTAACACAAGGGCAAGCAGTACACCGTGAGCGGTGAGAACTTGGTAATACCCGATTCCTCCTGGTAATTGTACTTTTCCAGAACGGACTAATACTTGTAGAAATCCGCACAATCCTCCGATAAATAAAGCGATAAATGCTACAATGATATGGGCTAACGCTAATTTTGCATCTTTCTTGTTTACTTTAACTGCTGTTTCGATCATGATTGATCAACCACCTTTATTTTAGCGTGCATCAAATGGTGTCCGCTTCCACAGTATTCATTACATAAGAGAGTAAATTCTCCTTCTTCCCGAAAGGTTTGAGTTGTTTCGCTAATATGGCCAGGTTCAAGCATCATATTAGCGTTTGTACCAGCAATTTCAAACCCGTGAACTACGTCTTTTGTTGTAGCAATAATATGAACCTTTGCACCTTTTGGAATTTCCACTACTTTATCCTGTGTCCCAACATCAAAGGAAAAAGCAGACGTTAGCACAACAAGCTGATATTCATTTTTACCGATTTTCTTCAAACCGGGCTTATTAAAGGGAGCAATCTCTCCCACTACTTGTGGATCTACAGTTTTGTCAGAGCTTGGCGGTTGATGGCCCGTTACAAATGCATTAATCCCAACAATGACAAGAAACAGAATGAGTGAGCCAATTCCAAACGCAAGCCAAATTTTTTCATACTTGTGTAAATGCATAAAACTTCCTCCAGTCATATTCTAGATAAAAATAAACTCCACACCGTAAACCAGGACAATAGGATGAAGCCGCCAACAGCAAGTACAGAAAAGAGCGTGCCTTTTAAGGAATCTTTTTTGTACGTTTTTTCCTTGTCTTTTTCCATGTGATTATGCTCCTTTGCTAATGGGTTAAAATATCTACTGTTATCTTATTGCAAAAACTTGTGATTTTCTTCACATAAATGTGAAGATTATTTCACGGTTATGTGAAGAAGTCGTGACGTTAAAAAAATAAATTAAAGAGACCAGCATTCCTTCCCTGCTGGTCTCTTTAATGTCCTATTCATATTTTAGAGAGGGTGTCGTACGAAACCAAAGCCATAGGTCATTAATAATAGAAGCAAGTTCACTAATTTCTTCATTAAGACGACAAGATAGGATAAAGCTTTCTTCTTGTTCAAGATTTGCCTGTTTGGCAGTAATCTTTTTTTCGAGTTCTCGAATTCGATCGGGAATGCTTCCGCGAATCTTTTCCCATTCATTCAAGATATACTCTTGTTCATTTATAGAGTATTCACTCCAATCTTTCAATGAATAGGGGAGTGAAATACCTAGACGTTCATCGAAAAGAAATTGCATAGGAAACTCCTTTTTTTCTT
This sequence comes from Pseudobacillus wudalianchiensis, assembly GCF_001685015.1. Lineage (GTDB taxonomy): Bacteria > Bacillota > Bacilli > Bacillales > Domibacillaceae > Pseudobacillus > Pseudobacillus wudalianchiensis. The sequence goes on from NZ_MAYT01000001.1 coordinate 100,514, forward strand.
TTATCGTAGCTGTTTACTAATAATTTGGCAAAAGAAATCAAAAAGATGATTATTTATTCAACTAAATGAATTTTTTTCAAATAAGTACTTGAAAAGCGAAAAATAAAATGGTATATTTTATTCAGAGAAAAGAATAAAAATAAAATTAAATGTATATTTATACTAATAGATGACAGCTCAGAGGAGGAAATAACAATGAACAAGAAAGTAGTCTTAGCTTATTCCGGCGGTCTAGATACATCCGTTGCCATTCCCTGGTTAAAAGATAAAGGATATGACGTAGTAGCCTGCTGCTTAGATGTAGGGGAAGGAAAAGATTTAGAGTTTGTTAAAAACAAAGCATTGCAAGTTGGAGCTGTAGCCAGCTACATGATCGATGCAAAAGAAGAATATGCAAATGAATATGCATTGCTTGCTCTTCAAGGCCATACATTATATGAGGGTAAATACCCGCTAGTATCCGCGCTATCCCGTCCGCTTATTGCAAAGAAGCTAGTAGAGGTAGCTGAACAAGAAAATGCGGTCGCCGTTGCTCACGGATGTACGGGGAAAGGAAACGATCAGGTTCGTTTCGAAGTATCCATTAAAGCACTAAATCCAAATCTTGAAGTACTAGCACCTGTACGTGACTGGAAATGGTCACGTGAAGAGGAAATTGAGTATGCAAAACAAAATAATATCCCAATTCCGATTAACTTAGACAGCCCATTCTCTATCGACCAAAACTTATGGGGAAGAAGTAACGAATGTGGTATTTTAGAAGATCCATGGGCAGCTCCTCCGGAAGATGCTTATGATTTAACAGCTTCTCTTGAAAACACACCGGACGTTCCAGAAATCATTGAAATTCAATTTGAGCAAGGCGTTCCAGTTGCATTAAATGGCCAAAGCTACTCTTTAGCTCAATTAATTCTTGAATTGAATGAAATTGCTGGCAAGCATGGCGTTGGCAGAATCGATCACGTAGAAAACCGTCTTGTTGGCATTAAATCAAGAGAAGTATATGAATGCCCAGGTGCTATGACATTGATTTTGGCGCATAAAGAACTGGAAGATTTAACACTTGTAAAAGAAATGGCTCATTTCAAGCCAGTCATTGAAAAGAAATTAACAGAGCTTATTTATGAAGGTTTATGGTTCTCTCCTTTGAAAAAAGCGCTTGAAGCCTTCTTAAAAGAAACACAAAAGTTTGTGACAGGTACAGTGCGTGTGAAATTGTTCAAAGGTCATGCGATTGTTGAGGGAAGAAAATCTGAGTATTCACTATATGATGAGAAGCTCGCTACGTATACAACAGAAGACCAATTTGACCATGAAGCAGCAGTAGGATTTATCCAACTATGGGGTCTGCCGACAAAAGTGAACTCTATGGTTCAGCAAGAGAAAGTGAAAGTTAATCAATGAGCAAGCTTTGGGGAGGGCGCTTTCAAAAATCAGCAGAAGAATGGGTAGATGAATTCGGCGCCTCTATCCACTTTGATCAGGAGCTTGTTTTTGAAGACCTGCAAGGCAGCATAGCACATGTGACGATGCTTGGAAAAACAGGCATCTTAACAGAAGAAGAAATGCACCAAATCTTGGGCGGCCTTGAAGCTTTACAGCAGAAAGCTTCAAAAGGTGAATTAACATTCTCGGTTGCCCAAGAGGACATCCATTTAAATTTGGAAAAATATTTGATCGAAGAAATCGGCGCGGTTGGCGGCAAGCTGCACACCGGACGCAGTCGTAACGATCAAGTTGCCACTGATATGCATTTGTACTTGAAGAAGCAAGTCAAACTTATCATTGGATTAATTGAGCAGTTTCAAACAGCTCTTGTGGAGAAAGCAGAGCAGCATGTGGAAACACTTGCGCCTGGCTATACTCATCTGCAAAGAGCACAGCCAATTTCATTTGGCCACCATTTAATGGCGTATTTTTGGATGCTGCAACGTGATAAAGAACGGTTTCAAGAAGGATTGAAGCGCATAGATGTTTCGCCTTTAGGGGCGGGAGCGCTTGCTGGAACCACTTTCCCGATTGATCGTGAATTATCAGCAGATCTACTCGGATTCTCCGGGGTGTATGCCAACAGCATGGATGCAGTCAGTGATCGGGACTTCATCCTTGAGTTCTTGAGCGGTTCCTCCATTTTAATGATGCATCTGTCCCGTCTCGCTGAAGAAATGATTCTTTGGTCAAGCCAGGAATTCCAGTTCATCGAAATGGATGACGCCTTCTCGACTGGTTCAAGTATTATGCCTCAGAAGAAAAACCCTGATATGGCGGAATTAATTCGCGGGAAAACAGGGCGCGTTTATGGTAACCTGTTCAGTTTGCTCACCGTATTAAAAGGCTTGCCGCTTGCTTATAACAAAGATATGCAAGAGGATAAAGAAGGCATGTTTGATACGGTACATACGATCATTGGTTCCTTGAAAATCTTTACAGGAATGGTTCAGACAATGAAGGTGAATGAGGGCCGCTTAGAGGAAGCTGTCCACAATGACTTCTCCAATGCCACGGAGCTCGCTGATTACTTAGCGTCAAAAGGCATTCCATTCCGTGAAGCACATGAAATCGTTGGAAAGCTTGTGCTTCACTGCATTCAACATCAATGCTATCTTGCCGACCTGTCTTTAGAGGAGCTAAAGTCAGCGTCTGAGAGCATTGAAGAAGACATTTATCGAGTGTTGTCTCCATATGAGGCCGTTAAAAGAAGGAAGTCTTTAGGCGGCACTGGTTTCGACCAGGTTCAGCTCCAAATCGAGACAGCCAAACGCTTGATTAATGACGAACAGCCCCTTAAGAAGTAAGGGGCTGTTTTTTGTTATTAGTCAATTGTTTATTTTTGCGATCAAACAGCCTGCTCAAGTAGGAGATTAACGTCTCTAAAGAGCAGGCTTTTTCGTGTTTTATTGATTTATGTCTTTCCATTTCGTGTTCTTTGTGAAAAAGCTAAATTGTTTTTGTGGAACTTTAGATGAAATATTAAGCACATGTAAATAGTGCGAAGTTGTCTATGTGGATTTGGTTTGATTTTACGACAAAAACACTGAATTCAAAGGTTTTCCATAAAAAACAAACGATTAACATTTTGCCTAAGCAGCTTTTACTTTCTTTTTTTATAGTGAATGTGTAAAGAAACAGCAAACTTCAAAAAGGGGAGAGGAATGTGAAGGCAAAAAAGCAAAGATTAACGGCTTGTGCAGTTGCACTTAGCCTATCTTTAATGGCAGGGTGTTCGGGCAAAGAGGAGAAAGCGGCCGCAAAAGACGGAGAAGAGAATCTGAAAGGGGAATTAACGGTTTATACAGCAATAGAGGACGAGTTGATTCCTGTCTATCTGGATTCCTTTGAAGAGAAATATCCAAATGTGGATATTAATATTGTTCGGGACTCAACTGGAGTCATTACAGCGAAGCTTCTAGCTGAAGGAGAAAACACGCCGGCAGATGTTATTTGGGGAACAGCCGCTTCTAGTTTGCTTGAGCTTGAGAAAAAAGGAATGCTTGCAGGCTACTCACCTAAAGGGGTCGAGCGGGTGCAGCCCCTATTTAAAGATTCTAATCAGCCAGAAAAATGGGTAGGGAACACAGCGTTTATGACAGGTATTGCTGTAAATAAAGAAGAGTTAAAAAAGAAAAATCTTCCTATGCCTAAATCCTACAGAGATTTAGTAAAACCTGAATATAAAGGAACAATTGTGATGCCGCACCCTGCTTCGTCGGGTACTGGGTTTTTAACGGTTTCTGCTTGGCTCCAAATGATGGGGGAAGATAAAGGATGGAATTATATGAAGCAGCTTCATGAAAATGTTGCTACATACACTCATTCAGGATCAAAACCAGCCAAGCTTGCATCAGCGGGAGAGTATCCAATTGGTATTTCTATGGTTTACAGTGCCGTAAAAGAAAAACAGAAAGGATCTCCTATTGAAGTGATTCTTCCTGAAGAAGGTCTGGGCTGGGAAGTAGAGGCAAATGCCTTAGTTAAAAAAGATGAAAATAGTGAGGTGGCAAAAGCCTTTTTAGATTGGGCCATTTCAGATGAAGCCATGAAGGAGTATTTCGAAGCTAACGGATTTGCTGCTGTTGAAAATACCTTTAAAGCGCCAGAAGGATTTCCAGCGGATGTAGCTAGTCAATTATTTGATCAAAATGATTTGAAGTGGGCTTCAGAAAACAGGGAAGCTATTTTAGAAAAGTGGGAGAAGGAGTTTGGTCAGAAAGCCGAAGCGAACGAAGAATAAGAAGGAAAAGGAGTTAAACTTCATGGAGGATTATTTGAAAATTGACCAAGTGAGGAAAAAGTTTGGGAATGCTATCACACTAAAGAATCTTTCTTTTAGTGTGTCCCAAGGAGAGTTCTTATGCTTATTAGGTCCCAGCGGCTGTGGAAAAACAACATTGCTTCGAATTATTGCCGGATTAGAAAACCCATCCTCTGGAAGAGTTTTCATTAACGGCAAAGATATGACAACTGCTCCACCAGCAAAAAGGAATATTGGCGTCGTTTTCCAATCCTATGCACTTTTTCCTAATCTCACTGCTTTGAAAAATGTTGAGTTTGGATTAAAAGCTAAAAAGATACATAGACGAGAAGTAAGAGAAAAGGCACTAGAGGCACTGGAAATGGTTGGGCTAGCAGAGAAAAAGGATTACTACCCTGCACAATTATCGGGGGGACAGCAGCAAAGAGTGGCTCTTGCCCGGGCTCTCGCCTTATCTCCAGATATTCTGCTCTTAGATGAGCCATTATCCGCTCTGGATGCTAAAGTTCGGGAAACGCTTCGATCTGAAATTCGTTCTCTTCAAGAAAGACTTGGTATTACAACCATTATGGTTACTCATGATCAAGAGGAAGCGTTAACGATGGCAGATAAAATTATTGTGATGAAAAGTGCAGAAATTATGCAAATAGGCACACCGCAAGAAATTTATCAGCTGCCAGCTAACCCATTTGTAGCAGACTTTATCGGAGCCATGAATTTTATTCATCTTCATTCGGCTCATTCAAACGGTCAACTGCTCGCCATCCGGCCAGAACAGATTGTGCTAACAGATGATGGAACAGGTATCCGTGCTACAGTCGAAAAATTAGAATTTAGGGGTCCAATCTACCGAGGAATGGTCACGCTTGAAGATCCTGCTTCGCTGTTACACGGCAAGTTAGTCCTTATTGATCTACCGATAGATATTGTCCAGCAGAGAAAAATCAAAAAAGGTAGTGTGCTTACCCTTTCTTTAGGTGAAAAGCAAATGCTGTCGTATCAGGAGAAAGTGGGCGTTTAAATGGAGTGGTTAGAAAAGAACGGAACAGCAGTAATATTCAAGAGAGTGAAACAAAGAGGCGGAAAAGATGGGTGGCTGCAACGTGTACTTCTTCTTGGATTGATCGGCATTTTTCTGCTGTTGTTGATTCTTCCGCTGTATCAGCTGTTTATTCGAGCATTTTACAGCAAGGATGGTGCATTTGTCGGCTTAGAAAACTTCGTCCAGTATTTTTCTTCACCGACACTTGTCCAATCATTGAAGAACACCATTTTTATATCAAGCGCCACCATGATCATCTCGGTTACCCTGGCATTTATTTATGCTTATGCACTTGTTCGGTCAGCGATTCCGGGAAAGGGATTCTTTAAGGCTGTAGCACTTCTTCCGCTGTTTGCTCCAACAATGATGCACGGAATTGCTCTCGTTTATTTATTTGGCCATCAAGGATTCATCACCAATGGATTTTGGGGAAGCATTCCCGGTATCTCATTTGAATTATATGGCCCTGTGGGCATTATTATGGCGGAAGTCATTTATACTTTCCCGCAAGCATTGTTAATTTTATTAGTTGCTTTTAGAGGAACAGACTATCAGATGTATGAGGCAGCTGATACCCTTCATGCAAGCAGCCTCAAAAAGTTTCTAATCATTACGATGCCTAATGTGAAATACGGTGTCATCAGTGCATCATTTGTTGTCTTTACTTTAAGCTTTACAGATTTTGGAGCACCCAAAATTGTTGGTGGCCAATATAATGTGTTGGCAACAGACGTTTATAAACAAGTGATCGGTCAGCAAAATATAGCGATGGGCGCTACGGTCGGCATCATTTTAATGCTTCCAGCAGTGTTTGCCTTTGTCGTTGATCGGCTCACACAGCAAAAGCATGCGGCGTCTATTTCCGCTAAATCGAAGCCATTCCAAATCAAAAAAGGGTGGTTGAGAGACTCGGGGTTGTTCTTGTTTTGCTTATCTATTATGCTATTTGTCTTATTAATGGTTTCTGCTGTTTTAGTCGCTGCTTTTACAAAGGTTTGGCCGTATGATTTAGGTTTCACTCTCGAACATCTTGGTTTTTCCAACTATACCGGCAACGGGATAGAATCATTTAAAAATAGTTTTCTTGTCGCTGTCATGACAGCAGTAATTGGAACTTGTTTGACCTTTTTATTTGCTTACGGAATTGAAAAAATCCGCCGGCTGTCTAGTTTAAGAAAGATTGGCTACTTTCTATCAATTATACCGCTGGCCGTTCCGGGACTTGTGATTGGCCTTGGATATATTTTTTTCTTTAGTCAGCCGGAGATTGAATTTTTTACATGGAAGTTCTCGAATCCCTTTCATTTTTTATATGGGACCTTCGCCATAATAGTCATGGCAAACATGATCCATTTCTATTCAGTTGCTTTCGTTACAGCGACTACGGCGTTAAAAAAATTAGATAAGGAATATGAAGTTGTTTCCGAATCAATGGGAGTACCTTTTTATAAAACATTTTTTACGATTACGGTTCCTATGTGTTTGCCCGCTATTTTGGAAATGGCGCTGTATTTCTTCGTTAATTCTATGGTAACGATCTCGGCTGTCATGTTTTTATATTCACCGGAGTTTAAATTGGCAGCTATCTCGATCGTTAATATGGACGACGCTGGAAACTTAGCGGCCGCTGCCGCCATGAGCTCACTCATTTTGTTAACGAATATTGCCGTAAAAGTTCTACATGAAATCATCACAAAAATACTGCACTTGCGGGTGTCCCGCTGGCAGCAAAGATAGGAGAGAGAACATGGAAAAGAAAATTAAGGGGATTATTTTTGACTGGGCAGGAACAACAGTGGACTATGGGTGTCTTGCGCCTGTACAGGTGTTTGTACAGATTTTTAAAGAAAAAGGAATCGATATCACGATAGAAGAAGCTCGCAAGCCGATGGGGCTTCTGAAAATCGATCACGTTCGTGCGCTCACTGAAATGCCTCGGATAAAAGAACAGTGGAATACTGTCCATGGGTGTAACCCGGAGGAAAAGGACATTCAAGAGATGTATGACCGATTTGAAGAAGAATTGTTTGCAATTCTTCCAAATTACGCAACTCCTGTCCCAGGATGTATAGAGCTAACAGAAAAGCTTCGTTATCGGGGCATTAAGATCGGCTCGACGACTGGCTATACAGCGGAAATGATGAAAATTGTTGCAGCTGAAGCGAAGAAACAAGGGTACTCTCCTGATTATCTTGTCACGTCAGATGAAGTTCCTGCTGGACGTCCTTATCCGTGGATGTGTTACGCAAATGCTATGGGTCTAGGGATTTATCCAATGAGTTCCATGATTAAGGTGGGGGATACGGTTTCAGATATATATGAAGGGAAAAATGCTGGGATGTGGACAGTGGGCGTTATTTTAGGAGGAAGTGAACTCGGTCTTTCAGAGGAGGAAGTGAAAACGCTGGAGGTCGATGAGTTGGATAGAAGGTTTCAAGAGGTAAAAAAACGCTTTATGGAGGCGGGGGCTGATTTTACGATTTTAGAGCTGGATGAATTGGAAACGGTTATAGACAAGATTGAATTTGAGCAACGAATGACGGTTTCATAAAGGAGAAATGTTCACATGGAAAATACACATTATTTGTTACTAACACCTGGACCGCTTACGACGACTAGAACCGTGAAGGCCGCCATGATGAGAGATTGGTGCACATGGGATTATGATTACAATAATCTCGTTCAGGAAGCTCGTCAAAAGCTTGTAAGACTAGCTGTGAAAAATACGGATCATTATACGGCAGTGCTGATGCAGGGAAGCGGAACATTTACTGTGGAAGCGACGATTGGATCAGTGATCAAGCCGTCTGGCAAGCTATTGGTTTGTGTAAATGGCGCATATGGGAAGAGAATCGTACAGATCGCTCAAGTGCTTGGTATCCCAACGGTTGTATGCAAGGCAGCTGAGAATGAGCCGATAAACGTTGAACAACTAGAAAAAGTATTAAAGGAACAAACAGACATTACTCATGTGGCAGCTGTTCACTGTGAGACGACAACAGGGATATTGAATCCAATACAACAGATTACGAAAATAGCCAAAAGGTATGGAAAATTAACTATCATTGATGCGATGAGCAGTTTTGGCGGGATTGAGATAGACATGGAGAGCTGGCAGATTGATTTTCTTATTAGCAGTGCTAACAAATGCATCCAAGGAGTGCCTGGGTTCGGGTTTGTTATTGCTAGTCGTGACGAGATCAAAAAATGTAAAGGGCAGGCACGTTCTCTGTCGCTCGACCTTTATGACCAATGGGAGACGATGGAGCAGTTTAATGGAAAGTGGCGCTTTACTTCTCCGACTCATGTCGTAAGGGCGTTTTATCAAGCGTTACTTGAACTCGAGGAAGAAGGCGGTGTAAGAGCGAGGCAACAACGTTATGAACAAAATCAAAGATTATTAGTGAAACGGATGAAGGAAGCGGGTTTTCAACCTTTTATTAAAGAAGCATACCATTCGCCTATTATTACTTCATTCTGTTTTCCAACTGAAGATTTTGATTTTGTCTCGTTTTATCACTATTTAAAAGAGCAAGGATTTGTGATTTATCCAGGCAAGGTTTCACAAACGGATACTTTTAGAATCGGCAATATCGGCGATGTGCATATGGCTGATATTCAAGCATTAACAGAAACTATTGAAAAAAGGGCGGTTTGCCTATGAAAGTTTTTTGTCTAGGTGGAGCAGGAAAAATTTGTCGTGAGGCCATTTTGGATTTAGTGCAGTATTCTAAATTTGAAAAAATTACTGTAGCTGATTTCAATGAACAAGAAGGACAAGTCGTTGTAAAGTGGCTCAATGATCCAAGAGTGGACTTTATGCAAGTAGATGTGACGAACGTGGAAGAAACTGTGGCGAAAATGAACGGATACGATATTGTTTTGGACGGAACGACGATCAAGTTGAATGGATTGTCTTCTGAATGTATTGCAAAAGCCGGCTGCCATGGGATTAATTTAAATGGGTTTGGGGAGGAAGCAAAGTGGAACGACCTTTTTGGAAAAAATGGAAAAACACTTCTTCCGGGCTTCGGCATGACTCCCGGGTTAACACAAATGATGGCTATGCATGCCGCCTGTCAAATGGATGCGGTTGAAAGCGTGCGGGTGAGCCATGGTTCTTTCCGACCGATTGCGTTTTCAGCTTCTATTGCTGAGACAACGGCTTATGAATATGATCCCAACTTGCTGACAAGGGTCGTGTATGAAGACGGGGAAATGAAACAAGTACCTCCGTTTGCCCGGCCGCGAAACATTCAATTGCCGGAGCCTTATGGAGAAACGCTGCAATACATTATTCCGCATGCTGAAACGATCACTCTTTCCAAAGCGTTAAAAGAGAAAGGAATTAAATTAATTGAGACACGGGGAACGTGGCCCGAAAAGAATATGAACCTCGTAAAGTCGCTGTTTGATTACGGTATCTTAAGGAACACGCCTATTACCGTGAATGGCAAAGAGGTTGGCATTATGGATTGTATCTCTCAATATTTACTGCAGTCTGAAGAAGGACAAATGACAGAGTTATATGGCTACGCCCTTCATGTAGAAGTAGAGGGAACGAAACAAGGAGGACAGATCCGGCACACACTCTACCATACTCATCCGGCTTCAGATGGATCTGTTCCTGGCTGGGAGAAGCTGAGGGCTTATACTCGCAATGTAGCTATCCCTTTTGCCATTGCAGCCAGCTTGATAGCAGAGGGGCATGTGGAGAAAAAGGGAGTCATCACCCCGGAAGAAGCTTTTTCCGATCCGTCTATCATTTTTGAAGAATTAAAAAGGAGAGGCATTTTTGTTCATGAAGAAATAGAAGCTATCGAGGGAGAAGCTGTTCTGCCGCACATTTAACAGAAAAGATGACTAGTGGAGGTGCAGCAGTGTCTGTTATAAGTGAAGAGAGAAAGCGAATCATCGTTGAAAAAATTGAAGTGAAAGGCAAAGTCAAAGTAGCAGATCTAGCGAATGAATTTGCGGTGTCTACAGAAACGATCCGCCGCTATTTAGAAGAATTAGATAGAGAGCAAAAGCTCAAAAAAGTCTACGGGGGAGCGGTTAAGGCGGCTAACTCTCCCTTAGTGGAGCCATCGATGATTGAAAGAAAGATCTGGAACATAGAACAGAAGAAGAGAATCGCCTATAAAGCCGCCGCCTTTATCCGAGATGGAGACGTGCTGATGATTGATGAGGGAAGCACTACTCTGCAAATGGTACCGTATATGCTTCCTTGTAAAAATTTGACTGTTATTACAAATTCTTTTGCCTTAGCTAATCAGCTTATATCAGCCATTAATAAGAAGTTTTTTAATGGGGAGATTTTATTCATTGGAGGAAAGGTCAGTTCTGAACACTATCGGGTCGCTGGACCACTATCCCAGCAAATTATGAACCAGCTCCATTTTGAAAAAGCCTTTATTTCAGTAGATGGTGTACTTCCGAATTTTGGTCTATCGTGCTATGACTTGGAAAACGCTAAATTATCGGAAAAGATGATTCAGCAGGCTGGCCAGACATTTGTTTTAGCTGATCATTCGAAGATAGGTGTAAAAGCTACTTATCAGATTACTAATTCAAAGGAAATTGATTATGTTCTTTCTAATGAACGTCTTCCTGAGGAATGGAGTGACCGGTTAGCAAAAGAAAAGGTTGAATGGGTAAAATGTTGAAAAATAGCTCTCTGTATTTTCCACTAAAGAAAAAACCCCTGACAAAAAGCTTGTCAGGGGGCTGCTATTATTCTCCTTTATCAGTCCGTACAACGAGAACATCGCAATTGGAAGAACGGGTAATGTGTTCGGAAACACTTCCAATGAGGAAGCGCTCCATGGCATTTAGGCCAGTTGCACCACATACAATTAAGTCTGCTTTTACTTGTTTGGCAGCATCTTTAGGGATGATAACTTTCGGTGAGCCATATTCAACATAGGTGTTAACGGTTGGAACCCCTGCTGTCTCAGCTGTTGCTTTGTATTCCTTTAGCAAGTCGCCGCCATAAGTCGTTGCTCGCTCAGCAATTGAACGGTCATACGCTTCAATTGCTGCAAAAGAACGGGTATCAATCACGTGTACAAGGTTGAGTACAGCATTATTGCGCTTAGCAATGTCGATTGATTTTCGAAAAGCCCATTCCGCTTCTTTTGAACCGTCAACTGCTACAAGAATACTTTCATACTTCATGGTCATCATTGATTCCCCCTTTTCTTTTTATTTTACATGAAAAGGGAAGCAGTTACAGCTCAGACGTGTCCAAAATTATGAAATAATTTAAACAAATGTTAATTGTTTTGGAAAGGACGTTAGAATTTCTACTCCGTCCGCTGTCACATAAACATCATCTTCAATGCGCACGCCGGCTACATCTGGTACATAAATTCCAGGTTCAATCGTAAAAACCATGCCTTCCTGTAACACGAGTTCATTTGTTTCTGTAATGCCCGGGTATTCATGGACACTGATGCCAAGACCATGTCCAAGGCGGTGTGGGAAAAAGTCCCCATAGCCCGCTTCTGCAATGATGTTTCTAGCCGTTAGGTCGATCTCTTTTGCCCTCATTCCTGGTTTTACAGCTGCGACCGCTGCCTGTTCAGCTTTTAAGACTGTTTCATAAATTTCACGCTGTTTGTCCGAAATATCTCCAAAGGCGACAGTACGGGTAATATCGGAGCAATACCCCTCATAGACAACGCCCAGATCAAATAGGACGAGATCGCCTTTTTGCACTCTTGTGCTTCCCGGCGTTCCGTGTGGAGAAGCCGCATTTTTACCGGTTAATACCATTGTAGAAAAAGACATTTCTGCAATGCCTTGTTTCTTCATTTCAAACTCAATTTCCGCAAGAATTTCCAATTCTGATTTGCCTTCGCGAATCGCCTCGGCGCCAGTTTTTACAGCAAAATCAGCATACTCTGCCGCTTTCTTTAAGAAGGCGAGTTCCTCTTTGTCCTTTATCATGCGGAGCTGTTGCATTTTTTCTTCAGCCGCCACAAACACGGCACCAGGAAAGCGTCCAGAAAGTTCTTCGTAGCGTTCCACATTCAAATGTTGTTTTTCCACAGCTAGACGCTTGACGCTGCTTACACGGCTTTTCACTCGTGTCTCAATCATTTCCCATGGATTTTCAATATCCGAATGGCTGACGATTTCAAATGTCCAACCGCTGTTTTTAGCATCAGATGCGTCTAGTTTTGGACAGACGAGAAAAGGCTCATCCTCAGGGAATATGGCAACACCGAGAAGCCGTTCGTGAGGGTCACTTCTGAAGCCGGTTAAATAAAAGACGTTTTCAGGAGCGGTAATAAAGGCAAAGGAAATTTCTTTTTCCTTCATCCAATCCATTAATTTCGCTAGTCGTTTGTTCATGCTGTTTCCTCCTTAGACAATGCATTTACCAACTAAAAGGGTATCAATAAATCATGAGTAAGTAAATAAGTAGACATGAAGGGGAATTTAGTGTTTCATCGAATAGTAGGAGTGGAACTATTTTTTAGAAAGGGGTTTTTACATATGAAAATATCTTACCATGGACATTCAATCGTAAAGGTGGAAACAAACGGGAAGACGATTTTGATTGATCCATTTATCACAGGCAATGACTTAACAGATTTACAGGTGGAAAACGAGAAGCCGGACTTCATTATTTTAACGCATGGACATGGCGATCATGTGGGTGATACAGTAGAGCTTGCTAAAAAGAGCAATGCACTTGTAATTGCTGTAAATGAACTGGCTACTTATCTTAGCCATCAAGGCGTGAATGCGCACCCTATGCACATTGGCGGGAGCCGCGAGTTTGAGTTCGGCCGTGTGAAATTTACGCAAGCGTTCCATGGGTCAGGAATCGAGCAGGAAGACGGCACGTTCCTTTATATGGGGATGCCAGCGGGTGTCTTATTAATGGCTGAAGGAAAAACGATTTATCATGCCGGCGATACCGGAATTTTCTCTGATATGAAGCTAATTGGTGAATTGCATCCAATTGATGTGGCTTTTCTTCCGATTGGTGACAATTTTACAATGGGGCCGGATGATGCAGCATTGGCCGCAAAATTTTTACAGGCAAAGCAGGTAGTTCCAATCCATTTCGATACGTTCCCGCCGATCAAACAGGATCCACATGCATTTGTTGAAAAGCTGGAAGCGAAAAATGGCACAGTGTTAGAACCTGGACAATCCATTGAATTGTAACAGTCTTTAGGCTGCAAGAAGAACCTTGCAGCCTTTTATTAATTGAATTGAATCCCTATCCTTTTCAAAGTATAATAACTGTATTAGCGAGTCTAAAAGGGACAGGTGAAACAGTTGATTACAAAACATGAACAAATTTTACAATACATAGAGGGACTGCCGATTGGAGAAAAAATTTCTGTTCGGCAAATTGCGAAAGCGCTCTCGGTCAGTGAAGGAACGGCTTATCGAGCGATAAAAGATGCGGAAACGAAAGGGTTTGTTTCAGCTATTGAGCGTGTTGGGACCATTCGGATAGAACAGAAAAAGAAAGAGAATATCGAAAAGCTGACCTTTGCAGAAGTCGTGAATATTATTGATGGCCAGGTGCTTGGAGGACGTGCCGGTCTTCATAAAACGCTAAACCGTTTTGTGATCGGTGCGATGAAGCTTGAAGCGATGATGAGATATACTGGACCGGATAACTTATTAATTGTTGGTAACCGGACGAAAGCACATGAGCTGGCTTTACAAGCCGGAGCAGGGGTATTAATTACTGGCGGGTTTCAAGCGGACGATCATGTAACGAAACTTGCGGACGAATTAGAACTGCCGGTCATTACGACAACGTATGACACATTTACCGTGGCTACTATGATCAACCGGGCCATCTATGACCAACTCATTAAAAAAGAGATTGTGTTAGTAGGCGATATTTTTACTCCTTTTGACCAGACTGTTTCGCTGACAATCGGCGATAAAGTCAGTCATTGGATGGAAAAAAATCAAACAACCCTTCACAGCCGTTTTCCTGTGCTGGATCGCCAGTTAAAAGTGCAAGGGATCGTCACCGCAAAAGACATCATGGGAGCTGAGAAAGAAACCCCTATTGAAAAAGTTATGACCAAACAGCCAATTACCGTCACCATGAATACAAGTGTAGCCGCTGCCGCGCATATGATGATTTGGGAAGGCATTGAACTTTTGCCAGTGGTCGATGATCAAAACCGTATCCAAGGAATTGTTAGCCGGCAGGATGTATTGAAAACACTTCAGATGGCTCAAAGACAGCCGCAAATGGGAGAAACCCTTGACGACACCATTACCAATCAAATTGATTTGTTGGGCGATCGAGCGGAAGAAATTTATACATTCGAAGTCACACCGCAAATGACTAATCAGCTCGGTGCCATTTCGTATGGCGTATTTACTACGATCGTGACAGAGGCTGCAAGACGCTCCCTGCGTGCCAAGAAAAAAGGCGATATTGTGGTGGAAAACATTACTATTTATTTTTCAAAGCCAGTACAAATGGAAAGCTTGCTGGAGATTCGCCCAAACTTGCTTGAAGTCGGCCGAAAATTCGGAAAGGTAGACGTTGAGGTTTACAACGGAGGCATGCTCGTCGGAAAAGCCCTCATGATGTGTCAAATACTGGATAGGCAATAAAGGGTCGACGGCTAAATACGCGACATCGTGTCGCAACGCCCTCACTAGCACATCCTGTGCGTCGAAGCGGAAGGCGCTCGTTCAGCGGCGACAAGCATAAGGCAGGCTGACGAAATGGCGGTTCTCAGCCATGCAGTTAGCTTGACTTACGACCTTGAGCCGCTAGCGCGTGCAGCTGGCCAATAAAGGTGTGCTGTGTCTTTCTTGTGAATCTAAGAGTAAACGCTTGGGCGCAATTTGTGTTTAGCCTCATAAATACAATGATATACAATAGAAGATACGGGGATAGAACAGTCGGGCTCATTAAAACAAGAAGAAGGATGTCTCCACCTCTTTGGGTTCAGACATCCCCTTCGCAGTAAGTTATTGATTTTTTAATTCTTCTGCTTCTCTTTGAGCATAAGGCAGGAAGTGGCGGTAGGCCTTGAACCCTGCCCACAGACTAGAAAAGCCAATTAGTAGAAAGAAAGCAGCTACGATATAGGATACTGTCGTCTGCTGGATAAATAATGTATTTAGTCCAAAGAAACCAACAAACAGGCCAAGGGCCATACTAGATTTAGCGGATAGCCATTTTTTCTCCATCGGCCGTCTGCTTCGAACATACTGAACTTTGTAGAAAATATAAAAAGCAAACGATAAAACAATAATAAAAGCTAAAACGGGCATTAGTTTTCCTCCATTATTTGTTCAAATATCTTCATTGTAACGAGAATTTGGAAGAAATTCTAGTGAAAAAACTGAATGTCATAAAGGAGACAGGAATGAAAAATAAAATTATTCAAAAAGTAAAAGAGTATAATACGATCATTATTCATCGCCATGTCCGTCCTGATCCGGATGCGTATGGCTCGCAAGGCGGCTTAGGGGAGATGCTGCGCGCTTCTTTCCCTGATAAAAAAATCTACACGGTCGGGAAGGAAGAACCAACACTTGCTTATTTGCGTAAACTCGACATAATCTCAGATGAGGAATACCAAGGGGCACTTGTGATTGTCTGCGATACAGCGAATCAGGAGAGAATTTGTGACCAGCGCTACAGGCTTGGAAAAGAGTTGATTAAAATTGACCACCATCCGAATGAGGATCCGTACGGTGATCTTTTGTGGGTCGATACATCTGCCAGCTCTGTAAGTGAAATGATTTATGATTTATATAAAAGCGGCCAAGATGAGGGATTGCGTTTGAATGATGAGGCAGCTCGACTGCTATTTGCAGGTATTGTTGGTGACACGGGCCGCTTTCTTTATCCTAGTACTACGCGGCGTACAATGGAATTTGCCGGAGAGCTGCTTCAGTTTAACTTTGATCGTAATGAGCTATTTAATCGGATGTATGAAACAGATGAGAAAGTATTGAAGCTGCAAGGCTACATCTTACAAACATTCAGCTTGTCACCGAGCGGGGCGGCCTCTGTCACCCTAAAAAAAGAGCTTCTTGATGAATTCAATGTAGTCCCTTCGGAAGCATCTTTGCTCGTCAGCTCACTTGGCAATGTAAAGGGAATTAAAGCGTGGGTCTTCTTTATCGAAGAGGCCGATCAAATTCGTGTCCGCCTGCGCTCGAAAAAGCTTGTAATCAATCAAATCGCCAAAAAATATAAAGGAGGCGGACACCCGCTCGCTGCTGGTGCTTCTGTCTATTCATGGGAAGAGGCAGAAAACGTAGCGGCTGACCTAGAAGCACTCTGCCGGGAAGATGGATAAGAATCCAGTCTTCTGACCAATACTTGCTTTTGCCTCTTCACGTATACAGGAGTTAACCGCCTTCTAGGTCTAATTCCAGCTGGATATGAACGGTTGTGTAAAAATACCATTCTTTTACATGGAGAGAATAGCTGCGTTTATTAATTTTTAATGTCTTATTTTCGATCGTTTGCCTGATTAGTTCTTTATGGGAATAAACCGTTTCCAGGTCTTTAGCATATAAGACAGATAGATCTTTCTTGATCTGTTCTTTCGCTGAAAAGATACTTTGGGCGTCATCAATACCATATTTTTTATAATTGATAATATCAATCTCGATCTCCTGCACAGTCAGCTTGTGCAGGTTTTTTTTATTTAGCTCTTTATATTCCTCCTGCCAGATGTCTAGTTGTACTTTTAATTCATCAATTGTTTTTTTATGTTTTTCCAATAAGGCAGCCTGTCTCTCCTGCATAGCACCAAACAGATAAAGAAAGAGCAGCCAGCTAAGGCAAAAACCAATTGCTGCCCCGGCGAGTAAAACCTGTAATTTTTTTTGCCTGTACAAAGAGGGGACTCTCATGGTGAAATATGCTCCCCGGTTAGCCATACGATAATAGCTGCTCCGGTAGCCGTTCCGCCCATTGCTGACAAAATGAGCAGAAACTGCTTAAATAAGTCTTTCGTTTCTCCATTTAGAAAACCCCGCTCAAAACTATAGACTGTATCAAACGTTCCTCCAATAGCTGCTATAATAGCCCAAATCCGCAAGCCCTCACTAATTTGTGAAATGCCGGTAAGAAGCGGTCTCCCGGTGGCAAATGACGCCACCCCTCCGATCAAAGAGCCGCCAAGCAGAACACCAAATGCGATGAAATAACATTTAAACAGTTCATCAAAAAAAGTCTGCGCCATATACCCTCCATATTAGCTTGTCTTTCTACTATATATGTAAAAAGAAAGGTTCCTATGAAACCAGAACGTATTTTCTTTTTTTCAGCGGCCGTCTTATAATGGAGGAAGACATTAGGGACGAAAAGTGTCAAGGAAGGATGAGAAGGATGTTTACACATCTGCAAGTTCAGACAGGCTACAGCCTATTGTCCAGTGCCATAGCCATCGACAAATTGACTGTAAAGGCGAAAGAGATGGGCTACGGTGCGCTTGCCATTACGGATCGCAATGTGATGTATGGAGTTATTCCTTTTTATAAAGCATGCAAACGAGTTGGGATCAAACCGATTATTGGTTTGATTGCTGATATTGAAAGTGTAATGGGGGAAGACCGTTCTTATCCACTTGTCTTATTGGCTAAAAACAATACAGGCTATCATCATTTGCTTAAAATTTCGAGTGCTATTCAATCAAGAGCGAAAGAAGGAATTCCGTTAAAATGGCTGAAAGGCTATTCTGCCGGGTTATTTGCTTTTACACCGGGAGCAGAAGGGGAAGTAGAACAATTACTTCTAAAGGATCCTGTCCAGGCAAAGAAAGCTGCTCAGCTATTGAAAGAACAATTTGAACCAGAGCACTTTTTCTTATCTATTGCGCGCCACAAGAGAAAGAACGAGGAAACGATCATTGAGGAAATGAAGCAGCTAAGTATCTCTCTTTCTATTCCATTGCTCGTTTCTAACCGGGTCACTTATTTAAATAAAGCAGATGCATTTGCCGTTCAATGTTTGGAAGCGATTAAGGATGGCGTGAAATTGGCAGATAAGCAGATAGATGACAATAA
Organism: Pseudobacillus wudalianchiensis; assembly: GCF_001685015.1. Lineage (GTDB taxonomy): Bacteria > Bacillota > Bacilli > Bacillales > Domibacillaceae > Pseudobacillus > Pseudobacillus wudalianchiensis. Next base: position 118,843 of record NZ_MAYT01000001.1, read on the forward strand.
TCAAGCTTACTTATCGTCGAAAGAAGAAATGGCGAACTTATTTGCTGATTTACCAGATGCACTGGAACAAACCGAAAAAATTGCGCAGGTCTGTGAAGTAGATATCTCATTCGGCCGCCGCCTGCTTCCTAAATATCCGCTGTCAGATCATCCATCAGCTTCCGACTATTTGCGGGAACTTTGCTATAAAGGTTTGGAAAAAGTGGGGGCTTCCACAGAGAAAGCGTACGTTGATCGTCTTGAATACGAGCTGGAAACGATCGAAAAAATGGAGTTCTGTGACTATTTTCTTATTGTTTGGGACTTTATGAAATTTGCAAAAGAAAGGTCTATTTTGACAGGGCCGGGAAGAGGATCAGCCGCCGGCTCCCTCGTTGCCTATGTTCTCGGTATTACAACCGTTGACCCGCTTGAATATGGCCTGCTGTTTGAACGGTTTCTTAATCCTGAGCGTGTGACGATGCCTGATATTGATCTTGATTTTCCTGATCATCGGCGGGATGAAGTCATTCGCTACGTTGTTAATAAATATGGATCGCTTCATGCCGCGCAAATTATTACGTTTGGTACGCTGTCTGCAAAAGCAGTCATACGAGACGTGGCGAGAGTATTCGGCTTTACATCTAAAGAGCTTGAGCAGTTGTCTAAGATGATTCCTTCGCGCCCTGGACTTACGCTTCAACAGCACTACACAGATTCTGTCCGCTTTCGGGAGTGGGTGAACGAAACGAACGAACATGAGAAGGTTTATCAAACCGCTTTGACGCTTGAAGGGCTGCCGCGTCATACGTCTACCCATGCGGCGGGGATGGTTATCACTGATCTGCCTTTGACTGAATTAGTCCCCATCCAGGAAGGACATGATGGAGTACTTCTGACCCAATTTCCGATGGACGCACTTGAAGAGCTTGGCTTATTGAAAATTGATTTGCTTGGTCTGCGCAATTTGTCCGTTCTTGAAAGAATGCTTGATTCAATTTATTATATTGAAGGAAAAAGACTAACTTTGCAGAATATACCTTTACAGAATAAAGAAACGTTTCAGTTGCTTGGAGAAGGAAAAACGACCGGGATTTTTCAGCTAGAGTCAGAGGGAATGCGTAACATGCTCAAGAAGCTGCAGCCAAATCATTTTGAGGATATTGTAGCAGTGAATGCACTTTACCGGCCGGGTCCGATGGAAAGCATTCCTCTCTATATAGAGAGAAAGCACGGGCATCAGCCAATTCACTACCCACATCCAGATTTACAAGCTATTTTAGAGCCTACATATGGTGTGCTGATCTATCAAGAGCAAATTATGCAGATTGCCTCTAGACTTGCAGGATTTTCGCTGGGAGAAGCGGATCTTTTAAGACGGGCTGTCAGTAAAAAGAAAAAGGATGTGCTCAACAGCGAAAGACGCCATTTTGTAGAAGGAGCGATGAAAAACGGTTATAGCAAAGAAGTCGCAGAAGATATCTATCATCTGATTGTTCAATTTGCCAATTATGGATTTAACCGCAGCCACGCAGTCGCCTACAGTTTTATTGCCTATGGAATGGCGTACATTAAAGCTCATTATCCAACTATTTTCATGGCTTCGCTACTAAGTTCTGCAATCGGCAATGAGGATAAAATAAAACAATATGTGTCCGAAGCAAAAGGAATGGGAATTTCTTTGCTGCCCCCCTCCATCAATAATAGTTATTATCCATTTAAAGCTGAAGAGAACAAGATCCGCTTTAGTCTAGCCGCCATCAAAGGTATTGGAGCGGGGATGTTAAAGGCAATTATAGAGGCGCGGGAAAAAGGCCCTTTCGTTGATTTGTTTGATTTTTGTCTCCGTGTGCCTCTTAACATCGTGAATCGCAAAGCTTTGGAGGCTCTTTTATTTGCAGGAGCATTTGATGAGTTTAATGAAGACCGGGCTGTTCTTTTGGCCACGCTTGATATTGCGATTGAACATGCGCAGCTTATTCGGCCAACAGATAGTGCGGAAGATGATTTATTTACAGAAGATGATTTTTTTCCAAAACCGAAATATGCACAAGCAGAACCGATGAGTATGGAAGCTAAACTTCAGCATGAGAGAGAAGTGCTTGGTCTTTATTTGTCAGCTCATCCAACAGAGCCATATGAACAGCTTTTTACGCAGTCAGGAGCTGTCCCATCTGCGGATTTGTCTCCAGGCAGCCGGCATGTTTCCATCGGTGCTTTCATAAATGAGGTAAAAGTCATCCGTACAAAAAAAGGGGAAAACATGGCTTTTCTTCACTGTTCGGACAGCAGCGGTGAAATAAAAGGTGTTCTGTTTCCGCCTTCCTATAGGAACTGCTCCCCCCTTCTGGAAAAAGGAGCAATTCTTTATTTAACAGGAAACGTAGAGGAAAGAAGCGGGGGAAAACAGCTGATTATTAAAGCGGTTCATAGCATAGAAGAAGTGCAAGAGCGGCAAGCTGAAAGAGCCAAAACCTTGTACATAAAAATACCAGAAGCACCGGACGAGCATTTGATACTCGAAGACGTTCACCGAGTAATCAACCGCTTTAAAGGGGCAACATCTGTTGTGCTCCACTATGAAAAGAACCGGCAGACCGTTAAACTTCATGAAAAAAATTCGGTTAAGCCAACAAAACAATTAGTAGAAGAATTGACAACGATCCTCGGCAGAGAGAATGTCGTATTGAAATAATTATTACTTTACAACTTATCTTTGATAGTTTATTGTGTGTAATAGACGAAAACGTGGTCTGACCACTGAAGGCGGTTAGACTTGCTGAAATAGGGAGAGAAAAAGAATGTCACTTAGAGAAGAAGCATTGCATATGCATAAAACAAATAAAGGGAAGTTGTCCACTGGCATTAAAACAAAAGTGAGAAACGCTAGAGATTTAAGCCTTGCTTACTCGCCAGGCGTAGCAGAGCCATGTAAGGAAATTTATGAAAAGCCTGAAACCGTCTTTGATTATACAATTAAAGGAAATACTGTAGCAGTTGTTTCTAATGGTACGGCTGTGCTTGGCTTAGGAAACATTGGTGCAGAGGCAGCAATGCCAGTTATGGAAGGGAAAGCGGTCCTATTTAAGAGTTTTGCCGGTGTAGACGCTTTTCCAATTTGTTTAGATACAGAAGATCCAGAAAAGATTATTGAAACTGTAAAATTAATGGAGCCAACATTTGGCGGTGTCAACCTAGAAGATATTGCTGCTCCTCATTGTTTTGAAATCGAAGAACGTCTAAAGAAAGAAACAAACATTCCTGTGTTTCATGACGATCAACACGGAACAGCTATTGTAACAGCGGCTGGCCTTCTCAATGCACTTAAATTAACGGGCAGAAAGTTCAAAGACATTAAAATTGTAGCTAACGGTGCCGGTGCAGCTGGTATTGCCATTATTAAGCTCTTAGCGAGCTATGGCGTTCGTGATATCGTCATGTGTGACTCACGCGGAGCTATTTATGAGGGCCGCCAGGAAGGAATGAACTCTGTTAAAGAGGAAGTAGCTAAGTTTACTAACATCAACCGCCAAGAGGGTTCACTAGAAGATGTTATTAAAGGTGCCGATGTTTTCATTGGAGTATCTGTTGCCGGTGCGTTAACAAAAGAAATGATCCAAACGATGAACCCAGAGCCGATTATTTTTGCTATGGCAAACCCAGTTCCGGAAGTAATGCCAGAAGAGGCAAAAATGGCAGGGGCCCGCGTAATTGGAACAGGACGTTCAGACTTCCCGAATCAGGTCAATAACGTGCTGGCTTTCCCAGGGATTTTCCGTGGCGCGCTTGATGTGCGTGCAACACATATTAATGAACAAATGAAGCATGCGGCTGTAGCGGCCATCGCTGGTTTGATTGATGAAAAAGAGCTAAACTCTGATTATGTGATTCCTGGACCATTTGATCCGCGTGTAGCGCCAGCAGTAGCGGCAGCAGTGGCAAAAGCAGCAATGGAAACGGGCGTTGCCCGCTTAAAAGCAGATCCAGAGGAAATTCGTCAACGTACGATGCAATTGGCTTTAATCGGAAAAGGTGAATAAAGCAATGGAAAATCAACGACCGCAATCAAAATTCGCGCAAGTCGTTGAAAAGATTCGTGACATGATCGCAGCAGACGGATTGGTTCCGGGAGATAAGATGCCATCAGAGCGGGAGCTGTCTGAACGTCTGTCTGCTTCGCGGTCTTCTATTAGAGAAGCGCTGCGGGCTCTCGAACTGCTTGGATTAATTGAGACAAGAAGGGGAGAGGGAACGTTCCTTCGGGACTTTAATGACCATCAGCTTGTTCAACTGCTCAGCACATTCATTTTACAAAGGGAACAGACGAAAAAAGACGTCTGTTTAACGAAAGAAATCGTTGAAATGGGCTGCTTGTCTTCTTTGGTCATGTTGCCGGATCTTGAGAAGCACATGTCTGAGCTTACTGAAAAAATAAAAGATGCGTCCTTTACAGAACATGACTTCTTCACTTTTTTAATGAGTATAAATGGCAATTCACTTTTAAAGAAAATCTGGCTAATCGTGTCCGATTATGCAGATGCGATTCATAAAGAGGATAGGCTGCTAATGAATAAAGAGGCCTTTGTCCACTTAATTTATATAATAAAGACAAGAAATATAAAAGATATTTTTGATACTTATAAGCAGCTTTAAGCTGTTCTATTTTTTGTCGTCCGCCTCATAAAGTCACATAACTATGTTCAAGCTTTTTATAGGGAGAGGATGCAACTTGATTAAAGACTTATTTAACAAACAAAAACCGAAAAAGAAAAAGTATGCGACGATACCTACAGAAGCCAGCAAACAAGACGTACCTGAAGGCATAATGCAAAAATGCCCAAAATGTAAAAAGATTATGTACACGAAAGAACTAAAGAAAAACTTAAATGTTTGCTTGCAGTGTGGTCATCACCATGGCATGACGTCCCTTGAACGCCGTGATTCTTTTATCGATGAAGGAACGTTTCAAGAGTTAGATGCTGCGCTTTCTTCAACTAATCCGCTGAACTTTCCGGGATACCTGGAAAAGGTAGAGGCCGATCGACAAAAAACAGGAATGAATGAAGCGATTTTAACTGGTGTGGGCCAAGTCGAAGGCCATGAAGTAGTCGTGGCCATTATGGATGCTAATTTCCGTATGGGAAGCATGGGATCCGTTGTTGGTGAAAAGATTACAAGAGCGATTGAAGAGGCGGGCCGACGGAATGTACCGTTCATTATCTTCACGGCTTCAGGCGGAGCTAGAATGCAAGAAGGTGTTCTTTCATTAATGCAGATGGCTAAAACAAGCGTGGCCTTAAAACGTTTTAGTGAAAATGGCGGACTCATTATTTCTATTATGACACATCCAACAACTGGCGGTGTATCTGCTAGCTTTGCGTCGTTAGGAGATTATAACTTTGCAGAGCCTGGGGCACTTATCGGATTCGCAGGCAGACGGATTATTGAACAGACGATCCGTGAGAAGCTTCCAGAAGACTTCCAGACGGCTGAATTTTTATTAAAGCATGGCCAGCTTGATGCGGTCATTCACCGTCATGATATGAAAGAAAAGATCGCCTTTTTGCTCGATATACATGAACCGGGTGGTGAACTGGCATGATTGGTTTAGAATTTGAGAAACCAGTAATGGAACTAAAAGGAAAGATTGCTGAGTTAAAAGAGTTTACTTCTACTTCAGATGTAGATTTAACAGAAGAAATTGAAAAGCTGGAGCAGCGCTTGAAAAAGCTTGAAAAAGACATTTATGAAAGCATGACGCCATGGGATCGCGTCCAAATGGCTCGACATCCAGAACGTCCGACAACGCTTGATTATATTCAGCATTTATTTACTGATTTTATGGAACTTCACGGTGACAGATTATTTGGGGATGATGCTGCGATCGTTGGCGGAGTAGCAAAATACCATGGACTGCCAGTCACAGTGATCGGACATCAGCGTGGCCGTGATACGAAGGAGAATATCAAGCGTACATTTGGTATGCCACACCCGGAAGGATACCGTAAAGCTCTTCGTTTAATGAACCAGGCAGTAAAGTTCAAGCGTCCGATTATTTGTCTCATTGATACGAAAGGGGCTTATCCCGGAAAAGCGGCTGAAGAGCGTGGCCAGAGTGAAGCTATTGCGAGAAACCTATTTGAAATGGCGGGTATGGAAGTGCCAGTCATTTGTATCGTAATCGGTGAAGGTGGAAGCGGAGGTGCTCTTGCCCTAGGCATTGGAGATAAATTATTTATGTTAGAGAATTCAACATACTCTGTTATCTCTCCAGAGGGGGCTGCTGCTCTGCTTTGGAAAGATGCTTCCCAGGCAAAACGTGCGGCAGAGACGATGAAAATTACAGCAGGTGATTTGAAAGAGCTTGGAGTCATTGACGCCATTATTCCTGAGGTAAGCGGTGGAGCTCATCGAAATATCGCTCAACAGGCAGCTTTAATTGATCAAATGTTGAAGCCGGCATTACAGGAACTTCTTCAGCTATCGATCCCCGAATTATTGGACAATCGTTATATAAAATACAAACAAATTGGAGAATATACGCTCTAGTTGTTTTAGTTAAATACACAGCGGGAAAAAGAACGTGCGATACGATGATAAGCACGTTCTTTTTTTGGGAATAACTTTAAGGTAATCTATAAGGAATTTTGATAAACATTGTGAAGGTCAGACCTTTCTGTTATTTTAGAAGAGACTAATAAAGCAGTAAAAAAGGTCGCTGTATATTTTTTTAAGATATAGGCAGGATGGAGGGAGCCATGTGAAACGTATCGGAGTGTTAACGAGCGGCGGCGATGCACCAGGAATGAACGCAGCTGTTCGAGCTGTTGTCCGTAAGGCTATCTATCATGATCTAGAGGTATATGGAATTTATCAAGGATACCAAGGGTTAATTTCGGGTAATATTCATAAGATGGAAGTTGGTTCTGTTGGTGATATTATTCATCGGGGCGGAACGATTCTCCGTTCAGCAAGATGTCCTGAATTCCAAACTGCAGAAGGACAAAAGAAAGGTTTAGAGCAGCTGAAAAAAAACGGAATTGAAGGGCTTGTTGTGATTGGCGGCGACGGTTCTTACCGTGGAGCAAAAGCACTTACCGAGCTTGGCTATCCATGTGTCGGTGTACCTGGAACCATTGACAATGATATTCCGGGCACAGAATTTACCATTGGCTTTGACACAGCTTTAAATACAATCATTGATGCAATTGATAAAATCCGTGATACAGCTAGTTCTCATGAGCGGACGTTTATCGTAGAAGTAATGGGAAGAAATGCCGGAGATCTAGCATTGTGGGCAGGGCTTGCTGGTGGAGCGGAAACGATCTTAATTCCAGAAGAGCCGCTTGACATGGAGTCTATTAAAGTGCGTTTGCAAAAAGGATTAGAACGCGGCAAGAGACATAGCATCATTATTGTGGCTGAAGGAGTCATGAGCGGTAATGAATTTGCTGAGAGAGTGAAGCGAATGACCGGTATCGAAACGAGGGTATCTGTGTTAGGTCATATGCAAAGAGGAGGTTCGCCAACAGCTGCGGACCGTATGCTTGCAAGCAGACTTGGAGCAAGAGCTGTTGAACTTTTGTTAGCTGGAAAAGGTGGACGCGCAGTTGGCATTGAACACAATAAGTTGGTAGACTATGACATTGTAGAAGCTCTTGCCCTTCCACATCAGTTGGATTTAAATATTTCCCGGTTAGCAAAAGAGTTATCTATTTAATTGATTTTCACGAGGAGGCTGTCAAGAGATGAGAAAGACAAAGATTGTATGTACAATTGGTCCGGCAAGTGAAAGCCCGTCCATGCTTGAAAAATTAATGGAGGCAGGCATGAATGTTGCTCGCTTAAATTTCTCTCATGGAAACCATGAGGAGCATGCACAACGGATTAAAAATATCCGCGAAGCAGCGAAAAAGACGGGAAAAACAATTGGGATTCTATTAGATACAAAAGGACCCGAAATTCGTACACATAATATGGAGAATGATGCTATCGAACTAACTGCTGGCAGCCAGGTAATAGTGTCTATGAGTGAAGTACTTGGCACGCCTGAAAAGTTTTCAGTTACATACGAAGGATTAATAGATGATATAGAGCCAGGCGGCAAAATTCTTTTAGACGATGGCTTAATTGCCCTCGAGGTTATAAGCATTCATAAGCAAGAGGGAGAAATCCAAACAAAAGTACTTAATAGTGGCACGCTGAAAAATAAAAAAGGTGTAAACGTACCTGGCGTATCCATCAAGCTTCCAGGGATTACGGCAAAAGATGCAGAGGATATTAAGTTTGGCATTGAACAGGACGTTGACTTTATTGCCGCTTCATTTGTCCGTCGAGCATCCGATGTTCTTGAAATTCATGAATTACTTGAGCAATATGGGGCAAGCCATATTCAAATTATCCCGAAGATCGAAAATCAAGAGGGAGTCGATAATATCGATAGTATTCTTGATGTATCCGACGGCTTGATGGTAGCACGCGGGGATCTTGGCGTAGAAATTCCTGCTGAGGAAGTGCCGCTCGTGCAAAAAAGGTTAATTCAACGCTGTAATACTCTCGGCAAACCAGTTATCACAGCAACTCAAATGCTTGATTCCATGCAGCGTAATCCGCGTCCAACACGGGCGGAAGCGAGTGATGTAGCGAACGCTATTTTCGATGGTACAGATGCGATTATGCTTTCCGGAGAAACAGCAGCTGGTATGTACCCTCTTGAAGCTGTACAAACGATGCACAGCATTGCTGACCGTACGGAAACAGCTTTGAATTACTCGGAGATTATATCGACACGCAGTAAAGTAAGCGGTCATACGATGACGGATGCCATTGGACAGGCCGTTGCTCATACAGCTAATAATTTAGATGTACAAGCGATTGTCACACCAACGGAGAGCGGCCATACAGCACGAATGATTTCACGGTACCGCTCCAAAGCGCCAATCGTAGCTGTTACATCCAGTGAGCGGGTATCGCGCAGCCTGGCATTGGTTTGGGGAGTATTTCCAAATATCGGACCGAAAGTAAAGACAACAGATGAAATGCTTGAACTTGCCGTCCAGCAAAGCTTGAATACCGGTCTTATCAAGCATGGCGATCTAATCGTAATTACAGCTGGTGTTCCGGTAGGCGAAGCAGGCACGACAAACTTGATGAAAATCCATGTTGTCGGCGATATTTTAATGAAAGGTCAGGGAATCGGACGAAAATCCACTTACGGAAAAGTAGTGGTAGCGAGAAGTGCAGCAGAAGCGATTGAGAAGGTAAAAGAAGGCGATATTCTCGTTACGATTGGCAGCGATAGAGATATGGTGCCGGCTATTGAAAAATGTGCAGCTCTTATTACAGAAGAAGGCGGTTTAACGAGCCATGCTGCTGTTGTTGGCATTAATCTCGGGGTACCAGTTCTTGTTGGAGTCGAAAATGCCATGACTGTTTTAAAAGACGGCCAAGAAATTACTGTAGATGCAGCAAGAGGCATTATTTATAATGGGCATGCTAATGTCCTTTAACTAACAATAAAACCGACCAGCCGCTGTTGGTCGGTTTTTTAGTGTGTTCAGAAGTGTGAACAAGCCCACGGGAATAATGAACAATGTTGCGAATACTGCTCTATTTTTGCAGATCGCTCTTGAGGGATGATACAATGAAGAGGAACATAACCTTTCTAAAAAGGAGAAAATCCGTTGAGATATCTACTGTTTGTTTTTATTGTTGTCCCGGCACTAGAAATTAGTTTGTTAATGTTTTCTGGAAAAACGATTGGCGTGTTACCGACGTTTCTGCTGATTTTGACAACGGGATTTTTAGGGGCTTATTTTGCTAAGAAGCAAGGGATGCAGGCGGTTACAAAGATGCGTGAAGATATCCAAAGGGGACTATTTATCGGTGATGCGGTCATGGATGGAGTCTGCGTTTTATTTGGTGGACTGCTATTGTTAGCTCCAGGGTTTGTTTCAGACATTGCAGGCTTTCTGCTCTTGTTTCCTTACACGCGTAAATGGCTTAAGCCACTTTTACTGCGTTTGTTTCGCCGCACCTTCCAAAATAGAAATGTTATTGTAATGAAATAAAAAACGTCAGTTTATCGCTGACGTTTTTTATTTTGCCGGAGGGGGTACTTCTTTCCCCATAATATAGTCTCTTAAATCGGTGAACACTCCTGCACTATGAAGGGCATTCAAAATCACGAGCGTAATTGGACCGAGAATCAAGCCAAAAAATCCGGCAAGCTTAAAGCCGACAAAGAGGGCAATCAGTGTTGCCAGCGGATCGAGCCCGATACTTGAAGACAGCACCTTTGGCTCCATAATCTGGCGCTGAACGATAATGATCACATATAAAACAGTCAGCCCGATGGCAAGCCCGGGGTCCCCAGCGATAAACTCGTATGCGATCCATGGCACAAACAGCGTGCCTGTCCCTAGATACGGAAGCAAGTCAACAAGTCCAGCTACGAGAGCAAGTGTAATAGCGTAGTTGACCCGCAAAACAAGCAACCCAACCAGAACGATAAAGGTAGTAATCGAAATCAGTGTTAACTGTGCACGTAAAAACCCAAATAAAGCTCTTTTTAAAGCTGCAAATACCTTGCTTAAGCTTGTTCGTGCCTTTATAGGTAAATAATTGACTGTACGATGTTGAAGCTTTTCCCAATCCTTGCTGATGAAAAAAGCAGCAAGAAATGAGAAGATTAAGGCAGTCGCGAAATTAGGAATCCAGGAAATTAATTTAGGAAGCTTTAAAAAGAAGTTTTGGATAAATTCTCCCGCTGTTGAGGCGAACTGTTCTCCTGCTTCTCGGATATTTGTAGAAATCGTCTCTTGCTGTCCAGTATCAAGCGAATGAAACAGTCCAGCTGCTCGTTCATAGAACGGAATGACTTGGGAAGCAAACATTGTCTCGATCTGTTCGACCACAACGTGAACGTGACGGGGAACGACAGAGGCAAAATAGTTGGCGCCAGAAACGATTTCAGCAATAAGAAGTGTGATTCCGCCTGCAAAAACAGCTAGAATCAGAAGAATCGCTGTAACGGCGGCGGCGGCGCGCGGCAATCTGGCCTTCTTTTCCATGAAGCGAATGAAGGGCTGTATAAGAAAAGCGACAGCAAAGCCAATGATAAATGGATATGTTACTTTTGTAATATAATATAACGAGACAATAAGCAACACAGTAGAAATAATGACAATGAGTAAACGCATGAGCCTTTGCCGACTAGATGGGTTCACAAGCTCACCTCCTCTGCTTCACATTGTATCAAGAGGGACAAGGGAGAGAAAGAAAAATGGCTCGTATTATAACGACAAAAAATGCGTGAAAAGGAAGGAGAAAGCATATGCAGGCTTATTTATTTTTATTCATGCTGCTTGTCATCGCTGTAATGGCTAAAAACCAATCGTTACTTATTGCTATTATAGTCCTGCTTGCACTTAAAATAATTGGTTTGGACAATAAGATTTTTACTCTTGTTCAATCTAAAGGAATTAATTGGGGGGTAACGATTATCACGATTGCTGTACTTGTCCCTATTGCTACTGGAGAGATTGGTTTTAGAGAGCTTGGTAACTCGTTGAAGTCTCCTTATGCATGGATTGCCCTCGTTTCTGGAGTGTTTGTCGCTCTTCTCGGCAAAAGTGGAGTGGTGCTGTTAGCAGAGGATCCTCATATAACGACGGCACTTGTTTTTGGGACCGTTGCAGCGGTCGCGCTGTTTAATGGTGTAGCGGTTGGTCCGTTAATCGGTGCGGGCATTGCTTACACAGCTATGAAGATTATCGAGTGGTTTCATTAGAAATTCCATCTATTCCAATGTATAATGATTGAAGGAAAGAAAATAATTTATTAATATAGCATGTTTTTTCCCCGTGTTTTGTTGAGAGGCCATGACGATTTTGTATGTTTTTAGACACTTTCCATTCACAAATCCCGGTTTATTGTTTATAATAGCAGGTGAAAGCGCAATCTTTTGTATGTTCGTATTTTATATGTTCGTATTTTGTACGAAACCTTACTGAGCAGGCACTCAGTAGATGAGGGGGTTTCAAAAACAATGGGGGAAATTAACAGTCGAAGGAGAGAATGATTATGACGACCGCTCGTGGATTAGAAGGAGTAGTAGCAACAACATCTTCAGTGAGCTCTATTATTGATGACACCCTTACATACGCAGGATACAACATCGATGATTTAGCGGAAAATGCAAGCTTTGAAGAAGTGATTTATCTGCTGTGGCACCGTAAGCTTCCTACACAAACAGAATTAGATGAGCTAAAGCAGCAACTGTCAGACAACTATGATCTTCCTCAAGAAGTATTTAACCACTTTAAAATGTATCCAATTGATAAAGTCCATCCAATGGCTGCCCTTCGCACGGCTGTTTCCTTGATCGGTTTGTATGATGAAGAAGCAGATGTCATGAATGAAGAGGCTAATTACCGTAAGGCGGTTCGTTTGCAGGCAAAAATCCCTGCGCTAGTCACTGCGTTTGCACGTATCCGTAAAGGCCAAGAGCCAATAGCGCCACGCAAGGATTTAGGTTTAGCAGCGAACTTCCTTTATATGCTTTCAGGAAAAGAGCCAGAAGCGGTAGAAGTGGAAGCGTTTGATAAAGCACTCGTCCTGCATGCAGATCACGAATTAAACGCTTCTACATTTACAGCCCGTGTCTGTGTAGCTACTTTATCTGATGTTTATTCAGGTGTAACGGCAGCTATCTCTGCTTTAAAGGGACCACTACATGGCGGCGCCAATGAGCAAGTAATGAAGATGCTGTCTGAAATCGGCTCTGTTGATAATGTAGAACCGTATATTTTAAGCAAGTTAAACAATAAAGAGAAAATCATGGGCTTCGGTCACCGCGTATATCGTCAAGGCGACCCTCGTGCAAAGCATTTGAAAGAAATGTCAAGAAGATTGACTGAATTAACGGGAGAGCCGCAATGGTACGATATGTCCACTCAGATTGAGGAGATCGTGACATCTCAGAAGAAGCTTCCGCCAAACGTGGACTTCTATTCAGCATCTGTTTATCACAGCCTAGGTATAGAGCACGATTTGTTCACGCCGATCTTTGCGGTAAGCCGTGTATCTGGCTGGCTCGCGCATATTTTGGAGCAATACTCGAACAATCGTTTAATTCGTCCACGTGCTGAGTACACAGGTCCTGGTATGCAAGAGTATGTACCAATTGGTGAGCGCAAGTAACTCTCATACTCATATTTACAAAATCATAAAAAATTAGTGTAATAAAGATTGAGTAACAATTGAGTAACAAAGGAGAGGTTAGAGGGCGCATGCCTCTAACCTTTGATTATGGAATTGGAGGTATTTTTCATGACACAAGGCGAAAAAATTACTGTAACAAACGGAGTTTTAAATGTACCAAACAACCCAGTAATCCCATTTATTGAAGGAGACGGTATTGGTCCTGATATTTGGGCAGCAGCTTCCCGCGTGCTAGATGCAGCTGTTGAGAAAGCATATAACGGCGAGAAAAAAATCGAATGGAAAGAAGTATATGCCGGAGAAAAAGCATTTAACAAAACTGGTGAATGGCTTCCGGAAGAAACTTTAGAACAAATTCGCGAATACTTAATTGCTATCAAAGGTCCTTTAACAACACCAATCGGTGGCGGTTTCCGTTCATTGAACGTAGCACTTCGCCAAGAGTTAGACCTATTCGTCTGCTTACGCCCTGTTCGCTACTTTGATGGAGTTCCTTCTCCAATTAAGCGCCCTGAGGATACAGACATGGTGATCTTCCGTGAGAACACAGAAGATATCTACGCTGGTATCGAATACAAAGAAGGCTCAGATGAAGTGAAAAAAGTCATCGACTTCTTGCAAAATGAAATGGGTGTAAACAAAATCCGTTTCCCTGAAACATCAGGTATTGGTATTAAGCCAATTTCTAAAGAAGGAACAACTCGTTTAGTACGTGCTGCTATTAATTACGCTATTAAAGAAGGCCGTAAATCTGTTACTTTAGTACATAAAGGTAACATTATGAAATTTACGGAAGGCGCTTTTAAAAACTGGGGCTATGAATTAGCTGAGAAAGAATTTGGCGATAAAGTATTCACTTGGGCTCAATACGATAAAGTTAAAGAAGAGCAAGGAACAGAAGCGGCGAACAAAGCACAAGCTGATGCAGAAGCGGCTGGCAAAATCATCATTAAAGATGCAATTGCTGATATTTTCCTTCAACAAATTCTTACTCGTCCAAAAGAGTTCGATGTAGTTGCTACAATGAACTTGAATGGTGACTATATTTCTGACGCGCTTGCTGCTCAAGTTGGCGGAATCGGAATTGCACCAGGGGCAAACATTAACTATGAAACAGGACATGCTATTTTCGAAGCGACACACGGAACAGCTCCGAAATATGCAGGGCTTGATAAAGTGAACCCTTCTTCTGTTCTGCTTTCAGGTGTATTAATGCTTGAACACTTAGGATGGAATGAAGCGGCTAAACTCATCACTGCATCTGTTGAAAAAACAATTGCATCTAAAGTAGTTACTTACGACTTTGCACGTTTAATGGACGGTGCGAAAGAAGTAAAAACTTCTGAGTTTGCTGATGAACTAATTAAAAATCTTTAATTTAAAGCAACACCGTTCTTCTATAAGAAGAACGGTGTTACATATATTCTACACTTTACCTATCACCTAATTATAAGGGGGGAACTTTCCATGTCTTTAAAACGCAAAAAGATTTCCGTCATCGGTGCGGGATTTACAGGAGCCACTACGGCATTTTTACTCGCACAAAAAGAACTCGGAGACATTGTACTAGTTGATATTCCGCAAGCTGAAGGACCAACAAAAGGTAAAGCACTCGATATGCTTGAAGCGAGTCCGGTGCAAGGATTTGATACAAATATTATCGGTACATCCAGCTATGAAGAGACGAAAGATTCTGACCTCGTGATCATTACAGCCGGTATTGCCCGTAAGCCGGGAATGAGCCGTGATGATTTGGTGCAAACCAACCAAAAAGTGATGAAGGCTGTTACAGCTGAAATCGTGAAAAGCTCTCCGAACTGTCATATTATTGTCTTAACAAATCCTGCAGACGCGATGACTTACACGGTATTTAAAGAATCTGGCTTCCCTAAAAATCGTGTTATTGGTCAATCAGGTGTTTTGGATACAGCACGTTTTCGTACATTTGTTGCTCAAGAATTAAATGTGTCTGTTAAAGATGTTACAGGCTTCGTGCTTGGCGGCCATGGTGATGATATGGTTCCGCTTGTTCGCTATTCTTACGCAGGCGGCATCCCATTGGAAACTCTTATTCCAAAAGATCGGCTAGACGCCATTGTTGAACGTACACGCAAAGGAGGCGGCGAAATCGTTTCCCTTTTAGGTAATGGATCGGCTTATTATGCACCAGCGGCTTCTCTTGTTGAAATGGCTGAAGCTATTTTGAAAGATCAGCGTCGTATCCTTCCAGCTATTGCTTATCTTGAAGGTGAGTATGGTTATGAAGGACTGTATCTGGGTGTCCCAACGATCCTTGGTAAAGATGGTATCGAAAAAGTAATTGAACTGGAACTGACTGAAGATGAGAAAGCTGCTTTGAAAAAATCAATAGAGTCTGTACGTAACGTTATGGATGTTCTCTCTGAATAAGTAGTTCTATATGAAAGCCTGTCAATTCTATTGATGGGCTTTTTCCTTTTCTAGAGGTCAGGAAAACCCATTGCTTAAGCCTTCGGGTTCTTCCTTTTTCAACACGAAAAGGTTAAGGTATAATTGATAAGGAATGGCTAATTACTTTCCAAGGGGGACAAAATGAATAAAAAAGTTTTAGTTGTAGATGATGAACCATCCATTGTAACACTCATTAAATATAACTTAGAACAAGCTGGCTATGAAGTCATCACAGCATTTGATGGAGAGGAAGCGCTGAAGAGAGCAACAGAGGAATCTCCAGATTTGCTTGTCTTAGATTGGATGCTTCCCAAGCTGGATGGAATGGAAGTGTGCAAGGAGCTGCGACAGCGAAAAGTGTCAACGCCAATTTTGATGCTGACGGCAAAGGATGAAGAGTTTGATAAAGTACTCGGTCTTGAGCTTGGTGCAGATGATTACATGACGAAGCCGTTTAGCCCGAGAGAATTACTGGCACGGGTTAAGGCTATTTTGCGCCGCTTGCAGCATGTGCCGAAAATAGAAGAAGTCCCTACAGAGGACACAGGGCTCGTTGTGGCAGATATTGAAATTTATCCTGAGAAGTATGAAGCGTATTTCCAGGGGAATTTATTAGAGCTTACTCCGAAGGAATTTGAATTGTTGCTTTACCTTATGGAGAATAAAGGCCGTGTGTTAACACGCGATCAGCTATTGAGTGCTGTTTGGAAATACGACTTTGCTGGTGACACTAGAATTGTCGATGTACATATAAGTCATTTGCGGGAAAAAATTGAGCAAAATTCAAGAAAGCCAGAGTACATAAAAACCATTCGTGGATTAGGTTATAAATTAGAGGAGCCAAAGCCTTCATGATTAAATTTCGTACCCGACTAATGCTTGCCCTTCTCTCTTTAATTGTTCTAGTTCTAGTTGCTCTCGGCATTATTCTTGGACAAATGTTCAAAGGCTATTATTTATCCACCTTTAATGAGCGCTTAGAAAAAGAGACAGAAGTACTGGCAGGACAAATTAACCGGGAAGGCGGCTTGCAGGCTTTTAATACGGATATGGTAAAAGACTGGAGTAAACAGCTGCAGGTTCGAATCTCTCTTGCTGATGCTTCGGGAAAATTGGTTTTTGATAGTGGTGCTTTTGATGACTCAACTATTTCTGATCATCAGGAAATTGTTAAAAGGCTGGCTGGGATGGGATCTTCTACTGCCTATCGAGAATCTCTTTTTAATAAATTCGGTGAACACTATCATTGGCGGACGATAAAAAATAAAGACGGTCAAAAGGACGGAATGATTGTATTAAATACAAAGGTCAAGGATCTGGACAATATTTACCAGCAAATTTGGCTAATCTTGCTTTTCTCACTCGGAGCCTCTCTTGTTTTGCTTACATTGTTTAGTACAAAAATTACAAATCGTTATACGAAACCAATCGAATCCGCAACGAAGGTAGCGATAGAGCTCGCAAAAGGGAATTATCGGGCGAGAACGCATGAAATTCCGCCTGATGAAGTTGGCATGCTGAATACGTCGATTAATATTCTTGCCCGTAATTTACAAGAGATGATGCAGGCGCAGGAAATGCATCAAAACCGGCTTTCAACTTTAATCGAAAATATGGAAAGCGGGCTGCTTTTGATTGACGACCGCGGTTTTATCACGATGGTCAACAAGTCATTTAAACGTCACTTTCATTTAGAAAAGAAGCAGTTAATAAGGAAAAGGTATCATGAGGCGATTCCTCATGAACAAGTTATTGACATCGTTGAAGAAGTTTTCATGACCGAACAAAATGTACGCAGACAGCTGTTATTGCCGCTTGGCATCGAAAGAAAACATTTTGAGGTATCAGGTGCACCTATTATTGGGACGAATGCCGAGTGGAAAGGGGTACTAATTGTATTCCATGACATTACAAGTTTGAAAAAGCTTGAACAAATGCGCAAAGATTTTGTGGCAAACGTTTCCCATGAATTGAAAACGCCCATTACTTCTATTAAAGGCTTTACCGAAACTTTACTAGATGGTGCACTAGAAGATAAAGAAGCGTTAAAGATGTTTCTTACTATTATTTTAAAAGAAAGTGAACGAATGCAATCGCTTGTAATGGATCTATTAGAATTGTCCAAGATTGAGCAAAAAGGAATTTCCTTAAATATCACACAGCTATCGGTAGATGCACTCATTACGGATATGCTGCCATCTTTACAAAATCGGTTTGAAGAGAAGCAGATTGAGTTATCCCTTCAATTAGAAAAGAATTTATGGATTGAGGGAGATAGCGGTCGATTAAAGCAAGTGTTCTTTAATTTAATGACAAATGCCATTTTGTATACACAAGAAGGCGGCCATATAGAAGTTCGAGCATTTGAAGAGGATAACCGGGTAATCGTCGAGGTAGAGGACAATGGCATTGGGATGGATCCAGAAGAGCTGCCGCGGATTTTTGAGCGTTTCTACCGGGTAGATAAAGCGAGAAGCCGTAATTCAGGAGGTACTGGACTCGGTTTAGCGATTGTTAAGCATATTATCGAAGCGCATGATGGCGAGATTTTTGTTAAGAGTAAAGCCACTGAAGGGACAACATTTACCGTTTCGTTAAAAAAGCAGAATGAGGAGGAAGGTCGCTTTGAAGAAAAAAATCGTATTAATTGACGGCAACAGCATTGCCTACCGAGCGTTTTTTGCATTGCCTTTGCTGAATAATAATAAAGGTGTTCATACCAACGCTGTATATGGCTTTGCGATGATGCTGTTAAAGGTATTAAAAGAGGAACAGCCAACTCATCTTCTCGTCGCTTTTGATGCCGGAAAAACAACGTTCAGACATAAGACATTTGATGAGTATAAAGGCGGCCGGCAAAAAACGCCACCTGAGCTATCTGAGCAATTTCCTTATATTCGAGAATTATTAAAAGCCTATGGGATCGCCCAATATGAATTAGAAAATTATGAGGCAGATGATATTATCGGTACGCTGTCGCTTGAAGCAGAAAAAGATGGATATGAGATAAAAATCTATTCCGGTGATAAAGATTTGACGCAACTTGCCTCGGATGCCACAACGGTCTGTATTACAAGAAAAGGAATTACCGATATTGAAGAATATACTCCAGCTCATGTAGAAGAAAAATATGGATTAACGCCAGAACAGATCGTCGATATGAAAGGATTAATGGGGGATTCTTCTGATAACATTCCGGGTGTTCCAGGAGTGGGCGAGAAAACAGCGATCAAGTTGTTAAAGCAATTTGGTTCTGTAGAAAAGCTGCTCTCCTCCATTGATGAAGTAAGTGGTAAAAAGCTGCAGGAAAAATTGCGTGAGCATGAGCAGATGGCTGTTATGAGCAAAGAGCTCGCTACCATTTTACGAGAGGTGCCTATTAATTTTTCCTTAAGTGATTTGGAATATCAGGAAGCCAACAATGAAAGAGTATATGAGCTGTTTAAAGAACTGGAGTTTAATTCATTGCTTGAAAAGCTTGATCGACCAGCAGAAGAAGTTCCTGTACATGAAACAGTGAACTATGAGCTCGTTTCTGAAGTGACAGAAGACTTGTTCAGCGGAGAAATGGCCTTTTATTTAGAAATGATCACTGAAAACTACCATCGTACTGATGTTGTCGGTTTCGGAGTAAGCGGAGAAAAGGGTACGTGCTTTATTCCTGCCGAAGCGGCACTGCAATCAGCTGCCTTTAAAGCTTGGGCGGAGGATGAGACGAAGAAAAAATCAGTGTATGATGCGAAACGGACCATTATCGGATTAAGGCGGCATGGAATTGAGCTGAGAGGAATTGACTTTGATGTCTGGCTGGCTTCTTATTTACTGAATCCGTCTGAGTCGCCGGAAGATTTTGCGGCTGTAGGGAAGCTGCATGGGATTTCATCTATTCAATCGGATGAAACTGTATATGGGAAAGGCGCGAAACGCGGACTTCCTGAAGAATCTGATTATGCCGAGCATATTGCTTCTAAAGCAGCGGCCATTGAAGAGCTAAAATCAGTTTGCCTGAAGGAACTGGAGGAAAATCAACAGCTTGAATTGCTTTATGAGCTTGAACTGCCTCTTGCCTTTATTCTTGCTGATATGGAATCTGAAGGGGTTCAAGTTGATGTAGACCGTCTGAAAGAAATGGGCGAGGAGCTAAAAAGCAAGCTGGCTGACATTGAGCAGACGATTTACTCTCTTGCGGGCACAGAGTTTAACATTAACTCACCGAAACAGCTTGGTACGATCTTGTTTGAAAAATTGGGGCTGCCGCCTATCAAAAAAACAAAAACAGGCTATTCCACGTCAGCGGAGGTTCTAGAAAAACTGGCGCCCTCCCATGAAATTGTCGAGCATATTTTACATTACCGCCAGCTTGGCAAGCTGCAGTCTACTTATATTGAAGGCTTGCTTAAAGTAGTTGATGCGGATACTCATAAAATCCACACGCGCTTTAATCAGGCATTGACACAAACAGGCCGGTTAAGTTCGACAGAGCCTAACTTGCAGAATATCCCGATTCGATTAGAGGAAGGAAGAAAAATTCGTCAAGCTTTTACTCCATCAGAACCGGATTCTGTTATTTTCGCAGCTGACTATTCGCAAATTGAATTGCGTGTGCTGGCTCATATCGCGAATGATGAGAAGTTGATTGATGCTTTTTTACATGATCTTGATATACATACGGCCACTGCTGCAGATGTGTTCCATGTCTCACAGGATGAAGTGGACAGTAACATGCGCCGGCAGGCAAAGGCTGTAAATTTCGGTATCGTCTATGGCATTAGCGATTATGGATTGTCCCAAAGCCTTGGCATTACGAGAAAAGAAGCAGGCACTTTTATTGATCGCTATTTGCATACGTATCCAGGCGTGAAAGAGTACATGGATTCTATCATCCGGGAGGCAAAGGAGAAAGGCTTTGTCACTACCTTGATGCAACGCCGTCGCTATATTCCGGAAATTACCAGCCGTAACTTTAACTTACGCGGTTTTGGAGAGCGAACAGCTATGAATACACCTATTCAGGGAAGTGCCGCTGATATTATTAAAAAAGCGATGATTGATGTGGCTGAAAGGCTCGAAAAGGAAAAGCTTCAATCTAAGCTGTTACTGCAAGTGCATGATGAATTGATTTTTGAAGTGCCAAAAGCAGAAATTGAAACGATGAAGCAGCTTGTTCCAGAAGTAATGGAACAGGCCATTCAATTAAAGGTCCCGCTGAAAGTAGATTATGCATACGGGCCGACATGGTACGATGCTAAATAATAAAAGATAGAATAGAGAGGAGAGAGAGCAGCTTGCCTGAAATGCCTGAAGTAGAAACTGTCCGGCGTACGCTCAAACAGCTGGTCGTCGGCAAGACGATTCAACAAGTGGAAATCCGATGGTCTAACATTATCAAAAAACCCGAACAGGCGGAGCAATTTGCCGATGCATTAGTCGGTGAAACGATTCACGATGTATTGCGCAGAGGGAAATTTTTAATTTTTGCGCTCGATCATTATTCACTCGTGTCGCATTTGCGAATGGAAGGTAAATATCGGCTGCATGAAGATGGAGAACAAGAGGAGCCGCATACCCATATTTTATTCACCTTTACAGATGGTTCACAGCTGCGTTACCGTGATGTACGTAAATTTGGGACGATGCATTTATTTGAGCGGGGAAAAGAGCACGATTCTCTGCCATTATCACAGCTCGGGCCTGAACCATTTTCAGAGGACTTTTCTCTTGAATATGTAAAGAGCAAGCTAAAGAAAACAGAAAGAAATATTAAAGCCGTGCTGCTTGATCAAAAAGTGTTTGTCGGGCTCGGCAATATTTATGTAGATGAGGCCCTGTTCCGTGCAGGAATTCATCCTGAAAGGAAAGCTAATTCTCTCAGCGAAGAAGAGATCAAGATTCTGCATAAAGAAATTATCTCTACCTTGAAAGAAGCGGTTGATAAAGGAGGAAGCACGGTTCGTTCGTATGTCAACAGCCAAGGGCAGGCCGGCACCTTTCAAGAGACTCATTTCGTCTATGGCCGCAAAGGAGAACCTTGTAAACATTGTGGTGAATTGATCATAAAAATAAGAACAGCCGGAAGAGGAACCCATATTTGCCCCAACTGCCAGCCGCTTTCGCCTAGATAAGACTGAACCTTCCCATCTGTCCTTCCATATACTACAGTAACGTTTTGACAGGGGAGGAGCTGTTGGATGGATGGGTATCTTTCGTTGTTTATGTTGGCAGCGGCAGTCAGTTTAGATAGTTTTAGTGCAGGTCTTGCTTATGGATTAAAAAAGTTAAAATTGCCAGTGAAGTCTTCCATCATTTTATCGCTTTGTTCGGCATCAGCACTTCTCGTTGCTATGGGGACCGGCCATTGGATAAGCCGCTGGTTTAGCGAGGCAGCAGCAGGACGGATCGGCGGAATTATTCTAATTGCACTCGGGGCTTGGGTGCTTTGGCAATTTTTCCGGGAAGAGCAAAAGCACGAGCATCTTGAAGAAAAACAGCTTATTCATTTAGAATTGAAACGACTCGGGGTGGTCATTCATATTTTTAAAAGGCCGACAGCTGCTGATCTGGATCAATCCGGTACCATTACCAGTTTAGAGGCATTGCTACTCGGTTTCGCGCTGTCATTAGATGCGTTTGGGGCAGGGATAGGGGCTGCCATGCTCGGCTATTCAGCTATTGGGCTCGCGGCGGCCGTCGCTATTATGAATTTGTTGTTTGTGACAGGCGGCCTTGCTTGCGGTCGAAAATTTGCGAGCATCCAATGGGTACAGCGACTTTCCTTTTTTCCTGGCATTTTACTCATTATTTTAGGCACGTTAAAGATTTAAAGGTTTGGAGGGGAAAGTAATGGCAGCAATCATTGGACTAACAGGAGGCATTGCAAGCGGAAAGAGCACAGTTAGCCGCTTATTAAAAGAACGAGGATATGTAATTGTAGATGCGGACGTGGCTGCCCGGGCAGTAGTAGAGCCAGGCAGCCAGACGCTTTCCCAGATTGCAGAAGCATTTGGAGGCAGCGTTATTTTGCCCGACGGTTCACTCGATAGAAGCCGCTTGGGTGACATGATCTTCAATAATGAGGAGCAGAGAAAGAAATTAAACAGTATCGTGCATCCAGCTGTTCGCCAGTTCATGATGGCAGAAAAAGAGGCCGCTATTGAAGCGGGTAAGGAAACGATTATCATGGATATTCCACTTTTATATGAAAGTGGACTAACATGGATGGTAGATAAGGTGATCGTTGTGTATACCGATGAAGCAACGCAGCTGGACAGGCTGATGGCTCGCAATGATCTAAGCGAACAAGCAGCTAAAGTCCGCATTGCGTCTCAAATGCCGCTTGCAGAAAAAGCAGAAAAGGCAGATGCGGTGATTAACAATAACGGTACGATTGAACAAACGAAAAAACAGCTTCTGAAAATAATTGAAGACTGGCAGCTGACGCCTTGACCCGTTCCACAGTGAACGGTTTTTTTACGGATAAAATGAATAAAGCATTCTATTTGTCAAGCTAGCTTGACAAATAGAATAGAAGTAAAGTAAGCTTTACGTAAAGTTAACTTTACTAATAAGAAGGGGAGGAAGAATGAAAAATAAGATTCGGGAAAAACGCACAGAGAGAGACATCACGCAGGAAGAACTATCAAAAAAGTTAAATGTATCAAGACAAACTATTATTTCGCTTGAAAAAGGCAAATATAACCCTTCTCTCGTTTTAGCTCATAAGCTTGCTCAATTGTTTAATTGTCAGATTGAAGATTTATTTATTTTTGAAGGAGATGAGAATATTGAGTAAAATAGCAGCAAATAACTTAATAGGGTTGTCAGGTTTACTGCTTGGCGTGATCATTACCATTATTATTTATTTCATTAACCGTCATATCGGTGAGAAAAAACGATTATTTGATGAACGCCAGCAATACGTTACGACTCGTTCGAAAGCAGCTGCGTGGAATGTAACCTCTATCATTCTACTCGTTGCTTGGGCATTCATTATTGTGTATGACGGCATCTCTTTCTCATTTTTTCTTATGACCGGTATCTGGGTTGCGCACAACATTTCTCTTATCATTACGAGCATTTATTTCAGCGGTCAAAACTAAAGCTGACCGGGAACGAAACGAATGGGAATGCGATCGAAATAGCTTGATTGAAGGGATGATGAGTCATTCAATCTTCATTAGCTAAGCAGCTGATTTGTACATTATTTTCTGAATAGTTAAATTTATCATTTTGCGGTTTTTAGGCTTCCACTTGGAGGCAAATATGTTATACTAATTGCAGATAAAAAAACAATTAAGTATAACATTTATTTATATAGGAGGAGCCAGTGTATGAAGGCGAGAGTAGCGATTAATGGATTTGGACGTATCGGGAGAATGGTCTTCCGTAAAGCAATTTTAGAGGATACATTTGAGATTGTTGCGGTGAATGCAAGTTATCCTGCAGAAACGCTTGCTCATTTGATTAAGTATGACACAAATCATGGCAAGTTCGATGGAGATGTTCAAGTAGAAGAAAATGCGCTAATCGTAAATGGCAAGCGTGTTCAGTTAGTGAATAACCGTGATCCACGTGAGCTTCCATGGAAAGAACTTGGCATTGATATTGTAATCGAAGCAACAGGTAAATTCAATGCCCGTGAAAAAGCAGCTCTTCATTTAGAAGCTGGCGCAAAGAAAGTCGTGCTTACTGCTCCGGGTAAAAACGAAGATGTAACAATTGTAATGGGTGTTAACCAGAACGACTTAGATATTGAAAAGCATGAGGTTATTTCTAATGCATCTTGCACAACAAACTGCCTGGCTCCGGTAGCAAAAGTGCTGAATGATACATTTGGCATTGAAAATGGTCTAATGACAACAGTTCATGCTTATACAAACGACCAAAACAACATTGATAACCCGCATAAAGATTTGCGTCGTGCTCGTGCATGTGCTCAATCCATTATCCCAACATCTACAGGTGCGGCTAAGGCTTTATCCCTTGTTCTTCCGGAATTAAAAGGAAAAATTCACGGTATGGCTTTGCGTGTACCAACTTCTAACGTTTCTCTAGTTGACCTTGTAGTAGACTTAAAGCGTGAAGTAACGGTAGATGAAGTAAACGATGCCTTCATCAGAGCTTCTGAAGGCCCATTAAAAGGAATCATCGAATTCACAACAGAACCATTAGTATCGGTTGATTTCAATACAAATCCTCATTCTTCTATCATCGATGGTTTATCGACGATCGTAATGGAAGGAACAAAGGTGAAGGTTCTTGCTTGGTATGACAACGAGTGGGGTTATTCTTGCCGTGTGGTTGACCTTGTAAACTATGTTGCTGAAAATATGAAAAAAAAAGTTGAAGTAAACGCATAATCTGCAAATAGAGGGTTGGTCTATATCCTCTAAAAGTAAATAAAGCCCGCAGATAACTATCTGCGGGCTTTATCTGCTTCCTTTATCTTTGTAGAGAATTTTCTAAAAAATCATTTAGAAAAATGTTTGACAAGATGTTGCAAAATTAAACTGTTCACAGTATACTAATCTTCGTGAAATAAATAACCGCTTAAAGGGTTAGGACCTCTTCGGACTAACTTTCCCCCGTGGTGGTTATACTTTTACAACGAATCTCTAAAAATTGTAAAAGGGGGAAGCGATCATGGATACTATGGGTCGTCACGTAATTGCAGAACTTTGGGGCTGCAATCTTGAAAAATTGAATGATATGGAAACAATTGAACAAATCTTTGTGGATGCTGCATTAAAATCAGGTGCTGAAATCCGGGAAGTGGCGTTTCACAAATTTGCTCCTCAAGGAGTAAGTGGTGTCGTCATTATTTCTGAGTCGCATTTAACGATTCACAGCTTTCCAGAACATGGCTACGCGAGCATTGATGTATATACTTGCGGAGACCTTGATCCTAACATTGCTGCTAATTACATTGCAGAGGCGCTGGAGGCACAGACGCAGGAAAAAATGGAAATGCCTCGGGGAATGGGCCCTGTACAAATGAAGCAAGAAGCAAGTGTGTTATAACAAAGAGGTGTATGCGTGAGCATACACCTCTTTCATTTATTTACGTGATATTGCCTTGTGCATTTCGTTTCTTTTTAATATGATGAGAGTAATCAATTTAGAATCGGAGTTGGTAGAATGAAATGTCCGGCCTGCCAGCATAATGGCACTCGCGTAATCGATTCAAGACCGGTAGATGAAGCACGCTCGATCCGCAGGCGCCGGGAGTGTGAATCTTGTGCTTATCGATTTACGACTTTCGAAAAAGTGGAAGATTTGCCGTTGATCGTTGTGAAGAAGGAAGGCACGAGAGAAGAATTTAATCGTGACAAGCTTTTGCGCGGTTTAATTAAAGCCTGTGAAAAGCGTCCGGTTTCACTTGAGCAGCTTGAAAAACTAACGATGGACGTCGAAAAAGAAATTAGGAATTGTGGATTTTCAGAAATTCAATCAGAAAAAGTTGGAGAAATGGTCATGGACCGGCTGGCAGACATTGATGAAGTAGCCTATGTGCGATTTGCTTCTGTCTATCGCCAATTTAAGGATATTAATGTGTTTTTAGATGAATTAAAGGAATTAATTAAAAAAGAAAAATAACAGGCTGGAGGCAACGACCCGTTCTCTAGCTTTTTTTCATCGGTCAGCACAAGAAGTTTCAACATTGAAAGGTTAGATGATGAACATGAAAAGACATTGGAACGAAATTCAGCCGGTGGATGAATACATAGTTTGCTTGAATGGTATGCTTCATGAAACGGACCGGCGCATTTTAACGTTCTTGTATCAACCACTCCTCGGAACGAATTGCTTTAGTCTATATATGACACTCTGGGCAGAAGTAGAAGAAAATCGATTACGTTCGCAGACGGCGAATCACTATTATTTAATGAATTTTCTTGATCAAAACCTTCAAGAGATTTATGAATCTCGACTCAAATTAGAAGCGCTTGGATTGTTAAAAACATTCGTTAGAAAGACTGGCGATTTGCGTGAGTTCGTATATGAACTGCAGCCGCCGCTTACACCAGAACAGTTTTTTAACGATGGGATGCTGAATGTATTTCTTTACCGAAAAATCGGCCGTTCCCATTTTTTGAGAGTGAAAGAGTTTTTTTCAGACGATATTACGTGTACGGATGAACATTTAGAAATTACGAAAGATTTCCAGGAGGTTTTTTCTGCCGGACTGCCGCCGCTTGACCGTGATGTGATGGAAGATAGTCTTCTTTCGGAAGGCAAGCTGTTTATGGCTAAGCCGGATAGAAAAGGGGTTTCTTTGAAGGTGGAGCAATTTGATTTCAGCTTATTGGAAAGCTCTCTTCAAGGAGTGGTTGTAGCTAAATCAGCACTGACACCGCTCGTGAAAGAGACCATTGTCAAACTGGCCCATCTTTATGGAATTGAACCACTAGAAATGAAGAACCTATTGCTTACAGCCGTCGATGAAAAAGATGAAATTGATATCGAGGTATTACGTAAATCAGCCCGTGATTGGTATCAGCTTGAACGGAATGAACAGTTGCCCGAGCTCATTTATCTATCTCAGCCAGAGGCCCTGCGTACTGTTCACAGTGAACCATCAACGAAAGAAGAAGAATTGATCTATTATTTAGAAACGGTTTCACCGCGGCAGTTGTTGATTGATATTTCCGGCAGTCTTCCATCAAGTGCCGATATGCAAGTGATTGAAGGCGTACTCTTTCAGTATAAGCTGCCAGCTGGTGTTGTTAATGTGCTGATTCAATATGTTATGCTGAAAACTGATATGAAGCTGACGAAAAGCTATGTAGAAAAAATCGCTTCCCACTGGGCCCGTAAAAAAGTAAAAACGGTAAAGGATGCGATGGAGCTTGCTAAAAATGAACATCGTCAGTATGCTGAATGGGCAAAAAACAAGCAACAGCCAAAGCAAAGGGTAACTCGTACAGAAAAGCTGCCTTATTGGTTTAATGAAGAGGAAAAGGCAACAACTCTTCCAGCTGATGATGAAGAAAAGTTAAAAGCGATGAGGGAGGCTTTAGTAGAAGAAATTAAAAATCAAACGGCCGAGAAGGAAGGTGACAAATCGCAATGAAGCGAATAGGTGAGACGCTGAATAAATTAAAGCAGTCCCCAGACTTTAAATCTAGATATGAACAGACGCGTCGGGAGATTTTAAATGATCCGGCTGTTTATGCTTTTTTGCAGGAGCATCAAGACGACATTACTCCCGATGTGCTGGATAAACATTTAATGAAGCTATACGAATATAAAACGCAAAGTTTCTCCTGTGAAAAGTGCCCAAGCCTTCAAGAATGCGTTAATGTGATGAAAGGTTTTGAGCCAAAGCTTGTTTGGCGCCGCGGCGGCATTGATATTGACTACCATCGCTGTCCACGTAAAATCCGTGATGATGAACAGAGAAAGAATGAGAAGCTGATCAAAAGTCTATATGTACCGAAAGACATTTTGAATGCTCGTTTTTCCGATCTCGATTTTAATGACCTTGGGAGAATACCAGCCATTAATCTAGCTCGGCAGTTTACGAAAGACTATGTTGAAGGCAGCGAAATGAAAGGGTTGTTTATTCACGGATTATTTGGCGTGGGGAAATCTTATTTACTAGGTGCGATTGCGAATGAATTAGCGGACAAGGACGTTTCCTCCTTAATCATCTATTTTCCAGAGTTTGTTCGAGAAATGAAGCAGTCGCTTAATGATCAATCCATAAATGAGAAGCTTGAGCTCGTCAAAAAAGCATCTGTACTAATGGTTGATGATATCGGTGCCGAAGCAATGTCGAGCTGGATGCGCGATGAGATTCTTGGCACGATTCTGCAGTTCCGTATGCTTGAGGGATTGCCGACGTTTTTTACATCTAATTTCAGCTATAAGGAGCTCGAGCATCATTTAGCTCATTCTCAGCGTGGGGAAAGGGAAGAGATGAAGGCTAAGCGGGTAATGGAGAGAATTCAGTCTTTGACTACTCCTGTAGAAATGAAAGGGACCAATCGTCGAAAATAAAAAGCAAGTCTATTGATTTTTAGATAATCAAGGACTATAATACGGTCATACATGTAAATAATGAGACAAGTTTTGATAAGGACATGAGTATTTTCTTACGGTTTCCAGAGAGGGAAAGCAAGGCTGAAACTTTCCTAACACGAGGAATATGCTTACCACCTTTGAACTTCGGCCGTGAACACAGCACTGTTAGTAATGGACCGCCGGCAGCAGCCGTTATCTGATCTGGAGATTTCAACGTTTTTTGTTGAAAAGTAGGGTGGAATCGCGATATAAACCTCGTCCCTTCATTTTTGAAGGGCGGGGTTTTTTATTTTGTCAAAAAAATAAGGAGTGTTAAAAATGTCTGAAATGCTGAATATTACGTTTCCTGATGGATCAGTCAAGGAGTTTCCAAAAGGAACAACAATAGAAGAAATCGCCCAATCAATCAGCCCGGGCTTAAAGAAAAAAGCGCTTGCTGGAAAGATAGACGGTAAGCTGCTTGATTTGCGCACACCGATCGAAGAAAGCGGCAGCCTGGAAATTGTCACACCAGATCATGAAGACGCTTTGGAAATTCTTCGTCACAGTACAGCCCATTTAATGGCTCAAGCGATTAAACGTCTGTATGGGGAAGATAAAGTGAAACTTGGGGTCGGACCTGTCATTGAGGGTGGATTCTATTACGATATTGACCTTGATGAATCCATCACACCAGAGGATCTGCCGAAAATTGAAAAAGAAATGAAAAAAATTATCGGCGAAAATGTAGAGGTTGTCCGTAAAGAAGTGAGCCGTAATGAAGCTAAAAAACTGTACGAGGAAATTGGCGACGAGTATAAGCTAGAGTTAATCGATGCCATTCCGGAAGATGAAACAGTGACCATTTATGAACAAGGCGAATTCTTTGATTTGTGCCGCGGCGTGCATGTACCATCTACAAATAAAATTAAAGAATTTAAGTTGTTGAGCATTGCGGGAGCTTACTGGCGTGGAAACAGCGATAATAAAATGCTGCAGCGCATTTACGGTACTGCTTTCTTCAAAAAAGAAGATTTAGAGCACCATTTAAAAATGCTTGAGGAAGCAAAAGAGCGTGACCATCGTAAAATCGGTAAAGAGCTGGATCTTTTTATGAGCTCACAAAAAGTTGGCCAGGGGCTGCCAATGTGGCTGCCAAAAGGTGCAACGATCCGTCGCATTATCGAGCGCTACATCGTCGATAAAGAAGAAAGTTTAGGCTATCACCATGTATATACACCTGTAATGGCGAATGTAGAGCTTTATAAAACGAGCGGACACTGGGATCATTATCAAGAAAATATGTTCCCGATTATGGATATGGATAACGAGCAGCTTGTTTTACGTCCGATGAACTGCCCGCATCACATGATGATTTATAAAAATGGCATTCATTCTTATCGTGAACTGCCAATCCGAATTGCAGAGCTTGGCACGATGCACCGCTATGAAATGTCAGGAGCCCTTTCCGGCCTGCAGCGTGTACGCGGCATGACATTGAATGATGCACACGTTTTCGTTCGTCCAGATCAAATTAAAGACGAATTTAAGCGAGTAGTTCATTTAATTTTAGAAGTGTATAAAGATTTCGAGTTGCATGATTACTCATTCCGTTTGTCTTATCGTGATCCGGCAGATACAGAAAAATATTACGATGATGATGAAATGTGGAATAAGGCACAAAGCATGCTCAAAGAAGCAATGGATGAAATGGGGCTTGACTACTTCGAGGCAGAAGGGGAAGCAGCGTTTTATGGGCCGAAGCTTGACGTGCAAGTAAAAACAGCGCTAGGCAAAGAGGAAACATTGTCGACTGTTCAGCTTGACTTCTTGCTCCCAGAGAGATTTGATTTAACATACATCGGTGAGGATGGCAAGCAACATCGTCCAGTTGTTATTCACCGTGGTGTCGTTTCAACAATGGAACGCTTCGTCGCTTTCTTAATTGAGGAATACAAAGGAGCCTTCCCAACTTGGCTGGCACCGATTCAAGTACAGGTTATTCCAGTTTCTGTGGATGTTCATCTCGACTATGCAAAAGAGGTACAGGAAAAATTACGTGCAGCAGGTCTTCGTGTGGAGCTTGACAGCCGCGACGAGAAGATTGGCTATAAAATCCGTGAAGCCCAAATGCAAAAAATTCCGTACATGCTCGTAGTCGGTGATAAAGAAATTGAAACGAATTCCGTCAATGTTCGTAAATACGGTGAGCAAAAATCGGAAACAGTAGCGTTCAGCGATTTTATCGATATGATAAAAAAAGAAGCAAAAAAAGCATAACATTTCAAAAAGATGTTGCTTAATGAAACAAACTTTGTTAGAATTGTTTTTGTTGAATTGCTTTCGATGAGTTGACGAACAATGCTCGTTATGATATAATGCTAAGGTGAACTGAATACACATAAACAAGAAGAAGCACCCGCTTCTCACCTGATTGACGCATCAGCAGTTACCAGGTTTGAATGTAATGATAAATGACAGTTTTGTCGTTTTATGCGGGTATGCACTCATGCCCGCATTTTTTATTGCATAAAAACTGAGAATCGCTGGCGTCAATGTGTGTTCCGGAATAGCATCGTTTATTCTAAAAAACCTTGGAGGTGGCTCATTATTAGCAAAGATATGTTTGTAAACGAAGGGATCCGCTCCCGTGAAGTCCGTTTAATCGACCAAAATGGAGAGCAGCTTGGTGTTAAATCAAAGAACGAAGCTCTTGAGATTGCCGGACGCGTGAACCTTGACCTTGTGCTTGTTGCGCCAAATGCAAAACCGCCGGTTGCCCGCATTATGGACTATGGCAAATTTAAATTTGAGCAGCAGAAGAAGGATAAGGAAGCACGTAAGAATCAAAAAATTATTAACTTGAAAGAAGTCCGTCTTAGCCCGACAATCGAGGAACACGATTTTAATACAAAATTGCGTAATGCGATTAAGTTCTTGGAAAAAGGCGACAAAGTTAAAGCTTCCATTCGTTTCAAAGGGCGTGCGATCACTCACAAAGAGATCGGCCAACGCGTACTTGATCGTTTTGCTGAAGCATGTAAAGAAGTATCTACTGTGGAAACAAAGCCAAAAATGGACGGCCGCAGTATGTTCTTAGTATTAGCACCTAAAAACGAAAAGTAATCAGTTTGAGGAGGAAGACGAAAATGCCAAAAATGAAAACTCACCGCGGCTCAGCGAAACGTTTCAAAAAAACAGGTTCTGGTAAATTAAAACGTTCTCATGGTTACACTAGCCACTTATTTGCCAACAAATCTACAAAGCAAAAGCGTAAGCTCCGCAAAGGAACTCTTGTATCTAAAGGCGATTTCAAACGTATTCGCCATATGCTAGACAATCTTAAGTAAGACCAGCACTTATATTTTAGGAGGTAAATATTATGCCACGCGTAAAAGGCGGAACAGTAACTCGCAGACGTCGTAAAAAAGTTCTTAAATTAGCAAAAGGTTTTTTCGGTGCTAAACACCGTTTATATAAAGTAGCTAACCAACAGGTTATGAAATCTTTACAATATGCTTATCGTGACCGTCGCCAGAAGAAACGCGACTTCCGTAAGCTTTGGATTACTCGTATCAACGCAGCTGCTCGCATGAACGGCCTTTCTTACAGCCGCTTAATGCACGGCTTAAAGCTTGCAGGTATCGAAGTAAACCGTAAAATGCTTGCTGACTTAGCTGTTAACGATCTACAAGCATTCAACCAATTAGCTGACGCTGCTAAAGCACAGTTAAATAAATAAGAAGCTTTTCAAAAACAGGTCCGCTTTTTAGCGGGCCTGTTTTTTTACGGGCATGAACAAGAAGATAGCTTATAAGCTAATTTTATTTTTTACCGTCAAAAAAGCGTTTGAACCGATCCATTTCTGGGTCTTCTTTTAGTTTTGTCACCTCATAAGGGCTTTCTGTCTGCTTGCCGTCAACCCGAACTCCGATTTGCGATGTACCCTCAGGATCAGCAATAATGCCTTCGTATCTTCCATCAAAATGCGGGTCGCCATTGTTCGTTTGGATGTTTGCTCTTTCTCGAGGCATGGATGTTCACCTGCTTCCATTATTCTTCTTTGTATTGTTCTCCCAAGCCTGTGTTGTTATGCAACTATTAAGAACGAGAAAATCTATCTTTACGCTCAGTTCATCATCACCGTTAGGCCGCTTTTTTTGCTAAACTAACATGGAGGAGTGAGTGGCATGCTTATTTATTTTATCTTGATTAATCTAGTGAGCTATATGGTAATGGGAAATGACAAGCGAAAAGCGAAGCAGGGAAAATGGCGAATACGTGAGAGCACGCTTTGGCTGCTGGCCCTTATTGGAGGGGCAGTCGGCAACTGGGTAGCTATGCAAACCTATCGCCATAAAACAAAGCATCTATCGTTTAAGTATGGCATGCCTGTTCTAGCGTTAATTGACCTCGGTCTACTAGTTTATTTTTCATGAATGGAGGAAAAAAAGATGGATTTATTAAAGTTGTTCCGCATGCAGCGGGCGCTCGACGAATACATTGAAACAGAACACGGCTTGCAGGAAGCTGACTTGTTTGATAAAAAAGTGCTGGCTTTGCTCGTAGAGATTGGAGAACTGGCGAATGAAACACGCTGTTTTAAATTTTGGAGTTTAAAACAGCCAAGTGAACGCAAAGTTATTTTAGAGGAGTTCGTAGATGGTGTTCACTTTATTTTATCACTTGGATTAACATGCTCTCTAGAACAAGAAGCAGTTATCACCGAAGCAGAGGCAGCAAGTTCAGTGACAGAGCAGTTTCTTCGTGTATATAAAGCGGTTCATGTATTCAAACAGGAAAAGTCAACGGATACATATCAACAGTTGCTTCAAAACTATTTTTTACTTGGCCGCTTGCTAGGTTTTTCAGCAGAAGAAGTAGAAGAAGCCTATGTGGCAAAGAATGAAGTAAACTATGAAAGACAGCAGCAAGGGTATTAAGCGGAAATTTTTGTATAATATAAGAGAAATACGTATAATGAAAACGGATCCATATTTTTTAACAGGAGGAATGGTGTATGGCTAAAATGGACGAAACATTGATGATGCTGAAGGATTTAACGGATGCTAAAGGAATTGCCGGCAATGAGCGTGAAGCACGGGCCGTTATGAAAAAATACATAGAGCCGTTTGCGGATGAAGTGACAACAGATAACCTGGGAAGTTTAATTGCTAAAAAGTCAGGAGCTGAAAATGGGCCAAAAATTATGGTTGCCGGCCATTTAGATGAAGTCGGCTTCATGATTACACAAATTGACGACAAAGGATTCCTCCGTTTTCAAACAGTAGGCGGCTGGTGGAGCCAAGTAATGCTTGCACAGCGTGTAACCATTGTAACGAGAAAAGGGGATATCACAGGAGTGATCGGTTCCAAACCGCCGCATATTTTATCACCCGAAGCGCGCAAAAAGCCGGTAGAGATTAAAGATATGTTTATCGACATTGGCGCATCGAGCAAAGAAGAAGCGCAAGAGTGGGGCGTGCGTCCAGGTGATATGGTCGTACCTTACTTTGAATTTACAGTCATGAACAATGAAAAAATGCTGCTTGCAAAAGCATGGGACAACCGTATTGGCTGTGCGATCGCCATTGATGTCATGAAGTATATTAAAAACAAACAGCATAAAAACACTGTATACGGTGTTGGAACAGTACAAGAAGAAGTGGGGCTGCGCGGGGCAAAAACATCAGCTCAGGCGATCCAGCCAGATATCGCGTTCGGTGTAGATGTGGGAATCGCCGGCGACACACCAGGTGTTTCCAGCAAAGAAGCGATGAGCAAAATGGGCGATGGCCCTCAAATTATCCTTTATGATGCCTCTATGGTTTCACATAAAGGATTACGCGATTTTGTAACGGATGTAGCTGACGAATTAAACATCCCTTACCAATTTGATGCTATGGCAGGCGGCGGTACAGACTCTGGTGCCATCCACGTAACATCAGGCGGCGTACCAAGTCTATCCATCACGATTGCTACAAGATATATCCACTCACACGCCGCAATGCTTCACCGTGATGATTACGAAAACGCCGTCAAACTCATCGGAGAAGTCATCCTGCGACTAGACCAAGACACAGTAAACAAAATTAAATTTGATTAATGAAGAAAACCGCCGTACGCACTAGCGCCAGCAGCTGGACAAAAGAAAGGAACGACGGCTAAAGGCGCAACATCGTGTCGCAACGCCCTCGCTAGCGCATCGTGTGCGTCGAAGCGGAAGACGCTCGATCAGTGCGAAAGAAAGTTGAACAAGCAGCCAATTTTTCTCCTATATAAAAGTAGAGCTGTCATGGAAAGAATCCAATGACAGCTCTTTTCTATTTTCAGAAAGAACATATCCATTCATCTTATCTTCGTTTTAGCCACTTGAAGAGAGAAGGCCATTTGCTTTTCTTTTTAGCTTGTTGCTTTTGCTGCGGCCTGGAAAGGAAAATGTCTTCCTTATCAATCGCATAATCATAAGCTAAAACGAGCCCGATATGGGTATCAGCGTTTTTGTTTATAACCACTGTATAGGGAAGGCCGTGTTTTTCAGCGGCCGTAATGTATTTTTTTAAATAGCTCATATTCAGTGTTCCATTTAAATACAATTTGGCGTTAGGGTGTTCCTTCATAAGGTTGATTAATTCCGGATAAGCCTCTTTTTCTCTCACTTGGGTCATGAGCAGTGCAGCTACAATTCTTTCTCTTAAAGTACCAAGAAACTTTCGCCGTTCTTCAGGATTTATTTCCTTTTTTCCGTAAATTCCTTCCTGCAAAATATCGTCTACATTCTTTTTGGACATGATTGAACTCCTCAAGTTTTGATAAAGAATAATTTTGATTAATCATAGAATATGCTTTCATCGTTCGTTTGGAAAATCATTTGGATTATTTAGTTCAAGAATCCCTTTTAAAGAAGGAAGGAGTAGGATAATTGCAATAAGCGGGTATAAAACCTACTTGACATATAGGAATAATGAATATATTATAAAAATTAATCATTCAGACACTGATTTGGATTTTTCTAGTTAGTACATAGCCGCGTCAATAATGGGGGAGAAATCGTTTTTTTATTTACTTTCCTTTCCTTTACGCTCTTACTGATTGTGGCGAATACAATCATTTATTCTTCAAGGATGAATGATTGATCATCTATATTCCTTTGTGAGGTGGATATCATTGCAACTTCAAGTAATGAACAGTCCTTTTAGTCAGGAGCAATCAGAGCTCCTTAATCGTCTTTTGTCAACGCTGACAGAACCACAAAAAATGTGGTTGAGCGGATATCTTGCCGGATCAGCTGGTACTATCCTTCCGCAAGTGGCAGGGAGTGAACTTGTCTCTCAACAAACGGGCTCGACCGTGTCTAAAGAAGTGACTGTTCTTTTTGGTTCTCAAACAGGCAACGCGCAGGGGCTTGCCGAGAAGGTGAAAGCAACATTACAAGAACGCGGTTTTCAAGCCACCCTTGCCCCGATGAATGAATTTAAAGCCAATAGCATTAAAAAGGTTCACAATCTTCTGATCTTAGTCAGTACTCATGGAGAAGGAGATCCGCCAGACAATGCTCTTTCTTTTTATGAGTTTCTTCATGGCAGACGGGCACCGCAATTGAAGGATTTGCGCTTCTCTGTTCTTTCTTTAGGAGATAGCTCATATGAATTTTTCTGTAAAACTGGAAAAGACTTTGACAAGCGACTGGAAGAGTTAGGCGCCCAACGTCTTTATCCGCGCTTTGATTGTGACCTTGATTATGACGAACCAGCTGCTGAATGGTTGGAAGGCGTCTTAAATAGCTTAAGTGAAGCAAAGGCTGAGGAAGCTTTTTCTCCGTTAGTGCCCGTTGGAGCAGGAGTGGCAGCAGAACAGTCTGTTTACTCACGAACAAATCCTTTTAAGGCAGAGATTCTTGAAAATATCAATTTAAATGGCCGTGGATCAAACAAAGAGACGAGACACCTTGAATTATCTCTTGAGGGATCAAACCTTGAATTTGAACCAGGAGACAGTCTAGGAATTTATCCGGAAAATGAGCCAGAGCTGGTCGATCTTATCATCCAAAAAATGAACTGGAACCCTGATGAGACAATCACGGTAAACAAGCAGGGGGAAACACGTTCACTGCGTGAGTCACTCATCTCTTATTATGAAGTGACAGTCTTAACAAAACCACTTCTTCAAAAAGCGGCAGAGCTCACTTCCGATGAGCAACTGCAACAACTAATATCGCCGGAAAAAGAGGAAGAATTACGTGCCTACATTGAAGGTCGTGATCTCCTTGATTTAGTTCAAGATTTTAATTTTGCGGAGGTGCCAGCCAGCACATTCGTTTCCATTTTACGTAAAATGCCAGCTCGTCTTTATTCGATTTCCAGCAGCTTGAGAGCGAACCCGGATGAGGTGCATCTTACGATTGGAACAGTAAGATATGATGCTCACGGACGCAGCCGAAAAGGCGTATGCTCCATCCAGTGTGCTGAGCGGCTTCAGCCAGGGGATTATTTGCCGGTTTATATTCAACGCAACCAAAACTTTAAGCTTCCAGCTAATCCCGATACACCTATTATTATGATTGGGCCTGGCACAGGGGCAGCACCGTTCAGAGCATTTCTTCAAGAGCGGGAAGAATTGGCTGCTCAGGGGAAAACGTGGCTGTTCTTCGGTGATCAGCATTTTGTGACAGATTTCCTTTATCAAACAGAGTGGCAGCAATGGCTTAAAAAAGATGTGCTAACAAGAATGGATGTTGCTTTTTCACGGGATACAGAAGAAAAAGTCTATGTTCAGCACCGGATGCTTGAAAATAGCAAAGATCTTTACCAATGGCTTGAAGAAGGAGCCGTTGTGTATATTTGCGGTGATGAAAAGAATATGGCGCATGACGTTCATGAAACACTAATTCGCATTATTGAACAAGAAGGCGGCGTAAGCCGGGAGCAGGCAGAGGCTTATCTTGCTGGTATGCAACAGCAAAAGAGATATCAGCGCGACGTATATTAAGCCTTGAGTGAAAGGAGCTAAGACAATGATCGAAGAGAAAGTACTAAAGGCGCCGGAAGGTCCTCCAAGCGACGTCGAACGGATCAAAGAAGAGAGCGACTACTTGCGTGGCACGCTTGTAGAAACGCTTGCTGATCCGATTACGGCGGGAATTCCAGATGATGATAATCGTCTAATGAAATTTCATGGCAGCTATTTGCAAGATGATCGGGACTTAAGAAATGAACGGGAACGCCAGAAGCTTGAACCTGCCTATCAATTCATGGTGCGGGTACGTGCTCCAGGCGGCGTAGCAACATCAGAACAGTGGCTCGCCATGGATGACATTGCTAACAAGTACGGAAACGGAACGTTAAAGTTAACGACTCGTCAAGCATTCCAAATGCACGGTATTTTAAAATGGAACATGAAAAAAAGCATTCAGGAAATTAATGCTGTTTTAATGGATACATTGGCAGCTTGTGGAGACGTTAACCGAAATGTAATGTGCAATCCTAACCCGTATCAATCAGAGATCCATTCAGAAGTGTATGAGTGGTCTCGCAAATTGAGTGAGTATCTCTCACCGCGTACGAGAGCGTACCATGAAATTTGGCTAGATGAAGAAAAAGTGGCAGGCAGTCCAGAAGAAGAAGTCGAGCCGATGTACGGAGCACTTTACTTGCCACGGAAGTTCAAGATCGGCATCGCTGTCCCACCCTCTAATGATGTGGATGTTTTCTCGCAGGATTTAGGCTATATTGCCGTAATTGAAGACGGAAAGCTAGCTGGTTTCAACGTCGCGATTGGCGGCGGAATGGGCATGACCCATGGCGATAAAAAAACATATCCGCAGCTGGCAAGAGTTATTGGCTTCTGTACGCCGGATAAAATTCTTGATGTAGCAGAAAAAGTGATTACGATTCAACGGGATTACGGGGATCGTTCTGTTAGAAAGTATGCTCGCTTCAAGTATACGGTTGATCGATTGGGACTTGATTCTATTAAACAAGAGTTGCATAAGCGATTAGGCTGGGAGCTAGAAGAAGCACGCTCTTTCCACTTCGACCATAACGGCGATCGCTATGGATGGGTAGAAGGAAGCAATGGCAACTGGCATTTTACTTTATTCATTCAAAATGGCCGTGTGGCCGATTTAGAAGGATACCCGCTGATGACTGGTTTAAGAGAAATTGCCAAAGTTCACACCGGTGATTTTCGACTCACACCTAACCAAAATCTCGTTATCGCTAATGTGACAAATGAGAAGAAAAATCAAATTGTTGAACTCATTCAGCAATACGGACTTACAGACGGCAAGCATTATTCAGCGCTGCGCAGAAATTCAATGGCTTGTGTTGCACTTCCAACATGCGGACTCGCAATGGCAGAAGCAGAACGTTATCTTCCTGATTTGCTTGGGAAAATTGAAGACATTGTAGAAGAGGCCGGTTTGCACGAAGAGGAAATTACGATTCGCATGACGGGCTGTCCGAATGGTTGTGCTCGTCCGGCATTAGCGGAAATTGCTTTTATTGGAAAATCTCCTGGAAAATACAACATGTATTTAGGAGCTGGGTTTTCTGGTCATCGTTTGAGCAAGCTCTATAAAGAAAATGTGGGAGAAGAAGAAATTTTAGCATCCCTTCGTCCGATTCTTTCCCAGTATGCCAAAGAGCGGGAAGAAGGCGAACATTTCGGTGATTATGTCATTCGGGCTGGTATCGTGAAGGAAGTTCATTCTGGAACAGACTTCCACAGTTAATAGGAGAGCGGTTAACAAATAAAGGGGTTTATCTTATTTTCATAAAAAGCAGGGGCTATCTAGGCTCCTGCTTTTTTGCATCGTACCCATTAGATCGAATAATTGGTACAATGGAGTAAAAAGGAGACAATATGCAAGTACATAGTTTATCGTCTGTTATTTTTTCTTTTATCGGAGTGATGTTTGTCGGACTTTCTTTTGTCTTGAGTAACTTTGTGGAGTATCTGTTAGCAGTAGGGTTCATTTTTTTGCTTATCGGAGCTTATGTAAGCTTTAGAGCCATTGTTTACAGAGAAGCAGGCAAGATGAAATTCATTGGTCTTGTTGTGTTTTTTTCGGTTCTTCTAGTTATTGTACTTGTTGTGCCTTTTCATATTGTCCGTCTGTTCACATGGGTGAAAAACTGGTCGATTATAGAAGAGCTGCTTTTAAGAATGCGGCAATCTTAAGAAAGAGAGTGGAACAGAATGAGTAAGGCAAAGAATACGAGTATTCGAGAGTTAAAGAGCCAAAAAGACATTTTTGAGGCTTTTTCGGTTATAAAACAGCTGCGCACCCACTTGAATGAAGAAACATATCTTGCGCTCGTTTCTGAAGCGCAAGAGAAAGATCATTATAAATTATTTGCTTTATATGAGGAAGGAAAAATAGTAGCAGCAGTTGGTTTTAAGCCAATGGTCACGTTGTATTATGGCAGGTTTGTATGGGTATGCGATTTAGTCACAGACGCTTCTAGACGTTCCAATGGATATGGAAAAAGGCTGCTTACATTTGTCCATGAATGGGCAAAGAAGAATAACTATGAAAGTGTTGCTCTATCATCAGGGCTGCAAAGAGAAGAGGCACATCGATTTTATGAAGAAAAGATGGGCTATGATAAAGTCAGCTACGTATTTAAGACCGTACTATAAGCAAATGCCAAAAAACGAGAGGCTGCCTGAATGACAAGACGCAAAGGAGGGACAGAATGAGCGTTGACAATGGGTCAGCAATAAAGGAATCAAAGACAACCTTTGAAAAAGTATCCACTGTTGTTTCGCTGCTTTTGATTATAGCAAATGTCATCTATTTATTTGGGCAATGGCAAACACTGCCTGATCAAGTACCGATTCATTTTAATGCTAAAGGAGAAGCGGATGGATGGGGAAATAAGAGGATGGTATGGTTTCTCCCTGCGATTACGCTGATACTATGGGGAGGCATGACCATTTTAGAGAGAATGCCGCATGTCTACAATATTCCTAACTTAACAGAAGAAAACAAGGATCAGCAATTTATGAATACAAGATTAATGCTGAATATAGTGAAAGTTGAGATCATCACATTTCTCGTCTACACGAGTTGGCAAAGCGTACAATGGTCGCATGGGAAAGAAGCCGGTCTAGGCTATTTTGAGCTCCCTATTTTTCTAATCATCATGCTTGGAACGATCGGTGTCTTTCTTTATCAAAATAACAAAATAAGTAAAAATAAATAAGAAACCTGCCGTGCGTTTTCACTCTTTTTTCATTAAAAGAGAGTACAGTAAAAAGATAAAAGAAAGGAGGAGCCGATATGAACATTCTCTTAGCAGAAGACGACGAGCAGCTCGGTGAGTTAACGGCTTACATGCTGAAGAAAAAAGGCGGATATCGTGTAGAATGGGTGAAGACCGGCGAGGATGCCTATGATTATGCAGCTTCTTCTCATTATGATGTGCTCGTACTAGATTGGATGATGCCAAATGGAAGCGGGATTGGGGTATGTCGCCGCTTACGGAAAGAAGGTTATTCGAGGGCTATTCTCATGCTGACGGCTAAGGACACGGTGGAAGACCGAATTGAAGGACTTGATTCGGGTGCGGATGATTACCTTATTAAGCCCTTTGAAATCGATGAACTGCTAGCACGGCTGCGGGCGTTGTCTCGACGGAATTATGCGCCTATTGTAGAAGAGACGATAACAGTTCAAGGCATCCTCCTCAATCGAACGAGCCAAATGATTGAATATGACGGCAAAAAAATCCAGCTTAGTCCGCGGGAATTTCAATTGCTCGATTTGCTTGCACAAAACCAAGGACAAGTGTTGCCGCGTGAAGTCATTTTAGACCGGATATGGGGATATGATGCAGACGTGTCTACAAAGACCATTGATGCGACGGTAAAGCTGCTGCGAAAAAAGCTCGATATGTTTGGAAAGCAAGACGTCCTCCATAGCATCAGAGGGGTTGGCTATAAAATTGAAAAATAAGTGGTCATTACGAAGAAAGAACATACAGTCAGACATCTTTGAGAATACACAATCCCGGCTCACTTTCTTTTACAGTGGTTTGATGATGCTGTTTCTTGCCCTATTTGTGATGATCGTTTATTTCTTAGTCTATGTGGTTGTGATGGAAGATCAAAAAAGTGAGCTCGGAGAATTAACGCATCGCGAATCAAGAATTATATTGGATTATTTAGCAGAGAACACATTGAAAGAATTGCAGGGACTGGAGAGTCAGCAAATTGTCTTAGCAGGTGTGGATCA
Organism: Pseudobacillus wudalianchiensis; assembly: GCF_001685015.1. Lineage (GTDB taxonomy): Bacteria > Bacillota > Bacilli > Bacillales > Domibacillaceae > Pseudobacillus > Pseudobacillus wudalianchiensis. Next base: position 160,718 of record NZ_MAYT01000001.1, read on the forward strand.
GTTTTTTTATTACGTGGTGGATAGAGAGGGCAATCTTGTAATGGGACAGGAAATGCTTCCTCAAATGCGTATGGACCTGTTGCAGCTGTTACAAGGATGGATACCAAGAAAAAATGAGGTCCGAGAAGAAACATTGCAAATTACGGTTCCGAAAAAAGAGGAAATAGGCCATGGCCCCCGCCGAATCGGCGATGATGCAAAAGTGAAGTTAATGATTGACGGCCGCCCGCTTTTTTATAATGACCAGTTTATTGGCATGTTATATATCGGGAAGGATATCACATTTGTTCATCAACTATTTAAATGGCTTCTTATTGTATTAGTGATATTGGCTATTCTGTTTTTTGGAGTAGCTCTATTTATGAGCCGTTACATGTCAAAGAAAGCGATGATCCCTATTTCCCAGGCATTTGCCCGCCAGCGAGAATTCGTTGGCGATGCCTCGCATGAGCTGCGTACACCGCTAAGCATTATGCTGTCTTCTATTAATGCGATCGAAATGACTGATTCAATGGAGGAAGATCCATTTGTCCGCAAATTGCTTCTTAATATGAAGACTGAGGTTAAGCGAATGACGAAATTAGTGAGTGATCTGCTCGTTCTAGCCCGAAGTGACTCGGGCATTATTGAACATCAGCTTAAGCCGTTTGATTTTCGTCCAGCTGCCGAAAAAGTGGTAGAGTCTGTTTATCCACTGGCTCAAGAGAAAAAAATTAGTCTCGATTTTGACACACCTTCAGCCGTACCGGTAAGCGGTGACCCGGAGCGGCTCACCCAGCTTCTTTATATTTTGTTGGATAACGCCATTAAGTACACACCGGACGAAGGAAAGGTTAATCTTTCTTTAACGATGGATAAGAGAGAATTGTCCATAACGGTACAAGACACAGGCATTGGTATCGAACCAGAGGATTGTACCCGGATCTTTGACCGCTTCTATCGTTCAGATAAATCACGATCAAGAGCAATGGGAGGCCACGGTCTCGGTCTTTCGATTGCTAAATGGATTGTTACAATTCACGGCGGCACCATTGGAGTAGACAGCAAACTAAGGAAAGGAAGTACATTTATCGTCCGTCTGCCGATCATACAGGAAGGATAGATGTTAGCAAAATAGAAGTATGTTATATCGAAAAGGACGGTTTTGAGCCCAGCGATCAAAACCGTCTTTGTTTGTCTATCATCTCTAACCTTCTCTTTATTCGGTTCGCTTCTTGAAAAATTTGGTATTTATCCATCATTATCCATTCTGTTCGTGTTATGATTAATAAAATAGAGGGATTTATAACAGTCCCATTTCATCAACTGAATAGGGGGTTCTTTATGTTCAACGGCACATTGTTTGCATCGGACGGAGCATTTATCTTTTTCACTTTTTTACCTATTGTAATTTATCTGGTCCTTACGGGAGTGGGCATTTATTTCGTTATAAAAGTGATTACATTCATGAATGAGAAAATAAAATTAGATCGCGAGAGAAATGAGAGGATTAGTGAGCTAATAAAGACAACTAGTCTGTCTAAGAAAATTGAATAGCTAATCAGTGTAAAAGTTAAAAACCGCATCGTGAAGCCATGATGCGGTTTTTAACATTCTTTCCTAATTTTCTCCTTCTTTGATTTATTACCCTTATTAATCGATTTATTTTTTTATCCATTTTCACCGTCTTTTCACTAACGTTTTATAAAATTTGTATCAGATAAAGAATCTATAGTGAAAAGGAGACTGCCAATATGTATGAACAAGAACTAAAAAAAGAAAAACGCCAGAAAAAGGGAAGACTTCAGCCGCTTTTCACTTCGTTTACTGGTGCGATCGTTGGGGGAGCAACGGTTCTTTACTTATCCCCTTTTCTCGGGGCGAACGGGGAACTGCCAACGATGGATAAAGGGAACGCCGCTGTTATGCAGAACAATAAAGCAGATCAATCAGGATTAAACGTACAGCAAACAGCCGCTGCTCCAAATAGTATGGTTAATGCCATTAGCAAGATTAATGAAGCTGTTGTGGGCGTAGTCAATCTTCAGAAACAACAGACAGGTTTTTTTCAGTTCGATGATCCTGCCCAGGGAGGTGAACAGGAGGCTGGAACGGGTTCAGGAGTCGTATTTAAAAAGTCGGGCAATCACGCCTTTATTGTGACGAATAATCATGTTGTAGAAGGCGCAGATAAAGTAGAAATTGCCCTTAAAAATGGAAAGCGAGCAGCAGCAGAAATCGTCGGAACCGATCCATTGACTGATTTAGCTGTTTTAAAAACAGATAGCAGCATCGTGACGGAGGTAGCAGCTTTTGGCCAGTCATCGAAGCTGCAGCTTGGCGAACAAGTAGCTGCGATTGGCAATCCGCTTGGGCTTGATTTGGCAAGCTCAGTCACCCAGGGGATTGTGAGTGGGAAAGATCGAACGATTCCTGTTTCGACATCGGAAGGCCAATGGGATTTGAATGTGATCCAAACGGATGCCGCTATTAATCCCGGTAACAGCGGAGGAGCCTTAATTAATAGCGCTGGACAAGTCGTCGGCATTAACAGCATGAAGATTTCAGAAAGCGGCATAGAAGGACTAGGATTCGCCATTCCTAGCGAAGATGTCATGCCAATTATGAAGGATTTATTAGAAGACGGGAAAGTGAAAAGACCTTATCTTGGTGTCAGCCTTCAAGATGTAGGTGAGCTGCCAGATACCGTATTACAAAGCCAGCTTGGTCTACCAGCTAACGTAAAGGAGGGGGTAGTCATTGCGGCAGTGGAAACTGCTTCACCTGCTGTATCCGCTGGTCTTCAGGCAAAAGACGTTATCCAATCAGTGAATGGAACAAAAGTTAGCAATACGAGTGAATTCCGAAAGTATCTTTATTCCAAAGCAGAAATAGGAGAAAAAGTGGAAATAGGTTTGTACCGAAACGGTAAGCAAATGAGCGTGACGTTAAAGCTAAGCGAAAAGTAAAAGAGAAAAAATACTGAAACAGCTTCCCTTTTCACCGTCTTTTCACCATTGCCGGATAAAGTAACATCGTGTAAGGCAAACAAATGAAGGAGGAATTTTTAATGAAAACAAACAGAGTGTTAAGTTATGTTATGACAGGAGCTTTATCCTTAAGCGTTTTGGGAGGAGCTGGAGCTTCTGTACTGGCAGCTGCCAAACCAGCAGCTACAACGGCATTAGCAGTCCAACAGGTGAAGAAGGTAAAAGCTTCTGCCGATAGTGCAACACAGAAACAAGTACAGGAGATTATGGACAAGCTGAAATCTGATCTGTCAGCACTTGGAGTCAAGGTTCCAGAAAAAGTCGGCAAGAGAGATATGCTGGCTAATCTAGATGCAGCTACAAAGAAAAAAGCGGAAGCGATTATGGAGAAAGAAAGAGCAGGCACGATGACTCGTGAGGAAGCCCGTACTCAATTAGAAGAATTAGGGGTTAAAGTTCCAGCAAAAGACGGTAGAGAAGATATATTCGCTAACTTAGACGAAGCCACAAAGGAAAAAGCAAAAGCAATCATGGAGAAGGAACATGCAGGAACCATCACTTATGAGAAGGCCCATACACAATTAGAAAAATTAGGAGTTAAGCTTTCGGAAAAAGACGGCAGAGAAGATTTATTTGCCAATCTAGACGAAGCTACAAAGAAAAAAGCCGAAGACCTTGTAGCGAAAGCAAAACAACAGTTGGCTGACCTTGGTGTTGATCATTTCCCTTTCGATGGCCATAAAATAAAGAACTAATCCAATATAGGAAAGAACCGCCTGCAGCTGCAAGCGGTTCTTTCTCATTTATTTAGTTGCTGTGTCTTCACCCATATCAATTTCACACTCTGTTAATGGAACAACCTTTGTTTTTTTGATGAATTTATAACTAAACCACACGACTAAGAATAACGGAATACCGAGGTAAGAAGAAACGACGCTCGTCCAGTCGATATGGCCACCAAGAAAGGCTTGATAGTTTTGTGCCAGTAAGACGACAAGGCAAATGCTAAATGCGAGAATAGGTCCGAATGGATACCACTTTGCCCGGTAAGGAAGCTGATCAAGTGAATACCCTTGTGCCAAGAAAGCTTTTCTAAAGCGATAATGGCTTGCTGCGATACCCAACCAGAAAATAAAGCCTGTAACCCCAGCCGAATTAAGCAGCCAAATATAAACTACGCCATCCCCAAAGATGGAGGCAAGAAAAGCAAGTAAGCCTACTAAAGTAGTTGCTACAAGTGCAGCCACTGGAATACCGCGCTTATTTAATTTGCCAAAGAGACGAGGAGCCTGTCCTTCTTTCGCCATGGCATACAAGATTCGGGTAGAGGCATATAAGCTTGAATTTCCAGCGGATAAGACAGCCGTTAAAATGACGGCATTCATGACAGAGGCCGCAAACGCAAGACCCGCTTTTTCAAATACGAGTGTGAACGGACTCACCATAACGTTATCGCTCTTAAGGCTTTCGTTTGTATAAGGAATAATTAATCCAATGACTAAAATAGCAAGTACGTAAAATAAGAGAATTCTCCAAAAGATAGTCCGTGTCGCTTTTGGAACATTTTCACGAGGATTTTCACTTTCTCCTGCAGCTACTCCCACAATTTCAGTACCCTGAAAAGAGAATCCTGCTGCTAGAAAAACGCCGAGGACCGCTAGCATTCCTCCGTGGAAAGGTGCATCACCGACAGTGAAATTGTGGAAACCAATCGTCTCTCCACCGTTCATAATGCCAAAAATCATTAAAAAGCCAACGATAATAAAAATAATAATAGTCGTTACCTTAATGAAGGAGAACCAATATTCACCTTCTCCATAACCTTTAACTGATAATATATTTAATCCGAAGATCAATAGCAAAAATAAACCGCTCCATAACCACGATGGGCTATTCGGAAACCAGAACTTCATAACGAGTGTGGAGGCAGATAACTCAGCTGCCAGCGTAATCGCCCAGCTATACCAATAGTTCCATCCTAAAGCAAAGCCGAGGGAAGGATCAATAAACTTCGTTGCATATGTGCTGAATGCTCCACTAGTTGGCATAAGAGCTGCCAGCTCCGCAAGGCTTGTCATAATAAAATAAACCATAACACCAATAATAAGGTAGGCAAGCAAAGCGCCTCCCGGACCTGCTGAATAAATAGCAAATCCGCTTCCTAAGAAAAGACCAGTGCCAATTGAGCCGCCTAGCGAGATCATCGTTAAATGTCTTGCTTTCAACCCTTTCTTTAGTTCGCCATTTTGGCTAACTGCACCATTTTGCAAAGATTGATTACTCATAGTTTGACCTCCAAGATGATAAAATACAAATGCTGCATGGTAACTATGCTTTACTTACATACCCTTTCCAAAAGAGAGAGTAAACAAGCGATTGCTGAAAGCGTATACACATCATAAAACGAAAGCGATAAAAAGAAAAGAATTTTTTTGTATTTTTTGTCGGAAAATGTTGTATTTTGTAAATGATCCTTACCAAACAGGGCGTTGGAACAAATAAAAAAAGCCCTCTTTTTTTAGAAAAGGGCTTTTGGAAAAACTATTAAGATAAAGGGGCTCCGCTTTCTTTATTCGTTACTTCTAAAACATCAAGTAAGAAGACGAATACCGGAATTCCAATAATCAATCCCCATACACCAAAAAAATGCTCTGAGAAGAGAAGTACAACGAACGTATAAAAAACAGGTAAATCTGTTTTAGAGGACATCAGTTTTGGATTTAAAATATACGCCTCAATCGCATGAATAATGGCAATAGCGATAATAACGTAGATTACTTTCATAAAGCCGCCAATAGTATACCCGATTAAACAAAGAGGAACGAGTGAAATAATCACTCCAGCAACGGGAATAAGACCAAGGAAGAAGATCATGATGGCTAATCCGAATATTTGCTGAAATCCTAGAATTGTTAACGCGATAACGGATAAGATACAGTTGACAAAAGCGATGATAAATTGCGCTTCGATCACTTTTCCGAAAGTGCGTGTGAATTTCTTCCCGAAAAATTCAATTTCATAATAGAAAGGGGCAATCTTACTTTCTTTAAACTTTCTTGTAAATTCTTGAAGTCGTGATTTTTCCAATAAGAAAAATAAGCTTAAAATTAAAGATATTAATATATCAATGCTTATTTTACTAATATCACTAAAGGATTTAAGCAGGAAAGATACGCCGTTTTCTAGGTAGGCAGTGATTTGGTCGCTGGAAATGATCTTCTCGACGTAGTTCATAAAAATATTATCGTGGGGCTGAGCATAGAAAGCTGTAATACGCTTAATAAGCTGACCAATTTCTATAGTAATAATAGGTAAGTACTTCACGAGCCCAAATGTTAACAGGCCAACGATGAGTGAATACATCAACACAACGAGGAGCCTGCGGTTTAACGGGATCCGCCTGGCTGCGAATTCTACAAGACGATTCATTAAGAAGGCGAATATAAATGTAAGAAGTATTAAATTGATCATACTTCTCATGAGGAATAAAATTAAAATAATTAAACTGGCGATAAAGATACGCTTAACTCCTTTTTTTTGAAAAAAACCTTTTATCTCATCCATTTCCATTATGACTCCTTAGCAAGTTTCTCACCTTTTGTTATAAAACCTTTCTTTGTTCTATCTCATTTTATTATCAACTCGCTGAGCAAAGTTTACAAGTAGCTAGAGAGTTTTTTCCCATAATAATTATGAGAAAATTTATAATTTGGGATACATTTTCCTTTGTTGGATATTGATGCCTTAATTTTTGTTCCTCTATAAAAAGTCACCTAATCTTTTTAAAGATTTAATAGTAATAAGCAGATTTCCTGCAAATGGAAAAAGAATAATAAATGAGAAATAAATAGTTATAATTTACTAGAGAATAAATATCTAGGCTAGGATATAATATGGGCTAACAAATTTTAGAAAGGAAGTTGTATTTGTCTAAGTTCTTAACAAAATGTGCCGCTTTTTTGCTAGTCATTAGTCTTATTTTACCGGGTACTAGCCAGGCTGCCGCAGTTCAATCATTTAAGGATGTATCTAGCTTCAAGAAAGAAATTGAATTTTTAACGAGTAAAGGAATTATTTTAGGTTATCCGGATGGAACATTTCGGCCCTCTCTTCCTATTCAGCGGGTACAGGCAGTACAGATGATTATACGTGAAATGAAGCCGGAGCTCGGCAATGCACCTAATCCGAATTTTAAAGATATCAAGCCAGGGGACCGTGGCTATGAAGAAGTAGCAAAGGCAGTAGAAATGGGGATTATTACGGGAAAGGGAAATAATGCCTTTGACCCGCGTGGAAACTTAACACGTGCTGAAATGGCGATTATTCTCGTAAGAGCTTATGAATTAGGCGGTATTTATCCAAAAGGATTTACAGATGTACCGATGTCTTCAAAAGCTTACTGGTCTATCTCTGCATTAGCAGCTAACAATATTACAGTAGGGTATAAGGATGGTACCTTCCAGCCTGGAAAAACAATTGACCGTGCTCAGTTCTCCGCTTTTATGGCTCGGGTCATTGAGCCATCCTTTCAACCAGATAACCCGGAAATTGCGGATACGTATTTAGAAGCTTTATTTGATTTTGATATCGTTGATTATGCAATGAATCCAACAGAGCCTATTATCTATCTGTTAGATGGCAGTATGAATGAGGTCGTTGCTCTTAACTATGATACGTATGAAATAGAGTCTGTAGAAATGAGCCTCCCGGCGGAAAGAATTGCTTATGCGAATAACAAATTATATGTGACACAATTAAAGGGGAAGCATAGTTCCTATTGGTTTGATAAAGACCAGCAAGGAGCGTTTGCCGTCATTGATGCTGCAACGATGAAACAAGAAAAAGTCATTAATATTGACATCGATCCATTCGATATTGAAGCGGATAATAATGGGATCGTCTATATTTCATCAGGTTCGGGACAGCATACGAAGTTAGTCAGCTATAATGGCAGTACGGGCGAAGTTCTTAGCTCACAAATGATCTATGAGCAAACGCTTTTACAAATGCATCCGTCCCAGAAAAGACTTTATACTATCACGACCGCCCTTTCGCCAAGAAACATGAGTTCATTTACGATTACAGATGGAGTATTAAGCCCGGAACAGCGTTCTCCTTATCATGGAGATTATGCTTTGAACAAGGACTTAACCATTTCACCAGATGGAAAGTATCTCTTTAACAGCACAGGCCATATTTTCCGCTCTTCTGCTACGCCAAGTTCTGACATGGTCTTTTTCGGAAAATTAGATCGTCCATACACTTCTGTTGCTTTTGATACTCAGTACGGAGAGTTATACACAGCTGATAAGAAAAATTACATTCAAGCGTATGACTATACGACAATGAAGCCTTTTGATCAGCTTAGAACATATGGAAATATCAATAAAATGTTCTACAATCAGCAAGAACATACACTGCTGATCTTCTCAACTGTGAAACTAGGAGATTCTACTGTTCCATTTACAGGCGTAGAAAAAATTTATTTTGATGTAGAGGAAGAACAATAAACTGCTTTTTGCCATCTCCTTGCTGGAAGACAGCGAGGGATGGCTTTTTTTGTTATAATAAATAGCCAGTATATTAAAGGTCATGCAGTGATTTTCTCCAAAATTATATGGCCTATCTTGCCCTTGGAAAATAGGCTAAATATGATGGTTATCTTCTATAAAAAATCAATTGAATAAGAAATAAAGATTTTATGTTAAAATACAAGTATAAGTGAAAAAATTATCGGTTTTTGAGAATATTTAGCGTATAATAGGGAAAATAGTAGGAGGCAGCAAAAGATGAGCGAAACGAATGATTTACAAAAAGATGCGATTAACGTGCTGAGGGAGACGAGCAGGACGTTTTTCATTCCGATTAGCCAGCTCGCACCGGGTGTGCAGGAAGCTGTCGCATCAGCTTACTTATGTATGAGAGCGATCGATGAGATTGAAGATCATCCAGAACTAGAATCAACGTCGAAAAATAGCTTGCTAACCTCTATCAGCGAAATCTTAAAAGGATCATTTAACAAAGAGAAATTTGATTCCATTATTGAGCCTTATCGCACATACTTGCCAGAAGTGACCGTACGGCTTGGTGATTGGATTAAATTTTGCCCTGCAACAGTTGTTGATACTGTGCTAAATGCCACCTCTATAATGGCAAAGGGCATGGCAGACTGGGCGCTGAAGGGATGGAGAGTAAAAGATGAGGAAGATCTGGACGACTATACCTACTACGTAGCCGGTCTCGTTGGAGTGATGCTTTCTGATATTTGGAAGTGGTACGACGGTACAGAAACGGATAAACAATTGGCGATTGCTTATGGACGCGGTTTACAGTCTGTCAATATTCTTCGCAACCATATTGAAGACCGAGAACGCGGTGTCAGCTTCTTTCCTGAAGGCTGGGAATTAGATGATATGTTTAAATATGCTAAGCGCAATTTAGCTTTAGCCGATGTGTATATAGAAGATATTAAATCAGGCTCCATCCTCAATTTTTGTAAAATTCCCCTTGCGCTTGCTCATGGTACGCTTAATGCCTTAGAAAAAGGAAAAGAAAAAATGAGCAGAGCAGAAGTAACGGAAATGGTCAGTCAAGTAATAGAGAAGTAGGAAAAACAGAAAGCGGCTTTGCTGCTTTCTGTCTTTTTTTTATAAAATAATTTGTTACTCGCCTTTTGTTTGAATCACTTGAGCATGCTTTCCGGAAGTGTCCTGCATTTTCTTACCTTTGTTTCCCTCAAAGGATGTAGGGGGCGAGCCAGTATCATTCGAAGCAAATTGATTTCTGCTTGTTTTTGGTTTGCTCATGAAAATTCCTCCTTTCCTTTTATAGCTTTACCATGAGGAAAAGATTTTATTTTCCTCATTTTTACATAATTTTTATTCGAACGATTTATTGCAATAACATTACAAAGATATTTTTATTATTACAACAAAAATAGAAAGCTACATAACTCTCTCTTTTTACCGAAAAAAATAGTAGAAGTCGAAATTTGTATATCTAGAAGAAAAGGTGTGTGTTAGAATAAAATGGTAAAATTTGTGAAGGGAGACAAAGTTGTGAAGAAGAGTCCGTTTTTGGTTATGTTAGCGTTTCTATTAGTTCTTCCTCTTTTTGGGTTTCACGCAACAGCACAAGCAAGTGGTTTTACAGATGTGCCTAGCCGGGCGCAAAAAGAAGTGAACTATCTAGCTGAAGGAGGAATTGCAACTGGCTCATCAGCTACTAAGTTTGATGCTAAAAAAATAGTAACACGTCAAGAAGCAGCCGCTTTCATTAGTCGTGCTTTGCAATTAGATGGCAAAGTGCGTAACACAATTTTCAAAGATGTACAAGCAAGTAATCCTTCATCAGGGTTGATTCAATCTGCCGTGGATAAAGGAATCTTAAACGGTTATGCAGATAAAACCTTTCTTCCGAATAAACCTGTAACACGTGGCGAAATGGCTATTATGATCGCCAGAGCATTTGGTTATCCATTTGACGGAAGCTTTTCTGGAGCAGCGAATGCATTAATGTCTCGCGGCATTGCAAGCGGCATGTCCGATGGCTCATTTGGATCAAAACAGCAGATTATTCGCATGGACTTTTCTGTTTTCCTTGCTCGTGCCATCAATCCTGAATTCCGAACAAAAAATACAACAAGTTTTACAAAAACGTTTTGGGTAGATACCAATAATTTAAACGTTCGTACAGGCCCGTCTACCAGTTATAAAAAAACAGGTTCTTTACAGAAAAATGTTCAAATCCTCGGCGGTCATGAAGTAGGAAGCTGGGTCTATGTGAAAGCAGGTAATACTGTTGGATTTGTTCATAAGAGTTACCTGCGTAACACAGGAGAGGCCTCTAACGGGACAGATCAGCCAGTTACACCACCAGCCACACCAGACGAAAATGATAATACAGATAACAAAACTGAGAAGCCTGATGTGATTGACAAGGCAGACCCGCGTTTAGGTAATCAAATTCTTATTTTAGATCCGGGTCACGGCGGCAGCGATCCTGGTGCTTCTGGTTTTGGAATAAATGAAAAAGATGTTGTCTTGGATACGGGGTTAAAAGTAAATGAATTTTTGAAGAAAACGCCATTTAAAGTGTACATGACCCGTACAGGTGATACATTCCCATCATTGTCTGATCGGACAAAGTTTGCTAAAAGCAAAAACGGCAATGTATTTGTTAGCATCCATGCGAACGCCAGCAATGGAGCAGGTAACGGCACGGAGACTTTCTACTACTCGGCCGCAGCTACTAACCCATACGTATCTGACAGTAAATTGTTAGCAACAAAAATCCAGCAACGGATGCTGAACGCTTTACAATTAAAAAATCGCGGTGTAAAAACAGCTAATTATTATGTTATTAAATATAACAGTATGCCGGCGGCGCTTGCTGAACTTGGTTTTATCGATAATGCAAACGACAATCAAAAACTAAAATCAGATTATTGGCGTACAGCTGCTGCTAAAGCAATCTATCTTGGTATTTTAGATTACTATAAAGCTAAAGGTTATCAAGTCGATTCCCTTTATGATGTAGCACAATAGTGTAGAAGAGAAGCTCTTTTAAAGGCTAATGATTCACTAGCTTTTTGAGAGCTTCTTTTTTGTGAAAAAAGTAGAGAAGATTGACCAATTACTACGCTGTTTCCCTTTTTAAGTTATTTCCCGAAAAATAGTTTGAATAGGGATAAAACCAAATAAAGCATACCTGAAAAAAGTATTTTCCAAATTATTGATTTTAAATAAAATATTGTTAATTCGTATGTTAAGATAAAATTAGACAATTTTTTCAGGAGACGCGTTTATGAATAAAAAAGTAATTGTTTCTTTTTTTATTGGATACAGTCTGCTTTTTGCGGGTTCTATTTATAAGTATGAACAAAAACTTTTACATCCCGTGGCTGAAGATGCTGGCCGATTGCTGCCAATAGCTGTGAAAAGCATCAAACAGGCAGAGGGTGAAAAACAATTGCAGGATATCGTACGGCGGGCAAATAAAACGGGAGATAAATTGTCGATCGCTGGCATGCAGCATAGTCAGGGAGGCCATACTTACTATCCAAATGGAACCGTCATTGACATGAAAAAGTACAAAAAAGTTCTCCGTTTTGATCCGCAGCAACGAACGATAACCGTTCAAAGTGGAGCAACGTGGGATGATATTCAACAGTATATTAATCCGTATGGTTTGGCGGTAAAAGTGATGCAGTCGCAAAACATTTTTACGATTGGCGGTTCGCTTAGTGTAAACGTTCATGGCCGGGATATCCGTTATGGTTCTTTAATTGATACTGTTGAATCTTTTCGGCTCTTAACGGCTGATGGTCATATTATCAACGTTAGCAGAGAAGAAAACGAGCAGCTTTTTTCGCTTGTGATCGGCGGGTATGGTCTGTTTGGCATTATTCTCGATGTTACTTTGACGCTGGCAAAAGATGAGCTATATGAAAAAAATACGAGAATGATAGATTACAAGGAATATACTTCTTATTTTAAAGAAGTGGCGAACAACCCGGAGGTGAAAATGCATCTCGCTCGCATTTCTGTGGCACCAGATACGTACTTAAAGGAAATGTATGTAACCGATTGGACACTTGCTGCTGACCAAAGTGGGCTAGCCGCTCACAGTCCATTGAAGGAAGACAGGATTGTAGCGGCTCCGAAAATGCTGCTCGGCTTATCCCGTTATAGCGATTGGGGCAAAAACAAGTTTTGGGAGCTTCAGCGTGTCTATATGGAAAGAGGGAACGGCGAGCTTGAAACGAGAAACAATGTGATGAGGTCGGAAACAGCGTTTATGGAATATGAAAATGGCAGCCGGACAGAGGTGCTGCAGGAATACTTCGTTCCGGTGAATGAATTCATGGATTATATTGATGATTTGCGAACTGTGCTCGAGAAAGAGGAGGGATTTAACTTACTTAACATTACTATCCGATATGTAGAAAAGGATGAACAAGCGGTATTGTCTTATGCTAAGGAGGATATGTTTGCATTTGTTTTGCTTATTAATCAAGGCAGGTCTTCACAAGAGATTGATCAAACAGAGAGAGTAATCCGTAAGATGGTTGATGTTACTCTCGATCACAAGGGAAGCTATTACTTGCCGTATTATGCGTATCCGTCAATGGAACAACTGCACACGGCTTATCCTCGCAGCCAAGAGTTTTTCCGCATGAAAAGAAAATATGACCCAGCTGAACGCTTTATTAATTTATTTTACGAGGAGTACGGAAAATGAATTTTCGACGGTTTATCTTATCGCAGAGCCTAATTATGATGGCAGGCAGCATGATTTTTCCTTTTTACGTTTTGCTTTTACGAAATGTGGGAGAGAGCTATACGCAATTTGGCTGGGCGTATGGCTTGTTTGCATTAACATCCGCTGTCGCTTACCCGGTTATTGGCAAAAGCGCTGACCAGTTAGGTGATCAACTTCTGCTTGTGATATATACCTGGGGAATGGCTGTCATTCTCTTGTTTTTTCCGCTTGTCACAGAGGTATGGCAAGTATATGTGCTGCAAATTTTTATGGGGCTGCTAGGCGCTCTGCAGAAAAATACAGAGAAAACTTCACTCGCCCGTCACGTGAGGAAAGAAAGAGCGGGACAACAAATTGGCGCTTATCATACATGGACATCGGTTGGAGCGGCTATAGCCATTATTTTAACGGGCTATATTGTTGATTTTCTTACAATTGGGACCATCTTTTATTTAGCTTCTTTTATTTATGTGATGAGTGGAATAATTCTATTGAAAAAGCCGGAACAAGCTGCTTCTCAATGAAATCAATACGTCTCTCTGGATAGTTTAATCTTTTTCTAGCCTGTTATTTGGTGGTGGAGGAGGAGAAAAATGATAGGTCCTAATGGTGTCGTTCTGTTTTCTATTCTGCTAGTGCCTGTTCTTATATTGACAGGAACGGCCCTCTTATGGAAAAAACGAAGGGTTTTATTCTTATTCATTACCATCGTCGTAGTAACTGCAGAAGTGTATTACCTTATTTATAAGGAAAAGGCTGCTCTTCAAGAGTGGTATATCAGCAAGGATCGAGTGCATGAGTATTTAACAAAGAAATATCCAGGTGCCGATTGGGTCTTAATGCAGGACGATAGCTTTTTAAGGTCAAGCAAAACAGTGGAGGTCGTCTTTATAGATGAGCCGCATGTGACGTATTTATATTCGGTAGACAATGGGAAAGTGAGCCTTACAGGCGGTAGTGTTGAGGAAGGTTACGAAATGAAAAGAAGAGATGAGGAATGAAGGAGATGGCTGCATAAGATTTATTGAAAACCTAGCAGTAAAGCATTTTCCTTTTCTAAAAACAGCTCAATTTACCACTATATTCCTATAGTATATTCTCTTGCCCATTGCTATTCTAAGATGATGATAAATAAAGGAGCCATGATAAGTAAATGAATCAAGATATGCCTCTTAAGAGTCTCGTTCACAAAAATGAGCAAAAATATTTTTGGCTTGTTCTTATATTGAGTGTCGCTACGTATGCTGTTTTTTTGTTTTCCATTGTAGGTATTTTTATTATTCTGGGGCTGCTTGCTATCTCGTTATTTTTACATGCTCTCTCAATCGGGTATATACGTACAAACGCCGTAAAGCTAACGGAGAGGCAATTCCCAGATGTGTATGAGCAAGTAAAAGAGATTTGTAAGAAAATGGGCATTTTGTATGTACCTGATGTGTATGTCATGGAGTCCCAAGGAGTGTTGAATGCATTTGCTACCCGCTTTTTTGGGCGAAATATGGTCGTATTGTATTCGGAAGTTTTTGAACTGTCACAGCAACAAGCGAGAGGGGAGTTAGCTTTTGTCATAGCGCACGAGCTGGCGCATATTAAGCGTAATCATTTGTCTAAAACACTATTTATCCTGCCGGCTATGTGGATTCCAGGCATTGCCGAATTATATTTGCGAGCGTGCGAGTACACATGTGATCGCTATGCTGCATATTATATCAATAATAGAGAAGCAGCTAAAAAGAGCTTAACGATTTTTGCCGTTGGCAAGGCACTCTATGAGCAGGTCGATCGAGCGGAATATTTAGATCAGATGAACAAGGAAAAAGGGTTCTTTGTATGGCTGAGCGAGGTTCTTTCCACGCATCCGCCTTTACCTAAACGAATCAATGAAATTGCTTTATTCTTTGATGAGCCAGAGAGAGTCATGATTAACAAAAGGGCCTCCAAGCTAGTTTGGCTGTGGGTACCAATGGCCGGACTAATTTTTGGTTTGGTTATCGCTGGCGGGGTGTATGTATTTGAAAAAGCCGCTGACTTTATTTTAGCAGACGATTTTGAAAGCTATGATGAAGAGGAAGCTGCCGCAGAGCCAATTCCTCCAATGATTGAGGCGGTTGTAAAGGGAAATACAGCAGCAGTTGCTGCTTTTATTAAAAAGGGAGAAGACATCCAGGTAACAGATAATCAAGGGTATACACCACTTCACTGGGCGGTGTTGGATAACAATAAAGAAATGGTGGATCAACTGTTAGAAGCTGGTGCCGACCCCAATGAAGAGGATTATTATGGGATGACTCCTTTTTCGAAAGCTGCCGAGCAGGGGAATGCAAAGATGGTGCAGAGATTGGCAGAAGCAGGAGGGGATCCAAATTATCAAAGTGAAGAGGATGAAACCACTCCTTTACTTTATGCGGTGTTTAGTGAAGATCCGTCAACCGTCGCTGTGCTGCTAAAGCTGGGAGCGAATCCTAAGCACAAGGACAGCGGGAATATGACCGCTTTAATGCATGCTATTGAATCAGGCAATCGCCCTATTATTGAATTATTAAAGAAAGTCAGTTAACTAGTGAAAAGGAGAGAATATTTACATGATTAGACAACCAGCAGGTTTTTGGAGAAGATTAGCAGCTAATTTTTTAGATGCAATTATTATTGGAATTCCTTTATCTGTTATTAGTTATTTTATTACAGGGGATTTGGAAGGTGACCCACTTACCAATACACTGAATGTCCTCTATGCGCTGATTATTCCTGTTGTTTGGTCGGGATATACAGTAGGGAAGAAAATAATGGGGATTCGCATTGCCAAGGTGAATGGTGAGAAACTAGGCATTGGAGCTATGCTGCTGCGGACACTTGTAGCAGGTCTCATCTACGTATTAACATTAGGAATCGGTATCATTATCAGTGCTTTTATGGTCGGATTGCGAGATGATAAGCGCGCGATTCACGATTTCATCGCTGGCACTTACGTAACCCACGACACTCCTCAATCATCAAAGATTGTTTCTCTTTAAGGGAGAGCTCGGAGGAATGGAAAACAACTCGTTCAATAGGATTAAAGAAATCTTTTCTTTTAGGTAAGATTAAATCGATTGAGCTGGCTTCGAAGGAAGCCAGCTTTTTTCTTTATCTTTTTGTAAACAAGAAGTTCATTTAAACAGTAGTGTTTAGATTTCTCTATGAGACTTAGAAAGAGGCTATTATGAGAAAGCCTTAAGAGGAATTATATCCGAAGAATGGAAAATCTGTTTGAAAATTGTAACCCATGGACTTATCATATAAGTATTATCCTATTTTAAGTAAATCCGCAAAAAAGCTTTATTGTTTCCTTTTTATAGCTTGTGTACTCATAAAATAACTGACAAAGAAAGGGGATAAAATGAAACTAAAAACAAAGTTATATATTGGATTTGGCTTTTCTTTTGTATTGTTCATTTTTTCATATTTTATTCTCATGGTGATGATGAATCAGCTTAGCCAAAATACAAATGTTACAGTTAAAAACTACGAGATGCTTAATTTAGCAAATACTATTCAAAATGAATTAAATATATTTAGCCGCGAATCAAGAGGCTTGATTTCCAATCCGCCGAAGGAATTAATAGACGAATTAGAAATGAATAGAACTGAGGCCCTTCAAAATGTTCATAAAGCTATCGATTCTCTTGAACAGTTAGATAAACGGAAACAATCTCAAAAGTTAATCAAAGAATTAAATAGATTAGGTAGAACCTATAGTGAACTAGAAGACATGACAGATACCCTGGCAAAAAATGACCAAGATAAGGAAATGTTAAAAATTTTCTGGTATGACAGCCGAAAAGTGAGAGAGGAAATGAGTAGAATTGCTGGAGAGTTGCAAAAAATTCAAAAGCAAACGATCGATGAAGAATTAGAGAAGTCCGTTAAGACGTATCAGCGGACAAATCAAGTTATTTTTACCTATGTAGTCATCGTATTTCTCGTTGGTCTCGCTGTGACAGCATGGATTTTAAGAAGCATAACAGGGAGCTTGCGAAAGGTAACTTCCGTTATGAAGGAAGTAGCTTCTGACAGCTCAGAGCAATTGCCGCGTGTACAAGTAACGACAAAGGATGAGATCGGAGAAATCGCTTCCGCCTTTAATTCCATGGCTCAAACTCTTGAAGAACACTCTAAACAAGAAAAAGAATTAAAAAATAAAGCAGAGGAAAGAAGCTGGTTAAGTACCAAAATTGCTGAAGTAGCGCAAATGTATCCAGGGATCGATAATCTAGATGCATTAGCACAATGGTTTATCAATAAGGTAGCGAGCATTTCAGGAGCCCATTACGGGGCATTTTACATAAAAGAGAGCGAAGGGGAGCAGGAGAAATTACGAAAGCTGGCTGCTTACACGGACACTCATTCTTCTATAAAGGAGAGCTTTTATTTAGGGGAAGGAATTGTTGGACAGTGTGCACTGGAAAATCGCACGATCTCGCTTAAACAAGTTCCTGGCGATTATATAAAGATTGAGTCTGGTCTCGGTTCTTCACTGCCTTCCAACATACTTGTGATACCAGCAGAATTTCATGGAGAGGTATTGGCGGTAATCGAGCTTGCTTCATTTAATGAATTTGGCCGGCTTGAACAAACGTTCCTTCAAGAAGTAATCGATAATATTGGTATGAATATCAATCGAACATTAAATCATATGAAAGTCGAAAAGCTGTTAGAAGAGTTTCAGTTGGTGAATGAAGAACTGCAAAGCCAGTCTGAAGAGCTTCAATTGCAGCAAGAGGAACTGCGAGCAGTAAATGAACAACTTGAAGAGCAAAATGAGCAGTCTGAGCAGAAAACGAGGGAATTAGAAGAGATCAAAATAATGTTGGAGGATAAAGCAAAGCAGTTAACGATTAGTTCGCAATATAAGTCCGAATTTCTAGCGAATATGTCTCATGAACTGCGAACCCCACTAAATAGCCTTTTGATTCTCGCTCAAATGCTTGCTGATAATACCGAGAACAATCTTTCGCCGGAACAAGTAGAGTATGCGAAGACGATCTTCACTTCAGGAAAGGACTTATTAAATTTAATTGATGACATTTTGGATATAGCGAAAGTAGAAGCAGGAAAAATGGAAGTCTTGTTTGAAGATGTAAAGATAAGTGACATTAAAGACTTCGTACAGGCTCAATTCGCTCCTATTGCCCACGAAAAGAAGATTCAATTCAATATTGAGCTGGCCGCCGGTCTCCCAGAAACTATTCGAACGGATAAGCAGCGAGTGAAACAAATTTTAAAGAATTTATTATCTAACGCCTTTAAGTTCACTGAGCATGGAGCTGTATCTCTAATAGTGGAAAACGCAAAGGATAAACAGTCAGGTCTAGTGTTATTTGCCGTTAAGGATACAGGTATTGGCATTTCAAAAGAGAATTTAGATATTATTTTTGAGGCTTTTCAACAAGCCGACGGTACTATTAGCCGTAAATATGGGGGAACAGGATTAGGTCTTTCTATCAGTAAAGAAATCGCTCATTTATTAGGCGGTTTCATTGAAGTAGATAGTGTAGAGCATAGTGGAAGTACATTTACATTGTATTTACCCGATTATCAAGAAACGAAACATGCAACGGCTTCTATTTTTGAAAAAGAGGCAGCAGCTGCCATCGTGGGAGAAGCACGTACAGAATTTCCTTCTCCGCTATCGTATTCATTGTTAGTGAATGAGCAAAAAGAAACCGATAGGAGACAGCCCGTATTCAAAGGAAGGAAAATATTGATCGTAGATGATGACATCAGAAATATATTTGCCTTAACGGCAGCGCTTGAGCAGTATCAGGCGGAAGTGATGTTTGCAGAGAACGGCAGGGAAGGGGTCGTGCTTCTACAAAAAAATCCAGAGATTGATTTAATCTTTATGGATATTATGATGCCGGAAATGAACGGCTTTGAAGCTATTCGAGCTATACGTGAAATGCCTAAATTTAAACACTTGCCCATTATTGCTCTTACAGCAAAAGCAATGAAAGATGACCGGCAACAGTGCATTGATGCCGGCGCTTCGGATTATATCAGTAAACCAATTGATTTAGAACAACTATTTTCCATTATACAAGTTTGGTTATATAGATAGGCGGAGGATGAGGGTGTGCAAAATAAAAGAGCAGGCAGACTATCGTGAATATATGACGAATGAGGAATTGGAAATGGTAGAGATAGAATTATTACTGGAAGGAATTTATCGCTACTACGGATTTGACTTCAGAGACTATGCTCCTCCATTTTTAAAGCGTAGAATTTGGAACCGGGTTCGGGCAGAGAAAGTAGAGAGTATCTCGGGATTACAAGAAAAGATCTTGCATGACCCTTCTATTATGCAAAAATTGTTTGAAGACTTTTCAATTAATGTAACTGAAATGTTCCGCGACCCAAACTTTTTTCTGGCCTTTCGAAAAAAGGTCGTTCCATTTTTAAGAACCTGTCCTTCTGTTAAAATTTGGCATGCGGGCTGTTCTACTGGGGAAGAAGTATATTCTATGGCTATCCTTTTACATGAAGAAGGATTATATGAAAAAACAACAATTTATGCGACAGACATGAATAACGGTGTCCTGACGTATGCACAAAATGGTAAGTTTCCCTTGCAAAAAATGCAGTTATACACAAAAAATTACTTGGCAGCAGGAGGAAAGCGAGCTTTTTCGGAGTATTATACGGCTAAGCAGACAAATGCAGCTTTTCACTCTTCTTTAACAAAAAATGTTGTTTTTGCTGAGCACAACTTAGCCACTGATCGCTCATTTAATGAGTTCCACGTTATTATTTGCCGAAATGTTACGATTTATTTTAATAAACGGCTCCAGAATCGTGTCTATCACCTTTTTCATGAAAGCTTGATCCAGTCTGGGATTCTTGGACTCGGTAGTAAGGAAGGAATTAAGTTCACGAGCATTGCAAATTCTTACAAGGAAGTGGATCCGATTGAAAAATTATACAGAAAGATCCAATAGTTCTTTATTCACCGAGGTTATGCCAGCAGACAGTGAGGGGGAAAAGCCGCAAGGTGAAGAAGAGGGTCATTCGAAGGTGAATATTCTAATGGTTGATGACCATCCAGAAAATTTACTCGTATTGAAAGCGGTACTCGCTTCACCTGATTATCACCTCGTCTGTGCAAATTCAGGTGAAGAAGCATTAAAGCATGTGCTGAAACAGGAGTTTGCTGTTATTTTGCTAGACGTACAAATGCCCGGCCTCAACGGGTTTGAAACGGCCAATCTTATTAAAGAAAGAGAAAAATCTAAGTATATTCCGATTATCTTTATTACAGCCATTAATCAGACGATGGAAAATGTCATTAAAGGCTATGGTGTCGGAGCAGTCGATTATATATTTAAACCCTTTCATCCTGAAACATTAAAATTAAAGGTTCAACAATTTGTGAAGATCTATCAAAATCACAAAAAGATGAGAGAACAAAGTGAAGTGCGGCGACAGAATGAAT
This sequence comes from Pseudobacillus wudalianchiensis, assembly GCF_001685015.1. Classification (GTDB taxonomy): domain Bacteria; phylum Bacillota; class Bacilli; order Bacillales; family Domibacillaceae; genus Pseudobacillus; species Pseudobacillus wudalianchiensis. Next base: position 181,418 of record NZ_MAYT01000001.1, read on the forward strand.
TAAAGGAAGTAAATGAGAAGCTAGAACGGACAACGCACAATTTACGAAAAAATGAAGAACTAGCACGAGTGATTGGTGAAACGTTGCTCGATACGATTATTACCTTCGACGAGCAAGGCTGTATCTTGTCAGTTAATCCAGCTGTTACGCGTATGTTTGGCTATACAACAGGTGAGCTTCTTGGAAAACATATGGTCAATCTTCTGCCTGGATTTTCCCCTTCGCTCATGGATTACGTAAGAGAAATGACAGGTCAGCTGCTTGAAGCTTCCGTAAAGAATAAAGAGGGGAGAGAAGTTCCGGTTGAAATTCAGATCGGGGAGGCACAAGTCGAAGAAGAGTATCTTTTTGTTTGTTCTATTCGTGATATAACAGATCGAAAAAAAATGGAGAAAGAACGAAAGCGGCAATATGATATTTTGGAAAAACTAGTGGAGGAACGAACCAGGGAGCTGTCACTGGCCAATGGGCAACTGCGGAGAGAAGTAGAAGAGCGTGAAAAGATGGCAGAAGCTCTTCGGCTATCAAAAGAGCACTTTTATAAAATTTTTCAATCGAGTCCTTCTTTAATTGAACTTCGTACATTAGAAGACGGAAAGTACATCGATGTCAATGAAAGCTGGCTCCAACATACTGGCTATACTCACGAAGAAGTACTGAATCAAACGGCTCCTATTCTTAATATCGCAGGTGTAGACCATTTGAAAAAAGGTGAATGTGTACAAAATGCTGAAATTCAGTATCAAACGAAATCAGGCGCCATACGGCATGGATTACTTTCGACTGAAATTCTTGAAATCCAAGGTGAAAAATGTCTGTTAAGTGCTGTTACAGATATTACCGAGCGAGTGCGGTTGGAGAGTGAAGTAGCTCGGCTAGATCGCTTGTATCTAGTTGGAGAAATGGCAGCTGGCATCGCTCACGAAATCCGCAACCCGATGACAACGGTTAGAGGGTTTTTGGAGCTTTCAAAGAGTGATCCAGGAAGTTTAATGGTGAAGTATGTTGATTTAATGCTGGGGGAGTTAGATAGAGCGAACTCTATCATTACAGAATTTCTGAATTTAGCGAAGAATAAGGTAAGCAATAAGAAACGCCAGTATCTTAACCCAGTGATTGAGGGATTGTATCCATTAATCCAAGCGGAAGCCCTGATGAATGACAAATTCGTTTCACTCCAGTTAGGGGAATGCCCTGAATTTTATTTAGATGAAAAAGAAATTAGTCAATTAATTTTAAATCTGTCTTTGAATGGATTAGAAGCAATGAAGCCTGGGGGGAAATTGGTATTAAAAACATACACGGAAGAAGACCAAGTTGTGTTGGAAGTAAAAGATGAAGGAGACGGAATTAAACCGGAGCTTCTTGAAATGATCGGAACGCCTTTCTTTACAACGAAAGATACAGGTACGGGGCTGGGACTAGCTATTTGCTATAGCGTAGCGGAGCGTCATCATGCCATCATTGATTTAAAAACGAGTGAGCAGGGAACGACCTTTTTCATTCGCTTTACTCTAACAGAAGAAAATTAAAGCGAGGCAATGCCATGGTATTAGTACCTTTGGGATTGCCTCGCTTCTTTGTCTTGTTACGGAGTCGAACGGGGATGATAGTTAGGACGCAGATTCTGTTTCTTTTTTAAACTCCGCGCCCATTTTATACAAATAATGAGTGTAACAAGAATAATAACAGCCCCAAATATATAAGGAAGGGCCATGTTTATATCAAATAGGGTTCCGGCAAGAGCTGGACCGATCATATTGCCAATACTCATATAGGCATTGTTCATACCAGCGGCGAATCCTTGCTCGCTTCCAGCCATCTTGGAAACGGTCGTATTGATAGCCGGGCGCAGCAAAGAAGCAGCCGTAAAGAAAAAGGCAGATATGGCAAGAACCGAAACAAATCCGGTTGCAAACAGCAAGGCAAGCATAGCTGCTGCTGCGACGACAAGCATCGTATTCATCACACGAACTTCACCAAATACCCGCAATGCTCTATCCAAAATAAAGGCTTGCACGATAACACCGATTAAGCCTCCGACGACCATTAGTATGGAAATATCAGATGGACTAAACCCAAATTTAACGTTCGTATATAAGCTGATCGTTGCCTGGTAGTTGGCAAGTCCGAAAGAAAGAGTAAACATCATCATGAGAAGAATAAAATATGGTTTCTTTGCTGATAGAGCCAGCTGCTTTAATAAAGGATCCCGCTTCTTAGGAGCAGCTGCTGGAATAGCTGCACGTTCTGGCTCTTTCAAAAAAAGTATAGATAAAAGGGCAGCTAAAGCGGCAGCCACTCCGGCAATAAAAAAGGGAGCCTGCAAACCAAGCGTGGACAGAAAACCGCCGATTCCTGGACCAACAACAAAACCGAGCGACATGGAGGCCCCTAGCCGGCCCATTCCTTTTGCCCGTGTCTCTACGGTCGTAATATCCGCCACAAAAGCCATCATGGATGGAATCATAAAAGCAGCTCCAATGCCTCCAAAAATACGTGAAATGTAAAGCAAGACGAGCTGCTGTGAAAAAGCAAATAAAAATTGGGAGAAGGAGAAAAGAATCAACCCAAAGACAATCGCTTTTTTCCGGCCAAGCCGGTCAGATAAATCTCCGGCAAGCGGAGAGAAGATAAATTGCGCTAAGGCAAAGGTAGCAATTAGCGCGCCAAATGTTTTCCCGCCAGCCCCAAAATGATGGATGATTGTCGGCATAATAGGAATCACAAGACCGATACCTGTCATGACGATAAACATATTGGCCATTAAAATGAGGAGGGGGAATTGGTGTGCATTTTTTTGTGACATATTATCAACCTGCTTTCTTTTCACTCTCTTCATTTTTAAACACATTATTCATATAAACCGATGATTCTTTCTAACTCTCCCGCTAATTGAACTAGCTCTTCGTTGTCTTTTAAATTGCGGATCATCCCAGCTAACAGAGCAGGCCGCGGCTTTAATTCCCTTAATTCTTTTTCCAGTATGTCAATCGTTTCCGCGATCAAGTCCTCTTCCTGAGCAGCTGATGACTCCTTCATTTTTCGTACAATATAGAGTGGATGTACGGTCTCCTCTTGACCGCCATCCGCTAGCTCTTGTAAAAGCGGCGTAACGAAAAAAGGATCCGGCTGCTTTTCGATCAGCGCTTGAGCTGCCGCTTCCACTTGAAGAAATAAAAAATGAGCGAGCGCATTGAAATCACAAGCGGTTCCCTCTTCCATCACACCACGCATATATGAAGTGAGCATTCCTTTTAGAGTAGCTGTTAAATCAGCTGCATACGGAGCGGTTTCCGGTCCGAATACAGAGACAATGCCTTTTTCCGTTTTGCGAAGTAACTTAGCGTTTTCCTGCCGCACATATTGGTTCAGCGACTTATCTTCCAATCCTTTAATTTCATGCAGCTGCATAAGGAAAAACTCTTGAAATTGACAATAGTGACGAATGCGAATAGCAATCTCGCGGATAAAAGCTTCCCGCGGCGTGTCACTGTCTTTGGCTGAAGCAGCAATTTGATCGTTTAGCAGCTGATAATAATAAGAGAAAATATCCAGCAACAGCTCTTCTTTTGATTTGAAATAAGTATAGAGGCTGCCCTTGGATATGCCGCATACATCAGCTACTTGCTGCATGGATGTCTGGTGGAAGTTCTTTTTCGAAAAGAGCTTCATAGCAGTGAGCAGGATTTTTCGTTTTTTCTCATTCATCTTTATAATCCCAACCATTCGGTTTTTGATTTGACCACGTAGTCACCATTGTTTCATTTTAACACACTTACTTCTTGTTTACACGGAAAAGTTTCGGCAAGCGAAATATTTTATGAAAATAGGATAGAGGACTTAATGCTAAAATGATTTGTTAACCTAATAAAAAGTGAGTTGACAAATTTGTTTAACGATAATAAACTGACAGTGTTTTCAGTTTATTAGATAGGGAGAATAAGGAGGAATTTGCGTGAAGACAAGAGAAATTACATATGTAGCTTTATTTGCAGCTGTTATGGCTGTATTGGGAATGGTACCACCGATCACATTGTCATTTACCCCAGTACCGATCGTGCTGCAAACATTAGGTGTTGTTCTAGCTGGTGGTATTTTAGGTGCCCGGCTTGGATTTATGAGTCAAGCTACTTTCTTATTACTAGTTGCTGCTGGATTGCCGCTGTTATCGGGAGGCCGCGGAGGCATCGGTGTATTTGTTGGACCGAGTGCTGGCTACTTGTTCAGCTATCCCATTGTGGCGGCTTTACTTGGATTTTTGCTTTCTCGTTTTCAAGTCCTAACGTTAAAGAAAATTTTACTTGTTAATTTAACCGCCGGTGTATTTACCCTTTATTTATTCGGTATACCGGTACAAGCTTTCGTGATGGATCTTCCACTTGTTCATACGATTAAAATCAGTCTTGTCTATATTCCAGGAGACCTTATGAAAGCAACGGTGGCTTCTTACTTAGTCTATAAGTTAAGAAAATCAACAGTTATTGCAAGGCAGTTTGCAAAAGCAGGATAAAAATACGCATTCTCTTAAGTAGAAAGGAAGGCAGAATCTATGTCAGCTATTACTTCTATTTATGCTGATCACGCCTGTCGTCATCCTCAGCAGTTGGCGATAAAAACATTAAATCGGGAAGTAAGCTGGCGTGATTGGCATGCGCTCGTTCGGCAAACGGCCAATTGGCTAGAGTTAAAGAAAAAACATAACAAAACGGTAGGCATTCTCATGGAGAATGGACTGCCGTTTTTGCAATTATTTGCCGGAGCTGCAGCAGCTGGCTGGACGGCTGTTCCGTTAGATCTGAGATGGAACAGCCATGAACTAGAAAAGCGGCTTCGCATTTGTTCTCCCTCTCTTATCGTAACAACCGGCAGCTTCCATAAAAAAATAGACTCTATGCGTTTCTCTGTTTTTACATGGGATAAAGTATCAGGAGAAATAGATAGGATGCACGCTTATTCAGGAGAAGAAGTGGAGGAGGAGAGCCCCTTTTACATGGGGTTTACATCAGGCTCTACAGGAGAACCAAAAGCGTTTATCCGTTCTCATCGCTCTTGGCTGGCTAGTTTTAAATGCAACGAATATGATTTTGGACTTACAGAAAATGAATGTGTACTCATACCGGGTGCGCTTTTTCATTCTCATTTTCTCTACGGAGCGATCAGTACCCTGTTTTTAGGCGGCACTGTCTATTTATTGGAAAAGTTTTCTCCATCTGAAACGTTGCGCATTGTGCACCACTATCCGATCACCGTTGTTTATCTTGTGCCGACAATGATTGAGGCTCTCTTAAGAAAAGAAGAGATGGTAGAGAAGCCTTTAACGTTTATTTCTTCGGGAGCGAAATGGGAAAAAGATTCGAAACAGAAGATACGAAGGCTGTTCCCGCATCTACTGATGTTCGAATTTTATGGAGCTGGTGAGCTAAGCTTCGTCACCGTGTTGTCAAATGATGAACATAGCGAGAAACCAGATTCAGTCGGCAAGCCCTGTTACGGTGTAGAGGTTGAAGTTCGTACAGAGGGCGGGAAAACGGCAGCCCCGTATGAAACCGGAAAAATTTTCGTAAAAAGCGATTTAGTTTGTATCAGCTATATAAAAGAAACAGGCGTACAACCTGTGCAGGATTCACAGGGCTGGAGCACGGTTGATGACATGGGATACCTGGACGAAGAAGGGTTTTTGTACATAAAAGGGCGAGAGAAGAACATGATTTTATACGGAGGAATGAATGTGTTCCCTGAAGAAATTGAAGCAGTCTTATCCATGCATCCTAAAGTGGAACTAGCGGCTGTAGTGGGAATGAAGGATGCTTATTGGGGAGAGATCATTACAGCTGTTGTAAAAGGAGAAGCCATGAAGCAAGAGCTGAGAAAACTTTGTAAAGAACAATTAACTTCCTATAAGGTTCCACGAAGATGGTTTGTTTTAGATGAGTTTCCGATGACAGCCGGCGGGAAAATTGCCCGGGCACAATTGAAGGAAAAACTAGAAAAAGAGGTGTTCTCCCATTTATAAAGCAGTGATTGTGAAGGCCAAGCGGACACCGATTGGAAAAAAGAGTGGGGCGCTGAAAGCATGGCCGCCACATGAATTAGCGGCTCCTTTGCTTCAGCACCTGGCAAAGGGAATAGAGCTTGAAGTCAATGATGTCATTTTAGGAAACATTGTTGGGCCTGGCGGGAATGTGGCCCGTTTAGCCTCATTACAGGCTGATTTGCCGCTTTCTGTACCGGGATTGACGATTGACCGTCAATGCAGCGCCGGCTTGGAAGCGATTCGGATGGCCTGTTATTTTGTTCAAGGAGGGGCAGGAAAGGTATATATAGCAGGCGGGACAGAAAGCACAAGCACCTCTCCGTTCCCGGCTCGTGCCCGTTTTTCCCCTGATCATATTGGGGATCCTGATATGGGAATGGCCGCCGAATATGTAGCACAAGATTATGCCATTACGAGAGAAGAACAGGATGAATGGACAAAAATCAGCTGCGAACGAAGCTGGAAAGCCTTTGAAGAAGGGATCTATGCGCCAGAGATTATACAAATGGGTTCTTTAAGAAGCGACGAGGAATTTTATAAGAGGCGGGATATTGAAAAACTCGCCAAAAGAGCGAAAGCCGTCTTTCAGAGAGAAGGCGGCACAGTAACAGCCGTTAATAGCTGCGGCATTCATGATGGAGCTAGCGCCGTACTCGTTATGGAGGAACAAACCGCGCTAGCTCATCAACTTCAGCCAGTCATACGATTCGTTGACAGCCAGGTAGCCGGTGTGCATCCTCATTACCCAGGCATTGCTCCAGTGCCGGCTATTCAGCAGCTGCTGGCACGTAATCATTTAACGATCGAGGATATCGATTTAATAGAAATCAATGAGGCCTTTGCTGTCAAAATAGCAGCTTGTGCCCGAGAGCTCGGCATTCCTGCTCATAAATTAAATGTTCGGGGAGGGGCTCTGACACTTGGACATCCCTATGGCGCATCGGGGGCTATTTTAGTAACACGGCTGTTTTATGAAATGCAAAGAAGGCCGGAAGCTCGTTATACAATCGCTGCCTTAGGGAGCGGCGGAGGTGTCGGAACAGCCGTTTTGTTTGAAGCGATCAGGTGAAAAAAGTCATACCATGGGGGGATAGAGGTGAAATCGATTTTGCTGGAGTTTCCAAGTGAACTTTATTCGGCAAGGTTATTGATTAGAATGCCGATGCCGGGAGACGGAAAAATGGTGCATGAAGCAATCGATGCTTCGAGAGAGGAGCTGCAAGTCTGGCTGCCGTTTGCGAAGCATAAACAAAGCTTAGAGGAAACAGAGGCTAACGTAAGAGAGGCCCATGCTGAATTTTTAACCCGTAAAGATTTGCGGTTTCATGTTTTCCATAAAGAAACGGGAGAATTTATCGGATCAACAGGCTTGCACCGTATAAACTGGAACGTGCCGAAGTTTGAAATCGGTTATTGGATTGACACGCGCCAAAGCGGTAAAGGCTATATCACGGAAGCGGTGGAAGCACTCACGAATTTTGCCTTTGACGTGTTACAGGCACGGCGGGTGGAAATTCGCTGTGATGAAAAAAATAACAAGAGCCGGGCGATCCCCGAAAAGCTCGGATTTTATTTAGAAGGCACCTTGCGTCACGATGACGTAGCAGTCGATGGAGAAGAACTCAGGAACACCTGTATTTATTCAAAAATCAAATGAGCCACAAGTACTGCATAATGCTAAGGCAGATGGGAAAAATAAAGGGCAGTATAAACGAAAGGAGTCCATGGAAATGAGTGTATACGAACGCTTCCCCGTCGCTGATCTGAACGGAAACCACCTGCAAAGAGTGCAGTCATTGGAGCAAGAATTAAGACAGGAATTGGGCGAGAATATTGTGCTGATTGCTTATGATGAAGAAGATAAGCAAGGCAAATAAGAGACTCACCTCTGGTTAAGCAGTCACAGCAATAATTTAAAATGTCACAAGGCTTGTAGATTTGCTTGTTCCATTATCATACATAATAGAACAAGCAGGTTACAGGCTATTTTGTATTGCTGGTGGTTTTTCCTAAAAAAGTTTATTAGAAGTAAGATTTAAGACTCAACTTTTCTTTCCTGCACTATAGCCACAGAGAATAAGCAATTAATCTGCTTCGTTACTTCTTGAGCTTTCTTCTTTGATTTGATCCGTGCTATTTGAAATTAAAAGCTCTTTTATAGAACTATCGCTTACCGTAATATTCACTCCTTCTTCTGAGTTTAAGAAATAGCATAGAGAGAGTGCTTTTTCAGCAGAGTCATTCTTCAACTGATTAAACCTTTTCTCAAGCTTCTTAAAATCAGCTTTTAACATGTTAAGCTCATTTTCTATTTTTTCATTTTGTTCGATAAGCTTGTCCGCTAGTTTTGCTAATTTGCTAAACTCATTCATCATCCTTTCATCAACCTTTCCCAAGAGTGAAGTATACATCGTTAATATTATTTAATGTAAAGAAAAAGGTTTGGTGCAGGCATTAGTGGAATTTTTAGTTTCTGGAGATAAGGGGGTAGACTGTCCATCCTTTTTTTATAGAGGTGCATACAGTAGTAAAGAAAGGAAGGTCAAATTCATTTGATCCCTTACATCATTAAGAAAGGAGTGGCAAAGATATGAGTAATGGAGGATACCCGCCAGCTAAAAAATGCTGTTGTGAAGCACCAAAGTATGTCCACATCACATTTAAAAATAACTGGATTGGAAATGTCAATGTTTACAATGCTGCATGTTCCGGCGGTTACGGTGGAGGCCCTGTAACTTTTGAGTTTGGCGGCGATCAAACGAATAAAGCGACTGCGGTCCAAATTGAGGGGGACACTTTCCAAATTAATGTGGCAGATGATGGAGGAACGAATCTTGGCAACGATAACACAGATATTAATTCTATAGGTATTAGTCAAAGCAATCAACAGTAGTTTTAAGACTCGTTAAATCAGTCAACATTTCTTTTGCCAGCTGAGAAAAGAGGCGCCCGAAAAGCAGAGCTTTTTGGGCGCTTTTTCGTGATGAAGATTACCATTATCTTCTGTGAAAGTTTGCATGACAGTGTACGTTTTGCAGGAAGTGGCTCTGCTTGTTTTAATTGTTTTCCTAATATATTTAATTAAATACGTCACAATAAAAAACTCCAAGCTTTCCAAAAAACTAAAAGCTTAGAGTTTCATAAAGTCTATTATAAATAGTCTTACAAGAAGAGAACAGCAGTGATTCTCTTCTTGTTTATTGTTACATTATTAGTCGATTACTGCAGCTGTAAATACAACAGGTCCTACAATCAAGGCTCTGTCATTTTGGTCATCTTGAACTACTTCTGCTGTCAAGAAATATTCTGTGTCATCGTCGTGATGGGAGTGTTTGTGGCCAAAAGGAGAAGCATCTACATGGATAAAGCTCGTAGTTCTTGCCCGTAATTCGTTAATATCTACCCCTACTCCATCTCTTGTTGCAAAGATAATTTCGCCGTTTGGAGACCCTTTTCTAATGCGGAACTCTACAACTAAACCATCACTAGTCTGAACATTATTCGCTCTCCAACCTACTGTAGCGGCTAACCAAACTGCATCGTCAGAACATTTATGTTTTTTGCAGCCATCTTTGTGTTTGTGGTCGTGATCGTGCTTGTGTCCGTGATGGTGGTCGCAGTCGCATTTATGTTTATGATCGTGATGGTGATGCTTAGGACAGAGAGAAATCTTAGCTAGTACTTCTTCTTCGTTTCTGCGGATTACTTTAAATGGGCTTTGCATCGGAACACTTACCGGCTCATCAAATCGAAACTGTTTTAAATCGTCTTTATTACTCATTTCTTTCACCTCCTCATTATGATCCTCATGATGGTAGTAATTACAGCGTTTGCAGTGCTTATCATATTTATCGTTGTGATGCTTACAGTGCTTGCATTTCCAATACTTGTCGCTCAAGGACTGTTCCTCCTTTCTTTTAAAAGTAGTCAAGCAAAGTGAGCCAATCACTTGACTACTATATCCTATGGTTTTTTATTTAATCGGCATGGTTTTTCTACCTATTGTTATAAAAAAGGGTTTTTGTCTATCAGGTTTTAATGAATAGGAGGATTAGTTAGCACGTAAATTGGTGAGCTAAAACATCATAAGAAAAAATATTTCTATCATCATATTTATTTAATTTTTTTCTTTCTCGTATCATAGCTTAATAATGAAAGGGGAGATGAACATGCCAAAACATGGAAAAGAACACAAACACCACGAAGAAGATAATAAGCACGATTGGGATCACGATCGAGGGTGGGACAAAGACCACGATCGTGATTGGGATCAAGATTGCAGCTGCGACCATGACAGCGGCCATGATTGGGATAGCGACCGTGACAAGGATCGTGACCATGACAGCGGCCATGATTGGGACAGCGGCCGTGACAAACATCGTGGTCATGACAGCGACCGAGATAAAGGTCGCGACCATGGCAGAGACCGCGACAAAGGTCGCGACCATGGCAGAGACCGCGACAAGGGTCGCGACCATGGCAGGGATCGTGACAAAGATCGCGACCATGGCAGAGACCGTGACAAAGATCGAGGCCATGACAAAGACCACGGCAGAGACCGAGATAAAGATCGCCACCGATTAGACGATTTAGAAGACAAGATAAGAAGCCTGGGAAGAAAAGTTGCACGGTTAGAAAGAGAGGTTGACCAGTTAGATAGAGAAAATGCACGCCAACAAGGACAAATTGATCGGCTTGAAGAAGAAGTTGCCCGCCTTAAAAAGAAGTGCGATTGTTAATTCTCTGAGAAAGAACAAACCTATTTAAAATAAGTAATATGAGCAGACGGAAGATCTCCGTCTGCTTTTTTGTTTCATCAGTTATGGCTTTATAAGCTTCTTTCCTAATTACTTATAGAATAGAGACAAACACATAATTTAAGGAACTAGTGAGCTGCCTAGTTCGTATTCTATAGAATGGAATATAAATAGAAATGAGAGGGTAAAACGGGGCTTGATAGAGAATTTATCTTAATGAAAAGGAAGAACTATCGATGAGTTTGGAAATGGTAATGACCGTATTTGTGTTTTTTATAACGATGTTAGTCATATTTTGGAGGCCGGGAGGGATGAACGAAGCATGGCCAGCTTCAATAGGTGCATTGATTATCTTGCTGACGGGAGCCGTGTCACGAGGTGACATTGTCGATATTATCAATAAGATTGGCGGCGCATCGATTGCCATTATCGCTACTATTGTTATGGCGGTTATATTAGAAAGCTTTGGTTTTTTTCACTGGGCAGCTGCAAAGCTTGCGAACTTAGCTAAAGGCTCGGGTTATCGGCTGTACTGGTATATTCAATTGTTGTGCTTTTTAATGACTCTTTTATTTAACAATGATGGAAGCATCCTCATTACAACTCCAATTTTAATTTTACTCTTAAAGAATCTTCGCTTGAAAACCTACCAGCAGATCCCTTACCTTTTGAGCGGGGCACTTATTGCCACTGCTTCGAGTGCGCCGATTGGTGTAAGCAATATTGTCAATCTAATAGCTCTGAAAATTGTCGATATGTCCCTTTATATGCATACGGCTATGATGTTCGTACCGGCTACCTTAGGATTATTGTTTATGTCCTGGCTGATGTTCATTGTAATCAAGAAGAAATTGCCTAAAAGGCTGCCAGCTTCTTTATATGACATAGAAGATCTCTTTTTTGAGAAAAACTTTCATCCTTTAAAAACGACTCTTTCATTTGAAACAAAGAAAAAGCGCACAAAGTTTATGATGAAATTATTATTGTTTGTCTTCATGGTTCGCTGTCTTTTGTTCGTCGCTTCTTATTTGTCCATCCCAATTGAATTAGTAGCCGTTCTCGGTTCATTTATTTTACTTTTATGGCGGTGGTATCATTTGCGTACAAACCCAGTGGATATCTTGAAGAAGACTCCGTGGCACATTCTTATATTTGCTTTTTCCATGTATGTCATTATATATGGACTCCATAATGCCGGGCTAACAGATACGCTTGTAAAAATCTGTGAGCCGATTGTAAATGAAGGGCTGTTTTACTCGACCTTTATTATGGGGGGATTGGTATCTGTTTTATCTAACTTTTTCAATAATCATCCCGCTTTGATGATCGGAACGATTACTCTAACAGAGATGGGATTAGATTCGATTACCTTAAAAACCATCTATCTTGCTAATATAATTGGGAGTGATATGGGGTCATTATTGTTGCCTATCGGAACACTAGCTTCTCTTATTTGGCTGCACATATTGAGAGAAAATAAGATCAAAGTTAAGTGGAAGGATTATTTAAGCGTCTCCTTGATTGTTATCCCCTTAACGACTATTGTCACCTTATTTTTATTGTTCTGCTGGGTCCAAATCATCTTCTTTTAAAAAATCTCCTGCTTGTCTGCTTGAACTGTGCTCCTTATTCACTATAGCCGCTTTCTAATCCTCCTTCCTTTATTTAATAACAATAAAAATAGAAAGCACAGTTTCTTTTCTCTTTTTTGGTTATCATATAAAAGCAGTGTAGGGCAAGTTTCACCCTACGGACAGATTATGTTTTTTATGTGGGGAATGCTAATGTGTATTTGTCTTTCTTTTGCCGTAAGCAAATGGACAAAATGATTCCCTTTGCTAAGAAGTTTACCACTCTTGCTTTCTTTCTCCCCGACATTACAGGTAATAAATGCACCTGCCATCTTTTCTATTTGAGAGGCAAAAGTTCTAGCAAAGGATTTAGCAGTAGAAGTTGCCGGAAGTATTGTGTTTTTAAATCCATAAGGATGAGAAGCAGGGGGATAGGGAATAAGCCATTTTATGTGTTGAAAGGGAATTAGCATTGTTTGATAAGTTGGAGAGAAAAATACGACGTAGTCATCCAATATATTTGTGATATAACCATGAAATGGCTGAGCGGCTGTTACATTTATTTCAAGAAAAACTCCTTTTGCCGCCTCTAATACTTTTTTCAATGACAACTCTTCAGTAAGCGAAATTTCCGTTAGTTTGTCAGGCTGAGTTAGTGTGTCTGCTTCCTCTTTTGATAAGGACCTGATCCCTCGAATATGAAATAAAGGGATATAGAAATACTCGTCTTGTCGATAAAGAATGAGCACCTCACTGCCAAAATCAACGAGTATGCCTGATAATTCTTTTTTACCTAGAAGATCTAGAGCAACTGGTTCCCCAATATAAATTTTAATTAACTCTACCACGAAAATCCTCCTCAAGTGCTTAAAAGCTGCGTATTCAAAAAATAGAAGAAGGTCAGTCAGGAAACCTTCTGCTTCTTTTTAAGAGCATTTTTATATTATTTTAGACTTTCCCGGTCTAACCTTTTCTTTCTTAGTTCCATGTAATTCTTTTCCGCTTGCATCATAAGTGAATAATATTGGGATTCTAAAATTTTTTCTTTTTCTTCTGCAGTGAGTATCGTTTTTACTTGATTTCGCCGATCTTCTGCGCTAGGAGATGGGAGCCGCTTTTCTTCCACGTGATGCCTCTTCACGCTTCTTTTGTTTATTCTTAACTCTTTCGTACTTCGTTTTTTTCTGAAGAAACATTTTCCTAAGTTAGGGGGATCAACTGTGTACTCACTCGATGATTGATTGTCTTCAACAGAAGGTTCTTGACTCTCTTCATGTTTAGAAGAGATTGGCAAAGGTCCTTTGTCAGTAATTGGATGTAATCCAAGGCTTTTATTAGAAAGACCGTAGTCTATCGAGCCGTTCTCCTTGTCTGCTATAGGCTGATGGTTTTGTTGTGGTTCCTCAGAAAAATCATAAATGATAGACGACTGCTGTTTTGCAGAAGACCTTTCCTGTACGTCTTTTCTTTGGCTGCTTGCTGGCAAAAACTCTGTTTGGTGATCTGTGTTTCCTTCTGTCGTTGCTTCAGTTTGTTCAGAAGAGGGCAGATTTTCAAGTGTTGTTATATCTTCTTCATAAAGTGGTGATGGTGCTTCACTTTCATTTAAATTAGGAGGATTAGAGTGTGCGTTGGCATTTGTTTGGGAATCTTTTTGTGTTTTTTCTAGTTTAAATTCCCGTTGTACTTCACTTTCATTGGAAGCAGGGGGAGCAAGATCAATTTTAGCATTCATCTGCTGTTCTTTTTGTACTGCTTCTTGATTAAATTCCTGCTCATCTTCTATAAGCTCTTCGCTCTGGCTATGTGTTACTGTTTCTTTCTTATTTGAATGATCCGTTTCGGCAGGTTTAGGACTTTCATAGAATCCTGGAAAAACATTGGAGATATGAAAGGTTTGCATAATAATCTTTTCTTCAGAACTAATCAAAATAATGTGATCGTCAAAAACATCGCTTAAATAACCTGTTACGAGCTGATCGTTATGACAGTTAATTGTAACCCATTGCTGCTTGCAATGTTCCAAAATCCCCTGCAGTTTTTCTGCTCGTAGATAATCATCGTTCATTGAGTTTATCTTTAAGTCTTTTGTATTTTTGGCAATCGATTTAATTTGATGAAGATGATAGTAAAAAAAGTCTCCCTCTTTATTTTGTAAAATAAGATAATCTTCTTTTACATCAGCTAAGCTTCCCTTAATGAGAGTGCCATTACTCGAAAAAATACCGATAGAATATCCTATGAGTGATTTAAGCGTATCAGAAAAATAAGGGTTCAACACCTCTAACCCTCCTCATAAATTATTAAGCTTTTTCAATAGAAGGGACCACTTCGAATAAATAAATCATTTCTTGCATACATTTATTCAAAGTGGTCTCTTTGTAGATGCATGATTACGAATAGAGTTGGAAACGGCTAACGCTGATTAATCGTTTCTTTCTTCCCATTGACCGCCTCTATCTTTGTCTTCATTCTTATCTTCGTCTTTCTTTTTCTCGTCTCTCTTATCTTTGCCTGGCTCTTCCACTCTCATATCGTAACTGATATTCCGGATATGAAACATAGCTACGCGAATAACTTCTTCATTGAAAATAACAGTGATGTAATCGTCATTAATATCGTCCAATACACCTTGATACTTTTCATGACCCCCGCGATTAATGGTTACCCAGTGATATTTCAAGCAGTGCAACACATCTTCAAAATTCTTTCCTCTTACGTAAGAAAAGTCTTCCGGAACAATAAGATCAAAATTGATCCCTTTTTTAGCGTTGTCGGTCAAACTTTTTACATGGTGACCTTTGTAATAAAGAACACCGTCTTCTTTTGTAAGTAACACAAAGTAATCTTCTTCTACTGCCAGCAAAAGCCCAATTCTTGAGTCATGGCCGCCGCGGTTAACTTTCACCGCTTTGCCCACTAAAGAACCTAATATATCCCTATTCATTCTGCTCTTCTCCTCCTGCTTCAAAATGTCTCTATATGTATATGTTTTGCGAGAGGATAAGGTGCCGTTGCATTTAGCTTTTCTATATCCGTTCTTTGAAAGCTGACGGGATCTCGGTGAAGAGTCTGCAACATAAATAGATAGGCTGGTCTCTAGATTATTTTTATCTGATTTAATCTTTGCTTCGCACGTCTGATAGTATTTCGTTATTCGAAGAGAACAGGACTCTCATTCCATGCCTGCTTTTTAACAGCCAAAGGTGTGTGCCTAAGCTAATGTAAATAAAGAGGAGGAAAAGATTAGAAACATGCGGATTTTTATGAATTTAGGATAAGAGGAAGGGGAGGAGTGCATCAGATAATGCCTCCTATATGGGTGTAAAAAGAACAGAAGGAAAGATTCATCAGAAAGCCCTTTCGATGAAAAAAGGATACACTCGTTGAATGTCTTTGCCATTCTACTTTCTTAAGCATACTTGTGATGACAGGACTATTCTTTATAACTGCCAGCACTAGATGAAACAGAAAGGTGCTATTCCCAAGTATTCGAAGAGGGAGGTAGATCTTTGGACAGATTAAGAATCTGTTTGTTGGCGGTTTAATACATAATTGAGGCCAGCGTGTGCCGTATTGAAGGTTGGAATGCGAATATTTAACTCACCAATTGACATAGCCAACTTAGGAGTGATGCCGACGATAATACATTGCGTTCCAATTAAATTTAAACAATCATTTAATTTTTGTAAGTGCTCCCTAATTCCTTCGTCGAAGCTGTATAAACCGCTTAAGTCTATTAAAGCAAACTGAATATTATGAGTTGCACATTCCTTTAAGACAGAAGTAAGAAGTCGATCTGCGCGAGCAGTATCAATTTCTCCAATGAGAGGCAGAGCAATTGTTTTTTTCCATATTTTCAAAATGGGGACAGACAGCGCCTGAATAAGCTTTTCGTTTCTTTCCTCTTCTTCCGCTTTTGTCGTTACATCCCTTAGAATAACAACATAGCCTGTCACTTCGTTCTCATCATTTTTTATAGCTGTGACGATGATATCAGCAACATAACGATCACGAATTGTAATGCGGGCTTGATGGCTTTCTGTTAGATCGTTCATGATCTTTCGCTGGGTTTCTGGCTGGGCGTGAAATACGTCCATTTTTTGTCCAATCATATCCTTTGCATCTAACAAGCCGTATAAAGGAGCTACTACAGACAATAAACCGGCTGCTTTTGCATTCATCCAGCGTATCGTATAATGCTTATCAGCAATAATTATGTTTTCACCTAAGCTGTTTAAAGCATGCAGAAGAGAAATATCTACTGGGATTTGGCCAATCGCGTTCATTCGTTTTCACCTTCTTTAGATGTTGTTCACCCATTGTAACATAGATCTTTTCGTTAAAGAGTATAGTAGAGGAGGGGCTTATTTGAATAGGACGGACACATATCACAAATAGACTGCATAAGGTAAAGGGCAGGCAAAAACAAAGGAGGGCATTATTTTGCATTTCCAAAATTTTAATTTTGAAGATGAGCCGTTTATTGCTGAAGAAGAATTAAGTAACATTGATCTGGAAGATGAGAGACAACAGCCATACTCAATGCAGCCATATCATATGCAACCGTACCAAATGCAACAATATCCATCTCAAATGCAGCCATACGATATGCAGCAGTATCCATATCAGATGCAGCCATATCATATGCAACAGTATCCATCTCAAATGCAGCCATACCACATGCAGCAATATCCATATTCTCACTCTTCTTATCCGAGACCAAGACCAAGGCCGATGTATTCGCCTTACTCTTATCAATCACAATATCCCTATTATTCACAACAATTCCCCTCTTATCCAGGAGGATGGGGACGATAATTCCAAACGAGAAGCTGCTCCGGTATCGGGGGCAGCTTCATTCATATAGCCTCCAGACAGTGTTACCAAATTATAATGATGATAGACTTGTTGTTTTCAATCCATGTTATCTACATAGTGAAAGGCCGGTTATCTATAAAGTAAAACCTTCAATTGCTCACTTTGATCCAAAGTAGCGAGCAACACCTCATTTACCGTTATGTGATGGTCCTCCTTCAGTTTATGTTCAAGCCACTCCCAGTCTTTTCCTATCTTTTTTAGCTCAGAATTATCAATTTGTCCATCTTTAATAATCGGATAGGGAAAAGAAAAAGACGTTGCTGGCAGCTGCATGTCTGCTCGGGTAACAGATTCATGCTTTGGTTCCAGAAATACGGAAATATTTCCGTCTGGTTCCCATAAGGCAAGTGCTACTTTTTGCACAGCAGTTACCTTTTCTTTTCTTAGCTGAGACAATAAGAAGTTGAGCGATATTTTTGCTTTTGATAAATTTTTATAAATGATTTGTCCATTTTTTATGAGAGGAAACGGCGAAGGGTCAAGCCAATTTCGAAGCTTGTGCCATTTCAATGTTAAGAATACACTGATCGAATAGAGAATGACTAACACACTAATGGTAATCAACGAGCCTCTCATCTCTAATCGTTCATCGGAAAGGGGATCTGAAATGATGTTGCCAAGCAATAAAGCCATGGTAAAGTCGATCATTCTTAATTTAGAAATGGAGTGGCGGCCCATTATTTTAACAACGACCAATAAAAAGAAAAAAGCAACAACAGCCCGTAAAATCCATTGAACGGCTGTTAGAGATTGTTGGGAATAGAAAAAGTCCATGATGATGATCCCATCCTTTTTATCAAAAGAGCTTTAGATAAAAGAAGTGACCCAAAATGACTTTGGATCACTTCATATTGTTATTTCAGTCCTGCTTCCAATGTTTGTAGCATATGCTGTTTTTCCTGCTCATCGGCATTTTTCCAGAACACTTCGAATAAGACGCCAAGACCAGGCAGCATTTTCTCCTCGTTACGCTGAATAGCATCAACGATTGTGTGTTGTAACTGGTCTTGAGAACTTCCTGAGACGTTAGCTAATACGGCATTACGCAAGTTAAAATTCATGTGGATCGCTCCTTTTCAAAGTGATCTTTTTTATTTTCGCCCGTCTTGCCATTCATTATGCGGAGAAATTAAGCTATAATGAAGCGGCGAAAACAGGAAAAGGAGTGAGCGGCGTGAAATTTATCCAATCCATCAAAAACCCCCAAGTTAAGCAATGGAAAAAGCTGTTGACGAAGAAAGAACGGGAAAAAGCGGGCCAGTATCTTCTTGAAGGCTTTCATTTAGTGGAAGCCGCATTATATCATAAAAAAGACATCGTGGAACTAATCGTATCAGAAGACATTACCCTTCCAGCACATTGGAATGTAGACGATGTAGAACTGACAATGGTCACACCTGAAATCGCGAAAGCATTGTCTGATACAGAAGCAGGTCAAGGAGTATTTGCTGTCTGCCGTAAGCAGAAGCTGACAGAGGCGCTAAAGGGACGTACTTATTTGTTAATTGATGCCGTACAAGATCCGGGTAATATTGGCACGATGATCCGCACAGCAGATGCAGCAGGACTCGATGGCGTTATTCTCGGAACAGGCTGTGCCGATCCGTACAATCCGAAAGTGCTGCGTTCGGCTCAAGGAAGTCATTTTCACTTGCCCCTTATTCAAATGCCGCTGCTTGAAGCGGTTCATCAATTGAAGGAGCAAGGTATTCGGGTGTTTGGCACCTCGCTGCAGCAGGCATCGGACTACCGCGAAGCAGAGGTGGAAGATTCATTTGCCCTTCTCGTCGGCAATGAGGGGAGCGGTGTGGAAGAAGCCTTATTGAAGGAAACAGATAACAATGTGTATATCCCGATTTATGGAAAAAGCGAATCGCTAAATGTAGCTGTTGCTGCGGGAATCTTGTTGTATCATTTTAAACATTCTTTCAAAAACGTTTGAATTTTTTACGGGCGTTGACTATAATAACGGTAATTACATAATGAAAAAGGCAATGACAGAGAAGAGTACCCCATGCCATTTCTTCCAGGGAGAAAGTGCCGAAGACTGCAAGCACTTTTATGAAATAATGGGTGAAGTTCACCTCTCGAGCCGGCATCAGGACCGCTTTCGGCGTAAAGGTGCTCCGGTGAAGAACCGTTACCTCAATGAAGTGAACATGTGTTACATGTTAAAAAGGGTGGTACCGCGACCAAAGCCTCGTCCCTTTCCGGGAGACGGGGCTTTTTTTATTGGTTAAAAAACAATTATAATGAAGAACTTCTGCCAAAAGGCACTTGTTCTACAAAATAAAGGAGGACTTTTCAAGTGGAGCAGCAATTAAAAGAGTTACAAACTGAGGCACTCGCAAAAGTGGAAGCAGCAGAAGATCTAAAGCAGCTGAATGACATTCGAGTCGCTTATGTAGGAAAGAAGGGGCCGATTACAGAAGTGCTGAAAGGCATGGGGAAATTATCGGCGGAAGAACGTCCGAAAATGGGGGCGCTTGCGAATGAAGTACGTGCTGCCGTGGCATCAGCTATTGAAGCCAAACAATCAGCCCTGCAGCAAAAAGCCATTCAAGAACAGCTGGAAAAAGAAACGATTGATGTGACGCTTCCTGGCCGTCCGGTCAGAACAGGCAACGCTCACCCGCTTACAAAGGTTGTAGAAGAAATTGAAGATTTGTTTATCAGCATGGGCTATTCTATCGCTGAAGGGCCAGAGGTAGAAACAGATTATTACAATTTTGAGGCATTGAACTTGCCCAAAGGCCATCCAGCACGGGATATGCAGGATTCTTTCTATATCACGGAGGATATTTTGCTGCGTACCCACACTTCACCAGTTCAGGCCCGTACGATGGAAAAGCATGAAGGTAGAGGTCCGGTAAAAATCATTTGTCCAGGAAAAGTGTACCGCCGTGATAATGACGACGCGACCCATTCTCACCAATTTACTCAAATTGAAGGCCTGGCTGTAGATGAAAACATCAGCATGGGAGATTTAAAGGGAACGCTTGAAGTATTCGCCAAAAAATTGTTTGGTGAAGACCGGGAAATCCGCCTGCGTCCGAGCTTCTTCCCGTTTACAGAGCCATCTGTTGAAGTAGATGTGAGCTGTATGTGCGGCGGAAAAGGCTGCCGGATTTGTAAAGAAACTGGCTGGATTGAAATTTTAGGCGCCGGTATGGTGCATCCAAACGTATTAGAAATGGCTGGTTTTGACTCAAAGAAATATACTGGCTTCGCATTCGGTATGGGGCCCGACCGGATTGCTATGCTGAAATACGGAATTGATGATATTCGTCACTTTTATACAAATGACGTTCGTTTCTTAAAGCAATTTTCAGAACATGAATAACTGGAGGGGTAAACAATGTTTGTTTCATATAAATGGCTGAGCGAGTATGTCGACTTAGATGGCATGCCCTCAAAGGAATTAGCAGAAAAAATTACGCGCAGCGGGATTGAGGTAGAAGGCGTTGATATGCTTGGTGCAGGGATTAAAGGTGTAGTCATCGGTCACGTTCTTGAAAAAGAACAGCACCCGAATGCCGATAAGTTAAATGTATGCCAGGTGGATATCGGCGAAGAAGAACCAGTCCAAATTGTCTGCGGAGCGCCGAATGTAGACAAAGGACAAAAAGTAGCGGTTGCCAAAGTAGGAGCCGTCCTTCCAGGTAACTTCAAAATCAAAAAAGCGAAGCTGCGCGGCGAAGCATCGAACGGCATGATTTGTTCGTTACAGGAGCTTGGCATTGAAAGCAAGCTTGTCGCGAAAGAATATTCTGAAGGCATCTTCGTTTTTCCGAACGATGTCACACCGGGAGAAGACGCACTTTTACAGTTGAATTTAGATGATGAAGTACTAGAGCTAGGTTTAACGCCGAATCGTTCGGACTGCTTAAGCATGATCGGGGTAGCTTATGAAGTTGCCGCTATTCTGGATAAAGAAGTGAAGCTTCCGGAAATTGAAGTAGAGGAAGCTGCTGAGCGTACAGAAGATTGGATTAAGGTAAGCATCGAAGCAAAAGAAGATAATCCAATTTATATCGCCCGTATCGTAAAAGACGTAAAAATTGGGCCATCGCCGCTTTGGATGCAAGCACGTCTTATGGCAGAAGGCATTCGTCCGCATAACAACGTTGTCGATATTACAAACTATATTTTGCTTGAATACGGCCAGCCGCTGCATGCATTTGACTATGATCGGTTAGGCTCAAAAGAAATTGTTGTTCGTCGTGCGCAGGACGGTGAACAATTCGTTACGCTTGATAATGCAGAACGCACATTATCATCTGAGCATTTACTCATCACAAATGGCAAAGAAGGGGTAGCCCTTGCTGGTGTAATGGGCGGTGCAAACTCCGAAGTAGAAGCTGATACAACGAGGGTGTTAATTGAATCGGCTTATTTTAACGGACAGCGTGTTCGCCAAGCATCTAAAGATCACGGCCTTCGTTCAGAGGCGAGTGCTCGTTTTGAAAAAGGCGTTGATCCGAATCGCTTGCAGGCAGCGGCTGACCGTGCTGCGCAGTTGATGGCACAGTACGCTGGCGGTCAAGTGTTGGCAGGCAGCGTGGTTGCTGGTGAAATCGACCTCGAGCCAAAAGTTGTTTCTGTTACACTTGAAAAATTAAATCGCGTGCTTGGAACGAATCTGCAAGCAGCAGAAGTAGAAGACATTTTCCGCCGCTTGAAATTTGAGGTTAAAACCGATAATGAGGAGTTCATCGTAACAGTGCCAACTCGCCGCGGTGATATTACGATTGCAGAAGATCTTGTGGAAGAAGTCGCTCGCTTGTATGGATATGACCACTTGCCGACAACTGTTCCAGTTGGCGCGACGTATCCTGGCGGCTTGACAGATTACCAAGAAAAGCGCCGCACTGTCCGCCGCTTTTTAGAAGGAGCTGGCTTCAATCAAGCCATCACCTATACATTAACAAGTGAGAAAAAATCGCAAGAATACGCGTTAGAGTCACGTGAGCCAATCAAGCTTGCAATGCCAATGAGTGAAGAGCATGCTTATTTACGTTTAAGCATCATTCCACAGTTATTAGGCGTCGTTTCGTATAACAACGCGCGTCAAATTGATTCACTTGCCCTTTATGAAGTGGGCAGCGTCTTTTTGAAAGAATCAGGTGCTGAGCTCCCAACAGAAGAAGAGCATCTAGCTGGAGCCATCACGGGTCTTTGGGAAGAGAACCTTTGGCAAGGTGAAAATAAAGCAGCTGATTTCTTTGTAGCAAAAGGGGTACTGGAAGGATTGTTTGCTAAACTGGGGCTTTTAGAGCGCGTTGCCTTTAAAAAGGCAGAAATCGCCGGCATGCATCCAGGACGAACAGCAGCTATTGAGCTTGATGGCCAAGAGATTGGATTCGTCGGGCAGGTGCATCCACAGCAGGCTAAAGACTTAGACATTAAAGAAACCTATTTATTTGAATTAAAATTAAGCCCGCTCTTTACAGCAGAAACAGAAGCCGTTACTTACGAACCAATCCCGCGCTTCCCGTCGATTACTCGAGATATTGCTCTCGTTGTCGACACAAATGTAGAAGCAGGCAAGCTGGAAGAAATTATTAAAGAAGCCGGTGGAAAACTGTTAAAAGATGTCCGCGTATTTGACTTGTATGAAGGTGAGCATATCGAGGCAGGCAAAAAATCGATTGCCTTCTCACTCAAATATTTTGATCCAGAAAAAACACTAACAGACGAAGAAGTAGTAAAAGTCCATGATGGTGTATTAGAAGCATTGAAAGAAAAAGCTGGAGCTGAATTAAGAAGCTAATACTCTTTTTAAGCACTCCTGTCTAATGGCAGGAGTGCTTTTACTTGCGCTCATAAATTCGTTCTATGCGCGCACAATCGACAAAGTTGCGCTCACAAAACCGGGAACTCCGCTCGCAATCAACAAGATTACGCGCATAAACGTGAGAAAGAAGAAACAAAGCCGGACCTTTATTAGGGCCGGCTTTGTTTTTTTATCGTTTATTCACGAGTTTCAGGGCTTTCTGGGTATTGGCGAAGTGTTTTTTGGTGAAATGAAGCAGGGCTTCTTCGCCTTTTTCGCTGATGAGGCGGGCAGCGGCAACATCAACGTGACTGCCAGCCCCTTTTGGAATCGGAAAACCGGCTTCGCTGCTTAAATTGTCCATTTGTTTCACAAAAGCATAACGGGCGATGATCGAGGCAGCGGCAACAGCAAGGTGGATGCTTTCGCCTTTTGTGCTAAAGAACACATTCTCCTGAAAAATTTCTTTTTGTTCTTTTAAATAACGATAGTACGTATCCTTTTCGGCAAACTGGTCAATTAGCACGGCATCTGGACGCTCAGGAAGAATTTTTTTGTGCAGGTTAATCAATGCCTGATTATGAAGCAACGCTTTTATTTTTCCTTGCGACATGCCTTTTTGCTGAAGCTCGTTATACTTCTCGTTCTTTAAAACAAGTAGGCTATATGGTACCACTTTAGCAATTTTCTTAGCGATTTGGATAATTTGCGGGTCTGTTAAATCTTTGGAATCGCGGACGCCTATTGACTGCAGTTCATGGAGTTGTTCCTTTCTTACAAAAGCGCTGACGACTGTGATCGGGCCAAAATAATCGCCTGTGCCGACTTCATCACTGCCGATAACAGACATTTCCGAGAATCCGGATGGCAACTGGGCGGACACGGGCTTCTTTTTCTTGACAGGAGCTGCTTTTGTACTTTCCCCATGCCATTTGGCTGCTTCTAGCAGCGCATCCTTTCCTTGAAATAGAACTTTACCGGAACGATAACCGGTAATCGCACAGGCAGACGTTTTAGCTGCGAAGACGGCTCCTGCTGGCAGCTTGCCAGTAGATTGGGAATTATAATAGGTTTTCATTTTCGAAAGGGTGGTGCTGGATACGTTTAAAACAGTGTGGCTCATATAGAAACTCTCCTTTATACTTGCGGCTTTTCATGGATTCCTGCTCATGGTATGATAACAGATAGGATTCTTTACGAATGGGGGCATTCCATTGTCGAATGAAGAGAAAAACCGGATTACGGTTGACATATACGGACATCATTATACAATTGTCGGCACGGAATCGAAAAGTCATATCCGGCATGTGGCTCAGTTAGTCGACGAAAAGATGCGGGAAATTAAGAGAAAGAATCCTGTGCTTGATTTAAATAAAATCGCTGTATTAGCTGCGGTGAATACAGTTCATGACTATGTAAAATTGCAAGAAGAAATAGAACACTTAAAGCAACAATTAAAAGAATTGAAGGGCTGAACAACATGATTGACATTGTATTGCTTATTTTATTAGTTGCCGGTATTGTAATTGGTTTAAAACGGGGATTTGTTTTACAGTTTTTCCACATAGCTGGTTCCATTATCGCGATTATTGCTGCTCTTGCGCTTCGCGAGCAGGTAGCCCCGCTGCTAAAAAACTGGATCCCGATGCCGCCGGTTGATCAAAATCCAGCGTTTGGTCTTGTGGCAGCCGGTTTTGAATCTTTTTATTATGGAGCCATTGCTTTTGTTCTTATTTTTATTTTAGTGAAAATTGTGCTATCGATCCTTGGCTCTTTTGTAAATGCGCTTGCGAATATTCCGATTTTACGAGAAGTGAATAAAGTCGGCGGAGGGGTTCTCGGCTTTGTGGAAGTGTACCTCGTGCTCTTTGTCCTTGTCTACCTCGGTATGCTGCTGCCCTCTGGAATTTCTTCCATGATAAATGATTCTTTCATTGCCGATTATATGATACATCATACACCTTATTTATCAGATGCGCTTAAAAACTTTAACCCGCTTGCCCAACTGAACCGCTTCTCTTTTTAAAAGAGAAGTTTTTGTTTTGTCTGGCTTTTCTGTTACTATTAAAATGGAGAAAAAGATCGATTTTGAAAGTATGGTGACGACGATGATCAATAAAAAAGACATTATCCGTTTACTGGAAAAGATAGCGATATATATGGAATTAAAAGGGGAAAACCCGTTTAAAGTATCTGCCTTTCGAAAAGCTGCCGCCGCTCTAGAAACGGACGAGCGCAGCTTAACAGAAATTGAGGATATGACGAAGATTCCAGGAATCGGCAAGGGGACAGGAGCCGTCATTGAAGAATACCTGGAAACGGGTGAATCGACAGTTTTAAAAGAGCTGCAGGATGAGGTGCCTTCCGGGCTTGTCCCTTTGCTGCAATTACCGGGACTTGGCGGTAAAAAGATTGCTAAATTATATAAAGAATTGAACGTAAAAAGCATGGCTGATTTACAAGAAGCATGTGAGCAGAAAAAAGTGCAGGAGCTGCCTGGGTTTGGGGCTAAAACCGAGGAAAAAATTTTAGCGGCTATCCAAGAAGCCGGAAAGCGCCCGGAGCGGCTCCCCATCACGTATATGCTGCCACTTGCTGAATCGATTGAAAATCGCCTGGCTGAGATGAAAGGAATTCAGCGATTTTCACGGGCAGGCAGCTTAAGACGCCTTCGCGAAACGATTAAGGACCTTGATTTTATCATTGCAGCTGATAATGCTGCTGCCGTGAAGGAGCAGCTACTCTCGCTCCCCGGAATTAAAGAAGTGATTGCAGCCGGTGATACGAAGGTTTCCGTTGTCATCGAGGGAGAGTGGGATGTGTCGGTTGATTTTCGGATCGTCACAGCAGAAGAATTTGCTTCTACGCTTCATCATTTTACCGGCTCGAAGGATCATAATGTCCGTATGCGCCAGCTGGCGAAAGAGCGCGGGGAAAAGATTAGTGAGTATGGCGTTGAATCGGTTGAGACAGGAGAAGTAACTACATTCCAAACGGAAGAGGATTTTTATCATCATTTTAATCTGCCATGGATCCCTCCAGAAATTCGAGAGGATGGAACAGAAGTAGAGGATTTTCCTGGATTTGGCCGTCTCATTCATTTAGGTGATATCAAGGGAGATGTCCATATGCATACGACTTGGTCAGACGGGGCATATTCGCTTGAAGAAATGATAGAAGCCTGTCGGGCTAGAGGCTATGAATACATGGCAATTACCGATCATTCCCGCTATTTAAAAGTAGCAAATGGCTTGTCAGTTGAGCGGCTGTTAAAGCAGAATGAGGAAATTCGCGAGCTCAACGCCCGCTATAACGATATTGAAATTCTTTCCGGCATTGAAATGGATATTTTGCCTGATGCTACATTAGATTATGACGATGAAATTTTAAGCCAGTTGGACTTTGTGATTGCCTCGATTCATTCAAGTTTTTCACAGCCGCGGGAAACGATTATGGAGCGCTTAAAAACAGCTTTAATGAATCCATACGTTGACTTAATTGCTCATCCGACTGGCCGGTTAATTGGCCGTCGTGAGGGCTACGATGTTGACGTTGATATGCTCATTGAATTGGCAAAGGAAACCAACACAGCTCTGGAATTAAATGCCAATCCCTATCGGCTAGATTTATCTGCCGATCATTTAAAGAAAGCTCAGGCAGCCAGTGTGAAGGTGATCATTAATACAGATGCTCATGCTATTGAACATTTAGATTTCATGGAAATTGGGGCAAAAGCAGCGAGAAAAGGCTGGCTTCGTCCAGATACGGTGCTCAATACGTACAGTAAGGAAGATTTTTTAGCATTTATTAATCGAAACAAATAGGGAGGAATCCTGTTACGTGAATAAAAAAGTATTAAAAACTCTTGAGTTTGACAAAATTAAGCAGCAGCTTGCTGAACATGCTGCCTCCAGCTTAGGAAGGGAACAGGCAGAAGCCTTGAATCCATCTGTTTCCTATGATGAAGTGGTTCGACTTCAGGAAGAAACCGATGAAGCAGCGCGTGTACTTCGCCTAAAGGGACACGCACCACTGGGCGGAATTCATAATGTTCGTCCGCATGTGAAGCGAGCACAAATTGGCGGCATGCTGAACGGTATGGAATTTGTTCAAGTGGCGAGCACCATCTATGCAGGACGGATGATGAAGCAATTCATTCATGATTTAGTTGAAGAAGAAGAAGAATTGCCGATCCTTTCTGAAAAAGCAGAACAGCTGCCGGTATTGACACCGCTTGAACACCGGATTAAACATACAGTAGACGAACACGGCGGTGTTCTTGATTCAGCGAGTGAAACACTTCGCCATATCCGTCAGCAGCTTCGAGCGAATGAAAGCCGGATTCGCGGCAAGCTTGAAAGTTTAATACGCGGAAGCAACGCCCAAAAAATGCTCTCCGATACAATCATTACGATTAGAAACGATCGTTACGTTATCCCCGTAAAACAGGAGTACAGGGGACACTATGGCGGTATCGTGCACGATCAGTCTTCATCTGGCCAAACGTTATTTATTGAGCCGGAGTCGATCGTGCAAATGAATAACCAAATCCGTGAATTTAAGCTGAAGGAACAATTAGAAATTGAACGGATTTTTACCGAGTTAACAGTGGAAGTAGAACAGCATGGAGAAGAGCTTTATCATTTAACTGGCTTGCTTGGTGAGCTTGATTTTATGTTTATGAAAGCAAAATTCGGCCGAGCTATTAAAGGCACGAAGCCATTGGTGAACAAAGATGGCTATATCCGTTTGAATAAGGCCCGCCATCCGCTGTTGCCGATTGATGAAGCAGTGGCAAATGATATTGAATTCGGAAAAGAATATACAACGATCTTAATTACCGGACCGAATACCGGTGGGAAAACCGTGACCTTAAAAACGGTCGGTTTAACGACATTAATGGCCCAAGCAGGACTTCCTATCCCGGCGCTTGACGGGTCGGAAACAGCGGTATTCGGTTCAGTCTTTGCTGATATTGGGGACGAACAATCCATTGAGCAAAGTTTGAGTACGTTTTCATCTCATATGGTGAATATTGTAGATATTTTAAAGCAAGTTGACGATGAAAGCCTCGTCTTATTTGATGAACTTGGTGCCGGCACGGACCCTCAGGAAGGGGCTGCTCTGGCGATGGCGATCCTTGATGATGTGCATAATCGAGGAGCAAGAGTCATTGCTACTACGCATTATCCTGAGTTAAAAGCATACGGCTATAATCGCGAAGGGGTCGTCAATGCGAGCGTTGAGTTTAATGTAGAGACACTCAGTCCGACCTATCGCCTCCTCATTGGCGTACCAGGACGAAGCAATGCCTTTGAGATTTCCAGCCGTTTAGGTCTCAATGATACGATCATTCAGCAGGCGCGCGGTTTGATTGGCGCGGATACGAATGAAGTAGATCAAATGATTGCTTCACTTGAACAGGCGCGCCGGAAAGCGGAAGATGAAGAACGGGAAGCACGCGAATATTTGAAGCTTGCGGAACAGTTCCATAAAGAAATGCAAAAACAAATGCAGGAATACTATGCTCATAAAGAGGAGCTTGCCGAGAAGGCCCGCAAGCAGGCGGCAGATATTGTAGAGAAGGCGAAAGCGGAAGCGGAAGAAGTAATCCGTGATTTGCGTACGATGAGATTCGAGAAACAGGCAGATGTAAAAGAGCATGAATTGATTGAAGCTAAAAGACGGCTGACCGAAGCGGTACCGGAAGCGAAAAAAGCCCCAAAAACGAAATCAGCCTCTTCAGAACGGATATTGAAGCCGGGAGACGAAGTGAAAGTGCTTAGTTTTGATCAAAAAGGTACGCTGCTTGAAAAAGCTGGGGACAAAGAATGGAACGTGCAAATTGGCATTATGAAAATGAAAGTAAAAGAAAGCGATTTGCAATTTATAAAGTCAGAGAAAAAAGCAGAGCCAAAGCCGCTCGCGACGATTCGTGGAAAAGACTATCATGTAAGCCTAGAGCTTGATTTGCGCGGCGAGCGTTACGAGGATGCATTGGCACGGTTAGAAAAGTATATTGATGATGCTTTACTCGCCGGCTACCCACGCGTTTCGATCATTCACGGCAAAGGAACGGGAGCGCTTCGCAAAGGTGTTCAAGATTATTTGAAAAATCACCGGTCTGTGAAGCGGACACGCTTCGGTGAAGCAGGGGAAGGCGGCAGCGGCGTGACTGTTGTCGAATTAAAATAAGAGGGGCTTTATATGTATGAACCAGTTTTGGGAAAATGAATTTATACAGCTTGCCGGTTATTACAGTGTAGTCGTTGTCTGTATTATACTGTCGCTAGCCGTGTTTGAACTGGTAACTAAATACCGCAACTGGGAAGAAATCCAAAGAGGCAATATGGCTGTGGCAATGGCAACCGGCGGAAAAATATTCGGTCTTGCGAATATTTTCCGCCATTCGATTGCCCATAATGATCATGTTTTAACGATGATTGGCTGGGGAGCATTTGGTTTTGTTTTGCTGTTAGCTGGCTACTTTATTTTTGAATTTTTAACTCCCCGTTTTAAAATTGATGAAGAAATTGAACAAGACAACCGTGCTGTCGGCTTTATCTCTATGGTAATCTCTGTCGGATTATCATACGTTATTGGCGCAGCTTTAATTTAATAAGGAGCATCCGAACTATGGAAACACTCGCGAAAGTATTGCTCGTCCTTTGTGGCGTCTTTCTTGCCATCGGTGTTATTTATCTATTATTTATAGCTTGATCACAAAAGCACTTCCTAAGCGCAGCTAGGGAAGTGCTTTATATGTTTCTTGTTTATTCATCTAATTGATGAAATGTTAAGTAGCAGCTATCTTTCGTTAACAGAAGAGAAGGAGCGTGTGAACGTTTGCTTATAATCCTTTGCTTCGGATATTAAGAGAAGGGTTTCCGTTAAGAACTCTATCGTTTCTTCCATAAACGGGCCTTTATTTAGCATTAAGCAATCAAATTCGCTTCCAAAGAATAAGTCGGCTAACTCAGATCGAGAAGGAGTGCCCTTTTTAGCTAGCGATTCCAGCACTTGCGTGGCCAAGATGACGGGAATATGAGCAGCACGGCACATTGATAAAATCTCTTCCTGAACAACCGGGAGTTTATCAAAGCCTATTTCAATAGCTAAGTCGCCTCTTGCGGCCATGATGCCGAATTTTGAGAAAGTAAGCCCTTCTAAGAGAATGTTAGAGAAATGATGGATCGCTTCTTTTGTTTCAATTTTGGCGATCACTGTTAAATCTTTGTGTGAATAGTTGGCTAAAAGCTGCTGTAGCTTTTGAAGATCTTGGGCGCTGTGTATAAAAGAGAGTCCTACCATATCTGCATGCTCACAGATAAACGCCAGATCCTCCTCGTCTTTATTCGTTAAAGCTGAAATCGTTGAATTGGCATCGCAATCAGGTAAGTTAATTCCTTTATTTTCTTTAATAGCTGTCTCCATATCTGGAGAGATAATTTCGGCATCGATGAAGTCTTGGTTGCATGTTCTTACTACGGCTTGGATTTTCCCATCATCGATAAATATTCTATGTCCTTTTTGAACACAGGCGAATGCTTCAGGAAGGCTGACGGAAATAGCAGCCGATGCTGATTCAGTAGCAGGGTGTCCTTCTGTGGAATGATTCAAATGAATTCTTAAAAGATCTCCCTTTTTAACTTCTATTTGAATGGGGGATCTTTCAACGTTATTTACGAATAACTCTATTTCTCCTTGCGTGCTTTTTAGTTTCGTATGCTCCGTAATATAAGCAGTTTCTTCAATCGTGACAATCAAGCCAGCCGGCAATGTATCCGTAATAAAGAATTTTCTCTTCTTATTTCGATTATCAACGAAAGAAAGGGAATCTCCTTTTGTCAATTGACGAAAGTGTTCACATGGAGAGGTAGAAATAATAAAATCATATTCCTCGTTGACTAACTGTTTAGTCGATGCAGACTGCCAACTGATGATTCCTTTTTTAGCTGCCAGCGGACGGCCGTAGCGGTCTTTTTTTATGCCTATTTTTAAAGGATAGGCAACTTTTTTTAGGGGACCGACTCTAATTTTAGGCCCTGCTAGATCCATATGGATTTGGCACCTTTGATTTTTATATTTGCCCTTGTTTCTTAATTGCTCTTCAGCATAGCGAATGGTGTCAATCATCTTTTTCCATGTTAATGTATCGTCATAGGCACAGTTGATGCGGGCAATGGTCATTCCGTTCAGCAAGAAGCCTTCAATAAGAGAAGGGGAGGTCATTTGACCATCCAAGGTGACCATAATATGGGGAGAGTGCTCAGATGCTCTTTCCCCTAATACAGTTTGCGTTCGTTCTCTTCTCAGTTGTGAGTGTGCCTCCGCATCAGGAGTGTGAATAGGAGGAGAGATGCCTAAGTTGGAACAAAGGATTTGCAAGCTCTGCATCATGCTTTGATTTGAACTTAAGCAGAAACCTCTACTCTGAAGAGCGGTTACAAAGGTGGAATCTATATTATTTTTATAAGCGAGAAATGCCAGCAGGTTTTGGGCGCTGAACGTATGGTGGATACGTGGGTGTATCAAGGGGACAAGGGCTGCCTGGTTCACCGCTGTTTGATAGAGTGACCAAGTCTTGTTGGCGAGTTCATCTTGAGAAAAGTGGTGCATATGTTTATCCACCCCAGTATAAAAGTCATTAATAATTTAGTTTATTCTTTTATTTATCAGATATGTGGATTCCCTTGCTCCGGAGCTTAGGCAATCCAAATGGATAGAGGCTATTTTAGTTAGATAAATGGACATTAAGGAATTTTACTCAATGTTAATAAAGCGTTTAGCAGAATGCTGTTTAGGTGTGATAATTCTTAGTACGCCATCTTTATAAGTCGCTCTCGTCTCTTTTTCTGAAATAAGAAAGGGTAACGTTATAAAGCGTTCCATTCTCTGGCTAGCATGGTATTGATGAGGGTAGGACTGTTCAAAAGGGGTCATTTCTGCTAGTTGAGCGTTTTCTACGGCAATCCGCAAGCGGTCTCCGAGTATTTCAATTTGAATCTGCTCTCGTTTATATCCAGGAAGCTCTGCTTCGACAATCACATCTGAGCTTGTTTCATACCAATCTATTTTGAACAGGTTATGGTGAAAAAAAGCATCAAACTGTTTAAACGGTTCATCAAAAAAAGAATCAATGGTCTTTACTAAATGATAAAGCGAACCGTCCAATAATTTTGGAAGATTGTTTTTACGAGATACCATGAATCAATCTGCTCCTTTTCTTAAGTGATCAATACTAAAATATGATAAAAAAAGAGAAGTGTAACCATTCAAGGCATCCCATCTAAACAATCGAACGTACGGTACAAAATTTATTGATTTAAAAATATGTTTGGATTCAATAAATTAGGCGGCTGCTGTCCTTTTAAGCCTGTTTGTAGGTTTTTAGCAGCCACTACAGACATTTTGTGCTCTGTTTCAGCTGTGGAGGAGCCGATATGTGGCAGAGTGACTAAGTTTTTGCATGTTAACAGCTTATGATGAGCAGGAAGAGGCTCCTCTTTAAAGACATCGGTGCCTGCAGCCCAAATGGTGCCGTTTTGGAGAGCGTCATAAAGAGCCTCCTCGTCTACATTTTGTCCCCGTGAACCGTTAATGAAGATGGCTGTTCGTTTCATTTTGCTAAACTCTCCATAGCTAATTAAATTTTTTGTCTCGAGAGAAGCGGGGACCATTAAGCAAACAAAATCTGACTCTGCCAATAATTCATCCATTGATACATAATGAGCGTTTAACAATTCTTCGACATCTGGTCTTCTTGAACGGTTATGATATAAAATCTCCATATCGAAACCAAAATGTCCTCGTTTAGCGATTGCCTGTCCAATGCGGCCCATGCCGATAATGCCAAGCTTCTTATGGTGCACATCCAATCCAAAAAGTTCCGGAGGCAAGAGCTCAGTCCATGCTCCGCTTTTTACATAATGATCCAGCTCTGTCATCCGCCGGGCTGCCGCAATTAAAATGCCAAAGATGGCATCGGCCGTTGTGTCGTTTAATACATCCGGTGTATTCGTTGCCATGATGCCGCGCTTTGATAATTCCTCTAGTGGCAGATTATCGTATCCTACCGAAACGTTTGAAATTATTTTTAACGTTGGAGCCAGATCAAGCAGTTCTTTTGTTACGTTTAGTCCAAGCCCAATTACGCCTGCTGTTTTTTGCAGCGTTTGTACAAAACGTGGATCATCCAAGTATTCATTGTTTTCAAAATAGACGACTTCAAATTCCTTTTCCAGCTCTTCAAGGACTTGCGGAGATACACGATTATAAGCAAGAATTACTTTTTTCACCTTAACACCTCTTTTATTATTCGTTACAGACCTTTCCGGCTTTCCCGATTTTGTTCGTCTCAATGCTGCTTGTATCACCTTTTCTTTTCAAAACATAATAAAGGTCCACTTATGGTTATTGTAAGAAATTATTGTTTTTAATACCATTGTTTAAAAGAAAAATCTGAATATTTTTCTTTTTTTGAAAGCGTATACAAATTTCTTTTCACAACCACGGAGAAAAAAGAACAAAATGAGCCGGTGAAACGGGAGAGGATGATTCATAATGATTAAAGCAGATGTTTTGTTGACAAATGCCAATGTCCTTACTTTAGACAAGGAAAGAAGACGTGGAGGTTCAGTGGCCGTAACAAATGGCCGAATCAGCGGGATTTGGCCGGAAGCTGAACCGCCAAAGAATGAGGTTGAGGTTACGAGGCACACACAAATCATTAATTTAAAGGGAGGCACATTGCTTCCGGGGTTTATTGATACGCATAATCACTTGTTAATGTATGCCCAGTTTCGCCAACAAGCAAATTGCAGCAGTCCACTTAATAAAAATATTAGTGATATTCAAGATCGACTTTTGCAATTAGCCCGGAAAAAGGAAAAAAATCAGTGGGTTTTGGGCTATGGGTATGATGATACTCTTCTGGAGGAAAAGCGTCACCCGACTCGTGAAGAATTAGACGCTGTTGTTCCTCATCAGCCTGTTTTTATTCGGCATGTTTCTGCTCATTTTGCTGTTGTCAACTCGGCTGCTCTAAAGCTCGCCGGAATCGATGAGCAAATAACAGACCCGCCTGGCGGCCATTTTGGAAGAGATGGGGCAGGCAAATTAAATGGGGTCCTATACGAGCTTCCAGCTATGAATCTTGTTGAATCAAACATTCCTGTTCCGTCTGTAGAGAATTTAGTATCCTTATTGGGAGAAGCGTCCAAAGATTATTTAGCTCAGGGAATTACGACAAACACAGATGCCGGCGTTGGTCTGAACATAGGAGTAGAGGAACTCGAAGCACATATCCAGGCAGTAGCTGGAGGACAAAACCCTATGCGCATGCAATTAATGATTATGCATCATCTCCTCAGAGAGAATAATGTATTTGGAGGTTTATCTGCTAAAGAATTGGATGAAGATATTCATCTTCGGTCTAACGGACGAGCTCGTCTTGACAGCGCTAAATTGTTTCAGGATGGATCTATCCAAGTGCTGACGGCAGCATTACGAGAGCCTTATTATTGCAACTCTGAACTAAATGGTCAGTTGATCCATGACCAGGAGGATTTTAATTTAGAAGTGCTGGACCTGCACAAACGCGGTTATCGGGTGACGATCCACGGCAATGGCGACCGGGCTATCGCCTCTAACTTGGATGCTTTTGAGTTTGCTTTAACTCATCATCCCCGTGTAGATCATCGTCATCGCATTGAGCACGTGCAAACAGCAACAGCGGCCGATTTGGACCGAATGAAAAAACTGGGGGTAGCCGGCTCGTTTTTCATTAATCATATTTATTATTGGGGAGACCGCCATGAAAAACTGTTTCTTGGGCCGGAAAGAGCAGCTAGAATGAATCCAATCAAAGATGCTCTAGATCGTAATCTCCTTTTTACCGTACATTCAGATTGTCCTGTAACCCCTATCTCTCCGTTGTTTTCCGTTTGGGCAGCAGTCAACCGGATAACGAAGGATGGAAAAGTGTTGGGGGCTGACCAGAAATGCAGTGTGGAAGATGCTTTGAGGTCTATGACGATTTGGGGAGCTGAACTAAATTTTGATGAACATGATTCCGGCAGTATTGAAGTAGGGAAAAAAGCTGATTTTACCGTCTTGGCAGAGGATCCTACAAAGGTAAATCCAAAAGAAATTAAAGATATAGACATCGTGGCTACCTTGATTGACGGCTGTGTTGTTTATGAAAATAAAATGTGTTTACTGTGATAACCTCTATGCTCATCAAAACTTTGCAGAAAGAAAGGTAAGCGACTCTTTTAAGTAGGTATACGAGTGTATACTGAATCAGCGGAAAGGTGGAGATCTCTTTGTCATTACGACAAATAGGCAGTCTATTCATTGGTATTGGAATACCGTTTCTGGCGATTTTTGGGGTTGTTCCGTTTATTGCTGCAGCCGATGTAAGCGTTCTAGGGTTCCCTATTCTTTATTTTTGGATATTTCTCTTGTTCCCGTTGACTACTCTTTGTCTTTGCGTTTCTTGGCATTTCTTTGACCGGCATCAGTATGAAGATGAACAAATATGACAAAAAAGGGGGAGTGAATAATGACAGCTTTCGTATTCGGATTCATTTTACTTTTGTCATTGGGCATCGCACTCAGCAGCCGTGGTAAAAAGAAGAAAATGAATGTGGAGGAATACTTGGTTGGGGGCCGGGCATTCAGCGGGATTTTGCTTTTCTTTCTAGCGGTTGGTGAAATATATAGCATAGGAACGATGATTGGCTTTCCTGGAGGCATTTACGCAAAAGGTCCTAGCTATGGACTATGGTTTTTAGGGTACATTCTTTTAGCGTATCCTGTTGGGTATTTTATTGCTCCGCTGCTTTGGAGAGCGGGCAAGAAGTATGGAGCCATGACGCTCCCCGATCTATTTAAAGGACACTATTCCAACCGCGGTCTAGAGTTAGTAGTGGCGTTGTCTGCTCTGCTCTTTTTGATTCCGTGGGGACAGCTGCAATTCGAGGGGCTCATTGTTGCCCTTAGCTCCCTTGGCTTTAATTTGTCACCTACGGCAGCTGTCATTATTGCGGGATGTATAGCGTTTCTCTATATTTCTGTATCCGGTGTAAAGGCTCCGGCCATGATTTCTATCCTAAAAGACATCTTAATGTTCTTAGCCATTGTGATCGCTGGTATAGCAGTTATCAGAGAAGCAAACGGTGTTTCTCATTTATTTTCAATGGCAAAAGAACAAGGTGCGTCCGTGACGATTGATCAGCCGGAACATTTGGTTTTCAGTTTAACAACCATTTTCTTTCAAGCCCTAGCCCTATATTGCATGCCGCTGATTACGGCTGTTATTTTTACGGGCAAATCGGAGGGGACAATCAAAAAAACACAAAGATTTATGCCACTCTATATGTTGATGTATCCTTTCTTAATTCTTTCTTCTTACTTTGCTTTAGTTCACATTCCAAATTTGCAAAATCCCAATCAGGCATTTATAGCTACCGTCATGTCAATCCTTCCATCATGGGCAGTGGGTCTTGTAGCTGCAGGGGCGGCACTTTCAGGGCTGTTAGTGCTGGCCATTACAAGTTTAACGGTTGGGGGGCTTGTTTCAAGAAATTTAATGCCGGCTGTTCCGGAAAAATCTCAAAGAAAATGGGTACAAACGATTGTGATCCTTTATCTTCTGAGCTCAATGGCATTAACTTTGCTGGCTCCAAGTCTCATGTTAAATTTAATTAACACGGCTTATTATGGATATGGTCAATTTTTGCCGGGGTTACTGGCTATCTTCTTCTCCCGCACTATTAAACCAGTAGGAATAGCAGCAGGTTTAATTACTGGTAACGTGTTTGCTTTAAGCATGCATGTAAGTGAAATCAATCTATTTAACATAAATACAGGATTGATTGCCCTCATCTTAAATTTTGTCGTGACTTATATAGTAAGTATGGTCATGAAAAAGCAGTCGGCAGGAAAGGAGCCTGTTGCCCGGAAATCAAATGATCCAAAATCTGAAACAAAGGAGGAGTTGGAAGGAACTCCACCTGTTGCGGCTAAATAAAATGAGTATCTAGAAACTTGTTATAGAATAAGTTGTATTGTTTCCATCAAAAGCTAATGGATTGTAGGCAAAGTTTATCATACACTTGGTCAGGCTGAGCTGATGTTCTTGTACACAGGAACATTAGCTTTTTTAATTTTATAGAGTTCTTTGAGTCTACTTTAAAACACGAATAAATAATGTGTGGTAATATATTTTAATATTCAGAAATATGAAAGGAGAAGAGATATACATTTGAAAATTAAAGTGGCTGTATTTGGAGCACCTGATTTGGTGGAATTAGTGATGCTTATCGGAAAGCAATTTGAAGATCTCGATTTGCTGCAAGCGGTTTATAGTCACCCTGATCAAGTAACAAAGCTGGTTGAAAAGTATCATAAAGAAACAGATATTCTCTTATTTGCAGCGCCTGTCCCTTATTTACTTGTGCGTGATTACTTAACTCATTTTACTATAGAGTTAAATAAACCAATGATTTTTATTCCATATACCGAAGCCTCTTTTTATCGCGGATTATTTATGGCTTTTAAGCAAACAGGTTTGAGCGCTGATAAATTAAATTTCAGTATTGATTACTTGCCTGAAACGGGTGCAAAAGAATGTTTAGAAGAATTAGAAATCAACGCTGAAAAAATGTATGAAAAGAAATGCAAGCTTCATCAGGATTTAGATAAACTTTTTTCCTTTCATTATGATCTATGGAAGCAAGGAAAAACTGCAACGGCTATGACGAGTTATTATCTTGTTTATGAAAAGCTAAAGAAGCTGGGCATTCCTGCTTTTCGAGTTACACCAGCAAAATCAGCTATTCGTCAGACGTTACAGCAAGTGCTGCTAGAAGGGAAAAGCCTCTATCAGGTTGAAAGCCAAATTGCCATTGTTATAATCGGTTTTAGCCAGAATACGGATAAACCTGATCAGAGCGTGGATAAACAGGTTATAAATCGAAGAGAAGAAATCTTACGGCAGATAATTGCCGAATATGAAAAAGACATACAAGCTTTAAGTGTTTGGACAGAGCAGGGGAATGTTCGGCTTATAACAACGAGAGGAGAGATCGAGCAGCATACACAGCGTTTCCGGAAATTTCCTATGTTTCAATCTGTTCATACTAAATTAAATATACCCGTTTTTTGCGGAATTGGTTTTGGGCATACGGCAAACGAAGCAGAGCTAAAAGCATATGAGGCTTTCTCCAAAGCTAGATCGACAGATGATAGCAATTGTTTTGTTGTTGAATCAGATGGAAAGGTGCATGGGCCGATTGGAAAGCCTTTTCAGCTTGAGTATGCGGTACGTAGTAAAGATCCTGGCCGGCTCTTAATTGCCAAGCAAACCGGATTAAGCATTGGAACGATTAATAAATTAATTTCGTTTAATGAAAGCTGCGGAAATCAAACGATCACTGCAGGAAATTTAGCGGATGGTTTTGGCATTACTTCACGAAGTGCGCGCCGAATTTTAAGTAAATTGGAGCAGCATAACTTTGCTCAAATTATTGGAGAAGAACAACCTGTCAATAAAGGGCGCCCCCGTCAAATATATAAATTGATTTTAGATTGATTGCAGGTTTCTTGTGTAGTTATTGAAATTATCTTTATCATAAATAAATTGTCTCTCCTCCACTGCTACTAAGAAAAGAGAGGTGTTGAGATGATAAAAAATCACTCTCATACTTTTCTAATTTTAACATTCTTCCTCAGACATCTAATCACAAAAACCAAGTATACCAGTGTGGCGGCTCCTTTGCATCATGTGAAGTTAAATGAGATTTCACAATAAAGGCACGTCTCGTTATAAATAAAATAAAGGGATCATACATTGTTGGAAAGGAGGGAAAGCCATGATTACCTTTATTGCCGCCATTGCACTGCTCATTGTCGGCTATTTCACGTATGGCAAGTATGTGGAGAAGGTATTTGGGGTGAAGACAGAGAGAAAAACACCAGCTTATACACTTGCTGATGGTGTAGATTATGTACCAATGAACAAAAAGCGAAACTCACTCATTCAGCTGTTGAATATCGCTGGTGTAGGACCGATTTTTGGGCCTATTATGGGAGCCCTTTATGGTCCAGTTGCTTTTGTATGGATTGTGTTTGGCGCTATTTTTGCGGGAGCGGTTCATGATTATCTGACAGGGATGATCTCATTGAGGAACCGAGGAGCTCATTTGCCTGAACTGGCTGGGATTTTTCTCGGAAAGGTTTTTAAACATGTTGTCAACGCTTTTTCCCTTTTATTGCTTGTGCTCGTGGGAACTGTTTTTGTATCCTCGCCAGCGGCGTTGCTGGCCGATCTGACACCGGGCTGGATGACGCTGGGGATTTGGGTAGCTGTTATTTTCATCTATTATTTGTTGGCGACTGTTTTGCCAGTTGATCAAATCATCGGCCGTTTTTACCCGTTTTTTGGAGCATTGTTATTAATTAGCGCGGTTGGAATTGGAGGGGCTCTCATACTCCAAGGCCACCCAATTCCGGAGCTTTCGTTTGTGAATATGCATCCTGACAATCTGCCTATTTTTCCGCTTTTATTTTTAACGATTTCTTGTGGAGCTTTGTCTGGATTTCATGCGACGCAATCTCCGATTATTTCGCGCACGACCCAAAAAGAATCACAGGGCCGTTTTATTTTTTACGGTATGATGATAACTGAAGCAATCATTGCGATGATTTGGGCAGCGGCAGCTATGTCGATTTTTAACGGAGCCTCGTTAACTGAATTGCTTGCAACAGCAGGACCGGCCGGAGTTGTGAAAGAAGTGGCAACCACAACGCTCGGCGCTGTATTTGGGACATTGGCCATTCTCGGGGTCATTGTACTGCCGATTACGTCTGGCGATACGGCTTTCCGGAGTGCACGGATGATTATTGCTGATTATATCGGTGCTGCTCAAAAGAAAATAGGCAATCGCCTTTGGATAGCCTTGCCGATGTTTGCTATTTCAGTCGGTTTGACACAAATTGATTTTACTATTTTGTGGCGCTACTTTTCGTGGGCAAATCAGTCAACCGCTATGATTGCCTTGTGGGTAGGAGCGATGTATTTGGCGTTACAGAAGAAAAACTTTTGGATTGCGGCTGTGCCGGCGGCTTTCATTACGATGGCCACCTTCACTTATATACTCAATGCGCAAATTGGCTTTGGATTATCTATGACCGCATCCTATACCGGTGCAGCTATTATTACCGGCATCATCGTTATCGTTTTTTTCTGGGGGTTAAAACGAAAGTTGGCCGCAGCAAAGAGCGGCAAGAAGCCGATTGTTTTGGATGATGGATTAGGGAGATATATTTCTTGATAAAAAGGCTTTATTTGATTGCAGCGAAAACCAACAAGCTGATAACCCAGGTGTCTGTTCATTGACATCTGGTTTTTTTGTGAAAAGCTTAAGTGAATTTAGTGGAAGAGATGAAGGATAATGGAAAAATGATCGTTGGAAGAATATATATCCTTTTTAGATGAGACATTCATACGTCATGCAGTAAAGAGCAGAGAGAAATCAATGATGTTTGTGTTGAATTTTCAGCCTGGACAATCGTTGCCGCCCCATCCTCATCCGAACGACGATGTATATGTAATGATTTGGGAAGGCGGCGGAACTTTTACAATAGACAGTGAATGTTTTTCAGCGAAAAAAGGTAACATGATTCATTGTCAGAATAAAGAAGCACTTTCTTTTGCAAATGATAGGAACGAGAACGCGACTTTATGTGTGACATTGGCAAAGGATTAACTAGGGCAACAACTTCTTTTTCATTTTTTCTTTATCGTACATGAAACCCTTCCTTCAACGAATACTAAGCGGGGGAGGTTATGTGATGATAAAGAAAATTATGTTTATGTTTCTTTTGCTATTGACGTCCGCTCCGCTTGCGTCTGAAGCTCAAAGTCTTACGATTACGGATGAAACGATTAATGAAACGATTACACGCAATCATTTTCTTCTTTTCCCAATGGAAGAGTCAATGATCGATCTTCACAAGGTGCGGTCCCTTGTGGAGCGTTTTGATAAAGAAGTGTATAGAGCACCAGTTAATGCTGCTTTAAATGATAAA
The DNA here is from genome assembly GCF_001685015.1 of Pseudobacillus wudalianchiensis. Classification (GTDB taxonomy): domain Bacteria; phylum Bacillota; class Bacilli; order Bacillales; family Domibacillaceae; genus Pseudobacillus; species Pseudobacillus wudalianchiensis. Next base: position 222,536 of record NZ_MAYT01000001.1, read on the forward strand.
GGGGAGATTATCTCTGCTAAACCAGGAATAGGATTGGATAAAGAGAACTTCCTCGAGCAATTGTATGCATTCTTTTACGGAAAAGAATCGGCTGTCGTGACGATTCCAAAGAAAGAAATTTATCCAAAAGTGGATAATGAGCTTTTAGCGGAAATCAGTACGAATGAGATCGGCAGCTTTGCAACATATTTTACGGAAAGCAATAAGGAACGTTCCTACAATATCTTTTTGGCAGCAAAAGCGGTGAATAATCGCGTAGTTTTTCCTGGAGAAACCTTTTCCTTTAACAAGGTTGTAGGGGAACGGACGAAAGAAAGAGGATATAAACGTGCTCCAGTCATTGTAAAGGGAGAACTGGCAGAGGATATTGGAGGGGGAATATGCCAGGTTTCCTCAACGTTATTTAATGCTGTCAATTTAAAGGGAATACAAATTGTTGAGCGCTATTCACATAGCAGAAGAGTACCTTACGTTCCACCTGGAAAAGATGCTACAGTCAGCTGGTGGGGACCGGACTTTGTCTTTAAAAATGAATACAATTATCCCATCTTAATTCGAGCGGCTTCAAACAATGGCAAAATGATCATCCGAATCTTTTCATCAGAAGCCGTTGAAGTAAAAAAGCAGTAAAGTGACTGTTCTTTCAGTTTTGCCCCTTCTTTCTTGAGGTTAGGGAGAAGGCTTTGTCTTTTCCATTTGGCAAAGCCTTCTGAATTGGTTTATAATTGAATAGAATATTTATAATATTCAAAATGGATGGGGAGGGAGAGAAATGAGTATTCGGCCTTGGCTTGCGCAGTATCCAAAGGAAATACCCGCTTCACTTACCTATGAAGAACAGCCCGTGCAATCGTACTTAACGAAAGCGGCAAGGGAGTACCCTGATAAAATAGCTATTCATTTCATGGGAAAAGAATTAACCTTCCAGGAAGTATATGAATCCTCTTTAAAGATGGGGCGTTATCTGAGAAAGCTCGGCATTCAGAAGGGGGACCGGGTAGCGATTATGCTTCCTAATGGTCCACAGTCGGTGATCAGCTATTTTGGAGTCCTGTATGCCGGGGGAATCGTTGTCCAAACAAATCCGCTATACACGGAAAGAGAAATAGAGTACCAAATGAAGGATTCTGGTTCTACTGTCATTATTACACTTGACGTTTTGTATCCTCGAGTACGGCAAGCGATGAAACGAACTAACTTGCAGCATATTATTGTAACCGCTGTCAAAGATTATCTTCCTTTTCCAAAAAACATTATTTATCCTTTTATACAAATGAAACAAACCGGTCTGAAAGTACAAGTAGAAGAGCGTGGAACGAATCATGAGTTTAAACGAATCATGGAAATAGAGGCAGCCGAAGAATTAGATATTTCCTTCGATTTTAATGAGGACCTTGCCATCCTTCAATATACAGGTGGAACAACAGGCTTTCCGAAAGGTGTTATGCTTACTCACAAGAATTTGATAGCTAATACAACGATGTGTGCCTCCTGGCTGTATAAGTGCAGGAAAGGGGAAGAAACTATTCTCGGTGTCTTGCCATTTTTCCATGTATACGGTATGACAGCTGTTATGATACTATCAATCATGCAAGGATACAAAATGGTTCTTCTCCCTAAATTTGATGTCAAGACGACATTAAAGACGATTCAAAAGCAGCGACCTACACTGTTTCCTGGTGCTCCCACTATTTATATCGCTTTGTTAAATGATCCGGATTTAAAAAAATATGATTTATCCTCCATTCATTCATGCCTTAGCGGATCAGCACCATTACCAGCGGAAGTACAGCAGAAATTTGAGAGAATCACTGGCGGAAAGCTCGTAGAAGGATATGGACTGTCTGAAACCTCCCCGGTTACCCATTCGAACTTCCTGTGGGATCATTCGCGGGTAAAGGGAAGCGTTGGTGTTCCATGGCCGGATACAGATGCGGCAATCTTGTCTATGGATACAGGAGAGATTCTTTCCCCGGGTGAGATTGGAGAGATTGTTGTTAAAGGGCCGCAAGTAATGAAGGGCTACTGGAAGCGGCCTGAAGAAACGGAAATGACCTTCAAAGACGGCTGGCTCTTGACGGGTGATGTTGGATATATGGATGAGAATGGCTATTTTTTTGTGGTCGATCGCAAGAAAGATATGATCCTTGCAGGCGGGTATAATATTTATCCGCGTGAAATCGAGGAAGTTTTATATGAGCATGAAGCAGTACAGGAAGCAGTAGCTGTAGGAGTGCCGGATTCCTATCGAGGTGAAACGGTAAAAGCCTATGTTGTATTAAAAGATGGATATTCCGTGACAGAAGAAGAATTAAATCAATTTGCCAGAACCCAGTTAGCAGCTTATAAAGTACCAAGAGTCTATGAATTTAGAAATGAGCTTCCGAAAACAGCTGTCGGTAAAATTTTAAGGCGCGCACTAATAGATGAAGAAAAAAGGAAACAAGAAAAAACAAGTTAAGTTATGAAAATAAAAGACTTGTCCCCTCTTGACTCTTTTTGTGTAAAAAGGTAAGATAAAAACATGAATGAATGATCATTCATTTCATCTTATGAAAGAACGGGAGGGGCAGCCTGTGAAACGAAATAAACCAAAGTATCATCAGATTATCGATGCTGCTGTTGTGACAATCGCAGAGAACGGCTATCATCAAGCCCAGGTTGCAAAAATAGCTAAGCAAGCGGGAGTTGCGGACGGCACAATCTATTTATATTTTAAAAATAAGGAAGACATATTAATCTCATTATTTCAAGAGAAGATGGGAAGTTTTGTGAAGAAAATTCAAGAAGCTTTAGCAGGAAAAAACACAGCTGCGGAGAAATTATTATTATTAGTGGAACATCACTTTACAATGTTGGCAGAGGATAAGCATTTAGCAGTCGTTACCCAGCTGGAGTTGAGACAGTCAAATAAAGAACTTCGCATGAAGATTAATGAAGTCTTAAAACATTATTTGCAGCTGATTGATGAAATATTAAAGGAAGGCGTTGAAAAAAAGGAATTTAGATCTTCTTTAAATATTCAGCTTGCCAGACAAATGATTTTTGGAACGATTGATGAAACAGTTACCACTTGGGTGATGAATGAACAAAAGTATGATCTTCCAGCATTGGCTCCTGAAGTGGGAGATATGCTGCTAAATGGATTTTCTGTTCACTGACCTGCATTGAAATGTAAGGGGGATGGTAAGAAAATGGCATACATATCGTGGAAAAGAGAGGGTCGGACGGCAGAAGTTTTAATTCAAAGACCGCCGGCCAATGCTCTTTCAAGTGCGTTGATCACTGACGTTGAGCGAGCGTTCAATGAGATTGAGCAAGATGAAGAAGTACGTGTTGTCCTCATTCATGGCGAGGGGAGATTTTTTTCAGCTGGTGCTGATATTAAAGAATTTACAACAGTAGAGAGCGGGAAAGAATTCTCTGAGCTTGCGGCTCGCGGACAGCGGGTATTTGAGCGCATTGAGAATTTTCCAAAGCCAGTGATTGCGGCTATTCACGGGGCGGCACTCGGCGGAGGCTTGGAACTCGCAATGAGCTGTCATATTAGGTTAGTTTCGGAACAGGCCAAGCTTGGACTGCCGGAACTTTCTCTCGGTCTAGTCCCAGGGTTTGCCGGATCACAGCGGCTGCCTCGGTATGTTGGTACGGCAAAAGCGGCAGAATTATTGCTGACGAGCGAACCCATTACCGGTACGGAAGCTGTCCAATGGGGGCTGGCCAACCAAGCTTATCCAGAAGAAGAGCTGCTTTCAAAAGCGCGTGAAATGGCAGCCAAGATTTCTTTGAAAAGTCCAGTCAGCATGAAAGCAGCCATTGAATTGCTGAATTTTTCTAAGCATGCTGAGTACTATAAGGGGGCGGAAAGAGAGGCTGAGCTTTTTGGTGAAGTATTTGAATCTCAAGATGCCAAAGAAGGAATAAGTGCTTTCATCGAAAAACGTGAACCTCAGTTTAAAGGATGATTATTTTTTCACTAAAATATTCGCAATCTTTTAAATGAACAGAAAAGAACAAAGCGGGAGGGGAAGTTATGAATATTTACGTATTGCTAAAACGAACTTTTGATACTGAAGAAAAAATCAGCGTGGCAAATGGCCAAATCCAGGAGGATGGTGCTGAGTTTATTATCAATCCATACGATGAGTATGCGGTAGAAGAAGCGATTCAAATCCGTGATGAGAAAGGCGGAGAGGTAACAGTTGTTTCTGTTGGAAGTGAAGAAGCAGAGAAGCAGCTCCGTACTGCGCTAGCAATGGGAGCGGACAAAGCTGTGCTCATCAATACAGAAGACGACGTCGAAAATGGTGATCAATATACAACTGCCAAGATTCTTGCTGAGTTTTTAAAAGACAAGAAGGCCGACTTAATTATTGCTGGAAATGTAGCCATTGACGGTGGAAGCGGCCAAGTTGGCCCGCGTGTAGCCGATCAGCTCGGCATCCCATATGTCACAACGATTACGGATATTAAAATTGAGGGTGAAAGCGTTCACATTGTGCGGGATGTAGAAGGGGACTCGGAAAAAATCGAGACTTCATTGCCGCTGCTTGTCACAGCTCAGCAAGGTTTGAATGATCCGCGCTATCCTTCTTTGCCGGGTATCATGAAAGCGAAGAAGAAGCCGCTGGAAGAATTGGAGTTAGATGATTTAGATCTCGATGAAGACGATGTAGAAGCAAAAACAGAAACAATCGATGTGTTCCTGCCGCCGAAAAAGGAAGCGGGCCGCGTTTTAGAAGGCGATTTAAGCGATCAGGTCAAAGAGCTTGTGAACTTATTGCATAACGAAGCAAAGGTTATCTAAAGAACAAACAGGACAGGAGGGGATTCATATGTCAAAAAAAGTATTAGTATTGGGAGAAATACGTGATGGAGTACTAAGAAATGTTTCATTTGAAGCGATCGCAGCCGGTAAAAAGGTCGCTCAGGGCGGAGAAGTAGTAGGAGTATTGATTGGAGAATCTATCAGCGGATTAGCCGATCAGCTTATTCATTACGGGGCAGATCGTGTGGCGACTGTGGAACATGAAAAGCTGGCGCAATATACCTCTGACGGTTATTCGCAGGCATTGCTTGCTGTTGCAGACCGCGAAAATCCAGATGCGATTATTTTTGGCCATACAGCGCTTGGGAAGGATTTGTCTCCAAAGATCGCCTCCAGGCTGCAAGCTGGGCTCATTTCTGATGCGACAGCGTTAGAAGAAGAAGACGGCGAAATGATTTTCACTCGTCCGATTTATTCCGGAAAAGCCTTTGAAAAGAAAAAAGTAAGCGAAGGGATTCTATTGGCATCAGTGCGTCCAAACAACATTGCGCCGCTTGAAAAGGATGAATCCCGCACAGGTGATATCTATCCTGTAAACACGGATATTAAAGATATTCGGACAGTTATTCAGGAAGTAGTTCGCAAAACAGCTGAAGGCGTTGATTTGTCAGAAGCGAAAGTGATTGTCGCGGGCGGCCGCGGGGTGAAAAGTGAAGATGGCTTTAAGCCGCTGCAAGAACTCGCAGATGTACTGGGCGGTGCAGTCGGTGCTTCCCGCGGGGCGTGCGATGCAGATTATTGCGACTACTCGCTGCAAATTGGCCAGACAGGGAAAGTCGTTACACCAGACTTATATATTGCCTGTGGCATTTCGGGAGCAATTCAGCATTTAGCTGGTATGTCTAACTCTAAAATTATTGTGGCCATTAATAAAGATCCAGAAGCAAGTATTTTTGGAGTAGCGGACTATGGCATCGTTGGCGACTTATTTGAAGTCGTGCCAATGCTGACAGAGGAATTTAAAAAGCTAAAGGTCGCTTCGTCTTAATGAATAAAAGCTGGCACAATAAGTGCCAGCTTTTATTTGTTTATTTTGACGTACCATTCCTGATAAGTATGCCTTTATTCTAGAAAAAGAGACGATGAGTCATGAAAAATTAAGATAGATCATAAAAGATGACAGTTTGATTGTTTAAAGTCTCTTTTTAAGAGTAAAGGTTATGGAAAAGGGAAAAATAAAATGTAAAGCAAAAAAATAGCATCCAATTATAATCGGTGCTATACTGACCATAGTATATGTAACTTTAGGAGGGTTTTTAAATGGCAATTGTAAAAGCGACTGATCAAAACTTTACTAATGAAACAGCTAGCGGTCTTGTGTTAGCAGACTTTTGGGCTCCATGGTGCGGACCATGTAAAATGATCGCTCCTGTTTTAGAAGAGCTTGATGCAGAACTATCTGACAAAGTAAAAATCGTAAAAATCGATGTGGATGAAAACCAAGAAACAGCTGGAAAATTCGGTGTTATGAGTATTCCAACACTTATTTTATTCAAGGACGGCCAGCCTGTTGATAAGGTAATCGGTTTCCAACCGAAAGAAGCATTGGCTGAATTAGTAAACAAACACGCTTAATTTCATGAGAGAAACCGTCTTCTGTCCTAGACAGAAGACGGTTTTTTGTAGACATAATAATGAAACAGAACTCATCCGGGAGGTGAGAAGATGAATTCAATTATTAAACATAAGCTGGCGCTGCTTCCGGATCAGCCGGGATGCTATTTAATGAAAGATCGGCAAGGCACCGTTATTTATGTCGGAAAAGCAAAAGTGCTGAAAAACCGCGTCCGTTCGTATTTTTCAGGTTCACATGATGCAAAAACACAGCGGCTCGTTGGGGAAATAGAAGATTTTGAATATATTATTACGTCATCCAACCTTGAAGCGCTTATTCTTGAGCTAAATTTGATTAAGAAATATGATCCGAAGTATAACATTATGCTGAAGGATGATAAAAGCTATCCCTTTATCAAACTAACAGCCGAGAGACACCCTCGGCTAATTATCACGAGAAAAGTAAAAAAGGACAAAGCTAAATATTTCGGTCCCTATCCAAATGCCCATGCAGCGAACGAAACGAAAAAGCTGCTCGACCGGTTGTATCCGCTCAGAAAGTGCATGAATTTGCCGGATAGAGTTTGTCTTTATTATCACATGGGACAGTGTCTTGCTCCTTGTGTAAATGAAGTAACCGACGAACAATATAAGGAAATGACGAACGAAATTACCCGTTTTTTAAATGGGGGACATCAACAAGTGAAAGAGCAGCTGACTGCAAAAATGCAGGAAGCGGCTGAAAAATTAGAATTTGAGCGGGCAAAAGAATTCCGTGACCAAATCGCCCATATTGAAGCGACGATGGAGAAACAGAAAATTAACACGACCGATTTTACAGACCGCGACGTATTTGGCTATGCCGTTGATAAAGGCTGGATGTGCGTGCAGGTGTTTTTTATCCGGCAGGGTAAGTTAATCGAACGTGATGTCTCTCTGTTCCCTATTTATGATGAACCAGAAGAAGAATTCTTAACGTATCTTGGGCAATTTTATGATCAGCCAAACCATTTTAAGCCGAAGGAAATTCTGCTGCCGGAAAAGGTAGATGATTCTCTTGCTGAGCAGTTAATTGAGGTGAAAATGATAAAGCCTCAAAGAGGAAAAAAGAAAGAGCTCGTTCATTTGGCAGCCAGCAATGCACAGGCGGCACTAGCGGAAAAGTTTGCGCTGATTGAGCGCGACGAGGAAAGAACAATTAAAGCGGTAGAGCAGCTGGGGCGCGCGATGAATATTCAAACGCCGCTTCGGATTGAGGCGTTTGATAACTCTAATATTCAAGGAACAGATGCCGTATCAGCGATGATTGTGTTCATTGATGGCAAGCCTGCAAAAAAAGAATATCGCAAATTTAAAATCAAAACAGTAGAAGGACCGGATGATTATGGTTCTATGCGAGAAGTTATACGCCGCCGTTATAGCCGTGTGCTTAGAGAAGGATTGCCGCTGCCGGATTTAATTATCATCGATGGCGGCAAAGGGCAAATTGAAGCAGCGAAGGATATTTTGCTCAATGAATTAAATTTAGATGTCCCGGTTGCTGGTCTGGCAAAGGATGATAAGCACCGTACCTCACAGCTCTTATACGGTACACCGCCCTCAGTCGTGTCGCTTGCACATAATAGCCAGGAGTTTTATTTGCTGCAGCGCATTCAGGATGAAGTTCACCGTTTTGCGATTACATTTCACCGTCAGCTTCGTGGAAAGGGAACCTTTCAATCGATCCTAGATAATATTTCTGGGGTAGGGCCTAAACGTAAAAAGCAGCTGTTAAAGCACTTTGGTTCTGTCAAAAAAATAAAAGAAGCAACAGAGGAAGAGTTAAGATCAATCGGTATTCCAGAGAAGACAGTGAAAGAAATTCTCGAAGAGCTGCAAGGAAAAGCGGAAGAGAAATAGAGAAGAGGCTGTCCATTTTCCTTAACGGACAGCCTTTTCTCTATTCATTTCTTATTCCCATTTTACAGTTACGGTTACTTTTTTTGTCCGTTTTTGTATATCAATCACTGACTCTGCCTCAGTTTGTTCGTGTGAAGTGATTTGTTCGGCTAAAAATCCACTTTCAAGGGAGAAGGAAGGTTCAGAATGGATCGAAAATCTTCTTTCAACGAAAGGGCCGCCGAGTTCAAAGGTCTTCTCACGTTTTGCTTCCTTTAGAAGAGTAAGAGTTCCCCAGCCAGCCTCTTCGAAAAAAGAGAAAAGCTCTTCACTGCTTTTGCAAGGAAACTTTCTAGCAAGTGATTTTCCTGCCCAGTAAAGGATCGAGTCAGCTTCTTTGCCAAGTATGTCTGTTAATAGAGAATCTCGAATTAGTTCATAACCAAAAACAGGTACAGAGAGGCCTTTTATCTCTTGTTGGTCGAGTTGATTCGTCAATTTCATCCCCACTTTCTGTTATCCATTATATACAACAGTTGGAAGAGAAAAAAGGAATTTATCAAATCAATATTGTGATATAATAAATTTGTAATAGAATTCAAAAAAAGTGAAGAAACATTCAGTTTTTGTCGCTTTTTTACAATATAAAAAGAGTGGACGTATCCTTGACGCTTCATAGCGATGAGAGTAAAATGGTCTTGTCACAAAATAGTTACAATATGAAGCTTTGCCGAAACAAAGGATATTTTGTCGGATGCTTCAAGATTAAGGGGGGTAAAACATGGCTGACAACCGAGAATTTTTTTATCGCAGGCTGCACTCATTGCTTGGTGTCATACCTGTAGGATTGTTCCTAACGCAACACTTAGTCGTAAACCACTTTGCAACAAAAGGCGAGGAGGCATTTAACCGAGCTGCTGGTGTAATGGAAGGCTTACCATTCCGTTATTTATTGGAAACATTTGTTATCTTCCTTCCATTGTTATTCCATGCTATCTACGGATTGTATATTGCTTTCACAGCGAAGAATAATATTGGCAGATTTGGTCATTTCCGCAATGTTATGTTCTTCTTGCAACGTGTGTCTGGTGTCATTACGCTTGTATTCATTGCATGGCACGTATGGGAAACAAGAATCCAAGCAGCACTTGGCGCTGAAGTGGACTTTCAAATGATGGCGGATGTATTTTCCAATCCGTTAATGGTTGGTTTTTACATAGTCGGTGTCATTTCGACAGTATTCCACTTTGCTAATGGCCTGTGGTCTTTCAGCGTAAGCTGGGGACTTACGATTTCACCTCGTTCACAGCGCATTATGACATATGTCACAATGGTTGTTTTTGTTGCGCTTTCTGTTGTAGGGGTTCGTGCAATTCTTGCGTTCGTATAAGTACATCGTTGAAATAAGTTAAGTTTGGATTTGGGAGAAAAAGGAGTGAGTCTCAATGAGTAATGGAAAAATTATTGTAGTCGGCGGCGGTTTGGCCGGTTTAATGGCTACAATTAAAGCAGCAGAAGCAGGAACACAGGTTGACTTGTTTTCTCTAGTTCCGGTTAAACGCTCCCACTCTGTGTGTGCGCAAGGTGGTATTAATGGTGCGGTTAATACAAAAGGTGAGGGAGATTCACCTTATATTCACTTTGATGACACGGTCTATGGTGGAGACTTTTTAGCGAATCAACCTCCTGTAAAAGCAATGACGGAAGCAGCACCTGGCATCATTAACTTGTTGGATCGTATGGGAGTTATGTTCAACCGTACTCCGGAAGGTCTGCTTGATTTCCGCCGTTTTGGTGGTACACAGCATCACCGTACAGCATTTGCTGGAGCAACAACAGGTCAACAGCTTTTATACGCATTGGATGAGCAAGTTCGCCGCTTTGAAGTAGCTGGACTTGTTACGAAATATGAAGGCTGGGAATTCCTCGGCGTTGTTCTTGACGATGAAAATATTTGTCGCGGAGTTGTTGCTCAAAACTTGCGTGACATGCACATTCAATCATTCCCAGGCGATGCAGTTATTATGGCTACTGGAGGACCTGGTATTATCTTTGGTAAGTCGACAAACTCTGTTATTAATACCGGTTCTGCTGCATCTATCGTGTATCAGCAAGGTGTATACTATTCCAATGGCGAATTTATCCAAATTCACCCAACAGCTATTCCTGGCGATGACAAACTTCGTCTTATGAGTGAATCAGCACGTGGAGAAGGTGGACGCGTTTGGACATATAAAGACGGGAAGCCATGGTACTTCCTGGAAGAAAAATATCCGGCATACGGAAACCTTGTACCACGTGATATTGCAACACGTGAAATTTTTGATGTGTGCGTAAATCAAAAGCTTGGTATTAACGGAGAAAACATGGTATACCTTGACCTTTCTCATAAAGATCCACATGAACTTGATATTAAGTTAGGTGGTATCATTGAAATTTATGAGAAATTCATGGGTGAGGATCCACGTAAAGTACCAATGAAAATCTTCCCTGCGGTTCACTATTCAATGGGTGGATTATGGGTTGATTATGAGCAACAAACAAATATTCCTGGTTTGTTCGCTGCGGGTGAGTGTGATTATTCACAACATGGTGCGAACCGCTTAGGTGCTAACTCCCTTCTATCTGCTATTTATGGTGGAATGGTTGCCGGCCCGAATGCAGTTAAATATATTCATGGATTAGAAAAATCAGCGGATGCTATTTCTTCCTCTGTTTTTGACCGACATGTGAAACAAGAAGAAGCAAAATGGAACGGTATTATGTCGTTGGACGGCAAGGAAAATGCTTACTTGCTTCATAAAGAGCTTGGTGAGTGGATGACAGCAAACGTTACAGTTGTTCGCCACAACGACAAGCTGAGAGAAACAGATAATAAAATTGTTGAGTTAATGGAGCGTTACAAAAACATTAACATTAACGATACAGCAAAATGGAGCAACCAAGGTGCAGCCTTCACGCGCCAGTTGAAAAACATGCTTCATCTTGCTCGCGTTATTACAATTGGAGCTCTTAACCGTAATGAAAGCCGTGGAGCTCATTACAAGCCAGAATTCCCAGATCGTAATGACGAGGACTTCCTCAAAACAACAATGGCAACATTTAAAGGAGAGAACGAAGCTCCTGGTTTCCATTATGAAGACGTAGATGTTTCCTTGATCCCTCCACGTAAACGTGACTATACGAAGAATAAGGAGGAAAAATAAAGATGAGTGAAAATAAAACAGTTCGCTTTATTATTACTCGTCAAGACACAATGAATTCGGCTCCGTATGAAGAAGAGTTCGTTCTCCCATATCGTCCGAACATGAACGTTATTTCAGCGCTCATGGAAATCCAGCGTAACCCGGTTAACGCTAAAGGTGAAAAAACAACACCGGTTGCCTGGGATAGTAACTGTCTTGAAGAAGTTTGTGGAGCTTGTTCAATGGTTGTTAACGGCAAGCCGCGTCAAGCTTGTACAGCTTTGATCGATAAATTGGAACAGCCGGTTCGTCTTGCACCAATGAGCACATTCCCAGTTGTTCGTGATTTGCAGATTGATCGGGAGCGCATGTTTGATTCCATGAAACGAATCAAAGCATGGATTCCAATCGATGGTACGTATGAGCTTGGACCTGGTCCGCGTATGCCAGAAAGAAAACGTCAATGGGCGTACGAATTATCTAAATGTATGACTTGTGGCGTTTGTCTTGAAGCGTGTCCAAACGTGAACAGCAAATCTGATTTCATCGGTCCTGCTTTTATTTCTCTCGTTCGCTTATTTAATGCGCATCCAACGGGTTCAATGAACAGAGACGAGCGCTTAAACGCATTAATGGGTGATGGTGGTTTACAGGACTGCGGAAACTCTCAAAACTGTGTGCAAGCATGTCCAAAAGGAATTCCTTTAACGACATCCATCGCAGCAATGAACCGTGCGGCAACAGTTCAATCTTTCCGCAACTTCTTTGGAAGCGACCATCAAGTAGATTAATTGACTCCAGCCTTCAGCTGCCTCAGCTGGAGGCTGTTTTTTTTAGAATAAAGGGGGAGAACATGGTGAGGGAATTTTCATATATTACTGATTTTGAGCAGTGGGAGAAGGAATTCAACTTTTTGCATTCTGTAAAGGTACGGTTTGGGGAAACAGATATGTTTGGTCATTTAAACAACACGGTTCCATTTGTCTACTTTGAGGAAGCTCGGATTGAGTTTTTAGCAGAAAGAGGCCTAAAGGATGAATGGTTAAGTGGGAAAAGCGAAGCCATTCCAGTCGTTGCTGACTTGCAGTGCGATTTTTTAGAACAAGTATTTTTTGGCGAAACGTTATCGATCGGCGTGAAAGTAGACAGTCTTGGCCGTTCCTCCTGTGACATTCACTATAAAGGGACAACAGAAAATGGAAAAGTTTGCTTCATAGGCAGAGGAACACTCGTGCAAATCTCCTCCAAAACAGGAAAAGCGGAGCCGTTTACATCATCAGTGAAAGAGAAATTACTTGGTGAGTCCATTTAATTTACTTAGAAGAGGCTCTATTAAAGATGAATAATGTCTTTAATAGTTGATCATAGCGGAAGGTGGAGACTCTGCGAGAAAGTGAGTCCTGGTGGGACCATGCAGGACTGGTTACGGAAAGTGTCTGCCTGCAGCGAAAATCAACGCTGAAGTATAACAGAGCATGAGAATAAAAAACAAAGAGAATTTTGCTGCTTTGCTGTCAATTCTTTGTTCCTTCACATATGATACCGTAACGGCCATTCCGTTAATTGAGTGATCAGAAGCTGGCGGAAGCGAGGAGGTTACATGTCAAGTGAGGGAGCATCGCTTTGATCGTAAACCGCTATTAACGAAGAGAGAAAAAGAAGTATTTGAATTACTCGTGCAAGATCGGACGACGAGGGAAATTGCTGAAGAGCTATTTATCAGTGAAAAAACGGTCCGCAATCATATCTCTAACTCCATTCAAAAGCTCGGCGTGAAAGGACGGGCGCAGGCAATCGTTGAATTGCTCAGGATGGGTGAATTAAAGCTTTAAGAAAACAGATGGCGTCCACTGGACCGCCATCTGTTTTACCGTTGGATAAAATGTTTCTACGGTTGCTTTAAAAGAAATATTGACGATAATAAAATAGCATTAAACTAAATGAAAGCACAGTGTAGATAATTGCTGCATAAAACAAGCTGGGGGATCAAAGGATTTCGATTGCCGGTCTTGCCTCATACCTGTTTGACTCTGCAGGTGCATATCTAAGTTGTCGCTAGTAAAACCACCGGATGAGCTGGAAAACTTAATCAGCACAACACCAATTAATCCGACGAAAAAGGAATAATCGAAAAAGTGTCCTTTTTTTAATAAAGTGAGACTATAAGTTGCTCCGCATAAAATTAACCATACTGCTATAAAGCTAGCTATTCTTTTTATATTCATTCGCCCCTCCTTTACTTATAGTTACTATTTAATGAAAAATAAGTAAAACAAGAGAAATACTATAGATTATGCTTTTGTGCCTTCTTTACCTTGCAATTTATAGGGAAAAAAGCGACAATAAACAGGTGAGGGATTTATGAACGTTAAGGTTTGAAAAAGGGAACGATGAATAAGGAGTGCTAAGCATGGCAGCAAATCTTGAGCAATCGCTCGATTTTGTCGCGGATATTGAAAAGGAATTACGATACATAAACGGTATTATTAAACAAAAAGGTCGAGAGATATTAAGTGATTATAAGATTACACCTCCTCAATTTATTGCGCTGCAATGGTTGTTTGAAGAAGGAGATATGACGATTGGCGAGTTATCTACGAAAATGTTTCTAGCTTTCAGTACAACAACAGACCTGATTGATAGAATGGAACGAAACAGCCTCGTTGAACGGGTGAAAGATACGAATGATCGACGGATTGTGCGCATTCATCTACTGAAAGAAGGCGCGAGTATGATCGAAGAAGTGATAAAAAAGCGCCAGCTGTATGTACAGCAAATTTTACAAAATTTCAGCGAGGATGAAATACTATCTTTAAAAAGCAACTTAGAGAAAATGCATCAAGAAATGAAAGTAAAATGAGGCGAGAAAATTGAATAGACCGATCGGTGTAATAGATTCGGGAGTAGGCGGTTTAACGGTAGCTAAAGAGATTATGCGTCAGCTTCCGAATGAAACCATTTATTATACAGGGGACACGGCACGTTGTCCTTACGGGCCAAGACCGGCTGAAGAAGTGAAGGCCTATACTTGGGAAATGACCCGATTTTTAATAGAGAAAAACATTAAGATGCTTGTAATTGCTTGTAATACGGCTACAGCCGTTGTACTAGAAGAGATTCGGACCGCTTTGCCAATTCCTGTGATTGGGGTGATCCGTCCGGGGGCACGGGCAGCGATTAAACAAACGAGAAATGATCAGATTGGTGTGCTTGGAACAATTGGGACAATCCGAAGTGGTGCTTACGAAAAAATGCTTACTTCTATTAACAAAAAGGCAGTTGTTACCTCGCTCGCTTGTCCAAAATTTGTACCTCTTGTGGAAAGTGGAGAATACAAAGGAGAAACGGCAGAAAAGATTGTGGCTGAGACGTTAGTTCCGTTGCAGAATACGCAAATTGACACGGTTATTTTAGGATGTACCCATTATCCTTTGCTTGAACCTATTATAGCTGATGTTCTAGGCGAACAGGTTCAAGTTATTAGCTCAGGGGAAGAAACGGCTCGTGAGGTAAGTGCTATTCTTGATTACAAGAAGCTCTTGGCAGAAGAATCTCCTCGACTGTCACATTACTTCTATACAACGGGTTCAAAAGAGTTGTTTTACGAAATTGCTTCCGATTGGCTTCAAGAGAAAGAGTTACATATTGAATCAATCCGCTTAGGCAGCTAAGCGGTTTTTTTTTGGAGTCTTTGTCTGTAAGAATAGAAGATTTGTCCAAGCTAGTTCTAAGTTTTCGAAACACCCGTATATTTAGTACAAACAGTTTTAGGAGGGGTAGTTATGCGAAAAAAGAAGACGGCAGCGGTGGCAGTTATTTTAATTTCTTCTGTTTATACAGCAGGCTGCGGATTATGGCCCGAAGAGAAGAAGGAAAAAATTGATCCCCCGCAATCTGTTGTGTATACGGATAGCTTGACGAGTGAAGATGGACAAAAAGCTGCACAAAATAAAAATATGGTGATGACAGAGCTATATTTAATTGATAAAAACGGCTATGTTGTTTCTCAAACGATGCCTCTTCCGAATACAAAAAGTTTGGCCAAGCAGGCACTTGAATATCTTGTGGCCGAGGGTCCTGTATCCAATATGGTTCCAAATGGTTTTCGTCCTGTTCTGCCGGCCGGTACACAAATCAAAAGCGTTGACATTGAAAAAGGAACGGCAACAGTTGATTTCTCCCCTGAATTTAAAGAATATGATCGAGCAGACGAACAGAGAATCGCTCAATCGATTACTTGGACATTAACTCAATTTGATTCGGTGGAGCGGGTAAAACTCCAAGTGAATGGCCATCCAATTTCTGAAATGCCAGTCGGAAAGATGGCACTTGATGAAGAAGGGTTAACACGACAAAGCGGAATTAATGTAGATGCCTCTGGTGTAGTGGATCTCGTAGACACAAGACCGGTCACCGTTTATTATATGGCTCAAGAGGGAGAGGGCTATTATTATGTACCCGTCACGAAGCGTGTCAGCAATAAGGAACAAGATCAAATTACGGCCATTGTGAAAGAGTTAGCTAAAGGGCCGCGAGCAGATTCCGGGCTCGTAACAGAATTTCTTCCAGAAGCCGAATTATTGGAAAAGCCAATGATAAAGGAAGGGCGAGTTACGTTGAACTTTAATGAGTCTATTCTTGGAAGTTTTGAAAATAAAATGGTGTCTGAGCATATATTACAATCACTCGCTTTGTCTCTGACGGAAGGAACCCAGATTGAGAGCTTGGCTATTCAGGTTGGTGGCAATTCAAACATTACGACTGAGCAAGGCAAGCCGCTTAGCAGTTCGGTAACACGTCCTGACGTAGTGAATCCGGTTGATTTGTGAAAGTCTCTTTTAAAGGTGACAGATCGTATATGCAATTGACCTTTCTCATAATCATCTATCTAACCACCTGCGATCAGGGGGCTAGGTGAATGATTTCTTTTTTATGTCTGTGAGAAAAATGCTACTATAATAAGATGCAGATAAATGATACAACGGAGGGAATTAAGATGAGATTTGATGGAAGACAAGCTCAGGAACTTAGACACGTACATATTGAGACTAATTATTTAAAGCATCCAGAGGGATCCGTGCTTATTCAAGTGGGAGATACGAAAGTGATTTGTACAGCCAGCATTGAGGAGCGGGTGCCTCCGTTTATGAGAGGGAGCGGAAAAGGCTGGATTTCAGCGGAATATTCGATGCTGCCGAGAGCAACGGGACAAAGGAATATTCGTGAATCTTCTAAAGGAAAAGTATCAGGAAGAACGATGGAGATTCAACGGCTTATTGGCCGTGCTCTTAGAGCGATCGTGGATTTGGAAGCGATGGGCGAACGGACAGTTTGGATTGATTGTGATGTGATTCAGGCAGATGGCGGTACACGGACAGCGTCTATTACTGGTGCCTTTGTAGCGCTGACACTAGCGCTTAATAAGCTATCTGAAGAAAAAGAGTTACCGGTATTTCCAGTTACTGATTTCTTAGCCGCAACAAGCGTAGGAATCGTCAAAGAGCATGGCGCCGTGTTAGACTTAAATTACGTAGAAGACAGCCAGGCAGAGGTGGATATGAATATTGTCATGACAGGCAACAATGAGTTTGTGGAACTGCAGGGAACTGGAGAAGAAGCAACTTTTTCTATTCAGGAGCTGCATCAACTTCTAGAACTTGCCCAGAACGGGATCACGAGCCTGTTTGCAATTCAATCAGCAGCCCTTGGTGAAATTGCTGAAAAAATCGGCAGACGACCAAAAGGAGAGGCAGAATGAATAAGGTCATTATTGCAACGAAAAATGAAGGAAAAGCGAAGGAATTTTCTAGTTTATTTGCAGAGTATGGAATAGAAGTGCAAACACTGCTTGATTATCCATCGTTGCCCGATGTAGAGGAAACAGGTCACACGTTTGAAGAAAATGCTGTATTGAAAGCAGAAGCAATAGCGAATGAAACAGGACAGTTAGTGATTGCCGATGATTCAGGCTTAAGCATTGATGCTCTTGATGGCCGGCCGGGCGTTTATTCTGCCCGCTATGCTGGTGTTAAGAAAGACGATGAAGCCAATATTCAAAAAGTGTTAGCTGAACTCAAGGGAGTGCCGGAAGAAAAACGGACTGCCCGCTTTCATTGTGTATTGGCCATTGCCCGTCCAGGTGAAAAAACGGTGACGGTATCTGGATCTTGTGAAGGGAAAATCACTTCAGAGAAGCAAGGCGCCAACGGATTTGGTTATGATCCTATTTTCTGGATGGAGGGCTTCAAGAAAACAATGGCGGAACTGCAGCCGGAAGAAAAGAATAGTGTCAGTCACCGTGGTGGGGCCATGAAGAAATTAGGCGCACTGCTTCCGGAAATTATGGGTGGTGAAACGAGATGAAAGTGTTAGTTGTGAGTGACAGTCACGGCTGGAGTGAAATTTTAACAGAGCTGAAACAGCGTTATGAAGGGGAAGTAGATGTATTGATTCATTGCGGCGACTCTGAATTGAGTGCGGATAACCCGGCAATTGAAGGGTATGTAGCGGTAAGAGGGAATTGCGACACAGAAGAAGAGTTTCCCTATGATATTGTCGAGGGTGTCAAGGGAAAAAGAATATTCATTACTCATGGTCATCGCTATAACGTGAAAATGTCGCTTATGAAGTTAACTTATAAAGCGCAAGAAAATGGCTCAGATTTTGTCTTTTTTGGTCATTCTCATTTGTTAGGCGCCGAGAAGATAAATGATGCTATTTTTCTGAATCCAGGGAGCATTGCTATGCCGCGTGGTCGGCGGGAGAAAACGTATGCGCTTGTGGAAGCAGACGAGCAACAGGCTGTCATTCGTTTTTTTGATGAAACCCATCGGGAATTAACAGAGCTGCAATGTGTTTTTTCACTTTAAATCGTTTTTATGTATAACCTGTTAATTAGGATGCATAGAATAAAAGCAGTGAGTTATAGGAGTGTGCAAGCGAAAGTGCAGTTTAAACAGCCAATAGAATGCTAACTTTTTAAGCTGCACTTTTGCTTTTAAAGCAGAAAAATCCCTCTCTATGAAATAAATGAAAAAAACTTAAAAAACACGTTGACAATCTTTCGTGAGGTTGTTATTATAGTAAATGTCTTACATAACTTGTTTAACACTTTTAAAATTGTCCCAGTAGCTCAGCTGGATAGAGCAACGGCCTTCTAAGCCGTCGGTCGGGAGTTCGAATCTCTCCTGGGACGCCATACATAATGAAATCAACCTTTCAGGCAAACGCTTGGAAGGTTTTTTTATATTTGAAATTTGAGAAGGAATCCTTGCTTAGCACGATTAAATCCTTTTGTTTTCGATCATCCGCCTTCTCCATTGCTTTTTTTTTTCGAATATCCGTGCTACACTTACAGAAATACAAAAAAAGGAATGGAAGCAGCCGCTGTTTTCATCGAAGTAGAGGCAATCGGGTGACTGACTATGAAGAAGAAAAAGTGGGATAGAAAAGGAAATGTATTTATTTTTCCAGGAACGGGACAGGCGCTTATCCAAAAAGGACGGGCCGCCCTTGAAGCGAAGCAATATGATGAAGCCGCTTCTTTTTTGTCCCAAGCGCTGGAACATCCGCTTACTGAAGAAGGGGATGTAAAAACAGCCCTCTTACTAGCTTTGTACGAAAGTGGTCGTTACGACAGCGCCTTAGAGTTGTGTAAAGACATGCTACATAAGGGGCTTGGCGATTACTATGATGTGCTTGATATTTACGTGCTTATTCTTATGCAGCAAAAACAGTATAAGACGATCTTTTCCACGCTATCAGCGTTGATGGAGGAAAAGCAGCTGCCAGAAGAAAAGCGAGAGTATTTTGAACGGCTGTTGGAGTTAAGCCGGAAGATGCTGGATGCTCCAGAAACCAGGTGGATGCCGCTGTTTACTGGCCAGGAAACCTTACGTGAGCAAACGTTAAGATTGATGGAGCTTGCTCATGTGAATATCCAGCCGTATTATGACGAGCTAGTCGCCATGCTTGAAAAAGAAGGCACGCATCCTTTTTTGCAAACACTTATTTTGAACGTATTAAAGGAACATGGAATTGAAAGGGCCGTAACGGTAAGGAAGTTTGAATTTACGGGTAGTGTAATTCCTGTACAGTTGTCCGATGCTTTTGAAAAGGATTATTTTAAGAAGGTTATCCACTTTTTAGAAGACGAGCTAGCGGACAAAGATCCAGTACAGCTTGAGCAAGTAAAGGAAATAGTCAAGCATCATTTTTTCCTTATATATCCTTTTGAGCCGAAGGAGATTTCTCCTGAAGGATGGGCTAGAGCATCATTGCGGCAGCTTCGTACCTATTACCAAGAACCGGGGCTGGAAACAGAGAATGAGCTGGATAAAGAGGTTCAAAAGAGCCTTGCTTTTATGAGGAAATTAGATGAAATTTCTTCACCGATCATGTAGGCTTTTTGTTGAAAGAGAAAAAACGTATGTTATAATGTAAAGGTCATAATGTGTCCTTTTTGTGTAAGAAAGATATACATAGGGCGGCCGAACAACTTATACTGTTCATGATGATCAATTTATAGATTTTTGGAGGGAACTTTATGTCTGCTAAATGGGAAAAGCAAGAAGGGAACCAAGGGGTTCTAACAGTAGAAGTAGATGCGGAAACAGTAAACAACGGTTTAGATGCCGCATTTAAAAAAGTAGTAAAAAACATTAACGTACCTGGTTTCCGTAAAGGTAAAATGCCACGCGCTTTATTTGAAAAGCGTTTCGGTGTAGAGTCTCTTTATCAAGATGCACTGGATATCATTCTTCCAGAAGCATATGGAAAAGCGGTTGAGGAAGCAGGAATTGATCCTGTAGACCGTCCAGAAATTGATATTGAGCAAATGGAAAAAGGCAAAGAGTTAATTTTCAAAGCGACTGTTACTGTTAAGCCTGAAGTAAAGCTTGGCGAATATAAAGGGCTTGAAGCAGAAAAATTAAGCACAGAAGTAACAGACGAGGATGTTCAGGAAGAACTAACAGCTCTTCAAAAGCGTCATGCTGAGCTTGTTGTGAAAGAAGACGGAAAAGTAGAAGACGGCGACACAGTTGTTCTTGATTTCGAAGGCTCTGTTGACGGAGAAGTATTTGAAGGCGGCACAGCTGAAAACTACTCATTAGTTGTTGGTTCAGGTACATTCATTCCTGGATTCGAAGAGCAATTGATCGGTGTAGCAGCTGGCGAAGAGAAAGACGTAGAAGTTACTTTCCCTGAAGAGTACCATGCAGAAGAGCTTGCTGGCAAACCAGCTGTATTCAAAGTGAAGGTTCATGAAATCAAAGCGCAAGAGCTTCCTGAACTAAATGACGAATTTGCAAAAGAAACAGACGAAGATGTGGAAACACTTGATGAATTAAAAGCGAAAATCCGCACGCGTCTTGAAGAGCAAAAGAAAACAGCTGCAGAGCAAACACTTCGTGATACGCTCGTGGAAAAAGCAGCAGCTAATGCAGAAATCGACGTACCAGAAGTAATGATCGAAAATGAAATTGATCGTATGCTTCAGGAATTTACACAAAACCTTTCTATGCAAGGTATGAATCTTGATCTTTACTATCAATTCTCAGGTCAAAGCGAAGCAGACCTTCGTGGCCAAATGAAAGAAAATGCAGAAACACGTGTACGCACAAGCTTAACGCTTGAAGCTATCGCAGAAGCAGAGAACTTAGAAGCAACTGAAGAAGATACAGAAAAAGAATTAAGCAAGATGGCAGAACAGTTTAATCTGTCAGTTGAAGACATTAAAAAAGCATTAGGCAACTTAGATGGCATGCAGGCTGACTTAAAGATCCGCAAAGCAATCGAATTTCTTGTGGAAAACAGCAAAGCTAGTGCATAATAATAGATAATGGTAGACAAGGCGCGAACTGCTCGTGCCTTGTTTTCTACCTATTACTTACTACCATACATATATAACAGTCAAGGTGCTTATAAGAAAATGGGGATTTTATCCGCATAGGAAGTCAGTTGTATACTTGATTCTTAAATAAAAGCAGCTTGACGAAGAAAAGTGAAAAAATGTTTTAGTAATAGTGCAGATGGTTACACATTATATATACAAAAGACCTTTTGTTTCTGCAATAGAACAAAATGTGGTACAATGCAATACATACTTTTTTAATAAAGAGCCAACGGCGCTCGTTCAGCGTACACGTTGACATCTGTAGCTGAACGAGGGAAAAGTGAGAAATCACCCGTTTGGCCGCAGCAAATTGTTGGGGCAAGAGCGGGTAAATAAACAGCTAGGCGCGATTGCCTAAAAGACATATGTCACAAAAAATGACTGTTTGTTTTTTATGGGAAAGGGTGACAGGGAGAGTAAAATCAACGTACACACTGGCGCCTGCAGCTGGGCACGAAAAGCGGAGGGCGCTTGCCCAGCGGCGTATAGACTGGACGGCTCCGCATGAGATAAAGGAAACACGAAGAGCGTGAGCGGATTCGATGTTGACTTATCGCAAGAAGGAGCAGGAAGTCCACTAGCCGTTAAGCGCCTGCAGCTGGACAAGCGATTAATTATTTATAAGGGGTGAAAAACATTGTTCAAGTTTAACGATGAAAAAGGGCAGCTTAAATGTTCTTTCTGTGGAAAAACACAGGATCAAGTACGCAAACTTGTAGCTGGACCCGGTGTATATATATGTGATGAGTGTATTGAGCTATGCACTGAAATAGTTGAGGAAGAGCTTGGGACTGAAGAAGAAGTAGAGTTTAAAGACGTACCGAAACCAATGGAAATTCGTGATATTTTGGATGATTACGTCATTGGCCAGGAACGTGCTAAAAAGTCATTAGCCGTTGCTGTTTATAACCACTATAAGCGTATCAATTCAAACAGCAAAGTAGATGACGTGGAATTAGCGAAAAGTAATATTTGTTTAATTGGGCCTACAGGAAGTGGAAAAACCCTTCTTGCACAAACACTTGCACGTATTTTAGATGTGCCATTTGCTATTGCTGATGCTACTTCTTTAACGGAAGCAGGTTACGTGGGGGAGGATGTAGAAAACATCCTTCTTAAATTAATCCAAGCTGCTGATTACGATGTAGAAAAAGCGGAAAAGGGCATTATTTACATCGATGAGATTGATAAAGTAGCGCGTAAATCTGAAAATCCATCTATTACACGTGATGTTTCTGGTGAAGGCGTACAGCAGGCCCTTCTGAAAATTTTAGAAGGTACAGTAGCGAGTGTTCCGCCACAAGGTGGACGTAAGCATCCTCATCAGGAATTTATTCAAATCGATACAACAAATATTCTCTTTATCTGCGGAGGAGCGTTTGATGGCGTAGAGCAAATTATTAAACGCCGTCTAGGTCAAAAAGTAATTGGTTTTGGCCTTGAAACAAAGCAAGAAGAAGTGACAGATGGCTCTCTTTTATCTAAGCTAGTACCGGAAGATTTATTAAAATTTGGGTTAATTCCTGAATTCATTGGCCGTCTTCCAGTGATCGCAAGCCTTGAACAGCTTGATGAAGAAGCACTCGTTGAAATCTTAACCAAGCCAAAAAATGCGCTTGTTAAACAATATCAAAAAATGATGGAGCTTGATGAAGTGAGCCTCGAGTTTGAAGAGGATGCCCTTCGTGAAATTGCTAAAAAGGCAATTGAACGTAAAACAGGTGCACGCGGACTCCGTTCTATTATTGAAAGCATTATGCTGGATGTCATGTATGACCTGCCTTCAAGAGAGGACATTAAAACATGCGTCATTACGGAGGACACAGTCCTCAACAACGCAGCGCCAAAACTTCTTGGCGAAAACGGCCAAAAAATAGACCTAACCAAAACCTCAGCGTAATATAGAAAAGCGGAGCCGACTGTATTGGGGCGACAAGCATAAGACAGGCTGGCGCTGGTGTAGTGGCGTTTTTCAGCCACAGCGTCAGATTGGCTTATGACCTCGAGCCCCAAGGAGGCGAAGCTGGACAATAGAAAAGCGGAAGCGGCCTGATTAGCCCGCTAGGAGGTTGGAGGGCTCGAAAAGGAGTTCAAAAGCGTCTGGTAAAGTAACAGAATAAAATAAACAATTTATGAAAACAGGACAGCTCAAAGTCATGCGGCTGCCCTGTTTTTTTGTCGTAGAAGAACTTCCGAATGAATGGCTGTTTATGAGTATCAAAATGAGGCGATACTGGCAAATAAGAAAACGGATGATGAGAAGATAGAGGATGGCTTCTGGAAGAACATAGGGGCATTCCTATGGAAAGATCAGCCGTTTATGCAGGGATCACTTTGCTAGTATGGGAGGATACGATATGAATTGGACAGCAGTTGCTATTGCGGGACAGCTTGTGTTTGGATTGATTATCAGTCTTTATTTTCTTACGATGCTGAAAAAACAGTACGCGAGCAAAATAACGATTGACAAGGAATCGAAAAAAGAAATGGAAGCCATGAGGAAAATGAGGGCAATCTCTTTAACAAAGCCGCTTGCCGAAAAAATTCGACCACAGAACTTTTCGGATATCGTAGGGCAAGAAGAAGGGATCAAAGCGCTGCGAGCGGCTCTTTGCGGTGCTCACCCGCAGCATGTCATTGTCTATGGGCCGCCGGGCGTAGGAAAAACCGCAGCAGCCCGTCTTGTATTAGAGGAGGCAAAAAGAAGCAAGCACTCGCCTTTTGCACAGAACGCTGTTTTTGTAGAGTTAGATGCGACGACCGCTCGCTTCGATGAGAGAGGGATTGCCGACCCGCTCATTGGCTCTGTGCATGATCCTATTTATCAGGGAGCTGGGGCTCTTGGGCAGGCTGGTATTCCTCAGCCTAAAAAAGGAGCGGTTAGTAACGCACACGGTGGGATTTTATTTATTGATGAAATCGGTGAGCTACACCCTATTCAAATGAACAAGCTGCTAAAAGTGCTGGAAGATCGAAAAGTCATCCTTGAAAGTGCATATTATAGTGAAGAAAATGAGAATATCCCGAGACATATTCATGATATTTTTCAAAAAGGATTACCGGCAGATTTTCGTTTGATTGGAGCGACGACAAGACAACCTGAAGAAATCCCGGCAGCTATTCGCTCCCGCTGTCAAGAAGTGTACTTTAATGAATTGGATCATAAGCATTTAACCAATATTGCCCGTAAAGCGGCTGAGAAGGCGGGGATGGCTTTATCTGAAAAAGGATTGGCTCTTATCGCCGGACATACTCGCAACGGTCGAGAAGCGGTGAACTTGGTACAAATGGCTTCTGGAATTGCCATGATGGAAAATAAGAAAGAGATACTTGACCAGGAAGTGGAATGGGTGATTCGTTCAAGCCGCCTCTCCCCAAAATGGGAGTCGCGGATTCCGGAGAAATCAAAAGTTGGGCTCATTAATGGGCTGGCTGTTACTGGGCCAAACAGCGGAGCTCTTCTCGGAATTGAAGCAGCGGTCCTTCCTGCAAATGAGAAGGGAACCGTGACCGTAACCGGCATAATAGAAGAAGAAACGTTCAATCAATCGGCAAAATCGATTAAGCGAAAGAGTATGGCAAAAGGATCGGTAGAAAATGCGGTTACCGTTTTAAAATCAATCGGTGTACCGGTAGAACAGTTTAATATTTTTGTTAACTTTCCTGGGGGAATGCCAGTAGACGGTCCCTCTGCAGGAGCAGCGATTGCATTGTCTATTTATTCAGCGATATACGGTCATCCCGCCGATCACACTTCAGCCATTACAGGCGAAATTAGTCTTCATGGCCAAATAAAACCGGTTGGCGGCGTTTTGCAAAAAGTGCTAGCTGCAAAAGAAGCAGGAGCGAAAAAAGTGCTCTTTCCAAAAGAAAATGAATCCCTTCTTTTAGAAAAAGTCGAGGGAATAGAATTAATTCCAATTTCCGAATTAGAAGAAGCATTTGATCACTTTTTCGATAAAGAGGCCGAGCGGAAAGGCCTTGTTCAGCCAGGGAATATTTTATCGAAAGAAAAGAAATCTATATAGCAGACAGAGGCTGCCTCATAAAGTAATATTTTTTACTTTTAGGGCAGCCCCATTGTTTGTTTTCTGCTAAAGTGAGGAATAGGTAAAAAGACAGGAAAATGATAATTCATTTCAAAAATGGACACTCTTATTTAAATAAGATAAGATTGTACAAAACACCTATTTTACGGCAGAAAGCGTGAAACAGAGAACAGGCAGCTGCTTTGCCTGATGTTTGAAGTGATGGAGGTTATGTTTATGAGTAATGAAACGATTCACACTGTGCCCCTCCTGCCACTCCGGGGATTACTAGTGTATCCTACGATGGTTTTGCACCTCGATGTTGGTCGTGACCGTTCGATTGAGGCATTGGAGCAGGCAATGTTGGACAATCATTTGATTTTTTTATCCACTCAAAAAGATTCCAATATAGACGATCCTTTGCAAGAGGATTTGTTTGAAACGGGTACTTTAACAAAAGTGAAGCAAATGCTTAAGTTGCCGAATGGAACGATCCGTGTGCTCGTTGAAGGCCTAAGCCGGGCAGTGCTGAAACAGTTGGAGGATAAGGAAACTTTTTATTTAGCGACAGTAGAAGTGCATGAGGATGATGTCACAAAGGACCTCGAATTAGAAGCCTTGATGCGCACACTTCTTCAGTATTTTGAGCAATATATTAAGCTTTCCAAAAAAGTTTCTGCAGAAACGTATTCTACTGTAGCGGACATTGACGAGCCAGGCCGGCTTGCTGATATCGTAGCATCTCACTTGCCAATCAAAATGAAGGACAAGCAAGAGATTCTTGAGACATTTAATGTAAAAGATCGTCTCAATCGGATTATTGATTTGTTAAATAACGAAAAGCAAGTATTGAACTTGGAAAAGAAAATCGGGCAGCGCGTGAAAACATCGATGGAGCGTACGCAGAAAGAGTACTTTTTGCGGGAGCAAATGAAGGCGATCCAGCAAGAGCTTGGCGATAAGGAAGGCAAAACTGGCGAAGTTGAAGAGTTATTGAAGCGAATTGAAGAAGCCAATATGCCAGAGCATGTGAAAAAGACGGCTTTAAAAGAATTAAATCGCTTTGAAAAAATTCCTTCAAGCGCGGCAGAAAGCGCAGTTATTCGTAATTATCTTGAATGGCTTGTAACGCTTCCATGGACGAACGCAACACAAGATGATTTGGACATTGAAAAAGCAGAAGAAATCTTAAATCGTGACCACTACGGACTAGAGAAAGTCAAAGAGCGTGTGCTTGAATATTTGGCCGTTCAACAGCTTACCCAGTCATTAAAAGGGCCGATTTTATGTCTTGCTGGACCTCCGGGTGTCGGGAAAACATCTTTGGCGCGTTCTATTGCAGAATCTCTTGGCAGAAACTTTGTACGTATTTCCTTAGGTGGTGTGCGTGATGAATCTGAGATTCGCGGTCATCGCCGTACGTATGTTGGAGCCATGCCAGGCCGTATCATTCAAGGGATGAAAAAAGCGGGAACGATCAATCCTGTCTTCCTGCTCGATGAAATTGATAAGATGTCAAGTGACTTTAGAGGAGATCCGTCTTCAGCTATGCTTGAAGTACTAGATCCGGAACAGAATTTTAATTTTAGTGATCACTACATCGAAGAAACATATGATTTATCAAAAGTCATGTTTATCGCTACGGCTAATGATCTAGCAACGATTCCGGGACCTCTTCGTGATCGGATGGAAATTATTACGATTGCAGGCTATACGGAGCTTGAGAAAATCCACATTGCCAAATCACACTTACTGCCAAAACAAGTAGAAGAGCATGGATTAAGTAAATCACAGCTTCAAGTACGAGACGATGCCATTCAAGATGTTGTCCGCTATTATACACGTGAAGCGGGCGTTCGGAATCTTGAGCGCCAGCTTGCCTCTATTTGTCGAAAAACAGCTAAGATGATTGTGTCGGAGGAAAAGAAACGTGTAGTCGTGACAAGCAAAAATTTAGAAGAATTTTTAGGCAAGCGCATCTTCCGCTATGGCCAGGCGGAAACAGTTGATCAAGTCGGTGTAGCAAATGGGCTGGCTTACACGACTGCTGGCGGAGATACTTTACAAATTGAAGTATCGCTCTCTCCTGGGAAAGGCAAGTTGATTTTAACAGGGAAACTAGGAGATGTGATGAAGGAATCAGCTCAAGCCGCCTTTAGTTATGTCCGCTCTAAAGCAAAAGAGTTGGATATTGAAGAAGATTTCCATGAAAAGTATGATATTCATATCCACGTTCCAGAAGGAGCGGTGCCGAAGGATGGTCCTTCTGCTGGTATTACAATGGCTACTGCTCTTGTATCAGCCTTAACGACTCGGCCAATCCGTCGGGAAGTCGGCATGACGGGCGAAATTACGCTGCGTGGCCGTGTACTGCCAATCGGCGGAGTAAAAGAAAAATCGCTTGGCGCTCATAGAGCCGGGCTTAAGACGATTATCCTACCGCAGGATAATGAAAAAGACATCGAAGACGTTCCAGAAAGTGTGCGCCATGATCTAACATTTATTCTAGCTTCTCATATGGATGATGTGTTAAAAATAGCGCTAACAGGTGAAAATTATGAAGGTTAATCAAGTAGAACTCGTCATTAGTGCAGTGAAGCCAGCGCAGTATCCGGAAGATTTTCTTCCGGAATTTGCGCTGGCTGGACGCTCTAACGTAGGAAAATCATCTTTTATTAATAGAATGATTCAGCGTAAAAGTATGGCTAGGATTTCATCTAAACCAGGGAAAACACAGACACTGAACTTTTATAAAATTGAAGAAAAGCTCTATTTCGTTGATGTGCCAGGCTATGGCTTTGCAAAAGTATCAAAAAAAGAGCGTGAAGCATGGGGCAAAATGATTGAGACTTATTTAACAACCAGGGAGCAGCTGCGTGCATGTATGCTCATTGTTGATTTACGGCATCCTCCTACAGAAGATGACGCCATGATGTATCATTTCTTAAAGCATTATGAAATTCCGGCCATTGTCATTGCCACGAAGGCAGACAAGATTCCGAAGGGCAAGTGGCAACAGCATCTAAAGGTAGTCAAGGAAACACTTGATTTTGACCCCGAGGATGATATCGTGGTTTTCTCCTCTGAAACAGGGCAAGGAAAAGACGAAGCCTGGAAGATCATCCAAAAGAGAATGAAAAGCGAAAAAAAAGCTGCTCACTAATGTGTGAGCAGTTTTCTTTTTTTAAAAGTGGGTATTCTGTTGTAAATATCATTTTTACTTATAAAAATAAGCCGGAAGTGCGATTCTAAATAACCATGTGTCATGGGAAAGGTTTAACTAATTGAGAGCCCGATGTCCTAGTTTTTATAAAATAAGATATGTTTTTTTCGTATGCGTTCAGCTGTCTGTTCATTTCATCAAGTGGGTGAACGGCATTTTTATATGTACAGAAAAAGCGGCTTCTATATGTTTTCTAAACTGTCGCTTGGGTAATAATAGCTAGGTTTCATCTTACTTTCTTTTGACAAATAGCAGATAGCCGCCAATGGCAATGAGAAGAACAGGCCAAAATTGCCAAAGTGAGAGTGCGCGATTTTCAAGCAATCCGAGCCATTCGACTACTTTATCATAAAAAAGAGTAATAACGGCAAGAATAAGAAAAAGCAAACCTTGGAACAGGCCATTTCTCGTTTTTTGATATTGCAGTAAAAATCCTAGTGAGATAATTAAAATAAAAACACCTGTATCGTTAGACCAAAATCCAAAGTGATTGACGACGTGAAAATGAATGCCGAAGCCAGTTAGAATCACACCGGGCAAGATACTGTTACCTTCCCGGCCGCTGTAGGCATCCGCTAAAAAGGCAAGGCCAATCACGATAAGAAGCGTTGGCCAGCTTAAGAAGGGCTGAAACCAGGCAATAGCAGCTTGCTGCAAAAAGAAATACAAGCCAAATCCAATTAAGATAGTGCCCGGAAAAATTCGCTGCTGCTTCATAAAATAGTTTCCCCGCTTTCCAAATTCCTAACTTGAATCTTAGTTCCTATTTTGTTACGCTAGCTAGTGGGTCTAAACAGAATTTATTGCTTTTAATGTTAGCATATGTTCACAATTTGTGAATAAGGAAAATTTGTTCCGTGTTATAATGAATGTAACAGATTTTTATGGGGGTGCTGAGAACGTGCATATTATTGTGGTGGGACTAAACTACAAAACAGCCCCAGTGGAGATACGTGAACGATTATCTTTTCAAGACACGGACTTAGAAAAAGCCATGTCAGAGCTCCGTACGCAAAAAAGTATTTTGGAAAACGTCATTCTTTCCACTTGCAACCGGACAGAAATTTACGCGGTCGTCGATCAGCTCCATACAGGGCGTTATTATATTAAACATTTCTTATCTGAATGGTTCGGGATGGAAAAGGAAGAATTTACTCCTTTTCTATTTATCCATGAACAGGAAGCAGCGGTTGAACACTTGTTGAAAGTGACGAGCGGTTTAAATTCTATGGTACTTGGGGAAACGCAAATTTTGGGACAAGTACGATCAAGCTTTTTAAGAAGCCAGGAAATTGGCGCAACGGGTACGGTCTTCAACCATCTATTTAAGCAGGCTGTTACGCTTGCTAAGAAAGCGCATGCTGAAACAGAGATCGGGGCAAATGCTGTGTCTGTGAGCTATGCTGCTGTAGAGCTTGCTAAGAAGATTTTTGGCAGTCTTTCAGGCAAGCATGTCCTTGTTGTCGGCGCCGGTAAAATGGGTGAGCTGGCTATTCAAAATTTACATGGCAGTGGAGCGACAAAGGTAACTGTTGTGAATCGGACGTTTGAGAAAGCTGCTACACTTGCCGAAAAGTTTGATGGCGATGCTAAAACGTTAGCCGAGCTTCAATGCGCTCTTGTTGAAGCAGATATTTTGATCAGTTCTACAGGCTCCAGCGACTATGTGATTACAAAAGAAAGAATGGCCGTTGTGGAAAAGATGCGTAAAGGCAAACCATTATTTATGGTAGACATTGCTGTGCCACGTGACCTTGATCCGGCTATCTCCGATTTGGAAAGTGTTTTCTTGTATGATATTGATGATTTAGAGGGAATTGTCCAAGCAAATATGGTCGAGCGTCAGAAAGCAGCAGAGAAAATCGAATTGATGATCGAAGCAGAGATTGTTGCTTTCAATGAATGGATCAATATGCTTGGAGTTGTTCCAGTAATTTCTGCTCTTCGCCAAAAGGCACTTTCTATCCAAGCAGAAACGATGGTTAGCATTGAGCGGAAAATGCCAAACCTAACAGACCGTGAACGGAAAATATTAAACAAACATACAAAAAGTATTATCAATCAGTTGTTGAAGGATCCGATTTTACAGGCGAAAGAACTGGCTGGGGATAAACGTTCGGCTGAAAAACTGGCTCTATTTACACAAATCTTTAATATTGAAGAGGAAGTAAAAGCGGAGAAACAGGCAAAAACAGCAGAACAGCCTATTCAGCAAGTTCAAACGAAGCCATTATTCCAAGTGTAAGCGAGGTTACTCGATGTTTGAACAAGGAATGGCCAGGCTCCACGAATTGATGGTAATTTTATATGCTTTAAGTATCATGCTGTATTTTATCGACTTTTTAAATCAAAACCGGAAGGCGAATAAAATCGCCTTCTGGATGTTATCGATTGTTTGGGCTCTTCAAACAATTTTTTTATTTTTATATATGTTCAAAACCGGTCGATTTCCGGTTCTTACCCTTTTTGAAGGGCTTTATTTTTATGCTTGGATCTTGATCACCCTTTCATTGGTCATCAACCGGCTGTTGCGTATGGACTTTACCGTTTTCTTTACAAATATGATCGGCTTTGCCATTATGGCCATCCATGCCTTTGCGCCTGTGCAAATGAAATCGCAGGCAATGGCAGAGCAGCTTGTTTCTGAATTGCTGCTTATTCATATTACGATGGCGATTTTATCATACGCTGCATTCTCGCTTTCTTTCATTTTTTCTTTACTTTACTTGCTGCAGTATCGGCTGTTGAAGATGAGAAAATGGAGCCAGCGCTTATGGCGCCTTGGTGATTTAGATAAGTTAACGAAGTTTTCCTACGTATCAAATGCTATCGGTGTGCCGATGCTGTTGTTAAGCTTGATTCTTGGGGTGATCTGGAAGTTTATTAAACTTCCTGATGTCAGCTGGTATGACGTCAAAATTATTACTTCTTTTATTCTGTTGATTATTTATGGCATTTATCTTTACCTAAAAGTTCGCAAGGGGCTCTACGGCAAATCATTGGCACTGTTAAACGCTGCTGCCTTTTTAATTATCTTAATTAACTTTTTCTTAGTGAGCCGATTTTCATCGTTTCACTTTTGGTACAGTTAAAAGCAAAGCAGGAGGGTATTATGAGAAAAATTATTGTCGGCTCCCGCCGAAGCAAGCTGGCTCTTACACAAACAAACTGGGTTATTGATCAGTTGAAGAAGCTGAAGCCAGAATACGACTTTGAAGTAAAAGAAATTGTAACAAAAGGAGACCGTATTTTAGATGTAACGCTGTCTAAAGTAGGGGGGAAAGGTTTATTCGTCAAGGAAATTGAGCAGGCGATGTACGATAAGGAAATTGATATGGCCGTACACAGTATGAAAGACATGCCAGCTGAGCTTCCAGAAGGACTGACAATTGGCTGTATTCCAGTGCGAGAAGATCACCGTGATGCGTTTATTTCAAAAAATCACGTTAAACTTCAGCATATGCCGGCTGGAGCCGTGATCGGAACAAGCAGCCTGCGTCGCAGTGCCCAGATTTTAGCGGCTCGTCCTGATCTTGAAATTAAGTGGATCCGCGGCAACATTGATACCCGTCTCGCCAAACTTGAGACAGAAGAGTATGATGCCATCATTTTGGCAGCAGCAGGGTTGTCCCGCATGGGGTGGGCCTCTGACGTTGTAACAGAATTTCTTGAGCCGGAACTTTGCTTACCGGCCGTAGGCCAGGGGGCATTAGCCATTGAATGTCGTCAAGATGATCAAGAATTACTCGAATTGCTTGCTGCTTTTTCAAATGAAGAAACAGTGAAAACGGTAACAGCAGAGCGGGCATTTTTACATGAAATGGAAGGTGGCTGCCAAGTGCCAATCGCTGGATTCGCCGTAATAGATGGCGAAGAAACAGCGCTAACGGCCCTTGTCGCTTCTCCAGACGGCAAAACAATTTATAAAGAAACTGTAAGGGGCAACGATCCAAAAGAGGTTGGCGTAAAAGCAGCAAGACTGCTCTCAGAGCACGGCGCAAAAGAACTGATTGATACTGTGAAAGCAGAGCTTGATGCCGAATGACGTCTGACCAGCCGCTTTTGGGCAAGCACGTATTAGTCACTCGTCCTAGAGGACAAGCAGACTCCTTTATTGATAAAATAAAAGCAGCCGGAGGAATTGTTCATTTCGTTCCTCTGATTGCTTTTCGCTCTTTTCTCGACAAACGGGAAAAGGAACGATTGCAGCAATTGTCTACATATGATTGGATTATTTTGACGAGTAAAAACGGTGTGGATTTTTTCTTTCGACGGTTAGAAGAGAAAGGAATAGAGTGGAAGAGCCTCCAAGCTCGCTTTGCCGCTATTGGAACAAAAACAGCAGCTGTGCTAAAAAGCTATGGATTCCAAGCTGAATATATTCCCGAGAAGTTTTCTGCTGACCAGTTTGCCGAGGAAATTAACAGTGACCGCTTTGAGGCAAATAAGGTCCTCATTCCAAAAGGCAATCTTGCAAGAACAACGATTGCGGATGCTCTTAGAGAAAAAGGCGTAGCTGCTGATGAATGGGTGGTTTACGAAACGTATTTTCCCGAAGAAGAAAAGCAGCACTTAATTGATTTGCTCAAAACCGAAAAAACAGATGTACTGACGTTCACGAGTCCGTCTGCCATCCGACACTTTATGGAAAGTATCCAAGAAGCAGGCATTCATGAATTAAAGCAATCAGTCATTGCCTGTATCGGTCCGGTAACTAAAAAGGAAGCGGATCATTTCGGCCTTCATACACTGGTTTGCCCGGATACTTACACGAGCGAATCTCTGGCAGAAGAAATCGTCCGCTATTTTAGAAAGGAAGAAGACTAATGGAATTACAATTTAAACGTCACCGCCGTCTGCGGCAATCAGCTAATATGCGTGCACTCGTACGTGAAACTTATCTTCATAAAGAAGATTTGATTTATCCATTGTTTATCGTAGAGGGAGAAAATATTAAAAATGAGGTCCCTTCTATGCCAGGTGTCTTTCACCTATCACTAGACCGTTTAAAAGCAGAAATGGATGAAATTGTTGGACTCGGATTAAAATCTGTTATTTTATTCGGCGTTCCAGTTGAAAAAGATGCAGAAGGAACAGGCGCTTACCACAACCATGGCATCGTTCAACAAGCGACTCGTTTTATTAAAAGTCATTATCCGGATATGGTCGTTATTGCGGATACGTGTCTATGCGAGTATACAGATCATGGCCATTGTGGAGTAGTGGAAGGAAACAAAGTTCTAAATGATCCATCACTCAACTTGCTTGCTAAAACAGCGGTTAGCCAAGCAGAGGCGGGTGCTGATATTATTGCGCCGTCTAACATGATGGATGGGTTTGTCGCGGCCATCCGCAAGGGATTAGATGAAGCTGGCTTTGAAGATGTGCCTATTATGTCTTATGCGGTTAAATATTCATCCAGTTTTTACGGTCCTTTCCGTGATGCAGCCGATTCTACTCCGCAATTTGGTGACCGCAAAACGTACCAAATGGATCCGGCAAACCGCCTCGAAGCATTCCGTGAAGCGGAGTCAGATATTGAAGAAGGAGCAGATTTCTTAATCGTTAAACCGGCTCTTTCCTATTTAGATATCGTGCGCGATATGCGAAATGAATATAAATTGCCGATCGTTGCTTACAACGTCAGCGGCGAGTATTCAATGGTCAAAGCCGCGGCCCTGAATGGTTGGGTGGATGAAAAAGCGATCGTGATGGAAAAGTTGATCAGCATGAAACGAGCAGGGGCTGATTTAATTATTACGTATTTTGCTAAAGATGCAGCCCGCTGGCTGAGTGAACAATAAGGGGGATTCTGTTATGCGTTCTTATGAAAAATCGAAGCAGGCCTTTCAAGAAGCGGTTAAATTAATGCCAGGCGGTGTTAACAGCCCGGTTCGTGCCTTTAAATCTGTTAATATGGACCCTATTTTTATGGAAAGAGGAAAAGGCTCTAAGATTTATGATATCGACGGCAATGAGTACATTGACTATGTATTGTCATGGGGGCCGCTTATTTTAGGACATGCGAATGATCAAGTTGTGGAAGCGTTGAAAAAGACAGCTGAAACGGGTACAAGCTTTGGAGCTTCTACTTTAATTGAAAATGAGCTGGCAAAGCTCGTCATCGATCGCGTTCCATCTATCGAAGTCGTTCGGATGGTTTCTTCTGGTACAGAAGCAACGATGAGTGCGCTTCGACTTGCCCGCGGCTTTACAGGACGCAGCAAGATATTGAAGTTTGAAGGCTGCTACCACGGCCATGGCGATTCTCTTTTAATTAAAGCAGGCTCTGGTGTCGCAACATTAGGATTGCCAGATAGCCCGGGTGTACCGGAAAGCGTAGCGAAAAATACGATTACGGTCCCTTATAATGATCTTGACGGCGTAAAGTATGCCTTCGAACAATTTGGCGATGACATTGCTTGTGTCATTGTTGAGCCTGTTGCCGGGAATATGGGCGTTGTACCGCCACAGCCAGGTTTCTTAGAGGGCCTTCGTGAAGTAACGAAGGAGTGTGGTGCTCTCCTTATTTTTGATGAAGTCATGACAGGTTTCCGTGTCGGTTATAACTGTGCACAAGGGTTCTTCGACATTACACCAGATCTAACTTGTCTTGGCAAGGTCATTGGCGGCGGTCTTCCAGTCGGTGCTTACGGCGGCCGGGCAGATATTATGAATCAAATTGCCCCGAGCGGACCAATTTACCAAGCGGGTACACTTTCAGGGAATCCGATGGCAATGGCTGCCGGATTGGAAACGCTCCGTCAATTAACACCGGAAATGTACGAAGAATTTGGACGCAAAGCAGACCGGCTTGAAGAAGGGTTAACGGAAGCAGCGAAGAAGCATAACATTCCAATTACCTTTAACCGTGCTGGTTCAATGATCGGCCTCTTCTTTACAAATGAACATGTAACGAATTATGAAAAAGCCAAAACGTCTGACCTTGAATTGTTTGCTGACTATTACCGGGAAATGGTGAATGAAGGTGTATTCCTGCCGCCGTCCCAATTTGAAGGCTTATTTTTATCAAGCGCTCATACTGAAGAAGACATTGAACATACGATTGCAGCTGCTGAAAAAGCATTCAGCCGCTTAGCGAAATAAAAGATATACAAAAACCCGCCAGCCGATCCGCTGGCGGGTTTTTATGTATCCTAAATTGAATGGGGCAATCTTTCATATTTCTTTCCGGAGTGTCATACAAATAAATTGTCAGGGAAGATAAATAGGAATTATCTTGTCGTTATGTAAACGAGTGAAAAACATAAGTCCGAGGATTTGAAAGGAGGAAATAAAGTGGCGTCTCAAGATCTATCGTATTTACGATTTTCATTAGAAGAAACCGTGCGATTTATGAGAGGTCAGGAAGTAGGAGAATTATATTCCATCTCTCTTGATCCACAAATTCATACTGAAGAAGCAGACCAATTCATTAGGATGCATGGCTTTTTAGAACTCTCAGGAGAATACGCTCCATCAGAACAGCACCAAACAGAACAGACAGATAGGCATGGTTATAAATATGTACAGCAAGTATTAGAGCGGGGAGATAATGAATGTGAGTTTTTTCATCACTTTCCAATTGATATAACCATCCCAAAATCTCGTATTGCTAAGATGGAAGATGTTGAAATTTACATCGACTCGTTTGACTATGAGTTTCCTGAAAAAGCCAATTTAAAATTAACCGTAGATTTGTCGATAGCAGGAATAATGGAAGAAGAGGCAGAGACTGAAAGAACACCAATTGATAAAACGATTGAAGTACCCGTAGAGGACCAGCCTAGGCTAAAAGAAGAAGTAAATAAAAAGGAGCCGGAATTTTCGATTTTAAAGCTGGATGTTGATACAGCGGAGAATTTAGAAGAACAGGGAAGGGAAGCCGATTTTTTAGTGGAGGTGAAAAGACAGCCTGACGCTCCCGAGGAAGAAGAAATACCACTGTTTTCGCTAAATGAAGAAAGAAAAGAACAGCAAAAAGAAAATGTCTCTAATATAAACATGGAGCTGGTACCTAATGAATCTCCTAATGTGGCCGTTAATGAGTCTCCTAATCTAATGGAATCTTCTTCTATGAGCAATATCAATATGCCTGCTCATAAGATGAAGGAGGTAATGGAATCCTCGCCTTCCGAATTAGCCGAGATGAAGGAGTCTCCGTCTCCGTCTCCATCTCCATCTCCGTCTGCCTCTTCATCATCAGAGGAAGAGGAACCAAAGAAAAAGAAAAAGTCATTTAGTTTAAAGAAAACCGAAACGATGTCTCTAGCCGATTTCTTTGCGAGAAAAGAATCTGAGGAAGCGGTCACCTGGAAAGTGTGTCTTGTTCAAAGAGAGGATACCCTTCAGACGATCGCTGAGCGTTACGAATTACCGGTAGCTGACTTAGTTCGCGAAAACAAATTGGAGACGAATCAAAGCATTGAAGAGGGCCAGGCGCTCTATATACCGACTTCTCGTTAATGATCCGGCTGTTCCCGATTAAAGTTGGGACAGCCTTATTTTTTATAAAGCGGGTGAAGATAGTGGAACAGCCCTATTCACATATTTGGAAAAGCTACGGACTAACCCCCATGCATATCGAAGAGATAGGCCAGGTACAAAAAATAACAACTGATAAAGGCGTGTTTGCTTTAAAAAGAATTCCTTCCATACGGGGAATGGATTTTCTATTAAATATACAAAAGCTTTATCAAGCGGGCTATCATCGGTTTGTTCCGGTTTATCCAACTTTGGATGGTAGATATGGCATTTTGGAAGGCGCCCATATTTACTATTTAATGCCGTGGATTGAAAGCGGCGGCCAGCAGATAGCAGAAACAGAGAAAAAGCTCATTCGGGAAGTAGCCAGACTGCATTTCGTTTCTACAGCAGAGATCCCCGTAGCGAAGGCAGCACGTGCCGAACAATACGAACAAACTAAAGCTTTATGGGAAAGGCAAGAAGAACATTTAGAGCAATTTCTGGAACTTTCAGAAAGAGAAACTTATATGTCACCATTCCAACTGCTATTTTGTATGTACTATACAGAGACCCGCCAGGCGTTTTCTTTTGCAAAGGAAAAGCTGAAAGAATGGAAAGAGGAAACAGAAGAAGAGGAAAAAGAGAGAACGGTTCAGGTGCACGGCAAACTAGATCCTGGACATTTTCTTATTGATCGGAGCGGGGGAGGGTATTTTATTAATTTAGAACAGTCCCGGAGAGCGACACCTATTCATGATTTAATTCCGTATTTTGCCCGTATACTGGATACATTTCCGGAAAATTCAGCATCAGCAAGGGAGCTGTTCGCGTATTATGCTGATTTTTTTCCGCTGAAAAAAGGGGAAAGACTGTTATTCCAAAGCTATATGGCTTATCCAGGAGCGATGTATCAAACAGCTGCTGCTTATTTTTCAGGACAGCGAAAACAAAGTGAATACCGCTATACCCGTAAATTCCAGCAGAATTATTGGCAATTAAAAAATATTGAGTATTTTGTTACATCCTTAAAGGAAGAAAATGAATAAAATCTATTAAAAAACAGCTGGAGAGAAAGAATCTCTTCAGCTGTTTTTTTGATCGTTATTCTTTTCCGAGGTCACATTCTTTTAAAGGAATGACTTTTGTTTTATGCTTTACTTTATAGCCAATCCAGAAGATTAAAAATAGGGGGAGCCCAATATAAGAAACAAACACGCCGTTCCAATCAATTTGACCTCCCGTGAAGGCTTGAAAATTTTGCCCTAAAATAACAAAGACACAGAGAATAAGAGCCAATACAGGACCAATTGGGAACCATTTTGCCCGGTAAGGAAGTGTTGTTAAATCTCCGCCTTGAGCAATGAAAGCTCTCCGAAAACGATAATGGCTAATGGCAATTCCAAGCCATGTTACGAATCCAGCCATTCCAGAAGCGTTTAGCAGCCATACATACACGACGCCGTCACCGAAGAAGGTAGTTAAGAATGCAAGACAGCCAACAAGTGTTGTAATAATAAGAGCGTTTACTGGTACGCCTCTTCTGTCAAGCTGAGCTAAGAATTTCGGAGCTTGACCATCACGTGCTAAGTCCCAGAGCATACGTGTAGAGGCATACATGCCGGAATTACCGGCAGATAAGACAGCCGTTAAAATAATCGCATTCATAACAGAAGCAGCAAAAGCAAAGCCTGCTCGTTCAAAAACGAGTGTAAAGGGACTGACAGAAACGGCATCACTTAGAAGGCGTTCATCTGTGTACGGAAGAATTAATCCGATTACAAAAATGGCTAAAATATAAAAGAGCAGGATCCGCCAGAACACAGAATTAATCGCTTTAGGAATATTTTTCTCTGGTTCTTCACTTTCTCCGGCAGCCACTCCGAGTAATTCTGTCCCTTGGAAAGAGAAGCCGGCCGCCATGAAAACACCTAGAACCGCCAAAAATCCGCCGTTGAAAGGAGCATCCTCAATGGTAAAGTTTTTAAAACCAATCGCTTCGCCGCCCATAATGCCAAAGATCATGAAGACTCCAGTAATAATAAATATAATAACGGTGATGACTTTAATAAGGGAGAACCAAAATTCTGCCTCGCCAAACCCTTTAACGGATAGAAAATTTAAGCCAAACATAATTAAAAGGGCCAATCCGCTCCAAATAAAGGAAGGACTTTCAGGAAACCAAAATTTCATAATGAGTACAACGGCAGCGAGTTCGGCAGCAATGGTGATTGCCCAGTTGTACCAATAGTTCCAACCGATCGCAAACCCGAGAGCTGGATCGACAAATTTTGAGGCATAGGCCTTAAAAGAACCGGCTACTGGCATATAAGCCGCCATTTCTGCCAAGCTTGTCATTAAGAAGTAAACCATTAGTCCGATGGCTGCATAAGCGAGCAGCGCTCCTCCAGGGCCGGCATTGTGAATAGCGCCGCCGCTGGCTAAGAAGATTCCCGTTCCGATCGATCCGCCAAGAGAGATCATCGTCAGGTGTCTTGCTTTGAGTGTTCTTTTTAGTTCATTTGGTTTGGATGATGCTGTTGATGCATCTGCTGATGATGTTGCTGTATTCCTCAATGTTGTGCACTCCTTTTCATGATAGAAGGTTAACGCATGTTGAGGGCAAATAAAAAACAGCCGTCGAAGAAGATCGACGGCTGTTTAAAAGTCCGTTTAATCCTTCCGAAGATAGCCCTCCACGTTAAATAACGCGACAGTGATGTTCCTATTCGAAAACATCCCCAGCATGAATAGACAATGACCTACTCACACTTCGGCAGTTTATCCTTTCAAACAGCGTCATCAACATCATGGTATCTCGACTGTTTTACTCATATAAACTGCAGCCTCTATCCCATCGGTAAATGGGAATATTTAATTAATTTGATACTAGCATTATAGTCAATTTTTTTGAATGTTGCAATGGTTAATTTTGGTGCTTTATACTCGGTTCGCTTGAT
This sequence comes from Pseudobacillus wudalianchiensis, assembly GCF_001685015.1. GTDB lineage: Bacteria > Bacillota > Bacilli > Bacillales > Domibacillaceae > Pseudobacillus > Pseudobacillus wudalianchiensis. The sequence goes on from NZ_MAYT01000001.1 coordinate 262,550, forward strand.
TTCCACCCTGACCAACTATTGAAAAACATGCATTTGAAAGACCTATTTTTTAAATCGATACGGAACCGTCGTGACAATAACGTTCTTTTGATAAAGGAGATAGACTCTTAAGCGTAAGCTTGACTGATTGTGCAGAATATCCTGCCATCTCTTCTTCGTGATGAATTGTGGAATAAGCACGGTTAGTGTGCGGTCATTCCCGTTCGCCTTTTCCGCCGCCAGGTCAATAAACCGGGAAAGGGGCCTCATTAAACTGCGATATTGAGATTGGAGCGTAACGAGGCGGATATTTGGTTTCCACTTTTTCCACTTTTCCTCCATCTGCTTTTCACTCTCGCGGTCAAAGGCAACATAAACAGCAATCACTGTATCGCCGACTAGCTGGGCATAATTTAAGGAGTTTTCCACTACTTTTGTAATGCCTGCAACCGGAACGATTACCACGTTCCCTTTAAATTGTAAAGCTTCCTCACCAGGTTTAATTCTCAGCTGTTCTCCCGTAGCTTCATAGTGGTTTTTAATCCGGTGGAACATCCAGATAATAATCGGCAAGAAAATCAAGACAGGCCAGACTTGAGTAAATTTAGTCGTAAAGAAAATAATAACAACCGTCAAACTAATAAGAGCCCCAACTAAATTAACACTCAATTTATAGGCCCAGCCAGAGGGTTTTTCATTTACCCATTTCACAATCATCCCAGATTGTGAAAGTGTAAAAGGAATAAATACCCCGACAGCATATAAGGGGATCAGTTGCTCGGTTTGACCGCTAAAGGCCACGATTAATATAATGGACATGATTCCCAGTGTGACAATCCCATTTGAATAACCAAGCCGATCTCCACGTATCAGGAACATTCGCGGGATATACTTGTCTGTTGCTAAGTTAACCGCTAATAATGGGAAAGCAGAAAATCCGGTATTCGCTGCGAGCACTAGGATAAGAGCGGTAGCCCCTTGAATAAAATAATACATGAAATTTCTTCCAAATACTGCGGATGCAATTTGTGATACTACGGTTTCTTCGGCTTTAGGGACAATCCCAAACCAGTAGGCTAAAAACATAATGCCGGAGAAAAGAATGGCTAAGATGACTCCCATCATAACTAATGTATTAGCGGCATTTTTAGCTGCCGGTTCTTTAAAATTAGGAACAGCATTGGAAACCGCCTCTACTCCGGTCAAGGCTGAACAGCCGGATGAAAAAGCGCGGAGCAATAAAAACAGACTAATCCCCGGTACGGCTGTTCCGATTGTTGGATGCAAATCAGCCGGTACTTGTCCAGTTGTAATTTTCCATAGCCCTACTGCCGAAAGAATAAGTAAGGCCACAACAAATAAGTAGACAGGATAAGCCAGGACAGAAGCGGACTCTGTTACGCCTCTCAAATTTAAAATGGTAATCAAGACGACCAATAAACAAGCAATGATTACGTTATGCTGATGCAGCTCCGGAAAAGCAGACGTAAGGGCGTCCGTTCCGGCTGAAACACTCACAGCTACAGTTAAAATATAGTCTACTAACAAGGAGCCTCCGGCGATGAGCCCGGCATTTTCTCCTAAATTGCTTCTGGAGACGATGTAGGCGCCGCCGCCGCGGGGGTAGGCATGGATAATTTGGCGATAGGAAAGAATTAAAGCCGTCAATAGTACCAGCACGCCAACGCCGATAGGAATGGAATACCAAAATGCCACGAGACCGATTGTAGACAGGACAATTAAAACTTGTTCCGGTCCATAGGCAACAGAAGAAAGCGCATCTGATGACAAAATGGCAAGGGCCTTTAACTTGCTTAATTTTTGTTCTCCCAATTCCCTTGTTTTGAGCGGTCTTCCAATCAATGCTTTTTTCATGAGTGAATAGCGCATGATGCTTACCTCCATAAAAGTACCAGGCTGTTGACAAACGCTCGCTTTCAAGCAGCCTGAGATGTTAAAAATAGACTTTGTCTACAATCCCTGTACATCCAGTTATTAAAAATATAAATCTATACATTGATTGCTTATGGTATTCCATTTCAGTTAATGTTCCTTAAACAATCCTTTACTGCAAAGGATTGATACGTTTATACTTCCCCCTTTAACCACGACCAATCCTCATTTAAAAATGAACACAAAAAAGAACACTAAGGTATTACTCAGTGTCCTTTTCAGCCAACACAAAGCAAACCTCCTCCCTAGACGCTTATGAGGTTAGCTGTCGGATTCGGGCTTTGAGAGTAGCCCTACCTTCTTATGAAGGATTCACCCCAAGTGACGATGCACAAAATGGGTCCCCCACTCCTTAAGGATTAAGCGATTATATAAGGTGTGATTGAGTTTATATGAAATTTACTTAGCTACTATACTCCCGAAATAATGGTTTGTAAAGAAAAATATGTACATGCTCACTTAGGGAAGAGAAAGGTATTTTCAAAAGCAAAAACCTTGGCAGGCAGAAGCGAAATAGAAAGCAAAAAAGACGTCTGTCGGGACGTCCTCTTAAATCCATTCGAGATAAAGGGCGACAGCAAGCAGCACAAGGATAGACAGTAAAATAACATCAAAGGTTGTAGGAAAGAAAATAGTCCGGATGCCTTGGAAGATGCAAAAGGGAACGGCTAGCTGACAGCAAACGGCCCGGACCGTCCGAAGCCAAGGTGGCAAAGAGTAAGGGTTATAGCGTCTTCTCATCATTACACCTGCCTGTAAATTCATGAAGAGTTCTTCTTTTATTATATGTATCCAAATAAAAAGGGTGATTTTAAGCAGGGGAGAGCAGGAACGTTGACAGTGGGAAAAAGGTGATTTACGTTAATAGAGACATACATATGGTTTTAGATGACAAGACAGGGGAGGAAGGATAATATGATCGATTTATTGAAATCCCATGCGTCTGTCCGCAAATATACAGACGAGCCTATTTCAGATGAGGTTTTTTATGAATTACTTGAAGCTGCCCAGCATGCAGCAAGCTCTCATTTCGTGCAAGCTTATTCCGTTGTACGAGTGAAGGATGAAGAGAAACGCCTTAAGCTCGCAGAATTATCAAAGAACAAACAGCAATTTGAATCAGCTGCCTTGCCGCTTGTTTTTTGTGCGGATTTAAAGCGCCTGGAAAAAGCCGTGACCCTTCATGGCAAAAACTTTGAAGGCGGCACGGCAGAAAATCTGCTTGTCGCTGTGATTGATACAGCCTTGTTTGCCCAAAACTTTGTTGTAGCCGCAGAATCAAAAGGATATGGCATCTGTTATATTGGAGGGGTACGTAATAATCCGCAGGCGATCAGTGAGTTGTTGAATCTGCCCGACTATGTCATTCCATTATTCGGCTTGACTGTAGGTGTGCCAGCTGAATCGAACGAAGTAAAACCGCGCCTGCCGGTAGAAGCTATTTTACATGAAGATTCCTATAATGAAGAGAAATATAGCCGTCTGCTCCCAGAGTATGACGAGCGGATGCACGAATATTATGCGAACCGCTCAACGAACCAGAAAGATGCCGCCTGGACAGGTGGGATGGCAGCCTTTTTATCTGAACCGCGGCGGGCGTATATGCTTGAGTTTTTGCAATCAAAAGGTTTTCTAAAAAAATAATAGGGGAAAGATTGACGCCCTTGCCTGTTTTCAGCTAATATATGAATGATAAAGAAAAGCAAAGACCGGGAAGAGTACAAAGTGACCACTTGTCTGCAGAGAGGAAAACTCCTGGCTGAAAAGTTTTCCGCAAGGACCTTTGGAATGTCCCCCGTGAGCTGCTTCTGCGAACTGATCAGTAGTGGAAGCCGGTCGCCAGCCGTTAATGGATTGAGAGCCGGACCAGTCTGTCTATATACAGCTGTCCGTGAAAAAAGGTGGTACCGCGAACAACTCCTTCGTCCTTTTGACGTTAGGAGTTTTTTTGTGTTCAAAAAATATGAGTGATCACATTACAGGTAGCTGGCTAAAGCGCTTGTGCATTTGTTCTGTAATAAGGAGGAAAACTGAATGGAAAACAATGAATTGTCGATGCCGACAAAATATGATCCGAAAGCAATTGAGCAGGGACGATATGATTGGTGGGTCAAAGGCCAATATTTCGAAGCAAAAGATAATGAAACAAAAACACCGTACACCATTGTGATCCCGCCGCCGAATGTAACCGGGAAACTTCACCTCGGCCATGCATGGGATACGACATTGCAAGATATTTTAACGCGTATGAAGCGGATGCAGGGATATGATGTCCTTTGGCTTCCAGGAATGGACCATGCCGGAATTGCCACACAGGCGAAAGTAGAACAAAAGCTTCGTGAAGAAGGCAAAACGCGTTATGATCTTGGCCGCGAAAAGTTTCTAGAAGAAGCATGGAAATGGAAAGAAGAGTATGCGAATTTTATCCGCCAGCAATGGGCGAAGCTCGGCCTTGGCCTGGATTACAGCCGTGAGCGCTTTACGCTTGATGAAGGCTTATCAAAAGCCGTGCGTGAAGTATTCGTCTCTCTATATGAAAAAGGCTTAATTTATCGCGGGGAGTATATTATCAACTGGGACCCAGCAACAAAAACAGCTTTATCCGATATTGAAGTGATTTACAAAGATGTACAAGGTGCGTTTTATCATATGAGATATCCGCTGGCAGATGGAAGCGGTCATATTGAAATCGCGACCACTCGTCCGGAAACAATGCTTGGTGATACAGCCGTAGCGGTTCATCCAGAAGATGAGCGTTATAAGCATCTTATTGGCAAGAAGGTCATTTTGCCAATCGTCGGCCGTGAAATCCCAATCGTTGGCGATGATTATGTCGATATGGAATTTGGTTCAGGAGCCGTAAAAATTACTCCAGCTCACGATCCAAATGACTTTGAAATTGGCAATCGCCATAACTTAGAACGCATTCTCGTCATGAATGAAGATGGCACTATGAATGAGCGTGCCGGTAAATATAATGGAATGGATCGTTTTGACTGCCGCAAACAAATTGTGAAAGATTTACAGGAAGCAGATGTCCTTTTCAAGATTGAAGACCATATGCATTCTGTCGGTCACTCAGAGCGCAGCGGTGCGGTAGTCGAGCCGTATTTATCTACCCAGTGGTTTGTGAAAATGCAGCCGCTTGCAGATTCAGCAATTGAACTGCAATCAAAAGAAGATAAAGTTCATTTCGTACCAGACCGTTTTGAGAAGACTTATCTTCACTGGATGGAAAATATCCGTGACTGGTGTATTTCTCGTCAGCTTTGGTGGGGTCACCGCATCCCAGCTTGGTATCATAAAGAAACAGGCGAAGTCTACGTTGGCCATGAGGCACCGGCAGACGCTGAGAACTGGGAACAAGATAAAGACGTTCTTGATACATGGTTCAGCTCTGCATTATGGCCGTTTTCAACAATGGGCTGGCCGGACAAAGAGGCAGCGGACTTCAAACGCTATTATCCAACTGCTGCTCTCGTAACAGGCTATGATATTATATTCTTCTGGGTATCCCGGATGATTTTCCAAGGCCTAGAGTTCACAGGCGAACGTCCATTTAAAGATGTACTGATCCACGGGCTTGTCCGCGATTCAGAAGGACGGAAAATGAGTAAATCACTAGGAAACGGTGTGGATCCAATGGAAGTCATTGATCAATACGGAGCCGATTCCTTGCGTTATTTCTTATCAACGGGCAGTTCTCCTGGACAGGACTTGCGCTTCTCTGTAGAAAAAGTAGAATCTATCTGGAACTTTGCCAATAAGATTTGGAACGCTTCTCGTTTTGCTCTTATGAACATGAATGGCTTGAAATATGAAGAAATCGACTTGAGCGGCGAAAAATCAGTTGCAGATAAATGGATTTTAACGCGCTTAAATGACACGATCGCCAACGTGACAAAGCTCGCTGACCGCTATGAATTCGGTGAAGTCGGCCGTGTGCTTTACAACTTTATTTGGGACGATTTCTGCGATTGGTATATTGAAATGGCGAAGCTTCCGCTTTACGGTGAAGACGAGGCAGCAAAGAAAACGACACGTTCTATTCTTGCTTACGTGTTAGATAACACGATGCGCCTATTGCATCCATTCATGCCGTTTATTACCGAGGAAATATGGCAAAACCTGCCGCACAGCGGAGAGACGATCGTCACAGCGAAATGGCCAGAAGTGAATGAGGAACTATCTGACCAGCAAGCAGCAGAAGAAATGAAATTGCTTGTAGACATTATCCGTTCTGTGCGTAATATCCGGGCGGAAGTCAATACACCGCTCAGCAAGAAGATTAAGTTAATTATCAAAGCGAAAGATGAAACAGTGTTGAGCACATTGGAAAACAACCGTGCTTACATCGAGCGTTTCTGTAACCCGGAAGAGCTCGTCGTCTCAACAGATGCTTCAGCTCCTGACAAAGCAATGACAGCTGTTGTTACAGGTGCCGAATTATTCTTGCCGCTTGAGGGATTAATTAACATCGAAGAGGAAATTGCCCGCTTGCAAAAAGAATGGGATAAATGGAACAGCGAGGTTGAACGCGTTCAAAAGAAACTTGGCAACGAACGGTTCGTCAGCAAAGCGCCGCAAAAAGTCGTCGACGAAGAGCGCGCGAAAGAAAAAGACTATCTTGAAAAACGCGCCGCTGTGGAAGCACGCATGAAAGAAATGCAAGGATAAGAAAAGGAATGAGACGAATCTGCCGAGTGTAGATTCGTCTTTTTCTAGAGGAACGATCGGCTAATAAAGCTGGCTTTTTGGATCATAACATGCTCGGTTCGGCTAATAAAATCATCATTTTAGCTAATACAATCCACTTTTCGGAAATAAATAGCCGAGCCTTCTTTTAGCAGATGATTGATAGGAGGAAACATAACGATGACTACATATGAAGAAGCACTTTCCTGGATTCATGGACGGCTTCAGCTTGGCATTAAGCCCGGCTTAAAGAGAATGGAATGGCTGATGGAGAAAATGAAGCATCCAGAGCGCCGTCTACGGGCGGTACACATCGGAGGGACGAACGGCAAAGGCTCCACTGTCGCCATGATGCGCTCGATCCTAGAGAAAGCGGGATACGAGGTGGGAACCTTCACCTCTCCTTATATTGAACAATTCAACGAGCGAATTAGCATCAATGGCCAACCGATTAGCGATGAAGCCATTGTTGAATTAACAGCTATGATTAAGCCGCTGGCAGAGGAATTAGAAAAAACAGAGCTCGGCGGACCGAGTGAATTTGAAGTGATTACGGCGATGGCCCTTTACTATTTCGCGTACACCCGCCCAGTGGATATCGTCTTATTTGAAGTGGGGCTTGGCGGACGGCTCGATTCCACAAACGTCATTCAGCCATTGCTATCGGTGATTACGACAATCGGCATGGACCACATGCAATTTTTAGGGGACACGCTTGAAGACATTGCCTTTGAAAAAGCAGGCATTATTAAAAATGGTGCACCGGTCGTCACGGGAGTCAAACAGGAGGCGGCACTGGGAGTCATCAAAGGACGGGCCAAAGAGGTTCGATCTCCTGTTTACCAGCTTGGAGAGCAATTCAAGGCTGACTGGCAAACATCCATGCCTCAAGGAGAAGTCTTTCATTTTCAGTCTGTCTTTGCCAATCTGAAAGACTTAATGACGGGTCTGAATGGTCTCCATCAAACAGACAATGCAGCCGTTGCGGTCATGTCGATATTGTACTTGCGCACCTTCTACGCTTTCCTAGTCGAAGAAGAACATATCCGCTCGGGTCTTCAGTCGGCGAAATGGCCGGGAAGAATGGAATATGTCTCCGAGCAGCCGACGATTCTGCTCGACGGGGCCCATAATCCGGAAGGCATGAGAGCACTCGCTGCTTCACTTGCCGAACGTTTTCCCAGCAAAAACATCACTGCGTTATTTTCCGGCATGAAGGATAAAGACTTAAAGGAAATGACAGAACTCCTTGAAAAGACAGCGAACCACATTGTCTTCACAACCTTTGAATTCCCGCGGGCTGCCAAGAAAAAAGACTTTGCACCGTTTTTAACCACCCATCAATGGGAAGAAGATTGGCAAGGATTTATTCAAAAATTCCAACAAACTGCCGATGAAAATGAAGTGTTAGTCGTGACAGGGTCGCTTTATTTTATTTCGGAAGTGAAAAGATTCATAAAAGAAGCATGATGAATCAGCATAGAAAGCTGTCCTGGCACTAAACCGGCAAGGACGGCTTTTTACATGCTCCCCATGGAATAAACTCATAAAGATAATAGTATTGTCGTTTCTCTAAAAATTGCCATTAAAAATTCATTTGGTTAGGTCGAATGTTCTATAAAAAGGATGTGTATATTGGTATAATCGTAACATGACAAGGTAGATGCGACGAAACAAGGGAGGGAGAGACAGATGACGGGAAGATCAACTATTTTTAAGATGTTGTTAGCTTTTTTGCTAATACTATCTGTGTTGCCAATTGTACCGAGAGAAGCAAATGCAACAACAGCAACAGGTATGCCGCCGTCTATGAATTTTAATGTTACAGCTATGCCATCGAATGTCGTTTTATCTACTGAAGGAAGGGCAGAGAGTACACTGAAATTAAAGGTGTCTACAAACGGTTTGCCTAATGAGGGACTGCGACAATCCGTCAATGTAGCTTTCTTATATGATACTTCAAAGTCCATGCATGGTGGACAAAATGATAAAAAGTTTATAAGTGAACAAAGAGTATTTACAGATGCGTTAAAGTATTTTAATAGCAGGGATAATACTGTCTTTATTCCTTTTAGAAATGGAGTGCCTAGCTACTCTTGTAATGGGGGAAATGGCAGGAAGTATACAGTAGGCATGACGAAAAGTTTTGCTCTAATAAATACTTTGGCAAACCAGTGTTTAGGTGATAACAATGTATACACTTCTGAGAAAGGCACCAATGCGCCGGGGGGAACAAATTACGCTAAGGCATTAAAAATGGCAATTCAACAGCTGGATAGCTCAGGCTCTTCCTACAAAAATATTATTCTCTTTTCAGATGGAAAACCAAATCTGCTTGAAAATGAAACAAAGCATAATAGCAGCGATACGCAAGGGATAACAGCGGAATATAATCGTGCGGTAAAGCAAGAAATTGATACAATCATTGAGAGCATGAAAAGTAAAGGTATTAAGCTATACAGCGTGGGGTTCGGTAATGGGGATGACACGGATGTGGCTTATTTAAATGAAATTTCCAGCAAGACAGGCGGTTATGCTTTAGAAGCAAGTGATAAGAGGCTTCCTGATTTATTTACAGATATCGTTTCAAAACCGTCTTCAGACCTTACTGGCAAGGTTGACATTGATCTAGATACGGTTGTGAATGAAAAAAATGAAGATGTTAGTTCTTTTGTTGAAATGAAAGGAGACACTTCAATTCGCAAGAAAACATACGAATTTGATTTGAATAGAAGCAACTTCTCTGAAGCCCTGCCGCTTATATTCAAAAAAGAAGGAACCTACACAATTAAGAGCAAGCTGACTTACGGCAAGTCAAGCGGGTCCATTATTAGATCTACGACGATTTATGTCACGAAAAAAGAAGTGTTATCTGCCGGAATTGACTTTGCTGTAAAAGCCTCCCCTGAGAAAGTGATCAAGCCGACAAATGAAAACGCTAAAAGCGAATTAAATATTGACTTGACTCCTAAAGGGATAGCTACTCAGCCAGGGGCTCAAAGAGAACCTGTTGATATCGTCTTCGTTTATGACACTTCCAGTGCAATGGCGCAAAATGGGTGGTCTGTAATGGCCCAAACCGCTATGAAATCGACTCTTAAGACTTTAAAAGCTTCACAGATTTCAAATGACAATTACTATTTTATCCCGTTTGATAGCAATATTAGCCGAAAACGTAACGGCATGGTTGCCCCAAGAGAGGGGTTGACAGCAATTGGAGAAGCGGTTGACTCATTAGTAGGGAAAGATGCGTATGGCAGATCTATTGATTACTCTAGTTCTGGCGGGGCAAATTACTCTATTGCCTTAGAAGAGGCAGTGAAAAAGTTTTCAGGACCGACAATTAATAAGCGCTATATTATCTTTTTAACGGCTGGCAAACCGACGGAGTTTGTCAAGAGGGAAGACGTTACCTACTGTCTCCATTGGAAAGTAAATGATTGTCCTTCAGGGCAGAAAGCAACAGAACAGAATGTTTTAGTCACATATAAAATAGACTTGACAAACAAAACTTATTATAGACAGTTCTTCGATAAAGAAGGAATTCTTAGAGATTTGCCGGCCAAATCTTTGGAAGAAATACAAACAGTCATTGATAAGGGGGCTTTAGCCTCTGCAGAGCAAGTAAAAAACAGCAATGCTGTCATGAACATCGTTACCTTCACAAATTCTAGCCTTTTGAATACGATGGCGGCTAAGACTGGCGGGACAGTTCAAACGGCGAATGAACAGAACTTGAATTCTATCCTAACTAGTATTACTCAAAAGGTTGATGCTCCCTCTATAAGAGGAAATGTAGAAATTAACTTAAGAGATTTCGGTTCGTCTGTACTAGCAGGAAAAGATAGTAAGTTTACTGCCAATGAGGGAATCGTTAAAATTCCCTTTGCATTTCATTATCCTGTCGGAGGAAATCCAGACCCTGTGAAACTTCAAGAATTGCTTCCTTTGGAATTTACAGCTACCGGAATTTTTGACTTTGCGGGAAAAGTAAAAATTTCTTATAAAGACTTGGATGGCCAGCTGAAAGAGCTTGTACATCCTGCTTTTAAAGTAGAAGTAGTGAAAGATGCACCGCCAGTATTTAAAAGTACGGTAGAAGTGCTGGGCAATTCATTTTTTGAGCCTGAAGCTCTTGTCAAAGTCGGAAATGCTGACTCAGAGAGCAATGAATTTACTATGAAATATACTCTGACACCCGATACTGTTTTCGGTACGGAAACGAAAGGGACGATCAGTCAAATTGTGTTACGCCAACCACTTCCGGATGGGGTAGAAATGGCAAGTAACCCACAATTAGAAGTTATGAAAGAAACAACCTCTATATCGGGAGCATCTGTAAAGCAGGAAGGAAAAATGTTAATCATTACCCTTGGTTCTAATGGAACGACTTCCTATATGCCAAGTTCCTTTACGCCAAATCGTTTTGTCGTGAAAGTAAAATTAAAAGCGGCATGGGCACTGCCTTCTACAGAAGTTCCAAGAGGCACTATCTACTTTAAAGATTCTAGATTTGCCGATAATCAGGAAAACCAATTAGCTCCAGCGGATAAAAAGATATCGATGAGAGTATTACTCTATGGAACAGGGCAGAAGAGCTATGATTATGTCGGCGATCATACTGGTACCATTCAAAAAGTTCATCAATCAGATGCTTGGCTAGTGGCTGAGACAAAGCTGTCGAATGAAAATGGTGAAATTGTCAAACCGGTAAAAGGGATGGAGCTTGCAAACGCAGGCACAGCTATTAAGCTGACGTATAGCGACGGATCAACGGCACTGCTTTACATGAAAACAGATTACAATGTATTTAATAACTTTGATGCAGCTAAGAAGCCGCTTCATCAAACAGGTGGTCCTGCCGTTCCAAAAACAGAAGGACCAGTGGCTTTCGAAGCAATATATTTAGTAGCCGGTGAAGAGGTTCAGTATGAATATCGATTAACAAATAAGGAAAGCACCACTGCATGGCAAACGTTTGATCCGCAAATGGCTGTGCCGATTTTCGAGGACTACTTAGGACAGGTCGATATCGAAGTGCGGACTTCTGGAGGATTTACGCTTGATAGTGATTCTATTAAGAAATCTATTGAAATCATTAAGCCAATCACCGAAATTACAGTGAATCCTACTTCTTTAAATGTTGTAAAAGGAAAAAGTGTTGATTTTACTGTAGCCGTTTTTCCAGAGGATACGACAGAAGGAGAGTATGACATTATCTTTGATGATCCTGCCATCGCTTCAGTTCCGGATAAGCCTGAAAAACAAGGGGAAGTAGATGAATGGAAACTGAAAGGTTTAAAAGCGGGCACGACTACGATGACAGTACAATCTAAAATAAATCCAAATGTCAAAGCAGAAGTACCCGTTTCGGTTGGGGAGCCCATCACTGGCATTATTATTAAACCGAGTCCTTTAGAGGTAGATAAAGGCAAATCGAAGGAGTTCACTGTTACATTAGAGCCAAAGACTACGGTGGAAAATGATTATCAGCTTTCTTTCGGCAATGACAGTCTAGCCGAAGCCATCATGAAAGAGGATCATAACGGTGATGGAGATGTTTGGGTACTGGAAGGCTTAAATGCAGGGGAAACAGAGCTAATTGTTTCTTCCTTGGATAACCCGGACATACAATCTAAAGAGAAGGTAACGGTCCATGAACCAATCACGGGCATTGCTGTGGTACCGGATAATGAAAAGATAAAAACAGAAGAACAAGAGCCAAAAAAATGGAAAATTGATAAAGGAGTAACCAGCAATTTTACCGTTGCCATTCTTCCTGAAAGCACTACAAAAAACAAAGAGTACACCGTAACATTAGATAAAGAGTGGAGCCGAGCAGAAAAAACTGAAACGAAAGATAAATGGTCCTTGATCGGAACAGAATCCGGCACGGCAATCATGACTGTGACAGCTAAAGATGATCCAAATGTGAAAGAAACGATTACGATTGAGTTTATCGATCCGTTTGTTGAAATGGAAGGGATTTCCTTCACAAAACCGCATTATGATTTTCAGTTAGGTGAAACAGAAAACGAGTGGACACCTATTACAGATTATGTGAACATTAACCCGGACGACGCAACAAATGTTGAGGTAATTCGAGTAGAATCTGCTAAGCCTTCTATTGTTGAGACTAGAGTAGAAGGTGGAGAATGGCAGATCAAAGTGTCTGATGATCAGGCCGGTTATTCTACTGTGACGGTAACAGCGGAACAGCCAAATAAAGAGGGAGACGGTAAGAAAACAGCTTCTGATACAGCTGTTTTTGAAGTAAGCAAGCAGCCTTCTGACAACAGAGAAGATCAAGGCGGCAACAATAATGACATAGACGGAAGATGGTAACATAATAAGAAGGCGCCCTAAAAGTCTAGCTTTTAGGGCGCCGTTTTTTATTCTACGGTTAGGTCATCCGGATAGATGGACAAATATTTGACTTTAGGAAGAGTTTCGAAGTTTTGCAGTAACACGTCTTCGTTGTAATTGACGATGAAGCGGGAATAGAAACCCTCTTGGTCTTTAACACTAACTTCCTCAGGTTTCCCATCTGAATCCTTCTCAGTTTTTCCGCGTATCGCGTTAATTTCCAATTGACTTTTTGCAAAAAGGCCCCCGTCTACGTAAAAGAGTGAGCCAACGCCGTATAATTCAGCTTCACCCTCTGTATAGAAAAATCCTTTGATCGGTTTAATGTTCAATTTACTATCATCTACATGATCAGCCGGTACATAGTTTGTATTAGGTGTTTCCTCCAGCTCTTCGTAATTGTTAAATTCGTTAATTCGCGTGATCACTAAGCCAGCTTCTCCAGAAAGTAGAATAAGCTGTTTTATCTGATTGTTCATTGTATCCTCGTCTTCTAAGCCAACAATATTTAAGTTGGAAACCATTGCTTCTCCGGAGGCGTACATAACTCCATCTACCTTTAATTCATCGTTTTCTTTTGCCGTTCCTTCCGTATTGCCGCGTAAAATCAATTTTCCCTTTGCATAGACGTTACCTTTAAAGGATGTCTCAAGTTTTTCATCGAGATTATCATAGATCAGCAATGTAATATTATTATTATTTTCATTTCCTAAGGAAAGGATATTTCCTTTTATCTTAGCTTGCCCGTTTAATGTAAGGACAATAGTATCCTCTTTATTTTCTCGTTCCTCTAGCTTGCCAGCTACAAGGTCATTAGTTAACACTAATTTTCCGTCAGTTTCGTTTGTTATGTTTATTTTTTCGGCTGCAAATAGGTTTTGCTTCTTTGGAGTACCCTCATTGGAAATAAACATCGTGTCTTTATTCGTGATCGTTAATGTTTGCTCGGTAGCAATCGCTTTTTTTGTTTCAACTGTACCCTTATTGTTCATTAATGTAATCGCGCCCTGAGATGCTATATTACCTGCGATTGATAGATTGCCATTATATGAAATGATTTTAACTGTTCCAGTTGCATAAATATTGTTGAACGTCATGCTTTGATTGGCGACGATCAAAAGATCACCATGAACATAGAGATCATCCGCAATTATTTTTTTGTTGGTGTTCGTGATGATCAAGTCACCAACGTGTTTACCAGCTTCTCCTAAAACGTCTTGATCATTAAAAACGATAGTCTTTTCAGGTATAGGGCCTGGGAGGCTCTTTGCTACTTCTATACCTTTAGCTATGTCATTTTGTAATGAAGGCACCGCTGTCGATAGACTATCTTTATTTGGTACAGCAACTTTTCCAAGCGCTTTTCGTTGCTCTTCCTCAAATGCTCCTTCAAAGTCAATTTCCTGATACTGGCTGTCATTTTTTAAAGCTGGCACCTTGTCTTTGTAAAAATATGTTTTTCCTTCCTCATCTCGACTCCTTAAAAGATCAAGAATTTCCTGTAAGTGTCTGCTGTTAAATTCACTCGCATAAAGATCTTTCATAATAGAAGGATAAGGTGTAGCCATCTTCTTATCCGGACCCTTTTCTGGATCATAGGCTCCACTGTAATATTTAGCATTTTTACTAATCAATAATTGATTAGCGAAAATGTTTCCGTTAATGTTCGGTGAGCCATTTAAGATGAGCTTTCCATCTTCAGCCCCTACCGCATATTTTAAAAAGCTTGGCAGCGGGGAAATAATGAGCCGCTTAGTTGCTGTTCGGCGAATGTTTCCTTTTTCTTCCCCAGTTTTGGCTGTGACATAAATTTCGTATACGCGTGTTAGTGTATTGTTAAATTCCGCGGGAGTTAAATAACCTTTAGCTGTCGTTACATCTTTAAAATCTATTTTCTCAATCCCTTTTATTGGATCTTCATACCGCATTTTTAATGTGGTGAGGATCTCATCAATTTGCGCCGAAACACTGCCTGTAGTTAATTTAGCGATTTCATATTTTGGTGAGCTTTGCAGTTCGGCAGACAAATCAGCTGTTATTTGGTCAATGACTTTAATAGAGGCAAATGCCTTGGCGATTTCCTCTTTACGAATTTCTGTCCTTTTTGTCCCGCCGAGCGTAGAGGCGATGATGCTTAAGCCTAAAGCAGTGAAAATAACGGTTATTAATAACACAAGCAGTAGGGCATTTCCTTTATTGTTGTGCATAAGGTTCATTAGAAACCAAACTCACTTTCTAGATCGAGATTTTGACTTGTCTTTGCATCGCCGAGCTTCATGTTAATTTTGATTAAGCCAGAGGAGCACTTTCCATTAGAATCCGTTTCCTGACAAGAGAAGGAAAGGGTTGTATCTTTAAAATCCGATTTTGTTTCCACCGGAACCCCTTTGATCTGCAGGACGGTTCTTTCGTCTTCCTCAGCTACTTTTATTTCCGTTTCTTTTACTTCGCTTTTTGCTTCTTTTTCTATGTCATAGTAGGTTGTCTTTTCAGCCCCTACTCTTTTTAACTTGGCCTCTTTTGCGTCCACTATTTTAATGCAATTTGTTCCACAGCTTTCCACGTAGTCAAATGGCGTGGCGAAAAATTCATTCATGATCATCGTGACGGCATAATCAGCATCTTCGCGAAATTGGACTTCAGCGGTTTGCCGGACATATGCTTTTTGCCCGCCGTTAAAGACAGACCAGACGATCGGAGAGATAATCGCCATAATGACAATGGTCAGCAGCACTTCTATAAGAGTGAGCCCGCTTTTATCGCAAATCCTCGCTTTTAATCGTTCCTTCCAGCTCGGTTTCTTTTTTCTTTTCATTTTGATACCAGCTCACCTTCACTTTGACTGGGATGTAATAGTTATAAAATGTATCATTATTTTCTTCTTCAGCGGTTTTTTCAGAGCTCACCGTTACATAATAGTCTCCGCCATTAATTGTAACGGGCCGACAGCCAGTTGGGAGTGGCGGAGGTTCCTCCATTTTGGATTCTGATAAGGGGTTAAGAGTATATCCTTCTGTTTGATCACCTGAATCTTTACACAAATACAACCCAAACTGATCCTCAGTAGCCGTAACGGGAGTGGCGTCCGTGTAAAAACTATTTCTTATTTCGATAAAGTTTTCTTTCTCTAAAAACATCATCGCATTTCTCGCTACATTGAGCGCTATCGTTTTATTCTGATTAGAAAGGTTATAAGTACCTGCCTGATAGAAAAAATGTGTAAAGGTTAGTAGAACGATTGACAAAATCGTCATAGCGAGCAAAAGCTCCAATAAAGTGACACCTTTTTGTGACCGACATACAAGTTTCGACAGGTTCATCGCTTTCCCTTCTTTCAAAATAGCTGACTTTATTATACAATATTTTGTAGTTCATTTTTCCTTTAATCGGTAAGATATGAATATATTTCTCCAAAGGTGAGGCGTTCTTACATGACCCGTTTAGTTCTGATGTTAATGGCCTTTTTTTTAGCTATACCAATTTTATATTTTCTTCCTTTGGGGTTAACGATAACAGGAAGTTTTTTGCTGTTAAGCATCGCTTTGCTGATTGCGGGAGGTAGTGTTTTTATGGAGCCCTATGTGCCGCTGTGGCAGAACGTGCTCGTTTGTTTACTTCTTGTGGCTGCGATGGCTTATTTTTTGTTTAAGTATAAGGGCCATAAGATTATGAGCGAATGGCCGGGGAATAAAGAGGAGAGCCCAGATGAAGATTGGCTTGAAATAGAGGGGGAAATGACCGAAAAGAAAGAGGAAAAGCGGCTTGCACAAATAGAAGAGCCATCGCTAAAGGCTTCTTTGTTTGAAACAAATATGAATCAAACAATTGGACAGACAGAGCAGGAAACGAAGCCTCTGTATATAGACAAGGAAGCTAATAAGCTAGAGGCAGGAGCAGAACAGCTGTATGAACAAGTGGAGTTAGAACCGGCTGCAGGCAAAGAAGCCGTTCCCACGGAAGAAGCTGAAGCATTGGAAGCAGATCTGGAAAGCTTATTAGCAAGAGAAGAAGAACTGTCCATTTTTGATCAAGAGACACCGGAAGAAACCGATGTACCCCATGGGCATGAAGAGGAACACTATTATTTAGAGAGCTTATTTGACGAAATAATAGAAGAAGAGAAACATGAACCATCGATGTCCAGGACAGAAGAAAAGAATTTGGAAGCTGATAGAGAAATAGCTTTTGAAAATATAGCAGAACAGGAAGCAGACTATATTGCTCCATTGAATCATTTAGATTTTGATGAATTATTTGAAGCAGAGTCTGATATGGAAGAAAAAACAGAAATGATGGAAGCCCTCGCTCCTAAAGAAGATGAGGAAGCCCCGTCAGCGGTAAATAAATTGGAAGAGGCGGACTTCCTGTACGGTGAAGAAGAGATAAAAGAGCGGTTGCTTGAGCAAGAAGAGTTCCTTCACGAGTGGGAATCTGAAATAGAAGAGCCGGCAGATTCTAAAGAAATAGTAGATACTGCCGACGAACTAACAGAAGAAGAGATGGGAAACACCCATCAAGAGGGGGACCAGCCTCTAATAGTGGAACGAGATGAATCCGCTCCTATGCTGCCGGAATCAGAGGTTAATGATGAGCAGCCAGAAGAAGAGTTAGAGAAACATAATCAGGAAGAGGCCCAGCTTCCAACGTTGGAATCAGAGGAACCTACTCTTGTGTTGTCAGAAGCAGAGGCTAATAATGAGGAGCAGCTGCCGGAAGAGGAAGAGCTAGAAGAGCATGCTCAAGGAGAGTTTCACCCTTCAACGCTGAAACTAGATGAATCTGTTCCTGCGCTGCCTGAAGAAGCAGCTGATGATGAGGAACATTTGGAAGAAGAGATCATGGAGTCTTTACCTGAAGAAGTAGAAAGAGCTCCGTTATCCCGTGAGTGGCTTCATATAATCATACAAGAACTAGAATTGAAAAAAGAACTGTGGACGTTTGCAGCAGCAGAGGAAGCGATACAAGGTTATTTGCGCGCACCGCTGAACGACCGGGACTATTATACATTTGCTAAATTGCTTCTCTCTTTTTACGTAGAGAAAGGGGCGTTTGAGAAAGCTTCTAACTGGACAGCTGAATTGAAAGATCGCTTTTCAGCTTATCCAATCATCATACAAGAATTACAGTTAGTAGAATCCTATATAGACGAAAAATTTAATGAAGACAGGTGGAAGTAAACATGAAAAAAAGCGCAGAAATTAAAGGATTGCCTATTATTAGCATTATGGATGGTTCGGAAATCGGACGTGTTAAATCATTAATTATTAACCCTGACCAGGGCACTGTTGATTTTTTTACCATTGAACATGAAGAGTGGCAAGTAGGCGGCAAAGCCATTCCTTTTAAAAAAGTGATTGGCATTGGTGAGTATGCCCTCACGATTGAAAATGAAGGGGCTATTATTGATCTGAATGAAATTCCAATTGCGAGTGATTTATTGAACCGTAAAACAAAGATCGAAAATACGAAACTTATGACACGCAAAGGCCAGTTAATCGGCGAGGCAAAAGAATACGTTATCGATGATGAAACAGGGAAAATTGTCAATCTTGAAGTAAAGGTTCAAGGCGACATGATGACACTTGATCACGAATTTGTCGTTACCTATGGAAAGGATATCATTATTGTGACAGAGGAAGCAGGGACACATCTCCATTCTATTGAAGCAGAACAAAAGCCAGCTGGAGCAAACGGTCTTGCGGCGATCGAACAGCAGCAGGATGAGTTGCTAAAAGGTAAAACGGTTCGCAAAGATATTATTGGAATGAATAGGGAAGTTCTCATTTCTCAAGGGACAGTACTGAACGAGCAGTCTATTCGCACCGCAAGAGAAGCAGGTCCAGAAGTATTCGTAGAGCTGAGCATGAACGTAGAATAATGAACAGGGAAAGGGTGTCAGCCTATGAACAAGCAAGGCTTTCTTCGGATTTTGCTCATTCTAGCGATCATGACAGCTTATTTCGTAACATTTTCTTCCTACGGCTCCGTTGCATATGAAAAAATCTTTCACTTGTCGACCGGCTTTGATGAAGGAACGAAAATTGGTCCAATAGACATCTCGCAGCAAACAAAAGTCGAAGCATTAAAGCAGCTACACACCCAAACAGAAGAGTGGCAGAAAGACAAAAAGATTACATTACAATATGTCGAAAAAGAAGCGGCACTTGATCCCGGTATGGTTGAATTCCAGTCAAAAACATCTGTCAAGAAGGCGGTTTCCGGTCAGGAAAATCCGCTTTTATGCATGGTAGATAAATCTGCTATTGAAGAAGCCGTTCGTGAAAAGTTTCCGAAGGTCAGCAAGAAATCACTAGATTATGATGGAATAGCGAGCGACCTGCAGGACATCGCTTCCTCTTTACAAAAGGATGGAACGGTTATTGATCTATCACTCTATTTAAAAAAAGAAGAAAAGCAGGAAGTTGTCGCTGAGGCGCTGCTTGGAAATGATGTGCTGACGCGGGAACTGCAAGCTTTTATTAAGCAAACACCTGCCGTCAAACTAAAAAGCAATATTGCATTCTCTTTTTTAGATTGGATGGAAGAGGCAGATGATCTGTCCTTGGATGAAGAGGATAAAAATGTCCTTTCTTCTTTATTATACCGGCTCGTGTTGCAGACAAACTTTTTAATTTTTGAAAAAAATCAAGGCACTGAGCTTCCATCTTATATTGAGCTTGGATATGAAGCGAAGGTGAATAAAGTAAAAGAGCTGGATTTTATTTTTATGAATGAAAACCCTGCAGATTATACGTTGGAGTTAAAGATAGTCAATAACAAACTATATGGGGCTATTAAAGGTTTACCGTTTGCTTATGACTACAAAGGCATTTTAAAAAACAAGAAAGTGCTGAAGCCAAAAACGATTTTGCATTTTTCTCCTAATTTGCCATATGGACAATGGCAATTGAAGCGCCCAGGTAAAAAGGGCGAATTAATTCAAATGTACCGTGTTGTCTATAATGGGCAATCGGAGCGAATGAAAGAGGAGAAAGTGAGTGAAGATTTTTATCCGCCTATTCATCGGATTGAAGTGTACAGCACACAGGAGCCGCCGATAGAAAAACCGGAGGAAGCCGAAAGCAGCGAAGAGAAGCCGGCAGATGAAACTGAAAAGGCTCCTGAAACGAACGTGCCAAAAACAGAAACTCCGTCTGTTCAAGAGCCGCCTGCACAACAAACAGAAGAGTCAAATAAACAGGCGCCAGCAGTCGCTGACGAGTTACCGGGTGAAGCAAAATAATGTCAGTAAATGAAGGGGAAGATTATGCGTCAGCAGCGTAAGCGTTTAGGAGATTTATTAGTAGAAGCCGGTTTGCTAACGGAGGAACAATTACAAACTACCCTTGCGGAAAAAACGGAAGGCCAAAAGCTTGGAGATGCTCTTTTACAGCGAGGGTACATTACCGAACAGCAGTTAATTGAGGTATTAGAGTTCCAGCTTGGCATTCCACACGTCAGCTTATATCGTTACCCGCTAGATATAAAGCTTTTAAGCTTGATTCCGAAAGAAACAGCGAAACGACAGTTGATGATTCCTCTAAAAAAGGAAGAAAACCGGCTGTTCGTCGCCATGGCCGATCCGATGGACTATTATTCTATTGAAGATTTGCGGCTTTCTACCGGTTTTCAAATTGAGACAGCCATTGCTACGAAAGACGATATTATTCGAGCGATTAAAAAATATTATGATGTAGACGATAGTTTTGATGAGTTAACTCTTCCGTCACCGCAAGAAGAGCTGCCAGGAGACCCGGCTTTTGCAGAAGAGGATTCGCCGATTGTCCGGCTTGTGAATCAGCTGCTTTCTAATGCGGTAACAGAGAAGGCAAGTGACATTCATATCGACCCGCAAGAAACAAAGGTAATCGTCCGGTTCCGGGTAGACGGTATGCTGCAGATTGAGCGTCAGCTGCCAAAGCATTTGCAGAGCATGCTAATCGCCCGGATTAAGATTATGGCGAGTCTCGATATTACGGAGCACAGGGTGCCACAGGACGGGCGGATTAAAACAAATGTTGATTTCCGTCCCATTGACTTGCGTGTTTCCACATTGCCAACGATTTACGGCGAAAAGGTTGTCATGCGGATTCTGGATTTAAGCAGCTCGCTGAACGATTTGAATCAGCTTGGCTTTAACAGTGTAAATTTAAAACGGTTTAAGAGCATGATCGAAAGCCCGAATGGCATTGTTCTCATTACGGGGCCGACCGGATCAGGTAAATCATCGACCTTGTACGCTGCCTTGAACAAGCTTAACCAGGAAGAGGTCAACATTATTACAGTGGAAGATCCGGTAGAGTACCAGCTTGAAGGCGTTAACCAAATACAAGTGAATCCTAATGTTGGCTTAACCTTTGCGGCAGGACTGCGCTCAATTTTACGGCAGGACCCTAATATTATTATGGTTGGGGAAATCCGCGATAAAGAAACAGCTGAAGTAGCCATCCGTGCCTCGCTAACGGGACACTTAGTCCTCAGTACATTGCATACGAATGATTCACTGACAAGCATTACCCGTTTGGTAGACATGGGAGTCGAGCCCTTTCTCGTCGCTTCTTCTGTGAGTGGCATCGTCGCCCAGCGGCTTGTAAGGAAAGTATGTCGTGACTGTGCGGAAGAACAAGAAGTATCTCAGCGAGAAAAAGAAATTTTTGCCCAGCGTGGGCTGCGAATTGAAAAGGTAACGAGAGGGCGCGGCTGCTCTTCTTGTAATATGACAGGGTACAAAGGGCGGTTAGCTATCCATGAAGTGCTGACAATGACGGAAGAGATTAGAAAGGTCATCTTGAACAATGAGCCTTTTTCAAAAATGAAAGAGATAGCGCGCAAACAAAAAACTATTTTCTTAATCGACGATGGCTTGCTGAAAGTCAAGCAAGGAATAACCACAACAGAAGAAGTACTGCGCGCTGCCTTAATGGAGTAGTGGGAAATGAAAGAAAAACTCGATTTTTTATTGCGATCCGCTTTTGAATTAAAAGCTTCAGATATTCATTTGACTGTTGGATCACCTCCCGTTTTTAGAATACATGGAGATCTGAAGCGTTATGGAAAAGAGAAGCTGACTCCGAATGATACGGAAGAAATGGCAAGGGCGTTGATTCCTGATCATCTTTGGGAGGAATTCAAGGAGCAGGGAGAACTCGATTTTTCGTATGGAATCCCACGGGTGTCAAGGTTTCGCGTCAATACGTTTCATCAGCGATCCTGCGTGTCACTGGCCCTCCGAGTTGTGCCAGCGCATATTCCAACGCTTGAAGAGTTGCAGTTGCCTTCTATCCTGAAGGACATTGCTCAAAAGCCGCATGGTCTTGTTCTTGTCACCGGGCCGACAGGAAGCGGGAAATCCACAACGTTGGCCAGTATGATTGATTATTTAAATAAGCATACGCGTAAGCATGTCATTACCTTAGAAGACCCGATTGAATATTTGCATAAGCATGGCACTTGTATTATTGACCAGCGGGAAGTCGGCTATGATACGCGTAATTTTGCCAAAGGCTTGCGCGCCTCTCTGCGCCAAGATCCGGATGTGATTCTCGTTGGGGAAATGCGTGACCTCGAAACGATTCAGACCGCGATTACTGCAGCGGAAACTGGGCATTTAGTGTTTGCGACGCTTCATACGTCTAGTGCACCGGCGACGATTGAACGGATCATTGACGTTTTTCCGGCTGAACAGCAGCCGCAAGTCCGCATTCAGCTGGCGACCGTACTGATGGCCGTTATCTCCCAGCGACTGTTCCCGACAGCCGATAAGCAGGGAAGGAAAGCAGCGCTGGAAATCATGATCAATAATTCAGCCGTGGCAAACTTAATCCGTTCTGAAAAAGTCCATCAGCTTATTAATGTAATGCAAACATCTAAAGCGCAAGGAATGCAGGTTATGGGTGATCAAATTAGGGAACTGGTAGAACAGAGGCAAATTGCCAGAGAATCAGCCCTGCCTTACATGAAAGAAAGGGATAAGCAAAATGGCTAGATTTAAATATGCGGGCCGGGATCGAAAAGGCAAAAAGTCAGGCGTGATCACCGCTAACACTAAAAAGGAAGCGGCAGCGAAGCTCGCAAAAAGCGGCATCCGTGTCATTGAATTAGAAGAACAGCCAGAAACCTTGCTGACGAAGGACATTACGATCGGCAACCCTGTGAAGCTTGAGCAAATGGTGATGTTCTTGAAGCAATTCTCGACGCTGCTTCATGCCGGAGTGACCGTTGTCGATGCGATCGTCATATTAGCCCAGCAAACCGAAAGCAAAGGACTGAAAAAAGCGCTGGCTGTTGTGGAAACCGAGCTGCGGGAAGGGCGGCCGCTTTCAGAAGCGTTCGCGAAACAAAAAAAAGTTTTCGAGCCGCTGTTTGTTAATATGGTGCGCGCTGGCGAAGCGACAGGAAGCCTGGACGAAACATTGGAGGAAATGGCAGATCATTATGAGCAGCAATACCGTACACGGCAAAAGGTCATCTCGGCTCTTGCTTATCCAATCGTCGTTGGCTTCATTGCGATTGGAGTTGTGATTTTTCTTCTTGTTTCCGTTGTGCCAACGTTTGTGACAATGTTTGACGACCTTGGCGGCGAGCTGCCGGCCATTACGAAATTTGTCATCGGCGCCAGTGACTGGATGCAGGCATACTGGTATGTTGTTGTAGCGATTGCTTTGCTTGTCACGATTGCCGTTTGGGCGGTTCGACAGCGCAAAGAAACGAAATACTATCTGGATTACTTTTTGCTGCGAATGCCGATTTTCGGAAACCTGCTGCAAAAGGCGGCACTTGCTCGCATGACCCGCACATTAAGCTCTTTATTTTCTAACTCGGTGCCAATTTTGCAGGCGCTTGACATCGTTGCGCATGTCGTAGAAAACGAGATTATCGCCAAAGTCATTCATGAGTCAAGAGAATCATTGGAGCGGGGCGGTTCAATGACAGAGCCCATGAAAAGGCATTGGGCCTTTCCACCCTTGATCCATCACATGATTGCCATCGGGGAAGAAACTGGTGCGCTTGACTCCATGCTCGCCAAAGTCGCCGATTTTTACGAAAGGGAAGTTGAAGCGGTGACAGACCGGCTGAAAGCCCTTATCGAACCGCTAATGATCGTGGCACTTGCTGCGATCGTTGGCACGATTGTTACATCCATCCTTGTACCTATGTTTGAAATATTCAACACAGTTCAACAACAATAGATGTTGGAAAAAATACACAACTTTTGGTTGATTTTGGTGTAGGCAAATCATAAGATAGCAGTATAAGAAAATAGTAAAAAAGAAGGAGGAATATATAATGATAGCGACGATTAAACAAAGACTGAAAGACCAAAAAGGGTTAACGTTAATTGAACTTTTAGCTGTTGTTGTTATTTTAGCGATTATTGCAGCCATTGCCATTCCGGCGATTGGCGGATTGATTGATAATACGAAGAAGGATGCTCATATTGCAAACGCTCAGCAAATGGTAAATTCTGCAAAGACAGCGATTGCATCTGAAAAAGAATTGACAAAAAACTCAACAATTTATTTGTCAATGCAATATCTAGAAGATAAGGGTTATTTAGAACCTGTTGAAGATCCAGATGGTACAGCTAGTTCAGGATATGCTAAAGGATCATCAAGTGCAGCTGTTACTACTGCTCCTGCTGCTACAACTTCTTACGTTGAAATTACAAAAAATGCTACTACAAAAAGCTTGACTTATAAAGTAAATCTTGTTGGAAGTGAAAGGAAGATTGCTACTAGCGAATTAAAAGATATTGATAGAAATGATGTTGTTGCAAAGTAGTAATATAGTTATAGTATTTTTCGTCACCCTCTACGGCCTTCTATTCGGCTCCTTCTTTAACGTAGTCGGCCTGCGAGTCCCGGCAGGACAGTCGATCGTGCGGCCGCGCAGCGCTTGCCCAAAGTGCGGCCATATGTTGACGGCAAGAGAATTGATTCCGGTTTTATCTTATATGATGCAAGGAGGAAAATGCCGCGTCTGCCGGACGGGCATTTCCCCTCTTTATCCTGTAACAGAGCTGGCGACGGCGCTGTTATTTTTGTATGCGTATCTTTCTTTCGGGCTGACACCGGCATTTTTTATGGCTGTGCTGTTGATCTCGATGCTCGTTATTATTACAATATCGGATTTAGCGTATATGATCATACCGGATAAAATTTTGTTGTTTTTTGCCGCACTTTTCATCGTGGGACAGCTGCTTTGGCCGCTGTCTCCGTGGTGGGATTCGTTGCTTGGAGCGGCTGTTGGCTTTTTCTTGCTCCTGTTGATTGCGATTGTGTCAAAGGGCGGAATGGGCGGCGGAGATATTAAGTTGTTTGCTGTCATTGGGTTTGTGATCGGAACGAAAGCGGTGTTGATGACGTTTTTTCTTTCGTGTGCACTTGGCGCATTTATTGGCGTATTTCTTTTATTTTTTGGTATAGTAAAAAGAGGAAAACCGATGCCGTTTGGCCCGTTTATCGCAGCGGCAGCCATCAGTGTCTACTTTTATGGTGACCGTGTGATTGACTGGTATTTTTCTTTTTTTTAACTAACTATTAAGGGGACTTCAGCATGGCTTTTACATTGTTTAGAAGAAAGGACCGCACCGTTAATTTTATCGTAACCGACTATATGATTCGCTTTGTTGAATTGCGCCAAATGGAGCCGATTGTTGTCGAATGCTACGGAGAACGGGAATTGCCGGAAGGAATCGTGCGCAACGGTGAAATAATCGACTATGAATCATTGAAACTGATTTTAGAAGATGTCTTGATTGAATGGGGAATCAAAAAGCGGGACGTGCGGTTTGCGGTGCCAGATCATTATATTGCCATTCGTGAAGAGCAGCTGCGTGAAGATCTGGAAGAGGATGAAATCAAAGGCTATTTGTTTTTGCAAATTGGATCGACGATTCATCTTCCCTTTGAGGAGCCTGTGTTTGATGCTGTTGTGACCGGTGAAACGAATGGCCGAAAAAACGTACTGCTCGTAGCGGCCCCAGAAGAAGAAGTCCGCAAGTTTTGCGAGTTGTTTGAAGATGTGAAGCTGCGATTAAAAGCCGCTGATATTACTCCGTTGAGCCTTTATCGCTTTTTCTATTATCAGGGGCTCACAGAAGAAAATCGACATGAGCTTGTTCTCCATGTGCGGAGAAATTTAATGACGATTTCTATTTTTCATTATCATCAGCCGAAGTTTATTAAGCCGGTTTCGCTAGAGGATGCCCAGTCGTCCGCTTTGCTCGAATTAGGAGAGGAAGAAGTATCCGGGTTAATGGATGCTTTAAAAGAAGTAGCGAATGTCGTAAATTTCTATGAAAATTCCATTTACAAAGGACAGGCGCAGATTGGAAAAGTATTTGTGAATGGAGATCATCCCCGTCTTGCCTTCGTAGAGACGTATATAAGGGAAACGCTTGGCCTATCTGTTGCGGAACAAGAGGGGATAGAGGTTATAGATAAAGATGGTGAACCTTTGCCATGTGCTTACTACGCAGCTGTCGGCTTAGGATTGAAAGAGGTGTAGCCGATGCTCGTTGATATTAACTTACTGCCAGAAAAAGAGAAAAAGCGCGCCTCTATTTTAATTCCGTTTCTTTTGCTTTTACTTCTGATCATAGCGGGCGCTGGCACTTTTTTATGGATACAAACGAAAAAAAACGAAGTAGAATCGGTAGACTCTAAGCTGAAAACGACTGTTCAACTGCGGGAAACACTCGAAATGAGTCAAAATGAGCCAAAAGGGGACGAGGAAGACGTCAAGAAATTGAATGATGCGATTGTGTGGGCAGAAACCAAAAAGCTGAAAGCTGTTCCGGTTCTGAATCACTTAATCTCTCTTCTGCCAGAGCGCGGCTTTTTTCTTGAATACTCTTATACAGCAAATGAAACGGTAAGGCTAGGGGTTCAATTCGACACGAGCAGACAGGCGGCTTATTACTTAAGTGAGTTAAAAGCCTCAGAGTGGGTTGCCGACGCGAAAATCATTGCGGTTACAACGTCTGTAGACGAAGAAGAAAAAGAGGCAAAGAAATTGCTGGAAATCACAGATGCCTTGCCCCGTTACGGAGTAGAGTATGAGGTTGCGCTCGATAAAGCTTTCATTCTAGAAAAACAGCAAAGTGAAGAACGAGAAAAGCGGGGGGAGAAGTGATCAATATGTTTCAAAACAGACGCCGTATCCTTATTCCTCTGTTCCTTCTTTTGCTGGCTGCTGTGTGTGTTTATATTTATTACGCTTTTTACCAGCCGCTTACGTTAGAGCTGCAATCCAAGAAGCGGGAATTACAATCAGAAGAAAAACTGATTGAAGCGTTGGAGTCCCAAATGGGGAAGACACCTTCTAAACCGGTTATAGCGACAAACAACCTGCAGCAAAGATTGCCTGTGAAACCGATGACCGATCAATTGCTTCTCGATTTTGAAAAGATTGAGCTGCTTTCCAACAGTACCATCACCGAGATGAATTTTACGGATGGGGAAGTGAAAGAAGAAGCCAATCTGCTGGAGGATGCTAAAAAAGAAGAAACGAATACGGCGAATAACAGTCAAGCCGATGAGCAGACAACCGATCAGGAAAAAAAGAAAGTACAAGGTGAGGCTGATACAACAGCCGTTCCAGAAGTACTGCCGGCGGGGATAGAGAAAATCTCAGCGCAGCTTACTGTTGAATCGGACAGTTATGCGGAGATGGAAACATTTTTAGCGGAATTAGAACAGCAAATTCGCATTCTGAATATTGAGCAACTTACATTCGATGGACCAGAAGAATTAGACAAACTCGAAGGAACCGATGAGCCTCTCGTCTATGATGTGACTGTTGCGGCTTACTATATGCCGGAGCTGCTTAGCTTAATGCAGGATGTACCGAAAGTGGATACACCGAATCCAGCAAAGAAGGAAGATCCGTTTGTTAAAATTAATGACTAGCGGACAGAAAGGCTTTCCTATGGAAGATGAAAAAGGATATACCTTAATAGAGCTTTTGGCAGTAGTGGTGATCCTTGCCATTATTGCAGCCATCGCTGTCCTTAGCATGAGCCGGCTGATTGAACAATCAAAGGAGAAAGCCTTTGTGGCAAATGCGCATGCATTAAAATCAGCCGCTGACCTTTTCATCAAAGATAAAACAGCACGGGAAGAACCAGTTGCTTCAAAAATCACTTATCTTTTTTTATATAACGAGGGGATGATCGAAGCATTTTCCGATCCGTTTACCCAGACGCAGCTAGAGCCCTCAACGGACTCTTTCGTTCTGACAGATGGAAAACGGGTGACGGGCGTTTGTCTAAAAGGCCATGAAAAAAAGCTATGCGGAGAAGGAGCCGACACAGGCTTGGCATCCGCCGATTTAGCAGAAGAAAATATTAAGAACAAATAAGAATGTTGGCGAAATTTTTCCAGAACAGGGCGACAAAAGTCTTGTTCTTTTTTTTATCCGCTATGTTAGCATGAAGGCAACTTCAATGGAGGCGGAAGGATGATCGCGAATGATGGACAAGGATAAGCCAAAGAAACGACAAGAGATCTTTTTAACGATCGGCGGAAAGAAGAAAACAAAAGTGGTCACGCAGGAGTGGAAAAAAGGGGAAACCGAGAGTGCTGCTGCGATTGAGCCGAAGAAAAATGAAGACGAATTCCAATGGCTGCTTCCTGAAGAGACGGAACGAAAGGAAGACGTCCTTACACAGTATGTGCCGGTACAAAAAGCAGCAGCGAAACGGGCGACAGGAAGGCTCTTTATTGTTGTCATCAGCGCTGTGCTTGTGGGAGTCTTGCTCGGTTATTCATTGGTGAAAATTGTAACGCAGCAAAAGGAAGGAGCCACACCGCCAGCCGTATTAAAAGAAGAAAAAGCCAAACAAGAAAGAGAGGTTGCGACACCCGTTGCTCCGGCAGCGCCAAAAACTGAAAAAACAGCTCTTCTGCCGCTGGAAATGGCTGTCGTCCAAGGTGGGATTTTTTCAACGAAAGAGGCAGCGGACTCAGTAAAACAACAAATGAAAGACTTAGGGCTTCCTGCTGAATCCGTGCGGCAAAATGGCCAGTATTTGGTCTTATTGGCCGCTGCTTCTACTATCGAAACGGCGAAGGCTGTGGGCGGTCTCTATCAAACAGCTGGAGCAGATACGTATGCAAAACAGGTATCGATCTCTCCGGCTCAAGGCTTGTCGGAGGAAGCTGGTGAAATGGCGGTGTTATTCTCGATTGTAGCAGAGGAAAGCGGTAAAACGGCCGCTGGTCTCAGCGGGGATCAAAGCAAGCTGGAGGAGGCTGAAAAAAAGTTAGAAACAGTGAAAGTGCCGTCAAGTGACGAAGCGTCCGCTAAGCTGAAACAACTGCTGACAGAAGCGTTAACTGAAGCCAAAAGCGATCAGCCGCAGGCCGCCAAAGCTGCGCAGGAGAAGCTTCTGGCTTTTTTAGCTGTTTATAGTGAATAAGAATAAGGATGCGCCATGCATCCTTCAGGCTGTTGATAAACGTTCGCTGTCTTCGTTGCTCACCTGGCTGTGGCGCTTATGACCTTGATGGCCACTTCGCTCCTCGCCAGGTTTCGCGTCTAGAAAGACAAACGCTTTTAATCAGCCCGATAAATATATAAAATAGACTTTGTCTCGATCTCTAAGGGTGTACAGTGCATCCTTTTTATTTTGTGAAAATGTTGGTTTTGAGCGGAAATAAGTGTTCTTTTCTCACGGCAGAAAAATTTGTAGTGTTTTGGCACTTTTGATATGATAGCGGTGTATCTCCCTTACTCTTGAAAGATAGGTGAATGGATTTGACACAATTAATTCTAGCTTCTGGTTCCCCACGACGTAAAGAACTCCTCGAACAAATCGGCTTGGCTTTTACAGTGAAAGTAAGCCATGCAGATGAAACTATCCCCTCTGGAATAACCCCAGAAGAAGCGGTTATGCACTTAGCTTCCGTGAAAGCTGCGGCTGTAGCGAAGAACGATGAAGATCACTTTGTTATCGGTGCAGATACCGTTGTCGTCCTCGATGGAGAAATTTTAGGTAAGCCAAGCGATCGCCAAGAGGCAAAAGAAATGCTTCAGCGTCTTTCTGGCCGCACGCACGCCGTCTGCACAGGAGTGGCCGTGAGGCATAAAGGAAGCGAGTGCAGCTTTTATGAAAAAACGAACGTCACTTTCTGGAAGCTCACGGAAGAAGAGATAAATGGTTACCTCGATACAGGAGAACCGTTTGATAAAGCTGGTGCATACGGCATTCAAGGAGCAGGAGCCATCTTCGTCAAAAAAATTGATGGCGACTATTTCTCCGTTGTTGGCCTGCCGATTTCTTCTTTGTACAGACAGCTAAAGCAAATGGGTTGGCAAGGCACGGCTTTCTTTTTCCCTTCCTGAAAAGAATGAAAGGAGAAAAAGATGACCAAAGAAACGTTTATGATCCGTGATGTTCCGGTGGAAGATCGACCGCGGGAACGATTGATTGCCAACGGGGCAGCAAGTCTGTCCAACCACGAACTCCTCGCTATTATTTTGCGAACGGGCACGAAAGCGGAGTCCGTTCTGCAAATCGCTAATCGTCTCTTGCAAGCATTTGAAGGCCTTCGTTTGTTAAAAGAAGCCTCTCTTGAAGAAATCACTTCCATTAAAGGCATCGGTGAAGCAAAAGCTGTTCAAATTATGTCGGCCCTTGAGCTGGGAAGGCGTATTAGTCAACTAAAGTTTGAAGATCGTTATGTGATCCGATCACCGGAAGATGGGGCCAATTATGTGATGGAAGAAATGAGATTCCTAACACAGGAGCATTTTGTTTGTCTCTATTTGAATACCAAAAATCAAGTACTGCACAAGCAAACCTTGTTTATCGGCAGTTTAAATGCTTCGATCGTGCATCCGCGGGAAGTGTTCAAGGAAGCTTTTCGCCGATCCGCTGCCTCGATCATTTGTATCCATAATCACCCGTCAGGAGACCCGGGACCGAGCAGGGAAGACATTGATGTGACAAAGCGGCTAGCCGAGTGCGGCAAAATCCTTGGTATTGAATTACTCGATCACTTAATAATAGGAGAAAAGAAATTCGTCAGTCTAAAAGAAAAAGGCTATTTATAACGCTAGGATTTTTTTTTTCATTCGGTTATAATATAAGTTATGATTTTTCCTAGTTGTTTTTGTCGAAAAATAAAAGAATAATGTCAAATCAATCATGATAAAAGTAATGGACCGAGAAAGGGAGATACTTGTATGTTTGGAATTGGAAGCCGAGATCTTGGAATAGACTTAGGAACGGCTAATACGCTCGTTTATGCAAAAGGAAAAGGTGTCGTTGTTCGTGAGCCGTCTGTTGTGGCTCTGCAGACAGATACAAAACAAATTGTGGCAGTCGGAAACGATGCTAAGAAAATGATCGGCCGTACACCGGGGAATGTAGTAGCCACGCGCCCGATGAAAGACGGAGTAATCGCTGATTATGAAACGACTGCTACGATGATTAAATACTATTTAAAACAAGCAACGAATAACGGGAAAGGCTTTTTTGCAAGCAAGCCGTATGTCATGGTTTGTGTACCATCTGGCATTACAGCTGTTGAAGAACGGGCGGTCATTGATGCGACTCGTCAAGCGGGCGCTCGTGATGCTTATACGATTGAAGAGCCGTTTGCAGCTGCTATTGGCGCTAACCTTCCTGTTTGGGAACCGACAGGAAGCATGGTCGTTGATATTGGCGGCGGTACGACAGAAGTAGCGATTATTTCACTTGGCGGCATTGTAACAAGTCAGTCGCTTCGCACAGCAGGGGATGAAATGGATGATGCGATTGTCGCTTACATCCGTAAACAGTATAATTTATTAATTGGTGACAGAACGTCTGAAACAATTAAAATGGAAATTGGCTCAGCTGGTGATTTTGAGCAGTTGCCAAGCATGGAAATCCGTGGCCGTGACCTATTAACTGGATTGCCAAAAACAATCGAAATCACTGGGGAAGAAATCGCTGATGCTTTAAAAGATACGGTAACGGCGATTGTGGATACGGTCAAAAGTACATTAGAACAAACCCCGCCGGAATTAGCAGCAGATATTATGGATCGCGGAATTGTTTTGACAGGCGGCGGCGCGCTTCTTCGCAATCTCGATAAAGTCATCAGCAAAGAAACAAATATGCCTGTGATTATCGCGGAAAATCCGCTTGATTGTGTAGCCATCGGGACAGGAATGGCCCTAGATCATATCGACCTATTCAAAAACAAAAATAAATAAGCAAAGTGGACCATATGGGTCATGAGCGCGTCAGGTAATAAGGAAAGTGAATATTTCTTATGGCCTGACGGCTCGGCTTTATCCGACAGTATAGCGGCTTAAGAAAAGAGAGCCGCCCTGAAACAAGCGCTTTCGCTTTGAATCTATCCGGCAGCAGCGGACAGCTGCCGGATTCTAACTTAATGCAAAAAAACAGAGGTGGAGTATATGCCACAATTTTTTACAAATAAGCGTCTGATTATTTTACTTGGAAGCATTATTGTTCTTGTCGCTTTGATTGGTTTTTCTCTTCGTGATCGAGAGAATTTATCCTGGCCGGAGCAATTCGTCAAAGACATTGTCGGTTTAGGGCAAGCAGTGGTGTCTAAACCTGCTAACGGTTTTGCAGGTTTTTTTGATGAAGTGAAAGACTTGCGAAATACATATGAGGAGAATAAAGAACTCAAAGCAAGGATTGAAAAGACTGCCCAGCTGGAAAGTGATGTGGCCCGTCTTAAAAAAGACAATGAGGAACTTCGAAAAGTAATTGATAAAAAGAAGAGTTTAGCAGATTACGAGCCGGTACAGGCAACCGTGATTGCTCGCAATCCAGACCGTTGGTATGATGTCCTTACAATCGATCAAGGAGAAGCAAGAGGCATTCAGCCTGATATGGCCGTTATTACCGCTGAAGGATTGATCGGAAAAGTAAAAAATACATCAAAATTTACGTCTACTGTTCAATTGCTGAGTGCATACGATTCGAGAAACCGTGTATCTGCGGTCATTCAAGGGAAAAGCAACGTCTATGGCGTTATTGAAGGCTATAATCAAGAGGAGAAAGCCTTGCTCATGACGAAAGTTCCTTACGATTCTAAAGTAAAGAAGGGCATGTTAGTTGCCACGTCCGGCAAAGGAGGAGTTTTCCCGGAAGGCTTAATCATTGGTAAGATTAAGAAGATGGTTCCGGATGAATTTGGTTTAACACAAACGGCTCTTATTACACCGGCAGCATCCTTTAATGATCTTGAGCATGTAATGGTCACAAAACGCAGCATGACGACTGTTTTTCCAGAAAAAGCGGAGCGTAAACAGGTTCTTGTCGAGGAGGGGAACTTGTGAAGCGGCTTTATCTTCCTCTCCTTATGATCGTTCTCTTTTTTAGCGACAGTGTCTTTACAACGGTATTTCCAGAAATGGCTTTCGACGGAAAATACTTCATCATTCCACGCTTTTTTACCGTTGGTTTATTACTTATGGCCATTTTTTTTGATCGCAATACAGCGATTAAATATGGCTTTCTATTTGGCTTTCTTTTTGATATCTTTTATACCGGAGTGCTTGGGGCTTACATGTTTTTCTTGCCATTAATTGTATATATCGTATCAAAGCTTGTGAAAGTCTTACAAAATAATTTATTCATTTTGACCTTTATTGTCTTATTTGGGATCTTTTTGCTGGAGTTAATTTTGTTCCAGTTAAACGTAATTATTAAGAGGACAGAAATGGATTTAACACAGTTTATGTCGCTTCGCTTAGGGCCGACATTGCTTTTAAATCTGATCTTCTATCTTCTTCTAGCGCTCCCGTTAAAAAGTGCTTTTGAGAAGCTTCAGCGCATTTATAATGACTAGGTTCATAATGATAGAAAAAGAGGAATCGGAAGAGGGTTTGTCGAATTAATTGGACGACAGAGGTGAATTTCGTGCTATGAAGACAAAACAGAACGTTGTCATTAAAGGGACAAAAGACGGACTTACATTGCATTTGAATGATAAGTGCGCATACGACGAGCTGCTGCAGGAACTGAAAGAGAAAATGGATGCCGTTAACGGCCAAGAGCACGGTTCGATCCTCACAGTTACTGTTCAGGCGGGAAATCGTTATTTGCTGGATGAAGATATAGAAGAGATAAAGAAAATAATTAATCAGCGCGAGCATCTTGCTGTAGAGGCCATCAAGTCCAATGTTATGACGATGGAAGAAGCGATCCGCTGGAAAGAGGAAAGCGAGATTGTTTCATATACAGGAAGAATCCGCTCTGGACAGGTTCTTGAAGTTCCCGGCGATTTGCTGCTGATCGGTGACGTCAATCCTGGAGGAACAGTAAAAGCCGGAAGAAATATTTTTATTCTAGGGGCTTTGAAAGGGATGGCACATGCCGGCTGTTACGGAGACGAAACAGCTGTGATTGCTGCTGGCCGGATGATGCCGTCCCAACTTAGAATCAGTCATTATTTTAACCGCGCACCTGATCGTTATGAGGAAGAAGATTATTATGAGACAGAGTGTGCTTACATAGATGATTCTAACCAGATTGTGGTTGACCGCTTGCAGGTGCTTAAGCATCTGAGACCGGGGATTTCTACGTTTAAAGGGGGAAAGCACAGTGGGTGAGGCTATAGTTATTACATCTGGAAAAGGCGGGGTCGGCAAAACCACCACTACAGCCAATTTAGGTACCGCACTTGCATTGCAAGAGAAAAAAGTTTGTTTAGTTGATACAGATATTGGGCTAAGAAACTTAGATGTGGTAATGGGACTAGAAAACCGGATTATTTATGATTTGGTAGATGTCGTAGAAGGACGCTGTAAAATCCATCAGGCGCTCGTGAAAGACAAGCGTTTTAACGACCTGCTATACTTGCTGCCGGCGGCTCAGACAACAGATAAATCAGCGGTCCGTCCTGAGCAGCTCAAAAAATTAATGGAAGAATTAAAACAAGAATTTGATTACATTTTAATAGATTGCCCGGCTGGAATTGAGCAGGGATACAAAAATGCCGTGGCTGGAGCGAATAAGGCGATTGTCGTAACCACTCCTGAAAAGTCAGCCGTCCGTGATGCTGATAGAGTGATCGGGCTGCTGGAAAAAGAAGAAGGAATGGAACCGCCGAAGTTAATCATTAACCGCATACGCAGTCATATGATGCAGCAAGGCGATATGTTAGACGTAGATGAAGTAGCGGCACACTTATCGATTGAATTACTCGGCATTGTGATTGATGATGATGAAGTCATTAAATCTTCTCATAATGGGGAGCCCGTTGCCCATAATCCAAACAATCGGGCTTCAATTGCTTATCGTAATATTGCTAGAAGAATCCTGGGAGAGTCTGTTCCCCTTCAACAGTTAGATGATATCAAGGAAGGTTTTTTCACTCGGATTAAGAAATTTTTCGGTGTCCGTTCAAAATAAGAATAGAGTTCAAGCAAGCTGCCTAAAAGTGAATAAGCTAGGGCAGCTTTTTTGTTGTCTGAATTCTTTCTTCTTAATCAGGCTTGTCACTCATATAGTGTACAAACCTGTGTAGAAAAGGAGGAAAGACACGTGAAAGAAGAGAAAGAACTGTTTCCGCTGGTAGAAGAAAAAGAAGAACTGCATCCCTTGTTCAGCTGGGAACGCTTTTTATTTAAGTGGCTGGCTGGTGCAGCGTTAGTATTATCGACAGCCATCTTGTTTCAGCATCCCTCGCCTATTTTGGATGATGGACGAGAGTGGATGGAGAAGACAATGGAAAAGGAATTTCCTTTTTCAAAAGCAGCTGAGTGGTATGAAAACGCACTTGGAGAGCCGCTGCCTTTCACAATAGATGGCTGGAAGGAGAAAGAAGACAGTCCAAGTCAACCAGCTGAGATTGCCCTGCCAGCAGGCGGGCGTATTGTAGAGGACTTTCAAACGAATGGACAAGGAATCCTCGTGGAGACTGGACCGGCAGAAGAAGTAAAGGCGATCAAAGAAGGGACCGTGATCTTCGTGGGGGAAAAGGAGGGGCTAGGCAAAACGGTTATTTTGCAACACTCCGATAATAGTGAGTCGTGGTATGGCCATTTGTCTGATTCCTCAGTACAACAGTATCAACGAGTAAAGGCGGGTAGTACGCTCGCAAAGGCAGAGGCGGGAGAGGATGCAGCAGGCGGGCAGTTTTATTTGGCCATCAAAAAGGATAACGTGTTTATCGACCCAAACGAGGTGGTTCCGTTTGAGTAAATGGGCAAAAAATATACATGTTCATCCCCTCTTGTGGGGAGTGGCGGGTGTTTGTATATTGACGGGAACTTTTTTGCATCTTTTGCTTGCTTTTAGTGTGATTGTGATTCATGAATTAGGACATGTGGCTGCTGCTCACGCACTTGGCTGGCGCATTAAAAAGGTAATGCTTCTCCCTTTTGGAGGAGTGGCAGAAGTGGACGAGTATGGAAACCGGCCTTTGCGCGAGGAACTAATTGTCGTACTCGCTGGGCCGCTGCAGCATTTGTGGCTGTTTGCGGCGGCATGGCTGGTGCATCAAGGAGGAATATTGCCTGACAACATATATGAAGCGTTCTGGCAAATAAACGCAACCATATTGCTGTTCAATTTGCTTCCTGTTTATCCGCTTGATGGCGGCAAGCTGCTTATGCTCCTTTTTTCTACAGTCCGGCCATTTTTATCTGCTTTTCGCCTCGTCATTATCTGCTCGGCATGCCTGTTATTCTGCCTGCAACTGCTTGCTTTTCTCTTCTTTCCTTTTCACTTGCAAGTATGGGCATTGTTTTTTTATTTAGCCTGGACACTGTGGCAAGCCTGGAAAGAAAAACGATACGCTTTTATACGTTTTCTACTAGAACGCCATTACGGCAATAAAGGGTCAGCTGGTTTTTTAAAACCTTTAACGGCACCGGCAGGCGAACCGGTCATGAATGTATTGGAACGATTTCAGCGTAATGCCAAGCACATTATTTATGTGACAGAAGGGGGAGAAAAACAAGGCAGGCTTGATGAAAATGAACTGTTGTATGCTTATTTCTCAGAAAAAAGAACAGATTCCCTCCTAAAAGATCTGCTGCCTATCGATTGACGGGAGCGTCTCACAGCAGTAAAGTGAAACCAAAAGAGGAAAGCGGGTTTTATATGAATACGTTAATTGTCAGCCTAAAAGGCAGGGAAAAAAGATTAGCCGTCATGAAAAACGGACAGGCCGATCAAATTCATATCTTTCAGCCGTCACACCTCTCACGTGTCGGCTTTATTTATTATGGAATTGTTTCTAAGGTAGAGAAAGGGATGAACGCTTGCTTTGTGAATATTGGACTGGAACAAAATGCTTATTTACACAGAAATGATCTGCCCAATCATCAAAATAAACCGATTAGTGAACTGATTCACCAGGGCCAGAAGATCATTGTCCAAGTGATAAAAGATGGGACAGAAACGAAAGCACCACGGCTAACAGCCATTATTGAATGGCCGAGTGATCTGCTTGTTTATTTGCCTGCAGGTCGTTACATTGCCTTGTCAAAAAAGGTAGCAAATGAAAAGAAGCGCAGTGAATGGACAAAATGGATAGAACAGCAGAAACGAGAAGAAGAAGGATTGATTCTTCGCACCGCTGCTTTTCATTCCTCAAAAGAGGTACTGCTTATAGAATGGAACCGGCTCCGTCTTCAGCATGAAAAGCTAGAAAAAGAAGCGGAAAAAACAAAAGCTCCTGCTTTATTAATGGAGAGGCAGCAGCTAAAAGAAGAATTGTTTGCCCGGATGAATGAGCTAGGGCAGGGAGAGTTCATTTGTGACGAGCTGGATTTTCTATCGAGCGTGAAAGAAGACCCGCGTTTCGAGAAAAATAAGTGGACCACTCTTTTTCATTCATCTGAGGAGGAGGTATTTTCTGCCTTTCACTTACCGAATGCAGCGGAGCTTTCTTTAAAACGGATTATTTGGATGCCGAGCGGCGGATTTATCGTTATTGACCGAACAGAGGCGATGACCGTCATTGATGTGAATACAGGGAAATTTACCGGCAAAAGCAGCCAGCAGCAAACGGTGCTTTTAACGAATAAAGAGGCGGCGATAGAAAGTGCTCGTCAGCTGCGACTGCGTGATATTAGCGGTATTATTCTCATTGATTTTATTGATATGATAAAGGAAGAAGACCGCCGCCAGATTGAACATATACTCGTTGAGGAAGCAAAGAAAGACCCGAAGCAAATCTCTATCCGCGGGTTCACCTCTCTTGGACTTATGCAAATTACTCGTAAAAAAACGAAGCCTTCTCTCGTGGAAACACTGACTGTCCCTTGCCGAGTATGCCGAGGAACTGGACGGATGATCAGTCCAGAAACAGCTGCTTTTCAGCTTGAAAGAAAGCTATTTGAACTAACGCGAGATGAAGAAGAAGCGGTGCTTGTAGAAGTGACACCGGACGTTATGACAGTTTTTGCTGGTGAAAAACATGAGTATCATGAAAAGCTAGAGAAGCTGCTTCATAAAAAGATTATTTACAGCGTGGTTCATTCAGAGGCACCTGTAGGAAACGTCATTCGAACAGGCGATTTTAGAGAGTTGTCACTAAAAGGAACTTCCTGAAAAGAAGTTGACATAAGAGCATGAAAATGATAAGATTCTAATGTTATTGTTTGTAGCACCCGTGCTACAACCGCTCATACCAGGTTCTAAGAGTTTGTTTTTAGCAGACCACCTGCGGATGGCGAGTCTGAGTAATTAAGGAGGTGCAGGGAATGTACGCAATTATCGAAACTGGCGGTAAGCAAGTAAAAGTAGAAGAAGGTCAAGCTATCTACATTGAAAAATTAGATGCTGCAGAAGGTGATTCTGTAACATTTGATCAAGTATTATTCGTCGGCGGCGAGAATGTAAAAGTAGGAAGCCCAACTGTTGAAGGTGCTACTGTTACAGCTAAAGTTGAAAAACAAGGCCGTCAAAAGAAAATTACTGTTTTCAAATTCAAAGCTAAGAAAAATTACCGTAGAAAACAAGGCCATCGTCAGCCATACACAAAAGTCGTGATTGAAAAAATCAACGCGTAAGGCGATGATCAAATGATTCAGGTAGACGTAGTAAGGCAGCCTTCTGGAAGAATTTCTTCTTTTACTATGGAAGGCCATGCTGAATTTGCTGAACATGGAAAAGATCTCGTGTGTGCAGGAGCAACAGCTGTTTCATTCGGAGCACTAAATGCTATTCTTTCCTTAACCGATGCCAAGCTCGGCATTGAGCAGGGAGAAGAAGGCGGACTGCTGCGCTGTTTGGTTCCGGAAGATCTTCCGGCCGACATAGACGAAAAAGTCCAGCTGCTGCTTGAAGGAATGGTTGTTTCTCTGCAAACGATTGAACGTGAGTATAGCAAATATATAAACATTACTTTTCACTAACAGGAGGTGAGACTCATGTTAAGATTAGACCTTCAATTTTTCGCATCGAAAAAAGGGGTTGGTTCTACAAAGAACGGACGTGACTCTGAAGCTAAGCGCCTTGGTGCAAAGCGTGCAGACGGTCAATTCGTAACTGGC
Source organism: Pseudobacillus wudalianchiensis (assembly GCF_001685015.1). Classification (GTDB taxonomy): domain Bacteria; phylum Bacillota; class Bacilli; order Bacillales; family Domibacillaceae; genus Pseudobacillus; species Pseudobacillus wudalianchiensis. The sequence goes on from NZ_MAYT01000001.1 coordinate 302,024, forward strand.
GGTTCAATTCTTTACCGTCAACGTGGAACAAAAATTTACCCTGGTGAAAACGTTGGCCGTGGTGGAGACGACACTCTATTCGCAAAAGTTGACGGCGTTGTTCGTTTCGAACGTTACGGCCGCGACAAGAAAAAAGTGAGCGTATACCCTGCAGCTCAGTAATAAAAGCTCGATAAAATGGAAGTGGAAAGCTCTAACCAACCGGTTAGAGCTTTCTTTATGGTTATTTTGAAGCGGCTTTTCATGGTTTGCTATCTCTATTCATTCAATTTCTGTTATACTAATTGGAAAGCCACAACAGGCAGGAAGATTATGGGCATATAATTAGCAATAAAGCGAGTGATGAGAAGGCAGCAGCCAACTTCTCTTTCTTCCATATATGTTTGGCACTAGGGGGTGACCTGTGCAGTGGATGAAAAAAGTAACAATTGGACGATTATTCGAGCGCTTCAGCATGCCCGGCATGACTGGATGAATCATATTCAGCTGATTAAGGGGTATATTGCGCTTGGAAAAACAGAAGAAGCAGAGCGGGTTATTGAACAGACGGTTATGCAAGCGAAGCAGGAAGCTCATTTATGCAATTTAGCTTTGCCAGAACTTGCAAAGCTGTTGATTACATTTAATTGGGAGGCGCATGCCTTTCAGCTCGAATATGAAGTAATGGATATGAGTATCAAGACAGAGGCAGCAGACAGCTGTCTCGTAAGCTGGATGTCCTCACTTTTCTGTCTCATTGAAAGGAATGTCGAGACGTATGCAGCTAATCACTTATATCTTTCAATGGAAGAAGCAGAAGAAGGAATTCGTTTCTTTTTTGAGTTCAGTGGAATAATAACGAATACAGAAGCGCTAAGCAAGGGGTTAGTGGAGATACTGAGCGCTTCTGGTGTAAAACGATATAAAATTCATTTGCACTCATCGGAGGAAATGCTCTTCGAAGCGGTCATCTAAAGAGCTCTATAACACGCACAGCTTCATCAATAGGAGGATTTTATGTTTGTAGATCAGGTAAAAGTATATGTAAAAGGCGGCGACGGCGGAAACGGCATGGTGGCCTTCCGGCGTGAAAAGTACGTACCAAAAGGCGGACCGGCTGGCGGCGATGGCGGCCATGGAGCTGACGTTGTTTTTGAAGTCGATGAAGGGTTAAGAACGCTCATGGACTTTCGCTATCAGCGTCATTTTAAAGCTTCACGCGGCGAGCATGGGATGAGCAAAGGCCAACATGGTAAAAATGCAACCGATATGGTGGTAAAAGTCCCTCCAGGCACAGTCGTCATGGATGATGATACGAAGGAAGTCATCGCTGATTTAACGGAGCATGGCCAGCGAGCGGTGATTGCAAGAGGTGGACGGGGAGGACGCGGAAATTCCCGTTTTGCCACACCAGCCAATCCAGCTCCGGAATTATCGGAAAACGGAGAGCCGGGACAAGAGCGCTATATCGTAATGGAATTAAAACTATTAGCAGATGCAGGTCTCGTTGGTTTTCCGAGCGTCGGTAAATCGACACTTCTCTCTGTTGTGTCAGCTGCTCGTCCGAAAATTGCGGCTTATCACTTTACAACCATTGTCCCTAATCTTGGCGTTGTGGAAACTGACGACGGCCGCAGCTTCGTCATGGCAGACCTTCCGGGATTAATTGAAGGGGCACACGAAGGAGTAGGCCTTGGCCATCAGTTTTTACGTCATATTGAACGAACACGCGTCATTGTGCACGTTATTGATATGTCAGGCATCGAAGGCCGCGATCCATATGATGACTATGTGACCATTAACAAAGAGTTGAAGGAATATAATTTAAGGCTGACTGAACGGCCGCAAATTATTGTAGCGAACAAAATGGACATGCCTGATGCAGAGGAAAATCTGGCAACATTTAAAGAAAAGATCGATGAAGATACACTAATCTTCCCAATTTCCGCTGTTACGCGTGAAGGGTTGAAAGAGTTGCTGTTCGCAATAGCAGATAAAGTAGACGAAACTCCAGAATTCCCGCTTGCTGACCTAGAAGAAGAGAAGGGCATCCACCGTGTTATGTACAAGCATGAAGATCAGCCGGCAGAATTTATGATTACAAGAGATTCTGCAGGAGCCTTCGTTGTCAGCGGGGCAAAAGTAGAGAAGCTGTTCAAGATGACGGATTTCTCACGCGAAGACTCGATTCGCCGCTTTGCCCGTCAGCTTCGTTCCATGGGAGTCGACGATGCATTGCGCGAACGCGGAGCCGAAGATGGCGACATCGTTCGCTTGCTTGATTATGAATTTGAGTTTGTTGAGTAGAGATGAAGTAGCTCATTAGTTCTGGTGTATGCTTACTGTAGCTAATGAGGTTTTAAGTTTATCCAGCTGCAGGCGCTAGCGCGTACGGTGGTTTTGAAAAGTCTCAGGGAGTCAAAGAGCGACTCCCCGGGCCTTTCCTCCAACCCCCTATCGCGCTGACCGAGCGCCTTCCGCTTTTAAGTTATCTAGCTGCAGCGCCTAGCTGCTCGAGGTCATAAATCAAATGGACTGCATGGCAGAAAAGCGCCATTTCGTCCATTCGCTTTATGCTTGTCGCAGCTGACCAGGCGCTTCCGCTTTTAAGTGAGGGAGAGACGTGGCTAAGAAGGATTTTGAACGTAAATTTTATCTTGTACGCGAGGATGTTTTGCCGGAAGCGATGAAAAAGACGCTGGAAGCAAAAGAGCTGATCGATCGGCATCGGGTAGACTCTGTATGGGAAGCGGTAAAGAAGGTGGACTTGAGCCGCAGTGCTTTCTATAAATACCGCGACACTGTTTTTCCTTTTCATAAAGTCGTCACTGAACGGATTATCACTTTATTCTTTCATCTGGAGGATCGGTCGGGAACGCTGTCTGAATTACTTAGGCTTGTCGCCAAATATGAAGGAAATATTTTGACTATTCACCAAACTATTCCTATTCAAGGAAGAGCGAATGTCACTTTATCATTGAATGTAAGCAATATGACGATTGATTTGGATGATATGCTGGCGGAGCTGGAAAAACTGGAGTTTATTGATACAGTGGAAGTGCTGGGCTCGGGTGGCTAAGAGCCGGCTTTCATCCATTCAAAAGATTCCCAATTTTCAAGTAAGGAGAAGATTTCATTGCAAAAAATCGCTTTTTTAGGGCCTGCCGCTACTTTTACTAACTTAGCGGTGTGTCATGCGTTTCCGGGAGAAGAGCATGTTCCTTATCCGACCATTCCCGCTTGTATGGATGCGGTTATTAACGGAGATATGGACTTTGCTGTTGTGCCTATTGAAAATACACTTGAAGGAACCGTTAATTTAACGATTGATTATTTATTCCATGAAGCTGATTTGAAAATTGTAGCTGAGTTGACAGAGCCTATTCAGCAGCATTTGCTCGTTCATAAAGAATACGCCTATGAATGGCAGAAGACAGAGAAAGTTCTCTCGCATCCTCATGCCATCGCCCAATGCCATAAATTTTTACATAGTTATTTCCCGGATAATCCACACGAGCAAATGACATCGACAGCTGCTGCAGCAAAATATGTGAAAGAACACCCAGAACAGCGCTTGGCAGCCATTGCGAATGAATTATCTGCACAAGAGTATGATTTAGCAGTTGCCAGACCTAATATTCATGATTATGAATTTAATCAGACCCGTTTTATCGTACTAGCCAAACAAGAAACAGACCTATCGCTGCCGTTGGCTAGGCCTCGAGATAAAACAACCGTTGTCATTACACTGCCATCTGATAGGCCGGGGGCACTTCATCAAGTCTTGTCTGCTTTCTCTTGGCGTAATATTAACTTAAGTAAAATTGAGTCCCGTCCATTAAAGACCGGTCTTGGCAATTATTTTTTCATTATTGATATTGAGCAGCGGATGGATCAAGTTCTCATGCCAGGAGCCTTTGCTGAGATGGAGGCGCTCGGCTGCAAAGTACATATTCTTGGAAGCTACCAAGCCTATGCTATTCAATATGAATAAATTAAAAAAGCTGTCCCATGAGACAGCTTTTTCTATTCCACGAGTAAAAACCCTGCCTGTCTTAAGGCGGCCTCTGCCTCATCGAGTGTCCGTTCTTCTCTCGCTGCAATGGTGTGCAGATGAACGCCCTCCGTTAACTGTGATAAATAGGCTGCGTTTGTTTCGTTCACCCGCTGAATGAATTGCGCTACTTCTTTCCGGTTAGCCACCATAATGGAAGCTGTTAAATCGCCGTATACGGGATGTTCAATCTTTACGTCTTTTACGAGCACCCCAAGATCGACAAGCAAATTTAGTTCTGCTTTTGCATCTTCCGGTTCATGGTTGCAGGCAATGGAACGTTCGAACCATTGCTCCGGAACGGCCGGAGCAAAATAACAATAGCCTTGGCTTGTAGCAATGATGGGTTCATTGCGTGCTTTTAATAACGTAATATCATTGACGATAACTTGGCGGCTCACATTCGAACGGTTTGCCAATTCACTGCCTGTTAACGGTTCTTTACTCGTTTGTAACCATTCTAAAATAAGCTTGCGCCTTTCTTCCCCTAAAATCTTTTTCCCGGAAGTCATATTGATCCCTCCCTATACAATCTACACTTTTTTCATTTTATCATAAGGCAGGAGCTAGTTCTAACGGAGAGAAGCTGACGTTATGCCTAGCAGGAGGTCTCCGAGTTTCTCTATTTCTTCTGTTGTCGTGCGGCTGCTAAGTGAAATACGGAAAAATTGGCGGGCTTTCTCCATCGAATACCCCATCGCCAGAATCGCCTTTGTACCATTTTCTGTCCTTGAATCACAGGCGCTTCCTGTCGAGATGGCACAGCCTTGTTCATTTAATTTTAGTAAAATCAGCTGTCCTTCTGTGCCGGGCAGCGTCATTCCGATAACGGATGGAAGCTGATGAGCCTCCTCCGTTTCAATCCAATGAAAAGCAGAATGGGCAAGTCTTTCTTTAAGCAAATAGCGGAGCTGCCATTCTTTTTGCAGATTAAAGGTCTGACAAGCTTTTTCAGCAGCTGCGATAAAAGCTGCTATGGCTGGGACATCCACTGTTCCTCCGCGAAAGCCGCTTTCATGAGTAAGACCAGGGAAAAGGGGAGTCCATCGGACGGCAGGATCGATATAAACGGCTCCAACTCCTTTTGGACCAGATACTTTATGAGAAGAAAGCGAAATGCTATGTGCCCATTGAAGCAGCGGTCGAAGGTCTAATTTGCTGAATGCCTGAACGCAGTCCGAGTGAAATAAAATATCTTTTTCTTTTAATAACCTGCCAATTTTCTCAACCGGATTGATCGCTCCAATTTCTTGATTCACATATTGCAAAGAGACAAGAATGGTATCGGGACGAATAGCTGCTGCTACTCTTTCCGGCTCTACCATTCCTCGTGAACTAAGCGGCAGCTTTGTAATATGGAAACCTTCTTTTTCTAAATAGGCCATCGCTGAATGAACAGACGAATGTTCCGCCATTGAGGTAATCACGTGTGTGCCTTTTTTTCTTGCTGCTTGTGCCAGCGAAATAATGGATAATAAGTTACTCTCCGTTCCACCTGAAGTAAAGTAAATGCCTTCCTGTTTGCCCCCAATTAAATCAGCTAACGTTTCTCGGCATCGTTTGAGTAAAAAACTAGCCTGGCTGCCCTCATCGTGAAGACTTGAACTGTTGCCAAAAAAATCTTGACTCGCTTTTATATAAACGTTTAGCGCTTCCTTACTCATAGGGGAAGTAGCCGCATAATCGAAATAGATCAATGAAATGTCCTCCTTTATAAAAGGATTTAAAAAAAAGCCTTGTCATTAGTTTAAATTTGTGTAAACATATGTGTCAAGACACCTGTTAAAACAAGAGGGGAAAATAATGAATAAACAAGCTGATGTGATCATCGTTGGCAGTGGACTAGCTGCTCTGCAGTTAGCTCATCATTTACATTCAACTAGTCATGTGATTATTCTCACAAAAACAAAGATTAGACAAAGCAATTCCTATATTGCCCAAGGTGGTATTGCAGCAGTAATAGATAAAGATGACAGTGTTCATTCGCATGTGGAAGATACATTAAAAGCAGGACGGTATCATCATTTTACCGAGGAGGTAGAGCGATTAGCCGGTGAGGGGGCCGCAGCGGTAAAAGAGTTGATTGCCGGCGGTCTTGGCATTGATAGAGAGGCGGATGGACAGCCTTCGCTTGGCCTTGAAGGAGCCCATAGCGCAAAAAGAATTGTTCATTCAGGGGGAGATGCGACCGGCCGTCACACAGTAGAGCACTTGTTGGCGACCTTGCCGGCAAATGTGGAAATAATCGAAGGAGAAATGGCTTATGAGTGCCTGCTATCAGAGGACCGCTCTGTCTGCATTGGTGTAAAAACAAAAAATAAAGAAGGACAAATCCATCATTACTGGTCCTCGCATGTTGTCTTAGCTACAGGGGGCATTGGTGCTATTTATCCAGCTACATCTAATCAGCCGACCATGACTGGAGACGGGATTGCCATGGCCTTTCGTGCTGGAGCAGAGGTGACAGACATGGAATTTGTTCAATTTCATCCTACTTTACTTTTTAAGGACGGAGCTGCAAGGGGACTTATTTCAGAAGCGGTCAGAGGAGCAGGGGGCGTACTTGTGGATGAGAATGGCGTTTCTCTAATGGAGGGTGTCCATCCGCTAAGAGATTTAGCCCCGCGTCACGTTACAGCCTATGAAATTTACAAGGCACTAGCGAGAGGGACGGCTGTTTTCCTAGATATCCGGCGTGTTCAACAGTTCGAGAAGCAATTTCCGACAATTACAGCATTGTGTAAAAGAAACGGGGTGCCCATCAGCAAAGGGTTCCTTCCGGTAGCTCCAGGAAGCCATTTTTTAATGGGGGGCATTTCTGTTGATTCCAATGGCTGCACAACAGTGCCGGGATTGTATGCAGTCGGAGAAGCAGCCCACAGCGGTGTTCACGGAGCTAACCGTTTGGCAAGCAACTCTTTGCTAGAGGGAATTGTATATGGCCGCAGATTGGCTGCTTTTCTCAATCGTCATATACCAGTGAAGTCAAGACCGGCTGATATGTTTTATTACGAAAAACAGTTAAAGAGCGAATCGGCCATTACGCTTTCAAAGGAAGAGCTGCGAGCTCGTACAATGAAAGCAGCTGGTATTATTCGGACGTCGGAATGCTTGCAGAACCATGTAAGTTATTTAGAGAAACTAGGAATTCAAAAGTGGATCGAAAGCGGACTAGACGAGCTGGATAGAGACGCAATTGAAAAAATAGATATGCACATCAATAGCTATTTAATTAGCCGCGCCGCCTTGCTTCGTCAAGAAAGCCGCGGTGCGCATATCCGTACCGATTTCCCTGTCGAAGAAGTAGATTGGTGCGGAAAACGAATTGTCCAGACAAAGGACCAAATAAACATAAGAGGTGGGCAGCATGAACGAAATCCAATTAGAATCCATGCTTAAGCAGTTTTTTATTGAGGATATTGGTGATGGAGATATAAGTGGGGAAGCGCTCTTTTCACAAGAAGAAAGAGGCTCATTTACTTTATTAGCGAAAGAAAACGGGATTTTTTGCGGGAAGTTGATTTTACAGCGTGGCTTTGCTCTTATTGATCCGTCCGCTGTTGTCCATATAAAGGTAAGGGACGGGGAAGCTGTTTCTCCTGGTACGATTATTGCAGAAGTGGAAGGAACGATGCAAGGGCTCTTAAAGGGCGAGCGTGTCATTCTGAATTTAATTCAACGGATGTCCGGTATCGCCACGGCAACAGCAAAAGCTGTAAAGCAAACTGCCGGCACGCATGCGAAAATTTGCGATACTCGTAAAACAACACCAGGGTTGCGTATGCTGGAGAAATACGCGGTAAAAACAGGCGGCGGTTATAATCATCGTCGCGGTCTTTATGATGCTGTCATGCTGAAAGATAACCATATTGCCTTCGCTGGGGGAATTAAGCAGGCAGTAGAGAAAGCAAGAGCGGCGGTTGGTCACACGGTAAAAATTGAAGTTGAGATTGAGACAAAGCAACAGCTGATAGAAGCGATTGAAGCTGGTGCCGATATTATCATGTTTGACAATCGGACTCCTGAAGAAATCCAGGAATGGCTGCCGCTCGTACCTGACAGTATTGCGACCGAAGCTTCAGGGGGCATTTCGTTTGATAACATTCGACCATTTGCGGAAAGCGGCATTGAATGGATTTCACTTGGTGCTTTGACTCACTCAATCCGTGCTTTAGATGTTAGTGCAAAAGTGATAACAAAATCTGTTAAGGAGGAAGCCGATCATGTCTATCATGGAAATGCTTAAGCAGCCATCTTTTGCTTTACCGGAGAAATACCGGCAGTTAAAGAAAGAGGAAATGGAAGAACGGGTTAGAGAGATTAAACAGCAGCTTGGCCATTCACTGTTTATTCCGGGGCATCATTACCAGCGCGATGAAGTCATTCAATTTGCTGATGCGGTAGGTGACTCCTTGCAGCTTGCCCAAATTTCTGCAAAAAATAAAGAAGCAAAGCATATCGTATTTTGTGGTGTGCATTTTATGGCTGAAACAGCAGATATTTTAACAACACCAGAACAAACGGTCATTTTGCCGGATATGCGTGCAGGTTGTTCCATGGCAGACATGGCGGATATTTACCAAACAGAGACAGCTTGGAAAGAACTGCAAGGACTATTTGGTGATACGATGCTGCCTCTTACGTACGTCAATTCTACAGCAGCCATTAAAGCTTTTGTTGGCCGCAATGGCGGAGCAACCGTCACTTCGTCTAATGCTCACTCAATGGTTAAATGGGCCTTTGAGCAAAAAGAAAGAATTTTATTTTTGCCAGACCAGCATTTAGGGCGTAATACGGCTTTTGATCTAGGCATTGGACTTGATGAAATGGCGGTATGGAATCCGATCAGCAATGAACTTGAGTATGAAGGCGACGTAAGCAGAGTAAAGGTCATTTTATGGAAAGGGCATTGCTCTGTTCATGAAAATTTTACCGTTCAAAATATCGAACACATCCGAAGCACTCATCCGGAAATGAACATAATTGTTCACCCGGAATGTACGCGTGAAGTCGTAGGATTGGCGGATGACAATGGTTCAACAAAATATATTATTGAAAAAATTGAAGCGGCCGAACCTGGGAGCGCTTGGGCGATCGGTACAGAAATGAATCTTGTCAATCGACTGATTCAACAGCATCCTGATAAACATATCATCTCATTAAACCCGAATATGTGTCCGTGCCTAACGATGAATCGAATTGACTTGCCCCATCTGTTATGGTCACTTGAGAGCATTGTTGAAGGAAAAGAAGGCAATGTGATTAAAGTGGATGATCAAACTGCCCACGAAGCAGTCTTAGCATTAGAACGCATGTTAAATAGATAGTAGTCTTACACCTGCTCTTCAGCAGGTGTTTTTTTGCGAAGCTTTTAAGAGAAATGCCAGTGAACAAGGAGTGGTATCCGTGAAGGAAACCATCTGAACGATGAATAAAGAGCCATAGCCGTAAGCAATAAGCAACATTCTTTTCTCATAACTTCTTTGTCATGAGCATACAATTTGGTGTAGGTTCGTTCACAAATTCGTATCGCCCACATATACTACGACGAATGCCTGAGGAGGGAGAAAATGAGAATCCATATTGTTCAGAAAGGGGATACACTCTGGACGATCGCCAAAAAATACGGAGTGAACTTTGATGAATTAAAAAAATTAAATGCGCAGCTGTCTAATCCGGATTTAATTATGCCTGGAATGAAAATTAAAGTGCCAACACCGGCAGGCCCATCTAAAAAAGAAATGCCTATGCCGTCAAAAAAGCCAAAAGAAGCACCGATTTCTCCTTCAAACATGCCAATTAAGGAGCAGCCTAATGTAGTGGCTCCAATGAAAGAGCAGCCTAACATAGTGGCTCCAATGAAAGAGCAGCCTAATGTAGTGGCTCCAATGAAAGAGCAGCCCAACGTAGTGTCTCCGATGAAAGAGCAGCCGAAGCTGATTTCCCCAGTGAAGGAGAAACCAGTTATGCCGCCGCTGCCGCCAATTGTACCTGAAGTAGAGATTAATCAAGTGTTTCAAATGAACATGGAGCAAGTACAGCAGACCGTTCAGCAGCCACCTCCTCCTCCTCCGGCCCCACCTGTCAAGCCCGATAATATTTTTCCGGGGCTTGGTAAAAAGGAAGAGGTAATGGAAAGTCCGAGCATGCCAGTCACACCGCCGCCTATGCCGGAAATAGAGATGGTATCACCATCACAAGGAGGCTCTAACTACCCGATGAATGCATATGTGAATCAATATCAAATGGCACCGCAAGTTCCAAACTATGGGATGCAGCCATCATTTTCTCCCCAATGGAGCATGCCAGTACCTATGATGCAGCCTTCCTATCAGGTAGCTGGTGAAATGATGGAATCATCTCCAGAAGAAGTGTCACCTAATTACCCAATGATGCACTATCCTTCACCGGATAACGTGCAGGGGATACAAGAGAATATGCCGCCTATGCCGGTGGCTCCCATGTCGTATGCTCCGCAGATGTATCCCGTAACAGCTCCATATTCTATGCAGCCATACCCGTCGTCTTGTTGCGTTCCAATTACACCGGTTATGCCAGGAACAGGCTGTTATATGCCATATGAAATGCCCTATCAGCCAATGATGGGATATGGGGTAGAGTCACCGGAATATGGGATGCAGCCGCAAGTAATGGGAGCCTATCAACCGTCCGCCTATTATCCACAGCCGATGATGACACAGCCTTATATGCCTAGCTATTACCAGCAGCCAATGGCGTACCCGGCTGGAGGAATGGGCATGCCTTACCCTCCTCCGCCAATGTTCGCGGGGCAATCGGGTTGCGGCTGTCATCGTTCAGATGAAGAGGATGAAGAATAAGTTTTATCAGGGAGACGACTTAACACCTCGTCTCCTTTTCCTGTTATCTGCCCGTTTAGAGGAAACGATCCAGACTGTTTTTCCGTTAAAAGAAGGAAAGTGGCTTGTCATTACTAAAAAACATAAGTGGTTTCTTAAAAGGTATTCGTCACTTTCACAACTAGAAAAGCAAATCCAACTACATCGCTTTCTGTCTAATAATGGTTTTACGAAAGTGATCCCTTTTCATCCTATATCACCGATTAAATTTGAAAAGCAGGTTTTTGCTGTCATGCCCTTTATTGAACCTTCAAAAAAACCATTTCGCTTTCAAACTAAAGCAGAAAGGGAGGAAGCTCTCCAATTGCTCGCTTTGTTTCATCAGAAGACTGAAAATGTCTCTGAGGAAATGGCTTCAGGATTTCATATGTTTGATCAAATAAGTGTGTGGCGCAAAAGGCTGACTGCGTTTCAAAGCTTGCTTCCCGAATTGGTTCGGTATTTTCCGCCTGCCATATTAGAGCACTACACAGACATGGGGAAATGGTGTCTTGAGCATGTTGTTGAGCAGCCGGGAGACGAAGGAAAGATGGCGGTGATTCATGGGGATGTGGCAGCTCATAATTTCTTTAGGTCCGCCGCGGGCTCTTTATATTTAATTGATTTTGATTTAGCTGCGCGGGCGCCTGCTCTATTTGATTACGTGCAGTGGGTTAATCGTGTCCTGCCAATTGTTGGATGGGACGTAGAGAAAATAATGGAACACCGTGTTCTGTCTCTATATGCACGTAAAAAGAATTGGCTCATCTATACAATGTTTCCTGCCGATGTTTTTCGTGAATGCCGTCGAGTCATGTCTACCTCCTCTAAAGAAAAAAGGATTGCTTATCAACATGCTTACGAGCTTACGGTCAAGTCATTTACAAAGCGAAAAGAGTTTTTTAAAAAATGGAAGAGAGAATGGGAAAAACAGCAAGGATAAGACTTCTCCACTTCTGCAAACTAAGAAGGGCATCATCTGCCCGAATAAGAGCTCAGGGGTGGAGTCATGCAGAAAACGCTGAAAGCTTTTGCTGTATTATCTTTATCGGCTAGCCTGGCGGCGTGTGGGATTGAAAAGGAAAGTGGCTATGGCGGGGATAATAACCAATACGAGCCACAGGGATACTTTTCAAACGCTGGACACGGTGATACGAATGATCGTCATGACGGCCCGCTGACAGAATGGTACGATCATTCTGTTGGAGAGGAACAAAAGGTGATACGAAGAGAGAAAAATCGGTACTTGCAAAATGACGATGACAATGGCCATCCACAAAATCCATCTAAACCGCTTGCTAAAGAGGACCGCAGCTTCTATGAACGGGATAACGAGCAGCCTTATAACAGCGATGCAAACTACCACGGTCATCTAAGTGTTCAAAACGTCCAAGCAAAAAATTCTTATTACACAAACTACAATGGAAAGCTGGCTGAAAAAGTCGTTAGAAAAGCGGAACAGGTAGAAGGTGTACTGGACGCACAGGCATATATTGGCGATAAGGAAATACTCGTTGCTGTACAGATTTCCAAAGAGAGCGATGAGAAAGCAGTAAAAAGTAAAGTCAAGCGAACGATAGAACGCTATGCAGACGGTGCTGAAGTCAGAGTAGCGGACGATATCGGTACCTTTAACTATATTCGTGTTCTAGACAATGATTTGCGTGATGGCGGACCAATTGACTTACACAACACCCGGTTTACGAAAGAGAGATATAGATAAACGGGAGTCTCTAGACTCCTTATGAGCTCCTAACCATTTTACGGTTAGGAGTTTCTTTCATTTTGCCGCCTAAGAAGAAGTTTTGAATAAATATTTTAGGAATAGAAGGTCTTCTTAAAGCTCCTGTCCGCATATGTATAATGATATGACTATCATTTGGAGGAGACACCTATGATTATTCATGTAGTTCAAAAGGGAGAGACCTTAGATCAACTGGCGCGCAGGTATGGAGTGGACACAGCTCAAATTGCAGCGGCCAACGAGTTGCCTAACCGTGATCGTCTCGTCGTTGGCCAGGCTTTAATTATTCCTATTTTGGCTCAGCGGCATACCGTGCGATCAGGAGAGACGCTTCGACAAATCGGTCAACGATATGGAGTAACAGTAAGAGAGATTGTTCGGGTTAATCGGATTAGAGATCCGGAAAGGATTAACCCTGGCACTGTGTTATATATTCCAGCGAGAAGGCATATAGTAGAGGTTGGAGAGACACTGCGGCAAATTGCGGAGCGGTATGGAATAGACATACAAGAATTGATAAGAATGAATAATATCCGACGTCCGGAGGCCATTTATCCAGGGCAGGTTTTATCCATTCCATTTGAAAGACCGGTTATCGATGTGAACGCGTATACAATCGAAATGGGAGAAGAAGGAGCCAGGCAAGTTCGTGAAGTAGGCAGGTACTTAACATATGCCTCTCCCTTTGCCTATACTATGAGGGCAGACGGTGGACTAGAATCCATTAATGACGAGGCAACGATTCAAGCGGCCAGAGCGGAGCAAGTTGTTCCCATGATGGCTATTACGAACTTTACTGCAACGAATCCAGGGTCTCGATTAGCAAGCACCATTTTGAGAAGTGTGGAGCTGCAAGAAACATTGCTGACAAATGCAATTCAAATCATGCGCAGAAAAGGCTATCAGGGGATTAATATTGATTTTGAAAATGTCTTTCCAGCCGATCGTGAACGCTATAATCAATTTTTACAACGAGCAGTAAACCGGCTCCATCCAGAGGGCTTCTTTGTTTCCACCGCGTTAGCTCCTAAAATAAGTGGTGAACAACAAGGATTATTGTATGAAGCACATGACTATGCGGCTCATGGCCGGATTGTGGACTTTGTTATTTTAATGACGTATGAATGGGGATACCGATTTGGCCCGCCGCAAGCTATTTCACCACTCAACCAAATTAGACGGGTTTTGGACTATGCTGTGACTGTCATTCCACGGAATAAAATATTTTTTGGCTTTCAATTATATGCTAGAGATTGGCTCCTTCCACATCAACAAGGACAGGAAGCTGAAACATTTGATATGCAGGAAGCTGTACGCCGGGCGGTACAACATGGGGCGTCTATTCAATATGACACTGCGTCCCAATCGCCATTTTACCGATATACAGATGAACAAGGGCGTACGCATGAAGTATGGTTCGAGGATGCTCGCAGTGCTCAAGCAAAATTTGATCTTGTAAAAGAGTATAAACTCCGTGGAATTAGTTATTGGGTACTCGGTTATCCATTTCCACAAAACTGGCTGCTTTTGCAAAGCAACTTTAGAATTCGAAAAATAGGGTAAGGGGATAAGAAAAGCAGAAAGCCGCTAATTCATACTTCTTTGACAAGTATGAATTAGCGGCTTTTGTTATTTTTTAAATAAATTTAAAATAGGCGGATCGTTGATAAAGGATCGTCTATTTAGCCTATTTTTTCTTTTTGTTATAAAAAATAACTTGCAAATCAAAATCATTACGATTTATAATCTATAATAAATCGTAATGATTTTGATTTAGGAAATATGGATTAACCTTTACGCAAGTGAAGGGAATTGAATGTAAGCGGGAGGAGGAAGAAACGTAGGTAACAGAAAAAAGAATGATGTTTAAATCGTAAAAATAACGATTTGCACAGAAGGGAAGGAGAGAACAAGGTGAAAAAAAGAATTCCTGTAACAGTATTAAGCGGATATTTAGGTTCAGGGAAAACAACAGTGTTAAATCATATTTTAAAAAACCGGGAAGAGAGAAAAGTAGCTGTTATCGTGAATGACATGAGCGAGATTAATGTCGATGCTTCGCTCATTAAGCAAGGGGGATTTTCACGGACGGAGGAAAAGTTGGTGGAAATGCAAAATGGCTGTATTTGTTGTACCCTTCGTGAAGATTTAATAAAAGAAGTAGAAAAGCTTGCGTCAGCGGGTGATATTGATTATATCGTGATTGAATCAACAGGCATTAGCGAGCCAGTGCCCGTTGCTCAGACATTTACATATGTGGATGAGTCTTTAGGGATTGATTTATCTGCTTTTTGCCGGCTTGATACGATGGTAACCGTTGTAGACGCGAATCGTTTCTGGCACGATTTTGCTTCCGGTGAGAGCCTGTTTGACCGTAAGGAAGCAGCAGATGAAACAGATACGAGAGAAGTGGTCGATTTATTGATTGACCAAATTGAGTTTGCCAATGTCATTGTGCTAAATAAAATGGATCTCGTAGCTAAAAAGGAGATTCAGGAATTAAAAGCGGTTTTGCAAAAGTTAAATCCAGAAGCTCGTATAATCTTAACAGACCATGGCCGGCTTGCTTTAAATGAAGTGCTTCATACAAATTTATTTAATTTTGAGAAAGCAAGTCAAAGTGCCGGATGGCTAAAAGAGTTAAACAATGAACATATCCCAGAAACAGAAGAGTACGGTATTTCTTCTTTCGTTTACCGCAGACAGCTTCCGTTCCATCCAGAGCGCTTTACGAGCTGGCTGGAAAATTGGCCGATAGAAGTTATAAGAGCAAAAGGTTTTATTTGGCTTGCTTCTCGGAATGATACGGCCTGCATTGTGTCACAAGCTGGACCGTCCATTGTGTTTCAAGGTGCAGGAGAATGGCTTGCTGCTTATCCGGAAGCAGAGAGGGAGCAGGTATTACAAGAAGAGCCTGAGCTATTGGAAAGATGGCATGAGGAATATGGAGACCGGATGACAGAGCTTGTGTTAATCGGGATCAGCATGGATAAAGAAGCTATTGAACAATCGCTGGATAACTGCCTATTAACAGACACAGAACAGCAAGAAGAATGGTCTGCTTTAAAGGACCCGCTGCCGCCGTTTGTCACGGCTTAATTAAAAGAAGGAGGAGAAAAAATGAGAGTAGCTATTACACTAGCTTGTACAGAAACAGGAGATAGAAACTACATTACAACCAAAAACAAAGGGTCGAACCCAGAGAGATTAGAATTAAAGAAGTATTGTCCTCGTTTAAAAAGGCATACATTACATCGAGAAACAAAATAAACAGCGAGAAAGACCTTATAGAAGCTGTACGCAAAAAAGCCGATTTCCTTTTGGAAATCGGCTTTGGTTATGTAATGGAAAGGCCGCAGTTGCCGTACGTTTAATGAAGTTTTAAAACCACCACTCCATAAAGTGGGTGTTTGCAGAAACTTTCCTATCGTCCTTACCGCGATAAGGCATGACATTTCAGCTTCAATTTAAAACTCCCTATTTCAGCTTAAAGGTTAAAACTTTATTAAGGTTACGCACAACGCAGCTGATATTTATAATATACACGAGGTACATCAAAAATGCAACACCATTTTTATCCATTACGTACACGTTTAAATTAAAAATAGTCGGGAAAATAACAAACATATACTGAGGAAAGCGAGGAGAAGACAATGAGAGTAGTCAATGTTGAGCTTCAGTATGAAGAAGACAAGATGAAAGGCGATATTACTGAAACGTTAAAAGGCTTATTAAACAAAGAAGGTATTGAAGTGATCTCTGTTGATCGAAATAAAAATACCGAACCGGAAAGCCCTTATCAAAGAGTCAAAAATAAGGAAGTAGCGTCTGATGTCAGTTCTGCCGGTGCAGGCGGAATGGTGTCCCCTAATTAATTTGTAGAGGAAGCCTACTTTAATTTGTTAGCTGATCAAAAGTGATCGTTTGAACAGTCTGTGACCGTCTATTTGGACGGTCTTTTTTGTTTGCCCTCTTTCCTTTTTGGCGAAGATGAGAGTAAAAAGGAGAGAGCGAATTGAATTGGACGATAGCTATCGTTTTTATGACCTGCTTCATGACAAGCAGTGCATACATGTTGAAGGAGACAGAAGGACAGAAGCTGGCAATGACTGTTCAGGATGGTCCTCATCAGGTTCAGGTAACACTTCTGGAAACAGACGGAAATGGCCAGTTAAAGAAAATGGTCTACGATGAAGTGATCTGGGCTATGGAAGACTTTTGGGCGAAGTACAAAAACTACCAACTTGTTGATATGAGGAAGGAGGAGGTAATTTTCGAAAAAAGAAAATGAAGTGAAGGCATAAAAGATTTTTTATCAGAACAGATGTTTCTTTGATTTTTTTTTCGCAAGTAAATCATGGTATGATACAATGAGGAGTAATGTGTAGTGTAGGGGAGAGAATGAATTTGTATGAATATATTAAGGGCAGCGTAGCGTTCGTGGGGCCGGAGTACATTGTGATTGAAAATGGCGGCATTGGCTTTCAAATATTGACGCCCAATCCATTTGCTTTCTCAAAATACGAACAGCAAACTGTTACTGTGTATGTGCACCAACACGTGCGCGAAGATGTGTTGGCGCTATATGGATTTATGTCTATAGAAGAGAAACGCTTATTTGAAAAGCTGATTTCTGTTTCCGGTATTGGTCCGAAAGGGGCGCTTGCTGTGTTGGCAAGCGGAGAGCCTCACCAGGTCATATCGGCGATCGAAGAGGAAGACGAGAAGTTTTTAATCAAATTCCCGGGTGTCGGCAAGAAAACAGCCCGACAAATGATTCTCGATTTAAAAGGGAAGTTAGCAGATGTTGTACCAGAATTTTTCCCTAATTTATTTCAACCGGACGGCCTGGAGCCAACGAGAGCGGCTTCTGCTGATCTAGAAGAAGCACTGCTTGCATTAGAGGCGCTTGGCTATTCTGCTCGGGAAATTAAGCGGGTCAGCACGAAGCTGAAAGCAGAACAATTAACGACAGATCAATATATTCGTAAAGGCTTACAGCTGCTGCTGAACGGATAAATGAATGAGGGAGTGATCATTCGATGGAAGAACGCATCGTTTCCGGAACGGCTGAATCGGACGAGTTGTACGAAGAACAATCACTGCGTCCTCAGACGTTAAAGCAATATATTGGCCAGGAACAAGTGAAAAGCAATCTGGCTATTTTTATTGAAGCTGCCCGCCAGCGTCAAGAAACTCTTGATCACGTGCTATTGTATGGGCCTCCAGGGCTTGGTAAAACGACACTAGCTGCAGTCATTGCTAATGAAATGGGCGTACAGCTGCGGACGACTGCAGGACCAGCGATCGAACGACCAGGTGATCTGGCAGCGGTTCTGACCGCACTCGAACCAGGCGACGTTCTATTTATTGATGAAATTCATCGTCTGCCACGTTCCATTGAAGAGGTGTTGTATCCGGCGATGGAGGATTTTTGTCTCGATATTGTTATTGGTAAAGGACCGAGTGCTCGTTCTGTCCGTTTGGATCTGCCGCCGTTTACCTTAATTGGTGCAACGACGAGAGCAGGTTCTCTTTCTGCGCCGCTTCGTGATCGTTTCGGAGTTTTAAGCCGGCTGGAGTATTATAGTGAAGAGCAGCTTCGCGAAGTCGTGCTGCGGACAGCTGAAATTTTTCACACCGACATTGATCCTGCTGGTGCTGCTGAAATTGCCCGCCGTTCACGTGGAACACCGCGAATTGCCAATCGGCTGTTAAAGCGGGTACGTGACTATGCTCAAGTACGGGGAAATGGTGTGGTTACGTTTGAGTTGGCAGAAGAAGCACTCGAACTGCTTCAAGTTGATCGAATGGGACTTGACCACATTGATCATAAGTTACTAAAAGCCATTATTGAACGGTTTCGCGGGGGTCCGGTTGGTGTAGAAACGATTGCCGCCAGCATCGGCGAAGAAGCGGGCACGATCGAAGATGTCTATGAGCCGTACTTGCTGCAAATCGGCTTTTTGCAACGAACACCGAGAGGACGGATCGTCAGCGAGTCGGTTTATCATCATTTTCACATGGAGGTTCCGGTGGATGAGCGGAATCGGTAAGACATTGATGCTCCTTGGCGTGATTATTTTCGTCTTAGGGCTTGTGATGCAGTTTGTTAAAATTGGCCGTTTGCCTGGCGATTTGTTATTTAAAAAAGGAAACACAACAGTTTATTTTCCGATCATGACATCTATTATTGTCAGCGTTGTGCTGTCGCTCATTTTTTATGTGATTGGAAAATGGAAATAAAAAGATAGGGATGAAGAAAGTGAAAGTAGAGGAATTTGACTTTAATCTACCAGAAGAATTAATTGCCCAAACACCGCTTGCTGAGCGGACAGAGAGCCGGCTAATGGTACTCGATAAAGAAACCGGAGCTATCCAGCATGAGGTATTTAAAAATATTACTTCGTTTTTGAAACCGGGAGATTGCCTTGTATTGAACGATACGAAAGTAATGCCTGCGCGCCTGTATGGCGTAAAACCAGATACAGGAGCAAAGATTGAAGTTTTATTATTAAAGCAAGAGGATGGCGACCGGTGGGAGACGCTTGTAAAACCAGCCAAGCGGATTAAAGAAGGCAGCCAGATTCTATTTGGAGATGGCCAGCTTACGGCTGTCTGTGTAGGTGAAAAAGAGCACGGCGGTCGGATTTTAGAGTTCTCATATGAAGGAATTTTCTATGAAGTGCTCGACGAACTTGGAGAAATGCCGCTGCCGCCTTATATTAAAGAGCAGTTGGAAGAACGCGACCGTTATCAAACGGTTTTTGCCAAGGAACGCGGCTCAGCGGCTGCGCCAACAGCAGGGCTTCATTTCACCGAGGAGCTGCTGGAAGAGATCCGCGCAATGGGCGTACATACAGCTTTTTTGACATTGCATGTGGGTCTTGGCACTTTTCGGCCGGTGTCGGTTGATAAGATTGAAGAACATGAAATGCATGCGGAGTTTTATCATGTATCAGAAGGAACAGCGCGTCTTATTGAGCAAGTGAAAGCAGAAGGCGGCCGTATCATCAGTGTGGGAACAACCTCAACGCGTACGTTAGAAACGGTTGCTCGCGATCATGATGGTCACATTCAAGCGACGAGTGGCTGGACGGATATTTTCATTTATCCAGGCTTTGAGTTCAAAGCGATTGACGGTATGATTACGAACTTTCATTTACCAAAGTCTACATTAATTATGCTTGTGAGCGCACTTGCCGGAAAAGAGCACGTGTTGAATGCCTATAAAGAAGCAGTAGCAGAGAAATATCGCTTCTTTAGCTTTGGTGATGCGATGCTGATTAAATAAGAAGTTGTCTAGCTGCAGCGCCTAGCCGCTCGAGGTCATAAATCAAATGGACTGCATGACAGAAAGCGCCATTTCGTCCATTCGCTTTATGCTTGTCGCAGCTGACCAGGCGCTTCCGCTTTTATGCTATCTAGCTGCAGGTGCTGGCGCGCACGCTGATTTCGCTCTCTCCGTCGGAGTCTAAAAAACGACTCCACATCGGGAGCTTCAATCTGCTATCGCGCTGAACGAGCGCCTTCCGCTTTTATTGAGAAGGGAGTGGCATTGGTTTGCCAGCAATTAAATATGAATTAATCAAAACGTGTAAGCAAACTGGAGCACGTCTTGGACGTGTTCACACACCGCACGGAAGCTTTGAGACACCGGTCTTTATGCCAGTAGGAACGTTAGCGACTGTGAAGACGATGTCCCCAGAAGAGTTAAAAGAAATGGACGCTAACATCATTTTAAGCAATACGTACCACCTTTGGCTGCGCCCGGGACATGACATCATCAAGGAGGCAGGCGGGCTTCATAAATTTATGAATTGGGATCGGTCAATTTTAACGGATTCCGGCGGTTTTCAGGTATTTTCTTTAAGCGATTTTCGCAAAATTGAAGAAGAGGGTGTTCATTTCCGTAACCACTTAAATGGGGACAAGCTGTTCTTGTCACCAGAAAAGGCGATGGAAATCCAGAATGCGCTTGGGTCTGATATTATGATGGCTTTTGATGAGTGTCCGCCATATCCTGCAGAATATGACTACATGAAACGTTCAGTTGAGCGGACATCACGATGGGCAGAGAGATGCCTGCAGGCTCATGCGCGTCCTCAGGATCAGGGGCTATTCGGCATCGTGCAAGGCGGGGAGTATGAAGAATTACGCCGTCAAAGTGCCAACGACCTTGTTTCACTTGATTTTCCTGGATATGCGATCGGTGGTTTATCTGTTGGAGAGCCGAAGGATGTCATGAATCGCGTATTAGAGTTTACGACGCCACTTCTGCCAGCACAAAAACCACGTTATTTAATGGGTGTTGGGTCTCCAGACTCCCTAATTGACGGTGCGATCCGTGGAGTGGACATGTTCGACTGTGTGTTGCCAACGCGAATCGCTAGAAATGGTACGCTCATGACAAGCGAAGGAAGACTTGTTGTGAAAAATGCTAAATATGCACGTGATTTTGGCCCGCTCGATCCGAATTGTGATTGTTATACATGCCGAAATTATTCCCGTGCTTACATTCGTCATCTAATTCGATGCAATGAAACATTTGGAATCAGGCTTACAACTTACCATAACTTATATTTTCTGATAAAATTAATGGAACAAGTAAGAGAGGCGATTAAAGAAGACCGTTTGGGAGACTTTAGGGACGAGTTCTTCGAAGCTTATGGCTTTAACCGTCCGGATGCGAAAAACTTCTAATATCGTTCTCAGAAAGGGGTGAAATTATGCAGTCCATTATTATGCTTGTGTTGATGTTTGTTGTGTTTTATTTCTTGCTTATCCGTCCGCAGCAAAAGCGGCAAAAAGCAGTAGCGCAAATGCAAAGCAGTTTGCAAAAAGGCGATAGAGTCGTGACAATCGGTGGTTTACATGGGTTTGTCGATGCCATTGAAGAAAGCACAGTCGTGATTAAATGCGGGGATGGCAGCCGTCTTACATATGACCGTTCTGCTATTCGGGAAGTGTCTGAAAAAGCAGCCGTACCTCAATAAAAAAGTAAAAAAAGCAAATTCTCCTCAATAGGAGAATTTGCTTTTTTATTTTCCTGAAGACATATTCACACCGAGTACACCGCCCATCGTCGCCGTTATAATAAAGCAAAGATGGTAGACAAACTGTTCAAAATGAAAGACGGAATCATGGCCTAAGTACTGGTAAAGAAGCATAACGAGACTATATAAAAGACCGGTAGCTCCTCCTGAAAGCCAGCCTCTATTACCCGATAGCTTTCCTGAGATAAATCCTCCTATAAATAGAACAAGAAATGAAGCGATGGTAATGGAGAGCTGCAAAGATGCTTCAGTTAGTGAACTAAATCGCAAAACGAGAGAAAACACCAAGCTGCACAATGAGGCAAATACGAAAATTACGATCGTACCATACAAAATACCATAACTGAAAGGCTTCACATTAAAGTCCTCCTTACTTTCCATTGTTTGTATTTCATGATTTTTTTCATTTAAGCTCACAATAAATATAAATATGAGTAACAAAAGGAGAATTCCATGGTTTATTGGACAATTATCTTTCGGGTGGTATTTCTTTATATCGTTATTTTATTTGTATTCCGGCTAATGGGCCGAAGAGAAATTGGCGAATTGAGTATTCTCGATCTCGTGGTGTTCATTATGATTGGTGAAATGGCGGTCATTGCGATTGAACAACCGAAGGACCCATTAATGCATACACTTGTACCTATTTCTCTTCTTGCTGTGATTCAAGTCAGCCTTGCCTATGTCTCTTTAAAAAGTGTCAAGTTCAGAGAGTTTATAGATGGTAAACCGGAAATTGTGATTAAGCATGGGAAAATTGATGAAAAGGCGATGAAAAGGCACCGCTACAATTATCATGATTTGCTTCTTCAACTGCGTGATAAAGATATTCGCCATATTGATGACATAGAATACGCAATATTGGAAACGTCTGGAACGCTATCGATCCTTAAGAAACAGAACAAAGGGAAAGAAGGCACATTCACGCTGCCGCTTATACTTGACGGCGAAATTCATGATGAACATTTACAAATGATGAATAAAACAGAGCAATGGCTAATGAAAGAGCTGCGCAAAAGAGGATATAAAGACACGAAAGATATTTCCTTTTGTTCCTTTCATGACGGCCAGTTTTTTATTGATAAAAAAGACTAAGAGACCGGTTTATTTTTTTATAAAAGGCAGCCGGGATATATCCTGCTTAGTCACGAGGCCAAATAGGACAGACAGAATAAAATAGCAAAAGGTCGTTACGGCTGCCCCAACGGTTAGATAAGTAAAAGAGCTAAGCTCATCCAACCACAGGCTATTGACAGAACGGGCAATAATAAAAGAAGCGGCAAGGACGAGAGAAAATTTAATATATTGATGAGCGTTTACCGAAATAGAAATTTTCTTAAAAACAGTTGCTAAATGAAGTAGGGTAACGAGCAGGATGCTTGCGGCCATACCAAGTGCGGCTCCGTAAATCCCAAACTGTGGCTGCGAAGCAAAAATGAAAATAACTGCTAACTTGACAAAAGCACCGATCAGGCTGTTAATCATAGCAGCATTCGCTAAATTTAAAGCTTGNAGGGTAACGAGCAGGATGCTTGCGGCCATACCAAGTGCGGCTCCGTAAATCCCAAACTGTGGCTGCGAAGCAAAAATGAAAATAACTGCTAACTTGACAAAAGCACCGATCAGGCTGTTAATCATAGCAGCATTCGCTAAATTTAAAGCTTGTAAAACAGCCTGAAGGGGCCCCTGATAATAATAAAATAAGAAAAAGGGAGCCATTAACTCGATAAAACGAGCACCATTTGGTGAATGGTACATAAATTGCATCAGCGGTTCTGCGTATAAAAACAAAAGCAGAACCGAAATGCCGCCTGTTACAAGACAAAAACGCAAGGCCTCCTGTACCCGATGCTCAAGCAGCTGATACTGTTTTTTAGCGTAAGCCTCACTGACAGCCGGGACGAGAGAAGTGGATAACGCCAATGTAACGAATGAAGGTAAAAACATAACAGGAAGTGCGTAGCCGGTCAGTACGCCGTATTGCTTTGTGGCGGCAATGGCCGTTACACCAGCAATGGCGAGACTATGAGTGACAACGATCGGTTCAAAAAACCAGGAAAGCGAGCCGATCATTCGGCTGCCTGTTGTAGGAATGGCGACTTCAAACAATTCTTTTGCTGTTTCCTTTCCGGTACGGACAGCTCGGAAAAAGCGCCGGCGCAGCAGGAAGGTTTTATTAAACCGAAACATTAATAACAAATACAGCAAGGAAATCAACTCTCCGCAAGCGGCGGCGGCCATTGCTCCGGCAGCAGCAAATTCAATTCCATACGGCAGCATCTTTTTTGTGAATAAGGCAATCAGGCCAATTCTGACAATCTGCTCGATTACTTGGGAATAAGCAGCTGGCTTCATATTTTGCCTTCCTTGAAAGTAGCCGCGCAGTACAGAGGAAACGGCGATAATCGGAATAGCTGGTGTAACGGCAATCAAAGGGTAATAGGTGCGCGGGTCAGTGAACAACACGTTTGATAGATAAGGAGCGAGCAGCAAAAGTGCCGGCGTGAATAGCAATGACAATGATAGAGTAATGGATAAAGAGACAGCTAAAATCCGTTTCATTTTTGCTACATCGCCTCGTGCTTCAGCCGCGGCGATGCTTCTAGAGATAGCTACAGGGAGCCCCATCTGTGTAAGTGTCACAACAAGAATAAATGACGGAAAGACCATCATATACAAGCCGACACCTTCTTCGCCAATCAGACGGGCAATTACAATACGGTTAACGAAGCCGAGTATCTTTGTAATGAACATAGCGGCCATTAAAACGAGTGTCCCTTTTAAAAACTTTGACATCTGTCTCCCTGCCTTCTCAAAATAGATGAATTGCTTTACAATGATATATATGCCATCTAGTCGGGCAAGCATGACAAGTTCATTGATTCTTCTAAATAAAAAGGGGATGGAAAGAATGGCGGAAATACACCCATATGACAAGTATTTTCAATACCTGCTGCCGGTACTAAAGAGCAAGGTGGAAGAGTTTCGGCTGTTAAATTACGGGACCATTGATATTCCTTCTTTATGGAAGTACTTAACAGTGAAAAAGTGGCGAAAGCCGGCAGAAGACGTGCACGTATACGAACTGGTTGCTGATATTCTATCCATCATGCCGGGAGACTATATGAATTATGCAACGATCGAAGCATATCGTTCGCCGAACTGGTTTGAAGAAGTGAACGAAGAAGAGTTGCGGGAATTGCTCGGAACGAAAAAAATTGAGCAAAATTGACAGTCGTTATATTCTGCTTCATAATAGTTTTGTTAAGGAATTCTGGTATCCTTCTACCAGAATTTTTTTAATCAATCAGCTATCATTTTTTTGTTTTTAGAGATGAATTGAATTAAGGAGGAAGTTGTGCAATGGTAAAACGCAGCCGGATCGTAGCCTTTTTTCTTATTGTACTGTTGCTTGCAAGTGCAATCGGGCTTACGACGAAGGATATTGTCAACAATATAAAACTCGGTCTTGACCTTCAAGGCGGATTTGAAGTGCTCTATGAAGTAAAGCCGGCGAAACCAGGCCAAAAGATTACGCAGGAAGTCGTGAAAAACACAGCAGATGCACTTGATAAACGGGTGAATGCTCTCGGTGTAAGTGAACCGAGTATTCAAATTGAAGAAGGTAACCGTATTCGTGTTCAGCTTGCTGGTGTAGAAGATCAAACGGAAGCACGAAAAATGCTTTCCACGCAAGCAAATTTATCTTTCCGCGATGCGAACGATAAGCTCATGATGGACGGAAGTGACCTTGCAGAAGGCGGCGCTAAGCAGTCATTTACGCAGCAAGGAGCGCCTAACGTTGCACTAAAGCTGAAAAGCAGCAAGAAATTTAAAGAAGTGACAGAGCATGTTCTGAACATGGCGCCGAACAACCAGCTCGTCATTTGGCTCGATTTTGAAGAAGGAAAAGATTCTTTCCAAAAAGAAATTCAACAGAAATCTCCTAAGTTCTTATCCGCTCCAAATGTTAGTCAAGTATTTAATACGGATGAAGTGACAATCGAAGGGAATTTTACAGTTGAGGAAGCGCAGAACCTTGCGTCTTTATTAAATGCAGGGGCATTGCCAGTGAAATTGAATGAAGTGTATTCGACTTCTGTCGGAGCGCAATTTGGGGAAAAAGCACTGAATGACATGATCCTCGCTGGAATTGTTGGGATCGCCCTTATCTTCTTGTTCATGATTTTTTATTACCGTCTGCCAGGATTTATTGCCGCCATTACTCTTTCAGTCTACGTTTATTTAATTTTATTAGTTTTTGACTGGATGAATGTTGTCTTAACACTGCCGGGCATTGCTGCTTTAATTCTTGGGGTTGGGATGGCAGTTGATGCTAATATTATTACGTATGAACGGATTAGGGAAGAAATCAAAGTAGGCCGCTCGATCAGGGCCGCTTTTAAAGAAGGAAATAAAAGTTCCTTCCTAACGATTCTTGATGCCAACTTAACGACTATTTTAGCAGGGGCCGTTCTATTCTATTTCGGAACAAGCTCCGTTAAAGGGTTTGCGACAACACTCATTGTCAGTATTCTTGTGAGCTTTATTACGGCTATTTGGGGTTCCCGCCTGCTGCTCAGTTTGTTTGTCCAAAGCAACTGGTTAAAGGACAAGCCAGGCTGGTTTGGTGTTCACCAAAAAGATATTAAAAACATTAACGAGAACTATGATACGATCGATTTACCGACCCGCTTTGACAAGCTTGACTTTGTTAAGCATCATAATAAATTTTTCGCTTTTTCAGCCATTACCATTATTGCGGGCATGATTGTCCTGGCTCTATTCCGTTTAAACCTAGGAATTGACTTTTCAAGCGGAACACGGATGGAAATTATGTCTAGCAAGCCGTTGACTGAAGAGGTTGTGAAGAATGAATTAAAAGAAGTCGGGCTTTCTACTGACGATATCGTTCTTTCGGGAGAAAAGAAAAACGTGGGGGTTGCCCGTTTTAAAGAGTCCTTTTCTCAAGATAAAGTAGCCGAGGTAAAAGCACACTTCGCTAAAAAGTATGGCAGTGAGCCGAATATTAGTACGGTTTCGCCAGTCATTGGAAAAGAGCTTGCAAAAAATGCGGTCATTGCTCTTGTTATCGCGTCTGTAGGGATCATTTTGTACGTAACGATCCGTTTTGAAATTTATATGGCACTCGGAGCCATTGTTTCCTTGCTATATGACGCCTTTTTCATCGTAGCGATTTTCAGTCTGACACGTCTTGAAGTGGACATTACCTTTATCGCTGCTGTTCTGACGATCATCGGTTATTCCATTAATGACACGATTGTTACCTTTGACCGGATGCGTGAAAACATGGCGAAGAGACGCAAAATTAAAACAGCGAAGGAACTTGAAGACATTGTCAATGTCAGCTTGCGTCAAACGTTTACGCGCTCCGTTAATACTGTCTTGACGGTTGTTATCGCTGTCGTTGCCTTGCTTCTATTCGGAAGTGAATCAATCCGTAACTTCTCGATTGCCCTTCTCATCGGTTTGCTTTCAGGCGTGTATTCTTCCCTCTTTATTGCCGCCCAGCTATGGTTGATCTGGAAGAAAAAAGAGTTGAAGAAAAAAGGATCCATCGTCACCTACAAAGAGAAAAAACAATGGAGCGACGAACCACAAGTGTAAAGAAAAGCGGAAGGCGCTCGATCAGCGCGATAGTGGATTGGAGCTCTCGACGAGGAGTCGTTTCTTAGACTCCGACAGAGGGAGCGAAATCAGCGTAAGCGCTAGCGCCTGCAGCTAGCCAAGGAAAGCGGAAACGGCCGCACGTTCCATTTGATTTCAAATTAAAAGCCTTTTGGCGTTTACGTTGTAGTAAACGCCAAAAGGCTTTTTTTATGGTTTCAATCAACGATACCGGTACTTTTTCATGAATCTTCAACGGATTGTTCATAATAACGGTAGAGAAAATGGAGGAGGCCGTCAGATGGAGAAAGAAGAAAGGTTTAAGAAAGCAGAGTTTGCGGCAATGGTTGGGATTGTGGGGAACATTTTTTTAGCGATTCTGAAAGGAATAGGCGGAATGATTGGGAACAGTCGGGCGCTCCTTGCAGATGCTGCCCATTCAGCTTCTGATGTGGCTGGTTCACTAGCTGTGTGGATTGGACTCCGGGCTGCCAAGCGCCCTCCAGATGAAGATCACCCGTATGGACACGGCAAGGCAGAATCTATTTCGGCGATTATCGTAGCCGTTTTGCTCATTCTTGTTGGTTTTGAAATTGGTATTTCGTCGGTAAGAGCTTTTTTTCAGGCAATCGAACCTCCAAAAGCGATTGCCGTTTACGCTGTTCTTTTTTCTATTATTGTCAAAGAAGCGATGTTTCAATATAAGTACCGTTTGGGAAAAAGAATAAAGAGTAATGCTTTAATTGCCAACGCTTATGAGCATCGTTCGGATGTGTATTCGTCTATCGCTGCACTCATTGGGATTGGGGCAGCCATGTTGGGTGGAAAACTGGGAATAGACTGGCTTATATACGCCGATCCAGTCGCCGGTCTTCTCGTTTCGCTGCTCGTGTTAAAGATCGCCTGGACAGTTGGCAAAGAATCGATTCACAATACGTTAGATCACGTTCTGCATGAAGAAGACACAGGAATCTTTAAAGAAGCTATTTTATCTGTTCCTGCTGTGAGAAAGATTAATTCCTTGTATGCCCGCGATCAAGGACACTATGTGATTATAGATTTAAAGATAGCAGTAGATCCTTTCATGACGGTGGAAGAAGGACATCGAGTCGGAAAGCAAGTTAAGAAGAAGCTGCTTGCCCTTCCTGATGTTCAAGATGCCTTTATTCACATTAACCCAGATCAACCGGATACAGAAGAAAAGAAATAGCTGAAAAGGAGGGGCCTGCATGAAAACACAATCGACCTTGCTGCTCGTTATTTTATTCGCTCTGATCGTAGCCGTGTTTGCCATTGTTAACGTTGATCCTGTAAGGGTAAACTATATATTGGGGCAAGCGGAGTGGCCGCTCGTTCTCGTCATTATGGCTTCAGTCCTAATGGGAGGCGTTATTACTTGGCTCGTCAGCCTGTTTCGTACAATTGGCTTGAAACGGCAAAATAACGTGCTTATTCATCAAATTGAAAAATTAAAAGAAGAATTGCACGATTTGAAACTAGAGAGACGGGAAAATCATAGCGTAGACCAAGTGAAACGGATGGCTCCTGACGGAAAGTAAGCGGCAACGGCATTCAACCTTTCAAACGGCCTGAAATGAAGATTTTAGGCCGTTTTTTTCTGCTTTCATACCGGTAAACGTACTCATGAATAGAGCAAAGGAGTTTCTTCTTTTTGAACGAAAATAAACGCCTACATTGAATCCCATTTTTTACTCCTGTATAATAGTAAGGCTGAGGGGTGACAGTATGTTAAAATCAAAAACCCGCTGGATCGTCCGAAATACAGACGAGAGAGTGCGGGATCAATTGGCAGAACAATTGGATATCAGCCCGCTGTTGGCCTCTTTGTTGATCAATAGAGGAATAACGGAGACGGATGCAGCGCGGAATTTTTTATATGATAAAGGAAATGAATTTCACGATCCGTTTTTGTTCAACGGAATGAAAGAAGCGAGCGATCGAATTCATCAGGCGATTGAACATGAAGAGCCTATTTTAATTTTTGGAGATTACGATGCAGATGGCGTCAGCAGTACGTCTGTCATGATGACGGTGTTAACAGATTTAGGAGCGAAGGTAGATTTTTATATTCCTAATCGCTTTACAGAAGGATACGGACCAAATGAGCCAGCTTTTCGTTTGGCGAAGGAACAGGGGTATCAGCTCATCATCACTGTAGATACGGGAATTGCGGCAGTGAAGGAAGCGGCTGTGGCCGCTGAGCTTGGCATGGATTTGATTATTACGGATCATCATGAGCCGGGCCCAGAGCTTCCGCAGGCATTAGCGATTATCCATCCAAAACTTCCGGGAGGGAACTATCCATTTCCTTATTTAGCGGGTGTTGGGGTGGCTTTTAAGGTGGCTCATGCGCTATACGGATACTTGCCAGAGCATTTGCTTGACTTAGCGGCGATTGGGACAATTGCAGATCTTGTTCCTTTAACAGGAGAAAACCGAACGATCGCTAAAGCGGGTCTTAAAAAGCTGCGGCAAACTTTGCGTCCAGGCATTGAGGCACTTTTACATTTAACTTCTACAAAGCCAGCTGCAGTAGATGAAGAAACTGTGGGCTTTATGATCGCTCCCCGTATTAACGCGGCAGGCCGTCTCGCTGATGCAGCTCCGGCCGTTGATTTAATGCTGACAAAAGATCGTACAGAGGCCAATGAGCTAGCTCAAGACATTGATGCGATGAACAAAGAGCGTCAAATGATTGTTTCAGAGATTGCTAAGGAAGCGATTGAGATGGTGGAAACACATTATCCGCCTGAAGCATATCCTGTTATCGTTGTCGGCAAAGAAAATTGGAATGCTGGTGTGATTGGCATTGTGGCTTCTAAATTGGTAGAGACGTTTTACCGGCCGGCTATCGTGCTTAGCTTTGATCCGGAAACAAACAAGGCAAAGGGATCAGCGAGAAGTATTGCAGGATTTGATTTATTTAAGAATTTATCTAAATGCCGAGAACTGCTTCCTCACTTCGGAGGCCATCCGATGGCAGCCGGAATGACATTAGAGTTATCCGATGTCGATGAGTTGAGAGAGCGGCTTTGTTCATTAGCGAAAGAACAGCTATCTGCTGAAGATTTCATCCCTGTTACCGAACTTGATGCCGTAGTGCCGCTGGAACAGGTAAGTCTGCCTGTTATTGAAGAGCTAAATATGCTGGCACCTTACGGAATGAGTAATCCGAAACCGCAAGTGCTGATCGAGAAAGTGGATTTTTCAACGATTCGTAAGATTGGTTCTGATAAAACGCATTTAAAGCTTCAATTGGAAAGCACTGGAGGTTCACTTGACAGCATTGGTTTTGGTCTTGGACACTATGCCGATCATATTGCGCCATTATCAAAAGTATCGGCTATTGGCGAGCTGTCTGTTAATGAATGGAACAATATTCGGAAGCCTCAATTATTTTTGAAAGATCTTCGGGTCGATCATTGGCAGTTATTTGACGTAAGGGGGCATCGGCAGTTTGAACGCTGGATCAGTGAAGTGCCAAAAGAACGCCTGTTCATTACTTTTAAAGAAGAGACAGCTGCTGAATTAAATTTAGAGAAATTTGATTCGGAGACGGTATATGTCAGCGGAAAAGAAGAAGCGGCGCAAATGTCGATCGATGGGAAAAATATTGTGTTAATTGATTTCCCCTTGGAGGAAGAAACAGTGAAAGCGTTGCTGCAAACGGGCTGTCCAGAACGTATTTATGCTCATTTTTATCAAAAGGACAGCCATTTTTTCAGCACCATGCCGACGAGAGAACATTTTAAATGGTTTTATGCTTTCTTGTTAAAGAGAAGAAGCTTTGACTTAAAAAAGCACGGTGATCAACTTGCTCACCATCGCGGCTGGTCGCGGGAAACGATTGATTTTATGTCACAAGTGTTTTTTGAACTTGACTTTGTTACAATAAATGAAGGAGTTATTTATTTAAATGGTCAAGCTCCTAAGCGGGATTTAAATGAATCCCCATCTTATCAAAATAAGAAAATGCAACTTGAACTGGAGAATCAGCTGCTCTATTCTTCGTGCCAAGAATTAAAGTCTTGGCTGGATAAGCATGTGAATGCCCCTGTTAATAATGAGGAGGAAGTTGAATCATGGATTTAAAACCGTATATTAAAATTGTACCGGATTGGCCAAAGCCGGGCATTAAATTTAAAGATATTACGCCGCTAATGGACAATGGCGAAGCTTTCCGCTACGCGACAGATCAAATTGTCGAATATGCTAAAGAAAGAAAAATTGATTTAATCGTCGGTCCTGAAGCCCGTGGCTTTATTGTCGGCTGTCCGGTCGCTTATGCGCTTGGCGTTGGCTTTGCTCCTGTACGTAAAGAAGGAAAGCTTCCACGCGAAACAGTGAAAGTAACCTATGGAAAAGAGTACGGAGACGACGTCTTGACAATTCATAAAGATGCGGTGAAACCAGGACAGCGTGTATTGATTACAGATGATCTGCTTGCTACAGGCGGTACGATTGAAGCGACCATTAAGCTCGTAGAACAACTTGGCGGGGTTGTAGCAGGCATTGCGTTCTTAGTGGAGCTTTCTTACCTAGATGGCCGCAGTAAATTAGATGGCTATGACGTATTAACATTAATTCCTTACGAATAAAATAAAAAATAGGCACTGTTGACAGTGCCTGTTTTTTTATACTTGCTTTGTTAAAAGAGGATTCATTTAACAAAATTCTGAAAATAAATTGAATATTTTCGACATTCTTTTTCATTTTCTTTAGAAAATGAGCAAGATATCTTTACATCTGCTTATTTTTTTTCGATAATAAGAACTATTAGAATCTTTTAGAAGGAACAAAAATATTTAATAGATGGCAAAGGTGAGTAAATATATGGCAAAAGATCGGGTATTGACTGCCGACGAAGTGATTGAGAAGGTGAGAGGCTATTTAAACGAAGAACACGTCAAACTCGTAGAAAAAGCCTATCAATACGCTAAGGAAGCGCATAAAGACCAGTATCGCAAATCAGGGGAGCCTTACATTATTCACCCGATTCAAGTTGCAGGGATACTGGCTGATTTAAAAATGGATCCGGCCACTGTAGCAGCCGGTTTTTTACATGATGTTGTGGAAGATACAGACATCACACTAGAAGATATGGAAGAAGCCTTTGGAAAAGAAGTCGCTATGCTTGTAGATGGTGTGACGAAGCTCGGAAAAATTAAATATAAATCCAAAGAAGAACAGCAGGCAGAAAATCATCGAAAAATGTTTGTAGCGATGGCGCAGGATATTCGCGTGATTTTAATTAAATTGGCAGACCGTTTACACAACATGCGGACATTAAAGCACCTTCCTCATGAAAAACAGCGGCGCATCGCGAACGAAACACTGGAAATTTTTGCACCGCTCGCTCACCGTTTAGGTATTTCAAAAATCAAATGGGAGTTAGAAGATATAGCTCTTCGTTATTTAAATCCCCAGCAATATTATCGAATTGTCAATTTAATGAAGCGCAAGCGTGCAGAGCGTGAGCAATACCTAGAGGAAGTCATTCATGATGTAAAAACACGCCTTGATGAAATTTCCATTAAAGCGGACCTGTCTGGAAGACCAAAGCATATTTACAGCATTTATCGTAAAATGGCCCTTCAGCATAAGCAATTTAACGAAATTTATGACTTGCTGGCTGTTCGGGTAATTGTGGACAGCATTAAAGATTGTTATGCGGTGCTCGGCATTATTCACACATGCTGGAAGCCAATGCCGGGACGGTTTAAGGACTATATCGCTATGCCAAAAACGAATATGTATCAATCGCTGCATACGACAGTAATCGGTCCAAAAGGGGACCCGCTCGAAGTGCAAATTCGTACGAAGGACATGCACAACATCGCTGAATACGGGGTAGCAGCTCATTGGGCATACAAAGAAGGAAAAACAGTTGATGACAAAGGTTCTTTTGATAAGAAATTGTCCTGGTTCCGCGAAATTATGGAGTATCAAAACGATTCTGCGGACGCAGAAGAGTTTATGGAATCATTGAAGATTGATTTCTTCTCTGACATGGTCTTTATTTTCACTCCAAAAGGAGATGTACTTGAACTTCCAAAAGGATCAGTGCCTCTTGATTTTGCCTACCGAATTCATTCAGAAATCGGCAATAAAACAATTGGTGCCAAAGTAAATGGAAAAATGGTTACACTTGATTATAAGCTTCAAACAGGGGACATCGTTGAAATCTTAACGTCCAAGCATTCATATGGTCCAAGCAAAGACTGGTTGAAAATGGCCCAGACCTCTCAGGCTAAAAATAAAATCAAACAATTTTTCAAGAAGCAAAACCGTGAAGAAAATGTGATTAAAGGCCGCGAACAAGTCGAAAGAGAAATTAAAAATATGGACTTTGATGTAAAGGAAGTCATCACGCCTGAAAACGTGAAGCGTGTCGCTGAGAAGTTTAATTTTGCTAATGAAGAGGATATGTATGCAGCTGTTGGATACAATGGCATCACAGCTTTGCAGGTCGTCAATCGTCTAACTGAAAAGCTGCGGAAAATGAGAGATCAAGAAGCCATTATAGAAGAATCTTTAAAAGATTTAAAACCGGCTTCTTCGCCATCGCATTCCAAGAAAAATTCGGGTGTGACTGTAAAAGGCATTGATAACTTGCTTATTCGTCTATCTCGCTGCTGTAATCCCGTGCCTGGAGACGAGATCGTCGGCTACATTACGAAAGGACGCGGAGTATCTGTCCACCGTGCCGATTGCCCAAATGTAAATGATGAAGAATCAACAGACCGTCTGATCGAGGTAGAGTGGGAGAGCGGTGCAGCCGATCAAAAAGAATACACAGTGGAAATTGAAATTTCTGGTTATGATCGTCAAGGCCTATTGAATGAAGTCTTGCAGGCTGTCAGTGAAACGAAAACAAATATATCTACTGTTTCTGGAAGATCGGATCGCAATAAAGTCGCAAAAATTGACATGGCCATCTATATTCACAATATAAGTCATTTGCACAAAGTAGTGGAACGTATTAAGCAAATTCCTGACATTTACTCCGTGCACAGAATTTTAAATTAAGGGTGTTTTAAAGAATGAGAGTTGTTTTACAAAGAAGCAAAGAGGCTTCTGTCACTGTAGAAGGAAAAATAGTAGGCCAAATTGACAGCGGCCTTGTTCTTCTCGTCGGTGTTACTCATGAGGACGGGGAAGCAGAAGCCGCTTATTTAGCCGAGAAAATTGTCCATTTGCGAATCTTTGAAGATGAAGAGGGAAAGATGAACCGTTCACTGCTTGACGTTGGAGGTTCTATTTTATCTGTTTCCCAATTTACTTTATACGGTGATTGCCGCAAAGGACGCCGCCCTAACTTTATGAACGCAGCCAAAGGAGAACAGGCTGAGAAAGTATACGATCGGTTTAATGAATTGCTTAGAGAAAAAGGCATCCATGTGGAAACCGGCGAATTCGGTGCGATGATGGATGTCGCTCTAATCAATGACGGCCCTGTCACTTTTATATTAGAAAGCAACTAAATGGCAATTAATTCAGCCATACTAAACAAGCAGCCTAATGATTATTAGGCTGCTTGTTTTGATTAATCGTTAAAATAAGAACTTAATCCGTTATAGACTCCGTTCGTGATTAATTCCTGATAAGGATTTGTCACAACGGCTGTTGCTTCCTGTGGATTGCTTAAGTAGCCTAGCTCCAGCAGAATAGCGGGCTGGCTATTCTCACGAAGAACATAATAATCACCGCGGCGGACACCGCGATTTTTCATAGGCAGCGACTGGTCAAGCTTATCATTTACATTTTTAGCGAGTTGTTTATGATTATTATGGTAATAATACGTAGTAAACCCGTTTGCGCCAACTTGATGAGTGCTATCGTAGTGAAGACTAATGAATGCGTCTGCATGGTGATATCTGGCTATAGCAACCCGTGAAGGAAGCGAGACATATTGATCGTCGGAACGAGTCAATATGACGTTTGCCCCAGCTTGACGAAGTTTATTGTATAGGCGATCAGCCGTTTTTAATGTGATAAACTTCTCAAATGTTCCTTGCATACCAGTCGTACCAGCATCAACGCCGCCATGTCCTGGATCTAAAATAATGGTTTTTCCTCGCAGCCCTGGAGTATGATTAGCAGCCGGCTCCGATGAAGAGCTTTCGGAACCAGCTTCTCCGTTGACGGACACGACCCAGCTAGCTACAAAAGCCTGTTGGCCGCTTGAAAGACTGATTTTATACCAATCACCAACTCGGGCATGAATAGGATAACGCTCTCCTTGTGATCCCCGTGCTACAATAGAAGAGGATGTACTGGCATCGGAACGAAGGTTTGTCCCATTGTATAAAATAACGGCAAAGCCATCCGCAGCCGCTTCATTTTTGCTAGCTGCTTGCTCTTGATCATTTGATGCTACTCGGACAAATTGCCGGCTGACCCAAGCAGCTTGTCCTTTGTACCGAATATGTACCCAGTCATTTTGCACTTTCTCAACAGGTACCTGATCGCCAATATGCAATTTGCCAATCACATCGGCCGACAGAGAAGGCTCATTGCGAACGTTTAAATCATCAGCCAAGACCGTTGCGGATCTGTTTGTTGAGATGCTTTTCACTTGTCCTTGCTCATCCCTTTGGAAGGAAGCCCCGGCTTTTTTGACAATATAACCAGCCACCCATCCTTTAGTTCCGTTTGCAAGCTGAATTTGGTACCAGTCGTATTTTTCCTTTAATATTGTATACCGCTTGCCGCGCTCGGCTTGTCCAACTAAGCTCGCAGACATGCTCGGTTCGCTGCGGACATTTGCTTTGTTTACGGCAATTTCTATTGTGTGCTGAGTTCCTTCCGCAGCAACCATAACAGTTGGTAAAAGGCTCAACAGCAAAGCAAAAGCCACTATTAAACTAAGTATCTTTCTTTCCATAATCCACCGCCTTCAAAATAAATAAATTCACGTCTTATTTTAGCATCTCTTTCACGAATTGGTGTTTCTTTCCCTCATTTTTCTGAAATTGAGAAAAAGGTCCGCCTTTTTAGGAAAAGGCAGACAAAAAGCCGAATATATGCGGAAAGTTGTGAAAAAGAAACTTGAATGCGCTCGTAAAGTTTTTTATAATAGGAACATTGATAGTATAACGAAAAGCGGAAGGCGCTCGATCAGCGCGATAGGAGGTTGGAGGAATGGCTGAAGGAGTCGTTCTTTGACTCCAGCAGACAGACCGAAACAGCCGTACGCGCTAGCGCCTGCAGCTGGACAGAGAAAAGCGGAAGGCGCTTGTTCAGCGCGATAGTGAATTGAAACTCCCGCTTTCCCTTTGTTAACAATTAAATGACAAGACCTATGATGGAGAAAAGTAATTAAGGATCGCACGTTCAGAGAGGAAAGGCCGTGGCTGAGAGCCGTTCCCGTCAGCACCATAATGAATGAACACTCCGGAGGTTTTCCTTTGAAAGAAGCGATGCTTTTAGTAGGAGGAAACGCGAACAGGCGTTAGCTGAAAAGTGAAAGCGGAGAATCCGTTTTAACTAGGGTGGTACCACGGGAAAAAAACTCTCGTCCCTTATTTCAGGGATGAAGAGTTTTTTTATTTGGAAAAAAACACCTGAAATTAGAATTGAAGGAGGAATAATCATGAGTGTCAACATTCCACGCGGTACGCAGGATATTTTACCTGGAACAGTAGAGAAGTGGCAGCACCTTGAGAGAATTGCTACCGACATTTGCCGAAATTATCAGTACAAAGAAATACGGACACCTATTTTTGAGCATACTGAATTGTTTCAGCGTGGTGTAGGGGATACGACGGATATTGTTCAAAAGGAAATGTACACATTTACGGATCGCGGAGGCCGTAGTTTAACTCTCCGTCCGGAAGGAACAGCGGCAGTCGTCCGTTCATTTGTAGAAAATAAAATGTTCGGTGATCCTAATCAGCCAGTGAAGCTGTACTATAAGGGCCCGATGTTCCGTTATGAACGCCCGCAGTCAGGACGTTACCGCCAGTTTGTGCAATTTGGCGTCG
The DNA here is from genome assembly GCF_001685015.1 of Pseudobacillus wudalianchiensis. Taxonomy (GTDB): domain Bacteria; phylum Bacillota; class Bacilli; order Bacillales; family Domibacillaceae; genus Pseudobacillus; species Pseudobacillus wudalianchiensis. The sequence continues at coordinate 339,349 of NZ_MAYT01000001.1, forward strand.
AAGCGATCGGCAGTGAAGATCCGGCAATTGATGCGGAAGTCATAGCGCTTGTTATGGACATTTATCGCACGGCAGGTTTGCGTAAAATTCAGCTTGTTGTGAATTCACTAGGTGACACAGAAAGCCGTGTAGCTCATAGAGAAGCGCTTATCCAGCATTTTCAGCCACGGATTGGCGAGTTTTGTGAAGACTGCCAAAGCCGCTTGGAGAAAAATCCGATGCGTATTTTGGATTGTAAGAAAGACCGTGATCACGAATTAATGAAATCGGCTCCGTCTATTCTCGATTACCTAAACGAGTATTCCCGTACATATTTTGAAAAAGTGCAGCAGTATTTATCAGCACTTGACATTGAGTTTGTAGTGGATCCAACGCTCGTTCGCGGACTTGATTACTATAATCACACTGCCTTTGAAATTATGAGCCAGGCAGAGGGATTTGGGGCGATTACGACGTTGTGCGGCGGTGGCCGCTATAATGGGCTCGTTAGCCAAATGGGCGGTCCGGACGTACCAGGCATCGGCTTTGCCTTTAGTATGGAAAGATTTCTTGCCGCGATGGAAGCGGAAAGCATTGAATGGGAAGAAACTAATCGTCTTGATTGTTACATCGCCTCTCTTGGAGATGAAGCAAGAGATTACACAGTAAAACTCGTTCATGATCTGCGAAAAGCGGGAATGAAAGCGGAACGCGATTACCAGAACCGGAAAATGAAAGCACAATTTAAAGCAGCAGACCGCCTGCAAGCAAAATTTGTGGCTATCCTTGGTGAGGATGAGCTAAAAGAAAATAAAATTACATTAAAAGATATGGAAACAGGTGAGCAGCAAGAAGTTATGCTTGAACACTTCGTTGATACATTACAGAAGAAGATGGAGGAAAAATAAATGTTTGGCAGATCGTATGAATGCGGAAAGATTTCAGAGCGGCAAATTGGAGAACAAGTAACATTAAAAGGCTGGGTGCAGCGTCGTAGAGATTTAGGTGGAGTTATCTTTATCGATCTTCGCGACCGTACGGGCATTGTACAAATCGTATTTGATTCTGAAACGTCTGCGGAAGCACTGGCAATAGCAGAAAAAATCCGGAATGAATATGTATTAGATATTCAAGGAACCGTTATTGCTCGTGATGAGAGCACAGTGAATGAAAATATTGAGACTGGAAAAATTGAAATTCAAGTAAATGAAGTGACGATTTTAAGCGAGGCAAAGACGCCTCCGTTCCCAATTGAAGATACAACAGAAGTATCAGAGGATATTCGCTTAAAATATCGCTATATGGATTTACGCCGTCCAGTTATGTATGAAACATTTAAAATGCGCAGTGATATTACTAAAACCGTTCGTGACTACCTCGATGAAGAAGGATTCCTTGATGTTGAAACACCGATTTTAACGAAGAGTACACCAGAGGGAGCGCGCGATTATTTAGTACCGAGCCGTGTGCATGGCGGAGAATTCTATGCGCTACCGCAATCGCCGCAAATTTTCAAGCAATTATTAATGGTATCTGGCTTTGATCGTTATTATCAAATTGCCCGCTGTTTCCGTGATGAAGATTTACGTGCAGATCGTCAGCCAGAATTTACACAAATCGATATTGAAGCAAGCTTTATGAGCCAAGAAGATATTATGGCTATGGCAGAGGAAATGCTGAAGCGTGTTATGAAACGCGTAAAGGGCGTTGAAATAACTGATGCATTCCCGCGCATAACGTATGATGAAGCGATGAGCCGTTTCGGTTCTGACAAACCAGATACTCGCTTTGGTATGGAATTAGTGGATGTATCAGAGCAAGTAAAGGGTTCAGGCTTTAAAGTATTCGCTGGTGCTGTTGAGAGCGGCGGACAAGTGAAGCTGATCAATGTGAAGAATGGCGGCACGACCTACTCCCGTAAAGATATCGATGCCTTGACAGAGTTTGCTGCTATTTATGGAGCAAAAGGGCTTGCTTGGATGAAAGTAGAAGCAGACGGCTTGAAAGGGCCAATCGCTAAATTCTTCTCTGAAGAAGAGCAAAACGGCCTGATTTCTTCTGCTGAAGCAGAAGCAGGAGACTTACTGCTATTTGTAGCAGATAAAAAATCAGTCGTAGCGGATGCGCTTGGAGCACTTCGTCTGAAGCTTGGAAAAGATCTTGGGTTAATCGATGAAAATAAATTCAACTTCCTTTGGGTAACAGATTGGCCGCTTCTTGAATATGATGAAGATGCAAAACGCTATTTTGCTGCTCACCATCCATTTACAATGCCAGTTCGTGACGATCTGCCGCTTCTAAACGATGAGCCAGAAAAAGTACGGGCGCAAGCTTATGATATCGTGTTAAATGGATATGAACTCGGTGGCGGTTCTATTCGGATTTTCGAGCGTGATATTCAAGAAAAAATGTTTGAAGTGCTAGGCTTTACACCAGAAGAAGCAAAAGAGCAATTTGGCTTCTTGCTTGATGCGTTTGAATATGGAACACCTCCACATGGCGGGATTGCGCTCGGACTCGACCGGATGGTTATGCTGCTGTCAGGCCGTACAAACCTGCGCGATACGATTGCTTTCCCGAAAACAGCAAGTGCAAGCGATCTATTAATGGATGCTCCAAGTGAAGTAAGCTCCGGTCAGCTGGAAGAATTGCATTTAGCTATTCGTCAAACAGCGAAAAAGTAAATTTTAAATATTTAGACAATTGAAAGTTGAAAACGATATTTGCGTATGTTATGATAGTTTCAACGAAGGGAAGTCCTGATGTGTCCGTTTATTTTCACTATCTGTTTTGACCGAACAATGTATGTTACGGGAGCTCGGGTTTGTAAATGGCGTACACGCCTCCCTTGCGAGGACTTACAAAGTTTACTGCAGGGCACCCACCTGCCTAGAGCGGGTTCAAAACATATAGATTCATAGGACGGCACGATCGGGATTTCCCCTCTATATCTAATATCATTTACAGTCTCTTGTCACAAGAGACTGTTTTTTTATTGGAGAAAATGGGGAAAACATTGAATGAACGATTATTTTCAAGTAAGATTAATCCTATCTGAAAAGATAACAATATATTATTAATGTTATGGAGTGATCCTATTCATGCTGCATCAATTTTCAAGAAATGAACTTGCCTTTGGACAAGAAGGGCTCGATATTTTAAAAAATAGTACAGTGGCCATCCTCGGTATTGGCGGCGTTGGCTCATTTTCCGTTGAAGCGCTCGCTCGTTCAGGTGTGGGACGGCTTGTGCTTGTAGATAAAGATACGATTGACATTACGAATGTTAATCGCCAGCTGCCTGCTTTACTGTCAACCGTTGGACAGCCAAAAGCAGAGGTAATGAAGCAGCGCATTGCAGATATTAACCCGGAGTGTGAAGTGATTACACTAAATATGTTTTACACAGAAGAAACATACGAAGACTTTTTTCAATATGATTTGGATTTTGTAGTGGATGCCTCTGATACGATTTCTTATAAAATACATTTAATGAAAGAGTGTCTGAAGCGCAATATCCCGATTATTTCCAGCATGGGAGCAGCTAATAAAATGGACCCAACCCGTTTTCAAATTGCGGATATTTCGAAGACTCACACAGACCCTATTGCGAAAGTGATTCGCACCCGCTTACGAAAAGAAGGCATTCGCAAAGGCATCCCAGTCGTATTTTCCGATGAGAGTCCCATTGTTATTCGCGAAGATGTACGTAAAGTGGTTGGCAACGATCAAGCAGAAATTCGTAAAGCGAAAATGCCGCCATCTTCCAATGCCTTTGTTCCATCAGTTTGCGGATTGATTATGGCGAGCTACGTCGTTAGAGAATTATTAAAGGACATTAAAATCACTCGGGTAAAAGATGAAAAGTGAGTATAAACCTTTCCCTCTTGGAAACGTTATAATTAGAGGTGATCAAGATGGGAAAAGACCGGCAAGAAAAAAAGCTTAGAAGCCAGAAGAAAGTGGAATCCGACCGTGATCAATCCTTGCATTTCGGAGGCGCTACACGGTATGAAAAGCCCGGAGAAGCTGGCAAAAGCATAAATGAATAATCGCAAGCAAGCTCTCTCCTTTAATCAGGAGAGAGCTTTTTACTAATAATTGAGCAGCCGCCTGAAGAGATGGGCGGCTTTCTTATTTGTTGGAAAAAATAAGAAATGTTGTTGACATGAGAAGTTGTTCTAGTGTACTATCTAACTAGAACACCAGTACACGGAGGGATTCTATATGTTTCCAGGATTATTAAGGAAAGATTTTTTACTTATTAAGAACTATGCTTGGCTGTGGCTCATTCTTGTTTTAGCGGTATACGGCTGTGGGCTTGCTGTAGCGGCTTATTACGGAGAATTTTTTCTTGTTTTTCCGTTTCTCTTTTTTATTTATTTTTTTCACGTAGCACTTTTGCCAATTACAGAAATGATTTTGCTTAAAGCTGAGGAAAAAGGGCAGTATTGGCTGCATAGTACAGCGGGCGGTGTGAAGTTATTGCTCTCAAAGATTCTCGTGTCCCTTTTCCTTTTCATCATTTCTTTAATACTTGCGGATGTTCTAGCGCTCATCTCGTTAAACATTGCTTTGCCACAGGGCTTTATTAATACTCCAGAAGGCGAAATACCCTATAAAGAAGGATTTTTATTAAATATAGGTCTGACGGCAGGAGCTTTATATTTTACCATTTGGGGATTGTTTCTTTGGGCGGTCTACCATTCACTCAATGCTTATCCGTTCATAAAAAAAATAAGATGGGGCGTTGTGATTGCTGTCTATCTCTTCTTTCAATGGATCACGGCAAAGCTGCTGCAAATTCCATTCATTCAAAAATGGTTTGCCAGCTGGACAGTCAATATTAGTGAATCCGGAACGAGGGCATGGGGAATAGGGGGAATGCATTTTTCAATAGAAAACGGTGATATTCAAATATGGCCGATCATTCTTTCCATACTCTTTCATATTGCGTTATTTTTAGCTGCTGCCTGGCTGCTCAATCGAAAAGTAGAGGTGTAAAACATGACAGAAGAATTTCAAACATCCAAACCGATCTACCGCCAGATTGCTGACCGGATTATCCAGCAATTTGTCCGTGGTGAGATCAGCCCGGGTGAGAAGCTGCCATCTGTGAGAGAGATGGCCATTCAGTCCGGGGTGAATCCAAATACTATTCAACGAACATATGGGGAGCTAGAGCGTATGGGAGTAGTAGAAACAAAAAGAGGGCAGGGAACGTTTATGACGGAACAAATAGAGATGAAAAGGCAGTTAAGAACAGAAATTCAGCGAGAAATGATTGAGATGTTTATACAAAATATGCGAGGTATTGGTGTGGAGGACAGAGAGATCACGGAAGCGGTCGAACAGGCTTTAATGGGGAAGGGGAGGGCTGAAAATGATTGAATTGAGAAATGTGACGAAGGAATATGGAAAGCGAAAAGCATTGCATGACATTAATTTGCGCTTTGAAACAGGCAAGATATATGGCATCCTCGGACCAAACGGAAGTGGGAAATCTACTATGATGAAAATGGCGGCAGGTCTCGTGTTTCCATCAAAAGGTGAAATCATGATTAACGGCCGGCTAGTAGATCGCCATATTGCCCGGGATGTTGCTTATCTATCGAGCGAAGGAATGCTCTATCCCAGCTTAACTGTGGAGCAAATGATTCAATTTTTTGCTTCCCAGTACGAAGACTTTTCTATGAACAAAGCGGAAGAGCTGCTTGAATTTATGAGCCTTGAGCGTCATCAAAAAACAGCAAAATTATCAAAAGGACAGCAAGGGCGCTTGAAATTATTGCTTGTCTTATCACGTGAAGCGCCTGTTCTTTTGCTGGATGAGCCGTTTCTTGGGCTCGATCCGATGGTAAGAGACACAATCGTGAAAGGGCTCGTTTCTTTTATTGACTTTGGGAAGCAGACAGTGATCATTACGACTCATGAAATTACGGAGATTGAGCCAGTGCTCGAGGAAGCCATTATTTTAGACGAGGGCCGGGTGCATGCTCGCTGCCATGTGGAAGCACTCCGTGAGGAAGAAGGCTTATCGGTGCTCCAGTGGCTAAAAAGTAATTATTAAAAGGGGACTCGACTATGACTGCGTTAGTAGAATTGAAAGAGGTTTCGAAAATGATTAAAGGAAAGAAAATTATCGATTCGCTAAGCTTTACCATCCGAGCCGGTGAGGTCTTTGGATTTCTCGGTCCAAATGGTGCGGGAAAAACGACAACCATCCGGATGATGGTTGGACTGATGAAGCTGACGGAAGGAGATATTGTCATTTGCGGACACAGTATTCAAAAGGATTTTGAAAAAGCTGTTCGCCACATTGGAGCCATTGTCGAAAACCCGGAGATGTATAAATTTTTAACAGGCTATCAAAATTTGCAGCAGTATGCCCGTATGCAAAAAGGCATCACGAAAGAGAGAATTGATGAAGTCGTTCAGCTTGTCGGGCTTAGTGACCGTATTCACGATAAAGTGAAAACCTATTCACTCGGTATGCGCCAGCGTCTAGGCATCGCTCAATCATTGCTGCACGGCCCGAAAATTTTAATCCTAGATGAACCAACAAATGGACTCGATCCCGCAGGCATTAAAGAAATACGCCAATATATTCGTGATTTAGCAGAAAAGGAAGGGATGGCTGTTATCGTATCAAGCCATCTGCTATCAGAGATGGAAATGATGTGTGATCGGATTGGCATTATTCAAAAAGGCCGGCTCATTCATGTTCAATCAGTCCGTGATTGGATGAACGATGGCCGTGAAGCTTACTCGATTGAAGTAGACCATGCAGATACAGCTGCTAAGTTAACGACGGCTTCGTTCCCGGATATTCGCGTTAAAATAGCAGGCAAAAGTCTATCTGTTGAAGCAGACAAAGAGCAAATTCCTGACTTGGTCCGCTTACTCGCCTCTAAGAATATAAGAGTCTATGAAGTCAAACTGTTATCTAAAACGTTAGAAGAAAGATTTTTAGAAATAACTGAAAAACAGGGGGCGGTGAGCTGATGATCCGTTTAATTCAAAATGAATGGATTAAAATTTTCAAGCGGCCAGGCACGTATGTCATGATTGGCCTTCTCATTCTGATGGCTTGTACGTTTGCTGGATTTACAAAGTACGATGAAAACAGACAAAAAGAACCGGCTAGCTGGCAGCGAGTTGTGCAAGCAGAGAATGCAGCTTATGAAAAAGAAATGACAGAAGGCACTCACTTGTCAAAAGACCATAAAGACTATTTACAAGAACAAATAAAGATCAATGAGTATCGACTTGAACATAATCTGCCGGCTGATACGAAAATGACCACGTGGTCTTTTATTGAAGAAAACAGTCAATTACTCAGCTTGGCCGGTTTGTTTATGATTATTATTGCTGCTGGGATCGTGGCCGGCGAATACACGTGGGGAACAGTAAAAATGCTTTTAATCCGTCCCATCAGCCGTCCGAAAATTCTTTTCTCTAAATATGCAGCCGTTGTCCTGTTCGGACTGTTTATGATTTCAGTGTTGTTCATTGTATCTGCTTTAATTGGCGCTGTTCTCTTTGGCTCCTCTGAAACTTCTGTGCATTTTGCATACGAAGGTGGGAAAGTGGTGGAGCAAAATATGTTTTTATATTTGCTTAAAATTTATTTGATGAAGTCAGTGGATGTGTTTATGCTCGCGACGATGGCCTTTATGATTTCAGCCGTTTTCCGCAGCAGCTCTCTTGCTATCGGTATCTCACTATTTTTACTATTCATCGGTACAAATGTTACGATGCTCATCGCTATGAAATATGAATGGGCAAAATATTTATTATTTGCGAATACAAACTTGCTGCAATATGAAAATGGGCAAACGCTAGTAGACGGTATGACGCTTGGATTTTCACTGGCTATGCTTGCGGTTTACTATGTTGTCTTTCAACTGCTTGCCTTTGTTACCTTTACAAAGAGAGATGTCGCTGCTTAACCGCTTGCATATGAATAACAAAAAGCTGCTGAGGTGAAAAATCAGCAGCTTTTCTATCGTTAATCCTGTAGCCGTGGTTTTGCAGGATTACAGTTCGGTGCTTGAAGGTCAGTTGATTCAGCGAGTTTCATTAAATAGTAGCATTCTTCTCTCATCATATGATCAGCCATAAGCGGCGCAAATGTTCCCAATGCTTCCTTACTTAATCTTAATTCTTCAATTTCTTGAAGAAAGCTCATAAATAGCTTGATTTGAAGGGAGGTATCTTCGTTAAATCGTGCTAAAGCAGGGAAGGAAGATAGGTTCGTCCGTAAAAAGCCGGTCATTTCTACTGCCTTTAAGTAAAAAGCTTCGAAATCTTTTGTAAAGCTATTACTTTTTTGTTTTATTTTCTTTTCAACTTGGTCCATATTATCGGATATGGCACCGGCATGGCCAGCTGCATCCATTAGCCAAAGCAAATGGTGGTGAAGTGCATGATAAACAGGTGGAATCTTTCCTTCTTTCAAGTCATTTAATAACCGCCTATACTCATCGAGTTCATTCACCATATGATTGATAAACGTTGGTCCCAGATGGATAGACACCTTTCCGATCAGGTGTCTGCGTATAAGATCGAGTTTAAAGGCCCTTAGTTTTTGGGTTTCTTCATCAGCCAGTCTGCTAAGAGCCACTAAATGACTTTGCTCAACCGCCACACTTTCGAGCAGTTGATCAAAGGTTTGGATGAAATAACGAGCCAGCTCGATGTCTCGCTGTTCTTGGGGAGCAAGCGAATCATGAATAAACCGGGCGTGGTCGCCTAATACTTGCAGCCAAAATGCATGTTCAAACGCGGCTGTTTCCTCGTAGGTTCTCATCATGTAACCTCTCCTTTTCCGATACTCTTATCATTTTATCGGAAGGAACAAGGTTGTATGACAAGTTTAAAAGGAGAAGAGCTACCTGTGCATCTTCTCCTTTTTTGAGAGTTACTTTCCCTTTTCAATCTTTGCATAAATGCCCGATAAAGCTTGTTCAAACTTTCCGGTTTGCTTCGGTTCATAATACCGTTTATTCTTTAATCTATCTGGAAGGTATTGTTGTTTCACCCAGCCGCTGTCATAGTTATGTGGATACTTATATTCAAGGCCGCGGCCAAGTTCTTTAGCGCCTGTATAATGGGCGTCTTTTAAGTGATCGGGCACGTCACCGCTTTTACCGGCACGGATATCAGAGAGGGCTGCATCAATTGCTGTAATTGCTGTATTGGACTTGGGCGACAAGCAAAGTTCGATAACGGCTGCCGCAAGAGGAATACGGGCTTCCGGAAATCCAATCTTTTCTGCAGTTTGCACAGCAGCTAGTGTTCGCTGTCCAGCTTGAGGGCTGGCAAGGCCAACGTCTTCGTAGGCCGTAACAAGCAGTCTTCTCGCTATGCTAGGCAAGTCACCGGCTTCGATTAAGCGTGCAAGGTAATGAAGAGCAGCGTTCACATCACTGCCGCGAATTGATTTTTGAAAGGCGCTAATAACATCATAATGGGCATCACCATCTTTGTCGTGAGAAAAGCTTTTCTTTTGCAAACATTCTTCTGCTATTTCACGAGTGATAACAATTACGTTCTCTTCATTAGGAGGTGTAGACAAAACGGCGAGCTCTAGTGCATTTAACGAGCTGCGCACATCACCGCCGCTTGCTAGGGAGAAATGCTGAAGGGCGCTTTCTTCTATTTTTGTATGATAATGGCCGAGGCCCCGTTCCTTATCCTGCAGAGCCCGGTTCAGAGTGTCTTCAATTTCTGTCGGTGTCAGCGGTTTTAGCTCGAAAATTTGACAGCGGCTGCGGATCGCCGGATTAATAGCGTGATAAGGATTGCTCGTTGTCGCCCCGATTAACGTAATTGCTCCATTTTCTAAAAAAGGAAGCAGAAAATCTTGCTTTCCCTTATCCAGCCGATGAACTTCATCAAGAAGCAGGATCACTTTTCCTGACATTTTGGCTTCCGCCGCGACAATTTCCATATCTTTCTTGTTGCTTGTTACTGCATTCAATGTGCGGAAGGCATATTTTGTACTGCCAGCGATTGCGCTGGCAATGGATGTTTTGCCAATGCCCGGAGGACCATATAAAATCATGGAAGACAGTTGTTTAGCTGCCACCATACGCTCGATAATTTTTCCGCGGCCGACTAAGTGCTGCTGGCCGACAACTTCCTCAATTGTTCGTGGACGCATCCGAAAAGCTAGTGGTTTCATGCCTATTCCTCATTTCTTGTTTCAATTCTTTTCTTCACTGTATCATAGGAAATGAAAGTAGAGCATGTTTTTTGACCTGAATTCTATGATATAATAGCAAAAGCTGACTATAGTAAAGGTAATGAAGCAGTCCATTCAATAAGGGGAAAAATGGATGAAAAAAGAGAAGATAAGCAAACAGGGGAATATTGTGATCCGGCTAATCATTTTTACAATTGGCCTTTTATTTATGTCTCTCGGAATCGTGCTATTAATTCGCGCTAACCTTGGCGCAACACCTTGGGATGCCCTTCATGTAGGGTTATATGAACAAATTGGACTGACGGTTGGCACATGGTCGGTGCTCGTCGGTTTTTTGATTTTAGGAGCCGCTTCTTTTTACTTGCGGGAATGGCCGCAAGTGGGCGCTTATTTAAATATGGTGCTTGTTGGTGTTTTTATTGATTTCTTTTTGTGGATGCCTATTATCACAACGCCTCACAGCTTCATTGGGAAGCTCGTCATGTTTGTCGTGGGAATTTTCGTGATGGCTTATGGGATGTCTTTTTATATTTCCGCCCAGCTTGGCGCCGGACCGCGGGACAGTTTTATGCTGGCTGTAATGAAAAAGACAGGCTGGAAAGTATCCAGCATCCGGAGAGGAATGGAGTTTATTGTATTGGCCATTGCCTGGCTGATCGGCGGACCCGTTCATTTCGGCACGTTTCTATTTAGCTTGTTAATGGGAACGGCTGTCGGAGTTTCATTGCCGCAATGCCAGCGTTTTTCGGATATACTAATAAACAGAGTAAATGAATGGAAAAAAGATCATAACCAGGGGGTAAATATATGAGAATTTCAACTAAAGGAAGATACGGATTAACGATTATGATTGAATTGGCAAAACGACATGGCGAAGGTCCAACTTCGTTAAGAGTCATTGCGGGTGCCCATAACTTATCTGAACATTATCTTGAACAGTTAATTGCACCGCTTCGTAATTCTGGGCTTGTTCGCAGTATCCGCGGAGCTTATGGCGGATATGTACTTGGAAGAGAGCCGGAGACCATTACAGCCGGAGACATTATTCGCGTTCTCGAAGGACCAATCAGTCTCGTAGAAGGGATTGAAGATGAAGAGCCGGCGAAACGTGAATTATGGATTAGAATTAGCGATGCGATTAAAGGTGTGCTTGAAAATACAACGCTCGAAGATTTAGCAAAGCATACGGATGATAACGGACAATCCGACGCTTACATGTTCTATATATAAGGAGAGATCAGCGGAATGGAACGCATTTACCTAGACCATGCGGCAACAACTCCCATGCATCCAGAAGTGATCGAAACGGTAATGAAACAAATGAGTGATACATTTGGCAATCCGTCAAGCATCCACTCGTTTGGCCGGGCATCACGCCAAATTGTCGATGCAGCGCGGACCTCCGCGGCGGCAAGCATTGGAGCGGATTTTAATGAAATTATTTTCACGAGCGGCGGAACGGAAGCTGATAATTTAGCTATTGTTGGTACAGCACGAGCGATGAAACATCGTGGCCGTCACGTTATTACTTCGGCAGTAGAGCATCATGCCGTCCTGCACACGTGTGAATATCTTGAAAAAGAAGGATATGATGTGACGTATTTGCCGGTGGATGAAGAAGGGAGAATCCGTCTATCGGATTTAGCTTCTGCTCTGCGGGAAGATACCATTTTAGTGTCTATTATGTATGGAAATAATGAGATAGGGACCATTCAGCCAATTGCTGAGATTGGCGAGCTGCTAAAGGAGCATCAGGCGGTTTTTCACACAGATGCTGTACAAGCGTACGGAATGGTTTCCATCGATGTAAAAACCGAGCATATTGATTTGTTATCGGTATCCAGCCATAAAATTAACGGTCCAAAAGGAATGGGGTTTCTCTATGCGAAAGAAGGACTGACACTAACACCTGCCCTTCTTGGCGGTGAGCAAGAGAGAAAACGAAGAGCTGGAACCGAAAATGTGCCAGCGATCGCTGGTTTTGGAAAAGCCATTGAGCTATCGATGGTTTCTATGGAAGAAAAAAGAGAGCGTTACTTGGCATTTAAGGAGCAGCTGACTCGGCTGTTAAAGGAAAAACAAGTAGAATTTTCCGTGAACGGATCGTTTGAACGTTCACTGCCTCACGTGATAAACTTAAGCTTTCCTGGAACAGATGTAGAGTCATTGCTCGTGAATTTAGATCTTGCCGGTATCGCTGCTTCAAGCGGTTCTGCTTGTACGGCAGGATCGATTGAGCCATCGCATGTTCTCGTCGCGATGTTTGGCAAAGACTCTGAACGCCTGCGTAACTCCATCCGTTTCAGTTTTGGTATAACAAATACGAAAGAACAAATAGATGAAGCAGGAGAAGCGCTAGCGAATATTATCGCTCGTCTAACGAACAAGTAAGCGCCGTGCTCCTGCTAAGAAAGAGAGTGGACAGAATGAAAAAAGCACCGAAAGACACCCGTGTTGTTGTCGGCATGTCCGGCGGCGTGGACTCTTCGGTTGCCGCCCTTTTATTGAAGGAGCAGGGCTACGAAGTCATCGGTATTTTCATGAAAAACTGGGATGACACAGATGAGTCTGGCGTCTGCACAGCAACAGAGGATTATAATGATGTCATACGTGTATGCAATCAAATTGGCATTCCGTATTATGCCGTCAACTTTGAGAAGCAGTATTGGGAAAAGGTGTTTACTTATTTCCTTGATGAATATAAAGCCGGACGCACACCAAACCCGGATGTGATGTGTAATAAAGAAATTAAGTTTAAAGCTTTTTTAGAACATGCGATGAGCCTGGGTGCTGATTATCTTGCAACAGGTCATTATGCGCGGGTAGATCATAGCGGCGAAGAAGTAAAAATGCTTCGCGGTCTTGACGAAAATAAGGATCAAACCTATTTTTTGAACCAGCTGCAGCAAAGCCAGCTTGAAAAAGTGCTTTTTCCTATCGGAGATATTGATAAGAAGCGTGTGCGTGAAATTGCAGCAGAAGCAGGCCTTGCAACAGCGACGAAAAAAGACAGCACAGGCATTTGCTTTATTGGAGAACGCAATTTCAAGGAATTTTTAAGTGGCTATCTGCCAGCACAGCCAGGGCTGATGACAACGATGGATGGAGAAGTAAAAGGCCATCACGATGGATTAATGTATTACACAATCGGACAGCGCCACGGCCTTGGCATTGGTGGATCAGGGGAGCCGTGGTTCGTAGTAGGAAAGGATTTAGAGAAAAACGTGCTTTACGTTGAGCAAGGGTTTCATAATGATCTTCTTTACTCTACTTCATTGATTGCTGATCAAGTGAGCTGGATTTCCAATCAACCAAAGCCGCAATCGTTTGAATGTACAGCAAAGTTCCGTTATCGCCAGCAAGATAATAAAGTAACCGTGCATTTGCTGGAAGGTGGAAAAGTGAAGGTTGATTTCCATGAACCGGTTCGCGCTATTACCCCTGGACAAGCTGCCGTATTTTATAACGGAGAAGAATGCCTTGGCGGTGCGACAATTGATCAAGTATTTAAAGACGGAACAAGACTAACATATGTCGGGTAAAGAGACGACTGAAAGCCTTTAAAGCAGATTTTGCTTTAAAGGCTTTCTTTTTTTGTGCGAGAACTGCAATATTTTTGGCAGTATGCTTCTAACAAGGGATAGGTGCATAATTTATCTGCACAGCCCATGGTCTAGATGGTAAGCGGTCGTGTTGCCTAGATGTGAAGGTATTCTTTCTTGACATGCAGACGACCTCTGCGTTTTTTTGAACTTTGTTTCCCTGAAACTGGGGAGGGGGACCGGTGCGACAGAGAAAGAAGGTGATAAAAAGACCGCTGTAACAACGATTTTTTAGAAAACAATAAAAATTCGGGGTGATGTGGCTATGTTGGCACACGACTTGCTATATATAAAGCAAGCTTGACCAACATTTAACACTTAGGGGGAAAACACAATGTCAACACCAGAAATTTTGTATTCAGTAAAAGCACAAAGAGGACCGGAACTCCGCTGTAAAGGCTGGAGACAGGAAGCGATCCTTCGGATGCTGGAAAACAATATGGAAAATGCAGAAAAACCAGAAGAGCTGGTCATCTACGGCGGGATTGGAAAAGCCGCTCGTAACTGGGAATCCTACCATGCGATTGTGAAATCTCTAAAGGAATTAGAAGATGATGAAACATTGGTTGTTCAATCCGGGATGCCAGTAGCGGTGTTTAAAACACACAAATACGCACCGACTGTTGTCATGGCAACAACGAACATTATGAAAGCAGACTGGCCGACATTCTATGATTTACAAGATAAAAACTTAACGATTTATGCAAACTATACAGCGGCTCCATGGGAGTACATCGGTACACAAGGGGTCATCCAAGGAACGTTTGAGACATTATCCGCAATTGCCCGCTTGCATTACAATGACTCGCTTATCGGAAAAATCTTGTTAACAGCGGGTGCCGGCGGAATGGGCGGAAACCAAACGAGAGCGATGACGATGCATGGCGGGGTAGCCATCCTTTGTGACTCGAATGTAGACATCATCAACCGCCGTATTGAAAAAGGCTTCATTGATACGCTAGCTGGCTCTTTGGATGAAGCGATTGAGATGGCGCAAAAAGCAGCAGCTGAGGGCAAGCCGCTTGGCGTAGCGGTGGTCGGAAACGCAGCGGATGTATTTGAAGAAGTACTGGAAAAAGGCTTCAGACCGGATATCACGACGTCGATGACGCCAGCTCATGACCCGATTTCTTACCTGCCTTCCGGTTATACAGTCGAAGAAGCAGAACAGCTTCGTGACACAGACCGTAACCTGTATTTACAAAAAGCACGCGAAACGATGGTTCGTGAATTGAAAGCGCTCATCAAATTCTTGGATATGGGGGTTCATTCCTTTGAATACGGAACAAGTATCCGTAAAGAATGTATCGACGCTGGAATGGATGAGAAAGAAGCAAAACGCCTTCCAGGCTTCGTAGCCGAGTATATCCGTCCGCTCTTCTGTGAAGGCCGTGGACCTTTCCGCTGGGTGTGCTTATCTGGAGATCCGGAAGATTTAAGAAAGATCGACGACATGATCTTAGAGAAGTTCAGCGATGACCTGCTTGTGACACGCTGGATCAAATTGGCGAAAGAGCATATTCCGATTGAAGCTCTTCCAGCTCGTATTTGTTACATGGGCTTTGGCCAGCGTAAAGCGTTCGCGTTAGAAGTCAACGACATGATCCGCCGCGGCGAATTGTCTGGACCGGTTGCGTTCTCCCGTGACAACTTAGACTCCGGTTCGATCGTGAATCCGACATTTGAATCAGAAAATATGAAGGACGGCGGGGACTTAATTTCTGACTGGCCGGTATTGAACGGTTTATTGAATGCCGTAGGCATGTGTGATTTGATTGCCCTGCAAGCGAACTATTCGATGGGAGAAGCGGTTCATACAGGGGTAACCATGGTAGCGGATGGAACAGCGGAGTCTGATATGAGACTAGAAGTAGCGATGACAGTTGACTCTGGTATCGGGGTTGTCCGCCATGCGCAAGCGGGCTATGAAATTGCGAAAGACGTAGCGAATGGCAAAGGAAAATTAACAGACGAAAGCATCAAGATTCCATTATGGTGGACGCCAACCGCTACTTTCGGTCCGAAAGATTTGAAAAAGGAAGACGTAAAAGCATAAAGAGTTAAAAAAGAATAAGTACAGAGATCCAGTTGCTTTTAAAGAAGGGTCTCTGTCCTTCTTTTTTCATCCTTGTCGTCACTAAAAGTAAGAGGGTTATGCTTAACTTTTATTGATCGGTATTCTGCCAATGGACGAAAACTTTATAGATGCAAGGGGCGAGGATATGAGCGAAATCCAAAAGACAGCTAACAATGAGGTCATTGGCACGGCTAAAGAACAAGAGCCAAAGATTTATTCTGTTCAGAATATATTGAAGTTCACTTTCTTTAGTGCGATTGGAATCTTTATGTTTTTTGTTCCTATTGAGATAAACGACAAGAGTTCCATCCCCCTGGATCATTTAGTGACATGGATTCGTGAATCGTTGGGCAAGGGAGTTTCTTATTACACGATCGTTCTCGTTGTATTAGGAGCCATTTATCCTTTTTATAAAAAGACATGGAATAACAGCTCGGTGGAAATGGTTATTTCCTTCTTTAAGGTATTAGGTTTAGTAGCAGCTGTTCTTGTTTTATTCGAGACTGGGCCAGCGTGGTTGTTAGCCGAGGATATGGGCCCCTACTGGTTTTACAAGTTACTTATCCCGATTGGTGTTCTTGTGCCAGTTGGTGCTGTATTTTTAGCGCTTCTCGTTGGATATGGACTGCTTGAGTTTATTGGAATTTTCATGCAGCCTATTATGCGGCCGATATGGAAGACCCCAGGCCGTTCAGCCATTGATGCTGTCGCCTCTTTCGTGGGAAGCTATTCAATCGGTCTGTTGATCACCAACCGTATTTATAAGGAAGGAAAGTATACAAAGAAAGAAGCCATTATTATTGCCACTGGCTTTTCTACTGTATCCGCTACCTTTATGATCGTTGTCGCAAAAACGCTGGATTTAATGTCTATTTGGAATTTATATTTCTGGTTGACGTTCCTAGTAACCTTTGCTGTTACAGCTATTACAGTGAGAATTTGGCCCATTAATAAAATGAGTGATGATTATTACACTGAAGAAGGATTTCCTGAAGAAAGAATCGAAAAGAACCGACTTCGCTACGCTTGGGAGCAAGCGATGTTAACGGCCCACCATGCACCTAAATTAAAAGATAATGTAATAGAAAATGTAAAAGACGGCTTTGTTATGGCTATGGGGATTTTGCCTTCTATTATGTCTATTGGATTATTAGGTCTCCTATTAGCTAACCATACGCCTGTTTTTGATTATGCCGCTTATATTTTTTATCCGCTTACAGCGCTGTTGCACATTCCCGATGCTTTCCTTGCTGCTAAGGCAGCAGCTATTAATTTGGTAGATATGTTTTTGCCATCATTAGTTGTGTTAAAGGCCAGCCTAGAGACACGGTTTATTATCGCTTCTCTTTCTATTTCGACGATTCTTTTTTTCTCGGCTTTAATCCCATGTATACTCTCAACAGAAATACCGCTTAAGATGAGCCATATACTGGCTATTTGGTTCTTACGGACAGTATTAACGCTCGTGATTATAACCCCGATTGCTTTATTAGTTTTATAAAAGAACTGGAGAAAGTATTAAAGTGAGCGTTATAGATAATCGTACAGTATATAAACAAAGAGGGTAGAGGTTCAGGCAAGCGGAATCTCTGCCATTCTTTTTAATTTTAACAGTCAGTAATGAATGAGTACTTTGTTCGCTTACAAGATGGCAAGGGCGAGCAAAGAAAGTTCATGAAATTGGGTAAGCATTAAAAAGCTAAATGGAGGAAATTATTGTGTGGGTCATTACAGTTCATTCTAAAGACCATATACAGGTGTTTGAATTTGATACCGAGAAAGAAGCAAAAGAAGCTTTAGCGGATATTCAAGATTATAAAATTCTAACAGAAATTATTTATTTTAATGATGAATCTTTAGTGGGGTTGTGACTGTTAGGGTTATTTAAGTAAAGGGATTTTTATAGATCTTGCGGCTTTTATAAGTGTTATGGTTTGTTGGAAGACTGTCTCAAAGACCGGTAAATAACAGGTCTTTAAGACAGTCATTTTTATTTTCTGCTTAATTTGGTTTGACGAGACCATGCTTTTTAATATGATACTGTAAACTCTGACGAGTGATCCCCAGAGTTCTGGCTGCTTTTGAGATGTTCCAGTTTGTTTGCTCCAATACCATTTGAATATAATGTTCCTGGGAATTTGTAAAAATGGATTTAAAAGGTCTGTTCAGGACTTCTTTTTCCTTGGCAGATTTATTTTTCCGATCGGATAAAACTTTTCTGCGCAAATAAGCAGGAAGGTGATCAATGTCAATAATAGAATCGTTTTCATTCACCCGGATCATCAAGTTTTCAATTAAGTGTTCTAGCTCACGAGTATTGCCCGGCCAAGGATATTGAAGAAGAGCAACACGCAATGTCTTAGATAGACCCGGCATTGTTTTAGAAAACTTTTTTTGATAAGCGCTTAAGAAATAGTCTATGAAAAAATGAATGTCTTCTGGCCGTTCCCGTAAAGGGGGAATATAAAGGCTTGTACGAGCAATTCGATAAAATAAGTCCAATCGCATTTTATCTTCTGCAATTAGTTTTTCAGGATCTTCATTGGATGCACTAATGACTGTGCACTTTACAGGCGTCACGTCATTAGAACCGACCCTTCTGACTAAACGTTCTTGCAGTACTCGCATTAACTTAGATTGCAAAGTCATCGGCATCGAGTTGATTTCATCAAGGAACAGGGTGCCATCTTTCGCATATTCAAATAAGCCCACTTGATTCGTCGCACCGGTAAAAGCTCCTTTAACTGTACCGAAGAGCGTACTTTCTAATAAATTTTCAGGAATAGCCGCACAGTTAATAGCAACAAATGGGCTTTCTGCTCTTGGGCTATAGTTGTGCATGCTTTGGGCAAACAACTCTTTACCTGTACCTGTTTCACCAACAATTAAAGTATCTGTATTATGAAGAGCGATATTTTCGGCTTCGTTAATTAAGTTTTTTAACGCAAGGCTTTTGCCTTTTATGTCGTTAAAGGTAAAAGTAGTGCCATTTTTTGTCTCCGATGATTGTTCATCTTTATCGACAATTTGTCTTTTTAGTTCAATGGTTTGATGAAGACGGTCTTTCAGTTTCGATTCGTTTGTACTTAATGAAAAAACAGCAATGGTTTCTCCATCTTTCTGAATAGGGAAAGTACTGTAATTTACATACTTAGGGTTTCCGTTAACAGTGGAGTGAGCGCGATATCTCGAAAAGATTGGTTTTCCCGTTTTGAAGATATGAGCGTGCTCGGAATATTGCGGGTTATAATTGTAAACGGACCATAAGTGCTTTCCGGTAATTTCCTCGCTATTTAAGCCTTCCATTTTTTCTTGTGCTGCATTATATAAAGCAATCTTTCCTTCATAATTGCTCATCATGACACCCTCATCTAATGACTCGATAATTTTTTCAAGGCAATAGGATCGGATCGTTGGATTAGACATTAAATCGGTCATATCCTCTATGCACAAGACGATATACGTCTCTTCTGCGGTGAAATTTCTAACTTTAACCGAGAGTTTTCGGTTATCCATTACAAAAGGAAAGGTTTCATTCTCTATAAATTTCACTTCTTCACAAGGAAGAAAATCCAAAATAGAAGCTCCTGCTGTTATGTCCAATGGGATGTCTTTATTGACGTCATACCATAGCACTTTATAATCTTTATTCAGCACGATGACTCCGTCTACAAAACTTTTTATTAGCGACCCAATTGATGCTGCAATCAAATTCCTTACCTCCTGTTCTGCACGTATGGCTTTAAATATAACATTTATTTAAACTTTTTTGAATAATCTGCCTTCCGATTTCATTTGCACCCACTAGAACAGTCTGCATGCAATGTTTATCTGCATGCGATTTTTTTGTAATCGTTTACATGTTTTTTGTTTTTTCTAGTGAAATTACCCAACAATATGCAAATAATCTCTGCGTTTTTTGAAAGAGAATTTACCTTATTTTAGAAATGAAAGAAAGCAAAAAAATAAGAGAACTAGGAAAAAGGCTATTATACCGGCTTTCTTTTAGAGAAACAGATAATTTGACCTAGTATGGCTCTCTTGGCACACGACTTGCTATATATAAAACGAGCATGAACAACATTTAACACTTAGGGGGAAAACACAATGTCAACACCAGAAATTTTGTATTCAGTAAAAGCACAAAGAGGACCGGAACTCCGCTGTAAAGGCTGGAGACAGGAAGCGATCCTTCGGATGCTGGAAAACAATATGGAAAATGCAGAAAAACCAGAAGAGCTGGTCATCTACGGCGGGATTGGAAAAGCCGCTCGTAACTGGGAATCCTACCATGCGATTGTGAAATCTCTAAAGGAATTAGAAGATGATGAAACATTGGTTGTTCAATCCGGGATGCCAGTAGCGGTGTTTAAAACACACAAATACGCACCGACTGTTGTCATGGCAACAACGAACATTATGAAAGCAGACTGGCCGACATTCTATGATTTACAAGATAAAAACTTAACGATTTATGCAAACTATACAGCGGCTCCATGGGAGTACATCGGTACACAAGGGGTCATCCAAGGAACGTTTGAGACATTATCCGCAATTGCCCGCTTGCATTACAATGACTCGCTTATCGGAAAAATCTTGTTAACAGCGGGTGCCGGCGGAATGGGCGGAAACCAAACGAGAGCGATGACGATGCATGGCGGGGTAGCCATCCTTTGTGACTCGAATGTAGACATCATCAACCGCCGTATTGAAAAAGGCTTCATTGATACGCTAGCTGGCTCTTTGGATGAAGCGATTGAGATGGCGCAAAAAGCAGCAGCTGAGGGCAAGCCGCTTGGCGTAGCGGTGGTCGGAAACGCAGCGGATGTATTTGAAGAAGTACTGGAAAAAGGCTTCAGACCGGATATCACGACGTCGATGACGCCAGCTCATGACCCGATTTCTTACCTGCCTTCCGGTTATACAGTCGAAGAAGCAGAACAGCTTCGTGACACAGACCGTAACCTGTATTTACAAAAAGCACGCGAAACGATGGTTCGTGAATTGAAAGCGCTCATCAAATTCTTGGATATGGGGGTTCATTCCTTTGAATACGGAACAAGTATCCGTAAAGAATGTATCGACGCTGGAATGGATGAGAAAGAAGCAAAACGCCTTCCAGGCTTCGTAGCCGAGTATATCCGTCCGCTCTTCTGTGAAGGCCGTGGACCTTTCCGCTGGGTGTGCTTATCTGGAGATCCGGAAGATTTAAGAAAGATCGACGACATGATCTTAGAGAAGTTCAGCGATGACCTGCTTGTGACACGCTGGATCAAATTGGCGAAAGAGCATATTCCGATTGAAGCTCTTCCAGCTCGTATTTGTTACATGGGCTTTGGCCAGCGTAAAGCGTTCGCGTTAGAAGTCAACGACATGATCCGCCGCGGCGAATTGTCTGGACCGGTTGCGTTCTCCCGTGACAACTTAGACTCCGGTTCGATCGTGAATCCGACATTTGAATCAGAAAATATGAAGGACGGCGGGGACTTAATTTCTGACTGGCCGGTATTGAACGGTTTATTGAATGCCGTAGGCATGTGTGATTTGATTGCCCTGCAAGCGAACTACTCGATGGGAGAAGCGGTTCATACAGGGGTAACCATGGTAGCGGATGGAACAGCAGAGTCTGATATGAGACTAGAAGTAGCGATGACAGTTGACTCTGGTATCGGGGTTGTCCGCCATGCGCAAGCGGGCTATGAAATTGCGAAAGACGTAGCGAATGGCAAAGGAAAATTAACAGACGAAAGCATCAAGATTCCATTATGGTGGACGCCAACCGCTACTTTCGGTCCGAAAGATCTGAAAAAAGAAGACGCGAAAGCGTAACATTTGTAAAAGTAAAATGGTAGAGGTCTGAACAACCTCTGCCATTCTTTATCCTTCATAATGTCCTGGGAAGATTGAAATTGGGAAAATGATTGAACGATTTCTAGAAAGGAGTTGATGAGCCGAAATTCTAGTAGAAACTAACTCACTGTAGGAATTCGAGAGAAAAAGAAGTTTTTTAGCATGAAATGATAACGCTTTCTTAACGGCGATCTATCAAATGGTTAAGCTGTCCTCTTTATTGAGCCATTCAAATATCTTAAATAGCCCGTAGATCATGCAGTCATACAAGGGGCTGTATAAAAATTTGTATGGCAGAGGCAGCAAATAAAAGAAATAGATAGGTAGAGTTCATAGGTTAGCGTTCGGCTGCCTTCGAGAGAGGCAAGTAACTCGTTTTTTCTCACGAAGCAGCACATGTCTTCAGTAAATTAAAAAGGGGTGTTAGTTTGGAGAATCAACAACCGCAAGTATCATCAATAGTAGAAGAACATGGGTCGACGGCTAATTTACACAAAAAGTTAAAGGCGCGCCACCTTACGATGATTGCATTGGGTGGTACGATCGGAACCGGAATTTTTCTTGGAACCGGTCCGGCCATCCATACAGCAGGACCAGGCGGGGTTTTACTTGCGTATGGCGTAATTGGCCTGATGGTTTATTTTGTTATGACCAGTCTTGGAGAGTTAGCCTCCTTTATGCCGACAAGCGGTTCGATTAGTACGTATGCAACACGATTTATTGATCCCGCTCTTGGGTTTGCGTTCGGTTGGAATTATTGGTTCTCCTGGGCTATGACACTCGCAGCAGAACTATCCGCTTCTGCCCTTATCATGAAATATTGGTTTCCAGATAGCTCGTCATTGTTATGGAGCGCAGTGTTTCTAGTGTTTCTTTTCTCCTTAAACATTTTATCTGTTAAAGGGTTTGGTGAAGGAGAGTATTGGTTTTCATTTATTAAGGTGGCAACGATTATTATTTTCATCGGTGTTGGTACATTGATGATCTTTGGAATTATGAATGGTGAGCCAGCCGGTTTTAAAAACTTTACTATAGGAGAAGCTCCATTTGTAGGAGGCACTCTTGGTACGATAAGCATATTATTAATTGCAGGCTTTTCCTTCTCGGGGACAGAGGCCATTGGCGTCGCTGCTGGAGAGAGTGAGAATCCGACGAAGAATATACCGCGTGCAGTGCGTACTGTTTTTTGGAGGATCCTTTTATTCTACGTATTAGCGATCGCCATCATCTCGTTTCTCATTCCTTATACGAATGAAAGTCTTCAAGATTCTTCCGTTATGGCTAGTCCGTTTACCATTGTATTTGAAAAAGCGGGGCTTGCCTTTGCAGCTTCGGCTATGAATGCGGTCATTTTGACGTCCGTGTTATCTGCTGGCAATGGATGTCTTTACGTAACAAGCCGAATTATGTATGCCATGGCTCAAGACGGACAAGCGCCGCAATTTTTAGCAAAAGTAAACAAACGAGGTGTTCCTGTAAGGGCGCTAGTCGCCACAGCGATTATTGGAATGTTAGCGTTTTTAGCTTCTATTTTTGGTGATGGAACTATTTATGTCTGGCTTATGAATTCGGTTGGAATCACAACTTTTATCTTTTGGCTCGGCATTGCTATAAGCCATTACCGTTTCCGAAAAGCATATGTTGCACAAGGCCGTTCACTGGAGGATCTTCCTTATCGTGCAAAATGGTTCCCTTATGGACCATTGTTTGCGATTGCCCTTTGTTTATTTATCCTGCTTGGGCAGAATCTTGAAGGTTTTATTACTGGAAATATTAATTTGACAAGTGTCTTGGCTGCTTATATCGGCCTTCCAATATTTCTCGCATTATGGCTTGGATATAAATTTATAAAGAAAACGAAAGTGATCCCGTTAGAAGAATGTAAGTTTGATTTTAAGGAGCAGTAAGACATTAATCGCAGGTGGACATCAAAAACATCGAATGAGATTTTGTACTGTAGAGAGTAAGAGGTTTCATTCGATGTTTTATGGAGAAGCCTGCTATTGAGTATCTGAATTACATAGTTTTTAACCTTTATGCCTCTTGATTAGCTTTTTTCAAGCTTACCTCTGCATGCAAGATTATTTGCACCCGAATAAAGTTGATATAGAAGGTGTTATGAATGATTTAAGCATAACGAAAGAAATGGCATGCAAATTTTATCTGCGTTTTTGCGTGGGGTTTTAATAAAAGGATTCCTATTTTGATAAGATGTTTCAATTTTTTTTTCGTTAATAATACTCTCTAAGTCCATTAATTCTTGAATGAAATGGATGAATTTTAAATATTGGCACAAAACATGCATTAATAAATGATATAGAATCTAGTATTTTTTGGAGGAGGTAAGGGATCCGTGTCTGAAACAAAGGTAAAGACAAAGGTTGACTTAGTGATCAGTAATGCAGCAGAAGTAGTGACTTGTGCGGGAGAAGGCATGGGGGATATCGGAGTACTGACAAATGCTTGGATTGCCGTTAAAGGAGATAAGATTGTCGGAACTGGATCCCAAGAAGAAATAATAAATAATTTTGATATAAATCAAGCAGATCGGATCGATGCAACAGGAAAGGTCGTTGCACCAGGTTTTGTTGATGCGCATACCCACTTGGTTTTTTACGGAACGCGGGTGGAAGAATATGCAGCTAAGCTAACGGGTGCTGATCCGGCAAAATTAAAAAAACTCGGTTTGACGATGGGACCTAACCGGACAGTTGAGCTTACACGCAACCAGCCGGAAGAAGAGTTGTTCCAACAGTCCAAAAAGCGTTTGCTTACGATGTTAGATTACGGGATTACAACAGTTGAAAGCAAGAGCGGCTATGGACTCACAACAGAAAGTGAAATTAAAATTCTTGAAGTGAGCAAAAGGCTGGATGAAGAAACGCCGCTGGATGTCCTGCACACATTTTTAGGAGCACATGGCTTCCCTGAAAACTTAACAAAAGAGGAATATTTGGACGTCATTATTAATGAGATGATTCCACAAGTAGGCGAGCGTAAACTAGCTCAGTTCTGTGACGTATGGTGTGATGATGGTTATTTCACAGCAGAAGAGTCGGAGCAAATCTTAAGGGCAGGCTTAAAATACGGAATGAAACCGAAGATTCATGCTGATGCTTATTCTTATATTGGCGGCTCTGACTTAGCAGCAGATATGAAAATGGTTTCTGTTGATCATTTAAACTATACGCCTGTGGAAGTGATGGAGCGGCTTGCTGAAACACAAGTAACGGGTGTGTTAATGCCAGCTTTGGATTTTGCGGTTAGCCACAAACGTCCTTTTGAGGCTCGGAAGATGCTAGACTTGGGCATGAAGATTGCGTTAGCGACGGATCTTTGTCCAGCTTGCTATACAGAATCCATGCAGTTTGTTATTAATCTAGCTTGCCGTTTGTATAAGTTTTCTGTAGAAGAGGCACTGAAGGCAGCCACTTATGGGGGTGCACAGGCACTTGACTTAGATGATAGAGGCGTTATTGAGGAAGGAAAGCTGGCAGACTTGCAAATTTGGGATGTACCGACATACAAGCACATTGCATACGAACTTGGAACGAATATTGTAGAAACCGTGATTAAAAGCGGAAAAGTGATTGTAAACCGTTAGTTGGAAGAAGCTGATTTAAACATGATGGAGGGATGTAAAATGAAGATGACACAAGGATCAAAAGCTGCTGAAAAAGTAAATGCTGACCGCTTGCTTGATTTATTTCTGGAACTTGCCAAAATAAATGGGCCAAGCACAAAGGAACAGCTTGTTGCGGACTACTTAAAGAAAGCGTTGCCTGAGCTTGGATTTACCCTTGAGTTCGATGAAGCCCATAAGAATTTTGATGGAGAAGTCGGTAATTTAATTGCTTGGCGTGAAGGAACGGATTCTTCCATTCCACCATTATTTTTCTCTACTCATATGGACACCGTACTGCCAACGGAAGGATTGAAGCCCGTCATTAAAGATGGCGTGATTCAGTCCGATGGTACGACTATTTTAGGAGCAGATGACCGTGCAGCGTTAGCCGCTTATTTAGAAGCAGTTCGGGCTGTTATTGAAAGTGGTGTTCCTCATGGCCCTATTGAATTCATTTTAACAGTGAATGAGCAGCCAGGACTTGTTGGAGCAAGATATATGGACTACAGCAAAGCCAAGAGTAAAAGAGGTTATATTTTCGATAGCAGTGGGGACGTTGGACAAATCATCTTAAAAGGACCTTACAGCAGCCGGATTTGGATGGAAGTAGAAGGAAATGCTGCTCATATTGCTTTGAATGCAGAAGAAGGAAACAGTGCGTTCTTAATTGCCGCTGCAGGACTTTCTAATATGAAGCTTGGCGCAATTGATGAAGAGACGTTAGCTAATATTGGTATTATCAAAGGTGGAGAGCTGACTTCTATTATTCCAGGCAGTGTGACAGTTGCTGGAGAAGTACGCAGCTTCTCTAAAGAAAAGCTGGATAAACAATTGAAGCACATGGAAGAAGTAATGCAAGAGGCTGCCGAAAAAAGCGGTGGCAGTGTGAAGGTGAAAATTGAGAAAAAATATAGCGGCTTTGATATTGCACAAGATGATATCTTAACACAAACAGCTGAAGCAGCAGCCCGCAATATTAAAGTAAATCCTTACTTAACTGAAACATTAGGCGGTGCTGATACGAACGTATTAAATGAAAACGGCTTAACGTGTCTGACGCTTGGTTTGGGATTCCAAAATATTCACTCATTCAGAGAATGTATTAGTGTGGAGAACTTGACTAATACAGGAAGATTAAGTGCTGCTCTCATTGAGCAATGGTATGTGCATCACAAAAAATGACAGTAAGTTCAGAAAATCATTTACTTAATGCATGTATTTTTTGAATTTTGTAGTATTTTAATAGAGTTGGAAATTATATGAAAAGGGGAGTTGGAGCGTTATGAGCACCAGAGAACTAACTGAGTTAGGAATTGTTGAGTTAGATGGATATACGTTAAACCGTTCTCTTATACAAGATGTGGCGGATCACCGGGCGAAAGTAGTCATCCCAGAAGGCAGCTTGGAAAGAGTAAGAGCAAGCCGTGCTCGGATTGAGAAGCAAATTAAAGATGGGAAAGTTGTTTATGGAGTCAACACTGGGTTTGGTAAGTTGAGCGATATCGAAATTGAAAAAGATGATATTGCAAAGCTGCAGCTGAATTTACTGCGTGCAGATGTTGTCGGTGTTGGCGAGCCGTTACCGACGGTGGTCGTAAGGGCAATGATGACAATGCGTGCCAACGCGCTTGCAAAAGGTTTTTCCGGAATAAGAGAAGAGACCTTAAACTTGCTTGTTGACATGATTAACGAAGGCGTTCATCCAATTGTTCCTTGTAAAGGTTCGGTCGGAGCGAGTGGAGATTTAGCACCGCTTTCTCACGTGGCGATCGTGTTAGTTGGTGAAGGAAAAGCGGAATACAAAGGGGAAGTTTTGCCAGGTGCTGAAGCATTGAAGCGAGCAGGGTTAAAGCCTGTCTCTTTAGAGGCGAAGGAAGGACTAGCTTTAATTAATGGAACACAGGCTATGTCTAGTGTAGGCGTGATCGCTCTCAATGAAGCTGAACGCTTAGGCCTTGCAGCTGATATGGCTGCCTGCTTAACAATGGAAGCTCTTCAAGGAATCATTACAGCATTCGACAGTGAGCTGCTAGCTGTTCGTCCGCATCCGGAATTAGAGTTTGTAGCCTCACGTATGAGAAACTGGTTAGAAGGCAGTAAGCGGATTACACATCAGGGAGAAGTACGTGTGCAAGATGCTTACTCTATCCGTTGTATCCCGCAAGTGCATGGGGCATCCTGGCAGGCACTTAATTATGTGGATGAACGCTTGAAAGTGGAAATGAACTCAGCTACAGACAATCCAATTGTTTTAGAGAGCGGAGAAATCATTTCAGGCGGACATTTCCATGGGCAGCCGATCGCTCTTTCCATGGACTTTTTGAAAGTGGGCGCAGCAGAATGGGCGAACATCTCCGAGCGAAGAACAGAACGTCTTGTGAATCCGCAGTTAAGTGGATTGTCTCCGTTCCTGGCTCCTGATCCAGGACTGGAAACGGGATTAATGGTAGCTCAATATGCAGCAGCTTCACTTGTTTCTGAAAATAAAGTTCTCGCACACCCGGCTAGCGTCGATTCTATTCCAACATCCGCTAACCAGGAAGATCATGTAAGCATGGGAACCATCGCATCCCGTCAAGCCCGGGATATTATCCACAATTCAGCTCGGGTCATAGCGGTAGAAATGATTTGTGCATCACAAGCCATCTATCTAGAAAAGGCGGAAAACCAATTAGCCCCGGCTACAAGAAACTACTTAGAAAAAATACGTGAAATTTGCCCTCCTTTAGAAACAGACAGAGCGATCTCGGATCAAATGGAAGAGTTAGCTCAGTTTATTCTAAGAGAAGACATATTAAAGTAAGAAACATAAAAAGAGGAAAAAAGCCCGATCTTGATTTTATCATCAGGAGAGGTATTCGGGTTGCCCGCTAACATAGCAACAATCCTTTAGTCCAACCGTTAGCTTGCCTTAATAAAAGGAACGAAGACACTCACTCGTTGTCTGTCTTCGTTTCTTTTTTGTGTCTTTCTCTATGGTTAAGAACTTCTAGGCTCTGTGGTATAATTTTGATGAATATAACTATAGAGGTGACCAATGGACAAGAACTTACAAGGTATTGAATATTTACAGCAAGGAAAAGTGGAGGAAGCGTTAAAGCTATTTTCAGAGCGGATTGAAGAAGCGCCGGAAGATCCGACAGCATATATAAATTTTGGTCATGTGTTATCGACAGTTGGTGAACTGGAGCGGGCTGAGCGATTTTATAAACAAGCAATTGCAGTAGATCCAAAAGCAGGTGCTGCCCATTATGCACTCGGTGCGTTCTATTATGAGCAAGAGAGACTGGAGGAGGCGTGCCGTGAATTTGAACAAGCGGTTAAGTCAGGGATAGAAGAGAGCGACGCCTTTTTTATGCTTGGCATGACGTTTGCTCAGCTCGATCAACCCGTTCTTGCCCTTCCATATTTACAGCGTGCAGTCGAGTTAAATGAAGCTGATACAGAAGCACGCTTTCAACTAGGCCTTTCTTTAGCGAAGGTGCAAGCCTATGATGAAGCGATCCTCCAGCTAGAGCGAGTGATTGAGGAAGACCCGGGGCATGCCGATGCTTTCTATAATCTTGGTGTTGCCTATGCAGGACATTTGGAAGATGCAGAAAGAGCTTTAGCTATGTTCAACCGCGCGCTTGAAGTTCAGCCGGATCATATGTTGGCTGGTTATGGAAAGAAAATGATAGAAAAAGCTGAAGAGGCGTAAGGAGTGCCGCCGATGGAACAAGAGTCAATGGATTTGTTTGCAAACGGAGAGAAATACGTCAAAGGACGGCATCTCGTTACGATCTTTCATAACGAAGAAAATTTTTACTCCGTTATACGGGTCCGTGTCACAGAAACAAATGACGCTTGTGAAGACAAAGAAGTAGTAGTGACCGGGTATTTTCCACAAATCCATGAGCATGAAGTGTACATTTTTTATGGCGTATTTAAAGAACATCCAAAATTTGGACGGCAGTTTCAGGCGCGCCATGCCCAAAAGGAAATCCCGCAGACGAAGCAGGGAATTGTCGCCTATTTATCGAGTGACTTATTCAAAGGAATCGGAAAAAAAACAGCAGAAGCGATTGTAGAGACGCTTGGAGAAGGAGCGATCTCCCAAATTCTTAATCATCCTTCTGTATTGGAAGAGGTGCCGCGTCTGCCTGCCGACAAAGCCCAGACGATTTATGAAACACTTCTTGAACATCAGGGACTTGAGCAAATCATGATTGCCCTCAGCCAGTATGGTTTCGGTCCACAGCTCTCGATGAAGATTTATCAGGCTTATCAGCAGCAGGCGATTGAAATCATTCAAAAAAATCCTTATCAACTTGTCGAGGATATTGAAGGAATTGGTTTTGGACGCGCGGACGAACTGGGTGCACAGATTGGCATTCACGGCGAGCACCCTGACCGCATTAAAGCGGGGATTTTATTTACGATTGAACAACAGTGCATGCAGGAGGGGCATTGTTACTTAGAGGCAGAACCGCTGTTAAAAGAGGTAAAGATACTGCTTGAAAAAAGCGGTAGAGAACCGGTTTCTTTCGAAGCGATCGCCAAGCAGCTTATTGCTCTAGAAGGAGCAGGAAAGGTGATGGGGGAAGAGGACCGCGTGTTTTTGCCTTCCTTATATTTTTCCGAAAAGGGCCTCGTCACAAATATTGAGCGCCTGCTTAAACAAACGGAATATGAAGATCAATTTCCTGAATCGGAATTTTTATTAGCTTTGGGCGATTTAGAAGACCGGACAGGCGTACAATATGCGCCTTCACAAAAAGAAGCGATTCAAAAAGCGCTTATGTCGCCTATGATGCTCTTAACAGGAGGACCGGGTACAGGAAAGACAACGGTTATTAAAGGGATCGTGGAGCTATACGCTGAGCTGCACGGCTGTTCACTTGATCCCAAATCGTATGGAAAGGAAGAACCGTTTCCGATTAAGCTGGCAGCGCCAACCGGCCGGGCGGCGAAGCGAATGGCCGAGTCAACCGGACTGCCTGCTGTGACCATTCATCGGCTGCTTGGATTTAGCGGACAGGAAATGATGGAAGACGAGGAGGGCCGGGAAGTCTCAGGACGACTGCTTATCGTCGATGAAGTCTCAATGGTGGACATTTGGCTTGCTCATCAGCTGTTTAAAGCATTACCGGACGATATGCAAGTGGTTCTCGTAGGGGATGAAGACCAGCTTCCTTCCGTCGGACCCGGCCAGGTATTAAAAGACTTATTGGCATCAGGAGTGATCCCAACCGTTAAATTAACAGATATTTACCGGCAGGAAGAAGGCTCTTCTATAATTGAAATGGCGCATGAGATTAAAAATGGGTTAGTTCCGTCTAATCTAACGAAACAGCAAAAGGATCGTTCCTTTATAAGCTGTCATGTTCAGCAAATGCCGGATGTGGTGGAACAAGTGGTGAAAAGTGCGATTAGAAAGGGTTTTACTGCAAGGGATATTCAAGTGCTGGCGCCGATGTACAAAGGACCAGCGGGGATTGACCGCTTAAACGAAATTTTACAGGAAATCCTTAATGCAAATCCGGATGGCTCCCGCAAACAGATTGACTTTGGGGACGTCCATTACCGCATCGGCGATAAGGTTCTCCAGCTCGTCAATCAGCCGGAGCAAAATATTTTTAATGGCGATATTGGAGAAGTTGTCTCGATCTTTTTTGCCAAAGAAAATACGGAAAAGCAAGACATGGTGATTGTCTCCTATGAAGGAAATGAAGTCACCTACACAAGACAGGAATTAAACCAAATCACTCATGCCTTTTGCTGCTCGATTCATAAATCACAAGGCAGTGAATTTCCGATCGTGATTTTGCCGGTAGTAAAAAGCTATTACCGCATGCTGCGGCGCAATTTGCTTTATACAGCCATTACACGGAGCAAGCAATTTCTGATCCTCTGCGGAGAAGAAGAAGCATTTCGCATGGGCATTGAACGCAATGACGATCTCATGCGTAAAACCTCATTAAAAGAAAAACTTGTCGAGGCCTTAAAAGCTGGTCAATCAGAAGATGAAGCATCGAGCCCCGTCTCGTTGACAGAAGACACGATCATGACAATTGACCCAATGATCGGCATGGAAAATATTACTCCGTACGATTTTTTGTAAAGAATAGGTATAAATAAAGGCTAAGCCGGGCACCCTGTTTGCCAAAAGCAAAAAGCGTGCGAGGTGACGCCCATGATAACATGTCCAAATTGCCAAAGCAAAGAACTCGGAAAAATTGGCACAACTCAATACTATTGCTGGAACTGCTTTATCGAACTTTCCATCGAAGAAAACATCATCTCCGTCCACCAAGTCGAAGAAGATGGCTCCCTAAGCTCCTTAAACGACCTATTCGAAGAAGAAAAAAGAAGAATGGGGTAACAAAGAAAAGCGGAAGCGGCCGGATGAGCCCGATAGGAGGTTGGAGGGCTTAACAGGAGTCATTCTTCAGACTCCGACAGAGAGATCGAAACCGCCGTATGGGCTGGCCGCTAGAGCTGGACAAAAGAAAAGCGGAAGGCGCTTGTTAGCGCGCTGGCAGATTGGAGCTCTTGACGAGAAGTCGTTTTTTAGACTTCGACAGAGAGAGCGAAATCAGTGTACGCGCTAGCGCCTGCAGCTGGACAAAAAGAAACAACGGCTAAAGGCACCTGCAATAAACGAAAAAAGCTTGTAGAGAAATTTTCTCGGCAAGCTTTTTTGTATGGATCATAACAAGTGATGGTTCTTCCATCATACGCAATTGGAAGCAATTTGCTGTAAAGACCCTCTTCTATTTTTCAGCCGGACATTGATTTCATTTAAATATAGAATGTATTCTATTCGAGACCGTGCATAAATCATCCTCTTCTAGCCGCAAACTAAGCAAAATAGTTTATTAAAGGGTGTCGGATCCGATGGAGAGTAGGTTGAAGTTAAAGTGGCTGTATTTGGCAGCTGCCGCGCTTTTCACATTGTTAACCGTGTATGTGATCTATTTATTAAATCCCGTCATTAGTCCGCTATTTCATGGGATTATGATCAGTCTGATGCCATTTTTATTAGGCGGGTTTATCGCGTATTTGCTGCATCCGCTAGTAGAGAAAATGGTGGAGCAGGGGGTTTCTAGAACGATGGCGATCTTGCTGATTTATATATTGTTTTTCGGCATAATCGGTATTTGTTTATTTAGGGGAGTGCCACTATTTATTCATCAGCTGAGAGAATTATCACAAAGTGCTCCCGAGATTTCAAGAATGTATGAAAAGCAAATCGTTGCCCTTGAAGCGGAAACATTGACTTGGCCAGATGGTATACAAGAAAAGATTCATAATCGTATTGTTGGTTTTGAGCGATGGCTTTCAGGGCTTGTCGAAGCTTTTATGAATGTATTGATGAAAATGGTCAATTTTCTCCTGCTGCTGGCCGTTGTGCCTTTTATCTCGTTTTATTTACTAAAAGATATTCATCGGGTAAAGAAGGCCGCCTGGACCTTTACGCCAAAAAAGTGGCGGACGAGGGCATTGCGTTTTGTTAGGGAATTAGACAGCTCGCTTGGGGGATATATAAGGGGACAGCTATTCGTTTGCTTAGTGATCGGGACAGTAGCTGCTTTGTTATTTACGTTTATTGGTCTTAAATACGCCATTTTACTTGGTTTAATCATTGGCATCACAAATGTAATCCCTTATTTTGGCCCGATCATTGGAGCGGTGCCCGCTGTTTTTGTTGCGTTGACGATGTCTGGACAAATGGCTCTTTATACAGCGATTATCGTACTGATTTTACAATTTATCGAGGGGAATGTTCTATCTCCATGGATTGTGGGAAAAAGCGTACATTTGCATCCTTTATTTATTATCGGAGCCCTCTTGCTTGGGGGGGAGGCAGGAGGTGTGCTTGGGTTAATTGTCGCTGTACCCGTTCTCATTATCTTCAAGGCCGCTTTTATGGCGGAAAGGCGTGTAAAGGTTCGTCTTCAAAAAGCCCCGCGTTGACAAATTGGTATGAAATTTTTTATAATTCGATATATCATAACAAATGTAAATCAATGATGGATCGAGTATGTTATAGTCCACCTAAGTGCCAAGCACGTCAGAGAGGGGTTTCCATGGCTGGAAGAAATCCTAGGTGAAGGGTAACGGAAAGCTAGTCCGGAGAGCAGCTAATCCCTGCCGTTTGCCGCGTTAAGGTATTTGAGAGATGAACTGGCATAGTTGGTTCATAATCAGGGTGGTACCGCGAAAAGCTTCGTCCCTGTCCGGGGAACGGGGCTTTTTTGTTGTCTTTAAATAGCACACCCATTTCAATTATGAATATAGGAGGAATTAAAATGAAAAATTTGACTGGGGCTCAAATTCGTCAGATGTTTCTGGAGTTCTTTCAGGAGAAAAATCACCGGGTTGAGCCAAGTGCTCCGCTCGTGCCTCATGATGATCCGACCTTGTTGTGGATCAACAGCGGTGTAGCCACATTGAAAAAATATTTTGATGGCCGGGTTATTCCGGAAAATCCGCGAATCGTGAATGCCCAAAAGTCGATCCGCACAAATGACATTGAAAACGTCGGAAAAACCGCTCGCCATCATACCTTTTTTGAAATGCTTGGTAACTTTTCAATTGGTGAGTACTTTAAAAAAGAAGCTATTCATTGGGCATGGGAGTTTTTAACCGATGAAAAATGGATGGCGCTTGAACCAGAAAAGCTGTCTGTCACCATTCATCCAGAGGACGATGAAGCCTTCGCCATTTGGCATGAGGAAATTGGAGTGCCGGAAGAGCGGATTATCCGATTAGAGGGGAATTTCTGGGACATTGGTGAAGGACCAAGCGGACCGAATACGGAAATCTTCTATGACCGCGGCGAGTCATACGGAAATGATGAAAATGATCCGGAGCTTTATCCAGGGGGGGAAAACGAGCGTTATTTAGAAATTTGGAACCTCGTATTTTCTCAATTTAACCATAACCCTGATGGCACGTATACACCGCTTCCAAAGAAAAATATTGATACCGGAATGGGACTTGAGCGGATGACATCCGTTATGCAGGAAGTGCCGACAAACTTTGATACGGATTTATTTATGCCGATCATTGAAGCAACAGAAGCGATTTCTGGTGAAAAATACCGTAAAGATCAGGAAAAGGACGTAGCTTTTAAAGTAATTGCTGACCATATTCGTACAGTTGCTTTTGCGATTGGGGACGGGGCACTTCCATCTAATGAAGGGCGCGGCTATGTACTACGCCGTTTACTGCGGCGCGCTGTTCGTTATGCAAAGCAAATTAACATTAACCGCCCATTCATGTTTGAGCTTGTCCCTGTTGTCGGTGAGATCATGCATGATTTTTATCCCGAGGTGAAGAACAAACAAGAGTTTATTCAGCGCGTCATTAAAAATGAAGAAGAACGTTTCCATGAAACGCTGCATGAAGGATTAGCGATTTTATCAGCGGTCATCCAAGCAGCTAAGAACAATGGATCGAATGTCATTGCTGGCGCTGATGTATTCCGGTTATACGACACGTATGGCTTCCCTGTTGAGTTAACGGAAGAATATGCCGAAGAAGAAGGCATGAGAGTAGACCATGAAGGTTTTGAAAGAGAAATGGAGAACCAGCGTGAGCGTGCTCGGGCAGCTCGTCAGGATGTAGGCTCTATGCAAGTTCAAGGCGGAGTGCTAGGTGACATCACAGTGGAGAGTGAATTTACGGGCTACGATGAATTAACGGCTGAGGCAACGGTAGAAGTAATCATTGCTAATGGCAAAATCGTAGAGAAAGCACAAGCCGGAGAAGCTGTTCAGCTCATCTTAAGCCGGACTCCTTTCTACGCAGAAAGCGGTGGACAAACAGCTGATAAAGGAATCATCGAAGGGGACGGCGTACGTGCTGCTGTTCAAGATGTCCAAAAAGCGCCAAACGGCCAAAATATTCAACATGCTATCATCGAAAGCGGCACATTGACAACCGGTCAAAAAGTGACGGCGCGTGTGGATGCTGCTTCCCGTAACAAAATTATTAAAAATCATACGGCGACTCACTTATTACATCAAGCGTTAAAGGATGTATTAGGAACGCATGTAAACCAAGCGGGGTCACTCGTTGAACCAGATCGTCTTCGTTTTGACTTCTCTCATTTTGGACAAGTAACACCTGAAGAACTAGAGAAAGTAGAAGAAATCGTTAATGAAAAAATCTGGCATAGCCTCCCAGTTGGCATTGCTCATAAATCCATTGATGAAGCGAAAAAAATGGGAGCAATGGCCTTGTTCGGAGAGAAGTACGGAGATATTGTCCGTGTTGTTTCTGTCGGCGACTACAGCTTAGAGTTGTGCGGCGGCTGCCACGTGCCAGATACATCGGTGATTGGATTATTTAAGATTGTGTCTGAAAGCGGTATTGGTGCCGGAACACGCCGTATTGAAGCAGTTACGGGCGAAGCTGCATACAAATTCTTAAATAGCCAAACAGCTCTTTTGAAGGAAGCGGCTCATAAATTAAAAGCTAATCCAAAGGACATTTTGGCAAAAGTGGACAGTCTGCAGGCAGAATTAAAAGAATTACAACGCGAAAATGAATCACTTTCCCAAAAATTGTCCAATATAGAAGCAGGTAGTCTTCTTGATCGCGTACAAGAAGAGAATGGAGTCAAATTCCTCGCAGCTCGTGTACAAGCGACAGATATGAATAATTTGCGCTCTATGACAGATGAATTAAAGCAAAAGCTTGATTCTGGCGTTATTGTACTGGCTGCAGCTACAGGAGACAAAGTCAATATTGTAGCTGCTGTTACAAAGGATTTAGTGGAAAAAGGGTATCACGCTGGCAAGCTTGTCAAAGAGGTTGCTACACGCTGTGGCGGCGGTGGCGGCGGACGTCCTGATATGGCGCAAGCGGGAGGAAAAGACCCTAAGAAAATAGAAGAAGCACTCAATTTTGTGGCAGAGTGGATTAAATCCGTTTGATTCCTTGAAAATTTATTGTACAATGGAAATAACTTGTACAAGAGGGAGTTTTCACTTTCAAGCCTAAAGCGAGGTGCTATTAATGAGCTCTTTTGATCAAACGATGAAATTTAATTTTCCGGAGGAACCGTTTGAGCAGAACGTAGAAGAGGTACTGTTTAAAGTGTACAAGGCTCTTCAGGAAAAAGGGTATAATCCGATTAACCAAATTGTTGGTTATTTGCTTTCCGGCGATCCTGCATATATCCCGCGACATAATGATGCCCGTAATTTGATTCGCAAGCTCGAGCGTGACGAAATTATCGAAGAACTGGTGAAGACATATTTAAAACAGCAGCGAGAGGAATAAGCCTTTATGAGAGTTATGGGGTTGGATGTCGGTTCAAAAACAATCGGTGTTGCCATCAGCGATGAATTGGGCTGGACCGCGCAGGGCGTGGAAACGATTCAGATCGATGAAGAAAAGTTTAATTTTGGTTTGAGGCGCATTGAAAGCTTATGCAAAGAATACGGAATTGAGAAGTTCGTTGTCGGGCTGCCTAAGAATATGAATAATACAATTGGCCCGCGCGGCGAGGCTTCTAAGGCTTTTGCCAAAAAATTAGAAGACCGCTTTTCGCTGCCAGTTGTCCTCTGGGACGAACGGCTAACAACAATGGCAGCGGAAAGAGTATTGCTAGAAGCAGACATGAGCCGAAAAAAACGCAAGAAAGTAATCGATAAGATGGCTGCTGTGATGATTTTACAAGGCTTCTTAGACAGCCAAAAATAATGAGGTGAAGAAAATGGATCACGGAGAAAAACAAATTACAATTATTGACGAAAACGGTAACGAACAATTATGCGAAGTACTTTTCACTTTCGATTCTGATGAGTTTGAAAAGTCTTACGTGCTTTACTTCCCTGTAGGAGCAGAAGAAGATGACAACGAAGAAATTGAAATTCACGCTTCTGCCTTCATTCCTGGTGAAGATGGGGAAGACGGCGAGCTTCAGCCAATTGAATCTGATGAAGAATGGGAATTAATTGAAGAGATGTTGAATACATTTCTTGATGAGGAAGAAGAAGAATAAAAATAAAATCAGAAAAAAGACCGGGGCGCTGCTCCCGGTCTTTTTTCAATTCTATCTTTTCTTATAAGATGTAGTATAATAAAACAAGTGAAGAAAGGCTCGTTATTTGTTGAAAGGAGTAAGTGTATGTCGAAAAAGTCATATGTCGGGCCGTCTGGAAGAAAGAGGCGGTTAAAAAGAGCTATTTTTTTTGCCGTTATTTCATTCCTGCTGATCATTGGGGGAATAGCAGCAGGCGGTTATTTTTTCATTCAATCTGCCCTGGAGCCTGTTAATAAATCAGATAACACTCCTGTGCAGGTTAATATCCCAATTGGGTCCAGCTTATCGGTTATTGCCGAGAAGCTAGAGAAAAAAGGAATTGTCAAAAATGCGGAAGTGTTTAAATACTATGTGAAATACAAAGGCGAAGATAACTTGCAGGCAGGGGAATACTCCTTCACGCCAAGCATGACAATGGATGAGTTGATTAAGAGCTTGAAAACAGGCAAAGTCATTGGGCAAGGTCAAGTGAAAATCACGATTCCAGAAGGCTATCAATTGACACAGATTGCGGCAGTGATCGGAAAAGAGACGGGGCGGCCGGCAAGTGAAGTCTTAAAGGTAATGAATGATCGAGTGTTTATTAAGGAAATGATGCAAACGTATCCGGAGCTGCTTACAGAGGAAGTGTTCGCTAAGAACATTCGATATCCGCTGGAGGGATATTTATACCCTGCTACTTACCATTACGGGGATAAAAAGAAACCAGTAAGGGAAATCGTAGAAGATATGCTTGAGAAAACAGATCATGTGCTCGCCCAGTACCGAACGTCCATGGCAGCAAAGCAAATGACGACGCACAAGCTGCTTACACTTTCTTCCCTTATAGAAGAAGAGGCCACGGCAAAAGCGGACCGCCATAAAATTTCCAGTGTATTTTATAATCGCCTAGCAGCCGGTATGCCTCTACAAACAGACCCGACGGTGCTTTATGCGCTTGGTAAGCACAAGAAACGCGTTCTCTATGAAGATTTAAAAGTAAACTCGCCTTATAATACCTATAAAGTAAAAGGGTTAACGCCTGGACCAATCGGAAACAGCGGTGTTTCCTCGATGGAGGCAGCTTTAAATCCTGAAAAGACGGATTACCTTTATTTCCTCGCTTCTCCAGCCGGGGATGTCTATTATGCCAAAACTTTAGAAGAACACAGCAAACTAAAGGAAAAGTACATCACAAGCCATTACGAGAAACAAAAGCAATAGATGGAAGGATCGCTTTTCTCGCGCTATTGTGATAAAATAATTCAAGTATTTTTGACGAAGAAAAATGAATAAGACAGAATAAAGCAGAAAGCTGGCAGGCTTTCTTCTTTTTCTTGTTTATGGGCATCTATTGTACCGGAGCCATGAAAGCTGGCCCGATAAAAAGGAAAAAGGCAGTTCTGGGGCTTATCGGAGTCTTTTGTTTGTCATCAAGCCTTTTTGAAAAGGAGAGTATTATGGACGATATTATCCATCATTATATAGAGTCATTGATTAAAAGCCGGGAACCGCTGTTCGCTGAAATGGAAGCTTTTGCCCAGGAACATGGGGTGCCAATTATGGAACCGACTGGGATAGAGGCGATGCTTCAAATCATGCGGATCCAGCAGCCGAAGCGGATACTGGAAATTGGTACTGCAATCGGATATTCTGCTTTGCGCATGGCTGCAGCCCTTCCAGAGACGACCATTGTGACCATTGAGCGTGATGAAGAGCGTTATCGGCAGGCGATTGACTATATTCAGGCTTCAAAAGTCGGCGGGCGGGTAGAGGTCTTGTTTGGTGATGCTCTTGAATTAGTAGCTGAAGCCGGCGGAAAAGGTCCCTATGATGCTATTTTTATCGATGCAGCGAAAGGGCAGTATACGAAGTTTTTTGAAGGGTACTCCGCTTTTTTGGCGCCGGAAGGGACCGTGTATACAGACAACGTTTTATTTAAAGGCTATGTTGCTGGTATCCCGGCTGAATCGAAGCGCATCATTAATTTAGTAAAAAAAATTCAATCTTACAATGAATGGCTGATGAGCCATCCGGATTTCGACACAGCTATATTTCCAGTCGGGGATGGTTTAGCTGTCAGCCGTAAAAGAGGGGGAAACTAAAGTGAAAAAACCAGAACTACTCGTTACTCCGCATAGCGTAGATTCCATTGAGCCCCTTATAGCAACGGGAGCGGACGCGTTTGTCTTAGGAGAGCAGCGCTATGGCCTGCGTCTTGCCGGAGAATTTAACAGAGAAGATATGAAGCACGCGATTGGGAAAGCCCATGCAAAAGGAAAAAAAGTATACGTTGCCGTTAATGCTATTTTTCATAATGACATCGCTAACGAGCTGGATGATTATATTGCTTTTGTTAAAGAGGCTGGAGCGGATGCCATTATTTTTGGAGACCCGGCTGTATTAATGGCTGTTCGTGCTGTAGCTCCTGATATGCCGCTGCACTGGAACACCGAAACAACGGCAACCAATTATTTTACTTGCAACTATTGGGGGCAACGCGGAGCCGTAAGAGCTGTTCTTGCTCGTGAGTTAAG
Source organism: Pseudobacillus wudalianchiensis (assembly GCF_001685015.1). Taxonomy (GTDB): domain Bacteria; phylum Bacillota; class Bacilli; order Bacillales; family Domibacillaceae; genus Pseudobacillus; species Pseudobacillus wudalianchiensis. The sequence continues at coordinate 379,250 of NZ_MAYT01000001.1, forward strand.
TATGGATGAAGTCATTGAAGTGAAAGAAAATGCTGAAGTGGCAATTGAAGTACAAGTGCATGGCATGACATGTATGTTTCAATCCAAACGGCCGCTTTTAGGTCATTATTTTGAATATCAAGGAAAAGTAATGGAAATTGAAAATCGCAAAGAAGCAAAGAATATGCTGCTTTATGATAAAGAACGTGATAATAAGTATCCGATTTTTGAAGATCAGAATGGCACCCATATTATGAGTCCAAATGATATCTGTATTATTGATGAACTTGCCGAAATGATAGAAGCAGGCATTGATAGTTTTAAAATTGACGGTGTCCTTCATTCACCAGAATATTTGCTTGAAGTAACGAAGCTTTACCGGCAGGCTATTGACCTATGTGTAGAAAACCTAGAAGAATACGAAGAAGTAAAAGAGGAGCTGCTGGAGAAAATCGAAGAGCTGCAGCCCGCACACCGTCCATTAGATACAGGCTTCTTCTTCAAAGAAACAGTTTATTAAAAAGGGAGGAACAATCGTGAGTACGGTTATAAATGATACAATTGCAACCGTTATAGACGGCAAGCGAGTCATCGTGAAAAAGCCTGAATTGCTAGCACCGGCAGGAACACTTGAAAAATTAAAAATTGCTATTCATTATGGAGCCGATGCCGTGTATATCGGCGGCCAAGAATATGGGCTTCGGTCCAATGCCGGCAATTTTACGCTGGAGGAAATGAAAGAAGGGGTAGAATTTGCCCGGAAATATGGAGCAAAAGTATATGTAACAACTAATATTTATGCTCATAATGAAAATATCGACGGCTTGGAAGACTATTTACGTGGACTTCAGGAAGCGGGTGTTACCGGGATTATTGTAGCAGACCCGCTTATCATCGAAACGTGCCGTCGTGTTGCTCCAAAAGTAGAAGTACACCTCAGTACACAGCAATCCTTATCTAACTGGCGCGCCGTTCAGTATTGGAAAGAGGAAGGATTGCACCGTGTTGTCCTAGCCCGGGAAACAACAAGTGAAGAAATGCGCGAAATGAAAGAGAAAGTCGATATTGAAATTGAGACATTTATCCATGGAGCGATGTGTATTGCTTATTCAGGCCGTTGTGTGCTGAGCAACCATATGACTGCCCGTGATTCAAATCGGGGAGGCTGCTGTCAGTCATGCCGATGGGATTATGATCTTTACTCTTTAGACGAAGGCAACGAACAAGCATTGTTTGCGGAAAACGATTCTCCTTTTGCGATGAGCCCTAAAGATTTAAAACTTGTTGAATCGATTCCGAAATTAATTGAATTAGGAATTGACAGCTTAAAAATTGAAGGCCGCATGAAGTCTATTCATTATATTGCGACCGTTGTTAGTGTCTATCGCAAAGTGATTGACACGTACTGTGCAGATCCGGAGAACTTCCAAATTAAGCAAGAGTGGTTAGAGGAGCTTGAGAAGTGTGCGAACCGCCCAGCAGCTCCAGCTTTCTTTGAAGGCACGCCTGGAATGGAAGAACAGCTATTTGGCGTTCATGGAAAAAAAGCCTCTCACGACTTCGCTGGTCTTGTTCTTGACTATGATAAAGACACAGGAATGGTTACTTTGCAACAGCGTAACTTTTTCCGCCCGGGAGATGAAGTCGAGTTTTTCGGTCCAGAAATTGAGAACTTTACACAGACGGTAGAAGCGATATGGGATGAAAAAGGAAATGAGTTGGATGCAGCTCGTCATCCGCTGCAAATTGTCCGTTTTAAAACAGAAAAACCAGTGTATCCAAATAACATGATGCGAAAGGGGCTTGAATAAAGTTCATGGACCAAAAGCCAGTTGTTATCGGTGTTGCCGGCGGCTCAGGTTCCGGTAAAACGAGCGTTACGAAGTCAATTGCCGAGCATTTTAAAGGACATTCTGTTATGGTCATTGAGCAGGACTATTATTATAAAGACCAAAGCCATTTGCCATTTGAAGAACGGCTGAAAACGAATTATGATCATCCGCTTGCTTTTGATAATGACCTGCTCATCCACCATATTGAAAAGCTGCAGCAGTACGAGGCGGTTGAGAAACCGGTGTATGATTATGCTCGTCATACCCGCTCAGCTGAGACGATTCGCATGGAACCGAAAGACGTCATTATACTTGAAGGTATTCTCGTGTTAGAGGATGAGCGCCTGCGTAATTTAATGGATATCAAACTGTTCGTAGATACCGATGCAGACTTGCGCATTATCCGCCGCATGATCCGTGACATTAAAGAACGGGGCCGTACGTTTGAATCGGTTGTCGATCAATATTTAAATGTGGTCCGGCCGATGCATAATCAATTTATCGAACCGACAAAGCGTTATGCTGACATTATCATTCCAGAAGGCGGCCAAAATCACGTGGCCATCGATCTGATGGTAACAAAAATTCAAACGGTTCTTGAACAAAAAGCCATTTTATAGTATCTTTTTATGAAACAGACATAATCTTTAAAAAACAAAGGCTGTCTCAATCATTGGAGCGGGCTTGTGGCGCGCTCATATATAGGGGAAAACGCTTTCTCTATATATGAATGCGGCAAAAGTGGCTTCAAATGAGGCAGCCTGCTCATGTTTATTTGTTTTCCTTCACCAAGGAAGGCAGCGAGATGAAAAGGAGTGGAAGGGACTTGTCAACAGAAAAAGTATACCCAATGACTAAAGAGGGGAAAGAAAAGCTAGAACAGGAACTAGAATATTTAAAAACGGTTAAACGTAAGGAGGTCGTAGAAAGAATTAAAATCGCCCGCAGTTTTGGTGATTTATCAGAGAACTCCGAGTACGATTCGGCAAAGGAAGAACAAGCCTTTGTTGAAGGACGAATTGGGACAATCGAAGCGATGATTCGCAATGCAGAAATCATTGAAGAAGATCACAGTAATGTTGTTTCTTTAGGAAAAACAGTTGTATTTGTTGAACTGCCGGATGGAGAAGAAGAAACGTATACAATTGTAGGAAGCGCAGAAGCTGACCCATTCGAAGGAAAGATTTCAAATGATTCTCCGATCGCCAAAAGTCTGCTTGGCAAAGAAGTCGGCGATGAAGTCATCGTACAGACACCTGGCGGAGAAATGAAAGTGAAAATCGTCTCAATTAAATAATGAATGCCAAAAAGCGTTAAAGGCAGTAGGCCTTTAGCGCTTTTTTCGATTAAAATAGCTTCATGTTCCAGGAGAGTCATGATAAAATGTGAATGATGCCAAAGAGAGAGGAGTCGTAACATGGCACAGCCATCACGTACACAGAGAAAATCTAAACGAAGAAAAACAAATCGAATTTTAAATACTGCCATTGCGGTTGTTGTCCTTTTAATTGTTGTCGTTGCTTTCACTATTTTTTCTGGCGGTGAAAAGGAAGAAGTGACACCAGCGCCAAAGTCGAAAACAGAGTCGCAACAGTCTGCAGCTAACGAACAAGACGACCAGTCATCTAACGTAAGCGACGAAGATCAAAATGCAACTGATGAAAATGCGAACGATGAAGAGAAAGACGATGATGAAAAGAAGGATGACGAGCAGAAGCAGGATGATCAAGGTGAAGCCGTCGAAAAAGACAGCGATGAGCCGAATGTAGAAAAAGAAATTGTCAATCCGAATTGGACAGGCGTCGGCACTTCACAGTCTGGTCAGCATACTTCTTCTTTTGACAGCGGTTCAGTAGACTGGCAAGAGAAAAAGCAAGCTTTATCTTATGCAACAGGTATTTCTCAAGAAGAGATGATTGTTTGGTACATTAGCGGAGATGGTCCTAAAGGGGCAATTGGAACGGTTTCTCCGAAAAGTGACCCGAACAATGCCTACCGTGTATACATCAATTGGGTAGACGGCGAAGGCTGGAAGCCGGTAAAGGTGTACAAGCTAGAGCATAACGATAAAGGGCGGTAAGCCGGAAGAGACCTACCTTGGTAGGTCTCTCTTTTTATTTAGCTTTAAAGTGTACAACGGCTGAGAAGTGCTTATGTCCGTCAGCATCGATTTGCATTTGGTGGGAAACAGAACGGACACTGAGCAAGATAGCTCGGTTTTGCTCAATTTTCTCAGCAATCTTTTTTTCGAGAGAAGCTAGGTTATTAGCTTCAAAAAATTCAATTTTATCTTCAATTAAGTCAAGTTGAAACTGCATGGTCTTTCCCCCTTTAAATTGCAATAATTTCTTTCTTATGTATACAAGATAAAAGGGAAAAGAAGCAAGCGATTCTACTGAAAAAATGCTAAAATGAGACAGGTAAGTGGAAAGAACGGAGGAATAAACATGAAAATAGCAATTATTGGAGCAATGGAAGAAGAAGTAGTCATTTTGCGTGAACAAATGGACAACCGAAAAGTGGAAACAATCGCTAATAGTGAGTTTACGACTGGAACATTGAATGGAGCAGAAGTCATCCTGCTGCGCTCTGGTATCGGAAAGGTGAACGCTGCGATGACTACGGCTATTTTATTACATCATTTTCAACCAGATGCAGTCATTAATACTGGTTCAGCAGGTGGATTAAATTCTGAACTTAACGTTGGAGATGTTGTTATTTCTACAGAGGTACGCCATCATGATGTGGACGTGACAGCATTTGGTTACGAATATGGCCAAGTGCCGCAGCTGCCTGCCGCTTTTACAGCCGATGAAAAGCTTGTTGACATCGCTGTAGGCTGTGCAGCCAAAGGTGGAGAGGAGCAAGTAGTCAAAGGATTAATTGCGACGGGAGATGCATTTATGAGCGATCCAGAGCGTGTGCTGGCCGTAGGAAAGAAATTTGCAGGACTGCAGGCCGTTGAAATGGAAGCAGCGGCTATCGCTCAAGTCGCTTATCAATTCGGCATTCCATTTGTTGTCATTCGTTCAATCTCGGATATCGCTGGCAAGGAATCGGATGTTTCATTCGAACAATTTTTGCCGAAAGCAGCCCGCCATTCCGCTAACCTTGTTGTAGGCATTGTTAACGAATTATCCCGTCAGTGAATTGTGAATAATTTGTGAAAAACGTGCTACAACTTATTCCTTTTGTGGTACATTAATAGCAAATAGCTTTTTTAGGTATGTAAGGAGTGAAGAAGAATGGTCATGATGATTATGGGGTTGCTGCTTGCTACAATTATGGGGATTTTAGTATCCATAACAATTGATTGAAACAGAAAAGCGCCAGGAGCTAGACAAAAAGGAACGGCGGCTAAAGACGCGACATCGTGTCACAACGCCCTCACTAGCACATCATGTGCGTCGAAGCGGAAAGCGCTCAGTTTTAATAGGTCTTTTCCTATTTATAAAAAACCGGCTCCTAATGAGGAGCCGGTTTTTTAGTCTCTAGTGACCCCTTCCTTTTTCTTCACGGTAGAATTCATGGAACATTTTCATCAGCGCCCGCTTTTCGATGCGTGATACATAGCTGCGAGAAATGCCCAGCTCTTTTGCGATTTCCCTTTGTGTTTTCTCTTCGTTTTGATTTAATCCGAACCGGGCAATAATGACCTCTTGTTCACGTTCGTCAAGTACCCGCAAAAATTTCAGGACTTTTTTTAACTCGATCGTTAATAGGATATGTTCAAGCACATCTTCATCTTCTGATTTTAGTATATCGAGCAGGTTAATTTCATTTCCTTCCTTATCATGGCCGATCGGATCTTGAAGCGATACGTCTTTTTTTGTTTTTTTCAAGGCACGTAAATGCATCAAAATTTCATTTTCAATACACCGCGCGGCATATGTAGCTAACTTTGTGCCTTTTCCGCCTGAATAGCTTTCTATCCCTTTGATCAAACCAATCGTTCCGATTGAAATTAAGTCTTCAGAATCCTCTCCGGTGTTTTCAAACTTTTTAACAATATGCGCCACCAGCCGAAGATTGTGCTCGATCAACTTGTTGCGGGCCTCTGCGTCGCCTTTTGCCATTTTCTCTAGGTACATCTTTTCTTCTTTTGGAGATAAAGGTTGGGGGAAGGCATTGTTTTTTACATAAGATACGAAAAAAAATAATTCTTTTACCGCATAGGACAAAGCAGCAAGAATGCCGAGCATGAAACCTCCTCCTTTATAAATCCGCTGTTGTCCTAAGTGTATGAGAGGAGCGTGATGGATTTGCCTGTCCTTTGTAATTTAAAGAAGAAACTTGCTCTTGGACAAAAAGACCGTAAGAGGAAACGGCTGCAAGGAGAAAAATATCATGAAGAGAATGAAAAAACATCCTGGGGCTTTCCAGGATGTTTTTTACACTTTTTTCAATTTAAATGGACTGACCATTAATAAAGACAAACACATAATAATAACCATAAATGAAGGCATTGGTAGGTATGGGATTGCTAAGTAGCTGAGCGTTAATAAACATCCTGCGGCTGTAATCGGAAGACCATGAAAATAGCCATTGTTCTCAGAGATATTAAAGCGCGCTAGACGGAAAGCACCGCATCCAATATAAAAGACCGTGAAAAAAGAACCGGGAAAGCCAAACTCAGATAAAATACCTATATAAAGTAATAAGGCAGGAGCAACGCCAAAAGAAATAATATCGCACATGGAATCCAACTGTTTACCAAGCTCAGATTCAATATTTAATTTGCGAGCGACCATTCCATCAAAACGGTCAGCCAAAGCTGCGACGAAAATAAGAAGCAAACCAAGATGATATTGTGCATGCAGCGTCATTAGGATAGAAAAGCCACCTAAGGCTAGGTTACCTAACGTGAGCACATTGGCTGTCTGGGCTTTGACCTTTTTTATAGTGGTATCTATCACTTGAGAAATAAACAAATTTACACTCTCCTCGAATTTAGCAGGAATCTGCCGATAGTTTATTATATAATAATATTTTAATGATGATCTATTATACCATAAAGTGGTTAGTATTTTTTAAATTTTTGGAGGTTGAATTGTGCAACGGCATCTATATCGCTTTTTTATTGAGTTAACAAATAAAAGATGGTCTTCGCGACTACTTGAACGATACACAAGCTCTTCTTTGAGCAAGCCGATGATTCGTCCTTTCATGAAAGCTTACCGGATCAATGAGGAGGAAATGGCTCACCCGGTAGAGGAATACCAAACGCTTCACGACTTCTTCATGCGCAAGCTCCTGCCAGAAGCAAGAACCATTGAGTATGGAAACAATCATGTGATCAGTCCAGTAGATGCGAGACTGGCCGAAACGGGAACGATTACTAATGGTTATGAGATCACAGTAAAAGGGAAACCATACTCGGTTGCTGAAATGCTCGGCAGCAACGAAAAAGCGGCACATTACGAGAAAGGCACATTTCTTGTTTTTTACTTGAGTCCAAGCCATTATCATAGGATTCATAGTCCGGTTGATGGTGAGATCATTGAAAAATGGACGCTTGGCCGGTACTCTTATCCTGTCAATCACTACGGGCTAAAATATGGGAGAGAACCGCTTGCCAAGAATTATAGAGAAATTACCGAGCTGTCATGGGGAACTGGAAAGATGGCTGTAGTGAAAGTAGGGGCCATGTTTGTAAATTCGATTGAGCGCTCTCACGACCGATTAGTTTGGAAACAAGGGGAAGAAGTGGCTTATTTTAATTTTGGATCTACAGTTGTTCTTTTATTCGAGCCAGGCACCTTCATGTTAAATGAACAATTAGATGTGCCCTGTGAAGTAAAGGTCGGTGAAAGGGTCGGTACACTCATATAAAAAAAGCACTGCTTCAGCAAGTGCTTTTTATTAGTGTGCGTGTACTTGATAGTAAAGAGCTCTCTTTTTTAATTCATCTTCAATTAACAAGATAAAGTCACGGCTAAGGTCTAATTTACGTGCTTTCGTATAAGCTTCTAAAAGCAAATCATCTGAAATGCGGTTCATTCCTCATTCACCTCCGAAAAATAAGTGGTCTATAATAGGTGAAATCGCATAAGATGTTAGATTCAAGTAATGTACTACCCTCACTTTACTAAATGTAAACAAAAAGAACAAGTGTTCCTTTATCCACAGTATTAGGTGGATAAAATGTGGATAGATTGTGTTTAAGTAGTGGGAAAGGGTAAGAAATCAGAAGGATAATGTGTATAAAGTTATCCACAATAAAGAAATGCAAAAAATGTCGGAAAATATTTTAGCATTATTAAAAAGTTCAAGCATACGATTATACGTTTTGTTTTGTCATGATAGCCAAAATCCGCTATGATAAAGGCAATGAAAGCCGAGAGAACGGGGTGCAGGGATTGTTAAAGAAATTTTTGCCGAGCAGGCACGTAAAAAGCATTTTTCAAATTACACCAGAGTATTTAAAAGAAAAGGGAATGAAAGCGATCATTACCGATTTGGATAATACGTTAGTGGCCTGGGATCGTCCAGATGCTACACCGGAATTATTGGAATGGTTTGCTGAAATGAAAAAAGCAGGCATTAAAGTGCTAATTGTTTCCAATAATAATCAAAAAAGAGTAAGCGCCTTTTCACAGCCAATTGATATTCCTTATATATTCGAAGCGCGTAAACCAATGGGAAAGGCATTTCGCAGGGCTGTTAAATTATTAGGTGTCAAAAAAGAAGAAACGGTCGTAATCGGTGATCAATTGCTCACGGATATATTCGGTGGCAATCGTGGTGGGTTTTATACCATTTTAGTTTTACCAGTTGCCCAAACGGATGGCTTCTGGACAAAATTCAATCGCCGAATTGAGCGGAGGATTATGAATTTCTTTAAACGAAAAGGTTTAATTCAATGGGAGGAAAGCAAGTGAATAACGAAAAAATCATGTGTATTGGATGCGGAGTCAACGTACAAACGGAAGATCCAGCAGGACTTGGCTATGCACCGGCTTCAGCACTGGAAAAAGAAGAAATTGTCTGCCAGCGCTGTTTTCGCTTGAAGAACTATAATGAAGTCCAGGATGTGTCTTTAACAGATGACGACTTCTTGAAAATTTTAAATACACTTGGAGAGACAGACAGCTTAATCGTTAAAATCGTAGATATTTTTGATTTTAATGGCAGTTGGCTGCCTGGTCTCCATCGATTTGTTGGCAAAAACCCGGTTTTGTTAATCGGCAACAAAGCGGATCTTCTTCCTAAATCTGTGAAAAAAAACAAGTTAATTAATTGGATGAAGCAGCAGGCAAAGGAGCTCGGCTTGAAGCCGATTGATGTGCTTCTCGTTAGTGCAGCAAAAGGAGCCTCCATGGAGGAGGCAATGCAGGCTATCGAGGATTATCGCGATGGAAAAGATGTTTACGTAGTCGGCTGTACGAACGTAGGAAAATCAACATTTATCAATCGAATCATCAAAGAGGGAACGGGCGAGAAAGATGTGATCACGACCTCGCATTTCCCGGGCACAACGCTGGATATGATTGAGATCCCGCTTGATGATGGTCATTTTCTTGTTGACACGCCAGGAATTATTAATCATCATCAAATGGCCCACTTTGTAGATAAGAGAGATTTAAAGTACATTACGCCCAAAAAAGAAATCAAGCCAAAAATTTTCCAGCTGAATGAACAGCAATCATTGTTTTTTGGGGGACTGGCTCGCTTCGATTATCTTTCAGGGGGCCGCCGTTCTTTTACTTGTTATTTGTCAAATGAACTAACCATTCATCGCACAAAGCTGGAGAAAGCAGATGAGTTGTATAAGACACATGCAGGAGAATTGCTTACTCCGCCGCGAAGAGAAGAAATGGATACCTTCCCTGAATTGACCCGGCATGAATTTATGATTAAAGAAGGCAAAATGGACGTCGTCTTTTCCGGACTTGGATGGGTAACCATCAATGAACCGGGCTCCAAAGTAGCTGCCTATGTGCCGAAGGGTGTCAGTGTATTTCTACGGAAATCCTTAATCTAGAAGAGGGGAAGAAGCAATGAAAAAATTATTTGGCGTTATCGGTGATCCAATTGCCCATTCTATGTCCCCGGCAATGCATAATGACGCATTTGTCCAGCTTGGCATTGAGGGGTATTATCATCCTTTTCACGTAAAACCAGAAGATTTGCCTGCGGCTGTACAAGGAATGAAAGCCATTGGCGTGCAAGGATTTAACGTGACAATTCCTCACAAATCAGCTATTATACCTTTGCTTGATCAAGTCGATCCACTTGCAAAAGCTATTGGAGCTGTAAATACGGTAGTTCGTGAAAATGGAGGGTGGACAGGATACAATACAGATGGAGTAGGGTTTGTGCGGGGGCTTCGGGAAGCGTATGGAGAGCCGCTTACAGAAAAACGTGTCCTGCTGATTGGAGCAGGAGGCGCGGCGCGGGCTATTTATTATACGCTCGCCTCAGAAGGAGTAAGCCGGATTGATATCGCCAATCGAACAGCAGAAAAAGCAGCAAATCTTGCAGAAAGCTGCCCTTATCCTGTTGTCGGGTCAGTAAAAACGACAACAAAGGCGGCTGAACAGCTTGAAGAATACGATGTGATAATTCAAACAACATCAATTGGAATGTCCCCGCTTATTGAGGCAAGCCCGATTTCAGTTGAAAAAATAAAAGCAGGCACATTTGTTTCGGATATTATTTACAATCCGCTCGAAACGCAGCTTTTACAGGAAGCGAAGAAGCGGGGGGCTCGTACACAAAACGGCCTTAAAATGTTTGTTTATCAGGGAGCGTTGGCTTTTGAGAAGTGGACAAGCCAAACACCTGATATCGAACGAATGGAAGAAATGGTACGTCATCAATTGGGAGGCAATTATGTTAACAACTAAGCAAAAATCTTTTTTACGTTCGAAAGCTCATCACCTTGATCCGATTTTCCAGGTGGGCAAAGGCGGCGTAAATGAAAATATGATTAAACAAATCGCTGATGTGCTTGAAGCGCGTGAACTGATCAAAGTAAGCGTGCTGCAAAATTGCGGGGAGGACAAGCGCGAAGTAGCAGAGCAGCTGGCTAAAGGAGCCCGTGCCGAGCTTATTCAAGTCATTGGCAGCATCATCGTGCTTTACAAAGAATCTAGAGAAAATAAAAAGATTGAGCTGCCGAGATGAAGAAAAAAGTAGGCATTTTAGGTGGCACATTCAATCCGCCGCATATTGGTCATTTGATCATAGCAAATGAGGTGCTGAAGGCACTCCATTTGGATGAAATCCGCTTCATGCCTAACTATACTCCACCGCATAAAAAAATTGATCATCATATCCGTGATGAAGATCGTCTTCATATGCTTCAGGCAGCTATTGAAGGGCATCCGTGTTTTTCAGTGGAGCCGATAGAAATGGAGCGGAAAGGAACTTCTTACACATTTGATACGATGAAAGCATTAAAAGCGCGGGAGTCTGAAACCGACTTTTATTTTATTATCGGCGGTGACATGATTGAGTATTTACCGAAATGGTATAACATCGATGAGTTGAGCCGCATGGTCAAGTTTGTTGGGGTGCGCCGGCCGGGCTATTCGGTTGAAACACCGTACCCCGTGCAGTTGATCGAAACGCCGGAAATTCATCTTTCTTCTACGATGCTCAGACAAAGAGCGGCGGGTGGGGGAACTTTACGTTACTTGCTGCCCGAGAAAGTCATCGCTTATATAAAGGAGAATCGTTTATATGAAACGTGAGGAGGCGCTCTCACTCGTTAAAGAGCAAATAACTGAACACCGCTACGTTCACACACTTGGTGTAGTAGACACATCGATCCTGCTCGCTGAAAGATATGGAGCAGACACCAAGAAGGCAGAGCTTGCTGCGATCTTTCATGACTATGCTAAATTTCGCCCTAAAGAGGAAATGGCCGCCATTATTAAGCAGCAAAACATGGACCCGCGGTTACTGGCTTTTCACTCAGAACTGTGGCATGCTCCGGTAGGCGCTTATTTGGTACAAAAAGAAGCTGGCATAGAAGACGAGGAAGTCTTGAATGCTATCCGTTATCATACATCCGGAAGAATAGGCATGACTTTGCTTGAAAAAGTGGTTTATGTTGCAGACTATATTGAACCGGGCCGTCATTTCCCGGGTGTAGAAGAAGTGCGTGAATTAGCGAAAAAAGATTTGGATGCTGCTTTAATCCAAGCTCTGAAAAATACCATTCAATTTTTAATGAAAAAAAATCAGCCGGTTTATCCGGATACCTTTCATACGTACAATGATTTAACCATGAAAAAGGAGGAGGCCAATTAATGGGTCAACCGGAAATTTTACAACGAGTCGTGAATGCCGCGGACGATAAGCGTGCGGAAAATATTGTTGTGTTAAATATGCAGGGAATTTCACTAATGGCAGACTATTTTATCATCTGTCACGGGAATTCCGATAAGCAGGTTCAAGCAATTGCTCGAGAAATTAAAGAGCAGGCAGAGGAGCTTGGATATGAAGTAAAGCGGATGGAAGGTTTTGATGAAGCTCGGTGGGTGTTAATTGATTTAGGCGATTTGATTATCCACGTATTCCACCGTGATGAGCGGCTTTATTATAACCTGGAACGTCTCTGGGGGGACGCTCCGGAAATTGATGTGGAGAGCGAGCTGCTTTCATGACATATGAACGCTTTGCCCGTGTGTACGACTTTTTAATGGAGGATGCGCCGTATGAACAATGGCTGGACTTTTTCCAGCAGCATGCCTCCGAACTGCCTGGAAAGAGCGTATTGGACCTTGCTTGCGGTACAGGCGAGCTGACTTGGCGTTTAGCAGCAGCTGGATGGGATGTAACGGGCGTTGACTTATCGGACAGCATGCTCTTTGCAGCCGGGCAAAAAGCAGAAGCAAAAAAGCTGTTCATTCCGCTTTTCCAGCAGGACATGCGCGATTTAGAAGGGCTTGGACAGTTTGATGTCATCACGATCTTCTGTGACTCTCTTAATTATTTGACAGAAGAAGAAGACATAAAACGTACGTTTCGCGGAGTCCAACAACATCTGAAAGAAGACGGATTACTTTTATTTGATGTGCACTCGCTGTATAAAATGCGCCATATCTTTAAGGACGGAACGTTTACAGCTGTGAATGAAGCGGTCTCTTATATTTGGAACTGCTTCGATGGTGAGCAGCCTGACAGCATTGAACACGAGCTTACTTTTTTTGTCCGCGAAGAAGAAACGGATTTATATGAGCGATTTGATGAACTGCATGTCCAGCGTTCATTCGCTGTTGAACAATACAAAGCGTGGCTTCAGGAGATTGGTTTTTCCGATATTGACATTACCGCTGATTTCACTGGGAATTCTCCAGAGGAAACAAGTGAGAGAATATTTTTTGTATGCAGAAATGGATCGGTTCAATTGTAAATAAAATGATTGTCAGTTAGGAAGCCATTATAAAAACATAAAAACGAGAGGAGGGATTCATTTTCACTCCTCTCGTTTTTATATTAAAGAAGGACTTCTCTGGCAGGTGGCGAATAGTATTAAGGGATTCCAAATTGCGCCGCTGTTTCTTGTTTATCCTCGGCAAACTTTTCATGAGTGGCTTGGAATAACTTCGTGAACATATCCCCGGTTTCTGCTTCTAACACAGCAATTCCTTTTCCGGTAACTCCTCCTTTGACACAGACTTTTTCTTCTAACTGCGCAAGCGTATATTCCTTTTGTTTGAATAATTCTCCCAGCCCGGCAAGCATCGACTCTGCCAATTTTTCTGCTGTATGTGAATCCATACCTGTTGTTTCTGCCCCTTCAATAAACTTTCTCGTTAAAAAACTAATAAATGCTGGGCCGCAGCTCACAAGATCTGAGGCGGCACGTGTAATTGACTCATCGATTTCTACTGCCTCATTGCATAGCTGATCCATATGCTTTTTCATTTCTGCTTTCCATTTCTCTTCACATCTTTTTCCGTACGTATAAAGTACCGTTCCGGATAATACTTTATTCGTGATGCTTGGAATCATACGCATGCATGAACAGGGCAGGATGGATTCCAATTGTGCGGTGCTGACTGGACTAGTAATGGACACTACACATTGTTCAGGACGAAATAAAGGCTGAACCTTCTGGAGCAGCGGGTAAATATCGTGGGGCTTCACACAAACGAATAAAAGATCACATATAGTGACAAGTTCGGAAGCGTCCCTGCATACATTCAGGCCTGGGTGGTTCTCTTGGATACGCCGCGCCTTTTCTGCCGTTCTATTCATGATAAAAAGATTGGCGGCAGAAGTGACTTTAGAGGCAATTAAAGCATCAATCAAAATCTCTCCCATATTCCCCGTTCCGATGATTCCTATCTTCATTCATCATTCCCCCTTATGCAAGCTGCTCTTACAATGTATGAAAAAAAATTTGGTTTATGAGAAAGAGGTGAAGATACTGGATTTAAAAGCAATAGTTAGTAAATATAAAGTCTACTTTTTGATAGGAGGAATAGTGGCAGCGTTTGGCCTTTATCAATTGACTGGAGAAGAAACACCTCCAGCAGTGCCACTATTAGAAGAGTCTGTACAAACAGAACAAAGTGTAAGTCCGCCTTTGACTACACCGCCGCTAGAACTGCAGGAACCTGCTGTTTTAATGGTTGATATTAAAGGGGCGGTTGCATCACCTGGCATTTACTCTTTGAAAAATGGCGAGCGCATTCATGATGCCATCGAAAAAGCAGGTGGTTTTCAACAGGAGGCTGATCGAACGGCGATTAATTTAGCGCAGAAGCTGCAGGATGAAATGGTTGTCTATGTACCGAAAAATGGAGAAGAGCCCCCTGCAGAGTTGCCTGCTGCTGTTCCGCCGCAGGGGAGTGCACAGGGAAATTCCCCGGAGAATGGCGGAAGTTCTATTAATATTAATCAAGCGTCTGCCGAAGAGCTTCAGCAACTGCCGGGAATCGGGAAGGCAAAAGCACAGGCTATTATCGAGTATAGGGAGACGACGGGAGCCTTTTCCAAACCGGAGGATTTAAAAAATGTCTCCGGGATCGGAGAAAAGACGTTTGAGAAAATGGCCTCACTCGTTGTCGTTCAGTAATAGGGATTGACGGGAGCCTTTTTTTGCCGCTACACTAAAGAAAACATGAAATGGACAAAGAAAGAGTGAAATCAAATGAGCAGAAAAAGCTGGGATGAATATTTTTTAGATATTGCAGAGGTAGTTTCCACTCGTTCAACATGCACCCGTCTGCATGTTGGCTGCGTGATCGTCAAAGATAAACACATTGTTGCAACGGGATACAATGGTTCCATTCACGGGCATGCCCATTGCGAGGAAGAAGGGTGCCTTCTGTCCGATGAGAAGCGCTGCATCCGATGCCTGCATGCAGAGCTGAATGCTGTCCTTCATGCGGAGAGAGATAAGCTGAAAGGCGCTGCTGCGTATGTTACTCATGAGCCATGCGAAAACTGTGCGAAAACATTGGCGCAAGCCGGAATCAAAAAAATTGTCTATCGAAATGCCTATCCGAATAAATGGAACCAGCATTTTCTGAAGGACATTGAAGTTGTTCACTTATCTTCGTAAAGTATCTTTAAGGAGAGCGTATGCGCGGAAAATACATTTATCTGGCAGTCGGCACGCTGACAGGTTTGTTGTGGGCGCTTCCTGTTTTGGGAAGTATCCGCTTCTTGCTGACTGTGGCTGCTTTCTTTTTCATCATCAAACTGGATGAGAAAGGAAAGGTGGCTTTTTTTAGTTGTGCCGCCATGGGTTTTTTAGCTGGCCATTTTGCGGAAGACCGGAACGTAACGGCTTTTACCGGGAAGGAAGACAAGTGGTCTGTCTCCTTTTCTGATGAGATGGTGGTCGACGGCGACCTCTTGAAAGCAACAGTAACGGCAGACAATAATGAGAAGCTACGTCTCCTTTACCGGCTGTCCTCTTCTGAAGAAGGAGACGAGCTGCAGAGAGAATTAGTCCCTGGTACCCTCTGTTACGTGGCAGGCACACTTGAAGAGCCAGAAGGAAAAAGAAATCGTTATGGGTTTGATTATCGATCCTTTCTCAAAAATCAGCATATTTTTTGGCAGTTAAAGGTGGATCGCTTTGCTTTATCTTCTTGTATCCAAAAAGAAAAAAGCGTAAAAGAACATATTTTCCACTGGCGTGTAAAGGGAATTAATCACTTAAAAACGGTTTTTCCGGAGAACTTGCAGCCGGTTGGAGCCGCTTTATTATTTGGCGACCGTTCTTTAACAGAAGAAGATGTGACGAAGGCGTATCAGCGTCTTGGGGTCATTCATTTACTGGCTATTTCCGGTCTTCACGTTAGCTTAATTACATCTCTTGTTTACTATGCCATGATACGAATCGGGATAGTGAAAGAAACAGCGCAGATGATCTTGCTTGCTGCCCTTCCGATTTACGCCCTTTTAGCTGGTGGGTCTCCTCCTGTTGTGAGAGCCGTATTAATGACGGTCTTAGTCTTGTTATCTGTTCGCTTTTACCATCGATTTACAGCTCTGGATGCCCTTGCTCTAAGCTTTATGGCCGTTGTGTTTCTGGACCCCTACTTTATTTATCAAGCAGGATTTCAGCTTTCTTATCTTATTAGTTTTTCTCTCCTTCTCTCCTCTAAGTTCATCTTATCTTTTCCTGTCTCTTTTTTAGGGAAAATGTTTGCGATTACCTCTGTTTCTCAAGCGGCGGGTTTGCCGGTGCTGATGTATCATTTTTATGAGGTCTCCCTTTATTCTTTTATTGCCAACTTATTTTTTGTTCCCTTTTATTCGTTTCTTGTGCTTCCATCCCTTCTCATTATCTATTTCTTGAGCTTTACACTAAAATCGGCTGTGATCTTCTTAGAACCGCTTCGTTTTCTGCTTGAGCAAGTAGACCAGGCAGCAATAAAAGTGAGTGAATGGCCGGGTGCGGTGATCGTTACAGGCCAGCCAAATGATGTTTTGTTGGCCATTATTTGTCTTTTAAGCACAGTTGTCTTTTTTCAGTGGGAAAAAACACAGGATTGGAAACGGATCAGCGTTCTGTTGCTTGTTATGATTGGCATGCCTGTTACCGTGCACACTTATTCAATTAAGGGAGAAGTCTCCTTTATTGATGTCGGGCAGGGAGACGCCATTCTCATTACTCTTCCGTTTAATAAAGGAAATTATTTGATTGACACAGGAGGCTTACTGCCATTTCAAAAAGAAGAATGGCAAAAAAAGAAAAAGGACTTTTCGATCGGTGAACATATTTTGCTTCCTTACTTGAAAGGAAGAGGCATTACCCGCATTGATAAATTGTTTCTTACGCATAGTGATTATGACCATATCGGAGCAGCAGAGGAGTTATTCGGTCAAATCACTATCAAAGAGATGATTATCAGTCCAGGGGCAGAAGCCAAACCTGTTATGCGCGAGACGATTGAACAGGCTGCTATGCATAAAATACCTGTGCGCTACGGAAAATACATGGAAAGCTGGCAGGAGGGAGAAGCTTACTTTCAAATTGTATCACCTGCAGATGAGCACTATGAAGGAAACGATGATTCACTTGTCATTTACGCATTATTAGGAGGAAAGAAATGGTTGTTTACAGGAGACTTGGAGGCGGAGGGAGAAAAGCGCCTTGTGGAGCACTTTTCTATGGACATCGATGTGTTGAAAGTAGGCCATCATGGCAGCCGCTCTTCAACAACAGAACCTTTTATGTCGAAGACGACACCAGAAACCGCCATTATATCTCTTGGAAAAAACAATCGGTACAGTCATCCTCATAAAGAAGTGGTAGACCGTCTCCAACAGCATGGTGCCGCCATTTGGCGGACAGATCTGCATGGAGAAATTGTATACACGTATAAAGAAGGTAAAACAGGCACATTTTCGGTCGTGCGTCCGTAAAATAAAGAAACTAAACGAACAGGACGTTGTCTGCTCCCCGGAAGTGTAGAAGATCCTAAAAAGAAAAAAGCCCGTCTATTGTCGGGCTTTTGCGGCAGTTATCCAATGAATTTGATAACCTGTGCGATAATAAAGATGATGGCAAAAAACGCGAAAGAAACACCAAAAGCAACGCCAGAGTCTATTGCGTCATTACGTTTTGATTGGACATTTTTTTCAAATTCGTTCACAACTACCCCTCCTATTTCATCTATAGTATAGACGAACCGTTATAAAAAATCCAGACTGTCCTTGCTAATTCCTACATTGACAAGAGTTAACTGCAATAAGTTTCACAAATTCGGTGAAAATACAAGTAAGATGATCACCGTCTGCAAAGCTGTTTCCCGGGGCAGCGTTGCCGGCGTTTATATAGATCACGGGGGGAACTTTTCCGAAAGTTTCCCCTTGTCAAATGGGAATTGCTTTTTTAACATGAGAGTATCATACATGAAAATGGAGAGAAAAGCCATTGATGCCCATTTGGAAAAAAATAGAGCAAAAGCAATTTTCACCGATTTATTTGTTGTACGGAACAGAAGCATTTGTAATTAATGAAACAAAACAAAGACTTATTCAATCTGTCTTGACGGAAGAGGAAATGGACTTTAATTTTTCTTCTTATGACTTAGAAGACATTCCTGTGGAAGCAGCACTTGAAGAGGCAGAAACCTTGCCTTTCATGGGGGACAAAAAACTGGTGATCTTACAAAATCCAGTGTTTTTAACAGCTGAACGTTCAAAGGATAAAGTAGAGCATAATGTAAAAAAGCTTGAAGAATACATAGCTAATCCTGCTCCTTATACGATAGTCGTCTTTTCGGCTCCTTATGAAAAATTAGATGAACGTAAAAAAATTACCAAGCTGCTAAAGAAAAACGCGGAAGTTATGGAAGCTAATAAGCTAAATGAAAAAGAGTTGAAAGCGTGGATTCGTACCCGTGCTGCTGCCAACCAAGCACAAATAGAAGAAGAGGCCATCGACCATCTTCTAGCTATCGCGGGAACAAATTTGATGATGCTTGCTTCCGAATTAGATAAATTATCATTGTACGCCTCTGGGGAACAGCCCATTACGGTGGAAGTCGTTGATCAATTGACGGCCCGCTCTTTGGAACAAGATATTTTTGCTTTGGTTGATAAAGTAGTAACAGGGAAAGTGGAAAAAGCTTTTCGAATTTACTATGATTTACTCAAGTTAAATGAAGAACCGATTAAAATCCTAGCCGTGATTGCCAATCAGTTCCGTTTGATTTACCAGACAAAGGAGCTAGCGCGAAAAGGGTACGGCCAGCAGCAAATAGCCGGCTTTTTAAAGGTGCATCCGTTTCGGGTAAAGCTTGCTGCCGGCCAGGCTAGAAGCTTTTCGGATGAACAGCTTGCAGCCATTATGATGATGCTTGCTGATAGCGATCTGCAAATGAAAACGAGCGGCATGGCTAAATCACTGATTGCCGAAATGTTTTTATTCAAACTACAAAGCTTAATGCAGAAAACAGGATAAGAGTATAACGAGAAGAAGGCTCTAGTAAGATGCAAACAGAAATGTCGCGGCCTTTTCATAAAATAAAAAATCCTTCAAGATGACTTGAAGGATTTTTTATTTAGCGAAACGATCGTTTATTACGCGTTAAGCTTTTTGAGTAAACGAGACTTTTTACGGTCTGCAGCGTTTTTATGGATTAAACCTTTAGCGGCAGCTTTATCAAGGCTTCTTGCTGCTTGAGCAAAAAGATCTTTTGCGTTTTCGTCATTGTTAGCAACTGCTGCTTCGTATTTCTTTACAGCTGTACGCATAGCAGATTTTTGTTGGTTGTTGCGTTCTGTACGATCTTGGATCGTTTTTGTGCGTTTAATAGCAGATTTAATATTTGGCATTCCGGTCACCTCCTAAAAGCGATCGAGATTCTATCTTTTACTCGACTTCCATTTTTCCTTATAAGAACAAAAGTTATTCTATCAAACAGAAGGTGAGATTGCAATAGTTACATTTGCAATTTGTGTCAAGGAATGAACTTTTACACAGTCGGGCAGACTAAAAATAAAAGTTCATTTAAAAGGGTGAAAATAAATGAAAGAATCATCAATTGATTTAAGCCAATATGCGGTAAGAACAGATTTAGCAGTAGAAGCGAAAACACTTGCTGAGGAACGACAGGGGCAAGGACGAAGAGTAACAGGTGTCTTAACAGAGGAACGAACAATCGATGACATTACCATTACCTCTGTCACGATTGATGAAGAGGGGGCAAAAGCGACAGGAAAGAAAGCAGGCTTATATTTAACGGTCGAATCTCAAGGAATCCGTACCCATGATACGAGTCATCAGCACGAAATGGAAAAGGTGCTGGCGAGTGAATTCAGTGCTTTTTTAAAAAAGAAAGGCATTGGCGAGAATGCCAGCTGTCTCGTCGTAGGCCTTGGAAATGAGGATGTCACCCCTGATGCGCTTGGTCCGCTTGTATGTGGAGAAATCATGGTAACGAGGCATCTATTTGAGTTGCAGCCAGAACAAGTCGACGAAGGCTATCGGCCAGTTAGTTCTCTTATTCCAGGGGTCATGGGAACGACAGGAATTGAAACGAGCGACATTGTCTTTGGGGTAGTAGAAAAAACAAAGCCGGATTTTTTAGTCGTAATTGATGCTCTTGCTTCACGATCGATCGAGCGGGTGAACGCTACCGTGCAAATTGCAGATACGGGCATTCAGCCAGGAGCGGGCGTAGGGAATAAAAGAAAAGAAATTAGCGAAGAAACTCTTGGTATTCCGGTCATTGCGATCGGTGTGCCTACCGTTGTAGATGCTGTTTCAATTACAAGCGACACGATTGACTTTATCTTGAAGCACTTAGGAAAAGAAATTCAAGAAGGGGATCGGCCTTCTGGAGCGCTTGCCCCTGCTGGTTTCGCTTTTGGGAGAAGCAAACTAACCGAACAGCATATGCCTGATGAAGAAAAACGCCGGTCTTTCCTTGGGATGATCGGAACCCTGCCTGATAATGAAAAGCGGCAGCTTATTCGTGAAGTGCTCTCTCCGCTAGGGCACAATTTAATGGTTACACCAAAAGAAGTAGATCTTTTTATTAAGGATACCGCTAATTTATTAGCCAACAGTTTAAATGCTGCTTTGCATTCGGCAGTTGATCAAGAGAATGCTGGTTTCTTTACAAAATAAGTATAGCTGGGGACTGCTCCTTTTTGCGATAAGTCAACATCGAATTGCTTTGGCTCATTATGTTTTCTTTATTTCATGCGAAGCCGTTAAGTCCATACACCGCTGAACAAGTGCCTTCCGCTTTTCCTTCATAAAATTTGTTCTGCTTTTTCTATTAAGGTCATACGATAGTACAAGACTTTTCTAGAAAGGGTGGAGCAATGAAGGAGAACCAGCCGTATGACCTCTTTACAATTAATTTGTCGACGATCTTAAAGGGAATGATGATTTTTACAATTTCTCTCCTTACGCTTTTTTCTGTTGCCGGGTTGTTAACGTCTCTTACGTACAATTATCGGATTTCTTCTCATTCCGTTAATGAGGCGGCTGAAAATGTATCTGGCGGTGCACTTTATTATTTATATACGATGGAAAATAAATTATTTGCGTCGCATGCACCTGAAGACGCCCGGCCGCCATCATTAAGTGAATTAGCGTTTCGTTATGCAACAAATGTGCGCTTTCAAGATCCACGCAGCTTTTTAGGAAGAGAAGTTCCTGGCTTCTCTATTTACGATGGGGAGATATTAGTGGCCGGTGAAGGAACGGATTATACGAATATGCCGATTGAATCAGAGCCTCCAAATGAAGCTCTGGATCAGAAAAACGACGTAGCCGTAAAACCTACAAAAGAGATTCCAAAAGAGAAAGACAGCCCGCCGCCTTCTTTAACGACCAATGGGAAAAAGAGGGTATATTTATACTTTACGCATACGAGAGAGTCTTACCTGCCGTATTTACAAGGTGTTTCCTCGGCAGATTCTGCTCACCATTCTGCCTTAAATGTCACAAAGGTCGGAGAGATGGTACAAGCTGCATTAGAAGCTAAAGGGATTGGAGCAACAGTAGACAAAACAGACATTGTCGCGAAGCTTAATCAATCGGGAAGAAAATATAGCCAAGCGTATCAAGAGTCGCGTGCCGTTGTAGCTTCTGCGCAATCGGGTAACCATGATTTGCAATATTTTATCGATATTCATCGTGATTCACAGCGTAAGAAAGTGACGACCGCTACGATTAATGGAGAGAGCTATGCAAAGCTTGTGTTTGTCGTTGGGGCGGAACATGCGAATTATGAAAAGAATGTAAAGCTGGCAACGGAGTGGCATAAGTTATTAGAGAAAAAGTATAAAGGATTGTCTAGAGGAGTTATTTTAAAACAAGGGAAAAACACAAATGGTAAATTTAATCAAGATTTATCGGATAAAGCGATGCTCATTGAATTTGGCGGAGTAGATAATACATTCGAAGAACTGAATCGAACAGCAGAGGCATTTGCCGATGTCTTTGCCGATTATTACTGGCAGGCTGAAGCCGTACACGCAAAGGGAGAGCAGTAAGAAAGGGTATTCTCATGAAAACTTTTCTACTTAAAACATTCTTTGTTATTTCTGTTTTTTTTATTGGCATGTTGATCGGCTCCCTTCATAGTAGAAGCTGGCAGGAGTCAACTCCCTATACACGGGAAATTTCAGACAAGAAAGAAGAAGCCGATTTTTCTCTATTTCCAAAAGATGAAGCAGAAGTTGATTTGCATATAAAAAAAGAAAGGCTAGAGAAAGAGGAAACGGTGAACGTATTCTCAAAGGCCGGACAATCTTTAGCTGATGCGGTAACATTTGCTGCTAGATCATTATTTGATCAGTAGAGAGCCATCCGTTGGTTTAGTTTACTCTTAAACATTTGCTTTCTTTAAAGTCGCACCCTGTCCAACAAATCAATCTTAACCCGCTGCTTGTATGATCTCGCAGCGGGTTTCTTGTTTTATGGCTTTGTCGAAGGAGAATGTTGTTTTTTAATAGTTGATTAGAGCGGAAAGCGTCCGCCTGAGGCGGAAATATGCAACCACGTATAACAAAGCTTATTTTATAATCAGAATATCTATTTATTTTCGTCACTTTGATTTGTAAAGAGAGTGTCCTTTTCTCTCCACTCATCTAGTATGATCGTTATGAACTCGTATGCTTCTACTTTTGTAAATTGTCAATTGCTTTTCTGGCTGATATAATCAATGCTAGTATACATGCGCCGACTAACAGGAGTGAAGAAAAAACATGAATAATGAAGAGAAACAATTAAGACAAGAGCATATCAGGAACTTCTCGATTATTGCTCATATTGACCACGGGAAGTCTACTTTAGCCGACCGGATTTTAGAGTTCACGAATGCTCTATCTGCCCGTGAAATGAAAAGCCAGCTGCTCGACTCAATGGATCTTGAGCGTGAGCGGGGCATTACGATTAAGTTAAATGCGGTACAATTAAATTATAAAGCGAAAAATGGAGAAAATTATATTTTTCATTTAATCGATACGCCAGGGCACGTCGATTTCACGTATGAAGTGTCTCGTAGTCTTGCTGCTTGTGAAGGAGCGATTCTCGTTGTAGATGCCGCGCAAGGAATTGAGGCGCAAACATTGGCGAACGTTTATCTTGCTTTAGACAACGATTTGGAGATTCTGCCCGTTATTAATAAGATTGATTTGCCAGCAGCAGAGCCAGAGCGCGTTCGTCAGGAAGTTGAGGATGTGATCGGCTTAGACGCTTCTGAGGCGGTGCTCGCTTCCGCAAAAGCAGGCATTGGAATTGAAGAAATTTTAGAGCAAATTGTTGAAAAAGTACCTGCCCCGACAGGTGACCCATCGGCTCCATTAAAGGCGCTTATTTTTGACTCTTTGTATGACGCTTATCGCGGCGTTGTTGCTTATATCCGTGTTGTAGACGGTTCAGTAAAAGCAGGCGACAAAATTAAAATGATGGCCACTGGCAAAGAATTTGAGGTCACTGAAGTGGGAGTGTTCACGCCAAAAACAACTGTACGTGACGAACTAACGGTTGGAGACGTTGGCTTCTTGACGGCTGCTATCAAAAACGTTGGTGACACGCGAGTGGGGGATACGATCACTTCAGCGCATAACCCGGCGGTTGAAGCGCTGCCTGGATATAGAAAGCTGAATCCGATGGTCTATTGCGGTCTTTATCCAATTGATTCATCAAAGTTTAATGATTTGCGTGAAGCGCTAGAGAAATTAGAATTAAATGACTCATCCTTGCAGTTTGAGCCAGAAACGTCACAGGCGCTTGGATTTGGTTTCCGCTGCGGCTTCCTTGGGCTTCTTCATATGGAAATTATCCAAGAACGGATCGAGCGTGAATTTAAAATTGATTTAATTACAACAGCTCCGAGTGTTATTTATAAAGTACGGATGACAAATGGCGAAGAGATCAATGTGGACAACCCTTCTAATATGCCAGATCCTCAAAAGATTGATGCAGTAGAAGAGCCATATGTAAAAGCGTCTATTATGGTACCAAATGATTACGTTGGTGCAGTGATGGAGCTTTCACAGAATAAGCGTGGTATTTTCATTGATATGCAGTATATGGATGAAAATCGAGTAAATGTGATTTATGAAATCCCGCTTTCAGAAATTGTCTATGATTTCTTCGACCAGCTAAAGTCAAGCACGAAAGGCTATGCCTCTTTTGATTACGAACTGATTGGCTACAAGCCATCTAAGCTCGTGAAAATGGATATTTTGTTGAACGGAGAAAAAGTCGATGCCTTAAGCTTTATCGTTCACCGCGACTTTGCTTATGATCGCGGCAAGACGATTGTTGAAAAGCTAAAGAGTTTAATTCCAAGACAACAGTTCGAGGTACCAGTACAAGCTGCAATTGGACAAAAAATTGTAGCAAGATCGACGATTAAATCAATGGGCAAAAACGTTTTAGCTAAGTGTTATGGTGGAGACATTTCCCGGAAAAGAAAATTGCTTGAAAAGCAAAAAGAAGGTAAAAAGCGGATGAAGCAAGTAGGTTCAGTTGAAGTGCCACAGGAAGCCTTTATGGCCGTCTTGAAGATGGACGACGATAATAATAAAAAGTAAATAAGGAAAGGAGAGAGGGAAAGCGCAGATGCTTCCCCTTTTTCTCGTTATTGAACACACAAAGAGGAGTTTTTACATGATACGTTCCGCTTATATTCACATTCCTTTCTGTCAGCAAATTTGTCATTATTGTGATTTTAATAAAGTCTTTCTGAAAAACCAGCCAGTAGATGATTATATAGAGGCACTGGCTGCTGAGATGAAAATGACAATGGAGCAATATCCAACGGAACGGCTTACTACCATTTTTGTTGGTGGAGGAACGCCGACGGCCCTGACTGCTGGACAACTTGAAAAGCTATGTCAGGCTATTCGCAATCAGCTGCCATTTACAAAAGGCGAGTTTACGTTTGAAGCGAACCCTGGAGATTTAACGCTAGAGAAATTAAGAGTGCTCAAGGACTATGGAGTCAATCGATTAAGTCTTGGTGTCCAATCTTTTAATGATGAACTCCTTCGTGCCATTGGACGGACGCATTCAAGCAGTGATGTGTTTGCTACAGTAGAAGACGCAAAAAAAGCTGGATTTGATAATATTAGTATAGATTTAATATACGCATTGCCGAATCAAACACTTGCTGATTTTCAAGCCACCTTAAAGCAGGCCTTAAGCTTGCAGCTTCCGCATTATTCAGGGTATTCATTAATTATTGAGCCTAAAACGGTCTTTTATAATCTAATGAGAAAAGACGAGCTTCCGCTTCCAAAAGTGGAAACAGAGGCCTCGATGTATGAATTGCTTATGGAAGAAATGGCAGCTGCCGGTCTGCGGCAATATGAAATCAGTAATTTTGCCATCCCTGGGTTTGAAAGCCTCCATAATCTTGTATACTGGAATAATGAATACTACTATGGTTTTGGGGCCGGTGCTCATGCTTATATCGATGGAACGAGACGGTCTAATCACGGGCCTTTAAAGAAATATATGACCCCGATTCAGGACGGACAGTTTCCTTTGCTGTATGAGAGCAAGCTCACTGAAAAAGAGCAAATGGAGGAAGAGATGTTTCTCGGGCTTCGTAAAACGGCAGGTGTTTCAGCTTCACATTTTAAAGGGAAATTTGGTGTGTCTCCGTTTTCCTTATTTAAAGGGCCGGTTGAAGACATGGTTACAAGAGGGCTGCTCGTGGTAGAGGAGAATGAATCTATTCGGCTGACAGCACAGGGAAAGCTTCTCGGAAATGAAGTGTTTCAGGCATTTTTGCTTACTGGAGAGGATGAATAACAGAGTTGGATAATGAGTGCTCTGTCGTTGACATTAATCGCTGATTTTGATAATTTATTTATAGATTTAGCACTCATAACGACCGAGTGCTAAAAGAGGTGATCAACGATGTTAACCGATCGTCAACTTTTTATTTTGCAAATAATTATTGATGATTTCATTCGGTCTGCACAGCCGGTCGGCTCCCGCAGTCTTGCGGAAAAAAAAGACATAACATATAGCTCGGCTACGATTCGTAACGATATGGCAGAGTTGGAGAATTTAGGTTTTATAGAGAAACCTCATACTTCTTCAGGGCGTGTACCGTCAGAAAAAGGATATCGTTATTATGTGGACCATTTGCTGCGTCCGAAAAAACTTAACTATCAGGAAGTAGAGACGATTAACTCTATTTTTGTGGATCGAGTTTATGAGCTCGAGAAGGTTGTGCAGAAATCAGCAGAAATTTTATCTGAGCTGACCAATTACACGGCAATTGTGTTAGGGCCCGAATTAAAAGACAACAAGTTAAAGAAGCTGCAAATTGTGCCGCTTGGCCAGGATGCAGCTGTTGCAATAATTGTCACCGATACCGGCCATGTTGAAAATCGGACGTTTACTTTGCCTGAACAAGTAGACGCCTCTGATATTGAGAAAATGGTCAATATATTAAATGAAAAGCTCATTGGTGTACCGCTTTCCGAGCTGCATGATAAATTATATAAAGAAATTGTTGTGTTATTGCGCCGTCATATCCGCAATCACGATGCATTGTTGTCGATGTTTGCGGAAGCAGTAGACTTGCATGCGAATGAAAAGCTGTTCTTCGGCGGGAAAACAAATATTTTAAACCAGCCTGAATTCCACGATATCGAGAAAATTAGGCTTGTGATGAACATGATCGACCAAGAAGAGGGGATATACCGTTTGATTAGCGGGGTTCCTGCGGGTATTCAAGTAAAGATCGGAAAAGAAAATAAAAATGCTGCTATGCAGCATTGCAGCTTGATCACCGCTTCTTATTCTATTGGGAACGAACAAGTTGGAACTATCGCGCTTCTTGGTCCGACACGAATGGAATATTCGCGTGTCATTAGTCTTGTTGACTTCTTAAGTCATGACATGACAAAGGCTTTAACGAATTTGTATCATAATGGATGAAGGTAGCCAGAAGCAGACGGAAATTAGCGTTTCTTTGCTAATTTCCTTCTCTTTGTGCAAAAAGGCGGCGAGCGGGTATTAGTTAATTCTTTAAAGGAGGTGAAACGAATGGCAGAAGAAAAAGATTTGAACCAAGAAGAGAAAGAAGAAATGGAACAGCAGCCTTCAACAGAAGAAGCTCCTGTGCAAGCGGAAAATGCGACAGCTGAAGAAGAACAGCCTGCAGCAGATGCTTCTCTTGAAAAAATAAATGAGCTAGAGCAAAAGCTTGAAGAAGCAGAGAATCGTTATTTACGTCTACTTGCTGATTTTGATAACCTTCGTCGTCGTACGCAGTTAGATCGAGAAGCGAGTGAAAAATATCGTGCTCAAAGCTTAATTTCTGACCTTCTTCCATTGCTAGATAACTTCGAACGTGCACTAAAGGTAGAAGCGTCGAACGAACAAACGAAATCCGTACTGCAAGGAATGGAAATGGTATATAAAGGCCTCGTTGCAGCGCTTGAGAAAGAAGGCGTAGAAGTAATTGAGGCAGTTGGCAAAGAATTTGATCCGAATTTCCATCAAGCCGTCATGACAGACAGCGATGACCAGTACGGCCCTAATGAAGTGATTGAGGAGTTTCAAAAAGGGTATAAGCTGAAAGATCGCATTATTCGTCCGTCGATGGTGAAAGTAAATCAGTAAACCATTACATATTTCAAAGGAGGCAAATCGCAAATGAGTAAAATAATCGGTATCGACTTAGGAACAACAAACTCATGTGTGGCGGTTCTCGAAGGTGGAGAACCAAAAGTTATTCCAAACCCAGAAGGTAACCGGACAACACCATCTGTTGTTGCATTCAAAAATGGTGAACGCCAAGTAGGGGAAGTGGCTAAACGCCAAGCGATTACAAATCCTAACACGATCATTTCCATCAAACGTTATATGGGAACAAATCATAAAGTTGAGGTAGAAGGAAAAGAATATTCTCCTCAAGAAATCTCAGCGATGATTTTACAATATTTAAAATCATATGCAGAAGATTATTTAGGCGAGAAAGTAGAAAAAGCCGTTATCACTGTTCCGGCGTATTTTAACGATGCAGAGCGCCAAGCAACAAAGGATGCCGGGAAAATTGCCGGTCTTGAAGTAGAACGGATCATTAACGAGCCGACTGCAGCGGCTCTTGCTTACGGAATGGATAAAATGGATGAAGATCAAACTGTTCTCGTTTATGACTTAGGCGGCGGAACATTCGATGTATCTATTCTTGAACTTGGCGATGGTGTATTTGAAGTTCGTTCTACAGCGGGTGATAACCGCCTTGGTGGTGACGACTTTGACCAAGTCATTATCGACTACTTAGTACAAGAGTTCAAGAAAGAAAACGGTATTGACTTATCAAAAGATAAAATGGCGATGCAGCGTTTGAAAGATGCAGCGGAAAAAGCGAAAAAAGATCTTTCTGGTGTGACTTCTACGCAAATCTCCCTGCCGTTTATCACAGCAGGAGAAGCAGGACCGCTTCATTTAGAAGTAACATTAACTCGTGCAAAATTTGATGAATTATCTGCTGATCTAGTTGAACGTACGATGGGACCAGTACGTCAGGCGCTTTCTGATGCCGGCATTTCAGCTTCTGAACTTGACCGCGTTATTTTAGTAGGTGGATCAACTCGTATTCCTGCTGTTCAAGAAGCTATCAAGAAAGCGACAGGAAAAGAGCCGCATAAAGGTGTAAACCCCGACGAAGTAGTAGCGATGGGAGCAGCCGTACAAGGCGGTGTATTAACAGGGGATGTTAAGGATGTTGTTCTTTTAGACGTTACACCGCTTTCGCTTGGAATCGAGACGATGGGTGGCGTATTTACGAAGTTAATCGAACGGAATACAACAATCCCGACTTCAAAATCCCAAGTATTCTCTACAGCAGCTGACAGTCAAACAGCAGTTGATATTCATGTTCTTCAAGGGGAGCGCCCAATGGCATCTGCCAACAAAACGCTTGGCCGCTTCCAATTAACGGATATTCCGCCGGCACCACGCGGTATTCCACAAATTGAAGTAACATTCGATATTGATAAAAATGGTATCGTAAATGTCAGCGCGAAAGACCTTGGAACAGGCAAAGAGCAAAATATTACGATTAAATCTTCTTCTGGCTTATCCGATGAAGAAATCGACCGCATGGTGAAGGAAGCGGAAGAAAACGCAGAAGCAGATAAAAAGCTAAAAGAAGAAGTAGAATTGAGAAACGAAGCAGATCAGCTTGTCTTTACGACTGAAAAAACATTAAAAGAGCTAGAAGGCAAAGTAGATGCCGATGAAGTGAAAAAAGCAGAAGACGCAAAAGAAGAATTAAAAGCGGCTCTTGAGAAAAATGAAATCGAAGAAATTCGCACGAAAAAAGATGCACTGTCCGAAATCGTGCAAAACTTGTCAGTAAAATTATATGAAGAAGCAGCGAAACAGGCACAGCAAGCTCAAGGAGCAGATGCACAAGCATCCGGTCAAAAAGGCGACGATGTGGTTGACGCTGAGTTTGAAGAAGTAGACGACCAGAAATAATTGCCGTACACGTCTGCCTTTCAGACATTGAAAAGTCAAAGTCAGGATTTCTTGGCTTTGGCTTTTTTCAATGAATAATATTCACTATTGCTAAGCAATTATGTTAAAATAGCCTTTATGTGAAATGAGTCGGGGAGTGGGCAATCATATGAGTAAACGAGATTATTATGAAGTGCTGGGTGTTGAAAAAGGCGCCTCAAAAGATGAAATTAAAAAAGCATACCGAAAGCTTTCCAAAAAATATCATCCGGATATTAATAAAGAAGCCGGTGCAGATGAAAAGTTTAAAGAAATTAAAGAAGCATACGAAACGTTAAATGACGATCAAAAACGGGCTCAATATGATCGATTTGGCCATACTGATCCTAACCAAGGCTTTGGCGGACAGGACTTTGGCGGCTTTGGCGGTTTTGAAGACATTTTTAGTACCTTCTTTGGCGGTGGCCGCCGAAGAGATCCAAATGCTCCGCGCCAAGGGGCCGATTTGCAATATACAATGACGATTAGTTTTGAAGAGGCTGTATTTGGAAAAGAAACAGATATTGAAATTCCAAAAGAAGAAACATGTGATACTTGTCATGGCACAGGCGCTAAACCAGGGACCACGCCAGAAACGTGTAATCATTGTCACGGTACAGGTGAATTGAATGTTGAGCAGAACACCCCGTTTGGCCGTATTGTGAATCGTCGTGCGTGTCCGTACTGTAACGGAACGGGCAATTTGATTAAAGAAAAGTGCTCGACTTGTGGGGGGGACGGTATCGTAACAAAGAATACAAAGATCCATATTAAGATACCAGCCGGAATTGATGATGGTCAGCAGCTGCGTGTAGCAGGCCAAGGAGAGCCGGGAATAAATGGCGGTCCTGCAGGTGACTTATTTATTGTGTTCCGCGTGCTTCCTCATGAGCTTTTTGATCGGGATGGCGATGACATTTATTGTGAAATTCCAATTACATTTGTTCAGTCTGCCCTTGGCGACGAAATCGAAGTACCGACCATCCATGGCAAGGTAAAGCTTAAAGTACCAGCCGGAACGCAGACCGGTACAAAATTCCGCTTGCGTGGAAAGGGTGTGCCTAACGTACGCGGCTATGGAACAGGAGATCAGCATATTCGTGTAAAAGTGATCACCCCAACAAAACTAAATGAAAAACAAAAGCATTTGCTGCGTGAATTCGCAGAAGCAAGCGGTGAAATGCTGGATGAGCAGGAAAAAAGCTTTTTTGATAAAGTGAAACGCGCATTAAAGCGTGACTAAATGAGAATGGAGCTGGCAAGACGTGAAGTGGTCTGAGATTAGTATTCAAACAACAAATGAAGCCGTGGAACCAATTTCAAACATTTTGCATGAAGCAGGTGCAAGCGGAGTTGTCATTGAAGATCCACTTGAACTGACAAGAGAAAGAGAAGACCAGTTTGGTGAAATTTATGAGCTCAATCCTCAGGATTATCCAGAAGAAGGCATTGTTATTGTGAAAGCTTATTTACCTGTTAACAGCTTTCTCGCTGAAACGGTAGAAGGCATACAGGAATCCATCAGAAACCTGGCTAGTTATGGTATCGACATTGGCCGTAATGAAGTACAATTAACTGAGGTATTTGAAGAAGACTGGGCAACGGCTTGGAAACAATACTATAATCCAGTGAAAATTTCCGAGAAATTTACGATCGTGCCGACATGGGAGCGATATGAGCCGGTAAGCACCGATGAGTTAATCATTGAGCTTGATCCAGGAATGGCATTTGGAACAGGCACGCACCCAACGACGGTCATGTGTCTGCAAGCATTAGAACGTTATGTGCAGCCGGGAGACTATGTTGTGGATGTGGGTACCGGTTCAGGTGTGCTAAGCATTGGAGCCGCCCTGCTCGGAGCAAAGAGAGTAACAGCTCTTGATCTTGATGAAGTCGCTGTTGAATCAGCAAAAGAAAATGTTCAATTAAATAAAGTAGCCGAGACGGTGACAGTGTTAAAAAATGACCTGCTTACCGGCATTGATGAGCAAGCAGATGTCGTTGTGGCGAACATATTAGCTGAAGTGATTCTCTCTTTTACGGGAGACGTAGCTAAAAAAGTAAAACCAGGCGGTTATTTCATTTCATCAGGCATTATCGGTCAAAAGAAAGACCTAGTCAAAGAAGCAGTGGAAGCTGCCGGATTCGTTGTAGAAGAAACAGTTTTAATGGAAGACTGGGTGGCGATTATTGCTAAAAAGCAATAAACAGTGCGTACAAGAAAAGAGAGAATATAGATAAAGTCTATTTTAATCATTCAGGCTGGCTGAAAGCGTTCCGCTCTCGAAGCGGGAAGCCCACTCGAGAGCAATGCACTCGAAAAAGTCATAAGCACTGCAGCAAGCGGGCGTTTATCAACAGCCTGAACGAAACTTTGGCAGATGGGGTGACAATGGTGCAGCGATATTTTTTAAATGACAAGCCAGAAAACGATGAAAAAGTAACAATTGCGGGAGAGGACTTTCACCATTTAAAACGCGTAATGCGTGCGAAGGAAGGAGACCATGTATCGGTCGTTTTTCCAAATGGAGCGTCGGCAAGAGTAGAACTTGAAGATATTTCCGATGACCGTGCCCTTGCTTTTATTGTGGAATGGCTGCATGATGAAAAAGAGCTGCCGGTTGCTGTCACGATTGCGAGCGGCCTGCCGAAAGGGGATAAGCTTGAACTCGTCATTCAGAAGGGAACAGAGCTTGGTGCAAGCAAGTTTGTCCCTTTTCATGCGGATCGCTCCATCGTAAAGTGGGATGAGAAGAAAGCTGCGAAAAAGACAGAGCGCTGGGCAAAAATTGCTAAAGAAGCAGCTGAACAATCTCAGCGAAACCGCGTGCCGGAAGTACACGTACCGGTAGATTTTCAACAATTAATTCAAATCGGACAAGAGTATCCGTTTAAATTATATGCGTTTGAAGAAGAAAGTAAAAAGGGGGAGAAGACGGCATTTCATCGATTGTTGAACGAAATGCAGCCGAGCGATGAAGTGTTGATTGTCTTTGGTCCCGAAGGCGGAATATCGGAGAAAGAAGCAGAAGAGCTAAAGAGCAGCGGATTTATTCCATGTGGACTCGGTCCACGAATTTTACGGACGGAAACAGCTCCACTTTACGCATTGTCTGCCATCTCCTACCATTTTGAACTAATGAGGTGATGATCATGCCTACAGTGGCATTCCAAACACTTGGATGTAAAGTAAATCATTATGAAACGGAAGCAATTTGGCAATTATTTAAAGGTCAAGGTTACGACCGTGTAGAATTTGAAGCAATTGCTGACGTATATGTTATTAATACGTGTACTGTAACGAACACAGGTGATAAAAAAAGCCGGCAGGTAATCCGGCGTGCTGTCCGCAAAAACCCAGATGCTGTTATTTGTGTAACGGGCTGTTACGCACAAACCTCTCCGGCAGAAATCATGGCTATTCCAGGGGTAGATGTGGTAGTCGGTACGCAAGACCGTGTCAAGATGCTAGAATACATTGAGCAATATAAAAAAGAACGCCAGCCAATCAATGGGGTCGGCAACATTATGAAAAACCGCGTCTATGAAGAGCTTGACGTTCCGGCCTTCACAGACCGCACACGTGCTTCTTTAAAAATCCAAGAGGGTTGCAACAATTTCTGCACTTTTTGCATTATCCCATGGGCTCGCGGCTTAATGCGTTCCCGTGACCCGGAAGAAGTGATTCGCCAGGCTCAACAGCTTGTGGATGCTGGTTATAAAGAGATTGTGTTAACGGGTATTCATACGGGCGGTTACGGTTCTGATATGAAAGATTATAACTTGGCTATGCTGTTAACGGACTTGGAGGAAAAAGTAAAAGGATTAAAACGGATTCGTATTTCCTCCATTGAAGCGAGCCAGCTTACAGATGAAGTCATTGAAGTAATTGATCGCTCTAACATTGTTGTTAGACATTTACATGTCCCGCTGCAGTCCGGCTCTAATACCGTTTTGAAAAGAATGCGCCGTAAGTATACAATGGAGTTTTTCGCTGACCGTTTAAACCGGTTGAAACAAGCCCTTCCTGGACTTGCGGTTACGTCAGATGTTATTGTAGGTTTTCCTGGTGAGACAGAAGAAGAGTTCATGGAAACATACAATTTTATTAAAGAACATCAATTTTCTGAGCTTCATGTTTTCCCATATTCGAAGCGGACAGGCACACCAGCAGCGCGCATGGACGATCAGATTGATGAAGAAGTAAAAAACGATCGGGTCCACCGCCTTATTGCGCTTTCTGACCAGCTTGCGAAAGAGTATGCTTCCCGTTTTGAAGGTGAAGTATTAGAAGTTATTCCTGAAGAGCCTTTCAAAGAAGGACCAGAAGAAGGATTGTACATGGGCTATACGGATAATTATTTAAAAGTAGTCTTTTCAGCAACTGAGGAAATGGTCGGTCAGATCGTAAAAGTAAAAATCACAAAAGCAGGCTATCCATATAACGAAGGCCAATTTGTTCGTGTAATGGATGAAGAGTTAGAGCCGACTGTTTAATATAAAATAAAAGCCTTTCATACATAAAAATTGTATGAAAGGCTTTTATTTTACTTAAAAAAGGGTATGGTAAAAGAAAACAAGTAGAAAAGCTGCTCAAGATACTCGCCATTTTTCCCATTCGATGGTACTCTAAGTAGAGGTACGGACAACTTGTTGAAAAGGAGATTAGTCACTTGATAACAGATCAATTCGGAAATATTGCAAAAACAATTGACCATACGCTGCTTAAAGCAGAAATAACGAAAGAAGAAATCAAAAAACTTTGTGAAGAAGCAAGAGCTTATGAGTTTGCTTCTGTTTGTGTAAATCCATTTTGGGTCGCTTATGCAAGCGAGCAGCTAGAAGGCACAAAGGTAAAAGTATGTACCGTAATTGGCTTTCCATTAGGGGCTACTACAACGGCAGTAAAAGCATTTGAAACAAAAGATGCTATTGAAAATGGAGCAACAGAAGTCGATATGGTCATTAATATTGGTGCCTTAAAAGCCGGCGACGATGAGACCGTGTTAAAAGACATTCAAGCTGTGACTGCTTCGGCACGTGGAAAAGCATTGACAAAAGTGATTATCGAAACGAGCCTGTTAACGGATGAGGAAAAAGAACGGGCTTGCCGGTTATCTGTTGAGGCGGGTGCTGATTATGTAAAGACATCTACCGGTTTTTCTACAGGGGGAGCAACAGAGGAAGATGTGCGGCTAATGAGGAAAACAGTCGGTCCAGACATTGGCGTAAAAGCATCTGGAGGGGTGCGCAGCCAGGAAGATGCTCTTAGCATGATCAAGGCTGGAGCAACGAGAATTGGAGCCAGCTCGGGTGTACAAATCGTTCAAGGGCTGAAAGGGAAGTCAGATTATTAAGTACTGAATAAACATATCGATGGTTGAAAAGGAATTTCTTGACCGTCCTACTGGCTTGTATTATAATTATTTGGTACATGGAATTTCCGTTACGGAACATGTAATCGTAAGTGTTCGGAGGGAGGGAAAGAGATATGTCAAAAACAGTTGTTCGTAAAAACGAATCGCTTGAAGACGCTCTACGTCGGTTCAAACGTGCTGTTTCCAAAACTGGAACTTTACAAGAGGCAAGAAAACGTGAATTTTATGAAAAACCAAGCGTAAAGCGTAAAAAGAAATCAGAAGCGGCTAGAAAACGTAAGTTCTAATGAGAGAGAGGGTAATACTTTGAGTCTTCTCGAGCGTTTAAATGACGACATCAAGCAAGCGATGAAAAACAAAGAAAAAGAAAAATTAACTGTGATCCGTATGTTAAAAGCTTCCTTGCAGAATGAAGCCATTAAAGTAGGCAGTGAAGGGTTAACAGAAGATCAAGAGTTGGCAGTTCTTTCTCGTGAAGTGAAACAGCGCAAAGACTCCCTCCATGAATTTGAAAAGGCGGGGCGTGCTGACCTCGTTTCTAAAATTCAAACTGAACTGACTTACGTGAACTCATATATGCCAGAACAGCTTTCAGATGAAGAATTAGAAGCGATTGTTCAAGAAACCATCGCTGAAGTGAATGCTTCCTCTAAAGCAGATATCGGCAAAGTAATGGGCGCATTAATGCCGAAGATAAAAGGCCGGGCTGATGGCGGTCTCGTCAACAAGCTCGTTCAGCAAAAACTTTCTTAAAAGAAGATGACAGGTGATCCTGTCATCTTTTTTTATGGTTCTTTTTAAAGACTCACGATTTATGTTGTTTACAAAAATCTGATCCTGTAGCGCTACACAAGCGCTTTCCGCTTTGACACACACGAGGTGCTAGTGAGGGCGTTGCGATACGATGTCGCGCCTTTAGCCGCCGTTCCTCTAGTGTCCAGCTGCGCCTCCTTGCCCCTCGAGGTCATAAGCCGACCTGGCTGTGTGGCTGAAGAACGCCACTTCGCCATTTCGTCTTATGCTTGTCGGGGCAAAGCAGTAGGCTCCGCTTTTTTTTGTTGTCCAGCTGCAGCGGCCAGCCCGTACGGCGGTTTCGGCCTCTCTGTCGGAGTCTAAAGAACGACTCCTTGTCGAGTCCTCCAACCTCCTATCGGGCTAATCGGACCGCTTCCGCTTTTCTTTGTCCAGCTATAGGCGCTAGTGCGTACGGCGGTTTCAAGATTTCTGCAGGAGTCAAAGGACGACTCCAACAGAAATCTCTCCAACCTCCTATCGCACTAAACAAGCGCCTTCCGCTTTTATTGTTATATTTTTGAAACTTTTTCCTTAGACTATACGTATAGAAGAAAAAGGAGTAGTAGAGGGGTGGTGAGTTTGATAAGGAGAGGGTTCGGTCTATTCTTTGGAGTGTTACTTATTTTGGCAGGATTCAGTTTTCCGGTTTTTTCACAAACTAAAGAGCAGCCCGTGTATGTCGTACCGGTGCATGATGAAGTGGAAAAAGGGTTGTACGCCTTTATGAAACGTTCATTTAAAGAAGCGGAGGATAACGGGGCGCAGTTAATTGTGTTGGATATCCATACACCAGGCGGGGCGGTTGATGCCGCTGGTGAGATTGGCAAGCTGCTAGATGAAACGGATACACGAACGGTTGCTTTTATTAACGACCGGGCATTATCAGCAGGGGCCTTTATCTCTCTTCATGCAGATGCGATTTATATGGTGCCTAATGGCCAAATGGGAGCAGCAGCGATTATCGACCAGCAGGGGAACATGGCGGATAAGAAAGCACAAAGCTACTGGCGCTCTGCTATGAAAAGCGCTGCCCAAACGAACGGTCTTGATCCTAAGTATGCAATCGCGATGGCTGATCCTGATGTAGATTTGCCTGAATACAATGCAGGCAAAGGTGAATTGTTAACGTTTTCGGCCAAGGAAGCGCTGGAAACGGGTTATTCAAAAGCAACTGTCCACCAGTTAAAAGACGTCTTGCAGCACGAGAAGGCAGCAGGGGCGCCTATTGTAGAGGTGAAAGAAAGCTGGGCAGAAAAGGTGGCCCGCTTCGTAACGAATCCAATCATTGTGCCGATCTTGCTATCTTTAGCGAGTCTAGGTTTGATTCTTGAGCTGTATTCACCGGGCTTTGGGCTGCCTGGATCTGTCGGCCTTGTCTCTTTGTTTTTGTTTTTCTACGGCCACTTAGTTGCAGGTCTTGCTGGCTATGAGTCTGTTCTGCTATTTGCGATAGGAGCACTGCTCATTGTGGCTGAATTGTTCCTTCCAGGCGGAATAGCCGGTATATTGGGCATCTCTGCTCTAGCGGGGAGCATTTTACTGGCAGGAGACAATGTAAAATGGATGGGGTTATCGCTAGTAATTGCCATGTCAGTTTCAATAGTGGCTATGATTTTAATGGTAAAGGTGTTTGGTAAAAAAATGAAATTTTTTAAAAAGATCATTCTGACCGATTCTACCAATACGGAAAGTGGTTATGTATCAAATGTAAACCGTGTAGAGCTTCTTGGAAAAACAGGCGTAACAAAAACACCTTTCCGGCCAGCCGGTACAGTCGTTATTGATAATGAACGAATTGATGCGGTCAGCGAGGGTGGTTTCATTACAGCGGAAAAAGAAGTAACAGTCGTAAAGGTAGAAGGAGCACGAATCGTGGTCCGAGAAATGGATGAATAAGGGGGAAATCTAATGGATCCTAGCTTTGTGTTTATCATTGCAGCAGTTATTATTGGTATTATTGTGTTATCCATATTCTTTACATTTGTTCCCGTTATGCTATGGGTTTCTGCTTTAGCAGCGGGTGTAAAAGTAAGCATTTTTACGTTAGTTGGAATGAGACTCCGTCGAGTGATTCCAAGCCGTGTCGTGAATCCGATGATTAAAGCCTCAAAGGCCGGATTAAATGTGACGACGAATCAATTGGAAAGCCATTATTTAGCGGGAGGGAATGTAGATCGCGTTGTCAATGCGTTAATTGCCGCACAGCGAGCTAATATCGAATTGTCCTTTGAACGGTGTGCGGCGATCGATCTCGCTGGCCGTGACGTGCTAGAGGCCGTACAAATGAGTGTCAATCCAAAAGTGATTGAAACACCGTTTATTGCCGGTGTGGCGATGGATGGGATTGAAGTAAAGGCGAAAGCCCGTATTACAGTACGCGCTAACATCGAACGGCTCGTCGGTGGAGCAGGCGAGGAAACCATTGTTGCCCGTGTTGGTGAGGGGATTGTTAGTACGATTGGTTCTAGTGACAACCACAAAAAAGTGCTTGAAAATCCTGATATGATTTCGCAAACTGTACTGAGTAAAGGATTAGACGCTGGTACGGCATTCGAAATTTTATCGATCGATATTGCGGATGTGGATATCGGCAAAAATATCGGTGCCGAGCTGCAAAAAGAGCAGGCTGAGGCAGACAAGAACATTGCCCAGGCAAAAGCGGAAGAGCGC
The DNA here is from genome assembly GCF_001685015.1 of Pseudobacillus wudalianchiensis. Taxonomy (GTDB): domain Bacteria; phylum Bacillota; class Bacilli; order Bacillales; family Domibacillaceae; genus Pseudobacillus; species Pseudobacillus wudalianchiensis. The sequence continues at coordinate 417,826 of NZ_MAYT01000001.1, forward strand.
CGGGCGATGGCTGTAGCCAACGAGCAGGAAATGAAGGCGCGCGTCCAAGAAATGAGGGCGAAAGTAGTAGAAGCCGAAGCGGATGTACCGCTTGCTATGGCAGAAGCCTTACGAACAGGCAACATTGGTGTGATGGACTATATGAATTATAAAAATATTGATGCAGACACAGGGATGCGGGGTTCAATCGGTAAAATGGCTGGTGGCAATAAAGACGGAAAGAATCAAGGCAATTAAGGGGTGCTTTGTTGAAGGAGGTCCTCTATGGAGTCTATCATTATAGCCATTATTGTCGGACTCATCTCGGTTATGACTAGCCGGCTAAAAGGTGAGAAGAAAGAGGAGAAAAAGCCAATAGAACGACCAAAACAGCCGGATTCTCCTTCTGTAAGTGATGTGCTCATGCAGACGAAGAAAGAAGCCGGTGAGTCTGTTCAGAAAAAGCAGACAGACGTAAAAGAAAGATACGAAGAAATCAAAAGGGAAACCCCACGCCGTGACAGAACGACAGGCCGTCTCAGCCGTTTTCAAGAAGATCAAGCAAAGGATTCTCCTGCGGCTGAGCTCGCTTTTGAAGCAGAGGCGGACGATTTAGTAAAAGGAATCATTTTGGCAGAAATCCTTGCCCCTCCTAAAGCGCTGAGACGGAAATAAACTGACATGTTCCCCCCTCTCCTTTCATACATTTGAAAGGAGAGGGGGGTTCTTTTTTTATGACAAAAAAGTGGGGAGAGCAAATGAGAAGCTGGCTGACAAAATCGCTGAATCTACCCGAAGATGTCATGATGGACCTTCCCCGGATCACGATGATTGGCCAGCTCCATATCTATATTGAAAATCATAGAGGCTTGCTTGCTTTCTCGGATAAAGAAGTAAGATTAATGCTCACGAAAGGTCAGTTGTTAATTAAAGGACAGTCGTTTACTATCAAGACCATCTTGCCAGAAGAAATATTAATTGAAGGAAAAATTGAAAAGCTCGTTTATTTGGATGGGTAAGGGGGAAAAAGCTTGAACAATCAGTGGCTTGCTTTTTTTCAAGGTATTATTTTCGTAAAAGTGGAGGGGCAAGGAGCGGAACGCTTTATTAATCGATTGATTCGTTCGCGGGTCCCTATTTGGCAGGTAAGCAGGCAAAGTGAGCAGGCGATCACATTTTCCTGTTCGCTCCAGCATATTCACAAGGTGAGAAGAGAAGCACGCACATTTGAGGGGGAGATACGCTTTTATAGGGGAGAAGGCTTCCCTTTTTTACTGAAAAGACTGTGGAAAAGCTCAGGCTTCGTAGTCGGGCTCGTTGCCTTCTTTGTTGTTATTTTATTGTTGTCAAATATCGTGTGGCGGATCGATATTGGCGGGGCAAGCCCCAAAATGGAACACCAAATTCGCAAGGAATTAGCTAGTATGGGAGTTGAAAAAGGACGATTTATCTTCGGAATGGATGATCCTGAAACCATTCAACATAAACTGTTAAATCAGATTGAAGGATTAACTTGGATTGGCGTAGAAGTGAAAGGCAGCACGTTTCATTTCCGAGTTGTAGAAAAAAATGAACCAAAAGAGAAGAAAAAGAATGGCCCTCAGCACCTTGTGGCAGCTAAAGAAGCAGTCGTGGTGAAATTGTTTGTTAAAAAAGGACAGGCCACCGTGAAACGAGATCAGTTTGTTCATAAAGGCCAGCTGCTTGTCTCAGGGTTCATTGGAACAGAAGAAAAGGTAAGAGAAGTGGCTGCTGATGGCGAAGTTCTTGGAGAAACGTGGTATAAAACAACTGTCGAGATGCCTATAACAACAGAATTCCAAGTCCTAACCGGCCGTCAAGTAAAAAAGCATATGTTTGAGGTCCAGGCATTTAGATTTCCTATATGGGGATTTAAAAGTCACTCTTTTGCAAACTATAAGAAGGACGAGCAAGTACATTCTGTTTCTTTTGTTGGAATGAAGCTGCCGATCAACTATGTAGAAAAAACGTATTATGAAAGCAGAAGAACAAGCCGTTCTTATACAGAAAAGGAAGCGGAGCAGCAGGCATTAGCCATTGCAAGAGGCGATCTAGAGTCAAAATTGCCTGAAAAAGCGGAAATTCGCGGTCAAAAAATTTTGCAGAGACAGTTCACGAATGGTAAAGTTAAATTATCTATACACTTCCAAGTACTAGAAAATATAGCTGTAGGGAAACCAATCACTCAAGGAGACAAAGAGAATGCCAGAAGAAAAGAACGTAATGAACATCCAGCTCGAAAATCCGAATGAGGCAGCAGCATTACTCGGAGTATCGGATAAAAACCTAACCACTTTAGAAGAGGAATTCGATGTATCTCTTATCACAAGGGGAGAAACGATTCATATAGCTGGCACAGAAGCCAACACAGCACTGGTTAGAGAAATCATTTACCGTCTTCTCCTTATTATTCGTAAAGGCATTAACATAGGAGAGCGGGACGTCATGAATGCTGTGCAAATGGCGAAAAACGGAACGATTGAATATTTGGATGAATTATATGACCAAGAAATTACTAAGAATGCAAAAGGGAAATCTATCCGGATCAAAACACTTGGCCAACAAGAGTATGTGACGGCGATCCGTAAACACGATCTTGTGTTTGGTATAGGCCCGGCAGGAACGGGAAAAACCTATTTGGCAGTCGTGATGGCTGTACATGCTTTAAAAACAGGACAAGTCAAACGGATTGTGTTAACGAGGCCGGCTGTAGAAGCAGGCGAGAGCCTTGGGTTCTTGCCTGGAGATTTAAAGGAAAAAGTTGATCCATATTTACGCCCGCTATATGATGCGCTGCATGATGTATTGGGTACAGAGCACACACAGCGGCTCATTGAGCGGGGAACGATTGAGGTGGCGCCGCTTGCTTATATGCGAGGCCGGACACTTGATGATGCCTTTGTGATTTTAGATGAAGCACAAAATACAACAAAAGCTCAAATGAAAATGTTTTTAACACGGCTCGGCTTCGGATCGAAAATGGTTATTACGGGTGACCGCACGCAAATCGACTTGCCAAAAGGAGCACAATCAGGGCTTGTGTCAGCGGAACATATTTTAAACCGTGTATCGTCCATTTCTTTTATTTATTTAGAGCAAAGTGATGTCGTCCGCCATCCGCTTGTTGCCCGAATCATTCAAGCCTATGAGGAAATGGACAGTTAATTGCAAGTGCTTGTCTTTCGAGGAGCAGAGTGACCGTCAGGGTCATGAGCCCGCAGACAGGCGAGCAACGAAGAAAGTGAACGTTTGTGAACGGCTCGAACAGGCAGTCTAAGGACTGGCTGTTTTTCTTTTCGTAGAGCGGAACATGATTTTTTTTGAAAAACCTGTTATGATTTTACGTACAAGAGAAAATGATACTATATGGATATAAAGTACCGTTCCATTTATTTGCTGGAAGGGAAAGAAAAGAATGGAGGAAGGAAATGGGTCTAGTCATCGATATGATAGATGAAACGGAAGAGCTGGGATCGAAAGCTTTCCAACTTGTAGAGGCGTTATTAGAGCTGACAGCTGAAAAGGAAAGTGTAGCAGATGGCAGTGAGGTGTCAGTCACTTTTACGGATAATCCGAAAATTCAAGAAATCAACCGAGAGTATCGTGGAAAGAATGAGCCGACAGATGTTATTTCTTTTGCGTTAGAAGAAATGGATGAGGATGAAATAGAGATTACAGGTGCGGAAGATTTGCCACGGGTACTAGGAGATATTATTATTTCGGTTACACGGGCGAAAGAGCAGGCTGTTGAGTACGGTCATAGCTTTGAGAGAGAGCTGGGCTTTTTAGCTGTCCATGGCCTTCTTCATTTGCTTGGGTATGATCATATGACAGAGGAAGAAGAAAAGGTTATGTTTGCAAAACAGAAGGAAATTTTGAATGAATTCGGATTGCAACGATAAAGAAACATTCCGCTGGAAACGGTTCCTCTCTTCTTTTCGCTTTGCGCTAAACGGATTAAGGATTGTAGTAAAAGAGCCTAATTTCCGTGTTCATCTCGCAGCGGCGTCAGGAGTGATGATGGCAGGGGTATATTTCTCTTTGACACGTGTAGAATGGTTGTTCATTTTACTTATGATCTTTGGAGTGATGACACTTGAAATCATCAACACTGCGATAGAAAAAACGGTTGATTTAGTAACGAAAGATTATCAACCATTAGCAAAAGAGGCGAAGGACTTGGCAGCGGGGGCTGTCTTGTGGTTTTCCCTTCTCTCTATTATAGTAGGAGCGATTATTTTTTTACCAAAAATATATTCTTTATTTTAGATAATTGTGATTTTTCAGAAAAAAATAAACAGAATGAATTACAAAAAGACTATTTTATATTAAAATAGAAAGTGAAGGAGCATAAAAAGTGAAAAAAGAACAATTAATTAAGGAAGCAACTATTGCAAGAGAGCGTGCTTATGTTCCTTATTCGAAATTTAAAGTAGGAGCGGCACTTCTGACGAAGGACGGGAAGGTCTTCCACGGGTGTAATATAGAGAATGCTGCTTATAGCATGTGTAATTGTGCAGAAAGAACCGCTTTGTTTAAAGCGTGGTCTGAGGGAGAAAAGGAGTTTGCGGCGTTGGCGGTTATTGCTGATACGGACCGCCCGGTACCTCCGTGTGGCGCATGCCGCCAGGTTATCTCTGAACTTTGCACACCAGATATGAAAGTGATTTTAACAAACCTGCAAGGTGACGTTGAAGAAACTACTGTTAAAGAATTGCTGCCAGGAGCATTTTCACCGGAGGATTTACATGAATAGACAAGACACAAATTCAACCTATAAATCAGGCTTTATTTCCATTATTGGCCGTCCCAACGTAGGAAAGTCTACTTTCCTAAATAGAGTAATCGGCCAGAAAATCGCCATCATGAGCGATAAGCCGCAAACAACGAGAAATAAAGTACAGGGAGTTTATACAAAAGAAGATGCTCAAATGATTTTCATTGACACACCGGGCATTCACAAGCCAAAGCATAAGCTTGGAGACTTTATGATGAAAGTCGCTGTCAATACGTTAAAGGAAGTTGATCTTGTGCTTTTTATGGTCAATGCGGAGGAAGGCTACGGACGCGGTGATGAATTCATTATTGAGAAATTAAAAGGCATTCCTACACCCGTTTTTCTTGTCGTGAATAAAATTGACCAGATTCATCCCGATCAGCTATTAAAATTAATCGATCAGTACAAAAGCTTGTACCCGTTTGCGGAAATTATTCCGATTTCCGCTTTAGAGGGAAATAATGTAGAGCGTCTGTTGGCACAAATTGAAGAAAAGCTTCCTGAAGGACCGCAATACTATCCAGCTGACCAAGTAACAGACCATCCCGAGCGCTTTATCATCTCTGAGCTTATTCGAGAAAAAGTCCTCCATTTAACGAGAGAGGAAGTCCCGCATTCGATTGCGGTGGTGATCGATAAGATAGAGCGGCGAGGCGATAAAGAGATCATTAATGTCATGGCTACCATTGTCGTAGAGCGTGATTCACAAAAAGGAATCGTCATCGGGAAGCGAGGCGCTTTGCTGAAAGAAATTGGCCAGCGGGCACGTCAAGATATTGAACATTTACTTGGTTCGCAAGTATTTTTAGAACTATGGGTAAAAGTCCAAAAAGACTGGCGCAATAAAGCATCAAACCTTCGCGATTTCGGATTCCGCGAAGATGAATATTAATCAATGGATAATTAGAAATTTTTGCTCCTCATAATCAAAAAGGAATCGGTGAAGCTAATAAGGAAGCCAAGGGTAAATGCCAGTTTCAATTAAGAAAGGCGGGAAAAACATGTTAGATTTTACATGGAAAGTCTTTTCAGAAACGGGAAGTGTCGAGATGTATCTTTTATACAAGGAGATTGAAAAAGGCGGCAAATATTCCTTATTTGAACAAGAGCAGCAATTGGCTAGTCCCGATTTTCCGGTTGCCGAAATGACTAATTGAGGAGGATGAAAGGACGGCCTTCTCATGCTTCAAAAGATTGAAGGAATCGTAATTCGAACATCCGATTATGGTGAAACCAATAAAGTAGTCACTATTTTTACACGGGAGAAAGGCAAGCTGGCCTTTATGGCGCGGGGAGCAAAAAAGCCAAACAGCCGCCTTTCTTCTATTACACAGCCGTTTACGCATGGCAGTTTTTTAGTCCAGTCGGGCAGCGGGCTTGGCACGCTGCAGCAGGGTGAAATGCTGACGTCGATGCGGCATCTCCGTGAAGATTTAATAATGTCGGCACATGCTGCTTATATGGCTGAATTGCTCGACAAAAGCACAGAGGAAAAAAAGCCTAATCCCTACTTGTATGAGCTGTTCGAGCAGTCTCTTCATTATTTGAACGAAGGCTATGACGCTGAAATTTTAACGGCTATTTTTGAAATGAAGATGCTGCAAGTGATCGGCCTGCATCCCGAGTTGTCCAGTTGTGTAAATTGCGGCAGCCGGGAAGGTCGATTTGCTTTTTCTATTCGGGAAAATGGCTTCTTATGTCACCGCTGCTTTGAAATCGATCCCTATTTACTGCCATTATCACAAGCTGCTATTAAGCTTTTGCGGCTGTTTTATTTTTTCGATTTAAATCGGCTTGGCAATATTAATGTAAAAGAAGAAACGAAAAAAGAATTGCGAAAAGCTATTTCGCTTTATTATGATGAATATTCCGGGATTTATTTAAAATCACGAAAATTTCTCGATCAAATGGAACGAATGCAGTCGCTGCTCAATAAAGAACAAGAAGAGGATTGACAAATTTCCTGTTTTCGATTAAGTTTTTTATATTCAATCAAATAAATAGTTGGCTGCAGTGAAGGAATGGAGTACATGATTTCCTCTTTTACTAGCGAACCCGGGATGGTGAAAGCCGGGAAAAGAGCATCATGGAAAGGCGGTCTGGAGCAGCGTTTTGGAAAAGAGGCCGTATCATACGGCAAATAGGGTGGAACCGCGGGTAACTCTCGTCCCTATGTACATTGTGTACATAGGGACGAGAGTTTTTTATTGTGTAAAGCTGTAAAATTCTGCAGCCTATTCTATTCACGAAGCTAATGAAAGTGCTCACGGTGAATCAATATCCTGCTTTTCCTATAAAACAGGTGACTATCACCCATTACAGAAAGAGAGGCATAGCTATGAATATTCAAGAGATGATTTTAACCTTGCAAAAACACTGGTCTGATCATGGCTGCATTCTGATGCAGGCATATGATGTAGAAAAAGGGGCCGGTACAATGAGCCCTTATACTTTTTTACGGGCCCTCGGTCCTGAACCATGGAACGTTGCTTACGTAGAACCGAGCAGACGTCCAGCAGATGGCCGTTACGGGGAAAATCCGAACCGTTTGTATCAGCATCATCAATTTCAGGTCATCATGAAACCTTCACCTGATAACATTCAGGAGATGTATTTAGATTCTTTAAGAGCGTTAGGCATTGAGCCGCTCGATCATGATATCCGTTTTGTAGAAGATAACTGGGAAAATCCATCCCTCGGCTGTGCAGGGCTCGGCTGGGAAGTATGGCTTGACGGTATGGAAATCACACAATTTACTTATTTCCAGCAAGTCGGCGGTCTGGAGTGTAAGCCGGTTTCGGTGGAAATCACATACGGAATTGAACGGCTCGCCTCTTATATTCAAGAGAAAGAGAACGTCTTTGATTTAGAGTGGACAGAAGGCTTTACGGTAAGAGATATTTTTTATCAGCCTGAATTTGAACATTCTAAATACACATTTGAAACATCAGATGCCGATATGTTGTTTAATTTATTTGCGATTTATGAAAAAGAAGCGAAACGCCAAATGGACGAGGGGCTTGTTCACCCAGCGTATGACTATGTTTTAAAATGCTCTCACGTATTCAACGTCTTAGATGCTAAAGGAGCCATTTCCGTTACAGAGAGAACAGCTTACCTTGGCCGCATGCGTAATTTAGCAAGACAAATAGCGAAGACATTCTATGCAGAGCGTGAAAAACTAGGATTCCCAATGTTAAAAGAGAAAGGAGAGGCGGAACATGAGTAAGAGAGATATGCTGTTAGAAATTGGCCTGGAGGAAATGCCAGCTCGCTTCGTGACAGATTCGATGAACCAGCTCGGCAGCAAGGTAGAAGAATTTTTACAAGAGCAAAAAGTTTCTTATGAAGGCATTACGTTATATTCAACTCCGCGCCGTTTAGCCGTTTTAGTGCAGGGAGTGGCAGAAGCCCAAGAAGATATTGAAGAAGAAGCAAAAGGACCGGCAAAAAAGATTGCTCTTCAAGAAGATGGCTCTTGGTCAAAAGCAGCGATTGGCTTTACACGTGGGCAGGGAGTAACGGTAGAAGATATCTACTTTAAAGAAATTAATGGTGTTGAATATGTACACGTTAATAAATTTATTAAAGGCCAGCCGACAATTGATTTATTGCCAAAGCTTCGGGACATTGTCGTGAACTTACATTTTGGAAAAAACATGCGCTGGGCAAATAACGACCTTCGTTATATCCGTCCGATTAAATGGATCGTGGCGTTGTTTGGTTCAGACGTTATTCCATTCGAAATTACAAATGTCGTGACAGACCGGATAACGAAGGGACACCGCTTTTTGGGTGACACGATCACGATCACAGCTCCAGCAGAATACGAAGTACAGCTCAAAAAACAATTTGTTATCGTAGATCCTGCTGAGCGGAAAGCGATGATCCGTCGCCAATTGTCTGAATTGGAAGCAGAAAAGTCATGGGTAATTCCGGTTGATGAAGAACTGCTCGAAGAGGTCAATAACCTAGTAGAATATCCAACAGCTTTATCAGGTTCTTTTAATAAAGAATTCCTTGAATTGCCGGAAGAAGTGCTGATCACTTCTATGAAAGAGCATCAACGCTATTTCCCAGTAAAAGATAAAGAAGGCACGCTTCTTCCTTACTTTGTTACAGTCCGAAACGGTGACAGCCGTTCACTTGATGTTGTGGCCCGTGGGAACGAAAAAGTATTAAGAGCGCGACTTGCAGATGCTGACTTTTTCTACAAAGAAGATCAAAGTAAGGAAATCGACTTTTTCTTAAATAAGCTTCAAACGATTGTGTACCATGAAAAGATCGGAACGTTATCTGAAAAAGTAAGCCGTATTCGCCGCCTAGCTGCTAAGCTAAGTGAATTAACAGGTGCTTCAAAAGAGGTGCAGCAAAAAGTAGACCGGGCAGCAGAAATCTGTAAATTTGATCTCGTAACTCAGATGGTTTATGAGTTTCCAGAACTGCAAGGTATTATGGGAGAGAAATACGCCCAGCAGAAAGGAGAAGATTCAGAAGTCGCTCGAGCAGTGAATGAACATTACGAACCGCGGCACGCTGATGATGAGACGCCGGAGACATTCACTGGAGCCATTGTTAGTCTAGCCGATAAGTTAGATACGATCGTCTCTTGCTTTGCAGTAGACATTATTCCAACTGGTTCTCAGGACCCTTACGCTTTAAGAAGACAGGCAGCTGGTGTCGTTCTTATTTTAGCGGAAAAGAAATGGAGCATTTCACTTGAGACGGTTTTACAAACGGCAATCGGAGTAGTGAAAGAAGACAATGTTGGTGAGAAAGAAGCAGAAGCGCTCTTGGAGGAATTGGTTTCCTTCTTCAAGCTCCGTGTTAAACACAGCTTGCAGGAGAGAGAGATCCGTTACGATTTAATTGATGCTGTACTTGCAGGGCCTGTTGGTTCCTTGCCTTCCTTGTTTGCCAAGGCGGATGTATTGATGGCTCACAAGGAAGAAGAGGGCTTTAAAGAGACGACGGAAGCGCTTAGTCGTGTCGTAAATATTGCTAAGAAAGCTGAAGTGATAGGAGAGATTGATGAGCAGCGTTTCGAGAATGAAGAGGAAAAGGTCTTACATAGAGAGTTTCTTCGCGTTCAAAAAGGACTAAAAGAAGTAGAGACAGCTGAACAACAATTTACTCTTCTTGAAAGCTTAAAGCAGCCAATTGAACAATATTTTGATCATACGATGGTCATGGCAGAAGAGACAGCTGTAAGAGAAAATCGTTTAAATCAAATGAAAGCTCTCTCTGTTATCATCTTGTCGTTCGCTGATTTTAATAAAATTTTAGTAAAGTAAGGTCAGACAGATTAGCTATTTCCATAAATCATTCATCTATACTAGCGCAAAATACTGATATCTGGTGAAACTTTTCTTTTCATTCAGTTTAAATAGTATATAATATTTATTATATGGTATAACACTTTTGAAGATCGAGGCACGGGTGCCCGGACGCTCAGCTAGAGGGGTTAAAAAAGTTAACAAGCTAGCGCCAGCACTTGTGCTCTTATTGCGCACTAGGTGGTGAGGGAGATCGAACTTAATAATCGTCAGGAAAAAATCTTGCAAATTGTCAAGGAGAACGGGCCGATTACCGGTGAAAATATCGCGGAACGCCTTAATCTCACAAGAGCAACACTGCGTCCCGATTTAGCTATTTTAACGATGGCAGGTTTTTTAGATGCAAGACCGCGCGTGGGCTATTTTTATACAGGCAAATCAGGTACTCAGCTTCTTACAGAAAATTTAATGAAAATATATGTAAAAGACTACCAAGCGGTACCAGTCGTGGTACGTGAAAATGTATCTGTCTACGATGCGATCGTTACGATGTTTTTAGAAGATGTCGGTACATTGTTTGTCGTAGATGAAAATGGTCATCTAGTCGGTGTGCTTTCTCGTAAAGACTTGCTTCGGGCCAGTATTGGAAAGCAGGAATTAAACGCCATTCCAGTCAATATTATTATGACAAGAATGCCGAATATCGCTGTATGTGAACGAGATGATTTGCTCGTTGATGTTGCGAAAAATTTAATCGAAAGACAAATAGATGCTGTACCAGTTGTTAAAAAAACAGCTACAGGTTATGAAGTAATTGGCCGCATTACCAAAACAACTATTGCCAAAGCGTTTGTCTCATTGGCAGATGATGAGTGATGCAGTTAGGAAAGGAGGTTCTAGTTTTTGCTGAATGACCCAATCATCTACATCGTTTCGGATTCAGTAGGCGAGACAGCTGAACTTGTGACAAAAGCGGCTGTTAGTCAGTTTAATGGATCACACGCTGTGATTAAACGGTTTCCATATGTTGAAGATTTATCAACCATTGATGAAGTAATGGACTTAGCGAAAGTCGAGCGGGGAATTATCGTCTATACGCTTGTCAAGCCAGAGATCAGAAATTATATGAAGCAGCAGGCGCAAAAAGAAAATATTATTATTTTTGATTTAATTGGTCCATTAATGGATGAACTAGAGTCCCTATACGGACGCCAGCCTTTAATGGAACCTGGGCTTGTAAGAAAATTAGATGAACAGTATTTTAAAAAGGTAGAGGCCATTGAATTTGCTGTGAAATATGATGATGGCCGCGATCCTCGCGGGTTGTTGAAGGCGGATGTTGTTTTAATTGGGGTGTCACGCACATCTAAAACACCGCTTTCTCAATATCTGGCTCATAAGCGGTTAAAAGTAGCCAATGTTCCACTCGTACCAGAGGTAGACCCCCCTGAAGAGTTGTTCAGTCTTCCTACGGACAAGTGTTTTGGCTTAAAGATCAGTCCAGATAAACTTAATCAAATTCGCAGGGAAAGATTAATTTCACTTGGTTTGAACGATAGTGCCAGCTATGCAGATCTTGAGCGGATTAAAGCGGAAATTTCTTATTCCGAAAAGATTATGAACCGCATTGGCTGCGAAGTCATCGATGTGACAAACAAAGCGGTAGAAGAAACAGCTAATATCATTTTGAGCAGGCTTGGAAAACGAAAATAGGAGTGACCCTACAATGGGCCCCTTCCGTTTACAAGTTTATATTCAGCCGATAAATTTTTGATTATGTATATGGTAATTGAGAAAAGGGAGCTTTTCGCTTTTGGAAAGGCTTCTTTTTCTTTGAGCTATAAAAATCAATGGTTTTTTGGAATGAAATGTACTATAATAAAAAATTGTGATAAAAATGTATTTAAAAAGGTTTAACAGATCAGGTAAAGGAATAAACTAATTGTATGCCACTTGGAAAGAGATTTGTCAAACAGTAGATTATTGTTCGTTTTTTTAGTTTATTTCTCAATTGAGAAGGATTCTAATCCACCTTGTAGAATTATAATGCATAGGAAAGAGAAATATAAGAAGATTTGTCGATTCTCTTTTCCGCTGCAGCTCTAGCAGCAAGAAGAAATAACAGGGTGCTTCAAAGAGAGTAGAGGAAGTGCCGAAAGTGAAAGCAGCTAATAGAAAAGCAAATAATAGAAAAAGCTGCAGGAAATTTAGTTTTTTTATCGAACAATAGTATAGCTGGTGATGTATGTGACAGGAAAAATTCCTGAGGAAACTATTCAACAAATCAAGCAGTCACTGGACATTACTGAAGTAATCGGCGATTACGTTCAGTTGAAAAAACAAGGAAGAAACTTTTTCGGTTTATGCCCGTTTCACGGAGAAAATTCACCGTCTTTCTCCGTATCACCCGAAAAGCAAATATATCATTGTTTCGGGTGTGGAGCTGGAGGAAATGTTTTTTCTTTTTTAATGGAAATAGAAAACATCTCCTTTCAGGAAGCGGTAGGGAAGCTGGCTACACGTACAGGAATAGCTCTTGATCCGGCTATTACTGGCGATGGTCCTAGTCACTCCATTTCCAAAGAGCATAAGCAGATAATGGAAGCTCATGAATTGTTGGCAAAATTTTACCATCATTTGCTGATGAATACAACAGAGGGTCAGGAAGCATTAGATTATCTAGAAAAAAGAGGATTTTCTAAAGAGGATTTGGACGCTTTCCAAATCGGATGGTCGCTTCCGAATTGGGATTTCACCGTTAAATTTCTTCAAAAGCGCGGCTTCACTCTTGAATGGATGGAAAAAGCAGGCTTGATTATTCATAAAGAGGAAGATGGAACGTACTTTGATCGTTTTCGCGGTCGAATCATGTTTCCCCTTCACGATGAAAAAGGAAAAGTAGTCGCTTTTTCTGGCCGTTCTCTCCATGATGAAAAGCCAAAATATTTAAATAGCCCGGAGACACCTATCTTTAATAAAAGCCGTCTCTTGTATAATTTTCACCGAGCGCGGCCATCTATCCGCAAGCAGCACCATGCTGTTCTTTTTGAAGGATTTGCGGATGTGATTGCAGCAGCAAGTGCTGGGGTAGAAACCGGAATTGCTACGATGGGAACCTCACTGACGGATGCTCACATTCAGCAGATTAGACGGGTAGCTGATCAGGTTATTATTTGTTTCGATGGCGATTCAGCCGGCATACAGGCTGCTTTCCGTGCTTCCAATTTGTTAAGTGACAGCGGCTGCGAGATAAAGGTTGCTCTCATTCCAGATAAAATGGATCCGGATGATTATATAAGGAAATACGGGGCTGAAAAATTTCGAAATAACGTGATTGGTACAGCCATGACGCTTATTGCTTTCAAAATGGAGTATTATAAGCAAGGGAAAAATTTGCAGGATGAAGGACAAAAGCTGCACTATATCGAAGAGGTAGTAGCTGAAATCTCTAAATTAAAAAAAGCAGTCGAACGGGATTATTATTTAAGGCAAATAGCAGAGCAGTTCTCACTTTCATTGGATGCATTGAAACAGCAAGAGAAACAGCTCTTCTTTAAAGAACGAAAGAAGCATCCTCCAAGTGAGCGAACGTTTCAGCAAGCACCAACGATACAAGCGCAGATAAAGCTATATCCTGCTTTTCAAACGGCAGAACGGCGTCTTCTCGCTCATATGCTGAAAGATGCAGACATTGCTTATAAAGTGAAAGATTTGCTTAACGGTGAAACATTTAACCTTGATGAGCATCAGGCTATCTTTACGTATTTACTTGGCTTTTATGAAGGAGGCAATGTACCGGACTCAAGTGCATTTATCAGTTTTCTCCCGAACGCCAATTTACGCCGCCTCGTTTCAGATATAGAAATGATGATGGTCAGCGAAGTAATAAATGATGAAGCAGTTCATGATTATATAAAAGAAATATTGAAATACCATAAAATATTAGAAGTGAAAGAAAAAAAGCAACAGCAGGTGGCAGCAGAGAAAGCAAAGGACTACAAAACGGCTGCTCAGCTTGCCATGGAGATTGTCAGGCTTCAAAAGGAATTAAAAAAATAGTAAAACTCATTGAGGCAAGGATTTTGGAAGGAGGGGGACGACAGATGGCTGAAAAGTCTACACGTTCCAAAGAAACTGAAGTAACACTAGAAAGAGCGAAAGAACAAATTGTTGAAATAGGAAAAAAGAGAGGGAAACTCTCTTACGACTATGTGGCCGACAAACTATCACCGTTTGAGGTGGAATCTGATCAAGTTGATGAATTTTATGAATACCTTGGTGAACAAGGAATTGATATAACAAACGACGAGGATGAGGAAGAAGATCCAAATATTCATGAACTTGAAAAAGAGAGTGAAGAATTCGACCTAAACGATTTGAGTGTGCCGCCAGGCGTAAAAATTAACGATCCGGTACGGATGTATCTAAAAGAAATTGGCCGGGTTGATCTCTTGTCTGCTGAAGAGGAAATTGAGCTGGCGACCCGAATCGAAGAAGGTGACGAGGAGGCAAAACGCCGTCTCGCTGAAGCGAACCTTCGTCTCGTAGTTAGTATAGCAAAGCGTTATGTTGGTCGTGGTATGTTGTTCCTTGATCTTATCCAAGAGGGGAACATGGGCCTTATCAAAGCAGTTGAAAAATTCGACTATCGCAAAGGGTTCAAATTTAGTACGTATGCTACATGGTGGATCCGTCAGGCGATTACACGCGCGATCGCGGATCAGGCAAGAACAATTCGGATTCCGGTTCATATGGTTGAAACCATCAATAAGCTAATCCGTGTCCAAAGGCAACTTCTCCAGGATCTTGGCCGCGAACCATCTCCTGAAGAAATTGCAGAAGAAATGGATTTAACACCTGAAAAGGTACGGGAAATTCTAAAAATTGCTCAGGAGCCAGTTTCTCTTGAAACTCCGATCGGAGAAGAAGATGACTCTCATTTAGGTGATTTTATTGAAGACCAAGAGGCAACATCACCTTCTGAGCATGCTGCTTATGAATTGCTAAAAGAACAATTAGAAGACGTTCTCGATACGTTAACCGATCGGGAAGAAAACGTGTTACGTCTTCGCTTCGGTCTAGACGACGGGCGTACTCGGACACTTGAAGAAGTCGGCAAGGTATTTGGCGTCACTCGCGAACGGATTCGTCAAATCGAGGCAAAAGCTTTGCGCAAGCTTCGTCATCCGAGCCGCAGTAAACGATTAAAAGATTTCCTTGAATAAAACTGCCGGCACCCATGTTATTGCCTAGAATGTTTCAATGGTTTACTTCTGACAAGAAGTAAACTATTTTTTTTTGAAAAGCAGGTATTTCAAGGATTTTCGCGAATGTGTTAGACAGGATGTGACGATAGATGAAAGATAACAAAAAGACCATCATTATTAAAGAAATCCATTTTTGGAAAGAAAATCATATGCTGCCTGCTCAATACTGTGATTACTTATTGACGATGTATACCCAGGGAGAAGAGCTGCCGGAAAACGCTGTCAAAAAGCCAAAGGCAAAGCGCCTATCCGCTATTAGTTTACTCGCTTCCTTTTTCGTTGTATTTATTTCTTTATTTGTCCTATATTTTACTGAATTGTCTTTCCCTTTGCAAATGACGATTTTAGCAGCTTTTGTCGTTTTGTTGTTAAGCGCTGCTATTTATTTTTCTAAAAAAGGATTTTTTCTTCCATTTTTATATGCGGCTTCGGCTATTTTATTTTTAATTTTTACAGTAGAGTGTCATGAGAAAATATGGGGGGGAAACTCGATCACCCTTTATGCTCTGCTCTTTTTTCATTGTTTAATTTGGTGGATAGCCGGGAGAAAGCTTCAGCAGGTTTATTTTACAATCTCGGCATGGCTCGGAGTCATATTGTTAGTCATTTTTATTTTTATATAATACAAAAAAACTTATAAAAAAGAAAAACAAAGGTAAAATGTGTCTAAATTACGACAAAGGGGTAAAAACTTCTATGGAAGGGCTTTTCGTCTTCTCCATTTTCAAGTAGAATAGTAAGTGTTTGTACTTTCTATTTGTTATTTGTGTACATAAGGGAGGTTAAGAAATGAATCGTAATCCAATCATTCCGTTCTTATTGATTGCTGTGTTTGGCCTTGGTCTGATTTTCTTCCTTTCTTTAGAAGGACTTGATAACTCTAAAGAAATGGCGAAAGAGGAGAAGGGCGGAGAGCAAACAGGCGGTGAGACGGCAGGCGCTTTTGAACCAGAAGGCTTCTACAAGCAAACTTGTGCAGGCTGTCATGGCGGCAACTTTGAAGGTGGAGCTGGTCCTTCTTTGAAAGGCATTGGCGGCAAATTGTCGAAAGATGAAATTAAAGACATTATTACACACGGTAAAGGCGCTATGCCTCCAGGCCTTGTGCCAGCTGAAAATGCTGATGCTATGGCTGACTGGGTCAGCAAAATTAAATAATGCACGAAAAGTTCTTTGCCGTCCGGCAAAGAACTTTTTTAATTAGGCGTTTTCATTTAGAATGGAAGCGGAACATTAAAATAAAAGTGGTGACACGATGAATATTAATCAATTATCAAAGCGTTTAATGGCCGTAGCTGCCCGTATTCCAGCGCAGGCGGTTATGGCGGATATTGGCTCTGATCATGCTTATTTGCCTTGCTACGCGATCAATAAGGGCTTAGCTGTGAAGGCTATTGCTGGTGAAGTGGCAGACGGTCCCCTGCAGGCGGCTGAACAGCAGGTGAAAGCTGCTGGACTTGAAGGAGAAATTGATGTACGCAAAGGCAATGGGCTTGAAGTCATTTCGGCCGGTGAAGTGGATTGTGTCACGATTGCCGGTATGGGCGGCACCCTCATTACTTCTATCTTGAACGAAGGAAAAGAAAAGCTGGAGGGCGTAAAGCGGCTCGTTCTGCAGCCAAATCTTCGGGCTGATCATATTCGTAAGTGGCTGATAGAGAACGACTGGGAGCTAATCGATGAAGTCATTATGGAAGAAGACGGGAAAATATATGAGATTTTAACAGCAGAAAAGGGAGACGCCGAAAAACCGTACAGCACAAGAAAGGAACTGAAATTGCTCACAGGCCCGATGTTGCTTGCTGAAAAAAACGAAGCATTTCTTAAAAAGTGGAAAAGAGAAGCAGACCAATTAGAAGTAGTGTTGAAAAATTTAGAAAAAGCGGGAAATCAGCAAGCGGCAAAGGAAAAGAAACAAAGCGTGCTGCGGGAGCTTCAATTGATTAAGGAGGCGATTAGTAGTGAAGAAAGTGAACGGACATGAAGTGATTCAATTATTTGAACAGTTCTCTCCCAAGAAATATGCAATGGAAGGCGATAAAATTGGCTTGCAAGTAGGCCGGTTAAATAAGCCGGTTGAACGTGTTCTTATAGCCCTTGATGTGCTTGAAGAAGTAGTAGACGAAGCTATTGAAAAGGATGTGCAGCTCATTATTGCCCATCACCCTCTTATTTTTCGCCCGTTAAAGTCTATTGTCACGAGTGATCCGTCTGGAAGGCTGCTGGAGAAATTAATTAAGCATGACATTGCTGTCTATGCAGCCCATACCAATTTAGATGTGGCGAAAGGCGGTGTGAATGATCTTTTAGCTGCAGCTCTTGAGTTAACGGAAACAAAGGTTCTCGTACCGACGTTTCAAGATGGTTTAAAGAAGCTTGCTGTGTTTGTTCCGGCAGATCATGCAGAGGAGATGCGCCAAGCCCTAGGGGAAGCAGGAGCAGGGTTTATCGGCGAGTATAGCCATTGTTCATTTTCGACGGATGGAATTGGGCGCTTTATGCCTGGCGACCAAACAAATCCGTATATCGGACAAGCCGGCCAATTGGAAAAGGTAGAAGAGGTTAAAATAGAAACGATCTATCCGGAGAGCTTGGAGAAAACCGTGTTGTCTGCTATGCTGAAGACTCACCCTTACGAAGAAGTGGCCTACGATATCTATCCACTGGATAATGAGGGAGAAGCACTGGGCCTCGGCAGAATCGGCAAGTTAGAGAAGTCGATGACGTTGGGTGAGTTTGCTGAGCATGTAAAAGAAAAACTAGAGGTTAAAGGTGTTCGTGTTGTCGGAGACTTAACAGGTCATGTAAGAAAAGTAGCGGTGCTCGGAGGCGACGGCAATAAGTATTTTCAATCGGCTAAATTTCAGGGAGCTGATGTGTACGTCACTGGTGATTTTTATTACCATACCGCTCATGATGCACTTGCTATCGGATTAAAAGTAGTAGATCCTGGTCACAATGTGGAAAAGGTAATGAAAGTGGGAACTGCGAACAAGATGACGTCTTTAGCGGCGGAAAAGGACTTTGATGTGCAATTTATTCCTTCCTCTGTTCATACTGACCCCTTTACATTTGTATAAAAACAAACAAGCTGATCCTTTGCCATGGATCAGCTTGTTTGTTTTTCTTAACGAGTCGTTAAGGTTGATCTTTTTACTTTGGGCAAGATTTTATTGAGCGGAACTTTTTTCTCTCGACCCCATGTACTTTCATCTTCCGGATCGAACTGTTCTAAAAACTGGATGACTTCTTTTACAATGGGTGTCGGCGTAGAAGCTCCGGCTGTGACAGCTGCTACTTTGGCATCCTTGATCCAATCGATCTCAATTTCCGACACATCAGCAACCCGATAAGCAGTCGTACCGGCAATCTCCATAGAGACCTGAGCTAAGCGATTGGAGTTATTGCTTTTTGGATCGCCTACAACGATCAATACATCTGCTTCGCCTGCTTGTTCTGCTACCGCTTCTTGGCGAACTTGCGTAGCTAGGCAAATTTCTTTGTGCATTTCGGAATGCGGGTATTTTTCTTTAATTTTGTCCATAATATCAGCTACATCCCATTGGCTCATCGTTGTCTGGTTCGTTACGATGACTTTCGGACTTTTTATCGCTAGCTTCTCGACATCTTCGGGCTTTTCAACTAAATGAATGATCTCTGGGGCAACTCCTAGTGCTCCTTCTGGTTCAGGATGGCCCTTTTTTCCGATGTAGATAATTTCATAGCCTTCTACTTTTTTCTCCCGAATTAAATCGTGGGTTTTCGTTACATCTGGACAAGTGGCGTCAATCGTAACCAAATTCTTTTTGCGGGCAAGCTCTCTCACTTCAGGAGAGACACCGTGAGCGGTGAAAATGACAGTCCCTTTATCGACTTGCTCTAAAATTTCTTTACGGTTGCTGCCTTCAAGCGTTATGATGCCTTCTTCCTCAAAGGCATCTGTTACATGCTTATTGTGGACGATCATTCCGAGAATATAAATCGGGCGTGGCAACGTTTTATCTAGAGCGGCGTTCCGAGCGATCACCATCGCATCTACTACGCCGTAACAGTATCCCCTTGGCGCAATCTTAATGAGTTCCATAAAAAAACCTCCTATTTTTATAATCGGAGTGAATAGTGTACGAATTCATTATATAGGAGGAAGACGAACTTTGGAAGTGAACAGCCGCTTCTTAAATATAAAGTTTCGGTCTAGATGATTTAGGTTTCAGTTCTTGGGGAGAGATATCGTCCGTTTCTTCTGGCGCTTCCGTCTCTGCTTTTACTTTTGATGTTGGCCGCTTAGGCTCTGTTTTGGGCGTATCTGCTGATTGTTTCTTTTTCTTTTGTTCGGTTTCTTCAGCTTGGTTATCATCTTTTTGTTCTTCATCTGCATTAGGAAGAGACTTTAACCCTTTATACAGCCTCCACATTGAAGGTAAATTCTTTACCATTGGTCCATATTGTTGGACAATCGGGCCAAATTGCTGAACGGTTTTCAGCACTTGCTGTGTATTAGCTAACATTTGCTGTAAGTTAATCGGGTTAGCTGCTTTTTGGGCAATCGCTCCTGCCCCTTGACGTTCAAATCCGGTTAGACCAGGCCCGATCCCGGCCCCTTGCCTTAGACGCCCGAGCAATCCTCGACCTGTTAATCCCATGCCACCGCCTCCTGGAATGCCAGGGGGAGGCGGCATGGGTGAAAAACCTCTCATGGGAGGCGGATAGTTGAAAGAGGGCGGGGGACGGTTGCCGCGTGGAAAAGGAATCATAACTAGTTCATCCTTTCGTGTATTTTTCTTCTTCGTTATTGTATGCAGTAAAAAGCAAAAAGGTTTTTCCATAAAAATAGATGAATCGTTCAGAGCCCTTTGATTTATGAATCATTTTGATATAATATCAGAATGGAGAAAAAGGCTTATTTAAGCCAAAAGGAGTGTCACACTTGGCAAATCATCAATTTGAAAAGTACGGATTTCAGCCGTTTATCAATAAAGGAATAGAACAATTAGGGTTTTATGAACCGACTGATATACAAACGAGAATGATCCCGCTTGTTTTAAAAGGGGAAAGTGCGATTGGACAATCGCAAACTGGGACAGGAAAGACGCATTCTTATATTTTGCCGATTCTTCATAAAATAAATCCCGCTAAAAAAGAAGTACAGGCTGTTATTACGGCGCCGACTAGAGAGCTTGCTAATCAAATTTATCAAGAAATTCTTAAAATTACTCGATTGTCTGATGATGAAATTACAGCCCGCTGTTATATTGGAGGAACGGACAAGCAGCGTGATATTGAAAAACTAAAAAATCAACCGCATATCGTTGTTGGTACACCTGGAAGAATCAACGATTTGATCAAAGCTCAAGCGTTATCTGTTTATAAAGCTAGCATGCTTGTGATTGATGAAGCCGACTTAATGCTTGATATGGGATTTATTATGGATGTCGATCAAATCGCTTCCAGAATGCCTGAGCAGTTGAGCATATATGTCTTTTCAGCAACCATTCCTGAAAAGTTAAAACCATTTTTGAAGAAATACATGGAAAACCCTGAATTCATTCACATTCAGCCAAAGCATATCTCGGCAGAAAATATTCATCATGTTCTTGTTCCGAAGAAGAGTCGAGAAAAAATTGATCTGCTCGCTGATATGCTGCAAGCCTACAATCCTTATTTAGCTGTGATTTTTACGAACACGAAGCAAAAAGCGGATGAAGTGGCAGATGCCTTGTTAGAGAAGGGCTTGAAAACAGGCCGCATACACGGCGATTTGTCACCGCGTGACCGTAAAAAAATGATGAAGCAAATTCGAGATTTGGACTATCAATTTATTGTAGCAACCGATCTTGCAGCTAGAGGAATTGACATCGAAGGAGTCAGCCATGTCATCAATTACGAGCTGCCAAAGGATCTAGATTTCTACGTTCATCGGGCAGGGCGAACTGCTCGGGCTGGTTCTTCAGGAATATGTGCAACGATTTATACTCCTTCTGATGAGGATGCACTTGTTCGCCTGGAAAAGCTAGGTATTAGCTTCAGTCATGCTGATTTACGTCATGGTGAGTGGATAGAACTTGTTGACCGTAATCAACGGAAAAAGCGCGAGAAAACGGCGGATGAAATTGATGCCAAAGCAAAATCAATCGTTCGTAAGCCGAAAAAAGTAAAACCGGGTTATAAGAAGAAAATGCAAAGAGAAATGACACAATTTAAAAAGCGAGAGCGCCGTTTGGAAACGAAGCGTAATAACAAGGGTTAACATACAAACGAAAAGACCTGCTGCTGCGGGTCTTTTTTGCTGAAAAAGGTGTGTTTTTTTAGTAAAATAGTAAGGGAAGAAGGAGAGATCGTTATGTTGAAAATTGGATCCCATGTTTCCATGAGTGGGAAAAAGATGCTGCTGGGAGCGAGTGAAGAGGCGGCTTCTTATGGTGCTAATACATTTATGATTTATACAGGAGCCCCCCAGAACACGAGAAGGAAGAAAATTGAAGAGCTTAATATTGAAAAAGGCTGGCTTCATATGAAGGAAAACAACATGGTCGATATCGTTGTCCATGCTCCTTATATTATTAACATCGGCAACTCTGTCAATGCGAGCACTTTCGAACTAGGTGTTGATTTTCTAAGAATGGAAATAGAACGCACGGCAGCGCTCGGTGCTAAACAGATTGTTCTCCACCCTGGCGCTCATGTAGGCGCAGGTTCAGAGACAGGCATCAAGAAAATTATTGAAGGGCTAAACGAAGTTTTAACGAAAGATATAGATGTACAAATTGCCCTTGAAACGATGGCTGGAAAAGGTTCAGAGTGTGGAGCCTCTTTTGAGGAACTGGCCATGATTATGGACGGAGTGCATTTAAATGATAAATTGTCGGTTTGTTTTGATACATGTCACACTCATGATGCCGGTTATTCAATAAAAGAAGATTTTGATGGGGTGCTTGATCAATTTGACCGCATTGTTGGAGTGGAGCGGATTAAAGTCTTGCACATTAACGATAGCAAAAATGAGCAAGGAGCCCGGAAAGACCGTCACGAAAATATTGGCTTTGGCCACATTGGCTTTGAAGCTCTTAACTATATTGTCCATCATCCTCAATTGATAGAGGTGCCGAAAATACTAGAAACACCTTATGTTGGCGAAGACAAAAAATCACGAAAACCGCCTTACAAATTTGAAATTGAGATGTTCAGACAAAAAACATTTGATGAAGCGGTTCTTGGAAAAGTAGTAGCCGTTCATTAACGTATTAATATTTATGTAGTGGATAGCAGCAAAGTGAAGCAACGTTAAGGGAATGTTTAGTTTTATAAGTTTCATTAATTGTCTTTTCCTGCTAAAAACTAGGGAGTGGCCTTTTAGCAGGAAAAGAGCGTTGCTTTCCAATCCAGACGAGCAGCTTGTTATTGTTTGCATAAATATTCGATTTTAGATTATAAATTCCATCCTTTGGGCAATCAATTGCTCAGACCTTCTTATTGTAAAAATGTTTTAAGCAATTTATTAAGCTTATCTGCGGTTTGTTTATTTGTAATGGCGGCAATTTCCCTCAATAAATTGACCCTCTCCTGCTCATTGAATAAATCAATTCTCCGGCTGCGCAACAGGCTGGCGACTCTTTCGGCTTCCTCTCGCTTCAGTGGGATATCAAGCCCTTTCGCATACTTTAACAGTTCATCTCCTGTCATCATTTGTGCCTTTTGATTAATTATGTTTTGTAAGAATTTCACTGACAATCACTCCTTTTCTTCTATGGTTAATGTATGAGGGAAAGAAAAGAAGGTGATTCAGAGACAAAAGAAAGCAGAAAGAATACTTTAAATAAAAGGAATGATGTTATGCCCAAACAACATAAAAAAGAAAAGAAATCTCATGCTCTATACCGGCTTCTTATGATTTTCATGGGGGCGGCTTTTGCGGCGGCCGCGATTGAGCTGTTTCTTGTTCCTAACAATATTATTGATGGCGGAATTATCGGAATTTCATTAATTTTAAGTTATTTATTTGAGCATCCGCTGCTGAATTTCTCTACATTTGTTGTTTTGTTAAATATCCCGTTTTTATATTTTGGTTACAAACAGATTGGAAAAACGTTTATGTTTTCTTCTTTGTTTGGCATTGTGTGTCTTGCTGTAGTAGAAAATAGCTTCCACCGATTTGGCCCCTTTACGGATCAGCCAGTCCTAGCGGCAGTATTTGGCGGTCTGCTCCTCGGTATAGGGGTGGGACTTGTTATTCGCCATGGCGGAACACTAGATGGCACTGAAATACTTGGAATCCTAATGACGAAAAAGCTGCCTTTCTCAGTTGGAGAATTTGTCATGTTTATTAATATTTTTATTTTTGGATGGGCTGCTTTTGTTCTAGGTGCGGAGAATGCCATGTACTCTGTGATGACTTACTATATAGCCTTTAAAGCGATTGACACGGTCATCCAGGGACTTGAAGAAACAAAGGCATGTATTATTATCTCTGATTTCTATGAAGAAATGTCTGACGTGATTCTTCATCGTCTTGGGCGGGGAACAACGAAGTTAAAAGGAAAAGGTGGATTTACTGACTCGGATAAGGAAGTTATTTACGTTGTCGTCACACGTTTGGAAGTGACAAAATTAAAAACCATTATTAATGATGTGGATCCGGATGCCTTTTTAACGATCATGAACACACATGAAACAAGAGGAGGCCGCTTTAAAGCGGCTATTCACTAATAAAAATTGGAGCTGTCTATCTAAGGACAGTTCCAATTTACTTTTTCCGTTAAATGTTGTATACTTCATTTGGTTCATAAATCGTAATCATTCTTATAAAGGAGACACTTCAATGAATCCATCATCTGTCATTGAAATTAAAAACGTGTCCTACCGTTACGACCGGGATAATGTGTTAGAAAACATTCAATTATCTGTCCCTAAAGGGGCTTTTTTAGGTTTAGTAGGTCCAAATGGCTCAGGAAAATCAACTTTGCTCAAACTTATTCTGGGTTTATTGAAAGTAAAAGAAGGAGAAATTCTTCTCTTTGGCACCCCTCAGAAGAATTTTAAAAATTGGGATCGAATTGGGTTTGTTTCACAAAAAGCCAATTCCTTCAATACTGGTTTCCCTGCTACCGTCTATGAAGTAGTAGCAAGTGGTCTAACAAAGAAGCTGGGGCTCTTTCGACTGCCTGGCAGCAAAGAGAAACAGGCTATTAAAGCAGCAGTAGCAGCAGTAGGAATGGAGCAATTCTTGACAAGAAACATTGGAGAGCTTTCCGGAGGGCAGCAGCAGCGTGTATTTATTGCCAGAGCGATTGTGTCCAAGCCTGATATTCTAATTCTTGACGAGCCTACCGTCGGGGTAGACAGCAAAAATGTTGAATCATTTTACGAAATGCTTTCTTATTTAAATAAGAAAATGGGAATCACCCTTTTGTTAGTCACACATGATATTGGCATTATCAGTGATAAAGTGACTCACGTAGCCTGCCTTAATAAATATTTACATTTTCACGGCAGCATGAAACAGTTTGAAACACTGAATGAAGATGATTTATCCGCTTTATACGGGCATGGCATCCATCTGCTTGATCATCATCATGATCATCAGGAGGCAGATATATGATTGAAGCAATAGGCCAATATGAATTTCTTCAAAATGCTTTTTTAACCGGCATGATTATTGGAGTTATTGCACCATTGCTTGGTGCTTTTATCGTTGTAAGAAGGTTATCGCTCATTGCGGATGCTCTCAGTCACGTAACACTTGCGGGGATTGCTGCTGGATTGTACTTTGGCCAGACCTTTACTTTTCTTGCTTGGCTGAATCCGATGTATTCAGGAATGGTTTTTTCGGTAATCGGCTCTTTGTTTATTGAACGGCTAAGAACAGTGTATAAGCACTATCAAGAGCTGGCCATTCCGATTATTTTGTCAGGTGGAATAGGAATAGGGGTTATTTTTATTTCACTAGCGGATGGGTTTAATACGGATCTATTCAGTTATTTATTTGGAAGTGTTAGTGCTGTCAGCCGTGAGGATCTCTGGCTAATCTGCATTGTCAGCGTCGTCGTAATGGCGACGGTATATCTATTGTATAAAGAGCTATTCCTATTGTCATTTGATGAAGAGCACGCGAAAGCTTCTGGAATACCGGCTAAGTCCATCCACTTTATCTTTATTATTCTTGTTGCTTTAGTCATTGCAGCTTCTATGCGGATTGTTGGTGTGCTGCTTGTATCAGCGCTTATGACGTTACCGGTGGCGGCCTCTATGCGGATGGCAAAAGGGTTTAAACAGACTATCGCTTATTCTGTGTTATTTGGCGAAATAGCTGTTATTACAGGACTAATTAGTGCCTTTTATTTAGACTTGGCTCCAGGTGGGACCATCGTGGTAGCTTCCATCCTGATTTTACTGCTCGTCATTGCAGCTAAAAAATTCGTAAAGGCGGGGTGAAAAACATGAATTTAACGGAAGCGGTCGAACTTTTAAAAAAGCGGGGATATAAGCAGACGGGCAAAAGGGAGGACATGCTTGAGCTGTTTGCGCGGAAGGACAAGTACTTAACCGCCAAAGATGTGCTCGAAGAAATGAAAGGGAATTATCCAGGGCTCAGCTTTGATACGATCTATCGAAATTTAGCTTTGTTTGTGGAAATGGGGATTTTAGAGGAGACGGAATTATCTGGTGAACGACATTACCGATTCACTTGTTCACATAAGGAGCATCATCACCATTTTATTTGTTTAGCTTGTGGAAAGACACGAGAAATTCATCTGTGCCCGATGGATCACGTTCATGAACTGCCAGGCTATGAAGTGTCGGGCCATAAGTTTGAAATATACGGAACGTGCCCAGCCTGCTTGCCGGCAGAAGCATAGTAAAATGGATACATTACGTAAAAAAGGATGCGATAAAAACGGAACGTCGTTTTTATCGCATCCTTTTTAATATGAATTTTCACTAATAGAAACGGCTTTTGTTGGGTGAACCCATCGATTCACCCATTGTTCTGCTTGAGCCCAGTTATCGACTCGAATGACTCCATCAGGAATAGGATCCTGGTTGTATGGTGTATTGAATAAGAGAACAGGAATACGCAATTCTTCATGGATGCTTACCGCGTTATCGTGTTTATCTTCAAGAAAAATGTCTACTTTATACTGTTTTGCTGCTTTGATTTTATCGTGTGAACCAATGAGTTCTATCCGATCGTATAAAATATCCTGCTCCTCAAACCATCGCTCTGTTATGTTCATCAGATGATTTCTGCGGGCACTAATAAAAAATAACTGGAATTGTTCTTTCCACTTCAACAAGACTTCTTTTGCTCCTTCAGCAAGCGGAGAGCTTGCATAAATAGCCGGTTCTCTTTTGTTAAACCAGTCGCTAAAGCGCTCAGCCGGAATATCTAGGGCCTCAGATAAATCGTATTTTTTTATATCATCAAGCGTAATGTTTAAGGAAAAATCCTGATTAATGAATGGAATCAAACTTGTTGGACACGTAACGGTTCCATCAATGTCGATGCCAAAACGTTTCGCTTTCATCATTTTTTGCTCCTTACGTTGTAAAATCTTTATCAAAGTGTATCATATTTTGACGAAGAGTGTTAGGAAAGATCACCTGAATAATTTTAATGGAAAATCAAATACTATAAAAGCTCCTTAAATGATAAAAGCGAGGGGATGAGCAGTAATGGACAACAGAGATAATCCAATGGACAATAAGTTCGATAAAGACCCAATGCCAACAGGCGAAACGGGAATGTATGAGAAAACAGGATTGTACAAGGAAGAAACAGCTGCTGAACTGACTGAGCCAATTCCCTCACGCCAGCAGGAGCAGCCGGATAACAGCCAAAAGAATAAAGCAACGACAGGCGGTCGTGGAATGGGATATGCCGGTCTAATCGTTTCTGTTATTGCGTTATTCATTATGCCGGTGTTGCTAGGGATCGTTGGCATTGTTCTTGGCTTCTTCGCAAGAAGCAGGGGAGAACAGAGTCTTGGCGCTTGGGCAATTGGTATAGGAGCCGCTGCTGTGATCATGGGGCTGTTTGTTTTACCCTTTTTTTAGATAATAATAAAAGCCTGGCGAATGCCAGGCTTTTAAGATGTTGACAAACGTTCTCTTTTTGTTGCGCGCCTTGAAAGACAACTGGTTCAATCAGCTTGATAAGAATAGGATTGAATAATAATGATAAGGAAAAGCCTGGCAAATGCCAGGCTTTTATACGTTTTGTGCTTCTGCTTCTTGCTGGCGGTAGTATTCTTCAGCAATTTTATCAATTTCTTTTTTCAATTCCTCTACCATCGTTTCCTCTGGTACTTTACGAACAATCTGTCCTTTTCGGAATAGCAGGCCTTCACCGCGCGCGCCGGCGATGCCGATATCTGCTTCGCGTGCTTCTCCCGGTCCGTTTACAGCACAGCCGAGCACAGCTACTTTAATAGGCGCTTTGATTTTTTGGATGTACTCTTCCACTTCATTGGCAATGCTGATTAAATCAATCTCAATGCGGCCGCATGTTGGGCAGGAGATTAATGTAGCAGCATTGGAAGAAAGACCAAAATCTTTTAATAGCTCTCTTGCAACTTTTATTTCCTCAACAGGATCGGCACTTAGGGAAATACGTAACGTATTGCCGATGCCTTTGCTTAGGATTGCTCCCAGGCCGGCAGCGCTTTTCACTGTACCAGCAAATAAAGTACCGGATTCGGTAATGCCAAGGTGAAGCGGATAATCAAATGCTCGTGCAGCTTTTTCATATGCCTCAATGGCTAAATTAACATCCGATGCTTTCATCGAAACGATAATATCATGGAAATCGAGGTCTTCCAAAATTTTGATATGGTGAAGAGCACTTTCTACCATGCCATCTGCTGTAGGATAACCGTACTTTTCTAAAATACGGCGTTCAAGACTTCCCGCGTTGACACCGATACGAATCGGAATGCCTTTCGCTTTAGCAGCATTGACAACGGCTTCTACCTTTTCCCGTCGGCCGATGTTCCCTGGGTTGATCCGTATTTTGTCTGCTCCGCCTTCAATCGCTTTGAGAGCGAGCTTATAGTCAAAATGTATATCCACGACTAGTGGGATATTAATTTGTTTTTTAATTGCTGCGATGGCATTAGCCGCACGCTCATCCGGACAAGCAACACGAACAATTTGGCACCCAGCCTCTTCAAGACGATGGATCTGTTGAACCGTCGCTTCGACATCGTGAGTTTTGGTTGTTGTCATACTTTGAATAAATAGTTCATTGCTTCCGCCGATGGTTAAGTTTCCGACTTTCACCGGGCGTGTATTTGAACGGTGGATAATTTCACTCAATGGTGACTCGCCCCTTTTCATTCTGATAAAAAGCTGCTTCAATCATCAATTGTAACAGTAATCGGGCAGATCTGACAAGAAAATGACAACGGAAAAAGGTTTCTTTTGTATAGGCGGGCAGCAAGACCCTTGCCATGAAGCGTTTTATTGGTCGTGCCTTATCCTAAGTAAGTACAGCTACGGAGAATACGATTTTTACTCATCCTCATATAGTGGAAATTTATAGCGTTCACCCAGCCGAATATTGTCCGGGGAAACACCATTATTTAATTTTTGAAAGTCAGACACTGCTGTTTCAAGATCTGCAGGAAGTTGGCCGCCGTGCAAGGAAGCCAGTATAGAAAGAACCGTGTCACCAGCTTTTACTTCTATTTCTTCATAGGGGGCAGAAGGCAGACTTTTGCTTTCTGCTTTTACAGCCTTCTTTTCACTTTCTTCTATGCGAGGCAGTGAGCCATTGGTGAAGTCATTCCAGAGGCCGGCAGCGATGACGATGAGAGTGATAAAAATTAAAAAGTTTTTCATAATTCCACCTCTTTTTCCTACTATATGCTTGTCCTAAAAAAATAGACCAGCAAAAGGGAAAAAGGGGGTTAGGCTGTTGATAAACGCTCGCTTTCTTCGTTGTTCGTCTGCCCGCGCTTATAATTAGGTTTCGCCCCTTGAAGGGCTATCATGTATAGAAGAAATCTTATCTACAGTCTCAAGGGTTAATTCGCTGCTTTCTGCTTTTTAGACTTGGGCAGCGGAATAGAGCGGATAGCTAAAAAGAGCATAAGAGCCGTTATCAGCCAGTCTATAAGGAAGCTGAAAGGCAATGTGATACCTGCTAAACGCAACAGAGAAAAAAGTATAATAGCCGGTGTCATAGCATAGGCAGCTAGACGCCAGCTTTGCCGATAAAACAATTTTCTACCTGTTACCTGCTTAAAAAGCATACCAATAGCAGCCAAAACAGAAACTTTTAAAAAGCCCATACAGGAGGTGAAAAGATAATAAAGAATAAAAAGAACCGGTAAAATGATGGCTGAATAGGCTTGAAGTGAATGAGTATAATGAATCACTGTCTCCTTGTTTATCGCTGCGATGCCAGGAAAATCATAAGAGATCGTCTGCAGTTGGCCTCCTGCTGATAAAACAAGCTCTTCTTTTAAAAGCCCGATAGCCTGATCTTTGTTGGCTAAATCGCTAGCCGAGACGGTACCTGCCGGATCAAAAACAATATCAGTGACTCCTTTTTTCAACCATTTCGTTTTTGTTTCAGGAGAAGTAAGTTGACCGTTCTCAATCGTAAAGGACGGCAGCTCTTCCTTCGCTACTTCTTTAAATGAGGAGAGACCGCTCGTTGCCAGCAGGCTAAATTGGATCATAAAGGGCAGGGATGAGAGTAGCATTAATAAGAAAATGTAAGAAATGGTTTTGCCTATTCCTTGAAAACGAAAAAAAGAAATCGATTTTGGAGAATAGAGGCTCTTCCATAACTGGTGAAAAATGTTCATATTGTAAATCCTCCTTCTCGTTATTCTATTCTGATTTCTCTTGTTTTTTCAAGCTTAGCGAATAGTTTTTGGTTTATTTTGTAACATAAATGTAATATGTCCCCCTCAATGTTAATCGATTGTAAATTTTTTGTTGAGATCATTTACTTCTTCATTGCGTTTTATTAATAATTGTAGAGGGTTTGCAAGTTTTGTCGAATTCATTTGATTAGGAGTTGAAAAGATGGAGATCAACGTCCAAGAAATGCTGTTCCAGTTTTTGGGTGGACTTGGTATATTTTTATATGGAATAAAGTTAATGGGGGACGGGCTGCAACAATCGGCAGGAGACCGATTGCGTGACATTTTAGACCGGTTTACGACTAATCCCTTGATGGGAGTGTTAGCGGGAATTCTTGTTACGGTCTTAATTCAAAGTAGCTCTGCTACCACTGTCATCACAGTCGGCTTAGTTAGCGCTGGATTTATGACGTTAAGGCAGGCTATCGGAGTTATTATGGGAGCTAATATTGGGACAACCGTAACCGCCTTTATCATTGGGATTGACGTTGGCACTTACGCTTTGCCTATTTTGGCGCTCGGCGCTGTATTTATTTTCTTCTTCAAAAGCAAGAAAATGCACAACTTAGGAATGATTCTTTTCGGATTCGGCTCTCTTTTCTTTGGTTTAGAGTTAATGAGTAATGGCATGAAGCCGCTACGTTCATTAGAGACATTCCATGATTTAACCGTCAATATGAGTTCGAGCCCGATCCTAGGGGTAGTAGTTGGAACGATTTTCACCGTTATCGTTCAAAGTTCCAGCGCTACAATCGGAATTTTGCAAGGTTTGTTTGCAGAGAATTTGTTAGATTTAAATGCTGCATTGCCGGTTCTTTTTGGAGATAACATCGGAACGACCATTACAGCTGTTTTAGCCTCTATTGGCGCTTCTGTAGCCGCGAGACGGGCAGCTGCTACTCATGTGTTGTTTAATATAATCGGAACAATAATCTTTTTAATCATTCTTCCTTTGTTTACTCAGTTCATCCTTTACTTAACAACTGCTCTGAGTCTGGAGCCGAAAATGGTGATAGCTTTTGCCCACGGAACCTTTAATGTGACGAATACATTGATTCAGCTTCCTTTCGTCGGTGTACTCGCTATGATTGTAACGAAGCTGATACCAGGAGAAGATACAGTTATAGAATATAAAGCGAAGCATCTCGACCCAATCTTTATTGAACAGTCTCCTTCTATTGCGCTTGGACAAGCAAAAGAAGAAGTGATCCGTATGGGGGAATTTGCCGTCAAAGGGATGGAGGAAGTGCACACCTATTTAAAAACAAAGCATCAAAAGCATGCGGACATGGCGACTCAAATAGAAGACGCTCTAAATAATCTGGATAAAAAAATTACGGACTATTTAGTTCATCTGTCGGGAACCTCGCTTTCAGAAATAGAGCTGGAGAAACACAATACGTTAATCGATGCCGTTCGCGATATTGAGCGTATCGGTGATCATTGTGAAAATATTATTGAGCTCATTGATTATCAGCAGGCGAATAAAGTGAAAATTACCGATGAGGCAATGGCTGACCTGGAAGACATGTTTGCTTTAACGATCACAGCTGTCAACAAGGCTATTAAGGCGTTGGATGAAAACGACTTAAACTTAGCCAAAGAAGTAACTCAAAAAGAAGAGTTGATTGATAAAATGGAAAGAAAGCTGCGCAAACAGCACATTCTGCGTATGAACGAAGGCCGCTGTACAGGGCAGGCCGGCATTGTATACGTTGACATTATTAGCAATCTTGAGCGAATGGGTGATCATGCCGTTAATATTGCCGAGGCTATTTTAGGGCTTAGACATGTATAAAAATGATTGTACATAGAGAAGGCGGGCAAAGTCCTCACTGCTCTCGGGCGAGTAAAGAAGAGAGCGAATACTTGTCGCAGACTCACTAGAGAAAAGAGCAGCTGTTCTCCTGATCAGATTGAACCAGAGAGAACAACTGCTTTTTCTTTAAATCCGATAAGCTTTATTATTGATTAGCGCTTTCAGTTTTGTTACTCTTATAGTTGAAGTTCATGAAACAAATATTACATAGGGAGGAATTTATTATGGCATTCCAATTACCTGAATTACCTTACGCATATGACGCACTGGAGCCTCATATCGACAAGGAAACAATGAATATCCACCACACAAAGCACCATAACACATACGTAACAAACTTAAACAAAGCGCTTGAAGGTCAAGATGAGCTGGCAAACAAGTCAGTAGAAGAAGTAATTGCAAACTTAGACGCTGTTCCAGAAAGCGTACGCACAGCTGTACGTAATAATGGCGGCGGCCATGCGAACCACTCTTTATTCTGGCAGCTTCTTTCTCCAAACGGCGGTGGAGCGCCAAGTGGTGAATTAGCTGATGCTATCAGCAGCAAATTTGGCAGCTTCGACAAGTTTAAAGAAGAATTCGCTGCTGCAGCTGCAGGCCGCTTTGGTTCCGGATGGGCATGGCTTGTTGTGAATAACGGTGAATTAGAAATTACAAGCACACCAAACCAAGACTCTCCAATTATGGAAGGTAAAACACCAATCCTTGGTTTAGATGTTTGGGAGCATGCTTACTACTTGAATTACCAAAACCGTCGTCCGGACTACGTTAGCGCTTTCTGGAATGTGGTCAACTGGGATGAAGTAGCCAAACGTTACCAAGAAGCAAAATAATTGATGAAGCGAACCGACAAATCGGTTCGCTTTTTTGAATAACTTTCTCCTTTTCTCCAAACGCTATAAGGAGAAAGGGGGATACATCTTGTCGATCATTCGAAAGAGATTCCGCCACTTAGCGCTGTCGAAGGATCTTGGACTGTTGCTGTTCATTGGCGGCTTATACTCCCTGAGTGTGGCGTTGTCCAATACGTTTGTAAATATTTTTTTGTGGAGACAGTCCGGCCAATTCATTGATTTGGCCATTTATAATTTGACAGCTGTTGTCTTTGAATTATTTGCTTATGTGGCTGCAGGCCAATGTGCCAAAAAGGTAGACCGTATTATTGTATTAAGGATGGGCGTTTTATTCCTTGGCTGTTTTTATATAGCGGTTCTATTGATCGGCAGTCAGGCGTCAGAATGGATCGTATTTCTTGGTGCACTGCTCGGTATCGGTTATGGGTTTTACTGGCTGGCTTACAATGTGTTGACCTTTGAAATTACGGAACCGGAAACGAGAGATTTCTTTAACGGTTTTTTCGGCTCCTTGCTTTCAATGGGTGGCATGATCGGACCGATCGCGGCTGGCTTTATTATTAGCCGTTTTACGTCTAATACGGGTTATTTTATTATTTTCGGCATTTCGCTCGGCTGTTTCTTAGTTGCTGTTTTATTAAGTCTGATGTTAAAAAGGCGCCCTTCTAGCGGCCGCTTTCAGCTTTTGGAAGTTTGGAAGGAAAGAGATCGTCATCCGGATTGGAAACGAGTCTTAAACGCTCACTTTTTCCAAGGGTTAAGAGAAGGCGTTTTTGTTTTTGTTATTTCAGTCTTTGTCTTTGTCACAACTGGGAGTGAGCTGGCCCTTGGCACGTATGGGCTTGTTTATTCGGGTGTTTCTTTTTTTAGTTATTCACTTGCCGTGAAACTAGTGAAGGAGCAGTACCGAAAAAGAGTCATTCTTGCAGGCGGTATGACACTGTTCCTGTCGCTCTTCTTAATTATAGTGGATTTAACGTTCACAAAGCTCCTCATTTATGCGGCGATCATTGCGGTGGCTTATCCGTTTTTGCTCGTACCTTATTTATCGATGACATATGATGTGATCGGCAGAAGCAGGGAGGCGGCGGAAAGAAGGGTAGAATATATCGTTGTCAGAGAGATATTTATTAATATTGGCCGGGTTGTTTCGATCCTGTCTTTTATTGTAGCGATTACCTTATTTGACGAAAAAGAAAGCATCCCATTTCTGCTCGTGATTCTGGGAGCGGGACACAGTTTTATTTATTTATGCATTCGAAAAGTGAACGGGCAGTCTGTTAGAGACTTGGCCAATTAAGCCGAGTCTCTCGTTGTCGACAAACTCCCTTGATGCTTATAACTCTGTTAGTCATCTCGTGCTTTGAAGTGTTTAAAGTGAATTTTATGTATGTTCTGAGACTTGGTCAATTAATCCAAGTCTCTTTTTAGGCTTCAATGTAGAAAAAAAACAGGAAGTTGTTTAAAATGGGGAATAGAGATTAATAGATTTTGAACAGAGAGGATAATGAATGGTGAAAAAAACAAAGAGAAAGAAGAAGACACATGTTCCTTTTCGGATGAACATGATGTTTTTTGTTGTCTTTTTGCTTTTTTCGATCTTAATTTTCAGACTGGGAATTGTGCAAATTGTCCAGGGGGAAGATTATCAGCGGAAAATTGAGCGAACAGAAGACGTAACAGTAAATGCAAGTGTACCGCGTGGAAAGATCTTTGATCGCAACGGCCAAATTGTAGTGGATAATGTTCCGCAGAATGCTATCACTTATACGCGCAAAAAAGGAGCTACGCAGGAAGAAATGCTGGAGACAGCAGAAAAGCTCGCAAAGCTGATTGATAAAGAAACAGATCAGGTGACTGAACGAGATAAAAAAGATTACTGGCTTATCAAAAATGAGGAAAAAGCAAAGAAGAAAATTACGGATAAGGAATGGGAAAAGGCTAACGAGAATGAAATCTCTTCAAAAGAATTATATCAAATGCAGCTTGACCGCATTACGGAGAAAGATTTAAAAACGTTAACGAAACAAGATTTAGAAGTGCTGGCGATTTATCGTGAATTTACTTCTGGTTACGCGATGACACCGCAAGTCGTTAAAAACAAAAATGTATCAGAAGAAGAGTATGCAGTGGTGAGTGAGAACTTAGCCTCCCTTCCAGGCGTGAACACGACGACTGACTGGGATCGAGCGTATGCTTATGATAATACGCTAAAAACGGTACTCGGCAATATTTCCTCCTCTCGTGAAGGCTTGCCAAAAGAGATGGTTGACTTCTATCTTTCTAGAGATTACAGCCGCAATGACCGTGTCGGCAAAAGCTATATTGAGTATCAATATGAGGAAGTACTGCGCGGCCAGAAAACAAAGGTGAAAAATGTTACCGACAAGTCGGGGAATATTCTTGATTCTGAAGTAGTCCGTGAAGGACAGCGCGGAAACGATTTAGTGTTAACCATTGATATGGATCTGCAACTGGCAGTTGAAAAGATTATTGAAGAAGAACTTGGACAAGCAAAACGCCAAGGAGGCCATCCGCTTCTTGACCGGATATTTGTGACAGTCATGGATCCTAATACAGGTGAAATTTTAACGCTTGCCGGCAAGCAATTTGTCGTAAAAGATGGTAAAGCAGAGATGCGGGACTTCGCGCTCGGTAACCTGACCACTTCTTACACAATGGGATCTGTTGTGAAAGGAGCGACCGTATTAACGGGTTATATGACCGGGGCGATTCACCCAGGTGAATATCTCGTCGATGAGCCTCTGAAATTTGCAGGTTCAGGAGGCAAGACAAAAAGTTCTTGGTTTAACCGGGGCGGCGCAATGGGCATCAGTGATCAATATGCTCTCATGCGCTCTTCCAACGTTTATATGTTTAAAACAGCAATGAAAATCGGAAAAGCGAAATATCGCCCGAATGGACCATTAAGAATTTCCCCGGAAACGCTGCCGACGATGCGACGCTACTTTAGCCAATTTGGTCTCGGTGTTCGTACTGGTATTGATTTACCGAATGAGCAAGTTGGTTTCCAGGGAGAACTTACTCAGCCAGGTTTGGCACTTGACTTCGCCATTGGGCAGTTCGATACGTATACACCGTTACAGCTCGCACAATACGTATCAACAATTGCTAATGGCGGCTATCGAATGAAGCCTCATATCGTCAAGGAGATCCGTCAGCCAATTGCTGAAACAGGAAAAATTGGACCAGTAGTAGAAGAAGTCGAACCCCAAGTGTTAAATCGTCTAGATGCTACTCCAAGTGAGATTAAGCATGTACAGGAAGGTTTCTACGCGGTTATGCATGGCTCGCAAGGTACAGCTAAAAAGTACTTCGCTGGTGTCGACTATAATCCAGCAGGTAAGACTGGGACAGCGGAAGGCTTGTATGATGGCCCCAAGCGTGAGGACTATTTAAAAAGAGGCGAGCAGCTGCCAATGACTTGGAACGTAAACCTTGTTGGCTACGCTCCTTATGACAATCCCGAGGTAGCATTTGCGGTTGTTGTTCCTTGGGCCTATCAGCATAGTGCCAATTCGGCTCCTCTTAATAATAACGTTGGGCGAAAAGTGCTCGACAAATATTTTGAATTAAAAGCACAACGAGCGAAAGAAGAAACACCAGACGTTGTCATTGAAAAAGACATTCGCTCAAGGGATAGTGTGGAAGATGAAGAGAAAAGTACAGATAGCGACAATAATGAGGAAAATACAGAGGAAGAATAAGCAGCAGGCTTTTGAGCCTGCTGCTTTTTTTGTTGAAAGATGGAGATTTACAAAACATTAACATTCTATTAAAACCTATTTAATAGTTTTCCCTTAATCTGATTACTGTAAAGAACAACAAAAACTTACAAGTTGGCAGGGGGAGAACAGAATGAAAAAGATAAAGGTGTTGACGGGTTTAGCAATGATGAGCACTGCGTTAGTGTTGGGGGCATGTAATAACACGAGCGGTGAGGGAAACGCTGAACAATCAGCAGAAGAAAATAAACAAATGCAAGGAAATATACAGATCGATGGCTCCTCTACTGTTTTTCCAATCATGGAAGCTGTTTCTGAAGAGTACATGATGGAACAGCCGAACGTAAAAGTAACAGTTGGTTACTCAGGAACAGGCGGCGGCTTTGAGAAATTTATTGCTGGCGAAACACAAATGAGCAATGCATCTCGTCCGATTAAGGATGAAGAAAAAGCAGCATTAGAGGAAAAAGGAATCGATTTTACCGAATTTAAACTAGCGTACGACGGTCTTTCCGTTGTGGTGAACAAAGATAATGATTGGGTGGACAGCCTAACAGTGGAAGAACTGCAGAAGATTTGGCTTGATAACGGGAAATCAAAAAAATGGTCTGATATTCGTAAAGGATGGCCTGAAGAAGAAATTAAGCTTTACTCACCAGGTACTGACTCAGGTACGTATGATTACTTTGATGAAGTAATCCTTGAAGGCGGGCAGATCGACAAGTCAGCTGTATTATCTGAAGATGACAATGTCCTTGTACAAGGTGTAACCGGAGAAAAAAGTGGAATTGGTTACTTTGGCTATGCTTATTACCTAGAAAATAAAGATAAGTTGAAAGTAGTTCCAATTGACGCTGGAAAAGGTGCAGTAGAACCAACGAACGAAACAATTGAGAGCGGCGAGTACGCTCCATTATCAAGACCACTATTCACATATGCTGCTAACAAAGCAGTAGCAGAAGATGAAGCTGTTTATGATTACTTGAAATTTACGATTGAAAATGCTGGCTCTCTATCAGAGGAAGTTGGTTATGTAAAGCTTCCGGAAGAAGAGTATAAAAAAGATTTGGAAACACTAGAAGGATTAAAGAAATAATCTGAAAAACAGATAAACGTACAAGCGGGTGGGGGAACATCTACCCGCTTGTACAAGGTTGAAAGGAGTTTTCATTTTGAAAACGAACGATGGTCAAAATCAGGTCCAGAGCCTGCTTGAGAAAAAATATCAAAACGGCTTTCTCAGCAGGGGAGAAAAAGTGATTCCGGTCCTTCTCTTTTTAATGGCAGCTGTGTCTGTTGTCACAACAATTGGAATTGTTTTAACTTTAATTGTGGAGACCTTTACCTTCTTTAAACAAATATCAATAGCTGAATTTTTAACAAAAAAAGACTGGTATCCATTTTCTAAGACGGACGCTTCCTATGGGGTGTTGCCTTTATTGGTAGGTACATTAAAGATCACCTTAATTGCTTCAATCACGGCTGTTCCGATCGGTCTTGCTGTTGCGATTTATTTAAGTGAGTATGCATCGGAAAGAGTTAGAAAACTCATGAAGCCAATATTAGAAGTGCTGGCAGGGGTCCCGACCATCGTATATGGATTCTTTGCCTTAACATTTGTTACTCCATTGCTTCGTGCTATATTTCCTTCACTGGAAATGTTTAATGCGGTCAGCCCGGGCATAGTGGTCGGCATGATGATCATTCCGATGATTGTCTCACTTTCAGAAGATGCACTTTCTTCTGTGCCTGACTCGGTTCGTCAAGGAGCTTTAGCACTGGGAGCGACTAAATGGGAAATGACTTGGCGGGTTGCTTTTCCGGCTGCATTGTCAGGTATTATGGCTTCTATCGTACTGGCTATTTCCCGGGCCATTGGTGAGACAATGATTGTTTCTATTGCCGGAGGATCAACGCCGACTGCTTCATTAGATTTGACTACGTCATTGCAGACTATGACTTCTTACATTGTTCAAGTTAGCACAGGTGATGCCGGGTTTGGAACTACTATTTATTATAGTATTTACGCAGTTGGCTTTACCCTGTTTCTTTTCACACTCGCTATGAACATGCTGGCACAGAGAATTTCCAGAAGGTTCAGGGAGGAATATTGATGGAGAACGTACAAAAAAACATTCATACAGACGAAATGATTAACAAAATCCCCGTTCGTCTTTTAAAGAACAAGATATACAAAGGATTGTTTTTACTCGCTGCTCTTTTCACTTTTATCCTGCTCGTCGTGCTTCTTGCGCGAATTTTTTCGCAAGGTGCCTCTCATCTTTCATGGGATTTCTTACAAAACTTTGCTTCAAGACGACCTGAACAGGCTGGAATTAAAGCGGCTGTTATAGGTACATTGTGGATGATGGCTGTCGTTGTGCCAGTCTCATTACTATTAGGGGTTGGGACAGCCGTTTATCTCGAAGAATACGCGGGTAAAAATCGAATGACTCGTTTTATCCAAATGAACATTTCCAATTTGGCTGGTGTTCCGTCTGTTGTTTTCGGTTTATTGGGATTAACTCTCTTCGTCCGGGTTCTTTTTCTTGGAAACAGTATTCTAGCCGCTGGTTTGACGATGAGCTTACTCATTCTTCCGGTGATCATAGTGGCTTCTCAGGAAGCAATCCGAGCGGTACCAAAAGAATTGAGAGAAGCGGCGTACGGACTTGGAGCTACAAAATGGCAAATGATTCTACGGGTTGTGCTGCCTTCCGCTATAGCAGGTATCTTAACAGGAAGCATCCTTGCTTTTTCCCGTGCTATAGGAGAGACAGCTCCGTTAGTCGTCATCGGTATTCCAGCATTTGTCGCTTTCCTGCCTAAAAGTGTATTTGACTCGTTTACCGCTCTGCCTATGCAGATTTATAACTGGACGAGCAGACCACAGGAGGAGTTCCACTTTCTTGCAGCGGCAGGCATCATCGTTCTGCTTGTCATTTTAATCCTAATGAATTCGGTCGCCGTATGGATTCGTAACCGCTATGAGAATAAATACTGAGGATAGTCGAAA
The DNA here is from genome assembly GCF_001685015.1 of Pseudobacillus wudalianchiensis. Taxonomy (GTDB): domain Bacteria; phylum Bacillota; class Bacilli; order Bacillales; family Domibacillaceae; genus Pseudobacillus; species Pseudobacillus wudalianchiensis. The sequence goes on from NZ_MAYT01000001.1 coordinate 457,451, forward strand.
GCAAACGAGGAGGAAATAAAATGGCATTAGTCGCCTTTAAGACGAAAGAAAAGAAAATCAATGAACAAGCACCTGTTGAGCGTCAAACCGTGTATAGCACAAAAAAATGCAACCTCTGGTATGGCAATCATCATGCTTTAAAAAATATTAATCTTGACATGAAAGAAAGAGAAGTAACTGCGATCATTGGCCCTTCGGGTTGTGGAAAGTCTACTTATATTAAGACACTGAATCGTATGGTCGATCTTGTGCCAAATGTTAAAACATCCGGTGCCATTGAGTATCGGGGGAGAAACATTTTCAGCAAAGACTTTCATGTAGAGGAATTGCGTACAAGAGTCGGGATGGTATTTCAAAAACCCAATCCATTCCCGAAATCAATTTTTGAAAACATTGCTTTTGGATTACGAATCCATGGAATTAAAAATAAGAAACTGATCCATGAAACAGTAGAGAAGAGCCTGCGCCAAGCAGCTATTTGGGATGAAGTGAAGGACAGACTTCATGATTCAGCATATGGATTATCAGGCGGGCAGCAGCAGCGCCTCTGTATTGCGCGCAGTCTTGCTTTAGAGCCGGATGTATTATTAATGGATGAGCCGACTTCTGCGCTTGATCCGGTATCCACATTAAAAGTAGAAGAACTGATTCAAGATTTAAAAGAAAAGTATTCTATTATTATTGTTACGCATAATATGCAGCAGGCTTCCCGTATTTCAGACAAGACGGCTTTTTTCCTTAATGGAGAGGTTGTGGAGTATGATGATACGTACACCATTTTTAATAATCCAAGAGATCATCGTACAGAAGACTACATTACAGGACGATTCGGCTAATACACTATTTTTTGAAGTGCGAAAGAAAATAGAGGCTGCCCTCGAAAGGGCAGCCTCTATTTGGTTGTTAAAACAACAGCCATTTCCTTCATAGACATAGATGGATGAACGGTATGTTCGCCAACTTGGAGTTTTTCAGCATAGCCGTTGTCTGTTAAATAGGTGTTGAATTTTTCGCTGTCCTCTATAACGCCGGCTTTTTCAAGGAGCCGCCCGACTTCAGAGGAAGACATGCCTGATTCGATGCGCAAAGTGTAGGAGTTTTTTTGTCGTGTCTTTTCTTTTTTTGGTGAACCGTTTTGGTCGTTTTTAGCAGTAAAACGGTTGAGCTTCTGTTGCAGCTGCTCTTTCTCCTGCTTCTGTTGTATGGCCTCCTTGGCGGTTAAGACGACATAATGCTCTTTTTCTAGCTTTTGAATCATAGCTGACTTGGATAATGACGTAGAGTTTGCGCCGGCTGCTTCTTGATAAACCAAAAGAGCTAAGGAAGCTGCAAGCAGGCCAAATGCAAAGGCTCTTACTGATTGTTTATTCATACTATCATCCTTTTCCTTCGTTCAAATAAGGTGTTAAAATATGCCGAACTTGTGAAAGAGAAAGAGAGGATTGCTTGGCGATGTCCTCTATCCTTGTTCCTTGATAATAGAGGGAGATCACTTGGTTTTTAAGGATTTCATTGATACCAGCCGTTGTTTCACTGGCAGCAGCTGTTTCCTGCAGAGAGGTGACAGGAGGTCCGATTAACAACTCTTCTTCAAGAACCTTTATTTTTTTCTTTAGTTGATAAGTCTCTTGCAAGAATTGCAAAGACAATTCTTCTACTTCTTTTTCAAGCTGGCGGGAACGGTCCTTTAAAAAGAAAGATAATAAAAGAAAAACAACCCCTGCCACGGCCAGTCCAATAATGAGTCCATTCATTTTTATTCACCTCACTGCTTATTATAGCGTGATTTAAAGGACATTCAAACCGGTTATTTCTTTTACAGGATGCTAAGAGGGGAGATAAAGACAGAATTTTTCGTTAAGTAATTGAATAGTAAAGTCAGACTAGCATTTATAGAAGAAAAGTGCTATTATAGAAAAGTCGTAAAGAAGATACAAATGTATTGAAAAGTTTGGAGGGAAAAAAAGATGCGCGTAAATATCACTTTAGCATGCACTGAGTGCGGTGATCGTAATTATATCTCTACTAAAAACAAGCGTAACAATCCTGATCGTCTTGAACTGAAAAAATACTGTTCTAGAGAAAAGCGTGTTACTGCACACCGTGAAACAAAGTAAGCAGCGGGGATTTATTTCCTGCTGTTTTTTTAATACATAAAAACTAAACAAAGAACAGGGGGGTTTTTATGGATAAACAAAGTATGCGGCAAAGGATAAAAGCGGAGTTGTCAATATTAGATAGACTTACATACGAGCAGTATTCTTTTCAAATTGCCCGTCGTCTTTTTGCTTTAAAAGAATGGCAGGAAGCACAAACGGTAGCTATAACTGTTTCCAATATGCCGGAAGTTGATACGTGGCAGATCATCCGGCAAGGCTGGATAGAAGGAAAAAGGATTGTAGTACCAAAGTGTATACCGGCAGAGAGAGGAATGAACTTTCATGAGCTTACGGCATTTACCGAATTAGAAACGGTTTATTCTGGCTTATATGAACCAGTCCCTTCGTGTACTTCTATCGTAGACCGCTCTCAGATGGACCTCATCCTTGTGCCCGGATTAGCCTTTAGCCGCTCTGGCAGCCGTCTCGGCTTTGGTGGCGGATATTATGATCGTTTTTTGGCAAGCTACAATGGGAAAACAGCAGCGCTTGCTTTTTCACAACAATTGGTAGAGGAATTGCCAAAGGAGCCTCATGATTTGCCGGTGAAGAAGATCCTTACAGAAGAAGAAGTGATTCTCTGTACACCAGCATGTGAATAGTCCTCGCTTTACATTCGCTTTTTCCATTCGTTATAGTTACTGTAAACAGAAAACGAATAAAGGCAGTGATGAAATGGGTTCTTATGAACATAACTTGTTTTGGAAGCTGGCGTATTTTTTAGTTGTAGAGCAGGATTACCAAATTGTTCAAATGGATGAGAATCGCCAGGAAATATTGTTCGAAAACTTATCAAACAAGTCTGCGCAGATTATTCGCATGATATACAGCGAACTCGATTGGGGCAACAAAATGCGCCGTGATATCGAGCAAGCAGCCGCTATGGGGGAAAGTATTAGGAAACAGCTAGGCAAGCGGGAATTGATGGTCATCAATTTATATTTGTCCCCTTATCCCCCGATTGATGAATACGAAGCTTACATAAAAGAACCCGTTTATTTTCCAAAGGGGGAACGGACGAAGGTAATGTCTATCTTATTTGCGCATGGACATATGAAAGAAGCAGCAGAATCTTTTGGCCGATTGTTTCGAGGAGGGATCGAGCTGTCTTTTTTTGAGGCGGGTTCGGAAGAAGAAACAGCCGCTTATAGACGGGCTGCGCTTGTTCATTCAGTTAAACGGAGTGAAGAGGATCAAAAAGTATTCCATTCTTCCACCCCTTTTTTCTCCTATCTGTTTATCGCTGTTCAAGTGGTGATGTTCTTATTGTTAGAACTGACTGGAGGCAGTACCAACTCGGAAAATTTAATCCGCTTCGGGGCAAAATTTAACCCGCTTATTCTTGAAGGAGAGTGGTGGCGTTTCTTTACCCCTATCTTTTTACACATAGGCTTTTTGCATTTGCTGATGAATACTTTCGCCTTGTATTTCCTTGGAACTGCTGTAGAGCAGATATATGGACGATTCCGCTTTCTCTTTATTTATTTATTTTCAGGCTTTATGGGAGCGTTAGCCAGTTTTGTCATGAACTCTAGCTTATCAGCTGGCGCAAGCGGGGCGATCTTTGGTTGCTTTGGTGCTTTGCTTTACTTTGGAGTGATTTATCCTAGGCTTTTTTTTCGAACAATGGGCATGAATATTATTGTCGTTATTTTGATTAATCTCGTTTTTGGCTTTTCGGTATCAGGAATTGATAATGCGGGACATATAGGCGGATTAATAGGGGGCTTTTTAGCAACGGGGGCTGTTCATTTTCCTGCCAAGAAAAAGCCGTTGATGCAATTTGCTTTTCTGATAGCAGCGTTTTTATTATCAGCAGGGGGGCTGTACTTAGGCTTTTCGGAATAACAAGCATCATTTAACAATGGGTGAAGGTCGAGTGGGGAAACTTAGTAAGGGGGCCGTTGAACAAGTTGAAAACGATGTGGGATGTGCAACAGCTTTTAAAGCGGTATGGCATTTTTGTTTATGTAGGCGACCGTCTAGCGGATTTGGACTTGATGGAAGCCGAAATAAGGGACTTGTATGATTCGAAATTGTTAGAAGTGAAAGATTTTCAGCAGGCGGTGCTCATTTTAAGACAGGAGCGCAGAATAGAAAAAGAAAAGCGTGGCTGTTAATCAGGCATGAGGGAAGGGACCATTTCAAACGGTCCCTTTTTTTTATAAAAATGAAACCTTTTTCCTTGTTGATACGTATGACAAAAGGTGAAGAAAGCAGGTGTGTAAACTATTATTCTACAAAATCCCTATTTTCTCTCGTTTGCTTTTTTGTAAAAAAAGTATTAAGATTAGCTATGATGTTTTTACATATGAACGGCTTTATATGGCACAGGGGAACCTGTGCGCTTTGTATTAAGGAGGTTATTGAATGAAAGGAACCTTACGCAACAATGTATCTTTAATCGCTGTTGTCGTTTTGTTCTTATGGATTAAAACGTATATTATCTATCAAACGAGTTTTAACATTGAAATCGAAAATACATTGCAGGCATTTATACTTTTTATTAACCCATTGAGTTTTATTATGCTCATTATGGGGGTTAGTATGTTCTTTAAAAGTGAAAAAGCTAGAAATCGCTATCTGATCATTACCAGCTTCTTGCTTACTTTCTTGCTTTATGCAAACGTCGTTTTCTATCGTTTCTTTAACGACTTTATCACGATGCCGCTCTTATTTCAGACTAGTAACTTTGCCGATTTAGGAAACAGTGTGACCGAAGAATTTAAATGGTATGACATGTTTTACTTTGCTGATCTCATTGTGATCATGGTTATTTTAAAAGTGAAGCCGAAGCTTATCAGCTTTCATTCCATGACTAAAATGAACCGCCGGGCCTACTTTCTCGCGGCGGCTGCGATGTTCTTTTTAAACCTAGGTCTGTCTGAAATTGAACGCCCGCAGCTTTTAACGAGAACATTTGACCGTGAAATGCTCGTGAAAAATATAGGAACGTTTAATTATCATATCTATGATGTGATTTTACAATCAAAGTCATCTGCACAAAGAGCGCTTGCGGATGGCAGTGAGCTAGCAGATATTGAAAACTACTCTGATACCAATTATGCTAAGCCGAATGATGAATTGTTTGGGGTGGCAAAAGGGAAAAACTTAATTATGGTATCTGTTGAGTCCACACAAGAGTTTGTCATAAATAATAAAGTGAATGGTCAAGAAATTACTCCGTTTATGAACCAATTTGCTAAACAAAGTTTGTATTTCAACAACTTTTATCATCAAACAGGGCAAGGAAAAACGTCTGATGCAGAGTTTTTAACTGAGAATTCACTTTATCCGTTAAGCCGTGGAGCCGTCTTCTTCACTCATTCTGGCAATGAATTTAATTCTATGGCAGAAAAGTTAAGGGAGAACGGGTACTTTTCTAATGCGATGCATGCAAATAACAAAAGCTTTTGGAACCGGGACATCATGTATAAGTCTTTAGGGTATGAGCGCTTTTATGAGGCAGGCGACTATGACATTAATGCGGATAATAGTGTTAACTGGGGAATGAAGGATATCCCGTTTTTTGAGCAATCGGTGCAGCATATGAAAGACATGCCAAAACCATTTTATTCAAAGCTTATCACTTTAACGAATCATCACCCGTTCTATTACGATGAGGAAGATCAATTTATTGATGAATTTACTTCAAACAGCGGGACATTGAACCGATATTTTGTCACAGTACGCTATACAGATGAGGCATTGAAAAAATTCGTTGAGGACTTGAAGGCTGCCGGGCTGTATGAAAACTCCGTCATTGTTCTTTATGGAGACCATTACGGTATTTCAGAAAACCATAATGAAGCGATGAGCCAGTACCTAGGCAAGGAAGTTACGCCATTTGTTTCAACTCAGCTGCAAAAAGTTCCGTTTATGATTCACGTACCTGGTGTAAAAGGAAGAGTGATTGATAAAGTCGGTGGACAAATAGACGTTCGCCCGACGCTTCTTCACTTGCTTGGCATTGAAACAAAAGATGATCTTCAGTTCGGACAAGATTTGTTGTCAAAAGATCATGAGGATTTAGCTATATTCCGTGACGGCCGTTTTGTAACAAAAGATTATGTGTATGCGGACAATAAGTGTTGGGACAAAGCAACAGAGCAGCCAACCGAAAAGAATTACTGTGCCCCTTCTATAGAAAAAGCAGCAACGGAATTAAATTATTCTGATCGAATTATTTACGGTGATTTACTTCGCTTCTATGACCCGAACGCTGCCAAAAAATAAGATGTGTAAAACCCTGCCGCAATCGGCAGGGTTTTTTCGTCGTTTCATCAAGTTGAAGGGAAAATAAAAAACCCTCTGCTGTAGAGGGTTTTGTCTGAAAAGTGGATCAGGCAGCAGGGTATCCTTGATGGATCACAGTCATAATTGTAAACCATCCAAATACTCCTAGCGTGCCGAGTCCAAAAATAATGCCTAGAATGTTTTTGTTTTTTAAAGCGTTTACCGTACTGAACAAGGCAAGAAGAGCTATTAGAGCGAAGATAATTACTAAGCCGTTCATAAGTCAAACTCCTTTCTAAGATCACTCGATAATCATCAGCTAAAGACAATTATGTAAAATTAGTACATATTCATCACTATTCTATAGTTTTTTTTAATGTTTGTCGAGTTGAAAAATCATTGTTCTTTAAAAAGATAGGATTGGCTGGTACGATAAAGAGAGTTAAAAAGAAAGGTGGACGAAGATCATATGAATTGGACACAATTGCCGCTAGGCCCACTGCAAACCAATTGTTATATTCTATCTAATGAAAAGGGGGAGTGTATCGTATTTGACCCGGGGGCAGAGGGAGAAAAGCTCGTTAGCTGGTTAAATGAAAATCATTTACGACCGCTTGCTATTTTACTAACACACGCTCATTTCGATCATATTGGGGCTGTTGAACAAGTTAGAGAAGCTTTTGACATCCCGGTGTACATACATAAAGAAGAGGCAGAATGGCTCACGAATCCGGCTTTAAATGGATCTGCCCGTTTTCAGCTTGGTGAAATCAGCGGCCAGCCAGCTGACCATCTTTTAGGAAACGAGGATTCCTTAACAATAGGCAGTTTTTCTCTTCGGTTATTTCATACGCCGGGCCATTCTCCAGGCAGCATATCTTATTTCTTTGAAGAAGGGAATGCTGTATTTGCCGGTGACACGTTATTCATGGGAAGCATCGGCCGTACAGATTTGCCAGGTGGCAACCATGAGCAATTGATTAGAAGCATTCACGATCATCTATTGACATTGCCAGAAGAAGTGATTGTTCTGCCTGGACATGGACCAGCTACGATGATTGGCGATGAAATGGAGCGTAATCCGTTTTTAAACGGATTTTAAAAAATAAAGGCTGTCTCATACAGGCTAGATCTTCTTCTCTTATCGAGCGAAAAAGGTCGGGGTCTGTTTTGAGAGAGCCTTTTTATATTGTTAACTAAATAAAAAAGCCGGCCATTATAGACCGGCTGACAGAACCATTTATTAATGGCCTGCTCCAGGAGTTACCATAAAGGTAGTCCAGTAGCTGTATCCACAGAAGAATACAGTTAAGTATGCTGCAAACAGGTACACGTACATACGTTCAGTTAAATTTAAATATCCTACAATTAAGAAGAATCCGGTCTGGCCGAGGAATAGCAAAGCTGTTTTGTGCATATCGCCAAGATAGAACATGACAGCAAAGATTCCAGTCCAGAATGCTAATACGCGGAACATGCGATCCATTATGTATCCCTCCTTTATTCGTCACTCCATCAGTATCTTATTATAATGGAACGACAATAGTATTGTAAACATAACTTTCACGCACTTTGTGAAGATTGCGTGATATTTCCATAGTATCATGCTCTCTCCATGAATACATGTATAAGGTAAAATGGCGGATTTTTATATACTTTCTCCCCTAGCAGGAACGATTAAAAACTTGTTGTAGAAACTTAAAGAAAGAAGAAGGAGTTTTTAGTTTACTGTCGAATAAAGTTAATGAGCCAAAATGAAAGGTGGTGAAATAAAGAACAATGATGGTTGAAGAAGCTGTCGAAGAACTTTTGCAAGAAGCCCTCACTCTTAATTCGACAGATATCCACTTTATTCCCCGAACACATAGCTATGCTGTTCAAATCCGCTCTCAAGGTCAATTGATTCCCCATAGACAGTTTTCATTGCGTGAAGGTGAAAGACTGATTTCTCATTTTAAGTTTATGGCTTCGATGGACATCGGCGAAAAACGAAAGCCGCAAAGCGGATCATTTCAACTTGAAGTATCCAGATTTTTGATTTCTTTACGAATCTCCACATTGCCTACGGCCCTCTCGAAAGAAAGTCTCGTCATTCGTCTTCTTCCTCAACAAGGCGTACCAGACTTGCTGCAGCTTTCCTTGTTTCCAAGCTCCGCTAAAAAACTTCTCGCGCTTTTATCCCATTCTCACGGATTAATTATTTTCACAGGTCCGACTGGAAGTGGTAAAACGACGACTCTGTATTCGCTTATTCAGCATAGTGCCAGCCAGCACGGCCGAAATGTGATTACTCTCGAAGACCCTGTCGAAAAGCAAAACGATCAATGGCTGCAAGTACAAGTGAATGAAAAGGCCGGCGTAACGTATTCAACAGGATTAAAGGCTATTTTAAGGCATGATCCAGACGTGATTATGGTAGGAGAAATTCGTGATGAAGAGACGGCTAGAATTGCAATCCGCGCTTCACTCACAGGCCACCTTGTTTTAACGACTTTGCATACGAGGGATGCAAAAGGAGCGATATTCCGCCTGCTTGATGTTATGCGTCAACATGTTTGGCACTGCGTCAACATGTTTGACACCGTTCCAACTTCCTTGGCACGCGCGTCAGCTGAAACCCTTGATATATCAACAATGTATTTCAGAAAGTTTGTCACTGCGAAAATCACCTAAGGAGTGATCGAAAGGTTCTTTTCAAAGTTTGGCACGGGAAGGGTTTTTTACCAACATGTATGGCACGGCAAAAATCAAAGTTTGGCACAGGAAGAGTTTTCTATCAACATGTATGGCACAGAACAAGGGGAGGAAATAACAGCGAAGGAAATGTGCAGCTGATTTATATAAAACGAAATTTCCTCGGTGTTACATAGCATAAAAAACGAGAAAATCCTGCAACTTCTGATAATTATATTGATCCTACATAAGTAATAGCTCTGAATTGGTTTCTGTTGTTTTTTGAATAATTATTTTAAAGAGGGATTCTATATTAATTCATGAACGCAATATTGTTCATTCAATATACTTCAGCTAGTGAATAAATAATTGCTACGGTCTATGTGTAAGGTGTTAATAGACAGAAAGCAGTATGTTAGCGGAAAAATAAATGAAATTAAATAAGGTACGATAAAACAACTTTTAAATGGAATTCATTTAGCTATAACGAACTTAAAAAGAGGGTTAATAAAACGGATAGAGTTTTTTGAATTTTTGTTTACAAAGGGAAATTTTTCAATATATCATACAGGAGAGGTAGTGAAATAAAAGCATAAAATAAAATTCGTACATAGAGAGGTCTATTTATGGAATTTGAAGAAAGACAAGTTGCTGAGAAGGCGCTACGGCAAATGTTTATTGGAAGCCAATTAGATGGAATTAAATTTGGTTTAAGTCCTGCAACAACATTTGTTTACTTTATGCACTATGTAAACCGTGAGCCTGATCATTTATGGATAAATATTGAAACGAAATGGAACGTTTACTCTTCCGATGCAGTTTTATTCCCTGGTTCAGAACAAGAAATGGGTGAACTAACGGAGGAAGAACAGTTTAAACTGCTTTATTCTCTCAGAAGAGAACAAGTTGTAGATATTAAATTGGGAAACAGTTCTCCTCATCTTTATATAACTTTTAAATCGGGCAGGATACTTTTTATTAATGGATACCACGAAGAATACGAATGTTGGCAAGCTGGAGATGGTCAGGGCTTCGCTGGTGATGAATGGTTGGTTGTAGCAGCTCCTCAAAACGGAATAGCTACTTTGTTTCCACAAAATTAGTACATTGTTGCTCTGTGTGCGTACGCTTTATTTTCACGGAAATGCTGAATTTGACAAGTATATCCATTAGAATGCATTGGTGTGATTGTTGTACGCAGAATTAAGGGTATATTAGTGAATGTGTTTTTTTGTATTATGACGTTTGAAGTAGAATCACTTTACTTTCTTACTTCCATATTTCTCACCATTAAGGTTTTTAGCACCGAAAAGCAGTTTGGAAATGAAATAAATAGTATGATTATTGAAGTATCCTATGTATTATGCGGATAAGTGAGGGGGAATACGGTGAATAGAAAAGAATTCTGGAATTTAATTGACGGGTCTAAGGAATATGAAGATCAGGCTGAGTGGTTATTAGATGTGTTGGCACAGAAAAGTATAAACGAAATTTTGGATTTTGAGTTTCACTTTCAGGGATTTATGAATGAAAGTTACCAATCTCAGTTATGGGCAGCAGCTTATATACTTATGGGAGGATGCTCAGATGATACTTTTGATTACTTCCGAGGTTGGCTTATTGGCCAAGGAGAAGAAGTATATAATAAGGTCATGCAGAATCATGAGTACCTGGCAAAATATATTAGCGAAGAGAACCTTGATGAGGAAGGGTTGCCGCAAAACGAAGAATTACTTTCAGTCGGAGCAGATGCGTATACGTTAAAAAAGACAGGCGATATAGAGTGGAATAGTGACGTATATGATGAGCTATTGGAAGAGCTCAATCGGAGAGGGATTGGGTCAGCTGCTGACGATATAGATCTTGATTGGGAAGAAGATGAAGAGGAGTTAGAAAAGTTATTCCCGCTATTATGGAAACGGTTCGGAGAAGACTCGTTGGGATAGGAAATAGCGTAATTGAGCATCGGATTCTGTTATAGAAGCGAATGCGGTAATTAGAGAGTGCCAAGGAAATGGAATTCAAATTAATTTTGTTTAATGAGATATAAATTTTTTGCTTCTAGAATGGTCTCCGCTCGGGGTGTCTGTTGATTTCTTAGTTAAATTGATAGTAAAGGTTGGTATGATCAATATTAAGGTAAAGGTGGCAAGGTTATTCCCTAGGGTTGCTGAATAAGATAACGGAAGCCTAAAAGGCGCGATAATATGAATATAAAGGCCTCTTCGTTATATTGAGTATGATTCATTAGCGACATGTTCAAACGCAGCAGAAACGATTTACAAGATGCTAGCGCGCAGTATGTAAACGGGCAAACGTTTGGACAGTTTTAACATTGTTCAAAAATAACAAGAATCCATTTCGAAAGAAGATCAATCAAAATAGATTCTTAACCAACATATTTAAGTTCTCGTCATATAAAAAACTTGTTCGTTTTTCGCCTATGCTTTTCAATGAGAGTAGCTTCAATTGAGCAACACAATCACATGCCAATCACGACTAATGTGTGGCTGTCTTTTCCTTTTTGTTAGTGTGCAATATTTAACCTTATTTATTGTCGTAATAATTTACGCAATCATCCTCACTGTGTTTCGTTGGGCCGCTGATATTTCTATATTTAGGGCTATATCTCTCACAAAATTGCTTTACAATTTTCCCTTTTTTTCTTACTCCGTAGTAATAAGTTATATCGGGTTCATCCTTAAATTTGACTATATATTGGGTATGAAAGTAATCCTTATTTGAAGATTCATTCGGATAACCAGTATGTTGTTCTAGTATATCTTCGTCTGCATATCCCGTTTTCTCAAGGTAGGGAGGTACATGCTTATTTAGGAGATAATCTTGATATGGACTCCCATAATTCAGCCGAAAGATAACAGCAACAGGTAAAAGAAAAACAATAATAAGCATTAAAATCACTATAATCATTAATGTTTTCCTATCTTTTAAAATTTTCACGTTTGTGACCTCCTTTAAATTAAGTGCTCTCAAAAAATTTAGGAGTTTGCAGGACTATTTTTTAAAAGCTCATCAAAATATATGAATGTTTCATCACTTTCAAATGAACTGAACCAACGATAATTGTCCAAATCTATGATCCGATAATGCTTGCTTATCATGTTTTGTTGCAGTATAAAGCCTTTTTCTTTCTTAATTTGTTTCCACCAAACTTTTCCCCCCAATGTTTTTTCCTTTGGTCTATCAATTTTCCCGTGTGCTAACGTTTCAATTACTTCTAAGGGGTCTTCTCCTAATGCTGCCTGAATGACTTCAGAATCTCTAAATAAAGCGCAAGTGGCAATAACGCTCGTCCAGGTAGCAGGTATTCGCTCTTTTTCAATCTGAACTAATGTTTTTTTTGAAATCCCAAGAACTTCTGCCATTTTTTCTTGTGTATAGCCTTTTTCGTGTCTTATTAGTTTTATTTTTTTTGAAATCACATCAATTACATCTTTTTCATTCATAGAATATCTCCTTAGTTACTTTTGTTTAATTTAGTGTAATATTACACTTTTAGTGAATAGAGAGCAAGAAGGAATATCCAAAATAAGAAATTTTAAACGGAGATATATTTTGGTTACACTTTTTACAAATTTACGCACTTTTATGGATTAGGAGAGTTTATCCAATATGCATTATTGTGTGTTTCCATAGATTTATGAGGATTATTATGGAAAATAGTTATAATAACACGGGCATTGAAGCGGTTGTTATTCCTGAAGGGTTATTGAAGTTCTAATTTAAATTTAAAATAAATGATTTGGTTTTTTTATTGTATTAGCAAGGTGCTTGCTAGATAAGCCGCTGACAGTTATTAAACCCCTTAAAGGATTATCTTTAAGGGGTTCGGTCTTTTAAATTTTTCTTTTGTTTTGACCAGAAATCAGGAGGGACATAAGAAATTAACGAGTAATCAATTTCCTGACCTGCTTGAGTGGCCAACTGAACAAGCAAGGCTTCTCTCTTATTAATTGGTTCTACGTTCTTGGTGGTAATTGTAATAACTTGAGCACCAGTTCTTTGTGGGACACCGACAACAACAATTTGATTGCCTTTAGTATATACATCGGTTACTTTAGTTTGAAAAATAACAATATACATGTCTAAGGCCTTTTCATTTTGGAACATAGGTATGGATAAACCGACATTGTGTTCGAAGTCATACCATTCAGAAAGCCCAATATCATAATTGGTAAAAAGACGATGAAGAGCATAGTGAATTCGGATTGGCATATAGCTCCATCTGCCTGTTGTACTATGCCAATATTTCTCATAAGCAGCTCTTTTATAATCAGGTTTGTCTATTATTGTTTTAAAAGGAATGCGGGGGCCAGTTTTAATCACTGTTCGAATAGATTCCGTATGCGATGGCAAAGAGAGTCCTGCCCAAGGCGGATCATCAATTCTTACTGGTTCGGAGGGCTCCAAGTTTTTAAGGCGCTTTTCTTGTTCTCTTAACAGAATCCCATATTTTTTGATCCTGTTTTCCAATTTGTTTATTTCAATTTTGAGGTCTTCTTTTCCGTAAGCAAAAGGGGCGGAGCTTACATTTGCAATTATTGAACAAATAAAAAGTACAATCCATTTTTGTATACTCGACATATCGTCACCTCAAATTTATTATCCGCTGTTGGGACAGACATATGCCTTTTTATGACTTTCCTTTTTTAAAGAAGGAATAATATTCAATAAACCAAAACATCTCTTTAAGTGAGGGGATGGAAGTTACAAAATAAGGCAGCGGAAGTTCTTCAGGAACTACAAAAAAAGTTAGAAGAAAACGAGGGCGCAATGGAAGTAAACCAAGATGGCTATGAGTATCAGGCGACTTGTACATTTAATTCTCCTGCTTTTGAACAGAAAATTAGGTTTTTGAAAATAAAACAGGAGGGGCCTTACCCGATAATTGCAAAGAGTTTTTAACGACAACTAACGGTTGTCGTCTGTTGGATGATATAGATTTCGGTGGAGAGATAGAGCTTTACGGTCTTAATGAGATTAAGGGATATACCCATGAAGACGAATTTGAAGGATGTTACAATGTGGCTTATATCTATCAGCTTAACAAGCAAGACTACCCCTTTATTGATCGGTTATATGCTTTTTATGTTAACGAGCGCTATTTCTTTTGGGTGTTTAACTTTAATTGAGAAAAGAAAAAGAGGAGGGAATCGATTAAAATTCCTCTGCCTCAATTTCTTGTAATAAATTATCAATCCTCACCTTATAACTCCTGTTTTACTTTGAGGTGATATTATAACTATCGGCTACAAGAGGTATAACTTGTAAGGTGCGGAATCAATGTCTTGTTTAATCGTTAATAAAAATTAACTCTTCATCGTCCAATGCAAATGCTCCTTCTTCCAATACCGCTTCATATCCATCGAAAACTTCTTCTTCCACTTCAATGATGACATTTTCATATTTCTTTACCATCTCTATAAAACATGTCGTATACTTCGCTTGATTTTTCATTATTTCTTCTACATTAAATTTAGCCTTCAAATTACTCATCTCCTTATAAAAGGGTATTTTTAGCTCACAACTTGCCAGTGCATGGTGAATTAATCTGAATAAGACTTACAGTCTTTGCAGTAAACTTTAACTAAAAACTGTTTACCGTCCTGCCAATAAACCTCTTCTTGGTTGCAGTTTTCGCTACCACATTGCTTGCATTTTAGTCCAAGTTCTATTAAGTCATCGTCCGTCCAAAATTCCTTTACCTGCTTTTGCCGTTCTTCGTTAGACATGGCCATAATTTTTTTAAACCTTTTAATATTCATAAGTTATCCCTCTATTCCTCTTCACTAATGCTGCTGATAAGATTATTTAGATCCTTTACTTCTTCAAAATACATGGATACGGTTCCGACTGCTTCTCCATCATGAAACTGCGCCAATTCAACTACTCCACCATTAGCTTTAGCAATTAATTTACCTGATTGATTTTCATAGATTACTTTCTCCATTCCTTTCACCCCCAAAGTAATTTTTGTCATATCCTCAACGGAATGCGAATTAGTTATTGTTTTATATAAAACCTGTAATCCTTTAATGTTCGTGCAATTCCACCTTTTGTTTCCTTGACTTTTTTAAGGACTGTTAAAACTCTTTCATGTGTTATAGGCGGAAACCCTTCGCTTAATGCTACATCGTTGTTTAATTCTCTTATGGCAAGGATAAGTTTTTTATCTAACTTTTTACGTTGTCTTTTGTTCAATTGGAATTACCCCCTTGTGTCGCTTAATGTGTCAATCCCACACTAAAGTTTCAAGAAACAGTTTGTATCTGAATGAATTAATATTCTTGTTCACCACACTGATGTTTCAATGTCTGTATTAATCACCTTTTCGCGAAAACTTATTAAAAACTCTTTAGTGAAACACTGTTTAATTTCGCTCGGCATTTCATATTCAATCTTTGAATTCTTTTTTATCGGCATACAATACACCCCTCGACTTGATATTAACTCATTCCCAAATTAATTTTTGGTCGCAACGGGAGCAAAATTCTGGTTTCTCCCAAGCCATTAGAATATGCCTCTCACAATTAGGGCATTTGATAACTATTGGTGAGTAATTTTTGTTGTGTATCACAATCACTTTTTCGACACTTGTGGGTATGTTTTTATCCACCAATATCCCTCCTTCGCTACATTGTTTGTGCCTAATCTCTTTATATTTGTACAGCCTTATACAATGATAATGATGTTTCACCATAAAAGTTGACGAAACTACTGTATGCTATTATTCATTTAATTACAGTGATTTCCTTTAGAATATACGTCGGTTATTTTGGTTTGGAAGACTGCAATATACCTATCTAAAGCCTTTTCATTTTGTAACATAGACATAGATAATCTAATGTTATGTTCAAACCTATACTATTTAGAAAGTCCGTTGTAATAATTGGTAATAATCGGTGAAGAGTATAGTAAGTTCGGGTTGGTATATAACTCTATCTACCTGTTGTACTATGCCAATATTTTTTATAAGCAACTATTTTAATAATCAAGTTTGTCTATTATTGTGTTGAAAGGAATGCGGGAGTCAGTTTCAATAATTGTTAGAATAGATTCAGATTTGAATGACAAGGAGAGCTCTAGCCAGGGCAGAATGCCGATTTTTACTGATTCGGAAGGTTCCAAAATGTTAAGGGGATTTCTTTTTCTCTTAACAGAATATCATGTTTTTTGATCTAGTTTTCAAATTTTTTCTTTTTAATTTTAATGTCTTCTTTTCCTTAAGAAAGGGGACAGGCATATGCCTTTTTATGACTTTCCTTTTTTAAAGAAAGAATAATATTCAATAAATCCAAACATCTTTTTAAGTGAGGGAATGAAAGATGAAAAATAATGTAGGAGAAGTTCTTCAAGAACTCCAAAAAAAGTTAGCAGAAAACGAGGGTGTAATCGAAGTAAATCAAGATGGGTATGTTTATCAGGCGACTTGTACATTTAATTCTCCTGCTTCTGAAAAGGAAATTAGATTCTGAATTAAATGGTTTGGTTTTTTTATTGTATGGGTTCTATTAAAGAATATTGTTGATATTTGATAACTTCCCAAATTCAAAATATTGTCTTACTGAGAACAAATATTTGGAAGAGGTTGTAAGGATGGACAAAGCGTTTAGTAACTTGTTGAAGTATCTTGATAAATTATCTTACTTGATTCTTGTTCATAGACAGTCGCAGTAACAAAACCACAAAGCAACATATTAAAGAGCTTTTATTAACATCATTTGTATTTGAAAGGACAGAGACTTATGATAGTTTAAGTCAGTCCAAATTTCGGGTCAGTTGAACCGATAAATAGTAACTATGAGGTGTTGAAATGCAGTTAAATGACTTTATGCACGAAAATTACCCTAATTTAGAGCTTAGACCACCTTTATTTTATAATTGGGATATTGGGATTCGTTTTGAACTTGGTGTAGGGTGGACAAGGGAATATGATTATCCAAACAACCCATATGTATTGGGGTGTTATAAAAGGGCGATTACTTTATTTGAATCTCAACATTCTCCAACAGAAGATATTTTTGTTGTGATAGATGTCAATGATTTTGATAAAGGGAAAAAACTTAAACATCAGTTAAAGAATTTTTCCTCCTATGTTAAGAAATTATTATTGTTTAGTTTAAAACATCAAGAATTGCCTTATATTTTTTCAGAAGATGATGAAGAAGGCGCATATAAAACTCATAGATTTACTTTAAAGTGCAAAACATCCGATTTTAAATATGTCCCATTACTAAAAGCAATTTGCAATAAAGACTTGGAGTTGAAACCGAGAATTTTCCATAGGGTTTATTTCATTAATATCAATAGAAAAACAATCTTTCGCGTTTACGATGATAGAGGTTGTGATTTGTTAGCAACTTCACCCGCTACAATAAGAGATGTTTATAATAGATACAATGACTGGATTTTAGACTATGACAGACCTGAAATTAATAAGGTATTTAATTGAATTTTATTTAAGGGAAACGCCATAAACAAGCGTCTCCCATTTTTATAATTAAAAATCAACATTAAAATTTAACAGAGCCTAATATTAAAGTCCAGCAGAACCTTGCGGAAAATAAAGGACTAGAGTATCTAAGCCTTTGTCGCTCTTACTACGTTTTTCTTGTACTGTTGATCAAAGGTCAATGAATAAGGATTGAAAAGGTACTGTGCTATTGCTACTATTAAATAGCAATATATTCTATTAAGGGGGATTCCAATGAGGAAACATTGCTTATTAATTTTGGGTTTGCTGTCACTGTCTCTTTTATTATTAATAAGCTACCAACCAAAAAATGAACAAAGCATTCAAGAAACAGACCAACATTCAGTCAGCCAAATGGCAACACACGTAAAAAAAGATATATCAGCTGCTTATAATGAAGAAGATGTTTTCAAAAGAACGGTTTCCATCGGTTCAAAGAAAATCATACTTCCTCTTCATGGATTATACCTTGATGAAAACTAGATGATGCAAAGCATCTTTGATAAATAGAAAGGTTCTATTTATTTAGAAAAACTATCGGAGGAGTTCAATGAAGATTTTTCCGTTAAACGTTCTAGGAGTGACTTGTTATGAGTAGTTTTAATGTTGGAGATGCTTTATTTCAATTATTTAATCTTGGCTTTCTTGTCCTAATTGTTGTATTAATCGTGTCTTTTTTCCGTTCTAACAAGAGCCGCAGAAATCAACTTAATAGAATTGAAAAGAAGCTTGATGATATAAGTGAACAATTAAAAAAGCATGTAGAATAACGATTTTAATAAAGTCGTTTTTCTACGTGCTTTTTAGTATTTCGACAGTCACTTTATTGGGTTTTTAATGTGGTAAAATTGGCACTTGCTAGGGTTATCGTAAAAGGAGTGACATTGATGCTTCAAATGGAGGTTATCCAAAAACTTAAGACATCCTACGTAATGAAAGTGGCACAAAAAAGAAGATTATTATCTCACACTATGGGGAGTAAAACTGTAATTTATGATACTGATTCTTGGGAAAAAGTAACTGAGCTTTTTAAACCTAAGCATCCAGGAAATATAATGTTTTCAAAAGACAATAATTATTTCTACATTAAGAGTACGACTGGCGCCTTTTGCGTGTACGGTACGATTGACTTTAAACTTATAAAAAGTATTCAGTCCAGTAAGTCTCGCCAGTTTACAGAAGGATCGTTTGCATTAACTGATGACCCCTTTATAATAATCGACACAATACAAACTAAATTTGGGAACCAATTAGCAGTCATTGACGTCAATGAGGGAAGCCACAAAGTAATTACTGATTTTGAAGATTCTATAACATTGTTTGACTACCATCAGTATGTAGCAGATGAAAGTTATCATTTATTTACTGTCAGTTACGTTAATCCTAATACTGATTTTCGTGAATACAAATTATTAAAAATAGATCTGTCCTCACAAGATATCGTGTCATTAAGACACCCTAATATTTCTTATTGGGATTCTTTAATTTTTAGCTCTGTCCATAAGAGCTATATTATGATTCATGATAACCATGATCTTATCATTTCGGACTATTCATTTAAAAAAGTCCTGAAAAGAAAAACTTTATTTGAAGGGCAAAAAAAACAAGAGGAAGTTGGATATTTTCGCCATATCAATCAATCGCCTGATGGAAACTATATCATTGTAACGTATAGTGAGATGGTGATTATTATTCGTTATGCTGATTTAGAAATAGTCAGAGTAGAAGCTCTGCCTTCCGCTTGTTTTGGAGAGTTTAGTGAGGATAATCAATATCTACTTATCGGCACGTGGACAAATGGATATGTACTAAAAAATAACTTGAAATAACCTTTAGTAATTATGAGTTGAGTTTCGTCCTCCATTTAACATCCGTTCTATTTGAACTGACAGGCGATTAAGTTAAATAACAAAATGTGAGGATAAGTCGGCCTTCTCTCTTTAAATAATCGACACTATTGATTCGTATGGTCTTACAGAAAAAAAGAGGGATGAATCGTCTGTTGTTTATCTAGTTACAGATAGTAAACAGATTATAGAAATAGAAAGTCTTGTTAAGTCCTTTGCTGATTATTGGCAAGTCAAAACAGAAGGGTAGTTTCCGTCCTTTATGGGTTAGTCTCGGGTGTAGAAAATAAAAGATTATTTCGGAGTATCTATGAGACAGGACGATAGTAAGATAAGTAAGCGGAAGGGCGGGAATTGAAATGAGTTTAGCTAGTTATATTGGTTGTAACAAAAAAATCCCAATTAGTGATGAAGATTCAAGTGATTTAATTATTATAGGTGATTGTTTTTCGAATAAGTATAATCAACTAAATGTAAAGAAGTATCAACTCTCTACACCTTATGTTTATGAGGTATCGAGTCATTGGGGGATTGAGATTTCGGAATATGTAAATAAGAGAACTTGCGCAGAATCAAAAAAGAAATTAATGCGGCTATGTGAAATTATGGATGGCCACCTTGAAAAAGGTGATTTCTTTGAATTATATAGTTGTTGGGTCGGCGAAGAAGCGGACAAACGAGAAGGTGAACTAGTCTTACAATTCACCAGCTTTGATATTGATCAAATTGAAATACCTGAAAAAACATTAGTACGATTTGAAAAAAATAATTAAAAGTTTCCCCTAATTAATCGAAGAAGTGGCAACCATCTTTAATAAACTCTCTGATTTCTTTAAATGACTTAAATTGCCTAACGCAACTTGAATCTTCTTCTAAATGAATGAAATATTCGATATCGGCATAATTTATCTTCAGCAAATAAGATTTATTGTTCCTGCTAAATCTGGCCATCGCTTCATGAACAAATTCCCACTTCTCTTGAAGGTCTTTTTGAAGAAATTCTCCTAGAAAGATGGCTTCGGAAAAAACGACCGATTTAAAGATCTTATGTTTGTTGGTTTTACTCAAAAGTAATAGTCCTTTCTTTATGGATTATTCAAAAGAATTTTTTAGAATGGCTCTAACCATATTTCGAGACTGAAAAATCTGTGATGTTCGCAAAAAGGAATCTATTTCAAGCGAAATCACAATTTGTTGCTCCTGCTTTAATTTCAAATGTTCGGCTGCATAATTGAAAATATTATTGATTTAATGACTATCCTCTTAAACGACCATTCATTTTCCTGAATAGTTCTTCGCTTCTCAACATTTGACATTCAATTCATGCCTTGTCCTGTTTAACTCTACAAATTAATTCTTTATCCAAAAGTTACCTCTTAAATCTCAACTTTAACGATTAATAAAATTTTTATACATACAAAAATCACAGGCCTATAATACCCGTGATTTTTTGTGGTGAGATTAAGTAAGAAGAAAGATTAAATAAGTTTTTTATTCTGTGTTAATTCAATCCTAACTTTATATCCATATTCATTGAACATTTGGATTAAATTCGATCCGTCTAGGAGGGTGAGGGGTTTTCCTTTTATAAATTCTCTGGAGTCATTTCCGTAATAGCTTGTTGTGACAAGTATCCCCTTCACTGCTCCTTCATCTGCCATTATTCCGTTTAACTCCCGAACCGCTGAAATAGGAACAACATGATTGTACCTCTTTGCTTGAATAATGAATTTTCCTCCTCGTATTGGATCAGGATCAAACGCAACAGCATCTATACCTCCATCTCGGCTCGCCTTTGTAACTTTAACTTCAGCGCCAACATCTGAAAAATATTGCTCAAACAATTCTCTGACGAGGTGTTCAAAATCCTCCCATGGCATAACAGCTAAGTTTGGGATTGAATTAATGTTTGCTAGGATCTCCTTTGATTCCACAAAGCGTTTATCTTCTTTGTTTATTTCCAAGATTGGTCGAACAGGAGCGAGTTGATGCAAAGCGCTTGCATTTAATCCCTTTAAACTTCGGAAACAGTCTTTTGGAATTACTTTTTCTAAATTAAGTGATAGAAATTGCTTTTTTTCTGCCTGAAGACTAATGATGCAAGAATTAAAATCTAGCCCAGTAGCAGTATCTACTCCGTGTACCCAGCCATTAAAAACCAATAATTCGACCGTTTGAGCATAATCTGAACTGAACACTTCATGAAAAGTGCGTAGCGTCATTTGATACAGTATATCTTCGTAATAATTCTCGAACTCCTTTTTCTTCATTTTTTTTGTGGTTATTTCTTTTCGTGTTTGGATGAATTTGTACTCTGCAATATTTGGCACTTGATCAAGGTGAGGCAAATGATAATCCACAATCAGGGTATTAGTGTCTGGAAGATACTGAATATCAAAGTGTTTCTTTAGGTCTGGCGGATAGTTAGATAATTCTAGTACTTTTCCGAAGTACCTCTCCACAAAAGGAGCTATTGCTTCTTCATAAGATAGTTTAAAAAGATCAACTGATTCATTAATTTGTTTTTGATCATTTGAAAATTCGTTTTTCTCGTTAAAATACTCGCTTAAAGCCTCGTTGTAGAGTCTTTCTGCCTCTCTTTGTTTCTTCAATCGTTTTTCTCTTACTGACGGGAATAAGAACTCAATGATCTTATCTTCTTTTGGGACATTAACAAGTTCTATGAATGTATCTAGAGTAGGCTCTGGTTTTAAAAAATCCTCATTATTGTATAGCATCTGCCAATTTAAGCGATGTTCCTGCTCTAAAGAGTGTTTAAGTAAATTTTGATACCAACTGATCAACTCTAAGGCCGCTTCGGTATCAGCAGTGGCCTTTTCCTTCATCTTTACAATCTTCTTTTGCTCTTTTATTTGCTTTTCCTTTTCTCTCCATTTTTTTCTTTGGATTTTTACTTTTTGGTCTAATTCCCACTGGGTTTTAGCGGTTATTACTTTACTCTCGTTAAGAAAATTATTTGATATGTGAGTGCGAAACACTTAGATTACCTCCGCTATTTTCTATATTATTAGAAGTCTTGCCAAAAGAAAGGAGGATATAAGTGAATTTTCGGAGCGCGAATAAATTTCTCCATTGCGGGCAATAACAGTTTTCTAGGAGGGATGAAAAATAAAGACACTGTTAAACAAATTGTCCATCAAAGAGACGGAAACATTGGGTAGCTTTCTTTTTCGAATTTTTAAAAGGAATTATTATGATTCTCCTTATCCTCTATCCAATAGTTCTTTTACGAGAAATCAACTACTCCAAAATTTTATTCCACAGGACATCTGTAATGAGTTAGAATTACTAACAATGCAAAAGGGACTATATCGTCACTCGTATAAGAGCATGGAAGTTGATTTAGAACAAGAGAACTTATTGTTCCTTAAGACAAGCAGCAAGTTCTGTCCTAAATGCTTACAAGAGGAAATTTATCAGGATTTCAGCTGGGGTATAAATCTAATTAGCGTATGTCTGAAACACGAAGTATATTTAGCGAATAGGTGTAGTTTTTGCAATAGCAAAGTTACTCTAAGTTCAATCTTCAAAGACAAGTGCAATGGATGTGGATGTAAATATTCATCTATAACAACTGCAAAGGAGACAAATCCCTATATATTGAATTCACAAAGAGAATTGAGCGAATTAATATTAGGGAAAAAGAAGTTGTTTCTCGATTTGATGAGTTTAACTGATTTTTTAACTGTAATTTTTGCTTTCTCTCAGTTATTAGATGGCCTACCAAGTTTTACTCAGCAAGATGCTCATAAGTATAAAATAAAATGCACTAATAAAATCCCGTTTGATGAGAAGGACTTAGTATATTTAATAGCCGATCTTTATTGGGTCTTCAAGGACTTTGATAACCGCATTCCTAAGATTTTAACTTCGAATTTTTGCCAAGAGCCTACTAGAGATGTAAGAAAAAAAAGAAAGAAATTTGAAGAGCGAATTCTTAGTTCTGAAAAACTGCGCTTTATTATAAACGCATATGAAGAGTTACGCCTGGAACATTTCATTTGCGAAATGAAGGCTCCGAGGAATGTGAAAATTTATGACAGACAAGCATTAAATTTCATCAAGGAAAACTATCTTACTAAGGGAGAACTTAAACGACAATATCAATTAGTGGAGAGTGAATATGATTTTTTAATGAAATCAGGAGCTTTCAAAGATTGTTATTTCAATAATGGAAATGCAAGTTATTTCTTTAAGAAAAGAATAAACAGGCGTATACAGACTTTCTTAAAGGAGAAGGCTGATGCTGTTACAGTCGCGGAGGCCGCGATGCTGCTAGGGGTTAACGTTAATCGTGTATCTAGTTTGGTGAAAAACGGTATTTTAAATTACTCTTCTTATATGGGGTATAGTAAATGGCTGTCAAAAGAAAGTATTCAACAATTATTCGTGTCATTAAATGCGGAAGAAATTAAAGATGTAGAAAACAAAGTTTCCTTTCGCAGATCTTTTGAGATGTTTGCAACATCAGGTTTAAACGTGGTCGAATTAATCCACTTCATCCGACGAGATCATTTAAAAGCATATACCAAAACTATGCCATATAAATTATTCGATTTATATTTTGAAGTTGATGATCTTTTGAAAAAGATCAAGGAGAAGCGCATTTTAACAAAAGGACTTAGCTTAAGTGAAGCAGCGGCTAAACTAAATTGTGGAGAACGAACTGTTATGAAAATGGTTGAGGTGGGATTGTTGTCCTCTCCCGCTGTGGAGAAAATTCATTCCTCTTCTTTCGCATATCGTTTTGATTTGACTGAAATTGATAGGTTCCAAAAAAATTTTTATATGGTCGATCAACTTGTAAAAGAGTTCAAAGTAACTCCAACATTAATAAGTAACGCTATTTACAGAGGGTCGTTAAAGAATTATCTAGCTGGTAAATGCAGAAAAGTAATTGTAAATAAAAAGGAGTTTGAAGAGTATTTAAAAAAACAAAAAAGAGCTGTTTCGTGATAACGGGCTCCGTTCGGAGATACAAACAAGAGTGAAGTCATAAGGATTTCACTCTTTTATTTTTATGCGTTATTATTTTCCTGTAAATATGGAACGAGGGTTTTTAGGAAAGAACTTAAATTGGATTCTCCGTTAAGTTCACCCTGTGTGGGTACATTCTTTATAGAACTAAGCATTTTTTCAACACTATTTGAATTTGTTTTCAACAAATAAACTTTTAAGGTCTGTTTTTTTGAATCATTCTTTATTAAATTCCTTTTATACTTTCACTCTGTTTTATTACATAGGTTGTGTCAATTACACAGTAACAACGAACTGCGTCACAAATGTGTTGATTAAACCTCTTTGAGTAAGCTATATTGATCTCTAACATTAGTTTTAATTGTATATGGGGGTGAGTCCTCTGCTCTGGCTCTTTATTTCTTTAATTGGATTAATAATAGTCATACTTACAGCTAGGAGTTATTACAAAGAAAGTAAAGAAATCAAAAGTAAGAAATGGCGTGGTTTGGCTTTTCTGTTTTTAGCTATTCTTTCAGCAGCTAGTGAATCGACAGTATTTTATCTTGGGTTATTACTTATACTTTTTGGTTTAGTTAAGGCAACAGGTTTACTTTAACTAAAATCGCTTTTATTACACATTTTGTGTCTACTGTTCATCATTCTTGGCCGTAGAAGCTTAAACAATTATCTTAAAGACAGTCTAGCCTCTGAGGAATGCAGAGCATAAAACTCCCCTTTTTTATGAAGACACTAGGCTAATTCGAAAAATAAAAATCTGTGAAATCGACAATGGATAAAATCGTGTGCAGAGAAGAATGAGAGATAAAAAGAAGCCCCCTTGCGGATAAGGTTTTTATGCGTCAGAGGAGCTTCCTTGTTGTGGTGTTATGTGAACTAATACTGTATAGATTATTCATTTGATTTCTTGGACCTTAAAAATCCTAAATTCCTTAATGACACATTTAATGTTTGGGTTTATCTTGTAAAGAAAGGGAATAAAAAAGTAGACCATTTACACTAGGAGGAATAAGTATTTTACAAAGAAAAATAGTCACGGCAGCCGTTTCTGGTACTTTATTTACCATTTTATTAAGCCTAATTAACCCGAATCCATTTGAAGAACCCGCTGATATAACAGGAAATTACTTATATGCTTTTGTTTCTATTGTCTCTCCTTATATGCTGTATACTTTACCAGCCATTTTAACCTATGGAGTTTTCACATCGATCGTTAGCGACAAAATAGGTGAGTTTATATCAACTAAAGTGAAAAAGAGAAAAGTAGAATGGATCGTTTCTGGAATTTTGCATATCGTTTTTGGACTAATATTGCTATGGTTTAGCCTAGGTGCTTCTATACTCTTTTTTATTACCGATCGCATAATGAAAAAGTACGTTGAAAAGTATACATGGCCAGAAGCATTTATTAGTTTAATCATACCTATCTGGACATTCTTGATGTTCACTGGAGTTTCTTGGTTATGGGACACAGTGTTTTTTAAAAATCACTAGAGGTTTATGAACAGGAAAAGATAACTTCCTGTATCGAACATTATGTAAATTAACTAGGAGATGTTGTGATGATTAATGAATGTCTAGAAAATGACCCTATTTATATCATAGAAGATTTTACGTGCTGTGAAGAAGGTGTAGAATTTGAATGGGAAAAATCTAGAGATTTTCATGTTGGGGATCGAGTGTTTTTCATAGATGCTTTTAAGAATCCAGATAGTGTTTTTTCTCAAGATCATCTTTCTTGGATGATTAAGTTTAAAACAGAAGATAACAAAGTTTATAACGCATGCCAATTATATTTTGTGCATCAGGATGTGTGGGAAGGTTTAAGGACATTTTTTACCACAAAGCAGCCATTAACAATTGATCGTGAGGTAGATAAAAAAGGTTGAGTATCTAAAAGGTACTTAACCTTTTTATTTTCAAAAATAGAGAAGAAGAGCATAAGGAATTTTTTCTCTTTTTTTAGATACTTAACTTTTTTATTTGCGCAGCACTGAGAATACTCTTAGATCGCTCCCCTCATGAGAGAATAACTCTTCTTAAAAGAGGTCCTTTATAAAGATCGAATAAAATGTTAAATTGGAATATAGATACATTTTAGTAAAAATTATGGTTAGAAAATTTGGAAAGGAAGTTAATTGGATGAAAAAATCTCTTATTTTATCTGTTACAACAATATTTATAGTAGTAGTCATAGTTTCAGTCCCTTTCTTAGCGAATTCTAAGAGTATTTCGCCAGAACAGTTTGTAAAAGAGTACCTAGAATTAAACAAGAAAGATGACTACGAAAAATTGTCTGACATCATTATTGATGATCGTTTTAATAATGATCGTCAAACGGAGATTGAGCAATATAAAAAATTTGCTCAAGAAAAAGTAAAAGTAAAAGATTTTAAGATTAAAAAAGTAAGAGAAGTAACAGAGGATAAAGCAACAGTTATTACCGAAATAACTTTTGAAGATGGCCGTGTTAATCAGACACCAGTAAAACTGGTTAAGCAAGATGGCGAGTGGAAAGTTCATATCGGTACCGAAAGTGCAACTGACGACAAGGATTTTAAACGAATTAAATAGCAATTTGTTTTCTCACACGGGTGGGGCACTATTTTATCTATTTCATCCTTACCTATTGTTACATTGCTAATGCTTCTAAAGGAAATGGAACGACAATTGCTTTAATTGTTGTCGATATCTCTGGGTACCAAAAGCCAAAGGAAACCTATTTACTACTTATGAAAGCGAGGGTACAATATTTCAATTGCCATGGTATCTTCCGACTCATCGGCTAAGATCTGACCAAAAGGTGAAGGTGTATTTCAATGGAGAAGTGTTTCTGGTGTCACTTGGACGAACTAATAGATACTGGATAAAAACAATTAAATGCTAAGTATATTGTATCTGCACCATCAAGATCCTTTTTGAATCTTGGTGGTTATTTTTATGGTATAATATTCCAAACAAGCTGTGCTTAGGAGGAAATCCATTGAAGAAATTTTACATGTTTATTATCTTTTCGACAGCAGTATTTCTGGTGTTAGCAGCATGTCAGCAAAATAAGTCGCAAACAAAAGAGAACTCAGAAATAAAACTTGTGAAAACAGAAGTTCAGGATATGCAAAGTTCCAGGGATGGTATTACAGTTAGCATGGAAAAAGAGAAGTATAAAACAACTGATAATACGATCACACTGAACATTCAAAATAACAGTGGTACTGAATTAAATTATAGCAGTGGGTTTTCCTTGGAAAAAAAGATTAACAGCACATGGTTCTATGTGCCGATCAAAGAAGGGAGGGGAGTGGATGATATGGGACATCGTCTTCCTGCTAAGAAAACAAAGTCTGAAACATACTCACTAGATTCTTTAAGAGACAAACTTTCACCAGGCAAATATCGCCTTATACAAAATTTTGGAGCTACTTATCTTGCTGCCCCTTTTGAAGTTGTTGAGCCGTAAGATAAATAAGCATCGTATATTTTTTATCCTTAACGCAACGATACATTGTTAACTATTTCTATGGGTGAGAATAATTTTGAAATTTGCAGTAGTATCTATAATTTTCAACACAGGTAAATACTTCTAATCGAACAATTATTCTAATGCACAAGCCAGACGAGGATTAAAATTCATATT
This sequence comes from Pseudobacillus wudalianchiensis, assembly GCF_001685015.1. Classification (GTDB taxonomy): domain Bacteria; phylum Bacillota; class Bacilli; order Bacillales; family Domibacillaceae; genus Pseudobacillus; species Pseudobacillus wudalianchiensis. Next base: position 485,492 of record NZ_MAYT01000001.1, read on the forward strand.
ATTAATAGGGGGATTATAACGATGCCTCTTTTTTTGTAAGATTGTCTTTAAGAGAGTTCCATTTGTAAGAAATAAAGATCATTTGTTTTGGAAAGAATTAAAGGGTTTATAGTTAGACTCACCAATAAATAAGGAGTGATGAAAATGGATTTTAGTGAGTTAATGGAATGGAACGGATATATTTACTTAGAGAAATTACTGGAACCTGAAGATAATCTATTGAGACTACTTATAGGAAGGAGTAAGGAAATCAATGCTGGTCTAGGTATAAAACATCTGCCAACGATACAAATAGATTTTGATTTTTATGTTTCATATTCTGTGATCAATGAATGTTTTGATTGTCTAGATGAAGATGAAATATCAAAAGGAAAAGTTTTTCGGATATATACTAAGTCAAAGTATTTAGATTTTATTAAATCATCTACGTTGGAGATAGAAGATATATGTTTGCCGACAAATTTTGTTCACTATCAATTTTGTTGTTTAAATCATATTATTGATGTCATTTCTTGTAATGCACCCAAAATTACTGAACTAACAGATTAAATGAAGTGTATATAGTTTCACTTTTCTGTCTTGCACTGAGTTTATTGATTCCAGCATTATATAATCTATATATCTATAATGAGATGATGAAATAACAGAGAAGCTTCGACTAGAAGCTCTTTTTTTAACTAATACGGAAGGTAAATTGAACAAGAGTTTTAAGGAGGACATGATTGGTAAAGGGAGGGAGATCGTTATCAAAAAAGTTTTAGTAAAAACTGGAACGTACTCATTTATTATTTCTTTCTTAGCATTATTGATAATACTAGATAGAACGGAAACATCAGAAAATGCTGATGGAATGACTTCAACTTGGGAAATATCCTATGCAGACTACTTCTTTATGATTTTGCAGCGTTCCATAAAAATCACCTTTGCAGCGATTGTAGTTGCTTTTTTGATAAAATTATTTATAAGAAATAAAAAAGGGAGTATCATGCTATGAAATTGACTTGTCAAACCTGTGATATTGTGATTTCCAATGAAGTGGTGGAACTTAAGGATTTAAGCCGTCTCAATGATAAGGATGGTCAAGATTATATACCTAAAGGCTTTTTCATTATTGACAATCAGGATTTCTGTCCAGAGCTAAAAGGGGCTATTATGATTAATATCAAAGATTCAACTAATTCAAAATATCACTCTGACGGCAGTAGATTAAACGGATGCTGCGGTTATGATGGCTTAGACGGAATGAATAGAATTTGCTCAAATAATCATGAGATCGGAACTGAGATGTCGGATTGTTGGATGCCCCATTGTATAGCATTGAATCCAAATTTAGTTAAATTTATTTAGATGTTATTTGCTTAGTGATAAATCAATATGTTGTCTAACTTCTCATATTGTATTATTGTGCGAACTAGAGGTGTATAGAGCATTAATTCATTTCTTTAGGATATTTTTCAACTAATGAAAACTAATTATCTCTTCCGTTTTTTTAACCAAGGTTCAATTATGTTATCAAATAATTTAATCCCAATGTAAATATCCAATATAGCAAGTATTAAAGAAATAACTAGCATACTTATACCAGTATCATCAAGAATAATAATTGGTTTCAAAAGTACGAAACTAACAGCTAGAAGAATAGGAACTGTTATAGAAGTCCAAGCTATCCCAAATAAAAAATATATCATTTTATTCACCTCTTTTAAATAAACTCATCTGTCCTGTTACTTTACCCTCCTTAGGGAAAGCATAAAAGAGAAGAAATTTATTTTCTAGGGGTCGATAAAGATAAAATAATTGAACAATTAACTTCCTATATTGGTAGACACTTTAAAGGATTAGATACACTTTGGTTCTCAATAGCAGTTGGGATTGTATTGTGCGCATTAGGTATTTTTATATACAAAGATAGAAAAAATAAGCCATAACTGTATCCTTGATTTTCTTAAATAAACAACTTTATTACTCATTCGCAGGCGTCGCTTAATCAACGAACTTTTTCATTAACTTTTCTGGTGTTTCTATATCCTGCTATTGGTACAATGAGCACGGGAGGTGTTTTAATGATTAAGAACTACACATTAACTGCTTTTGGTTTCGCAGTATTGCTTCTTTTTTTAGCTGGTTGCCAAGCTGATAGATTATATCTAAAAAAAGAAGCCGTTGCTCAAAAACGCCCGATCTCCAAAAATGGTATTGCTATTAAGACAGAAAAAGCTGAATATCCAACCTCGATTAAGCAAATCATTGTTAAACTCCGTAATGATAGTAATAAAGAATACACAACAGGCGTTCATGTGTTTCTTGAAAAAAAAGTAGAAGATACATGGTACGAAGTCCCAATGAAAGCAGAATCTTTTACGCTACAAGGTATGCTTCATCGTCCAAATGAATCGTCTTCCCTTGTCCTTAGTGTAAATGATCTCAAGTATAAGCTAACTCCAGGTGAATATCGGGCCACTGTTGGTGAATTTGCTGCTCCATTTGAAGTTGTAGATTGAAAAGAACCACGTTAGGTTCTTTTCTTTTTAAACAATTATTGTAAAGTGGTTTACCGCACAGTTTGTGTCTACTAGATATTATCTACGTACCGTTGATCAAAAAAATGGGTATGACTAAAAGAAGTGATAACCTGTTTTAAAAATTGAAGGGACTAATTGCCTCGACAAGATATGTAATTATTTCAACAATTAAAGGAGGTAATTCATTGGTAAATAAATTTTTAAAAGATAACTACAAAAAGACATTTACAATAGTTGAAGAAATAATTAATCAATGGGATCCACTTGATTTACTTGCTATTGACTGCCCATGTGATGAGTATGAATTTGAAATTCGACAAGTTGCAGCTGCTGCTCTTCGAATAGACAATGCTGAAGAATTGGTTAGAGAAATCACCGAAATACTCTACAAAGCTTTCGATGAAGACTTCAAAAAATCTAAAGATTGTTTAGAGATTGCTAATAAAATTACGAATAGACTAATTAGCTAACGAGAAGAGAAGTTCATCTTCGTAGACTGATTTCTAAATTAGCGAAATACACTCTTGTGAATAGTTTTTGTCTATTACGCATCAACAGCGAACTATGCACCAACCTTACTTTATAAGGCACGATTAAAAAATAATTTAGCACCTTCATAAAAAGTAACAGCAATATAAATGGTAAATATAGCGATAAAACCAAAAAACATAAAAACCGCCAAAACTTGAAATCCATCTGAATCAAACATTTTTTTCAAATATCTCTTAATCATCTTTTTTACACCCTCTCCATGGCGCTTTATGTGTCTACCGTTGATTAGTAAAATAGAATACAACACAATGATAGAATTGTTGCATAGAAAGAAACATAATGTACCTGCTTTATGGCGCGAAAGATCCTTCAGGCTTATCATAAATATACTGTCTGTTTTGAAAATCCAATACTGTATTTGGCCAAGGAACTCTTTCGCTTTTACTGGAAAATGTTTGATTCTCAGAGGTAGCTTCACCTTCTAAAGGTTCAGTTGCTTGCTGTCCACTGAACTGATAGACAGCTAATAAAGGGAAGAGTATCGTGAAGAGAGAAAGGAATAACGTTCGCTTTTTTATTAAAATCTCTCCTTTTCATCAGTCTTTATTTTTTAAAGTTAAATTTAGTAAATTTCCTACACTTATAAAATTATTCGAGCTAGACTAGGGTTTGGTCTTTTTTATTTTATTAAAATACAAATAACTCGGTAAAGGAGTATTAGCAATGAAAAGGAGAAAGTGGCTTCGAATTTCGCTCTTTGTTCTACTTTCATATTTTGCTATTAGAGTTATAATGATTAGTTCTTCTCTCGACTATTTATTTTTTTATAAAGAAAACCTTTACCAATTTCTTGCTTGGCTTGATTTTCTATTATTAGTACCTTTTCTTGTTGTCTCTTCTCTTTTATTAGGAGAAAGGACAATGATTCAATTATTTCTATTTCTTTCGTTTTTCCCTTTTATCGGGTTAATATTTTTCTCGGTATTTTCTCAAAGCCTGGAGTATGGGGATCTTAGTGTAATAGAGAATGATGATAGATATATTTTAGGCATTTCAGGAGGATTTCAAGAAGATCCAGATAACAGATATGAGAATCGTATCTTTGAGGCTAAATTGTACGAGAAAAAGTTCTCTTTCATTTATAAGAGAATTCATTCTTCTAGAGAATCGATTTCTAATACCGACAACAATAGCCTTAGTGAAAATAAGATAAAGCCAATTTACTTAAAGAATAAAGGTTTAATTAAATTCGGAAATACAGTTCTTCATATAAAAAAGAAAGGGAAATAGAATTTTATTAAAAGTCAAGATATTTTATAAATCCCTTGATAAAGTTGAAGTTCTATAAAATGTTACACATTATATAGGATAAAAGAGAAGGATAGATAAAGCAGATAAAATTGTATTTAGGTTAGTTGAGTAAAATAGTTGATATTAAAAGGGCCCCACATTTTAGACATATCTAAAATGTGGGGCCCTAATTTATTCTTTCTTCAAAAAATATCTAGGAGGGGGACCATATCCTTGCTCGGATTCAAAATAAGCCAGTTTCCCTGGAATACACGAAATAATTGAAGGCATACCAAACCCAACTACATTTTCTAAAGCAGAAAGTAAGGGCATTTGCTGACCATCAATTTCTTCATTCCAAGAAATAATATAACAAAGTTTTTCTGCCCCGTGTTTCTTCAGAAGGGCTTCAATCTCAGTCTTATCGGAATTAGGCTTTGGTATTTTAAACATATATTGCTCACGAAGAGTTGTATTGTAATTATGGCAGAGACGGCTCAATGCGTCTAAACGTCTTTTTGGAGAAGCCAATTCAAATAAAACTCTTTCTTGAACTCTTTTCACAAAAAAAGCCTTAATAATGATTTCTTCTAGTTCCTTATTCATTTTAATCCCTCCCTAACCTGCTTCGTTAGTGCAAGAAGTGACTTTTCTTATTGAACAATCGCACCCTTTAGTTGAAGAAAGAGACTTCTAATTTATTTTAGTTTTTAACGGTTATTTCAAATGTATCACCATCAAGTTCTAGTTCCACATGGTTGTCCCAGTTCAAAAATTCATCACATGTTATTGATAGTTTATTGTTAGACCAACTATGAAACTTAATCATATCCATTTCGATAGGACTATCCAGTTGTATCTTATTATGTAAAGTTGACTTTATAATTTCAATATTATAGTCATCTGCTATTACGAAGTCCCCTGAAGAACTGACTATTAAATTTTGATATTGTGGTTCGGACTCATATTCAGTTAATTCTCCACTGAAGCAATCAAGCTTAAATAAATAATCCGAAGTAAGAACAAGGACACAGTTATATTTTTCTGATACGGCAACTCCTCGTGGAAATCCTCGGAAACTTCCGCACCATTCAGTTACATCATCGTTTGTGAATTTTATCCACGTCCAATTTTGAGAGTTCCATGGACTAGAAATGTCAAAAATCTTTTCCTTGTACTCTCCTGAATATGGTTGAGTTATTAACTCTGCTTTGGCTATCATTCGTTTGTCCTCCATAAAACATCGTTCTTAAACAAAACTGCCTCGTTAGTAGAAGAAGGATTTTTAAATAACTATATTATTTTTTAAATGACTTTATTGTAAATTAAACAACTTTATTATCTCTGTACATTTACTACGGTTTTTCTTGCTCCTTATTCATTTAATCGCCTCCTTGGTTCGTCATTACGATTTGGAATTTTTATTTAGAATTAGAATACTACAATCCCTTCTCGTGAGGTTACGTTAACTAGAAGTGAATATTCTATGCACTAAAAATTATTAATGAACTTATTGAGGGATATGTATTTCCTTCATCCAACTGCTTGTTTTAGATTTCACAGTGATTAAGTATTCGTTTTCCCATTTAAGGGTTCCTAGAAATCTAGAATATACAACTTCGTGTCCCACTTCTTTAACTAATAACTGATCTATTATTTTTAGACCTTTAGCATCGTAAACCTCACATCTCAATTGAAATCCTTCTGACCGATGTATGCCTTTCAAAATAGCTATTTGCTTTCTGCTAGGGCTTTTTTTCGGTGTTTTTCCTACTAAAAAAATACCCTCGTAATTTTGATGAATGATTTCATTTAAAGCTTCCTGGACGTAGCCGATTAGTATATCAAACGGTTGTGCACAGTGCTTTTCTAAACAAGGAACAACACAGTTAATAATAACTTTCGAAAAAGCCTGGAATTTATCCTCATTAGAGCTTAGCTTTAAAAAATCCATATAATCATCAGGAAGAAATATAGAGATTTCTCCAAGAGATAAGTCTTCTTTGTGAGAAACATTTTTTTTAGGATCTGCTAGTAAATAAATTGAAATGATACTGATATTATTTATTTCAACACCAAGTTTAGCTAGTTTATTTGAAAAGATTAACTCGAATATACGTAATTGGTGAAGATTATTGTAATGCTTTTTAGGTCTGTTTTTACCCCAATCTTTAATATGAATATCCAGCATTTAAGCTCCATCCTTTCCTCTTATATTGATAAGTAGGTTTATTCATATTTAAGTATAAGCGAAAGCGAGAGCGATTAAATGAACATAACAGAATATCTTAAGGAAAAGTTTCCGTCTGTCGGGTTAATCTCAAGTATTTATTATCAATGGGACATAGGCATCCATTTTTCACTTGATGGCGAAATCTATTAGTTTAAAGAAAATGACGAGCTCAACCTTGAACGGTTTCGACTTGTATATAAGCAAGCCACTACAATTTTTAATGAATTATTTGAACAAAATGATGACTTGTTCCTTGTAACGAATGTCTATAAGCATAAAACGAAAAAACAGCGAACAAGAAAATTGTTCTGTTTTCGTTGTAATTTCACTTTTATTAAATTAGACGAAAAAATAAAGTCCCTTAACTATCCTGGCCTTAAATGGTAACATAATAATAAAAATGGTAGGTGGTGGAATTTTCATGAAAAGGTTTTGGCTCGTTCCTATTCTAGCCATTGCAACAATAGCTTTTGTAGTTATTCCGTTTCTAGCAAATTCTAAGGAGCAAGAAAGTTCTTCTCCAGAAGAATTTGTGAAAGAATACTTGAATTTATCCAAGGCGAAAGACTATGAAAGTATGGCGAATTTAGCTATTGATGAACGCTCTCCTGATCTGCAAACAAAAATTGAGAGATATAAAGCAGCTGGAGAAAGAGCAGCATTAGAAAAATATAAAATTAAAGAAGTGAAAGATGTTACGGAAGAAACAGCAACGGTTGTTACGGTATTAACTTTTAAAAATGGCATGATTAACCAAACGCCTATACATCTTGTTAAAGAAGATGGGGATTGGAAAGTTCTATTTACTGGCAAAGACGCAAATTCGGATGAGGATTTTAAATTACTCAAACGACCAGACGGAATATAAAATAAACAGAGATGAAAATGCAACTTGTAGTACATGAAAAACCCCTTGGTTTGAACTGCACCCCAATTGTTAGACATTTACTTCCACTCACATCAAATTTAAGTTACTTGGACATTCTGTTGTTTAATTTTGGTAAAATTCATATAAGTATTTATTGCTGCTAAAAATTTGTGATAAATCTACATCCCCCAGGTTTATCCGATTAATAAAAGGAGAAGCTTTGATGAACAATCCAATTTAATACATCCCCCTGTTAAGTGAAAAATTCAATTTAGAATATTGGGGGATATATCATGAAATTGGGTAAAAACTTTTTCCTGTTATTGCTGGGGCAGTCACTTGCGAATATAGGCGATATTCTGTACATGATAGCTGTTATTAGTACGATTTTTAGTTTAACAGGTTCTGCAACAGCATCATCATTTGTTCCATTTACGATCACGTTATCCATGTTTATTTCCAGCTTATTAACACCTCTTTTGCTTGGAAGAGTCAATTTAAAATGGCTAATGGCTGGATCACAAATTGGAAAAACAGTTTTGCTTGTTATTTTAGGATTTGTGTTAATGGTTATAACGGCATCGAATTATTATTTACTCTTTTTAATTATAGGATTGGTTGCTTTTCTTGATGGCTGCGCAAATCCAATAAGACAAACGTTAATTCCTTACTATGTTAAACAGAAACATTTAATGCAAGCTAATGGAATTTTTGAAACAGCTACTCAAATAGTTCAGGCAGTAATGTGGTTCGTAGGCAGCTTGTTTTTAATTATTTTAAGTTCGCAACAACTTATTTGGTTAGTTGGATGTTTGTTCGTTGTGTCTGGTATTTTGCTATGTTTATTAGAAGATGTAAGTTATAAAACAACTGAGCCAAAAGGGAAGTTAGAACAGCTTAAAGAGGGATGGAAGACTTTATATAATACTCCCGTATTAAGAATGATTGCTTGGCTGGACCTTTTCGAAACCATTGCAGGGACGGTATGGATCGCAGCTATTTTATATGTGTTTACTAGCGATGCTTTACACGTTGATGAAAAGTGGTGGGGGTTTATCAATGGAGCGTTCCTTTTAGGAATGATTATAGGAAGCGTTTATTGTATTAAGTATTACTCTTTTATTGAAAAAAGATTGGGTATTTTTATTTTTGGTGGTTCATTTTCCAGTTTCTTAGTGACAATGTTTTTTAGCCTGAACACTATTCCGTTCATTGCCCTGCTCTTGTCGCTGTTGGTGGGAGTTTTTCAGCAGGTTAAAAACATTCCTCAACAAACAATCATACAAAGCAGTGTTTCTAAAGAAGCGTTATCAACTGTTTATACTTCGTTAGGTGCCATTGGAACAGGAATCTTTGGTGTGGGTTCTCTTGTTATGGGAATATTGACAGACTTGTTAGGTGTTAGAAGTGTATTTGTTTTTTCGGGTCTGATGCTTGCTTTAGTGAGTACAATCGTTTATAAAAATAAGCAATTGTTTGTTAAAAACGTTTTTGACAAATAAAGCTATGAAGGAAGGGCTTGTCTTATAAAGCCCTTCTTAAATGTTAATATTGTGGTGTTACGTGATAGGGGTACAAGAGTTATGGAATGGTTCCTTGTTCAACTAGCACAAATAGATGAGTTCAAAAAGGAATAATTGTTTTTTAGGAAGAAAAGTATGATTTAAAAAAACATTAAAGAGGTTAACAAATGGTTGTTTATAAGTACAAAAAATTAATAGGGGACTTTATAAATAAAGCGATTACTGTTGAGGATTTTGAGCGTAACTATTTAAATTCATTCAAAAATGAGACAGAAAGAATAGACAATGCACTGTTCGATATCTTAAACGACGTTTTTGAAGCAGTTGATTGTTATTGGCATGAATGTCTTCCTGGTCAAGAAACTGACTTTACAATATCAGAACAACAACTAAGAAATGAAGTAAGTGAAGCATTGATTAAATTAAATAATTTATTGATTTAGATGGGGTAAATATTATGATTGAGAAAAATTATGGACACTGGCACGTAGATTATTACTGTGAGGAGACGAATTTTTATACAACGGCTACTGGATTTTGGAATGATGAGGGAAGATGGGACGTATTTTTCAATGAATTAGAAGCGGATAAGATGTACAAATTATTTGATGGTTTGGACTATGAAATAGATAAAGATTTTGGTGTCCTACTGTTCAAAGTAAATGACTTTAATAATGCACACGATAAGTTCACCAAGTGGGTAGAAAATGTACTGCTACCGTTTTTAGAAAAGTAGTAATCAGGAGTTTGTTTCACTAAAGAGTGCTTTTGTTTAATATCTCGGCTGTTATTTCGGCAGTCTTTTCTTATTCAGTTAATTGGCAGTTTAACTCAATAGGGTTATTGAGATAAACTGAATAAGTAAATTTTGTATAAAAGGGAGAAAAAGACTATGAATTCAGATTCTCTGAAACAAGAATTTATAAAAGAATTTGTGGACGATACAATCTTGCAAATGAAAGAAGGGGCAAAGCAAGAATTTAAAGGTTATGTGTATCTGAACGGTGAATTCCGAAAGGATTCTCGAATTGTAGAGGAACAGGAAGTCAGAGATTATATCTATCAATTTTGGAGTTCAGGAACTTTTTCCTTATGGAAGTAACGGGGTCTTTAATGCAAGAACAGGGCTGTCAATAGGCGGTCTTTTTTTGTGTGTTCCGAAAGTGTCATAACTCAAGAGTTGTGGGCTGGCTCCTTGATCAACTAGCGAGGCAATTTAGTTGCACAAGGATTATAATTAAATTTGTAGAAGTATTAAGTTAAAAAGTAGGTGAAGCTAATTGGAAACAAATGATTCCGCGTATATAACCTTTGGTGCTCAAATGGGTGATGAAGATGCCGATAATGCAGTAGCGCCACATCTTATGGAATTAAGAAAACTTTTAGAAAAACACTGTAATAAACATTATTGCAAGGAAGTAGATGAATTTGCTCCTATTCTCCGTGTAGATGGAACAGGGTGGTACTGGAAATTTGAAGGATGCGAGAAGTTGCGGCTTAGTAAAAAGTATCGTTATATAACAATTGATATAGGGATGCCACGTTCAAGGTGGGAAGGCGCCAATGCAGTAGATATTAAAAAATATCTTTTTGACAATCTTAAAAATGCATTAGAGTTAATCGTAAAAAGACTAAAAAAAGAAAAGTATGTTGTTAATGACGCAGAGTTGTGGGGTGATTTGAAAGAAGTAGAAAATGGTTTTTTATTGATATAAGGGTGCTTAGTTAAATAATTTCTTAAGTCAATTCTTCAATTAGGGAATCGACTATTTTAGTTTAGCTAAATAAATGGTGTCATAACTCATAAGTAATACAACTTCCTGTATTTGTGATGTTATGTTATGTGAGCTAAAGTTGTATAGGATATTCCTTATATTTTACGTAGGATCGCGATAAATACATATCGAAATAGGGTGGCATAGGGAGGATGAAAACGTGAAAATAGAGGAAAAAGAATTTGCAGAGAAAGTATTAAAGCATTTGTGTATGGGGAGTCAAATAGACGGTATAAGATTCGGCCTGAAGAGTCCTCTTTTATATTTCATGCACTATGATAGAGATGATATTGACCGTCTTTGGTTAAATTCCGAATCGAAATGGACTATATATTCAAAAGCTCCAGATATATATCCAGCATCCGAAAAAGAGATGAACGTAGAGACAGAAGAAGAATAATTGAAGGATTTCATTGACATAAGGAGAGAGAAAGTAATAGATATTCGGCTAGGGGATGTTTCTCCACATCTTATTATTACTTTAGAATCAGAAAAAGTACTATTTGTAAATGGGCATCATCCAGACTATGAGTGCTGGCAGCTAGGTGATGGGGGAGACTACGGTGGAAATGATTGGCTGCTGATTGCTGTGCCTGGAGATAGAATAGCTGTTTGGACTCCAGACGACTTTAATTAACTTCCTGTAACGTGGAGTTATGGCAAGTAAAGGAAGATAGAATATACAGCGAAGCTATTACTGCTCAATAACTTTTTTTACTCCACCTTCATCGTGTTGCGGCATGATTTTACTGTCAGCAATTAATATATGAACCTGCTTAATGCTGGTGTCTTTTATTCTATATTCATATGCTACTCCTGGTTCACTTTCAAATATTACATGCAGGTAGCCAACAGGACTTATTTCTACCATGTTTTTGTCTTCAATACCCCATTTTTCATTCGGATATTTTTGGGTTAAATATTTATTTAATTGTTGTACGAATTCATTAGTTTGATGTTGTAGAATAAATGACCTTGTATTATAAAAGGTCATTCCTCCAATAAGCAATAAGCCTAAAACTATCCATATCATTTTACGTCTTTTCTTAGGAAACAAGAGTACCGATAAACTGAGGATCAGTACAACGCTAGTTAACATGCCTAATTTAATGATTGTAGTTGGAGACATATTTTACTCCCCCTTAAATAATGTATTATAATTCTAATCCCATCGTACACAAATATCTTTTCACTTTTAACCCCTTTTTAAATAATGCTAATTCTAATCTTTAGTGATGTTAGTTAATTAGAAACACAAAGATATTCAATTTTTTAGTTTTGTACTCGTTTAAAGGGAATTTTTGTATTTACTATAATTTCCTTTACACTTGCTTAAGGGAGAGAGACATGAAAATTCAAAATCTATTATTTGCGTTAGTTTTAGTGTTTGTTTTTGTAGTAGCTAGCTGTTCAAGTGATACTGAAAATGAAGAAAGAACAATAATTGTTGAAAAGCGTGTTGAAAATGAAAACAAATACAGTTATTTGAGAGAAGTTACTGACATCAAACAAGTGAATAAAGCAATTAATATGCTGGAGAAATCGAATTGGACAAATGCTGAAGTAAGTATGGCATATCCGCCACATTATAAATTCCACTTTGACTATGTAGAGAAAGAAACTCAATCGGATGGTGTAGTTTATGAACTTTGGGTTAGTCCGAATAAGGATAAAATAGAGCTTGTGATACAAGGTAAGGGGAAGTATATTCAATTAAATAAAAGTAAGTCAGCAGAATTATTTGAAATTGTTACAGGAGAGAAATTGTCTGATCTAAAACAATGATCTCAGTTAGATTTCCTGCATCGAGTGTTATGTCAATGAAGAGTGTATGGATTATTCACTCGGTTCGTTAAGGTCTTCCTTAATAAGGAAAATAAATGGCTTGCATATGGGGGAGATAGAGCAAGTGTGTTATTTTATACATTTGAAAGTAACTGAGGAAGGTAAACAGATATACGCTGAAGAATTAATGAAACTACTTTCTGATAAAAGTAACGATATAAAAATTGTTGGACAATATCCTGACTTCACGTTAACTGATGGCATGTGCTCTTGTAATTTTATCTGGGAAGGTGGCAAAAAAATAAGCTTGGATAATAAAATTTTTCAAACCATTCTTTCGAACGATTCAATCAAAAATATATTAGTTGGTTGGACTTGGGGTGAACGTCTCCCTCAATTAGATAATAAATTGAGTATGGATATTAAAGAGTTTGTAAAAAGGAATAAAAAAGCGAAACTACAAATGGATACTTGGTATCGCCTGTTTGATTTAAATAAATATAATAAGTATCAATAACTATGTTTAAGTAGTGCTGATCAATAAGATTTTTTTATTGGCGGAAGTTTTAGTTAAGAAGTTAATAGTTAAAAGGAGCTTCTACTCTGGAAGCTCCTTTTTTATGCTCATAATGTGATGTTATGCAAAATGAGGTTGTATAAACTATACATCTGATAATTTTAGAACAACAAGCTAGTTATTATTTCTTGAAATCCTCCACGAGTTTGAACCCGAACAGTCGCATGTTTGGGAGAAGCGGTCTTTTCTCTAGTTGTAATAGAATGGAAATTCAACTCTTGGGGCTTTTTCTCGGTTTGTTTTAAGACTTCCGTAAGCAACCTTGAGGTGCGCCATCCACTATTATTATCTAAACCAAATGTCAGTTCTTCTCCGTTTTTTTGAAACGTTCCTTCTATGTAATCAATTTTATTATTTGGATAAGATGCTTTAACTTCGCTGTAAGATATTGGATTGTCGTAGTCAATAATATACACTTTAGTCCCCTTACCTAGTAAAAGCATTAGGATCGCTAAACAAAATATGATTAGTAGAATCATTCTTTTTTTTAATACTTTATTGGCAATATTCATCCCTCTCTGTTACTCCTCTTTTTATATTTAATAGTAATTATATCGGTTAATTCATCCTTTTTTTGTATTTAATCTGTTTTGTTCGTAATGTTAAAATGGCAGCAATTTTTCTGCCGTTTTATTGTCAGGATGTATCAGTCTCATAAGTCGATCCTTCGTTTCAAAAACCCATTTTTCATTTTTATGAAATTATCAATTTTATAATATTAATTCGATAATGTCAATATTTTTTTATGTTTTTATGGAAATTTTATATCGGAATATTGTAAGATAGTATCAAATTAGTAATTAAACGTATGTAAAAGGGTTGGCGGCTTATAACATGATTACTCTGGCGAAATAGTGAGTTAGCTGAAGGGGGCTAAGTGTGATTATGAGGATGTACGTTAGCATTGGTACAAAATTCAAATTGAACGAACGATTCTTTGAAGTAGTTGAAGAAGTAGAGAAAGATATTTTTCTTGCTAAAGATTTAAACTTTGGATCAACGCAACAAAAATTCACACTAACTGAACTTTATAGTTACCTAGAACAAGGAAGTTTAGAATTTCAGCATAATAAGGAAAAAAAGGTTGCACCTCATTCTGATTTTGCTGACTTTTCTATGTTGCATGTAAAAAAACAGGAAGAAGCAAAATACCGATATTTTGCCATTGAGCCGCTTCTCCAGGTTAGTGATCAAGAATTAAAACCCTATGTTAAAGAAAGATGCGAAGTTTTGCGTCTTCAAGGTTACAAAGTTTCTGAAAGATCTCTCTATCGTTGGTTATCTGCCTTTTTGGATTCTGAGGGAGATATACGTTCTCTAGTTGATCAACTTCATAATTCAGGGCCAAAAGAAAAGCTTATTCATGGTGAAGTTGATTTAATTATTGCTGAAGTAATGGATTCTTTATATAAAAGAAGAGAACTTGCTAATCCTAAAAAGGTTTTTTATGGGGTAGTAGATAGGATAAATACAGAAAATCAAAGCAGACGCAGGGAGGATAAATTGAAACCTCCCTCTTTATCAACTATTAGAAGAAGAATTAAAGATTCTGATTCCTATGAAAGAGATAAAGTAAGGTTGGGACATGAGAAAGCTAGAAAAAAGTATGGAAGCGCACGGTTACTCCAGAGGCCGACATACCCACTACAAAGAGTAGAAATGGATCATACAAAATTAGATCTGATTCTGCTGGATAAAAATAATCAGCCGCTGGGGAGGCCAACAATCACAACAGCTTTAGATAAATACACAGGATATCCTTTGGGCATTTATGTTGGCTATGAACCACCGTCTTACACTGCTGTCATGTATTGTTTGTTGCATGCATTTGCCCCGAAAACCTATTTAAAAGAACGCTTCCCGAGTGTGAAAAATGATTGGATTGCTTATGGTTTGCCTGATCTTTTGGTGGTTGATCGCGGGAAAGAATTTAAAAGCAAACACCTCTCAGAAGCGTGCCTTCAGCTTGATATACAGCTTGAACACACGCCAGCAAGGAAACCCTGGTATAAGGGAAGTGTTGAGCGACATTTTAGGACTTTAAATGAAGGGTTAATACATCAACTGCCTGGGACTACCTTTTCAAATGTTTCAAAGAAGGGTGAGTATGATCCAGAAAAAAACGCTGTAATGATGTTGGATAACTTCTTGGAACATTTGCACATCTATATTGTTGATATTTATGCGCAGGAACCGAGAGGAGACCGACCATCACCTGCTCAAATGTGGATTAGGGCACTTGAGAATGGTTTCACTCCTGCGATTCCTTCTTCGAAATTAGATTGGACTATTGCATTAATGAAGCTCGGAAATGGTTCTATACAAAGTACAGGAATTAGAAAGGATTATCTGTATTATCAGTCTAGTGATTTGCAGGACTTAAAAATCAGATTGGGCTTAAAAGGAAAGGGCAACATGGTTAAATATAAATATGATCCAAGTGATCTTTCGAAAATTTATGTTTACGATGAGTTAAAGATGCAATATATCGAGGCGTTATGTACGGATCAGGAATACTCCCGATATTTAAATGAATATTCTCATAGACTTTATCTTGCAACAGCTAAAGAAGAAGAAAAAAAATATGTAAGTATCGATAACATTGCAGCTGCTAGGGCAAAAACAGAAGAATTACTGCAAGCCCATATCATGAACAAGAAAGAAAGGCAAAGATTAGAACGCATGTCAGGAGAAGGGTCCAATAAATTACTAAATACAGAGAAGAGAAATAAGTCAGAAAACCAGGTAATAGAGGGGGAAGTTGAAAAAATATCATCTACGCCCGAAAAAGCGGCGGCCAAACTCAATAGGAAGGAGCATTACAAAGCCGAGGAATTAAACTTTGACGTAGATTGGGATGTGACCTATGACTAATGATTTTTTACAAATGACTAAAGAGGAAAAAATTAAAAAAATTGATCTTATGCGGATTCAACACCCTAATTTCAAAGAAGCGCTAAAAAAAATCAGCCTGTGTCATAAATCTAAATTAAAATCTGCTGATCCTCAATGTCTTTTAATTACAGGGAATTACGGCACTGGAAAAACCACAATTTTAAACTATTATGTTAAACAAAACCAAAAAGAAATGGCGCTGGAAAATACAACGAAGAAGGCGATTTTATATGGATCAATACCCAGCCCAACGCGGATAAACACCTTTTTAGAAGCCATGTTAGATCATTTGGGCGATCCCTATGCTATTAAAGGGACAATTGGAAATAAACAATATCGACTGGTTAATTTAATAAAGGATTCAGAAGTAGAGCTAATTATGCTGGATGAATTCCAGCACTTTGTACATCGGAATCACCAGGTAAATCATGATGTAGCGGACTGCTTTAAGTCTATTATCAATGAAACTAAAGTTCCTGTTGTACTACTTGGATTAGACGAATCTGAAAAGGTGCTAAACGATAATGGACAATTGAAGAGACGCTTCTCGTTTAGACATCACCTCGCTGACTTTAATTGTAGGAATGCTGAAGCAACTAGTCAATTTAGAATTTTGCTTCATAGTATTGATAAAAGCCTCCCATTTGAGAAACTCTCAGGTTTAAAAGAAGTAGATATGTGGGAGAAATTTGAAAATGCCACAAAGGGTAATATGAGTGCTTTGATGAAAATTATCCGCACGGCCGCTATCGAAGCAGTAGAAGCAAATGATAAATTTATAAGTGAGAAGCGTTTTGCAAAAGCTTTTGAATTGCATTCTTTTATTATGAATGGAGAAAACCCTTTTAAGTTTGAGTAGAATTTACGAATGATTGTCGCACTTGAAGAATAAGGGTGAGAAGTATGAAGTTTTAACTAGTAATGAATTAAATGACTTCAAAGATGATGACTGAAAATGAGGTGATAGGAATATGGACAAACTCCCTCTTAATAAAACCCAACCGAAGGACAAGGAAAGTCTCTATTCGTTCTTACATCGATTAGCTTTAGTTAATTATTACGAACACTTTAGCGCCATGTTCACTGAACTGCGAGATGCGTCATTTGCAGAAAATTGCAATGAAATCCATCCGCATTTAAAATGGGTGGGATTTGTAAGTTCTTTATTAGAGCGCATGGGGATTGATATAAATTCTCTTGTTGTTAATCAATACGACCAATTGCTTGTTCGGAAGACAAGGATGGAATCCTCAGTAAAGAGAAGGGATTATTATAGAAAGTATTATCATCGATATTCAACCAAATACTGTCCTGAATGTTTAAAAGAGGACTTCTATCATCGTAACTATTGGGACATTAGCTATGTAACTGTTTGTACCAAACATAAAGCGAGTCTCATCACTCATTGCACCAAATGTAAATGTACTGTTTTAATGTCTCGTCTCCTTAGTGACAAATGCAAATGTGGTAAGAAATATACAAAAATAAAAGTCCGAAAGCCTGATCCACTAACACTTCAAGCTCAGACAAGTTTTCAGCATCTTTTGTTTGGAGAAAAAAAGAAAATTAAACGTGCCAATAGCTCTTACATTAGTGGAGATGAATATTTGGATTTTTTATTCTTTTTCAGGCGGGTTATAGAAAATTTAAAAGTTAGTTCGTTTTTCTTTTCCGATTTTTATGGCATAAAAAATAAATTGATGTTTAGCGAGAAAGAATTTATGCATATTAATCGATCCAACTTAAATTTTATTGTTTCTACTTTACATTTTTTAATTACAGACCCCGCAAAAGATTTGGAAAATTTAATTAATTCTTTAGACGGGACAAAGAAACGGAGGGATGCTGGTAACTATGCTTATAATGAAAGATATCATGCTTTGCGAAGAATTTTTAAGACGGAAAAAGGTTTATACTATTACGAAATTTATACAGATATACTCAACCACAAAAAAGATGAAAATATTAATCATAGAAAGATACTCCCCCCTTTAACAAAGGATAAAGCTTTTATAACATTAGATGAGGCAGCCAAACTTTTAAACTCAAAACTTTATACTGTAAAAAACTTGTGTAAACATAATTTAATTAAAGAACATGTGACCTGTAAAAATGGGAAGAGAATAACGGTAGTTGAGAAGGAAAGTGTCAATGAATACCTTAAAATAAAAAGATCTAGTTTCACGTTGTATCAAGGTATGAAATATTTGGGATTGAACTATCAACATTTAATAGAACTGATCAATGTCAAGCTTATTAAGCCTATTCATGGTAAAAGTGTTG
Source organism: Pseudobacillus wudalianchiensis (assembly GCF_001685015.1). Lineage (GTDB taxonomy): Bacteria > Bacillota > Bacilli > Bacillales > Domibacillaceae > Pseudobacillus > Pseudobacillus wudalianchiensis. Next base: position 503,735 of record NZ_MAYT01000001.1, read on the forward strand.
ATGGTCACCGCATATGGTATATTCCGAAAAAGGAAGTTTTCTGCTTTGAGAAGGAACTGAAAGAAAAACTTCTTCCCATATCCTCAATAAAAGAGGAGTGGTGGGACATTCGGCAAGTGAGTTCTAGTCTAAGACAGTATCAAATTAGTATTGGGGAAATTTACCTGTTAATTTTTAATGGCAGTTTCCGAGTATATCACGATAAAAATAAAAAATTAACAGTTGGGTTAAAAATTCTTAAGCAAGACGTGGAACGTTTTTTAAAAGAATTATATTACAAAAGAATTAGCGAAAAAGGGTATCGGGGAAGAGAGCTTGAAAGAGCTTGTAAAGCAACGCCAAAAAAGATTAAACAACTTTTGGATAATGAGATTCTCCAAATAAGTTCTGCCGTTAAAAGTGGTAAATATCCTCCCCAAAACTATGTAGATAAGCAACAAGTCATTGAATATCTAAAAAATTATAAGGGAATGAATGAAATTTCGATTGAGAAACATCTACGAGCAGTAGAGGTTGCTTTTGAACCACCTATATAGTAATGTCTTCTAGTTTGAAATATGCCAAAGGAGCAGATTAGTAAAACAAATTAAGTGGACTTACCCCTTTTATACAGCCATATACTTAAATTAAAAAAGGAAGTGTAAAAGCTGAAAAAGGGCAAAATTGCTTTAATCGGAGCCACTTTAATTTTATTAGTGATAACCTTTCTACTTATCAATAACTCTACATCAAAAGAAAAAAAATATGAAATTTCTCCTTCAGCAAGTTCTGAAATAAAAGCAGAAAATGAAAAGAAGTTAAAAGAAATAGAGGAAATTCAAACTATTCTTTATCAAGAGGACGGCTTTTTTGAGCAAGTAAACAACAAATTAAAAGAAAGAGGCTATGCTTTTCAAGTAGGAGTTGCGGTTTATTCAAAAGATGATATTCGGGTGAAATATATCTTAATAAATAAAGATGCTGTTGAACCAGCCCAAAAAGAGATAAAATCAATTTTCTATGAGGCAGTGAAAAAGAATGATCTAGATCCCGATTCATTTCATCTTAAAGTGGGTGATAGTGATGATGGACCAGATTGGTAATGAGGTTTCTTATTTTGCTAACAAAGATTTAGTTGAATAGGAACAGGAGGAACTTTCATAAATGAGGTTCCTCCTAATTATTGTGCAAAAAAACAACATTAAAATTTAACGGAGCTTATCCTTAAATAAGCGTTTGAAAATAAATGATATAATTGAAATAAAATAAGAACTTCAACTATCGGAGGAGTCAAATGACTAAAATCAGGGGATACACTTGTAGCTGCTGTGGTGAATATCACGAAGAACTTCCAACGAGTTACGGAAACCCAGCACCAGTTTATTACTATTATGTTGAGCCAGATGAGCAGGAAGATAGATTTGAACTAGATGACGACTTATGTATTATGGACAATGAACACTATTTTATTCGCGGATGCATTGAAATTCCTATAATTGGGATGGATGAACACCTGATATGGGGCGCATGGGTTTCATTAAGTGAAGATAACTTTAACAAAACAAAAGAACTGTGGGATAAACAGGAATTATTAGAGCCAATGCTTGGTTGGTTATCAACTGATTTACCTTGTTATCCTGATACAGTGAATTTAAAAGCTAGAGTTCATCCTAGGCCAGATGGAATTAGACCTTATTTTGAACTTGAACCAACCGACCATCCTTTAGCAGTGGAATTTAGGGATGGAGTGACTATTGAACGGGTGCAAGAGATAGCTGAGCAGTTTTGTTTAAAGCGTGATAACGAAACAAAAGAGTAGTGATGTCATTTAACGGGTTCCTTTTTGAGGGTTTAGCTAAAATAGCAGTAAAAAGTGGACTGTATGACTGATTTTCCATCGCTGGATTCCACAGAAATCTCAAGGATGGTACTTTATGAAAATACCGCTCGACCAACTTCTTTATCCAACAAATAAGAAGATTATCGGCTCTTGAACGGCCACTAACAAGGATAAGGATGACAAGAGCTGCATCTATTCGAACTTCAATCTCAAATATGCTTATATGGCTTTGACAATCTTGAGGATGTATTACAATAGGGAAGGGTAGAAGTGATGAAAAATAAGTGGTTTAAGAAATTAAAGCCTCTTTTGATAACCGCAGTAGTTCTGATCGGTCTTTATTTTGCAGGTAATTATGTACTTAATACACTATTCGGGGATATGTGTGGAAACAAGATTGTTCAAAAGTTACCTTCACCAAATGGAGATAAAGTAGCTTATATTTTTCAGCGAGATTGTGGTGCTACAACAGGGACATCATATCAGTTATCAATTTTGAATTCTGATGAGGAACTCCCGAATAAATCTGGAAATGCATTCGTTTCGGATAACCAATTTCAAATCAAGTGGATTACCAACGATAAATTACGAGTAAATTATAATAAGTCCTCGGAGACATACGAAATGGATAAAAGTGTGGGTTGGACTAAGATTGAATATATAGGAAATTAAATGAGAAACACTTACGATGTTTTCATACAAAAAGAGTATCAAAATCGATGCTCTTTTTTGCTTCTTTAATACTTTTTTAATCTCAAATCATTTGCTGAAAAGGGTGCGGAGAGTGGTGTTTTTATTTCAATTCCCCATCAAGAGAACTTGTTAGCGCCATTTCAATGCTCTTTTTTAGCATTCAATATATTAATTTTAACCCATTACTATAAAGAGATAATAAAGTGCAACTCTCGAATAAAGCTTGGTTAATTATTGCCCTCTAACTCTTATTGAATAACAAATGCAAAACTCCATTTCGAAAAAAGGTTGATCAAAACGGAGTTACTCTCCTTAGCTGAGTATAAGATTATTAAAAAATGGATAGTGTTATTGAGCTTCGATTAAACAAAGCCCCTGTTGTTTAACAAGACTAAAATTTCATGATTCCGATTATCAGAATCAAAAGATACAATACAGGCACTAAGCGCTCACCGTTATTTCTTCCATTTCAATAGGAGAGAGAACTTACATACTTTCCATAGGGGGCTTCTAAATATTTCTATCAAATAAATAAACATAGCATTTAACATAGACTTGGGCAAGGAAAATACCTTAAAAACACTACATATAGTGTTTATTTTTTTAATTTTTAACTATATATTGATTTCGTTGTTGACTAAACTTTCCTTGCGAGGATATAATTAGGGAGGCAAGAACAAATATTCGATTCAAGGGGGAATTATATGTTCGATAGTTTTAGTAATCAGTTGGATGATTTATTACAACGAGTTGGTCATAAGCTTCAAATCAGCAAAACACAACGGAAACTAGCAGAACAACGCTACAATTCTGTTGGTATCTGGCTATCAGATGACCAAAAATTCTTCAAAGGAAAAGATGTGGATATATATCCGCAAGGTTCCTTAAGTATTAGTACCACCGTCAAACCGCTACAACAACAAGAGTATGATCTAGACCTCGTCTGTGAAATAAAAGAAAACTGGCAAGGCAAAGATCCCCTCGAACTTTTAGACTCCATTGAAAGACGCCTCAATGAACACGACACCTATAAGAAAATGGTAGAAAGAAAGAACCGTTGTGTACGGCTTAACTACGCCAATGAATTCCACATGGATATCCTACCAGCTCACCCAACAGACAATGGCAATAACACAAACGTGAAAGTGCCTGATAGGAAAGCAGAGGACTGGAAAGACAGCAATCCAAAAGGGTATGCTGCTTGGCTTAATGAACGCTCCGAACAATATTGGAATGTGCTCCTTGAGAAAAAAGCAGTAGCGTCCATACAGCCCCTGCCAATAGATGATGATCCTAACCGTAAGCCACCATTAAAACGTGCCGTCCAACTTATCAAGCGTTATCGTGACATTTATTTTGAAGATGATCCAGACTCTGCCCCAATCAGTATTGTTCTTACAACGCTTGCAGGAAAGTACTACGATGGACAAGTTTCTGTAAATGATGCGATTGACGTCATTCTAGAAAAAATACTTGCCAATATTCCAAGAGAAGGCAGGTTGATTGTAGTAAACCCTACCAATAAACAAGAAGATTTAAGTGAACGTTGGGACGGGAAACCTAAATTGTACCATTCATTTGTGAGTTTTGTCCGCGACTTCAAACAACATTGGTCTGAACTTAATAAAATTCAAGGTATCGATGAAATCGCAAAAGAACTAAAAGTAATGTTTGGAGAGAGCATTATTAATGAAAGCCTAAAAGAGCAGGCTGAATTTATGGAAAAAGCCCGAAAAAAACAAGTGCTGGGTGTTGTTGGCTCCTCGGGACTGCTTGTTGCAGCGGCGAAAGAACCAGTTATCCCATTAAGGAAGAACACGTTTTATGGCGAGTAAAAAGGTTTGGTTTAATAATAAATTGTCTTTGTCAAAACAAGTCATTGCGATGGAAAAGTTATTCCCAAGTTTTGAAGTGAGTTGGAAGAAAAACACCGTTATATGGACAGGGAATCTTAAACCCACAGAAATGAGCGCTACATATACCATACAAATATCTTATTCGTTAGATATGAAGAAACCCGAAATAATCGTTCTCTCGCCGAAGTTAAAAAGGCGAGAGGATGAAGCGATCCCTCATATTTATCCAGAAGAAAAATTGTGTCTATTTCAACCAAGAAAAAAGGAATGGACAAAAGAAACGTTTATCGCAGACACTATCGTCCCTTGGACAAGCCTATGGTTATATTACTATGAAATGTGGCATGCAACTGGAGCTTGGCTTGGTGGAGGGGAACACTTCAGACCGAAGAAAAAAAGGAGGGAATTAAGTGAAGAGAGTGCTGTCAATTGATGGAGGAGGTATAAAAGGAGTGTTCCCAGCTTCTTTTCTTGCTTCCCTAGAGGATTCTATTGGTGAAAACATTGGGGAATATTTTGATCTTATTGTTGGAACGTCAACTGGAGGAATCATTGCTTTAGGGCTTGCAAGTGGCATGAGTGCAAAAGAAGTTGTTTCTTTTTATGAACAAGAGGGTCCTAATATTTTCAAAGGAAATAAATTGTTGCGAGCATTGCGTTGGCTACCGCTTGCAAAATACAGTCAAGAGCCGCTTAAAGAAGCTTTAAAAAATTGCTTCGGAGAAAAACGAATTGGCGAATGTAAGACACGGGTTGTTATACCGTCCATGAATCTTGATACAGGAGAAGTTCATATTTATAAAACTGCACATCATGAACGGTTTAGAAATGATTATAAGGAAAAAATAACGGAAGCTGCACTAGCAACTTCTGCTGCTCCAACCTTTTTTCCGAGTAAGATATCAGAAAGTGGGACATCCTTAGTTGACGGGGGAATGTGGGCGAATAACCCAGTTGGTACCGCAGTTGTTGAAGCAATTGGTGTCCTCGGATGGAAGCCAGGTGAATTTCAGGTGTTAAGTATCGGTTGCACATCAGAACCGTTCTCTGTTAATTGGGGAAGGAAGTTTGGATTAGGAGCAGGTTATTGGGCTCTAAAATTGGCGGACACATTTATGACTGCACAATCCTCTCAAAGTTTAGGAACAGCAAAACTGTTAGCAGGTCATGAGTTTGTACATAGGTATGATGTTATAATGCCAAAAGATCGTTTTAAATTAGATGGAATAAAAGAAATACAATCACTAAAAGGACTTGGTCATACGGAAGCCCGAAAAGCGTTCCATGAACTCAAAAATTTCTTCTTCAATGAAAAGGCAGAACCCTTTATTCCATTTTATCAATTGATAAAAGAAGCTGGATAAAACACTAACAAGTTTGGTTCAGAAGTACAAAACACCAGATAGCATTGAGAAACAGTTTATTTAGTTCATTTTCAGCAATACAATCAACATACAAAATAACGTGTAAAAGGAGCGGAAACCCGCTCCTTTTTCTTCTACTTCATTTATTTTAGTCCCGATAAATTATCACCTGTGATAATTTCAAACATTATTACTGATTGTTCTTTTGATAATTGGGCGTACTGATCTTCACCTTGAACAATTTCTAATTTATCCTTATTTGGACTAATCCAAACCCTGTGTACTTACTTTTATTTGCTACGAATGATCTTTAAACTCATTTATAGTAGGGAGGCATTTCGCCTTCTTCTTTATAAAGGCTTAAGGTAGAACGATCTACTTGATAAGAGAAGGTCCAATCTCCTTTTTTATTTCCTTTGCTCCATTTTTCTTTAAGCGTTACCAAGTATCTTTCTTTTTTTGTTTCTTTCACTGATGTTTCTTTTTCTACTTGATACCCATTAATTATTCCTGCCCATTTTCCCTCTTTTTTAGGGAAGCCATCGGTAATAGTGCCTTCTCCTTCCGTAGCCGATTGAATGGCATCTTCCTTTGTAAAAGGCGGAAGAGGAGGGGAGATTAAATAAAAATACCCCCAACATACCCCATATATAAGAAGTGGGGCGAGAAAAAACATTTTTATAGACTTCTTATTCTTTGAAGCTCTTTTATATAACCATCTATCTACACATGCGTATAATAAGGCAGCTAACATGCCATGTAAAGCAAGGATCCAATATTGAAACAATAAACCATTTGCTAATCCAAATATGCCATGTAACAACACATAGAGCCAGTCATGTTTTTTAAACCATTTTCTTTGCAAATACTCTATTCCAATCGATACTATGCTGCCGTATATTAAGATAATTCCTCCTACATACATAATAAAAACAGAGGACCACCCCAAAAATTCATTTCCAAGGTTATAGGTGATTTCTGAATCACTATCTTTCAAAGTAAAAAAAGTGATGAATATAGAGGTGATCAATGTAGCAACAAACGTAGTAATTAATTTCCTAAGAAAAATACTGCCTAATTTATTTTGCATATTTTCATTCCTGTCTTTTGAAAATGCTGTGCTTATCACTGTCGTTTTTTCAAATGTAAATTACCCTTATTAAACATAATAAGTCCATTAACCCGCTCATATAGGGCATATAAAGGATATAGCAGCCCAATAAAGACGATAAAGGAAGGTGTTTTTTCAATAACAGGTATTACGCGAGATAGCAAAGATATTAATATTTCTGTTAAGTAAATAAATAAAGGTATTATGGCTATCAAACCGATCAAAAGAAATGGGGTTACTTTTGTTTCTTTTAATTTGGCTTTGCAGTACGGGCACTTCATTGTAAAAGGTGATGAAAAATCCTCAAAGTCATCAAGCGTTATTGCTTTTTGACAATTTGGACAGGGTACAGAGGTTCTCATAATAATCTCCTTACAAAAGAATTTATCTTAGTAAAAATGGGAATTACATTACACGCTTAGTAAATAGAGAATAGTAGTATTTAGAAGAGGACAGTTGATTGAGCCTGTTTACACAAAGTGTTTAGGAAACGCAAAAAACTTATAACATTGCTTCTCCAATTATAGAGACAGAAGGAATAGCAGTAATAAGCTCGGTAAGATAAAGGCTGGTATAGAAAGTAGAACCTTAATTGGATAGCGAATGTCACTGAAGTGTTTATAAAGCTGACCTATTGGTTTCCAAATTAGTGCGACAAGAAGTAAGTATATACATGCTGATATTAGATCAATACGAGTAAATGGGGAGTCTAAATATTTATCAAGACAAAAATTGAGAACATATAACACACTAAGCAGTACAGTTTGAAGAACAAAGAATTTAAATTTTTTCATAAACAACTTACTCCTATTTCATATGGTGAACGTATGTAAATTATAAGTTTCGTAGGAAAAATAGTAAATAGGAATCTAATAAGAACAGATGATGTTAAAAGTGATTTGTTGGCTTTTTTGTTGTACTCCAGGAAGAGACCTTACAGTATAATGATTGAAAGTAGAAGATGCAAAATCTTCTGCCTTGTCTATTGCGAAATGCAGCCTGATTTTGGCAAAGTTACCTTGCTTGGTTCTTAATTATGGATAGTAGTAGTAACGAAAACACTAAACAAAATATAAAGGAATTATCGTTGTCATCATCGGTATTTAAAATAACAGATACCTACGATTATCTAAATTTATTGTTTAAACAAAAATATTAATAAGTTTTCAAAAGGCGGGATTTGATTGAGTAATATTGAGTTCGAAAAAGAACTTTGGTTTGAATTAGAAGGTCATTGTGAAGGGAAGCATTATATTGTTGGCAATCCCCATACTTTTAATGGAAGAATATCGGCATATTGCCCTCAAAAAGAAACATTGGATATTTATTGGGGAATGAACCTTCACCTCCTGTTGATGAAGAGGGTGATTTGTATCCTCCAATGCACGAAGAATATATTCATTAGGAGAAAAGTATTGAGTTATTTAATAAGACTGGATATTGGTATGCAGGAGATAGGAATTGTGAAGTTTGTGGAAAGAAGTTACTGAATTCTTGGATTGAATTTGAATGTGAAAACTGCTGTAAAGAGGAATAACCTAATAAATTATATCGGAAACTATCACACAGTGGGTAGTTCCTAATTATTATCTATCCTTTGAATATCATTGATGAGCGCGAGTGACAACAGTATATATTAACCATTTTAAGAACATTCTACAACTTTTGTGAAATTTATAAATCAGTCGGTGAAAAAGAACTTATCCCTGTGAGACATTTAGGAATTACTAATAACAAGGGTAATTCAAAAAATATAGTATATCTAAGATAGTTCACTTAATATCAAGTGAACTTATTTTTTAAAAGGAAAGGGAACAATTATTATGAAATAAATTGATAGATTGTGAGAAAACTTTGTTAAAGCTAACTAATAAATTTTCAAAGAAAAATTATAAGCAAGTATGGAGGTGGGAAACAGTGAAGAAAAGTTTATTATCAATAGTTTTATTTTCAATAATTATACTCTCAGGTTGTAATTCAACGAACAATGAAATTATAGCTAAAGGAAAAAGTCAATATTGGAAGGTTTCTATTGCTTATAAGTTGGAAGGAAGTATGCTTAATGACAATGGAAATATGGTCTATTTAAAAGATAATCCTCCTAAAAAAGTTGAATTTAAATATTCTTATCCGAATGGTTTTCCTACTGGTTCGTCAGGAACAGTAGAACATTACGAGGAAAATATAAAGGAGTTTAAAATTGGCGGTGGCAGCGGTAGCCTTAATAAAGGGGACAATTATGAAAATCTAAAAGAAAAAATTGATGAAATGTCTGTTTTAATTCAATGGGAAACCGATGGGAAAGTTTATAATGAAACTGTTGACCTTAATGCAATGAAATAAGTATTAGAATTGGTTATTCACTCATTTTTTCATAAAAACGAGAAGAAGCGCTTGGAATTCCAAGCATTTCTTGTACTATTATTGCTTTTTCTTTTCCTTAAGTCATGCTTTGTATTCATGTTCAGTATATTCGTCCATTTTTACAATAGTCCAGTGACCATCTTTGTTCTCTAGAGAAACCTCTACTAAAAGCTCTTTTCCTGACTCACCGTAGTCGTTACGCAAATAACCAATGCCGCCATGAACAAGAACAATTACCTCTTCGTCATTTATTGTTTTTACCTTCAATCGTTCATGGCTTTCAATGCCATAATTAGTCCCCTTTGCAGACTGTCCCAGGCATACAAGAATTTGAAATAAATCCTTTTTTAATTTTGCGTGTTGTCAACATTAAAATTTAACAGAGCCTTTTTATAAAAGGAATTGGTTATTTATGTTAATATATTTCTGAATATAAAGAGGTGATAAGGTTGAAAAAGGAAATAACTAAAGAACAAGTTATGGGTCTATTATTAAGTGCTTGTCCTTCATACACTAAGAGATGGGAAAAATATTTGGAAGAAAATTATGAGGATGGGGATGAACAATTACTTTATATTGATGTTGCTGATTTTACGAATCATGTAATTGAATTATATAGACTTAACGAAACTGAAGAATTTGAACCTGTCTTTGAAGTAATCGAGCTTTTACACATACAAGGTGATGAATTTGTTAAGGAACTAGCGACGATTGGACTTTTGGAAGATATTCAACTTAGCCTCACTGACAAACAGGAGCATGATTTTTTTATTAAATATTTAAAACCAGACTCTTTGAAGTGGTGGAACTATCTTATTGATTTTTGGTCTGGGAAGTTATTCAATGAAAAAACAAAAAGCCCCAGTTGAATACTTCAATAGACAAAGGATTCTCAAAAGTAGATTGCACTACTGATTTGTCTTCGTTGGAGCCAGAACAAGTGGCAAAAATGATACTCAATGTAAATGACCACGCAACTAATTTTTTCATCCAACAAATTCGGAGAAAGTTATCAGATTTAGTACGACCTTTAACTACTGCGAGAGGTGACAAGAAAAGTTATACCTATTCCAATTTCAATCCAAAATATGCACAAATGGCTCTGACTATTCTCAGAACGTACTATAATTTTTGTTTGCCTTACAAATCTAGAGATAAGAAGAAACTTAGTCCTGCACAACGGTTAGGAATTACAGAAAAAGTTTTTACAATAGAAGATATTTTATATTTAAGATGAATCTGTCGTTATAAAAATTACCCCCTCATGTAAAATAAAGGATATAATAGAATAAATAGTAAAATATAAAAAAGGGGGTAAACAATTGAAACGATTTATTGTACTTTTAACTTTAATATCAGTTATAGCAATTTTAACTGCTTGTTCATCTGAACCATCTTTGAAACTTACAAATAAAAAAGTGGACATTATCAACGATAAAGGTAAGACTGGTGCGATGATTTTACAACAAGGCGAGAAAGCAGGGAAAGAAGTTGTACCTACAACGTTGTATTACACTTTTACAATTAAAAACGAAGGAAGTAAGAAACTTGGAGATACAACCAACCTTTTCACAGTTAAAATTCAACCAAACGAAAAATTATTGACTGTTTCCAAGGAAGTAATGGGGTTTAATATTTTTAATCCAAAGGAATATGATAATAGTGGTTTGGGTTACGGAAGTTCCTATGTTGGTATCCTTGAACCTAATACAGAGGGACAATTTATTCTGCATTATGATTTAGGTGTTGATGAAGAAACTACTGAGGCTCTTCTTGTTCCATCTAAACAACAATTAGAGAAATTAAGAAATCATGCTTTAGAGGCGACTTTAATTGTATTATTGGACAACGAAGAAATAGCCCGTTTTGATTTGAATAAAAAAGAATAAGTAATTACTATTAAATATGCTGAAAAAGTAACATCAATATAAAAGCATCAGTGCTAATACTAACGGGTTCGGTTGATGGGGAGAAAACATTAAATAACATAGCATTTGGGGGCACTATTCGCATGTGAATTGGTGTCCCTGTTTTTGTTGTTATATCAATGTTTGGACTGTTTATTTGAGAGAATTCTCACTATAATTGGTAGGCGAATTAGCAACAGCACATAAATTTATGTGCCATTGCTAATTACCTTGTTAAAACGCTTGTTAAATGGTTGGATGGAACGGCTACCGTAAAAATAACTTATTTGAAACGAGTGAATATTTAGAGGGTTATAAGGTATTATGTGTTTAAATAGATTATAAGTAGATTAATTATTCAACGAACAGGACAGGTCGAAGAACAAAAAGTAAGTAAGGGAATTTACTAATATCGATGGAAGGGGCGGGCAATGTGAGAGCAGACGAAATCATTAAAAATCATTTGAAATATAAAGATAAAAGTATGGAAGAACTGATAGAAGAAAGATACAAGAAGCATCTAAAAGGGCAAAACGAGTTAAGAAAAAAATACTTACCAGAGAAACACAATCCGAATCTTGATAAATAGGAGTATAACTTTCAATAACACTCGCGTTTGATACGCAAAGCCTAACAAGAAAATATGGCATATAAAAACGCACAGACGTGAAGAACTGTGCGTTTTTGATTTGCTTTTTCTACTGTTAATTGTTGTTTAAATCATATGCTAATTGGGTTACTAATTCAGTTGCGTTTATGCGTTTTCTCCCCATCAACCGAACCCGTTATGCTAATACCGATGCTTTTTTGTGTGTTAAACTACTTACTATTTTTGATGGTTTTTTAATTTTTGTCCCCCAAAAGAGAACCCGTTAAGAAAAATCCAAGCCTTTTTTCTATGAAATATACTGTGAATTCAATGGTGAAACAATTGCGATTAATAGTTAGATATTAATGACGATTTGCTGTTTTGCACTCACAAGTAAATCCGTTAGGTTCTTAATCCTGCGTTTTGTTATCTAATCTGAATATGTTTCTCCTCTTTTTAAATTTAGTATATGTCCATTAATTGCAATAGTATAATTGTTTTTCCATTCAACGTCAGCTTGGTCCATTCTATAATCATTATATATTTTCTTACTAAACCAAAGTGGACCATCTATTACACCTAAAACTTCATAAGCGGTTGTTGCTCCTCCATTTACTAAATAAAGATTTATAGTATATTTACCATCAGGCGAATGTGTGCTGCTGATTTTTTCCTCTGAAATAATTACAAGTCTTATGACTCCTAAGAATAGAACTAATGCAAGTATTGAAGAAATAATCACAGTAAACCAGCTTCTCAATTTTGATGCTGAATTAGTTTTATCTTTAAAACCAATCAGCCCTAAAATAAGTGTTAGTACCGACAAAAACCAAAGAACATACGATGGGGGTGCATATGACCAAGTAACGTATAAAGATGAATAAACCAAATGTATTGAAAGTATCAGCCAAAGCAAACTTAAATAAAAAGCCCATTTATTAAATAAATTTACCATTTAGTAATTCCTTTTTCATTCTTGTTAAATTCTTAAATTGCCTATATCGCAGAGTCCTGTTTATTAAATAATCGCTCCAATTTATCCAATAGATTTCACCTTCACCACAATTTCGATCTGTTTAATTAACCGTTTATTGTTTCTTTTTGTTAAATTCACTTGATGAAGTTTTTATCGTCAAGAATGTTTTGCAAAAACTTATCAGCGATTTCACTTTCTCTAAAGATTCATGCCGATTTTATCATAATTTCCCTAAAGTTTAAATGGCGATCAAATCGTACTTTGATTAGATATCTTTTTTCTATGGCTTTTCTTAATTCAGCGAATCCACTTCAAACGATATCGATTTCTCCCTCGGAAGATGAAATAAAGGACTGAAGGAAGAGAATAAGTGATTGCACAAAAAAGAGAATTGAATCCCGTTGAATATTTCAAGGAACTTTAGGAAGTTCTCTTATTTAACCAATAATACAGGAGTATATAATAGGAAGAAGAATGCAATTAACTTACTACTACAATGATTGGGAACGCAACGAAATTATCCCTTGTTTGAGAAGATACCGTTGATTTCGCTATTGCTAGAAATGGAACCGTTGCGGCTTATAAACCGAAAGATGAGATTGGAACGTCCGCCCAATCGATGAATGTAGGGTATCTAATTGCTATGCCATGAACACATAACACCGCCCGAGTGCTCGGACGGTGTTTAAAATATAAAATAGTTCTCTAGTTTTATCTACCTTTTGCTAAATTTCCAATGATACTAGTAACTTTCAGCGGTCATTTTTACAATTGTCAGTAGTTTCTTTGTTTCAGCATCGAACACTGCATATTTTGTTATCCCCTGTTTCTGATCGCCTTTTTTCGAGAAAAAATAGTAAACCTGCCTTTGTGGATCTAAATAGATCAAGTGATCCTTTATTTCACTTATCTTGGCTTGTCTTTCTTTCTCGCTATTCCACTTCATTTGGCTGGTAACCGAAGGGAGGTCTTTAGCCAGTATAAGCTTACGCACTGATATTTCTGATTTAGAGACCTCTTTATAGCCGCTAATTTTGTAAAATTCTTGAGCGTTTATAAAGTACTTGTGATTGTTGCTTGAGAAGTATTCGTCTTTTGCTGCGAAAACAAATTGGTTTGTGAATAGGACCAAGAAAAATACGACTACTGCAATTTTTTTAACAATGTGAATCACCACCCTTTAATGTAGGTATAAATAGTATTCCCTTTTATTTGTTAATCATTAAAAGCAGCTTATCTTTATTTATCCTTATCGCTACTTCAGCATGTATCGCTATTTAACTAATTTGTCCTGTTAGTCGAACAAAGAACACGAGAAATAAACAACTTTTTATCAATTAACAATGGATTTCCCTTTTGGTTGGTTTTACGCTTCATTTGATAAGAGTTAAACGAATTGTTTAAATCGATGATAAATATGTCGCTTTGTGTTCTGAAGGAATGAAGTTTGAACTAATGTAAACAGCATCGGCGCTAAACACCGATGCTGTTTAAGTATAGAAATAATCATTATTTTTGATGTTCTAATTTTCCATCATTAATTAAAGCGCTTGGAATTAAAATTTTCTCTCCATGTGTTCTGAACCATTTTTAAACAAAAATAGTTTCTATGGCAACGTACAGATATCTTGAGGATTGATATGAAATCTCATGACGGGAATACGTGTCCCTCCTTCGTATCCTCTGGCTCTCGCTTCTTCTTCCTTAATAATCATTTCCTTTAGGGTCTCAGGTTGATCCACATTAAAAAGCTGTTTCACAAGTTCAAAGTGCCTTTTAGAAACTAATCGCTGTAATAATTCAATTTTATTAAAAGAAGCATATGGATAAGTTTCAGGAAACCAACCAAAAAATGAATTGTTTCCTTCTCGGGTTTTGTCAATATAGTATAGAAGCATATCGGTCTCCACAATCGCTTCTTTTGGATACTTTTTAGTGGCCCTCTGAACTAGCAAATCAGCTGTTATGCTAATTCGATTTAAATTTAAACGCGCTTTACGAATTTCATTTAGCGCTCGGGAATACTGACGAAAGTCCCCGAAAGTTCCTTGATATAACTCAGAACGGCTCCTTGTTCGATAAAAGTATGGTCTGTTTACTAATTGGGCCGTGTCTTGGTACCGTTTCTTCTTAAGTAGTATGGTTATTAGATATAAAAATAGTTCATGGATTAAAAATTTGTAATGATCAAATTGTAGCTGGTGATAAGAGGTCCATTCAGTAGGTGCTTCGCTGTATCGAATGATAGTTTCGAAAAAGTCAGTAAACATATTTATATCAAGATTTTCGGTATAAGAACAATGAAGCTCAACAAATTCAATAAAATCTTCTCGCAAAGGAAGCATAATATGAACCTTATCGTATATGATTTGATCGAGAGGAGGATCGTCTTTCATTTCCTCAACTTTAATTTGTAACTCATCCAATGATTCAAAAAAAGTATCTATAAACTGACTGCTAAGACCTCCAAATCTTTTTGGATTTCGATCAATAGCATCCCTAAGTTGCTTTAAAACATTTTTAGTTCTAAAGTAAGGAACTTCTCCTTCGTTTAACCAGGCAGGTGGATTACCTTTCTTAGGCTTACTATATTGTGGTTTTTGATAAATATTTCTCAGTAACTGTTCATATCCTTGTTCGAACCTCTCATCAGATGATAAGTCAATATATTTTCTTCCTTTTATATATGTGGGTAAAAAAGGGGTTCCATTGTCATCAGTTTCCGCTACAATAGGAATAAATTTTTCCTGCTTAATATCCTGATAGATTTCGGGGGACACGATTTGCGATTCTACACCAGCACCGCCTTTACGGTTATCCGCTTTTTCTTGATAGCCCTTGTCACAAATTAAAAGAACTTTATCAACAATGCTTTCGCCTTTCTCATCTGCTCTTACCATTGACTCCATAAAAGAATAAATTTCATGACCATCTTTTAGGTCCCATTTATCTAAAATAACTTCAACTCCGTCATCTGCATGAAGGCGAGTCGCAAGGTTTAACACCCATTCTTCATGTTCAGGCGTAGTCCAGCTGTATGATATAAATACACGTGGCGATTTTACTTCTGACATTTATAACACTCTCCTATATAGCTATTTGGAAGCATTCGTTAAATGATTTCCAAATCCAATAACTGTATTTTCTTCTGGATTATCATCAATTACGTCTTCAATGTTGGCAAAGGAAGGAAAATTTCTTCATCAAAATGCCCCAGGAGGTTTTACATTGTGCCACTCGTCTAACCAAGTTACGGCGTTGTTAAATGTTTTAACCGCTCAGCTAACAGTAACATATTTGTTATCAACGACAGCTTAATAATTTTTCGCTTTATAAAAAGGGTATGACGTAAAAAATAAGAATTATGAGTTGGTGGACGTGGCGATGTCCTATTTTCACTAGATATATCTAACTAAGATAGGCGCTGAGAAACTTAATTTTCTAGTTGGATATGGATCCTTTTTTCATTCATCTATCCTTTGCGAACTCGCCAACATACAATCGTTACAAGCTAATGCACATAGCTTGAGTAACGGGATGCAATGCCATTTTAGTTACTAACCCTATAAGAACTAAAGTTAAAATGTAACCAATGGTGAAACCAATGTAGATGTAACCTTTTATATCGGTGTTTTCTGTTGATTGGGCTGCAAAGGTTGCTATTCTGAACATAACGGAAAAAGAGATTCCAGAAACTAAGACTTGCATTAAAACCAAAGCTGTCAATATATAAAGGTACAAAGGACCAACTCCCGACTTTCTCAAAAAAAGAGGGTTGGCTTGTTCTTCTTGTGTTCGTTATCGTTTTCGTAGGATACAGATACATGGTGTGAGTTTCTCGCTATAATCGCCACGTGTAAGAAAATAGTACCACGGATTAAATTTAGGTGCTAGCTATAACTTTAGAGGGAATTAGCAAATTTTAAGATGTCAAATGCTCTCAAAGAATATAATCCGCTATATAGAGAACAGTTTTAAAAGCCAATAGGTAAATAACGTAAGAAAACTAACTGGCTCCTTTAATAGAATCGCAGATTAAGACTTTATTGTTGGTTGCATTAATTTTGTTTGTAAAGGATGTAGAGCGGTAAGGCCGTTCCTATTTAGTTGGAAGTTATCCAGCTGAAAAGTATATGCAGCATCAACGATATTTTTGGATTTGATTCAGTAAGCGCTTAAAAGAAGAGGGGCGAGTGGAGAGGTCAATTTGAAAGAGAACATCCTTAAAATGTGCCATACATTCGTACCTTGATTAGATATCTCGTTCTTATGGTTTTTCCTAATTTAGCGAATCCACTTTAAACGATGTCGCTTTTTCCCTAAGAAGATAAAATAAAGGACTGAAGGAAGAGAATAAGCGATTTCACAAAAAAAGAGAATTGAATCCAGTCGAATATTTTAAGGAACTTTAGGAAGTTCTATTATTTATGTTAAAACACAATAAAGTAATTTAATTTAAAAAGCTAAACAAGCATAACCCCGTCCTGAATTTAGGACGGGGTAAAAACATAGTTGTTTAATTTTGATGTAAGATACTTCACTATACTGAAAAATATAGTAATAGAGTCGTTTGAAAATATAAGGTTTATTCAACAATTGCGCCCTATTCCTTAAGATCAATAAAAAGTGGTCAACTTGGAAATCAATAGTGACCTTCAATTTAAGCACCTGTTCCAAATAAACCATAAAAAGAGTTTTAGAGAAAATTATTTCTTTTTAATAAACCATTCTTCTAATGTCATCATTTCAAAATCTTCTTCAAAGTTCAATCGTAAAGGTGTAATTAGTTCAACTGAGTTTCCATCTGGGTCATCAAAATAAATTGCTGAATGAGCTTGTGGATTATTAGGCAATACAAGTGGTTGTTTTTCAGGGGGAAAGCCAAAAGATGTTCGCACCATAATTCCTCTCTGCTTTAACCATTCTTTTGCTTGTTTAATATCTTCTAAGTCAACTTTAAATGCAATATGTCTTAATGAGGGATGATAAGGTGTTTTTACTTTGTCAGTTTCCCAAAGTCCCAACCAACTGTTTCCTTTTTCAATCCATAAAAAAGCTAAGTTTTCATTTTGGTAAGCAACCTCTAACCCTAATTTCTTATAGAAATCTATCGAATTTGAAAGATCACTTACTGGCAGATGTGCTTCGTACAATCCCTTTATCAATTTTTCAGCCCCCTTTGTTAAAATGAATATATTTCCAAACTTAGCTTACGAAAAAATACGGACTTTTTCAACTAATAGGAAGAAGAATGCGATTAACTGAAGTATAAGGGGTAGCGTCAGGATAAATGCGGATTTATGGCAATAAGTATTTTGATATGAGTCTTATGAGACATTACGAAGTCTTAATTTAACAATGCTTTTATTATGTGTAAACACGCTCTATCCTATTGAAAGCTTGAAGGTTTTCATTTACACTAACGAGGCAGGATAGTGCGAATAGAATTTATACTTGTGCATCCAAAGGCGTTAAAACTTAGAGGTGAAACAGCTATGAAAAAAAAGTTAATATTCTTTTTGCTGGGAACGATTTTACTTTTAACTTCTCTGCCATTAAGCACAAAAATGGTAATGGAACTTATTCATAATCAAAAAATGAATAGAGAGTATAAGGTTACAAATGTAAACGAAGGTTCTCCTCCCACTTCATCCGCATTCCGTTTTAAAGGACATATTGTAGAGATTAAGGAAACACTAAAAAATGAGGATGGTTATGTAGACCCTTGGAGTAATAAAATCAGAATGGCAGATTTATCCTTAGAATTAGATGGAGCGAAAATAGATACACTAAGAGATTATCCAATAAAAGTGGAGGAAAAAGGTTTAAATAGATACTATGGAGAAATTGCTTATTTACTCTTAGAAGATAAAAAAAGCAGCAAAACCCAGTTCATTGTACTTTTGAAAAAAACAAGAGAATTTAAAAAAGAGATGCCTAATGGATATATAGTTGGCGGAGCTCCCACGGAGAAATTAAAGTACACATTATACTCACTGGATGAAGAAGGAAATTTAAACACTAAATCTTTTAGTTTCACTGAGCGTAATGGTTTACAAACAAAACTACTTAATGATAGCTTTATGGTTCCTTATTCGATTGGATATTATACAGACGCTTGGGAAGTTTATCCTTCAATATTTTTCCCCTTTATATTCCCATTCGTAACTTTGGTAGTCGGATTTGTATTAATAGTTGTCTTTTTTCCTATTAGAAAAGTTAAAAAATAAAAATTTACGAGCCTACTTCAGCCAAAGGGTGCTTTAGTTGAACAAACTAAATTACAAAAGCCGTTTCCTTGAGATGGAAATCGGCTTTTTTTATGGGTGAAAACTTCCTTATCATTGTAAATCTGCGTTTTCCCAACTCTCCCTCCGTATTAAGAACAGTGGGACGGTTTCTATGGCTAAAAATGATCTAACGTTAGTTCTTTTTTCTTTTGTGTTAACTGCCTGTTCGACCAAATGAAAAGATAAAGACAACTATAACTGGAATGGAAAAACGGAAAGCATTAACTTGAAGAGTCAGTAGCTCCTTGTTCAATCAATGGAAAGAGTTATTCAAAGAACGAGGACATTTGAGCACGTACATGTTGGATATATGTAATATGTGCGTGCTTTCTGTTTTAACTGTTTGCCTTATCTAAATATAACGGCCGCTGTTACACGGTTAATTGATATGCTAAAATGTAAAGATAAAAAATATGTCAAATTGCGAGGGTATACTGAATGAAAATATACAAAGTTTCTTGGTATCCAATAATCGCTTTTATGCTGGCTGGAATCATCATATTTCTATTACCCATTGGAGATATAAAAGAAATTCTTTCAGAACTTTTTCTCTTCCTTTGCACATGGTGCTTATCATTTTTATTTTTAGGTTATGCCTTTTATCTTTTAAGCAAAAGGAGACAGCATAAAGCATTCTGCTGGGATGGTGAAGGGGTTGTGATCGACTTAAACGGTAATAAGGTTTATTGGGATGAAATTGAGGATATCAAGTTTTCTAAAAGCAGTATTACTCATATGAGATCCACTGTTATTTATCCTCACTACACTCACCACGAAAAGATCAGGGTCCGTCGTAAAAAATTAATGCCTACTCCTGCACATTCAATTGAATGGTATTTAATTGAAAAATCCAAGGAATATCATGAAAATTTAATGAAAGTATGGAAAGAAAAACAAGAGGAGAGGGCCGTCAATTGTTAAAATAAGATAATAACTCATAGGATAGTTAGTCCATTATGAGGCTAATTATCCTTTTTATTTACATGATTGATTAAAAAGTAAAGGTTAAAAATGCCGTTTAGTTTGTTTAATATGAAAATATGGATAAGAACGTTATTTTGGGCGTTAGGGGATACAGCCTCGGTGCGAGGATCTTAACAACCAACAATGACGATGATTATTATAAGTAAAGATAATTATTAAAGATAATCAATGGTTGGAAGTGTTTTTATAAGAGTGGAAGAAATATCTGTTGATAATAGAAAGGCAATCTCTTAATTGGAACAAACAGATTGCTTGTTAAACCTGTTGCAAAGTATATGAAATATCTCCATAACAGAGAGAACAGCAGCCACATCAACAGGAAAAAGCATTTGTAGACTCTAGGATTAAACGGGATGAGAATAATCAAAACGCCAACATCGCCTCTCTCAAAAGAACAATTAAGTACAAGAACAAGAAAATAAAGAACATAATGAACATTTTATGGAGCTATAATCCTTATTCGATTAACGGACAATTTAGCGGAAGAGAGCTACGTCATATAGTAGTATTCCATTCCATTCAATTTTTATAGGAAGTGAAAAAATGTTCCTTTATTATTTTACGCTCACAGTTGGAGCTTTTTTAGTTATATCTGCGATAATTGCCTTTATTGCTATGTATTATAACGAAGAATTTACAATACTAAATGCAGGAAAAGCCTGTGGAACCTTTTTACTTGGTGTTTTACTTTTAGTGGTTACTCTTCCAAGCCTAAAATATGTGATGTTAAAGGAATATGATGTTGTCAGTGGGAAATGTGTCATTGACATATATTCATCAGGTCGTTCTTCTGCAACGGAATTTAAAATGCTCGATACAGGTGAAATGTTTACTTTCGATGATATTCCTGCACTTGATGCTTACGGAAAGTCAATCCCTTATTATTGTGAAGTCACCGTTACAAAAGACCATATGTTTGAAATTGGTTATAAAATATATGATGTCAAAACACGAAAGTTAATAGTAACAAGTGAATAGCCTATGTATACAATTGGTAACTAAATAAAGGACCACACATTTTAGATGACTAATATGTAGGGTCCTTTTATTATTAATTGTTTTACCTATTTAGTTAAATATATCAATTGATGGTCTTATTTTTGATGATTTTAATCTAAATCTGAAAGCGCCACTATATAAAAGTGGCTTTTTTAAATGAAATAAAAAGGGGGCAAAGGTTGCAGTAGGCAACCGCTAACCGAACGCTTTATTAATTTAGGAGGAGAATAGGAGTAAAAATTCTTTTTGCCGTGTCACGCATGTTGAAATGCAACACCAATTGAAAGGAATCATCGATTTACGATAGCTGAAGAATCTTTCTTCAACTATTATTTCAAAGTACTTTTTTAAAAATATTTCTATTAAGAATTCGTTAAACGACTAACCTTCCCTATACTTCAATCTAAAAGTTGTAAATTATTTATAGATAACCCTACTAAATTAAGAGGTGAATTAGGGGCTTATATCAAATACAATTAAAAGAAGGTAAATGGTAGAATTATACAGAGGTGATTCATTTATGAAGAAGATACTCTTATCACTACTTGGTGGAATAATAATCGGAGGTTCAATCTCGTACTTTTTTCTAGATTACGAGGATTCGAATTATGTAATACTTAATTATTTTGGTGTAGATAAAAAAACAGTCAGAGAATGGGATTTTCAGTTTATTTCAAATGCGGGTTTTATAATAATTGGTGTATCGATTTTAATTTATTTGATTTGGACTTTATTTGAAAAAAGGTACAACACAAGGAAGAAATAATAAAAAGTGCTAATCAAATTAGAAAATACTTGGGGCCAGTTTCCCAAGTATCTTTTGTGTTCTATTCTGTTGCTAATTTACTTTCAGAAATTTTACTAATCGGTATTCTAATTCAACTAAGAACTACCTTTTTATACTTCAAAACCGAATCCGTTACTTTTATATAATGGCGTTTTTACTTGAAATAAAAGAGGGCAAAGACTACGGCAGGCAATCGCTAACCGAGTACTTTATCGATAGGAGGAGAATAGAAGTGAAAATTCTCTTTGTGGTGCCACACATGTTGAAAAAAAACTCTTCCTGTGCCAAACTTTGATTCTTGCCGTGCCAAACATGTTGGAAAAGATTTTTTCCGTGCCACACATGTTGAACATTTTTAGTTGCTGTGCCAAACTTTGAACTTTACTGTGCCAAATATGTTGAAACAGAACCTTGATGCTATGCGCCTTTTCGCGCTTCCTGTTGCCAAACATGTTGAAACGCAACACTTGAGTTTGGACTAAAATGGCATGAGATCCAACAAACGTTAATTGGGGTTACTGCACAGCGTCTTGTTAATCTTCTTTGTCCAAAATGCGGAGCGGATTGTTCTCCTCATTGCCTTGTAAAGAAACAACGCAGGCAAGCTACTGTATACGAAATATTAAGCGGCACAGACTTGCAAGCCGTGTTAAATGAAGCGAAAGGAGAGGCGAGCCAATACCATTACCCGTTGCTAAAACATTTATTAAGGAAGGGGATTGCTCTTGGATATCTCTCTCAAACTGAATACGATCGCTGGGTATTTGAAGACGAGAAGAGCGGGAAGATATCAAGGTGAATTTATTTTTAGGCTGGGAGAAATGCTAAATCAAGGGTTTGCGATTGGTGACGCGCTTGAATTTTTACTAATCAATTTTGATCGTAATCATCGTGAATCTATTCGATTAATTCGCACTGAACTAAACGCGGGTACGCCTTTAAATGAAATTCTTCATATGCTTCATTTTCCGTCCATGATTTGTCTTCAAGTGTACTTTGCCGAAAAGCATGGCCGTCTGCCTGAAACATTACTACATGCGGGTGAGCACTGGAAAAAGACAGAACAGGCGAAGGAAAAATTAGTAAAGCTGCTCCAGTATCCACTCTTTCTGCTCTTTCTTTTATTTATGCTATTGTTTCTTTTAAACCATTTCTTAATGCCGCGTTTTGAGGAGCTGTATGTGGCTCTTAACTTTACCCCTAGCGGCAGTACGTTTCTGCTCATCACCTTTTTACAAAAAGGACCGCCCTTTATTTTATTAGCTGCTGTCGTGCTGGCAGTTGCTTCTCTGTTTGTCTTTTTTCAATATCAAAGACAAACTCCCCAAAGTAAAATCCATTGGCTCATAAAAACTCCTATCACTTCCACTTATTTTCCGTTGCTCTTTACGCGCCTATTTGCAAAGGAGGTTTCCTCTTTGCTGAAGAGCGGTTTTGCGGTGAATGAAGTGCTGCTAATCTTACAAGAACAGACGATGCATCCGGTACTGCGCCATGTTGCTTCAGTAATAAACAGCGGTTTAGTGACAGGCCAGTCTTTTGCAGAGGCAGCAGAACAGATGTCCTGCTTTGTGCCTCAGCTTCCGCGTATTCTTCGTCATGGCGAAACGAATGGCCGGCTAGCCCAAGAACTATTCTTGTTCAGTCATTTTTGTGAGACTTTACTAGAAAAGAAAATAAAGAGAAGCTTGTCTATTTTACAGCCGTCTATCTTTTTGTGCGTCGGTCTTGTTGTAATTGCGATTTACCTGTCGGTTATGTTGCCGATGTTCCAAATGGTCGGTTCTATCTAAGAAGGAGGCATCTATTCTTGAGGAAAAGATTTATCTATAAAAATGAGGCTGGTTTCACCCTCATTGAAATGATGATTGTCTTATTAGTCATTTCAGTGTTGTTATTTATCGCTATACCAAATGTAGCAAAACAGAGTAATAGCATTAATAAAAAAGGATGTACAGCGTTTAAACACATGGTGCAAGGCCAGGTACAAGCTTATCGGATTGATCTTAATAAATTTCCTTCGACCATTCAGGAAATGGCCGATAAAGGGTATTTAAGAGATGATGAGACGGCTTGTCCGAATGGAGACCAGTTAAAGGTTGGAACAGATGGGGAAGTATCCATTGTTCCATAAAAGATTGTGGTTACCAAAAGAAGAGAGAGGCTTTACTCTCATGGAAACGATGATCGTGCTTACAGTTATAATCGTTTTACTCTCTATCGCTGTGCTTCCTTTTCCAAAGCTCGCTGCTCATTTCGAGAAAGAACAGTTTCTTAATCAACTGCAGGCTGATCTTTTTTTCGCTCAGTCTTATGCAATCGCCAGGCAGGAAAAAGTAGAGGTAAAGTTCTTCTATACAGAAAATTGTTATACAATTCGATCCCTCACTTCTACTGCAAGCTTTTTAGTCCAACGAAACATGCCTGATACGATTCGTTATATGGATGGTTCATTAACGGTTTTATCTTTTTTGCCAAACGGGAATACAAATAACTTTGGTACCGTTCGTTTTAGATATGGAAGTCGGTACATCTCGCTGGTTTTTCAAATTGGTAAGGGGAGATTTTATGTTACGGAACAATGAACGAGGCTTTACGCTTGCAGAAAGCTTGCTTTCTTTAATGATAATTGTGATGCTGGCTGCCTCTATTCTGCCGTTAATGGTGCAAATGACAGGACAGTCTAAAGTTCTATGGGAGCGGCAAAAAGGAATGAGGTTCTTATACGAGGAGAGTGGAAAGAGGCTGCTTGAAGGAAAGGACTTTCAAGTCGTTTATGAAGAGGAGGGAGAGCAGTATGATATTTCCTGGGAAACGACGAAGGCAGCCGCTTGCTTTAAAGTATCGGGACAAGCTTCTTGTATTAACAAACAATAATGGCTTTACGATGGTAGAGTCTTTATTTGTTTTAATGATTTTTATTAGTATGGCTGCTCTCTTTCCTCTTATCTACGGGACTGTCTATCGGATGGAGGAGCAGCTTGCTCCAGAAAGAAGAACGGAATGGGAGTTGTTTATACTGCAGCTGCGAAAAGAGTTATATATGTCTCATTCTCTGAACATAACAGATGAGCAAATCACATTTATACAAGAAGGTGAAGTGGTTTCAATTGAGAAATATAAAGAGGGGATAAGGAGAAGAGTTGGAGGCAGAGGACATGAAATAATTTTGCAGGAAGTTTCTTCTGTGCAATTTTATCCGTGCGGTTCATCACTATGCACAAGAGCTGTTTTTAAAAACGGTGAAAAGGAAAGAGCGCATCTTCATCTTTTTGCAGGGGAAGCGATATGAAAAGCTTGATCAGTAATGAAAAGGGGGTTCTTCTCCCTTACACGATTCTTCTCTTTACCGTTGTTTGCACAGCGGCCATGTTTGGAACGGGAATCTTTGTCAGTAAGCAGAAAACAGCTTTGTTTTTAACAGACTACTATGAAACGAAAGTGATAGAGTTCATGGCACTGCAGGAAATTTTCGTGCTTCTGGAAAATGGAGAGGAAATTTCCGGTATTTACCGCACAGATCGTGGGGATGTCACATATAAAGTGATACCAGACGAGACAGAGGAATTAGTAGCGATTCATTTAAAGACGGCTAAAGCAGAAACAAGATTTTCAACAAGGGTAATTTATAGCATGGCCGATCGACAAATTGTCCGCTGGATTGAATAGCAGGTGTTTAGAACGAGCAGAAATTGGAAAAAATGACACCGACTGCAGGAGGCGGTGTTTGTGAACGAATACGTAAAATATTTTATTGCAACGTTTCTTAGTTATTGGAATGAACCGAAGCAAGTAAGAAGAGAAAAACGTTACCAGAAACGGGCTGGGCGTGCGGCCTTTTCTTCTAGATGGTTTGGTTTGCTTCCTTGGGCGCTGCGCCAGCTCTTTTATAAAAAGTGATGGCGCAGCGCTTTTATTTAGGAATGCAAGTAAATCACTCCGCCATTAATAATATTCACATCGATCTTTGGCGAATATTGTTTTTCTAATGCCGCTTTTTCGATAAAATAAGCCTCAGGTTTTTCTTCGTCTTCATAAAAAGAATCAAGCAGGAGGAGGTCTTCCTCCCATTCTTTTTGTGCTTTTACCGCCCATTGATGATTTTCTTTTTCAAGCTGGGAGGTTAAAAAGCGCTGCAATCGCTTAACGCCGCTTTTTGGTTTAATTAAGGGAGTAATGGTAAAAGAAAAATCAGGGATTTTTGATACGAGCTGTTTACGGTTGAGTACGTCCATGAATTCTTCTTGAATCACTCCGTTAATTAAATTGAGGCCAAGTGAATAAAAGATATCTTTTTTATGATTGGCTTCGTAGGATACTTTTACATTTATTAAAAGCCATGGATGAAGCGGCTGGCGATGGCCGGTGGCTCTTTGTTCGTAAAGCCGGATAAAACGGGTATGTTCTTTCGCTGATTGGAAAATCTGTTGCAGACGAGGAGTGCCGAAGTGGATAGATTCCCCTTCAAGATCAGCTGGTATTTTGGTTTGATCGGTAATGAAGGTTACGGAAAGCGGCTCCGCTTTCATTCCAGTTTTTTCGGCATAATGCCAATAAAAAGGCCGATTCATCAATTCTTTATCAATGGCAGGCGTTAGTTTGACACTAAGTGACCCTTCTGTTTTCTCTAAAAAAGCACATTCAGTGGCTTTAAAATAGTCTTCAAGAAATAGATGAATTTCGTTCTTCACTAAAGCGCTCCTCCTCTTTTTTCCACTCGTTGGCTAATTCGATGGCCGCTTCAAGATTTTTCATTTTGACATGCAGCTCTCCTTCTGTTTTGGAGTGCTGAAAAATATCCACTAAATGTTCCTGCATATTAGGAAGATCGATTCTCTCTAAAATATCATCTAGTTGCCCGACAGCCTGCTCAAATAGATGGATTTTTTCATAGAGCAGCTGCAGAATTCGGTCTTCAATTGTATTTTCAATGCTGAAGTTATAAATGCACACATCTTTTGTTTGTCCGAATCGATGAACACGGCCGATCCGCTGTTCTAGTCGCATCGGATTCCAGGGAAGGTCAAAATTAATGACATGGTGGCAAAATTGCAGGTTTAATCCTTCGCCGCCCGCTTCCGTCGCGATTAAAACCTGAGCCTGCTTCTCGAAAAGCTGCTTCATCCAATCTTTCTTTCCGCGTTTAAACCCACCGCGGAAGGGGACGGATGTAATCCCGTTTTGTTTAAAGAACCACTGTAAATATAGTTGCGTTGCTCGGTATTCAGTAAAAATAATTACTTTGTCATTAATCGATTGAACGAGTTGAAGTGCTTTTTCTGCTTTAGAGTTGTGCGTAATGTTCTGTATATGTGACAAAGCGTTTTGAAAACTCTCTGGAAAATCAAGATGGTTTCCATTCAGCTTCTTCGCCATGTTTCTTAAGGTGAAAAAGACGGCTTCTTTGCTGCTGCAGGCTTCTCGTTGCAAAGTAAGCAAGGAAAAAGCAGACCGTACATCATCTGGCTGGCTGCGGACGAGCTGTTCAAGAGCTTGATAGAGCGAGCGTTCTTCCTCTGTAAAAGTCACTTTAACGGATTCTACTTTTCTGGCTGTCCACTCCACACCTGTATCCTGCCGACGGTTACGAATCATCACTTTATTCATGAGCTTAATTAAATGGTGATGGTTTTGTACTTGCCGGTCTCCTTTTTTAAACTGCTCACTAAATTGTCCTTCGCTTCCCAAATGACCAGGCTTTAATAGCGAAACGAGATGGAACATTTCATCAAGCCGGTTTTGAATAGGTGTCGCTGTGAGTAATAGGCAAAATTTCTTTTTTAAGTGACGGACAAATTGATAGTTTTTTGTTTTATGGTTTTTTAATTTATGAGCTTCGTCAATAATAACTAAGTCATAGTCTTGTTCATAAATTTTTTCCTTGTGCGGGCTTCGTTTGGCTGTATCGATCGAGGAAATGACGATATCATGCTCATCCCAGGCATAAAACTTCTTTTGGGCAATAGCAGGAATATAAAATTTAGTAGTTAACTCATGGGCCCATTGAGAAACGAGAGAAGCCGGGGCTAAGATTAAAACTTTTTTCACGAGGCCGCGAATCAAATACTCTTTTAATACTAGCCCAGCTTCGATTGTCTTGCCGAGTCCCACTTCATCCGCTAAAATAGCTTTGCCATTCATTTCTTCCACTACTCTTCTAGCTGCTTCAAGCTGATGAGGAAGAGCCGTAAGTTCCGGCAGAAAGCTAGGAGCTAACAATCCTTCAAAATCCGGAACCATCATTCGTCTTTCCATATTAATGGTTGATTGAAAAAGCGGCCAGCTCCCCCAAGGCCCATCCTGTTCGATTCTTTTTTCTAATTCCTCTTCCCAGCTATGATCGAAATAAATTTCCACATCCATTTGAAAAACTCCTTTATAAAATATGTTGCCGAAACCTTACCTTTAATGGTAGGATGTAAGTGAACAAAATATTATGTCATTTTGCAAAAAAGCGAATATTGTTGATTTACTCTAATCCGATGTTCATAGTATGCCCATTTATTAACTAAATATAGCGAATGAAGGCGAGGGGAGAGACTGTTTATACAGCGCCGAAGGAGCAAACAAGCTTTTTGTGAATCTCTCAGGCAAAAGAACTCTTGCTGGACGCGACTCTGGAGAGCGTTTCGTTAACGAAACCACCAAAGAAGACAGCCTGTTTACCAGGTTAAACTTTCAGGTTCAAGGACAGAGAACAACTTGTAAAAGCTGTTCTCTGTCTTTTTTTATGCAAAAATAATGGGCTGAACCGCAGGAAGACAATGAAAGGGGTAGGGAAATGGGAGAATTAAAGCGCACACCATTGTTTGAATCGTACCAGCGATCTGGAGCAAAAACGATTGATTTTGGAGGATGGGAACTGCCTGTTCAATTTTCAAGTATTAAAGAAGAACATGAGGCTGTCCGCACAAAGGCAGGGCTTTTTGATGTTTCTCATATGGGAGAAATTACAGTAAAGGGAAAAGACTCCTTAGCCTTTCTGCAAAAAATGATGACGAACGACTTGTCAAAGCTCCAGCCAGATCAAGCAATCTATACGATTATGTGTAATGAAAAAGGCGGAGCTGTCGATGATTTGCTCGTCTACATGCTAGCTGAAGATGATTATCTACTTGTTGTGAATGCAGCGAATACAGATAAAGATTTTGATTGGCTGAAGAAGCATCAAGCAGGAAATATAGAAGTTGAAAACGTATCAAAAGACTGGGCACAACTCGCCATTCAAGGTCCAGCTGCTGAAGGAATCCTGCAAAAGCTAGTGACTGATGTGGATTTAAGTGAGATTAAGCCTTTTAAGTTTAAGCAGGAAGTTAGAATTAACGGGATACCAGCTCTTGTATCAAGAACTGGTTATACAGGAGAAGATGGCTTTGAGATTTATAGCCGAAGTGAAGATGCCCCTAAGCTATGGGAAGATCTTTTAGAGGCTGGCAAAGAAGACGGTCTTCTTCCATGCGGACTCGGTGCGCGCGATACCTTACGCTTTGAAGCGAACCTTGCTTTATATGGACAGGAGCTAGCTGATGATATTTCACCACTTGAAGCAGGCTTAGGTTTTGCAGTAAAGACAAACAAAGAGGACTTTATTGGCCTAGAAGTGTTGAAAGAGCAGAAAGAAAATGGTCCGAAGCGGAAATTGATTGGTCTTGAGATGATAGATCGGGGAATTCCTCGTCACGGCTATCTTGTTTTTTCCGGTGAAGAAGAAGTGGGTCATGTAACGACAGGTACTCAATCACCAACGTTGAAGAAAAATATTGGTCTGGCTTTAGTGAAAGCAGAGTATGCGGTACCTGATCAAGAGCTGCAAGTAGAAATCCGCGGCAAAAAATTAACAGCTAAAACAGTAAGACCACCATTTTATAAACGCTCAAAATAAGAAAGAGAGAAGGGGAATATAATGAAGCATCGTTACTTGCCGATGACAGAAACGGATAAAAAGGAAATGCTTGCAACAATAGGTGTCCAAACGGTAGATGAATTATTTGCCGACATTCCTGAAAAAGTACGTTTTCAGGGATTATACAATATTAAAGAAGCAAAAGCAGAACCAGCGTTGAAAAAAGAATTAAGCGCAATGGCTGCTAAAAATATCAATGCGAAACAATATGCTTCCTTTTTAGGGGCAGGTGTATATGATCACTATACGCCGTCTATTGTAGACCACGTTATTTCTCGTTCAGAATTTTACACAGCTTACACACCGTACCAGCCGGAAATTTCCCAAGGGGAACTGCAAGCGATCTTTGAATTCCAAACGATGATTTGCGAATTAACAGGTATGGATGTAGCGAACTCTTCTATGTATGACGGAGGCACAGCGTTGGCGGAAGCAGCTATGCTAAGCGCTGGCCAGACGAAAAGAAAGAAAGTACTCGTATCAGAAACGGTTCATCCAGAGTCACGTGATGTGTTAGCGACTTACGCAAAAGGCCAAAACATTGAAGTAGTGGTAATTCCACACAAAAATGGAGTAACAGACATTGATCAGCTAAATGAATTAGTCGATAACGATACAGCAGCTGTAATCGTTCAATATCCTAACTTCTTCGGTGCGATTGAGTCACTTTCTGAAGTAGAAAAAGCGGCTCATGACGCAAAAGCCATGTTTGTTGTTTCTTCTAATCCACTTGCTCTTGGTGCACTGACACCTCCAGGGAAATTTGGTGCTGATATTGTGATCGGTGATGCTCAGCCATTTGGCATTCCGGCTCAATTTGGCGGACCGCACTGCGGATATTTTGCAGTAACGAAAAAGCTGATGCGTAAAGTGCCAGGCCGTCTCGTTGGCCAGACGCATGATGATCAAGGACAACGCGGCTTTGTATTGACACTGCAAGCACGCGAGCAGCATATCCGTCGTGACAAAGCGACTTCTAACATTTGCTCCAATCAGGCACTTAACGCTCTTGCAGCCAGTGTAGCTATGACAGCTTTAGGTAAAAAAGGTGTACGTGAAATCGCGACACAAAACTTGCAAAAAGCATTTTTTGCTAGAGAGACGTTAAAGCAAAATGGAGTAGAAGTCTTGTTTGACGGACCTATATTTAATGAATTTGTTATTCGTCTCAATAAACCGGTAAGAGAAGTAAACCAAAAGCTGCTTGAAAAAGGCATTATTGGCGGTTACGACCTTGGTCTTACTTACGATGGCCTTGAAAATTGCATGCTCGTTGCTGTGACAGAACTGCGGACGAAAGAAGAAATTGAACTTTTTGCAAAAGAATTGGGGGATAGCCATGAATAAGAAGGACCAAGAGCTTATTTTCGAATTGTCTCAACCAGGGCGGATTGGCTATAGTCTGCCTGAATTAGATGTACCAGAAGCAGATTTGTCTGTCCTTTTGCCTGCAGGATATTTACGTGAGGAAGAGCCGGAACTTCCGGAAGTCTCTGAACTTGATATTATGCGTCATTACACAGCGCTATCAAATAGAAACCATGGTGTGGATTCTGGATTTTATCCGCTTGGTTCTTGTACGATGAAATACAACCCGAAAATTAATGAAGACGTTGCTCGTTTTGAAGGTTTTGCTCATGTGCATCCCCTTCAACAAGAAGAAACTGTACAAGGAGCAATGGAGTTATTGTACGACCTTCAAGAGCATTTAAAAGAAATTACAGGCATGGATGAAGTGACATTACAGCCAGCAGCAGGAGCTCAGGGTGAGTGGACGGGATTAATGATGATTCGTGCTTACCATGAAGAAAACGGGGACTTTAATCGTACAAAAGTAATTGTACCGGATTCTGCTCACGGTACAAACCCAGCCTCTGCTACAGTTGCCGGCTTTGAAACGGTAACGGTGAAGTCTGGGGAAGACGGCTTAGTAGATTTAGAAGATTTAAGACGGGTAGCGGATGAGACAACTGCAGCGCTCATGCTGACAAATCCAAATACACTTGGCTTATTTGAAGAAAATATTTTAGAAATCGCTGAAATTATTCACGGTGTCGGCGGCAAGGTGTATTATGACGGCGCCAACTTAAATGCCGTTATGTCAAAAGCCCGTCCTGGGGATATGGGATTTGATGTGGTTCACTTAAATCTCCATAAAACATTTACGGGTCCTCACGGCGGCGGCGGACCGGGTTCTGGTCCAGTCGGCGTGAAGAAGGATTTAATTCCTTACTTGCCAAAACCGGTTCTAGTGAAAGAAGAAGGCGTCTATCGTTTCGATTATAACCGCCCGCAGTCCATTGGCCGCGTAAAACCGTTTTACGGAAACTTTGGCATTAATGTTCGCGCTTATACGTATATCCGCTCAATGGGCCCAGACGGCTTAAAAGCGGTAACAGAATATGCGGTATTAAACGCTAACTATATGATGCGCAGACTTGCTCCTTATTTTGACTTGCCGTTTAACCGTCATTGTAAGCACGAATTTGTACTCAGCGGAAAACGCCAGAAAAAGCTTGGGGTGCGTACGCTTGACATTGCTAAGCGTCTGTTAGACTTCGGTTTCCATCCACCTACAATTTACTTCCCATTAAATGTGGAAGAATGTATTATGATCGAACCGACTGAAACAGAGTCGAAAGAAACGCTAGATGCTTTCATTGACGTTATGATTCAAATTGCGAAGGAAGCAGAAGCTAACCCAGAAATCGTTCAAGAAGCGCCGCATACAACCGTCATTGGCCGTCTTGATGAAACAGCAGCAGCTCGTAAGCCAGTTCTTCGTTACGAGCGGGAATTGCAGAACGCTTAAATGTTTACAATAGAAAAACTGCCTCGGAGGAGGCAGTTTTTTACTTGCTTTTTACTTTTCCAGTCCAGCCTTTGAACCCGCCTTGTAAGTGATATAAATCGCGGTAGCCTTTTTTGTACAATGTTTGAGCAGCTCTGCCGCTGCGCAGGCCGCTTTGGCAATACAGATACACGGGCTTGTCCGGACGAATTTCCTTCATGCGCGTTTTCATTTGTGTAAGCGGAATGTTGCGTGCGCCTAAAATGTGACCCGCTTCAAATTCGTTCGGTTCACGGACATCAATGAGCTGAGCTTTGCGGTACCCTTTAATGAACTCTTCCTGGGAGAGCGATTTGACCGCTTTTTTCTGGGAAAAATACATATATAAAGTATACAGAATGATGGCGCCTAAAATGGCAGCTATTGTATAAAGCAATGGATACACCCCTTCCTAGTAAACATGCACTGATTTCTATTATAAACGTGGCTGCGGGAAGAATCAAAAGAAATAAACGAGCGATAACTCTTTGTTTTTGTCTCTGCTTTTGATACACTAAGTGGGTGAATTTATCATGAAAAAGGCGGCAATCACCATGAAAAAAGAGATTTGGAGATTTGTTGATTCCGGCCGGCAGACGGCAGAATTCAATATGGCAATGGATGAGGCGCTATTAGAATGGCATAGCGAAGGAAAGATCCCGCCTGTGATTCGTTTCTACGGCTGGGAACCAGCAGCGTTGTCAATTGGGTATTTTCAAAAAGCAACAAAGGAAATTGATTTGGAGGCTGTTAAACGGCATGGTCTTGGCTTTGTCCGCCGTCCAACTGGCGGTAGAGGCGTGCTTCATGAACATGAGTTAACGTATAGTGTCATCGTTACGGAGGAGCATCCAAATATGCCAGCAGGGGTGACAGAGGCATACAGAGTGATATCTGAGGGAATCTTAAAAGGGTTCCATCACCTTGGTCTAGAGGCTTATTTTGCAGTTCCGCGGACAGAAGAGGAGAAAGACAGCTTGAAAAACCCGCGCTCATCTGTTTGTTTTGATGCGCCAAGCTGGTACGAACTCGTCGTTGAAGGCCGAAAAGTAGCAGGAAGTGCCCAGACGAGACAAAAAGGTGTTATTTTGCAGCACGGCTCCATCTTGTTGGATCTAGATGAAGATAAGCTGTTCAGTTTATTTACATACTCGAATGAACGGGTAAAAGAGAGAATGCAGCGGGCATTTAAAAATAAAGCCGTTGCCATTAACGATATTAGCCCAAATAGAGTGACTTATGATATGGCAGGCGAAGCATTCAGAAAAGGGTTTGAGGAAGGTCTTGGAATTGAGCTTGAACCGTATGAATTTACGGCAGAAGAACTAGCCTACATTGAGCGGCTTGCGAAAGAAAAATACGCTTCAGATGAATGGAATTTTAAAAGATGAATCATCAAGCGAAAGAGAAGCTAGCCTTTAGGCTTGTTCTCTTTTTTTGCGGAAAAAAGAAGAAAGCTACGTGAAGGCCGAGCACGAAAAATTTTCTTGTATTGGTAATATCGTTGTTTTCCCTAGTTTGATCGCGTTTTTATGTCGGAAGGCGGTCGTTTGTCAGCTTGACAAAAAAATGTTTTTAACTCAATATATAGTAATGTATCAAGAAAAACAAACACAATATATTGTGTTTGTTGAGTTTTTAGTCAGAATACATGGGTATAGAATGTTTAAATGACTGTGAAATATGTAGAAGAAAAGGAGCTGTGATTATGTCTGTTGCGTCACAAAAGAATATGTCCCTCAACATTGACAGATTGAACAAAGACATCAGCGTCTTCCCTCAAGTTCATCCTGTCACCCCTGATATGAAAATCACTCACAAAGGGGTTTCACGTCTTGTTATGATCGACCGCTATTCGTTTAAAGACACAGAGAAAGTCACGTTAACGGAAGGCGATTTTGTTGTGTTAACGATTAAAGAGGATCCGAAGTTTCCAGCGAGAGGTGTTGGCTTTATTACCAGCATTGACTGGCAGGAGAAAAAAGCCGAAGTACTTGTGGATGAAGAATTCCGCGGTGCATTAGATGATGCGGAAGAACAAGAAACAGGCCTTATCCGCCGTCCTCTTGATGTGATTGAAAAGCCTCTAGAAATTTACTACGAGCAAATTGCTAAACGAAACGCAACAGGCCTCGCTTCTGTAGAAAAAACGGAAGAAAAGCGTAAAGAGTGGTTCGAGAAATTTTATCAAGAGCTTGTGAACTTAAACTTTATTCCAGCGGGACGCGTTCTTTATGGAGCAGGAGCACAGACGGATGTAACGTATTTTAACTGTTACGTTATGCCATTCGTTCCTGATTCACGCGAAGGCATTTCTGAACATCGCAAGCAAGTGATGGAAATTATGAGCCGCGGCGGCGGTGTTGGCACGAACGGTTCTACCCTTCGCCCACGCAACACACTCGCTAAAGGCGTCAACGGAAAATCATCCGGATCCGTTTCCTGGCTTGATGACATTGCGAAATTAACGCATCTTGTTGAGCAGGGTGGATCTAGACGTGGTGCCCAAATGATCATGCTAGCGGACTGGCATCCAGATATCGTAGAATTTATCATTTCCAAAATGCAAAACCCGCGTATTTTACGCTATTTGCTTGAAAATACAGAAGATGAACAAATCAAAAAAGCGGCGAAGGACAAGCTGAACTTCAAGCCGCTCACTGAACGCGAAGAAGCCATGTATCAAGGAGTGGTAAATTACAAAAACATTCCGGGCTACGGCGGTTTCAGCGCTGAAATTATTAAAGAAGCAGAAGAGAAGTTAAGAACAGGCGGAACGTACACAGTTCATAATCCTGAGTTTTTAACAGGTGCTAATATTTCTATCTGCTTAACGAAAGAGTTCATGGAAGCGGTCGAGAAAGACGCGGACTATGAATTGCGTTTTCCGGCTGTTGAAGCGTACAGCAAAGAAGAGATGGCCTATTATAACGAAAACTGGCACAAAGTCGGCGATGTACGGGAGTGGAAAAAGCAAGGACATGCCGTGCGTACATACCGTAAGATCAAGGCGCGTGAATTGTGGAACTTGATCAACATTTGTGCGACCTACTCTGCTGAACCAGGTATTTTCTTTATTGATAATGCGAATGACATGACGAATGCAAAAGCATACGGCCAGCAGGTTGTAGCAACGAATCCGTGTGGAGAGCAGCCTCTCGCACCATTTTCTGTCTGTAACTTGGCTGCTGTTAACCTGGCAGAAATGGCAGATAAAGAAACAAAAACGGTTAATTTTGAAAAGCTGAAAGAAACAGTCCGTACAGGGGTAAGAATGCAGGATAATGTTATCGATGCAACGCCTTACTTCCTGGAAGAAAATAAAAAGCAGGCACTCGGTGAACGCCGTGTCGGTCTTGGGGTAATGGGTCTTGCTGATCTATTAATTTACTGTGAGAAAGAATACGGTTCGCCTGAAGGTAACGAACTAGTAGACAAAGTGTTTGAAACGATTGCGACAACAGCGTACAGAGCTTCTGTGGAACTGGCAAAAGAAAAAGGCAGCTTCCCATTCCTTGAAGGAGAAACAGAGGAAGAGACTAATCGTTTGCGCCAGGCATTCATTGAAACAGGTTATATGAAGAAAATGCCGGAAGATGTTCGCGAGTCGATTATTGAAAACGGCATTCGCAACTCTCATCTCTTAACTGTGGCGCCAACGGGATCCACTGGAACGATGGTTGGAGTATCTACCGGTTTAGAGCCTTACTTCTCCTTCACGTACTACCGCAGTGGACGTTTAGGGAAATTTATTGAAGTGAAGGCAGACATCGTAAAAGAATATTTGGATCGTCATCCAGAGGCAGATCCGAACCAATTACCGGAATGGTTTGTAACGGCGATGAGCCTTGCCCCTGAAGCGCATGCTGATGTTCAGTGTGTAATCCAGCGCTGGATTGACAGCTCCATTTCGAAAACGGTAAACGCTCCGCGCGGCTACACAGTGGAGCAAGTAGAAAAAGTGTACGAGCGTCTTTACAAAGGCGGCGCTAAAGGCGGCACCGTATACGTAGACGGCAGCCGTGACTCTCAGGTCTTGACATTAAAAGCAGAAGAAAATAGCTTTGATGAACAAGAAGAATCAAAACCGAAAGAACATGAGAACCATGTCGTGCTCGTGGATACGATTCAAGAAATCCGCTCGACCAATGTAACGATCGGCAGTGAAGTAGGAAATACTTGTCCTGTTTGCCGCAAAGGAACAGTAGAAGAAATGGGCGGCTGCAATACATGCACAAACTGTGGCGCTCAGCTTAAATGCGGTCTATAAAAAGTAAACATTTCCTATATAACAGCTCCCGGAAGTCAATCCGGGGGCTGTTTTTTATAGTTTTAGTACAAATTTTTCTAGAGTGGATCATAAGTGAAAAACATAGCACTCGTTCCCTGAACGCGGAGAAAAATACAGTTCACCTCCCCTCAACTTGTAAGATTTTCGTCTAGGCCAAGCTTTCTCTGATTACACATATAAGAAGAAAGGGAGAGAGGAGAGAAAAGGACATGTATATTGACGGGGTTTTTTCCGGGGGAGGGATTAAAGGCTTTGCTCTTATTGGCGCCTATGAGGCCATTGAAAGTAGAGGATTAAGATTTGCGAGATTAGCAGGCACGAGCGCTGGCGCCATTATGGCGGCCTTAATCGCAGCTGGGTATACGAGCGTGGAATTAAAGAGAGTGATCAAAGAAGTAGAGGGAAAACAGCTGCTTGATGATACATTATTTGATTTGCCATTTGTCCGGTGGTTAAAGATTTACTTCACACTTGGCTTGTATAAGGGAAAGAAGCTGGAGCAGTGGATTGATGGCTTGCTTATGCAAAAGGGGATTCGGACATTTGGCGATTTGGCACCTGAAGCATTACGGGTCGTAACGTCGGATATTACGAACGGCCGAATCCTCACATTGCCCGACGACTTGCCTTCCTACAGAATTAATCCACATACCTTTCCGATTGCTCGGGCCGTGCGGATGAGCTGCACGCTTCCTTATTTTTTCCAGCCGGTCAAACTGTCTGTGCCACATGGCAAGGCGCTTATATTGGACGGCGGCATGCTGAGCAATTTTCCTCTCTGGCTGTTTGATGAGGAGAAAAAGCAAAAACGGCCAGTGCTCGGTATAAAATTAAGTACAAGAACGATGAGGATGCCGAGACAGATCAATACGGGAGCAGATCTGTTTAGCGCGATGTTTCATACGATGAAAGATGCGCACGATGCAAGATACATTTCGAGAAGGCATGAACGAAATATCGTTTTTATTCCCGTGGAGGGTACAGCCGTGACGGATTTCGACTTATCAGACGAAAAAAAAGACGCCCTCATTCAAGTAGGGCGCAGTTATACAGAGGCATTTTTAAAGAGATGGTGCTATTAACAACCGGGGGTTAAGAGGACGCCCGGTTGTTTTTTTTACCTTTTCTTCCGTCAATGACCTTTAAGTGATTCGCTCTTTTTCTACGGAAAGGTTTTTTCTTTTTCGAAGAAACAGATG
Source organism: Pseudobacillus wudalianchiensis (assembly GCF_001685015.1). Classification (GTDB taxonomy): domain Bacteria; phylum Bacillota; class Bacilli; order Bacillales; family Domibacillaceae; genus Pseudobacillus; species Pseudobacillus wudalianchiensis. Next base: position 541,697 of record NZ_MAYT01000001.1, read on the forward strand.
AGGAAGAGGAAGGTTTTTGGTGCTTTTGCAGCCGTTTCTTTGATTCTTTCGCTGCTTTTGCAAACGCCTTGTCTTCTGAACCACCGCCAAGTCGCTTTTGAATGACAAGACGGTAAATAAAATAAATAACTACAGCAGTAACCGCAAGAATAATGAGCTGCCTTGCTAAAGCTCCAGGTGAGTAAAGCAACATGGAAATTAAACCAATGGCAGCGAGTCCCATGAGTGTATAGGCAATGACTGACCGGATTGTCAAAAAAGCCACCTCCTAACGAGCTGTTAAATAAGCTGTTATTTACATATTAGACAATTTCCTCTGTACTTAATCCCTTTTTCGTGCTTTCTTCCATTTCTAGCAACTTCTCAAATGAAGCGATCGCTACTTCTACTTGATCATCTTCCGGCTCCTTCGTTGTTAAGAGCTGCAGCCACAGGCCAGGATAACCTAAGTAACGAAGAACAGGAACATCCCGAAGTTTGTTTGTTAGCTGTAAGACTTCAAATGAGATGCCGAGAACAACGGGAATAAGAGCCACCCTGTTGAGTACCCTAACGTAAAGCGGGTCTGTTGGAACGAGCATATAAACAAAAATCCCAACAATGACTGTAAATAAAATAAAACTAGACCCACAGCGGTAATGGAGACGTGAAGCCGCCTGCACATTTTCCACTGTTAACGGGTGCCCGCTTTCAAAGGCATTGATTACTTTATGCTCAGCTCCATGATATTGAAACACTCGTTTGATGAGTGGAGTTAAGGAGATTAAATAAATATAAACAAGCAGGAGAACCAGCTTGAAAAAGCCTTCAACTAGAATTTGCGCAAAGTCGCCTGAAAAGATGGGGCGGGTAAGTTCAGCAAGAAATACTGGAACGAGTGTAAAAATAAACTTTCCGAATAAAAAAGATAGAATACCAATAGCTGCTACACCGAGGACCATCGTCCATTTAGATGGTTCGGCCTCGTCATTTAGTTGTCCGTCATCTTCAGGATCTACATCATACCGCTCCTGCGCAAAATTTAAATGTTTAGAACCGGTTGCGGCCGAATCGAGGATGGCAAAAATCCCCCTCAAAAAAGGAACTTTCTTTAATTTTTGTAAAACAGGTTTTGGCGTTCTTGGCAAATGAAAGAATTCGATGGAACGATCTTTCCGGCGAATGGCTGTCACCGTATGATGCTTTCCCCCAAACATGACGCCTTCTACTAGGGCCTGCCCGCCGTAAACCGGCTTTTGCTCACTCATCTTATACCCTCTTTCGTAATTAACAGATGTAAAAACCTTCTATATACATATTCTATCCCTTATTAAGCAAAAATAAAAGCTGAATCACTTCGTAATCGTATTTTGCCTATTTTGACTCATTTTTTGGAGGTGCACAATGGAAAATAGACAAGGAAAAGAACAAAAAGCTCAATTTCCTTTAAGTTATGCATTAGTGATCGGGTTGTTTGGAGGGCTCATCTGGGGAGGGCTGGCTCAATTTGCTGCTTACTTTCATTTTATGACAATAGACATTAATGCGGTCGTCAAATATGTAAATCTGCCAAAAATTCAAAGTGGCTTTTGGCGAGTAGCAGCCGGCATGATTTTCCACACGGGTGTGTCTATCCTCTTAGCCATCGTTTATTATTTCTTGTTAAAGAAGAGCAAAACCATTTGGAGTGGTGTTCTGTTTGGGGTAGCCCTTTGGATTTTTTTATTTGTGATCATTCATCCTTTGTTAGCGAGCATTCCCTCCTGGCAAAAACTCAATGCTAACACCTTATCGACAACACTTTGTTTACTTATTCTCTACGGCTTATTTATTGGGTATTCTATTTCCTACGGATATGAACAGCATCTCTTAAGGGAAAAGAGGTTAAATGCTTGGGAAAACGCAAACGGGTAAGTAGTTTTAGTTAATTTAAATATGTTAAAATATTCATGTAACTATATTTGGGAAGCGGAGAGATTACATGAAAAACATTCTCTTACTAAACGGGCCGAATCTAAATCGGCTTGGCAAACGAGAGCCGGAAGTGTACGGTCATGAAACGCTTGAAGACTTAGAAAGCCGGATCATGGCCAAAGGAAAAGAGTTGGGCATAAGTGTCAGTGCGTTTCAATCTAATCACGAAGGGGAATTAATTGACAGACTTCACTTGGCTGCAGATGAAGAAATGGATGGTATCATTTTTAACCCGGGAGCATTTACTCATTATAGCTATGCTATTCGAGATGCGATAGCAGCGATTTCAGTTCCTGTTATTGAGGTGCATATTAGCAATATTCATAGTCGTGAGCCATTTCGGGAGCACTCTGTTATAGCGCCTGTAGCGGCTGGACAAATTGCTGGTCTCGGTTTTATCGGGTACGAATTGGCTTTACAGGCACTTATACATAGATGAGGGAAGGGAGAAACTAATGAGTAAAGTAGATAAACTGCGTGCGCAAATGAAAACAGTGGGAATAGATGGCCTGCTTGTGATGAGTCCCTATAATCGCCGCTATGTGACAAACTTTACCGGCTCTGCGGGAGCAGCTCTTATTTCTGATGAGAAAGCTGTATTCATCACTGATTTCCGGTATGTAGAACAGGCTGGAAAACAAGCGGAAGAGTTTGAGATTGTTCAGCATAAAGGAACGCTGTATGAAGAAGTGGTGGCACAGGCGAAAAAACTAGGTATAAAGCGGCTTGGATTTGAAAAAGCGTACACGACTTTTCAAACTTATGAAACCCTCAAAAGCCTCTTTAAAGAAGAATTAGTGCCGGTCAGTGAATTGATTGAAAAATTGCGCTTGATTAAGGATAATTCAGAGATTAAGATATTAAAGGAAGCGGCCGATATTGCTGATGCTGCCTTTAAACATATCATTGAGTTTATCAAGCCGGGAATGACCGAACTAGAGGTTTCCAACGAGCTGGAGTTCTTTATGAGAAAATGGGGAGCAACTTCTTCTTCCTTTGATACGATCGTAGCTTCCGGCAAACGATCCGCTCTGCCTCATGGTGTAGCGAGTGATAAGGTGATCGAAAAAGGCGATATGGTGACATTGGATTACGGAGCTTATTATAAAGGATATGTTTCCGATATCACCCGGACCGTTGCAGTGGGAGAACCATCTGAACAAATGAAGGAAATTTATCAGATTGTGCTGGATGCCCAGTTAAAAGGGATGGAGCAGATCAGAGGCGGCTTAACAGGAAAAGAAGCGGATGCTATTACTCGCGATTATATTACTGAAAAAGGATATGGGGAGTACTTTGGCCATTCAACCGGTCATGGCATCGGGCTCGAAGTTCATGAAGGGCCGGCACTTTCCTTCCGTTCTGATACGGTTCTGAAACCGGGAATGATTGTGACAGTTGAACCGGGTATTTACTTGCCAGGGGTTGGCGGTGTACGTATTGAAGATGATACGTTAATCACAGACACAGGCAATGAAACGTTCACGCATTCCACAAAAGATTTACTTATTCTTTAAGGAAACAGGAGGAAATACAACATGATTTCAGTAAACGATTTTCGTACAGGTTTAACGATTGAAGTAGACGGCGGTCTTTGGCGTGTAGTCGATTTCCAACACGTTAAGCCTGGTAAGGGAGCAGCTTTTGTTCGTTCTAAACTGCGCAACTTACGTAATGGCAGCATTCAAGAAAAAACATTCCGTGCAGGGGAAAAAGTTGAAAAAGCACAAATTGACCACCGTAGAATGCAATATCTCTATGCAAATGGTGATCAGCACGTGTTCATGGACAATGAATCTTATGAGCAAATTGAATTGCCTGCTTCCCAAATTGAACATGAGTTGAAGTTTTTAAAAGAAAACATGGAAGTTTCCATTATGATGTACCAAACAGAGACGCTTGGAGTCGATCTTCCAAATACAGTAGAATTGAAAGTTATTGAAACGGAGCCAGGTATTAAAGGCGACACAGCTTCAGGCGGAACAAAGCCAGCAACAGTTGAAACAGGCTTAACCGTTCAAGTGCCATTCTTCGTGAATGAAGGAGACGTTCTTGTCATTAATACAGATGATGGCAGCTATATTTCCCGTGCTTAAAAGCAAAAAGGACTGTTCCTTTTGAGGGCGGTTCAGAGTGTAGACAAAGTCTATGTTTAATTCCTCAGGCTAGTTGAAAACGGTTGTCTTTCGAGGCGCGAAACTTGACAAGGAGCAGAGTGGCCATCAAGGTCATGAGCACCGCAGGCAGGCGGGCAACGAAGAAAGCGAGCATTTGACAACAGCCTGGACCGTTCCTTTTTAGGAACGGTTTTTTTATTTATAGAGAAGATTTGCCAGCGATAATGAAATGGCCGGATGATTCCGGCCATTTTTTCTTTTAAGAAAATAGAGTCGGCATATCTTGAAATTCAGCACATACATTGAATAAAAAGGAGGAGAAAAAGGAGGAAGCGCCTATGGAAACGATATATGCTTATTTGCCGCAAACATTGAAGGAAACCATCAATGCCATGCCATCCGAACTGAAAAGTCAAATTGAAGAAATCAGGGTGCGCATCGGCAAGCCGATCGAAGTGATTGCTGGTCGCCCTTTTCACTTGTCTCATATAGTTACTCTTGAAGAAGGACAAGCTCTTGTTAATAAACTGAGTCAGCATTCTTTTTACGCGCTGGATGAAGAGTTAAGATGCGGCTATTTAACGATCGAGGGAGGTCATCGCGTTGGCTTGGCAGGAAAGGTCATTCTCGAAGAGGGAAAAGTAAAAGCGTTACGCTACCTTTCTTCTTTTAATTTAAGGATCGCCAGGGAAAAGCCGGGTGTTTGTTATCCGCTCATCCCCTGGCTTTTTGAGGGAAAGTGGAAAAATACATTAATTATTGGAGCGCCACAAACGGGAAAAACAACATTGCTTCGGGATTTAGCAAGAACAGCCGCCACAGGGACCGGGATCAAGCAAAAGGATATAGCGCCTGTAAAAGTAGGCATTGTAGATGAACGTTCAGAAATTGCCGGTTGTGTAAAAGGAATTCCACAGCTTGATATCGGGCTGCGAACGGATATCCTGGATGCCTGTCCGAAAGCAGAGGGAATGATGATGATGATTCGTTCGATGAGTCCCGACGTATTGGTGGCCGATGAAATAGGCAGAGTGGAGGATGGACAGGCTGTAGCGGAAGCGATTAATGCGGGCATTACCTTAATCGCCACCGCTCACGGGTCCAGCTACAGTGAAGTCGTTCGCCGGCCGATCGTGCAGGCTATGATAGAAAGTGGAGCATTTGAGCGATTCATCGAACTTTCTTCTGAAAAAGGAGTAAGGTCGTTTAAAGTGCTTGATCAATCTGGGCAGGAATTAATGTCTCCGGCAAGGATGGGACAATGAAGTGGATAGGAGCGCTGCTTATACTATTTTCTTCTTTTTGCATCGGTATGGAGCAGTCGAAAAAATTAGGTGACAGGCCAAAGCAAATCCGTTTCATTCGCTCTGCCTTGCAAACACTAGAAGCCGAGATCGTATATGGGTTTACTCCCTTACACGAATCAGCCAGAAAGCTGTCTGAACGGCTGCCGCCGCCGATAAATGAATTGTTTGCTTTATTTAGCGAGCTGTTAACATCGACAGAATTGGATGCAAAGGAAGCATGGAAAAAGAGTTTGGCGGCTATTTGGCCTAAAACAGCCTTAATGGAAAGCGAACGAGCGATCCTTTTAGAATTTGGAGAAACGGTTGGCAAGCATGATCGTAAGACCGAGCAGAAACAAATTCTTGTCACGCTGAAGCATTTGGAGCGTCAGGAAGAAGAAGCCTATGAAAAGCAAAAAAGATACGGGAAAATGCTGAGAAGTTTGAGTGTAATGGGCGGTCTGTTAATCGTGCTTCTGCTGTTTTAGCAGAAAGGAGGAAGAAAATGGGCATTGAGGTGGAAATGATTTTTAAAATTGCCGGTGTCGGTTTAGTCGTCGCATTCCTCCATACGATTCTCGAACAGGTAGGAAAGAAAGAATATGCCCAATGGGTGACGCTGCTGGGTTTCGTCTATATTTTATTTTTGATCGTTTCCATCATAGAGGAATTGTTTGACAAGATTAGGGAAGTATTTTTATTTCACTGACGGGAGAGGAGAACCATTGAAATTATCCAAGTAGCTGCTGTTGTTCTTGTGACAGTTTTTTTGGCTCTTCTCTTACAGGAACAACAGCCGATCTTCGCTTTTTTACTCGTAATGTTTGTTGGAAGCGGGTTATTTTTATTTTTAGCTGACAGGATTGCTGAGATCATTCTGATGATTAAAAAGCTGGCCGCACAGGCTGAAGTGGAGTTTGTGTATGTAGAAACGATTTTAAAAATCATTGGTATTTCTTATATTGCTGAGTTTGCATCCCAAATTACGAAAGATGCCGGGCAGGAAGCGTTAGCCGCTAAAATGGAGCTCGCGGGAAAGGTCATTATTTTATCGATGGCGATCCCGATTTTAACGATTTTGATAGAAACGATTTTAACGATGCTTCCAGGAAAATAGGTTAGCCGAAAGCTGCTCTAAAGCTATTTAACTATATTTTCCACCAGGAAGCAGCAACAGGCAGAGAAGAGAGGGATGGAGGAAGGCGGTGAAACGATGCGGCTCTGTCAAAAAATCGCTTTACTGTTTCTGGTGCTTTTTCTCCCTGCCGCTGCTTCCGTGCAGGCAGAACAGGAAGAAAAGGAAAGTCCGGATATTGGAGCGGTCGCTGAAGAACAGCTTGGGCAGCTTGGCATGAATGATCTGTCTGTCTATTGGGATCAGCTTTTAAAAACATACGGACAATATTTACCCGAAACAGAACGGCAGCCGCTCACAGATCTTTTCAAAGAGGGACAAGCCTTTTCTTTCAGCACTTGGGCGAAAGGGCTGTTGAGCTTTGTTTTCCACGAACTGTATGCGAATGGAAAACTGCTTGGCACCCTTATTCTTTTAACCGTCTTTTCTGTTTTTTTGCAAATTCTCCAAAATGCCTTTGAGCAGGGAACTGTCGGCAAAACAGCCTATAGCGTCGTGCTGATCGTGCTGCTTATTTTGGCGCTAAACAGCTTTCGGCTGGCAATGGAGTATGCGACAGAGGCGGTTGACCAAATGATCCAGTTTTTATTGGCGCTCATGCCGATTTTGCTGGCACTCTTAGCTTCAACAGGGGGAGCTATTTCAGCTACTGTTTTTCATCCATTTCTGCTGTTTTTAATGAATATTAGCGGACTGGTCATTCAAAAGGTAGTGTTACCGCTATTATTTTTCTCTACCTTATTGAGTGTTGTTAGTTTGTTTTCTACTCATTATAAAGCTACGAAGCTGGCTGACTTGCTTCGTCATTGGAGTGTTGGACTCTTAAGTGCTTTCATGGCGATCTATTTAGCGATTGTATCCATTCAGGGATCGGCAGCAGCAGTAGCAGATGGTTTAGCTATCCGGACAGCTAAATTTTTTGCCGGAAACTTTATTCCGGTTGTTGGAAAGATGTTTACGGAAGCGGCAGATACTGTGATGAGCGCTTCTCTGCTTTTAAAAAACACGATTGGAATTGCAGGGGCCGGAATTTTGCTGCTTATCGTCGCTTTTCCAGCCTTAAAAATTTTTGCACTTGTCTTAGTGTATAAGATTGCTGGTGCTATTTTACAGCCGCTTGGCGATGAAACGATCACAGAGTGCCTGGAGATTATCGGCAAAAATATGACCTATGTGTTTGCAGCGTTGGTGATTGTTTCTTTTATGTTTCTTTTATCTATCGTTATTTTGGTCGCTGCTAGTAATGTGACGATGATGATTCGTTGAAGAAGGGAACGAGCTTCATGAGTTTTTTTACTAATTGGTTAGAAAGTATCATTGCTTTTCTTTTACTGGCTGCCGTGGTGGATTTGCTTCTGCCTTCTAATCGCTTTCAGCAGTATGCCAAAGTGGTAATTGGACTGCTTTTATTGTTTGTTATGCTGCAGCCGATATGGAAAATACTTTCTGTCAATATCGAAGAAAAGCTTGCGGGATGGGCAGATAGCACGATAACGGATCAGCAGGCGGCTACAGCAGCTATCAGTAAACAGAGTAGCCTAGAATCCTCTAAGGAACTATTTATTTTAAAAGAAAGCGAACAGCAGCTGCAAGCACTTGTCGAAAATGATCTTAAACAAACGTTTCACAAAGAGATCGTGGACATCAATATTCAAGTGGAAAAATGGGAGAATTCCTTGCCAAAAAACATTGAGCGCATTGACGTCTATATGGCCCCAGTTTCGGATCGTGCGGGCAAAGAGTATGTCAAAGAAATTAGCATTGACGCTTCTAAGCAGACAGAGCCGGGGCAAAAAGAAGAGAGAGAGTTAGCTTCTTTTCTCTCAAAAAAGTGGAATATTCCAACAGAGCAATTGAATATTCATATGGTAGAGGAGGGGGACAGCCTTGGTTGACCGTAAAAGCCGCTTTAAGTGGCTGCAATCCTTAATCCCATCTAAAAAAAGCGGAGAGGAGAAAACAGCTAACAAGGCAAAGTGGATGGCCATTGCCGCCATTATCGGCATTAGTTTTATGCTTTTAAGTGATTTAAAGGATAGGAAAGAAATAAACGCTGTCCTCCCGCAAGACTCTTCTGAGGAGGGGAATAAACAAGCCGCGTCTACACCGGATGATTTTGAAGCCGCCTATGAGAGAGAGCTTACCGCTGCTTTAGAGCAAATCGCTGGTGTCAGCAATGTGACAGTCGTTGTCACGATCGAAGCGTCTGAGAGAAAGGTATTTGAGAAGAATACAGCTGTTAAAACCCAGGAAACGAAGGAGCAGGACAAGAGAGGGGGAGAACGCACGATTACAGACCAGACAAGAGATGAAAATTTGGTAATGGTAAAAGAGGATGGTGGGGAAGCGCCGGTTATTCTAGAAATGAAAAAGCCTGATATTCGCGGTGTACTTGTTGTGGCTGAAGGAGCTGAAAACATTCAAGTGAAAAAGTGGATCATTGAATCCGTAACAAGGGTGTTAAATGTGCCAAGTCATCGTGTGGCAGTCATGCCGAAAAAACCAAAGGAGGATGCTTAAATGCTATTAAAAAAACAAACTGTCTGGCTGCTGACAATGCTAAGCCTAGTTGTTGTTCTATCAGTCTACTATATTACCTCGCCGGAGCAGCTGTCGCCGGAGACAGCTTCACCTGTGGAAGAGGGAGAGTTAACGACTGAAGTGATGGAGAAAAAAGTAGACGGCAGTCAAACGGCTGTGAAAGAAACGAAGAATGCAGCAGGAGATAAGCAGACAGCTATTATTACAGAATCGGCTGGTGATGAAGCGTTTGATATGCTTCGCATGGAAATGGAGGATGACCGCAACAAGATGAAAGAGGAGTTGACAGCGAAAGTAGCATCGGCTGAATTATCAGCAGAAGATAAAAATGCAGCCTATGAAGAAATGGAGAAGCTGACAGAACTAGCGACAAAAGAAAATTTATTGGAGACACTCATTAAGTCCAAAGGATATTCAGATGCTCTCGTCCGGGCAGATGGAGAGAATGTTCGGATTACAGTTAAGTCCAATGAGCATTCAGCGGCCGCGGCCAATGATATTATTCGGCTAGTAAGGGACGAGCTTGGTAAGCAGCAGCCGGTCGCTGTTGAGTTCCAGCCGGTTAAGTAAAGACGAACCTAATCTGTTTTTTACTCATCAAAAGAACTCCTGTTAGGACTGGCAGTGATCAGTTTTGGCAGGAGTTTTTTTATCAAAGAGCTTTTTGTTTTTTCTAAAAGTAAGATTTTTTATTTCATCTTTTTAAAAAAAGGGCTAAAATGAACAATACAAGCTTCAATTAACTTTTCAGTTGAAGTTCCGCTAGATATTATCGTAAGATATTAGTATCTAGTCATAATCTTTCAAGGGGTGTCCAATGAATGAAAGTACAGGAAATTAGAGAAATTATTAAGCTTGTTGACCAATCGTCAATTGAAGAGTTTGTATTTGAATCTGAAGGCAGCAAAGTAGAAATCAAGAAACATTCAGGCGTTACATATTCAGCTGCGCCACAGATAGCTCCTGTACAAGAGCCCGTAGCCGCTCCTGTACAAGCTGCTCCGCCTGCGCCAGCAGTAGCACCGGTTGTTCAGGAAGCACCAGTACAAGAAGCTCCAAAGCCAGCTGCTGCAGATCAAAACTTACATAAAATCACTTCTCCTATGGTAGGAACATTTTATCAATCGCCTTCTCCAGATGCCGAGGCTTATGTAAAAGCAGGATCAAAAGTTTCAACAGATACAGTCGTATGTATTGTAGAGGCTATGAAGCTGTTCAATGAAATTGAAGCGGAAGTAGACGGAGAAATTGTAGAGGTTCTTGTAAAGGACGGCCAGCTAGTAGAGTATGGACAGCCGTTATTTTTAGTGAAACCTCAATAAGGGAGAGAGCGGAATGATTAAGAAGTTATTAATTGCCAACCGCGGCGAAATTGCAGTACGGATCATCCGTGCCTGTAAAGAACTCGATGTGGAAACGGTAGCGGTGTATTCTGAAGCCGATAAGGAAGCTCTCCATGTTCAGCTTGCTGATGAAGCGTACTGTATTGGGCCGACAGCTTCTAAAGACAGCTATTTGAATTTCACGAATATTATTAGCGTGGCTAAGCTAACGAATTGTGATGCCATTCATCCGGGATATGGCTTTTTGGCAGAAAATGCGGACTTTGCTGAGCTATGCCGTGAATGTAACATTATTTTTGTTGGTCCGTCACCAGAAGCCATTACTCAAATGGGAACGAAAGATGTAGCACGCGAGACGATGAAAAAAGCTGGCGTGCCGATTGTGCCAGGTTCACCTGGAATCATTCCATCGATCGAAGACGGTCTTTCAATCGCTGCTGATATTGGTTATCCTGTCATTATTAAAGCAACGGCAGGCGGCGGCGGAAAAGGAATCCGTGTAGCACGAAATGAAGAAGAGCTGAAAAAAGGCATTAACATGACTCAGCAGGAAGCGGCTACTGCATTCGGAAATCCTGGTGTATATTTAGAAAAATTCATTGAAGATTTTCGTCATGTAGAAATTCAAGTAGTTGCCGATACGTATGGCCACGTGATTCATCTTGGAGAACGTGACTGTACGATTCAGCGTCGTATGCAAAAATTGCTCGAAGAAACACCTTCACCGGCATTAGACGCCAAAACCCGCGAGGAAATGGGAAATGCCGCTGTTAAAGCAGCACAAGCTGTTAATTATACAGGGGCAGGAACGGTGGAATTCATTTATGACTACCAGGAAAGAAAATTCTACTTCATGGAAATGAATACCCGTATTCAAGTAGAACATCCTGTAACTGAAATGGTAACGGGCGTGGATTTGATTAAAGAACAAATCCGAATTGCGTCAGGAGAAGAGTTGTCTTTGACACAGGAAGAGGTAGAATTTACAGGCTGGTCGATCGAATGCCGTATTAATGCCGAGAACCCTGAGAAGAACTTCATGCCTTCTCCAGGAAGAATTACAGATTATATGCCGCCGGGTGGTTTCGGTGTCCGTGTGGATTCTGCTGCCTACCCAGGGTACATGATTCCGCCATACTATGATTCCATGATCGCTAAATTAATCACCTATGGTGCAACTCGTGAAGAAGCGATTGCCCGTATGAAAAGAGCGTTGAGTGAGTTTGTGATTGAAGGTATCCATACGACGATTCCATTCCACTTAAGATTGCTTGAGCATGATCAGTTTGTTGAAGGAGAATTTAATACGAAGTTTCTTGAAAAGTATGATGTAATGAAAACGGAGGTGTAAAGAGTGGCAGAAAACAATCAAGCAGCAAATCAAGTACTAGAAATGAGCAATGGCGATAACGGCCTTGGCAAAATCGAAATTGCACCAGAAGTGATTGAAGTGATTGCCGGTATTGCCGCTTCAGAAGTGGAAGGCGTGGAGAAAATGCGTGGAAGCTTCGCATCTGGTGTAGTAGAACGCCTCGGCAAGAAAAATCACGGGAAAGGTGTCCGTGTAGATTTAACAGAAGAAGGCATCAAAATCGATGTATACTGTGTGATTGCCTTTGGAGTGTCTATTCCAAGCGTGGCACAAAAAATTCAGGACAGCATCCGCCAAGCGCTGTTAAACATGACAGCATTAGAAGCGGAAGAAGTCAATATTCACGTAGTGGGTGTCCAATTCGATACAAAAAATACTGAAAGCGATTTCGCTTCAGAAGTGTAAGCAGAAAACCAAAGGGCTTTCCCCCTTTGGTTTTTTTCTATGGCAGGTTTTTTCAGAAGAAGATGGATTTCCTTTGAATATGTGCTATTATCTTTTTATAATGCAGAAAAAGGCTAAATAAAGGAGTATACAATACATGAAAAGACGTACAGCACGTGAAAAAAGCCTGCAGGCACTTTACCAAATGGATGTAAGCGGCGCAGAACCGGAAGAAGCAATTGCCAACGTTTTAGGAGAAGAGGCAGCTGACGAATATTTAAGTAAAAGTGTAAAAGGGACTTTTGAACATCTGGAAGAAATTGATGCGACAATCAAAGCGCATTTAGAAAAATGGTCCTTTGACCGTTTAGCTAGAGTGGACCGGAATATTCTGCGGCTTGCTGTGTTTGAAATGAAATACGGAGATGACGTGCCAGTAAAAGTCGCTATCAATGAAGCGATCGAGCTTGCTAAACAATTTAGTGACGAGCAAGCGGGCAAATTCATCAATGGTGTACTATCAAGAATTCAGGAATCTTTGTAAAAGAGTCAAGAACGAAGGGGGAAAAATAATGGCAGCTGCTATTATCGATGGCAAAGCAATTGCACAAGATATTCGCACAGAATTAAAAAAAGAAATTGAGAAATTAAAAGCAAATGGTGTTACACCCGGCTTGGCAGTCATTTTGGTGGGAGATGACCAGGCCTCTCATACATATGTACGTAACAAGGACAAAGCATGTGCTGAAGTGGGGATTCATTCTGAGATTTACCGTTATCCGGCAGACTTATCTGAAGAGGTGCTTTTACAAAAGGTTGCTGAGTTAAATGAGGATCCGGCTATTCACGGAATTCTTGTGCAGCTTCCTTTACCAGCCCATTTGTCTGAAGATAAGGTCATTGATGCAATTTCTCCAGAGAAGGATGTAGATGGTTTCCATCCAGTTAATGTTGGGAAAATGGCGATCGGCAAAGAAGCCTTTTATTCGTGTACGCCGTACGGCATTATCAAAATGCTTGAAAGAGAAAATATTTCTCTAGAAGGCAAGCATGTTGTCGTTGTAGGGCGGAGCAACATTGTCGGCAAGCCGGCAGCTCTATTATCGTTAAAAGAAAGTGCAACGGTCACGGTTTGCCATTCAAAAACAAAGGATCTTTCTGCTTTTACTAGACAAGCAGACGTCGTCATTGCGGCAGTCGGAAAAGCGAAATTCCTGAAAAAAGACGACTTCAAGCCAGGAGCGATCATTATTGATGTCGGCATGAATCGAGATGAAAATGGCAAGCTGTGCGGCGACGTAGACTTTGAAAGCGCGAAAGAAACAGCCGCTGCGATTACGCCAGTACCGGGCGGTGTCGGTCCGATGACCATTACGATGCTGCTTTACAATACAGTACAGTCAGCGAAACAAAAAGCACAACAGGCTGTTAAATAATCTTTCTATAAAAAGCTGTCTCCTAATCATGTTATAATGAGGGGGCAGCTTTTTAGCTTGACCGGAAAAGGTGGAATGAAAAATGGAAGTCGAACGCTATTTAACCGTTAAAGCACTGACAAAATACATAAAGAGAAAATTCGATGCGGATCCTCATTTAACGAATGTGTATGTTAAAGGGGAGATTTCCAATTTTAAAAGTCATTCAAGCGGCCATATGTATTTTACGCTAAAAGACGATAAAGCACGTATTCTAGCCGTTATGTTTTCCTCTGCTAATCGGTCGCTTAAATTCCAGCCAGAGAACGGCATGCAAGTACTTGTTACAGGAGACATTACCGTCTATGAAGGCGGCGGGCAATATCAAATTTATGTGAAATCCATGCAGCCAGACGGCATCGGCAGTTTATACCTTGCTTTTGAGCAGTTAAAAACGAAGCTTGCGAAAGAAGGGCTTTTTGACGAAAATAGAAAAAGACCGCTGCCCGTCTACCCAAAAACGATTGGGATTGTTACCTCGCCAACAGGGGCGGCCGTCCGGGATATTATTACAACAATTAAGCGCCGTTATCCAGTGGCGGAAATGCTCATTTATCCAGCTCTTGTACAGGGGGCAAATGCCGCGCCGTCCATCGTCGCGGCGCTCGAGCGGGCTAACAAAGATGAACGGGCGGATGTGCTCATCGTTGGCCGCGGCGGGGGCTCCATTGAAGAATTGTGGGCTTTCAATGAAGAAGCAGTAGCAAGGGCCATTAATTTCTCGGTGATTCCTGTTATTTCAGCCGTCGGCCATGAGACAGATATTACAATAGCTGATTTTGCCGCCGACAAGAGAGCGCCCACGCCGACGGCTGGTGCTGAAATGGCTGTTCCGCATCTAGAAGAGGTGCTGGAAAAGGTGTTTGTCCGAAAAACGAGATTGATTCGGGCGATATCGGAGAAAATCAGGCGCGAGAGAAAGCGGTATGAAAGTGCGAGAAATGCGTACATTCTCCGCAATCCACACGCTTTGTACAGACAGCAGCAGGAGCGGCTTGACCGTTTAACGGAGATGCTTGAAAGAGGACAATTCCTATATATAAAAAATACCGCAGCGAAAATCAATGACTTAACAGAGAGACTGCGCCGAAGTCATCCAGAGAGAAAGATGAAGGAGGCGAAGCAGCAAATCAGCCGTTTAGACGCTTCTCTTAATCGGGAGATTGGCCTGCTTTTGCGAAACAAGAAAGAAGATCTTCGCCAGCATCTTTCCATGCTTGATGCCTTGAGTCCGTTAAAAATAATGGAACGGGGTTACAGCCTTGCTTACGATAAAGAAGAGAAGCTTGTGAAATCAAGTAAGGAAGTACAGGTGGGAGAACAGGTGAAAGTGCAGCTGGCTGATGGCCATCTTATGTGTCAAGTTGAATCAATTGAGGTGAAAAAGAATGGAGAATAAAGAGATCACGTTTGAAGAAGCAATGGACAAGCTGGAGTCTATCATCATGAAGCTGGAAGAGGGAGATGTGCCATTAGAAAAAGCTTTAAGCCTTTATCAAAAAGGCATGGAGCTATCCGGCTTTTGCCATACTTTGCTGAGCCAGGCAGAAGAACAGTTAGCAAAATTAATAACGGATGATGGCGAAAAAGAGTTTTCTATTGACGAGGGGGAATGAAGATGACAGCTACACTATCTGCTTTTATGAAGGAATATAAAGAAGTTTTAGAAAGAGAATTAAAAGAATTGGTAGCGGCCTTACAAGCGCCAGCTGTATTGAAAGAAGCGATGGATTATTCACTGCAGGCAGGAGGAAAGCGGATTCGTCCAATGTTGATTTTTGCGACGCTTGCTTCTTTTGAAAAAAACCCCCGCATCGGTCTTGCAGCAGCGTCTGCACTTGAAATGATTCATACGTATTCCCTTATCCATGACGATTTGCCGAGCATGGATGATGACGACCTTAGAAGAGGACAGCCGACGAATCATAAGGTATTTGGAGAGGCTGCTGCTATTTTAGCAGGAGATGCCTTATTAACGTATGCTTTTCAAGTCATCGCTCAGGACGAAAGCTATTCAAACGAAGAAAAAGTCGTGTTAATGAAATGGTTAGCAGAAGCAGCCGGACCTGAGGGAATGGTGGGCGGCCAAATGGCTGATATTGAAGGAGAACAGAAAGAGTTAACGCTTTCTGAACTGGAATATATCCATAAAAACAAGACCGGCCGTTTGCTTGCTTACAGTGTGATGGCTGGAGCTTTGCTTGCTGGCGCCACTGAGGAACAGCTGAAGTACTTTGAACAATATGCCTTTCACATTGGACTTGCCTTTCAAATCCAAGATGATATTTTAGATGTGGAAGGTTCAGAAGAAAAGCTCGGCAAACGGGTTGGCAGCGATTCGGCTAATCATAAAAGCACTTATCCGTCTTTACTTACAATGGAAGGGGCAAAAGCACAATTAGCTCAACATGCCAATTTGGCACGCGAAGCCCTTCTTCAAACAAAGGCAGAATCTGCTCTCCTTCTAGATCTTGTTGATTTAATTGCGACACGTGATCAATAAGAAAATTGACTAAAATTGTTGTGGATTGTTCTGTGTGATATAATAACAGTATTATTTTGATGGAATCGCCGTTATCACGCGCTGTGTTAGCGGCTATTTTTTCAAAGCAGTCCATATAAAAAGCTGGTTGAAGCTGTCTGTTTTTCAGGTGAAAAGTTGTGTAAAATAATGATCGCGTTATAATAAAGAAAGTGAAATGACACAGTTATGAAAGTGAGTGATCCGATTGGATCTGTTATCTATTAAAAGTCCTGCCTTTTTAAAGAGCATGACGATTGATGAATTAAATGAGTTAAGCATGGACATTCGACAATTTTTGATCGAAAATTTGTCAAGAACGGGCGGCCATATTGGTCCTAATCTTGGAGTTGTTGAGCTGACTGTTGCGCTGCATCGCTGTTTCAACAGCCCGCAAGATAAAATTATATGGGATGTCGGCCACCAATCTTATGTCCATAAAATATTAACTGGACGGGCAGGCCAATTTGAAACGCTCCGTCAATACAAAGGGTTATGCGGTTTCCCTAAAATGGCGGAAAGTGAGCATGATGTATGGGAGACTGGCCACAGCTCTACGTCTTTATCGGCAGCAATGGGAATGGCCATCGCTCGAGATCTAAAAAAAGAACAATCTTATATTGTACCTGTCATTGGTGATGGAGCCTTAACTGGTGGAATGGCGCTGGAAGCTCTTAACCACATTGGTCACGAAAAGAAGAACATGATCGTCATTTTAAATGATAATGAAATGTCGATTGCTCCGAATGTAGGGGCGCTTCACAGCATACTTGGCCGTCTGCGGACTGCTGGCAAGTACAATTGGGTGAAAGATGAGCTAGAAGGTCTATTGAAAAAAATTCCGGCAGTCGGCGGGAAAATGGCGCAAACGGCTGAGCGTTTAAAAGACAGTTTAAAGTATTTACTCGTTTCCGGCATGTTCTTTGAAGAGCTTGGGTTTACCTATCTTGGTCCGATTGATGGACATAACTATGAAGAATTATTGGAAAATCTGCAATATGCCAAGAAGACAGAAGGCCCAGTCTTATTGCATGTTTTAACTAAAAAAGGAAAGGGATACGGCCCGGCCGAACTCGATACAAAGGGAACCTGGCATGGGACTGGTCCATATAAAATAGATACTGGCGATTTAATTAAACCAGTTGGACAACCGCCTGCTTGGAGCGCCCTTGTCAGTGAGACGGTGAGACGGATTGCTCGTACAGATGATCGGGTTGTGGCGATTACGCCAGCAATGCCTGTTGGATCTAAATTATTAGGATTCGCTGAAGAGTTCCCTGACCGGATGTTTGATGTCGGGATTGCCGAGCAGCATGCCGCTACTGTCGCTGCTGGATTAGCTACCCAAGGAATGAAGCCGTTTCTTGCGATTTACTCTACGTTTTTACAGCGGGCGTATGACCAAGTTGTCCATGATATTTGCCGCCCAAATTTAAATGTGTTTATCGGTATTGACCGGGCAGGACTTGTGGGAGCGGATGGAGAAACGCATCAAGGCGTATTTGATATTGCTTTTTTGCGGCACATACCAAACATGGTACTGATGATGCCGAAAGATGAGAATGAAGGCCAGCATATGGTCAATACAGCAATCCAGTACGACGATGGACCAATTGCTATGCGTTTCCCACGCGGCAATGGATCGGGAGTAGCAATGGACGAAGAGCTGAAGCAAATTCCGATCGGCTCATGGGAAGTGCTGCGGGAAGGCACAGACGCAGCGATCCTGACTTTTGGCACGACCATTCCGATGGCAATGAAAGCAGCCGCACTTGCGGAGAAACAGGGATTATCCATTAAGGTTGTCAATGCTCGTTTTATCAAACCGCTTGATGAAGCGATGCTAATGGCTATTTTGGAAGCCAATATGCCGATTCTAACGATTGAAGAAGCTGTTCTGCAAGGAGGCTTCGGGAGCGCGGTGCTTGAATTTGCCCATGATCACGGTTTTTACGGGCATGTCATCGACCGTATGGGGATTCCGGATTGCTTTATTGAGCATGGCAGCGTCAATGCGTTACTTGATGAAATCGGATTAACAGAAGAGACGGCTGTACGTAAGTTAACAGCGATGACACCAAAAAAACAGAAAAGAGCATAAGTATGAAAGCGAAAAAAGAACGTATTGATGTGCTGCTCGTGGAGAGAGGCCTTATTGAGACAAGAGAGAAAGCAAAGCGTGCTGTTATGGCAGGTCTTGTTTATTCTAACGAAGAAAGACTTGATAAGCCTGGTGAAAAAATCTCCTCCGATGCTCCTCTGCAAATAAAAGGCAATATGCTTCCTTATGTAAGCCGCGGCGGCTTGAAGCTGGAAAAAGCATTAAAAGTCTTTGATCTCGATATTAAAGATAAAATTATGCTTGATATTGGCTCGTCGACCGGTGGATTTACTGATTGTGCCTTGCAAAATGGAGTAAAGCTATCTTATGCGCTTGATGTCGGATATAACCAACTAGCATGGAAGCTTCGTCAGGATGAGCGGGTTGTAGTGATGGAACGGACAAACTTCCGCTACGTCACGCCAGAGGATCTCAAGGAGGGGGCTCCTGAGTTTGCCACCATTGATGTATCCTTTATCTCGCTTTCGCTCATTTTGCCTGTCTTAAAAACGCTGCTCGTACCCGGAAGCGATACGGTAGCGCTCATTAAACCGCAATTTGAAGCAGGAAAAGAGCAGGTTGGCAAAAAGGGAATTGTCCGGGATCCGGCTATTCACAAGGAAGTAGTAGAAAAAATTATCAATTTGTCGATCGGGCTTGGCTATGACGTCAAAAACCTTTCCTTTTCACCGATTACCGGCGGCGATGGCAATATTGAATTTTTGATTCACTTGACTTGGCCGCAAGCAGATTCGATAGTAGGACAGAACTTTTTAGAGGTGACGGTGGAGTCAGTTGTACAGGCTGCTCATTCCGAACTAAAGCAAGTTAAAAAAACGAATTAGTTGCATTAGAAAACTGGTCAGGAGTTTCTGGCCAGTTTTCTCATTTAAGAGAAGCGCTCAGTGAATAAGGTGTGTTGCATTTTTAAATAATTTATTGATTCTCTTAAAGACGAATGTGTTTTTTTAACAGTTGGTTGTAACGAAAAGCAATAGCTGTCTATAGGAGGAGTCTGTTGAATAGATTTAATTATCTGAAAAGTCTTGAACACTATACATTAGTGGGTAAATAAGATAAAATGTCGTATATTCAGGTATATTTATACGATCTATGAGGTGATGAACGATGAATAAAGGACAACGTCACATTAAAATAAGAGAAATTATTGCCAATAATGAAATAGAAACACAGGATGAATTAGTTGATTATTTAAAAGAACTCGGTTACAACGTTACGCAAGCAACCATCTCCCGCGATATTAAAGAATTGCACTTAGTAAAAGTCCCATTAATGGACGGCCGTTATAAATATAGCCTGCCGGCGGATCAGCGCTTTAACCCTTTGCAAAAACTGAAGCGCACACTTGTAGATTCTTTCGTCAGCATCGATTCTGCCGGACATTTTGTTATTATGAAAACACTTCCGGGCAACGCCCAAGCAGTGGGGGCGTTAATTGATAACTTAGATTGGGAAGAGATAATGGGCACTATTTGTGGTGATGATACGTGTTTGCTTATTTGCCGCGCTCCCGAGCATACGTCTGTCATTTCGGAACGTTTTTTAGAAATGCTTTGATTTGAGGTGAACTGACTTTGCTACAGGAATTGTCTATACGCAACTTTGCGATTATTGAGGAACTTCACGTATCACTAGAAAGAGGACTGACTGTACTTACGGGTGAAACAGGTGCAGGGAAGTCCATCATTATTGATGCGGTTCACTTGCTCGTTGGCGGCCGCGGTTCATCGGAATTTGTTCGCCACGGAGAAAAAAAAGCCGAAATAGAAGGAATGTTTCAAATTGATAGCCCGGATCATCCTTGTTTGAAGAAGGCGCAAGAATTTGGCATTGATGTGGAAGAAGAAACGATCATCATTCGCCGCGAGATTTCGGCAAATGGCAAGAGCGTGTGCCGTATCAACGGAAAGCTTGTCACAATTGGCATTTTACGTGAAATCGGGTCAGCTCTTGTTGACATTCATGGACAGCATGAACACCAAGAATTAATGGATGCCAGTCAGCACCTGCGTTTACTTGATCATTTTGGCGGAACGGAAGTGCTAGCTGCCAAAGGGAGCTATGCCGAAGTATATAAGCGATATGAACAAACAGCGAAGTCCATCAGCCAGTTGAGTGAGAATGAACAGCAAATGGCTCACCGCCTCGATTTAATTCAGTTTCAGCTCTCTGAAATTCAGAAAGCAGAATTGCAATTGCATGAAGACGAAGAGTTGTTAGAAGAGAAACGAAAGCTTAGCAACTTCGAGAAACTATACGAATCCGTTCAAAATGCGGCCAACGCACTGCAAGGAGAAGGAAGAGGGCTGGATTGGATCGGATTGGCGATGACGCAGCTAGAAGCAGCCGCCGAAATTGATGAATCTTACAAGTCGGTTTATGAGGCTGTCTCCGAAAGTTTTTACGTACTGGAAGATGCAGCCCGGCATGCAGGCTCTGCGTTAGATAGCTTAGAATTTGATCCAAATCGCCTTAATATTATTGAAACGAGATTGAATGAGATCAATCAATTGAAAAGAAAATACGGCGGCTCTATTGAAGAAATTTTAGAATACGGAGCCAAAATTGAAGAGGAAATTGAGACGCTAACGAATCGGGAAACCCATATTGAAAAGCTGTACAAAGAGCTTTCTGCCTACGAAAAAGATTTACTGCTGGAAGGAGAACAGCTGAGTTGTTTAAGACAGGAGGCAGCCAAAAAGTTAACGGATGCTATCCATTTGGAGCTTAAGCAATTATATATGGACAAGACGGTTTTTGAGATCCAGTTTGCAACGTTGGAGGAGAGTGGTGGAGACCGAACAAAGCCCTTTAAAAAAGACGGACTGGATGAAGTAGAATTTTACATTTCCACCAATCCAGGAGAACCAGTTAAACCGCTTTCGAAAGTAGCATCTGGCGGAGAATTGTCACGGATTATGCTGGCTATGAAGACGATTTTTTCTCAGCATCAAGGGATTACTTCCATCATCTTTGATGAGGTTGACACTGGTGTAAGCGGCCGTGTTGCCCAGGCGATTGGCGAAAAAATTTATGAGGTCGCCATCCATTCGCAAGTACTCTGTATTTCTCACTTGCCGCAGGTGGCAGCCATGGCGGATACCCATTTGTATATTTCAAAGGTAATGAAAGATGGGCGGACAAGAACAGTAGTGGAGCCGTTGGAAAATGCAGCCAAGGTCCGGGAGATTGGCCGGATGATTTCTGGAGTGGAAATGACGGATTTAACGAAGCAGCATGCAAAAGAGCTGTTAGACCTCGCCGCTTCCTTAAAGGAGACGTGAATAACCGCTTTTAGGCTGTTAACCAAGTCCTTAACCGTACACTTAAAGAGGGAGATGCTAAAATCTTCTTTTTGACAATTTCAAAGCTGCTTTTGCAGCTTTTTTCTATATTTTTATAAATGATCCGATATAATTGGATTAAAAAACGGCAGAGAAGGTTATTAAAAAATCGAATGGATTACGGTCGTGTTCGCAAAGGAGAAGGGGAGATATGTCTATCGAAGTCAGTGATTTTATTTTTAATCTGGGTGTTGCTACTATCTTATCTATGATCATTGGTTTAGAGCGGGAAATTAAGAAAAAGCCCATTGGTTTGAAAACGTGTGTTGTCATTGGGATCACGAGCTGTTTGCTTACAGATGTTTCGATTGATGCAGCTAACCACTTTGCGATCCCGTACGAAAAACCAATGGACCCACTTCGGCTGGCCGCCCAAATTGTATCAGGAATTGGATTTTTAGGAGCAGGAGTTATTCTTAGAAGAAATAATGATATTATTTCGGGGCTGACGACTGCTGCCATTGTTTGGGGAGCGGGGGCCATTGGAATCGCTTGTGGGGCTGGCTTTTGGATGGAAGCAATTATTTCCACTTGTTTAATTATCATTAGTGTAGAAATATTTCCAATTATATTTAAGTGGATTGGACCTAAGGCTTTAACAGAGAAGCAATTAAAGGTAAAAATCATAGTAGATAATGATGAAAAAATGACGGAAATATTAAAGCAAATGAAACAAAAAGGCATGAAAGCAAGCAAAGTCCGCATCAAGGATGTACAGGAAGGGACTTTGCAGCAAATGGATCTAACTATTTTAGTTAATGAAAAATTATATGCAACAGATGTCTACTATGAATTAAAACAAATTAAACATGTAATTAGCGTTGAAATGGAAGCACTTTAACGAGCTTTCTTTACTGCATACCATTCGGTCATGCTTGATCTTATCTATATTTTCCTGCAGCCTGCCTTATGCAGGCTGTTTTTATTGTCATTCACATCCAACTGTGGGCAGCTTTTTACGTAATAATTGAGGCCTCTCAAGGAAAAAGTATAAATACGGCCAGCAAGTCAGGCTCGATTAGAAGCGAGGAGAGTGAACGGTTTGAACAAGTATCTATTCAATACAATCACTGGTGGAATTCTCCTTGTTTCTTTTGTAGTATGTTTAATTTTTTCTTCTTTTATTAACAATGCTTATGCAATAGACATAAGTCGTTCAGAAACCGAAAAAACGTCAGTGGCAACGGGACGTACATTTCATAATAAAGACGAACTATTGCAGTTGGCTGGTTTTCCAGGGGAAAATGAAAAAGCTGTCGCTGCTCGTGAAATCCGTGTCATACCAGGAGGACAGTCGATCGGTATTAAGCTGAATACATTCGGTGTTCTTGTAGTTGGCCACCACCTGGTTGAAACTGCGGGCGGAAAGCAGTCGCCCGGAGAAAAGGCTGGCATTAGAGTTGGTGATATGATCACGGAAATTAACGGGAAAAGAATTGAGAAAATGCAGGACATTAGTGCGTTTGTTCAACGGGCGGGACAAGAGGCTGAACCGCTTCAGATGACGATACGCCGAAATCAAAAAATGGTGCACACGGAGTTACAACCATTAAAGGATAAAAATGAACAATCGTTTAAAATTGGTCTGTACATTCGTGATTCAGCATCAGGTATTGGTACACTTACCTTTGTCGAACCGCGATCACAAAAATATGGAGCGCTTGGCCATGTCATTGCCGATGCAGATACAAAAAAACCAATCATTGTTCAAGGTGGAGAAATTGTAAAATCGAAAGTCACTTCCATTGAAAAAGGACGCAATGGTAACCCTGGAGAAAAGCTGGCCCAGTTTTCAACGGGCCAGAAAAAGCTGGGTGATATTAAGAGGAACAGTCCGTACGGTATATTTGGCCGCTTAAATGAGCCGCTTTCTGATAATTTGGCAAAAAAGTCTTATCCAGTTGCTTTATCCCATGAAGTGAAGGAAGGGCCTGCCAAGATTCTAACGGTTATTAACGGGGAAAAGGTGGAATGGTACGATATCGAAATCGTTAGCACCATTCCTCAAAAGTACCCGGCGACAAAAGGAATGGTTTTAAAAGTAACAGACAAGAGACTGCTTGACAAAACAGGGGGAATAGTTCAAGGGATGAGCGGAAGTCCGATTATCCAAAATGGAAAAATCATTGGTGCTGTTACTCACGTATTTGTGAATGATCCTACGTCAGGATATGGAGTGCACATTGAATGGATGCTTAATGAGGCAGGCATTTCGTTAACTGAGACAGAAAAGAGTGAAGCGAGTTAAACAAGCGGATGATTCCGCTTGTTTTTTTATCGGTGAAACTGGAAGAAATTCGTCGAAAATAAAGGAATATCAACGAAAAAAATATATATTATTAAAATTTAAAGGAAATCATTTCCCTTTGTCGAAAAAACTATTAGAATAAATGTACACTTGCGAGAGAGCAAACGGATGGGGAGGAAATAAACGATGACTAAAATAAAAGTAGCTATTGTAGATGATAACCGAGATCTGGTGAATATGCTTGAGGAATATATTTCTTCTCAGGAAGACATGGAAGTGACAGGAAGAGCAAGCAATGGGCAAGATTGTTTAGAGATGCTGCCGGACGCACAGCCAGATGTATTGATTCTCGATATTATTATGCCACACGTAGATGGGTTAGCCGTATTGGAGCGGATGAGGGAGCTTGAGCTGGAGACCGTTCCGAATGTTATTATGCTGACAGCGTTTGGGCAGGAGGACGTAACTAAAAAAGCTGTAGAGCTTGGGGCCTCTTATTTTATGCTGAAGCCATTTGACATCGAAAGTCTCTTTAACCATATTCGTCAAGTGAGCGGGAAAGAAAATTCAATGATGCGGCGCTCGTCCCAAGAAATGTTGAAGCAGCCAGCAAAAAAAGCCATTAATTTAGATGCGAGCATTACAAGCATTATCCATGAGATTGGTGTCCCGGCGCATATTAAGGGGTATATGTATTTACGGGAAGCGATTTCAATGGTGTACAATGATATTGAACTGCTTGGTTCTATTACAAAAGTTCTTTATCCAGATATTGCTAAAAAATACAACACAACCGCCAGCCGTGTAGAACGGGCTATTCGCCATGCAATCGAAGTAGCATGGAGCCGCGGGAATATTGATTCGATTTCCAATTTGTTCGGCTACACAGTCTCTATGACAAAAGCGAAGCCGACAAATTCAGAATTTATTGCGATGGTCGCAGATAAGCTACGCCTTGAGCATAAAGCCTCTTGAAAAAGTAAGGAGGTTGACAAGACCGACCAGTAAAGCCGCCTGCTAGCTGTATACATAGCAGCATATATGGAAAAAGGATGTGTTTCTATGACTGCTATCTTTGCCCATCGCGGCTTTTCTGCGATAGCTCCGGAAAATACGTTAGCCGCTTTTCAAGCAGCAGAATCCGCAGGAGCCGATGGCATTGAATTGGATGTTCAGCTGACAAAAGATGGGCGTCTTGCTGTCATTCATGATGAAAAGCTTAACAGAACGACAAATGGACAGGGATACGTGAAAGATTGGGAATGGAAGGATTTATCGAAGCTGGAAGCAAAATATAAATTTCCAGAAGCAACGAGGGCTATTGGCATTCCGTCGTTAGAAGAGATCTTTGAATGGATGCGGGAAAATGAAATTATTTGCAACATTGAGCTAAAGAATAATGAGTTTCCTTATCCAGGTATGGAAGAAAAGGTCATTCGGCTGATTCGCCAATTTAATTACGAAGGCCGTGTGATTATTTCCTCATTTAATCATTACTCATTGACTTACGTATACCAGCTTGCACCGGATTTAGAAACGGCTGCTCTATACTCTTCTCATCTTTATATGCCTTGGAAATATGCAGAAGCGATTCGAGCGGGAGCGATTCACCCAAATATCCGCACAGTCAACCATAACATTATCCGTTCGTCTATTGAGCATGGCATTCAAATTCGTCCATATACGGTAAATAAAGAAAAGCAAGTCCGATGGCTGATTGAAGAAGGCTGCTCAGCCCTTATTACGGATGATCCAAAAATGGCTTTAGAAATCCGAGATAGCGTGTTAGATGTATAAAAAGCTCCTTATGCGTAACCTGCTGAAAACGCAGAAACGCACAAGGAGCTTTTACTTGTCTTTAAAGCGGTTTTGTACTTTATTGTTCTTTCGGTCTCTATAAAAAATAAAACCAGCAACAAATCCTAGTCCGCCAACAAACAGAACGAGGCCAACAAGGAACTGCAGCCAAAGGAAAGGGAATGGCGGCTGCAATATACCGAATAGCATATCTCTCATTAACTTTATGCCAAGCCCCGCCAAAAAGCCAGGAATCACTAAAACCAATAATGCCAGTAGTCGGATCATGTAGTTTTGCTCCTTCAATTGTTACTCACAAAAATCATATCTCACCTGAAAAATTTGTCAAGTTAGATTTACACGTATAAAATAAGAGTATGCAAGAATTTGCAGGCTGAAAGAAAGCGAGGGGATGGCTTCATGCAAACAGCTTTAATTATTGGCGGTGGGCAAGGCGGCCTTTCAGTTTTAAAAATCTTACAGAACAGCCAGATCATGAAGGTCATAGCGGTAGTAGATGTCAATGAGAAAGCATCAGCTCTTTGTCTGGCAAGGGAGATAGGAGTCCAAACCGGACAGGATTGGCGCTCCTTCATAGACAGGAAGCCGGATGTTATTATTGAAGTGACAGGCAACAGCCAGGTATTTGAAGCAGTGCGTCAATACGCTCCGGATGCTATTGTGATTCCAGGAAGTGTTGCTTATTTACTGGCGCAGCTTCTTCAGCAAAAAGAAGAATTGATTATGCAGCTGAAAAATCAGTCGTATCAGTATGATATTATATTTGAATCAATCGATGAAGGCATGATTGTCATCGATCATACAGAAAAAATCATTTTATTTAACAAAAGTGCCGAACGTATACTTAAGATTAAAAAGAGAGAGGCCATTGGACAACACGTTCAACAAATTATACCCAACAGCCGGCTGCCGGAAGTATTAAAAAGCAAGCAGACTGAAATAAACCGAGAACAACAACTTGCCAAAAATGAAAAAATTATCACTTCCCGCATCCCGATGATCACGACAGAAGGAAAAGTCATTGGGGCCTTTTCTATTTTTAAAGATATTACTGAAGTAGTAAATTTAGCTGAAGAGATCACGAATTTAAAAGAAATTCAAACGATGCTGAAAGCCATTATTTTTTCAAGTGATGATGCGATCTCCGTAGTTGACGAACAAGGCAGAGGGCTGCTCATTAATCCGGCTTATACAAGGTTAACCGGCCTTAGTGAAAAAGAAGTGATTGGAAAGCCGGCGACCATTGACATTTCAGAAGGCGACAGCGTGCATTTACAAGTACTTGCAAAGAAGCAGCCAGTGCGGGGGGTAAAAATGTACGTGGGACCGAAAAAAAAGGAAGTAGTCGTGAATGTAGCCCCTATTCTTGTAGATGATAAGCTAAAGGGCAGCGTCGGTGTTATTCATGACTTAACAGAAATTCAATCTTTAACAAAAGAACTTGACCGTGCGCGGCAAATCATTCGTACGCTCGAAGCCAAGTATACATTTGAGGAAATCATTGGCTGTTCTGAGGAAATGAAAATTGCCGTGGAACAAGCAAAAGCAGGGGCCAATACACCGGCAACTGTTTTATTAAGAGGAGAATCAGGAACAGGAAAAGAGTTGTTCGCTCATGCGATTCATAATGCGAGTGACCGCCGCTATAATAAATTTATTCGCGTGAATTGCGCAGCATTAACCGAATCGCTGCTAGAAAGTGAGCTGTTTGGTTATGAAGATGGAGCTTTTTCAGGTGCCCGCCGTGGCGGCAAAAGGGGATTATTTGAAGAAGCAAACAATGGCAGTATTTTTCTTGATGAAATTGGTGAATTAAGCGCCAATATGCAGGCAAAACTTTTACGTGTGCTGCAAGAACGGGAAATTGTTCGAGTAGGAGGAACAAAATCGATACCTGTCAATGTTCGCATCATTGCGGCTACGAACGTTAATCTTGAAAAAGCGATGACGGAGGGAACTTTTCGTGAAGACTTATATTACCGTCTCAATCGGATGCCGATACATATTCCTCCGCTCCGCAATCGGAAAGCAGATATTCCACTTTTGTGTGAGCGGCTCATTGCGAAGATCAACCAAGACTATGGAAGAACTGTGGAAGGAGTTACTCCCGAAGCGATGGAAAGATTAATGGGATATTCGTGGCCGGGGAACGTGCGTGAATTGGAGAATGTATTAGGAAGGGCAATGATTTTTTTAAACTATAGTGATCACTTTATTGATGCTGCAGCTCTCCCGCCACTTCTAAAAGGAGAAAAGGAAGTGAAGGGACTGACAGACGAACAGCCAAAGATAAAAAGACAGAATGGCCGCTCGCTGCAGGAAATGCTCGATCTATATGAAAAAGAAATTCTTCAATTGCGTTTAGCTGAACATAATGGAAATAAAACAGCCGCCGCGAGGGAATTAAAAATTTCTATTCGAAATTTGTATTACAAGCTGGAAAAGTACCAACTGCACTAAATTGCCTGCAAAAAATTGCGCAGTATGCAACTATCTGCAGAGAGTAAATTGGAAAATAAAGCGTTTTCATAAAGCGATTATTGGCATAGCAATTGCATTATAAAAATGAACAGAAGAGATTAACTACCTAGCATGAGGAGGAAATACAATGGAAATTTTTAAATACATGAAAAAATATGATTATGAACAGCTAGTATTTTGCCAAGATGAAGTGTCCGGATTAAAAGCGATCATCGCAATACATGATACAACACTTGGCCCAGCACTCGGCGGAACGAGAATGTGGACATATGCATCAGAGGAAGCAGCCATTGAAGATGCCCTACGTCTGGCGCGCGGCATGACCTATAAAAATGCGGCAGCTGGGTTGAATTTAGGCGGCGGCAAAACGGTCATTATTGGCGATCCGCGCAAAGATAAAAATGAAGAAATGTTTCGTGCATTCGGACGGTATATTCAAGGGCTTAACGGGCGGTATATTACAGCCGAAGATGTTGGCACAACAGTAGAAGATATGGACATCATCCATGAGGAAACCGATTATGTAACAGGAATTTCTCCGGCGTTCGGTTCTTCGGGTAATCCATCTCCTGTGACGGCTTACGGCTGCTTTGTCGGCATGAAGGCGGCTGCGAAAGAGGCGTTCGGCACAGACTCTCTCGAAGGGCTTACGATTTCTGTGCAGGGAGTAGGGAATGTGGCTTATCATTTATGCCGTCACTTGCACGAGGCAGGAGCAAAGTTAATTGTGACAGATATTAATAAAGAGGCAGTAAAGCGGGCTGTCGATGACTTTGGTGCCATAGCGGTGAATACAGATGAAATTTATGGAGTCGAAGCAGATATTTTTGCTCCTTGTGCTCTTGGGGCAGTGATCAACTCAGAGACCATTCCACAGCTAAAAGTAAAAGTGGTCGCTGGTTCCGCTAACAATCAATTAAAAGAAGAAAAAGACGGCGACGAACTTCATGAGCGCGGCATTATTTATGCTCCTGACTACGTCATTAACGCTGGCGGAGTAATCAACGTAGCAGATGAACTAAATGGTTATAATCGCGAACGTGCGATGAAAAAAGTAGAGCAGATTTACTATAACATTGAAAAAACGATTGATATTTCTAAGCGTGACGGTATACCGACTTATCGGGCAGCTGATCGCATGGCTGAAGAACGGATTCAGAAAATGAGCAAAGCGCGAAATCAATTTTTATTAGATGGCCATCACATTTTATCAAGACGCAAACATTAACAAAAAGCAGAGGAGGGGCGCTTTTGCGATCGAAAGCATTCCGCATGCTCGTTATGTATGTAGCTGGGGAAGAAGTGATAGCGGGCGTGTTTGATAATCAAATAGCCGTGCTTGAACAAACTTTCCCATACAAAAAACAGCCGCTGGCGGAAATGTGCCTCTATCTGCTTGCTTCTCTTGATAGAGAAGGCATCAATCTTTCAAAGCTAAAAGTGGTTTGTGTACCGGGGGCGCTGGAGGAAGCAACGGCTAGAAGTCAAAAAGATGTGGATGAGGGCATCAGGATGGCTCGTTATATTGCGGATTATTTAAATATCCCAGCGCATTCTGCCTTTTCAAGCGATCTCTTGCAAACAAAAAACAGGCAATCTGCTTATCATGGTGATCATGGCTTGCTTTTTCTAGCAGAAAAGGCTCTTCTCATGTTAACAGGAGAGGATTAATATACTAAGGTGAACAATAGAAAGAGGAGGAGAAGATTTGGCTGAAGAATATGATTTAGTGATTCTTGGCGGAGGAACGGGCGGATATGTCGCAGCGATCCGTGCATCACAGCTTGGTTTAAAAACAGCCCTTGTTGAAAAAAGCAAGCTTGGCGGGACATGCCTTCATAAAGGCTGTATACCTTCTAAAGCATTATTGAGAAGTGCGGAGGTATTTAAAACGGCTAAGAACAGTGAGGACTTTGGCGTCTCTGCGGGAAGTGTAACGTTAAACTTTGCGAAGGTACAAAAGCGGAAACAGGACATTATCGATACGCTTTATAGCGGTGTGCAAGGATTAATGAAAAAGAATAAAATTGATGTATACGAAGGACTTGGCCGTATTTTAGGCCCATCTATTTTTTCTCCAATGCCGGGTACGGTGTCCGTGGAAATGAACGATGGAACGGATAATCCTATGCTCCTTCCTAAAAATGTGATTGTCGCAACCGGCTCTCATCCGCGGCCTTTACAAGATCTTCCTTTTGATGGGGATATGGTTTTATCATCTGATGACGCCTTAGCGCTAGAAAGCCTTCCTGAATCCATTATTATCGTCGGCGGCGGCGTGATTGGAATTGAATGGGCTTCGATGCTCACTGACTTTGGAGTGAAAGTCACCGTTTTGGAATATGCGAATAGAATATTGCCGACAGAAGATATCGAGATCTCGAAAGAAATGGAACGTCTTCTCAAAAAGCGTGGAGCCAACATTGTTACTGGAGCGAAGGTGCTTGCGGAGACAGTGGAAAAAAGAGACCACTCGATTAGTATTCAGGCTGAAACAAATAACGGCCAGACGGTGTACAAAGCTGAAAAACTACTCGTTTCAATCGGCCGGCAGGCAAATGTAAATGGAATCGGCTTAGAAAATACAGATATTGAAGTAGAAAAAGGAAACATAGTAGTGAACGAGTTTTACCAAACGAAAGAATCTCATATCTATGCGATTGGCGATGTCATTGGCGGCTTGCAGCTTGCTCATGTTGCTTCCCATGAAGGGATCACAGCGGTCAATCATCTAGCTGGGGGAGAAGCAGATCCGATTGATTATACGATGGTGCCTAAATGTATTTATTCCAGCCCGGAAGCTGCAAGTGTAGGGTTAACGGAGCAAGAAGCAACAGAGCAAGGGTATGAAGTGAAGACTGGTAAGTTTTCGTTTCGTGCCATTGGCAAAGCACTTGTTTACGGAGAGAGCGATGGTTTTGTTAAAATAGTAGCGGACAAACAAACGGATGACTTGCTTGGTGTTCATATGATCGGGCCTCATGTTACAGATATGATTTCAGAAGCGGGGCTTGCCCGTGTGCTCGATGCAGCGGCCTGGGAAGTAAGTCATACGATTCATCCGCATCCAACACTTAGTGAAGCGATCGGGGAAGCGGCTCTTGCTGCAGACGGCAAGGCCATTCATTCGTAAGGAGAGAAAGAAGGGAGAGGAACAGGTATGGCTGAAAATCGCCACTCTGCGATAGGATTAAGTGACAATATGGTATTGGAAATGTATAAAACAATGCTGCTCGCCCGCAGGATTGATGAACGGATGTGGCTGTTGAACCGTTCAGGGAAAATTCCTTTCGTGATTTCCTGCCAGGGACAGGAAGCCGCACAAGTAGGAGCAGCGTTTGCTCTTGATAAACAAAAGGATTATGTGCTGCCTTATTATCGAGATATGGGTGTTGTGTTAACATTTGGAATGACAACAACGGACATTATGCTTTCAGGCTTTGCGAAAGCGGAGGATCCGAGCTCGGGCGGCCGGCAAATGCCTGGCCATTTCGGTCAAAAGAAAAATCGAATTGTAACAGGATCTTCTCCTGTTACGACACAGGTGCCACACGCCGTCGGAATTGCATTAGGCGGAAAAATGAGGAAGGAAGATATCGTTACGTTCGTTACATTTGGAGAAGGTTCTTCTAACCAAGGTGATTTCCATGAGGGAGCGAATTTTGCGGGTGTCCATAAGCTTCCTGTTATTTTTATGTGCGAAAATAACAAATATGCGATTTCCGTGCCAGTAGAAAAGCAGTTATCATGCGAAAATGTTGCGGATCGGGCACAAGGATATGGCATGCCGGGTTTCACCATTAACGGGAATGATCCAATAGAAGTCTATAAATATGTAAAAGAGGCTGCAGACCGGGCTAGACGCGGAGAAGGGCCTACGTTAATTGAGACAGTATCCTACCGCTTAACTGCTCACTCATCGGATGATGATGATCGTACGTATCGTTCACCAGATGAAGTAGAAAAAGCAAAGTCAAACGATCCAATTATTACGTTTAGTCAGTACTTGAAAGAAACTGGTGTACTAAATGATGAACTTGAGAAAGAAATAAATGACCGCATTATGAAAGAAGTCAATGAAGCGACCGATTATGCCGAAAATGCGCCATATGCAAAACCGGAAGATGCCTTGACTTACGTGTATGCAGAAGAGTAATAGGGGGGAAAGAGGATGCCGATAATTTCTTATATAGATGCTGTGACAATGGCAATGCGTGAAGAAATGGAACGGGATCCGAGAGTATTTGTTCTCGGGGAAGATGTAGGAAAAAAGGGCGGTGTCTTTAAAGCAACGGCAGGCTTATATGATCGATTTGGCGAAGAGCGTGTAATGGATACTCCACTGGCAGAATCGGCTATTGCCGGAGTTGGCATTGGGGCAGCGATGTATGGCATGCGGCCGATTGCTGAAATGCAGTTTGCTGACTTCATTATGCCGGCAGTGAACCAAATTATTTCAGAGGCAGCGCGTATTCGTTACCGCTCGAACAATGATTGGAGCTGTCCAATTGTAATCCGGGCCCCATATGGCGGCGGAGTACACGGAGCTCTCTATCATTCTCAGTCAGTGGAAGCGGTGTTTGCTAATCAGCCTGGCTTAAAGATCGTCATGCCTTCCACACCTTATGATGTAAAAGGTTTGTTAAAAGCAGCCATTCGTGATGAGGATCCAGTTTTATTTTTTGAACATAAGCGTGCCTACCGTTTAATTAAAGGGGAGGTACCGACTGAAGATTACGTACTTCCAATCGGCAAAGCTGATACTAAGCGCAAAGGGGAAGACTTGACAGTCATTACATATGGGCTGTGTGTCCACTTTGCCATGCAGGCAGCAGAGAGGTTAGCGAAGGATGGAATTGAAACAGAGATACTCGACCTGCGCACCGTTTATCCACTTGATAAAGAAGCTATCTGTGAAGCGGCAAAGAAAACAGGAAAAGTTTTACTTGTAACAGAAGATAATAAAGAAGGCAGCATCATGAGTGAGGTAGCGGCGATTATTGCTGAAAACTGCTTGTTTGATCTGGATGCGCCTATTAAGCGGCTGGCAGGGCCAGATGTACCGGCCATGCCTTATGCACCAACAATGGAAAAGTTTTTCATGATCAATCCTGATAAAGTCGAAAAAGCAATGCGGGAATTGGCCGAGTTTTAAAATAGGTAGATAGAGAGGAGGCTTTTTTGTGACAATAGAAAAAGTAACGATGCCTCAGCTTGGAGAAAGTGTCACCGAAGGCACCATTAGTAAATGGCTTGTCCAGGCGGGGGATCATGTCAATAAATATGATCCGATTGCTGAAGTGATGACAGATAAAGTAAATGCGGAAGTGCCTTCTTCTTTTACGGGTACGATAAAAGAACTGATCGCTGCGGAAGGAGATACACTCGAAGTCGGAGCGGTTATCTGTTTAATGGACGTGGAAGGGGCTGGCGAGAAGAAGTCAGCAATTTCGCAGGAGAGTACGGAAGCTGTTCAAACGGAGACAAAACAAGTGGCAGAAGAGAAAACGGAAAACAAAGCCCGGTATTCACCATCCGTTTTAAAGCTCTCGCAGGAGCATAATATTGACTTAACACAAGTGGCTGGTTCTGGAAAAGGAGGCCGGATTACTCGTAAAGATTTGCTAAAAATAATAGAATCCGGCGACATCCCAGCACCACAGCAAACAATGACACAGCCCGAACCTGTGTCACAAGAAAAGCCGGCCGTGCGAGCACAGTCAAAATCATCTGTTTCCTCGATGCCGGGTGATATTAGCATTCCAGTGAGCGGTGTGAGAAAAGCCATTGCCGCAAACATGGTACGCTCTAAGCAGGAAGTGCCGCATGCTTGGACGATGATGGAGGTAGATGTGACGAATCTTGTCGCTCGTCGTGATGCTTTAAAAGAGGAATTCAAGAAAAAAGAAGGGTTTAATTTAACATATTTCGCTTTCTTTGTGAAAGCTGTGGCTCAAGCTCTAAAGGAATTTCCAGAAGTGAATTCTATGTGGGCGGGAGACGAAATTATCCAAAAGAAAGAAATTAACCTGTCCATTGCTGTTGCGACAGACGATGCCTTGTTTGTTCCTGTTATTAAGCAGGCGGATGAGAAGACGATTAAAGGCATTGCCCGTGAGATTCACGAGCTGGCTGGCAAGGTTCGCTCCGGCATGCTCAAAGCGGAGGATATGCAAGGCGGCACTTTCACAGTAAACAACACAGGTTCATTTGGCTCTGTTCAGTCAATGGGTATTATCAATTATCCTCAGGCTGCCATTTTGCAAGTGGAGTCGATCGTCAAACGTCCTGTTGTTATGCAAGGTGGTATGATTGCGGTGCGTGACATGGTAAACCTCTGCCTGTCACTGGATCACCGGGTACTTGACGGTCTCATTTGCGGCCGTTTCTTACAGCGTGTGAAAGAAATTTTAGAGAATATTTCCGAGAATACATCTGTTTATTAAGAAACTAAAAAAGCTGCCGGGACACCCCGGCAGCTTTTTCGCTATTCTTTTATTGTTTTATTTGAACAGGCCGGCAATCCAGTCAACAATTCTTTGTAAGAAGTCAATAATAGATTGTAGGATGCCTTGACCCTCATCCGAGTTTTTAAAATCGTTCCATTTTTCTTTTGCTTTATCAAGCTGGTTATTCACTTGATCCCAATTAATATCAAGGTTTTTCATTTTATCAAACAAAGCAGCAAGCCGATCAGTTTGATCTTGTGTTAACTGGATATTCAGCTCGTTTGATACGTTATTGACAATCACTTTAATCTCTTGAAGAGTTTGTGGATTTTCTTTTGCTACCTCTTCTTTAATGCGTTGAATTAATTCGGTCGCTTGTTTTTCGCCGATTTGGTCCCCGAGCTTAGCTGTTGTGACCATTTCTTCGTTAGCTACTTGTTTTTGTTCTTCTGGAATTTTTTCTCCTGTAGATGTTTCATAGGCTTTAATCAATCCGGTGAGTGCTGCTGTGCCCGATACTTCAAATGGAGCCGTAATATAGATATCTGCATCTTTTACGCCAGCTGTCGATAAAGCGTTCGTATACATTTCTTTGGAAACCCAAGAAATATTATGTGTCTGTACATTAATACCGTATCCTTTTTCTTTCATCGTAATTTTACTAGATGAAATGGCTTTTGAACCAATTTGCGCTTTCGGTATATATTCACCTAAGTATTTATGTTCTTCAGCATTGGATACGGTGACAGTCGTAACATCGCTTGGAACGTCCATTTCTTCTAGAACTTGCTCTTTTTGAGCGGGTGATAAATTTTCGCCGAGAGTGACAATCACGTCGCCGACTACACTGTCAGCATGCGCAATCGTAGTAAAGCTTAACAACAATACTCCCAACCATGCGAAGATTTTTCTCATTTTTTTCTCCCCTAATTCAGTTTCCTTCTAATGAAGAAGGTAAAGATAGCATAGCATGTTATAAAAAAATTTTCACGGATTGACCACGAGAAAAAGGGAGGAGCTGGTTTCTTTTTGGCTGCTTCTCATTGATTGCCGTAATGGGTTCAGATAAAATAATAATAAAGAAAGAGTTAGAATCTTTAAAGAACGATCATTTAAAGCGAGGCGAAGGAGAGGAGATTGCATGGATATTCAAGAAATAAAAGCTCAGCGTTTTCCAAAAGTGACGCTGGAGGAGTGGGAAAAGACAGCAACAGCTTCCTTAAAGGGAAAACCGCTCGCCGCCCTTCAGACAGCCACCTATGAAAAGATTGTGTTAAAGCCTTTATATGGACCGAATGACGCATCATCTGACACCGAGCAGTATCCCGGCTATCCTCTATATACGAGAGGGTTTCACAAAGGTGGCTACATGGAAGTGCCTTGGAAGAATGCCCATGCTGTGAAGGCAGATAATAGTGCCGCTTTAACAGAAAAGCTTGCGGCGGCCCTCAAAGCAGGACAGGATGCGATCTCATTTGCATTAGAAGATCTGCCAGCAATGACGTTCAGTGAGTTTTCCGCATTGCCTTTAGAGGAACACCCGCTGTACATAAATACAAAAGACCACTTTCTTGCGATCGCTTCTTTTTTATTAAAATCAAAAACTAGCAAGCTGTACGGTGCTATCGGAACGGATATTGTTTCGCTTTATGCGGAAAAAGGACTCGTTGCTGGTGAGCAAACGCTCGCTCTGTACGCACAAGCAGCAACCGAATTAAAGAAAGCGTTTCCTAGACTGAAATCGATCCGTATTGACACGGCTCCTTATCATGAAGCTGGAGCAAATGCTTTTCAGGAAATTTCACTGGCGCTCGCTGAAGCCGTCTTTTATATTGAGTGGCTGAAAGAAAAAGGCTGGTCTCCGGCAGAAGTGGTGAAGGGCATGGCGATTCACTTTGCCATTGGTTCACAATTCTTCATGGAAACAGCCAAGCTGAGAGCCTTTCGCCAGTGCTGGACGACGCTTTGTGAAGCATACGGCATAACAGGGGATGATGTAAAAGTATTGATTGGAGCGGAGACTTCTTCTTTCAATTTGTCAAAGCTCGATCGTCATGTGAATATTTTGCGCACAGGAAGTGAAGCGTTTTCAGCCTTGCTTGGAGGTGTGGAGTATTTACAAGTAAAGTCGTTTGATGAGGTAAGCGGAATGCCTTCTGCACTAGGAGAGCGGATCGCTAAAAATATTCCGCTTATTCTAAAAGACGAGTCCCATCTTGGAGAAGTGATTGATCCAGCGGGCGGCTCCTACTATATAGAGACCTTAACGGCTCAGCTTAGCCAATCAGCGTGGGAGCATTTTCTAGCTATCGAACAGGCAGGCGGGATCATTGCCGCCCTGAAAGCGGGGACGCTGCAAGCAGAACTAGCCGAAATGCTAGAAAAGAAAAACGATGAATTGGCTATACAGAAAAAGTCAATGATTGGCACGAATATTTACGCCGATCTTCATGAAGATATATTGAAAGAAAAGCCAAAGCTATCTGTGCTTCGAGCAGAGCAGTCTGTTGCTTCGTTTAATGAGCTGGCTGATCAAGT
Source organism: Pseudobacillus wudalianchiensis (assembly GCF_001685015.1). GTDB lineage: Bacteria > Bacillota > Bacilli > Bacillales > Domibacillaceae > Pseudobacillus > Pseudobacillus wudalianchiensis. The sequence continues at coordinate 578,824 of NZ_MAYT01000001.1, forward strand.
AACTGAAAAGACAACGATTGCCGAACTCCATGCAAAAGATAGCGGCAGCGAAGTGATTCCTGTCAAGGGACAAAGGCTGGCTGAACCGTTTGAAAGATTGCGAGAAAGAGCAAAAGGCATAGAAGCGAAGGCGGGGCTCATTTGTTTAGGAAAATTAAAAGAGTTTAAACCACGGGCGGATTTCGTAACGGGCGTATTAGCGACGGGTGGTATCATGGCTCATTTAAGTGGAGAGTGCCAGACGCTTGAGGAGGCCGTGCGCTTCATCAAAGAAAGTAAGCTATCTTATTATTGCATCTGTGGAAAGGATGAAGCATACGACCAATTTGGTCCGCAGCTTGTAGCGGCCATGAAGCAGACAAATTCTAGCCTGAGAATAGACCTGGCAGGAAGGCTGTCCGACGAAATTAAAGCAGAATGGCAGCAGGCTGGCCTTGATGGGCAGCTGTATAAAGGACAAAACCTAATCGAAAAAGCAACAGAGCTGCTTGATCATTTGGAAGGAGTGGCGGCATATGAGTAAACCGGATTTTCAGCAATTCAATCCAAAAGGCAAAAACGATTCTCGTTCTTTTCAAGAGTGGAAGACGGCTCTGGAGCAAGAAGTGAAAAAGTCCTTTGAAGAGCTCGCGTTTGAAACGAATGAACAAATCCGTCTGCAGCCTCTTTATACGAAAGAGACGACCAAGGAGATGGAGCATTTACAGGACCTTCCTGGTGTCGCCCCTTACACACGGGGACCTTACCCGACGATGTATGTGAACCGTCCATGGACCATTCGGCAATACGCTGGCTTTTCGACTGCAGAAGAAAGCAATGCCTTTTATCGCCGTAATCTGGCGATGGGGCAAAAAGGGCTGTCTGTTGCTTTTGATTTACCTACTCATCGGGGATATGATTCCGACCATCCGCGTGTTGTCGGCGATGTCGGAAAGGCTGGTGTCGCCATTGATTCCGTGGAAGATATGAAAATTTTATTTGATGGGATTCCGCTGGACCAAATGTCCGTGTCTATGACCATGAATGGAGCGGTACTGCCGGTTATGGCTTTTTACATCATAGCGGCAGAAGAACAGGGCGTTCCACGTGAAAAGCTGTCCGGGACGATTCAGAATGATATTTTAAAAGAATACATGGTGAGAAACACTTATATTTATCCACCGGAAGTTTCGATGCGGATTATTGCCGATATTTTTAAATATACCTCTGAGAACATGCCGAAATTTAATAGCATTAGCATTTCCGGCTATCATATGCAAGAGGCAGGCGCCCCGGCCGATATTGAGCTGGCTTATACACTTGCCGACGGGTTGGATTATGTTCGGACAGGACTAGAGGCGGGTATTGACATCGATTCTTTTGCTCCGCGGCTGTCGTTTTTCTGGGCAATTGGCATGAATTATTTTATGGAAGTAGCAAAAATGCGGGCTGCCCGTCGGATGTGGGCTCAGTTGATGCAGCCGTTTGAGCCAAAAAACGCTAAATCGCTGGCTCTGCGCACTCATTCCCAAACGTCAGGCTGGAGTCTGACAGAGCAGGACCCATTTAATAATGTAACCCGCACATTGATTGAAGCTCATGCAGCTGCCATGGGGCACACACAGTCACTTCATACGAATGCATTGGATGAAGCGATAGCCTTGCCGACAGATTTTTCTGCTCGAATTGCTCGTAACACGCAGCTATACCTGCAGGAGGAAACGGGTATCACGAATGTGATTGATCCATGGGCCGGCTCGTATTATGTGGAGGCGCTCACGCATGAACTGATGGAAAGAGCGTGGAAACACATAGAAGAAGTAGAAGAGCTTGGCGGCATGACAAAAGCGATCGACACGGGCTTGCCAAAAATGAGAATTGAAGAAGCGGCGGCTAGGCGCCAGGCGCAAATCGATTCTGTTGAAGAAACGATTATTGGGGTCAACCGCTACAGGCTGGCGGAGGAAGAACCGATTGATATTCTCGATATTGACAATACCGCCGTGCGTCTTAAGCAAATTGAACGCTTAGAACGTGTAAAAGCAGGACGCAATGAAGAAAAAGTAAAAGAAGCTTTAACAGCTCTAACTAAGGCAACCGAAACTGGAGAGGGGAATTTGCTTGAACTTGCAGTGGATGCAGCAAGGGAGCGTGCGACACTTGGAGAAATTTCCGATGCGATCGAACAGGTAAGCGGAAGACATCAAGCAGTTATCCGGTCAGTGAGCGGTGTGTACAGCTCTCATTTTTCGGATGAAGAGCAAATTGCTGAAGTTAAACGGATGACCGATGAATTCAGTGAGCAGGAAGGACGGCGTCCGCGTCTGCTGATTGCAAAAATGGGACAGGATGGCCATGACCGAGGAGCGAAAGTGGTGGCTACAGCCTACGCTGATCTAGGTTTTGATGTAGATATTGGCCCGTTATTCCAGACCCCGGAAGAAACGGCTTTACAGGCGGTGGAGAATGATGTCCATGCAATCGGTGTCAGCTCGCTCGCTGCAGGACACAAAACCTTGCTTCCGGCTTTAATGAATGAACTGAAGAAACTAGAGCGAGAGGATATTATGGTCTTTATAGGCGGGGTTATTCCAGCTCAAGATTACGAATTCCTCCGTGCCAACGGAGCAGCCGGTATTTTCGGGCCAGGTACGGTCATTCCAGTCTCCGCTCAAAAAATTTTAGAGGAGATCTATCGCAGGCTCGGTTATGAGGAAGTGGCAGAATAATGGTGAAAGAAGAGCATTCCCATCATGAATCGGCTCTCCATGTAAGAAAAGGCATCGCTTCTTCTCATGATGGCTTTGCTTCTCCTCAGAAGAGGCGATTTCGAAAAAAAGAAGAGCAGCTGCCGGATGCAGGAGAGCTGGCCGCAAAAATTCTTGCCGGCGAACGCAAAGACTTGGCTAAAGCTATTACTTTTATTGAAAGCAATGCAAAAAGCCATTATAACTATGGCCAGGAGCTGTTACAGCAGCTGCTTCCCCATACAGGGAAGTCAATTCGTATTGGCATTACGGGCGTTCCGGGAGCTGGAAAAAGTACTTTTATTGAAGCGTTCGGCCATATGCTCTGTGAAAGCGGACTAAAAACAGCGGTGCTGGCTATTGATCCTAGTTCTTCGATTTCCGGCGGCAGTATTCTCGGTGATAAAACGAGAATGGAGTCATTGGCTAGGCATCCGAACGCCTTTATCCGTCCTTCTCCTTCCGGCGGCACGCTTGGCGGCGTGCACCGGAAAACGAGAGAAACGATGCTTCTCTGTGAAGCGGCCGGCTTTGAAGTGATTTTGATCGAAACAGTTGGTGTTGGCCAAAGTGAATTCATGGTCCGCGGCATGGTCGATTTCTTTTTGCTTATCGTCCTGACAGGTGCAGGCGATGAGCTGCAAGGAATGAAAAAAGGAATTATGGAGCTGGCCGATGCAATTGTGGTAAATAAAGCGGACGGTCCTAATAAGCAATTGGCTGAAAAAACGAGAAGGGAATTTAATCAGATCCTTCATATGCTCCAGCCAGCGACAAAAGGCTGGGCATCGCAAGCTTTCACATGCTCTTCTATTCAACGAAACGGCATTCTAGAACTATGGGAAGTCATTCAAGAATTTGAAGAGAAAACAAAAGCAGCCGGCACATTTGAAGAACGGCGGCGGCTGCAAACGAAAGAGTGGCTGCATACGCTTATCGTGGAACAGCTGAAGGCCAATTTTTATCAGCATCCTTATGTCACTCATCACTTGACGGAAATGGAGCAAAAAGCGATGACAGGTGAAATAACGCCGGCTCAGGCACTGGCCAATTTATTTTCCAATGTTTATAAGCAGAATGAGCAATAAAATAAAGACCCTGCTAAAAGCAGATGACATTTTTTCAATGATTGATCGCAGTGAAAATGTAACAGAGACAAAAAAGCGGCTGATACTCATAAGAGTATCAGCCTTCCATTAGGGAGTTTAGGGGGTACGGATCTAGTTGCCTTATTTATCTTCCCCGATTGGCTGTTTTTAAAACATAATTTATAAAAAATTTACTAGATTATTTGAAAACCGTGCGTCGTTGTCTTATCATAAGGGTACACGAATGTGGATAAAGGAGTGGTAACAATGAATATAGACTTTAATTTTTTAATGAATGATGTCGTTCGCCAGGCACGTGAGGAAATCACAGCTGCTGGATATACACAGCTTCAAACACCAGAGGAAGTCGAAGAAACATTTGCTAAAAAGGGCACAACATTAGTAATGATCAATTCAGTGTGTGGCTGTGCTGGCGGCATCGCTCGTCCGGCTGCGGCTCATTCTATTCATCATGACAAGCGCCCAGATCATCTTGTAACGGTTTTTGCCGGCCAGGATAAAGAAGCGACAGCAAAAGCGCGCAGTTACTTTGTCGGTTATCCACCGTCCTCCCCATCTTTTGCTCTTTTGAAAGACGGCGAGCTGTGCACGATGGTAGAACGCCATGAAATTGAAGGACATGATCCAATGTCTGTTGTACAAAAGCTTCAAGATGCTTTTGACAAGTATTGCGAAGAAGTGTAAATATAGATTGAAACCTTGTCATCGTGATGGCAAGGTTTTCTTTCACTACAAACTGATTTTTCAGCACAGGAGACGATTATGTTTAAAATAGGGTATCGGACGGCGAAAACAGCTGTCGGCACGACTGCAGCTATCATGATTTCCCAATGGGTAGGATTGGAAAACTTCGTATCAGCAGGCATTATTACGATCTTATGTATTCAGAACACGAGGAGGAAATCGCTGCAAGCTGCCCGAAGCCGATTTTTTGCGTGCGCCATAGCGATGGTCTTTTCTTTCGCTTTTTTCGAAGGGATTGGCTATTATGCTCCTGTCGTGGGACTCTTGCTTTTGTTTTTCATTCCTACTCTTGTGGCTACCAAGCTGAAAGAAGGAGTGGTGACAAGCAGTGTCATTATCCTTCATATTTTTTCTGCCGGTGAAGTGACGGGGCAGCTGATTCTAAATGAATTTTATATTATTTCAATTGGAATTGGCGTTGCCTTGCTTATGAACCTTTACATGCCTAGTGTAGAGAAGAAGTTATATGGCTTTCAGGAAGAGATTGAACGGAATTTTACAGCCATCTTCCATGAAATCGCTTTGTATTTACGTAATCAAGATCACATGTGGGATGGAAAAGAAATAGTTAAGACAGAGAAAATGATCAAAGAAGGAAAAATGCTTGCTTTTCAAAATGTAGAAAACCATTTGTTAAAGGATGATAAAATCTTTTACAGTTACTTTGTGATGAGAGAAAAGCAGTTTGACATCATCGAGCGGATTTTAGGAATTGTCACTTCTATTTCTCATCAAGTTAAGGCTGCCATCGTGTTAGCTGATTTTATGGATGCTTTAAGCGAGCGTGTGCATCCGGGCAATACAGCACTGCTTCATCTAGCCAAACTATATGATTTAAAAGCCGAAATTGATCAGATGGATCTGCCGGATACCCGCGAAGAATTCGAAGCAAGAGCGGCACTGTTTCAGTTCATTAAAGAAATGGAAGAGTACTTGCTCATAAAAAGCTCTTTTAAAGGGTTGAAAAAAGAGAAAGCTGCCGGAAGAACAAGAAAGCCGGCCCCCCAGATGGAGTAAGCCGGCTTCTTTTTTGCTGCTATAAAAACATAGATAAGCCAAAAAACAGAGTGGAAACGAGCATCGTCAGCAGCATAATATAAATGACCGTTTTTTGTACTACTTTATTTCTCATAAAAGCTTATACGCTCCTTTTATTATTCCGGACAGGATTCTTTATGTAATTCTATCATAGCGGTTTTCTCGTAAAATCTCAAGTTGAATGGACGGGACAAAAGCAGTAAAAAAGAAGGGATTTTTTTAGTTGTTATCGAAGACTACACATGTTTCAGTTCTTTTCGAAAGGGAGGTCTTGATAATGAACCGTATAGATCATATCGGTATTGCGGTTAGCTCATTGGAAGAAACACTGCGTTTTTATACGGAGCAGCTTGGACTTGCTTTAATGAAAATAGAAGAGGTGGCTTCGGAACAAGTGAAAGTCGCTTTTATTGATGCTGGAAATGTAAAGTTTGAATTACTTGAGCCGATGAGCAGTGAAAGTGCCATAGCTAAGTTTATTGAAAAGCGGGGCCAAGGTATTCATCATGTAGCATTTAAAGTAGAAAATATTGAACAGCGTATCCAGGAAATAAAAGAAAACGGCATTCGCATGATTAACGACATACCGAAGCCGGGGGCGGGAGGGGCAGAGGTCGCCTTTATGCATCCTAAATCAGCCCACGGAGTGCTATTCGAACTTTGTGACAAGAGCAAGACGGAAGGAGAAAAGAAATCATTATGACAACCCCAGATATTTTTACGAGCATTAATGAATTATACGACAGACGGCGGGAGGTAGAGCTTGGCGGCGGCGACGAACGAATTGAAAAACAGCATGAAAAAGGCAAACTGACCGCTCGCGAGCGTATTGACTTGCTTCTCGATCCCGATACGTTTGTTGAAATCAATCCGTTTATTGAGCATCGTAGCACACATTTTGGGTTAGAAGATGTAAAAGGACCGGGTGATGGAGTCGTAACAGGCTACGGAAAAGTGAATGGACGTCCTGTTTATTTGTTCTCTCAGGACTTTACGGTTTTCGGCGGCGCCCTTGGGGAAATGCATGCTAAAAAAATAGCCAATGTGATGGATCTCGCAGCTAAAAACGGAGCTCCTTTCATTGGGCTGAATGATTCGGGTGGTGCACGCATTCAAGAAGGTGTCGTTTCACTAGATGGCTATGGTCATATTTTTTATCGTAATGCGATTTATTCAGGGGTGATTCCGCAAATCTCTGTCATTATGGGACCTTGTGCCGGCGGTGCTGTTTATTCACCAGCGATTACCGATTTTGTTTTTATGGTTGACCAGACGAGCCAAATGTTTATCACGGGGCCAAAAGTAATCGAAACCGTTACGGGAGAAAAAATCTCCTCTGAGGACCTTGGAGGTTCGAAAGTACATAATACCATTAGCGGCAATGCTCATTTTCGCGGCAGCTCTGAAGAAGAGGTACTGGCAATGGTTCGAGCTTTGCTCACTTATTTGCCACAAAATAATGAAGAAAAAACACCGGCAGCTAACCATTCTGAGGAAGACGACTACCGGGAAGATATGACCGATATCGTTCCTTTTGATGGGCTTCGTCCTTACGACGTTCGAAAAGTCATTGAACAGGTAGTAGATGAGCAGTCCTTTATGGAAGTTCAAAAAGAGTTTGCTAAGAATATCGTCGTTGGTTTTGCGCGCATCAAAGGAGAAACAGTGGGTCTCGTCTGCAATCAGCCGAAATTTATGGCTGGGGGGCTCGACATCGATTCATCGGATAAGGCAGCACGGTTTATTCGCTTTTGCGATTCCTTTAATATTCCTCTCATTACGTTTGAAGATGTATCCGGCTTTTTCCCGGGCATCAAACAGGAACATGGGGGGATTATCCGTCATGGCGCTAAAATTTTATACGCTTATTCAGAAGCAACTGTACCAAAGATTACGGTTATTTTGCGTAAGGCATATGGCGGAGCTTATGTAGCTCTTAATAGTAAATCAATTGGAGCCGATCTCGTTTTCTCCTGGCCGAACGCTGAAATTGCGGTAATGGGCCCACAAGGAGCGGCTAACATCATTTTTGCAAAAGAAATTGCCAATAGTGAGAACCCGGAAGAAACAAGAGCGAAGAAAATTGAGGAGTACCGTGAAAAATTTGCTAATCCTTATGTAGCGGCAGCTCACGGTATGGTCGATGATGTCATTGATCCGCGCGAGACAAGAATCAAGCTGATTCAAGCGCTTGAAATGATGAGAACGAAAAAAGAAGAACGTCCAAAGAAAAAGCACGGAAATATCCCGCTTTAATTTCTATCCCCATCTAGCCGCTTTATGAGCGAGATGGGGTCTTTGCTATGTGAAAGATTTGGAATTGCTCAGTGGAAAGAGTATACTGAAAATGGAAAGAATCAGGGAGGTACATAAAATGATTAATAAAGAACGATTACTAAATGAATTTCTTGAACTTGTGCAAATTGATTCAGAAACAAAAAATGAAGCCGCTATTGCAAAAGTATTGAAGAGTAAATTTGAAGAATTGGGTGTGCACGTATACGAAGATGATTCCGCAGCCAAAACGGGTCACGGAGCCGGCAATTTAATTTGTACACTAGAAGCGACAAAAGAGGGGGTAGACCCGATTTATTTTACCTCTCATATGGATACGGTTGTACCAGGAGCGGGTGTCAAGCCGAGCATTGAAAACGGGTACGTGATTACAGACGGAACAACGATTCTAGGAGCAGATGATAAAGCGGGTCTTGCGGCTATGTTTGAATTGGTGAGAGTGCTAAAGGAACAAAATTTTAGACACGGCCTTATTCAATTTATTATCACAGCGGGCGAAGAATCTGGACTTGTGGGAGCAAAAGCGTTAGATCCGTCTCTCGTGAAAGCGAAATTTGGCTATGCATTAGACAGTGATGGTACAGTAGGGAATATTATTGTCGCAGCTCCAACACAGGCAAAAATCAAAGCCGAGATTTTTGGGAAAACAGCTCATGCCGGGGTTGCACCTGAAAAAGGAGTATCCGCTATTACGATCGCAGCAAAAGCGATTGCAAAAATGCCGCTCGGCCGGATTGACGAAGAAACGACAGCCAATATTGGCCGTTTCGAGGGAGGACAGGCAACGAACATCGTTTGTGATTATGTCTCCATCTTAGCAGAAGCGCGTTCACTCGTCCCAGAAAAGATGGAAGCACAAGTACAGAAAATGAAAGAAGCATTTGAACAAACAGCTGCCGAAATGAATGGACGGGCAGAAGTGAACGTGGAAGTGATGTATCCAGGGTTCAAGTTCGGCGAGGGAGACCATGTAGTAGAAGTGGCAAAGAGAGCCGCTGAGCGCATTGGCCGTCCAAGCAAACTGTTAACGAGCGGCGGCGGAAGCGATGCAAACGTAATCGCTGGCTTCGGTATTCCGACAGTAAACTTAGCCGTTGGATATGAAGAAATCCATACAAAAAATGAAAGAATGCCTATTGAGGAGCTTGTGAAGCTCGCTGAAATAGCAACCGCGATTGTGGCCATTACAGCCGAAGAAAAATAAGGACAGTCTCAATGATCGAATGAAGCAAGCCTGAAATAAGTCTTTTTGCCTGTTTCCTCCTCCTTATGATACAGTAAAAGAAAAAGACAAAAGGGGAGTTTTTATGCAGCCAGTCAATAAAGCTGTCATTTTTGAAAGCGGCCGAGAAGAATATGCAGTTTCAGTGCAATCCGTTATCTCAATTGAAAAAGTAGAGTTCATTAACCCTATTCCTCATATGCCTTTTTATATGAGAGGAGTGACCAAGGCGAGAGGGGATCTTATACCGGTTATTGATTTTGAAGCAGTTCTTTATAATCGAACCCTTGCTGAATCAGAGGAGGCGCGGCTGCTCGTCGTGCAAACACAGGCACTGCCGATTGGATTCTTAGTCAAAGAAGCGAAGGAAATTATCGATATCTCGCCCGAATCGTTAAAACAGCTAGGAATTGCGGCTTATGATAAAACGAAATATTTTACGGGGATTGCTTCTTTTTCAGAACGTCTCATCACGATCATCGACCCGGATATACTCGTCTCTTCACTTGAAGGGATAAAGGATATCCAAGAGTATATGAAGAATACGAAAGCCTCTTCTGTATAGACAATATAAAAGGTACAGCGGTAAGTTAAACGTATATAAATGGCGAAGATAGTAAGGATCACCGATCCCTGCTATCTTTTTGTATGGACGGAACGAATTCATTGAAGACGTTATAAAGCATTTCTTTGTAATGAGGAATGCTTTTTCTTTTTGCTAAAAATAATAAGAATATTTGTTTAGCAATAAAATTATAATATAAATAGATAAAAATTTATTGTAAAACGATAAATGATATGGTAAATTCAAATTGAAAATATAGATGTGAGGTGTTTTGTATGGAACGAGGGACAACACTCTTTTTAAAGATAGCTGTTATAATTATTGGCATTCCAGTTCTTGCTTTGTGTATATTTTTAGTGCCTGAAATAGCGAATTTTGCAGAAGAATTGTATCCAGATAGGGCCTATTTGAAATATCTCGTTTTAATTGGCTTGGATGCAGCGGCGATTCCTTTTTACTTCGCTTTGTATCAGGCTTTTAAATTGTTACACTATATTGACCGGAACGAAGCGTTCTCCGAATTATCTGTAGGAGCTTTAAAAAATATAAAATATTGTGCCATTACAATCAGTATCTTATATGTGTTCAATATGCCGCTTTTATATCTCATAGCGGAGAAGGATGACGCCCCGGGTATCATATTAATCGGGCTGATCATCATCTTTGCTTCCATCGTGATTGCTGTCTTCGCTGCTGTTCTGCAAAGGCTTTTAAAAGCTGCTATTGATATAAAATCAGAAAACGATTTAACGGTCTGAGGTGAATAACGTGGCAATTATCATCAATATTGATGTCATGCTGGCTAAAAGAAAAATGAGCGTAACGGAACTTTCGGAGAGGGTAGGGATCACAATGGCTAACCTTTCGATATTAAAAAATGGCAAGGCAAAAGCGATTCGATTTTCAACTTTAGAAGCGATTTGCAAAGCTTTAGAATGTCAGCCAGGAGACATTTTAGAATACCGAAGTGATGAGGACACTCAAGACGGGTGACGAGGAATGGTACTAGTTTGTCTACAGTACTTACATATATTCCAAAAAAACTGGAGGAACAAAGCATGAGAGCACTGACACAACTCGTTCGCTTTGGTTGGGAGCAGGCCTTATCCTGTTTATTTCCTGTCGTTCTTTTTGCCTCTTTAGCTTTTACACAGATCGTGCCGCTTCCTTTCCTGGCACGGTACGACTGGATGCTCATCATCTGTTTGCTGATGCAGTGGTGGATGGTGCGTTCTGGACTTGAAACCCGGGATGAACTAAAGGTTATTACATTATTTCATCTTATCGGGCTTGCGCTTGAACTTTTCAAGGTACATATGGGCTCCTGGTCTTATCCGGAGGAAGGGTATTTCAAAGTTTTTGGAGTGCCTTTGTATAGTGGATTCATGTATGCCAGTGTAGCGAGTTATCTTTGCCAGGCGTGGAGGAGGCTTAAGATTGAACTAATGAAATGGCCGCCGCTTGTAGTCGTTGTGCCGCTTGCAGCAGCGATTTATTTGAATTTTTTCATTCATCATTTTTGGATGGACGTTCGTTGGTGGTTATCTGCCCTTGTCATCATCGTCTTTTGGAAATCCTGGGTCATATATGAGGTTGGCGGAACTCGTTACCGTATGCCGCTTGCGCTTTCTTTTGTGCTCATCGGATTTTTTATATGGATCGCTGAAAATATCGCTACGTTTTTTGGAGCTTGGCAATATCCAAACCAAACTGATGCATGGAGTCTCGTTCATCTCGGAAAGGTAAGTTCTTGGCTCTTGTTAGTAATTGTTAGCTTTCTGATAGTAGCGACGTTAAAACAGGTGAAGGAAAAAAGCCCTGCTAGGGTGAATATTAGGCAAGTGGTCTAACAGTTTAGAATTCTCTTTTAAGTTGAAATTCTCCTGGCGTACAAAACTCCGCCATGCTGCCTCTTCATATAAACAGGCAGGCTCAAGAAAACATAAACGACTAAAGGGTACAGTTAAAAAGAAAAGATGATTTTAAAGAAGCCTGGATCGCTGATTACTTGGTAAACTGCGATCCAGGCTTTATATTTCATGAGTATCAAAGGAAATCGACGTTTGTTAACAGAGTGAAAACAGAACCTGTCACTCTTGGTGTCTTATAAAGCAGCTTGTTGAACTTCTAAAATAGCAGCCTTTAAAATGCTGACAAGTTCGTTTACTTCTTCTTCATTGATGACGAGTGGCGGGGCAAATACGATTGTATCAGAGTCGCCAAACGTAACGGTACGCAGGATGAGTCCGCGTTTTCGTGCTTCTGTAATAATTTGCGGAGCAAGCTTTTCGGAGAAGCGTTCATTCGTTTGCTGGTTTTTCACGATTTCTAAAGCGCCGATTAGACCAAGGAAACGAACTTCTCCGACGATGTTTGTTTCTGATTGGAACGCTCTTAATTTCTCATGAAGGAGGGCTCCCATTTCTTTTGAGTTTTGAACAAGATTCTCTCTCTCTAGAATTTCAATATTTTTTAATCCAACTGCGCATGCGGTCGGATGGCCGCTATACGTAAATCCGTGTAAGAGAGTTCCTTCAGACAGATTAATAAAGTCTTGGTGAACATGGTCACGCACGACAACCGCACCAAGTGGAATGTACCCGCTAGAAATTCCTTTTGCGAGCAGCATGACATCAGGAACGATGCCCCAATGCTCGCAGGCAAACATTTTACCTGTCCGGCCAAACCCCGTAATGACCTCATCCGCAATTAAAAGGATGTTGTATTCATCACAAATTTTACGGATTTCCTGAAAATAACCGTCCGGCGGGATATTGACTCCGCCAGCTCCTTGAACAGGCTCGGCGATGAAGGCAGCAATCGTATCGGCACCTTCTGCTTCAATCGTCTTTCTTAATGCTTCCGGTGAAAAAGATTCAGTATGAACAAACCCTGTTGCGAGAGAGGTCGTCATATGGTGGAAATCCTTAATGCCCGTAGCACTCGTAGAGCCGACTGCTACTCCATGGTAAGCGCGTTCCCGGGAAATAATTTTTGTTTTGTTTGGCTGTCCTTTTATTTTCCAATAATGGCGAACAAGTTTATAAGAGGTGTCATTTGATTCTGAGCCGCCAGATGTAAAGAAAACAGCGTTTAAATCGCCTGGTGCCATGTCGGCTACTTTTGTGGCAAGACGGATAGCGGGCTCGTTGCTGAATGTAGCAAAGCTTGAAGCAAATGCAAGGGTTTCTAATTGTTCTTTCGCTGCTTCGGCTAATTCTGTCCGTCCATAACCGACATTAACATTCCAAAGGGATGCCATTCCTTCAATATATTTTTTCCCTTCAATATCTGTTAAGTAGACACCTTTTCCTTCTTTAAAAATAATAGCTGGTCCATTTTCCTGCTGTTCTTTAATAGAAGAAGTTGGATGGATAAAGTGTTTCTTGTCAAGCTCTACTAATTCGTTAGTTAAGGTTTCATTTATTGACATGTTTATTCACCTCATTATTTGATATTGCTGGTGTTGTTGGAGAGGACTTTTTAAACAAGAAGTAGAAACCAACAGCCCACCAGGCAAGTGTAATAACCCATTCATAAGGCCAGATTAGTGCAGATGGCATACCTGGCATATACAAAATGATAAAGCCAATGGTCAAGATTAGAGAAGACCAGCCGATCAAGCTACTGTTGCCAGCTTTGAAAGGTCTTTCTAACTCGGGCTTGTTTTTACGCAGCCACAAAAAGGAAACAGAAACCATAAAGTAAGCGAGTACAATAGCAAGTCCTCCAGCATCAACAAACCAGACGAGTGCCGGCCGGCCGAGCAGTGGGCTCAGAGTAGAAAGAAGACCAATAACTAAAATGGCATTAGCAGGTGTTTTGTATGTTGGATGGATTTTACCGAACCACGCTGGCAGGGCTCCATCTTGTGCCATAGCATACATAATCCGGCTCGCGCCAATGATAAAAGCATTCCAGCTCGTTAAAATACCAGCAATTCCGCCAAGAATCAAAATTTTAGCAAATAACGGTGAACCAAAAGCCGCTCCCATCGCATCAGCTGTCGCAAGAGTGGAAAGCTTTAATTCATTTGGTCCAAGACTTAGGGAAACACCGTAAATAATAAGTACATACCATAGAACAGCGAAACTAACAGATAAAATAATGATTTTGCCAATCGCTTTCATTGGAATGTTCATTTCTTCGGCTACTTGCGGGATAACGTCAAATCCAACGAATAAGAAAGGGGTCATGATCATCACACCCATCACGCCTGCCATTCCTCCGACAAACAATGGATCCATATTTTGAATTTCACCGCCGCCAAATGTAGAACCAAACACGAGCATTAATCCGATAGCCGTTAACAACAAAGTTAAAACAATTTGCAAAAAGGCCGCCTGCTTAACACCGATCCAGTTAATGATGGTTACGATGATCGATCCGACCATTCCGATCGCTGCCCAGGAAAAGTAAACATCCCAGCCGCCAAGGGTCCATAGATAACCAGCTTGATAATTAGGAAAAATATACTCTACGACTGTAGGCAGAGCAACTGCTTCAAATGCCACCACTGAAATATAGCCAAGCAAGAGGGCCCAGGCCACAATGAAGGCTGCTTTCATTCCGAGTGTTTCTTTGAGAAAGTGATAGGCGCCCCCAGTCTTTGGGAAAACGGTTGTCATTTCCGCGTAGGTTAGACCTACACAAATAACGAGAACACCGCCGAGAAGAAAGGCGATAATGGAGCCGATTGATCCTGCTTTTAGTATCCAATCGCCTGACAAGACGACCCAGCCCCAGCCGATCATAGCGCCAAAAGCGAGTACAAGAACATCGACCCTAGACAATACTTTGTTGAAATCTTGCTGCTTTTCCATTATGTATAACCTCCTGTAAATCCTTAAGCCTTTCCACAATGTAGCAAAAACACTGTTTATTATGAATTTTTAGTTTTTTATGTATAATAAAAGCCAGCAGTAATCAACCGATCTAAAGACAACAGGTTGGTACAGACTGGCTCTTTGACTGCTGGAACAATTCTGGAAGGAAAAGTGAGCAGACTAAACAGTTCTATATTAAAATTGAATAAAAATGTTAAATTGTTAAATTTCTGTGAAAAGGCTTATTTAATGTCAGTTTATCTTATTCTAAAAAATTTGTAAATGAATTTTCAAAATTATTTAATGAATAATAATATTTCTATCAAGAGGCTCAGTTCTATCTTCAATAGAATACATGTTGTTTTTCCTTTTTCGTTGTATAATAAAAAGATAGTTATTATTCGAAAATAACAGCGGGAGTGGATAAATTGGAAAATTTTTATCCAAAGAATGGACGTGTCATCCTGCATGTTGATATGAACAGCTTTTATGCATCCGTAGAAGTTGCCCATGATCCCTCGTTGCGGGGAAGGCCTCTTGCGATCGCTGGAAATCCCCAAGAACGGAAAGGCATTATTGTCACTTGCAGCTATGAAGCAAGAGAGTTTGGGATAAAAACGACGATGACAGTTTGGGAAGCAAAGAGACTATGTCCGGAATTAATTATTTTGCCCCCAAATTTTGAACGGTACCGGCAGGCGTCACAGGAAATGTTTCGTATTTTGACCCAATATACTCCGCTTATCGAACCCGTATCTATTGACGAAGGATACTTAGATATAACGAATAGTCATTCGCTCGGGAAGCCTTTAGACATTGCTCGGGCGATTCAGGAACAAATTTTAGCACACTTGTCACTGCCGTGCAGCATCGGAGTAGCACCTAATAAGTTTCTAGCTAAAATGGCATCAGACATGAAAAAACCTCTCGGGATTACCGTATTAAGAAAGAGAGAGGTCCCCGCTGTTTTATGGCCTCTACCCGTGATAAACATGCACGGTGTCGGGCAAAAAACAGCAGATAAGCTCGCAGCTCTTGGCATTTTAACGATTGGCGATTTAGCTAAGGGAAATGATCATTTGCTTAAAAGTCGCTTGGGTATTAGAGGAATGCGTTTGAAAGAGCGAGCGAATGGCGTTGATCATCGTAAAGTTGATCCTGAGGCAGCGAATGATTTTAAAAGTGTAGGACAGTCTATTACACTGCCAAAAGATGAAACAAAGCAGCAGGAGCTTTTGGCCGTGCTTCAGAAGCTGTCTGAGAGAGTCGCTGCCCGGTTGCAAAAAAAAGAGGTTCTTGGTACGTCCATTAGTATTATGATTCGTTACAAAGATTGGAAGACGATTACACGCAGCAAAAGGTTAGCAGAACCAACGCAAAATACTAGTGCTATCTTAGAAGAGGCTAAATATTTATTTCTAAAGCATTGGAACGGAAATGGAGTCCGTCTTCTCGGTATTACGCTGTCTGACCTAGTGGAGAAAGGGCAGGCAGATGTACAGCTTGATTTATTTTCCTATGAGCAGACGGCTAAAAAAGCCTCATTAATGGAAACGATGAAAAGGATCAATGAAAAATATGGGGATGGAATCATTCATCAGGCAAACGAAAAGAGACCGGTTGGCAAAGAAGCCGTACCCGGCCATACAGAAGAAGATGATGACGTAAAGAATGAATAAAAGTTACAAGAATGATTGTAGTTCAGGAATGTTCACCTTCCACAGCAAAGAATGGATCGATTTGCCGTTTCAAAGTGATAGAGGGACTGTTTTTTCCGATTTTTTTCTCATCTTTCAGCCAAATGCTGTCTTTATCAACGGCATAAGCATGGGCGATCACGAGGCCAATATTTGTCTCAAATTCGTCGCTTTCTACAATTAGATAGGGGATTTGATATTGAATAGCCAATTGAATATAAGGGGTTAAGTATGTGTAATCAAGATCGCTATTTAAGCGCATTTCTCCTTCGCGAATAATGGAGATCCATTTCTCTACTTCGTCTCTTCCTTGTTTTTTGTAGATTTGTTTGGCTGTGAGTGCGCCTTCAATCCGCTCTCTTTCTGTCCCCAAGTATTCTCTTGCTCCATCAGACAGGGTAGCAGCGGATGTTTTGAAAGCTGACATAAATCTTTTCAAAAGCCCAACCTCCCTCTGTATAGACAGCATTTTATTTTGTATACCCTTAATGGCTGCAGATTAACGCACTTTTTGTCTTATTGTTAAATTTTTTTAAGGAAGTGGACAGAATGGATATTTTATTTCTAGGAACCGGAGCAGGTGTGCCGGGAAAAGTAAGAAATGTAAGTTCACTAGCGCTCAGGATGTTGAACGAAAGAGGGGCAGTCTGGCTATTTGATTGCGGGGAAGCGACACAGCATCAAATTTTACATACGTCTCTTAAACCGAGACGGATTGAAAAAATATTTATTACTCATTTGCACGGTGACCATATTTTTGGTCTGCCGGGTTTGCTCGGAAGCCGCTCTTTCCAAGGCGGCGAGCTGCCGCTTACAGTGTATGGGCCAAAAGGAATTAAAGAGTTTATTCAAGTCTCTATCAGTATAAGCGGAACAAGGCTGCAGTATGAGTTGGAAATAATAGAAATAGATGAAGGACATGTGTTTGAAGATGACCATCTAACCGTAACAGCCCGTCGGCTTGAACACGGCATTGAGTCGTACGGATATCGACTTCAAGAAAAGGACAAGCCGGGAGTCCTGCTTGTGGAAGAGTTGAAAAAAGACGGAATACCTCCGGGGCCTCTCTATAAAGAAATTAAATTAGGAAATACGGTTACATTAGAGGATGGCCGGCTTATTGATCCGAAAAAGTATACCGGCTTGCCGCAAAAAGGTAAAACTATCGCGATTTTAGGGGATTCGCGGCCTTGTGAGGCGGCTGTTGAACTTGCGAGGGAAGCCGATCTGCTCATTCATGAAGCAACATTTTCAGCGGAAACTCCGCAAATGGCCCACGACTATTTTCATTCTACAACGGCTCAGGCAGCAGAAATTGCTTCAAAAGCCGGTGTAAAAACACTCATTTTAAATCACATTAGTTCCAGGTATACAAAAGATGAAATGGAACAGCTAAAGAGAGAAGCGGAAGCCGTCTTTACCCCGGTCCTTCTTGCTTATGATTTTATGGAGTTTTCGATTTGATGAAAAGCGAAAAAGTCCGCTTTCCTTCCAGGAAAGCAGACTCTAGAGTATAGATGAAAAATCATTTATATCACGTCAGGCTGATGGCCAACAGATATCTTTCAAAACGTACAAGAAAGAGGGAGTTGGTTAATAGCCTGACATTTTTATTACCAGCCCCGTTCGTACTGTACAGGTGCTTTTATTTCTGTTTTTAACTCGATCGCTGCTCGGCGCGGCCAATAAGGATCTCGCAATAATTCACGGCCGAGGAAAATTAAGTCTGCTCGTTCGTTACGCAAAATTTCTTCAGCCTGAGAAGGGGACGTAATCATGCCGACCGCTCCTACAGGAATGTTGGCACCATGTTTAATCGTTTCAGCAAATTTCACTTGATAGCCGGGGAAAACACTGATTTTTGCCGGTACAACGGCTCCTGAGCTAACATCTATTAAATCAACACCCAACTCTTTCAATTGCTTAGCGATCTCGCTGTAGTCATCGGCATTCAGCCCGTTTTCATTGTAATCATTCGCTGATACCCGAACAAACAAAGGGCCGTTCCAAATGCTTCGGACTGCTTGAATGATTTGTTGTAAAAAGCGAAGTCTATTTTCCGTGCTTCCGCCGTATTCATCTTCCCGGTGATTCGTCAGCGGGGAAAGGAATTCATTGATTAAGTATCCGTGTGCACCATGAAGCTCGATAACGTCAAAGCCTGCTTCTTTTGCTCGTCTAGCTCCTTCGGCAAACGCTTCGATCGTTTGTTTAATTTCAGCTTTTGTCATTTCTTTCGGTGTTTTCATTGTTTCATCGAATGCTAATGCAGTAGGGGCTAAAATTTCTCCTCTTACTTCGGACTTACGCCCAGCATGAGCGAGCTGAATGCCAATTTTCGCATCGTGGGCTTTTACTAAAGAAACGAGCTTTTTAAATCCAGCTGTATGGTCATCGCTCCATATGCCGAGATCATTTTCGCTAATTCGGCCTTCAGGAGTAACCGCAGTTGCTTCTACGATAATCAAACCAACTTGACCGACTGCTCGCCCTGGGTAGTGAACGAGGTGCCAATCGTTTACTTTGCCGTCCTCTTCCGCAGAATACATGCACATCGGCGACATGACGATTCGGTTCTTTAAGGTAACATCTTTAATCGTGTAAGGTTCAAATAATTTTCTTGCCATTGGAATCCTCCTTCAATATCTGCCAAATTCCATTATAGCAAGGCATTTTGAAGAGCCAAAATAATTGGCTTATTGCTTTACTGGGTTTTGGTAAGGAAGGCCGAGGCGTTTGGATTGGGCAGTGGCTTCTACAATGCAGTCTACAAAAGCTTGCTTGACTTTTTCGTCTTCTAAAATTCGAATGCCAGCTTCTGTTGTGCCGCCTGGGCTCGTGACACCTTTGCGAAGCTGTTCCGCTTTTCCTTCTGACACAGAAAGCATTTCAGCTGCCCCGAGCAGCGTTTGGATGATAAGCGGTTTGGCCGTTTCTTTTTCAAGACCAATGGCTTCTGCCGCTTGTTCCATCGCCTCTGCGACATAATAAATGTAAGCTGGGCCGCTCCCAGAAAGACCTGTCACCGCATCTAATTGCTCTTCTTTTACAATTTTTGTAAGTCCGATGGAAGAAAAAAGAGCGAGCGCCGCCATTTTTTGTTGTTCTGTCACATGCTCATTTATAGCGATGGCTGTCGCTGATTTTCCAACTGCTGCAGATGTATTCGGCATAGCACGAACGATTGCACAAGACCGTCCTGTCATTTGTTCAATAAAATGAGTCGTTACCCCTGCCATCAGCGTAACAATTAAAGAGGAAGGTGAGAGGTGCTCTTTAATCTTTTCTAACGCATCTTTTGCATCTTTTGGTTTCATCGCTAACACGACAATGCTGCTATCTGAAAGCATAGCTTCTATTTCGTAGCCAGTGTGAATTCCATAACGCTTGTTAAGTTTCTGAAGCCGGTCTGAGTTCGCTTTGTTCGTTGCATAAATATCATCGGCAGTAAGGGCACCGTTTGAGATAGCACCTGAAATCATCGCTTCCGCCATAGAGCCAGCACCGATAAATGTCGTTTTCATCTGAATATCCTCCTTTAAATAAAATGTGAGTCGATAAATAAAAAAAACACCCTTTCGTCCTCTAGTAAAGGACGAAAGGGTGTTTGCTTCCGTGGTACCACCTTTGTTTGCAGAAATAAAAATTCTGCACACTCTGATCCCGATAACGCCGGGTCTGCGTTTAGGTTTTCCTAAAGGCTCAAAAGGCAGGTTCAATAAAAAAGCGGGTGATGGAGCTTTTCAGCCGGCGGGCTCCATTCTCTGGCACCATTTTTTATTTACTGATCCTTTTTCATCGCTCGTTTATTATGAGAATTTTCTTTTAAGTGTTTATAGTTTGAGTTATATGTGATTATGCAAAAAACCAATTCATCTGTCAAGGGCAAATGAAAAATAAAGTTAATTTTTCCAATTCCATTGTGTGAAAATAATGACAAATACTTAGAGAGAAGCTAAAATGAGTAAAAAGATTGTTTTTTTGAAATAAAGATATGCTTATTATATGCAGGCAGGTGTTTCGTTTATGAATGTTGAAAGTTTTGGCGATATTATAAAAATCACATTGCCGACTCCTTTTCCGGTCGGTGATGTAAATGTTTTTCTAATAAAAGGTGACCGTTTAACCCTTGTAGATGCAGGTGTTAAAACAGCTGCTTCTTTTGAAGCGTTCACATCTGGCTTATCTGAGATTGGTTATACAGTGGATGATATCGAACAAGCTGTTTTAACTCATCATCATCCTGATCATATTGGACTGCTTGATTTTCTTCCAGAAGGCATTGACATTATCGGACACCCATATTGCAAAAAGTGGCTCGCTAAGGATGAAGAATTTTTAAAAGAAAATTTTCTCTTTTTTCGAGAGCTTTTTTTACAAGCTGGTTTACCGCCAGAAGCAGAGACGATGCTTGGGAAGATACAGTCGCCGTTAAAGTTCAGCAGTGAAAATAGTGCGTTAACGACTGCTGTCCAAGAAGGTGACCGACTGCCAGGGCTGGAAGAGTGGCGTGTTTTTGAAACGCCTGGTCATGCTCAAAGCCACCTGGCCTTTTTTCGGGAGAGAGATGGGGCTTTAATTGCTGGGGACCATATTTTAGCGACGATTTCTTCCAATCCACTTCTTGAGCCGCCGCTTAACCGTGGAGAAGAACGGCCGAAGCCTCAGCTTCAGTATAATGAATCGCTGAGAAAAATGATGAATGTTCCGGTTGACACGGTTTATACAGGACATGGAAAAGAAGTAAGAAATATTGTGCCTTTGATAACTCGTCGCTTAGAGCGTCAGCATGAGCGGGCGATGTCTGTGAAAGAGATGCTGAAAGAAAAGCCGCACACAGCGTTTGAGGTGTGTATGCGTCTTTTCCCGGCTGTATACAAAAAGGAAACGGGCTTAACGATGTCAGAGACCATTGGGCAGCTTGATTATCTTCTTCATATTGGGGAAGCAGGAGTTGAGCGGGACGATAAAGGAGTCCTGTTTTATTTTCCTTTGTGAAGAAGAGGAGGAGTAAAATGAGCCGTTTACAAGGAAAAACGATCATCATTACAGGTGCATCGAGTGGCTTGGGAATGGAAATAGCAAAGCAATCGGCAGCTGAAGGAGCTAGCGTAGTGCTGCTTGCCCGCCGTTTAGACCGCCTAAAAGAAATAAAAGAAGAGCTCACCCGCACTTTTTCAACGGATGTATTCATTTATTCTATTGACATTAGCCGCAAAGAAGAAGTAGAGTGTGTATTTGATGAAATTTTAAAAACGGTAGCCTCTGTTGATGTTCTCGTCAATAATGCCGGCTTTGGTGTGTTCAATGAAGCCCATGAAGCGAAATGGGAAGAGATAGAATCAATGTTTCAAGTAAATGTTCTCGGGTTAATTGCTTGTACACAAATGATTCTTCCTCACATGAAAACCCGGCGAAGCGGCCATATTATTAATATTGCTTCACAGGCTGGTAAGATGGCTACGCCTAAATCAAGTGTATACGCGGCCACAAAGCATGCGGTTCTTGGCTATACAAATAGCCTGCGAATGGAAATGGCACGTGACGGGGTTCAAGTAACGGCAGTGAATCCAGGGCCAATTGCTACAGAGTTTTTCACGACGGCCGATCCGTCTGGCTCCTATGAGAAAAATGTAGCCCGATGGATGCTAAAGCCCGAGAAAGTGGCTAGTGAAGTAGTAAAAGCGATGAATACGAATAAAAGAGAAGTTAACTTGCCAAAGTGGATGAATGCCGGCAGTGTTCTTTATACTTTATTTCCGCGTGTAGTGGAGCGGCTTGGCCGCAAAGCATTTTTTAAAAAATAATCAGGGTTAGGCAGCCTAATCCTGATTATTTATTATAAATTCCAAGTGCCGGATAAGCACCCGGAGTCTTTATGTATTTGTGATAAAAGCATAGACCTCATCTTCAATAATTTCATACAATTCATCATCATCCGTGGCCCGCCGCTGTTGAACGCGGTCGATCAATGTGTTATAGATGCTTTCAGCTTCATTTTCCTCTAACGAAAAATGGTATTGAGACAAGTTTTGTTTAATCATTTTTTTCATAAATACCCGTTCCAAAAGATCACTCCTTTGCCGATGGTGGAGAAGAAAAGAGCCGCCAATCGTGACGGCTCACAGGCTGTTGCAAAGAATCCCTTTTCTTTGAAAGACAAGCGCTTTTACTCAGCCTATAGCAAAACTTGAACAAGTTTTATTTTCCGTCTTCGTCTAACACCTTTTCTGCACGGACGCAAGAAGCGAATTGTCCTTTATGGGAAGCATCGCAGAACGGCATTTTTTGTGATCGGCCACAGCGGCAAAGTGAGAATACCGGTTTTGTTTCAAATACGTTTCCATCCATATCGATGAGTTCTACATCCCCTGATACTTTAAATGAACCGTTATCCATTACTTTAATTTGTGCTTTTGACATCTTTTTTGTCCCCTCTCTTATTTGTTGACTCAGTTTGATAGTATAAAGAAAAAGGATAAAAAGCAATCATCGCTATTGAAAGGAGCAGTAAAAATGAACATTCATATTACAGAACAAGCAGCACGGAAATTGGCAGACAGGCTAGATGAAGACAAGCATTTAAAGCTTTATTATGATACAGAAGGCTGTGGCTGTGGGGTGGATGGGATCCCGGTATTATGGATTACCGATCAGATGTCTCCAGATGATATCGAAATAGAGACAAATGCTATGCCTGTGGTTGTAGAAAAGTCGCAAATGATGTTCTATGCAGACCAGTTAACGATTGATGCATCGGGTTCTAATTATTATCGTTTGAGCAGTCCGGGAGAAATTCTAAACGGGCGTATGAACATCATTAATCATTCGTAATATAAATCCCCCGCTCTCGCCACGATGGAAGCGGGGGATTGTCATTAGCTGTGTTTATAATATTGATTAAGAAAGCGGTCAATGGCCTTTCCGTACGCTTCAGGATCCTCATTATAAGATTGGGCATGGGCACCTTTTGGAGCGAGATAAATAGCTTTTGGCCCTTTCTTTTGTTCGTACAGCTCTCTTGTCATATTAGGAAGGATATAAGTATCTTCTTCACTATGAATAAAGAGAACTGGTTTTTCGATGTTTTTTACAGCCTTGAGCGGTGAGACATCCGCAAGGCGAAAGCGGCCGCGCAGTAAAACAGCCCAGTCAGCAAGGTGAACGAGCAGGCGCGGTGCGGCTTTGATTTCACGCTTCATTTGATGAATTAATTGAGTGCGGAAATCAGAAAAAGGGCAGTCTGCAATATAAAAGTCAGCTCGGTCTTCGACGAGGCCGGCATACAAAAGGGCAGTGGCCGCTCCCATGGATTCCCCATGGATGCCAAAAGAAACATCGCTGCCTTCACGACGGATCAGTTCATTTACCACTGCTTGTAAATCTTCCTTCTCATAATAGCCGTAACTTGTTGTCTTCCCTCCTGATTCCCCGTGACGACGGTGATCATATAACACCCCGTTAAAGCCGCGCTCTAAAAATAAATTCATATATTTAATAGAGTTGATTTTCGTTTCTGTGACGCCGTGGCAAAAAATCATATAGGGTCCGCGGGGATAAGGAGTCACAAATACGGCCCGCAATCGATAGCCGAAAGGAGAATCAATCCATACTTCTTCTTTCGGCAGCTGTTCATACTGTTGAACGTCGAGCCGTTTCGCTTCCACCTCACGCCGGTAGATGAAGTCCTCGTTTTTCTTTCTCATATTCAGGACACGGCTTGATAAATAAAAGCCAGCTGCAGCCGTTAGCGCAGCGGCAGAGCTAAGGGCTGTTACCCATTTCTTCATTCATGGTCACCTCGGAATGTTAATATTTTTCAGTGTACCACTTCTGAAAAGAAAGATCATTTGAACTCCTTGCCAGCTCCCATGTAAAATAAGAAAAATAAGGTGAGGGGGAAGAGAGATACAATGAAAAAGAAAAAGCAAGCGAGCTCAAATGAAAAAGCGCAAGAACAGCTGACGTTAAAAGACACGCTAAACGCCGGTATTCTCGAGCAGCTAAAAGAAAAACAAAAGAAATTAAAGATGGAAGAAGAAGAGAAAAAAGCCGCCGCTGAAAAGCAGAAAAGAGAAGAACGGCGCCAGCGTGAAAAAAATAAAAGCTTTGAAGAATTGTTAAATGAAAGCCATATGGACTGGAAAAGGTTCAAATAGATCATCTGTCAATGCAGACAGACCATCAGGCTGATTGAAAGCGAACGTTTGTCAACAGCCTGAAAGCGGCCATTTAATGGCCGCTTCTTTCATTAACGATGTTGTTCATAACGGTTTGCTTTTGTCAGCTGCTCAACAAGCTGCAGCTCCTCTTTTGACAGCGGAGGTTCTTTTACGGCACGGACATTTTCTTTTAATTGGCCGACAGTACTTGCTCCCGCTACAACAGCCGCTACTCCGTCATGCTGAAGGGTATAACGCAGGGCAAGGGCATTTAACGTGCGGTGATCGGCAAGTTTCGCTTCAAGCTCGTTCAGTAACTCAGCGAGTTCAGCTGCAGAATAATCAAGAAAGCCTTTTTCCTGAAAGGCATCAAGTTTTTCCCGCCAGCTCGTACTGAGCAAGCCTTTAGCAAGCGGTCCCCGGGCTACAACACTGATACCGTGCGCATGAAGCAGCGGCAGAGCCTCCTCTTCTGGACGGCGATCAAGCGGGCTGTACTGCATCATAACACTATCGATAGAAGAGCGGACAGCAAATTCGCGAATGACATTTGGACGGATGGAGGAAATTCCGTATGCACGAATCAAGCCTTCTTTTTTTAAGTCCTCAAAGGCTTCGATCGTTTCCTCTAGTGGATCCCCTATTGTTCCGCCGTGCAGTTGATAAAGATCAATATAATCCGTTTGCAGACGGGAGAGGCTCTTCTTTACGGCTTCCTTTATGTATGCTTTCGTGGGATCCCACGTCCAGCCTTCTTTTCCCTCTTCCCAACGGTTTCCAACCTTTGTGGCAATAATGACGTTTTCGCGCACGGGTTTTAAGGCAGTGCCGACGATTTTTTCATTGGTACCAAAATCATATAAGTCCGCAGTGTCAAAGTAATTGATTCCCTGCTCGAGAGCCGTCTCCATAATCGCATGAGCCGCCTTTTCCTCTTTTCCAAGCGACATGCAGCCTAGAGCAAGCTCGCTTACACGCAGATCCGATTTACCAAGCACATTCTTTTTCATTTCGTTCAACCCCTTTCTTTTGTTATCATAGCGAAACAAGAACCGTTCGCCAAATGATCTGTCCAGGGCAGGTATGATAAACTAAATGAGAGATAAAAGGAGTGAAGAGAATGAAAAAATTTGAAGAAAAGACGGTTGATACTGAAATTATTTTTGAAGGAAAAGTGATCCGGTTGCAAGTGGAGGATGTTGAGCTGCCTGATGGCAAAAGAGGGAAAAGGGAAATTATAAAACACCCTGGTGCGGTAGCAGTGCTTGCTTTAACGAATGAAGGAAAGATTGTGCTTGTGGAGCAATACCGTAAAGCTCTCGAGCGTTCTATCGTAGAAATTCCCGCTGGAAAATTGGAAAAGGGGGAAGGGCCGGAAGTGACTGCCCGCCGTGAGCTAGAAGAAGAGACGGGTTACGTTTGCCAGAGCATGAAGCTGCTGCAGTCTTTCTATACGTCTCCGGGCTTCGCGGATGAGATCGTGTACTTATATTTGGCAGAAGGGCTGACTCAAAAAGAAGAACGGCTGCAGCCAGATGAAGATGAGTTTGTTGAATTGATGGAAGTGACACTCGAAGAAGCAGAAAAATTAATGGAAGAACAGCGGATTTGGGATGCTAAAACAGCTTACGCCATTCAATATCTTCAACTCCAAAAGGCATTGACAGAGTAATCGTTCAGCGGCTGAAATTTATCCAAATGAATGTCTAGCATATAAGCATAACAGCCCCCTTTCACACATAAATTGGAGTAATCGCAAAAGGGGGAGCTTATATGCAGAAAAAATTATCGTCGATTATGATTGGCCGCCATATCCAAGCACATGCTTCTATTTACTTATTTGTGAGTGTGCTATTTTTTATGGGAGTTATTTTTGGAGCGATCGTGGTAAATAGTTTATCGCTCGCTCAAAAAGAGGATTTAGCGTATTATTTGCAACAATTTTTTGGACAAGTATCGACTGGGCAAATGGCGGATTCCGAAGATTTATTCCGCCAAAGCTTTATGCACAATTTAAAATACTTAGGCTGCATGTGGTTGTTCGGCATCTCGATCATCGGCTTGCCGCTTATTTTTATTTTTCTCTTTATGAAAGGGATTGTGATTGGTTTTTCAGTCGGCTTTCTCGTACAGCAAATGAACTGGCAAGGCTTCTTTTTAGCGGTCGCCACGATCCTTCCGCAAAACTTAATTATCATCCCGGCTTTTGTTTTTGTTGCGGCTATCTCGATTGCCTTCTCTCTGCAGCTGATCAAAAAGATTCTCATGAGACAAGCAGGCCATTTCTACATTTCGTCCCTTTTTTCAAGATACGTCCTTTTTTTGCTACTCGCGGCTGGTATGGCTGCGCTCGCAGCAGGAATCGAAGCATACATATCTCCTGCTTTCATGAAATTTGTAATAAAATAGTCGTTCTTATCTAATAATTACTATCAGAGATATACGATAATGATTTTATTTTGCAACTTCCTGCCATTTTGTTATAATAAGAATACATCGGCGAGGGAGGGGCTAAATATGGAAAGCCGGATCGAACGCATTAAGAAACAATTACATTCTGCGAGTTACAAATTGACACCCCAGCGGGAAGCCACTGTTCGGGTACTGCTTGAACATGAAGAAGATCATCTAAGCGCAGAAGATGTCTACCTCCTCGTTAAAGAAAAAGCACCTGAAATAGGGTTGGCTACTGTCTATCGAACGCTGGAATTGCTGAATGAACTGAAAGTTGTTGATAAAATAAATTTCGGAGATGGGGTATCCCGCTATGATTTACGTCAAGAAGGGGCGGCTCATTTCCATCATCACCTTGTCTGTATCGAATGTGGGGCAGTAGATGAAATTCAGGAAGACTTGCTCGAAGACGTAGAGAAGGTTGTTGAAAGAGATTGGAAGTTTCAAGTGAAAGATCACCGATTAACGTTTCATGGCATTTGCTGGCGCTGTCAGGACAAAACCGACACAGAAGACGCGAAACAAGACTCGCTTGAAAAACAACATGTTGAATAAAAACCTTTCGCTTGCTAAAAGGCTGAAGCTTGCAGACAACAGCTGCTTCTGCTGGGTGTTCGCAGCCTGAAGCCTTTCGCCTGTCGGAAGGCTTTTTATTTTAATTAAAATCCTATTGTTCTACTTTCTAATCGCGCGCATAAGCTTGTGTATAAAAAGCAAATGGCGGGGGAGATCCATTAATGAAACGGGATTTAGCCAAAGCTGTGTGGCGGACAGGAAAAGTCTTTATTTTATTTACGAGCTGTACCCTATTATTTTATAGTGCCATACTGTGGATTCAGCATGAATATGAAGAAAAGCACCGTTACAAAGAGCCGCAAGGGGAAGCCATGAAAGTAGGTCTTCGCCTGGAGGAAAATGCCGATCAGTGGCTAGAGAGACTGTTGCTTTTTTATTTAGATGGGGAGTAATAAAGATGAAAGAACATTTGCAAGACTTTATTCATTACATGATTGTTGAAAAAGGACTGGCCAAAAACACTGTTGCTGCTTACGAAC
This sequence comes from Pseudobacillus wudalianchiensis, assembly GCF_001685015.1. GTDB lineage: Bacteria > Bacillota > Bacilli > Bacillales > Domibacillaceae > Pseudobacillus > Pseudobacillus wudalianchiensis. Next base: position 606,717 of record NZ_MAYT01000001.1, read on the forward strand.
GCGACTTAAAGCACTATTTGTTATTTTTGGACAAGGTTGAACAGCTTTCTTCGTTAAATGAAGTTTCGCGCATTCACATCGTCCAGTTTCTCGGTCATTTAAAATCAGAAGGAAAATCAGCAAAAACAATTGCTCGCCACGTCGCTTCTATCCGTTCTTTTCATCAATTTCTCTTGCGTGATAAAGCTGTTGAACAAGATCCTTCTGTTCATATTGAGCCGCCTAAAATGGAGAAGACACTGCCAAAGGTGCTTAATTTAACGGAGGTGGAAGCGCTGCTTGAAGCTCCTGACACTTCCACTTCTTTTGGACAGCGTGATCAAGCTATGCTTGAGCTTTTATATGCGACAGGTATGCGGGTGAGCGAATTGACTTCTCTTAACTTAGATGCTGTCCATCTAACTATGGGATTTGTCCGCTGTACCGGAAAAGGAAATAAGGAACGAATCATCCCAATCGGGACAACGGCGATACGGGTCTTAGAAACATACTTACAGACGGGTCGTCCAAATTTAAAGTCTAAAAAACATGCAACAGAGGAAGCTTTATTTTTAAATCATCACGGAAAACGTTTATCAAGACAGGGATTTTGGAAGATTTTAAAAGCACTCGCTAAAAAGGCAAATATTGAAAAAGAATTAACGCCTCATACGTTAAGGCATTCATTTGCGACTCATTTATTAGAAAATGGGGCGGATTTACGAGCGGTACAAGAAATGCTCGGCCATGCCGACATTTCTACTACGCAAATTTATACCCATGTCACGAAAACGCGGATGAAGGACGTTTACACGCAGTTTCATCCGCGGGCATAATCACTATTTATCGGAGCCGTTCTATGAACAGCCGGTTTCTTTCCAACAGTAAATATACTAAGGGAGGGAATCGCCTCATATAGAGCGGTTTCTTTTTACTTGTAAAAAAACGGATGATTTCATAAACTAAAGTAAGCGGCCAGTTGTCAGACATCTGACAGATAACCATTGGATTATTTGAATCGGAATAGGGTATCATGGCAGTAAAAGAATTTACAAAGGGAGGAAACACAGTGACATCACCTACATATAAGCGTATTCATTTGATTGTCATGGACTCGGTTGGGATTGGAGAAGCACCTGATGCTGAAAAATTTAATGATTTGGGAGCGGATACAATTGGACATATCGCAGAGAAAATGAATGGCTTAAAGCTTCCGCATATGGAAAAGCTGGGACTTGCTAATGTCCGTGCCATTCAGGGGCTGGATAAGATGGACAAACCACTTGCTTATTATACAAAAATGCAAGAAGCTTCCAGTGGAAAAGACACCATGACAGGTCACTGGGAAATGATGGGCCTCCGTATTGATACGCCATTTCAAGTTTTCCCAGAGGGGTTCCCGAAAGAGCTAATCGATGAGATTGAAGAAAAGACAGGAAGAAAAGTGATCGGCAATAAGCCGGCGAGCGGAACTGCTATACTAGACGAACTCGGTCCCGAGCATATGGAGACCGGTTCTATTATCGTATATACATCGGCTGACTCCGTTTTACAAATAGCGGCGCACGAAGAAATCGTTCCGCTAGAAGAACTTTACCGAATTTGTGAAATTGCCAGGGAGTTGACGCTTGATGAAAAATATATGGTCGGCCGTATTATTGCCCGGCCATTTATCGGCCAGCCTGGTGCTTTCGTCCGCACAGCGAATCGCCATGATTATGCGCTGAAGCCTTTTGATCGGACAGTAATGAATGAACTGCAGGACGCCGGCTATGATGTAATTGCGATTGGGAAAATCTCTGATATTTTTGATGGAGAAGGAGTGACCGAATCGATACGCACGAAGTCTAATATGGACGGTATGGATCAATTTATCCGCGTGTTTGATAAAGACTTCACTGGCCTCAGCTTTGTTAACCTTGTTGATTTTGATGCGCTATTCGGCCATCGCCGCGACCCAGAAGGATATGGACGGGCTCTTGAAGAGTTTGACGCGCGTCTCCCAGAAGTATTTGCGCAGATGACAGAAGATGATTTACTGATTATTACAGCTGATCATGGCAATGATCCTGTTCATCACGGAACAGACCATACGAGAGAATATGTGCCGCTTTTAGTGTATTCAAAACGAATGGCTCAAGGAAACGAATTACCTGTTCGAAAAACGTTTGCTGACGTTGGGGCGACGGTTGCGGATAACTTCCAAGTGAAAAAACCGACTCACGGAGAAAGCTTTTTGCAAGACCTATCATAAGGGAGAGAAACATGATGAGAGAGAAAATAGAAAAGGCTGCCGAATTTTTAAAAAGAGAAAGCAGCAAAACTCCAAAAACTGGTTTGATCTTAGGGTCTGGTCTCGGTGTGCTGGCTGACGAGATCGAAAGCCCGGTAAAAATTGAGTATAGTCGTATTCCCGATTTTCCTATTTCTACAGTAGAAGGACATGCCGGTCAGCTTGTGTTCGGTACACTTTCTGGAAAAGAAGTAGTGGCGATGCAGGGAAGATTTCATTATTACGAAGGGTATTCTTTTGAGCAGGTGACGTTTCCCGTACGGGTTATGAAGGCACTAGGAGTAGAAACGATTATCGTAACGAACGCAGCAGGCGGCGTCAATGAATCATTCCAGCCAGGTGATTTGATGATCATCACAGACCATATTAATAATATGGGAGGAAATCCGTTGATTGGACCGAATGACAGCGAGCTTGGTGTCCGCTTCCCAGATATGTCGGAAGCTTATAGCAGAAAGCTGCAAAAGATCGCCAAAGAGACAGCTGAGAGCATTCAGTTGTCTATCCGAGAGGGTGTATACGTTGGCAATACCGGTCCTGTTTATGAGACACCTGCAGAAGTTCGAATGACCCGGATCCTTGGCGGAGATGCTGTCGGTATGTCAACCGTTCCAGAGGTGATTGTTGCCCGGCACAGCGGCATGCAGGTACTCGGCATTTCCTGTATTTCTAATATGGCTGCAGGGATTCTTGATCAGCCGCTTACACACGATGAAGTTATCGAAACGACGGAAAGAGTTCGAGCCGATTTTCTTCGCTATATTAAAGAGATCGTAAAATCAATATAAGAGGTGATTGGATGAGAATGGTTGACCTTATTCAAAAGAAACGCGATGGAGAACAGTTGACGACTGAAGAGATCAACTTTATTGTGGAAAGTTATACAGACGGCACGATCCCTGACTACCAGGTGAGCGCATGGCTAATGGCAGTTTATTTTCAAGACATGACTGAAAAGGAACGCGCCGATTTAACCATGGCTATGGTATCTTCAGGAGATCAAATTGACCTTAGAGCGATTGAAGGCATTAAGGTTGACAAGCACTCTACAGGCGGTGTCGGCGATACGACAACCTTGGTTCTTGGTCCCTTAGTAGCTGCGGCAGGAGTGCCAGTCGCTAAGATGAGCGGCCGCGGACTTGGCCATACAGGCGGAACGATTGATAAACTGGAGTCCATTGCTGGATTTCACGTAGAAATTTCAAATGAGCAGTTTATTGAACTTGTTAATAAAAATAAAATCGCTGTTATAGGACAAAGCGGTAATTTAACGCCAGCTGATAAAAAGCTTTATGCTTTAAGAGACGTGACCGCTACAGTCAATAGCATTCCACTCATTGCAAGCTCGATTATGAGTAAGAAGATTGCGGCAGGAGCGGACGCGATTGTGCTTGATGTAAAAACGGGCGCAGGCGCTTTTATGAAGACATTAGAAGATTCTCGGGAGCTTGCGAAGGCCATGGTTAACATCGGTAACAATGTCGGACGTAAAACGATGGCAATTATTTCTGACATGAGCCAGCCATTAGGCTTTGCTATCGGTAACGCGCTTGAAGTAAAAGAAGCGATTGATACATTAAAAGGAGAAGGCCCAGAGGATTTGACAGAACTTTGCCTTGTCCTTGGCAGTCACATGGTATACGCTTCTGGGAAAGCGGACTCATTAGAGGATGCCCGCCAACTCCTTATTAAGCTGATGAACAACGGAGAGGCGTTGGATAAATTCAAGCTTTTCATTGAAGCACAAGGCGGCGACAGCTCAGTAGTAGATCAGCCAGAACGGCTGCCGCAGGCAAAATACAAAATTGAATTGCCAGCGAAAGAGGACGGCTGGGTAGCCGAAATTATCGCGGATCATGTTGGAACAGCAGCTATGTGGCTTGGAGCCGGCCGGGCAACGAAAGATTCACAGATTGATCTTGCTGTAGGGATTATGTTGAATAAAAAGATCGGTGAGAGCGTCAAAGCAGGAGAATCATTGGCTACAATTTATAGCAACCAAGAGGAAATTGAACAAGTAAAAGAGGAATTGTATAGAAGTATTCTCTTGTCACAAGAGCAAGTGGCACCTCCTATCCTGATTCACGAGGAAATAACAGAGTAGGGACTTGAAAGAAGCATCTTTTAACGGATGCTTCTCAGGCTGTTGACAAGCGTTCGCTTTCTTCGTTGCTCACCTGTCTGCGGTGCTCATGACCTTTATGGTCACTCCGCTCCTCGTCAGGTTTCGCGCCTCGAAAGACAAACGCTTTCAATCAGCCTGATGGCATATAAAGTAGACCTTGTCTACAATCTAAGAAGCATCTTTTAATGGATGCTTCTTTTTTTGTATAAAAATAGGGAAAATGGAAAAAATGGGTGTAGATAGAATGGGAATTTTACCACTACACTGGAGGTCATGACATGACGAAGCGAATATTTCTACTATTCATCGCCATTTTATTTGTTTTCTCTGCTGTTTTACCGACATCTATAGCTGACGCTGCAGAGGAGAAAATCAAAATGGCAGAGCAGTCCAAATCTGCTGTCTTGCTAGAGAGGGACACAGGAGCCATTTTGTTTGAAAAAAACAGCCACAAACCGTTGCCGCCAGCTTCCATGACCAAAATAATGACGATGCTGCTCATTATGGAAGCGATTGAGGAAAAGAAACTAACATGGAATGAAAAAATCCGTACGAGTGAATATGCAGCTTCCATGGGCGGCTCACAAATTTTTTTAGAGCCCGGTGAAGAAATGACGACACGCGAGATGCTCCAAGGTATAGCGATTGGCTCGGCTAATGACGCTTCTGTTGCTATGGCGGAAAGAATAGCAGGAAGCGAGGAAATGTTCGTCAAGAAAATGAATCAGAAAGCGAAAGAGCTTGGTTTAAAGCAAACAAAGTTCAAAAATGCGACAGGTCTGCCGCAGCCGGGACACTACAGTTCGGCTTATGATATGGCGATAATGGCGAAAGAGTTGTTAAAACACGAGGGAATTACTAAATATACAGGTACATATGAGGCCTACTTACGTGAAAACAGCGATAAAAAGTTCTGGCTTGTTAATACAAATCGGCTCATTCGATTTTATCCAGGTGTAGATGGGCTGAAAACAGGTTTTACAAATGAAGCAAAATACTGTTTGACTGCTACCGCTTCAAAGGGAAATATGAGAGTGATCGCAGTCATCTTTGGTGCACCGACTCCGAAGGATAGAAATGCACAAATTACTAAAATGCTTGACTATGGTTTTCATCAATATGAGGTGACTCCTTTATACGGAAAAGGAAAAATAATGAGCTCAATCCCAATAGCCAAAGGGGATAAACCCGTTGTTCGTTTGGAAACAGCTGATAAGATCTCGGTGTTAATGAAAAAAGGTGAAAAGAAGGGGAAATTCTCTAAGGACATTCATGTGAAGAAAGATATTCAAGCCCCTATCAAAAAAGGAGAGCGGCTCGGGGAGCTGACGATCAAACAAGATGGAAAAGTCATTTCCAAGACACCGCTTCTTGCAAAAGAAGATGTGAACAGAGCAAGTTGGTGGCAGTTCTATAAAAAAGTATTCCATTATTTCTCTAAGACGGATGCTGCTTAATGCCGAAAGAGCGGCTCTTTTAGCGAATTCATTCTAGTTTTGTCACAGGGAAGGATTGCGTGATGGAACCGTCGAATTGCTCTCTATCAAGGTAAAAGGGGGACTGTCAATGAGTTTAGCAGTGGAGCTTGAAGTAGTCGATCAAGTACTATGTCTGCGGCTTGCAGGCGAATTAGACCATCACACGGCTGAATCGCTCCGTGAGCAGGCGAGTGATGCAATCGAAAGAGAAGGTGTGCGGCACATCATCTTGAACATGGGTGATTTAACGTTTATGGATAGCTCGGGCCTCGGTGTGATTTTAGGCCGCTATAAACATATTAAACAAAAAAATGGCGAAATGGTTGTCTGTGCTATTTCTCCAGCCGTCCGCAGGCTATTTGAGATGTCAGGTCTCTTCAAAATTGTCCGCATGGAGGCATCAGAACAAGAAGCACTGGAACGATTGGGGGCTGCTTGCTATGAGAAATGAGATGAATGTTCAATTCAGCGCTCTAAGCGAAAATGAATCATTTGCGAGGATAACAGTAGCTGCTTTTGTGGCTCAGCTGGATCCAACAATGGATGAATTGACAGAAATTAAAACAGTCGTTTCAGAGGCCGTAACGAATGCCATTATCCATGGATATGAAGGAAATCCAGCGGGAACTGTTTATATTTCCGTTGTTCTTGAGGATGGGGTAGTCGACCTGATCATCCGTGATGAAGGGATTGGCATGGATGACATTGAAGAGGCAAGAGAGCCTTTGTTTACGACGAAACCTGAGCTTGAGCGGTCGGGTATGGGATTCACTATTATGGAAAACTTCATGGACGAAATTGAAGTGATTTCACATAAAGGAACAGGTACAATCATTCGATTGAAAAAGCAGCTTGCAAATAAAAAAGCGATGTGTAATTAAGGGGTCCGGTCATGGATGTCGAAATAAAAAAACAAAAGACGGAAATTTTATCAGACGCTCAGCTAAAGCAGCTAATTAAAGAAAGTCAAGAAGGCAACCAGGAAGCAAGGGATACGATTGTCGAGCGCAACATGAGGCTCGTCTGGTCTGTTGTCCAACGCTTTATTAACCGGGGGTATGACCCGGATGACTTATTCCAAATTGGCTGCATTGGTTTACTAAAGTCAGTGGACAAATTTAATCTAAGCTATGACGTGAAATTTTCCACCTACGCCGTGCCGATGATTATTGGTGAAATCCAGCGGTTTATCCGCGATGACGGCACTGTAAAAGTGAGCCGCTCTTTAAAAGAAATGAGTAATAAAATACGCCGAGCACGCGAGGAGCTACTAAAGCTGCACAGCCGAACACCAACTATCCAGGAAATAGCCAGTTATCTTGATATCTCCCCTGAGGAAGCGATTATGGCACAGGAAGCGGCCCGTTCACCATCCTCTATTCATGAAACAGTCTATGAAAATGATGGTGACCCGATCACCCTGCTTGATCAGATGGCAGATAAAAGCAGTGAGCATCCTTTTGATCAAGTCATATTGAAAGAGGCTATCAGGGAGTTGGAGGAAAGAGAACGGCTGATTGTGTATCTGCGTTATTACAAGGATCAGACGCAGTCCGAAGTAGCTGTCAGGCTCGGAATATCACAAGTTCAAGTATCCAGGCTCGAAAAGAAAATACTCTCCCAAATGAAGGAACGGATGAACGCCACATAGAAATAAAAGCCGGTTGGGCCATTGGGCCCCCGGCTTTTATTTCGTCTGGAAAGCTGTGCATGATTCTCTCTCTTCCGCCCATACTAATTGTTAACAATTTATTTAACAGGGTGGGAGACTAATGGAAGCTCCGATTTACATTCGGCTTCGCCACCGTATTCGGCACCAAGCAAACGTGCCAGTGCAGTTAAAAGAGATTGCAGAAGTGAGCGCGCCGGAAAACTTGCTGCCCGATCTGTTATCGATGGTGATTCACGAAATTAAACAGGAAGAAGGACAAATTATTATTGTTGATGCGATGACAGTTGTAGAAAAGCTGAGTCAGCATTGGCCAGGGGTGGATATTCAATTTATCGGACCGTCTCAAACGATTATTGATACAGCAGCGCAGTCAAAAAAACTGTCTATGCCCATTTTTCTATTTGTCTGGTGCCTGCTTTTTATTGGGGCAGCCCTTACGATTATGAATTTTCATGAAGATGTCAGCATGAGAGATGTACAGATCAAGCTATACGAGATTGTGACGGGAGAAAAGACAGAGTACCCGCTGATTTTCCAAATCCCCTACTCCATTGGTCTCGGGACAGGCATGGTGTTGTTTTTCAATCATCTATTCAAAAAGAGATTCAATGAAGAGCCGAGCCCGCTTGAAGTAGAAATGTTCAATTATCAACAGGATCTCGATCAATACGTGATATTGCATGAACGAAAGGAAAGCAGGAATGATGATGACTCTTCTTCATAACCTTATCCTTGTACTGGCCGGCTTTGCGGGGGGATTGGCAGTAGGGGCAGGTTATGTTGCTTTTATTACGGTTTTAGGCATCATTCCCCGTCTTATGCAAATGACCAAAACGTGGAAGAAAATCAGGAGCTATGAATGGGCGGTGATTGGGGGAGTCATGGCGGGGACGCTCGTCAGCTTTGTACCTGTTACGCTTGGTTTGACATCGCTTCTGTTGATTCCTGTCGGGTTATTGAGCGGTATTTTTATTGGTCTGTTAGCGGCAGCTTTAACAGAGGTGTTGAACGTTTTCCCTATTTTAGCAAAGAGGATTGGGATGCATGAACAGATAATCGCCCTCATGATGGCCATTGCTCTTGGAAAAATAGCTGGTTCACTGTTTCATTGGCTTTATTTTGTTTATCAACAAAGGGTTTGATCAGACAGCAGGGAGGATTCTACATGATAGATCAGAAGTTAAAAGTCCCAAAAGATCCAGAGAAAATGGATCGAATCATGAAAGAGAAGATTGGCCTCGGAGAAAGCTACGACGCTGGAGTGCGGAAGTTTACGATACTCGGGAAACAGGTGCATATCTATTATATAAACGGCTTAGCCGATTCAGATTCTATTATTAAAATTCTAACGGCGCTAACAAGACTGGACGGAAAAGAAAGAAGAAGCCTGCACGCTGCAGAAACAATTGAGAATCACCTGGTCCACGAGTCTGTTGAGCAAATCGAAAAAGTAGATGACGTCGTCGTCGAAGTGCTGTCAGGATTAATGGCTGTTGTCATTGAAGGCAGTGAAAAAGCGTTAGTTGTTGACGTCCGCAGTTATCCTGGCCGTCAGCCTGAGGAGCCGGATACGGAAAAAGTCGTCCGTGGTTCGCGGGATGGGTATGTAGAGAATATTGTGGTGAATACGGCACTGACGAGAAGAAGGATAAGAGATGGCCGTGTTCGCTTTGAAATGACAAAAGTGGGAAAACGATCTAAGACTGATATTGCGATCGCTTACATCGAAGGAGTCGCCGACCCTGATCTTGTCAAAATTATCAAGAAGGAATTAGATGCAATTGATATTGATGGGATTCCAATGGCTGATAAAACGATTGAGGAATTTATTGTGAAACAAGGGTATAATCCATACCCCATTGTCCGCTATACAGAAAGAGCAGATATTGGAGCAGTTCATTTACTGGAAGGGCATGTGCTGTTATTTGTAGACACTTCGCCAAGCGTCATCATTCTGCCAGCTACTTTCTTCCACCACATGCAGCATGCGGAAGAATACCGGCAGTCGCCGGCCGTAGGTACTTTCGTCCGCTGGATTCGATTTATCGGTGTCTTGCTTTCGTTGTTTTTGCTGCCGTTCTGGCTTCTAGTTTCCATTGAACCTGGTTTGCTGCCCCATGCTATCGAATTCATTGGACCGAATAAGAAAACGAACATACCACTCGTTCTGCAGTTATTCATTGCCGATATTGGGATTGAATTTTTGAGGATTGCGGCTATTCACACGCCAACTCCATTGTCCACAGCTATGGGATTAATTGCCGCTGTACTCATTGGTCAAATTGCGATCGATGTCGGTTTATTCGTGCCTGAAGTTATTTTGTATGCAGCGATAGCGGGCATTGGTACTTTTGCAACGCCGAGCTACGAAGTCAGCATCGCCAATAAATTATTTCGCATGTTTTTGCTTGCCGTTGTCGCAATCTTTAAGGTGCCCGGCTTTATGATCGGTAGTACAGTGATTATTATTTATTTAGCAAGAATGCGCGCTTTGAATACACCTTATTTATGGCCTTTGCTGCCGTTTGATCCAAAAGCATTTTCCCAAGTATTCATTCGGCGGGCTATCCCCGGTTCAAAGCTTCGTCCAAGCATCGTACATCCGGAAGACCTTTACAGACAACCGTCCGAGAAATAACGATGTTGAGGAGAAAAGCAATGTATGGTATATTACTTTTAATCTAAATTTTTGTTTGCTGATAGACAGTCTGCTACAGAGCAGCTGTCTATTTCTTCTAAGATATCATCGCAACAAAACAACACGACCGGCAAACAAAACTTCAAGAACCGAGGTGAGGGCATGTATAATTATGGAACGGCTTGTATAAACAAAGAAGGTCATTTGGAAGTTGGGGGAATAGATGTTGTCAGCTTAGCTGAACATTATGGTACGCCTCTCTATATTTACGATGTAGCATTGATTCGGCAGAGAGCCCGGGGGTTTAAGAACACGTTTGAGCAGCTTGGTGTGACAGCCCAGGTTGCTTATGCAAGTAAAGCTTTTGCAGCTATTGGTATGATGCAGCTAGCTAATCAAGAAGGGTTGTCTCTGGACGTGGTTTCCGGAGGAGAGCTCTACACAGCGATGAAAGCGGGCTTTCCAGCCGAGCGCATTCATTTTCATGGCAACAACAAAAGCCGAGAAGAACTAGTGATGGCACTTGAACATCGCATCGGCTGCATCGTGGTTGATAATTTTTATGAATTGGAACTTTTGGAATCGATCTGCAAGGAAAAAAGTGAGAAAGTAAACATTTTGCTGCGCGTTACGCCGGGAATAGAAGCCCATACGCACGATTACATTTTAACCGGACAGGAAGATTCTAAGTTCGGATTTGACTTGAACAATGGACAAGCAGAAGAAGCATTGAAAAGGGCAATGGATATGACAGGGGTAGAAGTATTAGGCCTTCATTGCCATATCGGTTCTCAAATTTTTGAAACAACGGGTTTCAAACTTGCTGCTGATAAAATTATCCAAAAGCTCTCTGAATGGAAAAACCGCTTCCAGTTTGAATCAAAAGTTTTAAATCTTGGCGGGGGATTTGGTATCCGGTATACAGAAGAGGACGAGCCCCTTGAGCCTGCTAAATATGTAGAAGAGATCATTAAGGAAGTTCAAAAGAAGACAGACGAGCACAATCTTGCTATGCCGGAAATTTGGATTGAACCGGGCCGCTCGCTTGTCGGTGATGCGGGGATTACGCTTTACAGTATCGGTTCTGAAAAGTTCGTTCCGGAAGTAAGAAAGTATTTGGCTATAGATGGCGGCATGAACGATAATATTCGTCCTGCTCTTTACAATGCAAAATATGAAGCTATACTTGCTAACCGCGCTAACGATCCGGTTGAAGAAACCGTCTCCATCGCTGGCAAGTGCTGTGAATCTGGTGACATGCTTATTTGGGATTTACCGCTTCCTAAAGCATCTCACAATGATCTTCTTGCTGTCTTTTGCACAGGAGCGTATGGCTATTCAATGGCGAATAATTATAACCGTATTCCTAGACCGCCGGTAGTGTTCGTCGAAAATAGCCAGGCAGAATTAGTGATTAGACGGGAAAGCTATGACGACTTGGTAAAGCTTGATTTGCCGTTGAATGTGACAGTAAAACAATAGCTAACCACCGTCGACTAGAGGTGAAATGATGTGGACAAAAAGAATATACTGCTCTTTATCATATTGCTAATATTCGCCGTTGGCTGGGGATTCTATTATGCCTTTTTTATTATGAAATAAATGGAAGGGAAGTTGAAAAAGCTCCATTTATTTAGTAACATAGTAAATAGTGAACAAAAACAAGGAATAGTAGCAATTTAGATTGAGAATTAAACTGAAGAGGGACTTGGGATGCTGATTCGTTATAAAAAACCTTTTGAAAAAATCGCCATGGGTTTGCTGTCATTCATGCCTGAAGAAAGAGATATTAAAAAGCTTCAAGAAACAATGAAGGCTTATGAAACAGCAGACGACTGGCAGTTGTATTTATGGAAAGAAGAAGATATTGTTGGCGCAATCGGAGCCAGAGTCACAGCGGATGAAGTAGAGATTCAGCATATTAGCGTGAATCCTTCCTATAGACAGGAAGGGATCGGCAAGAAAATGATAAAAGCATTAAAAGACATGTATTCGGATAAACAAATTATACCTAATTCGACTACATCTGCATTCTTTTATAAGTGTGAACAAGAAGAAGACCCGGCATAAGGAGCCAGGGTCTTCTTTCAAGCTTTGACAAACGTTCGCTTTCTTCGTTGCTCGCCTGCCTGCGGTGCTCATGACCATCATGGTCGTTCCGCTTCTCGTCAGGTTTCGCGCCTCGAAAGACAAACGCTTGCAATCAGCCTGGTGGTGTATAAAGTAAAAAGACCCGGTATAACGACCCCGGGTCTTCTTTTTCGCATTTTAGCGTAGGCTCAAGAAAAAAAGATGACTGCTTCAATAGATGTCTGCCCATTAGCAGAAGCTTAAGGATTAGCAGGCGGGTCCATTGTTGGCAGCAATTTACGGCGTTCCCTTAAAGACTGTTCACGGGCGGCGAGCACCTGTGATCGATCCCTTACTAAGTGCTTGTTATATAAATAATTGGGATCACTTTCGAGAGAAAGGGCACCGCTTTCTAAGAAGTGGCGATATTGTTGAACCACTTTTTGATCAGCAAAAGGAATTGTCATGTCAGTAAATGATGTTCCTGCTTTTATTTCCTGGAGACGATGAGTAAACTGGTTAATAAACGTTTCGCTGTCAATGCCAAGAGCGGTTAACTCATCTTTGCGCTTTTTAAAGATTTTCAGTGCTTTACCTGCTAATTTTTGGGCTCCCGAAAGATTTCCTCGGCGATGATGATATAGAGAAACGGCTGCTTGGATCAATCCGACCCAGACAGAGTCCCGTGATTGGTCTGTTTTTTCTTTCCAATATTCTTCTAATACTTCATGGCATTCAAAATAATCATGATTTTCATGAAAGTAAACTAAAAAACTCAAATACGGCAACGGAAAAGAATACATGAAAGTCCTCCCACATGAGATACATACTCTTTCTACTTTACCACGTCCTTCACATTTCAATCAAATTGAAAAAATGGCTGGACACGAACGGTGATTCCTCTATACTAAAAAAAGGGATCGATTAAAGATCAAGAAAAACTGGTGATGAAAATGCAATATAATGTAAAAACAGAAGTGTTTGAGGGGCCGCTTGATTTGTTGCTGCATTTAATTCAGCGGCTGGAAATAGATATATATGATATCCCGATGGCGGAAATTACAGAACAGTATCTTTTGTTTATCCATGCGATGAAAGAGCTTGAACTAGATGTAGCGAGTGAATATTTAGTGATGGCTGCAACGCTTCTCGCTATTAAAAGCAAGACGCTTCTTCCTGTTCATGAGGAAGAGGAAGCGGAGGAGCTGTGGGAGGAAGACCCGCGTGAAGAATTGGTTGAACAGTTGGTGGAATACAGGAAATTTAAAGAGGCAGCCAAGAAGCTTCAAGATAAAGAGCAGGAGCGCGGACAAATTTTTACAAAACCCCCCAGTGATCTAACGGCTTTTAGCAGCGAAGAAACGACCGTGTCTGATTTAAATGTAACAGTGTATGATATGCTCGGAGCCTTCCATAAGCTTCTCCGACGCCAAAAATTAAAGCGCCCTTATACAGCGACAGTAGCAAGGCAGGAGATTCCGATTGAAAGAAGGATGGATGAAATTCTATCCGTGCTAAAACAAAGCCGGAAGCTGTTTAAATTTGAAGAATTGTTTACTGAAGGAGACAAAGAAGTAGTAGTTGTTAGCTTTCTAGCTGTTCTGGAATTAATGAAACAAAATGAGATTATAGTAGAGCAGCAGGAGAACTTTTCAGAGTTGTTCATCCGAGCGAAAGGAGGAGCAGACGATGGCGATTATTAATTGGTTAGGTATAACAGAGAGCCTGCTTTTTGCTGCAGGTGATGGAGGATTGACTTTAAAGCAGCTTGCCCAAGTGCTTGAAATAGAGGAATTCGAAGCGGCGGGTATTATAGAAGAATTAAAAGAGAGATATGAAAAGGAAGAAGAACGAGGCATCGGTTTAATGGAATTGGCCGGAACTTATCAACTCGCAACGAAAAGGGAGCATGCTCCTTATTTAAAAAAATTGGTCGAGAGCAGTCAGCCACAGACTCTCTCCCAAGCTGCACTTGAAACTCTAGCCATTGTCGCGTATAAACAGCCGATTACGAGGGCAGAGATTGAAGACATTCGTGGAGTGAAAACAGAAAGTGCTCTTCATACGCTTGTCGTTAAAGGGCTAATTCAGGAAACAGGGCGCAGCGAGGGACCAGGGCGGCCCATTCTGTACGGTACAACGAAGGAATTTCTCGATTGTTTTGGATTAAGGGATTTGGCGGAATTGCCGCCGCTTTCCGAAGAATTAACTTCAGCTGAACCAGAAGAAGCTGATTTGTTTTTTGAACAATTTGAGCAAGTATTTTCAAACGAATCCTAAAAAAGCGGCATATGCCGCTTTTTTTATTTTTCTATTCATTCTAAATGAGCTCGTCTGGCATATATTTGTACAAATGAGCAAGGGAGAGAAGAGTGGATGAAAAAAAAGCTGCCAATTGCCATCCTGGCTTTCCTGCTGTTTCTGGCAACCGGAACACCCGCAGCAGCCGAGCCGAGTGCAGCGAGTGCTGTATTAATGGAACAGCAAAGTGGACGAGTTCTTTACGCGAAAAACCCTCATGCTGTCATGCGCATTGCCAGTATTACAAAAATTATGACAGCCATCATAGCGATCGAATCGGACAAGCTTGATGAAAAAGTAAAAGTAAGCGAGCGGGCTGTACACACCGAAGGATCGTCAGTTTACTTAAAAAAAAGAGAGAAAATTCCGCTTGAAGATTTAGTATACGGACTAATGCTGCGTTCGGGAAATGATGCGGCAGTCGCTATTGCCGAGCATGTCGGCGGAAGCTTAGAAGGATTTGTCTACCTCATGAATGAAAAAGCTAAAGAAATTGGCATGAAGCATACGTACTTTGCTAATCCGCATGGGTTAGATGACAGCGAAAAGCACCGTTCCACCGCTTATGATATGGCTCTGTTGACAAGGTATGCCATGAAAAATGCCGAGTACCGTAAGATTTCAGGAACGGAAGTATACAGGTCTCCTGATCCGGACGGGGAATGGGATCGAATTTGGTATAACAAAAACCGTCTGTTAACAGAAAAGTATAAGTATTGTACGGGCGGCAAAACCGGATATACGAAAAAAGCAAAGCGGACACTTGTCACAACTGCCACAAAAGGGGATTTGGATTTAATTGCCGTCACGTTAAATGCTCCGGATGATTGGAATGATCATATTTACCTTTATGAACAAGGCTTTTTGAAGTATGATCCGAAAATCATTCTCCAAAAAGGAGAAGTAAAAGCAGGAAACCATCCTTTTTACAAAGGGAATATTTATCTGAAGAGAGATGTCGTCTATCCTTTAACGAAAAAAGAAGAAAAGCAGGTTGCGATCCGGTTCCATATGTTGAAACCAAAAAAGCAGTGGCAAAATGGGGAAGTGCCGCCTGTTGTAGGACAAGCAGAAGTGTATTTGAAAAAAGAGAAGCTGTATTCCTTGCCAGTATATTATAAAAATGAACAAAAAAAGCAGGAACCATCAATTTGGGAAAAGTGGAAGGAATGGTTGCCTTGGTCATGAATGGCGGAATAGAATATGGTTAACTTTATATGGGTAGGGCTGACAATTATTGGTCTTGTTTTTGCAGCTGTAAATGGGAGAATGGAGGAAGTGAATGAAGCTGTTTTTAAATCAGCCGGTGAAGCAGTGACCATTTGTATTGGTCTTGTTAGCGTGCTCGTATTTTGGCTCGGATTGATGAGGATAGCCGAGGAGGCGGGGCTGCTTAGGCAGCTGGCTCGGCTAGTTGAACCATTTGCCAAAAGGCTTTTTCCTGAAGTCCCCTCTGGACATCCGGCAATGGGATATATCCTTTCCAATATGACAGCTAATTTTTTCGGGCTCGGAAATGCCGCCACTCCGCTCGGCATTAAAGCGATGGAGGAGCTGAAGCGGCTTAACGGCGGGAAGGCAGAAGCGAGTCGTTCTATGATCACTTTCCTCGCCATTAATACATCGAGCATTACCTTGATCCCGACGACTGTGCTCGCTATTCGCTTTTCTTATCATTCCGCTTCTCCCGCCGAAATCATTGCTCCTACTATTTTTGCGACTGCCTGTTCGACAATGGCGGCAATTGCCATTGACCGTTTCTTTTATATACGAAGAAGAAAAAAGGAGGGGAAGTAAGTGGCATGGCTTTCTCTCATGTCCATGTGGCTTATTCCAGCCATGATTGCTTTCATCCTGCTGTACGGAACATTTAAAAAAGTACCGACATATGAGAGTTTTGTAGAGGGAGGGAAAGAAGGCATTCATATCGCTGTTTCCATTATTCCTTATTTAATTGGGATGATGGTAGCGATTGGGATATTTCGGGCTTCAGGAGCATTAGATAGTTTAGTAGAATGGGTGAGACCAGTCCTATTATGGATTGGGCTGCCGCCGGAAGTATTTCCGCTCGCGATCATCCGGCCCATTTCCGGAAATGCAGCCCTTGGAATGGTGAGCGATTTAATTGCTGTCCATGGACCGGATTCTTTTATTGGGCGGCTCGCTTCAGTGATGCAGGGGAGTACAGATACGACCTTTTACGTATTAACGGTTTATTTTGGAGCGGTAGGAATTAAGAAAATGGGGGATGCGTTAAAGGTTGGACTATGGGCTGATGTAGCAGGATTTATTGCAGCCCTTGTGATTGTGTCTTGGATGTTTTAAATCATAGTATTCTAACTCTGATGAGCGGTTCCTGCATTCGCAGGAACCGCTTTTTTTTAGCGGGAACAAATAGAAAAGGGAAACAGGTACAATATCATGATTTTAGAAGAATGCTCTTCCTTTTCTTATTTGAATGGATGTGTAATAATGCATAAGGATACATACTGAAAACATGAGGTGAAAAGAATGGAACGATTACAAAAGGTAATTGCCCAAGCTGGCATCGCTTCCAGACGAAAAGCGGAAGAGTTGATCATAGAAGGAAAAGTAAAGGTAAATGGAAAAGTTGTAACAGAGCTTGGTACAAAAGTGGGAGTTTCTGATCGAGTAGAAGTAGGCGGAGTCCCGGTTGAACGAGAAAGAAAAGTTTATTATTTATTTTACAAGCCGCGGGGCGTGATTTCGGCTGTATCGGATGATAAGCAGCGTAAAGTGGTAACAGATTTTTTCCCGTTCGTTGAGCAGCGGATTTTTCCGGTAGGCCGCTTAGATTATGATACATCGGGCTTGTTAATCTTAACGAATGATGGAGAATTCTCTAATTTGCTTACTCACCCGCGCTATCAAATAGATAAAACGTATGTTGCTCGTTTGAATGGAATTCCTCAACGCCATCTGCTCAAAAGGCTAGCAGAAGGGATCCAGCTAGAAGACGGCAAGACGGCCCCTGCTAGAGTGAAGGAGTTGTCGGTTGATCGAAAGAAACAGCGGGCATTGATCGAGATCACGATTCATGAAGGCAGGAACCGCCAAGTAAGGCGTATGTTTGAAGCGATTGGCTTTGAAGTGCAAAAGTTAAAAAGAGAGCGCTATGCTTTTTTAAATTTAAATGGATTGAATGCTGGGGAATTTCGGGAACTTACCACTCATGAAGTGAAACAGCTGCGCACGTTGGCTGAGACAGGCTCTTTGCGATAAGTGATGAAACTGTCACATATCCTTCAAATCCCTTTTCATCAGAAAAAAGACAAAATGGTATAATGGGGGTAGTTTTGAATGTTTTTTGTCGAATAACTACAGTTAATCTTCCCATTCGTTGAAGGATAAGTAGAAAAACAGATGTCTATACTTCATAAGGAGGGCCAGTCTTGAACAAGAAGAAAAAAAGGTTAGTCATTCGCTCTATTATTTTAGCAATACTTGCGATCGCGGTTGGCTATACGTTTTATTCGAATTTGACGAAAGAAGCACGCGGCAATTTAAAGGAAGGTGATCAAGCGCCTGACTTTGTGCTAACGGATTTATCGGGTAAAGAACGACAGTTATCCGACTATAAAGGAAAGGGCGTTTTCTTGAATTTTTGGGGCAGCTGGTGTGAGCCGTGTAAAAAAGAAATGCCTCACATGGAAAAACTGTCTAAAGAGTTCAAGGAACAAGGGGTTGAGGTCCTCGCCGTGAATGTCGGCGATTCGGAGTTGCAGACGAAGAAATTCGCTAAGCAGTACGGACTGACTTTCCCGATCGCCATTGACTCGACGAAGGAAGTGCAGGATGCGTACGGGATTAACCCGCTGCCGGCTACTTTTATGATCAGCCCAGACGGGAAAGTTGAACAAATTGTTATTGGGGGATTAGTGAAAGAAGAACAGGTTCGCGCTTTGTTTGAAAAAGTGAAACCTTAACTTAAGGAGTTTTAGTATGGGGAAAGTAAAATGTGAATGTGGCCACGTAAATCCACATGGAACGATTTTATGTGAGTCTTGCGGCAGGGCACTGACAGAAGAAGCCCAAAGGGAAAAGCTTCATGATATGCGTTATGAAGGCAGTGCCCGGCGATCACAAACGTACAACAAAACGATTATTGATAAAGTGTGGAACTTTTTCTCTTCTGTTAAAGTTGGGATTTGGCTGATTGTGCTAACGTTAATTGCCTCTTCTATCGGGACGATTTTTCCGCAAAAGCTATTTATTCCGAACAATGTCTCTCCGGAAACTTATTATGAAGACACTTACGGCGTAGCTGGTAAGATCTATTACACGCTCGGTTTTTATGATTTATATAATTCTATTTGGTTTATTGGTTTAATTGCGGCAATCGGCGTGTCACTCGTGATTTGTAGTCTAGACCGTGTCATTCCATTATACCGGGCGTTGAAAAATCAGCGTGTTGCCCGGCATAGCTCGTTCATGAAAAAGCAGCGTTTGTTCACTTCAAAAGAAGGGACACTTCAATCTGGCGAGCTTGATAAAGTAAAAGAAAAATTGAAAAGCAAACGTTATCATATCCGGGAAGAAGAGGGAAGTCTTCTTGCTGAAAAAGGACGTTTTTCCCGCTGGGGCCCTTATATCAATCATATTGGATTAATTATCTTTCTAATTGGCGCCATGCTCCGCTCTACAGAGGGGATGTATACGGATGCGATGTTATGGATTCGTGAAGGAGAAACGCTCGAGATCCCAGGGACACAGGGAGAATATTACTTAAAAAACGAAAAATTCACAATTGAAAATTACGATGAAAAGAAAGACCCTGAAGTTTTCAAGGAAGCCCTTAAACGAACAGGAGGCGTCGTGAAGAATTACCAAACTGATGCTGTTCTTTATCGGGATGAAAACCGGGATCTTCCAGGAGCAAAGCCAAAACTTGTGAAAGTAAAAGACGCGGAGATCAGGGTGAACGAGCCGCTAAAGTTTGATAAGTTTGCTCTTTATCAGGATAGCTACAGCAAAGATGAAATGAAGGCAATGGAATTCGCTTTAGCCGACAAAGCCACGCAAAAAGAAGCGGGAAGAGTAAAGATTGATCTCTTTAATCCAAAGGATACATACGATCTTGGCAAGGGGTATAAGGTCGAAATAATTGGTTACTACCCTGATTATGATGGCATTGGATCAGACGGGGAACCGAAAACAAAGTCTCCGCTTCCGAACAATCCAGCCTTCTTATTTAAAATGATCTCCCCCGAGCATCCAAAGGGAGAAATCAGTTTTACAGCGATCCGTCAAACGCTTGAACCTGTTGGAAAAACGGATTATAAAATGGAGTTTAGGGGAATCGAAACGCGGAATATTTCTGCCTTGACGGTTCGCAAAGATTTAACTTTATGGATACTTGGTCTAGGTGGAGCGATCTTTATGATTGGAGTTATTCAAGGGGCCTATTGGAACCATCGTCGTTTGTGGATTCGTGAAATAAACGGTGAAATCTATGTTGCTGCCCATACGAATAAAAATTGGCATGGGTTAAAGCGGGAGATCAATTCCGTGATTGAAGGCACATCCGTTCCGATCCCAGAAGACCAACAAGGATAGTGGGAGACTATGGTGCAACTAAGTTGATGTTGACTTGTGAGTGACCTTTCTTTATTTAGAAATGAACGTGCAAAAAATGAGGCCGACAATCAACTATAGTGTGGCATAGCTTAATTTAAAAGGAGGAAGTATCCTATGTCCGATTTAGTCCAATGGAGCGGAAATCTACTATACGCTTCATTTATTATGTATTTAGTCGCCACTTTTTTCTTCGGCGGAGCGATTCGTCCAAAGAAAAATGGTGAAAAACAGGAAGAGAACCGTTGGGGAAAGCTGGGAATTACGGTAGCCATCATTGGCTTCATTTCCCAGCTAGGTTACTTTTTTACTCGTTGGGCCGCTTCAGGACATGCGCCTGTAAGTAACTTATTTGAATTTATTACGTTTTTCTCAATGATGTTAGTTGGTGCTTTTATTATTATTTATTTTATGTACCGCCTCCCGGTGCTTGGCGTATTTGCTTTGCCCGTCGCCCTTGTCATTATTGCCTATGCGAGTATGTTTCCGCGGGACATTAGTCCGCTTATCCCGGCGCTGCAAAGCCAATGGCTGCATATTCACGTAACAACGGTTGCGGCCGGGGAAGGGATCCTTGCTATTAGCTTTATTGCAGGATTAGTTTATTTAATCAAAACAATTGATCAGTCGAAGCGTAATAAACAGACGTTTTGGCTTGAAATGATTATGTATAGCCTTGTGGCTGTTATCGGGTTTGTTGCTGTTACGACGACTTTCACGCTGTCTGGTTATGAAGCGCAATTTGAGTACGTGAATAAGGACGGCAATGTCGCAAAAGAAACGTTTACGATTCCGGCTATTGTTGGTCCAAATGAAAGTAAATTGCTAACAGACGGAAAATTTGAGCCGATTGTCGATATGCCAGCCTTTATTAATGCCAAGAAATTGAACACTACACTTTGGTCACTTGCTGCCGGCGCTGTATTGTACGGTTTACTTCGTCTATTGACAAGAAAGCGAATGGGCGCTCTCGTGCAGCCGCTCGTTAAAAACGTTAATACGGATTTGATGGACGAGGTAAGCTACCGTTCTATCTTAATCGGTTTTCCTGTTTTCACGCTTGGCGGCCTGATTTTTGCGATGATTTGGGCGCAGATTGCTTGGACTAGATTCTGGGGATGGGACCCAAAAGAAGTGTGGGCGCTTATTACTTGGCTTTTCTATGCTGCCTTTTTACATTTACGCTTATCGAAAGGCTGGCATGGAGAAAAGTCTGCCTGGCTTGCCGTAATCGGGTTTGTCATTATTATGTTTAACCTGGTTGCTGTTAATCTAGTCATTGCTGGTTTGCATTCGTATGCTTGATCGTCTCCGCTCCGCGCGGGGGCTTCACGCCTTGAAAGACAAGCGTTTTCAATGAGCCTGAGATATTGAAAATAGACTTTGTCTATATTCTTTCGTCTCCGCCCTGTGCGGGGGCTTTTTTATAAGGCGCGAATAAATTGAAAAACCGTTTTAATTAGTTAATAATAAAAAAGACAAGCTTATCGGAATTACGATGAATTTTATTGTGCAAACAGGGAGGAATTCAGGTGGATAACGAACTGAAAATTTTAGTCGTTGATGATGAAGAAAGGATACGCCGTTTACTGCGGATGTATTTAGAGAGGGAAAACTACGAAGTAGATGAAGCGGAAGATGGAGAAGCCGCTCTTGAGCTTGCGTTAAATAAAGAGTACGATTGTATATTACTCGATATTATGATGCCAGGAAAAGACGGCATTGAGGTGTGCCGAGAGCTGCGGGAAAAGAAATCAACGCCTGTTATTATGTTAACAGCAAAAGGCGAAGAGGCAAACCGTGTACAGGGATTTGAAGTCGGCACCGATGACTATATTGTTAAGCCGTTCAGCCCTAGAGAAGTTGTTCTTCGGGTAAAGGCACTTTTAAGAAGGTCGTCGCCAACCTCTTATTTGCAAACCGATACAAAGTCAAAAGACTTAATTGTTTACCCTCATTTAACCATTGATAATGATGCTCATCGTGTGACGGCAGATGGGGAAGAAGTAAACTTAACGCCTAAAGAATACGAATTGCTTTACTTTCTTGCTAAATCACCAGATAAAGTATTCGACCGGGAGCATTTATTAAAAGAAGTGTGGCATTATGAGTTTTTTGGTGACCTTCGAACAGTAGATACACATGTGAAGCGCCTGCGCGAAAAATTAAATAAAGTGTCAGAAAAGGCATCAAAAATGATTGTGACCGTGTGGGGGGTAGGTTATAAATTCGAGGTAGTGAATGAATGAAACTTTGGAGAAGTGTAGTAGGGAAGCTATGGATGACCATTTTACTGCTGGTTTCCTTTGTTCTCTTTTTCCTGACGATTTTGCTATTAGAGTTTTTTGAGAACTATCATACAAATGAAGTGGAAAGAGAATTATCGGAAACAGCTGTAAAAATTTCTAAAGTGATCTCTGATCATGAAAACAAAACAACAGGAATGGAAGTAGCGTGGGAGTTAGTGGATCGACCTGTTCACGTCATTATCGCCGAGAATAGGGATACGTTTCATTACTCACCGAGTGATCCGGCTTCTAAAAGGCTTAAACAGAGTGAAATCGTGAATGACCCTACACTTTCCCGTGTGTTTACAGACAAAAAGAAAGTAAAGGCGGAGCTAGAGGTAGACGAAGACGGCCGATCTAATCGTCATGAGAATTCGATCGCCATTGCCGTTCCCTTGAAAATGAATAAGGGAGAAGATGGTGCGGTTATTATTTACCAATCACTTGAAGTGATAAAAGAAACGTCCCATCAGACAACGAAGCTAATCTTGCTCGCTGCTGGCATTGCTATATTTTTGACAACCATTTTCGCGTTCTTTTTATCCACAAGGATCACGGCTCCATTGCGCAAAATGCGAGAAGCGGCAAATGAACTGACAAAAGGAAATTTCGATACGACTGTCCCCATTTTAACAACAGATGAAATTGGCGCGCTTGCTACTTCATTTAATCAAATGGCGAAACAACTAAATCATAATATCCATGCACTGAATCAGGAAAAAGAGCAGTTAGCAAGTATTTTAAGCAGTATGGCAGATGGCGTCATGACCTTTAATCGGGATGGAACTATCCTCATTACTAACCCGCCCGCAGAGCGCTTCTTGCAAAATTGGTATTATGAAGTAGGAAAAGAAAATCCAAAACAAACGATGCCTTCGCTTGTCGAGGATCTTCTCAAAGAGGCTGTTCAAACAGAAACAGAAAAGATTGGTGAGTTCTCCATGCAGGGCCGTTCTTACGTTATCATTGTTAGTCCGCTGTATAATGGAAAAGCGGTCCGTGGAGCAGTGGCTGTCGTTCGTGATATGACGGAAGAACGCCGCCTTGATAAGTTGAGAAAAGATTTTGTTGCGAATGTGTCTCATGAACTTCGCACTCCCATTTCAATGCTTCAAGGATATAGTGAGGCAATTATTGACGACATTGCCGCTACTGAAGATGAAAAAAGAGAAATGGCTCGAATTATTTACGATGAATCGCTGCGGATTGGCCGGCTTGTGAATGAGCTGTTAGATTTAGCTCGTATGGAAGCAGGGCATATTTCTTTAAATCTGGAAGAAATTGATTTCCCAGCCTTTATTAAGCGGGTGACCGATAAGTTTCAAGGGCTTGCGAAAGAAAAGCATATTGATCTGACATGGCAGATTCCTAGCGAACAAGTCATCGTTAAATTGGATCCAGACCGAATTGAACAAGTCTTAACGAATTTAATAGACAATGCTTTACGCCATACACCAGAACACGGTTTCGTTAAAGTGAGCTGTGAATATAGGACAGACGGTCACCATGTGTCTGTGCAGGATTCAGGAGCAGGCATCAGCGAAGAGGATTTGCCCTTTGTATTCGAGCGCTTTTACAAAGGAGACAAAGCAAGAACGAGAGGCCGTTCCGGAACAGGACTCGGACTTTCTATTGCTAAAAACATTATCTCTGCCCATAATGGCAGTATCAAAGTGCAGAGCAAATTGGGACAAGGTACTATATTTTCATTCCGGTTACCAAGAGAATAAATGTTTCTAGCCTTTATGATGTTAGGGCATGAGCATTCAGTCTGCCAGTCGTGAAGAAAGTGAGTGCTTGTCAGCGGCCTGCAAAGCATTTGCAGCTTTTATCGTTTATCTAGAAAAGTAGTCATACTGGAAACACTTTCCGTCATACAACTAATAGGGCAGTAAAAAAGCAAGTTGGAGGCGGTACAACATGAAAGACTACGTGAAACGTTTTATGATCGCTTTGCTTATGGGGGTATGTGTTAGTTTGCTGATGATCGGCGGAGGGCTTGCCCAGTCAAAAAGTGAAAAGAAGCAGTCTCAGGTTCAAACTGGTGATCTTGAAGGCACGATTGGAATGCTACATACAAGCAAGGCTGCTTAGCGCAAGTATGGAAATAGCAGAAGCTATTAGCTGTGTCGGACGTCTGATCAAGTTTACTTTATTCACTGATCGCTTGGTCTTTAGGCATAGCAGTTGGCTGTCGGAGACATAAAGCATGAAAAAGCGAGCGTTTGTCAACAGCTTGAAGCAAGGGGATCCCCTTGCTTTTTTTTTATAAGGTTGTTATCATTAAATAAATCTATTAAGATTCTCTTGTCGCAATGACATGAGAATCTTAGTGGAAAAAATTTTATATTCATCTTCGGGGCAGGGTGCAATTCCCGACCGGCGGTATGGAAAGAATGTTTTCCGAGCCCGCGAGCCGAAAGGTTGATTTGGTGAGAAGCCAAAGCCGACAGTATAGTCTGGATGGGAGAAGGTGAAGGTCTGCCAACGTTCAAAAAGTGCAGATTTGAACGTTTATTTGAGTATGACTTTTCTTCCCCTAAGCGAGCAGCTTGGGGGATTGTCGTTTCTCGAGGGTTTTGGCAGCCTTTCTTCTTATGAATGATGAATGAGAAGAAGGAGAGAATGATCGTGAGAAAAATGAATATTCGTACGCTGACGTCTGTGGGGTTATTAAGTACACTGTCTTATCTATTAATGCTGTTGAACTTTCCAATCCCCCCATTTCCGAGCTTTTTAATGATTGATTTCAGCGATATACCTGCACTAATCGCTGCTATTATCTTTGGGCCGCTTGCAGGTATCATGGTCGAACTAGTGAAAAATGTAATAGACTTCTTTATGACTGGGAGTCCGACAGGTGTACCTGTTGGCCACTTAGCCAATTTCGTTGCTGGCATCACGTTTATTCTTCCAGTTTATTATGTGTACAAAAAATTCGAATCGAAAAAAGGATTAACCTTTGCTTTAGTAGTAGGTACATTGTTTATGGCGATGATGATGAGTGTGTTAAATTACTATATTATCCTGCCCGCCTACACACTTTTCCTAAACGCACCAGCAATGAGTGCTCCGGAAACGAAGCAAATGGTTGTCTCAGCTATTCTGCCCTTTAACATTGTAAAAGGAGTTCTGATGGCTACTCTATTCATGTTAATTTACTCCCGTATTCATGTGTGGATGCGCAAGCAGGCAGCCGCTTTATAAAAATAGAGTTGTAGGGAAGAAGCTCTAAAAGTCACAAATAGGACTTTTAGAGCTTCTTTTTTATCTATCTTTTTTACTGATACATAGTTCAAAAGAACTTGAATGTTGCATGGCGAATAGTATAATTGTTCGTGGAAGGCATTATAAAATGTTAAAGAGATGATAGGAGGGATGAAAGTGGGCTTTTCGGTAGCAAAAAAATTGTATACAGGTTTTATTGCTGTGTTATTGATCTTAATGGCAGTGGGAGTAATCGGCTATTTGGCAGCTATGAAGCTTAATAACGAGTATGCTTTCTTGCTCGATGACCGTGTGAAGAAAGTAGAAATGATTAATGAACTTATTAGTATCGAAAAAGATATATCGATCAACTCGCTCACTTATTTTGCTTTTTCGGAACAACGAAATTTAGAGGAGATCAAGAAAAAGCAAAAAGAATTTGCCGACATACATAATGAACTTAGCCAAATAATTAAACAGCCCAACAACAGGAGAATATTGAGTGAATTGGAAGAAGCGGGCAGCCGGTATAGCGACCTTGTTTTTAAGGTTTTTGACAGCCAGGAGAAGGGGCTGCAAGCTCAGACAGCTGAATATGCAGATGAGGCTAACAAGGCAGAAGAGGTGTTTAAGAACAAAGCATTAGAGTTAAAAGAAGTACAGGTATCCTTGATGAATGAAACGAGGACTGATTTAAACGGTTTTGTTCGTGCCATGAAGATATTTCTCATTATTATGGTGGTCGCAGGTGTCGCTTTAGGAGGAGTCATTGCTTATCTAATCGGAAAGTCCATTACAGTTCCTGTCAAGAAAATGACAATAGCTCTCAATGAAGTGGCCGCTGGTAATTTACAAATAGAAAAAGTGAGAATAAGAAATAAAGATGAAATCGGGGAAATGGGTGCAGCCTTTAACGAAATGACTGAGGATTTGCGGACTATTCTTAGCCAGGTGAATCAGTCTGCCCTTCAATTGTCCGCCCAGTCTCAGGAGTTGTCAGCCAGCACTGAGCAAAGCACGGCCTCTTCACAAATGGTAGCAGGGGCAGCAGAAGAAAATATGAGGGGAAGCAGTGAACAGCTGGAGCTTGTCGGTAAAGTGGTCGTTTCCATGGAGGAAATGACAGAGGGAATTAAGCAAATTGCCAAAAATAATGAGGAGATGCTTTATTCCGCAGAGGCGGTAGAAGCCCTTATTTCAGAGGGAGAAAAAGCTACAGAAAATGTATCTAGCCAAATTGAAGACATTCACTCTTCTATGCAGGAAACAGAAGAATACATGAGTATTTTAGAAAAGCATGCAACGGAGATTCAAAGGGTCACCGGCTTGATTACGGTCATTTCTGAACAGACAAATTTGTTAGCTTTAAATGCTGCTATTGAAGCAGCACGAGCAGGAGAAAATGGCAAAGGATTTGCTGTGGTAGCGGAAGAAGTACGAAAGCTTGCGGAACAATCCAAAACTTCTGCTGCCGATATTGAAGAAATGGTAAAAGAAATTCAGAAGGACACGAATTTAGCTGCTAGTTCGATCGGAACAGCAAGCCACAAGATCGAAGAGGGATTATCTGCTTCGGAAACATCACGTAACGTATTTAAGAAGATAACAGATTCCGTTAAAGAGGTAGGAGACAAAGTGGAGACCGTGGCTGCTGCTGTGGAAGAGCTGGAAGCGATGACGGGATCTATTGCTGAAAATGCTAATCAAGTAAGACAAATAGCTGAAAAGACAGCTGCCACAGCGCACGATTCAAGCGCAGCAACGGAGGAACAATTAGCGGCTATTGAACAGATAACCGCAAGCACTCAAGCTTTAGCGACAATGGCGGTGGAGCTGCAATCTGAAGCAAGTAAGTTCAGAGTGTAAAGACAAATTTCTATACAATGAGCAAAAACCCGGTAAGGCTTGTTCGCCTTACCGGGTTCTCATTTCCTATTATTCGTGCTTTAAAGGATCGCCTTCAAATGGCTCATCCGCCACTTTAATAGAATCAGTTGGGCAGCCTTCAAATGCGTCCTGCATGTCTTCTTCTAATACTTCTGGTACTGGCGTATTTCCTTCGTTATCATCTAAAATTACGAATGCAAGGCCTTCATCATCGTAATCGTAGATATCAGGCGCAGCTGCACCGCAAGCACCGCAGGCAATGCATGTATCCTGATCAACAATTGTATACTTTGGCATTTCAAAACCTCCTAAAATCTATCCAAGCTATGTGGCATTTGTATATCCACGCTCGTTTGAAAACTTCTTCCCTCATTGTATATCCGATTAGTTTTCTTTTCAATCATAATTTCTTAATAAAAAAATGATAAGGCTTTCATTAGTAATTCCTCCACATACGAGGAATTTTGACAAAATTCATGGTAAAATAGATGAAAGTATGAAAAGGGAGGAAAGGTATGCCTTTTCTACAGGTACTTTTATTGATGATGATTGATCAAATAAATGGACAAAGAACTTCTTCAGCTGTTTTTCATTTGTTAAAGGGAAAAAAGTCCTCCCAAACGATACAGGATGCCAAGCTATATCACTTAGACAAATGGTTTCAAACGGCACCCTTTCTTGAAAGGGAGGCGTTTGAGCGTTTCATTCATAATCTGGCTGATCATAGGCTTATTGAATTTGATCCTTTAAACCATGTTAATATTACGGTTTTGGGAAAAGAAAAGTTGAAGGCTCTCTCTGCAGCATTGCCATCACTGACGTCCTTAAATGGCTGGAAATTGCAGGATTGCGCAACCCTTTTTTGGAAAAGGCTCTCTTTAGCTGTTCAGGTGGCTTCTCACTTGCTTTACCGGGATCGTACTTATTTTCCAGTCTCTCGAGATGAACAAACTCAAAGGTGGCTAAAGTCATTTTTGGCAGCCAGGCAGTCGTCTAGAGAAGAGTTAGCGGCACATCTTTATGAAGAACTGCTAATGCTTCTGAAAGACCAACAAGCTGATGATCCGCTTATTCTCGTTCTCCGGCTTTCAGGTAAAAAGCGGACCGGTAAAACAACAGCCCAAGCAGGAGAACTGCTTAATATAGAAAGCACTGAATATTGGTATCGCTTTTTAAATTTATTGCATTTTGCAATCCAGCATATTATTCAGCATGCCGCACATTTTCCACTATTATTCGCCATGATACAAGATATCTATGAACCAGTTGTGTTAACACAATCGACAAGAAAAACAGTCGATATGTTACAAAGCGGCTTCACGATTGAAGACATCATTGCGAAGCGGCGCTTAAAGCGGAGCACAGTCGAGGATCATATCGTAGAGCTGGCATTTCATTATCCGGATTTCTCCATCCGGCCTTTTGTCAGTGAAGCGATGGAGGAAGAAGTGCTTAACATAGCGGCAGTGCTTTCTAATAAACGAATAAAGCCGATTAAAGAGAAGCTGCCGGACGTCTCCTATTTTCAGATTAGACTCGTGCTTGCGAAATATAGCAAATAAAGGAAGATGACCATGGATCAAGTTTTATTCAAACGGTTTGGCTACTCTGCTTTTAGAACCGGCCAAAGAGAAACGATTCAATCCTTGCTTTCAGGCCGACATACTTTGGCTATGCTTCCGACAGGGACTGGGAA
The DNA here is from genome assembly GCF_001685015.1 of Pseudobacillus wudalianchiensis. Taxonomy (GTDB): domain Bacteria; phylum Bacillota; class Bacilli; order Bacillales; family Domibacillaceae; genus Pseudobacillus; species Pseudobacillus wudalianchiensis. The sequence goes on from NZ_MAYT01000001.1 coordinate 635,946, forward strand.
ATCTCTATGTTACCAACTGCCAGCCTATTTATTGCCAGGAAGTGTTCTTATCGTTTCGCCGCTGTTGTCATTAATGCAAGATCAGGTCGAACAATTGAAAATGCGCGGAGAAAAACAAGTAGCCGCTTTGAATTCATTTTTGACTTTTGAAGAAAAGCAACAGGTTATTAGAAGGCTGGCGAATTATCGTTTTATCTTTTTGTCGCCTGAAATGCTAATGAACAAACAGGTTATTCAAGCATTGAGCAGGGTACAGCTTTCTCTGTTTGTTGTGGATGAAGCACACTGTATTTCCCAATGGGGACATGACTTCCGCCCTGATTATCGTCTTTTAGGCGAGGTGAGGGAAAAGCTGGGGAATCCTTTAACACTTGCTTTAACAGCAACTGCTACAGCTGAAGTAAGAAAGGATATTATCCGGTATTTGAAGGTAGATCATATGGAGGAATGGATTTTTTCAGTTGATCGGCCAAATATCGGGATAGCCGTCGAGCATCTTTCATCGCAAAATGAGAAGCAGGCTCGGCTTTTACACTTGGTTAGCCAGCTTCAAAAACCGGGAATTGTGTATTTTTCAAGCAAACGGGCAACAGAGGAAGGTGCCGATTGGCTGCGGCAGCGTGGCATTGGAAAATCAGCGTTTTATCATGGCGGAATGGAGCAGGAAGATAGGATTTTAATTCAGCAGCAATTTTTGCGTGGTGAATTAGACGTGATCTGTGCTACTAGTGCTTTTGGAATGGGGGTTAATAAGGACAACATTCGGTTTGTCATCCATTATCATCTTCCTGCTCAGCTTGAATCTTATTTACAAGAGATCGGCAGAGCAGGCAGGGATGGAGGAGAAGCGCTTTCTGTTCTGCTGTATGTGCCGGGTGATGAAGAGCTTCACTCGATTATAGCTGAAGGGGAGTTTCCTTCAGATAGCCAAATTATTGGCTATTTGTCGTCTAGCGATCAGGCTGAGGAGGCGAAGGCAGCTGCCTTGGAGCTGACTGATATACAATACCGGTTTCTTCGCCATTATGCTCAAGAAGCTCTGCAAAAAGAAAAAGGAAATCCAGCTGAATATGTGATCAGCAAGCGGCAAAAGCGATTAGCACAGAAAGAAGAAAAACGGTTGACGATGCTGCGGTGGGTATGGATAAAGCAATGCCGGCGAAAAGAAATCCTCCGCTACTTTGAAGAAAAATTAGAAAATCGACCAGCTGATTGCTGCGACATATGCGGCTTAAACTGGGAAAAATATAATAAGCAATTTGATCAAGAGGAGAATGAGGCACTAAATTGGAAAGCTATACTAAGTTCTTTGCTGCAAATTGAGAGGTGATGAGGATAGGAATATGAAAAGAAATAAACAAGCGGAGCTTATCCGGGAAATGACTGATAAAGAAGTGCTCAATGCCCTTTATTTAACACAGTTTCTTTTGCTGTCACTTTCCCTCATTATCGGAATTTTTATATTTAAAGATGCAGCAGACTTTTATCGCCTGTTCCAATGGTCCTTTGCTGACATAGTCGTGCTAGGCGGAGGAGCAGGACTTTTAGTAGTTATTATGGATGTATATATGATGCACAAGCTGCCCGAAAAGTATTACGATGATGGCGGGATTAATGAGAGGCTGTTTGGCGGCCGCTCAACTGCCGGAATTTTTTGGATTGCTTGTATTGTGGCAGTTGCTGAAGAAATTTTCTTTAGAGGAATGATTCAGACCATCTTCGGATTTGTTCCGGCAAGTATTCTTTTTGCTATTATTCATGTGAGATATTTATCGCAATGGTATTTAACGGTAAATGTAATTCTTTTAAGCTTTGGGATCGGATGGTTATTTGAATGGACAGGCAATCTGGCAGTGGTCATCGTTATGCATTTTACTATTGATTTCCTACTTGGTCTTGCCATTCGCCGTAAACAAAATAAGAAGAACCAGTAAAGAAGGGATGAATTATGACGAAAGACCCTTACCGTGAATTAGCGAAAAAAACTCGTGTAGAAATTCAAAGAGTGAAGCGTGAACAGGAAGAACAACCTGATCAGGCAGCATCCTCAAGAATGGAAAGAAAAGAAGAGAAAAAACAAAAGAAGTATCCATTATTAAAAGTGCTGCTCATCTTTTTTATTGCTTTGCCTTTTATCACATTATTCTGGTACACGCATGAGAAGGACCGAGGCCTCTCCTCAACAACTGTAGTGACAGAAAGCTCTGGTTCCTCAACACCAGTATATGCAGTACCAGAGGACGAGGAGGAGCAAGATGAATCAGAGGTCGAAGAAAATAGTGAGCAAATAGAAGAAAAAACGGCGGAACCGGCCCAAGAAACAATAGCCTCAGCAGTTGAGGTGCCAGTTGAAAAGACGAGTGAGCAGCCTAAAGAACAAGAAAGGCCAAAGGCGAAACCAATACAGGAAGAACCAAAAGCAGTGCAGGAAGAACCGAAAAAAGAAACTCAGCCAGTGAAACAAACGGAAACAAAAAAAGAAGAAGTACCAAAGAAGGAAGAAGAGCCGGCTGGAAAAGTTATTTATCATACCGTGAAGCCTCAGGAAACAGTTTTTCGAATTTCAATGATGTATTACAAATCGCAGGCAGGTATCGAAAAAATCAGACAGGCTAATCATTTAAATGGCAATGAAATTCGAGTAGGTCAAGTATTAAAAATCCCTCTGCCTTAAAATCAGGTAGAGGGATTTTTGGATTATTCATGGAATTTAGAAAAATGAAAAAAAGGAAGAATATTGTCGAAATGTGATATACTAGGCTCCTGTAACCGCTTTATTTTAAAATTGACAGAGGGGAAAGGTGGATTTATGGGGGATCAAAAACTTAAAAGGGGTTTAGAAGAGAGGCATATTACGTTAATGTCACTCGGTGCTTGTATTGGGGTAGGTTTATTTTTAGGATCCGCTACGACAATAAAAATGGCGGGACCAGCGATTTTATTAGCTTATATTGTAGCTGGCGCTGTAATGTTTGTTATTATGAGGTCCCTTGGAGAAATGGCCATTGAAAATCCAGTTGCGGGCTCTTTTAGCCGTTATGCACAGGATCATTTAGGGCCCATTTACGGTTACATTACTGGTTGGAACTATTGGTTTTTGTGGATTGTTACTTGTATGGCGGAGATTACAGCGGTAGGGGTATACATGCATTTATGGTATCCAAGTGTCCCTAACTGGATTTGGGCGCTTGCTGCATTAGTTATTATGGCTGCAGTGAACTTAATTACAGTGAAGGCTTATGGAGAATTTGAGTTTTGGTTTGCTTTAATTAAAATTGTCGCAATTATTTTAATGATTATCGTAGGGTTGGCCATCATTTTATTCGGAATTGGAAATGGCGGAGTAGCGACTGGTATTCATAATCTTTGGACACATGGCGGATTTGCTCCGAATGGCTTAAAGGGAATTTTAATGTCGATGACGATGGTGATGTTCGCTTATCTTGGAATTGAGATGCTCGGTGTAACAGCGGGAGAAGTGAAAAATCCAGAGAAAGCGATTTCACGTGCTGTCAATACAGTATTTTGGCGGATACTTGTTTTTTACGTTGGGGCACTATTCGTTATTATGTCGATCTACCCGTGGAATGAAATCGGCACAGCAGGAAGCCCATTCGTATTAACGTTTGAGAAAATCGGCATTCCGAGTGCTGCCGGAATTATCAACTTCGTTGTCTTAACAGCGGCTCTTTCTAGTTGTAACAGCGGGATTTTCAGTACAGGACGAATGTTATTTAACTTGGCCGATCAAGGTCAGGCATCGTCTTCTTTTAAAAGAATTAGTAGATCAGGCGTTCCTTCCCGGGCGATTCTTGCATCGGCAGGCGTTCTATTAATCGGTGTTGTGCTAAACTATTTCGTCCCGGAAAAAGTATTTGTGTGGGTAACGAGCATTTCTACATTTGGAGCGATTTGGACCTGGTCGATGATTTTACTTTCACAATTGAAGTTTAGAAAGAATCTGTCTGCTGAACAACAAAAAATATTAAAATTTGCTGCTCCATTTTGGCCGATAGGTTCCTATCTTTCTTTAGCATTTTTAGCGATGGTCATTGTGTTGATGGCTTTCTCGCCAGATACACGAATTGCTTTATATGTTGGTCCACTTTGGTTGTTATTCTTAGTGGGAATGTATTATGGAAAAGGGCTGCAGCAACAGGCTTCTAATTCAAAAAGCTCCGGAGTGTAAGACTCCGGAGCTTTTTAGCTGATTAAAAAACTTTTTTGCGGTCTCGTTCCTCTTTTAACATTTCAACAGCTTCACGGAAGCGTTGGGAATGAATGACTTCCCGTTCCCGTAAATAGCGGAGTCCATCATTAAGGTCAGGATCATCACTTAAATCAATGAGCCATTGGTAGGTCGCCCGTGCTTTTTCCTCTGCGGCAATATCCTCGTAAAGATCAGCAATCGGATCTCCTTTTGCCTGAATATAAGTGGCTGTCCATGGAACGCCAGCAGCATTATGGTAAAAAAGTGCCTTATCATGATCGGCGAAATGACCAGAGAGCCCGGCTGCTTTCATTTGATCAGGCGTGGCATCTTTCGTTAGTTTATACACCATTGTCGCGATCATTTCCAAGTGAGCGAACTCTTCTGTGCCGATGTCGGTTAATAAGCCAACGACCTTATCTGGAATAGTGTAGCGCTGATTTAAGTAGCGCAGAGCGGCAGCCAGCTCTCCATCTGCTCCACCGTATTGTTCGATTAAATATTTGGCAAGCGTCGGGTTGCATGTGCTTACTCGTACTGGATATTGTAATTTTTTTTCATATACCCACATAGTGATCTCCTTTCGGCTGACATCTTTGTTACACTTGCCAAGGCCATGGCGCTTCCTTGTAATCAAACGGACAACGGGCATAGCTATAGCCAAAGCTGGTGAGAGCACCGTACTTTCTTTCAAAATCTTTCTTTAAACTTTTGCTTAATTTTACATATTCATTGTATTGCTTCACTGCCTCAAGGTCGTTAGGATGTGTATGAAGGTAGAGCGCTAGTTCAACAATGACAAAATCAGCAGCTTGGATTTCTTCTAGCTCACTATAATAATCAGGAGGAAGCTGCTTCATTCTCTTTCCCCCTTTTTTATTTCCTTCATTGAATAATAAGGATCATAAAAACATTTCCATAGTGTCCCGGCCTTTAGTGCAGCAAGTGCTGGAAACTGCTCGAGACCTGGCGGTTGAAATCCGACGTATAGTTGGGGCGGGGTAGAATATCGCTTTACTCTTATGGGCGGACAGGGGTCCATTGGACTGATATACGGACGGTATGTTTTGTACCAGGTGTGTTTGTTCATTCCCTTCCTCCTTTTTTAGACTTCAATTTATATGTATGGGAAGAAAGGTGATATTATTTCTTTTTTTAGTCCAATCTGTTATTCTGATTATTATTTTGCTTTATTACTATTCAAGGAACGAAGGGAAAAATGATGTTTTATTTGGCTATAGCTTTTCTTTTTTTAGTTAGTTTAGTTGTTTTTATGTGGAGGGAAGCGCAGCGAAATGAAGTCCTCGCAGATGTGCTTACTTTTCCGCATTATCCATGGCAAAAGCCATTGACGATTTTTTTTATTTCGGATATTCACCGTCGGACTATTCATCCTTCTATTATTGAACAGGTGAAAGGAAGAACAGATATCGTTATAATCGGCGGTGACCTGGCGGAAAAGGGAGTACCGCTCGAAAGAATATCTCGTAATCTAGAAAGCCTAAAACAGGTGGCCCCTGTTTTTTTCGTATGGGGAAATAATGATTATGAAATTCCTTCAGCGGAACTTTCGAAATTATTTCAAGAGCAAGGCATCCATGTTTTGCGGAATGATTCTTTCTGTTTATCAGCTGACGTGACCGATGACAGCTCCGTATATTTAATAGGAGTAGACGATGTTAGCAAAGGCAATAGCTGCAAAACTTCAGCTTTTAAAGAAGTACGAAATGAGGCGTTTAAAATTTTAGTCAGCCATAATCCGATCTTTCGAAATAAACTAACAGCTGCCGATGATGTTTCGCTTTTTTTAAGCGGTCATACACATGGGGGACAAATCCGTTTCTTAGGGTTCGGCCCTTACAAAAAAGGCGGCTGGGAAAGACAGGGGGAAATGGAAGTTCTCGTTTCAAATGGATACGGCACGAGTGGTGTGCCGCTTCGCCTTGGCGCCAAAGCAGAAACGCATTTAATCACAATTAAGAAGGAATAAGCGGGCGCCTTTACTAAAATCAAATAACAAACTCACCATCTGCGTTTTGATTCATAGTATGTGGTAAAAGAGGTCCTTAAGCAGGGGGCAGCAAACTATGAGGATAGAACGTTTATCAGATAATAAGGTGATGCTTTCCATTACTTATGAAGAGTTAAGAAAAAAAGGTTGTTTGAAGAAGCATATTTTGGAGGATTCTTATATCTGGCATGAAATTTTTGATGAAATGTTAGATGTAATTGAAGAACAGCTGGATATTGACACGGAAGGAATGATTGCGATTGAAGTTCATTCCATGTCAGGTGATGAGCTTGTCCTAATCTTAACGATTGACCATTTCGATTTTTTGAACAAAGTAGAGGAGGTGCCGGCAGAGACTGAGGATCCATATGGTTGTGAATTAACGTTTAAATTCGCCGATATTGAAGATATTATTGGATTAGTCCACGATGAGAAAAAGATAAGAGATATACAAAGTTCCCTTTTCTATTTTAAAGATGCCTATTATCTTTGCTTTTCTTTCGACTTCGACAGCCAGTATGATGCACTGGAAGCCGCTTTGCTGGAGTACGGTTGGATGTCCAGTCTTTCGGAGGAGCTGCTGAAAGAGTATGCCATTCTTGTTATCCCGCTAGAGGCAACGCAGAAAGTCTATGAGTACTTTGTAAAGAAAGCATAATTCTCTTAAGGTCTATCCGTTGAAAGTCGGACGATTTTCTCCTATCATCAAAGTATAGTAGGAAATTTTGTTGTCCGGATAACGAGGAGTGGGAATTATGCGCAAGGAAGATTGTATTATTGTCGGCGGTGGACCATGCGGCTTAGCTGCTGCGATTGCTTTAAAGGAAATTGGTAAAGATCCGCTTATTATTGAAAAAGGCAACATCGTAAATTCTATTTACAAATACCCAACCCATCAGACATTTTTCAGCTCAAGTGAAAAACTGGCAATCGGCGATGTGCCATTTATTATTGAAGAGCGCAAGCCGAAGCGCAATCAGGCATTAACGTATTACCGGGAAGTTGTAAAAATGAAAAATCTTCGGATTCATCGTTTTGAAACCGTTGAGAGAGTAGAAAAAATGTCTGATGGGTTGTTTCGTATTGATACATCAGCTCAAACATATGAGGCGAAATACGTCATCATTGCAACAGGTTATTATGATCACCCGAACTATATGAATATTCCAGGGGAGGAACTTGATAAAGTATTACATTATTTTAAAGAAGCTCATCCTTATTTTGATACAGACGTTGCGGTGATCGGCGGCAAGAACTCAGCTGTTGATGCTGCTTTAGAGCTTCACAAGGCAGGGGCGCGAGTGACGGTGTTATATCGCGGCAGCGAGTACTCCAAAAGTATTAAGCCGTGGATTCTCCCTGAATTTGAAGGACTTGTCCGCAATGGGGAAATCAAAATGGAATTCGACGCGGAGGTTATGGAGATCACAAAAGACATGGTGATTTATCAGCAATATGGTGAAGAAAAGTGCTTGAAAAATGACTTTGTTTTTGCGATGACCGGGTATCACCCAGATCATCATTTCTTGAAAGAGATGGGTGTAGGCATTGATCAAGAAACAGGCCGCCCTATCTATAATGAAGAAACAAAAGAAACGAACGTAAAAGGAATTTTTATCGCTGGAGTCATCGCTGCCGGAAATAACGCTAACGAAATTTTTATTGAAAACGGTCGTTTTCATGGCGGTGAAATTGCCACCGCTATTGCAGAGAGAGAAGACATAAAGGATAAGCCAGAACAATAAGTGATGGTTCTTATGGAAGTCTAGCTTTGGAGGCTTAATGACTGTATGTAAAAAACGGGCAGCGTTTGCCCGTTTTTTATGATTCAAATAACGCTTCAAGATTTATGGAGGCTTGTTCAGACCCTAAAGCGATGAGCAGCTTTAAGCGTGCTTTTTGCCCATTTAATCCATTGGAGAAGATAACCCCCAGCTCTTTCAATTGTTTGCCGCCGCCTTCATATCCGTATATGTCTTGGACGATGCCGTTAAAGCATCGAGAGACGAGTACAACAGGGATTTTTTCATTGATCAGTTCTTTCACTGCTGAAACGGCGGCAGGAGGCAGGTTGCCTTGGCCAAGCGCTTCGATCACCACTCCGTCGTAATGGAGTTCTTTCAAAGCGGACAGCAAATAAGAGTCCATGCCGGCGTATGCTTTTATTAACGCTACTCGCTTATCGACTGCAGCGACAGGAATTTTCCGGCGAATGGCCGGCTCGTGATGAAAAAGAACCTTTCTTTTTGTAATAATCCCGATCGGCCCGTATTGAGGACTTTGGAAGGTTGAAATATTGCTGGTATGCGTCTTTGTGACGTTATCAGCTGAGTGAATCTCATCATTCAAAACGACCATCACCCCTTTGCCCTTAGCCTCGCTGCAGGCTGCTACACGGACAGATGAAATTAAATTATAAAGCCCGTCTGCTCCGATTTCATTGCTAGAGCGCATAGCACCTGTTACAACTACCGGAACATCCGTTGTCAGGGTTAAATCGAGAAAATAAGCGGTCTCTTCCAGCGTGTCTGTCCCATGCGTGATGACGACCCCATCAAATGGTTTTTTCTGAAGTGTCTGCTCAATTAAATTTTTAAGTTCAAGCATCTCTTTCGGAGTAATGTGTGGAGAAGGAAGATGAAATGGTTCGGCAGAAACAATTGTCGCCACCTCATCGAATAAATGGTCAAATGAAACGAGAGGATTTTTATCGGTTGGCTTCACTGCCCCTGATTGCTTGTCTTCCTGCATCGAAATAGTACCGCCTGTATGGATAACGAATATTCGTTTTTTCAACAAAAGAAAAACCTCCAATGTACAAATTTGGATTATCTATGTTCAATCCTTTTTAATAATGATACGATGAAGAAAACCGAAAGAAAAGAGGCTAAACGAATGCTGGCGGTTTTTTCGGCAGGTGTGGCTCCTGGACTGGCGCTTTTATGTTATTTTTATTTGCGTGATCAATATGAAACAGAACCGGTAGCAACGGTAGCGAAAGCGTTTATTTACGGGGTGCTGCTTACTTTTCCGGTCATGTTCATTCAGTATGTGATAGCAGAAGAGGGAATCGCTCTTTCTAATGCGGCTACTGCTTTTTTAACGAGCGGGCTGTTTGAAGAGTTCGTGAAATGGTTTATCTTATTTTATTTAATTTATCAGCATATGGACTTTGATGAGCCGTATGATGGCATTGTGTATGGGACGAGTGTGTCGCTTGGTTTTGCGACAGCGGAAAATATTCTCTACTTATTGGCTTACGGGGTAGAACATGCTTTTTTTCGGGCATTGCTTCCAGTTTCAAGCCATGCACTTTTTGGGGTGCTAATGGGATTTTATTTGGGAAAGGCTAAATTCAGCCAAGATGGGAAGAGAAACAAATGGTTATGGCTTTCTCTTCTCAGTCCATTTTTGCTGCATGGATTATACGATTATATTTTATTTATTGAATCGGTTTGGCTTTATTATATGATCCCTTTTATGTTATTTCTTTGGTGGTTAGCCTTGAAGAAGGTGAAGCAAGCCCATAGATTGACGGACCAACATCATCTTCGAATCGTTCGGGATAGAAGCTCTTAATTGAAAAGGGCTTCTTTTTTTGTATAAAAATATGCACCTTGCAAAAAATACCCGTACACATCATCGATGAGATGGAGGGCAAAAAAAGATGAGAATTCGTTCTAATATGAAACAAACAGCGGTCATGATTTCGTTTGCTATTAGTCTCTTCACCGGCAGCTTATTTATTATGCCGGAAACTTCGCGTGCATTTTCCGGACAGGTCATCCAAAAAGGAGCTTCAGGGGATGATGTTATTGAACTGCAAGCGAGGCTTCAATACATCGGTTATTACAAAGGAAAAATCGACGGTGTATATGGCTGGGGAACTTACTGGGCGGTCCGCAACTTTCAAGAGGCTTTTGGACTGCCAATTGATGGTCTTGTTGGTGCCTCAACAAAGAATAAACTTGTAAAGGCATCAAAGTATGATGAAGCATATGTAAAATCACAAATTAATAAAGGCGGTTCCTTTACTTACTACGGAAAAGGAACCTCAAAGAATAAGCCGATAGCTCAAAGCACACCGCCTGGTTTTTCGCAGAATGATATCCAGTTAATGGCCAATGCAGTCCATGGAGAAGCGCGCGGAGAACCATACGAAGGGCAAGTAGCCGTAGCGGCAGTTATTTTAAATCGATTAGAAAGCCAAAGCTTCCCCAACACCGTATCTGGTGTTATTTTTGAGCCTCGCGCCTTCACTGCTGTTGCAGATGGACAAATTTGGCTTACGCCGAACGAAACATCAAAGCGTGCGGTATTAGATGCCATTAACGGCTGGGATCCGACGGGGAATGCTTTGTATTATTTTAATCCTGATACAGCAACAAGTGCATGGATTTGGACGAGACCGCAAATTAAAAAAATCGGAAAGCATATTTTCTGTGAATAAAAGGGGGGATTACGATGCTGCGTGGATTAATGATTGCTGTATTATCGCTGGCCGCTGTTGGTGCTGGTGTCTGGGGTTATCAAGAGCATAAAGAAAAGAATGCTATTTTAATCAATGCTGAAAACAGCTACCAACGCGCTTTTCATGATTTAACCTTTGGAATAGACCGGATCCATGATCAAATCGGGGCTACTTTAGCTATGAACTCTCGTAAGTCGCTTTCGCCGGCGCTTGCTGATGTCTGGCGGCTTACATCGGAAGCACAAAGTGACGTTGGCCAGCTGCCGCTGACCCTCTTGCCATTCAATAAAACAGAAGAATTTCTCGGCAATATGGGTGAGTTTAGTTATAAAGCGGCTGTTAGAGATTTAGAGAAAGAACCGCTTACCGATAAGGAATATAATCACTTAAAAAATCTATATAACCAGTCAGCTGATATTCAAGGTGAATTGAGAAAAGTTCAGCATATGACACTAAAAAATAACTTAAGATGGATGGACGTAGAAATGGCTTTAGCTTCTGAAAAAGAAGGAGACGATAATACTATCATCGATGGATTCAAAACAGTAGAGAAAAAAGCAGAAGGCTACAGTGAAACGAATGCTAGTACACTTCCCGGTGACACAAATGAGCTGGATGTAAATCATTTGAAGGATAGTAAAGCAGCGCCAATCACGAAAAGAGAAGCGAAAGAAAGAGCAAAATCCTACATTCAGATGAAGCAGGTAAACGATGTCAAGGTAACGAAAAGCGGGAAAGGATCTGACTTTTCTTTTTACAGTGTCTACATGAGAAATAACAAAGGTGAGGAAGCGAATATCGATATCACTAGAAAAGGCGGCTATCCGCTTTGGTATATCGTAAATAGAGAAGTGGGGGAGCAAAAAATTAGTTTAAATGAAGCAAACAACAAGGCTGCCGCTTTCTTAGAGCGGCACAAAATGAAGGATCTGGTGCTTTATGATAGTACGCAATATGACAATGTTGGTGTCTTCACTTTTGTTGGCCAGCAGGATAAGGTTCGAATTTACCCAGATGCCGTGAAAGTAAAAGTAGCTTTGGATAATGGGCAAGTTGTTGGGGTAGCAGCGAACGAATATTTAGAGAACCATCACGAGAGAAAATTGGAAAAGCCTGTATTAACAGAGAAGGAAGCAGAAAAATTTATTAACCCAAGAGTCCGCATACAGGAAAAGCGACTTGCTGTTGTTACAAATGAACTTAATCAGGAAGTGCTGTGCTATGAGTTTTTAGGCACTCTGGGTGAGGAAACCTATCGCATTTTAATTAATGCAAAAGACGGAACAGAGGAGCAAGTGGAACGAATGAATCAAGCAGAACCAGTTTATGACAACCTGTTATAAAAGTTCCAATTAGAGTGATCGTTCATTGCTTTTTTACTACTCACCTACTATAATTCGAAGAAAGAATGAATGTAAGCCCCCGCTAGGGAGAAGGAATTAGGTGAGTGATAACAATGATTGAGACGGGGATGTATTTACTGCTTGTTTCTACAGATGAGGAAGGTCAACAAGAGCATTATCGCTGCCGAGTAGCGGATATCGATGAGGGAGAGGTACTCATTGATTACCCGGTGAATATTAGCACGAATCGCTCTACTTTTTTCGTGGATGGTACACAGCTCTCGGCTGAATTCATTGATCCAAAATATTCTTCAGCTGTTTACACGTTTAATACTGAAATAAAAGGCCGGACGAAAAGGGAGATTCCACTTTTAATCCTCCATGATCCAGGTCCAGAGAAGTATGAGCGCATTCAAAGGCGGAAATTCGTCCGGGTTCCTACACCGGTTGATATAGCTGTTCACTTGGACAATACTCCCCCTTTTACAGCTGCGACGGAGGATATTAGTGCTGGAGGGATTGCCGTAGCTCTGCCAACAGGAATAGAGGCCGAAAGTGGAAATAGAGGAAGAGTATATCTTTCTATTCCGATGCAATCCGGTGAGCGTTATTATTTTGAAATACCTGTGTCTATTGTACGAGTACGCACAGATCATAAAGATCGGGTTATTGCCTCGGTTGAGTTCATAGACATACGGCAGACGGACCAGCAGATTTTACTTCGCTTCTGTTTTGAACGCCAGCTCATTATGAAAAGAAAAGGATTAATTCAATGACCACCTGCCAGTCGGCAGGCTTTTTTTTGCAGAAATAATCTCTCTCCATATGATAGAATAAGGAGAAAAAATGTTTAGAAGGTGGACGTTATGAAAAAACAAATTCAAATAGCCATTGACGGCCCGGCTGCCGCAGGGAAAAGTACCGTAGCAAAAATTATCGCTGAAAAGCTATCCTATATTTATATTGATACAGGTGCCATGTATCGAGCTCTGACATACAAAGCTCTTCAAACAGATACTAATTTAGAAGATGCAGAAAAGCTGTTAGAGCTGCTCCGTAAATCAGTTATTGATTTAAGACCAGGAAAAGCCGGCCAGCTCGTCTTTATAAATGATCAAGATGTGACAAACGAAATTAGAACAAACGAAGTAACAAATGTCGTTTCCTTTGTCGCCAAACATGCGCCTGTTCGCCAAGAGATGGTCAAGCGCCAGCAGCTGTTTGCTGAAAAGGGGGGAGTCGTCATGGATGGACGTGATATCGGTACCCACGTCCTTCCTGATGCCGAGGTGAAGATTTTTCTTAAGGCAAGTGTAGAAGAGCGAGCGAAAAGAAGACATTTGGAAAACATTTCTAAAGGGTTTTCGTCAGATATAGAGAAATTAAAAGAAGAGATTATTCTTCGCGATAAAATGGATTCAGAACGAGAAGCCGCTCCGCTAAAAAAAGCGGAAGATGCAGTAGAACTAGATACGACTTCTTTATCCATTATGGATGTTGTCGATAAAATTATTTCTATTGTAAAAGAAAGGGAACAAGCATGGTAACATTTTATACAATTGCTAGATCAGTCGTAAAATCGGTATTAATGCCCCTTTATCGTGTAGAAGTACGTGGACGGGAGCATTTTCCGAAAGAAGGCGGTGTCCTTCTATGCAGCAATCATATTGATAATCTTGATCCTCCATTAGTAGGTATTACCGCTCCAAGACCTATTTTATTTATGGCAAAAGAAGAGTTGTTTAAAATTCCCGTTTTCGGGAAAATGTTAGCTAACTTGAATGCATTTCCCGTTAAAAGAGGAGCGAGTGATAGAGAAGCTCTTCGAAAAGGGATTAAATTTTTAAAAGAAGGCAAAGTGCTCGGGCTTTTTCCGGAAGGCACCCGTTCTAAAACAGGTGAAATCGGCGAAGGAATGGCAGGGGCAGGATTCTTTGCTTTGCGCACAGATGCCCATGTTGTGCCATGTGCCATCATTGGCCCCTATAAAGCATTTCGGAAGGTGAAAGTAGTATACGGTCCTCCGATTGATATGGAAGAGCTGCGCGGCCGCAAAGCAAGTGCTGAAGAAACAACAGCCGTCATTATGTCTCATATCCGTCGCTTAAAAGAGGAATCACAATAAAAGCTTACTGCTTGACAAATGCGGTCAATTGTTAGAAGTTAGTAGAAAGAATATTTTATCAAATAAATGTAAGTAGTTCTGTATTAAGGAGGAGTACATATGACAGAGGACATGAATCAAGTAGAAGTGAACAATTACGCAGTGGGCGATAAAGTACAAGCAACTGTGGTAAAAGTGGAAGAAAAACAAGTCCAAGTTGAAATTGAAGGAAGCAAAAAAGATGGTATTATTCCAATCAGTGAACTTTCCAGCCTCCATGTAGAAAAAGCAACCGATGTTGTGAAAGAGGGAGACAAACTCGAACTCCAAATAACAAAAGAAGAAGACGATCTTTATGTTCTTTCCAAACGAAAAGCAGATGCAGAAAAAGCTTGGGAAGAAATGCAAAAGCGCTTCGAGAATGGTGAAGTGTTTGAAGCTGAAGTAAAAGAAGTAGTAAAAGGCGGACTCGTTGTAGATCTTGGCATTCGCGGATTTATTCCTGCTTCGTTAGTGGAAGATCACTACGTTGAAGACTTTGAAGATTACAAAGGAAAAACAATGAGCTTTAAAATTGTTGAACTTGATCAGGAAAAGAACCGCTTGATCTTATCCCATCGAGCTGTGATTGATATGCAAAAATCAGAAAACAAAAAGAAAGTGCTTTCTGAAATTCAGGCAGGAGATGTCCTTGAAGGGAAAGTACAGCGTCTAACAGATTTCGGGGCGTTCGTTGATATTGGCGGCGTAGATGGACTCGTGCACATCTCACAGTTGTCACATGAGCACGTTGAAAAGCCGTCTGATGTTATCCAAGAAGGCCAAGAAGTAAAGGTGAAAGTATTATCTGTTGACCGAGACAGTGAAAGAATTTCTTTATCCATTAAAGAAACGCTTCCAGGACCTTGGACAAATATTTCTGAGAAAGCCCCTGTTGGAGCTGAGTTAACAGGAACTGTTAAGCGTCTAGTTTCTTATGGCGCATTCGTAGAAGTTTTCCCAGGAGTAGAAGGGTTAGTTCACATTTCGCAAATTTCTAACAGACATATCGGTACTCCTCATGAAGTATTAAAAGAGGGTCAAGAAGTAAAAGTAAAAGTCCTTGATGTGAACGAAGAAGAAAATCGTCTATCATTGACGATGAAACCATTTGATGAAGAACCATCCCGCCAAGAAACAGAATCTTATACGATGCCGGAAGAAAATACTGGATTCCAGCTTGGCGAAATGATTGGGGATCAATTAAAAGGATTAAAACGAGAAGAATAAGCACTACACGAAGTTCGGATCTGTTTGATATAGATCCGTTCTTCTTTTTGAACGCATAGCATAAGAAAACGGTGATAAATAGTGACGAGGGCACAAAGAAAACGAGATCATATTCAATATGCGCTTTCTACAGGGCAAAATAGACGGACGGGGCTTGATGATATAACGTTTGTTCATCAAAGTCTTCCCGATACCGCGCTTGAGGAAATATCCATCCAAACGGAAATTGGCGGACTTTCACTAGGTTCGCCAATTTTTATCAATGCCATGACAGGCGGTGGCGGAAGAGAAACAGAGAGAATTAACGGCGAGCTGGCTCTAGCGGCAAAAGAAGCGGGAGTGGCGATGGCGGTCGGTTCCCAAATGTCGGCTTTAAAAAACCCGGAGGAACGGCGATCATTTAAAGTTGTTCGCAGGCTTTACAGAGACGGGATTATTTTGGCTAATTTAGGCAGCGAGGCAACTGTAGAACAGGCTGAAGCAGCGGTCGAAATGGTTGAAGCGAATGCTTTGCAAATCCACTTAAATGTCATTCAAGAGCTAACCATGCCGGAGGGTGATAGAAGCTTTAAGGGGGCGCTTGAGAGGATTGGGTTAATAGCTGATAAGTTGCCTGTCCCAGTCATCGTAAAAGAAACAGGCTTTGGGTTAGGTCGAGAGGCTATAAAGAAGTTGGCTGCCTTGCCTGTTGCTGCTGTTGATGTAAGCGGATTCGGCGGTACCAACTTTGCTGCTGTAGAAAATAAACGCCGTACGAAGAGACTGGATTATTTCAATAGCTGGGGAATTCCAACAGCCGCAGCCATTGTTGAATGTAAAACAGCTGTTGATCAGTTGGACGTGATCGCATCTGGAGGGCTGCAGAACAGCCTGGATGTCGCCAAATCGCTTGCACTTGGGGCAGCAGCGGCTGGGATGGCCGGTTCGCTGCTTAGTGTATTGATGGAAAGCGGCGCGGAGGCGTTGGCAGCGGAGCTATCTTCCCTGCACGAGGACCTTAAGCTGATTATGTGTGCGGTAGGAGCAAAGAAAGTGACAGATCTCCATAAAGTGCCTCTCATCCTTAGCGGAGAGACGTTCCACTGGCTTCATATCCGCGGATGTGATCCGGCTGCATTGGCTCAAAGATAGGGACATCACCCGTTCACAAGCAGCGGTTATTTCGGAAAACAAATGATTATAGTTGCTTGGTACTAGGAATATTGATAAAATGAACGAGTTCAGAAAAAGCCCTTCTCCTGTCAGAAGGGTTTTATTTTTACGGATGGAAAAGCTAAAAATGAGATAGAATGTAGGTATAGAAAGGGTGAACCAAATGGTGAAACCAGTTGTGGCGATTGTCGGTCGCCCGAACGTTGGAAAATCAACTATTTTTAACCGGATCGTCGGTGAGAGAATTTCAATTGTTGAAGATGTACCGGGCGTGACGAGAGATCGCATATATAGTACAGGTGAATGGCTAAATAATGAGTTTAATATCATTGATACAGGTGGAATTGACATTGGCGATGAACCATTTTTAGAACAAATACGCCAACAAGCGGAAATCGCCATTGAAGAAGCAGATGTCATCATTTTCTTAACGAGCGGCCGTGAAGGAGTGACAACGGCAGATGAAGAAGTAGCTAAAATATTATACCGGTCCAAAAAGCCAATCGTTTTAGCTGTTAATAAAGTAGATAATCCGGAAATGAGAAGCCAAATTTATGATTTTTATGCTTTAGGCTTTGGTGAACCGTTCCCGATTTCAGGAGCTCACGGTATTGGCCTTGGGGATATGCTGGACGCTGTTGTCAGCCATTTTCCAAATGCGGATGAAGAAGAGTATGATGAGGATGTTATCAAATTTTCTTTAATTGGCCGCCCGAATGTCGGCAAATCTTCGTTGGTGAACGCGCTGCTTGGAGAAGAACGTGTCATTGTCAGTGACATCGCCGGCACAACGAGAGATGCCATTGACTCCCCTTATATGTATGAGGGCCAAGAATATGTGATTATTGATACAGCCGGCATGCGTAAAAAAGGGAAGATTTACGAAACAACCGAAAAATACAGTGTGCTTCGGGCGCTCCGTGCCATCGAACGATCCGATGTCGTCCTCGTCGTTTTAAATGCTGAAGAAGGCATAAGAGAACAGGATAAGCATATTGCGGGCTACGCTCATGAAGCTGGACGAGCTGTCATTATTGTCGTCAATAAGTGGGATGCTATTGAAAAAGATGAAAAAACAATGAAAGCATTCGAGGAAAAAATTCGTAGCCACTTTTTATTCCTTGACTATGCACCGATTGTTTTCCTTTCTGCTAAGACAAAGAAGCGGGTGCATACGTTGCTGCCAGTTATTAATCAGGTAAGCGAAAGTCATTCTATGCGCGTTCAATCCAGCGTCTTAAATGATGTTGTGATGGATGCAGTTGCAATGAATCCGACACCGACTGATAAAGGCAAGCGCTTGAGAATTTACTATGCAACACAGGTAGCCGTTAAGCCGCCAACATTTGTTGTTTTTGTGAATGAGCCAGAGCTTATGCATTTCTCTTATGAGCGCTTTTTGCAAAATCGTATCCGTGAAGCGTTTGGCTTTGAAGGGACGCCGATACGCATTCTTTCACGTGCCCGAAAATAAGGAAAAGCTGGTGAGTATCCATGAAAAACAAAGAGAGCATTGCAGTGGTTGGCGCAGGCAGCTGGGGAACGGCACTAGCCATCGTCTTGGCTGATAATGGTCATGAAGTTCGCCTGTGGACCCAAAATGAGAAACGTGTAGAAGAAATTAATGGAAAACATACCAATCATCAATATTTACCTGATGTCGAGTTACCTAAAAACATCCTTGCGTTTAGTTCGATAAAGGACGTATTAAGCGGATTGGATGTCGTTGTGTTGGCTGTGCCAACAAAAGCTATTCGCGAGGTGCTCCAGTCGATCAAAAATATCCGGACAGAACCTTTTACTGTTGTCCATGTTAGCAAAGGGATTGAGCCTGACACCCTTATGCGCATATCAGAAATGATTAGAGAAGAGCTGCCTGAAGAGCTCTGTAAAGATATTGTTGTTCTCTCTGGGCCAAGCCATGCGGAGGAAGTGAGTCTTCGTCACCCGACGACTGTGACAGTTTCCTCTGAGAATATGAAAGCGGCAGAAGGAATCCAAGATATTTTTATGAATCAGCATTTTCGCGTTTACACGAATCCAGATGTAGTCGGAGTGGAAATCGGAGGAGCTTTAAAAAATATCATCGCGCTGGCAGCGGGTATATCTGACGGCCTTGGCTACGGAGACAATGCAAAGGCAGCTTTAATCACAAGGGGCCTTGCGGAAATTGCCCGCCTAGGAACAAAAATGGGAGCCGATCCGCTCACCTTTTCCGGTTTAACGGGAATTGGCGATTTAATTGTGACGTGCACAAGTGTTCATTCACGAAATTGGCGTGCGGGTAATATGCTTGGAAAAGGCCAGAAGCTGCAAGACGTTCTTGATAATATGGGAATGGTTGTTGAAGGCGTACGCACAACGAGGGCAGCCCGTCAGCTTTCTGTTAAGTATGGCGTAGAGATGCCGATTACGGAAGCGTTATATGGGATTTTATTTGAAGAAAAGGACCCGAAAGTGGCTGTAGATGAATTAATGGCCCGTATGAAGACAAATGAAATGGAAAGCCTAGTCCACATTATGGATCGACAACAGGAGATCTGAGAGGAAAGGGCGTTTGAAATAATCAAAGCTTGCAGTATAGTCATATAATGAAAGTGAATAAGCCAGCACTTAATAAATTGATGGCCGTTAAGCTAAAGCAGTAAAAGCTGCTTTAGCTCTTTTTATGTGGTTAGGTTGCCCAATTGTCCAGTTGTTATGTTATAATCATGACGACAAGAAGAGCGGTTGCCGAGTCTTACTCTGATGTATGACTCTCGATACACCGATTGATCAAGGAAAGGGGCAGTGGAAGATGTCAGCAGCCATGATGAATATGTGGATTTCCTTTGCGGGTATGGGGTTAATGATTTTCTCTGTTTTTGCTATCTATGTAAGCCGTTATAAATTTAAAAATGTTGTTTTAAAAGCTATCTCCGCTCTGTTAGCATACGCTTGTATGATTATCGGCGGCTTGATCATGGTATATATTGTATTTAGCGGTCCAGCGTAATGATTGAAGGAGAGAATCAGTGAATGAAAAAACTAGCAATTGTTCTCATAGTTACCCTCACAGCGGCGTTTATGAGCGGCTGTATGTTCCCTCAAGAGCGGCGCGCAGAAAATCGAATGCCGTATGAGGATCAAGTTCGGTCTGTTCAGTCTGCAGTCGATCAGTTTAAAGAGGCGAATGGCGGGATTTTGCCGATTAAAACAAAAGAAGAAGGCACGCCGTTATACGAAAAATATCCAATAGATTTTAAAAAGCTCATGCCGCAGTTTATAGCTGAACCTCCGGGGAATGCTTTTGAGTCGGGTGGGATTTTTCAATATGCCCTCGTGGATGTTGAGAAGAATCCTACTGTTAAATTAATTGATTTGCGCATGGCGGAACAAATTAGAGATATACAAATGCGTATCAGGTCACAAGGATACCCGCCCTTTAAAGACAATATAGCGAATAATGTTTATACATTAGACTTTAAAAAGATAGGGTTTAAAGAGGAACCTTATGTTGTCAGTCCGTATACGAACCAAAACCTTCCTCTTGTTATTTCAGGTGACGGTCATATTTATGTAGATTACAGCAGTGATTTGTATGCGGCGCTGAAGAAATCAGGAAAAAAGATGAAGCCAGGGGAAGACATTAGACCGTTATTGTTAGAAGGTTCCCTATTTGCTCCCGCTTTTTCTCTTCCTTATACAGTAAACGAGAAAAATGAGCCCATTTTTATGGTGAAATGATGAGGAGTCGTCCGCTTTCAGGACGGCTTCTTTTATTTTATAGGAATATTTTCAGTCATATAAGAGCAGGACAACATCATACAATTTACTGTAGGAACAATGCCGCTAATAAAAAAAGCAAACAATAAAGTCGGGAGGGAATTTCTTGGAAAAAGCAGATATTTTTAAAGATATAGCTGAACGGACAGGTGGAGATATCTATTTAGGAGTAGTTGGGGCGGTCCGTACGGGGAAATCCACGTTCATTAAAAAATTTATGGAACTGCTTGTTCTTCCTAATATAGACAATGAAGCGGAAAAAGCGAGAGCGCTTGATGAACTGCCACAAAGCGCGGCAGGCAAACAAATCATGACGACAGAGCCTAAATTTGTGCCCAATCAGGCAATTTCTATAAATGTGGATGAAGGACTTTCGGTAA
The DNA here is from genome assembly GCF_001685015.1 of Pseudobacillus wudalianchiensis. Taxonomy (GTDB): domain Bacteria; phylum Bacillota; class Bacilli; order Bacillales; family Domibacillaceae; genus Pseudobacillus; species Pseudobacillus wudalianchiensis. The sequence continues at coordinate 656,651 of NZ_MAYT01000001.1, forward strand.
ATGTACGGCTTGTTGACTGTGTAGGATATGTGATTGAGGGAGCGAAAGGATATGAAGATGAAAACGGCCCTCGGATGATTCATACTCCTTGGTTTGAAGAGCCGATTCCTTTTCATGAAGCAGCCGAAATCGGCACGAGAAAAGTAATTCAAGAGCATTCAACAATTGGCGTATTAATTACAACAGATGGGACCGTCGGAGAAATTCCAAGAGCGAACTATTTGGAAGCGGAAGAGCGTCTCGTTGAAGAATTAAAAGAAGTAGGCAAACCATTTATTATGATTGTGAATTCCGCTCGCCCTCACCATGCAGAGACAGAAAGCCTGCGTGAAAGTTTAGTAGAGAAATATGATATCCCAGTTGTAGCAATGTCGGTTGAGAGCATGAGGGAAACTGATGTAATGAGTGTGCTGCGCGAGGCCTTGTTTGAGTTTCCAGTACATGAGGTGAATGTGAATCTGCCTGGATGGGTAATGGTGCTAAAGGAAAACCATTGGCTGCGTGGCCATTACCAAGAAGCGATAAAAGAAACGGTCCAGGATATTAAACGTCTTAGAGATGTAGACCGAGTCATTGGACAATTTGATCAGTATGAATTTATTGAGAGTGCTGGACTGGCAGGCATGGATATGGGGCAAGGTGTAGCAGAAATCGATTTATATGCTCCAGATGAGTTATACGACCGGGTATTAAAAGAAATTGTAGGAGTGGAGATTCGTGGAAAAGATCATTTGCTCGAATTAATGCAGGAATTTGCCACGGCTAAGACAGAGTATGATCAAATTGCTGACGCTCTGCGTATGGTAAAACAGACGGGGTATGGTGTAGCAGCTCCTTCACTTACGGATATGAGTCTTGATGAACCAGAAATCATCAGACAAGGGTCGCGCTTCGGAGTAAGGCTGAAAGCAGTGGCTCCTTCTATTCATATGATTAAAGTGGATGTAGAATCGGAATTTGCGCCAATCATAGGAACGGAAAAGCAAAGTGAGGAGCTCGTTCGCTACTTAATGCAAGACTTTGAGGATGATCCGCTATCGATCTGGAACTCTGACATATTTGGCCGGAATTTAAGCTCGATCGTACGGGAAGGGATTCAGGGTAAGCTCTCACTGATGCCGGAGAATGCGCGATATAAGCTAAAAGAAACATTAGAGAGAATTATAAATGAAGGCTCAGGAGGCATGATTGCCATTATTTTGTAAGTATTTGTTCGCAGACTTCCTTTAACGGCAGGGGAGTCTTTTTTGTTTTTTGCCCCAAAGCTAGAAAGAATGAGAATTATTAAGGGATTCTGCTTGATATGGCATTTCTTATGTGATAATCTTTTAACAGAATTAATGTGTAAAAACATTGATTTAAAAGCTTTTTTTCGTTTTAATGTATAAAAAATGAAAAAATGGCTTAGGAATGAAAGTAATGGTACAAGATACACACTTTCGTTGAAACCCCCTTTGGGAGGAGGTGAATGGCATGAACAAAACAGATTTAATTAATCAAGTTGCAGAAACAGCAGAATTATCTAAAAAAGATGCTACTAAAGCGGTTGAGGCCGTCTTTGATGCCATCCAAAACTCATTAGCAAGCGGAGACAAAGTTCAATTGATTGGTTTCGGAAACTTTGAAGTACGCGAGCGTTCTGCACGTAAAGGGCGCAACCCGCAAACTGGAGCAGAAATCGAGATTGCAGCGAGCAAAGTACCTGCATTTAAACCAGGAAAAGCTTTGAAAGATGCAGTTAAATAATTACATAGCCTAACGGCTACAGGGAGAGGCCTTCATGGTCTCTCTTTTTTGTTCCATCCATTTGTACTCATATAAAACAAAGTGTTCACTTTCTTATTTAGGTGAATGAATTCCATTACTTTTTTCTAGTGAACTACAAAAAAGACAGGGGTGACTGTCCTCAGGCGTTATTGGACAGGGAAAAACAATTGCCTGTCCAGACAGAACAGGCGCTTCCGCTTTTTGAATAGTTATGCTACTATTTAGTGAGTGTTTTAATTTTACGATTGATAGAGAGGATTGTAGAGGATGGCTGAAGTGAATCGTGCTCAAATTGAAGAAGCAGTTCGGATGATCTTAGAGGCAGTCGGAGAGGATCCTAACCGTGAAGGGCTGCTAGATACACCTAAGCGGGTAGCTAAAATGTACGAGGAAATTTTCTCCGGTTTAAATAAAGATCCAAAAGAATATTTTGAAACTATTTTTGGGGAGGATTATGAAGAGCTTGTATTAGTGAAAGACATTCCTTTTTACTCTTTGTGCGAGCATCATCTTGTTCCCTTTTTCGGACACGCTCATGTAGCGTATCTTCCTAAGAACGGAAAAGTTACAGGGCTTAGCAAATTGGCAAGAGCAGTAGAAACGGTAGCAAGACGCCCGCAGCTCCAGGAACGCATCACGGCTGAAGTAGCTGATGCCATTATGGAGAAGCTGCAGCCACATGGTGTAATGGTCGTAATAGAGGCGGAGCATATGTGCATGGCGATGCGTGGAGTGAAGAAGCCGGGAGCGAAAACAGTCACAACAGCAGCACGCGGAAAGTATGCCAATGACGTACACTTACGCTCAGAGCTGTTGAATTTGATTAAAGGCTGATAGAAAAGAGGTTGAGGTCAAATGAAGAATAATCAGGCCGACTTTATTATGATCCGAGCGATAGAAGACGGAGTGAATGTGATTGGTTTAACAAGAGGATCAGACACTCGCTTTCATCATTCGGAAAAGCTGGATAAAGGAGAAGTCATGATTGCTCAGTTTACAGAGCATACTTCGGCCATTAAAGTTCGCGGCCGCGCAAAAATTATTACAAGTTTCGGTGAAGTGGAAAGCGGAAATGAATCGTAAGGGGTAGACGAGATGAATGAATGGCTTGAGAGAAAAATAATGATTAAACAAGAAGTGCAACGGAGGCTTTCTTATCCATATTTAAAGAAATTTATTGAAAAGCCAGAAGTTGACGAGCTTCGCTTGCTCACTTTAATGCTGCCTTTCACTATGGATCAATTGTCGTCAGACGAGACAGTAAAATATATTACAACAGCCAGCTTAATTCAGATCGCTCTTGATACCCACGAAAAAGTAATAACTTCATCGGATGAAATTGCAATAGATCAACAGCTAACCGTACTCGCCGGTGATTATTTCAGCGGCTTGTACTATCAGATTTTAGCGGAATTAAAAGACATTCGAATGATCCGTGCTCTTTCAGATGCTGTTAAAAGTATTAATGAGAACAAAATTATCCTTTATCAGCAAGAACACACCTCTATGGAATCTTTAATGGAAAGTGTGTGTAAAATTGAGACGGAAATTGTCGAACGCTTTTACACTGTCTTTCGCGTTCAGTCTTTTTTTCCGCTCGTTTCTCGGTTATTGTTTGCTAAACGGCTATTACGGGAAAAACAGCGCTTTATAACAGAAGGACAGGCTTTAACAGCTAAAGCGATCGAAAGCTTGATCTTTCCGCAAAGAACAAGTTCACTTTCACTTGAGAATCACAAAGCTATTGTGCAGGTTTATGATGACTATATCAATCAAGTGAAAGAAGAGGCGGAACGAGCTTTAGATGAACAATGGCCTGCTAATTCGGAGGAGCAATTATACGGATTGCTGTATAATACGGTCTTCGGAAACAAAACATATGCGGAAGAAGGTTAATGAATGCAACAATCGAAAGAAGAAAAAGTTCATGGCGTGTTTGAGAAGATTTCCTCTAATTACGATCAAATGAATTCCTTAATCAGCTTTCAGCAGCATAAGCGGTGGAGAAATAACACGATGAAGAAAATGAATGTCCAGAAAAAGGAGACAGCCCTTGATGTATGCTGTGGAACAGGGGACTGGACGATCGCCCTCGCTCAAGCTGTTGGGCCAGAGGGACGTGTAGTCGGACTCGATTTTAGTCAAAATATGTTGAGTGTTGGCAAAAGGAAGATAGAAGAATTCGGTTTAGATCAAGTAGAAATGATTCAGGGGAATGCAATGGAGCTTCCGTTTGAGGACAATACGTTTGATTATGTGACGATTGGATTTGGTCTTCGCAATGTACCGGATTATATGCAGGTACTTCGCGAGATGCACCGCGTTCTTAAGCCGGGCGGTATGGCTGTGTGCCTGGAAACCTCCCAGCCGACCATGCTCGGTTTCCGGCAGCTGTATTTCTTTTACTTTCGTTTTATTATGCCGCTGTTTGGAAAGTTATTCGCAAAGAGCTATAAAGAATATTCCTGGCTTCAGGAATCTGCCCGTGATTTTCCCGGAATGAAAGAGTTAAAGCAAATGTTTGAACAGGCAGGGCTTATCAATGTCAGTTATATGCCACATACAGGCGGCGTAGCGGCAACCCATATTGGTTTTAAACAAAAGTAAATAAGCTGGGTGGAAAAAATGAAGTTAACTATGCTATATTCGTTCCTAAAAGCGGATATTGATTTAATAGAAAAAGAATTAGAGATGGCGATTTCTTCTTCCTCTCCTTCATTGCGGGATGCATCGCTTCATTTGCTGCAGGCAGGGGGAAAACGGATTCGACCAGTTTTTGTGCTGCTTGCCGCCAAATTTGGTGACTATAATATAGAACGGGTTAAAAACATAGCGGTGGCTCTTGAATTAATTCATATGGCTTCATTAGTACATGATGACGTGATTGATAATGCAGAGCTCCGGCGAGGGCAGCCGACAGTAAAAGCTGAGTGGGATAATCGAGTAGCTATGTATACGGGCGATTATATTTTCGCGCGAGCCTTAGAATACATGACAGAAATTGAAGATATCGAAGCGCACCGGATTTTGTCGAACACAATGGTCGAATTATGCATTGGGGAAATCAATCAAATCAAGGATAAGTATCGTTTTGACCAAAATTTGCGGGATTACTTGCGGAGAATTAAGCGTAAGACCGCTATATTAATTGCAGCAAGCTGCCAAATAGGTGCCATTTCTGCCAATGTCCCGAAAGCTGTTCATGAAAAGCTGTTTCAATTTGGCTACAATGTTGGAATGGCTTTTCAAATTACAGACGACATACTGGATCTAACTGCGACAGAAGAGGAGCTGGGCAAGCCGGCCGGAAGTGATCTTTGGCAAGGGAATGTGACGCTTCCGGTTCTGTATGCACTAGAAGATGAGCAGTTGCAAGCAAGAATTGTTCAGGTTAATAAGCATACAGTAAAATCAGATATAGATGATATTATTCATCGTATCAAGCAGAGTGATGCTATCGACCGCTCACATGCGTTAAGTCAGCGCTATTTAAACCGAGCTTTAACTATACTGGACGATCTGCCCTCCAATCGTACGAAAAAATCACTTCGGGATATTGCCAGATTCATCGGCAAGCGAAAATATTAGTTTTTTAGCGGAAATGTTGTCAACTGGCCCAATCAATGGTACTATTTTTAAGGATTGTTATTAAAAAACGATACATATTATAGGAGTGAATACAATGGAAAAAACATATTTAATGGTGAAACCTGATGGTGTTCAAAGAGGCTTAGTTGGCGAAATCGTAGCTCGCTTTGAAAAGAAAGGTTTTCAATTAGTAGGCGCAAAATTAATGAGCGTTTCTAAAGAAACAGCTGAACAGCATTATGCAGAGCATAAAGAGCGTCCTTTCTTCGGTGAGTTAGTAGACTTCATTACTTCTAGCCCTGTATTTGCTATGGTTTGGGAAGGCGAAAATGTGATTGCTACAGCTCGTCAAATGATGGGATCTACAAACCCTAAAGATGCAGCACCTGGAACAATCCGCGGCGATTTCGGCGTAACAGTCGGCAAAAATATCATTCACGGTTCTGATTCTCCAGAAAGCGCAGAAAGAGAAATCTCTATCTTCTTTAAAGAAGAAGAATTAACAACTTACAACAAACAAATCAACGAGTGGATTTACTAATAAAAGCGGAAACGGCCGTTTATCGGCGACAAGCATAAGACGAGCCGTCTGGAAGGTTGTTCTTTAACCTTTGGGCGGCTTGACTTATGACCTCGAGCCGATGGCCGTTGCAGCTGGATAAAATAAAAGCGGAAGGTGCTCGTTCAGCGTGATAGGGGGATTGAAGGGGAGTCCGAGGAGTCGTTCTTTGACCCCTTGAAAATTCCGAAGCACTGTCCAAAAGTTTTTTAAATGAAATGATATAAAAAGAAAAGGCAGAAATATTGTTAGATCAACATTTCAGCCTTTTCTTTTTTTATTTATTTCTGGACGGATCACCTCTCTTGAGGCAGCCCCTTTTTAATTGTTCTTTAATTTTCCAAAAAATAATCTCCTTTCCCCCCTGCTCTTCGTTATAATAGGAACTATAGAACGGTAATAAATACCTACCGGTGGTTGTCCAAGTGAGAAAGGGGAAGGACATATGAATGATTATGAAAATTTTATAGCAAATATTAAACGAAAAACAGGTATCGACCTTGGAAAATATAAAGAAGCCCAAATGAAAAGACGTTTAACCTCATTATATGAAAAGAAAGGCTGCCGTTCTTTTAAAGAATTTTTTGAGTTGATGAGTAAAGACCCTAATCTTCTTAATGAGTTTTTAGATAGAATGACAATTAATGTATCTGAATTTTACCGAAACGCTAAGAGGTGGGAAGTACTGGAGAAAAAAATTTTCCCCCGGCTGCTTTCAGAAAATAAAAAATTAAAAATATGGAGTGCAGCTTGTTCAACAGGGGAAGAACCGTACACCACAGCAATGGTTCTCTCTAATTATTTGCCGCTATCACAAATTTCGATTCTGGCGACAGATTTAGATTCCAATGCTATTCAGAAAGCGAAGCGGGCAGTATACCCTGAACGTTCACTCGCAGAGGTTCCGGCTGATAAAAAACAAAAGTTTTTCACGAAACAAGGGGAATTTTATACGGTAAGCGAAGAGGTTAAGCGAACGGTCACATTTAAGAAGCAGGATTTGCTGGCAGATCGCTTTGATTCGGGTTTTGACCTCATTATTTGTCGGAATGTGATGATTTATTTTACTGAGGAAGCAAAGGACCAATTGTATAAGAAATTTAGTGCAGCATTGAGGAAAGGCGGAGTGTTGTTCGTCGGCAGCACAGAGCAAATCTTCAATCCTGGGGATTATCATTTTGAGGCAGAAGATACATTTTTCTACCAAAAAGTTAAATAAAGAGGGAGAGAGAATGTAAGGCCTTTCATAGAAAGGCCTTTTTCTTTATGTACATTAATATTTCGAAAAATGTAAAGAATTATGACAAATGTGCCTGTAATTGTGGTAAAATTCTCAAAAACATACTTAAGAATTGAATCACAATGAAAAAAATATGTTATAGTAGTACATAACCGCTTTAACGAGTTGAAGGGAGAAAGTATTATGAGATATTTAACAGCAGGAGAATCGCATGGACCACAATTAACAACCATTATTGAGGGGCTGCCAGCCGGAATGCCGCTTACAGCCGAAGCTATAAACAAAGAGCTCAGCCGCAGACAAAAAGGGCACGGCAGAGGCCGCAGAATGCAAATCGAAAAGGATCAGGCACAAATTAAGAGCGGTGTCCGCCATGGTTACACACTTGGATCACCTGTTGCTCTCGTCGTTGAAAATAACGATTGGAAACATTGGACAAAAATTATGGGCAGTGAGCCGTTTGATGAAGCAGATGGGGAAGAGATGAAGCGGCAGATTACCCGTCCGCGTCCGGGGCACGCTGATTTAAATGGCGGCTTAAAATACGGCCATCGGGATATGAGAAACGTACTGGAGCGCTCTTCTGCCCGCGAAACAACTGTACGGGTAGCAGCTGGCGCTGTTGCAAAACAGTTATTGAAACTTTTAGGCATCGAAATTGCTTCTCACGTCATTGAAATTGGCGGCATTAAAGCCGAGCATGTAGAATTTGAGAGTTTAGCACAATTACAAGAGTTAAGTGAAAACTCACCGGTTCGCTGTCTGGACCAAGAAGCTGAGAAAAAAATGATGCAGGCCATCGATGATGCAAAAGCAAACGGTGATTCAATTGGCGGTGTCGTTGAAGTGATCGCCGAAGGTATGCCAGCAGGAGTAGGAAGCTACGTTCACTGGGACAGAAAGTTAGATGCTAAAATTGCAGCAGCCGTTATGAGCATAAACGCTTTTAAAGGAGTAGAAATCGGAATTGGTTTCGAAGCAGCAGAGAGATTTGGCAGTGAAGTGCACGATGAAATTGCTTGGAGTGAAGAAAGAGGATATTACCGGAAAACGAATCGTCTAGGCGGTTTCGAAGGTGGAATGACAACAGGCATGCCGGTAGTTGTTCGTGGGGTGATGAAGCCGATTCCTACACTATACAAACCGCTTGAAAGTGTTGATATTGATACGAAAGAGCCATTCACTGCAAGTATTGAACGTTCAGATAGCTGTGCGGTACCTGCAGCAGCCGTTGTGGCTGAAGCGGTTGTAGCTTGGGAGCTTGCTTCCGCTATTGTTGACCAATTTTATAGCGACCGAATGGATACGTTAGCAGCGTCGCTAGAAGAATTCCGGCGCTATGCAAAGGAGTTCTAATCATGAGAGAGTTAACGATTGAAACACCAGATCAATCTTACCCTGTCTACGTTGGAGAAGGCGCGCTAAGCAAATTGACTGAGTTATTTGCCGGTCCTTTAAAGGGGACAACTAAACTTCTTGTCATTGCCGATGAGCTTGTTGCCTCGTTACATAGTGAGGCATTGCAGCAGGCTCTTCCGCCTCAGCTCTCATGTGAGTGGCTGACAGTGCCGAATGGCGAGGCAGCTAAAACCTTCTCTTCCTTTGAGAACTGTTTAACGTTTGCCCTTGAAAAAGGACTTGATCGTAAATCTTGTATCCTAGCATTCGGCGGCGGGGCTACTGGTGACTTGGCTGGATACGTAGCAGCAAGTTATATGCGGGGAATTTCATTCATCCAAATTCCGACGACTATTTTGGCCCACGATAGTGCGGTAGGCGGAAAAACGGCTATTAATCATCCGCTCGGCAAAAATATGATTGGCCATTTTCATCAGCCAGCAGCTGTTGTGTTCGATACTCGCTTTCTTCAAACATTGCCTGAGCAGCAAGTTCGTTCGGGTTTTGCGGAAGTGATCAAGCACGCCTTAATTGCTGATCCAGCTTTTTTAGCTGAGTTAAAGGCTAATGTTAAGAGCTTTAAAGACTTGTCTGCTGATTTTCTCGCTTATTGTCTTGAAAAAGGCATCCAAATTAAAGGGGAGATTGTCGGAAAGGATGTAAAAGAGCAGGGAGTCAGGGCTTACTTGAATTTTGGCCATACTTATGGCCATGCGCTTGAGGCAAAGCTTGGCTACGGCCGGATTACACATGGAGAAGCTGTAGCAGCAGGAATGGTGTTTGCGCTTCATGTCAGTGAAAGAAAAGCAGGCTTGTCATTCGATTTAAAAGAATTTATCGTTTGGCTTAAAGGGCTGGGCTATCCGTTAGATTTGAATAACGGATTGCCGTTTGAAGAACTATACACATTAATGGCAAGAGATAAAAAGACGATCGGTGAAACTATTCGTTTTGTATTATTGCAGGAAGTAGGGCGACCGGTTATGAAAGAAATGAGCCGGCAGGAACTAGAAGAGGCCGATCGATTTATGAGAGAGGAGGCTGCCGTGTGATCAGGGGAATTAGGGGAGCAACGACGGTAAAAGAAAATAATGAAAAAGAAATGATCGATTGTACGGAAGTGCTTTTGAAAGAAATGGTTCAACAAAATAATTTGCAGCCTGAGGATGTTTGCTCGGTTTTTATTTCCGTAACGAATGATATTGATGCGGCTTTTCCTGCGAGAGCTTTAAGGAGACTATCCGGGTGGGAGTATGTACCGGTGATGTGTATGAATGAGATCCCGGTACCCGGCAGTTTAGCGCAATGCATTAGGGTTATGATGCATGTGAATACTAAAGCGGCGCAGCAAGAAGTTAAACATATTTATTTAGAAGAAGCTGTGAAGCTGCGGCCCGATCTGCAACAATCAAGCCAATGCGGTCAGCTGAGCAAGTAACCAAAAGAAGGGATTGTGATGAAGATGAAATGGAAACAACAAATTAATGGTCTGAAAGCCTATCAGCCTGGACGTTCAATTGAAGATGTAAAAAAAGAATACGGTCTTGAGAAAATCGTTAAGCTTGCATCAAATGAAAATCCTTTCGGTTCATCCAATAAAGCGAAAGAATGGGTACAATCGTATGATTCCTCCTACGCCCTTTATCCGGATGGTTATACAACTGTTCTGCGCTCTGCTCTTAGTGAATTTCTTGGTGTAGATGAAAAGCAGCTTATTTTTGGCAATGGTTCTGATGAGTTAATTTTAATTATTTCTAGAGCTCTGCTTGAGCCAGGAAAAAATACGGTGATGGCAACACCTACTTTCCCGCAATACCGACACAATGCAACAGTGGAAGGAGCTGAAATTCGCGAGGTTCCACTTGTAGACGGTGCTCATGATCTAGATGCCATGCTTGCAGCCATTGACGAACAGACAGCGGTTGTCTGGCTGTGCAGTCCGAACAATCCAACGGGGATTTATATTAACAATGAGCATCTCATTCAATTTTTAGATAAAGTACCGAATGATGTTCTCGTTGTTCTCGATGAAGCCTACTATGAATACGTAACAGCGGATGATTATTATAATGCTTTAGAGGTTGCGAAAAATTATTCAAACGTAATTGTTTTAAGAACGTTCTCTAAAATCTATGGACTCGCTAGCTTCCGTGTTGGCTATGGGTTTGGTTCTGAAGAAATCATTCGTGCTTTAGAGCCAGTGCGTGAACCATTTAATATTAATACGCTTGGAGGAGGTGCGGCTTTAGCTGCCCTCGCGGATCAAGAGTTTGTGAATAAGTGTAAAGAAGAGAATAAAAAGGGACTCGAACAGTTCTACCAATTCTGTCAAAAAGAAAATCTAGACTATTATCCGTCGGAAGGAAATTTCATTTTAATCGATTTTAAATGTGACAGCGATCAGCTATTTGAGTATTTAATGAAAAAAGGCTATATCGTCCGCTCAGGAAACGCTCTTGGCTGCCCAGGCGCGGTTCGGGTAACCGTCGGATCACACGATCAAAATGAAGGAGTTATTCAAGCTATGAAGAGTTTCATAGTAGAAAACGCGATTAGACAGTAGGTGCTTGTGGAAAATGAGAGGAACTGTATTAGTTGCCGGAATGGGATTAATTGGCGGATCGCTGGCAAAAGCGATCAAGGCAGCCCATCCCCAGGCAGAAATAATCGGATACGACATTCGCGAAGATGAAGTAGGTCTTGCGGAAGCGTTAAATATCATTGACAAAAAAGCAGAATCGTTTCAGCAAGGGGCTGAACAGGCCGATCTAATCGTTTTAGCTGTACCTGTTTTACAGACAGAAAAGCTAATTAACGAGCTGGCTGAATTTACTTTAAAAGAAGAGGTTATTATTACAGACACAGGCAGTACGAAAAAACGAATTATGTCCTGTGCGGCTATCTTGGAGGACCGTCAGATCACCTTTATTGGTGGTCATCCGATGGCTGGATCTCACAAAAGCGGAGTGGCAGCTGCCAAAGAACTTCTGTTTGAAAATGCCTTTTATTTGTTAACCCCGGGGGAAGGGGCTAATGAAAAGCAAATAGCCGTCCTGAAAAAATGGCTGCAAGGAACAAAAGCTAAAATAATAGAAATCTCTGCTGACGACCATGATCGCCTGACAGGTGTCGTCAGCCATTTCCCTCATGTGATCGCGGCTTCTCTTGTTCACCAGGCTCGCAAATACAATAATAGCAATTCTCTTATTTCTCGTCTTGCGGCTGGTGGATTTCGTGACTTGACGAGAATCGCTTCATCTAATCCCGAAATGTGGAAGGATATTTCCTTACATAACAAAGACGTATTGCTGACACTTTTGCATGATTGGAAAATAGAGATGGAGAGAGTAATAGAAGTTTTGGAAGAAGAGAGTGAGCCTCTTCTATTTGACTATTTTAATGAAGCGAAAGAATTTAGAGATGATCTTCCTGCTAAAGCGATGGGGGCGATTCCTTCATTCTATGATTTATACGTCGATGTACCGGATTATCCAGGCGTAATATCGGAAGTTACGGCCTATTTAGCAGAAGAAAGAATCAGCATTACGAACATTAGAATTATGGAAACGCGAGAAGACGTGTACGGAGTGCTTGTGATTAGCTTTCAAAATGAAAGAGATCGGAAACGAGCACAGCAATGTATAGAAAAGCAAACAAACTATGACTTATTTTTAGCCTAAAGGGTGATTCGATGAAGGAAATGGAGTTAGAACTAACAAATTCCCCGCTGAATGGGCGAATAGAAGTACCAGGAGATAAATCAATTTCCCACCGCTCGGTTATGTTCGGTGCCTTAGCAGAAGGTAAAACAACGATCCGACATTTTTTGAAGGGTGAGGATTGTTTGCGGACGATTGATTGTTTTCGCAAGCTAGGGGTTAACATCGAAGAAACCGATGAAGAAATTATTGTGTACGGAAAGGGCTGGGAAGGGTTAAGTGAGCCAACCGAAATTCTCGATGCCGGCAATTCGGGTACAACGACGAGACTTTTGTTAGGGATTCTCGCTGGAAGACCATTCCATACTGTATTAATTGGCGACGAATCTATTGCCAAGCGGCCAATGGATCGGGTAGTCGTGCCGCTGACAAGCATGGGGGCAAAAATTAATGGAAGAAGCAGCGGCCGGTTTACACCGCTTGCCGTTAATGGTTCCAAACTTCATGCCATTCAATATGAATTGCCTGTAGCCAGCGCTCAAGTGAAGTCCGCTATCTTATTTGCTGCTCTTCAGGCAGAGGGAGAGACGGTTATTACGGAGCCGCAGCTAACCCGTGATCATACAGAAAAAATGATCAAGCAGTTTGGTGGGGATATTACTAGACGCGGCAATGAAATCGTCGTACAAGGCGGCCAGTCGTTTACAGGCACGAATGTATATGTACCGGGAGACATTTCTTCAGCGGCCTTTTTTCTCGTTGCCGGCGCTATGGTGCCTGGCAGTGAAATCGTCCTTGAAAACGTGGGCTTGAACCCGACAAGAAGGGGAATTATTGATGTTCTCGTTCAAATGGGTGCAGATATTCATGTTGAAGCGAGTGACGCGATTGGAGAAGAGATAGGGACGATTACGATTCGCACTTCCCAGTTAAAGGGCATTGAAATTGGCGGCGATTTGATTCCAAAGCTGATTGATGAAATTCCGATCATTGCGTTACTTGCTACCCAAGCAGAGGGAAAGACCGTCATCAAAGATGCGGAAGAATTAAAAGTAAAAGAAACGAATCGCATTGATACAGTTGTAAATGAATTGAAAAAGCTCGGAGCAGAAATTGAGGCAACCGAAGACGGTATGATTGTATATGGCAAGAGCCCGCTGACTGGAGCGCGTGTCTCATCACATGGGGATCATCGGATTGGTATGATGCTCGCGGTTGCGTCTCTTGTGGCTAACGGAACGCTTACGCTCGAAAATCCTGAGTCTATCGCCGTTTCCTATCCTTCTTTTTTTGAAGATATGAAACAGCTGACTCAAAAATAATCAACCGAAGATACTGATTTATAAAAGCGATACGTATAGATAAAAAGGAGCTGATTTCATCGGCTCCTTTTTTTACATGAGGAAGGAAAATGCTCTTTCCTGGAGAATGTATTAATTATTACAGATAAAAAAGTTGCTGTCGGGCTTTTCTTTCACTATGATAACAATATTACAAGGTGTTGATAAGGAATGTGATGAACACCGTCAGGCTGATTGGCAATACACGAAGATCCTCTGCGTGCGGCGGATAAGTGTATACGAGCAGCCTAGGTAGCAGCAAACTGTTTTTTCAGAAAGGATTCGAAGAAAATGTCTTATGCACAGCAAATGCTCGAAAGTTTGGAAAGAGGGGAAAATGAAAAGGCGCTTTCCCTGTTTAAAAAAGTTCAGTCGTTTTCCTCGGACGAAGAAAAGTTTGCCCTGGCTGAACAACTGTATGGTCTAGGTTTTCTCGAAGAAGCGCGAGAGCTGTATGAAAAGCTTCTTGAAGCCTTTCCGGAAGAAGGAGAATTGCGTGTCCTTCTAGCTGAAGTGCTCGTTGATATGGATAAAGAAGAAGAGGCCATGCTTCTTCTTGAGCAGCTGGATCAAACGGATGAAAATTACCCAAGGGCGCTCTTGCTCCTCGCAGATCTCTACCAAATGCAGGGTTTGTATGAAGTGAGCGAGCAAAAGCTGCAAGCTGCAAATGAATTGTTACCTGACGAACCTGTCATTCAATTTGCGCTCGCTGAATTTTACTCAGAGCAGGGAAGGTTTCTGGAAGCGATCCGCCTTTATAAACAGCTGCTCACGGGCGGTCAGCAAGAGATAGCTGGTATTTCTATTGACCAGCGCTTAGCCGAATCATTAAGCGCAGGCGGCGCATTTGAAGAAAGTCTGGAACATTATGAAAAGGCGCTTGATCAGCACTTAGAGATTAACACGCTGTTCGGTTATGCTTTTACTGCATTTCAGGCTGGTTTTTATCAAACGGCGATCGCTAAATTTGAAGAGTTAAAAGCACTCGATCCGGACTATCATTCTATTTATCTGTATTTAGCAAAAGCTTACGAGCACGAGGATGAGTTAGAAAAAGGGCTAGAGGCAGCTAAAGAGGGAATTCGTCATGATGAATTTCATAAAGAGCTTCATCTTATTGCCGGCAAACTTAGCTTGAAATTAGGTCGTGAGGAGGAGGCTGAGCACTATTTGCGTTCCGCCCTCGTATTAGACCCTGAGTTCTCGGAAGCTGCTCTTACCTTGAATAAGCTGCTTTTTCATCAAGAGCGCTACGAAGATGTGCTTGAAATTACAGAGCTGCTAAAAAAGGATGGGGAAGCAGACCCGCAATTTTTATGGGATGAGGCAAAAGCCCTCAATGAATTGGAAGAGTATAGTCAGGCATTAACTGCATATGAAGAAGCATATAATTTCTTTAAAAGTCATGCCCACTTTCTAGAAGAGTATGGATATTTCTTAATGGAAGAAGGAAAACGTAAAGAAGCCCTGCAAATATTCCGTCAACTGCTGCAGGATGATCCGGCAAATGAAGAGTGGCTGCTGCTCATTGAGCGGCTTTCAGATTAATTAATTGACTATCTTTACAGAGGAGGGATTTACAAAATGGCTGCCCCTGTATCTGTTCATGAGAAAAAAGATTTTATCCGCTGGTTTTTAAATCACTATCAATTGAAAAGAAGAGAATCCGTTTGGATTTTAAATTACTTAATGAGCCATGACCAACTGATGGAAAAGGTACATTTTGTAGAGGATGCCCAGTATTGTCCACGTGGAATGATTATGTCTACTCATTGTGTAGATAGCGCTCCATTTCGTTTTTTTAAAGAAAACGTGATGACGACTGATGCTGAAAAGTCATTCCACGATATTCGGCTGAACAAAGAAGAGGACATTTATATTGAGTTAAAGTTCAAGTCTTCTAATGTTTCTCATCAGTATGCGGCTGTTATGGAAGAGAATCCATTTATGCCAAGGAATTTAAGAATTACAGAAAAGGATAAAGCACTCGCTGAAAATTTTCTAAGAGAAGGAATTTATCGTTTTCAGAAGGAGCGATTGCTCGAAGACATTGATAAGGCGCTTGATCGTGGAGACAAAGTAGCATTCTTAAAGCTGACTGATCAATTGAATGCGTTGAAATAGTCTTTTGCCACAGGCAAAAGACTTTATTTCTGAATAAAAAGGACGATTCTTAATGAGTCGCCATGACATTATGAAACAAGAGGTGGACAACATGAATTGGAATGGTAAAGATATAGAAAGCTTTCAACAGCAAAAAGAATATATAGATACGGCGCTTGTGCCGCTTGTTCCTATTTCTTTTGAAAGTGACATGAAAGAAACAGCTTCCCAATATGAATTTATTCAGCTTTTAACGACACTGCTTGAGAAGCAATTTAAAGGAAGAATGCTGCTTCTCCCGCCATTCACGTATATCAAACAACAGGAAGAAGAGGGAAAACTTGCAGCCTTAAATCTTCTAGCTGAAGAATTGGACAAGGCAGGCTTTCAGCATGCATTATTCTTTACTTCAGACAGCAGTTGGAAGCTTGCTGAAGACAAGATTAATGGCTCACTAATTTGGGTGCCTTCCGTGCCGCTTGAGCATATGGAGGACTCTTATAAGTATTCCCTCATAGAAGATCAAGCGAAACAATTTGTCAATATAATCGTCCATAAATGGCAGCAGGATTTGTCATAATTCAGAAAATCGTCACACACTTTGACACATTTTTGAACGTTGTGATATTGACCTGTTTCCAAGTTTGGATTATCATAGTGATGTCCTAGTTTATGTTTGTGCGCTTATATACTGTCCATTGCGGACACAGCTTACAATAGAGGGGGGAAAAGAATGAGTAAACAACCTGTATCAAGACGTCAATTTCTTAACTATACACTGACAGGCGTTGGCGGCTTTATGGCAGCTGGCATGTTGATGCCAATGGTTCGTTTTGCAATTGATCCGGTTTTGGCGCATAGTGGAAAAGGCGAATACCACACAACGAAGCAGAAAGTGGATGAATTGTCTACGAAACCGACTCGTGTGGACTTCTCTTACGAACAAAAAGATGCATGGTACACATCTGACGTTACACAGACAGCTTGGGTTTACAAAAATGATAAAGGCGAAATCGTTGCCCTTTCACCTGTATGTAAACACTTAGGCTGTACGGTTGACTGGGAAGGAAGCGGTCACAAAAACAAGTTCTATTGCCCTTGTCATGGTGGTTTATATGAAAAGAGTGGAAAGAACATTCCAGGTACACCGCCGACAAGACCGCTTGATGTTTACCCAACAAAAGTAAAAGACGGTTTCTTGCAGCTTGGCAAGCCAGAGCCACAAACCATCGCGTAAAGGAGGCGTAATTCATGCTGAACAAAATTTATGATTGGGTTGATGAGCGTTTAGATATTACGCCTTTGTGGCGGGATATTGCTGATCATGAAGTGCCTGAACATGTAAACCCAGCCCATCACTTTTCGGCTTTCGTTTACTGTTTTGGCGGATTAACATTCTTCGTAACGGTTATCCAAATTTTATCAGGAATGTTTTTAACAATGTATTACGTGCCTGATATTAAAAATGCTTGGGAATCTGTTTATTATCTTCAAAATGAAGTAGCGTTTGGTATGATCGTGCGCGGTATGCACCACTGGGGTGCGAGTTTAGTTATCGTTATGATATTCTTACATACTTTGCGTGTGTTCTTCCAAGGGGCTTATAAAAAACCTCGTGAATTAAACTGGGTAGTCGGCGTATTGATTTTCTTCGTTATGCTTGGTCTCGGTTTCACTGGTTACTTATTACCATGGGATATGAAAGCGTTATTCGCAACGAAGGTAGGTATTCAAATTGCCGCTTCTACTCCGTTTATTGGGGAACAGGTGAAAATCCTGCTTGCGGGTCATCCTGATATTGTTGGGGCTCAAACACTTACTCGTTTCTTCGCGATTCACGTGTTCTTCCTGCCGGCAGCATTGCTTGGCTTAATGGCAGCCCACTTTATCATGATTCGTAGACAAGGTATTTCCGGACCATTGTAAAATTAAAATTTCATTGAATGTGTAAAGATCTTTTTTAAAGGAGGGGAACGCCATGCATCGTGGAAAAGGGATGAAATTCGTTGGTGATTCGCGTATCCCGGCAGTACGCAAACCGAATGTTCCGAAAGACTATTCGGAATATCCAGGTAAAACTGAAGCCTTTTGGCCGAACTTTTTATTAAAAGAGTGGATGGTCGGTGCCGTTTTCTTAGTTGGTTATCTCTGCTTGACAGTAGCACATCCATCTCCGCTTGAGCGTGTCGCGGATCCGACGGATACAGGTTATATTCCACTTCCAGACTGGTACTTTTTATTTCTTTACCAGTTACTGAAATATACGTACGCTTCCGGGCCTTATAATGTAATTGGGGCGTTCGTTATTCCAGGACTAGCTTTCGGAGGACTTTTACTTGCTCCATTTATTGACCGTGGACCGGAACGCAGACCGATCAAGCGTCCGTTTGCTACAGGTTTCATGCTTCTTGCTTTAGCAGCAACTATTTTCTTAACATGGGAATCTGTTATTCACCATGACTGGGAAGCTGCGGAAGCACAAGGTAAAATTGTCGAAGAGGCGGATTTTGATAAAAACGACGAGGGCTACAAAATCTTTGCTGACCAGAAGAATGGCTGTATTAACTGTCACGGTGAAAATCTAACCGGCGGTGCTGCAGCGCCATCTCTTGTAGGCACTGGATTAAAGCCGGAAGAAATTAAGAAGATTGCTCATGAAGGTAAAGGGGCTATGCCTCCAAATATGTTCAAGGGCACGGACGAAGAGCTCGATAAAATGGCTGAATTTATTTCTAACTTAAAATAATACGAAGAAAAGATGTCCCGTCTTGTATGGGGCATCTTTTTTTCTATATAATAAATGTATTCATTTCATTATATTTCCGGGTTATTTAATAGAGAAGACAGGATGGTGCCATTTTGCAATATGTATATTGGTTTTTAGTGAACAAAAGGTTTTTGCTGACTTTATTTTTTATTAATTTAGTCGGCACGGTTTACGGATATATATGGTACATGCCGCAATTATCTGATACCCCTTGGTATTTCTGGCCATTTGTTCCCGATAGTCCTACAGCCAGTCTCTTTTTTACGATTGTCCTGCTCGGCTTCTTATGGAAAAAATCGTGGGGGCTTTTTCAAGCATTGGCTATTATCACTTTATTCAAATACGGCATATGGGCAGTTGTGATGAATCTGCTCGTATTGAAAGTGACTGGCTATTTGCCGTGGGAAGGTTACATGCTAATGGCTTCACATTTAGGGATGGCTGTTCAAGGGCTTCTTTATGCGCCGTTTTATCGGGTTAAGGTATGGCATTTAGCTGCAGCTGCTCTTTGGGCCCTTCATAACGAAATCATTGATTATGTTTATATGCAGTATCCGATGTATCCGCAATTAAACTTATATATTAAAGAAATCGGCTATTTCACTTTTTGGCTAAGTGTAGGCTCCATTTTTCTTGCCTGGTATTTAGCCGTTCGAGAAAAGCGTCTGAAATGGACTCTTTAAAGAAAGACTAACAGCAAATAAGGACATACTTATGAAGTTTCTCTTCTCGTTTCTTTCGCTCATGCATATATTAACAGCAGGAGCGGAGGAGGGAGAGAAATGAAAAAAATAAAATGCTTGCTTCTTATCTGTTGCTTATTTATCATTCCCATTCACAGCCAGGCAAAGGATGCCGATGCCCGCCTTCTTAGAATAGATCAAATAGCCGGCCAGGCTTTAGAATTCACGAAAGCTGGTCTCTACGGGGATGCAGAAGCACAGTTAAAAGCTGTCCAGCTTGAACTTATACACATTCAGTTTAAGGAAAGTGAGCTTTCTATAGAAGACTGGACAGTTTTATCGACGGCTCTTAGTGAAGCGCTGCAAGTCATTGATTCCCCAGAAGGAAAAGAAACAGAGACGCTGGAAACAGTGACAACCTTCCGCTTAGCAGCCGATGCGGTTGTTTCCCGCTACCAGCCGTTATGGATTGAAATGGAACAGCCTGTTATGTCTTCGCTGCAGTCTTTAAAAAATTCTTCTATTGCAGCTGATTCCTCCGGTTTTCATGAATCCCTCAATCGATTTTTGGCTAATTATTACATGATCCAGCCTAGTTTAAAAGTAGATGTTTCTGAAAAGAAAGTGAAAATGCTTGATAAACAAGTTCGCTATATAGAACACAATGGAGAGAGGATGTTAGAAAAGTCTTCTGCCGAAGCTGAAATTGGAGAACTTGAGAAAGCAGTGGAAATGGTGTTTAAAGAAATGCAAAAAGAAGATTCTACTCAGCCTTCTCTTGGATGGGTGATTAGCATCACTGGCGGAATTATTATTATCACGCTTTCCTACGTGGGCTGGAAGAAGTATAAAGCACAGAAGGCCGAGGAGAGAGAGAAGCAGAATAATTGATATAAAAGACCGGAGAGGGTAAAATAAAGGTGTATTAAATAAAATACAAATGGGGGTAACACCAAATAATGGGCTTTTTAATTTACTTTCTTATTCTTATTCTCGTTCCAATATGGGCACAGATGAAAGTAAAAAGTACGTACAATAAATATTCAAAAGTACCTGTTTCTACCGGTATAACTGGAGCACAATCTGCTCGGCGCATTTTAGATGAAAATGGTCTTCACCATGTTAAAGTAGTGGAAACGAGTGGTTTTTTAAGTGATCATTATAATCCATTGACAAAAACGGTACATCTTTCTCCGAATAACTATCATGGTCATTCGATTGCTGGAGCTGCTGTGGCAGCCCATGAGGTAGGCCATGCTATTCAGGATAAAGAGGGATACGCCTTTCTTCGCTTCCGTCATGCTCTTGTGCCGGTAGCTAATATCGGATCAAACTTATCATGGATCTTTATTATGATTGGTATATTTACATCGATGACAGGTGCATTTTTACTCGGAATTATTTTAATGGCAGCCGCTGTTCTCTTCCAAATGGTGACCTTGCCTGTTGAGTTTAATGCTTCTTCACGTGCCATGGATCAAATTGTGTCGGCGGGGATTATCCGTAATGATGAAGAGCGAGAAGCACGCAAAGTGTTAAATGCCGCAGCTATGACGTATGTCGCTGCCGCAGCTGTAGCTGTTCTCGAATTGGTTCGTTTAATCCTAATGTTTACCGGGATGCAGCAAAGTCAGGATTAATTTAATAGAAAAAGAAAAGCAGGAGGACGAATCCCCTGCTTTTTTTATACTTGGATCGGCTGCTTGTTCTCATCAAGGGTAAATCCCTCGCCGAGCACATCGTGAACCACCGTAACGGAAACGAAGGCGTGCGGGTCAACAGAGTTAATAATGTTTTTTAGACGGACAATCTCATTTTTGCCGACTACGCAATATAAGACTTCTCTGTTTTCTTTCGTAAATGCTCCATGTCCTTTTAATATTGTGACGCCTCTTTCCATCTGTTTGTTGATTCTTTCCGCAATTTCTTGGTTATGAGTAGAGATAATCATAGCTCCTCTTGCTGCGTAGGCC
The DNA here is from genome assembly GCF_001685015.1 of Pseudobacillus wudalianchiensis. Classification (GTDB taxonomy): domain Bacteria; phylum Bacillota; class Bacilli; order Bacillales; family Domibacillaceae; genus Pseudobacillus; species Pseudobacillus wudalianchiensis. The sequence continues at coordinate 677,731 of NZ_MAYT01000001.1, forward strand.
CCCTCCTGCATAAAGTCAATCACTCTGGCTCCAACAAAAACGGCGACGAGTGTGTACATGGCTTCGCGGTAATGGAGGTAGGTGAGCAGAGATGCGGTAATCACGACAGCATCGAATAAAAACATTGTTTTTCCCATGCTTACATTTTGATATTTATGAATCAGCCGGGCGATAATGTCTACTCCTCCTGTCGTCCCCCCGTAGCGGAAAATAATACCTAGCCCCACACCGGCAAAAACACCTGCAAATAAAGCGGCGAGAAACAAATCTTCATGAAGCGGAATAGGCAGCTGCTTTCGTTGAAAAATCCACAGAAAAATAGACACGCCAACAGTTCCGGTGATCGTGTAGAAAAATGACATTCTGCCGAGCAGCTTCCAGCCGATAAAAAATACCGGCACGTTCAGAATTAAGTTTGTATAAGAAGGGTCGAATTTAAACAGATTGTACAAGAGGAGAGTAATACCAGTAAAGCCACCTTCGGCAAGCTTGTTCTCCATATTGAAATGAACAAGGCCAAAGCTATAAATGGCACTCCCCAGAAGAATAAAGAAAATATTTTTAAGTTTCATGCCAAATATCATATGCCAGCCACCTTTGAATTAATATTAAGACAATTATTGATACCTGTCATTATATAGAACTGGATAGAATTCGACAATAAGAAACGTGAAAGTCAAGCTTTTAAAGAAGGATAAATTCATTGTCAACTACTCAAGAATTAGCTAACATAAAATTAATTAAGGAAGAAAGCAGGGAAGACATGGACAAAACGATCAAAGAGATGCAGAAAGAGGTTGATGAGTACATCGGCCAATTTAAGGAAGGCTATTTCAGCCCTCTTGCTATGATGGCCCGGCTCACTGAGGAATTAGGAGAATTAGCCCGTGAGATTAACCATTACTATGGGGAGAAGCCTAAAAAGGCAACAGAAGAGGAGAGAACGATTGCGGAAGAACTTGGGGATCTGCAATTTGTCATCGTCTGTTTAGCCAATTCATTAAATATTGATCTGCAAGCATCTCATGAACAGGTTATGGAGAAGTTTAATACGAGAGATAAAGATCGTTGGACGAGAAAAGAGGAGGAATAAAGAATGGAAACAATTAAAGTCATTATTGCAGGACCGCGTGGAAGAATGGGGAAAGAAGCGGTGTACATGGTAGAGCAGTCTAAAAACTTACAGCTTGCTGCTGTTTTAGATCGCAAATACAATGGACAGAAGCTCAGTGAAATCGAAGGCTTTTCAGGAGTAGAGGCACCGATTTTTACAGATATAAATGAATGCTTTAGCGAAGTAGAAGCAGATGTGCTTATTGATTTAACGACACCGGAAACAGGATATATACATACGAAGACGGCACTTGAACATAACATTCGGCCAGTGGTTGGTACGACTGGTTTTACAGAGGAGCAATTAAAAGAATTAAAGGAGCTGGCTGAGGAAAAAAGCCTTGGGTGCATTATTGCGCCAAACTTTGCGATTGGTGCAGTCCTAATGATGAAGTTTTCTGAAATGGCTGCTAAATACTTCCAAGATGTAGAGATCATTGAGCTTCATCATGATAGAAAATTAGATGCTCCATCCGGCACAGCGATTAAGACGGCCCAGATGATTGCTGGAGTAAGAGAAAGAAAACAACAAGGACACCCGGAAGAAAAAGAAACGATGAAAGGGGCGCGCGGCGCTGATATGGAAGGGATGCATATCCACAGCGTGCGCTTACCAGGATTGATTGCCCATCAACAGGTGCTGTTCGGAGCAGACGGAGAAACATTGACGATTCGCCATGATTCCTATAATCGAGCTTCTTTTATGACAGGAGTCAAAGTATGTGTAGAAACAGTTGTGAAGGTGGAAACACTTATTTATGGCATGGAAAACATTTTAGATTAAGGAGGCTCTTATGAAAATAGCTTTAATTGCCCACGATGAGAAGAAAGATGACTTAATTAACTTTTTTCTGGAGCATCAGGACGTGTTTTCTGAACATGAATTGTTCGCAACGGGCACAACTGGGCGGCGGCTGATGAAGACGTCCGGTTTGTCTATTCATTGCTTTCAGTCTGGACCGCTTGGCGGCGATCAGGAAATTGGAGCGAGTATTGCCAGAGGGGAAATGGATTTAATCTTCTTTTTTAGAGACCCGCTTACAGCTCAGCCGCATGAGCCAGACGTATCGGCGCTTGTCCGCCTTTGCGATGTATATTCTGTCCCGCTGGCAACAAATATCGGCACAGGGACCATTTTGGTAGAAGGTCTCAAGCGGGGTGACTTTGATCAATTGCATGGAAAGAGGCCAACATATGGAAACCATTAAAGCTGATATTCTTGCTTTCGGTGCCCATGCCGATGATATTGAGATTGGCATGGGGGGAACGGCGGCTAAGTATACAGCTGCAGGTAAAACTGTTGTTTTCTGTGATCTCACAAAAGCAGAGCTGTCTTCTAACGGTACGGTAGCTTCTCGGGCAGAAGAGGCGAAAAGAGCCGCTTCTCTTCTAGGTGTTCAAGAGAGAGTGACGCTTGATTTGCCGGATCGCGGATTATTCTTAACCGAGGAAGCGATTCGATTAGCGGCAGAGATCATTCGCCGTTACCGACCGAAAGTTATCTTCGCTCCTTACGAGAGGGATCGTCATCCTGATCATGGAGCTTGTTCGCGGATTGTGCAGGAAGCATTTTTCTCCGCGGGCATTAGAAAATATAAAACGAACGGTGAGGAAGAGGCCCATAAAGCAAGCCGTCTTTATTTCTACATGATTAATGGCTTTCATAAACCCGACTTTTGCGTAGATACAACCGAATGTATGGATAAGAAAAAACAAAGTCTGCGCGCTTATCAAAGTCAATTTGAGATGGGAGAAAAGTCAGTCGCCACCCCTTTAACGAACGGCTACATAGAAGCAGTGGAAGCAAGAGACCGTATGATGGGAAAAGAAGTGGGGCGGACATTTGCTGAGGGCTTTTTAACCGCCATGCCTTTATTAATAGAACAAGATCTGATTGGGGAGTCATAATGAAATTAAAAATAGGAATTACGTGCTACCCCACTGTCGGTGGATCAGGCGTAGTGGCAGCAGAGCTTGGAAAGCTGCTGGCAGAAAAAGGACATGATATTCACTTTATTACAACAGATCGTCCATTTAGGCTAAATCGAATGTATCCGAACATTTATTTTCATCAAGTGGACGTAAATCAATATTCTGTTTTTCAGCACCCGCCGTACGAGATTGCACTAGCCAATAAAATTGCAGAAATTATTAAAAGGGAGCAGCTTGATCTTTTGCACGTGCATTACGCGATTCCGCATGCTGTTTGTGCTATTTTAGGCAAACAAATTGCTCGTTCTGATATTAAGATCGTCACAACGCTGCACGGTACAGACATTACCGTGCTGGGCCACGATCCTTCTCTAACAGCGGCGATCCGTTTTGGAATTGAAGAATCAGATGCCGTTACCGCTGTGTCACGAGCGCTGATTGCTCAAACGATGGATGTGATTCAGCCTCAAAAGAGCATTCAGCCAATTTATAATTTTATTGATGAGCGGGTTTATCGGAAAAGACCGGCAAATGATCCGCTTCGTAAAGAGCTAGGGATTGCCGAAGAGGATAAAGTCATTATGCACGTATCGAACTTTCGCAGTGTCAAACGAGTACCAGATGTTGTCCGTGTGTTTAGGAAATTAAGAGAGCATATGCCTGCGAAACTTCTCCTCGTCGGAGACGGCCCGGAAATGACGATTGTGTGCAAACTCGTTTCTGAATTCAATTTGGAACATTGTGTATTGTTTCTTGGCAAGCAAGATAATTTAGAGGAGTTATATGCGCTCAGTGATCTTGTATTACTCTTATCAGAAAAAGAAAGCTTCGGCCTTGTGCTATTAGAAGCGATGGCTTGTGGAGTACCTTGTATCGGAACGAATGTTGGCGGCATTCCAGAAGTCATTGAGAATGAGAAAAATGGTTTTATTTCTGAAGTAGGGGATATTGAATCGATGGCGAAGCAAGCTTTACAATTGCTGACCGATGATGCTTTTTATCAAAGGATGAGTGAAGAGGCGCTAAAAACAGTGGAAACCCGCTTCCATTCAGATAGCATTATTTGTGAATATGAAAAGTTGTATTTTAGCCTGCTTCAGGAACAGGCAGGTGTAGATTGTGAATAATCAATCAATCTTTGAGCAAGCCGCCCCAATCCTCGAACAATTGGAGAAAGCAGGATTTGATGCCTACTATGTAGGTGGAGCGGTGCGGGATTTTTTACTAAATAGGCCGATTGGAGATGTTGACATCGCTACCTCTGCTTTGCCGGAAGAAGTGAAAAGCGTTTTTCCTAAAACAGTGGATGTTGGAATTGAACATGGAACAGTTCTTGTGATTTGGCGGGGAGACGGCTATGAAATTACTACTTTTCGAACAGAGTCGGATTACAAAGATTTTCGCCGCCCGGAAAAGGTGGCCTTTGTGCGTACGCTCGAAGAAGATTTAAAACGAAGAGATTTCACTATTAATGCGATGGCAATGGACCGGCATGGAGCTATTATCGATCCGTTTGATGGAAAGACGGCTTTGCAGCTGCGCCAAATTCAAACGGTCGGTGAGGCGAGAGAGCGGTTTTCAGAAGATGCTCTTCGGATGATGAGAGCAGCCCGGTTTGTCAGCCAGCTTGGTTTTCAGTTACATCCGAAAACCGAAGAGGCCTTAAGCCGTTGTGCTCATTTGCTGCAGCACATTGCCGTTGAGCGCAAGCTAATGGAGATGGATAAGCTGCTTGCCGGAAAAGAAGTTACAGCTGGCCTGCGGGTATTAGTCAATGGTGGATTGTTGGCTTACTTGCCCGGACTCACCGGAAAGGAACAGCTAATCGATCAGATGCTTTCTTACGATCTTAGCCGCTTAACGGCTAGACAAAACTGGCTTTTCTTGCTCGTTCTTCTTGCTCCTGATCAGCCGGGCGATTGGTTGAAAGAGTGGAGGATGCCGGCTAAGAAAATAAAATATTTAGCCGGAACATATGAGTGGTTTCTTAAAGTGCAGGAAGTCGACTGGTCTGCGTTTTCCTTATACGAGGCCGGGATAGAACGAGCGGCAGATGCAGAGGCGGTGAGTGCACTTTATGCTGGCCGACCGCCGCGTGCAGAAGAACTCAAACGGCAGCATGAAGCACTTCCGATCAAAAACAGAAAAGAACTCGCCATTACAGGCAAGGAACTAAAAGAGTGGAAACATGAAACGGGTGGTCCGTGGATGAAACAATATCTTGAAATGATTGAACGGGCTGTTGTGCAAAAAAAAGTTGAAAACCGTAAAGATAAAATAAAGGAGTGGCTCGAAGCGTGCAATCTTCTGTAAAACAGCAATTATTAGAGGCGTTTTCCAAAGCGGATGGAGAATTTGTATCCGGTCAGGCGCTTGCGGAAATTCTCGGCTGCTCGCGGACGGCTATTTGGAAGCATATTGAATCATTGAGACAGGAAGGCTTTGAACTAGAAGCAGTTCGAAAAAAAGGCTACCGTATTTTGACGAAGCCAGATAAGGTAACTGAAAATGAAATTTTAATTGGCTTGCAAACGAATTGGCTCGGCAAGGAGATTGTGGCGTTGGAGTCGACGTCATCTACCCAAAAGGAAGCCCATCGTTTGGCGCAGGAGACTTTTAAAGAGGGCACGGTCGTCATTGCTGAAGAGCAAACAGAAGGGCGCGGCCGGATGACACGAGCATGGCATTCACCAAAGTATACCGGTATCTGGATGAGTGTTTTATTAAAACCCTCACTGCCGCCGTATAAGGCGCCCCAATTCACCTTAATTACAGCGGTAGCCGTTGTCGAGGCGATTATGGAGGTAACCGGGCTGCAGCCGGAAATTAAATGGCCAAACGACATTTTATTAAACGGCAAGAAAATTACCGGCATTTTAACAGAGCTGCAGGCTGATGCTGACCGGATTCATTCCATTATCATTGGCATTGGCATTAATGTGAATCAAAAAGAATTTCCGGATGAATTAAAAGAGATTGCTACCTCGCTCGCTATCGAAAAAGGAGGACCCGTCTCACGATCGCAGCTCGTCCAAGAAATCTTAAAAAATCTTGAAGTATACTATGATATCTATCTAAAAGAGGGCTTTGCCAATATTAAAAAACGCTGGGAAAAATTTGCTTTATCGATCGGCAAAAAAATTACAGCGCGGACAGTATCCGGTACTATTCGAGGAAAAGCGCTCGGTATTACGGAAGAGGGCGTATTAAAGCTGCTCGATGAAGAGGGGACGATTCATGATATTTACTCAGCGGACATCGAAATCGAGAAAAAATCGAATGAATAAGAAAAGAGCTGCTCTGACTGTAAAAAGTCAGGCAGCATTTTTTATGTAAAGAATACAGTAAGCCGTTAGATTTTACTGCCCTTACACTAATTCTTCTCTCATGGCAAAGATAGACGGAGTAAGCGATCATCCTGTTCAGCTGGCGTGCCTCGTCCATCTGTATTATTTGTTACTACATGTAAAGAGCCGCTGCGGACGTATACATCTCTGAGTCGGCCAGCGCCTTTAAAAGGAACAGTCATTTTCTTGCTTTTAGGATCAAAGGCAAGCAGCTTTTCGCCTCTTAGTGCGGCAATAAAGAGCTTTCCGTCAGTATAAGCTAGTCCAGAGGGAGCCCACGTTTCTTCTCCAGAATGAACGAGAGGGGTTACCATTCCCTCTTTTTTTTCGTCTCCTTCAATTACAGGCCAGCCATAGTTTTTCCCCGATTCAATTTTGTTCACTTCATCGTGGGCACTTTGGCCATGTTCCGTTGCATACATCGTGCCATCTTCACTCCAGGCCATGCCTTGTGGATTTCGGTGTCCATAAGAGAAAATATAGGAATTTTCAAATGGATTGTCCGATGGAATGGAACCGTCCAAATTTAATCGCAAAATTTTTCCTGAAAGAGTTTGTTGATCCTGTGCTGATGACTTTTGGCCAGCGTCTCCTGCTGTTGCATACAGCTTTTTGTCAGGACCGATGGCGAGCCGTCCGCCATTATGAATGGAGCCGCCCGGAATGTTCGCTAACAATTCCTTGGTCTCCTGCCAAGTCTCGTTTTGTTTTTGAATTTGTACGATTCGATTAGCTATTCTGTCTTCTGTTAAGTAGGTATGATATATATAAGCCAGTCCATTTTTTGAAAAGTTAGGATGGAGCTCAAACCCTAATAAGCCGCCTTCGCCTTCACGCAGCACTGGTTGAGCCAGCTTTACTTCCATTTCCTTTTTTTCTCCATCACGATTGATTCGGACAACCATCCCTTTTCGCTCACTAATAAAAAAGCTGCCGCCAGATTTCGTAATGTCCCAGGGAATCTTTAAGTTTTCCGCGAGTATATCCGCAGCGGAAACTGTACTTGCAGGAACATGTCTTGAAGAGTCCTCTCCATCAGGGGCCTGTTTCGGGGAGGCACAACCTGAAAGCAGCAAAAGAAAAGCTAATAGCCATTTACTCATCGTTTCACTTCCTTTTGAAAGTTATTTAAACGGTTATACTATTATGAACAAACAAATTTCCAATAGTCAAAAAAAAGGGATGTTGCTATAATGAAGGCGGGCAGTATCTAAGATAGAACTGCACTTGTCTCGTAGTTAGCCGCTGGCACAATCAAATAAGCAAAAGTTCTGCCTTGATCCGTAAGGACAGGGACAGAGGGTCGAAACAACGAATCGAATTATTCGAGTCCTTCTGTCTGGAGGACTCTTTTTATTTACTTATTGTTTCGTCTCCTCTGATTAAAAAAGGAGGAAGCGTGCATGAAGCAAACGAGTGATTTTATTAAGATGAAGGAGAACGGCGAAAAGATCGCCATGATCACTGCCTATGACTACCCATCTGCCAAATTATCCGAAGAAGGCGGAGCAGACATTATTTTAGTTGGTGATTCACTTGGTATGGTCGTTCTTGGATATGAATCGACGGTTCCGGTAACGCTCGCCGACATGATTCACCATACGAAAGCGGTGAAGAGAGGCGCAAAAGAAACGTTTATTGTGACTGACTTGCCTTTTATGTCTTACCACATTAGCCGTGAAGAAACGATGCGGGCGGCGAGAGCGCTTATGCAGGAAGCAGGAGCACATGCGGTGAAGATTGAAGGCGGAGAAGAGGCAGTAGAAGCTGTGCGGGATTTGACGCTCGCCGGTGTACCAACGGTCGCTCACTTAGGTCTGACTCCACAATCAGTTGGTGTGCTAGGTGGTTACAAAGTACAAGGGAAAACAGCAGAAGCAGCCAAAAAGCTGTTGCTTGACGCAAAGAAGCTGGAGGAAGCGGGAGCCTTTATGGCCGTACTCGAGTGTGTACCTTATCAAATTGCAGCTCAAGTAGCGGGTGCTCTCACCATTCCGGTTATTGGCATTGGTGCAGGAAAAGAAACAGATGGGCAGGTGCTCGTCTATCATGATCTTATCCGATATGGTGTAAGCCGGACACCTAAATTCGTTAAATCATATGCCAATGTGAACGAGGAGATTATCCCGGCGGTTTCAGCCTATGTAGCAGAAGTGAAGGAAGGGGCATTTCCTGCTCAGGAGCATTCATTTACGATGAAAGAAGAAGAGTTAGAAGCGCTGTATGGAGGGGCACGTTCATGAGAGTCATCAAGACAGTAAAAGAGTTAAAAGAGTTTGTTCGGACGGAGAAGAAGGCCGGACATCAAATCGGCCTCGTGCCGACAATGGGGTTTCTGCATGAAGGGCATCTCACCTTAGCAAATCAAGCAAGACAGGAAAACGATACAGTCATTATGAGTATCTTTGTAAACCCGCTGCAATTTGGGCCAAATGAAGACTTCGATCGTTATCCGCGGAATTTAGAACGGGATGAACAGCTGGCAGCTTCAGCCGGCGTAGATTGTCTTTTTACCCCTGATGTAGAAGAAATGTATCCGGAGCCATCTATCATAACAATGACGGTGACAGCCAGAGCAGACAAGCTATGCGGTGTGAAACGCCCGGGCCACTTTGATGGAGTCGTCACCGTAGTAACGAAGCTTTTTCATTTAGCAGAACCGGATAAAGCCTACTTCGGCTTAAAGGATGCCCAACAATTTGCTGTCATTGATGGTCTCGTTACATCATTGAATTTTCCAGTAGAAATTGTGGGAGTGGAGACCGTTAGGGAAGAAGACGGATTAGCAAAGAGCTCTCGTAACGTCTACTTGACAGAAGAGGAACGCCTAAAAGCACCTCATTTGCAAAAGGGGCTTCAGCTCGGTGTTCAAGCAGCCAAACAGGGAGATAAGAGCGTTGAAGAGGTTATTGAGCGCACGGTTTCTTATTTGCAGGACCATACTGGGGCGGCTATTGACTATGTGGAGCTGCTCTCTTATCCAGAGCTGGATTCTTTAGAAAAAGTCCAAGGGAAGATGATCCTGGCCGCAGCGGTTCAGTATAGAAAAGCGCGTTTGATCGACAATATCATTTTTACTGTTAGAGGAGAATGCTAAAGATGTTCCGTACAATGATGAATGGAAAAATCCACCGAGCTACTGTTACAGAAGCGAATTTAAATTATGTTGGCAGCATTACGATTGATGAAGATTTAATCGATGCGGCTGGCATGATGGTGAATGAGAAAGTCCAAATCGTGAATAACAATAACGGTGCCCGCTTGGAAACGTATATTATACCGGGAGAGCGCGGCAGCGGAGTTATTTGTTTAAATGGAGCGGCAGCAAGACTTGTACAGCCTGGTGACAAAGTGATTATTATCTCTTATGTGATGGTAGCTGAAGAGAAAGTAAAGGATCACAAGCCAAAAGTGGTTGTTGCTGGAGAGAACAATCAAATTGAGCAGCTTCTGCATGAGGAAATTGCCGGTACAGTCCTTTAATATAGAAAAGAAGGGGTCTCTCATATCGATTTGAGGGGCTCTTTCTATTGCACGCTCTGGCTCTTTGGCAAATTCATATGTTAAACTGAGGAAGAAAGTTTAACAGAAAAAGGTGCGTAACCGACTATGAAGCATTTAAAATTTGTCGTAACTGACTTTGAAACGACCGGCCACGCGTCGAAAGGGAATGACCGAATTATACAGGCTTCCTTTGTCGTTATTGAAAATAAACAAATTACCGGACAATATACCTCTTTTTTCAATCCGGAAATACCTATTCCAGCATTTATTGAAGAGCTGACAGGTATTTCAGATGATCTCGTGCAAGATGCTCCTTTTTTTCATGAAGCAGCAAAGGATATCTTGCCGTTGCTAGAAGGGGCTGTGTTTGTTGCTCATAACGTAGCATTTGATCTGCAATTTTTACAGTCAGAGCTTGAACGGGCAGGGTATCCTGCTTTTTCTGGAGCGGCTATTGACACAGTCGAGCTGGCTAGAATTGTCTGGCCAACATCAGACAGTTATAAGCTGGGTGAATTAACAGGCAATCTTGGCCTCGTTCATGACCGGCCTCATCAAGCTGACAGTGATGCCTATGTAACAGCCGAAATGCTGCTATTAATGATAGAAAAGCTTGAGAAATTACCAATGGTCACACTTGAGAAGCTTCAGCGGCTGTCTATACGCTTAAAAAGTGATATCTATTTGTTAATAAAAGCGATCATTCAGACAAAACAATCGAATATTGAGCAGTTGCCAGAGCAAGTGGAAGTGTATCGCGGGCTTGCTTTGCGTAAAAAGAAAATTGAGCAAAGAATGATTGAAAAAAATACGCCGTCTTATCCGGAAACAGAGGAGGAAAAAGCAGCGCTATTTGCTGCTGTTCCGCATCTTGAACTTCGCAACAGCCAAATGGATATGATGGATCTCGTCCATCGGTCACTGCAAACTTCTCAGCATTTAGCGGTAGAGGCTGGGACCGGCACCGGAAAATCTCTCGGCTATTTATTACCGGCCGTTTATCAAAGCAAACAAGAAAAGGAACCCGTTATTGTCAGTACATATACAGTGATTTTACAACAGCAGCTTTTGCAAAAAGAGATTCGCCAGCTGCAGCAGTTATTACCTTTTCCAGTTCAAGCGACGGTATTAAAAGGCAGAAACCATTATATTGATCTATATAAGTTTTCCCAAAGCTTGAAAGATACGAACGATAATTATGATTTTATTCTGGCAAAGATGCAAATTTTGACGTGGCTGCTTGAGACAGAAACAGGAGACGTCGATGAAATTAATTTGTCTTCAGGCGGTGAGCTGTTTTGGAATGAAGTCCGTCAAGACAGCGATTATATGAATAAAGGCCGAAAAGCCTGGCTTGATAAAGACTTTTATATCCATGCAAAAAAACAGGCAAAAGAAGCGGACATCGTCATTACAAACCATTCTTTGCTCGTAGCGGATTTAATGAAAGAAAACGCATTTATTCCTGCTTGCCGTCATGTCATCATTGATGAAGCCCACCACTTTGAACGTGCGGCAAGAGACCGTCTTGGTTTATCGATCGACCCAATTACGTGCAAACAATTGCTTGGGAGGGTTGGCACGTATGAGCAAAAGGAATTATTTTATGAAATAGAAAAGTTGGTTGTTAAATACGGTTCGTCCGATAAAGAGGATGAGCGGCGAGCGATTAATCGTAAGCTGCAGGAGCTTCAATTCGAAATGGATGAATGGTTTAAAGTGCTGCAATTATATTTCGAGAAGCATACGAAAAAGCGGTCAGGAAACTGGCATAGACGCCAGCTTAGATTAACCGATGAGACGAGAAGTCTTTCCCATTGGGATCACATAGAATATGGCGCAGAAAGAATAGAGTCTCTACTAGGAGAACTGATTTCTTGGATGAAGCAGCGGCTTGGACAAATAGGAGAATCCCGGGAACAAATGACAGCTTCAGAACAAGTGAGGATGGACAATTTTAAAGAAGTCATGGAAGAGTGGCAAGAGTTTCAGCACACGCTTTTGCGATTGATTTTCCGTCCAGAAGAGGAAGAAGTTATTTGGCTGGAAGGGGATGGCCGTTCATTTGCCAATACATTTGTGATCAGATCCCATCCAATGGAAGCAGCGAACATGATTCAAGATACGCTGCTTCGTCATAAGCATGTGATTTTTACTTCGGCAACACTGGCGGTTAATGACTCTTTTCGCTTTTTCACTGCCGAGACAGGTCTTTCCTCATTTGATCATGAAGAGGTAATCCTGCCGTCTCCTTTTGACTTCAAGCAAAATTGCCGAATGGTCATTCCTAATGATGTCCCGGAAGTAAAAAGCGTACATCAAGAAGAATATATTGAGTCTTTAGCTAATCATTTAACAGCAGTCGCTGAAGCAGCTAAAGGCAGAATGCTCGTGTTGTTTACGTCATTTGACATGATGAAAAAAACGTATGATTTAATGAAAGACAGCGGTCTGCTTGATGAGTATATTTTGTTAGCCCAAGGGATTACGACGGGAAGCCGGAGCCGCTTGACACGAAACTTTCAGAGGTTTGATAAAGCCATTTTGTTTGGTACGAACAGCTTTTGGGAAGGCATTGATATTCCAGGGGAGGATTTGTCCTGTCTTGTGATCGTTCGCCTGCCATTTTCGCCGCCGGATGAACCGTTTGCTCAGGCTAAGAGCGAACAGTTAACGCAAGCAGGGAAAAATGCGTTCTCCGCTTTCTCTCTGCCACAGGCTGTCCTGCGCTTTAGACAAGGGTTTGGCCGGCTCATCCGCAGCAGTACAGATCGAGGCATTATTATTGTATTCGACCGGCGTATTCAAACAAATAAGTATGGAAAAACATTTTTGCAATCTATTCCTGATATTCTGATCGAGGAGGCTTCACTGAGCGAGACCATTTCCATCATTGAGAAATGGCTGTGATTTCCGGCAGGCACCTGCGTTTATTTTGCGAGTGAATGACGTACCATAACGGTATCGAAAGGAGCGGCCGTTATGAGAATCGTCTTAGCTATTGTGGTATCTATGTTATTCGTTTCTCCTATGTATGCAGCTGCCTCTGTTATTCATTTGCATTTAGAAGAAGAGGAATTTGCTCTCTCGTTTTTGCCATTATCAGACGGGGAAGCTGCCTTTTTACACACAGCAGATGGCCAGCATTTTTTAATTAATACCGGACACAAAGGCACCGAAGCGGAAATCTTTCAATATATGAATAGCTTTCAAATTCATGAGCTTGATGGGCTGATTATTACAGAAAGAAGATATTGGCGAGAGTCGTTCATTGAAGAACTCAGAAGGAAACGGAAATTAAAGAAAATATTTACCGGCTGGCCGTTACCAGCTCGTTCACGCGGCAGCCGCTTCATACATGAAAAGTGGCAGGAAGGGGATTTGCGGGAGATCAGTCCAGGGGTGAGAGTATCTGTACTTTATAGTGGATTAAGAAAGAACGAAGGCCTTGATTTTTCCATCAGACACTATGACTCCCGCCTCCTATGGCTATCCTCTGCTTCAAGATCGTCTGAGAAGAAGCTGTTAGCATTGCCTCTTAGGGACAGTAACATTGTAAAAATTCCTCAGTTTGGTAAACACGATAGTCTCTCTAATAACCTGTTAACTCACATTGACCCGCAAACGGCTGTTTTATTCAAACAAAAAGCAGCTTATCCGGATGAGAGACTAATGGAACTGCTTCATGAGATGTGGATTGATATTTACTACACAGGCCAGCACGGTATCCTCATTGTTAAATTTACAAAAGAGGGATACGAGCTTTTTTCCCTGCCGGATTTAAAATGAGCGGGATTCGCACTTTTCACAAAATTTCTTAATGACCTGTTAAAATTTCCTGATATAATATAAAAGAATGGGGGCATTCGCATGGAAAGTAAAATTGAAGTTTTATCCTCTGTTACGGTCAACAATCAGTCAGATTTATACAAAATTGTAGATACATTAAACCGTACGTTAAAGCGGGAAAATTTAATGTTTGGTTTGGCGCTTGATAAGGCAGACAAAGATAAAGCTGTTTTTACTATTTACCGTACATAATGAAATAAAATAGACAAATAGTGGAGGTATTTTTGTGAACGTACAATTAGCACAGCGGGTTAAAGCACTAACTCCTTCTACAACACTTGCCATTACAGCAAAAGCAAAAGAGATGAAAGCGCAAGGAATCGATGTGATTGGTCTTGGTGCAGGGGAGCCTGACTTTAATACACCTGAACATATCATTGAAGCGGCCTATGAATCACTGAAAAAAGGACAGACAAAATATACACCATCTGGCGGTCTTCCTGAATTAAAGGACGCGATCATTGGCAAGTTTGAAAAAGATCAAGATTTAACTTATAAACGCAGTGAAATCATTGTAACGGTTGGAGCGAAGCATGCCCTGTATACATTGTTCCAAGTTATTTTAGATGAGGGAGATGAAGTGATCATCCCAACTCCATACTGGGTAAGTTACCCGGAACAAGTAAAGCTTGCTGATGGTACACCGGTTTATGTGGAGGGCAAGGAAGAAAATCATTTCAAAATTACGCCTGAGCAGCTTGAATCAGTGATCACACCGAAAACAAAAGCGGTTATCATTAATTCACCAAGCAATCCAACAGGAATGATTTATTCAAGAGAAGAATTAGAAGCGCTTGGAGAAGTAGCGCTTAAACATAATATTTGGATTATCTCTGATGAAATTTACGAAAAGCTTGTCTATGGAGAGAATAAGCACGTATCCATTGCAGAGATTTCTCCGGCTTTAAAAGAACAGACGATCATTATTAATGGTGTATCTAAATCTCATTCGATGACGGGATGGCGTATCGGATACGCAGTAGGCAATGAGCAAGTGATTAAAGCGATGACAGACCTTGCGAGCCACTCAACATCTAATCCAACAGCTGTATCACAATATGGTACGATTGCTGCCTACGAAGGAACGCAAGAACCAGTGGAAGAAATGAAAAAAGCGTTTGAAGAGCGCTTAAATATTATCCACAGCAAGCTAAATGAAATTCCAGGCGTTAGCTGCCTAAAGCCGCAAGGAGCTTTCTATTTGTTCCCTAACGTAAAAGAAGCGGCTAAATTAACAGGATTCAGCGACGTAGACGGTTTCGTTAAGGCACTTCTAGAAGATGCGAAAGTAGCGGTTATTCCAGGAAGCGGTTTTGGTTCTCCAGACAATATCCGTCTTTCCTATGCAACGTCACTTGATCTTTTAGAAGCGGCAGTTGCTCGTATTGCGGAATATGTTAATAGCCACGCAACAGCAAACAAATAATAAATAGGTCAATGATACTGTAAGGCTGCTTCTAATTAGAAGCAGCCTTTTTGCTGTCTTTAAAAACTAGGCGCTGTTAAAGTAAGTAGTTCCGTTTTTGTAGACGAATATAGTAAATAACATATGGATTGGTATGCTGTTTTTTGGTGGTATAGCATCATTTTTATAGAAAATACTCTCAAAATAGCATAGTGAATAGCAACCCCAATATGCTATTAATAATAGAGATTATCATCCTGTGAGTTGGGGTGTTGATTTGCTTGTCATTTACGATGTTAGTTTTGGTCTATATGGAGTAAAATCAAAGATTGTTGTTATTTTATGTTGAAGCAAATATAAAGCATTTAAGTAAACTTGCACCTAAAGTAACGGACGGGTTAGCTTTAAGAAGGATTTTAATTTCCTATGCCGAATTTTAATATAGAAAAAGAAGAAAAGAGGTATACATTCTTGCAAGACTCATTTACTTTTTTACAAGATAATCGGAAATTATCTTATGTAAGCTATGGAGAGACAAATGAAAATACAGTTATCTTCTTTCATGGATTTGGTTCATCGGTTAGTTCCATTCATCCCGATACAACAATATTAGATAAATATAATGTTCGATTTTTTGCCGTTAATCGTCCAGGGTATGGAAACTCAGATTTGATGCTGAAATATACTATGGAAGACTATGCCGATTTTATAAACAATTTTCTCATTGCGAAAGGAATTCAAAAGGTTTCGATTATTGGTTGGTCAGCTGGCGGATTATATAGCCAGGTTTTCGCTGATAAATATTCCGAAAAAGTCACGTCCCTTAATTTAGTTAGTAGTGCAATACCTCTAAATAGTAAGGAAACTAAAAAGATTCTGCCTTCAAATTGGAAAATGATTTCTAATATGAATAGATACCTCCCTATCATGACAAAGATTTATTTTAAAAATCTAAGTAAGAAATTATCCAATAATTTAGATGGTACAATACAGGAATCTATACAACAAATGGTTGAAAGCGATCAGAAAGTGGTAAATGACCTGCTAATGCGGACAGTAATAATGAAAGGAACAGTGGAAGCATATAGTAATGAGGGTCTCGGGGTTTATTACGATGCTCTTGCATTATGTAAAGCAGCAAAGTGTACAAGCAACCCTTTGCTTAATGCGAACGTTCATATTTGGCAAGGTGAAAAAGATACCATTTGGACTTTGGAGACTTCTAATTACCTTCGTGAGAAATACCCTAATTCCACCTATTCTTTTATTAAGAATGAAGGACACTTACTTTATTTATCTCATTGGGATGAAATACTTAAAAAAACGTTAAGCTAACAAGTGAGTTTTAACGGTTAAGCTGAAAACTATGGTACATATTGATTAGATTGGGAAAATTCTATTTAAACGAGCAGCCTTCATTTAGGATTGGATTATCTCTTTAAAAAACATAGTCATTGTGGTCGATAACAATTGTACATCCGGTTTACAATTTATGATTATATACACGGGGATAAATAAAAAATTTATAGCTAAGGCTTTATGCCTCTTTTATATTGAAAGAAGGAATTGTACTTGTGCTAACAAGTAGTGTTAGATAAAGCAGGTACGTACCACATTGAAGTCAAAAAACTTGCGGTTTGAAAAATTCACTCAAGTTTTTTTAGGTGCTATATACACTGTTTTTTATATTGCTAATTTGTATGTTATTTAACTAGTGACTTTGAATTTTTTTCATTTAAAGGAACTACTTACTGTTAAAACGGATAGTGTTTTTACAGTTAATTGGACGGAAAACGACCGGCCGCAGCGAAAATCAATAGCCGATTGTAACAAAGCCGAAAAATTTGAAACCGACCACGTTAACAGGCATTTCTTGTACTTTTTGATGAAACATAGGTATAATATGAAGCGAATGGGTTAGAATTGCCAAATATGTTGGAGGGAATCTTACATGAAAATAACGATAGCGGAAGTAAGCCAATTCGTTGGACAAGAAGTAACGATTGGCGCTTGGCTGGCAAATAAACGTTCTAGTGGAAAAATTGCTTTTTTACAGCTTCGTGATGGAACAGGCTTTATCCAAGGCGTTGTTGTCAAAAGTGAAGCAGGAGAAGAACTCTTTAAAACAGCAAAAGCTCTGACGCAGGAATCTTCTCTATATGTTACAGGGATCGTCCAGGAAGACAACCGTTCGCCTTTTGGCTTTGAGTTAAATGTAACGGGTCTAGAAGTGATTGCTGAAGCTGTTGATTACCCAATCACACCAAAAGAGCACGGAACCGAATTTTTGATGGATCATCGTCATTTATGGCTGCGCTCTCGACGCCAGCATGCGGTTATGAAAATCCGCAATGAAATTATCCGGTCAACATACGAGTTTTTTAACGAGCGGGGATTTGTAAAAGTCGATCCGCCGATTTTAACCGGCAGCGCACCAGAAGGAACGTCCGAATTGTTCCATACTCAATATTTTGATGAAGACGCTTATCTTTCGCAAAGCGGGCAGCTTTATATGGAAGCGGCAGCGATGGCGCTTGGAAAAGTATTCTCCTTTGGACCGACCTTCCGTGCTGAAAAATCAAAAACCCGCCGTCATCTTATTGAATTTTGGATGATCGAGCCGGAGATGGCCTTTTACAACTTTGAAGATAATCTAAAGGTACAGGAAGAATATGTAGCCCACATTGTCCAGTCTGTTCTTAAGAATTGTCGTTTAGAGCTCGAACGGCTTGGCCGGGATACTTCGAAGCTAGAGCAGATTAAAGCGCCATTCCCGCGTATTACATATGATGAAGCGATCGAGTTTTTACACAAAAAAGGCTTTAACGATATTCAATGGGGGGACGACTTTGGTGCTCCTCATGAAACGGCGATTGCCGAAAGCTATGACAAGCCTGTATTTATTACGCATTATCCTACTTCTCTCAAGCCATTTTACATGCAGCCAGATTTAAATCGCGAAGAAGTCGTATTATGTGCGGATTTAATTGCGCCAGAAGGCTATGGAGAAATTATTGGCGGTTCGGAACGGATCCATGATCTAGATTTGTTAAGCGAGCGGATTAAGGAGCATGAACTTGATCCTGAAGCTTATAAGTGGTATCTTGAACTCCGGAAATACGGCTCCGTTCCTCATTCAGGCTTCGGTCTTGGTCTTGAGCGGACAGTTGCTTGGATTAGCGGCGTTGAACATGTTCGGGAAACAATTCCTTTCCCGCGTTTATTAAACCGTCTCTATCCGTAATGGTCATGAGGTCATCTTGCCAGCAAACAATGAACCCGTTTTGCCATTAATATTTCTTGGCTTGACGGACGAGTTCTAAAAGCAGGCGAGGCGGCCTTTTCTTTATTTTTCATCTGCTAGTAAAAAGACAAATCACAATTTCTCATTTGTCAATTCTCAATTTTATAATTTCCCCATGATATACTTAATTGTGAGGTGTCTGCAATGGAACAAAAAGAATTATTAATGCGTTGGATGAACGAAGGAATGGTTAGTATTCCCCAGGTTTTGCTTACCTACTATAAAAAATTAAAGCTTAATGAAACAGAGCTTGTTTTATTACTGCAAATTTTTTCTTACAAACAAAAGGGCCGGCATTTTCCGACATTTGAGGAACTAGCGGATCGGATGACCATCTCTGCCGGTGAATGTTCCCTCTTAGTAAAAAAACTTGTACAACATCAAATACTGGCAATTGAACAAGGAGATACGCTAGGCTTTGAAAGTTATTCGTTAACCCCGCTTTGGAAGAAGCTTGCTGATTTTATGCTGCAGCAGTCAAGACAATCTGCGCTGCATCAAGCGATGAGCGAAGAGCAGGATTTATACACATGTTTTGAAAAAGAGTTTGGCCGGCCGCTTTCTCCACTCGAATGCGAAACACTGGCGATTTGGATTGATCAGGATCATCATGATGCGGTTATTATTAAAGCAGCTTTAAGAGAAGCGGTCATTTCAGGAAAGATGAATTTTCGCTATATTGACCGGATTCTTTTTGAATGGAAAAAGCAGGGGATTGAAACGCTAGAGCAGGCAAGAGAGTATGGCCAGCGTTTTAGGAAGAATCAATTACCCGTGGATCAAGTGCAGCGATCGAAGAAAGCTGTTCCATTCTACAACTGGCTTGAGCAGTAAAAGGAGAGAAAAGGTATGCTGAATAAAACGCAAATACGATATTGTCTAGATACGATCGCTGACATGTACCCCGATGCTCATTGCGAATTGATTCATGACAATCCCTTTGAGTTAGTGATTGCTGTCCTGTTATCTGCTCAATGCACGGATGCTCTAGTGAATAAAGTGACGAAAGATTTGTTTAAAAAGTATAAAACGCCGGAAGATTATTTAGCTGTTCCGCTGGAGGAACTTCAAGAGGACATTCGTTCGATTGGCTTGTTTCGCAATAAGGCAAAAAATATTCAAAAGTTATGCCGTATGTTAATTGAAGAGATGAATGGCGAGGTGCCCAGAACACAGGATGAACTAGTGAAGCTTCCGGGTGTGGGCAGGAAGACAGCTAATGTCGTAGCTTCTGTTGCTTTCGGCGTGCCTGCTATTGCTGTTGATACGCACGTAGAGAGAGTCAGCAAACGGCTCGGTTTTTGCCGCTGGAAAGACTCTGTAACAGAAGTGGAAGAAACGCTGATGCGAAAAATCCCAAAAGAAGAATGGTCTGTTACGCATCATCGGCTCATTTTTTTCGGACGCTATCATTGTAAAGCCCAATCTCCTCAATGTGAAATTTGTCCGCTGCTTGACTTATGCCGAGAAGGTCAAAAACGGATGAAGAAGCGAACGGGATGAGAAAGCAGATTGTAAAGGTTTCAGAACAATTGAAACACCCCTTGTTCTTTTCTGCAGAAGAATTCGTGGAATTGCCAGGGGGGCATTCGCTGTCTGCGCCTCCTTTTTTTATTTATGAATTATCGGAGAGGGAACGGCCTTGGATAGAGGAAAAGCAGGGCTTGCCTTTCGTGGAAAGAGAATGGTCCCAGCTCCAATCTCAGCTTGAAGAAAAGTTTCAACAGCGGGATAAGAAGATTCAGCTAGAAATGAAAGCGGCCATTGCCTTATTTTTAATGAAGCTATTTTGGAGCAACGGCCAGCCAGTACAATTGAACAACTGGAAACAGAACGTGAAGAAACTTGATATCAAGCCGGTAAATGTCGAAGAGCGGCTTGAATTTATTTTTAATCGCCCTTACTCGTATCATTCTTATAGACAAGTATTTGAACTTATGAGTGAACAGGAAAAACAGGTAGCGAAGTATTCAATACTGAGACAGAAAAAATAAAAGGATGGCCTTGTGCCATCCTTTTTTGATTATTATTCATCTGTACTTTGTGTTTGGGCACCCGCAGGAGGAGTAGGAGTGCCTTGTTGTGTATTGCCGCCAGAAGCAGGAGGTGTTCCTGTTCCTCCACCCGGAGGAGTAACAGGCGGTTTACTTGTATTGCCGCCTGTGCTTCCACCGTTGCCGCCGGTATTGCCGCCGTTACTGCCGCCGCCATTGTTGCCACCGGTATTGCCGCCGTTACCGCCACCATTGTTGCCGCCAGTATTGCCGCCGTTACCGCCGCCATTGTTGCCACCGGTATTACCGCCATTACCGCCGCCATTGTTGCCACCGGTATTGCCGCCGTTGTTACCGCCATTGTTGCCACCAGTATTACCGCCATTGCCGTTGTCATTACCATTGCCATTATCGTTGTCATTGTCGCCTGGGGTTGATTGATCATCATCAGGCTGTGTTGCCGGTGGATTATCCTCGTCACTATTTGCCGGAGGCTCTTCACCTGTCGGCACAGTGATAGATGTTGAGGCCGTATCCACTGTTTGACCATCCACGGTTGCTGTTACGGTATAGCTGTATGAATTTCCTGGCTGGGCATTGCCGAAGACGGCGGATGTGCCGCTAGTCGATTGAGATTCACCAGTTGAGGAAGAAACAGCAAAGCTTGGTGTTCCCTTTCCTCCAAACGACCAGGATACTTTTATGCTTTGAGAGGATGTGTCATAAGAAGCAGTAAGGTTCTCAATTTTTCCTTCTTTTTCTTTTTCTTTATCCTCGTCGTCTTTCTTGTCTTTAAAGTCATTAAATACTTTCTTAGGCTCTTCCCCTTTAATGAATAGTTCATACACTTTTTCGCTGTCAGGAGTACCTGCTCCTGCAATTTCAGCTGGGTTTGATCCTTTTTTAATTGGAAGCTCGACTACGCTATTTGGTTTTTTAAAGTTCTTCGTTTCTTTATCGGATGATACTTCTTCCATCAAGTGTTTAAACAATTGCTTGGAAATGTTTTGGCTATCTTTTGATAAATATTCTTTTTTACTTTCATATCCTGTCCAGATGGCTGCTGTGTAGTTTGATGTATAACCAACAAACCAAGAATCTGGTGCAGCTGAAGAAGGAATATTCCATTCTCGCTTCTCTTTTTCTGTGTAGTTCGTTGTTCCGGTTTTCCCTGCTAAAGGAAGGCCAGGAATGTTCGCTCGGCGGCCTGTTCCTTCTTTCACTACGTCCTTTAGCATGTCGGTAATCATATAAGCCGTGTAATCATTCATAGCTTTCTTCGGCTTAATCGGGTTTCTTACTTCTGTATCACCGTCAGCGAGGACGATTTTCTTTACTGTATGGGGCTTAATATAAGTGCCTCCGTTACCAAAAGCTGCATAAGCACCAGATAAATCAAGCGGAGAAATGCCGCTCATGGCTCCGATAGAGTTAGATTCATTTTCTGATTGACTCTTGGCAAGCTGGATTCCTACGTTATTTAAGAATTCATTAGCTTTTTCATGGCCGACCTTTTTATAGGTTTGCAAAGCAGGAATATTACGAGAATAGGTAAGAGCTGTTCTCATTGACAAAGGGCCCATATAAGATCCGCCAGCGTTTCGAATCGGTGTTCCGTTTGAATAAGTATCAGGCCGGTCATCGAGCTGTTGGTACGTTGACCACTTTAAATACTCAATAGCTGGTCCATAATCGATGAGCGGCTTAATAACTGATCCAGGCTGACGTTGCTTTAAATCTACCGCATAGTTAAAGCCACGCTCGACCTTTTGATTTCGTCCGCCGCCAATGGCTCGGACTTCTCCGGTTTTCGTATCGATTAAAGAGATTCCTGCCTGGAATTTTTCGCTTGGATAATTGATGATTTCTTCTGTATCCAAGAGTTTTTCCATATAAGTTTGTGCTTTTGGATCAAGGGTTGTGTAAATTTTTAACCCGTCAGAGTAAGGGTTGTATCCGCCCATTTTTTGGACTTCTTCCACTACCATATCAATATAGGCGTTGAACTTTTTTGCAGGACCAGTGTCTGGCTTCTGCTCAGCGAGCTGGTCGGCTACAGATGTTTGTTTTGCTTTCTCCATATCAGAGGTGGAGATTTTATGGTGCTGCTCCATTAAAGACAGCACAACATTCCGGCGCTTTTCTGCTCGGTCCGGATGTTTGAATGGATTGTAGTTATTCGGGCTTTGCGGCATGCCGGCAATCAATGCTGCTTCAGGTAAAGTCAGCTCATCAAGTTCTTTTCCAAAATAATGATTGGCTGCTTCTTTAATGCCGAAAATGCGGTCTGACATAAAAACTTTATTCACATACATTTCAAAGATTTCTTCTTTGGAGTATTCTTTATCAAGCTGATAAGCGAGCCATGCTTCCTGGGCTTTTCGCTTTATTGTTTTATCAGGAGACAAGAAGGACATTTTTACAACCTGTTGAGTAATCGTACTTGCTCCCTCTGAGCCAAAGCCATTTGTTACGTTTTTAATTGCGGCTCCTCCGATACGGATAATATCGACACCGTGATGTTTAAAAAAGCGAGCATCTTCTGTCGCAAGGATCGCATCTCTTACTAAAGGTGGAATATCCTCGTATTTGACATAATCACGCTTTTGCGAACCGACAGATGTAACAAAATCGCCATTCATATCATAAATTTTGGATGAAATCGGGTCATGCAGCAGCCCTTCGTCAAGCTTCGGAGCGTCCTTTACCATAAGTGCAAATGTACCAAGCCCGCCCGCAAGCATTAATAAGAATAAGGCGGCAAAAGTAAGAAATATTTTTTTAGCTAAAGATGATTTTTTCTTCTTTGGTTTTTTTGCAGCTGGCGCCGTGTTTTGGGGCGCACGTTTTTTTTGTTTCTTTCTTCTTTCTATACGTGAATTGTATTGATCAGACATTTGTGCAATATCCTCGCTTTCAATGGAAATAAAGAGTGTTAAGCTTCTGTTATTCTAAAAATATAGCTGATCGATGACAGATAAATAAGGGATACGGGGGTGAAGGCCTGTCTGAATCGAAAAGCCTGAGCTCTCAATTTCCGCTTTTGTAATCGATTTTCGGCCGCCGTTCTCCATTCTATCCCAATACTCGAACAAACGGCTCGCAGGAAGGTAAAATACTTCCCCGGTTGTGGTGAAACGAATAATAACAAAGCTGATGCCTTTCTGCTTTTCAACGTTTTTCATATGGGTAATTTGGTGACGATGAAAGTTTTTTAATGGAAAAGCTGTTGCGTTCTTCGTTTCTTTTGCTTCAAAGTCAACGTATTTCCCCCGGTACACGCCATTATAGTCAGTGGTGGAAGCTTGTTTAAAGTAGGCTTCCTTGATGACTGCTGCGCTCCTTCTAGGATAGTCCACCTGAACAATTTGTACAGGCGTCGGCTTTTTATGGATTACTGCTAATCCACGCTCGAGATAGAAGGTATTCGTATCATTCAAATCCTCCTCAAGCGTCATTCCTCTGTTGCTGTAGCTATCCTGCAGAGGAGGCTGTCTAGTTGTCCTAGTTTTCGTATCCGTTACATATTTCTTTCCGTTCGGATATTTTATTGTCATTGCATACACCTCACAAGATAATACATATCATAACAGAAAAATTATTTACAGGGGAAAAAATAGAGTGATTTTTTCCTTTTTCCGTTCGGTATCCGAAGTGAGAGTTCTTACCCGGCAACCCTCTTGTACAGTTATGCAGCTAAACCATCTCATATAACCCTTTTCGCGCTTCTTTATTATAACCTTTTCAGACGTGCTCTGCATTTTAAAGAATATGGTACCTTGAGAGAATAAAAGCTTTGTCGAATAAAATGAATTTTTTTGACCCGCTGCTTCTTTCTTTGCCGAATAGAACCTAGTTTTGTCAGGCAGGAAGGAATTCATTGGGAGAAGAGAGAAAGAGGTGAGCAAGAGAAACAGCGGGGAAAAAATTTAAAAGGAGTGGGGAGAATGACGAGAGAAGAAGTGCTTCGTACATTAAATGAGATTGAGGAAAAGGTAGAGCAAATTGAAAAAGTATTAAAGAAACGTGTGACCATTATGCACAAGGCTCACTATTCACGTCTTTGGAAAAAGAAAGAAATGGTCATGGCGCGCATGAATCAGCTTGAAGAAGGGGCAGATTTCTTATTGGCTGCTACTCCTTCCTATAGAATGGTCCAATCCTTTTAATGTATGAAACAGAAGTAAGAGCGGCCTCTTGAAGACTCTCATAAAAACTTATAAACTATATAGGTACGAAAGAATGATGGGGTGAAGAGGAGAGTAGGATATGAGCAGACTTCAAGAATTAACAGAGAGGCTAATAGAGATCGTCACCCATGCCAATAACCGTTATCATATAGCGAGAGAGCAACAGAAAAAAGGAGATTTTTATAAAGAAGTAAAACCGTTTGCGGATGAAGCTCATCTGCAGTTAAAGGAATGGGAAAAAGAAATTAGGACTTGTTTACAGACGACACGTTTTAAATATATTCATGATCCCCAAGTGAAATCCGTCGTAGAAAATATAGAGCTGATTTCAGTGCAGGCATTTTTTCCGGAAACGAGCTATACACGCTTTCGAAATTATGTAGAATCAACTCTCTTTGTTTTACAGCAGCTGTTAAAAGAATTAAGATAGCATTCACTTTTTTCCTCGAATCAACGTAAGATGTTATAACCAACATTGTGGGAGGGAAAAAGATGAACCCGTGGGAACAGGTGCATCCATATTCTGGACCTTATCCTTATCAATCGCCGGCCGCCTATCCCGGCTACACACCTTCTCCACCTGGGTACAATCAATATCCAGGTGATTTATGGAGTCATCCGCTTTATCAAATGCAAATGCCAGAGGGACCGTACCAAATGTTTTCACCTGCTTCTTCCATGCCGCAAACTATACCGTCGGCACCGCCAGCGAAAAGCAATAGCCAGCTTTTGCTGAAATCTTTTCAAAATAAAGACGGTACATTTGATATTAACAAAGCAATGGATACGGCGGGAATGATGGTGAATACAGTGTCCCAGCTGTCAAAAGTTGTGAAAGATATGTCTGGCTGGCTAAAAGCATAAGAAAGTGAGCGTTTATCTCTAGCTCTATGGCCCTAAAGGAAAGAATCCTTCGGGGTCTTTTTGTTGTGTAAAAAGCAGATCTTTACATAGACTGTTGTTTTCCTTCCAAATGGATCGTTTGTTCGCTAAAATAGAGAGGAGGTGAGAGTATGCTATTCAGGAGAAAAACGTTACAAGAGGCCATTGATTGGCTAAGGCAGGAAGAAGCCGTCCGTTCAAATATTATTCATTGGCATACGATCCCGGAAAAAAAGGCGGATACCGTTTCGCTGCCGGCTGATATTGCCCCTGAGCTTGCAGCCGCATTAAAGAACAGAGGAATTGAAACGTTATATACCCATCAATTAGCGGCTTATGAAGCAGCAAGAAAGGGAGAAAGCTTTGTAGCCGTCACACCGACAGCATCCGGGAAAACACTTTGCTATAATTTACCGGTTATTCAATCTATTATTGAAAATGAAGAAACACGGGCTCTTTACTTGTTTCCTACTAAAGCCCTTGCCCAAGATCAAAAGAGCGAGATCAATGAGTTAATCCAGGAGATCGGGCTGCCGATCAACAGCTACACGTATGATGGAGATACACCGGCAAATATCCGGCAAAAAGTGCGGAAGGCTGGACAAGTTATTCTCACAAATCCTGATATGCTGCATTCCGCTATTTTGCCTCATCACACGAAGTGGGTATCGTTATTTGAAAACTTAAAATACATCATTATTGATGAACTTCATATATATAGAGGGGTGTTTGGTAGTCACGTAGCCAATGTGCTGCGCCGCTTACAGCGCATTTGCCGCTACTATGGAAGTGATCCGGTTTTTATTTGCACTTCTGCTACCATCGCTAATCCACTAGAGCTTGCTGAGTCATTAACTGAAAAAAAGATAAAATTAATTGATCAAAATGGAGCGCCGGCTGGCAAAAAGCACTTCGTGTTTTATAATCCGCCTGTCGTTAATAAGCCCCTTAATATTCGGCGCAGTGCGGTCCTTGAAGTCCGCCGTCTTGCAGGTGAAATGTTAAAAAATAAAATCCAAACGATTGTCTTTGCCAGAAGCCGGGTACGGGTTGAAATCCTTTTGACGTATTTGCAGGAGCTCGTCAAAAATGAACTTGGCCCTAAGTCCATTAGAGGCTATCGAGGGGGATATTTGCCTACACAGCGCCGTGAGATTGAAAAAGGATTAAGAAATGGAGAGATTTATGGGGTAGTGAGCACGAATGCGTTGGAATTGGGAGTAGATATCGGTCAGCTGCAAGTGTGTGTGATGACTGGCTATCCTGGCACGATTGCGAGTGCTTGGCAGCAGGCGGGAAGAGCCGGCCGCCGCCACGGAGAATCACTCGTTATTATGGTAGCAAGCTCCGACCCGCTCGATCAATTTATCATTGATCATCCTGATTATTTCTTTAAGCGGACGCCGGAAACAGCCCGCATTAATCCTGACAATCTCGTCATTTTAGTTGATCATTTAAAATGTGCTGCCTATGAGCTCCCTTTTAAAAAGGGAGAATTATTTGGGCAGACGGATGTTGAAGAAGTGTTGGAGTTTTTAACAGAGGAAAGAGTGCTTCATGAAAATCATGGCCAATGGTTTTGGATGAATGATTCCTTTCCGGCTCATAATATCAGCTTGCGCTCTGCTTCCCAGGAAAATGTCGTCATTATTGATATTTCCACAACAGCCAGCCATAAGGTGATTGGAGAGATGGATACTTTTAGCGCTATGACGCTTTTACATGAAGAAGCCATTTATCTTCATCAGGGAATCCAATATCAGGTAGAGGAGCTTGATTGGGAAGAGAAAAAAGCCTATGTCCGCGAAGTAGATGTCGACTACTTTACGGATGCGAATTTGGCTGTTCAGTTACAAGTATTAGAGGAAGATCAAAAGCAGGAAAAAGAGCATGTTACATTTTCTTATGGGGATGTTGCTGTTCATGCGATGGCTACTATTTTTAAAAAAATTAAATTTGATACACATGAAAACATCGGATCAGGGCCTATTCACTTGCCGGAAGTAGAGCTGCATACGAATGCGATGTGGATGTCATTGAATGCGGAATTAAAGGATTTGTCGGAGGAGCGGCTAGAGAACGGTCTGATTGGGGCGGCCCATTCTTTGAAAGCGATCATCCCTTTATTTGCAATGTGCGATCCAAATGATATTCATATCGTGCCGCAAGTAAAAGCGAGCCATAATCAAAAGCCAACGATCTTTGTATATGATCATTATCCGGGCGGAATTGGATTAAGTGAACAGGTTTTCAATCAATTAGAAGAAATTATAAAGCAGGCAGCCGAACTGATTCATCATTGCCCTTGCCCAAGTGGCTGTCCTTCCTGCATCGGCACAGAGACCGCTCTTCATACGGCTAAAAAGGATGCATACCGCCTGCTTGAGATGTTTCTAACGATAGGAGCGAAATAAAATGGGGTTATCTGGAAAGCTTCAGCGGATGAAGCGCCATATTGTAAGGGAAGAGACAAAGGAAATGATAGAAAAGCCAGTCGTCCAGCAGCTCGATTTTCCTCACATGGATGAATGGGAAAAAGCGGGGGCAAAGCCCTATGTGTTAGGTGATCAATGGTGTCTTATCCGTGAAGCCAGCTATCCACTCTCTTTTCAGCACGGCAAGCATCAATTTTCCGAAGTGAAAAAAGCAGTCGCTAAATGGAACGAATGGGAAGGGACGCATCCGCTGTCTGCCAAAGGATTGGCAGCTTCAGATTTATTTTTCTTTGATACAGAGACGACGGGTCTTGGAGGCGGAGCAGGAAACACCATTTTTTTGCTCGGTTATGCAAGAATAAAGGAAGAGGAAGTAGTGGTACGCCAGCATTTTTTGCCTGCTCCAGGAAATGAAGTCGCTCTCTATTCAAGCTTTCTCGAAAAAGTAGATTATACGACGCTTGTTACGTATAATGGAAAATCGTTTGACTGGCCGCAAGTGAAAACACGCCATACACTTGTTCGTGAACACGTTCCGAAGCTGCCGAGCTTTGGTCATTTTGACTTATACCATGCGTCCAGAAGGTTATGGAAGCATTCGATGGAGTCTGTCAAACTTGTCAACGTCGAAAAGGAAAAACTGGACATTGCTCGAGTAGAGGATATCCCTGGCTATTTGGCGCCGATGATTTATTTTGATTTCGTCGAGCGAAAGCACCCTGAAGGCGTACTGAAAGTGATGGAACATAATGAAAGAGATATTTTAACCCTTATCACCCTTTATACTCATATTAGCTTTCATCTATTACAGGAAGGAAACCATTATACTAGCCGGGAACGACTAGAGGTGGCAAAGTGGTTATCAGCGGTGGGAGAAAAAAAACTCTCGGCGGGAGCTTACCAGGAGTTGGTGGATGAGCAGCATGAAGAGGTACAAACGACTGCCAGCCATGCTTTAGCTTCTCATTTCAAAAGAGAAAAAGAATGGGATCAAGCGGTGAATCTTTGGAAAAGAGTGTGTGAAAAAGGAAAGCTGCCTGAAAGGATAGAGGCGCATATTGAGCTTAGCAAATATTACGAACATCAACGAAAATGTTATGGGCAAGCCCTGCACCATGCAGAGGAAGCTCATAGACTCCATAACAATACGAGCAAACGAATGGAAGAAGATTTAATCAAAAGAAAAAAACGGTTAGAGCGAAAGATGGGTGTGTAGGTAATTAGATCTAATTTTCGTTTTGAAAAACGACAAATTTTTAGTTGCTTCAACAAAAATAATTTCCTTTTCTTTATTGTTTCTTGTGACAAAAGGCGGTAAAATGTAGAATGGTATGAAAAGATATAAGAAAATATTTACGGGGTGGAATGAACGTGTATCGCGCTTTATTTGTGTTGTTCTTTGTTGTTGTCGGCTTAACGGCTTTTTTTATGACCAATATGAAAGATAGCTTTTCAAACTTTATGTGAAAATAGGTATTCATAATAGTACATGTCCCCTTGCTTCTACATAGACTGTTTTATATAGACAGAGAGGGAAAGGGGGAAGAGAATCATGCACTACAACCGTCCTATTGTATTACCGGCTGTGATTCATCCACCGATGTGTTGCGAAAATCACACTTTTGAGCAATTTATTGTGCCGCATATTCATCCAACACACACGGCCAACATCAATCACCAAATGTACCAACATCAACATTATTACCCACAAACTCAATCCTTTGCTCAAGATGTGAACAACCAGCAATTTGTCTGTGGTGGAGGACCGCGGAGGCCATTTGGTTTTTAAGTAGATAAAAAAGTGAGGGGCAATCCCTTGCTTTTTTATTATGTTAAAGGAGGTTTTGGGGTGTCTGTTTGGACAGTAGCCGGGTACAAACCCTACGAGCTTGGAATTTTTAAAAAAGATGATCCGGCGGTCTTTTTTATAAAAAAGGCTTTAGAGAAGGAGCTGCGCAGATTGCTTGAGGAAGGAATGGAATGGCTGTTAATTAGCGGTCAGCTCGGTGTCGAGTGCTGGGCAGCGGAAGTGCTGTTTGAATTGAAGAAAGAATTTTCCGATGCTAAACTTGCTGTCCTTACTCCTTTTTTGCAGCAGCATGAAAACTGGAAAGAGGACAACCAAACTTATTACGAAGCCATTTTGGCACAAGCTGATTTTGTGGATTCGGTATCAAAGGAGCCGTATAAGAATCCAGTACAATTTCGGAACAAAAATCAGCTGTTTTTACAAAAAGCTGCCGGCTTGCTGGCTGTCTATGATGAAGAAAAGACGGGATCTCCCCAGTATTTGTGGAATATGGCCCGTACTCTTCAACAGAGCCAACCCTTTGAGATCCGCCAAATAACATTTTATGATTTGCAGCTCATTGCAGAAGAAGAGCAGCTGAAGGAAACGGATTGGGATTATAGCTGAATAGATTGACAAATTGGCCCGTTTTTGAAAAAATAAATGAAACATGGTTTGGAATATATTGAGGTGATGACGGGAATGTTATCTAGTAAAGTGAAACTGACTGCAAAGGATATTTTAGAAAAAGATTTTAAAACCTCTATGAGAGGATATAATCCAGATGAGGTTGACCAGTTTCTTGATTTAATTATCAAGGACTACGAAGTATTTCATCAGGCAATTGAGGAACTTCAACAGGAAAACCTTCGCTTGAAAAAGCAAAGTGAAACAACAATGCGCCGTTCCCAGCCGGCCCCTCCTCCACAGCCTGCCGTTGGCTCTACAAACTTTGATATCTTGAAACGATTATCGAATTTAGAGCGGCATGTATTCGGGGATAAGCTGTATAACGAATAGCTTTTTCGGTTTTTTTAAAAAAGCTATTGCATTTATTAGTGTTTTCCTATATAATAGTGCAGATGACAATAATAGCGTTCGGGTAATCGCTGCAGCTCATTGGTTGCAGAGGAAAGTCCATGCTCACACGGTGCTGAGATGCCCGTAGTGTTCGTGCCTAGCGAAAAAGTAAGCTAGGGCAGTTCGGCTTCGGCTGGATTGACGGCAAGGAAAATGCCTAAGTCTTCGGATATGGCATGACTACTTTGAAAGTGCCACAGTGACGTAGCTTTATAAGAAATTATAAAGGTGGAACGAGGTAAACCCCGCGAGTGAGCAACCCAAATTTAGGTAGGGGCACTCTCTTTAAGGAAATGAACGATAAGAGGGGCGGATGTTTCAGAACGTCCGCAGATAGATGATTACCACCGGAGTACAAGATCATCCCTGATCGCTTGCAGTACGATGGTACAGAACATGGCTTACAGAACGTTATTATGGGATATAATTGCACAAGCTCTCCTTTATGGAGAGCTTTTGTTCTATACGGATGTTTTTTTATAATAAATACATAATTTTAAAAAGTGCAGGTGATTAGATGTCAACCTATACATTAATGGCCACGGCAGCGATGGGGTTGGAGTCGGTAGTGGCGAATGAAGTAAAGAAGCTTGGCTATGAATGCCGGACAGATAATGGAAAAGTCATTTTTCAAGGGGATGAATCGGCAATCGCCCGCTGTAATATGTGGCTGCGAACGGCAGACCGTGTAAAGATCATTGTTGGCGAGTTCAAGGCGACAACATTTGATCAACTATTCGAAGCAACAAAAGCTTTGCCATGGGAGCAATACTTGCCGAAAGAAGCAGAGTTTCCAGTGCAAGGGAAATCGGTGAAGTCTACTTTATTCAGTGTTTCTGATTGTCAAGCAATCGTTAAAAAAGCGATTGTTGAGCGGTTAAGAAGTAAATATAAAATTCAAACATGGCTGCAGGAGACCGGCCCGTTATTTAAAATTGAAGTATCTTTATTAAAAGACAAGGCAACGTTAACGATTGATACGAGTGGTGCGGGACTGCATAAAAGAGGTTACCGCATTGCCCAAGGCGGCGCTCCGTTAAAAGAAACATTAGCGGCAGCCCTTATTCAGCTGACCAATTGGCAGCCTGATCGGCCGTTCGTCGATCCGTTTTGCGGTTCTGGAACGATTCCGATCGAAGCAGCGTTGATTGGCCAAAACATTGCACCGGGATTTAACCGGGAATTCCTCTCAGAAGCATGGCACTGGATCGGTGAAGACGTATGGGAAAACGCCAGAGTAGAAGCGGAGGATCTAGCCAACTATGATCAGCCGCTTGATATTGCAGGAAGTGATATTGACCATCGAATGGTAGAGGTTGCACAGAAGAATGCTTTTGAAGCAGGGCTCGCTGATTTGATCCAATTTAAGCAAATGAATGTAAAAGACTTTTCTTCTACAAAAGAATACGGAGTCATCGTTGGGAATCCTCCTTACGGCGAGCGTCTTGGAGATCGGCCGGAAGTCGAAAAAATGTATCGGGAGATGGGACAGGCGTTTGCTGATTACGATACATGGTCTGTGTATATGTTAACCTCTCATGAAGGGTTTGAAGAATTTTACGGCAAAAAAGCAACTAAAAAGCGTAAGCTCTTCAACGGATTTATCCGGACAGACTACTATCAATACTGGGGAAAGCGCCCGCCAAGAAATAAAGACTAAGGGAGTGCCTGGCCGGAGCCTTTACAAGATAGCCTAGAAAAGTTGAGAATCTTTGTTAAAATAGAAGAAACAATCAAAAAGAGGCTATGAACAATGACTCGCTTTTTTGTTATCTGTCTGCAGTGTGAAGGATAAGGCTCCTTGTCAGGCTTCCTATTTCAAAAGACAGCGGCCTGATTGTATAGAGATAGACTTTGTTTACATTCTGAATATAGATAAGGAACATCGTTTAATTATTTATAACAACGGGAGGACAATCAAGTGATCGGAAATGTTGTTTCTGATGCTAATTGGTTTCAGCTATGGGGAGTAGGCTATCTTATTTTCTTGGGGCTCTTATCTTTTCTATACAGAAAGTTAGCTTCTTCCGGTAGGTATACATTTAAACGGATGCAACGGTTTTATTTTTATTCATCTTTAATGTTGTTTTACATTTTCGTAGGCAGTCCGTTCGCTGCAATCGCGGCAGAAGACTTATTTAGCGCGCATGTCGTCGAGCTAATGGTTATGCTTTTTGTCGTACCGCCGCTGTTTGTGTTAGGCTTGCCAAGAGAGTTTTTGCGCTCTTTCTTTTGGTCTTATCGGATGAGAGTTGCTTTAAGGTTGTTTACACATCCGTG
This sequence comes from Pseudobacillus wudalianchiensis, assembly GCF_001685015.1. Taxonomy (GTDB): domain Bacteria; phylum Bacillota; class Bacilli; order Bacillales; family Domibacillaceae; genus Pseudobacillus; species Pseudobacillus wudalianchiensis. The sequence goes on from NZ_MAYT01000001.1 coordinate 710,835, forward strand.
GGTAACAGCTTTATCCTTTAACTTGCTCTTGTCTATTTATCTTGCACCGGATATTTTTAATTTTCTGCAAAAACATACCATGCTATTGTCTATGACCCAATTCATTATGCTAGGGGCCGCATTTTTAATGTGGTGGACGATTATTTCTCCGCTGCCTGAGATTAGCCGTCTATCTGAATCGATACGGGTGATGTATGTCTTTGTAGCTTCCGTGCTATTATTGCCAATTGGCATCTTCTTGCTCGTTGCGGATAGTCCTTTTTATGACGTCTATACGCAGGGCCAGCAGTTGTTGCCTAATTTGACAGCACTTCAAGATCAGCAGCTCGCAGGTGGGATGCTTAAAGGAATTCAACTCACTTCTTATGGGATTGCTCTCTTCCTGCTTATTTCAAAATGGGCGAAAAAAGAGGAGGAGCCGGATGATGATTTTCCCTTCTATCCCGGACAAGCAATGAACTACCCGATAAAAAAATAAGGGAGCAGCTGGATCGTGACTAGCTGCTCCTTTGGTGTTTGATCGAAAATTCCGAATAATTAAAGATAAAAAAATAAAAATGTTCGTGAATAGCATTGAAATTCTAATTTATGCTGATATAATAAAGAATACAATTAAACGTAACATTCGCTCATATAATCGCAGGAATATGGCCTGCAAGTTTCTACCGGATGACCGTAAATCATTTGACTATGAGTGAGCAGTGGAAGGGCAGTCTTTCTTGTTGCCTTCTCAAACCCAAAGGGCATTGCTTCACTCAGTAATTGAGGAATGACATGATCTTTTGGGTTTTTTCTGTCCCAAAGGTCAGAAAAGATTGAGGAGGACACAAAATGAAGAGTTTACAAGAAAAAATTATAAAAGATGGTAACGTGCTTTCAGATCAAGTGTTGAAAGTAGATTCGTTTCTAAATCATCAAATCGACCCTAAGTTAATGAAAGAGATCGGTGAGGAATTTGCCAGCCGCTTTACGAATGATAAGATTACGAAGATTTTAACGATTGAATCAAGCGGGATTGCGCCAAGTGTGATGGCTGGTCTTGTGCTTGGTGTACCGGTCGTTTTTGCGAGAAAGCGTAAATCTCTTACGTTAACACAGGATCTTTATACAGCAGATGTCTATTCCTTTACGAAGCAAGAAACAAATCCAATTGCTGTTTCCAAGTCTTTTATCACGAATGAGGATCGTCTGTTGATTATTGACGACTTCCTTGCCAACGGACAAGCTGCTTTAGGCTTGTTAGACATTGCTGAACAAGCGGGTGCTTCTGTCGCTGGAATCGGTATCGTCATTGAGAAAGCTTTCCAAGATGGCGGCAATTTGCTTCGTGAGAAGAATGTAAGAGTAGAGTCTCTTGCAAGAGTGCAATCGCTTGAAAATGGTAAAGTCACATTTGCAGAAGGAGCACTCGTATGAAACCTTCTAAGTTAAAAACAGCTTCATTAGGCCTTCAGCATGTGTTAGCGATGTATGCCGGAGCTGTTATTATCCCGTTGATCGTTGGGAATTCGATGGGGATGACACCTGAGCAGCTGACCTATTTAGTGTCGATCGATATCTTTATGTGTGGAGTAGCGACTTTCTTGCAAGTATGGAAGGGCCGCTTTGTAGGAATCGGCTTACCTGTTGTGCTGGGATGTACATTTACAGCTGTTGGTCCGATGATGGAGATTGGTGAGAAACATGGACTTTCAGCGATTTACGGAGCCGTACTGGCCTCAGGAATTTTTGTCTTATTGATTTCATCTTTCTTCAGCCGGCTCGTTCGTTTCTTCCCGCCAGTCGTCACGGGTTCGGTAGTGACAATTATTGGGCTTACGCTCATTCCAGTAGCGATGAATAACATGGCTGGCGGGCAAGGCAAACCAGACTTTGGTTCTGCTCCTAACATTATTCTAGCGTTTACTACTTTATTTATTATTATTGCCCTATTCCGCTTTTTCAAAGGGTTCGTACGCTCGATTGCTGTATTGATCGGCTTGCTGGCCGGAACTGTCATTGCAGCATTTATGGGAAAGGTGGATTTTTCTCCTGTACGAGATGCAGCGGTTGTTCATATGGTTCAGCCTTTTTACTTCGGCTGGCCAACATTTGAGTGGTCATCCATCATTACGATGATTCTTGTAGCGGTAGTAAGCATGGTAGAATCAACAGGTGTGTACTTCGCTGTTTCTGACATTTGTGATGAGAAAATTAATAAAAAAGACATCGCAAAGGGATACCGGGCGGAAGGACTAGCCTATACACTCGGCGCTATCTTTAATGCTTTTCCTTACACAGCGTTCTCACAAAACGTGGGACTCATGCAATTATCCGGGGTAAAATCCAAAACCGTGATTTACTATACGGCTGGCTTTTTAGTTATTCTTGGGTTAGTTCCGAAAATTGGTGCCTTTACAACGATTATTCCAAATGCTGTTCTCGGCGGCGCTATGGTAGCTATGTTTGGAATGGTAGTCGCTCAAGGAGTTAAAATGCTGAGCCGGGCGGACATGGCTTCTCAGGAAAATTTATTAATCATTGCTTGCTCGGTTGGCATGGGTCTAGGGGTAACGGTCGTACCCGGATTATTTGCAGGTCTGCCATCTAGTGTCCAAATTTTAACGAGCAATGGCATCGTCGCAGGCAGTCTGACAGCTATTTTCTTGAATATTTTATTTAATGAATTAGGCAAGAAAAGTAAGAAGGTTGTACCGTTAACAGGATCAAAAGTTTCATAAGAACGTTGATGATATATTTATAAGAAAGAGCAGACACTTAATAAGGGGTGTCTGCTCTTTTTTCGTTGAGAACATACTGGTTATTGAGCATAATCTTATTTCCGCTTTAATAAGATTATATTCTTTCAGCTTGACACCGCAAGCGATGGAAGCATTGAATTAATTCCTTTTCTTGTTAAATCATATCCAATGTGATGGTGCACACATTTAAAACCTCTTGTTTATCAACAGTAATAAAGGCCTTTCCTGCTTGATCATGAGCTTTGCGATAATTTGTGACTGTAAATTGAATTTTCTTTTTCAAAGGGTCGCAGATAAAGCTCTCTAATCACCACTTAATTTTATTTCATGGCCAGTTCCCCAAACTTTCACCTTCTTTTTATAAATACAGAATCAAGTAAGGATGGTTTGCTCAGGCTGCTGTTCATTCTGCTGAAAACAATTTATATTTTTGCAAGAAGAAAGAATCGTTTTACGTATATTTTTAAAAAAACAGAAAAAATTAAAAATGGAATTGAAAATCATTATCGTTCATGCTAAGATGTAAATGAAGATGAAAATTATTCTCAACCACACAAAATTCAAAAAGGACGGTGCTTTTCATGGTTTGGATGTTTGTAACGGCGACAGTTGTAGTATACGGAGGCGTAATGAAATATGTAATGGGCCACGTCGGCAAACCACAAGCACCGCACAGTTGATTAATAAATTAAGGTCTATCATTAATTGGCGGGGAAAGTGTCCGCCTGCAGGGATCATTAACAATCAATCATTAACAAATCGATACATTCAATAATAGAATCAAAGAAGGCGGCTGATGCCTTCTTTTTTTTCGTATGGGAAAGTGGACGAAAATCGTATACAATAAAAGAAACTTGCAATAGATGAGAAACTTATATAAGGAGACTTACAGAATGTCAGTAGCAGCTATTCAGCAATCGATGACCCAAATGATTTCTAAAACAGTCGGGCTTTTTGAGACGTTTCAACAGGCTGGTGATGAAGAAAGAGCCGAAAAAGCCAAATTGTTTTTAAAAAAATTACACGATGAAGAGTTTATCGTTGCCTTTTGCGGGCACTTCTCTGCGGGAAAGTCAACGATGATCAACGAATTGACCGGAGAAAGCCTGTTGCCGTCAAGTCCGATTCCGACAAGTGCCAATCTGGTGAAAATCCATCATGCATCCGAAGATTTTGCGAAAGTCTATTATAAAGACAAGCAGCCGCTTCTTTTTAAGGCGCCGTATCGTTTTGAGAGAGTGAAAGAGTTTTGTAAAAACGGGGAAGAAGTCGAAGCGATTGAAATTGGCCATAGTAAGTCCAACCTGCCAGCAGAAGTAACGGTAATGGATACACCTGGGGTTGATTCGACAGATGACGCTCACCGCATTTCAACCGAATCTGCTCTTCATTTGGCAGATATGGTGTTTTATGTGATGGACTACAACCATGTGCAGTCAGAATTGAATTTTATTTATACGAAAGAGCTGCTTGCACATGGAGTCAAGCTGTATCTCATTATTAATCAGATCGATAAGCACCGGGAAGAAGAGCTTTCATTTGAAGAATTTAAGCAATCCGTCTATACGTCCTTTGCTGCTTGGGGAGTGAAGCCGGAAAGGTTTTTCTTTACGAGTTTAAGAGAGCGTTCATTACCTGGCAATGATTTTGAAGAAGTAAAATCCCTAATCCAGGAAAGTATGACAGACAGAGAGGAGCTTTCCCTTCGCTCTGCTGAAACGATGATGAATCGACTCGTTAGCGAACATCTCGCATGGCTGAAAGAAGAGCAGGCTGCAACGAAGGAAGAGCTTTTACATGTGCTTGGTGATCATTGGAATGAAGAAGAAATCGTTGAAAAAGAACAGCAGTCAAAAGAACAGCTCGACAAACGCGATGCGAAAGCACTTGTCCGTGAATTAGAAGAGTCACGGGATAAAGTGCTGCAAAATGCTTACTTAATGCCTGCTTCTACACGTGAGTTGGCAAGAGAATTTTTGGAATCTGTCCAGCCTGGTTTCAAAGTGGGGATGCTGTTCAGCAAAAAGAAAACAGAAGAAGAGCGACAAAGAAGGTTAGAGCGCTATCTTGCTGATTTAAAGGAAAAGACAGAGACGCAGCTAGAATGGCATTTGCGTCAGCAATTAAGCAGTTGGCTCAAATCGAGCGGACTGAACGATGATGAATTGCAGCTAGAGGCAGAAGAGCTGGCGATTCCTGTCGATGAACAGTTAGTTATGAATACAGTAAAGTCAGGTGCGATGGCAACCGGTGATTATGTTTTGACTTACACTGATGATGTTGCAAGCCAACTGAAAAAAAGAGCCCGTACTTTGACGGATGAAATAAAAGAAAAAGCAGCTGAACGGATGGAAAGACGCTTTGCAGCGGAAAAGCAAGAATTGCAGGCTAGATGGTCAACATGGCACGAAAAACTCCAAGCCGTTCAGCAGCTAGAAAGCTTAAAAGCAGCCGCTAATGAAAGACAGCAAACGCTTCGCCGGCTATTAGCAGAAGACGAGGTCAGCATTCCTTCACAGTATGAAACGTTCGTGAAGCAGTGGGAGGAGCAGCAAAATAACGTAACAATTTTCGATGAAGTGTTAGCTGCAGAGCTTGTGGCACCGCCTGCTGAAAAGAAAGAAGCAGAAGTAGAAAACAAAACAGCCCCTGTTGAAAAAGCGGCGGTCACAGTAAGTGACATAGCATCCCGCTTAAAGGAAATGAGTGGGAAGCTCGCAGGTATTCCGGGATTCCAGCGTTTCATTGATGGCCTAAAACAAAAAGCGGACCGTCTAGAAGAGCGGAAATACACCATTGCTTTGTTTGGTGCCTTCAGTGCTGGTAAATCTTCTTTTGCGAACGCGATGCTTGGTGAAAAAGTGCTGCCGGTTTCTCCAAACCCAACGACGGCAGCTGTTAATCGCATTCATCCGCCTAATGATCAGCATGGGCACCGGACAGCTGCGGTCCATTTAAAAACAGAAAAGCAGCTGCTAATTGATTTACAGCAATCATTGCAATTTTTTAATAAAACAGTTCAATCGCTTGCTGAGGCTTATAAAATAATCCCGAATTTAGGGCAAAACAGTGGAGGAGAAGGCCGTGAAAATATTCATTTATCTTTCTTGAAGGCTTTCCATGAAGGCTACCAAGACTATAAAGAGGATCTCGGCCAAACGCTTTCTGTTGATTTGCCTGCTTTCCAAGGATTTGTCGCTAACGAAAAACAAAGCTGTTTCGTTGAATCAATTGATTTGTATTATGATTGTGAATTTACACGCCAAGGTGTTACCCTTGTTGATACACCGGGGGCCGATTCCATTAATGCCCGGCATACAGGTGTTGCTTTTGAATATATTAAAAACTCGGACGCTATTTTGTTTGTGACGTATTACAACCATGCCTTTTCAAAAGCGGACCGAGAATTTCTTATCCAGCTTGGGCGTGTCAAAGATGCTTTTGAACTCGACAAAATGTTCTTTATTGTGAACGCGATTGACTTAGCGAGCAGCGATGAAGAAGTGGATGAAGTGATTCAATATGTAAAAGATCAGCTTCTTCAATACGGTATTCGTTTCCCACGTATTCATGGCGTTTCTAGTCTAAAAGCGATCCAAGAAATCGAGCGCGGAGAGCTTGATCATCCTCAATCCAATTTGCGGCCATTCAAGCAGGAGTTTCAGCAGTTTTTAGAAGGTGACTTGGCAGAAATGGCGATCCAGGCGGCAGAAGCCGAGCGGGTACGCGGATTAGAACAGCTTCGTCAATTAATTGCAACCGCAAAAGAGAATCGGGATAATCGTGAGCAGAAAAAAGAAGAACTCGAAAGCCAATTGAACGAAATTAGCCATTATATAAAAAATGAAGCTGTTCAATTAATTGAAAAGCGGATGACCCAGGAAATAGATGAGCTTGTTTTTTATTTAAAACAGCGTGTCTTCTATCGTTTTTCCGACTTCTTTAAAGAGGCCTTTAATCCGGCAGCCTTGAACGGCAGCCGTCCGATTAAAGCGGCGTTAAGTGAAGCGATGAAAGAGCTGCTTGAGGCGGTAGGCTATGACTTAGCCCAAGAGATGAGAGCGACGAGCCTTCGTTCGGAGAAGCAAGCTCATAAGCTGCTGACGGAAAAACATGAAACGATCAAACTACACTGTCAGTCCGTTCAGCCACAGCTGCAATTTTCTGCGATTGAATGGCCATCAAGAGAAACACCTGAATTTCCGACTGCTTTTGAAGAAATGGCACCTGAAGCATTTAGTGACGCTTTATCGATCTTTAAAAATGCAAAGTCTTTCTTTGAAAAAAATGAGAAACAGTTGATGCAGGAGACTTTGCATAACCGCTTATCAGATCTAACTGATCAATACTTAGCGACAGAAAAAGACAAGTTGAGCAGGTGGGCACTCGAAGAAGCAATAGAAGGTATGAATTTAATGAAAGAAACAGCGGCTTCGGATGTTGAAGAACAGTTCACTGCCTGGCTGCAAGTGCTCAACGAGGCGGAGAATATCGAAGAATGGGAGCAGACACTCGTTGAATTGGAGCGACCGTAAAAAAGAAATCATCAACCATTTTCATGCCTGTGCCACTTGTCGGCATTTTCAGCCGTCGAAAACAGAGGAGGGGATGCGTTATGATTGCACCCGTCTACAGTATGAAACGAAACCTCACTATCAATTTAATTGTTGGGATCCGAAAGACAAAGTCGTAAAGCTGTTAAAAAAGAAACTCGATCAATTGCTTGGTCCTGATGACGAGTGAAAAAGGAGAAGAAAGCGTGAAGTATATCCATTCAATTAACTGGTTATTAGAGCATTTAGATGATCCGAATACTTGTATCGTGGATTGCCGTTTCAACTTAGCAGATCCTGATGCTGGTGAGAGAGCATATAAGCAGGCTCACATTCCTGGTGCTTTCTATGCTCATCTTGATCGAGACCTGTCTGGGGAAAAAGGTGTTCACGGCGGGCGGCATCCTCTCCCTGATCTACAAGTATTTCAAAAGACGGTAGAAGCTTATGGTATTACGGATGAAACAGTCGTTATTGCTTATGACAATGGTGATGCAATGTTCGCCGGCCGTTTCTGGTGGCTGCTGTCTTATATAGGCCATCAGCATGTATACATTTTGGATGGCGGTTTTTCCGAATGGGAAAAGCGAAAGCTCCCTGTTTCGGTTGAGATTCCCGCTCCGAAGCAAGGGCGCATATCGCTGAATGTGCAGCAGGACTGGATTGCTTCTATTGAAGATGTGAAAAAGGCAGCACTTGAAAAGGGAGGAGCCATTCTTATCGACTCACGGGCGCCTGAGAGATATGCTGGAAAAGTAGAGCCGCTTGATCGGGTGCCGGGGCATATTCCTACTGCTGTGAATTACTTTTTCCAAGAGGGGCTTAACGGTTCATTGTGGAAAACAGCAGAGGAACAAAAGGAGCGGTTTCATAAATTAAATTCAATGGACTCGGTCATTGTATACTGTGGATCGGGTGTATCGGCTACCCCAAATATTATTGCCTTAAAGCAAGCGGGNGAAAACAGCAGAGGAACAAAAGGAGCGGTTTCATAAATTAAATTCAATGGACTCGGTCATTGTATACTGTGGATCGGGTGTATCGGCTACCCCAAATATTATTGCCTTAAAGCAAGCGGGCTTTCAGCATGTCCGCCTCTACGCTGGCAGCTATAGTGATTGGTCCTCTTATGAGGAGTTGCCGGTAGAAAAAGAAGACCATTAAGTGTACAGTCCGTCTCGTTGTGAACAGCGAGGCGGCTTTTCTTTTGTTTTTGCTCAATCAACAGAGGAGTTATGATAAAATAATAGTGAGGTGACAAAATGAATAAACGAGAACATTTGCTGCTTATAGATGGCATGGCCTTACTTTTTCGGGCCTTTTTCGCGACTGCGGTGAGCGGCCAATTTATGGTGAACTCCAAAGGAATGCCAACCAACGGGGTCCAAGGCTTTATGAAGCATGTGCTCACAGCGATTGAATATATGAAACCAACCCATGCAGCAGTATGCTGGGATATGGGCAGCCAAACATTTAGAAATGACTTGTTTTCTGATTACAAATCGAATCGGCAGGCACCGCCTATTGAGCTCCTGCCGCAATTTGATCTGGCTAAAGAAGTAGCCGGTTCTTTTTTGCTGCCTAATATCGGGGTAAAAGGTTATGAGGCAGATGATTGTATTGGTACGATTGCCAAGCAAGAGCACAAAGAAAGGCGAGTCACGATTTTAAGTGGAGACAAGGATCTTTTACAATTACTTGATTACAATATTGAAGTAACACTTCTTCAAAAAGGATTTGGCAATTATGTAACCTATACAGAAGAGAGCTTTGCTAACCAATTTTCCATAACCCCTAGACAATTTATTGATGTGAAGGCCCTCATGGGAGATCCGAGTGACGGCTACCCAGGAGTAAAAGGCATCGGTGAAAAAACCGCATTTAAGCTTGTAAGGGAATATGGCACCATTGATGGCATTCTCGCAAATATTGAGCAGCTGACTCCTTCCCAGCAAAAGAAAATGCTTGAAGGAATGGACATGCTCCAGCTGTCACGGCAGCTTGCCGAGATTCATTGCAATGTACCGTTAGTTTGGAATATTAAAGAAGCAGATTGGGAAGGAATTGGAAGAGGGGCGGAACAGGCCGTAGAGGAACTAGAATTAAAAGTAGTGCGCCGCCATTTGATCCAAATGAAAGCCTCAGCCGTCTATGCAGAGGACCCATTTGCTTAACGTTCAAGGTGGGAACTTAAGTGAAGAAAGAACAGGTGCTGACTGATTATTTACTTAGATTAGAAGAAAAAGGCTTCCGTTTTTCCGATGAAATGATTGCCTTTATTTATTTCGGCAAGGCCTCGACAGATGCTTCAGATCTATTAGTGATGGCAGGTATTGAAATCACTTTGAAAGTACAAAAAGAATTTGACGGCAGCTTTTTTCTATCCTTATTGGAATGGTTTAAAGAAAAAGGGATAGCAGATCGAGAGACCGCCCTTCGTTTTGCTCATTCGACAGGCTTATTATAATGAAAAACCGTCCGGATGACCCTGGACGGTTTTATGATTTATTTGCAGCAGATCGAAAACCAAACAGTTTTTGAACAGGAATTTCTGCCAACAGCATGCCGATGAAAATGAAGGCACAACCGGTTAGTCCGGCTGCAGTGAGTCGTTCATCTACTAATAAAAAGGCTGTTAACGCACCGAACACAGGCTCCATAGCTAGAATAAGCACCACTCTCGTTGGAGTAGTAAACTTTTGAGCGGTTGTCTGAATGAAAAAAGCCAGAGCTGTAGCTAAAAAGGCCGTAATAAGCAGAGCATTCCAAACAGCTGGATTTAGTAAGGTAGAAGCAGTTAAAGCAGATTGCCAGTCTTCGAGCAAAAAACCGCCTAAAAAACATAAAATAGAAACCGTTATAATTTGTACAGCTGTTAGGGCCAGCGCAGAAGAAGACTGAGTGTAAGCATCCGTAAAGATGATGTGAAAAGCGAAACCGAATGCACAAATTAACACGAAAAAGTCGCCAATGTTCCATCCGCCCGCTCCGCCTGCTGTCAGCAAATATAGACCAGCAGCGGCTGTCACGGAGCCAATCGCTGCACCTGGTGAGGGCTTCTTTTTTAAGAGAGCGAGAGAAATAAGCGGCACAAGAACAACGCTTAATCCTGTAATAAAACCTGTTTTAGAAACAGTTGTATATAAAAGGCCGATCGTTTGAAAGGCATAGCCGATGGCAAGACAAATACCTAAGATGATCCCATGCTTCCATGTTTTTACCGTAAGCTGGGCAGTTTCTTTTCGAAAGAAAATAATGGTAAAAAGCAGGAGAGCCGCACAGAAAAAGCGAATACCGTTAAACAATAACGGCGGCAAAAGCTCAATAGCCTGCTGCACAATAACAAATGTCACGCCCCAAATGAGAGCAACAAACAATAAAGAAAGCTCGGAGGCCCATTTCATCGCTTCTTAGCTCCTTTGTTTTGCTGAACAGCCTTACGAGCAAGTCCGTCTGCGCGATTTTCTTTGCTGGGGATCCATTTTACAAAAAAGAGCGGAAACTCTTTCGATAACGATAGAATTTCCTGTAATAACGGTTTGTAAAGTTCTTTATGTATGTATTCCTTTTCAATAGCCTGAACCACTGTTTGAGAATCGCTGCGCAGGGAAACAGTAGCTGCCTGTCTTTCTTTTAAAAGCTCCAGCGCTTTAATAACAGCCAGAAACTCCGCTTCGTGTGTATCCCTTACACCAAGCGGGAACGAATAACGGTCAACAATGGCACCATCTTTAATAAAAACGCCTGCCCCTGCCCATCCGGGAGACCCGGTGCTCGCTCCATCTGTATACACCTCAAACAATTGAATCCCCCCTTTATGTTCATATCAATAAATTTTACGGAAAAAATAAACAATTTGCAATAAGAAAAGCGAAGCCGACTGCTTTGCTCCGACAAGTATAAGACGAAATGGCGAAGTGGCGAAGTGGCGTTCTTCAGCCACATAGCCAGATCGGCTTATGACCTCGAGGGGCAAGGAGGCATAGCTGGACAAGAGAAGAGGGAGATCGATTTGCCTAGCGCGATAGGAGATTAGAAATTTTGCAGGCAGAAGCGTTTGGGTATAAAGCCAGAAGGGTATCCAATAAAGCTATGCTCTGCTATTAGTAGACAGGTAAAAGAGTCCGTTTGTCGGAAATTTTTTCTTTAAATAGGAAAGGCTATAAACAGTAGCCAATTGTCAGAGGCCATGCTGCTGATTTGGCAGTTTAACCTGAATACGGCCGCTTGCAGACTGATGAGTGTTGTAACAGCATCACTATCCCGTCTGTCCAAATAGTCGATATAGGACTAAAAATATAGTAAAGTTAACGATAATAACCGATAAAGCCCGACTGTTTGCTGAACGTATAGCATCTCCTGTTATATGAACAAAATAGCAGGAAAATGTCTGTCTTTATTCATGCGTTTACGCATAACGTACAATATATAAAATCATGAAAACGGGTTAAGAAGAAGGCGGGGAATCGATATGAAAATGAAGATTAAATGGCAATACGAATTTAGAGGAAGAAAAACGGAATTTGAATCAGATTGGATAAGCAAAGAGGCGGTTCTGCCGATTATTGAGGATTTGACGAAAACGGGACGAATGAAAGCTGCAGCGATTATCGATGAGCTTTTAAATGAATGGACGGTTAAAGAGTTTACCAAATTAAATAAGAAGCTGGATGAGGAACCGGGAGAAGTGGAAGTGTACTTTGATGGCGGGTACGATCGAGATACGCAAACAGCTGGAATAGGGATTGTTGTTTATTATAAAAAGAATGGAGAGGACTGGCGCTGTCGGGTAAATGAGCGGCTGCTTCAATTAGAGTCCAATAATGAGGCTGAATATGCTGCACTTTATAAGGCAATTGGGTTACTTGAGGAGATTGGAGTTAAGCAAGTGCCAGTGACGATCACAGGCGATTCGCACGTGGTGTTAAAGCAGTTGTCTGGAGAATGGCCTTGCTTTGATGAAACATTAAACAAGTGGTTGGACCGCATTGAACATAAAATGGAAAAACTTCGGTTGACGCCACTTTACAAACCAGTAGACAGAAGGCAAAATAAAGAAGCGGACAAATTGGCGAATCAAGCTTTACAGGGGAATTTTGTGAATAGCCATTCCGTGATTTCCTAAGCGAAAGCTGTAAAGAAAGGTGTGACATATTTGGAGAGAAAACAGCTTATAGCAGAAGTAGAAGGAATTTTGCAGACATATTGTGAAGGCTGTTTGTTAAAAGCCACTTTTCGTAAAGAAAAGGGTAAATCATTTGCCCATAAGTTTTGCATTACAAAATGTACAGTGGGTGAACAACTGAGAAAATGCGGCGAACAGCTGCTTAAATAAAATAAAAAAGCCGGCACATCCTGCCGGCTTTATAAGTTCGATTATAGTTTTACAACGTTAGCAGCTTGAGGTCCACGGTTTCCTTCTACGATTTCAAAAGAAACTTCTTGACCTTCTTCTAAAGATTTGTAACCATCGCCTTCGATTGCAGTGAAGTGAACGAATACATCGTCTCCGCCTTCAACTTCGATAAATCCGAAACCTTTTTCATTGTTGAACCATTTTACTTTACCGTTTTGCATGTTAATGAATCCTCCTAAATCTTCGAAACACATCTTATCTATATGTGCCCAAATAAAAATATTCATTACAAACAGAAAAACTGTTTATAATACGTATAATATACCGAAAAAAGTAAAAATAGTCAAGGAACGGGAAGGGAAAAAAGTAAAAAAATTTCTTTCTTCCCGATTCATAGGAGAAGCTTCGTTATCTTGTATTGAACTCTCTTCTATAGTAAAATTAAATTGATGAGTAAATTCAGGAGGATCCCAATGCCAACACCAAGCATGGAAGATTACATAGAACAAATTTTTATACTAATAGATAAAAAAGGGTATGCCCGCGTTTCTGATATCGCTGAAGCCCTATCTGTCCACCCCTCTTCTGTAACAAAAATGGTGCAAAAATTGGACAAAGATGAATATTTAATATACGAGAGATATCGTGGATTAGTCTTGACAGCCAAGGGGAAGAAAATTGGCAAGCGTCTTGTGGAAAGACACGATTTACTCGAGGAATTCTTACGGATCATCGGGGTAAAAGAAGAGCATATTTATGAAGATGTGGAAGGGATTGAACATCATCTAAGCTGGAACTCTATTGATCGCATTGCCGATCTTGTAGACTATTTCAATGAAGATCCAAAAAGGATTGATACGTTACTCTCTCTGCAAAAGAAACCGCTAGAATAAAAAAGTTGTCCCGCAAACAAACGTGTAGTTCACTGCTGGGACAACTTTTGTTAGTTCTTATTACCTATATACAAACTGCTGCTTTTCTTCTGTTATAAATAAAATTAATGAGTCTCTGAGCCTACATAGGAGAATAAACAGGCAAAAAAATCATAAGAAGATAAAAAGCAGAGTGAGTTGAGGATGAAATGCGGGGGGAAATGAATTTTTATTCTTTAATGAAAAAACTGGATCAGACGTTGACACTAGAGATAAAAAAAGAATTTCCAGGCGCTCGTTGCGTAGGGGGGAAATACTCGCCAGATACACATTCCATTACCCTCTTTAAGCAGGATATTGCCATTCAATGTGAAAGGCTTCTTGGCTCGTTGGAGCAGATGAGGGAATATGAATGGATTATCTTTGCACATGAGCTGGGGCATGCTTTAGACGAGGAGCTTGCTGATTTAAGTGTTCGCCTGGAAGAAACAAAGAGCGTGGATATTCTGGCGCAAATTGAATTAAATGCCTGGAGAATTGCAGAAGAACTTATTCCTTTTGTTGATTCTCATTTATTTGCTCGTGTCAAAGAAGAATCACTGCGATACTTTTCAAGAAGTCCGCTAATCAGTTAACGAAGCGATCATTTGCATGCAGTAAAGTGAGACCGCCCTAAGTGAAGGGGCGGTTTCATTTATATTGCGGAAAGTTATTTGATTCCCTTACAATGAAAGAAAGCAGGGAGGGATGATGATGGGAAACGAATCATGGCAGCAAGATGCAAAAACACAGTGGAATGCAAGAGCCGGCGGATGGCAGGCAAAAAGTGCTGATATGTGGGAAAAGGGCAGCCGTAAGGGGGTTTGTTCTTTCTTCGCTCATTACGTCCCGCAAAACAGTCTTGTAGCCGATTTGGGCTGTGGTGACGGCTATGGCAGTTACAAGCTGCATCAAACAGGATATAAAGTGATCGGAATGGACTTATCGACCAAAATGGTTGAATTAGCTCAAAGGTTTGAAACAGAAGGATTAACTTTTCAACAAGGTGATTTAGCCAATCTACCATTTATGGGGGAAGAGCTTGATGCGGTGATCGCTGTTAACTCTCTGGAGTGGACAGAAAAACCATCGCGTGTGCTGCAAGAAATTAAACGTGCCCTAAAGCCTGGCGGAAAACTTTGTGCAGCCATACTGGGCCCGACGGCCGGCCCGCGAGAAAATAGTTATAACCGTTTAAGTGGCGAATCGGTCATTATGAATACCATGATGCCGTGGGAGTTCACCAAATTGGCGTTGGACAGCGGCTTTCAATATATAGCTGAAGAGCATGTATATAAGAGCGGCGTTTCGGAAGCAGCAGTCCAGACTTTTCCTGCTGAATTAAAGCAGGCGTTAACCTTCTTCACATTATTTATGTTGGAGAAAAAATAATCAGATGTAGTTTGAATAAGTATAAAGAAGGTGTTGATTTGTTTGATCCGACCGCTTTTGATAATATCAAATTCATGATACAGGCCGAAGTATACGATCGGGACCTGGCTGGCCTTTTTCACGTCCATAGCCGGAAGGATCTAGTCGATCTCGCTACGCTCAGTCGGGAATCCGTGATTACATTTTCTCTTAAAGACAGTGCTGATCTCCGTGTCTCACTGGTCGTTAAGGCAGATCTTGAAAAGCTGGCGGGTGAGTTGCTGCCGTCGTCGAATGCCCTTCCTGGTGTATCGCTGCATATTCTGTATTTTGGAACGGAGCGGAGTTTGATGGCAGAAAGGATGGATCTGTTAGAGTGGATGTGGGGGACAGAGCGGCGCTATGAACGGAAGAAAATTGACTCCGATCAAACAGGAACCACATATGAATGGCACGTTTATTTTGAACGGATTATAACAGAAGAAATGATGGATGAACTTGGTGATTTAATCAGTTTTATTGGAGAGTCACTGCGGACAGTAACGGAGACTGAATGATTTGCAAATAGGGAGAGAAATGAAATGAGAGCACTTACTGTGCAAGACATGACAAAATCGTACGGGGAAAAAGTGCTATTTGACGGGCTGACTTTTTCCATTGCCGAAAAAGAAAGAATTGGTTTAATTGGCGTCAATGGCACTGGAAAATCAAGCCTCTTAAAAATTGTGGCGGGGAAAGACCTGCCGGATAGCGGAGAAATGGTTTCGCCAAACGATTATACAATTGCTTATTTAGAGCAGGAACCGGAAATGAATCCAGCACTCACCGTCATGGATCAAATTTTCTTAAGTGATGCTCCGGTTATTCAGCTGTTAAAGGAATATGAAGGCACATTAAAACAGCTTGAACAGGACCCGCAAGACCAGGAGGTAGCAGAGCGGTTATTTGAGCTACAAAAGCAAATGGATGCTCTCAATGCATGGGAGGCAAACACAAATGCGGAAGCGATTCTGACACGGCTCGGCATTCCTGATTTCAGCCGGAGGATCGGTGAACTATCCGGTGGGCAGAAAAAGCGGGTCGCCCTCGCTCAAGTATTAATTGAAACACCAGATTTATTAATCCTCGATGAACCGACCAACCACTTAGACTATGAAACGATTGGCTGGCTGGAAGAATATTTGAGCAAGTATCAAGGAGCTGTTTTGCTCGTTACCCATGACCGTTATTTTCTTGATCGGGTAGCCAATAGAATGTTTGAGCTTGATCATGGCAGCTTGTATACATATAAAGGGAACTATCAAGAGTATATTGCTGCCAAAGCAGCACGGGAAGAACAGCAGGCTGCTGAAGAAGATAAACGGAGAAACCTATACCGGCGGGAGCTTGCCTGGATGCGTCGGGGAGCAAAAGCAAGAACGACAAAACAAAAAGCACGGATTGACCGTTTTGAACAATTGGAAGGAGCGCTTGGTCAAGGACCGAAAAAAGAGCAAATGGATTTAGCGATGAAGGGCAGCCGGCTTGGCAAGCAAGTATTTGAGCTGAAGGATGTCTCAAAATCATTTGAAGGAAAAGTGATTCTAAAAGACTTTAATTTACTTGTAAAGCCTGGAGACCGTTTTGGGATTGTTGGTAAAAACGGCAGCGGAAAATCAACTTTTATGAATTTACTTGCTGGTAAGCTTGAGTTTGATAACGGGGAAATGGTAACAGGGCAAACAGTAAAGATAGCTTATTATACACAAGAACGCACGGATATGGATGAAAGCATGAGGATGATTGCCTATATTCGTGAATCAGCAGAAGTGGTTACCACAAAGACTGGAGAAAAAATTTCCGCTGCGCAAATGCTTGAGCGTTTCCTCTTTCCGATGCATGTGCACGGTACGCCGATTTATAAGTTGTCTGGTGGAGAAAAGCGACGCCTTTATTTGTTAAAACTATTAATGACACAGCCAAATGTTTTGTTGCTCGATGAGCCAACAAATGATTTGGATACAGAAACATTGACTGTGCTAGAAGATTATTTAGAAGAGTTTCCTGGTGTCGTCATTACGGTTTCTCACGACCGATACTTTCTTGATAAAACAGCAGAACGTCTCCTTGTCTTCGAGGGGGATGGTATCATCAGTTCGTACTATGGGCTTTATAGTGACTATTTGGCGGAGCAGGCTGAAGCAGAGAAATTGGAAGAGGCACCGGCGAAAGAGCCGAAAGTAGAAGCTGTCCGAGAAAAGCCAAAAAAGAAGAAGTTAAGCTATAACGAGCAACGGGAGTGGGAGACGATTGAAGCAGATATCGCCAGTATAGAAGCCCGGATAGCGGAAGCAGAGGAAGAACTAGAAGCAGTAGGGAGCGATTTTGAAAAGGCCCAACAGTTAAGTGCAGAATTGGAGCAGCTTAACGAACAGCTGGAACAATTCATTGAACGTTGGAGTTATCTATCAGAATTCGTTCAATGAGCAAAAGCAAGTATCAGCTGTTATATATATGATAGAATGGCGATAAAGAGTGCGAAAGGAGCCATTCATTTTGCGTATTTTAAAGATTGAACCAACACCAAGTCCAAATACAATGAAAGTGATTTTGGATGAGGAACTGTCTGCAGGAAAAAGTAATAATTATAAAGCGGGCGCAGCAGAAGGCGCCCCGAAAGAGATTCAATCGATCCTCTCGATAGAGGGAATAAAGGGTGTTTACCATGTCGCTGATTTTTTAGCGATTGAACGAAATGGAAAATATGATTGGCAAAACCTGTTGCCTCAAGTAAGAGAGATTTTCGGAGAAGCGGTCTCGGGAGATCACGCAGCAACAGCCAGTGATGAGGCGTATGGAGAGGTACAGGCCTCTATCCAAACGTTCAAGGGAATTCCTATTCAATTAAAACTCACGTCTGCTACGGAAGAAAAACGTTTTCCGCTGCCTGATTATTTCATGGTAGCATTTAAAAAAGCACAATTAGCTGATGACAATTATGTGCTTCAACGAAAATGGGAAGACTTTGGTATCCGCTATGGCGACTTAGAGGAGATCGGCAAAGAAACACTTGAAGAAATTGTTGCTGCTTATCCACAAGAACGTCTGGAGGCTTTAGCAGCGGCGGGAGCTGAAGGGAAATCAGCGGCTGAAACGAAACGGCGCGGATTAAAATTAACGATTCCAATGTGGGAAGCAGAGGAAGACTGGCGCCGCCGTTATCAGTGGCTTGAACAAATGGAAGATCCAACAGAAGAAGATTTGCCATTGTTAAAGCTTGCACTCGCTGACAGCAAACCGGCAATTCGTCGTCTGGCCGTCGTTTATGTCGGTATGATTGAGGATAAAAAAGTGCTGCCGCTCTTGTATCAAGGATTAAATGATTCGACCGTAACAGTCCGTCGCACAGCCGGGGATTGCTTGTCTGACCTTGGTTTTAACGAGGCCATTCCAGTGATGTGTAAAGCACTCGAAGACAAAAGCAAAATTGTCCGCTGGCGGGCTGCCATGTTTTTATATGAAGTGGGAGATGAAACGGCATTGCCGGCTTTAAAGAAGGCTGCAGATGATCCGGAGTTTGAAGTGCAAATGCAGGTCAAGATGGCGCTTGAACGGATTGAAGGCGGCGAAGAAGCAAAAGGTTCTGTTTGGAAGCAAATGACAGAAGCAAGAGAAAAGGAACAAACGGAGGGATAGACATGACAAATGCTTATGAAGAATATATGAAACAAATGGCTGCACCGATGCGATCTGAATTAACGAATGCTGGTTTTAAAGAGTTGACGACAGCGGAAGAAGTGAGTGAATTCATTTCTAGTGTAGAGGGAACAACACTTGTAGTGGTCAATTCGGTTTGTGGCTGTGCAGCTGGACTTGCTCGCCCGGCTGCAGTGCAAGCGACGATGCATGACCCGGCGCCTGATCATTTAGTTACCGTATTTGCTGGTCAGGATCGGGAAGCGACGGCACAAATGCGCGAGTTTTTTGACGGTTACGAACCATCTTCCCCATCAATGGCTTTATTAAAGGGCCAAGAAGTCGTACACTTTGTTCCGAGAGAACATATTGAAGGAAACGATATCGGTTCGATCATCCAGGATTTAACGAAGGCATTTGATCAATATTGTAAATAAAAGGACGTCTTGAGACATTCTTCAGGCTGTTGACAAATGTTTTTAATCAGTCTGCGGATATGGAAAATAGACTTTTTTACACTTTTAAGGATGTCTTGAGGCATCCTTTTTTACAGGAGAAAATATGATTGTATCTACATCTGCACGAACAAATGAACGGCTTGAAGAAAAAGCGAGACAGGCAGCGGTCGAGCTCGGCTGCCCATTTGTAAAAAGAAATAAACGGTCCGTTGCTTCACTGCAGGCTGAATATGGAGCGGATTGCTTGATTGTGGCCAAAAGTCGGCTGGAGTTTTATGCTTCAGATGCCAATGAGCCTTTTTTCTTTCACCCAAACTCGGCCTCTTTTCGTGTGAAGCGGCTGCTGCGAGGGGAAATTGATCCTTTTATTGAGGCAGCTGGCTTACAACCAGGCATGACGTTGCTTGACTGTACGCTAGGTCTTGCGTCAGACAGCATTGCAGCCAGTTATATAGCGGGAGCTGCCGGCCGAGTAGTAGGAATAGAGGGGAACCCGGTACTTGCTTATATAATTAAACACGGGTTAAGCGAATGGGAATCTCCTCTGTCCGATTTGAACGAAGCGATGAAACGAATTCACGTAGTGAGCGGTTCCTATCAAAATATATTGAGGTCTCTCCCTAATCAATCATTTGATGTTGTTTACTTTGATCCGATGTTTACGAAGCCAATCCTGGCTTCAGAAGGAATCGCTGGTTTGAGAAAACTCGCTGTCCATGACGAACTAATAGAGGAAACCATACAGGAAGCCTGTCGTGTTGCCAAACAACGGATCGTATTAAAAGATCACTATCAGTCGAGCCGTTTTTCAGAGCTGGGCTTTAAACAGCATATTCGACCGACCTCGCTCTTCCATTTTGGAACGATGGAAGTGGAGAAGAAAGAAAGCGGAGGCAGTGTGACGAACAAGGAGTGAGCAGAATGAGTAAGAATGAGCAGCAATACTTAGATTTGTGTCGATATATTTTAGAGGAAGGAAGAAGAAAAGAGGATCGGACCGGTACAGGAACGATCAGCATATTCGGTTACCAAATGCGATTTGATTTGCAGGAAGGCTTTCCGTTGTTAACAACAAAACGAATTCCGTTTCGGTTAATTGTGAGTGAACTGCTATGGTTTTTAAAAGGCGATACGAATTTACGATATCTTTTACAGCACAACAACCATATTTGGGATGAATGGGGCTTTCAAAAATGGGTCGAGTCAGCTGAGTATAATGGGCCGGATATGACGGATTTCGGAATTCGAAGCCAACAAGATGAGGAATTCAATAAAGTATATCAGGAGCAGTTGGCTATTTATCAGGAGAAAGTGCTGCAAGATGATGATTTTGCTCAAAAGTTCGGTGATTTAGGGAACGTATACGGAAAGCAGTGGCGCAGTTGGGAAGGAGCAGATGGCGAAGTATATGATCAAATTCAATATATTATTGATGAGATCAAACGCAATCCCGATTCAAGGCGTTTGCTTTGTAATGCATGGAGTGCCTCGGAAATAAAGAATCAGCAGCTTCCTCCTTGCCATTATGCCTTTCAATTTTACGTGGCAAATGGAAAGCTCAGCTGTATGTTTAATATGAGATCAAACGATGTTTTCTTGGGACTTCCTTTTAATATTGCGTCCTATGCCTTGCTTACTCATCTAATCGCTCATGAGTGTGGCTTAGAGGTAGGCGAGTTAATTTACACCGGTGCCGATGTTCATATTTATTCCAATCACATTGAACAAGTAGAAAAGCAATTACTAAGAGAGCCACGGGAGCTTCCATCGTTGAAGTTAAATGAACAGGTAAAAAGCGTGTTTGATTTTAGCATGAATGACATAGAGTTAGTTGGTTATCATCCGCATGGTCCTATTAAAGCGCCTGTAGCCGTTTAAACGAATATTTATTTGAAACAGTGGAATGGAAATGATTCCACTGTTTTTAATTGCATCAGACGGTCATTTGAATTTACAATGTGATTGTTGTCACACTATAATGAGGTTACCGATTTCTTTAGACGGAGTAATGGATAGACCGCTTTTTCTTATAATGGAAGCCTTCATTTACTAATATGATGGTGATGGCAGAAGATAGTGGAGGTCATTTAAATTGACGAATTACGAGCTAAATGTACAAGGTTCTTTATTTGATTGGGATATCGAAAAGGGAACGATTACATTTGAAAACGATGAAGTGGTTCTATTCTGGGTTAACACAGCTTTTAAAGCGCTGCTTGATTCGATAGAAGAGATATCAGGTGAAAAAGCAGCTAAGCTTGTTCTCGAAACGGCAGGATATCGGACCGGAAAAATTGTAAGCAGCTTTTATCTGGAATCAATTGGCGATACCGAAAAAATTCTAGAAAAACTACCTAATACATACGTAACGGCTGGTTGGGGAGTCACGGAAATTGTATCTTTTTCAGAGAAGGAAAAAACAGCAGTTGTTCGGGTGAAAAATAGCTGGGAGTATAAAATCAATCTAGCCCAGGGAAAAGAGGAAGAAGGTACTTTTCTGCCTGGACATTGGGCTGGGGTCCTAAGCGGGCTGCTTGGTGCAAAAATCTGGTACCGGGTTTTAAAGAGCCAAGTCGAAGGGGAGGACTGTACCGAGTATGAGTTTTTTCCATCTCACATCACTCCTACCTTAAATGTCAATGCGATGATTCAGGAGGAGGAGCAGCGAGCTAAAAGAGGACTAGAAGAAAGTATTTCAGAGCGGACAAAAATGCTGTCAGACATTATAAAGGATATTTCTTCTCCGATTATTCCAGTTATCGAATCGATCTTAGTTATTCCTTTGATAGGGAAATATGAAGAGTTTAGAGCAGAAGAGCTCTTAAATAGAACGCTTCTGAACTTGCCTAGGTATCAAGCGTCCTACCTTATCCTTGATTTAACAGGCTTAAAAGGGGTAGATGAATATACGCTGGACTTCCTGCAAAAGTTCGTTCGAGCAGCTTCTTTATTAGGGACGAGTTGTTTGCTAGTTGGAATTACGCCAGAGTTGAGCATGCAAATTGCTCAAAGCGGCTACGAGGTTTCCGAAATCCCTTGCTTTTCAATACTTCAGCAAGGCATTAAGTATGCTTTAGATCAGCAAGGCTTGCAAATTACGAAAAAACAGTGAGCGAATGTTAAAAGCAATAGAAGCTGTGTCCGCTTTTTAAGAGAGAGGACAGCGGCAGACCGATTGAGAAAGCGGGTGGCAACATGATTTCTTTTATTTGGGCAATGGATGAAAAGGGCGTAATGGGCAAGGAGAATGGACTGCCATGGCGCCTTCCAGCAGATTTAAAATTTTTTAAGGAAACGACGATGGGCCATCCTATTGTGATGGGCAGAAGAACGTATGAATCAATTGGCAAGCCTCTTCCTGGACGCGAAAACATTATTATTACCCGCGATCAGAATTACGAAGCAGCAGGGTGCACAGTCGTTCACTCTGTTGAAGAGCTCGTAGAAAGAGCAAAACGAGAGGAAGAGTTATTTATTACCGGCGGAGCCGAAATCTTTAAACAAATGCTTCCTTATGCCGATCGGTTATACGTCACTCTTATCTGTCATCAGTTTGAGGGGGACACGTTTTTTCCAGATGGGATTGAATGGGAAGATTGGCAGCTCATTTTTGAAAAGCAAGGCGAAAGAAATGAGAAAAATCCCTATGAGTATTATTTCCGAATTTATGATAGAAAATAGTAAAGTATTTCTGCAGCTTGCAGCCCAAGTCTCTTAATAAGATTTGAGCTGCAAGCTTTTTTATGTAAAGCCGGGTGTCTAACTGTCATTTATATGTTTGTTCGCAAGCGCGCTGCCGTCTTTTGAATAACAGGAAATGACCGGTTCCATTTCGGCTTACAACTGTAATGCCTACAGCAACGAGAATAAGTGCACTGAAAATATTAGCGGTTAAATGTTCTCCAGTGATAAATAAGGCGGATAGCAATGTACCCGAAACAGGCATCACAAATCGATAGAGTGCGATCTCACCTGCTTTGTTGTACTTTAACAACGAATTCCACAAGGCAAAAGCAGCAGCCGATATAAAGACAGAATAACCCAACAAGACCCAGGCGTTAGGTGTAAAAGTCATGGAATGGGACTCGAGATTCGGTGTACCAATGATCAGCATAAAAAGAGACCCGGCAAACATTTGCCAGCCGGTCAAAGTGAAAGGGTGTATATTAGAAGCCAATCTTTTAGACAAGAACGTACCAAAAGCGCTTACTAAGCCTGAAAGCAGCATAAAGCCTTCTCCAAAGAAAGAAAAACCCCCGGATGTGCCCTGCCCCCAATTGGCCAATATAATTCCTCCGAATCCCGCTGTTAAACCAAATAGCTTGCGCCAATTTAAGCGGTCATTCGAATAAATGAAATGAGCCAAAAAAACAGTAAAAAATGTTCCGCAAGAATTTAGGATTGCCCCCTTCATTCCAGAAGTATGAGCTAATCCAATGTAAAAAAGGGAGTACTGTATGCTTGTTGACATCAAGCCTAAGCTAATAACGGCCGGCCATTGGCGCCAGCTTAATTTAAGTGCTTTTCTATCGGCACAGAGCATAATAAATAATAGTAACAGCGCTGCCATCATAAAGCGTATGCCAGCAAAAACGATTTTTGCAGCTAAATCCGCTTCGTCCATTTTAAGTTCTTCATAACTTAGTTTCAAAACAGGAAAAGCGCTTCCCCATAATACCGAGCAAAACACCGCAATCGCTACTACCCAATATTTATTTGTAAGAAAGTGCGCCTGTCCCTTGTGCTGCCTCATATTAACCATCCTTCATTTTTGTCTATTAATCTAGTTATTATACACTACTGCTCTATAGAGGCAACCACCTTACATCTTAAGCTTGTTTGCTTTTGTTTAATGAGAGAAGGGATTAAAAACAATAAAAAGCAGAAATGTTTTTTTTGGATAGTATGTAAAAAAATAAAAGTCATAAGGAAAGTCAGTTTTGGCGCTACAACGCACAAAAGCGTTAACGCCAAAAATTGATATTATTAATATTCTGAAAACACTTGATTTTCTGTTTCCTTTCAAGCATAATAAATTTATCTCAGAAATAGTTGGAAAGTTGTTAGGAAGATAGGGACTTAAGGGGGAGAGTAAATGAAAAAGTGGATAAAAGGAATGGCAGCCGCTGGAATAGCGAGTGCCGTTTTGCTAGCTGGCTGTGGAGGAGAAACGGAGGAAAAAGGACAAGAATCGTCCGGAGGAAACAAAGAGAAAACGTATAAGATTGGCGTCACACAAATTGTTGAACATCCATCTCTTGATAACGCTTACAAAGGGTTCCAAAAGGCGTTAGAGGATGCAGGCATAAAGGCGGATTATGATGTTCAGATTGCTCAGGGTGATCAAAATAATAACCAGACGATTGCCAATAACTTTGCTGGCGACAAGGTAGATTTGATTTTTGCTAATTCCACACCAAGTGCTACAGGAGCACTTAATGCTACGAAAGACATCCCAATTGTTTTCACCTCTGTTACAGATCCAAAGGCAGCAGGCCTAGTGAAAGATCCGCAGAATCCTGGTGGTAATATTACAGGAACAACTGATTTACATCCGGAAGCTATTCCGAAAACAATTGAATTTATGGCGAAAGAGTTTAAAGGCAAGAATGTAGGCGTTATTTATAATGCTGGGGAACAAAACTCTGTTGCCCAAGTAGAAGAAGTTAAAAAGGTAATGGAGAAGAACGGATTAAAAATGGTGCCTGTAACAGTATCTGCTTCTTCAGAGGTTAAGCAGGCTGCTGAATCTCTTGCTGGTAAGGCTGATATGATTTATATCATCACTGATAACACAGTTGTCTCCGCGCTAGAGTCCGTTATCCAAGTTGCGAACCAAAAAGATATTCCTTTGTTTGTCGCTGAATTAGATTCTGTGAAACGCGGAGGATTCGCAGCATTTGGTTTTGAGTACTATGACATTGGTTATGAAGCGGGAGAAATGGCTGTGAAAATTCTAAAAGATGGAAAAAAACCAGGTGATCTCCCTGTACAGCCTCCACAAAACTTAAAACTGCTTATTAATGAAAAAGCAGCGAAAGAAATGAATATTGAGATAAAAGATGAGTGGAAAAACGAAGCGGAATTTGTAAAGTAATCAACGGGGAGGCTTTTAACTGAAAGCCTCCTTGCCATCCGTCCAACAGGAGGAGATTTATATGTTTACAGCTTTATTTGGCTCAGTAGAAGTTGGTGTTATCTATGCCATCATGGCTCTAGGTGTCTACCTGTCCTTTAGAATATTGGACTTTCCGGATTTAACGGTAGATGGAAGCTTTGTAACCGGAGGAGCGACAGCGGCCGTATTAATTATTTCTGGCGTCAATCCTTTTCTTGCAACCATTGCCGCTTTATTAGCTGGATTTTTGGCAGGATGTGTGACTGGCATTCTCCATACAAAAGGTAAAATTAATCCGTTGTTGTCAGGGATTTTAATGATGATTGCCCTCTATTCAATTAACCTTCGTATTATGGATAAACCGAATGTGCCGCTTCTTGCAGAAGAAACGGTTATCACCAAGATTACATCTTGGTGGCAAGGTTTAGGGTTCGACAATGTGATACAGAGCCTCTTCACTTCTATCGGACTTAGCGACTATATTCCTTCAACATGGGGAATCCTCATTGTCATGCTTATTGTAGCTTTTGCTATTAAGAAGATGGTCGATCTTTTCTTAAAAACAGAGGTTGGTTTAAGTCTACGAGCAGTTGGTGACAACGATGGAATGGTGCGCAGCTTTTCAGCCAACACAGACTGGCTAAAAGTGCTCGGATTAGGTATCTCAAATGCACTCGTAGCTTTTTCAGGTGCACTCGTAGCTCAATATAATGGATTTAGTGATGTCGGAATGGGAATTGGTATGATTATTATTGGTTTGGCTTCCGTTATTATCGGAGAAGCTGTAATCGGAAATGCATCAATTGTTAGAGCGACGCTTGCTGTATTAATTGGTGCAATTTTATACCGTTTGATCGTGACATTAGCATTAAGAGCCGATTTCCTTGAAACAGGCGACATGAAGCTTATTACGGCTATCATTGTTATTTTTGCTTTGGTGGTGCCTAAGTTAATTGATAAACAAAAAGCCGGTGCAAGAAAGAAAAAACGGGCCGCTCAATTAGATTCGGCTAACCCAAATGGAGGGGATCAGGTTGCTGCAGCTAGATCAGATTTATAAAGTTTTCTATGAAGGTACCCCTGATGAAAAGATTGCTTTAAACCAATTATATTTACACATGAAACCAGGCGATTTCGTTACCGTTATTGGCAGTAACGGAGCTGGAAAATCAACTTTAATGAATATCATTTCAGGAAATATCTTTCCTGATTACGGAACAGTAAAAATCAATGGAGATGACATGACCTCTATGTCTGAGCACAAGCGTGCCAGAAAAATTGGCCGCGTCTTTCAAAATCCGCTCGCCGGGACGGCACCAACGATGACAATTGAAGAAAATTTAGCACTTGCTTACAATCGGACGAAGCCGAGATCCCTTCAATTTGGTGTAACGAAAAAGCGCCGTGAGTTCTTTCGTGAGCAGCTAGAAATTCTTCATCTTGGCCTTGAAAATCGGCTGCAGGCTAAAGTAGGCTTGCTGTCTGGTGGTGAACGGCAGGCGCTCTCTCTATTGATGGCTACGTTCACAAAGCCCGATATCCTGCTTTTAGATGAACATACAGCCGCTCTTGACCCAGCAAGAGCAGATTTGATCACCAAATTAACGAAAGAGATTGTGGAAAAATTCCAGTTAACGACGTTAATGGTTACCCACAATATGCAACAAGCGTTAGATCTTGGCAATCGTCTTATTATGATGGACAAAGGACAAATTATTTTCCAAGCAAATGAAACAGAAAAGCCAGATTTAACAGTAGAAAAGCTGTTAGCTGAATTCCAAAGAATACGTGGTGAAGCGCTCTTAAGCGACCGTTCACTTCTAGCATAAAACGCTCCCCTCTCCAAAAAGCCATAGCTTTTTGGAGAGGGGATTATTTTTTTTCCAAGCAAGCATAACTGCATAATAAGGAGCGAAGGCTAAGTGCATGGTATCAACTGTTTTGCTCTTCAATATGACACTATTAAAGATGAAAATTGTGTTTTAACAGTTAACTAGAGGAAAAGACGGCAACTTCCCCATTATGCCCTCGCGGGATCCCATACGATGCGGAGGCTTACGGATCGCCCGCGAAAAGCATCCGCCTGCAGTGAAAATGAACAATCAAGCAAAAAAATAAAAGAAGAAACACTTAAAAAGAATGAGGACTATCTTCGTTCTTTTTTGCATTTTGTCAAAAGTAGAGGATGCTATCGGCAGTATTTAACGTTATAATATCCTCAGGTTGATTGATGATAAGGATGTGGAACCGTGCAAAAAATTAAAATTGTAACAGATTCAACAGTGGATTTGAAGAAAGAAGTGCTGAACCAGTACGGGATTACAATCGTGCCTTTAACGATTTTCATAGATGGAGAGACTTATTTAGATACAGTGGATATTTCGCCTGATGAATTTTTAGAAAAAATGAAACGGGCAAAGGAATTGCCAAAAAGTTCACAGCCGTCTGTAGGCCGCTTTTTAGAAGTGTATGATGAGCTAGGAAAAGACGGAAGCCAAGTGCTGTCTATTCATATGACAGGAAAGATGAGTGGAACGGTACGGGCTGCAGAACAAGCGGCGGAAATAAGCCAATCGGATGTGACAGTGGTCGATTCAGGTTATATTTCAAAAGCGCTTTCTTTTCAGGTAATCGAAGCAGCCAAGCTTGCTGAGCAGGGAACACCAATGGAGGAAATTGTTCGTCTGCTGCAGGAGATTCGTTCGCAGACGAAGCTTTATATTGTAGTAGATACATTGGAAAACTTAATAAAGGGAGGACGTATCGGTAAAGCAAAAGGCTTTATTGGTTCGCTTTTAAATATCAAGCCAATCGCTAATCTTGATACGGGAGAATTGAACCCGGTGGCAAAAGTACGCAGTCATGCTCAAGTTGTTAAATATTTATCTACTCATATTGCTGAAGAAGTTAGAGGAAAAAAAGTGATGAAAATTGGCCTTGTCCATGCGGATGGCTATGAACTAGCGAGCCGGCTTAAAGAAAAATTAATCGAGCTGACTGGATTTGAAGATTTTGAAATTGAGACAACCACTCCCATCATTTCAACACACACAGGGTTAGGGGCTCTTGGTGTTATGTATTGGGCTAGATAACGATGGAGTAAAAAATGTTCCGAAAGCATAGCTTTCGGAACATTTTTTATGCAGGCATTGGAGTCGGTGTCGGCTTAGCATAGCCTTCTTTATATTTTTCGTCGATGTATTGACGAATTTCTTTTAATGATTTGCCGTCTTGTGACATCATGATCGATTCGGCGGCAATTTCGAGGCATACTCCGCAACGAGTGCCGTGGTCATCCCAGACAACTTTGTCCTTTGATATGTCCGCAACAAAGCAATTTAAATTGCTTTTGTGTCCGGCTGAATCGCTGCATCCGCAATAACAAGGCATGGAGGCAAGAATATCGGGATGCTGAGCAGCAGCAAGATAGATCGTTCTCATGTCGTCGTTTTTATCATTTAAAAAAGCGGGCAATTCCTCAGCAGAAGAAGTAGCTTCTTGCAGATCTCCATTCGGTAGAGTATGAGCATCACCATGGCCGGCGTGTTCTGTTTCTCCGGCCTTTTCCTTGTCCGATTTGGCTGAGCAGCCCGCAATCAGGACCATTAA
This sequence comes from Pseudobacillus wudalianchiensis, assembly GCF_001685015.1. Classification (GTDB taxonomy): domain Bacteria; phylum Bacillota; class Bacilli; order Bacillales; family Domibacillaceae; genus Pseudobacillus; species Pseudobacillus wudalianchiensis. The sequence goes on from NZ_MAYT01000001.1 coordinate 739,627, forward strand.
AATACCGAGAACGGCAAAATAATGAACTAATTTCATTCATCTAAACTCCTTTTCAGTGTTTTTGCTATACAGTTAAACATATTATACTATACAATCGTTCAAGAGCCTATTTAGAAAGTGTAGTCCATACCTCTTCTAAAAAAGGAATATGCTATAATATGAATAATTCAAACTGCGGGGTGAACAACTTGAGAAAAATGTGGATCATTTTCTTCACCTTTGTGTTCAGTTTAACAGGCTGTTCCACATTTCCGAACGAAACAGCAGAAATCATTCCAAAAAATTTAAACGTCGTTTCGATTGGTGACTCTTTAACGCAAGGAGTTGGAGACAGTACAGAAAGCGGCGGCTATATTCCTTATTTGCAAAACCGGCTGGAGCAGCTCGCTGAAGTGAAGAAAGCCCGTTTTGTGAATTATGGCGTAAAAGGCAATCGTACTGATCAACTGCTGAAAAGGCTCAGCCAGCAGGAAGTAAAAGACTCCTTAAAGAAAGCTGATCTTGTCATTATTACAATCGGTGGAAATGATGTGATGAAAGTATTTAGAGATAATTTTACACAACTAAATGTCAAAGAGTTTGATAGACAGCGTTTATCTTATGAAAAGCGCCTTGACGACATTATCCAATCGGTTAGAAAGCAGAACAGAGACGCAGGCGTCGTCTTAATAGGTCTTTATAATCCGTTTTTGAAAGTGTTGGGTAACGTAAAAGAAGTAGAAGCGATTATAGCTGATTGGAATGAAGGAAGCAAAGAGGTAGTCGAGCAGTACGATAAAACATGCTTCGTTCCTGTGGAAGATCTTTTTAAAAACACGAAGGAGAATCTTTTATACAATGATCAGTTTCATCCGAATGATAAAGGATATGAACTGATAGCAAATAGAATATTTGAAACGATTGACGGACAAAAGCTAGAGGAACTAACAAACAAAAAAATTATTTACGCAAATGAGGAGAGCGAATGAAGAAAGGTTGGAAATTAGCGTTTTTAGGATTGCTTGCGATAAATGTAGTGGTGGTTCTTGTCCTTCTTATCGGTTTGTTGTCACCGATAAAAGAGGAGCCGCTTCCAAAAGCTTCTCCAGAAAAAGAGGCAGTTGAGTTTCATGTACAATCCAATAAAGAAGATTTAAATAGAGTCATAAAAGCATTTATAGAAAAAGAAAAAGCCAAAAGCTTCGTTGATTACAATGTGTATCTGCGTGATCAAGTAGAGTTATATGGAGATATAGCCGTATTCTCTGAGCGGATCGATTATAAATTAACATTTGAGCCGGAAGCGTTGAAAAATGGAAACGTCGTCCTTCGGCAAAAAGGGATTAAGGTCGGTAAAATTAATTTGCCAGTGTCTTACGTATTAAAAACGGCAAGAGATGCTTACCATTTTCCCGACTGGGTCAAAATTATGCCTAGTGATGAGCTGATTTATATCTCTTTGGATAAAATGAAGCTGGAAAGCGATTTAAGAGTGCGAGCGGATCGTATCGATCTTAAAAAGGATGATATCCGTTTTACATTCCAGCTGCCGATAGAACAATAGTGATATTATCTAGCTGGATGAAAACAAATATTTGTCAACAGCTTGAGCTGTCCTTTATCAGGGCAGCTTTTTTTGTGAGCTGAATGATATCCCTTTCTTGCAAAATCATTTAAAATGGTTAAAATAGGGTATTACTTTCCTAAGAGGTGATAACAGATGGAAGAGAAAGCAATCTTTGCCGGAGGCTGTTTTTGGTGTATGGTAAAGCCGTTTGACGAGCAGCCGGGCATTAAAAAAGTCGAATCTGGATATACCGGAGGATTTACTGAAAATCCAACGTATGAAGAAGTATGCAGTGAAGCGACCGGTCATTACGAAGCGGTAGAAATTACGTATGATCCGGACGTTTTTCCATATGAGCGTTTACTCGATATTTACTGGATGAACATTGATCCGACAGATATTGGCGGCCAGTTCTATGATCGGGGCCAGTCTTATCAGCCGGCTATTTTTTATCGTACGGAAGAGCAGCGCCGTCTTGCGGAAGAGTCTAAAGAAAAGTTGAACAAGAGCGGGCGCTTTCCTGTTCCGATCACGGTCAAAATTTTGCCGGCAAAGCCATTTTATCCAGCAGAAGAATATCATCAACATTACTATAAGAAAAATCCAGCTCATTATGAGGCCTATCACCAAGGGTCAGGAAGAGCAGCCTTTATTCGTAACCATTGGGGAGGGAAGAAAATTGAAAGATAATCAGCCAGAATTAAAGCAAAGGCTAAGCAAGCTTCAATACGAAGTCACACAAAAAAATGGAACGGAGCCTCCTTTCCATAATGAATACTGGAACACCTTTGAAGATGGAATTTATGTCGATATTATCTCCGGCCAGCCTTTATTTTCATCTCGAGACAAATATGATGCTGGGTGTGGCTGGCCAAGCTTTACGAAACCAATTAAAGAAGAGGAGATTGCAGAGAATCAGGATTTAAGCTACAACATGGTACGCACAGAAGTCAGAAGCAAGACAGCGGATTCTCATCTCGGCCATGTTTTTCCGGATGGGCCGGGGCCTGCAGGTTTGCGTTATTGCATCAATTCAGCCGCTTTGCGTTTTATTCCAAAAGAAAAGATGAAGGAAGAAGGCTACGCTGAGCTGTTATCGTTATTCGATGAAGAATAAAAGAGGTTCTCTTTTACAGAACATCGCTAATAAGGAATGCCCTCATTTTTAAAAAAATGTTCTTTACACGAAATGCCTTCTTCCTTTATATTGAGTGAAAAAGGAGATGGGGTTTTGCGAAAGTCATTTTTTCACTATTTAATGAAATTTCGCGAAGAGCCGCCGAGAGATGAACTGGCGGAGTTCGCGAATCATGCATTCCATGATCACAGCTTCCCCAAAATGGCTAGCCAGTATGATGAATTAAGCCGCTATTTAGAGTTGAATGGTTTTTATTTATCAAGCATGGCCATATTTGATGAGGCGTGGGATCGTTATATCGAAGAAGAAAAAGAGTAAGAGATTGCCTAGAGCAAAGAACCAAAGAGCAGCACTCTAGCAAAAGAGTGAAAGCGGGGACTTGCAGGCAGTCTCTTTTTTTAGAACAAATGAATGAATGTGAAACTTTTCAAGGAAAGCAGCGTATGTTAAATGAATGTATAAATAGAAAAGGGGGAATTGAAATGTCATTTTTCAATAAAGTATTAGCGAGTATAGGAATTGGAGCGGCTAAAGTAGACACAAAGCTCGAAAAGCCAGAATACACAGCTGGGGAAACAATTAGAGGAGAAGTAGAAATATCCGGAGGAAGTACTGAACAACAAATTGATTCTATTTATTTAACGGTATATACGACTTTTATCCGTGAAGCAGATGACCGCAAATATACCGACCATGCAGCGGTAAAAAAACATAAGTTAAATGAACCGTTTAAAATAGGCATTAATGAAAAGAAATCCATTCCTTTCTCGATGGAGCTGCCAATCGATACGCCAATTACTTATGGCAACACGCGTGTCTGGGTGGCGACTGGGCTTGATATTAAAAATGCTGCTGATCCTGGAGATAAAGATTACATCGAAGTGCGTCCGACAACGCTGGCAGCTTCGGTGCTTGATGCCATCGGCCAACTCGGTTTCCGGCTGCGGGAGGTAGAGTGCGAACAAGCATCCAAACGGATAGGGAGCCGTTTCCCATTTGTACAAGAATTTGAATTTGTTCCGACAAGCGGTCCATTTCGCGGCAAGCTAGACGAACTAGAAGTTAGTTTTTTAGCGCAGGCTAAGGAGAAAGCAGAGTTGCTCATCCAGGTTGACCGGAAAGCGAGGAGCATCGGCGGATTATTTGTCGAGGCGCTTGAAATGGATGAAACACTTTTGAGACTTACCGTCACTTCTCAGGATGTGCCACGTTTAGACGAAAAGCTCAAGAACGAAATTGCTAGATACGCTTAACTAGTGAAAGGATTGGGGAAGTACTCATATTCATTGCAGACCCTTCTAAAAAGAATTACAATAATGAAAGCAGTCAGAGATTATTTAGGAGGGTTTACAATGAGTATTCATATCGGTGCAAAAGAAAATGAAATAGCGGAAACGGTCCTGCTCCCAGGAGATCCGCTGCGGGCAAAATATATTGCGGAAACATTTTTAGAAAATCCGGTTTGTTACAATGAAGTTAGAAATATGTTTGGTTATACAGGAACATATAAAGGTAAAAAAATCTCTGTACAAGGAACAGGGATGGGAGTTCCGTCTATTTCCATTTACATAAACGAGCTTATGCAAAGTTACAATGTCCAAAATTTAATCCGTGTCGGTACATGTGGGGCTATCCAAAAAGATGTACACGTTCGTGACGTTATTTTAGCGATGAGTGCGTCCACCGACTCCCAGATGAACCGATTCACATTTAATGGGGTGGACTACGCTCCGACCGCAAACTGGGATCTGCTAAAGAAAGCATTTGATGCCGGTACTGAAAAAGGGCTTCAATTAAAGGTAGGAAATGTGTTTACAGCGGATATGTTCTATAATGACAATGCCGAGCATGAAAAATGGGCTAACTATGGCATTTTAGCGATTGAAATGGAAACAGCTGCTCTTTATACATTGGCCGCAAAATATGGCCGCAAAGCGCTGTCTGTCCTAACGGTAAGTGATCACATTTTAACAGGGGAAGAAACAACTGCCGCTGAGCGCCAAACAACATTTAATGAAATGATTGAAGTGGCCCTTGAAGCAGCTATTCAAGAGTAAAGTAAGGGGTGTGTTTTAAACATTCCTTCATAAACAGTAAGCCAGCCTGTTAACGGGCTGGTTTTCCTTTGAATGCTCAACAAACGTCCTGTAGAAGATTTAAGGAATTTTAGTGGAAAATAAGGTGATGAAATGAAAAAAACAGGATGGCTACTAACCGCTGCTCTATTGCTTAGTGGTTGTCAGCAGCTAGACGGAAAAGAAAAGCAGGAAAGTCATCAGGAAAAGAATGTATCAGAAAAACAGTCGCCGGCAAAAGAAGCTTCTGCTGGTCCTAAGCTGGAGGCCGCCTACTTTAATAAAATAAAAGAAGTAAATGGCAAAAAAGTCATCACAAACCCTGAAAATATAATGGTGCTTGTGAATAAACAATTTTCTTTGCCAGGAGATTATACACCGCCTGATTTAGTACGTCCGAAAGTAGCTTTTTCATTTGGAGAACAGGATATTGAAAAAAGCCACATGAGAAAAGAAGCTGCTGAGGCGCTTGAAAAAATGTTTGCTGGCGCCAAACAGGAACAGATTCAATTATTCGCTGTTTCGGGTTACCGTTCTTACAAGAGACAAGTAGAAATCATGAATAATCAAATAGCATCAGCAGGTTCCTTCGAAAAAGCAGCTCAGGCAGTTGCCCCTCCTGGACAAAGTGAGCATCAGACAGGGCTCACGATGGATATATCAGCGGAAAGTGTCAATTTCGATTTACTGCAATCGTTTGAAACGACGAAAGAAGGCCAATGGCTGGCGAATAATGCTCATAAATATGGATTTATTTTACGTTATCCAAAAGGGAAGGAAAAAGTAACGGAGTATATGTATGAGCCGTGGCATTTTCGCTATGTTGGCGTAAAAGCAGCCGAAGAAATTTTTCGGCATGGCTGGACGCTTGAGGAGTACTTTAATAACGTAGAGAAAATATAGACAGGCGTTCTGTTTCTTTCTCTGTTCAGAAGGATGAGGATTAAGTTGATGGAAGCAGCTAGTGTTTTAAAATGTGAATTTGATGCATAGGAATGCCCATGATCATTGTGGGCAGGTAAGTAACAAGGATAGGCAGTATTTGTTCATACATTAATCTCTCCTCTTATAGGCAGGAGAGGTTTTTTCTTTTTAATTCAATTGAAAACTGATAGAATGTAAGAGTTGAATAAACGAACATTAAGCATGGAAAGCGGTGAGCATCATGGATGAAAACAAGTCCGATCAACCCAGTGGCAAGCATCCATCTCCTTACATTCGGTTGAAGAAATTTCACTTTATTATGCTTGTATTCTTCCTCGTATTCGCGACAGCGGCCATTACTACGCTCGCTCTTGCCTTTGGAGGAGAAAAGGCAGCAGAAGTCGGCATGAAGCCGCGTGGAGAATTTGAAAAGCTATATGAAGCCTACGATAAATTGGAAAAAAACTATTATCAAGACATTAATGAAGAAAAGCTGATAAATGGGGCCATTAATGGCATGCTCGATTCTCTTGATGATCCTTATTCCGATTACATGGATAAAAAAGAAGCTAGTCAATTCCATGAAAGTGTTTCCTCCTCCTTCGAAGGCATCGGGGCAGAAATACAAGAAGAAAAAGGCATGATTAAAATCGTTTCGCCGATTAAAGGCTCACCTGCAGAAAAAGCAGGTCTTCGTCCAAATGATCGAATTATGGCGGTAGACGGAAAGAGCCTGGAGGGGATGAGTTCTTCAGAGGCTGTATTATTAATCAGAGGCGAAAAAGGAACAAAAGTGAAGTTGAAAGTACAGCGTGCTGGAACAAAAGAGCCAATGGAAATCACGATTGTACGTGATGAAATTCCAATCGAGACGGTTTATGCTGAGATGAACAATGACAAGGTAGCGCACATTCAAATTACAAGTTTCTCCGAGCATACGGCAGCCGAGCTGAAAAAGGCCATAGAAGAAATGGAGAAAAAAGGCATGAAATCTATGGTGCTCGATGTACGGCAAAATCCGGGAGGGCTGCTTGATCAAGCAGTTGAGATGACGGATATGTTTGTACCAGAAGGAAAAGTGTTATTTCAAGTAGAGGATAATCAAGGCAGACGTGAAAAAATGGTATCTGACAGCAAAAAGAAAGTCACGGTTCCAGTTGTCGTGCTAGTGGACAGCGGAAGCGCCAGTGCTTCAGAAATCTTTGCAGCAGCTATGAAGGAATCTGCTGGTGTTACTCTAATTGGAGAAAAGACGTTTGGAAAAGGAACCGTACAGACGGCAGAGGATTTCAAGGACGGATCAAACATGAAGTTCACAACGGCCAAATGGTTAACGCCAAACGGCAATTGGATTCATAAAAAAGGAATAAAGCCAGATATAGAAGTGAAGCTTCCTGATTATGCTAATCTACCTTATCTTAACCCTGATAGTGAATTAAAGCTTGACAGCTTGTCAGAAGAAGTGAAAAATGGAGAGAAAATGCTCGAAGCGCTTGGATATCATCCTGGTAAAGTAGATGGCTTTTTCGATAAAGCAACGGAAGAAGCGGTAAAAGAGTTCCAGAAAAAATCAGGCATTGAACAAACTGGTGTACTGTCAGGTGACACGACTGTTCAGTTAATGACAGATCTAAGAGAAAAGATCCAAGAAAACGATACACAAAAGGAAAAGGCGATCGAAATACTGAAAGAGAAGCAGAGCAGCTCCGCTTCTTAAAAAATGATTCCATTAAAGATAAAGGTTTAAATAATGAAAAATTAAAAGCCGGTATCTCCCCTAGATATAGAAGGGATACCGGCTTTTAATATTGAAGTTTCGTACCTCTGTAAAGATCCACGCCCTCTAATCAGTAAAATTATATAATTCCATGATAAGCGATTTGTAGATATTGTAAACAGAGAAAAACCTTACTAATGATCACTGCTTGAATAGAAAAAATTCCAATAAATATTCCTCTTTTGTTAAAGTAATATGAAAAAATCGTCGGGGTTGTCATGATAATGTCTTTTTTGAAAAAAACATCTTTTTCTTTCCCTTTTTTTAAAAAATAAAACGTTCCAATTTTATGAAGACGACCCTTACCTATGGAAGGTCCCCTTATAATTTCTTATTTGTGAAATCAGCGGTAAATGTTGATATCTCAAGGCTGAGCCAACTTAATAGATTTCTAGCAGCCACCGGTTCTTTTTCAAAAAGAGAACTGGTTTTTTTGCTATGAATTGCCTCTCTTATTACAAAAAAATCATGTTACGATTTTACTGTCAAAAAAAGAAGAAATAGGAGTGAAGTTTACATGAATAAAAAAGTAGTTGTTTCATTAGCAGCGTCATTAACATTGTTTGCTTCTCCGTTCGTTAATAAAACAGAAGCAGCAGAAATTTCAAAGCCAACAGTAAAGGTTCAGTGTCAAACTGGACAAGTTGTGATTCCTAAAGAAGTAGCACAACAGTTTGCTAAAGGAAATGTAGATTGGCAATGGATTTTAAAACAGTATGGCTGGACAGTACAACAGCCAGCACAGCAAGCGCCGACAACAAAACCAGCTCCGGAAGCAAAGCCAGCACCAACAACGAAGCCAGCTCCGGAAGCAAAACCGGCACCAACAACAAAGCCAGCTCCAGAAGCAAAACCAGCACCAACAACAAAACCAGCACCGGAAACTACTACTCCAGCACCAAGCAAACCGTCACAGACAACAGCTGGATTAAGTGCATTCGAACAACAAGTAGTTGACCTTACAAATCAAGAGCGTCAAAAAGCTGGATTACAGCCTTTAAAAGCTGATACCCAGTTAAGCTCAGTAGCTAGAAAAAAATCAGAAGATATGCTAGCAAAAAACTATTTCTCTCATACTAGCCCAACTTATGGATCTCCATTTGACATGATGAAACAATTTGGCATCACGTATCGTACAGCAGGAGAAAATATTGCAAAAGGACAACGTACACCTGCAGAAGTAGTAAAAGCTTGGATGGAAAGCCCTGGACACCGTGCGAATATTCTAAATAAAGACTATACACATATTGGCGTTGGTTATGTTGAAAACGGAAATATTTGGACACAAATGTTTATCGGTAAATAAGAAGCAGGAGCACCGTGGATTCACGGTGCTTTTTTCGGTTATATTTGCATATTTCAAAAAGGATGATTAGTATAATCTATATAAATCATTTTTTTGGAGAGGATGTCATGGGGAGGAAAATAGCACTAATCACAGGCGGTTCAAGAGGAATTGGAAAGTGTACGGCTGCTGTGCTTGCTGAACAGGGGTGTAATATTATTATTAATTATCGCTCCAGCAAGACAGAAGCAGAAAAACTGGCGAAAAATTTATCAGAAAATTTCGCAATCAAAGCCATCGCTGTCCAAGGAGACATTTCCAATAAGGCAGATTGTGAAAAGCTAATCCATCAATCCATGGAATCTTTTAATGGAATCGATATCTTGATACATAATGCCGGTCCGTATGTCCCGTTGCGAAAAACAATGGATGAGTATGAGTGGGATGAATGGCAATATATGATAAATGGGAATTTAAACAGTGTTTTTTATTTAACAAAGTTAACGTTGCCGTATATGCGTGCCAAAGGCTGGGGAAGAATCGTCACCTTTGGATATGACCGGGTAGAAACAGCACCGGGCTGGATTTACCGTTCTGCTTTTGCCGCAGCAAAAGCAGGCCTTGCTTCCCTCACAAGAACAATCTCCATGGAAGAAGCGAAAAATGGAATTACGGCTAATATGATTTGTCCGGGGGACATTGCGGATCATTGGAAGGAAGAGACGATTGCCCATGCAAAACGCGAGACGAGCTCGATGGTCCCTGTTGGCCGTCCGGGAACAGGAGAAGATTTAGCAAGAGTCGTCTCCTTTCTCATTTCGGATGATGCTGACTTTATAACGGGCAGTACCATTCCTGTTACAGGCGGCCAAGATGTCCTGGGGAAAATTTATCACGCGGACTACGATAGTACGATATAAAGATATTTGTTTTAGGCTATTGGCAAATGGCCGTTTACTTGGGGAGAAGCTGCGTTACTTTACGTTATCTTCTTTATCCTAGTCAGACGAAAAAACCGGCGGAACATTTAGCATTCCTCCGGTTTTTCTTTGTCTTATTGCTCTTTAAGTCATTCAGGTTGAGGCATTATTAACCGATTTATCAGCCCGAAAGTTTTTACGCTGGATGAGAAGTAGACGTGTAGATAAGGTAACAGCACCGGCTATTAAGCCAGAAATTAAGCCTATCCAGTAGCCATATGCCTCAAGGTGTGTCGTATTAGCTAGATAATATCCTAATGGAAGACCAATGACCCAATAGCTGATCATTGTCATCACAAACGTTGTGTTAACATCCTTATAGCCACGCAAGGCTCCTTGGACAGGTGCTTGAATAGCATCGGATAACTGAAAAAAAGCAGCAAAAAATAAGAAATGAGTCGTGAGCTTAAGTACTTCCGCATCTTTTGTATAGAATGAGGCAATTTGTTCACGAAACAGCAGAAGCAGGGTGATACATAACAAGGAAAAGAAGATGGCTGTTCCTACACCGAGCCAACTAAAGATTTTGGCATCTCTCAAACGAGAAGCTCCTACCTCGAAGCCGACGATGATCGTCAAACTCATCGAAATACTGAGAGGGATCATGTAAAGAAGCGACGCAAAATTAATGGCTACTTGATGAGCCGCAATGACCTTTGTGCTGTATTCACTCATTAATAACGTAACAGCAGAAAAAATACTCGTTTCAAAGAAAATCGACAGTCCGATCGGAATGCCAATGAATAAAATTTCTTTCCATTTAGCAAAAGAGATGGCAGGAAAGGAACGGAAAATTTGATATTGGTTGAATGGGTGCTCACGATGAATAACAAAAGCCGCAATGATCATGATCAACCAATATGTAATAGCGGAGGCATAGCCGGCTCCTGCACCACCAAGAGCAGGAAGTCCCCATTTTCCGAAAATAAGGGCATAATTAAAAAACACGTTCAGCGGCAAAGACATGAGGGTAATGACCATGGACGTTTTTGTCATGCCAAGCGCATCGATAAAACAGCGGAGAACCGCGTAGATAAACACAGGTATAATGCCAAACGATAAAGCCACTACATAGCTTTTGGCAATGTCTCTTACGTTTTCTTCAAGGTTCATCCTATTTAAAACAGGATCAAGTGCAACACTGCCGATGGCAAAAACAACGATCGCTAATACGATAGAGGCATAGATCCCTTGCATTACGGTAAAAGGCACCTCTTTTGTTTTTTTTGCACCAGCCAGCTGAGCGACAATGGGCGTAATGGCAAGCAGGATACCGCTTAGTCCGGTATACACAGGAACCCACAAGGAGGAGCCAATCGCTACACCGGCTAAGTCATCCGCAGAATAACGGCTAGACATCATCGTATCAAAGAAGTTCATGGAGAACATTCCTAACTGGGTAATGAATATTGGAATTAAAATATACAAGAGCTGCCTGATTTTTTGATTAATGGTAAAAGTTTGTTTCATTTCTTTTCTCCCTCGTTCAACAACAATACATAGAATGAGAGAATTATACCATAAAAGCAGTTAGACTGCCTGATAGATATGAAAACCCCTCCAGCGGACGCTGAAGGGGTATAAAAGGGAAGATGTTACTGATAGTTAGAAAGGTTAGGGGATAATACAGATCAAGCTTCCAATGCTTGTTCTTCTGTTGCTTCGTTCTGCTGGCGCAGTGTATAAAAAGTAAATAAATCCCTGGATACTTCAAACAGATCAAACACTTCTTCATTTTCATTAATGCGGGAATAGACCGCGGATCGTGTCTCGTTAGCGAGGATAGCATAAGGAAGTTTTTCTGCTGCTTTTCGTGATCGTGTATTTGTTTTACGAATCCGCATAAAGACTGCTTCCATATTCAGTTCAAAAAACAACTCATGGAAAAAGGCTTCCTTTGCCGGAGCGTTATATCCTTTTCCGTGGAAAGGTTTGCCGAGCCACGTACCGAGAAAACCGCATCCGTCTTGGATATCATATAAATTAATCGTACCGATTGGGTTGCCCCATTCGTCAGTGATCGTACGAGAAATTAATTCTCCCCGCTCCTCCGCTTCAATCGTTTGTTTTGTTACGAATACGAACTCTTCATAGGAGTGGGCTTTTTGGCGCACAAAAGGGAAGACTTCTGGGTGCGTCATTAAGTCAAATAATACATGACTTTCATGTACATCGCGCTTCTTTAACATGTAAATCCCTCCAAATGAGGGCACTCCGGTCCTGTTGCATCCGAATTCACCCTCGAAATTTTTCATAGCATTCACAAAAAATTTCGGGGTGGGAATCGAACCCACTAGAACCAGCTGAAGAAGCTGGTGGCGCACCATTTGCCTTCCCTAATACTCATCAAATTGTTTTAAATCTAAGACTATCATACAAAAATTTTTCTCGTTTGAAAATAGGTTTTTACCGCATTTTATAAAAAAAATTTCTTATAAAATATTCTAAATTCTTCAAGCAAATTGGACGTTTCAAATGAGAGAGTTTGATACAATATAATATGAAAAGGAGTGGGTGAACATGCACACAAAGACAGGCCTTGTTCTTGAGGGCGGCGGGATGAGAGGACTTTATACAGCGGGTGTGCTCGACTTTTTTCTTGAAAATAAGATAGAGTTTCCCTATGTGATTGGGGTTTCGGCTGGTGCCTGCAATGCAGCGTCTTACATATCCAAACAATGGGGCCGCAATAAGCGGGTAAATATTGGTTTCGTTCGGGATCCAAAATATATTTCATTACGGAATTTTTTTAGAAATGGCGAGCTATTTGGTATGGATTATGTGTTTGACGTCATTCCTAATCAAATAGTGCCGTTTGATTATGAGGAATTTAAACGAAGTGATACTGAATTTGTGATTGGAACGACAGATTGTCATACAGGTGAACCAATTTATTTTAGCAGAAAAGAATATAAGGAAGATCTATTAACCCCAATTAGAGCATCAAGCTCCCTGCCATTTGCAGCGCCAATCGTCTCTTTTCAAGGGTATGAACTGCTTGATGGCGGCATGAGCGATCCGATTCCGGTAAAGAAAGCAGAGCAGGACGGCTGCAGCCGTAATGTGATTGTACTGACGCAGCATGAGGGGTATATGAAAAAACCTTCTCGTCTTCACTTTATGATAAAGCGCAAATATGCTCGCTATCCAGGAGTCGTGAGGATGCTAGAAGGAAGATGGCGACATTATAATCGAACAATAGAATACATTAACCAGCTGGAAAAGGAAAAAAAAGCCTTCGTTATTCGCCCATCACAGCCATTAGAAGTGAGCCGGGTTGAGCGCAACCAACGCAAGCTGACAAAATTATATGATTTAGGCTGGCAAAACGCGGCAGATACCTTCGAAGAGCTGACTAATTGGCTTAACGAAAGTACCGTCACAACTAAATAAGCGATTGCATTTTAGAGAACGAATCTGTTAAAGAGATGAACAGATTCGTTTTTTATTTAGCCGCTGTTAAAGGTGAAGATTGGCTTTTAATGGTTGATTAGAACGTAAAATGTTCGCCTGCAGCAAAAATCAACTACTCATAGCTAGCAGAGTGCAAAGAAAAATTCATTAGAATACATCTTTTAGAGAACGATCACAGTCTCTTAAGACAGAATTTTTGGCTAGGTCCCAATCGGTCTATTTCCCGAGGAATGAAATGGAAGATTTATAGAAGAATAAATAGGGAATGGGGTAATGAAGATGCGATAGAAATGGCTATAGGAGGTAAGTATATGTATCTAGATATTACTTTAAAGATGATAATCGGATTAGTGAGTTTACTAGTTGTTATTCGAGTGCTTGGAAAAAAAGGATTAGCACAAATCACACCTTTTGACCTTGTCTATTTAATTCTCCTTGGAAGTTTTTTAGAAGAAGGAATATTCGACGAGAAAATCTCCGTCTTTCAAATTTTATACGCTGTTTTACTATGGGGAGTCCTCATTTACTTGATCGAACGACTGGTGATGAAGTCAGATTGGCTGAGAAAACTGCTCAAGGGGGAATCATCCGATATCATTGTGAAGGGAAAAGTTGATGTAAAGGAATTAAAGAAAAATTATATAGAAATAGAGCAGCTGCGGACATTGCTTCGAAGACAGGGGTACTTTTCGTTAACGGAAGTCGAGCATGCTACGCTTGAAACAGGAGGAACACTAAGTGTGCTTCCAAAAGTGAAGGAAGCTCCTGTTACACCAGCTATGCTAAATATTACACCAGAGGAAAACAAACCAACGTATTTACTGGTAGACGAGGGAAGAATAGATGAAAAAGAGTTAGACAAAGTAGGGAAAGATAAAGAGTGGCTGCTATCAGAATTAAAAAAAGAGGGAATCGATTGTATAACTGACGTTTTCTATGGAGAGTGGACGGAAAACAAAGGATTCTATCTTATACCGTATGAGTAAAAAGCAGAAAAAAACCAGGCTGCTAATGGGCGATTTTTTCAAGTCACTCGCCCATTTTCAATTGGCCTGGTAAGGTGGAAGATAAACTTTTTCCATTTTTTAACGATTGATTCCATTTATTCTTTATGTATGCTATTGTTTGTCAAAGGATGAGTATGCCTTGTGCCGCTTTCCATTGGGCTTTTACAAAATGGGCAGACAGGCGTTTCAACAGAGGAGAAAGCCTTCCGCATCCATCCATTACAATTTTCTGACGTACATTCCCATGTGCTAATATCTTCACTTGGCAAGGGCTCTTCTCGTCTGTTATTATAATAAGCCATCTTGTCACTTCCTATAGTTTATTTTTCGTTCTCTTCCTATTATCTCATATTCCTTCGCTTTTTCCTAAGTTTCTTTTTAAGTAAGCGGGTGGGAGGTGAAGGTAGTGAAGCAATCAGTTGTTAGGAAGCTTGATCAACGATTGATATTTATAAATTAGTTTGTCCAATTCTTCGCTGTATTGAATCGTTTCAAAGTGGCAAAGCCCCTTAGCCATCCCAATTTTAATCATCAGTTTTCGTTTTGAATTAATTTCAGCTACTAAGTCATTGAACATTTCATGTCTCTTCATTTCTAAACTCTCCTGAACCAATATATTTTACGAAGAAAGCACAACATTACATATTATGGACGCTTCTGTCGCCTTTAGAAAGGTATTCGACAAAACTTCTGATAATATTACACAATGAACCAGTCTTTTCTGACGCATTCTGGCATAGGATACGAAGAGAAGGAAGATGTAAAGGCCGGGAAGATTTTTAGAAGGAATTTACATATAAATGAAGAACATATACAGTAAGTGAATAAGGAGGCGGAAGAATGGCGGATTTATTCAGTTCGTTTGAAATTGTAAAGACCAGTGATCAGCTGCTCCATCTATTGAATGGGAATTGGAAGTTTGTTTGGTTAGAGGACGAACAGAAAGAAATAAAAGTAAACCTTCACAGCTGGAAAAATTATGCCTGCTATGAATTTACACATACACCGCGTTATGGAATCTGCCCGATTGAACATCTATGGGAATTTGTGAAAGTAACTGACAGAGTATTTGAGAATTAAATAAACTACTTTAAAAAATTCTTTTTCGTGCTATAGAAAAAGAATTTTTTCACGAGATAAAATAGGCAGCCAATTTATATCTGCCTAAGATTGTACACAAGGGCTGCTTTATATATCATGGAGCTGATTGAAATCGTTTGTCCTCCGAGGTGCAAACCTGAAGAGGAGCGGAGTAACCAAAAGAGGACAAGAGCATCGCAGTCAAGCGAGCAACAAAGAAAGCGACAGATTAAGGCAGGCAGTGTATGCCTGCCTTTAATAGGTTACTGACGATGCTGGACTAAGTCGATAGAACCTAAGACAATATGTGCGAGACCAAAGCCAAAAATCGTGTTGGCAATCATTTTGTTTGAACCGTTTTTTTGCTTAAGAGCATATCCTGCAGCTGTAACAGCCGTACCTAAAGCAGTTGGGATCAAGCCTTCACGAATTTCCATGTATCGTTCCTCCTATCGTTGCCAGCATAATGGGATGATTGGTTGATAAACGTTACCGAAAGAAGAACGATAATCAGCAGTTTTGATCGTTGCAGTTTTGAGGATTGCGGTTGTTTTCATTGTTGTAACCGTTAAGAAACCGCACATCATCTTCCATTGAAAATTCTACGTTTAAATTGTCAAAGCCTAATTCTCTTTCACGATTCTGCGGATGTTGCTCATTGTTTCTTTTTCTGATCATGCGTCTTCCTCCTAACTTTCTTTTGGACATTCGATAACGTTTTGGATAATCAGCCGACAGGTGCTTGAAACCATCTATCGACATTCTTAACTTGACTTAAACCAAAGAATTTATCCATGAAAATGATGGCATCGGAAAATGGAATGCAAGATGGACGTTTAGGAAAAGATAAGGGCATGAGCAAATAATGAACCAGCTTGTACATGGAATGAATAAAAAACAAACCAGACAGCACCTTATCGGTATTGTCTGGCTTTCGAACGAAAAAGGGGTAACAGAGAGGGCGGATTAAAAAGAGGAAGATTAACTGCAGCTCATTTTAAGACAAGATTGCCAATTAGTAATTAGTAACCGTAACCGCCCATGAAGGACGCACCAATGATAATTAAAAGGATAAACAACACAACGATCAACGCGAAGCCGCAGCCGCCGCCGTAACCGCCACCATAACCGTAGCCCATATATTCCACCTCCTTTTAGTGAAGTTACTACATCATATGAAAAATGAATGTAAGCGATTGGACAGTCGTACAGATTAGAAAAAAATAGTAAAAAAGTATAGACATTGTCGTCCTTGTGTCTAGCTTGCTGTGTCAATAATGAAGGATGAATCCTTATAGAGAAAGGTGAGCATGATGGCAAGAGAGAAGCAAAACGAACTGAGAACCCAGATTGAATATGGAAATCTCGATCAAAGAGGAACGCTTACAGGCCCGGATGATTCAGAGAAGGGAAACTACCCGCGGCGCCCGCAGCATGTAAATATTCAGCAAGACTCATCAAATCATGAAGAATGACAGGAGAAGAAAGCCTGGAGAGATCCGGGTTTTCTTCGTTTGAATATTGTCACAAGAACGTTGCAAAAGAATCAATAGAAGGGTTTCTAAACAGCTGAAAGGGGAAATAGATAGCATGAATATGGCAAAGAATAATAAAGGCTTGGGACAGGAGCGGATGTGATGATTCAGTTAATCCCTTTTACAGAAAGAGATATAGATGGATTAATAAAGGAAATAGATTCTCCACAATTAATGATGCAGTGGTCAGGAAGAGCATATAGCTATCCATTGACAAAAGAACAACTTGAGCGTTACTTAGAGATGGAACAAAAGAAAGGCAGCTATATTTATAAAGCAGTAGATCCACTTTCAAACAAGACAGTCGGTCATATTGCGTTAAGAGAGATTGATCATGTTCACGAATTAGGCCGAATCAGTTATGTACTTGTTTATAAAAAATATCGTGGAAAAGGGATGGCTAAACAAATGTTTCATCAAGTGCTTCCTTTTGCTTTCGACGAATTGCGATTAAATCGAGTAAGCTTAGGAGTGTTTGATTTTAATAAAGCGGCTATTGCTTGTTATGAGGGGTTAGGATTTAAAAGAGAAGGAATCCAACGCCAAGTGTGTAAACTGAACGATAGTGAATATTGGAATAATGTTGAAATGGCCCTCTTAAGAGAGGAGTGGGAAGCAAAAAATGAACGCATTAAAGGAAAAGCAATTTAAAAATAAATTGAATTTTGGGCTTATAAAATAATGGATCGGCTTATATTAAATAGAAAAGACAAGCTTGGAAAAGAACCAAAGCTTGTCTTTATTTATTAGGATTCTGCTGGTAGTTCTGCAGCTTGTTCAGGAATAAAATTTTGATGAAGTTCTTTTAAACGATTCACTTCTTCTTGAATGATCGTTTGAACATTTGCTGCTTTAGTGTAAGAGTCCGTTACGGCAGCCGTTTTGCCATATTTTCTAGCAACTTGATCAATTTGCTTTTTATAGCTATCCAGCTGCTTAGAGTTTGCATTTAATTTAGCGGAGAAGCTTTTAAAAAAGCCTTTTTCAGTTTCTTGAGTGGCAGAGGCTGCGTAAAACTCATCTATTTTATTCATAAGGCTAGCTGCATTTTTCTCTACTTTGTCTATATTTCTATTAACCGCTGTTAGCTGTTGGGCTGCAGCTTTTTGTTTGGCTGTTTCTTTTTGAGGTGCTTTGCTGACAGCGGTAACCTTTCCTTTCGTCACTGGTTTGGCTGCATCTACTGTGGGAACAGCAGCTAAGCTAAATGCCAGTGCGCATCCTGCAATCTTAATCATTGTTTTCTTCATGACGGCATTCCCCCTGGGAGTTAATCGTTCACTATATAGATCGACAAAAGTGCTTGTCTTTTTTACTCATCGGATAAATTTTTTTATCATTTGTTACCGTTGGCATAAAAAAGAAGACTGCCTAGGCAGTCTTCTCCTTGTATGTGCTGCTGGAATTTACATAGAAAGGAAACGAAGGATTGGTTGAGTATATAGTTGATGATTGCAGTTGGAAGAGCATGTGGAGAACTTTTATTCACTCGTATGGGAAGACTTTTTTTCGCTTTTGGTAAAGAATTTTGGCCTTCTAGATAAAGTAGCTAAAGAGCCAACAAAGCCAATGCCTAACAGCATAGAAACAGTCCAAGCAAAATAATCGATAGGTGCCATCTTCATCGCTCCTTTCTTTTTAGTATTAAGAAAGTATATCCACAAACGGTAATTTTATGTTTACCCGCTAAAAAAGAAAATAAACCTCGCAAAGGAGATTAATAAGAAAGGTGAGGTAAAAAAATAAAAAAACCCTAAACAGTTTAAGAGGGTTTCCTAAAAGAAATTAATTTTTCTATCGCTATGGCAGCTTCTTCTAAGCAATTATAATGATGAACAGTTTGTTCTTCTATATTGGTTATTTGGAAGGTAATGGTATTTTTTAGGCAACAGACGGATAAAAAAGGGTGATCACCATGTCTGAAAGTGTGGGTAATCTCTACAGTATTGTAATAGCGCAACAGTTCTAACATCTCTTTTAACTTATCTACTGACATCCTAGCTCTCCTTTCTTAATATAATGGAAAGGACTTAAGCGAAGTTCCAATAGATGCATTTCTATACATAACCATAGCATACTTTAAGGGATATTCATACAATTAATGGTTCGAAATAATGCAGAGGCTCATATAAACAAAGGGAGAGTGTAGACAAAGGTTGTTTTCGATGCTGCAGGCTAGTTAAAAACGATTATCTTCCTAGATGGGACACCTGACAAAGTAAAGGGCGTAAGCATTGCAGGCAAGCAATGAAAAAATGCGAACGTTTGTTATCAGTGTGAGCGTTTTGAGACGTTATCTTAAGAGGAAGATTACATTTTTCTGAAGTAAATAATATGGGGATAACGAATATGATAGTTTACATCATCCACAGTCAGCTGTAAGTGATCAATTGCCACACTTGTTAAAGTTCCCTCTAGTGACTCATTTACAGTAGCAACATGGATATTCTCGCCTACATATGTGAGCAAGTGATCTAGAAACACAGGCTCCGCTTGGATAGTATAAGAGGGGGACAAGCTTTGCATAATTGAAGGGAATGTACTGGAGTATGAATACTGGCCGGGCGGGAATAAGGAATTGACTTTCGTATCATTATAGGGATATCTTTTCATAAAACAGATCGCCTCCTTATTTATAGCGTATGCTGTTATGCTTGTTGATGACACATAGATAAAAAGTGATCTCAACGTAAAGGAGAACGCCCCGGCTAATGTGAGGGCGTTCAGTAATTAAGAGGGAGATCTCTTTGAAACGATTGTTTGCTTCTCTCTTTTTTTTGCAGATTCTTGAACAATAATGACAGCTGCAATCACCAAGACAATGCCAAGATATTGCCAGACATTTAACTTTTCGTGAAAAATTAAAAACCCTACGAGAGAGGCCACAACAGGTTCAATCGTGGCTATGATGGACGCTTGACTAGACTCTACCCGGCTTAATCCTTTGGTATAAAGGATGAATGGCAACGCAGTTGAAAAGAACCCTAGTCCAATTATGTATACCCAAGCTTTCATATTTAATAATAAAGTTCCGGCTTGCCAGACGCCGCTGAATGGCGTAATAGCTGTTGCGGCAAACAGAAAAGTAAAGACCGTAACAGTCAAAGAATCATACTTTTTAAGAGCGAATTTCCCGAATATACTGTAAAGTGCGTAAAACAAACCGGATCCAAGCCCAAGAATAAAACCATAAAAAGAGATGGTCTCGTTCATAGTAGGTAAAATCCCAATGACAAACGAACAACCTATAAAGGTAATCAGGAGGGCGGAAAGCTTACGAACCGTCAGTGATTCTTTAAATAACAATCTAGAGAAAAGAGCGACGAAAGCAGGTGCTGTATAAAGAAGAATAGAGGCAATTGAAATGGATGTTTCTTCAATCGCACTAAACAAACACCAATTAAAAAAGACAATACTGATAATCCCCGTCCCTACAAAATATTTACTATCGGCTGCCTTAATTTTTAACAGATCGCGATTTTTAAAAAAAGTGTAGACGACTAGGAATAAAGCTGCCGTTAGGGAACGCAGCGCGACCACTTGAACAGGGGTAAATCCCAGCTCATTGAGATACGTAACAAACGCCCCGATAATTCCCCACAATGAGGCGGCTATACCAATAAATATTAATGATAATTTATGATCCATTTGACTTTTCCTCCCATAGCTTTAACAATTTATATCCTAACAAAATTTTCATCTATTGAATATAACCTTTAGTGATTTAATGCTTCTTCCATTAGTTTCATAAGAAGGAATGAGAGAGCCTAACGAACCATAGCCAGAAAGAGTAGACCTATATTCCTCATAGGTATGCTGAAACCTATAGATTTAACCGTCAGCTTCTTTTTTAGCGACTAAAATTAGAAAAAAGTGGAGAGTCTGTTAAAAAGGAGGCGACCATGATGTATACAGAAGGTAAATGGGTAGACATTACATCCTGCAATGCAAAAGGATTTATTCTGGAATCGGATTCTTATGGAGCGCTTGTTTGTGTAGTGAAAAATGGAAAAGTAGAAGGTGAGAAGCGATTTAGTCATCATCAGCTCGCCGAAGCAGATAGTCAGCTTCTTTCGGAAGATATGAAGGACTTAGTACGTCTGCATATCAATATGGCATTAGATTCAGAGGACAAAAGCTGGTTCCGTGCACTTACAGATGGCTCCATGGAAGAAAGTAGATGAATGATGAAGAATGTCGTGTGAACAGACAAAACCTGAACAGTGGATATGAGGGGAATTTTGGATGGATGCAAAGAATAAGACAAACAAAAACTGGCTCCTACCTATTTTTGGGAAGAGGCAGCCAGTTTTAAAGCAGTGAGTCTTAAAAGAACGAACCGGTTAAAAGAGGAATTAATAGCTTTTACTCATACGGGCCAACAAGAAATAAGGCTCTGCTTAAAAGTTTAATATCAGAATGTATTTGTTCTCTGATAGTAGGATTCTCACATTTGTAATAATCATCCGTTAGCCGTTTAAGTTCATGACAAATAAGTTCAACTGGAATCAAGACCATTCTCCTTTGTAACAGCGTTCCACAAAATACAATTATGAAATATTTTTGTAACAAATGAAAGAGTCTTAATGATTATTTTACTTAAAAGGTATTTCGTCAGTAGGGAACCTGGGGGATAGACGGAAAGGCTGATGAGCTACTATTGTATTTAGTTATTTAATTGGATATAAATGGATATTTTTGTTTGGTAATAACCAGGAAAATAGTTCCGTTCTTATAACACAATGAATAAAAGAGACGATCACGAACTAGGATTACTGAATCAAAACACTAATAAACAGCAAAAAGCCAGGCCTGCGCCTGGCTAATCAAGGTTATTCTTGGTGGTGTGTAAAGGTGGATGCCGTGTAACCCTGATTGCAAGTAATTTACCCAAAAATAGGCGGGATATGCAAAAAGATAGAGAAATTTCTCACTATTGGCAAAGAAGTAAACTATAAAGTATGTAAATGGGAGAGACTTCTTAAGTTGTCTTAGGGTGGCATGGCCAAGTAACTAATTGATATTTATTAATAAGCTTGTCCAGTTCTTCACTGTATTTTAAAGTTTCATAATCATTAAGCCCTTTTTGCAGCCCGGTTGAAATCATTAAATGGCGAACGGTATTAATTTGAATCATTAACTCTTCAAGTGTTTCCTGGATAATCAACGTCTATCTCTCCTAATCATATATCTGAAAGTACACGTTCGTGTGCGTTCGGATATATTATACAACTTGAAAAAAAGAAGAGAAAGAGGTTCGACAGAAGAAACCAAAAAGTTACATCATTTGATTAAATTAGAAGAAATTCATGCTTTCAACTAACGTTTTCTTAACGATTTAAAGCATGCTGGATATGGGCTAAATGATGATTACCGTGCCAGGCATAAAGAGCAATACTTTGTTCGATTCTCATAACATCACCATTAGGATACTTATACTGTCTTTGTAGTTGAACAGGTGTTAAATGTTCTAATAAACAGGCCCATTTTGCGTGCAATCCTTCTAGTAAGCTTAACGAAATGTTAATAGGCAGCTCAGAGTCATATAGCTCCATCCATTTTGACTCCTCATATGTTTTGACCGTTGGAATTTCTTCTGTCAAAGCCAATTTCATGCGAATATAGCCATTCATGTGGCTATCAGCAATATGATGAACTAATTGTTGAATGGTCCAGCTTCCCTCTCGATATGTATAACCTAGTTCTTTTTTGTCTAAATTTTTGGTTAAAGCCTTTAAACGGTTTGGCAAAGATCTTATGTCATCGATCCAATAGTGAAGGTCCGCCTCTAATATGTTATATGGACATTCAAATAAACCAATCGGATATTGTTCATCTTTCATGCATATTTTCCGCCTTTCTGTTTTTAGCTTACTAGTTCTATTTTAATTCTGCCATACATATTTGGAAAGGGAAGGTGATATTGATGACTCTTCTAATTTTTAAATTTGCTTTAAATGAATGATAGTCTGAGAAGACAATGAAACAGAGGCGAGATAATAAAAAATAAGAGAGAATCATAAATGGCTAGAAAAAGAGGATGCGATTGCACGGCACCCTCTTGGGTAAGTTACTCAATGTTGTCTAATATAGGGATTAACTGATCGAAATATGGTT
Organism: Pseudobacillus wudalianchiensis; assembly: GCF_001685015.1. Taxonomy (GTDB): domain Bacteria; phylum Bacillota; class Bacilli; order Bacillales; family Domibacillaceae; genus Pseudobacillus; species Pseudobacillus wudalianchiensis. The sequence goes on from NZ_MAYT01000001.1 coordinate 762,505, forward strand.
TTACAATGAAGTCCTTGGCTCCTAACTTCAATGCTTCTATAATCAGTTGTTTTTGACCGAGGGAGGAGCACATCACTACTTTGGCAGAAGGGTCAAATTCTATAATTTTTTTCAGCGCCTCCAAGCCATTTAATTTATTCATCGTAATATCCATGAGAACGAGACTAGGTTTGTAAAGGGCATAGGCGGCTATAGCTTCTACACCGTCGGCTGCTTCGAATACTTCATAGTTATGAGCGGTCAGAATGCTCTTTAGCCAGGTTCTCATGAAAAGAGAGTCATCTACTATTAATACTGATTTATTCATATTTCACACCTTCACTAAGAGTTTAAAATGCATTCAGAGAAGGCCATCTTTCTATATACAAGCTGAGATGAGCTCAATTTGGCAACCCGGCTGCCTTGGCAGGAGCACTGCTGTAGGCCCGTGGCTTTGCGTCGCCCGCTTTCACGGGGTTTGCCCTTCAATGAATAATAGTAAGATTTAAAAAAATTGTATTTTAATAAATTAACAACTAGACACCTAAAACAAAGCCATAAGGGAATAGTGTGTAAAACTAAAGGTCTAAGGATATATTACTATCCATTTTGTGTGAGGGCAACTTAATATAGTAATGAAAGAAAAAATAAGTCGAAAAATGGCTAATAACTAATGAATAATATATATAAGTAGTCACAAGAAGGAAAAGGCCAGCTTTTGCTGGCAGAATTAGCTGCTTTTAAAGAGCCGGCCTCTAGTATGTTTTAGATAGTTAGTAAATAGAAAAGGGCATAATGAAAATTTTCCTTTTATTAGAAGTTCATGTCTCCTATTCCTGGGCTATGCTCATTAGGCATTTCAGGAAGCGTTGGGACAGGGAATCCCTTCGGCGGATCAACTACTGTAAGCTCGCCTTTATTCCGGCTTGGAGACTCTCCCTGGAAAATTTCACCGATCCTTGTTGTGTCCAATCTGAAGTTAAATTGAGCATTATGATATCCCATTTCCACGTATTTTCTGCATTCTGGATATTTATTGATATCATAATTCGGAACAGGGAATAGTTTGCCCCAGTCAACGCCTAGTGTTTCGAGTGCTTTGGCAAAAGCGTTTTGATGAGCGTTGTCTCGGACAATTAGAAACGCAAGTGTTTCTCGGAATGTTTGATTGGAATTCATTTCATAAATACGTGTCTTCTGCAGGACACCAGTAGATTCAAGTACTAAGTTATCAAGCAGATCACTAATAAGGTTTCCGTGACTGTATACCCACGAGCCGTTCCAAGGGTTTCCGCTCGCGTCAACCGGCAGGGATGCCTGGGCGCCGATAATGTAATGATGGGGGTTTGCGTGTTTGACAGCATCATCAAGAGGTGCACTGTCCATCCCTGCATTTCCTGGGACAGCTGATTCACCTGAGCCATTAAGCAATTGATTAATTGTGTTTTGTACAAGCTCCACATGAGCAATTTCCTCTAAGAACACGCCGCGAAGCAAGTCACGGTATTGAGTGTCTTTTCCTCTAAAATTGGAACTTTGAAAGAAAAACTGCATCATCGTTCTCATTTCTCCGAAGTGTCCGCCTAAAATTTCCTGTAATACCTTCGCCGCCTCGGGATCTGGCTGATCAGGCTTAATTATATTGATTAACTCTTCTTTGTAATAGTACATCCGACTATCCTCATTTCCAATATAGAATGTAATCAATACTTATCATGAAGCGAAGGCTTTTATTTTATTCATGTATTCGGGCTTTCGCGAACAACAAAAATTCTCTTCTTGAAAAACAAGCTAATAACCTAAGAGGTTTGTCCATTCAAAAAGTACAAAAGAGAATAAATTATAGTAAGAACTAGAAAAGGAGGAGAAAATATGAGTCAAGTATGGTTCCCAGAAGGTAATAGAAATAATAGAAACAATCGCGGCAATGACTTTTTAAGATCAAATTCGCAAAATCGCACAAGAACAAACGTGAACATTGAAGATGAAGTGGATGTTGATGTAAGAAGCAACCTGCAAAATAGAATTGAAGATGAAATTGACCTGCGAAACATTAACGAGAATGACAATGAGTTGCGAAATATTGACCGCAATACAAATATTGCCAGAGTATCTAACAGTGGTAATACAACGATTCGTCTCGACATTAATGTAGATTCTGATTCTGTTGCAAGAGTACGTTCAAGAGCAAATTCAAACCAAGATCAAGATCAGGATCAGGATCAAGATCAAGAACAAGCACAAAGTCAGAGATTTGATATTTAATTTTTGGGGGCAGAAAGAACGTGTTATTCTTTCTGCCTGAAAATAAATGGAAATGGGGAAATAAAATGGCACAGCCGCAAAGGCCTCCTTTTGGAAGGATGGATGCTTCTTCGCTTTTCGGGAGAAGGGGAATGGCTGATAACGAGTTGAAGCAAACTGAAGTTAAAAACAGCGGGAACTCGGATGTTGATCTCAACGTAATCGTGGAAATGGATACTAAACCGATTGCCTATGCTATGCTTTGTTCATTATTAGCGACAAAGCAAATAAACTATAAAGAATTTGAGAACGCTTTAGAAGTATTAGAAGGATTAATTAAAAAAGATGAAAAGGCACGAGGCAGTCACGAAGATAGAGGAACATCCAAAGTGAAACTCTTCAATCAAAATACGCGGAAAGATAGCCGGTATGAATAATATCGCGGTCTTTCCTTTTTACATATCAAAGTGTTAGAAAATTAATGAATAAGCGAGCACTGAATAATCTGCTGCTAAAATGAAAAAACTATTCCAATCAGACTATTGGAATGTTATGATGAACAAAAAACTCAGGAGAACGAAATGAAAGCGATATATCCAGGAAGCTTTGATCCGATTACAAACGGGCACATTGATATCATTAATCGAGCAAGTGATTTTTTCGATGAGATTATAGTAGCTGTCATGGTGAACTCTAAGAAAAGTCCGCTCTTTTCTATCGATGAGAGAAGAGGACTGATTGAAAGAACGTTCGCTGGGAACGAGAAAGTAAGAGTGACGGCATTCCAGGGTCTGCTCGTTGAGTACATGAGAGAAAACGATATTAGAGCGATCATAAAAGGGTTAAGAACGGTAACCGATTACGCGTACGAAGCACAAATGGCCATGGTGAATAAGAGCTTGTACAGAGGATCTGAAACCTTTTTTATTCATTCAAGTGAAAAATATTCTTTTCTCAGTTCAAGTATCGTAAAGGAAATCTATTCTCATAATGGCAGTGTATCTGATTATATACCAGGCCATGTGGAAAAAGCTTTGCGAGAAAAATTAAAATAATCTTTCTAAGTAGAGAAAATTCTTTTCTTGCTGTAGAACTCCTTGATTTTTTATGATTAGCGCACCTGCTGGCAGGTGCGCTTTTAGTATGGCTGAACTTTGAAGAACAGCAATCTGAAAACGCCCATAAAATGACGCAAACGGTTGAACCCGTTATTTAGCCATAAGAATTTGCCAGCCAGAAAGATAGAATTTTATCGATGTCTTAATAAAAGAGTGGAGGATCCTTAACTTAATTCATACTTATAGAAGTAAACTAAAAAGGTAAATGGGAGGGACAAAAGCTATTAGGATAATGCGGGAGCTAAGGAAAGCCCTTCTACGTTTCAAAGGATTTGTCGCGCTTGAATAGATGGATTGCCGGAAGACTGTAGTCACAACATTATCTAACCGTACTTAGGTGAAGAAGGAGAGTAGGCTGTGTACAGTTATGCAGAGTCTGATTTAAAGCTTTTTTGTGAATCCTTGCTAAAAAAAGTGGGGATAACGGAAACAGATGCTAGTATCGTAGCTGAATCATTAATTCAAGCAAACCTAGAGGGCGTTGACAGCCATGGCATCAGCAGGCTGCCTATCTATATGAAAAGGTTAATGGATAAACGGATAAATGCTGCTCCCGCTATCCAGTTGGAAAAGAGTGGCTCGGTACTTATCGTGGATGGGGATAATGGGCTTGGCCATGTAGTGAGCTATCATGCTTTGACGAAAGGAATGGAGATAGCAAAGCAATCAGGGATAGCGGCTATCTCTATTAAAAATAGCAATCATTTTGGGGCGGCTTCTTACTTTTGTCAATTAGCATGCGAAAAGAACATGATATGTATAGGTTTTACGAATTCACCTTCCGGCATAGCTCCTTGGGGAGGAAAGGAGGCTTTTTTCGGCACGAATCCTATTGCTTTTGGTTTTCCTACAGGGAATGACATGCCCGTCATTATTGACTTATCGACTAGTGTAGTGGCAAGAGGGAAAATTATAAATGCTGTCCAACAAAAAGATTCGATCCCCGATGGGTGGGCAATTGATCGATTAGGAAAGCCAACGAATGATCCGAAAGCTGCATTGGAAGGAGCTGTCCTGCCAATGGGAGGGGCAAAAGGGTCAGCGTTGGCATTAGCAGTAGAATTATTGGCAGGAGTGCTTTCAGGAGCGGCTTTTGGCCCCTATGTGAACAACATATATAACGAGGAAGAGACAGATAAAGCAAATGTAGGACATTTCTTCCTTCTAATGGATATTAAAAAGTTTACTGATTTAGAAAGGTTCTTTCAGTCGATCCAGAATCTTTTAAAAGAACTGAAGCTGGTCGCCAAGGTGCCAGGAATAAATGAAATCCGTTACCCTGGTGAAAGAAGAAAGAGAGAGGAGCAGATGCGCAAGAAAATGGGTATTCAGCTAACGGCCAGCTTAGAAAAAGAATTGGCTGAGATAGGCGAACAGCTACATGTGAAATTTCCGGAGCGCTTGATCACTCAAAGTGTCGAATTTTAATAAGCAGGGGGATAGCCTAGTTGAAAATATCTCCCTAGCTAATTAAAACGTAAGCAACTCAGTAAAAGATCCTTCAAGATTTCTTTCACCTTTTTCCCCGATATGCTCATATATTCCGTATTAAAATCATGAAATAGTAGGGATTATTTTCATACTCTCCAGCAGCCTCATGAGAGTTATGCAAGGAAGAACAATGGAAGAGGAGGGGGTATTAAGTGAGACGTTACGTATCCTGTCTGCTGGTAATCGTTTTATGTATTTTGAGTGGATGCTCCAATGCCACGAAGGGAAACGAACGTAAGGCAGAGTATGTATTAAGGCTGGGACATCTTCAAACGGAAACACATCCTTATCAAAAAGGCGCATTGAAATTTAAAGAATTAGTGGAAGAAAGATCCAATGGAAGGATTCAGATTGATATCTTTCCAAGCAGTCAATTAGGCAATGGGCGAGATCAAATAGAAGGTGCCCAAATTGGTACGATTCACTTCCATATCGGTTCTGTTGCGCCGGTAACGAATTTTGCCCCAAAGTTCAACCTGCTGAACCTGCCTTACTTATTTGAAAGCAGAGAACACGCTTTTCGGGTATTAGATGGAGTAATTGGCCAAGAGATCTCTAAGGATTTAGAAAGCAAAGGCTTGCTTAATTTAGGTTACATGGAAAATGGCTGGAGACACCTCACGAATAATAAAAAGCCCATTAAAACAAGCGAAGATGCCTCTGGTTTAAAGCTTCGTGTACAAGAATCACCCCCTTACATTTCTTTCGTCAAAGCTTTAGGATCTGCTCCCGTTCCGATTCCTTTTGGAGAATTGTATACGGCCTTAGAGCAGAAAGTAGTCGATGGGCAGGAAAACCCTCTCGCACAAATTTATTTAAATAAGCTGCATGAGGTCCAGCAGTATCTTACTTTATCTGCCCATAATTATGACGCTGCCATCTTTTTAATGAGCAAGACGACCTTTGACACACTGCCCCCAGATCTTCAGGAAATTATCAGGGAATCCTCTAAAGAAGCCATCCAATATGAAAGAAAAGTTGCTGAGAAAGAAGAACAGCATTTGCTCGAACAATTGAGAGCAAGCGATATACAGATAGAAGAGAATCCGGACTTAGAATCGTTTAGAAAAGCGGTGGAGCCGGTATATAAAGAATTTGAAGAGTCGATCGGCAAGGACCTGATTCGAGAGGTGAAAAATCTAAAGTAAAGGGTGAAAAACATGCGATCCTTTTTACTTAAATGCAGCAGCAAAATTGACAAAGCAAGCCGTGTCACGATGATCTGCTTGTTTGCAGCAGCTTTTATCGGAACCGTTTACCAGGTAATCTCCCGGTTTATCCTTCAGAGCTCCACCATGAAGGAAATGCTTCCGATGATAGATTTCAGTGTATTTAATTTTACATGGATTGAGGAGCTAATCCGCTATTTGTTTGTATGGACCGTTTTTCTCGGAATTGGAACGGTTTATAAGCACAAGGGTCACGCACGAGTAGAAATATTAACTCATTATTTATCTGAAAAATGGAGAGTGCGGCTGGCTGGTTTAATTGAGGTAATCAATTCGGCGCTGTTCGTATTTTTAATTGTCTACGGCTTAAGCATTTTAACATTTACGAGCCAGCAAATTTCCCCTTCTCTGGGACTGAATATGATTTGGATTTATGGAGCTGTCGTCGTCAGCTCGATCATTTGTTTCATCCACTCTATCACACATTTATCATCGTTAAAAACAAAAAATAATGGAGCAGAAAGTGAAAAAGATCAACCGGATAGCCTGAATATAGGATAAGGAAGGTGATACACATGACAGTTGCGATTGTCGTAATAGCATTCCTTTTTTTATTGATGGCCCTTGGTGTGCCGATTGCTATTTCTCTTATTTGGGCATCTATAGCTGGCTTTGTCACTAGTATTTATTATGTCCCTTTAGAGGTAGTGCCGCAGAGGCTATTGACTTCCGTAGATTCTTTTCCTTTGCTTGCTATTCCGTTTTTTATGCTGGCTGGGGAGTTCATGCTGGCAGGAAGCATGGGGCAAAGGATTGCTGGTTTTGCTTTTGCGACAGTAGGATGGATCCGTTCCGGACTGGCGCAAGTTTCCACGCTGACGGCTATGTTTTTCGCAGGAGTATCGGGATCCGGAGCAGCTGATACTGCAGCAGTTGGAAAAATGATGATTCCGATGATGGAGAAAAAAGGATATGACAAAGGGTTCGCGGCCGCTACGGTGGCTAGTGCAGGCACGATTGCCATCGTTATTCCTCCTTCTATTCCGATGATCGTTTATGGGGTGACTGCTGGAGTCTCCATTGGAGATTTATTCACGGCCGGAATCGTTCCCGGTATTTTAATCGGCTTATCGATTATGCTCGTTAACTATTGGGTTACGAAGAAGAACAATTATTTAGAGAAGAAAGGAACATTCGAGTTTGTTTCGTTTAAAAAAGCATTTGGAGAAGGAATTTTTGCGTTGATTTTGCCGCTGATTATTATTTTGGGGATTCGCGGGGGAATTTTCACGCCAACAGAAGCAGGAGCTGTGGCAGCTGCTTATGCCTTTATTGTAAGTAAATTTATTTATAAAGATATGAAATGGGGTGATGTGCCGGCTGCTTTTCTAAATGCAGCGAAGATGACAGCGATGGTAGTGTTTATTATCGCAGCTGCCAATTTGTTTGGCTGGCTGCTGACAGCTGAGCAAATTCCTCAACTGCTCGCTTCTTCCATGATGACTGTATCCGACAATAAGTACATTATTTTACTTTTGTTCAATGTGATCTTCTTTATTGCCGGCTGCTTTTTGAACGCTTCGGCAGCTATCACTATTTTAACCCCATTACTTTTGCCGATTGCGATAGGAGTAGGGATCGATCCGGTTTTCTTCGGTCTTGTCATGGTCGTGAACTTGTCGATTGGGCTTATTACTCCGCCTGTTGGTCTAGATTTGTTTGTGGTGAAGGGGATTGCCGACGTGTCATATGATAGGCTGATCCGGGCGGTGACCCCATTTATTCTGATCATGATCGTTGACCTCTTTCTTATCACATACATTCCGCAGATCTCAATGTTTCTCACTACTTTATAGTCACAGCTCTGCATTAAAGTGATCCACTTTGTTTAACAAAGTGGATCACTTTTAAGGTTAGGAGCAGAGAATCCTTAACTTTAATAGGGAGGAATTTGTGGTTTTAAGTCCTGCTCGGTGAATAACAGCGAAAGGCAGACATCAGCCTTGCAAAGCCCGATAAAGAAGAAATACTCTAACAATACTAAGCTTGACGCTTTCGTCGCTAGAGCTCTTTCAGTGTCCCATTCTCAATTTAATTCATCGATCCCTGCCTGGTCTCTATTTTTATTAAACTCCGCATTTCGTTCAATTTTTACGTTGATTTTTTCTTACTATTTTATGCTTCTTATATGCTGCTTTACATATTTTTAAAAGTGATGATACAAAAATATCTTAAGCGCGATAAGCTATTTTATAGGTGGGCTAGTAGATGTTTACATACCAGTTGGGGTATATTAAAATCAGATAAGGATAAGATGCAGTAAATAAAGAGGGAGGAAGGAAAATGTTTTTTGAAATTTTACCAAACGAGGCGGCACAGCTTTTAGAGGAAGATAAACATGTTTCTATACTGGATATAAGGGAAGCTGGAGAGGTAGCAGCCGGAAAAATTCCTGGTGCCCAGCATATTCCTCTAGGTCAGGTGCTGACACGCACTGAAGAGCTGGATCCAAATAAGGAATATATCGTTGTATGTCGCAGTGGTAATCGAAGCAGCCTTGCATGTGAATGGCTAAGTGAAAAAGGATTTAACGTAAAAAATATGGCTGGCGGCATAAGCAATTGGACTGGACCTATAGAGTAACGAAACGTAAGTGTATAAAGTTAATAGAAGAGTGATTTTAGGGCATCCTTTAAATGGTTAAAAGAACTTGGTCGTTCATCTTCACACGGCTCGGCCAAAAACAGATAAAGGATAGAGTGGAAGGGGAAGTAGAATACCAGCCACACTTCTTGCCGAAAATCTTAATAGAGAGACGAACAAAGCAATTTAATGAAAGGAGAAGTAACGGTGAATACTTGGAATGATCGTTTTCAACATGAAAAATATGTATATGGAACTGAGCCGAATGTGTTTTTAGCAGAAATGCAGAAAAAGCTTCAGCTGGCTGGCGATGCTTTAGCGATTGCCGAAGGAGAGGGGCGCAATGCGGTTTTTTTAGCGGAACAAGGAATGAATGTAACAGCTTGGGATTATGCGCAATCCGGCCTGGAAAAGACAAAAAGACTGGCCTCGTTGAAAGGAACAGTGGTTCAAACAGATCTAATCGATTTAAATGAGGCGCAATGGAAGGAAAACAAATGGGATGAGATTGTTTGTATCTTTGGCCACTTTCCACAACAATTGCGCCAAAGAACGCTCAGCGGTGTTAAGAAAGCGATTAAGCCAGGAGGATATTTTGTAACGGAAGTTTATTCTCTTTATCAGCTTCCTTACAAGAGTGGGGGGCCGCAGGATTTAGATTTTTTATATAGACCTGAAGAGTTTTGGACGATATTTTCTGATTGGCGTATTGTCCACTTTTTTATGGGCGAAGTTGTCCGGCATGAAGGAGAGCTGCACAACGGATTGTCTCATGTAATTCAATTTGTTGGCCAAAAACCAACGAACTAACGGAGTTACATAGCGGGTGTGACAGCTAAATAAGGATGAAAGTAGGACAAAAAACGATTTCCTTTCTACAGGAAATCGTTTTTTCATTTCTATGCTTTAGACACAGACCAATGGATGGGCCGAGTCAGCGAGGAAGGTATGGTTGTGTTTGAATCTCCTTTTGCTGCATTAATTTGCGCTTGAGTGAGAAAGATACAACCAGTGAGATTAGCTCCGCTAAGGTCGGCATCTCTAAAATCGGCCCCGATCAGATCGGTTTCTCTAAGGTCAGCCCCTCTTAGATCAGCAGCTATCAGCAGTGCGCCTCTTAAATCAGCTCCACGGAGGTTCGCTCCTTTAAGAGTAGCACCGATCAGATCAGCTCCTCTGCCAATCGGTTTTCGCTGCTTTTTAGCACTTTTTGGCTGTTGGATAGATTCGGCACGTGCTAGCTGACTAGTGCGTAAAAGCAGAAGATTTATTTCTGCTCGATGTGCGGGTATGTCCAATTCAGCAAGAGCACCAGGAGTAAGAAGAGTAAGCTCTTCGGTTTTGCTGAGCGCGTCGTGAAGCTCGTGATAGATTGGAACGGCTGCTTTTAATGTAAGTGCTTCGGTTAAATACCAAAGCATCTCATGAAGTTGTTGTACAGCGGGAAATACGTCAAACATTTGTTTGGCTGTATCTGGATGTTCTCGCCAGTCCTTTCCTTCAAAGGTGATCTGAGAAACCTTTTGTCCGGCACCGAAACATTCATAAACAGCGCAACCTCGAAAGCCTTTTTGCCTAAGATCATGATGAATGCTGCATCGGTAATTTGCCTGCAAATTAGGACAAGGCTTCCCGCCGTCTTTGTTGAAAGAGAAGTCAGCTGACGCTGCAAAGGGCAGGGCGACGCAACATAATCCAAAACAATTGCCACAATCAGCATGAAGATGATCACGGCTGATGTCATTTGATAAGACTTTTTGATTGGACACTATGGCACTTCCTTTAATTCCGTCTTACTTATGTAGTTCGTGTATTGATAAGTATAGAAGGATCGATTGTTAGATTAAGAAGATGAAGAAAATTCTTTCAGTTCTCTAATATTATCACGAATTTTTTTATCGTAACAGCAGTGTGAGAAAAATTTCTCCTTAAAATTCCAATTTTATTCCTGTGAACGACGATTTTGAATGAACCATTAGATAAGTATATAAAGGTGAAGTCCAAAAGTTGTCCGATCAAATGATGTTTAAGAGGGGAGCAATAAAAATAACGGATAGCAGAGGTTCTTTCATGTTTCGCATTTAACTTTCTATTTTACACTCTTTGCAGCTAGGAAAGTCCAGTGGTTTAAAAGAGAAGAGAAGTTAGTATGGAGGGGCAGACAGAAGGATTTAAAGAAAGTGACGATTAAGAGAGTCACTTTCAGACGATAGGGTGGTGAGGGGATCGCATACTACTCACGCCGCACTTTTTTTAGGTAAGCTAGGACATTTGTTTTTAAAGCAGCATAGGAGCCGATAGCCGCATACCCATAAAACCAGCCCATAAAAATTCCAGCCGTGATGTGCCCTCTGTGGCTGATAAAGATCGAGATGAGCAATCCAATCAAAAGGGCGACAAGCGGAACGAACGTTTTTGGAATATGAAAAAAGACTTTGATAACCTGTGTTAGCGCCATTACTATAGGAACGGCAATAACGGCGTCCCAAAAGTTTGTATATACAGTAGGGAAGTCCATTTGTAACTACACCACCTTTTATAGTAGTATGGATGAATTTTTATGTTTTATCCAGAGCTAGAAAGGCGGCGCCACCTGTCCTTTTAGCCGGAAAAAGGATGAGAAGGAGGTAATTATGCTTCTGCGTACTCTAAAGCCTTTTATCAGCTTTATAAATAAAAAGCCTCTTTAATTTATATTCATGATTATCGCCTTTTTTCAAGCCCTTTTTTATATTTTCACAAACAACCTCTTAAGCATCTGCATATTATATTGTAAAATAACGATTCCTTCTTTTAAGGAGGTGAATTTTTATGAGTAATGGGTTGTTTGCTGGTGGAATCTTGCATCTGTTCCTTGGGTTTTTAACAGGTGTAATAGGATTATTGCTAGCAGTTTTAGGAGTTCTTACTCAGCTTTTTACATTGCTTAGTTTAACAGGCATTGGCGGAACATTAACGCTTCTCATTGCGATACTATGCTTTCTTGCATCCTTGCTTTTCGGTGGATGCCTATTCCTGAGAGTGTGGTGTCATTGCTGCGGAAGAAAAAGTGGATGCTAATAAGTTATAATTAGGTTAGTTTATCTAATAGTCTATCTAAATGCTAATTTAGTCAAAGTGCTTGTTGACAGCCTCTTGTTAAGAGGCTGTTTTTATTTATTTCTAGAAAAGATGCTGCAGTTGTTCGGCAGAAGGTTCAATGATAATTTATATAACAGTATCGCTGCCGCTCAATTCCTGGGTTTCAAAAGTAAATAAAATTTAATTCACTTCTAAGAAAGCAATTATCGTTTGATCGGACGTTCAAGAGTTAATATTTCATCTTCTAGGGAAGAAAACTGCTGTTCAACTACAGTCTTCACATCTGAGACAGCGGCGTTATAAAAATGAGGAGCAAGCGACTCTTTCACGAAGTCTAACACTCTTTCTGCCGCAAATTCTGACAGTTCTTCATCTCTTTCCTCTGAAAAGAAATATTGGATCTCCGCAATCATTAATTGTTTTTGTTCTGTCGTTAACTTCATAAACACACAAAATCCCCCTTTAAATAGATAGTACCGCAACTATACAGCGAAAAATGGAGAAATTGCAGTCTATACTTTTAAGATGTTATATGTACACGGAGAATGAAAAAACACCGACTGGCTGTCAGTGTTTTTTCATTCTTATTCGTCTCTAGGACCCTGCATATCACGAGGGTCGTCAGTTATATCTCTGTTGTCACGATCATTATGATCAGGGCCAAGGTCATTAGTGTCATCGCCGGGAATTAAATCGTTATCCCGGTTTGCGTCGTTGTCATCGCCCGGAACCAGGTCGTTATCCCGGTTTGTACCGTTATCATTGTCACCAGGAAGCAGGTCATTATTCTGATTTGTATCGTTATTGTCACCAGGGAGCAGATCATTATCCCGATTCATATTGTGATCATTATCATCGTTAGGAAGCAGTTTATTGTCCTCGTCTACATCGTTTTGATTAATCTCATTCCGGTCGTTTAGATTATTGTCAGCTGGATCATTATTATTGCATCCTATCAGCATGCCGATAGCTAGAAAAAATACAGGCAATAAGTGTAACCATTTTTTAGTCATTGTTTATGTCCTCTCTTTCCATTATGTTTTGTTCGATTCATATGTTGTTCAACTTCTTCAGCTTTTATGCAAGCAACTTACAAAACCGAGAAATTCGTCGAAATTTTTATTTTAATAAAACTTCACATTGAAAACGCTTTCTATTATAGTGGAAGTAGAAGAACTTTTTGCGTAGGGATCATACCTCTCATATTAAAAGGTGTGATAAAAGATAAGGAAATGAATAAGAGGAGGAAAAACAATAATGAGAAAAAACAACGTAACTCTGTCTAATTTTGTTATGAAAGATCAATTTGATTTAAATGCTTATTTGGTGTATTTGTTTAATACATTTTATAGTGACGTGCCGGCTAGGAACAAAGGAAAAATGGTAAAATAACTAAGTGAGCCATTCAAGTATTGGTTTAATATATTTGTATGTATTTTGCTGGTGAGATCTCTATAAATTGAATGCTAAGCTGTCTTGCTTTTTTCAGTTAAAAAGGAAATCGACCTGTTACTCTTCTCCTTTCTTCTCCACCTCGTCTAATAGAGATCGCCTGATTCACGTTGCTTTTTCCATCCGCTCTAATTTAAAGTGACCCTTCATCTATTCATCTCACCAGCTTTGTCGATGTCTATTGAATCATTATGGTGATTGCCTATTTCTTCATACATTTTTCGACTTTCCCATCTATAAGTGAATTTTTTCATTTTCGCAATACCACAGCCCTATTTCAAACAACACGATGACATGCATAGCAGCTAAATAACAGCATTTAAAAACAAAAAAATCATGAAGCGGGTGAGCTTGATTGGAGGCTCATCCGCTTCATGATTTTTATTGACATCGATTGTCATGCTCCCAATCTACTGTTTATCTTTCACAAGCAATGCCGTCTTTATCTCTATCTAATGTTGAATTAGCATTATAAAGTGCCGCTGAAATATACGGCTTATACTTTGTTTTTCCGCCTTTATTTTTTACCTTCGCATCTTTCGCTGCACCGCCTTGATAAGCTTTATTCAACTCGGTGCAGTTTTTGTAGGACACTGCAGCCGCATCGGTTGAAGAGGGGGAGACTGCTGATAGGCCTAAAAGTAAAGTTGAAGATACAAAAAGGGCAGCAATACGTTTCACAATCAATCAGCTCCTTATAAGTTTATTAGTAAAGTAATTCTCTAGCAGGTTTTGAAAAAGGTTAATCATTTTTTAGCATCTTACGAAATGTGTAAATAATACCATTTATTTACTGATGTGAAAACAATAGATGAATAAAAAGTTCTATTTATTTAGCTTTCTCTTAATGTTTGTACATGAAAATTGGGGTGATTCTTTAAAAATGTACAGGCCTTGAAAAAGAAAGGTTACCCTATAAGATTGATGTTTCCGCAAATCGATCGCTGTGTTAAGTAGACGGGCCTATTCATCTTTCTTATTACATCAAATTTTTTAGGTAAGGGAGTCTCCGCCATATAAATTGGCTAATTAAAAAGCTAAAGACGATCCCTAAAATGGATGAAAGCAAAAATTGCGATACAACGGATAGTGAAAGTGCTGCCAAGCTGTATTGAAGAGCAACGACAACCGGTACATGAAGAAAATAAACAACAAATGTATTGGATGCCATACTTTTCAATAAGTGATTAGAACGGCTTCTCATTTCTCTGAATAATGTAACCAGTCCAATAATAAGAGAGATGCAAAGAAATGCTTCTACAAAAGACTTGGCAAGCGATCCTATATTCCAGCCGCCTTTTGTTAAATAAGGGAAAACGAAGCTTCCGCCAAAGTATAAAATAACAGCCATTACTAATCCCGCTGCTAGCCAGAGAAAGCCTGTTTTACGAGGGAATGTGAACAGCCAGTTACGCTCGTAAGCTAGAATTCCTAAACAGAAGAAGCTGGCATAGTGTGGAACGTGAGCAAATTCTGCTTGAATAATGCCTAAAAATCCAATCCAGCGATCAATTGGGAACCAAATACGAATGACGAAGGTCACTAGAGCAAGAATAATTAAAAAGAAAATAATCTGCCAAGTGTGAACCATCGTGGACGGCTGTTTTTCTCTCGGCCTTGGCACTGGCTTCCTCCACCATACGAACAGTAGAGTATATACAAGCAGATGCTCTAAAAACCACAAATGCCCAAACTGCATATCTGGCCATGATGGCCCGGTCCAATGTGCAGGCTTTTCCCCAAAACCAAAAAAGATCTGACCGTAATAAGTAAAAAAAGAAATCGGCTCGTAACCGCGAAAATGTATGTAATACACGTACATTAAAACCGGCATCATGATAAAAAAGCCTAACAATAAAGGAATGCCAATCCGCTTAAAACGCTCAATCAAAAAGCGTCGTGATCCTTTTTTGGCAAACGAAGCTGGAACAAAATAGGCAGATAAAAAGAAAAATAAACTCATAAAAAAGGCGGCATTGACAGTGAAAAAACGTCCCAGCCACGGAATCGATTCATCCGATTGAAAGTACCACCAGCCGCCTGGCCCATATGCTTGCCCGGCATGATGGACGATTACTAGCATGATCAGGGCGATCTTTAATTGGTCGATAAAATCTAGTCGTTCTTTCTCCAAATGAATAATCCCTTCTTCCTATACTTAATGGATTTTAGTTAAATAGTAACAGAACGTGAAGAGGTTGGAAATATTTTTTGTGTTATATTAAATCATTCGAGCGGTCATTTAAAAACTTAGACGAGGGATCGATAATAAAGATAGAGCGTTTATTAAAATATTGTATACTATTAAAAAAATGGATAGCCATAATAAAAATTAAATTGATCAGAGACCTATATCATTAGCAGGGGATGATAAATCACAAAAGCTCTATGGAAAAGCCGAATTTAAGGTGGTGCAGTATGACAAAGAAATATTTCTGGCTGAATTTTATTTTTTGTGCAGGTTTTCTTGTTAGCACTATTTTCTTATTATTTATGGCGTATAAAGATTTTGATGGCCCGTATGCATTTAAATTTGTAGCAGGCTATCTTATTTATCTTCTTATTATGGCAGTATATCTGCTAACGGTAATGATTATGAGTATAAGAAAATTAAATAAGATTGAAATTAGGAAAAAAATGTTTAAGTTTATGAGTTTGTTTCTGTTGCTTAGCACGATAAGTTATATGTTTAATTATTTTTTCCAGCCTGCGAGAGACCATTCTTATGGCTTTTTATTCACATCATTAGGGTTTTCTTTGGGGGTAACTTTTATCGGTTCCACTCTCTTTAGAGAGGAAGAATCAAAATCGTAATATGTTCGATGGATAATATAAATGTAAATAAAATGGTGCTTCTCAAAAGAACGAGAAAGGCTATCGATGGCTAGTCTTTCTCTTTTATTAATGATCGGTAAAATTAATGAAGGTAGAGAAGGTCACTATTAGCAGGGGTGATATATACCGACTGTGCACCTGAACACGTTGTTCAGCTTTGAAAATACAAAATAGGGGAGCGGTTGAGATGGCATTAAATGATTATATGTACAAAACCTTTCCCCATTTAGCACTTCGGCCGCCTTTATTTTACAACTGGGATATTGGCATTCGATTTGAATTAGGTGTGGACTATGATCCTGGCGAGGTGTGCGAAAATGGTCCTTATTTACAAGGAGTTTATGAAAGAGCGACTCAGTTATTTAAGTCTTTGCATGCGCCTAACGATTCTATTTACATAGTAGTGGACGTAAGCAATTCTGCGGACAGTGCCGCTTTCAAACATAAGTTGAATACTTTTTCTAAGTATGTAAAAGAGAAGTCTCTCTTATATAAGTTAGGTCACGATATAATCCCTTATATTTTTTGGGAGGACGATGAAGATGGAAGCTGTAGAACACATCGATTTACTTTACCATGCAAAACATCTCAGCTTAGATACATTCCAATATTAAAAGCAATTTGCAACCACGATTTAGGGATACGGCCAAGTATTTTTCACCGAGTCTATTTCATAAATAGAGATAAACATACCATTTTTCACGTGTATGATGATCGGGGCTGTGATGTAGTAGCCACCTCGCCTGAAACGATTAAGGGGATCTATAAAAGGTACAATGACTGGATACTAGATTATGATAGAAACGAAATTGATCAAGTATTTAAATAAAGGAAACACCAGACAGCTGGCGTTTCCCTTTAAGCAGATGAAAAAATGGTCAATAGTATAGAATCTTTTCTTATTTAATCGGGACCCAAATTTCATTATAAGAATTTGAACGATACGGATTAGGGTCTATGTAGGCTTCAAATGAAGCAGCCTCAGCTGGTTTATATCCATTAGAAGGAAACCATTCCGAATAAATTTGTTTCCAAGTTTCTGTAATAGCACTTGGGACTGGTCCCTCTACTTCAAAAACAACCCACTTAGCTGCTGGGAAATGAATAGCTGGCCATTCAGCCGGCAGGTCTTCCGCGCTGCATTCCACAGCAATCCAATAGTCTGTTGTATTTTCTTTTTCATTAAAGTTCGAACAAATTCCTAATAAGCCTTTAATGTTTCCGCTGTTTAATTGCAGCAATCGATCAGAGGTTCCATTTCCATTCATCTCCTCCCAAAACTCTGGTATGCCAGAAATTCCGGCATCCTTAGCGTTATTGGAGAATACGCGTTTCATTCCTGCTGCTTGAAAAGCATCTCTTGTGACGATACGATAGTTCATCGGTTCTGCTCCTTTCAAGTTCACTTGGATAGCTAGACGGTTATAAGATCGCAGTTTCCCAACTTTTTTTCAGAACTTCACTCGGTGCCATGCCATGCTGCTTACGAAAAGCTTTTGAAAAAGATTCTGGAGTGTCATAGCCATACTTCAAGGCAAGGTCGATTATTTTAATGCTAGCATTAGACAACTCTTGGGCTGCTAATGTTAAGCGGCGGCGACGCAAATATTCACCAACGGACATATCAGTCAAAATCACGAATGTACGCTGAAAGTGAAAAGGGGAAATATTCGCCTGTTTGGCAATCTCTTCTATGGTGATTTTGTCTGTTAAGTGTTCTTCCATATAATCAATGGCCTTTTGTAAGGATTCTACTAACGCCATAGCCTTCAACTCCTTAATCTAATTGTAATCATTTCTTTGTTTTCATCCGGTTATTTTGTGCTCTAAGGGGACAGCTTGAATGATAGAGCCATCATCTTTTGAAAATAATTATGTAAATATAGTTTTTTGCAAGATCGACGATTTAAACAATCTAGAAAAATAATTTTCTTATAAGGAGTATTGACCCTGATATCATTTTCCTATAAGATTCTTATGATATTATCATTATTTTGTTTACGATGATAGAACGTAATCCTAATGATAAAGGCAAACTTATCGAAAGGTAAGGACGCAAAGCCACGGGTCTAAGATTGGTTAAATTATGATAGCCGGGCTGCCAAATAGGAAAATTAGTACCCTATTTGGTGACAATACGTTTAAAAGCAGGGGGCTAGTTATGCAAGAAGAATTAAAAGAAAATATTCAAAAATTTTACACTTTAATGGAGGCTTATCCAGATACTCCGGATTCAGCGTTTGATTTTGTTGTTTTTTTGCGAGCATTCCTTAGGATAAAATCTCCACTTCCTTTGCCGACAACAGAGGTTATGACAGTTCTTAAAATACATAAACCAGCGGTGTTTTTTTCTTTAAGGGGAATGGCAAAGCAGAATGACATGCTAGGATTTTTAACCGCGTTATCGACCGATTTTGAAGCGGCCGAGCAAAAACTAAAAGGCTTATTGGAAATGAATTAAATAATCAATATAGATTGCCAGCTTTTTATAAAAATGGCACCGAGAAGGGCTAAAAATACAAAGCTGGATTAAAAATTTCATAAAGCAGCCGAAGGAAAGACGTAGGCATATGCAATGGCAGCCAGTACGTTACGATGTGCTGGCTTTTTAAGCTTGCAGTAGCCTAACTAAATGTCTTTCTGTTGGTAGAGATGCTTGTTTCAGCGGAACGATTTATTTAGTAGGAGCAAGAGGCAATATATACGGGTAGACAGATGATTGACCTGAATGATTTTATTGATATAATTCTTACAGTATTATTATTTTGTATATAATAATACTAAATTATTTTTAATGATAAAGGCAAACTTATCGAAAGGTAAGGACGCAAAGCCACGGGTCTAAGGTTCACAAGCTCTGAACAATGACAGCCGGGCTGCCAAGTAGGAATAGGCTTCCTTATTTGGGTAATTACACGATTGAAGGTAGGGACCAAACTTGATGGAAGAGAACAAAGAACTAAGCAAAAGCATTCAACAATTTTATGAGTTATTAAAGAGATGTCCAGATAATGCCGAAGCTGCTTATGATTTTGTAGCTTACTTACGATCGTTATTAAAAATACAATCGAAAGTGCCTTTGCCAGCTAATGAAATCATGACGCTGCTAAAAAAATATAAACCTCATGTGTTTTATACGTTAAAGAGAATGGCTAAAAAGAATTTGATGCTCAATATTTTGACTGGAGTACCTGCAAATGTAGACGCTGCTGAAGAAAGGCTAAAAAAACTAGCCAATAGTTAATGATTCAATAAACAGTACACCTTGAAATACACGAACAATCAATCTAAAAACAAGTCGTTAAAGCTAGCTGTCTGGCATAAAACCAAAACAGAAAGAGGCATCACTCTTAGAAGAGGTGCCTCTTTCTGTTTTCCGGTAGATAAGGGATGACCTTCCTGAGAAAACAGAGAGAAACTTTTAATGAATATTAAATTTCAGTGTGTGAAAAATTCAAATATTGACAACCCTATTTCTAGACGATTAGCAGCCTTAGTTTTAATGAGCCTTTCTTTAAATAGTCATATCTATCGGTTTTCAGTTAATCTGTATTGTCTATTTTCCAATAATCCCTATTAAGGAAAAGAATACATTATCATTAGGTTATATAAAATGTAGCGATCTGAGGACATTAGGCAGATCAGAAGATCTCTCTCATATTTCTCAAGCAGTTCCTTCTGCCTTTGTTGTATTAGGCATTGGCAAAGAGGGAGAATCGCCTGTTCCCAATCCTCGTATGCATCAACAGGAAGAAATGTCCAAATACGATTCGGCCTTACATGCCAATGTGGCGATGGAATGGTTCCCAACATAAATAAAAATAAGATTAATTAATAAATAAACCGAGAAGTATTGTATATAAACTTCTCGGTTTATTTATTCTTACAAACTCCAGCGGAATACAGCCGGGATTTATATCTTTATATGCTAATGAAAATCGATGTTACGGAATAGGGGGGAGAAGCCCAGTCTATCGATTTTCTTCTTCCTGCATAAAAGAGCTTAACTGCAGCTTTACGCAAAATGAAAAGAATTAAAAAACAATCTTTATTCCGAATAGCCTTTTAAATGAAGCATATATTGCTAATCATATTTGGGATCATTTATATGGAGCAAAAATGATTGATTTCTGTTTTCTCAATTCCTTATAAAAACTGAAACTAACTTAGCATGGAGAACTATGTGCTGTGAATAACTGAAAATGAATGGCATCGGGTCGGAAGAGGCTGCCTATTTTTATTTATCATAAGAAGAGGGAGCTATAAATTAGGCTTTCGTTCTATTTTGTAATAAGTAAAATTTTTATTTTTTACCTGAATAATAAGGAACGATGAAAGTGACACCTTCTAAAGAACCAGTAACGGATTAAAAGGTGTTTAAGAAAACGATTATGGGTGATGATCACCATTTTCACTGCTAATGACAGAGCATAACAGCAAAATATCTTGATGAATTTCTTTCTTAATGGACTCTTTTGGACAGCCATAGTACTCATCTATTAACTTACCTAGTTCCTTCATGAATATAACCAATTCAGAGTCAGAAATCATCCGAAGTCCTCCTTTACTACCTAGGTAATTAAGTCTATATTACCATTCGATTTAGAGCGAAGACAAGTCAGAGGGAGTAAACAGACCTATATAAGGGAGGGGAAATAACCATGCCCTTTCATCCGAATAGAAAACGCCAAAAAACAGGCGTTTAAATTACTTTTTATTGATCTTGCCATCATTGCCCTTATCAATTCCAGTTGCGTTATTAATGGTTTGCATAATTAAATTTAGCCCTTGGTCCATTGCATTCATTGAATTAGCTTTTTGACCAATTTTTTTATCCTTTGTCTGTTTTTTCATCCTTACCACTCCTTAACATATAGTGTTTGCTGCAGGCTGAAAAATATTCACAAGAAGTAAAAGGGTAAATAAATTACATTGACATTTTTAACGGTTAATTGTTAACCTTTTATAAAATAATGTTTACAAAAATGTGATTTTTAGAAGCAGTGGGGATTACATGAACAAACGACAAGGATAGGGGATAGACGTATGCAGCAGGAAAGATATTATAGCGTGAGAATGAGAGCGGCTAGGAATGGAACCTATGAAGGCGACGGAAAGCACATCTCTGGAGGAGAGCTGCTTTCCACCTACAATAATATAAAACAAGCTGTAAACGCTTTATTGGACAAGGCTTTAACTCATTCACGAGGGAATCCCGATTTTATGCAGATTCAGTTTGAGGCGATTACTGAACCTATTGAGTGTATTCCTCCACTTACAATTAAAACGCATGAAGTAGAGTCGGCAGACAGAGGAAAGGAATTGTCTCAGGAGCTGTTAGCAAAGGCGGGTATTCAGAGGAAAGTGATTGAAAAGGCCTATCGTTACTTGGAAAAATATTCAAATATGAGAGGGGCTATGTTAGTAGATATCCATTCAGGTGAACGGGTGGATGATAGAGGAAGCAAGGGTGTACGGGTTTCTCGGATGGATTGGTTAAATGATAATTTTGAAAAATGGGCCGCTCATTATGGGCTTCCTAATCATTCTCGAATGAAAGAGGCTCTTATCCTGGCTTCAAAGGTGAGTGCCTATCCAGCTACCGTGGCCGAATTATGTTGGTCGGATGATCCAGAGTACATCACTGGTTATGTAGCCAGTAAAGAGATGGGCTACCAGCGCATTAACAAATTAAAAGAATATGGGGATGAACAAGGCTGCCGTATCTTTTTTGTAGATGCTTCAAGAGAATGGGATCGCTATCTTTACTATTTAGAGAAGCAGCCAGTATTTATCCATTGGGAGGGCAAAAGAGATGGCGAATGTGAAGATGGATGAATGGTTAAACGGTCGATTAGATAAAACAAAAGAATCGGGTTTGCATCGGCAATTAAAAACGATGCATTCAGCTCCTTGCTCTAAAGTAGTAATCAACGGCAGAAATCAGCTTGTTTTTTCATCGAATAATTATTTAGGGCTGGCAAACGATGAACGCTTAGTATATGCAGCGGAAACCATTTTGCATGAGTTTGGTGTAGGAAGCAGCGGTTCAAGACTTACGACGGGCCATACGGAGTGGCATCAAAAACTTGAAAACAAAATAGCAGCCTTTAAGCAGACAGAAGCCGCCCTTTTATTCTCAAGCGGCTATTTAGCAAATGTCGGTGTACTGTCTTCCTTGCCGGAAAAGGGGGATGTTGTTTTTAGCGATCAATTAAATCATGCCAGTATCATCGATGGGTGCCGGCTATCGAGAGCGGATACAATCATTTATAACCATGTTGATATGAAGGATCTTGAAGAAAAATTAAAAGACTCAGACTCCTACCGCCGGCGTTTTATTGTAACAGATGGAGTGTTCAGTATGGATGGGACGATTGCCCCGCTTGATCAGATCATGACACTTGCTAGAAGCTACGGTGCATTTGTCATCGTAGATGATGCTCACGCTACAGGTGTTTTAGGGGAAAACGGCAGAGGGACGAGCGAATATTTTGGTGTTTCGCCGGATATAGTGATTGGTACTTTGAGCAAAGCGGTTGGGGCAGAAGGCGGATTCGTTGCTGGTTCAAGGGTGCTCATTGATTTTTTATTGAATCACGCGAGAACATTTATTTTTCAAACAGCCATTCCCCCTTCGATTTGTGCTGCCGCTTATGCCGCCTTCGAAATTATCGAGCATAGTAAGGAAAAGCGCCGGCTATTGCTGTCAAGGATAAAACAAATAAAAAACAGTTTAGAAAAGATGGGATATACCGTAAAAGGAGATGACACACCAATCATTCCCGTAATCATTGGAGACACCTACAAGGCAGTAGCCTTTGCAAGTAGGCTTCAAGAAGAAGGAATATACGCACCAGCGATTCGTCCGCCAACAGTCGCGATCGGGGAAAGCCGTATTCGATTAACCGTTACGGCTGATCACAGCTTGAAAGAAATCGATCATTTGTTATCATCATTTCATTTAATTGGAAAAGAGTTGAATGTCATTTCAGAAGCGGCTCTTCTATAGGGAGAGCAAATTTTACAAAGATGGGGGCATAGCATGGCGAACGATGTAAAAGAAAAACAGGAATTCCGAGAGGCGGCATTTTCACTGTCTTCTCCTGAGTGTTTGAACAACCCTTATCCAACTTATGAGCAGCTGCGTTCCGTGCATCCTATTTATAGGGGGATGGCATTTAAGAATCCAGGATGGTATGTCACTGGATACGACGAGGCGCTAATGATTCTAAAAGATGCTAGATTTAAGAATCGTATGTCACTGCCACAGACGACCCGGAAATATGAAGCGCTTAAACGAGTTCAGAGCGATATGATGCTTTTCAAAAATGGGCAAGATCATAAACGTTTACGTCTGCTCGTTAGTCGAGTGTTTACTCCGGATGTTGTGGAAAGTTACCGGTCGTATATAGAAGAAACGGTTCATGAGTTACTGAATAAGGTACAGTACAATTATAAATTGGATGTTATTGCAGACTTGGCGTTTCCTTTGGCTAGTCTTGTTATTGCCAAGATAATAGGAATCCCGGCAGAGGATCGCCATCAATTCAGAGAGTGGGCTGTCAGCTTAATTCAAACGATTGACTTTACTCGTTCAAGGAAGGCATTAATAGATGGGAACGATACGACAAAAAGGCTGCTCGTTTACTTTAAGGAACTAATCCAGAAGCGAAGACAAAACAGGAAACAAGACCTTATCAGCAGGCTGATAGAGGAGAAGCAGCAAGGAGATAAGTTAACAGACGAAGAGATTTTGGCAACTTGTATTTTACTCGTCATTGCCGGTCATGAAACAACGGTAAATCTTATTAGCAATTCAATTCTATGTTTATTGAACCATTCTACACAGCTAGCTAGATTAAAGGAAAATCCATCGTTAATTGACGCTGCTGTGGAAGAATGTTTACGTTATGAAAGCCCGACTCAGATGACGGCTCGTACAGCATCGGAAGACATAGAGGTTAACGGCGTTGAGATAAAACAAGGTGATCAAGTTTACATCTTGCTTGGAGCGGCTAACCGTGATTCGAAGAAATTTAGCCGTCCCAACACGCTAGATATTACCCGAAATCCGAATCCTCATCTAGCATTTGGATATGGAACCCACTTTTGTCTCGGTTCTTCGTTAGCACGCCTAGAGGCACAAGTTGCTGTTCAAACATTGCTTCAACGAATGGACCATCTTCAAATTGCTTCACCAGACTTACAATGGAGAAAATTACTTGGTTTTAGAGCGCTGAAAGAATTGCCCGTTACTTTTGGCTAAACAAGTCACAGGTGTTTTCATAGTTTGTTATACTATAAAGAAAAAGAGTGATAAACCTCAGGAGGTACAAACTATGGATAAAGGAACTAGTACAATTGAAAATTGCCCTATTTGCAATAGGGCTAATCATTGCTGCAATTCTATGGATAAAAACTTAGGGATTTGCTGGTGCAGTCAGGAATTCTTTCCAAAAGAGATTTTTGATCTTGTACCTCCTGAGCAATTAAGAAAAACATGCATTTGTAAAAACTGCTTAGATCAGTTTAAAAGTCAACTTTGACCGGAGACTGGCTGGAATGTTACTTGCTTTTTTGTAAAACATACTGGACCCCTTTGTGTAAGTCAGAAAATGTCATGATGTTAAATGTTATACCCAGACTGGTAAGAGTTTGAGCTATTTCAGGCCGGATCCCGACGATGATACATTCAGTCCCAAGCAGGCTGGCTGCTTCTGTTGCTTGCATAAAGTGATTGGCTACATAGGTATCCACAACAGGAACACCTGTAACATCAATTAGCACATATTCACTGTTAAATTGCGCAATCCCTTTCAATAAATTCTCTTTAATGATGCCAGCACGGTCATCGCTAATGTTGCCAATAAGAGGTAGAATACAGGCTTTTCGAAATACGGGTATCATAGGAGCTGTTAGTTTGTCCAGCTCTTCCTGTTGCCTCCTATAAGTACTTTGCCATCTTTCTGAGCAATCGTTTACTAAATGAGTGACAACAGGGTCGAACCATCCATCTACCTCCTCATAAAGAGAGAGGATTTGCTCTCTTGATGGTTCTACTTGTAATAGGATTTTTAATATATTCCGTCGAAATATTTGGAAAGCAGCGGTAAGGTAGTTGAGTGACCAATCTTTTTCCATAAGGTCTATGTAAAATTTCCTTAATTCGGAAAACCTCTCTGTATCGTACTTCTGTATACTGTTGTTGACTAACTCAAATATCTTTTCATTTAAAGCGTCGTCTTTTTTAAAAGGTTCCATATTCGGATCTTCGATAGAGTGGATATCCTTTTTCCATTCTCTCAACAGTTCTTGTTGATGAACTTGTAATAGCTTCAATATATAAGAATTCACTGGTTTACCTCCCAAATCGGAAAGAGTTTCTCGTCTATAAAAGTTAGGGATACTCATTTTAACTAGAAATTTCCCGACTGAAGGACGAATGAAACATGTCACCCAGGGAAAGAGTCTTATGTACTGCCTTAGGAAGAAAAACTCTAACCACTCGTACGATGTTCTCTACGCCTGCAGGTGAAAGAAAAATCTTTATTTGAGAGCAGGCTTCGTTTTTAAAGAAATGGGGATGACAAAAAAATGGACCTAAACAGAAAAGTTTCTTGTTTAGGTCCATTTTTTGGCTTTGCCTTATGAAATGAAGCCTTCTTACTATTATTGTTCTAAATGATCTGTTATCAAGTCATAAACTTGAGATTCAATAGCTTCGACATGGCTGTCCCCAAGGTTTTGCTTAGGGTGAGGGTTAAACCAGTGAATCTCCCCCTCGTGGAAAAGACCTCGATAGTCCATTCCTTCAACATTTAGCTTGAACTGATGACGTTCATGAACTTGATCTTCAAACATTGGTTCTACTTCGAAATCTTGAAACATAATAAATTCCTCCTAGATAATGATATTCTTTATTAAAGTCTCTCCGCAAATGAATAGAAGTATGCTTTTTCTCGTGCCTAATCAAACTGAGGAAATCGTTAGACTAACGTAATGATTAGCGAATGAACCGCTCTTTTTCGTTATGATGGCACTTTTTTAAGTCCTTTAATCATCTAATTCAACATTTAACACTTTTCCATTTTCGGCATTAACTTTTACTTCTATTTCATGATCATTCGCTGTACTAATTTCAAACTCATACACTAAGCGGTTATGATCATCTTCCAACTCTGCCTCCGTAACAGTGCCTTTTACTCGGTCTAAGGCAATTTTTTTCGCCTCTTCTAATGACACGTTAGGAGAGAGATTTTGCTGCTTGAAGTCTTTCTCTTCAGAGTCATTTTTAGATTGAATCTCCTCATTGTATTTCATTACTTTTCCTGTTGCTGCATCAATTTCTATGTCAAATTCTCGGTTTTGTTTAAGGATTTCAATATCGTATTTTTTACTTCCTTCATCACTTTCTAATTCAATGTCTGTGACAGTACCGCCTTTTGATGTATATAGAGCAATATCTTTTGCTTTCGCTTCACTAATGGTATGCGTAGATGTAGTGGTTTGGGCAACTGCTGCTTGATGTTCCGTTACGGTATAAGCACCGGCACCTAAACCTCCTATAACCAAAACACTTGTTAATAACTTCGTGATGGATGTCATGTTCAGTACCTCCTTGTTTTGTTTGTATAGTTATCATAACCATTCATTTTTAAAGAAAAAGAAGAAGAAGTTTAAAATTGTCTTAGAAATTCCAAAGAATATTCATTAATTGGTTTTAGCATCAGCATCTTTATTTAAGTAGGTCTAGAAGAAAAAGAACAAAAAAACCGTACAGCGCTAGGCTGCACGGTTAGTCGTTTTCATCTGTTTCAAATGTGATCGCTTCGATTTCGCCAGTGTAAGCATTAATGACAACGGTCGCTTCTTTTGTTTTAGTCTGATCAATGTCAATTTCATAAACAAGCTGACCGTCTTCATGGTCTAGATCTACTCCGGTAATAGTCCCGCTTACTTTGCTTAAGGCAATCTTTTTCGCTTGCTCTTTTGTAATAGGAGTATTAGGGGAGGAAGTGTCCGAATCGGTTGGCTCCTCGTGAGTTGATGGTGGTTCTTCGGTTTCTTCATTTTCTTTTTTAAAAGAAAGTACTTCTCCTGTTTGGCCATTTACTGTGACATCATAGTAAATTTGTTCTTTTAAGATGGTCAGTTTATAGTTTTCTTGGTCATCTTCTTCAATAATATTAATTTCTTTAACTGTACCACCATATTTTTGTTCAATCATCTGACTGACTGTGTCTTCCGAAAGGAGAGGCTCAGAGTGATGGATTACTTTTTTCGCCACGTACCAACTACCTGCACCAACGAGGAGGGCTATCAACACAACAGCAACTATTTTTTTCATTTACTGTTCACCTCCCAAGGTGTTAAGAAATTCTCTGAAAAGCCGCAAGATCTTAAGGGTCTCTGGCATTTAAACTGGAAATATAACAGTAACAGTTGTGCCTGTTCCTTCTTCACTCTTAATATGAATGTCACCCTGATGGGCAGCAACAATTCTTCTGGCGATAGGCAGTCCTAGACCTGAACCGCCAGTCGCTCTTGTTCTTGCCTTATCTACTCGGAAGAACCGTTCATACACGTGAGCTAAATCTTCTTTTGGAATTCCTATTCCATAATCAGTAACAGCAATTGACAAAGAAGAGGGGCTGCGGTTAATGGTAATATCAACGGGTGTCTCACTATATTTAACGGCATTATCCACTAAAATGTAAAGAAGTTGTTTGATCTTTTTTTCATCTGCTCTGATGAATGCATTTTCTGTGTGTACATGGATCAGAATATTCCGTTGAAAGGCTTGTTGAAGATATTTCGCTGTCTCCCGGCAGAGAGCCGCTATATCTACTTGTTCGATCTTCAGTTCCCATTGAACATCGCCTTTCGCTAATAAAAGCATTTGCTCCGTAAGCTGTTTCATTCGGATGGACTCTGAGTGAATCGCTTCAATGGCTTCTTCCAAAATGTCGGGACGCTTCATTCCCCAGCGCTTTAACATGTTTGCGTAACTTTCAATGACGGTAAGCGGCGTCTTTAATTCGTGGGATGCATCCGACACAAATTGTTCTTGCTTTTTATAATTTTCTTCTAATAAGTCCATCATGCTGTTAAATGTATTAGCCATTTGATCCAGCTCGTCTTTTGAAGAGGCAGGTCGGATGATTTTTTTAAATGTTCGGGATTCCTCAATATCTTCCATTGTCTGAATAAGGGACTGGATCGGAAGTAAAATAATCCGGCTTAGTATCCGGCCGCCGACCATTGTTGGAATTAAAATGGCAAGAGACGCGATAATTAAGATTAATTTTAAAATTTGTAAAGAACGCTCCACATCCGTTAATTGTTCTGTTACTTCCAGTGAAACAACGTCTCCGTTTGACCAAATAACAGGTGTATGCACAATAGCATATAAGTGATTATTAACGTTTTTCACGGTTGCTTTTTCGCCATCTTCATAAGAGTAGGGGAGATCTTGTAAATCCACTTGTTCTTTGATGGCGACAAACAATGGAATGCCTTTTGAAGGAAGAATCCTAATCATTCCGCTTGGCGGCAAATAGGCACGCAACAAGTTTTTCTTATTGATTGAATTGTTTGATACTTGTTTTAGCCCTTCGGTAATATTTTTGCTTTCGATCTGAAGGCGGGCAACAGCATTATCGGTCATCGTCTTTTTGAAAATAAAGTAAATCGAACTATTAGCCACGACTAAAAGTACAAAAAGTAAAAGAGTTGATGTTAGGATAATTTTCGTTTGCAGCTTCATGTGCTATTCCTTTAGCATATATCCGACACCGCGAACAGTGTGAATATAAGGGGTTGGAAAAGGGTCATCAATCTTTTTTCGCAAATAACGGATATAGACATAGACTACATTTGTATCTCCGTAGTAATCAAATCCCCATACATTTGTCAGTAATTGATCAAATGTTAACACTTGGTTTGGGTTTTGCAGTAAATACACGAGTAGATCATATTCTTTTGGTGTTAATTCAATCGATTGGCCGGCTCGATAAACTTCACGTGTTTTCTCTTCTACGACTAAATCCCCGATTCCTAGTGAACGAGGCGTATTGTCATCAGAGGCTGGATGGCGCAGCCATACACGGATACGCGCAAGCAGCTCCTCAATTTCAAACGGCTTTGTAATATAATCATTTGCACCTAAATCTAAGCCGCTCACTTTATCAGGCAAGGCATCGCGTGCCGTTAACAAAATAACGGGTGTGTGATCATCGGCCGACCGAATGCGCCGCAACACTTCGAGACCGCTCAATTTAGGGAGCATCACATCTAGTAAAAGAAGATCCCAATCTTCTTGCTGAAATAGTGAAAGGCCTTCTGTGCCCGTATAGGCAGCTTTCGTTTCGTATCCTTCATGCTCTAGCTCCAATTGAATAAGTCTTGCGATTTTAGTTTCATCTTCTACAATTAAAATCCTTCCTTTATTCATAGGTGGTCTCCTTATCTATTAGTAGTAAGAGCTCCCTCTTAGAAAAGATTTAGTGAACACAAATCCTAGAGGACTCAGGTTCACTAAAAGAATTTTATAGGTTAGGCAGAACTTTTCTGGCTCCTAAGAAAATCCAAGTGCATAGAATGAATGGCATCGTCAAAGCTGGAAGTCCGTATGGCAAAAGCCAAGTAGCTATACTTGCTGTGAATGTTACGGTCAAAGCAACGGCAACAATGCCTGAGAGTAATCCAAATCGGTGACGCTCTGTATTAAATACGACAGATACGGCCAGAATCGTCAAAATCGCATTATATCCGTACAGCCCCATATAAATCAATGTGTGCTCTCCACCTAGCATATACGACACTAATAAAGCAACCGCATTTCCTAATACCGCGTAGAGACCGAGTTTCCAGCCAGCGAAGAATACCGCAATAAAAAGCAAAACGCCCGATAAAGTACTGTGGACAAAGAAAATTTGCCCGATTCCGTTAAAAGCTCCCTCTGTCCAATCGATTTTTCCGGTTATATCTAATTCCCAATTAGATAAGTCCTGGGGGACAAGACCAGAAGTTAATCGGAAAACTTTTAACCTGTAGGAAGCCAGTATCATAAACCATGTCATGATGATAAACGGGATAGTAAGTACGGGAATTCCTGTATTTTTCATTACATGCATCATAGCGGCTGTTAAGATAGCTGCGAGTCCGGCGCCGGCAAGAGCAATAATAAACTGATAAGGCCCGATTAAAAATAAAGTTAGAGAAATTCCTGTTAAGACAGAGTTGTAACCGAAAAGCCCTTGGTTAACGCTTTGCTTATCCGCTCCTCCTATCATTCCAATAAATGTTCCTATAAAAGCTGATAATAGAGCAATGATTCCTAATGTATAAGAAAATGTAGTGATAGCTAAAAGTATAATAAGTCCAGTTATAGCATTTTCAATCAGCATTACTTGAGAAATTCCCTTTAAGGATGCTGACAGAAAGGAAAAAAGTGTTCCCTCCGTCCATGGCTTGCGAGTAGTGTTTTGCACGATGATCTTCCCTTCTGGTGATTTTTATCTTAAACAAGCATTCCCCCATAAAGGGAGTGGTACTATTATTTCCTAATCCGCAGCTTGTTAACATGCGAAAATAAATAAATGGATCAAATAAGAAAAAAGATAGTTTCTTTATTTAAGCCTCCGCGACTCACTATCTCACCTTGCTTTATATCTCTTTTACAAAAATCAAATGTATATAACTTGATACATATATAAATTATGATATATGATGACTTGGAAGGAATCAATCTTTGAATGTTTGTGATTGAATGTGTCTTTCTCCTTTGAATGACAAAATGCGACAATAGAATTGTTTTCTATCCGTATTTTGGTTCTTTATTACTATTAAAATGTTCGGTTTCAAGAATTTTGATACAAAAGTCTCTTAGTAAGAAAATCCTAATAATTGCTTGATTCATAGTCGATTCTAGGAATATTTAGAAAGTATTATTTGTTTAAATAGGGGAAAGATAGGCAAGCATGATAAGGAATTTTGATTTCTTTGCCAAAAAAATTAAGTTGATGATGTTACGAAGGAGGAGGTTTTACGATGCAATTATCACCGCGCGAGATAGACAAGCTCTTGATTGTGGTAGCCGCTGATTTAGCGAAGCGACGAAAAGAAAGAGGGTTGAAATTAAATTACCCCGAAGCAGTGGCACTCATCACTTATGAAGTATTAGAAGGAGCGCGAGACGGCAAAACCGTTGCTGAATTGATGGAATACGGAGCGACCATATTGACGAGTGACGATGTTATGGATGGTATTCCAGAAATGCTTGATGATATTCAAGTAGAAGCGACCTTCCCTGATGGAACGAAGCTTGTGACTGTACATAGTCCAATTAAATAAAAAGTGATAGGAGGCATATTAGCAATGGAACCAGGACAATTATTTTTAAAAGAAGAAGACATCATTTGTAATGCCGGAAGAACTATAACGAAAGTGACTGCAACCAATACAGGGGATCGCCCGGTTCAAGTAGGTTCACATTTTCATTTTTATGAAGTGAATGAAGCTCTCAAATTTAATCGGGAAGAAGCTTTCGGAAAAAGATTAAATATTCCTGCAGGAGCCGCTGTTCGTTTTGAGCCTGGTGACGAAAAAGAAGTTGAACTTGTCTGCTTCGCTGGAGAACGCCGTATATACGGATTTAATAATAAAGTAGATGGCTCAGTAGAAAAGGGGTGTAAAGAATGAGTTTTAAAATGCCAAGAAAGCAATACGCTCAAATGTATGGACCAACTACTGGGGATTCTATTCGTTTAGCGGATACAGACATCATCATTCAGGTGGAGAAAGATTATACAACCTATGGGGATGAAGTCGTATTTGGTGGCGGGAAAGTAATCCGTGACGGAATGGGACAGAACCCTCTTGTCACACGGGGAGATGGAATCGCAGATGTCGTGATTACGAATGCAGTTATCCTAGATTACACTGGTATCTACAAAGCAGATATCGGTATTCGTGATGGGAAAATTACCGGCATTGGAAAAGCTGGTAACCCATTGATTATGGATAATGTAGATATCGTAATTGGCGCAAGTACAGAAATCATTGCTGGTGAAGGAATGATTGTGACAGCTGGCGGAATCGATACCCATGTTCATTTTATTAATCCGACACAGATTAGAACAGCATTAGCTGCAGGTCTTACAACATTAATTGGAGGCGGAACAGGTCCTGCTGCAGGTTCTAAAGCCACAACAGTTACACCAGGCGAATGGCATATGCACCGCATGCTTGAAGCAGCAGAAGGACTGCCGATTAACGTTGGATTCACAGGAAAAGGCCAAGCTGCTACGGAAGAACCGCTGGCAGAGCAAGTTCGTGCAGGAGCTATCGGGTTGAAAGTTCATGAAGACTGGGGAGCCACTCCTTCCGCCCTTGACCATGCATTAAGTGTAGCTGACAAGTACGACGTACAAGTAGCTCTTCATGCAGATACGTTGAATGAAAGCGGATTTATGGAAAATACGATGGCAGCGATTAAAGACCGGGTCCTTCATATGTACCATACAGAAGGGGCCGGCGGTGGACATGCACCGGATTTAATCAAATCAGCCAGCTACATGAATATTCTTCCATCATCAACAAACCCAACCCTGCCTTATACAGTGAACACAGTGGATGAGCATTTGGACATGTTGATGGTATGTCACCACTTGAATCCATCTATTCCAGAAGACCTTGCGTTTGCCGATTCACGTATTAGACGCGAAACCATCGCGGCTGAGGATATTCTCCAGGACATGGGCGTATTCAGCATGACGAGCTCCGATGCTCAAGCAATGGGACGGATCGGTGAGGTCATTTTACGTACATGGCAAGTAGCCGACAAAATGAAAAAACAAAGAGGAACACTGGAAGGGGATCGTGATTTAGCTGACAATAATCGCGCGAAGCGTTATGTGGCGAAATATACGATTAACCCGGCTATTACTCATGGTATTTCTGAATATGTAGGTTCCGTTGAAGTCGGAAAAATCGCCGACCTTGTGGTTTGGAATCCAGCCTTTTTCGGCGTGAAACCTGAAATGGTGCTAAAAAATGGATTTGTTGTAGAAGCATTAATGGGCGATGCGAATGCGTCTATCCCAACCCCGCAGCCGGTTATTTATCGCCCGATGTATGGACAATATGGCAAAGCACTGTCTAGTACTTCCATTACTTTTATTTCTCAAGCCGCTTTCGATGATAAAGTCCATGAGAAGCTCGGCTTACAGAAAATCATTCTTCCAGTTCGCGGTATCCGAAAACTAACGAAGAAGGATATGAAGCTGAATTCTGAAACTCCTGAAATCACCGTTGATCCACAAACGTATGAGGTAAGAGTAAACGGAGAGCTCATTACGTGCGACCCAGTTGACAAGGTACCGATGGGACAACGATATTTCTTATTCTGAGGTGAAAGTATTGATAGTTGAACAAATCGTAACGAATATTGAAAATATGGAAAAAGCAGAAGTTGAAAAACGCCATATTGAAAAAGTCTATCTCGAAAGCGCCGATTTGGTGAAACGGATTCAAAGGGTGAAAACAGACCACAATAACGAAATCGGCATTCGCCTAAAAGATCCGCGTGACCTGGTTGCGGGTGACGTTCTCTATATGGACGATAAAAATATGATTGTGATTGATGTGCTATCCGATGATTTATTAGTCATTAAGCCTCACAGCTTGAAAGAAATGGGGACGATTGCCCATCAGCTGGGGAATCGCCATCTCCCGGCCCAATTTGAAGGGGATGAAATGCTTGTTCAGTATGATTATCTTGTAGAAGAGCTGCTTCAAGACCTCCAGATTCCTTATGTACGCGAAGAGCGGAAAGTAAAACAGGCATTTCGCCATATCGGGCATAGCCATGATTAATAACACACTTTCGTTATTCCAGCTATGTGATTCTAACTTTCCGACAGGGGCGTTTAGCCATTCATACGGTCTGGAGACGTATATTCAACAGGATAAAGTACATGATCAAGAATCATTCTTGCAGTGGCTGCGTGTGTATGTGAATGAACAGCTTGTTTATGCAGACGGGCTCGCATGCCGTCTCGTATATGAAGCACTCAATGAGAAAGACCATCCAAAAGTATGGAAACTTGACCGAATGCTCACCATGCAAAATTTGCCGAGAGAAACACGGGAAGGTACTCAAAGAGTAGGAGAACGGATGTTAAAACTAGTGGAATCTCTTTATGAGATTCCCATTTTATCCGAATACGGTGAACGCATTAAGCAAGGGCAGTCTTTTGGTCATCCAGCGATTGTTTTCACTATTGTTGGCCATCATCTCGGTGTACCAGCATCTACCACTATTTTATATTATTTATACTCGGCTGTTTCTAGCCTTGTACAAAATGCAGTACGGGCCATCCCTTTGGGCCAGACAGCAGGCCAAAAAATCATCCAGCAATTTCAGGATGTTTTGGCAGAGGCGACTGCCAAAGTAGAGGAAATGGATGAAGAAGAGTTTGGCATTGTTTCACCCGGATTGGAATTATCTCAAATGCAGCATGAACGTGTGAATGTCCGCATTTTCATGTCTTAATATTGATTACTAGATTAAAGGAAGTGTTTGTAATGGAACCTATCAAAATCGGGGTAGGAGGACCTGTAGGAGCAGGGAAAACCGCTTTAGTTGAAAAGTTAACCCGTCACATGCAGGATGAAATCAGTATGGCCGTTGTAACGAATGATATCTATACAAAAGAAGATGCCAAATTCTTAATGAATAACGGTGTGCTCCCGGACGACCGCATCATTGGTGTAGAGACAGGCGGATGTCCTCACACGGCGATCCGTGAAGATGCTTCCATGAACTTTGCGGCTATTGATGAATTAAAGAAGAAACATCCAGATGTTGAGCTGATTTTCGTTGAAAGCGGAGGGGACAATTTGGCGGCTACATTCAGCCCTGAACTTGTTGACTTCTCTATTTACATTATCGACGTGGCTCAAGGGGAAAAAATTCCCCGTAAGGGTGGACAGGGAATGATTAAGTCAGATCTGTTCATTATTAATAAAACGGATTTGGCTCCATTCGTCGGGGCAAGCCTAGATGTTATGGCGTCCGATACAAAAGTGTTCCGCGGGGACAAACCATTTGTTTTCACCAATTTAAAAACCAATGAAGGTCTTGATCAAGTCATCGACTGGATTAGGAAAAATGCACTCTTAAAAGGGCTTGAATAACATGCAGGACTGGACAGGGATTTTGCGTTTAGAGGCGGAAGATAGAAAAGGAAAAACGGTTGCGAAGAATGTCTACTTTCAGGGGGCATTCAAAGTCATGCGTCCGATTTATCACGATGACTCGGGCCAGCCTTGTTACTATATTTTAAACCCAGGCGGAGGCTATTTAGACGGAGACCGTTATAGAATGCAAATCGCACTGGACAAGCAGGCGAGAATGACGCTGACTACACAATCGGCAACGAAAGTATATAAAACTCCTAACAACTATGTATATCAGGAGACAGAAATTTCTCTTAAAGAAGGAAGTTATCTTGAATACATTCCTGATCCGCTGATCGCGTATCGAAATGCCCGTTACAAACAAAAAAATATCATTCGCATGGAAAAAGGGGCAACCTTCCTTTATTCAGATATTCTCACTCCAGGATGGTCTCCTGAGGGAGATAAATTCAGCTATGACACGCTTCAATTAATCAATGAACTCTATGTAGATGACGAGTTAGCGGTATATGATCATATTAAGCTGAACCCAAGAAATCAGGATATGAATACAATTGGATTTATGGAAGGCTTCTCTCATTTAGGGTCTATGATTGTGGTTGGTGAGCAAACGAACAATGATCTTCTTGACCGGCTACATGAGGCGATTCATGTCAATACAAATGAATATAGAATTGGATTATCGTTGTTGCCGGTTCCGGGATTCACCATTCGTGTGCTGGCTAACTCGACACAAACAGTAGAAAGACTATTTACTGAATGTCATCGCATAATTAGTGAAGAATGGTTTAACAAACGTCCTAGCTTCCTAAGAAAATATTAATGCTGAAACCCGGCAATCCAATATGATTGTCGGGTTTTTACAATTAAATTCTATATCACCAAATCACCTAAGTTTATTAAGCTTTAGGCAAAATGAAGGTTAATTTTCATAGGGACAACATAGTTATTTGTATAAGAGAAGGTTTGGGGGAGAGCTTCTATGGGGGGTGCGTTATTTTCAGTTTTAGCATTAGGTTTTGTCTTAGGGATTAAGCATGCGATTGAACCTGATCATGTGATTGCCGTATCGACCATCGCCAGCCAAAGTAAAAAGTTATGGCACGCATCTCTAGCGGGAGTATTTTGGGGAATTGGGCATACCGCTACTCTTTTCATTATTGGGATTATTTTAATCCTCATGAAAAATAATATTTCCGATAAATGGTCTATGTCATTGGAATTTCTAGTGGGAGTTATGCTGGTCTACTTAGGGATTGTCAGTATAGTGTCCTTCAGAAGAAAGGAAGAACAATCTTCGCAAGAGGATGGACATTCCCATCCTATAAATAAAAGAAGGTCTTATAGCAAATCTTTAGTGATTGGTCTTATCCATGGACTGGCAGGAAGCGCTGCAATGGTCTTGCTCACAATGGGAACCGTGCATTCTGTTTGGCAAGGTGCCTTGTATATTTTAGTCTTTGGCTCAGGGACAATTGTAGGAATGTTAATTTTCACGACGGTGATTGGGCTTCCTTTTGTATTAAGTACGAAGCAAACAACGATTAATCGATCGCTTACAATGATTGCCGGTGTCATTAGCACGGTTTTTGGGCTATATTATATGTATAATCTAGGGGTGACGGAGGGGCTATTTTCACTTTGGTTTTAGAACAGGCGATCCCGGTGATCCTAGATAAATAGACTTTATTTAGTTCATAGGGAAGGGGAAGTGTATGAATACACTCGGATATGCGATTCTTAGTTTGCTTAATCAAAATTCTCGTTCTGGATATGACTTGGCTGATTATTTGGACTCGATCTGGCCAGCGAAGCATAGTCAAATTTATCCTACACTCGCAAAGCTTCATAAGAAGGGCTTGTTAGCGTTTGAATACGTGGAGCAAATAGGAAAGCCAAATAAAAAAGTATTTTCAATTACGGAAAAAGGAAGAAAAGAACTAGCAAAGTGGGTGTCTGAAGTACAATTTTCCTCAGTCACTCGAGATGAATTTCTTATCAAGGTGCATTCAATTGGATTATTAGATATAGAAAAGGCCAAGAAATTAATTGAGGAGCGAATTGCTCATGTTGAGAAAAGCATTGATTTACAACGAGCAAGCGCTAGTATAGAGGAAGAAGACGAATTAGATAGAAATTCAACAGGTTTTGCTAAACATATTTTGCATGAGCGGAAGATAAGATTGGAAAAAGAAGAAATTTCATGGTGTCACTGGGTTCTTGATCTATTGAAAAAATCGAAACCGAAGCGGCTTTTGATGTGGCTGATCGGTATAAAACAATTTGATTTAGGTGTAGTTGAAAGAATGCTGTTCTAATAGGCTAGATTAAGTATGTAAGATAAAAAAAGAAGTTCTTTATTCCTTAGTTTTAGTGCGCCCTTTAGTAACACGAATTTGATAAAACGTGTTACTCATTCAAATGGAAGATTCATTGTTAAGTCTAGCTAATTAGAGTGAAGGATGATGGGGGTTTATTATCTTAGAAGGAAGGGGGAGCTATATGATTAAGTTTATTGCCTCAAGGTTAGCAGAGGCAGTTATTGTACTCTTTATTGGGAGCATTCTTTGTTTTGCTTTTATCCGAATGCTGCCCGGCGACCCTGCGACAGCCATGTATGGGGACCAGTTATTAAAGATGAGCCAAGCCGACCAAATGAGAATCGTTGAAAATCTTGGTTTAAATGAGCCTTTATATACTCAGTATGCGAAGTGGTTGATCAATGTACTGCATGGAGAATGGGGACACTCCTATACGACAGGAGAAGAAGTCAAAGTAATGGTTACTCGTGCGATCGAGCCAACCGTTGTTCTTATGCTATCCTCAACGGTTATTATTCTCTTACTCTCCCTTTTTTTCGGGATGGTAACCGGTCTTCGCCGTTATTCAATTTTAGATCATGCTGTGACGATTGCCAGCTTTCTGTTTATGTCGCTGCCGTCTTTCTGGTTTGCGTTGATGCTCATGTTGTTTTTCTCTGTTTACTTAGGTGTTTTGCCGACAGCGGGTATTGGAAAAGAGGGAGCGGGGGATTGGCTGAAGCACTTGATCATGCCGTCTCTCGTTCTAGCTTTGGCCCATATTGGTTATTACATAAGGATATTGCGCAATCATATTGCGATTATAAAGGAAAAAGAATTTGTCTGGGCTTTACAAGCACGAGGCGTTTCACAAAGAAAGATTCTCTTTAAACATCTGCTTCCAAATGCCTCCATCCCTTTTCTTTCTTTTATAGGGATGTCATTGTCCCTTACACTAGCTGGATCTGTCGTAGTGGAAACGTTGTTTTCATGGCCAGGTCTTGGGAGACTTTCATTAAAATCAGCACTTGCCCACGATTACCCTGTCATTATGGCTACCATTTTGTTATGCATGAGCGTGGTGATTATCGGAAGTTTTTTAATCGATCTCCTTTGTGCATGGATCGATCCACGTCTGCGGAATCAACTGATGAAGGAGGCAGACAAATGAGAAGAAAACAGAAATGGTTAGTGAACGGTATTATCGGTTATTTGCTCTTGTTGCTTGTTTTCACTGGGCTTGCCCC
Organism: Pseudobacillus wudalianchiensis; assembly: GCF_001685015.1. Taxonomy (GTDB): domain Bacteria; phylum Bacillota; class Bacilli; order Bacillales; family Domibacillaceae; genus Pseudobacillus; species Pseudobacillus wudalianchiensis. The sequence continues at coordinate 801,270 of NZ_MAYT01000001.1, forward strand.
ATTTTTCACTCCCTACGAGCCGGGAGCTGTTGGGTTGTCAGCTGTTTTGCAGCCGCCGAGTGCAGCTCATTTATTTGGCACAGATGAACTAGGGCGTGATGTGTTCACGCGTTTGTTATATGGCGGACGTGTTTCATTAGCGGTAGGAACAGCAGCTATGCTGATTTCTGTTGTCATTGGTGCCGGCTATGGCGCTATTAGCGGTTTTGTTGGCGGAATGATCGATCGTGTCATGATGAGAGTGCTTGATGCCTTAATTAGTATTCCCAGCATTTTGCTGATGATCGGTCTTCAAATATTCCTCCCTCATAGTTTAACGGCGGTTGTATTGATTATTGGCATGACAAGCTGGATGCCCATTGCCCGTTTAGTTCGTACGGAGACTCTTTCATTAAAAGGGGAAGTTTTTGTTCAGGCATCGGCTGTCGTTGGAGCTTCCTCGCGGCAGTTGCTAACGAGACATTTATTACCGCAATGTCTTCCAACGATAACCGTTATGTCTGTTAGTGGTATTAGTCATGCCATTTTATCAGAGGCAACATTAAGCTTTTTAGGATTAGGCATTCCACCCCATGAGCCATCCTGGGGAAACATGCTCATGGGTGTACAAAATTATGTGCTTTCCGGAATATGGTGGATCGCTGTATTCCCAGGTCTCTTTATTACTCTTACTGTTTTGGCGGTGACGTTTCTGGGCGATATGTTACAAGATCGTTTTGCGCTGCCGCAGTTCAGGAAAGGTGAGAGGTTGCTATGAATGAACAAGTATTAACCGTTAAACATTTGTCTGTACAGCTTGAAACAAACCAGGGGAAAAAGCAGCTGCTGAAGGATGTTTCATTTAATGTGCCTAGGGGAGAAATTGTAGCCATTATCGGCGAGAGTGGTTCAGGGAAAAGTATGACGGCTAAAGCGATCCTAGATTTACTGCCGAGAGGGTTCACGCCGTCTTCCAGCAGTGTCTATTTTTTAAATAAAGATGTATCAGCCATGGACAAAAGACAAAAGCGTCTTTATCGCGGAACACAGATAGGGTTTGTGTTTCAGGATACGTACGGAACATTTGATCCGATGCAAACGATTGGCCAGCATTTTCATGAATTGTTCTCTGCTCATATGAAGATTTCAAAACAACGGGCTAAAGAAAAAACAGTTCAATTATTAGAACGTGTGCAATTAACAGAGCCGGAACGTGTATACGACTCTTTTCCGCATGAGCTTTCTGGAGGAATGAGGCAGCGTGTTCAGCTTGCTTTAGCCTTAGCGCTTAATCCTGTACTGTTAATTGCAGATGAACCTACGACAGCTCTGGATTTAAGGATCCAAGCAGACATTTTGCAGCTTATTAAGGATTGGTGTAAGAATACAGGCGGCAGTGTTCTCTTTATTACGCACGATTTGGGAGTAGTGGCAGAGATAGCGGATTCAGTCGTGGTCATGAAAGAGGGAGCCGTTGTTGAAGTGGCACCTGTCGATCAGCTATTTGATCAGCCTGTTCATGAGCATACGAAGCAATTACTTCATTATTATAAAGAACTAACTGAGACGCCTAAACAGACAGGTTTGTTTGATATAGAGCCTCTTGTAACCGTGAATCATGCGAAAAAAACGTATATAAAAAAGAAATGGTTCCAGAAACAGATGATCAAGGCAGTAGACGATGTTAGCTTCTGTATTTGCAAAAAGGAGATTGTCGGGTTAATTGGTGAAAGCGGCAGCGGAAAAAGTACCCTTTCCCGCTTGCTGCTTCAGTTGGAAAACGTCGAACAGGGCGCTATCGCTTGGAAAGGAAGCCTTCCATTTCGAAAAGGGATTCAATGGGTACATCAAGATCCGCTTGCTTCGTTCGATCCCCGGTGGAATGTAGAAAAAATTGTGGGAGAAGGACTTGATTATTGGAAAGAAAAAAAAGAAAACAAGCACCAGCAGGTAAAAGAGGTATTACAAAAAGTGGGGCTATCTGAAAATATTTTATCCTATTATCCTCATGAACTTTCTGGAGGAATGAGACAGAGAGTGGCGCTGGCAAGAGCCCTTTTATTAGAACCAGAGCTTCTTATTTTAGATGAACCGTTCGCAAGCCTTGATATGAGCTCCCAGGCTAACATTCTTTCTCTCTTAAAACAAATTAATCAAACAGAAAAAACAGCTATTTTATTTATCTCCCACGATATCCGGGCTGCATTGGCACTTTGCCATCGTATTTTGGTGATGGAAAAAGGAAGAAAGATAGAAGAAGCCGGAGCAAAGGAGCTATCTGATTCAGTCAACTTCTATACACGGCGTTTACTATCGTCGATGCCTGTTACGCATCCAGGTAGAAGATTACAAAAGCAAACAACAGAAGGAGAGAGGGAATATGCGCATCAAAATGGGTAAAACGATGCTGATCACATCGGTTATAACGAGTATGGTTTTGATAGCAGGGTGCAAGGGAGAGGAGGCTTCCTCTACGTCTTCCGCAGCGGCGAAGCAGCTTGTTTATGGAACAGAAATGGAAATTGAGCAAGTCAATCCCGTATTAGATGAAAACCAAGAGATTGACAGCCTTATTTTTCGCGGACTAACAAAGCCGACAGAAACGAACGACATTGCCCCTGATCTCGCAAAAGGTTGGGAAATTTCCCCTGACCATCTCGTTTATACATTCACACTGCGGGATGACGCAAAATGGGAAGATGGCAAGCCCGTCACAGCTGAGGATGTTAAATTTACTTTGGACAAAGTAAGAGATCCGGGAACGAATACACCCATTGCAGGAGATTTTAGTGAGATCAAATCGGTTGAAGTATTAAAAGAAAATGAAGTTCAAGTCACATTGAGCAATCCATTTCCGCCACTGCTTGATAAATTAAAGATCGGTATTTTGCCAAAGCATCTTTTGCAGAACGAAGACATCAATAAAACAGATTTTAATCAGCATCCAATTGGAAATGGCCCATTTAAATTAAAGGAATGGGACAACGATCACACGATTACTCTCGTACGTAATGATAAATACTATGGGTTAAAGCCAAAGCTTGAAGAGGTTGTTTTCAAACACGTTCCAGACCCTAATACGCGTGCTTTGCAACTGAAAACAGGCGAAATTGATCTCGCTCTTTTAGAACCAAATCAAATGAAAAGTGTAAAAGAAGGTGAAGGTTTTACTGTGCATACGATTTCAACAGCTGATTACCGGGCGGTCATGTACAATTTCCGAAACCCGCTGTTTAAGGACGCAAAGGTTCGCCAGGCTATGAACTTTGCGATTGATCGTGAAGCGATCGTGAAGGGCATGCTATCCGGCAAAGGAGAGGCAGCTTATGGTCCGCTTCAAAAATCATGGGCAAATTCACCACAAAAACAGATGTATGCATATGATCCGAAAAAGGCAAAGGAGTTGTTAAAGGAAGCAGGCTGGAAGAAGGGCAGTGACGGTATACTTGTCAAAGATGGCAAGCGCTTTGAGTTTGAACTAGTCTCCCCGATCACTGATCCAATCCGCACAGCTTTAGGAAACGTTGTAGCTGAACAACTAAAGCCGTTAGGTATCTCGGTTACTCCGAAACCACTAGACTGGAATGCTATTAAAATTGATCAAGCGGATGCCTTCGTTATCGGGTGGGGCAGCGAATTTGACCCGGATGACCATACGTATCGAGTATTCCATAGCAGCCAAATTGGTGATGGGCTCTACAATATGGGGGCTTATCGCAATGATGAAGTAGATCAAGTGTTAACAGAAGCCCGTATAGCAGATGATCAAGAGAAGCGAAAAGTACTTTATGGACAATTTCAAAAAGAGTTAGCGGCAGACCCGCCTTTTAACTTTCTCGTGTATTTAGATGCTTTATATGGCGTCAATAAAAAAGTCAGCGGAGTAAGCGATCGTACATTAGGACATCATGGTTTTGGCATACTGTGGAATATTGAAGAATGGGATAAACAGTAAAGGTGGGGAAAAGGAGATGCAGGATTCTACAACTAAAAGGTTTGGTGTTTCGATGGAAGGGAATCTGCTTCGCAAGTTTGATCATTTAATCAAACAAAGAGGCTATGAAAACCGTTCGGAAGCTGTTCGAGACCTTGTACGCGACGCACTGATCCAGCAGTCCTGGGAAGACAACGAACAAATAGTAGCAGGAACTATTTTGCTATTTTACAATCATTCCCAACGCAATCTGCTTGAAGAGTTAACACATATTCAACATGGCATGCATGATTATATCTTAGCTACCACACATTTTCATTTGGATCATGACAGCTGCCTTGAACTTATTGTTGTGAAAGGAAAAGCAAACGATATTCAGCAGCTCAGCCATCAATTGACGAGTTTAAAAGGGGTAGAGTATGGGAAGTTCACGGTAGCGCCAGTAGAACAAGTATAGTCATTAAATAAGGATAGATAGGCTGTCTCACAAGTAGAGGAGACAGCCTTTATTTAATTTAGCAAGCTAATACTTAATACTCTTATTTAGGGGATGGAGATTTTTTGCCTTCTAAACAAGTATTTATGCTTCCTGTTTTACTGTTCATTGCCATAACATGTCTCGCTAGAAGAGGCAAAAATCAGCCGATGACTAGTGGAAGGGCTATACATTTTAGTTTGATTGTATGAAAGCAAAAAGAAGAATGAAATTATTTCTAAAACATATAGACATTAGAGAAAGGGTGCGTTATAATCCAATTAATTAAATAAAACATATAAGAATACTTGGTTATTGATTTTCGACACAAGTAGGAGCCAATCAGACAACTGGAGGCTCCTCGTAATCCGAGAAAATGATTTTGTGACGGATGCAAGGAAGTCTTTATTTGTGTAGAAAGAGGCTTAAATAATCATCAAGAGGGGGAGGAGCATGTCAGAGAAACAGATCGATCACCAATGGGTTGAACGTATTTTGCAGTCATTGGAAGGGATAGAGTATGGGTCGGTACAAATCGTCATTCACGATTCGCAAATTACACAAATTGACCGGCTGGAAAAACAGCGGTTCTCTATAAAAAAATCAAGCAACGGAAATACAAAAGCAGGCCAAAACTCAATAGAAGCCGATCAGACATACTGAAGGCAGACTCTTTTAACTATTAATGTTAAAAGTTGTCTGCCTTTTTTTGTAAATTAAATAAGTGAGAGAGAGGTTACAAGGGATGAAAAATAAGCAAGTTTTATCTAAATTTTTAATTAGCATGGCCACGACAGCGGTGATTTTGGCGGGCTGCGGTAATTCAAAAGCAGGAAATGAAAGTGAAGAAAATGAAAGTGAAGAAAATGCAGCTTCCTCTTCAAAAGAATCAGTGGAGCTATTAAACGTATCTTATGATCCCACTCGTGAACTATACGAAGAGTTTAATAAAGAGTTCGCTGCCCATTGGAAAAAAGAAACAGGTCAGAATGTAACAATTCAGCAATCACACGGCGGCTCCGGCAAGCAGGGAAGAGCCGTCATTGATGGGCTTGAAGCAGACGTAGTAACACTGGCTCTGGCTGGTGATATTGATGAGGTAGCGAAAGCGGGTCTAACGGCTGAAGACTGGCAAACACGTCTTGATGATAACTCCACTCCTTACACGTCAACCATTGTCTTTCTTGTTCGCAAAGGCAATCCGAAACACATAAAGGATTGGGGAGATTTAGCAAAAAAAGGGGTATCGGTCATTACGCCAAACCCGAAAACATCAGGTGGTGCACGCTGGAACTATCTTGCAGCCTGGGCATATGGAGATAAGAAATTTAGTGGTGATGAAAAGAAGATTAAAACATTCGTTGGCGATATTTATAAGAATGTTGAAGTACTAGATTCAGGTGCCCGTGGTGCCACGACAACATTTGTAGAGCGAGGGATTGGCGATGTACTAATCGCCTGGGAAAATGAGGCCTTCTTATCCCTGAATGAGCTTGGCAAAGATCAATTTGAGATTGTTGTTCCTTCTATCAGTATTTTAGCGGAGCCTCCGGTAGCAGTTGTTGACAAAGTGGCGAAGAAAAAAGGAACAGAAAAAGTCGCAGAAGCGTATCTTGAGTATTTATATTCGAAAAAAGGGCAGGAAATTGCGGCGGAAAATTATTACCGTCCGCGTGATAAAGAAGTACTCGCTAAGTATGCCGATCAGTTCCCGAAAATTAATCTCGTAACAATTGATGATGATTTTGGCGGCTGGAAAACAGCCCAAGAAAAACACTTTAATGACGGCGGCACATTTGATGAAATTTATCAGCCAAAATAAGATGATATGTAGGCTCTAGAAGAGGATCTTGTGACGCCGGTTTTAAGAAAATTTGACATGCAGATGACGAGGTGGCAGAAATGAAATCGAGATTTAAGAAGCATAGTATTTTACCGGGGTTCGGGCTGTCACTCGGATTTACGATGCTATACCTCAGCCTGCTCGTTCTGTTGCCGCTTTCGATGATTTTTGTCAATACGGCTTCGATGAGCTGGTCTGATTTTTGGTCAACCGTGACGGAACCACGGGTGGTCGCTTCGTATAAATTAAGTTTTGGTGCTGCTTTTGTGGCCGCAAGTATAAATATGGTATTCGGTGTGCTCATTGCCTGGGTGCTTGTTCGCTATTCCTTCCCAGGCAAGCGCCTTATTGATGGATTGGTAGATTTGCCATTTGCTCTTCCAACTGCTGTTGCAGGGATTGCCTTAACTACGTTATATGCCAAAACCGGCTGGGTGGGCCAATTTTTATCATTCAAGGTAGCCTTTACTCCACTTGGTGTAACGGTTGCTCTAACATTTATTGGTTTGCCGTTTGTCGTCCGGATGGTACAGCCAGTATTACAAAACTTTGATAAGGAAACAGAAGAAGCATCCGCTATTTTAGGAGCAAATCGGCGTCAGACGTTTATAAGAGTCATCATCCCGGAAATATTGCCAGCGGCTCTTACTGGCTTTTCACTGGCGTTTGCACGTGCTCTCGGCGAATACGGATCGGTCGTTTTCATCGCGGGTAACATGCCGATGAAGACCGAAATCACACCGCTTCTCATTATGACGAAGCTTGAGCAATATGATTATGCCGGAGCAACAGCTATTGCAGCAGTCATGCTTATTATTTCATTTATCATGCTGCTCTTTATAAATGGCATGCAATGGTGGATGAATCGAAAGTTTGCTCATTACTAAGGAGGCATCAAGATGGCTGGACACGTTCCATTGTCATACGGGAGCAGAAAAACAGTAAAAAAAGCTGCAGAAGAACCGCTTTTTATTCGTGTGTTTCTCACTGTTGTCGCGTTCATTTTTTTATTTTTGTTTCTTGTGCTGCCGCTGGCGGCAATTTTTATCAAGGCATTTGAACAAGGAATTCACGTTTATTTGGCGGCCATTACTGAACCAGATGCACTGGCAGCGATTAAGCTGACACTGCTCGTTGTTTTATTAACGGTACCTGTTAACGCCTTGTTCGGAATCGCAGCAGCGTGGGCAATTACAAAATTCGATTTTAAAGGGAAAAGTCTGTTGACTACTATTATTGATTTGCCGTTTGCTGTGTCGCCAGTCATTGCCGGTCTCGTATTTGTACTTTTGTTCAGTACACACGGTTTATTTGGTGATTTGTTATTCGCAAACGATATTAAAATTATTTTCGCTATACCAGGCATTGTGATAGCCACGCTATTCGTGACACTTCCATTCGTCGCACGTGAGTTGATCCCGCTTATGCAGTCGCAAGGCTCCTCAGAAGAGGAAGCTTCCCTCACACTGGGAGCGGGCGGCTGGAAAACATTTTGGCTTGTGACACTGCCTAATATTAAATGGGGATTGCTATACGGCATCATTTTATGTAATGCACGGACTGTCGGCGAATTTGGCGCAGTATCAGTAGTTTCTGGACATATTCGGGGGTTGACAAATACAATGCCGCTTCACATTGAAATTTTATATAACGAATATCAATTTTCTGCGGCGTTTGCCGTCGCTTCGCTCATGTCTATATTAGCGATCGTGACACTTATTTTTAAAAATATGATTGAATGGAAAGCCAATCAACATGGATAACAGGAGGGCCATCGTATGAGCATTCACATAAAAGATGTATCAAAATCATTCGGCTCATTCAATGCGCTGAGTAATATTACGATTGATATCCCAACAGGCGAGCTTGTTGCCTTGCTCGGACCGTCGGGATCAGGAAAAACATCGCTTCTTCGCATTATTGCTGGTCTTGAAGAAGCGGATAGCGGAGTCATTTTATTCGGTGGCGAAGATATGACGCGCATTCGTACAACCGAGCGAAAAGTCGGTTTTGTGTTCCAGCACTATGCTTTGTTTAAGCATATGACTGTCTTTGACAATATTGCCTACGGATTGAGGGTTCGTCCTAAAAAAGAGCGGCCGTCTAAAAAAGACATTCAAGAAAAGGTAAACGAGCTATTGAGCCTTGTAAAGCTAGAGGCATTGGCAGACCGGTATCCATCACAGCTTTCTGGTGGACAGCGGCAGCGCGTTGCCCTTGCCAGAGCGCTGGCGGTAGAGCCAAAAGTGCTGCTGCTTGATGAACCGTTTGGAGCTTTGGATGCAAAAGTGAGAAAAGATCTGCGGCGCTGGCTGCGCAGACTGCATGATGACTTTCATATTACGAGTATCTTTGTCACGCACGACCAAGAAGAAGCACTGGATGTAGCAGACCGCATTGTAGTGATGAATGAAGGAAGGATTGAGCAGATCGGCAGTCCGGAAGAAGTATATGATCATCCGAACAGCCCGTTTGTGTATGACTTTCTAGGAAACGTTAATTTGTTTCATGGCCGGCTGGAAAATGGAAAACTGCTTAATGGCCAGGTCGAGCTGGATGCTCCAGGCATTGATAGTGCGGAGAACCGTCCGGCTGTTGCCTATGTACGTCCACATGATGTTATGATTGAGCGTGAAAGCACTGCAAAGGATGCTGTTCAGGCGAAAATTGTTCATATTCACGTGGTCGGCCGGACGGTTCACATTGAGCTGAAGACACAGGGACTGGAACAATTCCTCGAGGCAGAATTAACGAAAGAACGTTATGGAGAACTTGGTTTAAAAGTAGGGGAAGATGTGTTTGTCCGGCCTAATCAATTGAAGGTGTTTATTCCGGAGGATTACTCCATTTGACGGCCAGCCTCTACCGCTACAAAATGAGATATAAACATAAAAAAATTCCTCTTAGACGAGAGGAATTTTTTTATGGATCAAAATCTGACCACGTTTCAATGGGGAGATCGTGAGCAGGTAGGATAAAAGGCTTGACATTCATTTCTGTTCTGTATAAGCCGATCGGATTATACAAAATGTGCTGAAATTATCATATCAGCTTAAGCATATATAATTACTGTGATTTTGTGTAAATTAAAACCACCCTTGGCAGAAGACGCGGCTGCGTTCCATAGTTGGTAAATATTTGTGATAGACAAGGTGTAAAGGTTGAGGTGGTGAGCAACTGTAGTTTATTCACCAGGAACGTTGATTTTCTTTTTTACTTCTTCTTTTTTCCATTTGAAGATTTTATTTAAATACTTGTAAATCTTCTTACTTTCTTTCGTCATGAGCGGCCCTAAAATAGCCAGGAACAGCACATACATGGCAGTGAAAGGCGTTAAAATAGGATTTAAGCCTGCCGTAATTCCGAGATTGGCCACAATGATCGAAAATTCTCCCCGTGCCATAATGGTTAAGCCAATATTAGTAGAAGCTTTATGGGACAGTCCAGCTTTTCTTCCAGCAATCATACCGGCAATAACGTTCGCGATAACTGTTACTAGAGCAGCACCAAGTGATAACCAAAACGCATCGGCTAACGTTGAGGGATCAATATTTAATCCAAAGCTAAAGAAGAACACAGCACCGAAGAAGTCTCTGAAAGGAACTACTAGATGTTCAATCCGGTCACGATGCTCAGTTTCAGAGAAGACCAGTCCTAATAACAAGGCACCAATCGCTTCAGCAACATGGAGTGTTTCTGAAAAACCAGCCACAAAAAACAAGGAAGCGAAGATGACGATGATAAAAATTTCATCTGATTTTATATTTAACCATTTATTTAGTAGAGGCGCGCCTTTTCGCGCAATAATAAAAAATAGTAACATATAGCCGATCGAGATAAGAACGGAAGTGAAAATACCGAGGAAAGAGGTAGAGCCTGCAAGTAAGACGCCTGACATGGTGGTTAAAAATAGGGCCAGGAAGATATCGTCAAATAAGATCATTCCAAGAATTAGCTCTGTCTCCGGATTAGCGGTCCTTCTTAAATCGACGAGCACCTTTGCTACGATGGCGCTGGAGGACACGCTAAGCAATCCGGCAATAATCAGAGACTCAATCCATGGCATTCCCGTAAGAAGTCCGTAAAGAAGGCCCAAAATAAAATTAAGGGACACATAGATACTTCCGCCGACTACGATGTTCCGTCCGGACTTCATCAGTTTTCCGACTGAAAATTCAAGACCTAAATAGAACAAGAGGAACAGCACGCCTATGCGTCCTAAAAATTGAATAATTTCATTGCTTTCAATAAATGTTAAGTCAATAATTCCGATCGTTGGTGCATGAGGACCGACAATCATGCCGAGAACGATTAAGAACGGAATAATAGAAAAGTTAAGTTTGTTTGCAAGGATGGCTACGATGGCAACGAGAACAAGTGCAGTACCGACTTCAAGAACTAGATCGTTCATCTATATTTCTCACCCCTCATTAGATAGTAAATTTTTAATAAGCTCTTTTAATTGAGTTCGTTCTCCTGAAATGATTAAGATGTCACCTGCTTCAATGACTGTATCTGGTCCCGGGTTGTGGGTTTTTTTTGTGTGCTTTTCTCTAATAGCAATAACATTCACCCCGAAATTGCTTCGAATATCAACCTCGCCAATCGTTTTATTCACGGCTGGAGCCCCTGGTTCCACCTGATACCATTCAATGACTAAATCATCAAAGGCAAAGTCTATCTTTTCCAAGGCTTTAGGGTTGTAAGCCATTCCACCTAAAATGCCGGCGATTTGTCTGGCTTCTGCATCGCTGAAAGTCGCACTGCTTACAACCTCATCATGATCATCTGAGTCAAAGTGGTAAATCTCTCTCCGTCCGTCATCATGAATAACGATGACCAGCTTATCCTGGTTTTTTGTGATAATTTCAAACTTATAGCCAATGCCTGGCAGTTCACTTTCTCGAATGTTCAATGTAAGATTCCTCCTTTAAATGGATATAACAATGGATTAAGGTGTTTTAAAGATTAACATCGATTTCCGTTTTTATTTTTTCATCTTTGGAAATCCCAAGATATTTAAGAGTCTCAGAAGGGGTAGCATGATGAAAGTGCTTCTGAAGGAGAGAAATGGCAACTCCTCGTTTATAAGCATGATAACCAAAGGTTTTACGCAAAGAATTTGTGCCGATTTTCCCTTTTATGCCAACCGCTTCTGCAGCATGGTGAATAATTCGGTAGGCTTGCTGGCGTGTAATCGGTTTTTGGGTTTTAGGGGATTTGAACAAATAATCATCCCCTTTTAGTTCGTTTGCTTGGATAAAGTGCAAAACGGCTTTTTTTACTTTGTGGTTAAGGTAGATTTCTTTAGCGGCTTTAGATTCTTTATGGGGAAGAAAAAGAAAATCTTTCAAACAGCCTTCTTCTAGTATATCCCTTACTTTAATATCTAACATTTCAGTGATTTTTAAACCTGTATTAATACCAAAGACGAAGAGAAGATAATCTCGTTCTGAATGTTTTTTTAAATACCTTTTCATGGCATTAATTTGCTTTAGATCCTTCAGAGCTTCTACATACTCCATCGATTCTTCTCCTTAATCCATGTTACTTAATACTATTTTAAAGTATAATTAAGTAACATGCAAATATGCTTTCTTCTTATTATAATTTGCTGTTAACTTAGTGAATAAACAGCTTCCGCAAAGAAAATTACCACAGTAGGCTGTAGGGTTATCACTCTAGCTTATGAAGCTGAAAAATTGTTTTGACAAGAGAAATTAAAAACTATACCGATCTGCATTTTTGCTTTTTTATAGCCGAGAGAGAAGAGGAATTTAAAAGGGATTGGTATACTATTATTGGTGTTCAATCGTTATCAGATTAAAGAGGATACCGATTGAACGTATTATAAAAAAGTTTCTTAGAATGGAATGAAGAAGAAGAGATGGAGATTAGGAAACTAAAGAAAAATGAAAAGCTGCCAATGGATTTGCTGTTATTAGCCGATCCTTCCCAAGAAACCATTGAGGAGTATATAAAAAGAGGAGAAAGCTTTATTGCTGTAAATGCTGGAGAGGTTATTGGAGTGTATGTACTGCTGCCTACGAGACCGTATACTGTAGAGCTAGTAAATGTTGCCGTGGCAAAGGAACAGCATGGAAAAGGGACAGGCAAAAGGCTGGTGATGCATGCCATCCAAGCAGCTAAGGAAAGGGGATACAAAACAATAGACGTCGGCACTGGCAACTCCAGCATCGGGCCATTAGCTCTTTATCAAAAATGCGGCTTCAGGATGATTGGAGTCGACCCTGATTTTTTTATAAGGCATTATTCAGAAGAAATTTTCGAAAATGGCATACGATGCAGAGATATGATTCGCTTATCTCAAGATCTATAAGCGTAGAAAAACAATGTTACATAGTTAGGACAATTACAAAGCGTATATAAATTTCATGACAGTCTGTACAAGGGGGAGTTATGAGAAAAGCATGCAATCTATTCATAACGGTTGGTCTGTTGTTAGTCGGGTGTTCCCAAGCAGAACAAACCGTTATAGGAGCAGAAGAGTGGAGAGAAAGTCCGACGTTAGTCAAAGAAGTGGTTATTACGGATGACGGAAAAACAGGTGATTTCGTTTTTCGGATTGGCGATAATGGAAAGCTGGGATTTGGAGAGTATGGTCCTTTTATTGCAGGGGAACCACAGAAGCATATGTGGCATTTTTGGGGCGAAAAAGAAGTGTTAACCAAACCATTCAAAGTCGTCGGAGTGAGCAAAGAAACGGATGAGGAAGTAACTGTTTTTGAATTTCCAAGTAATCACGTGCTGGCCCCTAACTCAGGAGCGGATCATCATATACCGTCCATGATGACGCTGCCGAGTGAAGGGTTGTGGAAGCTGGAAGCCTATTTTGGCGAAAAGCTTTTTGGAAATGTGATAGTAAATGTGGAAAAACCATAATACAAACTCAGGCTGGGAGTGAGGATTTTGCCTGCATTCCCAGTTTTAGACTTATTCACCGGCCGGAGAGAGGGGATGAAGCACTGCAACGTTTTTAACATCGAATAGAAGGATGTTAAAAACGAATGAGCAAAGGCCTTGATGACACTTGTGAAACACGCTGCTAACGAAGAGGAAGCTCCACAATAAAGATTGTTCCTTCTTTCTCTTTGCTGCTTACCGTTACCTGACCATTGTGAAGCTTAATGATTGTTGCGACAATGGAAAGGCCTAGCCCTGTTCCTTCAACGGTGCGTGAACGTGTAATGTCTGCACGGTAAAAGCGGTCAAAGATCCTTTCCAATTCCGCTGAGCTCAATCCTACTCCTGTATCCTTAAAAGTGATGACGACTGATTCTCCTTTTTGTTCAATTAATATCTCAATGCTGCCGTTTGGTTTATTATATTTAATGGCATTCGTTAAAAGATTGTCCCATACAGTATTGAGCAAAGAAGGGTCGCCAGTAATGTCTATATCCGGCAAGGAGTAGCTAAGCATCAGTCCTTTTTCACCGATTCTCCATTTATAACTTTGCACTAGTTCCTTGATTTGCTGCCCAACATTGAATGATTTCTTCTTCACAATGTCTTCATTTCGGTCCAGTGAGGCAAGAAGCAATAATTGTTCAGTTAAGGTAGAAAGTCGTTTAATTTCACTATTAATAATGGAAATATAGGAAGCTCGTTCTTCTCGGCTTACGGAATCATTTTCTATCAAGTTAGTATAGCCTTTAATATTGGATAGCGGTGATTGGATGTCGTGTGAGATATTGGAAATAAACTCCTTTCTCATCTCATCCATTTGTTCTAATTTTCGGGCCATTCGCAAAAAGCTAGCAGAAAGTTCGCCTAACTCGTCACGTCGGGTTACATCTAACTCAACATTAAAATCGCCATTCGAGAGTGACTTTGTGGCTGCCGTTAGATTAGAAATGGGCTGCACTAAATATTTTGTGCTAAACACTACTAGAAGAATGCTTAAAGCAATCGTGAGGGCGAGCAGCCACCCGAATAAAAGGTGCATCTCGTTAAAGAGAAGTTTAATATCCGGTCTAAGAAAGAGCGCATAACTTTTCTCGTTGTGCACTAACGGGACGCCAATTGTATTCTTTAATTCATTCGCAAAAAAGCCGGTTACAAAGGTTTCCTGAGGAAAGTAAAGAATGCCATGGTAAAGAGTCCCTTTTAGAACTTGCTCCTTTGTAGAAGCAGAGAGATTGTTCACTCTGAAAGGAGCGCCAAAATAAACATTATTTCCTGCTTGATCAACGAGGTAAATTTGGTAGCCTACAGAGGAAATATTTTGCAGGTACTCTTTAAGGTTCATGTCAGGATGCTCATCCACAAATGCAGCAACACCTAGTGCAATTTTGGTATTTTTTTGATCGTTATAGGGCTTTAATCTTTGCTGGTAATAAGTATTGGAAATAAAAAAAGCTAAAAGGCCGCTCAGAAGCATAATTCCAGCTGTTACGACGATAAATTTTGTATAAAGAGACTTCATGAGCGTTTGGCCTCCAATAAATAGCCAACTCCGCGAACCGTTTTAATGCAAAAATCGTCCGTCAGTGTAGAAAAGCGTTCTCTTAGTCTTTTTATGTGCACGTCTACTGTTCGTTCATCCCCTTCATAATCTAATCCCCAAATTTGTTCAATGAGATGATCTCGAGAAAACACCTGCATAGAATTTGCGGCTAGAAAGAACAGCAATTCAAATTCTTTTAAAGGCAGCCATATCGTGCGATCACCAATTTGAACTTCATAACTTTTTTTATTGATCGTTGTTTTTCCTAGGCGAACGAGCGACTCATCTAATGGTGGGTGATATCGTCGTAACAATGCCTTGATACGAAAGAGCAGTTCCTTTGGATCAAAGGGTTTGACAAGATAGTCATCTGTTCCTGATTGAAAACCATGTGCTTTATCTTCGATTTGACTTTTAGCTGTTAAAAGAATAATGGGCATATCATATTGCTTACGAATCCTTTGTGTTAAAGTATAACCGTTCATGTAAGGCATCATGACATCAATGACGGCTAAATCACACTTTTCCTTCTTCAGGGTTTCGAGAGCTTCCACGCCATTTTTTGCTTGGCATACTCGATATCCCTCTTCATGCAGGTGAATATCTAACAGTTTTAACACGTTAGGATCATCATCAACAATTAAAATATTTGTCATCTTATCTACTCCTCTAAATGACTCTTGTGACCAATTAACATGAATCACTAAAGAATGATAAAACCTTGGATTTATTTCTAATGTTGTCATGTATAGCAAAATTCAATCCCGTTATGTTTAGTAAAAAGAAATAGCCCCACCATGTGCCGGGGCTATGGAATAGAAATTGAACACAGGGGTTGAGATTTCACTTTATGAAACGAGTCCATCGCTCATTTTAATGACACGATCAGCATAAGCAAGCATTTCTTCATCATGCGTGACGAGCAAAGTGGTGATGTTCAGCGTTTTAGTCAAACGCTGGATGAGCTGCATGACGTCTTTAGATCTCTTTGAATCTAAGCTTGCAGTAGGTTCATCTGCAAAGAGAACCTTAGGCTTATGGATAATAGCGCGAGCAATGGCAACCCGTTGTTTTTCTCCGCCAGATAGGGACGAAGGATAAGCATTCTTTCGATGGTCCATTTCGACTAGCTTTAAAACGTTGTCGATTTCTCTCTGCTGTTCCTGTCTTTTTAACTTTGTTTCTGACACATCGAGCATGAGCGTGAGCTGCTCTTCTACTGTAAGAAAAGGAACGAGATGGGCAAACTGAAAAATAAAACCGAATTTGCTTGCCCGTATTTTCCGGATTTGCTCCTGGTTCATTAGATTAATATTTTGTCCTTCGAACCATATCTTGCCGTCTGAAGCAGGCTGAAGCCCCGCTGCTATCGTGAGGAGGGTACTTTTGCCGGAACCGGAGGCTCCCACTAATGCAGTAATTTCTCCTTCTTTAAGGGAAAGATTTACTCCTTTTAACACTTCTTCTGCTACTTCCCCGTTAGTAAACGTTTTTTTCACTTCATCAATTGTAAAAACGGACATATTAAACCTCTCCTTGTTGAATCGCTTGTAATGGTTCAACTTTCTTGATCTGTACTCCAGAAAGTGTCGCTCCGATAAATCCAATAACGAGGAAGATAACGGATAATTGCAGCGTCGTTTCAAGTGTTAAATGAAAAGGCATGCCATCAGGTGAAATCATTTTAAATCCTTGGCTGAATGCAACAGATAAAGAAAGAGCCAGCACGGTAATAAAAAGCATTTGCGTCCACATCATTTTAAATAACGTACTGGTCTTCACGCCAATCGCTTTTAAGATGCCATACAATCCAATCTTTTGAACATTCATCATATAGAAAAAGATAGCGAACAGCATGCCGCTGATCACGACTAAAAACCAAACAATCATATTAAGGGACATTTGCTCTGCGCTATAGCTTGGAATCGTATGAAGGAATTCCTTTTTTGAAAAGGCTTGTAATCCGGCAGCTGCTTGCGCTTTCTCTTCTCCAGGCACGAAAACCAATTGCATGGCATCGGTCCGGTACATATCTTTGTAGTTCTCTATATTTACAAAGGCGACAGGTGCATGGCTGAATTTCTTATCATCCGCAAACCCCTTCACAATCCATTTGCCGCTAAATTGATTGTTCGTTAAAACATCCCCAACTTTTATTCCTTTCTCCTTCATAGAGCGATCTAGTATGACTTCGCCATCTTTTACATGTTCAAACAGCTTGGAATCGGTTGAAGCGACAAAGGCGACACTTTGTTGTTTGCCATTCTGATCATTTAAAAATCCCATCTGAATCGATAGTGCTACAGCATCCTTTTTCTCGTTTAGCATGTTGTCTTGGATAGGGCTCTCTATTTTCGATAAATTATAGGTTTCGTCAGCAGCGGTACTCATATAAAATTGACCGTCCGGTAAATCCTTAATTAAAGCAGCATTGTCTTGTGAAAGGCCGTTTGCCAATCCGGAAATAATGAACGTCAGAAAGCTCACTAAAAAAATGATCGAACCTAAAATCAGAAAGCGTACTTTATTCTTTTTTATTTCTTTCCAGGCGATGTTCATCACTATTCCTCCCAGTTCTTTATTTGATGCCTTTAGTCTACATGCCTTATATGAACGAAAGATGAACAGGAAATTACATTTAGAAAGGAAGTTTATATGAAGAGGTTTGGTTGGTTAACCATAATGATTATAGGCGTAAAATGGCTGCTAAAGAAGTTAATAAAACAGAGGGTGAACCGACAAATCACGATCAGATTTTTTTCAAGGGATAGGAGAGAAAAGGGAGAAGAGCAAGAAGAGCAAGGCAGGCAGTACGATAATGATGGGAAAAGGAGTGAGAACGATATGAAAAGACACTAAAACAACGTGAGGGAATTAATCCTCACTTGTAAAGCGGAGCTCCAAGCGTCTTGATTATTTAGAAGATGTTGAGCAATGTATTACTAAAGGGCATCTTGCATAAGGAGTGTCCTCTGATCATGCTTTTACACTTTCTTCTTAAATATAAATATTAAGAAAAAAAGCCATCAAACTGTTTAAATGAATGACATTAAAAATATATTGTTTGTATTTTGAATTTACTAAATTTATTGACAACTTTCCAATAATAGTATATTTTATGATTGTCTACCATGGTACATGCAACAAAGTGGTTAATCATTTTAAGCTGTATTGTTGTACAAAGGTATAGACTGCTAATTTTGTTTGTCGAATAACTATGATAAGGAGGGGTTAAAAGTAACTATTTGTTCATTGACAGCAGTCATCATAGTTTATTGTTTGAAAGCGCTTGCTAGAGAATGAAGAGTTAATTAGAGTTCAACAGAAAAAATATATAAATGGCTAGGAGGCAACTATATGAGCAATTACTGGAACTTTATTAAAGAGAAAGTGGATTGGCCTGTTTTCAGCCTTAGTGGCGGAATTATGATTCTCTTTGTTTGTTTATCAGTGGCAAAGATGGATATGGTTACACAGTATGTAAATACTGGTTTTGATCTTTCTATTAGATACTTTGGAGCTTATTGGCAGCTGCTTTTGTTAGCTACTTTTGTTGTAGGGGGCGTATTGTCTCTTTCAAGGTATGGAAAAGTACGAGTTGGAAATTTACGCAGGCCAGAAATGAGCTTTTTTAAATGGGCTGCCATCATTATTACTTCTGGTCTAGGAGCAGGTGGAGTGTTCTGGGCAGCTGCCGAACCAATGTATTATTTTATAGAGGTTCCACCTATGTATTCAGGGATTAAAGCCGGAACTGCAGAAGCGATAGGACCCGCGCTGGCACAAAGCTATATGTCATGGGGATTTACAGCCTGGGCGATCTACGGTGCAATTAGTACGATTGTGATTATGTACGCTCACTATCATAAGGGAATGCCTCTTAAACCGAGAACACTGTTGTATCCGATTTTCGGTGAAAAAATTAAAGATAGTCTTTGGGGAACACTTGCTGATGTATTTTGTATTATCGGAGCGGTGGCGGGAACAATAGGTCCCATTGGGTTCCTTGGTTTACAAGTAAGTTATGGTGTAAATGCGATTTTTGGATGGGCAGACACCTACAGTACGCAGGTGATCATCATTATTGCTCTTACAGGCGTTGTATTATTTTCAACGTTGACTGGTATTGATAAAGGGATACAATGGCTGAGTAGATTAAATGTAAACATGGCGGTAGCAATCGCTATATTTTTATTGTTATTTGGTCCTGGGGAGTTCATTATTAATTCGTTCATTTCGTCTGCTGGAACGTATGTGAGTGAATTTATTCCTGTGAGTACTTATCGCGGAAGCCCAGAATGGATGGGCGCTTGGATGCTCTTTTTCTTTGGATGGTTTATAGGCTTTGGTCCATTAGTTGCGTTACTTGTCGCTAGGATTTCAAGAGGGCGCAGAATTAGGGAAGTTTTTTTGATGGTTTCTATTCTGTCAGCCTTAGTAACAAACTTTTGGTTTACGGTTTTAGGAGGCACGGGAATTTTTTATGAATTACATCATGCTGGGTCAGTTAGTACGCCTCTAACAGAAGGAGGTTTGCCAGCAGCTATTATCGCTATTGCTGGACAAATGCCGCTAGGATCCATCATGCCGACTGTCTTTCTTATATTAACCGTGCTCTTCGTTGTTACAACTGTTGACTCAATGTCCTATTCGATTGCCATGAGTGTAACAGGTGAGGGAAACCCTCCGAAGGCTATGCGTGTGTTTTGGGCAGTCATTATGGCGGTTATCGCGATCATTCTGATTAAAATAGGAGGCGGAGGGATTGGGGCTTTGCAATCATTCGTCGTTATAGCAGCTGTGCCTGTTTCAATTTTAATGCTTCCAATACTATGGCATGCTCCCCGAATTGCTAAAGAGATGGGGATAGAGCAAGGGATAGTTGAGGAGAAAGAAATGGTTACACAGCAGGCTAATAAGGTACAAGATGTTAATAGCATATAAGTTTTTTAGTAAGACAAGAATAAATTTTTAGAAAATTTTAAATAAACAATTGACGTATTTTATTGGATAAATTATACTAAGCGTAATATCTTGTATGGTACATGGTAGCCAAAAAGATATTTAAAAGACAATAATCCAATATTCTTGAGTAGAGAAGGAATGATTGGAGAAAGGATTTATTTTAAATCCTGAAATGAATCATTGAATATCCTACCATGGTACATGGTACAAACAAGGAGGGATTTCCCATTACTACTATTCTAACAACCAGTATTACTTCCCAAGTAACGAATGCAATACGTGAAGCCATCCTGAAAGGAGAATATGAGCCTGGAAGGAAATTATCAGAAGCTGCCTTGTCAGAACACTACAAGGTTAGCCGAACTCCGATTAGGGAGGCCTTGAAACAGTTAGAAAGAGAAGGGTTGGTTGAAATTATTCCTCGAGTCGGGACGTGTGTAACAAAACCAACCGAGAAAGAATTGGATGAGTTATTTACATTAAAAGAAGTTTTGGAAGGCCTTGCTGCTGGTTTACTAGCAGAACGAGGAAGTGAAAAAGAGATTGAGATCATTCGAAAAGCTGTAACTGATATGGAAAAAGCTATTCAAACATCTGATAATGACCTCTATGTTAAGGCCAATGATGCATTCCATGAAGCTATTTTAGATGGAGCAGATAACTCAAAGCTAAACTTTATGTTAAATATGCTGCTTAATCAAATTCCTTATACTCGCTATGTTTATTTAAGCATTGGTCTTCCTGACCGCCGTAAAAAATCATTAGCAGAGCACCAAGCAATTTTAAAAGCTATCGAAGATGGAAAGCGTGAGGAAGCAGAAAAAACTATGCGAGAACACGTAAAGTCGAGCGGAATACGCTTAAAAGAGGCCATAGCCAAAAAGCTATACGAGGGAAAATAATTTTAGGGGGAACAAAATTATGAAATTCGGAATTTTCGCAAACCTTAGTGGGCCAGAACGGCATGAAGAATATTACAAAGTTCTTGATGAAGCTCGCGAGCAAGCTATTTACTGCGATGAAAATGGCTATGATTCTATTTGGTATACAGAACATCATTTTGGACATGAAGGAAACGAATTAATTTCAAACCCGATTCTAATGGGAGCAGATATTGCTGCACGTACAAAGAGAATTCGGATTGGGCAAGCAGCTAATGTCATTACTTTCTGGCATCCTCTTCGTTTGGCGGAGGACATTGCGATGCTTGATCAGCTTAGCAAGGGCCGTGTAGAAGTGGGTTTGGCACGCGGATTATACGGCAGAGAAGCAGCTAACTTAAACACTTTAGCTGACCCGACAAATCAAGAACAGAACCGCGCAGTGTTTGAAGAAACATTAGAAATATTAAAGAAAGCATGGGAAAATCGTTTCTTCGCTCATGAAGGAGAAATTTATCAGTTTCCTCCAAAAGGTCTGAAGTGGAATCATCCGATGAGTCCTGCTTCTCCTGAATTCATGGATATGGAAAAAGGTGAAATTAATAAAATTTCCTTGATGCCTAGACCGTATCAAAAGCCAATGCCGCCGCTATGGCAGGTGATTGATTCACCGCGTTCCATTAAATGGGCTGCGGAAAATAACGTAAAAGGCATGTTCTGGATGCCGACTGTAAAAGAATTAAAAGAACGTTTCGAGCTATATCGTGAAACCGCTTCAAAAGCACGCGGTTGTGAGGTGCCACTCGGCGAAGGTATTGCTCTGGTACGCGATGTCTACGTTGCCGAAACGATGGAACAAGCCCGCCAAGACGCAGCAGAGGCTGTGTTGAACAACTATCGTTGGATTTGCCACTGGAGAGGGCTTGGCAATTTAATGGATCCAGGAGAGCAAGTAAAAGAAGGTCAAGAATTAAACTATGACTTCCTGCATCCGAGAAACTTATTATTTGGTACGCCAGAATATGTAGCTGAAAAAATTCAAGAACTGAAAGAAGAATTGAATTTACAGGAATTACTCTTGTGGGTAAATCACAATGGATTGCCTCACGACAAAATGATGAAGAGCTTGAAATTATTCACAGAAGAAGTTATGCCTAAATTTGCAAATGAAAATCAGGGGGTAAAAGTTCATGCTAGAAATTCGTAAAGTATACACAGCTATTGAAGAAACTCGCATTGAAGGCGGCAGAAAGCTAGAAACACCAATTAAGATGATTGCAGCCATGCTGGTGATGAAAAATCCATGGGCTGGCAAAGGCTTTGTGGAGAACTTAATGCCAGAGATTAACGAGTATGCGCCAGAAATTGGCGAGGTATTAGTAAAAGAATTGTTCAAGCACATTAATTGTGCAGATGATGTTGAAGCGTTTGGAAAAGCGGCAATTGTTGGGGTAGATGGAGAGGTAGAACATGCTTCTGCTTTCATCCATACATTAAAGTTTGGAAACAAGTTCCGGGATGCTGTACAAGCAAAAAGCATATTACCTTTTACAAATAAGCGTAGTGGAGCAGGATCGGCAGTCATCATTCCAATGGTTCATAAAAATGATGAATCGCAGCGTTCTCACTATATCACATTTGAAGCTTCTATTCCGGATGCACCGCGGGCAGATGAAATTGTAGTCGCGATTGGCGCTTCTACAGGCGGCCGTCCGTTCCCTAGAACAGGAAATCGCCATCAAGATATGGTTGAAATGGGGCTTGTTTAATGCCAATTGCAGTGTGTGATCAGGGAGTTATTCGTTATGAAGAAAAAGGAATGGGAGAACCGCTTATCCTTATTCATGGTGTCGGCTTAGATCATACAATGTGGGAAAAACAAGTGGAGGGCTTATCAAAGCACTTTCGTGTAATTGTATATGATATGGTCGGGCATGGAGGATCTGAGCATCCTCCTGCTCCTTATACACTTTCTCAATTTGTAGAACAGTTAGCTGAACTGATGAATTATCTAAAGATCGGGAAAAGTCACGTTATCGGCTTTTCAATGGGCGGAATGGTTGCGCAGGCTTTTGCATTAAAATATCAAGAAAAAATGAAAACGCTGACAATTATGAGTGCCGTAGCGAATCGAACAGCAGAACAAAGAAAAGCTATCCTTTTAAGAGTGGAAGAGGTAAGGAAAACAGGAGCGGCATCGACAATTGAGCCGGCGATCCAACGGTGGTTTAATAAAGAATTTATAAAGAAAGAAAAAGCGATAGTCGATCGTATCCGAAAGAGGCTTGAAACCAATGATCCATCTTCCTACTTAGCAGCCTATACACTATTTGCTACAGCAGATGAAGCGTTATGGCCTAGCCTTAAGCAAATTAGCCAGCCGACGTTTATCCTCACAGGAGAACATGATATTGGTTCAAATCCAGCAATGGCAAAGCAAATGCATCATGAAATTGCACATTCAGAGGTTTTAATTGTACCGGGGATGAAACATATGCTGCCAATAGAAGGAGCGGATACTGTAAATAAAGCAATTAGATTTTTCATTGAAAAACAAGCAATTCCAGCAAAGTGAGGAGGGGACAGGATGACAGAGTCAGTTAAAACAAAGCTAAAAAAATACCATATGTATATAAACGGTGAATGGGTAGGATCAACGAGCGGAGAATATTTTCCTAGTTATAATCCAGCTACAGGTGAACCGTGGTGCTATGTGGCAAAGGGAACGGCGGAAGATGTAGACCTTGCTGTCAAAGCAGCCCATCAAGCATTTTTAAATTCAGAGTGGTCAACAATGACGTACACTGAGAGGGGGCGTCTTGTTCGCAGGCTTGGTGAACTCATTGCTGAACGTGTAGAAGAGCTAGCGCAATTCGAAACGCTGGATAATGGGAAATTAATCCGTGAAATGCGCGGTCAGTTAAAGTACCTCCCTGAGTTCTTCTATTACTACGCAGGACTAGCAGACAAAATTCACGGAGAAACACTGCCGATTGATAAAAAAGATATGTTTGTGTTCACTTCAAGGGAACCGCTCGGAGTTGTTGCTGCTATTACACCTTGGAATTCACCTCTTTATTTAACAACCCTTAAACTAGCACCTGCCCTTGTCGCAGGGAATACGATTGTGATTAAACCTTCGGAAATGACGTCAGCCTCCTTATTAGAATTAGTTAAGCTCGTTGAAGAAGCTGGTTTTCCACCTGGAGTTGTTAACGTTGTGACTGGTTTCGGTATGCCGGTTGGTGATTCATTAACATCACATCCACTTGTGAGACGTGTGGCTTTTACTGGTGGAGCAGAATCGGCTCGCCATGTAGTCCGCAATTCAGCAGAAAACTTTGCAAAAGTAACGCTTGAACTTGGAGGGAAATCTCCAAATATTGTATTTGATGATGCAGATCCAGATAACGCAGCTATGGGAATTATTGCTGGGATTTTTGGGGCATCTGGTCAAAGCTGTGTCGCTGGTTCACGGGCATTTTTACATGTGGACATCTACGATAAAGTGATGGAAAGACTCATTGATCGTGTGTCTAAAATTAAAGTCGGTGACCCGCTTCAAGATGAAACAGAAATGGGGCCTCTTGCCACGCAAGCACAATTAGAACGTGTAGAACGGTATGTAGCTATTGGACTAGAGGACGGAGGAAAAATAGCTTATGGAGGCAAAAAACCGGAACATTTAACGAAGGGATGGTATTTTGAACCAACTATTTTCGAACATACAGATCACGCATCTCGTATTACAAAAGAAGAAATTTTTGGACCGGTATTAAGTATCATTCCATTTAAAAGTGAGGAAGAGGTTATTCAACTGGCTAACAGTACGGACTATGGTTTGGCAGCTGGCATATGGGTGAAGGACATAGCGAAGGCTCATCGTGTAGCGAAGGCTGTTCGGGCAGGAATTGTTTGGGTGAACACATATCGGAGTATCTCTCCAATTGCACCCATTGGAGGTTCGGGACTCAGCGGTTATGGCAGAGAAAGCGGCTATGAGGCCATTCACGAATATACACAGAGTAAAGTTGTTTGGATCAATACATCATCTGAACCAATGCCAGATCCATTTATTATGCGGTAAAAGAGCATAGATGACCGAAAAGACATCAGAGATTGACCAAAGGGAGGAGATTTCAATGAAGTTATTGGGGATTTCAGGAACAATTACAGGATCAAAAACAAAGACAGTAATCGAGAAATTATTAGAAGAAGTAAAAAATAATTATCCGGAGATCGAGGTAGAATTACTGGATTTAAAAGATTACAAGGTTGAGTTCTGTGATGGTCGCGATCCTTCGACTTATAGTGGAGATACGAAGAAAGTGATCGATTTAGTGTCCTCAGCTGACTTTTACATTATTGGTACACCAATTTTCCAAGGTTCCTTGACTGGGGCGCTGAAAAATTTGTTTGATTTAGTTCCTCCTAAAGTTTTTCGCAATAAGGTAATTGGGTTCGCTGCTACAGGAGGCACATATCAGCACTATTTAGTCATTGAGAACCAATTGAAACCAATCGCCGGTTACTTCAGAGCATATGTTACACCGGGTTCTGTCTATGTGCAACACGACCATTTTAACGCTCAGGGAGAACTGGTCGATGAACATGTTTTAGAACGAATCGCTAATTTAAGCAACGAGATTGTTTCAATGCAAAAGGCATTAAAGGGAAATCGGCATGAGTATCAGCACAGCTGAAAATGTAACTATGTCAAAAAATAAGGGAGAAACCGGTCGCCTTAAAAAGCGGATTGGCACTATGACAGGTAAAGTGGTTCGTGGAAATAAAATCGGCCGCACAATTGGTTTTCCAACGGCAAACTTATCAATTGACAAAGAAGATCTCTCTTTAGAAAAGGGTGTGTACGGTGTTCGTGTTTTTCATGACAATCATCTATACCTTGGAATAATGAATATTGGAACACGTCCAACAATTAACAGCAAGGATTTGAAAATCCATTATGAGGTGCATATTTTAAACTTTAGTCAAATGATTTACGATCAGATACTGACGATAGATGTATGCTTCTTTATACGAAAAGAAACAAAATTTAATTCTTTAGATCAGCTCGTGGGACAAATAACAAGGGACATTGATTTTGTTCAAAAGAGATTTTAAGAACAAAGCAACAGTCAATATGTTTTTCCCTAGGTAGGAGGGTCATCATGAATCCAGCAGTAGAAGAGAGAATACATTTAAATGATTTATCGTTTATACGCTTGTGCTCTGAAAATTACGGAATTAACAAGGGGATTTACAATACGATTGACGCTTGGTTTTACAGCCAGGGTGTAACGAATATTTTGGACCGCCGCAAAAATATTTTATTTTTTCTTGATTATTTACAGAGAAAAAACGGGGAATCAAGATCGAAACAAAAGTTTGGAAACGGGGGCTTGACTATGAATTTACGGGAGTATTTTACCGGAACCTATTCAAAAACAGCCTCTAATTTCTAAGATTAGTATGTTCATGAAAGGGAGGACTGGAAATAGCATGGCCCATGTAGATAGCATAATGAGAAAACAGCTGCTTATTAACGGAAAGTGGGTAGACACAAAAGAATACACTTCCTTGCGCTCGCCTTATTCAGAAGAAATCATTGCAGAGGTTCCTCTGGCTACAGAATTAGAGGTTGATCAAGCGGTTGAAGCAGCATACAAAGCACGTAAAGTAATGGCGAAACTGCCTGCCTACCAACGCGCGGAGATCTTAGAAAATCTCGTTCGGATACTGGAAGAGCGAAGAGAAGAAGCAGCTGGAATTATTGCCCTAGAAGCAGCGAAACCCATAACAACAGCAAGAGGTGAAGTAGCCCGGACTATCGAAACTTATAAGTTTGCGGCGGAAGAAGCAAAGAGAATTCATGGTGAAACATTGCCGTTAGATGCTGCGAGTGGTGGTGTCAACAGACTTGCTTATACGATGCGCGAACCGATAGGGGTCATTGGAGCTATTACTCCTTTTAACTTTCCTATGAATCTTGTTGCTCACAAGGTGGGGCCGGCAATTGCGAGCGGCAATACTATTGTTTTGAAACCTGCTTCACAAACGCCACTGTCTTCATTTTTTATTGCAGAGCTTCTTCAGGAAGCTGGATTGCCAGAAGGAGCGCTTAATGTTATTACAGGGAGCGGAAGAATCGTAGGGGATAAAATTGTGACCGATGATAGGGTGAGTATGATCACATTTACAGGGAGCCCGGCAGTCGGTATCGGTATTAGAAATAAAGCAGGTTTGAAAAAAGTAACGTTAGAGCTTGGATCAAATGCTGCTGTAATTATCGATAAGGGAGTCGATGTGGATAAGATTATCTCCCGGTGTGTAACAGGAGCTTTTTCTTTCCAAGGCCAGGTTTGTATCTCCTTACAGAGAATCTACATTTACGAAGGATTGTATGATGAGTTTGTTGAAAAATTTGTTGCAGAAACAAACAGTTTAACATTAGGTGATCCGCTTGATGAAAAAACAGATGTATCGGCATTAATTACGCCTGGAGATGTTGACCGCACCTTGGAATGGATAAGAGAAGCTGAACAATCGGGAGTGAAAATAGCTGCAGGTGGAAAAGCAGAAGACAATATGCTTTATCCTACTGTTCTCTTGGAAGCTCCGGCAGATTTAAGAGTATCTTGTCAGGAAGTATTTGCCCCAATTGTTTTAATCAATAAAGTAAAATCAGTTGAAGAAGCAATTGAGAAAGTGAATGACTCACGTTACGGACTGCAAGCAGGCATATATACTAATGATATTCATACTGCCTTAGAGGCGGCGGATCATCTGCAGGTTGGAGGAGTAATGATTAACGATATTCCAACATTTAGGGTTGATAATATGCCGTATGGGGGAGTGAAAGAAAGCGGGACTGGACGCGAAGGGCTAAAATACGCTGTAGAAGAAATGACAGAATTAAAGCTTGTTGTTTGGAACCGTAATTAGGGGGATGCGAAAATGGCTTATTATGCAGCCATGTTGTATATGATTGATCCTGTAAGGAATGAAAAGACTAGGCCGCTTCATATAGCCTATTTAGATGAATTGGATCAGCAGGGAAAAATCTATGCAAGAGGTCCTTTTTTGGACGGATCAGGAGGGCTTGTTGTGTACATTGCTGACACCTTTGAGGAAGCCTTTTCTTTGGCAGTAAGAGATCCGCATGTTGTTGGAAGAGCTCGACGGCTAGAAATAAAGGAATGGCACATTGTATAAAAAATAACTAGATATTTGAATACAAAAGAAGAAGAAATCTAAGCAATTGAGGTGTATGGGTAATTTTTTGATTATTCAGTTTAATGGGGTGCTACAAAGTTAGCTTCCTATACAGATAATGTTTCTTTTCGCAAAGTCTGGCATGGTACATGGTAGTCTTTAAGCCTTGCAGCATGATGTTGTGAAATAACTGAGCGAAAGAAATAAGGAAAACAGGAGAGGCAAATTGGGAGTGAGGCAAAATGGATTTGGAAAAAACAGCTCTTTTATTGATTGATCTTCAAAAAGAAAGCGGTACCTCGGATGTTGTCGGGATGAGTGAAGTCGTTCAAAATGCCAAGACACTTATTGACGCATGCCGCCAGCAGGGGCTACCTGTGATTTATACCCGCCATATTAGCAGGGCCGATGCCATCGGTCTTGCTAACAAAGAACCGGTCAACAAGCAGGGAGAACCGATTTATTATAACAATCAAACAAATACGATTGAAATTATTGATGAGATAAAGCCTCAAGCAAACGACATTGTTATTGATAAATACAGATATAGCGGTTTTTATGAATCAAGCCTTGATTTAATGCTTAAGAGTTTAGGTGTTAAACATTTGATTGTTGGAGGAGTACTCACAGACTGTTGTGTGCTAGCTACAGTTTTGGACGCTTATTACCGGGATTATCAAGTTAATCTTGTTAAAGATATGTGTGGAACTACAACCTTAGGCGCCCATATGGCATCCATACTCATGATGGTCAATTGGATATATGACCTTAAAGTTTATGATACGGAGCAGATAGTGAGCCAATTAAATGGAGAGGAGTTCCGCGTATGGGAATCATCCAGCCCGGATCAACTCCAGTTTTCACCGGATAATCTAAAAACAGTGTTTTCACGGCTCTCAGATAAGTAGTCTCAGTAGGAATTTTCTAACTGTGAACTATGAAAAGAAAGTACGTATGTATACTCAAAAAGGGGGGAATTCATTTGAAAGTAGAAACGCGGAGTATTGAATATGTCCCGGCAGATGAGCGGCATGGGAAAGCAAAAGATTTATTTCCAATATGGTTTGGGGCTAATATGAATATAACAACGCTCGTATCAGGATCGCTGCCTATTATGTTAGGACTTAACTTATTCTGGAGTGTGGCCGCTATTATTATCGGCGCGCTTGTCGGAGCAATTTTCATGGCATCTCACTCTGTACAAGGGCCTAAGCTGGGAATCCCGCAGATGATACAGAGCAGGGCCCAATTTGGGGTTATTGGCGCCATTATCCCTTTATTTCTTGTTATGTTTATATACTTGGGGTTTTTTGCAAGCAATACGCTGCTCGCTGCTCAAACGATTGGAGATATCCTTCCAATTGGCCAAACCTGGAATATTATCTTTATTGGTGCTGTCTGTTTTGTTGTGGCTCTCTACGGATACGATTTAATTCATAAAGTACAAAAGTGGTTTTCAGCTGCTTCATTGGTCATATTCTTAATCATGACCTACATTGTTTTTAAACTGCCGGTACCTGCCGAGCAATGGCTGCCTTCTGAATTTGACTTGTCAGCATTTCTACTTTCCGTGAGTATCGCTGTTACTTGGCAATTGTCATACGCTCCATATGTTGCCGATTATTCTCGGTATCTTCCTAGTGATACACCTCCCTCAAAAACATTTTGGTACAGTTATTCGGGCACAGTCATCGGTGCTGTATGGATGATGGTATTAGGGGCAGTTTTAACAATAGCGATCCCGAGCTTCTTTGATAATACAGGGGGGAATTTAGCTGCGCTGTACGGGAGCTTTGCCATTCTTATGTATATATTGATTATTTTCGGGCAGCTTGCAATAAATGTGTTCAACTTGTATGGAGCATTTATGTCTTCGATTACAACGATTGAGCCGTTTTTTAAATTTAGAGTAACTCCTAAGGTTCGCTTTATGTTTCTTCTTGTGATCACATTCATAGCAACTGGCTTATGTATTGTAGGCCAAGGCAACTTTTTAGAGTTTTTCTTGAACTTTATCTTTTTTATGAGTTACTTCTTGATTCCTTGGACATCTATTAACCTTGTGGATTATTATGTATTGCGCTCAGGTGAATATAGTGTTAAAGATATCTTTGATTTGAATGGGAAGTATGGGAAGGTCAATTGGATTGCAACATTTGCTTTTGTAGCCTCTATCATTGCCGAAATTCCTTTCGTCAATGCCTCCTTTTATATGGGGCCAATAGCCAAAATGCTAAATGGGGCCGATTTAGCTTGGGCGGTAGGACTTTTCTTGCCGGCCGCACTTTATTATTTCCCAATGAAACGTAAGATGAATTACTCCATTACTGTTCCTGAAGCGAATGGATTAGCCATTAAAAAAGCAGAAGAAAGTTAAGGGTTTTTATTAGACAGCATGAAACTTAATAACATGCTTATCACGAGGGGCGAAGAACGGGTCTAGTGAACCTTTAGCAACAGACTTGTTAAGTACCCTGCTGATTCCAGAAATACTTTGAGCTGAAGAAAAAAGTAACCAAAACTCCTTCTTTTTTGAGAAGGGGTTTTTTGGTATGTGGAATTTTAGCGCAGCCATTTGTATATGAAATGAGCAAGCCAGGTGTGTAAGTTGACAGAATAGTGTTGGGAATTAAAACACTTCAGCAAATACACTAAGGTTATATGAAAAGGAGTCAGTAACTAAGTAGATTAGCAAATCAGAAACCTCATCAGATTTTCGAATTTTGATTTCTTTAAACATCTTACTCACTAGTAAATAAAGAAACATAGTAAGGTATACTAGTTTTTTCAAAAAACATAATATGAAAAATTCAAAAATATATTTAAAAAATAAATCATTACTGTCTCCATAATGATCTCAAACTTACTATTAAATCTATATCTACTCAATTTGCCTTTTGTGATTGTTAGCTGTCATTTTAAAAATATTTTTGACAATTAAATATCAAGATGATATATTTTGATTATGAAATCGTTTTCTTCCATGGTGCAAGGTAGGATATAACACACGCATAGAAACAAGGAAAAGAAATGAAACTATTGGCAATAAGGTAGGAGAGTAAAATGAATAGTTTAGACCGAATCAACAAGAAATTAATTGTATCCTGTCAAGCATTGGAGAATGAGCCGCTCCATAGTTCCTTTATTATGAGCAAAATGGCTTTAGCTGCAAAGCTTGGCGGAGCATCGGGAATTCGTGCTAACACGGTAGAAGATATAAAAGCTATTAAGCAAGAAGTGGACCTTCCGATTATTGGAATTATCAAAAAGGATCTTCCGAATAGCGAGGTTTATATTACCCCGACTTTAAAGGAAGTCGAAGAGCTTTATACGGAAGGGGTCGACATTATTGCCTTTGACGCGACAAAAGGGGCAAGACCTGGCGGACAAAGTGCTCAGGAGTTTTTCGCGGAAGCAAAAGCAAACTATCCAGACCAATTATTTATGGCCGATATATCTACACTTGAAGAGGCGGTAGCTGCTGAAAAAATGGGAGTGGACATTATAGCAACGACCATGGCGGGATATACTCCTTATTCTGAAGGGACCATTCCATTGGAATTGCTCAAACAAGTAGTCGCACATGTTTCTGTTCCTGTCATTGCAGAAGGAAACATCGATACACCTGAAAAAGCAAAAACAGCCTTAGACATGGGGGCGCATGCAGTGGTTGTGGGAAGTGCCATTACCCGTCCTAAATTCATTACAGAAAAATTCACAAAAGCAATAAGGGACTGCTGACTGTAAGAAAAAGAGGCGCTCAATACACTTAAAAGTACCAATTACAATAATTAGAAGGTGATGACATGAAAGGGATTTTTACAGCATTAATGTGTTCGTTTGATGAGAAAGGACAAATTAACGAAAAAGGATTAAGAGAAATTGTTCGTTACAACATTGATCAGTCTAAAGTTGACGGTCTCTATGTAAATGGAAGTACAGGAGAAAACTTTTTAATTTCCACAGAGCAAAAAAAGCGAATATTTGAAATTGTAAAAGATGAAGCGAAAGAACAAGTAAAACTGATTGCGCAAGTAGGTTCCCTTAACATTGAGGAGGCAGTAGAGCTTGCTCAATTTGCAACGGATTTAAAATACGACGCTATTTCAGCCGTTACTCCTTTTTATTACAAGTTTGATTTTGAAGAGATTAAGGATTACTACAATACCATCCTAGAAAACGTAGACAACCAAATGATCATTTACTCCATTCCAGCCTTGACGGGAGTCAGCATGAACCTAGACCAATTTGGCGAGCTCTTTGAAAATGAAAAAATTATCGGTGTGAAGTTTACTGCTCCAGACTTTTTCTTATTGGAAAGACTTCGTCACGCCTACCCTGAAAAGCTGATTTATTCTAGTTTTGATGAAATGCTTCTATCAGCAAGTGTCTTAAATGTAGATGGAGCCATCGGCAGCACATTCAATGTGAATGGGCACAGAGCAAAGCAGATCTTTGAATTAGCGCAGAACGGTCAAATCGCAGAAGCACGGGAAATTCAAAAAGTAACGAATGATCTTATTGCCGACATTCTAGAAAATGGGTTATATCAAACGATCAAAGAAATTTTAAAACTAAAAGGTGTAGACGCTGGAATTTGTAGAAAGCCAATGAAAACTTTAACCGATGAAAAAATCGAAAAAGCAAAACAGATCGCGGAAAGATATCTGTAGGCACTCGATAAGGGGGTATTGAAGTGGACGGGAAATTTGCCATTATTGATTATGTGATTTTATTTGCTTATTTATTGTTTATTCTCTATGTGGGAATTGCCGTAGCTAAAAAAGAAATGCAAGGGAAAGAGTTCTTTAAAGGCGACGGTTCGATTCCTTGGTGGGTAACGTCCGTAAGTTTATTCGCCACGCTCTTAAGTCCCATTTCCTTTTTATCACTTGCAGGGAACTCTTATTTAGGCACATGGGAGCTGTGGTTCGCTCAGTTAGGGTTGTTTATTGCCGTACCGGTTGCTATTTATTTCTTCCTTCCAGTGTATAGAAGGTTAAATTTAGATACAGCTTACGAGTATTTAGAGCGGCGTTTTGACAGAAAGATGAGAATCCTTGGAAGTGTCCTCTTTATCGTGTATCAAGTGGGACGGATGTCGATCATTATGTATTTGCCAGCCATTGCTTTAACGGCTGTCACAGGCATCAATACAGTCGTCATTATTTTGTTCATGGGTGTCATTGCCACAATTTATTCAGCTTTTGGCGGAATCAAATCTGTACTCTGGACAGACTTTATCCAAGGGATTGTCTTGATCGGCGGCGGAATCTTTGCTTTGATTATTTTGCTTTTCTCAATTGATGGCGGAGTAGGGGAAGTGTTGCGTGTCGGTTCGGCTGATCATAAATTCTTTGCTGATACGGTGCTGTTCGATCCAAACTTTGTAAATAATAGCATTCTTCTCGTCCTTGTTGGAGCGGGATTGTCTACAGCCTTTTCTTATATTTCAAGTCAGGATATGGTACAGCGTTATTTGACGACGAATGACTTGAAAGAAATGAATAAAATGACGTATTTAAATGGCTTTCTTTCTCTTGGAACGGCCACCTTGTTTTTCTTTATTGGTACATCACTGTATGTGTTTTATACACAGCAAGCAGGTCCGATGCCAGAAGGAAAGGCGGATTTAATTTTTGCTAACTTTATCGTTAGTGAACTGCCGGCAGGGATCTCTGGTTTGCTAATCGCTGGCTTATTCGCAGCAGGTCAATCTACTCTGTCAACTGGGTTAAACAGTGTCGCAACAAGCTGGACATTGGATATTCAAAAGGTGCTTAAACCGGATATGAGCGATGAAAAGAGTACAAAAATTGCCCGGAATATTTCCACTCTTGTTGGGATTTTCTCCATTGCTTTTGCTATTGTGCTTGCTTATTCCGATGTGTCTTCAGCCTATTCCTGGTTTAACGGGCTAATGGGATTAGCATTAGGGATCATCGGAGGTACCTTCACGCTAGGCGTTATGACGAAAAAGGCAAACTCTACAGGGGCGTTATTAGGCTTTGTTGCTACGACGGTTGTCGCTATTTACGTTTCTTATTTTACTGACATATCATTATGGGCTTATTCCATTATCAATCTAGTTGCTTCTCTTGTATTTGGATATGGCTTTAGCTTGCTCTTTAACGAAAAAAGCAAAGCCCAAGGCGCAGAATTAACTTTTTACGATAAAAAAGAGTTAGGGTAACAACAATAGAGGATAGAACCAGGTGAGATCAGAATGAAAATTGATAAGAAAGTCAAAACCGATGTTTTGGTCGTGGGAAGCGGATTATCAGGGATAAAAGTCAGCAAAGAATTGGCTGATCAGAAGCACCATGTTCTGCTGGCAACAAAGATGAAGGTGGCATCTGGTTCGAGCTTTTATCCTTTAAAAGCTTCACTTGGAACACAAGTATCCAAGGATAAAAAAGATGAGCAGACTTTTTTAAGTGATATCGAAGAGTTGAGCCGGGGCATGCATCGTCAAGACTTGGCTGAGGTATACGTTCAGGAGATTGCTGAAAGAGTCAAAGAATACCAAGATATCGGTGTTAAGGCCAAGAAGTTAGAAGGGGAGCGCAAGGCTTGTTTTGCGCCCCATTCTCGTGATATTTATTTGTTAAGTGATTGGGATCAAATTCGGGAAAATGTTCGAGGCATTTTTGCGCAATATGGTCATCTTGCTATCATGGAAAAAACCGTCGTCATTACTTTAATAAAGAACGCAGAGCGGATTGTCGGAGCACTTCTCCTAGATGAAAAGAATGATCTCGTTTTAGTTGAATGTAAGGCTGTTATTTTGGCCACGGGCGGGTTTGGAAGTATTTATAAACACAATTTAAATCCAAATGATGTTGATGGTTCTGGACATATTCTCGCTCTTGAAGCAGGTGCCAGCCTCGTTAATATGGAATTCATTCAATTTATACCGGGTATTACAACTCCTCGCTATAAAACCTTATTTGGAGAACATACTCTTATGTACTGTCACGATGTTATAGACGAGAATGGGGAAAGTTTGTTGGATTCCTTTCTTCCTAAAGGTCTTTCGAAAAAAGAATGCTTGGAAATCAGAAGTACACATGGACCGTTTACTCATTCACTGGAATCTAAGTATTTTGATATTGCCATGATGAAGAATATTATTTCTTCAAGAAATGAAAGAGGCTTTCAGCTTTTATATGATCAAGAGCTGTATGAGAATGCAGAGGAATTTTACACCGTTTATTTAAATTGGTTAAAAGAAAAAAATATTCATTTAGTTGAAAACGAAATCCGGATTGCTCCTTTTGCTCATGCCAGCAACGGTGGTGTCTACATTGACACCTATGGCCGCACTGGAATGGATGGCTTGTATGCCATCGGGGAACTTTCCTGCAATATTGAAGGAGCCAACCGTCTTGGAGGAAATTCTACAGGTGCTTGCATGGTATTTGGCAAGCGAGCCGCGGCCGACTGTGGAGAGTACATCCGGAAAACAGAAGAATATGAGATTAGCGAAGAGGAGCAGCTTGCTCACTTAGAGAAGTTATTCAGGGCTAGTCATAACAATAAGGAGATTATTGGCCATGAATACAAGAATTTAGAGGAACAAGCTCACCACGTGATTGACAGAATCAAAGAGATCATGTGGTATGATGGAAATGTGGTTCGTACTGAGAAGCAGCTAATACAAGCGCTTCAAGAAATTATAATATTGGAATCACAATTAAATGTTCGTCTCATTTTTCAACAGCCTACTACAAGAAAACTTGCGATAAAAGTAAAGAATTTTATGAAGCTTTCACAAATTTTACTACAATCGATGCTTGAGAGAAGAGAAAGCAGGGGAGCTCATTACCGTGAGGATTACCCTTATGAAGATCCAGTATTTGAGAAGCGTTTATTCGTATCGGAACCACAGGCTGGAACGCTGCAATTTACGTTTCTAAATCAATAGCTTTCTTTTATCGTCCACTAAAAAGTGAGAAAAACCTGTATATAGGTTTTTCTCTTTTTAGTGTTAAACACCGGTACTTTTCTTATTTAAAATGAAAAAGGAGAATGGACCATGATGCAATTGGGCGTGATTGATATTGGAGGAACCTCTATTAAATATGGAGTCGTTAACAGGGAGGGGATCCTTGTTAGTCATGACTCTACTCCGACCGATGCTCTTAAAGGCGGAAAGGCACTGATGGAGAAAGTCTTCATTATTTGTGACAAACTGATGGAACAGTATACACTAGAAGGGATCGCAATTAGCTCTGCTGGTCAAATTGACCACCGAAATGGGGTTGTTGTCTTCGCAACAGATAATATTCCCGGCTATACCGGAACACCAGTAGCAGAGCTCGTTGCTAAGCACACGAGGCTTCCGGTAGCCGTCGAAAACGATGTAAACTGTACGGCACTCGGCGATTATTGGCAGGGTGTGGCAAAGGGAGTCAATGATTTTCTCTGTATTACAATTGGAACGGGGATTGGCGGAGCCCTATTTTTAAATGGCAGACTTTATACAGGAGCTCATTTTTCAGCAGGGGAAATAGGCCATCTGTGCCTCTATCCTCACGGCAAGCCTTGTACGTGCGGGAATAAGGGGTGTTATGAACAATATGCCTCTAGTTCAGCATTAGCAGAGCTTGCGAAAGCTGAATTTGGGACGAGAATAGATTTAAAAGAATTTTTTACGAAGGCTAAGCAAGGAGAAGCAAAAGCAGTAACGGTCTTTGAGCATTGGGTAAATGATCTTACTACAGGCTTACAGTCTCTCGTTCATATATTCAATCCGCAATTAATTGTCATTGGCGGAGGCATCTCTGCTCAGGGGGATTTTTTATTGGACGCTGTAAAGTCCTCCCTTTATAAAAAGATCATGCCGAATCACCGCAAGACACTAGAAGTCAAGCTTGCCCAGCAAGATAACAAAGCGAACCTATTGGGGGCAGCTAAGCATTTTCTGATGATGAATGAAAGTTTAACGTAAATAGAATGGCTTAAAATGGCAAGTTATTAAACATTTAAATCATAGGGGAGAGCGTAATGATGAAAACGAGGTCAATGAATGGTCCTAAGCCTTCCATCGTTATGGAGCAAAACAAACATAACTTCACCAAGTCGGATCACAAAATTTACGAATACATTCTAGCAAATCCGGAATCGGTTC
Source organism: Pseudobacillus wudalianchiensis (assembly GCF_001685015.1). GTDB lineage: Bacteria > Bacillota > Bacilli > Bacillales > Domibacillaceae > Pseudobacillus > Pseudobacillus wudalianchiensis. The sequence continues at coordinate 838,162 of NZ_MAYT01000001.1, forward strand.
TCTACCATTCATTAACGGAGTTGTCCGATGCAAGCAAGGTGGCAGAAGCGACTGTACTGCGCTTTTTTCGTAAATTAGGGTATAAAGGATTTCAAGATTTTAAATTTTTATTAGCTCAAGAAGTGGCAGCTGAATCAAGTCAGCATTCTCAAGAGACTTACATGGAACGAATTCGAACGAACATGGTTCAGTCAATTGAGGATACGTATGATATTTTAGATGTTCCATCGCTTGAAGGCAGTATTGCCGCTATTGATCAATCCGAAGACGTTGTTATTTTTGGGATTGGTTCATCAGGAATCGCCGGCCTTGATATGCATAATCGATTAATGCGGATTGGCAAAAATGTCAGTATTATTACCGATCCCCACTTCCAAGTGATGCGTGCTTCCTCCTTAAATGAAAAATCAGTAGTGGTTGCCATCAGTTTAACAGGAAGTACAAAGGACATTGTGGATACAGTTCAAATTGCCAAAGAAAAGAAGGCAATCGTTATTGCTTTAACGAACTATGTTAAATCTCCTTTAACGAAATATGCTGATTATATCTTGCTCACTTCCGCCAAAGAAAACCCGCTTGATAGTGGATCGCTCGTCTCAAAAGTGACTCAGCTTTATTTGATTGATTTAATTTGTACCGGTCTTACAGTGAAAAACTATCAAGAAGCGAAAAAAGTAAAAATGGAGATTACTGAAAATATTGCGAGCAAGCTTTATTAATCCTATCTCCGTTTGAGAGGAAAGGATCGATTGTGTTGAATCCGATTTTAATAAAGAATGCAACAATTTATGCTGAAGAAGAAGTGATTGAAAAGGGGTATTTACTCATAAAAGAAGGGCAAATCGCCGGCATTTTTAAACAAGAGCCGGAGAAGCTGCCTGAACATGTCCAAATAATCGACGCGACAAACTTACTTGTTCTTCCGGGCTTCATTGATGGTCACATTCATGGGGCGAATGGTGCAGATGTGATGGATGCTACAGAGAGCGCATTAGAGGTAATGGCATCGGCTTTACCGAACGAAGGAACGACCAGTTTTCTCGCAACGACGATTACACAAGCTCCGGAAAACATTGAGCAAGCTTTAATAAATCTAGCAAAGCATCAAAATAAAGAGGGTCAGGCAGAAGTAATCGGTGTTCACCTGGAAGGACCGTTTGTAGAAAAAAAGCGAGCTGGTGCCCAGCCGCTGCCATACATTATCAAGCCGGATCTTGACTTGTTTCAAAAATGGCAGCAGCTATCAGGTGGCCGGATTAAAACGATTACGATGGCGCCTGAGCATGACCCAACCGGAGTCTTTATCAAAGAGTTAACAGCGTCTGGCGTAAATGTATCAGCTGGACACACGGATACAGATTTTGCCGGAATGAAAAGAGCCGTTTCCTTTGGAGTTCGTCAGGCTACGCATTTGTGTAATGCGATGTCAGGCATTCATCATCGGGATATTGGCGTCGTAGGAGCGGCACTTCAATTAGAGGAGTTAAGAAGTGAGTTGATTACAGACGAAATACACGTATCCCCTGAGATGTTACAGTTAATTTTCGATCATGTAGGAAGCAAAAGGCTGATGCTGATTACTGATTCGATGCGGGCTAAGGGGCTTGCTCCCGGTCATTACGAGCTTGGTGGACAGCCTGTGAAAGTAACAGAAGATCGCGCCGTTTTAGCAGATGAAACGCTCGCCGGCAGTATTCTCAAAATGAATGACGGTGCCAAAAAGATGCTAAAGCTTAAAGGAGTCACCATTTCGGATATTATTGAAATGGCTTCTGTCAATCCGGCAAAGCAGATCGGAGTATTTGACCGTAAAGGCAGCATTTCAATTGGGAAAGATGCCGATGTGATAATAGTAGACGATGAAATAAACGTTCAATACACCATTTGCCGAGGTGCTATTGCATATAGCATAAATTCTAAAAATAAAAATTAGAATTTAACTCATCGTATTAGTCTAAGATGATAAAATACTGTTCAGCAACTGACTGGGCTTGCTTAAATGAAATATAGCTGAATTGACAGATCATGTATTGAAGATTACGGAGTATTTTTCAGTCAATTCAGTTCTTAATAAGAGCTGAACGATGAATATAAAGAGAAGTATATAGTATTCACTATCAAAAACCGATTATTCCTGAGCGCAGGAATAATCGGTTTTTTTATTCACTAGAGGTATGACTCTCATTTGAACATTATAAAAGATCACTTTTATTAATTTTCCAGAATGGTGTGATACTATAGAAAACTTCCACCACCTTTTTTCGATCGAGTGCACCTCTTCATTTAGAGGGACCACCAAAGCATGCAACTATTACGACTGTGAGCTAATCGCTTCCACAGCTTAAGAAAAGCTTGATGTGATGTTAGCATAGGGGAACAGAAATCAAGACCAAGATATACGTCATTTCTTGTGATCAAAAATTTTTAAATACAGGCTGTACTGCTGGCTTCGCTTGTGTAGATGCACTAAGGGATCAGTGGACAGGTAGAAGGGCTTTAAAGAACTTAAGGCGGCCGTTGTCCTTTTCTTTCACTTTTTACCAAGAAGAAACTACTAGAGGCGTTTTACTTTAGGGAATAATAACATCAGGCATTCAAGTAACTTAAGGAGGGTTAAAAATGGATAAAGAAATGAATTATGGGAGTGATTACAAGTTCATTCCAGCCACTTCCATCGGCAGTGGTATTGGGATCGCGGTATTACCTGATTTATTCTGTCACACTGTCCAAATTGTCAACTTTTGTTTAGTAGGAAATCCAAATACAGCTGATTTTGTTTTAGTGGATGCCGGAATGCCTGAATCTGCTAATGAAATTATGTCTGTTACCGAAGAACGGTTTGGTGCAAACAGCCGACCGAAAGCGATTATTTTGACCCACGGCCATTTTGATCATGTCGGAGGATTAATTGAATTGGTCAAGCATTGGAATGTTCCCGTCTATGCTCATCAAATGGAGATGCCTTTCCTGACAGGTCAGAAAAGCTATCCGGAACCGGACCCTACAGTAGAGGGCGGGATGGTAGCCAAAATGTCCCCTGCGTTCCCTAATGAACCGATAGACTTAGGAAATAACGTACAAGTGCTTCCTTCTGATGGAACTGTTCCTCATATGCCAGGGTTTAAATGGATTCATACACCAGGACATGCTCCAGGTCATATTTCGTTATTTCGGGAAAAAGACCGGGCATTAATTGCCGGAGATGCTTTCGTTACGGTGAAACAGGAGTACCTGTATAAAGTGTTCACCCAGGAACAAGAGATAAGCGGGCCTCCTCGCTATCTGACAACAGACTGGGAAGCTGCCAAGGAATCGGTCATTAAGTTAAATAAATTAAAGCCTGCAGTTGCTGTTACTGGCCATGGGCTGCCAATGTCCGGTGAATTGCTAGCAACAAGCCTGGAAAAACTCGTTAACGAATTTGATCAGGTTGCTGTACCTGACTATGGAAAGTATGTAAATAAAAATAGGCATTAAAGAAGAGGCCATCTGTATGTTCTTCCACATTAAAGAACAACCGCGCAATCTGTATACGTATGAAATGCGGGAGATATTAGGTCGTAAAGACGGTGAAATCACCGTCTTTATCCAATATCTTTTCCAAGGGGAACAGTCAAGGAAGCTTAGTTGCAAAATTAGGGCTCTTCGCACGTAATTCAATAAATATTTAATCAATCATTTTATCTGGCGGCTCTATCCATTCATTGCCGCTCTTTCCAAGATAGCGTGATAAATAGGGCAACCGCCAGGATAATACCAGAGAAGATATAAGGAAAATCCATATTAGGATCAAAAAAGATATATCACCCATAGCAGGAGCTATAATATTTCCTAAGCCTGTATAAGTAGGGTTCATTCCTGCTGCAAATCCCTAAAAAGGCTCCAGCTATAAGGCACAATGGAGCGATAATTGCGGAAAAGAGATATTTGCAGGAGGGCAGGAAGAGACGGGTTTTGCATGAAAATATGGAAGTCTATTTCATATAAAAAGGACGCCTTAGAGACGTCCTTAAGTCGGCTTTGCAAGCCCATCTTCTTATTTGGCTGATACAGGTATCTGTAACTTATCTATTTTTCTATAGATTGTTCTTACACTTACCCCTAAGTCTTCCGCGACTAATTTTTTCCCTTCATGATCGTAACCATACTGGTTGAGCTTTTGAATAAGCACCTCTCTCTCCATTTCTTTAAAAGCTCTTTTTTCCTTTTGAAGAGAGTGATTAGTAGCTTCCAACTTTTTGAGAGAGGGGGGTAAGGACGAAACGCTCAACTGCGCACTTTTTTCCATGTTCATGCTATACTCAAGCACATTTTCTAACTCCCGAATGTTTCCAGGCCAGTGATGTTGTTTTAACCTTCTTAAAAATTCTTTATCGCATGTTTGAATAAATTTACCCGTTCTTGTCTGAAGTTTTTCAATGAGTACAGGCACGATTTCATCGATGTCTTCTTTTCTTTCCCGCAAAGGAGGCAAATGAATCGGAATAACATTAAGTCTGTAATAGAGATCTGAGCGAAATTGTTTCGATTCCATTAACTGCTCTAATGATTGATTAGCCGCCGCAATGACACGAACATTTACTTCTTTAGAAACCGTTCCGCCAATTCTTTGCACGACACCATCCTGCAATACTTTTAGCAATTTAGGCTGCATTTGTAGAGGAAGATCAGCAATTTCATCTAGAAAAAGGGTGCCTCTATCTGCTAGTTCGAAATATCCTGGCTTTCCCGTTTTTCTTGCTCCGGTAAAAGCTCCTTCTTCATAACCGAATAATTCACTTTCAAATAAAGACTCTGGAATACTTGCACAATTTATTTCAACGAAGTTTCCTTGCCGAAAGATACTTCGTTCATGAAGCATCTTTGCCAATAAGCTTTTCCCCGTCCCGGTTTCTCCTGTAATGATAATAGAAGAGGTACTGTTAACAAGGCTTTTCATCAATTCTTTTAAATCATGTAATGTCTCACTATTTCCGAGAATATAGTCCGTTTTCTCCGTCTCTTTCTTTGATATCAGTTTAAAATCCCCAAGTTCATGGAGGATGTTCATGATAACGTCACTTAATTGTGACATCCAATGGCTGTATTCTTTCTGGCTTTCCATTAGTCTTTCCTCACCGTCCGTAGAAAAGCTCACAAATGCAAGGTAGCCGTAGTGTTTTTCATCTTCAACGATGTTCCGTACAATCTCAACGGTTGATGGGCAGTTTTTTTGAAAATGACAGCCTTGGCACATTTTCATATGCCCCGGTTTATGAAGAAAGCTGATCGGATGCTTATACAGCTTTCTGAAAAACGGTAAATGTACCCGGTTTCCTTTCCTTTTCCTGTATTCCTCTGTTGAAGCGGTCAGTACACCTTCATGATTAAAAAAAGCTATTTCGATTTGTAAGAGTTCTGAAAATGTATGAATGACTTTTGTGATGACATTGACTGACGACAAAAGAAACCCTCCTTTAAATGGCAAGTAGTTAAGGACGTTTGATAAAAAAGAAAAATCGAAAAATTATGAAATATCGTGAGCGGCTATCGGTGTTAAAACCTGAGTTTGAAAGATTTTAGAAAGTTTTCTAGGTCTAAGTAACTGGAGTGGAATATATTATTCATGATTATAATTTCCGAATTCCAAAAATGTCAATAACGAATAGATATTGACATTTTTGTCAAAAGGATGCTGGGAAGGTTTTTTACAAACGTTGATTTTACGTAGTTTATTAACTTGGCATACTTATTGCAATATAGACTAGCAAAACCATAAAGGAGGTTATTTTTTGGAAAAGGACTATTTTCAACTAAAAGACAAAGTCTCTGTTGTGACAGGGGCAGCATCAGGAATTGGGTATGCTACAGCAGAACTTCTAGCTGAGGTGGGAGCCAAAGTTATTCTTCTTGATATTGATGAGGAGAAGGGTTCGCAAGCTGCACAAAGTTTGCGCGAAAAAGGCTTTCAAGCAGAGTTTAAAAAGTGCAACGTCACTAGCAAGTTGGATTGCGAAGAAGTTGGTAATTACATCAAAGAAACGTATAAAAACGTCGATGTACTTTTCAATAATGCCGGAATCATAAGAAGAAAAACAGTGGTTGATCTGGAAGAGTCTGAATGGGATGCCGTTATCGATGTCTCTCTAAAAGGTGTATACCTTTTATCAAAATACCTGATTCCCGTCATGGATAGCGAACGTGGTGGAAGCATTATCAATACGGGTTCAGGATGGGGCTTAAAAGGCGGTGATAAGGCTGCAGCCTACTGTGCTGCAAAAGCCGGCGTTGTCAATTTGACAAAAGCGATGGCCATTGATCATGGACCGCAAAATATCCGGGTGAACTGTATCTGCCCAGGCGACACTGACACACCGCTATTGAGAGACGAGGCGAAACAATTACAGGTAGAAGAAGGAGCTTTTCTTAAAGGATCGGCAACAGACCGTCCATTAGCTAGAATCGGTACACCGCGTGACATCGCAAAGGGCGTCTTATTCCTGGCAAGTGATTTATCCGCTTGGATGACAGGGACAGAGCTAGTTGTTGATGGAGGCGGTTTAGCTTAATCACAAAAATTTAGGAGGTATTACTATGACAAACAAGGTGCATCCTTACATACCGAATATGGTGCCTGAAGTAAAAGAAGAAATGTTAAAAGAAATCGGCGCTCAGTCTACTATGGAGCTGTATTCTTGTATTCCTGAAGAACTTCAGCTAAAAAAAGACATGGATATTCCAGAAGCATTGACTGAATATGAACTGCGCCGTCATGTAGAAGGTTTATTAAGCAAAAACATTAGCGCCAACGAATACTTGAATTTCTTGGGAGCCGGATGCTGGCAGCATTTTGTTCCGGCTGTTTGTGATGAAGTGAACCAGCGGGCAGAATTTTTAACAGCTTATGCTGGTGAACCTTATGAGGACCACGGTCGCTACCAGGCTCTATTTGAGTATCAAAGTTTGCTGGCAGAACTCGTCGATATGGACGTTGTAAACGTACCTACGTTTGACTGGGGGCAAGCAGCAGCTACCTCCATTAGAATGGCAGCCCGTATAACAGGGAGAAAGAAAATCTTATTAGCAAGCACAGTTGCACCAGAAAGATCAAAAATTGTTGTCAATTATGGATCTCCGGAGCTTGAATTTGATTTTGTAGGCTTCGAGGAAAATACAGGCTTGTTAGATTTAGACGATCTAGCAAGCAAACTATCTAATGACACAGCAGCAATCTATTTTGAAAATCCTTCCTATTTAGGGTTCATTGAGTCCCAGGGAGCTGAAATTTCAAAACTTGCTAAAAAGCATGGCGCTCTTATGGTTGTTGGAGTAGATCCTATTTCGTTAGGTGTGCTCGCACCGCCAAGCCAATATGGCGCTGACATTGTTTGCGGTGACTTGCAGCCTCTTGGAATGCATATGAACTACAGCGGCGGGCAAGCCGGATTCATCGCTACACGAGACGAAGAGAAGTTTGTAAATGAGTACCCATCCCGACTATTTGGCATCGTGCCAACAGTCAAAGAAGGCGAATATGGATTTGGCGATGTAGCCTACGAACGAACTTCTTTTGCCTTGCGCGAAAAAGGAAAAGAATCTGTAGGAACACAAACGGCATTATGGGGAATTACAGCCGGTGTATACCTATCTTTGCTTGGCCCGAATGGAATGTACGAGCTGGGACAAACCATTATGCAAAATAGCCAATATGCAGTTAAGCAGATTAACAAAATTCCAGGAGTAAAAGGCTCAAGGTTGAGTTCTCCTTTCTTTAAAGAATTTATTATTGATTTTAATGATACAGGCCTTTCAGTTGAGGCTATTAATAAAAAGTTATTAGAGAAAAAGATTTTTGGCGGCAAGGATCTTTCTAAGGAATTTCCAGAGTACGGTCAATCCGCTCTATATTGTGTGACAGAAGTGCATACAAAAGATGATCTTGATCAATTGATCACATCTCTAAAAGAAATAGTGACGAACTAAACTGCGCAAGAAGAAGGGAGAGCTGACAAATGGAAAGAATCCAAAGAAAGAGCAAAGTAAGGGATTTTCACCAGGCAAAGTGGAATGAACCAGTTATTTTTGAACTGCATCAAAAAGGGGAAAGAGGAGTCGAAATTCCTCTTTCTAATAAAGCTATCGTATCAGAAGTAGGTGATGGGATTTCAGCGATCCCTGACAGTATCGCTAGAAAAGAAAAACCAAACCTTCCTGAGATTGGCCAGGCCCGCGTCCTTCGACATTACGTTCGCCTATCTCAAGAAACGCTGGGTTCAGACTTTAACGTTGAAATTGGTCAAGGAACTTGTACGATGAAGTACATTCCAAAGATTAACGAACTATTGGTAAGAAACCCTAAAATCATGGAACTGCATCCTCTTCAAGACGAGAGCACTGTTCAGGGAATGCTCGAGATCATCTACAAGCTCGATTTATGTATGAGAGAAATTTCGGGAATGGATCATTTCTCTTTCCAGCCAAGCGGCGGTACTCAAGCATTATTTGCCATGGCGGCGATTGCTAGAAAGTATCATGAATCCCGCGGAGAAGCGGATCAGCGTAATGAGATCATTACAACGATTTTTTCTCATCCTTCTCAGGCCGCTACAGCTGCTGTAAAAGGATTTAAAGTGATTACATTGCATCCAGATGAGGATGGGTTCCCTGACATTGAAAAGCTGAAAGCGGTTGTTTCAGAACGCACAGCTGGATTTGTTGTGGCGAACCCGGAAGACACAGGGATCTATAACCCTAGAATCAAAGAATTCACTGATATTGTTCACGAAGCAGGAGGCATCTGCTATTACGACCAAGCAAACGCAAATGGGCTTCTCGGAATCACGCGTGCAAAAGAAGCCGGCTTCGATATGTGTTTCTTTAACCTTCATAAAACATTTGCCGCTCCTCATATGTGCGGAGGACCGGCAACAGGCGCACTCGGTGTAACGGAAGAATTGAAAGAATTTTTACCTGCTCCAATTGTGGAGTTTGATGGAGATAAATATTATCTTAACGAGGACCTTGAGCATTCGATCGGCAAGGTGCGCGCCTTTCACGGCGTAGCCCAAACCGTTTTAAGATCATATGCCTGGATCCGCGCGCTAGGGCCAGACGGGTTAAAGGAAGTTGCTCAAACAGCGGTGCTTAATAATAATTATCTGTATCACAAAGTGCAAAAAATCCGCGGTGCAAGCGCTCCGTATGTAAAAGGACAGCGCCTTGAACAGGTGCGATACAGTTGGGAGCAGATGGCAAAAGAAACAGGCGTCACGACAGAAGATGTACAGAGAAGGATGACAGATTTCGGTCTTCATTACTGGACTAGCCACCATCCGTATATAGTGCCTCAGCCGTTTACTTTAGAGCCAACTGAAAGCTATTCAAAAACCGACCTGGATGAGTACATTGCAGCCCTTGAACAGATCTCTGAAGAAGCCTATGAGAATCCGGAAGTTGTTCAGAATGCTCCGTACAACAGCACAATTCATAAATTGGATGAACAAGACTTTCTCGACGATCCGGAGAAATGGTGCATTACATGGAGAGCCTATCAGAAGAAAACAAAACAGCCAGAACGCATATAAATCCGGAAGGCAATCAAGTCCAAACTTGATTGCCTCCCTTATATAATTTTCCTTCAATAAAGTAACAGCAGTGAGTGAGAAAAATCCTATTGATAAGAGGTGTATGTAAATGAAAAAGGTAGCGTCACTAGCTTTACTTATTAGCGCGTTCTTTCTTCTTGTATTAGGCGGCTGTGCATCCGACGGAACTAAAGAAACTAGCACGGCGAAAGAAACAACTGAAAATGATAAAGAAATGAAGCTTGTTAACGAAGGAAAATTAACGTTCGCTATGAGTGGCCTGCTTAAGCCACTCAACTACAAAGAAAACAATAAATTAGTTGGTTTTGATGTAGAAATTGGCCAAGAAATAGCTAAACGTGCTGGACTTGAGCCAAATCCGGTAACAAATCCGTGGGAAACCATCTTACAAGGGTTAAAAGGAAAGAAATACGATGCGATTATCGGAAGCATGACCGCTACAGAAGAGCGTGCCAAACAAGTGGATTTTTCAGACCCGTATTACATTTCCGGTGCTCAAATATTTGTGGCTGAAACAAATGATACGTTGAAAACAAAAGAAGACTTAAAAGGTAAAAGAATCGGGATTGTGCAAGCTAGCACGTACAAACAAGATGCCGAGAAATATACGAAAGACATAAAGGGTTATCCAAGCGATGTATATGCTTTGCAAGATCTTGAGCCAGGACGAGTTGATGCTGTCATTACAGACAAAATCGTCGGCATTAATGCCATGAAAGAAGCAGGACTTAAAATAAAAACTGTAGATGAAATACTGAAACAAGAAAATATCGCGGTTGCCGTCAATAAAGACAACCCAGTTCTTTTAAAGAAGATAAATGAAGCGATTGCATCTATGGTGGAAGATGGGACTTATGAAGAAATCAGCAATAAGTGGTTCGGAGAAAACCTTTTAGAAAAATAAAAAGTTTACCCATTTTATTGGAGTAAGTGTGATAAGGAGATGAGGTAATCTTGAATTCCATAACTAGTATGATTTCTATTTTTCAAACACATGGATTCGAATTTCTAAAAGCTACGTTGACCACCGTACAACTAACAGCTGTTTCTTTGTTAATCGCTATGATCATTGGTTTGGTTTTCGCCTTTTTCAAAGTTTCAAATATTTTTGTTCTCGAAAAGCTGGCTGATACGTACATCTTTCTCGTACGAGGCATGCCTTTAATTGTACAGCTTATGTTTTTGTACTATGGCATATCCAGTGTATTCGTACTTTCAGATTTCACAGCAGGTGCCATCGCTTTAGGTATTCATTCTGGCGCCTATATAGCTGAGATATTTCGAGGTGCTATCCAATCTATCGACCGTGGGCAAATGGAAGCAGCTCGCTCCTTAGGGATGCCATACTCTCTTTCAATGCGTCGTATTATTTTGCCACAGGCCTTTAAAAGAGCGGTTCCATCATTAGGCAATCAATTTATTATCGGATTGAAAGATTCTTCACTTGTAGCCTACATCGCTGTAACAGAATTATTCAATCACGCTCTCTCTGCGCAAGCCGAAAACTATATGCCATTTGAGACCTATTTTGTGGTTGGGATTTATTATCTGATTCTTGTTCTGATCTTTACGTTAATCTTTAACAGGATTGAGGCGAGGTTAGATGTGAGTAAAGGCAGAAAGCGTAGAGGAGGTAAGCGATTTGATCAAGGTAAAACAGCTGTGCAAAGCGTTTGACGGGCTGCAAGTCCTAAAGAATATTTCTATGGAAATTAACAAATCCGAAGTCGTCGTTTTGATTGGGGCGAGCGGATCAGGAAAAAGTACCTTATTAAGATGCCTTAACTTTCTTGAAATAAAAGACAGCGGCGAAATTGAAATTAGTGGTCAAGTCATTGATACAAAGAAAACGAATCTCAATAAAGTGCGTGAAGATATGGGGATGGTGTTTCAACATTTTAATCTATTTCCTCATATGACCGTGCTGGCAAACGTAATTGAAGCGCCTATTCATATAAAAAAGAAAAGCAAGCAGACAGCGATTGATCAGGCGATGGACATTTTACAAAAAGTAGGACTGGCGGATAAAGCTCATCATTATCCTGAACAGTTATCTGGAGGACAAAAGCAACGGGTGGCAATCGCCAGGGCACTGGCAATGGAGCCCGCTGTCATGTTATTCGACGAACCTACCTCTGCATTGGATCCTGAGCTTGTTGGCGAAGTTCTTGAAACAATGAAAAACTTGGCAAGGGAAGGAATGACAATGGTCATTGTTACACACGAAATGGGGTTTGCCCGCGAAGTAGCGGATCGGGTAATTATGCTGGCTGATGGCAATATTATCGAGGACGGTCACCCAAGTGTGTTCTTCACTGATCCTAAAGAAGAAAGAACTCGTCGCTTTTTACAACAAGTATTATAAATAAACGAGCATTTTATAAGGAGAGTGTTAGCCAATGCTACACTGCGGAAAAGATGTTTTAAATTTAACCGATAAATTAGTGCGAATTGAAAGCGTTGTCAACACCAAAGGAGAAATTGATGTTGCAAATGGCTTGCATCAGCTTATAAGTTCCTTTCCTTACTTTCAAAAGTATCCCAAAAACCTTATTAAATCCAGAACAGAGAACGATGAAGTCGAACGTTACAACGTAATGGCGTTTGTAAAAGGTACAAAGGAAAAGAGTAACAAAACTGTTATTTTGATGGGTCATACTGATACGGTTGGAATGGAGGATTATGGTCATCTAAAAGACAAAGCATGTTTTCCGGATAAGCTTATGGAAGCACTGTCGAATGAAGACCTTCCCGATCTCGTTAAAGAGCACCTGAACTCTGGCGAGTGGCACTTTGGCCGAGGTGTTTTAGATATGAAGAGTGGGGTCGCAAGCCATCTCTATCTCTTAAAATATTATTCCGATCATCCTGAAGAGTTAGCTGGCAACCTTGTTTTGTTAGCGGAATGCGATGAAGAAGACAGTTCTCATGGTGTGTTGTCCGCTCTTACAGATTTAAAGCGTTGGAAAGAAGAGCATACATTTGAGTACTTAGCCCTTATTAATTCTGATTTTGTAGCTCCTCGATTCGAAGGTGATACAAAGCGCTACATTTACAAAGGAACCGTTGGAAAGCTGCTTCCGTCTTTTTTTATTACAGGTATAGAGACACATGCCGGTTCTTGCTTTGAAGGATTGGATCCTAACTATATAGCAGCGGAATTAACGAGACAAATTAGTTACAATCCGGAATTATGCGACCAGTCTTTGGGAGAAACTCCAGTTCCGCCAGTATCTCTGAAACAAACAGATTTAAAGCCAACTTACACTATACAAACAGCTTTGGCTGCCTATGTATATTATAATTTTTTTATACAATCATGGTCTCCAAAAGACGTATTAGTGAAGCTGAAGGAACAAGCGGAAACTGCCTTTGATAATGCTTTAAACAATTTAAAAGCAAGACATAAAAGGTACTGTGAAATCAGTGGACATCCTTACAGCGAACTGCCTTGGAAAACCAGAGTAATCGTTTATGAAGATATGCAGAAGTCGTTGATTAAGGAGCATGGAGAAAAGTTTATTGAACATATGGCTGCCTTTAAGGAAAAACTGCTGTTAGACAGTACTCTTGATACGCGTATGTTTTCAGCTAGGGTTGTAGAAGAAGAATGGAATTGGATGGCGGATAAAAGTCCGGCTATTATCTTATTTTATTCTTCACTCTATTCCCCACGAATAGAGCTGACTGGCAAAAATCAAGCTGAACAAAATTTATTGAACGCACTAGAAGAAGCAATTAAAGTTGTCCAGCCTCATTATCCTTATCCTATTGTCACAAGAAACTACTTCCCTTATGTATGCGACATGAGCTGCGTGGCGCTAAGCGACGATGAAGAGGGCGTAGGAGCCGCTAGTGTAAACAATCCAAGCTGGGGCACGAAACATTACGTCAATTACCAAGCTATTCAAGAGATTAATGTTCCTACTATTAACATTGGTCCATACGGATATGATGCTCATAACAGATATGAACGCATGGAACTGAAATATTCGACAGAAATGGTACCAAACATTACAAATGAAGTTATTTGCAGGCTGTTAGGAATGGACGGCAAAGAAATTAGTCAAACTTTATCTGAATCGACAATTACAAAAAGTTAAGCAAGTAACGTTAAAATTAGCGGAAAATTCAGAAATAAATAGAGTTATTATAGAGAAAGAGGGGAGTTTATGAGTAATTTAGAAGTTAAACCAACCATTGAAGAGCATGCTGCCTCTCCAGCTGGAAAGCTGGAGAGGGGATTACGTTCCCGTCATATATCCATGATCGCGATTGGCGGGGCGATCGGTACAGGCTTATTTGTTGCCAGCGGGGCAACAATAAGTCAGGCAGGCCCAGGAGGAGCGTTTATTGCTTATCTCGCTATCGGCTGCATGGTCTATTTTTTAATGACAAGTCTTGGAGAAATGGCCACCTACTTACCTGTTTCGGGATCGTTTGAAACGTATGGTACTCGCTTTGTCGATCCCGCCTTCGGGTTCACTCTTGGATGGAACTATTGGCTGAGTTGGGCCACTACCATTCCTGCAGAATTGGCCGCTGGCGCATTAGTTATGAAATATTGGCTGCCGGGATCTTCCGATCTTTTATGGGGTGGCATTTTCTTAACTCTAATATTTCTTTTGAATGTACTTTCCGTTAAAGGATACGGCGAAGCGGAGTTTTGGTTTGCCGGAATCAAAGTTATCACAATCGCTGTCTTTTTAATTGTCGGGGTTGCTATAATTTTTGGTATATTTACTGGTCCTGCAGTAGGTTTTGAGAATTTCACGAAGGGTGAAGCCCCCTTCAAAGGCGGTTTTTTAGCGATTATAGGAATTTTCATGATAGCCGGATTTTCATTTCAGGGGACAGAAATGGTCGGCATTGCTTCAGGTGAGAGCGAAAATCCTGAAAAGAATGTCCCACGTGCGATTCGCACTGTTTTCTGGAGAGTATTGATTTTTTATGTGTTCTCTATACTTGTTATTGGGCTTATTATTCCTTATACAGATCCGAGCCTTCTCAAATCAGATGTTGACAATATTATGATAAGTCCATTCACACTAGTGTTTCAAAAAGCTGGACTGGCTTTCGCTGCTTCATTAATGAATGCCGTTATTTTAACATCTGTTCTATCGGCTGGGAACTCTGCTACTTATGCTTCAACACGTATGCTCTGGGCTCTTGCGCAGTCCGGCAAAGCTCCTAAGTTGCTTCGTAAAATAAATTCAAAAGGGGTACCTATCTATGCTCTCTATGCCAACATCCTTTTTGGATTAATAGTATTTCTATCTTCGTTTGTGGGTGATGGAGTAGTATATTTGTGGCTTCTTAACATGACAGGGCTAACCGGCTTCCTGACTTGGGTCGGTATTGCGATCTGTCACTATAGATTCCGTAAAGCTTACGTAGCACAAGGCAGGGACCTTAATGAATTAAAGTTTAAAGCAAAATGGTATCCGTTTGGACCTTTATTAACTTTAGTATTATGTACGATTGTTATTATAGGCCAAGGAAGCGATATTATTTCGGGAGACACTATTAACTGGTATGGTCTGCTTGTTTCATATATTAGTTTACCGGTCTTCATTATCCTTTGGTTAGGCTATAAGATAATTAAAAAGACGAAAGTCGTGCCATTAAAAGAGTGTGACTTTAACAGGGATAATGTATAAATCCATCACCATACACTTGTTCCTATGAAACCGAATCATGAACCTGAAGGCTGCAGGTCTTCAGGTTTTCTTTAATTTCTACTAGCAAATATCACCAATAAAGGAGTTAGCTCAAACGAAGCCATAAAAGTTATAGTTTGAAAGTAGATACATTACGTCACTTCCAATGTAAGTGACGTAACAGAATAATAGACAGAACTTTGGAGTTGACCAACATGCAATCAATAAAGCGCAATACGCGCTTTCTCACAAATAAATATTGGGTAATATTTATCGCGGTTTTTTGCTCAATCTTATGGGGCAGTGCTTTTCCTGTTCTGAAATTCAGTTATGAAGAGCTGGGTATGGCAGAAGATGACTTGTCAGCGAAGATCGTATTTGCGGGAATGCGTTTTATGATGGCATCCCTCCTATTGCTAGTTATTATGTTCTTAGTAGACAAACGCTCTCTAAAACTAAGCTGGCAGCAACTGCCGGCTATTATTGGGTTAGGAATATTGTCAACTAGCTTGCAGTATTTCTTTTTCTATAATGGTTTGGCCCATACTTCAGGAATGAAAGCATCTATTTTAAACTCCAGTGAAACTTTTTTTGTTGTTTTTCTGGCTCATTTTATTTACTCAGATGATCGTCTGGATTGGCGTAAATTTTGTGGTTTAATGACCGGCTTCGGAGGAATTGTACTGGCAAACTGGGGCCAGGACGCTTCGCTAAATTTCTCTTTTGGAGGAGAAGGGTTTATGTTGCTTTCCGGTTTGGCAGGGGCCTTAGGAACATTTTTATCCAAACGGTTATCTGCCAGTATTCATCCATTCGCTTTGACCGGTTGGCAAATGTTTGCAGGGGCGTTTTTTATGCTGCTGATCGGAATGCCCGGTCTTGAAGCTCATGCGATAAGCTTTACATTAAAGGGCTGGTGGCTTTTCATCTATACAGTCATTTTATCGGCAGCGGCCTTTGCCTTGTGGACAGCCTTGTTAAAATACAATAAGGCTGGAGAAGTTTCTCTCTATAAATTTGTCGTGCCTGTTGCTGGGACAGCCTTATCGGCGGTGTTTATTCCAGGTGAACATTTAACGATGAATACTTTTGTAGCACTTGTACTTGTAGCAGCGGGTATAGCTGTTGTCAATCGAAATAAAACTAGTGGTTGGCAGCTCTTTAAAAAGAAAAGTCAAGCCTATCAACAAATATATAAGTAAAGAAGCAGGTTTTCTTGAGAAACTTGACAGTAAAAAGAACCGATGTTATGTCGGTTCTTTTGTTTTTACAATGACTTTGGCTATTCCTTCAATTGTTCAAAACTCTTTTCTTGAAATGTTTCCAGAATTACTCACACTTAACATTACTAGTTTAGAGGGATATCTGGACTAGAATTATGAAAAATACCTTTTATTATTTCATTTGTGAAAAGCTAAGGACAAGGGTTTACCTAATTCCAAATGAAATGCTGCTGTTAAATCTAAAAACCATTGCCTTTAACGCTGTCATGAAGCGGGGACTAGATGAAAATATGGATTGAAAAGATTTTTTGCTTAATTTCTTCATTCAAATTAACATTTGAATAAGAAGAGAGTATACTATATTCAAATATATATTTGAATGAAGGGGTTGAAGCTTGATGAGCAAAAAAGATACGTGTGAGACGTATTGCTATAACGAAGAAAAAGTAAGTCGAATACAAGGAGAATTACGAAAAGAGAATATTTCACGAGTGGCTCAATTGTTTAAAGTGCTCGCAGATGAAAACAGAGCGAAAATTGCTTATTCTCTTTGCCAAGAGAAGGAATTGTGTGTATGTGATATTGCGAATATTATTGGTTCTTCTGTGGCAACAGCGTCTCATCATTTGCGGACTCTTCATAAACAAGAAGTTGTAAAGTATCGTAAGGAAGGGAAGTTGGCCTTTTATTCACTACATGATGAACAAGTTCGGCAGTTGATGTTCGTTACGCTGGCACATAAGAAAGAAGTGATAGTTAATGAATAACCCTCAAGAGATGAAAACCTACCGCATTCAAGGGCTTACTTGCGCAAACTGCGCACGTACCTTTGAAAATAACGTAAAAGATCTGCCCGGGGTAGAGCAGGCAAAAGTAAACTTTGGGGCATCTAAAATTTACGTTCAAGGAAGCACCACCATTGAACAATTAGAAAAAGCAGGGGCGTTTGAAAACTTAAAGATTCGAAATGAAAAAGAACAAAAGATTGAACAGGAACCTTTTTGGAAGCAAAAGCAAACCATTAAAGTGTATATTTCAGCGCTAGTGCTTGTTGTGAGCTGGTTTTTAGGAGAGCAATATGGAGAAGGGCATATTTTATCGACCACTGGTTATGCGGCAGCTATTGTAATTGGCGGCTATTCATTATTTATCAGGGGATTAAAAAATCTAATCCAATTGAAATTTGATATGCATACGCTGATGACGATTGCGATTTTAGGAGCTGCAGCAATTGGTGAGTGGGGTGAAGGAGCAACAGTCGTCATTTTATTTGCGATTAGTGAGGCTTTAGAACGTTATTCAATGGATAAGGCCCGTCAATCGATTGAATCCTTAATGGATATTGCTCCGAAAGAAGCATTAATCCGGCGAGGACAGGAAGAGATCGTGGTCCACGTAGAGGACATTCAAATCGGTGACATTATGATTGTAAAGCCGGGCCAAAAGCTTGCAATGGATGGAACCGTAATCAAAGGGACATCCACTTTAAATCAAGCCGCGATTACAGGAGAAAGCGTTCCTGTTGTAAAAACGATAGACGATGAAGTGTTTGCCGGAACATTAAACGAGGAAGGCTTATTAGAAGTCAGAGTGACAAAACATGCGGCAGACACAACCTTATCAAAAATTATTCATTTAGTCGAAGAAGCACAAGCGGAACGAGCCCCTGCCCAAGCTTTTGTTGATAAGTTTGCGAAATACTATACACCTGTCATCATTTTACTCGCATTATTCATCGCTGTAGTACCACCATTATTCGGCGGAGCTTGGGGTGAATGGATTTATCAGGGATTAGCTGTGCTAGTAGTCGGCTGCCCTTGTGCATTAGTCGTTTCCACGCCGGTGGCTGTAGTGACGGCAATAGGAAATGCCGCGAAAAATGGAGTTTTAATTAAAGGCGGTATTTATTTAGAAGAGGCAGGACACTTAAAGGTGATTGCTTTTGATAAAACAGGAACGTTAACAAAAGGCGTTCCAGCTGTAACAGACATTATTGTACATGAAACAACAGAAAAGGAAGTTCTGGCGATCACAGCTGCCATCGAAAAAGGGTCACTTCATCCACTTGCCTCAGCTATCACTAGAAAAGCAGAAGAAATGGGAGTAGACTTTAATAATATTGTGGTGAAAGACTTTCAATCCTTTACCGGCAAGGGAGTCAAAGCAAATGTGAATAGCACCTTTTATTATGTAGGCAGCCCGAGCCTTTTTGAAGAATTACATGGGCTTATGGAAAGTGCTATTAAGCAAAACATTATCGAGCTGCAGGCACAAGGAAAAACGGTCATAGTAGTAGGAACGGAAAAAGAAATTCTTTCCTTCATAGCGGTAGCGGATGAAATGAGGGAATCTGTCACCGAGGTTATTCGAAAAATCAATCAAGCTGGTATTGATCAAACAGTTATGCTGACAGGAGACAATCAACGTACGGCGGAGGCACTTGGAAAAGAAGCAGGCATTTCGGTTATCAAGGCTGAGTTACTCCCTGAAGATAAACTAAATGTCATAAAAGAGCTTCGTGAAAAGTATCGAAATGTTGCCATGGTAGGGGATGGAGTAAATGATGCACCGGCGCTTGCTGCTTCAACGGTAGGCATCGCAATGGGCGGCGCCGGCACGGATACAGCGTTAGAGACCGCTGATATTGCACTAATGTCCGATGACTTGAGCAAGCTGCCATACACGATCCAGCTTAGCCGAAAGACGTTGTCCATTATTAAACAAAATATTACCTTCTCTTTAGGGATAAAATTAGTGGCATTGCTTTTAGTAGTGCCTGGATGGTTAACGTTGTGGATTGCCATATTCGCTGATATGGGAGCAACATTGCTCGTTACGCTCAACAGTTTAAGGCTGTTGAAGGTAAAAGAATAAAATTTTGTTTACTATAAAGGCGTGTTTTGATTCATCGTTGTCAAAACACACCTTTATTTTCTTTGTTCGAGCAGCAGTCGTCATTCATAGTCCTGACTTTCCTAAATAGTTCTAAAGATAGTCGAATAAAAATATATTCAGAAAAATTTGAATATCAATACTTATCTCTTCTATCAGCTCTTTAGTCTTTTCTATTCATTTTCTAATAAAGGAAAGGAAATGGGTAAATACTAGCGAATTCCTTCCATGGATTTACATAAAACAATGGGGGGATAAGAATGAAAAAGGCTTGGAAGGTATTAAGCTCTACTGCTTTAGCTGCCTCTTTATTTGCAGTGCCAACAATGGGTTTTGCAGACCCAGGGCCCAGTCCGCAACAAGGAGAAAATCTATCCATTGAAGGTTTCGTTAATTATGAAGAACTCGGTAAAAAGCTAGAGCAGATTCAAAAATCCAGTCAAGGGAAAGTAAAGGTTGAAACTGCAGGATACACAAATCAAGGTCGCGGAATTTATAAGGTGTCGGTAGGTCACGGCAAAAAAGTTGTCTTGATCCAAAGTGAAATTCACGGAAATGAGAAGACAGGGACAGTAGCCCTGCTAAACATTTTACAAAATATTGGGTCAAGTAATTCTCCAGAAACAAAAAGAATTTTAGATGAACTGACGCTCGTTGTCATTCCTATGATGAATGTGGATGGTTCGGAGTTGAGCCGCCGTGCGAATGATATGAATTGGTCGGAGGTTGTGGCTAAATTTCCACAGCTGGCAACTGCCAAGCCGGCATGGAACTATTACTCCTACCCGGGAAGCTGGAATTATGATAAAAAACCTGGTTTTGACGTAAACCGTGATTTCCATCCAGACTTAAATTATGTTCCGAAGGCAGAAGACTTCCCAGGAGCATCTAATAAATACGGTTGGTATATTACACCTGAAGCACAGACGGTAAGAGATGTGTACAAGGATTTGAAGGCACAGTTTGGAAACGTCGATGTTTTCATTGATCTTCATCACCAGGGCTTCCCTTATGTAGAGGGAACAGATAACAGAGCGACCATGTCGATATCGGGCAAGTTTGTTACGAATCCAAACGGTCCTGGCGGTGAAAAATATGCAGCCTATGCGGATCAATATAAGTATGATTTCTCCCGTCAGCTGAATGTAGCCCTGTACAATGCTTTACAAGCAAAAGGAGAGTCAGTTTTCACCAACATTTCATTGTATGATCAAAATATTGATTTACCTGGCACTGCTTTAGGGTCATTTGCGTTAAATGGAAGTGGAACGGTTCTGTTTGAAGTGAGTGGTCAAACGCAAACCTTCGGGCAAAAGCAGAAAGGCCAGCTTGTAAAAACAGTAGAAACAGGTTTGATGGGAATCATTAATGGCGTGGCCGATGGATCTGTCCAACAATTAAATCCTGAAGACTATGATAAAATTCCTTTAAGCGCGAGGACTCCAGGGGGATTGTAAAACGTATTTGCTTGTTAGCCGCGAACTGAGGTGTCATCAGTTCGCGGTTTTCTCTATGTTTGAGAAATAATCAAGTGAACAGCACGGCTATCGTATGAAAAAAGTTTTTTACAGAAGGAATATAGATTGAAGCAATTATTTCTTTATTAAGCTAGTTAACTCGCTCATCGTTACACCGTTGGAAACCGCTTTTAGGAAACCGACGTTTTGCGCAAAATAGGTCGTATAGCCATCGCTTGATTTGACTGTCACGACATTTTTAAACGTTCCGGCTGGAGTCTTTAAAGTCCCATTGATAGCTATTATTTTATTTTTTACTTCCCAGTCTGTCCATTCCATTCCCACTTTTAAAGGATAGGCAAGATCAGTGAAAAAGGCAGCGTTAGGCCAGCCGGTATACAGGCCTTTACTGTCTTCCTTTGTAATGTAAAACCCCTCGTTATCAACCCATTTATCCCAGTCACGATATTTCCCGACATATTGGGTTTTATAATAGCTGCCCTCTGTTTTATAAGTATATATTTTTGTTTTATCCATTAGAAAGCTGTACATTCTAACGTATTGTGAAGAAACATAGGCTTTTTTGTTGTTATAATTAATTTGAGACCAGCCATTTTTTAGTTGGGAATACACTGTTACGGCAGTATTATTCTTTAATGAACCGACTTTCTGGTAATTTGTCCCCGGCCCGCTTCTAACAGTTAAAGCACCGCTATCAATGCTTACCCAGCCAGTCTTAGCAGTGACGGCTGCTTGAGAAGTGGTTACAGAAAACGGCAGTGCTATCGCTAAGACTAATATAAATGCTAGTAAGCTTTTGAACCCACCAATTTTACTCAACTTATAACCTCCTAAAATCTAATAGGTAAATTATATCAACTTTATTGTGATTGTAAACGGAATATTGCGACTTTAGAAGGGGGATGTGGAATGCCTGTTATTGTGCATCGTCAATTTATTAAAGCACCCATTGAATTGTGTTTTGATCTTGCGCGGAACGTAGAGATTCATACAAAAACGACAGAAAAAACAAAAGAAAGAGCCATTGACGGCGTCACAAAAGGGCTGTTGGAAGAAGGGGATACAGTTACCTGGGAAGCCATTCACTTTGGGGTTAAACAAAGGTTAACTGCTAAAGTAATCTGTATGGAAAAACCTGATCAGTTTGTGGATGTTATGGTGAAAGGCGCCTTTCACTCTTTTGTACATACTCATCAATTTATAGAAGAAGGGGCGGGAACCATCATGACAGATGAGTTTGATTATAAGTCTCCATTTGGTTTGTTAGGTTCTCTGGCGGATAAGCTATTTTTGGAAAAGTATATGAGAAGGTTTATTATTTCTCGAGCAAGGGAATTAAAGAAAATTGCAGAATCATTAGCAGCCAATAGCACGAAATAATTATACTGCCTGCTTTGACGTATGATTTTGCATAGAAGCAAAGAGATCTATTTAATTAACAGGGAAAAAGCGTATTTTTCATTTGGATTATCGTGTAGTAGAAAGAAGGGATAAAGTTTGACAGAAGAAAATAACGAACTGAAAAATAGCATTCAACGATTTTATGACTTATTGAAAAAATATCCAGACAGCCCTGATGCAGCGTATGATTTCGTGGTTTATTTACGGTCCTTCTTAAAAATACAATCTAAAAAGCCTTTACCGACAATCGAGATTATGACGTTGCTTAAAAAGTATAAGCCTAACGTATTTTATGCGTTACGGAAAATGGCTGAAAAAAACATCATGCTCAATATTTTGACAGAACTTCCTATGGAAAGTGAAGCAGCTGAGGAAAAAATAAAAAGGTTATTAAATAGCTAATCTATTTCTTGCTTTTTCGAGAAAGTAGTGGATTAAATCGCTTGTTTGGTGGGTAAATTAGTGATACAGAAATAGATGGAGCTATTTGTGGAAATGAATGAGTGCTCGATTTTATTGCTCCGCAAAACGAAAGAACCTGGGAAAAATAGGAGGATTGTCCATGGATAAAAAAGCGCTGCTTGAGATGTTACAGCATGAAAAAGATTTGTATGAGAATAAACAAATCGAAAATGCACTGAAAAAGGACAACGAGAAAAAGGAATCTTATCTGAGGGGCGTTGTGGAGGGGCTATCAATCGCGATTGCTATGGTAAAACAACAGTCATAATGAGTGGATGATGCTAAAATTTGATCAGGATGAAATAAAGTCAACAGGAATGTTGGCTTTTTTGCGTGTATCAAGACAGAAAATAAGAAATTCTCTTCTTGCTGTATAGGAGAGAATGAACTTTCCTATATAGAGAAAACACCGTTTTTTTTAGGGGGATTTTCTAAATGCTAAGGATAATGATGTCCTTATATAATGTGTAGATCCTTCTTTTTTATACTGGAAAATAAAGTGAGTAAATGCTCCATTTAAAGACTTAAAAAGTTATCATTAACATTTATAAGAGATAGCCGTCCGGTCCATAATATCAATGTGTCACGGAATGTAGCACACAGTCGCCAGTTTGGAGGTAGTAAATTTGATTATTGGGTTATTAGTACTTGGCTTAATCATTGTGGCTATTATTTATTTTGCTTCCGGGGGCAATAAGAAGCAAACGGATAACAGCACAGCTGACTTGGCGATAGAAGATGTGCCAAATTTAACAAGGGGGGACTTTATAATGGCTAAAAAAACAACTGAGGAAGTAACTGAGCAAGTAGTAGAACGAGTAGCTGAAAGAAAATTTGAAGAAGAGATTGGAGAAGAGTTAGCTCCTTTGAGACAGCAGTTAGATTCTATGTCATCTGCGCTGAATCAGCTTCAGAGCTCTCAACAGCAATTAGGTTCTGTTGGCCAATCATCTATGATGCAGAACGAGCAAGCGTCTCAATTGCTTCAGCAAATGCAGCAATTTAGAAGACAAGCTCAAAGTCAACAACAAGAGTCTTTCCAACAACTTCAACAAACCGTTCAACAAGCAGCACAAATGTTAGGAAGTGTAGGACAAACCCTTCAATCGTTTAGCATTCTTAATCAAATGACTCAACAGATTGACCAGTCTCAACAGCAGTTGAAACAATTAAGTTCCCAGCAATACCTGCAAAACCAGCAAAATCAACGGCAGCAAGCCCAACAAGGAAATTCCTCTATCCAGCATTAATTTTAAAGCTGGGAAAAGCGATTTAAACGATAAGTAATAAAATACCCTCTGTCTTTCGACAGGGGGTATTACTATCGCTCGATATATGACCATAATGTTTCTAACTATCCGGTTTGATCTTATCAGCCAGCTATTACCTCTCGCAAGCCCAGCCATCTTTATCGCGGTCATGCTTTGAATCATAAGCGGGATGTCCTTTAGCAACACCTTTTGGATATTTCTTTCGAAGCTCTGTGCAGTTTTTAAATGACTCTTTTTTAGGTGCCGGCTTAGGTGTTGGAACTGGTTTTGGCTTTGGGGCAGATGGTGCCGGTTTTGTTGGAGCTGGCTTTGGCTTCACAGGAGCCGTTGTTTTTGGCGCACAGCCTCCGTTTGTAGCGTTCGCGTTAGACCAGATGCCAAGCTTTTTTTGCTTCGCCGTTGCTTCAGCAGCTTGTAATTCCTCTAAATATTGTGTGTTTGGAGGATAGATCGCGATACGGGCTAATCCTTTTTCCAATAACGTTTTATTGAACATTTTATCGCCAAGATAAATATAAGCAAGAATGCGTCCATACTTATCGCGACTTTGGATGCCAATCTCCACCTTCACTTCTTTTCCAAGAAGGCTTTTCTTCGTAAAATCAGAAGCTTCTGGGCCATATAGTTGAACACATCGATTCGGATCTTTTGTCTCGGGAGTATCAACTAGGATCAGTCTCACTGTTTCCTTTCTTCCCTTATAAGTGATTTTAATCGTATCACCGTCCACTACTTCGTTCACTTTAGAAGTAATCGCTGTTTGTGGTACAGCTGCCTCCGCATGATTTTTTTCTTGTATAAGATCTCTTGCAAAAGGTGTAAATGAACTGCCAAGCAGCGATAAAGATAGAACGGCTGCTGCAAGAGGCTTTAACAATGTTAATTTCTTTCTGGACATAAGGGGCTATTCTCCTTTTGGTTAGTATACTGTAAAACCTTTACTTAGTAAGAAAATAGTACCACCATTATAGGGAGATAGAAAGAGTTTTTTTAAAAAGGTTTTAATCTCATGACATTTGAATGAAGTAGAATGATAGATCTAATTAAATCGTTATATGAAAAAAACATGGATGTTATGTTAAATGAATGGTTTTTATTTTAACTATAAGGATTTGTTAATGAAATTGGCGCCGCTTTAAAAATAGGCTCTGTTAAGGGCAAATGATATGTTTAATGGTTGAGTAGAGCGGAAAGTGTCCGCCTGAAGGGAAATTAACAACCAAATTAAAAACAAAAACAGAAATAGGGCGGCTATAGCGTTCAGGGGATGATCAGTGTGTTTTTATAACTGACAGGAGCAATTAATGAAATGAAGTGAAAATAAAGAGGCTCCGGAAGCTAGAAGCCGGAGCCTTGTGAATATTAAGGACGAACATTTGTCACCGTTCGGTCTGGATTAAGCGTGAAAGCTCGTGTAAAGCTTTTATTTACAGAAGAATTAATAGAGCCATCATCCATAGGAATGGTGACCTGAATACGATAATTGCCTGGAGGCAGAGTAGAGAGATTTATATCGGATATGCTATCAAATTCATATAAATCAAACAGTGGGTTCGTGCGCTCTACCCATGTGCTAAGAGAACCTTCTTTAGCTAAAATGCCAGAACTATTTTTGATGGCAAAAACAGGGATGTGCTTCGTTTTAACATCTGTCATATTAGATGAGTTGCCGCTTATAAAAAGAGTGGTTCGGAAAACATTATTCGCCGGAGAAGAATAAGCAGCTGTTACACCCACGTTTTCTCTAACTTCTGCTTTAGTAGTCGATGTGTTTGTCACATCGGCAATGCTAATTCCGCCAAGCACCATTGTAGAAGCTAACAAAATTTTTCTTATCTTGTTCATAATTCCCCTCCTTATAAATACGATCATCCTATCAGATTCACTATAGCCCTTTAACATACGGATTAAAAGAAAACGGAGAAAATGTAATGTTTTTTAATAAACGCAACCAAATAGAAATAAACCTTCCTTGTTGTTAAAGAAGGTTTCAGATGGTTGACAAACACTCGTTTTCTTCATTTACTCTTTCTGATTAAAAGAGGGGGAGTTAGGTTTTTCAACAGTAGGAGGTTCAGGTATAATGAGTGGTTTATCTTTTTGGGGGCGGTCTTTTTTAACGGCCGCCTCGTCATTATGAGATGTAGAGTCTTTCTTAGTTGATGGTTTGAACCACTCGGCAACCATTCCTTCCTGATGATCGTTTGCTTTAGGTTTTTCTTTCGCTTCCTCTTTAGTTGGAGCGGCCTGCTTTTTATCTGCCTTCATGTTAGAAGGAGCGGGTTTCACAGCGGTTGTCTGTTTTACTTCATCGGAAGCAGACTGGCTTGTTAACAATTGATTAAGAGCAAGCAGTGAGAAAGAGAGAGTGAAAAGAAGCAGCGTTACCAAGTAAACTATCACTGATTTTTGCTGTTTCATCATTATACCTCCCAAGTCAGAGCGAATCGTACAATAGAAGTTTTCCTCTGCACTAGTTTAAGGCTTCTAGTAAGTTGATTCAACTTTCCCGTTGCAGACGGTTGGGTAAAGTAAATATCAACACCGTAATGTCTATGCTGCATAAAATAAAGAAGGGGCGGTTGGGGGGAGGATAAGAATGAAATGTCAGCAAAGCAAAAACAAAGAAAAAGACAAAAGTGAGAATGCTTATGAGAAGAAAAAATTAGAACTGGAAAAAGAGGTTGCGCTCGGTCTCTGGGTACAGGTGATTGGTCAAATCATTGAAATTAGGGGTTTATCCGGATTATTGTATATCGAGGAGGACGAGGATTCAATTGGTGAGCAGCAAATTTTAACAGGTGTTTGGATTAAGACGATTGGTCAACTTTTAGAGTCTGTATCCGTTACAAGTCAGATTGGTGAAACAAATGCAATAAGACTCCTGCAAGAGCAAAAAGTAGCTATCGCAGGAGATGTGCTTGCGTCAATCGGTTCAGCTTTTGAAGTAATAGGAGGGCTTCGAGTGCTAAAGGAAGAAAGAGCGGCTGTTACATCTCCCCGTATAATTCCGTAAAGAGACAACCTGCTACTTTAAACATTGGTTACTACTCAATAATCAGCTAATACTGTATAGAAGAGCTGCATTCGATGCGGGAATGAGATTGTTAACAGCCTGATGGTATATAAAGTAGACTTTGTCTGCAATCTAAAACCCTGCTTTTTGAGCAGGGTTTTAATAATATAAAGTATCTTAATAGTGATTGTGATGGTTATGCATATTTAGATCTTCTAAAGCTTGGCGCTCATGTTCTTCTCTGAACATTTGCTGCTGATACTCCATCGTTTGTTCTAAAATATCGAAATCATCATGGTCATCATTACTATAATTGCTGTAGGAGGAACTGGTTGAAAAAGAAAGGCTTGGAACGTAGTAAGGGTTTATTTTCTTTATACTTTCCTCCATTTCTTGAAGCATTTTTCTTCTCTTCTCCTCATCTCGTTCATCTACACGAGCATCGTGGAGGAAAAATATCATTATGATCCCTATTACCAATCCAAAAACAGCCGACATCACTTGAATCGTATCGGAGCTTCCAAAGGAAGAAAGAGAAGAGGCAAATAAAAGAGCAAAAAAATGAATGACCGCACATGATAATGCAGCAATGATCCCAGTAGAATATCGCTTTCTTAAAATATCCCCTGCACCTATACAAATAACATCTAAAAGAGTACTGACAAAAAGAGGATAAAACTTCTTCGGAAGTATAGAAAAGATAAGAGCAAGAACAAGAAAAGGCCATCCAGCTGAAAGTTCAAATAACATAAGCATCTACAACACTCCTTCTTTAAACAACTACTAACCTACAAATAAAAGTAAAGTAATTATAATTTGGAATTATTTCAATATCAATACAGAATAGATGTTTTTTGTAATTTTGCAAAGGGAAGAAAAGGGGGATCAACTGAACTTTTTATTGATTTAATTTCCAGTTATTCCATGTTATATGTTGTATAATTAGTTGTGTGTTTACTATTATAAATAAGCTCGGAGGCTGGAAGTGTGAGAAGAAAGAAGACGGTAAAAGCTTTTATTTCGCCGCTAACGACTGATAAATATTCGGGGAAAGATGTCATAGTGGGGGTAGGAATTACAACGTTCGCTATGATTGGAATATTTATAGTAAGTTTGCTGTTAGGTTTAGTGGAAGTGACAGGTATAGGGGTTAATCTAAAAAGTTTAATGTATTACACTGGTCTCGTTTTGGTTGCTGCTGGCTGGGAAGAGCTGGTGTTTAGGTGCTTCTTACTAACCCTTCTCATAAAATGGTTTAAAAACCCATGGATCGCCATTCTCATTACCTCTATTTATTTTGGATATGTACACTTAGATAATGATCATGCTACTTTATTATCTGCTTTTAGCAATGGTCTTGGGGGGGTTATGTTCGGAATCGCTTTCGTGAAAACGCGGAAAATTTGGTTTCCGTGGGCCCTTCATTTTGCCTGGAATTACGTTCAGGCACCGATCCTAGGTTTTCCGGTGAGCGGATTCAAGGTAGAAGGGATAGTAAAACTGAATTTGTTAGATCAAACATGGTTTTCAGGAGGATTATACGGACCTGAGGGAGGGGGAGTTGGCATCTCATTTCGTTTCATCGTCATTTTATTCATCGTATTATGGATAAAAAAATCACGAGGCACACTAAAAGAAAATGTATTGCCATCTAACGATATTCCAGCATGAGTTCGATTAGAATAGATAGAGGAGATACATATAATTAAAAATGATATCGGCAGCCACCCTGTTCTGTTTAGGTGTGATTCTTTTCTTATTTAAAATTGAAAAAGGACTGTACAAGTAACTGGAGGAACCATGATGATTAAAAAACGATCTGACTTTAATAGTGAAGATGATTATATTAAATATACGCGAAGTTCTGAATGTTTATCGGCATACGAGCTGAATGGGAAGGAAGCTGAAGAGATCCATTATGATATGCGCTTTCCGGAAAGCTGGCTTCCACATGTGAAAAAAGCTCTTCCGACTTTAATCAAACAAGGAAAGTTTAAAGGGATCGATCTTTATTTCTTAGTGGATGATTTACTCATGCAAGAAGAAGATTATACGGTTACGGAAACTAAAATGTAGGAAGCGGAAGAAAGAGTTAAGAGAAGAAAAACAATCGCGACGTTAAATGATGATAGAAAGTTTTTTAGATGATGCTCTTTTTATGAGACGCAAAGTAATTAATAAATCTGAAGTTGATTTTTAAATAAAGTAGTGGAAGGGAATTTTTTTAGCTCTCTCATTACTCTTTCTTTTCCAGCCGTCAAAAGACTGATATGTTTCGTGTCTTGATTAAAGTAATAATAATTTTTCCGATTTGTTTACCTAGAGTCATGCCTTCAGTGATATCCGCTTTGAAATGTACGCCGGCATAGAGACGCGATAGGGCCATGTCATCCATTAATCGTTTGACAGTAGAGAACTCTAGAGGGAAGAAGTGATTTAATAAAGTTTCTGTACAACCTGCTAGAGCAGCATGAGCAGAGGGATAAGATGGAGAATGAGGAGTTACTAGTAATGTAGGTAGGTTTGGATCATATTGAATGGGGCGGGCTGCATCCCAAAAGTATTTAAAAAAGCTGGACATAACAAATACATCGTTTACAGCTGCTTGGAAAAAGTTTAATAACGTTGAGAGGGTCATTGGACTTAGTTGATATTTTTTAGCTAAATGAAAAATCAACATCTTTATTTTAGAAACTAATTCCCCTGTTCCCCAATATTGTACGATCCGCATTTGCTGAGGAGTAAGAGAGCGTAAAGTTTGTTCTACAATAAGTAATTCCGTTTCCCAGTCAATCATGTTAGGGTGTTGAATGTTCCAATGGATCTGTTGGTGGAAGGGGTCGAAAAACTGCCGGTGTTGTTCTTTAGTAATAAAGAACATTGGCCACTCCCCTGTTTGAGGTAACCCCTTAGGAAGGCTTTGCTCACCAGGATAAGGGTATTCCGACCATCTCCTATAATTTGTTTCCATAAAGCTTAGCCCCCCTATAAAATTCTTTTCTTTTTTTTATGAACAACAATAAGGAGATATAACAGGTTTTCTTACTATTGAAAAAAGCTATGAGAGAAATATAGTTTTAAACCACTCACTTCTTTAAAGGAGAGATATAGCCAGTTCTTGATTTTATTTGTTAAATTTAAAGATGCTTCTATTGCTACTCTAAGTAAATAAAAATATTAAATTATATTATTGACTTTATCTATTGCCGCATGATATATTGGTTATCTGCTGTTGAAAACAGTGGTTCTAGTAGTTTAGAAAAAAGTTTTTAAAAAGTAGTTGACTTTGATTTTTATAAGTGTTAATATAATATAGCTGTCGTTGATAGCGACGCTAAATTGATCTTTGAA
>NZ_MAYT01000002.1 GCF_001685015.1 Pseudobacillus wudalianchiensis
GTATTTTGTTCAGTTTTCAATGTTCAATTTAGTGCGTCGCACTCAAGCGACTTTTATAATATATCACCTTTAATTTATTTGGTCAACAGATTTTATTACTTTTTTATAAATTATTTAGTATGAGTTATTTTCCCTTATAGATTCATGGAAAAGTAATATATAGCAAACAGAAATAACCGTTCAAGAGTGCATAAATAGACTAAAAAGCTCTGAAAGATTAGCAATTATCTTTCAGAGCAGTAAATTAAAGAATCTTCTCGATATAAAGATCTCTTCTTTTCTCCAGATCTAAAATTGTATCATCTTTCTGCAATTGCAAAAGCGGCCTCGTTGGATGCTGCTGTTTCATAAAGAGAATAGTTGCTATTTGTCCATCTGACAGCTGGACCGTTGTGCCAGAAGGAAGCTTTGTAAATAAATTCGTTAGTGCTTTAACAGCTGATAAGTCAAACTGACCAAAGAAGTCCTGTCTAAACATCTCCAGCACTTTGAAAATAAGCTGACGATCGCGGTATGGACGTTCCGCTGTCATAGCATGGAAAACATCAGCTAATGCCACAATACGGGAAATTAGCAGTAACTTCTCTGCCTTTACTCCATTTACGTAACCAGATCCATCTAGCCTTTCATGGTGTTGAAAAACCGCTAGTTTTGCCTCCTGTTTTAGCAATTTAATATCCTTTACCATTTTGTAGCTTAAGAAAGGATGGTTATCGACTTCTTTCCTTTCTCCAGCCGTTAATGAGGTTTCTTTTAGTAAAATCCGCGGATTTATTCTGGCCATTCCACAATCAGCCAACGTACCAGCAAGTGCCGATTGAACAACCATTCCTTTTTCGTAATCTAACTGCATGGCGATCATGCCGCTTAATAGCCCGGTGGAAATAGAGTGGTGAGAAATGTAATTGCCTTTCTCTACATAGTTTAAGATTTTCCAAAAAACATCAGGGTTATCGATTGCTTTATCTAACAAAGGTAAAATCATTTCACGAATCTTGACGATATCAACGCCGCCGCCTGCCTGCCATTTCTGAAATTCTTTTTTATGCTCTTCCACGCTTTGAAGGTAGTGCTGGAAAAAGTCTGTTCGTTGACTTGGGATCGGGGTTATCTTATTGCTCTTTTTCTCTTCTGAAGTCTCTGTTTTTACGACAACTTCCGATAGTTGTCCTTCGACAATGGCTACTTCATTCACTAAAAATGCCTCAAGTATTTTAATATGCCAATTTGTTAAAGTAGTCTCTTTTTCCATTAGTGGCACAGGGGACTTTCCTATTACATCATCTAACAGTATGTCCCCCTCTTTTAAATTTTCCACCTTCACGTACATGCGTCTTTTCCCCCAGGTTTTTTACTTATATTCTAACAAATAATGGGTAGATTAGAAATAAAAAAAGCCGGGAGCGCCCGGCTTAGATTACTCTATTTACTTATTCATGATGCTCAATGATTTCCTCATCGGAAACTTCTTCTTCTAATTCCTCTTCCTCTTCTTTAGCTATTTTTGTAACAGTAGCTACCGTTTCTTGATCATGCAGACGGATAAGCCTTACACCTTGAGTGTTTCTTCCAGTAATAGAGATATCATCTACATCCATTCTAATGAGAACACCGCCAACAGTAATCAACATTAAATCTTCTTCCCCATTCACCGTTTTGATGGCGACAAGCGGACCATTTTTGCTTGTAATGTTACATGTCTTCAAGCCCTTACCGCCTCTTGTTTGGATGCGGTACTCTTTTTCCGGCGTCCGTTTTCCGTAGCCGTTCTCCGTCACAATCAGAACATAATCATCTTCCTCAAGCAATTCCATGCCTACTACGCAATCATCAGATGACAATCTAATGCCTCTAACACCGGTAGATACGCGTCCCATTTGACGAACATTTTCTTCCTCAAAACGAATCATCATGCCATCACGGGTTCCGATCACAATGTGCTTATGCCCATCAGTCAATCGAACAGAGATTAACTCATCGTCTTCTCTTAAATTGAGAGCCCGTAACCCATTTGTTCGGATATTCGCAAACTCCTTCAATTGGGTGCGTTTTACAATCCCTGATTTTGTGGCAAAGAATAAAAAGGCATTAGCGTCAAATTGCTCTACGCGAATCATCGCATTAACCCATTCATCTTTTTCTACTTCTAACAAGTTGATCAATGGGATTCCTTTTGCCGTCCGGCTAAACTCAGGAATTTGATACCCTTTCAAGCGATATACCTTCCCTTTATTCGTAAAGAAAAGAATCGTGTCATGGGTAGAAGTTGTCAGCAAATGTTCGACAAAATCATTTTCGTTTGTCCCCATGCCCTGTATGCCGCGTCCTCCGCGTCTTTGACTACGGTAAGTAGACGCAGGCAGACGTTTTATATAACCGTTATGAGTCAGGGTAAGCACGATTTGCTCACGAGGAATCAAGTCTTCATCCATGATATCTTCTACACCAGCATCCATAATTTCAGTGCGGCGTGTATCATTGAACTTCTCTTTGATTTCTAATAACTCTTCACGGATAATCTCTAAGATTTTTTCATCGTCAGCTAAAATAGCTTTTAACTCTCCGATTAATTGAATTAAATTTTGATACTCTTCTTCAATTTTTTCTCTCTCTAATCCAGTTAATCGCTGCAAGCGCATATCAAGAATAGCTTGCGCCTGCTTTTCTGATAGAGAAAATTGTTCCATCAATCCATTTTTAGCGATTTCTGTCGTTTGAGAGCTGCGGATTAAGCTAATAATTTCATCAATATGATCCAGCGCGATTCTTAACCCTTCTAAAATGTGTGCTCTCGCTTCCGCTTTTCTTAATTCGAACTCTGTGCGGCGGCGAATAATAACCCGTTGGTGCTCCAAATAATGATGGAGACACTCTTTTATGCTCAACACACGCGGCTGGCCATCAACGAGCGCCAGCAAGTTGATGCCGAAGCTTGTTTGCATGGCCGTATGCTTATACAGGTTGTTAAGAATAACATTAGCATTCGCATCACGGCGGATTTCCATCACAATCCGCATTCCATTACGGTCTGATTCATCCCGTAAGTCAGTAATGCCATCAATGCGTTTGTCGCGTACGAGCTCAGCAATCTTTTCAATTAATCTCGCTTTGTTTACCTGATAAGGCAGCTCATTGACGATAATGGTTTCTTTGCCGTTCGCCCGTTGTTCAATGTCTACCTTCGCTCTAATAACTAAAGAACCTTTTCCTGTCTCATATGCACGGCGGATTCCGCTTCTTCCCATGATCATACCGCCAGTTGGGAAGTCAGGGCCTGGAATATGTTCCATAATTTCTAATACAGACATTTCTTCATTTTTACTAAAAGCAATTAAGCCATCAATAACTTCCCCAAGCTGATGGGGAGGAATATTCGTCGCCATTCCCACCGCAATACCCGATGTACCATTGATGAGCAAGTTCGGGAAACGGGATGGCAGCACGACAGGCTCTCTTTCTGAACCATCGTAGTTATCTTTATAATCAATCGTATCTTTCGTAATATCGCGCAATAATTCCATGGAGATTTTAGACATACGCGCTTCTGTATAACGCATCGCGGCAGCAGCGTCGCCATCGACCGAACCGAAGTTCCCGTGACCGTCTACAAGCATATAGCGGTAGTTAAAATCCTGCGCCATCCGTACCATCGTTTCATATACAGCAGAGTCGCCATGTGGATGGTACTTACCAATTACTTCCCCGACGATACGGGCAGACTTTTTATACGCTTTATCAGCTGTCATCCCCAAGTCATTCATCGCGTAAAGTATCCGGCGATGAACAGGCTTCAAGCCATCTCTAACGTCCGGAAGTGCCCGAGCTACGATAACACTCATGGCATAATCCAAGAACGATGAGCGCATCTCTTGGCTAAGATTAATTTCTGTTACTCTGGATTGAGGCGTTTCAGCCATGTAAAAGAACCTCCTTTAACGAACTTTTAATATACGAATCATAAAAGAGAACGTTGACCGCTCGAAAAAGACAGACAGGATAGACAAAGATCTATCCTGCTCGTTCTTTTTTCTCTTTTCAGGACCGTTCTTCCTCGAAATTATATGTCTAAGTTTTTCACATAAATGGCATTTTCTTCGATAAACTGACGGCGTGGCTCGACACGATCGCCCATCAGGATTTCGAATGTTTCATCTGCTTCAATCGCATCTTCTAAACTAACCTGAAGCAGTGTTCTCGTATCTGGATTCATCGTTGTCTCCCACAGCTGCTCCGGATTCATTTCTCCAAGCCCTTTATAACGCTGCAGTCCCGGTTTCGCATTCTCTGGAAGGCTCGCTATAACTTCATCCAGCTGGCGGTCGTTGTAGGCATACTCAATCCGCTTTCCTTGCGTTATTTTATATAATGGCGGCTGAGCGATATATACATAGCCCGCTTCAATTAACTGCCGCATGTAACGGAAGAGGAAAGTAAGCATTAGGGTACGAATATGGGCACCATCAACATCGGCATCTGTCATGATGACAAGTTTATGATAACGTGCTTTCGAAATATCAAACTCATCACCGATTCCCGTGCCAAGAGCTGTAATAATCGTCCGAATCTCGTTATTTGATAAAATCTTGTCGAGTCGAGCTTTCTCAACGTTAATAATTTTTCCGCGAAGCGGCAGGATGGCCTGGAAGTGACGGTCACGCCCCTGCTTGGCTGATCCGCCGGCTGAGTCACCCTCTACTACGAACAGTTCACTGATTTCGGGATCACGGGACGAACAATCGGCTAACTTCCCAGGTAAGCTAGATACTTCCAACGCACTCTTTCTGCGCGTTAACTCTCTTGCTTTTTTGGCGGCCATCCGTGCACGGGCAGCCATTAGCCCTTTTTCAACTATTTTTTTGGCAATCGTCGGGTTTTCAAGCATAAAGGTTTCAAACCTGGCAGAGAACACGGCATCGGTAACTGTCCGGGCTTCAGAGTTACCAAGCTTTGTTTTTGTCTGTCCTTCAAATTGGGGATCAGGGTGCTTGATCGAAATGATAGCTGTTAACCCCTCTCTCACGTCTTCCCCTGATAAATTTGTTTCTCCTTCTTTCACTAATCCGTTTTTGCGGGCATAATCATTGATCACACGTGTTAAAGCGGTTTTAAAGCCAGACTCATGTGTTCCACCTTCATACGTGTTAATGTTGTTAGCGAACGAGTACACGTTGCTCGCAAACCCTTCGTTATATTGCAAAGCAATTTCAGCAGAGATGCCATCTCTCGTGCCCTCTACGTAAATCGGTTCGCTATGCACGACTTCTTTCGACCGGTTCAAATGCTCTACGTAAGACTTGATGCCGCCCTCGTAGTAATATTCGTTCATTTTCCCTTCTTCACGGCGGTCTTCAATAATGATTTTGATGCCTCGGTTAAGGAAAGCAAGCTCACGTAAACGGTTAGCCAGCGTATCATATTCATAAACCGTTGTTTCTGTAAAAATTTCCTTATCTGGCTTGAAATGAATAGTCGTTCCTGTGTAATCTGTTTCACCAATAATTTTAAGATCTTCTTGTGGAACTCCGCGTTTGTAGCATTGGTAATAAATATTGTTATTGAGATGAACAAACACTTCAAGTTCTTCGGATAGCGCATTAACAACGGAAGCCCCTACGCCATGAAGACCACCTGAAACTTTATAGCCTCCGCCGCCGAATTTCCCGCCGGCATGCAGCACAGTTAAAATAACCTCTACTGCCGGACGTCCTGTCTGTTCCTGAATACCAACCGGAATTCCACGACCGTTATCTTTTACTGTAATGCTGTTATCCTCTTCAATGATGACCCGAATTTTATCGCAATAGCCGGCTAACGCTTCATCAATACTGTTATCTACAATTTCCCAGACGAGATGGTGAAGACCTTTTCCACTCGTTGAACCAATATACATTCCCGGCCGTTTACGAACGGCTTCTAGACCTTCTAGTACCTGTATTTGGTTTTCATCGTAAGAAGGCTGGTTCGCTGTATTAGGTTGTTCCATAGTCAAATCCGTTCACCTGCTCTTTCTTTAAAAAGTCTGCTGACAACATGTTACCGACAGACTTTTGAAAATAATTTTCATATATTCGTTTTTTCATGTATAAGATAAAAAGAATAAAAACTCTTATTGCTCGGTTATAATAATAGCCAAATCCAATTAGGATCGAACGCTTACTTCACTTGTGAAATGGTTCCATGCTCCACTGCGAACGTAGAGGCTTCCTTCAGGGTCTGATGGTTAATACCTTCTGTGCTCGTCGTTGTGACAAAGGTTTGTACCCTTCCCTGTATCGTATTTAATAAGTGGGACTGGCGATAATCATCCAGCTCAGATAACACATCATCAAGTAAAAGAATGGGATATTCCTTGATTTCAGAATGGATGAGTTCAATTTCTGCCAACTTGACAGATAAAGCTGTTGTCCGCTGTTGACCTTGGGAACCAAATGTTTGCACATTTTTCCCATTAACTTGAAAAATAAGATCATCACGGTGTGGACCAAACATTGTGATCCCCCGCTCGATTTCTTTTTTCTGCTGGATATGAAACTTTTCTTCAAACATATGAATCATTTTAGACGGATCGTCCTCTTCTGATACATTAATAGACGGCTCATATAAAATATTTAACGTTTCTCCCCCGCGCGAAATACCTGAATGAATCGACTGGGCCCAGTTCTGCAACAATTGGATAAAATCAAACCTTTTTTTGACAATTTTCACTGCCAGTTGAATGAGCTGATCTGTAAACACATCCAGCATCGTTAAATCACTTGTCTTCTTCATTTGCAGCTGCTTCAAGTAACGATTCCGCTGTTGGAGCACTTTATAGTACTGACTAATATCATGAAGATAGACAGGAGACACTTGACCAATTTCCATGTCGATAAAGCGCCGTCTCACTTGAGGATTGCCTTTGACAAGGTGAAGATCTTCTGGTGCAAACATGACGACATTCATATTCCCTATATACTGGCTTAGGCGCTGTTGTTCAAGATGGTTGCACTTCGCTTTTTTGCCTTTTTTCGAAATAATCAATTCCAGCGGAACAGATCCTTGCGTTTTTTGCACTCTTCCTTTTATTTTAGCATACTCCGTCTCCCAGCGAATTAAATCTTTATCGTTGGAAGTTCGGTGGGACTTGGCCATGGCTAATACAAAAATGGATTCAATCACATTTGTTTTGCCCTGAGCATTTTCGCCGAGAAAAACATTTACTTTGTTTTCAAATTCAATATTTAAAGAAGCATAATTCCGATAATTTTCCAAAGACAATTCGGTTATGTGCATATGCAAAACATCCTTTTAGTTTATAAACCCACAATTTCAAAACTGCCAGTCCCTGGAATCTCCACCTGATCACCGACACGCAGTTTTCTTCCTCTCCGCTGGTCAAGTTCTCCGTTGATATAAACCTCATGCTCACTTAAGAACCATTTGGCCATACCTCCTGTTTGAATAATATCCGCAAGTTTTAGAAATTGCCCTAAAGGAATGTATTCCGTTTCGATCGTTACTTTTTTATCCATTTATTTTCACTGCTTTCGAGTAAATTCTCTAATACTTTATTTTACTAAATTTTCACCTTTAACACAAAGAAGAAACAATTGAAAGAAGGCTGCACATTCATGAAACAGCCTTTTCTTTCTTATTTTTCCATATTGTTTACGATATAAGGTAAATTAATACGTTCGTACCGGTAAAATAAGCTGCAAAATAGAATCGTCATTTTCAGGACGGATCACAAATGGCCTCATAGCCCCGGTAAATTGAATGTTAATTTCTGTACCCTCTAATACTTTTAAAGCGTCCATCATGTATTTAGCGCTGAAAGAGATTTTAATTTCTTCCCCCTCAATTTCTCCGCTTCTTACTTGCTCTGTTACTTTTCCAATTTCAGGAGAATTGGACGAGATTTCAATCATCTCATTGTCGATCATGGACAATTTAACGACGTTATTACGACCTTCTCTCGCCAATAAAGAAGCCCGATCAATCGCCTGTAAAAATTCTTTCGTGTTTAATTTCAACCTTGTTTTGCTATCAGTTGGAATCAAGCGGCTCGTATCCGGATAGTTCCCTTCTAACAAACGAGAGTAGAATAGCAGATGCTTCGCCCGGAAAAGCACTTGATTATCGGTAATCACTATTTCTACAAGCTCCTGTGTATCATCAAGGATTTTACTTAGTTCGTTCAAGCTTTTTCCTGGAATGACGACGTTGTACTCTGCATTTGCCTCTGTTTCTACCGTTGCTTTTCTCCAAGCAAGCCGGTGGCTGTCAGTAGCGATGCAGAAAAGCTGTCCTTCTTCCATTCTCCAGTTGACACCTGTCAAGATTGGCCGTGTTTCTGAGGTGGACACTGCAAAGACAGTTTGTCTAATTAAAGCTTTAAGCAAATCTGTTGGCAATTTAAACACTTCACCCTCTTCAATTTGCGGCAAATGAGGATATTCATCTGGATCAAGTCCATTTAAGCTAAACTCAGCTTGGCCGGAACGAATGACTGTTTGGAAAGACGAAACTACTTCGATTTCTGCTTTTTCGGAAGGCAGTTTTTTTACAATCTCGTTAAAAAAGCGTGCGTTTAACACAATGGAGCCTGTTTGTTGAACTTCTACGATGATTTTTCCTTCTTCTTCTTTCGGGATAAAGGATTCAATTGAAATATCGGAATCACTTCCAGTTAATTTGATCCCTTCTTCTGTCGCATCAATTTTGACCCCCGTTAAAATCGGTATCGTTGTTCTGGAGCTAATGGCCTTTAAAACATCTTGCACGCTTTGAGCAAAGCGATCTTTCTGAATCGAAAACTTCATTTTTTTCTCCTTCCATTATTCGAGCATAATATTTATAGCTGCTGCATATAATAATAACTTTATATTTTAAAAAATAATAGTAATAGTACTAGGGCTTGTGAATATGTGGATAACCTAAAAAACAAACGTAAGAACAGTCTATCCACATGTGGACAGACTGTTTGTAACCTATAAAGAGTTATGCACACTATTAAGAATGTAAAATACTTTGTATTTCTTTTACTTTCGACTGCAGCTGGCTATCTGTGTCCAGCAGCTTTGAAATTTTTTCGTGGGCATGAATGACAGTCGTATGGTCACGTCCTCCGAATTCTTCCCCAATCTTAGGGAGGGAAAAATCGGTCAGCTCGCGTGATAGATACATAGCGATTTGCCGTGGGAAAGCAATGGATTTTGTCCGTTTTTTTGCTTTAAAGTCTTCAAGCTTCACGTTATATTGCTCGCCGACTACCTTTTGGATCTCCTGGATCGTAATCACCTTTGGTTTTGAGCTAGGAATAATGTCTTTTAGCGCTTCTGCTGCAAGGTCGGCGTTAATGTCTTTATTAATAAGTGAAGAATAGGCGACGACACGAATGAGTGCGCCTTCTAATTCCCGGATATTTGTATCAATTTGGTTTGCGATATAAAGCATGACCTCATTCGGAATATCAAGGTTGTCTGCTTTCGCCTTTTTACGTAAAATCGCAATTCTCGTTTCCAGATCGGGAGGCGTAATATCTGTAATCAATCCCCATTCAAAACGCGAACGCAGCCGGTCCTCAAGCGTTGGAATTTCTTTAGGAGGACGGTCGCTGGAAATGATAATTTGCTTGCTTTCTTCATGAAGTGTATTGAATGTATGGAAAAATTCTTCTTGTGTTGATTCTTTTCCAGCAAGAAATTGAATATCATCTATTAGCAATATATCTACATTACGGTAGCGGTTTCTAAATTCCACTGCTTTGTTATCCCTGATGGAATTAATAAATTCGTTTGTAAATTTTTCAGAGGACAAATAAACAACTTTCGCATCAGGATTATGCTCAAGTACATAATGGCCGATCGCATGCATCAAGTGCGTTTTACCTAGTCCTACTCCTCCATAAATGAATAATGGGTTATAAGCTTTTGCCGGCGCTTCAGCAACTGCAAGAGAAGCTGCATGGGCAAAACGGTTGCCAGAGCCAATGACAAATGTGTCAAACGTGTATTTAGGATTGAGCATGCTTTGTGGAAAGTCATGCGTATCTTCTTTCTTTTTTCGTTTGTTTGGCATCGGCATTTCATACTCTTCGGATGCCTGATTTTCAGGAATAATAAACCTCACAGACAGCGTTTCGCCTGTAATTTCACCAAGAACTCCCGAAATTAACTGAGAATAATGCCCTTCAAGCCAGTCGCGTGCAAAATCGTTTGGAGCAGAAATCGTAATAGAATTGCCCTGTAAAGAATGGGCTTTTGTCGACTTTAGCCATGTATCAAAGCTGGGTTTACTTATCTTTTTTTCTATGTGTTCCAGCGCTTTATTCCACAGATCATCGATATTTTCCATAAGGCCCCCTCCTCCTAATCAAAATTTTGTTTGTTATATAACAGCTTTTCGTTTGAATTTATATTTATGCAATTGAATGATTGTGGTTAAATATATAAATAAGAGAAAAATAGTTTTTCGACATTGTTAACAGCTTGTGGACATTTTTATACAAAGAGGTTGAATAACTTATCAACATCTTATTAACAATTGTGGATAAGTTAAGCTTTTGAAATACTTATTCAGAGTGAAAACAAAGTAATGATAGCAGAAAAAGTACTTTCGTGCAATGCTCTATAAAATTTATCCACAACTGCTACACCCTGTGCAAAAAAACTTTTCCACAAGGGGGTATTTGTGTAAAAGTTGTCAGTAACGTCTGTGTATAAGAAAAAAACTGTCGAAATTTATCCACAGCTGTTTGGAAAGCTGATGTGAACTTATGGACAAGACAGCTGTTTCACTGGAACGATCTATATGTATAGAGTGTCAAAAAGGGTCTCTTTCAGGAGGAAAGCAAATTTTCTTGCTTTTTGTTTGGGTATTGACAGGAAAAGAGTTCGTCTTTATAATCAAAAAGACTGTCTTTAACGTTAAATTTTCCATTCCTTCAGGGAGGTGTTTTATAATGAAAAGAACTTACCAACCAAATAAGCGTAAAAGAAGTAAAGTTCATGGGTTCCGCAGCCGTATGAGCTCTAAAAACGGCCGTCGTGTTCTAGCTCGTCGTCGTGCTAAAGGAAGAAAAGTATTATCTGCATAAGCCACTGAAAAATCTCAGTGGTCTTTTTTTTAGAAAAAATGACGAAGAGAAGGTGATGGACTA
Source organism: Pseudobacillus wudalianchiensis (assembly GCF_001685015.1). GTDB lineage: Bacteria > Bacillota > Bacilli > Bacillales > Domibacillaceae > Pseudobacillus > Pseudobacillus wudalianchiensis. The sequence continues at coordinate 11,141 of NZ_MAYT01000002.1, forward strand.
TGAAAAAAACGTTCCGCATAAAAAAAGACAGTGAGTTTCAATCAGTTTTCAAAGGCGGAAAGTCTTTTGCCAATCGTCAATTTGTTGTATATATGTACAAAAACGAGTTAAATGTTCCTTTTCGGATCGGGCTGTCTGTCAGTAAAAAGGTCGGAAATGCGGTTACACGCAACCGTATTAAGCGATATGTCAGACAAAGCTTTACTGAATTAAAAGCAGAGATTCTGCCGGGACACGATTTTATTGTCATCGCCCGCAAGCCAGCAGCTGATATGGATGGTCACGAAGTAAAGAAAAGTCTCATTCATGTGCTAAAGCGGGCGAAGGCATTAAACAAAAGTGCATACAAACCTGATTAAACATCATTACAAAATAAAATAAATAAGGCGGCCCTCTTGAAAAGGCGGCCGCACTAGAGGATTGACAGGGGGAATGGGCGTTTGAATAGGAAGATGATCACTTTGCTTCTTTTAGCAGTGACCACCGTACTGCTTGCCGGCTGTACAGAAGTAAATAAAGAAATCACGCCGGACAGCAAAGGTTTTTGGAATGAGTTTGTCGTATACCCGCTTTCAGTCGTTATTACGAAAACGGCTGAAGCAGTAGGCAGCTATGGCTGGTCGATTGTGATCGTTACGATCATTATTCGGTTAATTATTTTGCCATTAATGATCAAACAAACAAAGAACACAAAAGCAATGCAAATGCTGCAGCCTGAAATGCAAAAGATTAAAGAAAAATACAAGTCAAAAGATGCTGTTACTCAGCAAAAAATGCAGCAGGAAACGATGGCACTTTTTCAAAAGCATGGCGTTAATCCGCTTGCCGGTTGTTTTCCGCTCATCATCCAAATGCCGATTATCTTCGGGTTTTACCAAGCGATTATGCGAACAGAAGCGATTAAGCAGGATAATTTTCTGTGGTTTGACCTAGGTTCTCCGGATCCATTTTTCGTTCTTCCATTAGTAGCAGGGATTACGACTTTCCTGCAGCAAAAATTAATGATGGCGGGAACGATGAATCAAAATCCACAAATGGCGATGATGCTATGGCTGATGCCGATTATGATTATTGTATTTGCTGTGAACTTGCCGGCCGCTCTGTCCTTATACTGGGTAGTAGGGAACATTTTTATGATCATCCAAACATTGATCATTAATCGACCTGATGCTAGCAAGACCACTTCAGTTAATAACTAGGAGGGGGATGGATGAAAGAGATTACGGCTGTCGGACAAACTGTTGAAGAAGCTCTTCAATCTGCTTTAAAGCAATTGAAAGCAACTGAAGAGCAAGTAGAAATTGACATTTTGGACGAAGGAAAAAAAGGATTGTTCGGTCTGTTTGGCCAGCGTCCTGCGTCTATAAGAGTAAGGCGCAAAGCAGATCCAATCGATGAGGCGAAAAGTTATATTTTATCTATCGCTGCTCATTTAGGCGTACATCCAGACATCCACGTAGAAAAGCAAGGAAAGCAGGTTACGTTTTCGCTCTCTGGAGAGAAAATGGCTTTGTTAATCGGCAAAAGAGGACAAACATTAAATTCCTTGCAGCAGCTCACTCAGCTCGTCATCAATCGGCATTCAAACGACTTTATACATTTTAAATTAGATGCTGGCAATTACCGGAAAAAGAGAGAAGAAACGCTTACTGCCTTGGCAAAGCGGATGGCTAAAAAAGCGGAAACGACAAGGAAACCAGTTCGTCTTGAGCCGCTGCCGGCTGCAGAGAGAAAAGTTATTCACGCTGCACTCGCCGCTAATCGCCAGGTCCGCACATTTTCCGAAGGCACTGAGCCAAATCGCTACACAGTGATTGCCCCTAGAAACAAATAAAAGGCCTTCCTGGGAAGTTCTTTCTTTTACTAAAGAAAGAATGACCGGGAAAGCCTTTTTTATTATGATGATAAAATCGTCATCTGTGGATAAACTAGTTAGCAAGCAAAGCGAATAAGCTTTTTCCATTTGTTTCTTTAATTTTACTATTTTATTACTTTAAATTCCATAAATGAGACTGCGTAGTTATTGTTATCCACACGTGAATAAGTTAAAATAGATAAGGTTGAAAGAAGGCTGTGGACAATCCAGCCTTCTTTTTAAATCGTCTGACTTGTGTTAACCTAATGGTTTGAGAATAAACATTTTTGACTTTATTTATAGATTTGATTTCAAAAAAGGAAGAGGTGAGAAGATTGGAACTAGATACAATTGCTGCCATTTCGACACCGATGGGAGAAGGGGCGATTGCGATTGTTCGTTTAAGTGGTGAAGAAGCGGTAGAGATTGCCGACCGTGTTTTCCGAAGCCCATCGAAGAAATCGTTAACCGAGGTAGCCAGCCATACGATACATTATGGACATTTAATTGACCCGAAAACAGGACAAGTAGTAGAAGAAGTTATGCTTTCGCTTATGAGAGGGCCCAAAACTTTTACACGAGAAGATGTAGTTGAAATTAACTGCCACGGGGGCATTGTTTCTGTTAATCGTGTACTTCAACTCGTTTTAAATGAAGGAGCCCGTCTTGCCGAACCAGGAGAATTTACGAAAAGAGCCTTTTTAAATGGCCGGATTGATTTATCGCAGGCGGAAGCGGTTATGGACTTGATTCGTGCGAAAACGGATAAGGCGATGAATGTAGCGCTCAATCAGATGGAAGGCCGTCTTTCTAAACTGATCCGCAAGCTTCGTCAAGAAATCTTAGAAACGCTTGCTCATATTGAAGTAAATATTGACTATCCTGAATATGACGACGTGGAAGAAATGACACATCAAGTTCTTTTAGAAAAAGCAGCGTTTGTTCAAAAAGAAATAGAAAAGCTTTTGCGGACATCCGAACAAGGAAAAATCTTACGCGAAGGGCTATCAACTGTTATTATTGGTCGTCCAAACGTTGGAAAATCTTCTTTACTGAATGCACTTGTACAGGAGAATAAAGCCATTGTAACGGATATTCCCGGAACGACACGCGATGTCATTGAGGAATATGTAAATGTGCGTGGAGTGCCGCTCCGTCTCGTGGATACAGCAGGAATCCGTGAAACAGAAGACATCGTTGAACGGATTGGTGTGGAAAGATCCCGCCAAGTGTTAAAAGAGGCTGATTTAATTTTACTTGTATTGAATTACTCTGATGAACTGACAGCAGAGGATGAGAAATTATTTGAAGCAACAGCAGGCATGGATGTGATTGTGATTGTAAACAAAACGGATTTGCCTCAGAAAATTGATATGGACCGCGTGAAAGAGTTGGCAAGAGGAAAGCAGCTTGTAACAACTTCTTTACTAGAGGAAAAGGGAATTGATGAGCTGGAAGAAGCCATTGCTTCCTTGTTCTTCTCCGGCTCCATTGAAGCGGGGGATATGACGTATGTTTCCAATTCCCGCCATATTGCTTTGCTTCACCAAGCGCTGACAGCTATTACCGATGCAATTGAAAACACCCAGTCGGGAACACCGATTGATATTATTCAAATCGATTTAACGAGAACGTGGGAGCTATTAGGAGAGATCATTGGTGAAAGTGTCCATGATAGCTTAATCGATCAGTTATTCTCACAATTCTGTCTTGGAAAATAATGAAATAAGGAGGAAAAAACATGCTACAATATGAAGCTGGCCAATACGATGTTGTCGTCGTAGGTGCAGGACATGCTGGCGTGGAAGCGGGTCTGGCATCTGCCCGGACAGGAGCGAAGACGTTAATGATTACCATTAACCTCGACATGATTGCGTACATGCCATGTAATCCATCCATTGGCGGTCCGGCTAAAGGGATTGTTGTGCGGGAAATCGATGCTCTTGGCGGTGAAATTGGCAAGAACATCGACAAAACACATATTCAAATGCGCATGCTGAACACAGGAAAAGGTCCAGCCGTGCGAGCCTTAAGAGCACAAGCAGACAAAGTGCTATATCAACAAGAAATGAAAAAGACAATCGAAAATCAAGAGAATTTAACACTCATCCAAGGAATGGTTGAGGATCTGATTGTGGAAGACGGAGAATGTCGTGGGGTTGTCACGCAAACTGGGGCAGTGTATCGCTCGCAGTCGGTTATTATTACAACTGGAACGTTTTTACGCGGTGAAATTATCATTGGCGATTTAAAATATTCCAGCGGCCCGAACAATCAGCAGCCATCTATCCGTTTATCTGAAAGCTTAGAGAAGCTTGGCTTCGATTTAGTTCGTTTCAAAACAGGTACCCCACCGCGCGTGAACAGCCGGACGATTGACTACAGCAAAACAGAAATTCAGCCTGGTGATGAAGAACCGCGGGCTTTCAGTTACGAAACAACAAAATTTATTACAGACCAGCTGCCTTGCTGGCTTACTTATACGAACGAAGAAACACATAGTATTATCAATGAAAACCTTCATCGCTCTCCAATGTTTTCCGGAGTGATTAAAGGGAAAGGCCCGCGTTATTGCCCATCTATTGAAGACAAGATCGTTCGCTTTAATGACAAGCCGCGCCATCAAATCTTCTTAGAGCCAGAAGGCCGCAATACGGAAGAAGTGTACGTACAGGGCTTGTCTTCCAGCTTGCCTGAGGATGTTCAATATCGGATGCTGAAAACTATCCCGGGACTTGAAAAAGCTCAGCTAATGCGTGCCGGCTATGCGATTGAGTATGATGCCATTGTGCCGACACAATTATGGCCGACGCTCGAAACGAAAAAAGTAAAAAATCTATATACAGCTGGTCAAATTAATGGAACTTCCGGTTATGAGGAAGCGGCTGCTCAAGGAATGATGGCAGGAATTAATGCTGCTTGTCGTATTCTTGGCAAAGAAGAAGTGATTTTGAGCCGTTCAGATGCCTATATCGGCGTATTGATCGATGATCTTGTGACAAAGGGAACGAGCGAGCCCTACCGTCTGCTTACTTCGCGCGCAGAATATCGTCTCCTTCTTCGCCATGACAACGCTGATTTGCGTTTGACGGAAATTGGTTATCGAATCGGCTTGATTTCCCAAGAACGATATGAGCGTTTCTTAGCGAAGAAAGAAGCTATTGCCGGGGAAATAGACCGTTTGAAATCGATTATTATTAAGCCTAATGAAGAAACACAAACAATCATCCGTGAAGCTGGCGGCAGCGAGTTAAAGGATGGCATCCGGGCTACTGACCTCTTAAAACGTCCGGAAATGCATTACCACCACTTAAAACAACTTGTTCCTGCTTCTCAAGCTCTTGAGGCTGAAATAGAAGAACAAGTAGAAATTCAAATTAAATATGAAGGATACATTGAAAAATCCCTTCAACAAGTGGAAAAGCTAAAGAAAATGGAAAACAAAAAAATACCGGAAAATATTGATTACGATGCGATCAATGGTCTCGCTACAGAGGCACGTCATAATTTGAAAGAAGTAAGACCGCTTTCGATTGCTCAAGCCTCCCGGATTTCAGGTGTTAACCCTGCTGACATTTCCATTTTGCTTGTTTATATTGAACAAGGACGTATTGCCCGTACCGCTAATTAAGTGCAGTTGAAGGGATGGTAGCCAAGTGAATAAAGAACAATTTCGGCAACAGCTTGCAGAAAAAGGGATTCAGCTTTCTTCTTTGCAGCTTGAGCAATTTGATTTGTACTATCAATTGCTCGTTGAGTGGAACGAGAAGATGAATTTAACTGCGATTACAGACGAAGAAGAAGTGTATTTGAAGCACTTCTATGATTCGCTTTCTGCAGCGTTTTACTTTGACTTTTCTGGCAGCCCTGCTATTTGTGATGTTGGAGCAGGGGCCGGATTTCCAAGCATTCCGTTAAAGATTGCTTTTCCAGACATTCAAGTCACAATCGTTGATTCACTCAATAAACGAATCGGTTTTTTGAATCATTTAGCTGATCAGCTGCAATTAAAGGACGTGCATTTTTATCACGACCGTGCTGAAACCTTTGGAAGACTGCCTGATCATAGAGAACAATACGATGTGGTGATGGCCCGTGCCGTTGCCCGCATGTCGGTGTTAAGTGAATTGTGCTTGCCGCTCGCAAAAGTAGGCGGAGTCTTTTTAGCGATGAAAGCAGCCAGTGCTCAAGAGGAACTAAAAAACAGCCACAAAGCACTTACGATACTTGGAGGCCGCTTGCGGGAAGAGCATTCGTTTTTGCTCCCTGTTGAAGAGAGTGAGCGGACTATTATGGTGATTGATAAAACAAAAGCAACACCGAAGAAGTACCCAAGAAAGCCAGGAACGCCAAATAAGTCACCAATTGAGTAACGTTCAGACTGCTAGTCTATAAAGTATTGTCTGCATTTTGAAGTTATCCACTTGTGGATAACTTCACTTTTTTGAGATTCAGTAAAAAAGCAGTTCCAAGAAGAAGGAACAAGAAGGTAAAAGAGAGAATAGGTATTAAAGGGAGTCCGTTAAAGGTGGTGTAGGGATCATGAAGCGTCATTTCTCTCGTTTTTTTAATATGGGGGAAAAAGCAGCAGAAGAGCAGCCAAGAGAAATAGCGTTAGTAGAAGAATCAGCAGCGGAGAGAGAGGCAGTTAAACAAATCCCGGTGTCCTTAATTATGCCGAACCGCTTCCAGCCAAGAACGATTTTTGACGATGGAAAGATAGAAGAGCTGGCTAGAACTATCCATATTCACGGTATCATTCAACCGATTGTTGTCCGGGAAACAGAAGACGGAAAATATGAGTTGATTGCCGGTGAGCGTCGGTGGCGAGCAGTTCAAACCTTAAAATGGGAAACTGTTCCAGCCATTATTAATAATTTAACTGATACCGAGACTGCTTCGGTTGCTTTAATAGAAAACTTACAAAGAGAAGAGTTATCGCCAATTGAAGAAGCGATTGCTTATGGCAAATTGCTTGAGCTTCATGGGCTGACTCAAGAAGCGCTTGCCCAGCGCCTCGGAAAAGGACAATCAACTGTAGCCAATAAACTGCGGCTATTAAAGCTGCCACAAGAGATTCAAGACGCTTTAGCACAAAAGAAAATCACGGAGCGCCATGCAAGAGCACTGATTCCATTAAAAAATCCGGAAAAACAAGTGCAAGTCATGAACGAGATTATTGAAAAACAGTTAAACGTCAAACAAACCGAGGACCGGGTTATTCAACTGCTTGACACACCAAAGCAAAAGGCAAAACCCCGCCGTAAAGCTTTTAGCAAAGATGTCAGAATAGCGGTGAACACGATTCGGCAGTCTTTATCCATGGTCAGTGACAATGGGATTGACCTAAAATCCCAGGAAGAAGAATTTGATGATTTTTATCAGATTACAATTAAAATACCGAAAAAATAGGAAAGTGAGAAACCGAATGATGGTTTCTCGCTTTTTTGCTATACAAAAAATGTTAAAATCGAATAGTCAACAGGAACATATTTAGTCAGAAGAGTAAAAAAGTATTTTAAGCAGGAGTGATAACTGAAGGGCTATTTTTGTTAAAATAGAAATATATACATTACTAGGATAGAAGAAAGCAGGTGGGCCGGATGGGAAAAGTCATTGCGATAGCGAACCAAAAAGGAGGAGTGGGAAAAACAACTACTTCTGTTAACCTCGGAGCTTGTTTAGCTTCTTTAGATAAAAAAGTGCTTTTGATTGATATTGACCCTCAAGGAAACGCAACGAGCGGTACCGGAATTGAAAAGGGTGATGTGGATCAATGTATGTACGATGTATTAGTAGACGATACCGACATGGTGGACATTATTAAACCTGCTGCTACGGAAAATTTGTTTGTTGCACCGGCAACCATTTCATTGGCAGGAGCAGACATTGAACTCGTGCCGACTATTTCCAGGGAATTACGGTTAAAAAGAGCGCTTGAAGAGGTACGCGACAACTTTGATTATATTTTAATCGATTGTCCCCCGTCTCTTGGGTTATTAACTGTGAACGCTTTAACAGCGGCTGATTCCGTGATTATCCCTGTACAATGTGAGTATTACGCTCTTGAAGGATTAAGTCAGCTGCTTAATACCGTACGCCTCGTACAGAAACATTTAAATACGGAACTAATGATTGAAGGCGTCCTGCTTACGATGCTCGATGCCCGTACAAATCTTGGAATACAAGTCATTGAGGAAGTAAAAAAGTATTTCCAAGATAAAGTCTATCAAACGATTATCCCAAGAAATATTCGACTCAGCGAAGCACCTAGTCATGGCAAACCGATTATTTTATATGATCCGCGCTCAAAAGGAGCCGAGATGTATTTAGATTTTGCAAAGGAGGTGGCCGCCCATGGCTAAAGGGCTGGGAAGAGGCATTAATGCTATTTTCAAAGACCTTGAGTTAGAAAATGAAGAAGCAGTAAAAGAGATCAAATTAAAGGAATTGCGGCCTAATCCTTATCAACCGCGCAAAATTTTCAACGAGGAAACGATTAATGAATTAAAAGAATCGATTAAAGAGTACGGAATCCTGCAACCGATCATTGCCCGTAAAAGCATTAAAGGCTATGAAATTGTAGTAGGAGAAAGGCGTTATCGGGCAGCAAAGGCAGCAAAGCTTGAGAAAGTACCTGTCGTTGTCCGCAAGCTGTCTGATGAACAGATGATGGAGATGGCCCTTCTTGAAAACCTGCAGAGAGAGGATTTAACGGTTTTAGAAGAAGCGGCAGCATATCAAACCCTTATTGAAAAATTAAATCTGACTCAGGAAGAATTAGCCGTGAAAATGGGAAAGAGCCGCTCTCACATTGCTAATCACCTGCGCCTGCTATCTTTGCCGCATGAGGTCCAGCAACTAGTAACAGAAGGAAAGTTAACGATGGGGCATGGCCGGGCACTTCTAGGATTAAAGAGAAAAGAACAGACTATAGAGACGGCGAAGAAAACAGTAGCAGAGGGATTAAACGTCAGACAGCTGGAAAAATGGATTCAGCAGTTGAACAACGATGTTTCACGTGAAACATCCGAACCGAAAAGAACCAAGGATTTATTTTTAAAAGAACGTGAGGATGCTTTAAGAGAGCAGTTCGGCACGTCCGTTCACATTAAACAGGCAAAAGATAAGCAAAAAGGGAAAATTGAAATTGAATTTTTATCGGTAGAAGATTTAAACAGAATACTTGATTTATTAAAAAAGGATTAATCAGGGAGCTGTCGGATACCGTCAGCTCCTTTTATGGTTAAGAAGTTAAAGGGGAAAAGGACAATGGTATTGTATGGATCAATTGTAAATGGACTGACCATTATTTTGGGAGCTCTATTAGGCAAGTGGTTGAATCGTATTCCAGAAGGGATAAAAGGAACCGTTATGCAGGCGATCGGATTGGCGGTTGTCGTACTTGGATTGCAAATGGGGTTAAAAAGTGAAAACTTTTTAACGGTCATTATTAGTCTCGTTGTTGGGGCAGCCATTGGAGAAATGTTAATGCTAGATGAAAGGCTGAACCAGCTTGGTATGTGGCTAGAAAAGAAGATTGGCAAAGAAACAGACGAAACGAGTATTTCACAAGGCTTCGTGACAGCAACCTTAATTTTCGTTATCGGAGCAATGGGCATTATTGGCGCTCTTGACAGTGGCATCCGTGGCAATCATGAAGTCCTGTTAACAAAAGCGATCATTGACGGTGTTACTGCCTTGATCTTAACGACTACTTTAGGGATTGGTGTGATCTTTTCTGCTGTTCCAGTCATTCTTTATCAAGGAACGATTGCTTTGTTCGCTACTCAAATTGATCGGTTTGTACCACAAGGATGGATGGACGCCTTTATTGTGGAAATGACAGCAGCTGGCGGCATTATGATCATGGCCATTGGTCTAAATCTGCTGGGCTTGACGAAAGTGAGAGTAGCCAATCTACTGCCAAGCCTTTTGATTGTTGGTGTTATTATTACGATTCAATATCTTTTTTAAACAAGTGTTTAGAATACATAGCGGCCTGTTGTGTAAGGTGAGAGTCTGGATAGATCATATTTTCCTTCAAGAGCGTAGAGGCTGAGTAACGAAGGGCTGCTTTTGTAATTCCTTCTGTGATGACCCGAGCCATGCTCATAACAAGATGCAAACGTGTGTTTTGTAATACAAAAAATTCCATAAATCCGCTAATGTTAACGACACCGGTTATATGCGCATCCCCAACGGCTGGCAGTTGTTTGTTGACACCGGCTCCTGGTTTAACGGGACCTTTGCCAACTTGGATATTTCCGACACTTTTTAATCTTCCTAGACAAGCATCTGCGCCAATGATAAACGGACGGTTGTGTTCTTTTTCAATAAGAGCCAGTTTTTCTACAAGATTTACAGCATGAACAGGGTTTTCCAGTGTGCCATACGTATGGAAAACGCCTAATTCTTTTTCTTCAAGCAATGTGCCGATAAGCGGGCCAAGAGCATCTCCGGTAGAGCGATCGGTCCCAATAAAAGTAAAGACAACCGGACAGCTTCCCGGAGGCGGCAGTAGTGCTAACAAGTGATCAGCGAATGTGGAAGCCGCCTGCTGCTCTTCATAATGAACACTGTATGAATCAGGTTTTCGGTCAAACAAATTTTTTAGATTCATATGCTACCTCCTGCTGGATAATAGTAAAAGTATACGGATTTTTTGGTAATTCTATACATGCTGTTGAGAAAAAGAAAAAGTTTCTCTTAGATGGGCTTAGCTACAAATTTTTCGCTATTCTTGTTAAAATGAAAATTGTCCTTCAAGCAGAGACCGTAAAGGAGGAATTTCATGTCTACATTCCGCAGCAATATGCTTGATAGTATGTGGAATACATTAACAAGCGAAGAAACGTGGTTTGCAATTGGGAAAGGGACATTCAAAATTATCGTAACGATGATTTTAGCCGCTATTGTCGTAAAAGTAGCAAAAGCCGCTGTCCGTAACTTTTTCCACTTGCGTTCAAAGGCCCCTCTAAGATATTCGGAACGACGAGAAACCACTTTATTGAAATTAATGGAAAATGTGATTTCTTATGTCGTGTATTTTGTAGCAATACTTAATATATTGTCTATTTTAAATTTTAATGTGAAAGGGCTAATTGCAGGAGCCGGGGTCTTGGGGCTAGCAGTTGGTTTTGGCGCTCAGAACCTTGTGCGTGATGTAATTAGCGGATTTTTTATTATTTTTGAAGATCAATTCTCAGTAGGAGATTTTGTTCGCATCGGCAATTTTGAGGGCACTGTTCAGGAAATTGGCCTCCGAACGACAAAAATTAAACAATGGACAGGAGAACTCCATATTTTGCCGAATGGTTCCATTACAGAAGTGACCAACTTCTCTATCCATAACAGTATGGCTGTAGTAGATGTAAGCATTGCTTATGAGGAGAACATTGAAGAAGCAGAAAAAGCTCTCGAAGAATTATTAGGGACACTGCAGGATAAGTACGAAGAAATTGTTGCACCGCCAACTTTACTAGGTGTACAAAATTTGGCTGCTTCAGATGTCATCTTAAGGATTGCAGCAGAAACAACCCCAATGAATCATTGGTACATCGCTCGGATGATCCGTAAAGAAGTGAAATTGTGTCTTGACGAAAATGGAATCGAAATACCATTCCCACGGCTTGTGATGTACTCTCGCTCTGAACAGGAAGAAGCAGTGGCACACAAGAAGAATGAAAACGTAAGCAGGGGGTGAAGAGATGGAAAAGACATTTGAGTTAAATGATATTGTTGAAATGAAGAAGCAGCATCCATGCGGCACGAACCGTTGGAAGATTATTAGATTGGGTATGGATATCCGCATAAAATGTGAAGGCTGCGGACACAGTGTAATTTTGCCAAGAAGAGAATTCATGAAGAAAATGAAGAGAGTAGTAGATCCAGTTGAGAACAGCAGCGAAGCATAACGCTGCTGTTTTTTTATATAAGGCTTTGTTAAAGGTAAGTGTTGTTTTTAATATCGTTGATTGTAGCGAAAGGCGGCGACTCCAGCGGGAAAAGCGTGTCCCGGTGAGACCCCGCAGGAGCGAACGCGACGAGGAGGCTCACGGACCGCCCGCCTGCAGCGAAAATCAACAATCAAATATAACAGAGCCTTATATAAAAGCAAAATAGACCAGTGAACGAATCTTTGAGTAAAATGAACATTTCCATAAACTAAACAAGAGAAAGCGGCAATTGCCTTTTTTAGCGACTAAACTTATAATTGTGAAAGGTTTAGAGCGAAATCAATAGAAGAGTTTATGATAGAGGAGTGACTGAAATGGCTTTAACAGCTGGGATTGTTGGTTTGCCAAATGTGGGCAAATCGACATTATTTAATGCAATTACAAAAGCAGGAGCAGAATCTGCTAACTATCCATTCTGTACGATTGACCCCAATGTAGGGATTGTAGAAGTGCCGGATGCCCGTTTAAATAAATTAACTGAAATGGTAGAACCAAAGAAAACGGTTCCTACTGCATTCGAATTTACTGATATTGCCGGAATTGTTAAAGGGGCAAGCAAAGGTGAAGGACTTGGAAACAAATTCCTGGCTCACATTCGCGAGGTAGACGCGATTTGTCAAGTAGTCCGCTGTTTTGCCGATGATAACATTACACACGTATCAGGAAAAGTAGATCCGATTGATGATATCGAAGTGATTAACTTAGAATTGATTTTAGCTGACTTGGAAACTGTTGATAAGCGTCTTGTGCGCGTGGCTAAATTAGCGAAGCAAAAAGATAAAGAAGCGGTTGCAGAAAATGACGTTTTAGTTAAATTAAAGGAAGCGCTAGAAGCCAATAAACCGGCTCGTACGGTAGAGCTTTCTGAAGAACAGAACCGCATTGCGAAACAGCTTCATTTATTGACAGCTAAGCCAATGCTGTACGTGGCAAACGTTGGGGAAGAGGATATTGTGGATCCATCTGAAAACGAATATGTTCAAAAAGTTCGTGAGTTTGCTGCGGAAGACAATGCGGAAGTAATCGTCGTTTGTGCGAAGATTGAAGAGGAAATTGCCGAGCTTGATGACGAGGAAAAAGCCATGTTCTTACAAGAGCTTGGTATTGAAGAGTCCGGTTTAGATCAGCTCATTCGTGCAGCTTATTCCTTGCTTGGACTAGCTACTTATTTTACAGCTGGTGTTCAGGAAGTACGAGCATGGACGTTCCGCCAAGGAATGAAAGCTCCACAATGTGCTGGTATTATCCACTCTGATTTTGAACGCGGTTTTATCCGTGCTGAAATTGTTTCTTACGACGATCTTGTAGAAGCAGGCTCTATGACAGCTGCTAAAGAAGCGGGAAAAGTCCGTCTTGAAGGCAAGGAGTACATTATGAAAGATGGAGACGTTGTTCATTTTAGATTTAACGTGTAATTGAAAATGTACAATAGCAAAAGCTATGATTTTCTTCGTTTTAAGAAAATCGTAGCTTTTTGTTTTACATTCCTATAGTCTATCTCGTTGATTTTATTGCATTTAAAGGATGATCATGATATAATTCTATCTTGTGAGTAATGAAACAGTTACTCCTTGCTCTTTTCAAAGAAAAAGAGCCGCATAGACCATGAGGAGGTGAAAGAAAGATGAGAAAGTACGAATTTATGTACATTATCCGCCCAAACGTTGATGAAGATACGAAAAAAGCGGTTGTTGAGCGCTTTGACGGAATTTTAACTTCTAACGGTGCGGAAATCATCGATTCTAAAGATTGGGGTAAACGTCGTTTAGCATATGAAATCAACGATTTTCGTGAAGGTTTCTACCAATTAGTACATGCTAACGCTGATGCTGCAGCGGTTCAAGAATTTGACCGTTTAGCTAAAATCAGTGACGACATCATCCGCCACATCGTAGTTCGCGAAGATGACAAATAAATCGTTTAAATAAACAATCTTTCAAAATGGGCCGTCTAGGACATTTTGAATTAAAGGGGGTTGATTCTGATGATGAACCGAGTCGTTTTAGTGGGCCGTTTAACTAAAGATCCAGACCTTCGTTACACGCCGAACGGAGCAGCCGTTGCTACCTTCACTCTCGCTGTGAATCGTACGTTCACGAATCAGCAGGGCGAACGGGAAACGGACTTCATCAATTGTGTGGTTTGGCGCCGGGCAGCAGAAAACGTAGCAAATTTCCTCAAAAAAGGAAGCTTAGCTGGCGTAGATGGCCGTATCCAAACACGTAATTATGAGGGACAAGATGGAAAGCGTGTATACGTAACCGAGGTCTTAGCTGAAAGCGTACAATTTTTAGAGCCACGCAGTGCCTCTGCAGGTGAGCGCGGAAATGAAAATAACATGTACGGCGGCGGACAAAGAAACCAGGACATTCCGTTTGGCCAACAGAATCAACGCAACAATAATAACAAGTCAGACTATACAAGAATGGACGAAGATCCATTTGCGAATGACGGTCAGCCGATCGACATTTCAGATGATGATTTGCCATTCTAATTACTACTAAAAGAGGAGGGAACCCACATGGCAGGACGCAGAGGCGGACGTAAACGCCGGAAAGTATGTTACTTCACAGCTAACGGCATTACGCATATCGACTATAAAGATGTAGATCTTTTGAAAAAGTTTATCTCTGAACGTGGAAAAATTCTTCCACGCCGTGTAACTGGAACAAGCGCTAAATACCAACGCCGTTTAACTATCGCAATTAAACGTGCGCGTCAAGTAGCTCTTCTTCCATTCGTAGCTGGAGAATAATGCAGTGAAAAATTCGCCTTAACGGGCGGATTTTTTTTATGGCTAAAATTATTTGAATATAAAAACATTTTATAAAAATATCTATATTTTAATAAAATATCCGATAAAAAAGGAGGTAATTAACTAACTAACTTTATACAGGAGGCTGATAAATTTGAGGTCAATTAAGGCAAAATTAATGATACCTCTTATTTTGTTACTTATTTTGTCATTTGCTTTTATTATTATTTTTATTAATTATCAAATTAAAAAGCAAACAGAAGAAGAAGTGCTTGGACAAACAAAAGGAATTGTGAAGCAAATGAACGATTCCGTTTTTTTATTTTTAGATCAGTATAGAAAAAGCATTGAAGTAACGGCTGAAAATCCAGCCATCACTCAATATGGAGCAAATATAACAAATGGAAAAGGGGACGCAAAGGGTCAGGAAGCTGTTAGAAACCTGTTCAAACGCTATTTAAGCTCTTATAAAGATGTTTTGAATATTTACTTTGCAACACCGAAAGGAACGGTGGACATTTATCCTGCTGAACTCCCGGATAATTTTGATGCCAGAACGAGAGACTGGTACAAGTTAGCAATGGCATCAAATGGAGAGGCTGTATGGAGCGAACCCTATGTAGATGCCACTAGCGGAGAATATGTAGTAACAGTGTCTCAGTTAGTCACCATGCAAGATAAAAAAATTGGTGTGATCGGAGCAGACATTAGCTTAGCTGTCATGACACACCAAATGGATAGCATGCATATTGGGTACAAGGGTGTGCCGATTATTATTTCTAAAGAGGGACTTGGGATTGTTCATCCAACCGAGAAAGGAAAAGACTTAACGAAGTATAAATATATTCAATCCATTCTTCAAAAAAGCCAAGACGAGGGAACGGTTGAATATGAAAAAGACAATAAAGAACGGTTACTCGTCTATGACACGGTAAATGGAGTAGGTTGGAAGATTGGGGCTGCCTATGATCGCGATTCGCTTCTTAGTTTATCTCAATCAATTGGGAAATATTTAGCGGTTACAGGAGTCTTTTTGCTCCTTATTATGATTGCTGCCATTCTTTATATACTTAATCAAGTCATAAAGCCTATTCATGCTCTTGGAAAATCAGCTCAGGAAGTAGCTAAAGGAGACCTGAGTGTACAAGTGCCCGTTACTTCAAAAGATGAAGTAGGAGAGCTTGCTAAGACATTCAATGAAATGGTCGGCAGTATGAGAGAGATTATTTCAGTAGTAAATCACTCAGCTGATAATGTGACCGATGCAGCAGAGAACTTAAGCGCCGTTTCAGAAGAGACGAACGCTTCCAGTGAGCAGATCGCTGCGGCCATCAATGAAATTGCCAAAGGGGCAGCCAAATCATCCGAGGAATCAAGTGAAGCAACGGAACGTTCACATCATCTCGGCAGTCAAATCAACCAGATTGCCAGCCAGGCAAAAGAAATGAACGAGGCAGCCCGCCAAACGGACAGCGTACAAAAAGCAGGTCTTCAACAAGTAGAATCGCTTGGTTCATCGAATGCTGAAACAAAGCTATATATTGATGAAATGGAAGGCGTCATCCACGCTTTGGAATCAAAAATTAAGTCAATTGAAATCATTATGCAGACAATTACGGATATTTCTTCACAAACTAATTTACTCGCTTTGAATGCCTCGATTGAAGCAGCACGAGCAGGCGAACACGGCAAAGGCTTTGCAGTCGTCGCCGAGGAAGTCCGGAAGCTCGCTGAACAGTCTGCACAGGCGACCGATCAGGTAAAAGCAACGATCAATGACATTCAGGAAGGGTCTGGGCAAGCAGTAGAGCAAATGGTAAAAACACGGACGAATTTTGATAGCCAAACAGCAGCAGTCGAAGCGACCGAAGCCATTTTCAGAGAGCTGTCTACACTAGTTGAGAAGATGGAATCTTCTGTGTCAGCCATTAACGAAGAGATCACAGAAGCAGCCACTGCTAAAGATGAAGTGTTGCAAGTAATGGAGGAAATTGCGGCCTCTGCCCAACAGTCAGCCGCCGCGAGCGAGGAAATCAGTGCTTCTGCTGATGAGCAGCTGCGGGCCATTCAATCAGTGGCCACCTCTTCTGAGCGCTTAATAGGATTAAGCATTGAATTGAAAAGTGCCGTCAATCGCTTTAAGCTGAACAAATAGCAGGACGCAAGTATTATTTAACTAATTAATTAAAAAGGCTTGCTAAGCAGTTTTTCTTTTGTATGTAATTAGAGAAGAATTTGATGAAGGACCCACTCTAAGTGATGGGTCTTTTTTCATACATTTTTTTAAAAAACCTATACATTTTAACTAGAATTCCGATAAAATAGATAAGTGTTTATATATTCAAAATATTTTCAAAATAAAGAAATATTTAATTAAAGGAGGCGAGAGTAAGTGAAGTCAATCAAAACAAAATTAATGATTCCTCTTATTGTGCTACTTACTCTTTCATTTGCTTTTATTGTATTTTTTATCAGCTACCAGACAGAGAAGCAAACGGAAGAAGAGGTAACAGAACAAACTAAAGGAATCGTAAAACAAATGGGGGACTCTATTGATTTGTTCCTGGAAAGAAACAAGAAGAGTTTAGATTTAGCAGCTCAAGATCCAGCCTTAATTAATTACGGAAAAAAATTTTCAACAACAGGGGACGATAATGGTAAATCCGCTTTATTAGATATGTATAAAAGATACCTAAATGAATATAAAGATGTGACACTCATTTATTATTCCACCCCAAAAGGAACAATCTACGAGTATCCTGATATCGAAATGCCAGAAGGGTATGATCCACGTGAGAGAGATTGGTATAAAAACGCTATGGATTCAGAGGGAGAAGCAGTTTGGAGTGAGCCGTACCTAGAATCCACGTCTGGCGATTATATGATTACTCTCTCTAAACCGATTATCGTAGAGAATCGTAAGATCGGTGTTCTAGCAATGGATATTGTACTGTCAGTAATGACGGACAGGCTGAGCGAAATGAACATTGGATATAAAGGTACGCCAATTATCATATCTAAAGAGGGGGCTGGGATTGTTCACCCGACCGATCAAGGAAAAGATTTAACGAAACACAGCTATGTAAATACAGTGCTAGCCAGCGATCAAGAACAGGGGACTGTTTCTTATAATGCAGGTGGAGAGGACAGACTGTTTGTATACGATTCCATTGACGAAACCGGCTGGAAGATTGGCGCTGATTATAACCAAGAGAGGCTTCTTGGATTATCAAAATCAATTAAACAAGCGTTAACGGTCACTGGTGTTATCATTTTACTATTGGTCATTGGAGCGGTTCTTTACATTCTAAGTCGTATCCTTAAACCCATTAGTGCTTTACAACAATCAGCCAGGGAAGTAGCGAAAGGAGACCTGAGTGTACAAGTGTCCGTTACTTCCAGAGATGAAATCGGTGAACTGGCTAAGGTGTTCAATGAAATGGTTACTAGTATGAGAGATATTATTTCTGTTGTAAATCATTCAGCTGACAATGTCACGGGAGCGGCGGAAAACTTGAGTGCTGTTTCCGAAGAGACCAACGCTTCCAGCGAACAAATTGCTGCGGCTATTAACGAGATTGCTAAAGGGGCAGCTAAATCGTCAGAAGAATCTAGTGAAGCAACAGAGCGTTCCCATCACCTTGGCAGCCAAATCAACCAGATTGCTAACCAGGCGGAAGAAATGAATGAAGCAGCCCGCCAGACGGAAAGCGTACAAAAAGCAGGCCTTAAGCAAGTACAGTCGCTTGGCTCGTCGAATAGTGAAACAAAAATGTATATTGATGAAATGGAAGGGGTCATCCTGGCCTTAGAAACAAAGATTAAATCAATTGAACTCATTATGCAGACGATTACCGATATTTCTTCACAAACCAACTTGCTTGCCTTGAATGCTTCTATTGAAGCAGCTCGTGCAGGCGAACATGGCAAAGGCTTCGCCGTTGTCGCGGAGGAAGTCCGGAAGCTCGCTGAACAGTCTGCACAAGCTACTGACCAGGTAAAAGCAACGATCAGTGATATCCAGGAGGGATCTGGACAAGCCGTCGAGCAGATGTCGAAAACACGGGCAAACTTTGACAGCCAAACAGAGGCAGTGGAAGCGACAGAAGCCATTTTTAAGGAGCTGTCCTCATTGGTAGAGAAAATGGAAGCCTCTGTGTCCGCCATTAATGAAGAAATAGTAGAAGCGGCCTNGGAACGTTCACATCATCTCGGCAGTCAAATCAACCAGATTGCCAGCCAGGCAAAAGAAA
Organism: Pseudobacillus wudalianchiensis; assembly: GCF_001685015.1. Taxonomy (GTDB): domain Bacteria; phylum Bacillota; class Bacilli; order Bacillales; family Domibacillaceae; genus Pseudobacillus; species Pseudobacillus wudalianchiensis. The sequence continues at coordinate 29,963 of NZ_MAYT01000002.1, forward strand.
TGAACGAGGCAGCCCGCCAAACGGACAGCGTACAAAAAGCAGGTCTTCAACAAGTAGAATCGCTTGGTTCATCGAATGCTGAAACAAAGCTATATATTGATGAAATGGAAGGCGTCATCCACGCTTTGGAATCAAAAATTAAGTCAATTGAAATCATTATGCAGACAATTACGGATATTTCTTCACAAACTAATTTACTCGCTTTGAATGCCTCGATTGAAGCAGCACGAGCAGGCGAACACGGCAAAGGCTTTGCAGTCGTCGCCGAGGAAGTCCGGAAGCTCGCTGAACAGTCTGCACAGGCGACCGATCAGGTAAAAGCAACGATCAATGACATTCAGGAAGGGTCTGGGCAAGCAGTAGAGCAAATGGTAAAAACACGGACGAATTTTGATAGCCAAACAGCAGCAGTCGAAGCGACCGAAGCCATTTTCAGAGAGCTGTCTACACTAGTTGAGAAGATGGAATCTTCTGTGTCAGCCATTAACGAAGAGATCACAGAAGCAGCCACTGCTAAAGATGAAGTGTTGCAAGTAATGGAGGAAATTGCGGCCTCTGCCCAACAGTCAGCCGCCGCGAGCGAGGAAATCAGTGCTTCTGCTGATGAGCAGCTGCGGGCCATTCAATCAGTGGCCACCTCTTCTGAGCGCTTAATAGGATTAAGCATTGAATTGAAAAGTGCCGTCAATCGCTTTAAGCTGAACAAATAGCAGGACGCAAGTATTATTTAACTAATTAATTAAAAAGGCTTGCTAAGCAGTTTTTCTTTTGTATGTAATTAGAGAAGAATTTGATGAAGGACCCACTCTAAGTGATGGGTCTTTTTTCATACATTTTTTTAAAAAACCTATACATTTTAACTAGAATTCCGATAAAATAGATAAGTGTTTATATATTCAAAATATTTTCAAAATAAAGAAATATTTAATTAAAGGAGGCGAGAGTAAGTGAAGTCAATCAAAACAAAATTAATGATTCCTCTTATTGTGCTACTTACTCTTTCATTTGCTTTTATTGTATTTTTTATCAGCTACCAGACAGAGAAGCAAACGGAAGAAGAGGTAACAGAACAAACTAAAGGAATCGTAAAACAAATGGGGGACTCTATTGATTTGTTCCTGGAAAGAAACAAGAAGAGTTTAGATTTAGCAGCTCAAGATCCAGCCTTAATTAATTACGGAAAAAAATTTTCAACAACAGGGGACGATAATGGTAAATCCGCTTTATTAGATATGTATAAAAGATACCTAAATGAATATAAAGATGTGACACTCATTTATTATTCCACCCCAAAAGGAACAATCTACGAGTATCCTGATATCGAAATGCCAGAAGGGTATGATCCACGTGAGAGAGATTGGTATAAAAACGCTATGGATTCAGAGGGAGAAGCAGTTTGGAGTGAGCCGTACCTAGAATCCACGTCTGGCGATTATATGATTACTCTCTCTAAACCGATTATCGTAGAGAATCGTAAGATCGGTGTTCTAGCAATGGATATTGTACTGTCAGTAATGACGGACAGGCTGAGCGAAATGAACATTGGATATAAAGGTACGCCAATTATCATATCTAAAGAGGGGGCTGGGATTGTTCACCCGACCGATCAAGGAAAAGATTTAACGAAACACAGCTATGTAAATACAGTGCTAGCCAGCGATCAAGAACAGGGGACTGTTTCTTATAATGCAGGTGGAGAGGACAGACTGTTTGTATACGATTCCATTGACGAAACCGGCTGGAAGATTGGCGCTGATTATAACCAAGAGAGGCTTCTTGGATTATCAAAATCAATTAAACAAGCGTTAACGGTCACTGGTGTTATCATTTTACTATTGGTCATTGGAGCGGTTCTTTACATTCTAAGTCGTATCCTTAAACCCATTAGTGCTTTACAACAATCAGCCAGGGAAGTAGCGAAAGGAGACCTGAGTGTACAAGTGTCCGTTACTTCCAGAGATGAAATCGGTGAACTGGCTAAGGTGTTCAATGAAATGGTTACTAGTATGAGAGATATTATTTCTGTTGTAAATCATTCAGCTGACAATGTCACGGGAGCGGCGGAAAACTTGAGTGCTGTTTCCGAAGAGACCAACGCTTCCAGCGAACAAATTGCTGCGGCTATTAACGAGATTGCTAAAGGGGCAGCTAAATCGTCAGAAGAATCTAGTGAAGCAACAGAGCGTTCCCATCACCTTGGCAGCCAAATCAACCAGATTGCTAACCAGGCGGAAGAAATGAATGAAGCAGCCCGCCAGACGGAAAGCGTACAAAAAGCAGGCCTTAAGCAAGTACAGTCGCTTGGCTCGTCGAATAGTGAAACAAAAATGTATATTGATGAAATGGAAGGGGTCATCCTGGCCTTAGAAACAAAGATTAAATCAATTGAACTCATTATGCAGACGATTACCGATATTTCTTCACAAACCAACTTGCTTGCCTTGAATGCTTCTATTGAAGCAGCTCGTGCAGGCGAACATGGCAAAGGCTTCGCCGTTGTCGCGGAGGAAGTCCGGAAGCTCGCTGAACAGTCTGCACAAGCTACTGACCAGGTAAAAGCAACGATCAGTGATATCCAGGAGGGATCTGGACAAGCCGTCGAGCAGATGTCGAAAACACGGGCAAACTTTGACAGCCAAACAGAGGCAGTGGAAGCGACAGAAGCCATTTTTAAGGAGCTGTCCTCATTGGTAGAGAAAATGGAAGCCTCTGTGTCCGCCATTAATGAAGAAATAGTAGAAGCGGCCTCCGCCAAAGATGAAGTACTGCAGGTAATGGAGCAAATTGCTGCCTCCTCGCAACAGTCGGCGGCGGCGAGTGAAGAAATCAGCGCCTCAGCTGGCGAACAGATGCACGCGATCCAATCGGTGGCACTGTCTTCAGAACGCTTAATGGAGCTAAGCATCGAATTGAAAAGTGCCGTCAATCGCTTTAAGCTGAATGGATAAGAGTCAAAAATTGTTTAACGAATAGCAGTCTGGGTTTCTGTTGAGATAGAGATAAAAACCCGGAATAACACTAAATTCTAATGTGTTAACTATCGTTATAAAACGCGCCCACCAGGCACTTCTTCTTTCATTTACACAGGGAGAGAAAATTAGTGAAAGACCCGCCAATTACGGTGGGTCTTTTTTTATGTATTTTTCATGAAATCCTATACATTTTTACTGGAATGCCGATAAAATAAATAATTGTTTTATATATTCTAAATATTTATAAAATAATGAAATATTACTGTTGAGGAGGCGAAGGTAGTGNCATTTTCAGAGAGCTGTCTACACTAGTTGAGAAGATGGAATCTTCTGTGTCAGCCATTAACGAAGAGATCACAGAAGCAGCCACTGCTAAAGATGAAGTGTTGCAAGTAATGGAGGAAATTGCGGCCTCTGCCCAACAGTCAGCCGCCGCGAGCGAGGAAATCAGTGCTTCTGCTGATGAGCAGCTGCGGGCCATTCAATCAGTGGCCACCTCTTCTGAGCGCTTAATAGGATTAAGCATTGAATTGAAAAGTGCCGTCAATCGCTTTAAGCTGAACAAATAGCAGGACGCAAGTATTATTTAACTAATTAATTAAAAAGGCTTGCTAAGCAGTTTTTCTTTTGTATGTAATTAGAGAAGAATTTGATGAAGGACCCACTCTAAGTGATGGGTCTTTTTTCATACATTTTTTTAAAAAACCTATACATTTTAACTAGAATTCCGATAAAATAGATAAGTGTTTATATATTCAAAATATTTTCAAAATAAAGAAATATTTAATTAAAGGAGGCGAGAGTAAGTGAAGTCAATCAAAACAAAATTAATGATTCCTCTTATTGTGCTACTTACTCTTTCATTTGCTTTTATTGTATTTTTTATCAGCTACCAGACAGAGAAGCAAACGGAAGAAGAGGTAACAGAACAAACTAAAGGAATCGTAAAACAAATGGGGGACTCTATTGATTTGTTCCTGGAAAGAAACAAGAAGAGTTTAGATTTAGCAGCTCAAGATCCAGCCTTAATTAATTACGGAAAAAAATTTTCAACAACAGGGGACGATAATGGTAAATCCGCTTTATTAGATATGTATAAAAGATACCTAAATGAATATAAAGATGTGACACTCATTTATTATTCCACCCCAAAAGGAACAATCTACGAGTATCCTGATATCGAAATGCCAGAAGGGTATGATCCACGTGAGAGAGATTGGTATAAAAACGCTATGGATTCAGAGGGAGAAGCAGTTTGGAGTGAGCCGTACCTAGAATCCACGTCTGGCGATTATATGATTACTCTCTCTAAACCGATTATCGTAGAGAATCGTAAGATCGGTGTTCTAGCAATGGATATTGTACTGTCAGTAATGACGGACAGGCTGAGCGAAATGAACATTGGATATAAAGGTACGCCAATTATCATATCTAAAGAGGGGGCTGGGATTGTTCACCCGACCGATCAAGGAAAAGATTTAACGAAACACAGCTATGTAAATACAGTGCTAGCCAGCGATCAAGAACAGGGGACTGTTTCTTATAATGCAGGTGGAGAGGACAGACTGTTTGTATACGATTCCATTGACGAAACCGGCTGGAAGATTGGCGCTGATTATAACCAAGAGAGGCTTCTTGGATTATCAAAATCAATTAAACAAGCGTTAACGGTCACTGGTGTTATCATTTTACTATTGGTCATTGGAGCGGTTCTTTACATTCTAAGTCGTATCCTTAAACCCATTAGTGCTTTACAACAATCAGCCAGGGAAGTAGCGAAAGGAGACCTGAGTGTACAAGTGTCCGTTACTTCCAGAGATGAAATCGGTGAACTGGCTAAGGTGTTCAATGAAATGGTTACTAGTATGAGAGATATTATTTCTGTTGTAAATCATTCAGCTGACAATGTCACGGGAGCGGCGGAAAACTTGAGTGCTGTTTCCGAAGAGACCAACGCTTCCAGCGAACAAATTGCTGCGGCTATTAACGAGATTGCTAAAGGGGCAGCTAAATCGTCAGAAGAATCTAGTGAAGCAACAGAGCGTTCCCATCACCTTGGCAGCCAAATCAACCAGATTGCTAACCAGGCGGAAGAAATGAATGAAGCAGCCCGCCAGACGGAAAGCGTACAAAAAGCAGGCCTTAAGCAAGTACAGTCGCTTGGCTCGTCGAATAGTGAAACAAAAATGTATATTGATGAAATGGAAGGGGTCATCCTGGCCTTAGAAACAAAGATTAAATCAATTGAACTCATTATGCAGACGATTACCGATATTTCTTCACAAACCAACTTGCTTGCCTTGAATGCTTCTATTGAAGCAGCTCGTGCAGGCGAACATGGCAAAGGCTTCGCCGTTGTCGCGGAGGAAGTCCGGAAGCTCGCTGAACAGTCTGCACAAGCTACTGACCAGGTAAAAGCAACGATCAGTGATATCCAGGAGGGATCTGGACAAGCCGTCGAGCAGATGTCGAAAACACGGGCAAACTTTGACAGCCAAACAGAGGCAGTGGAAGCGACAGAAGCCATTTTTAAGGAGCTGTCCTCATTGGTAGAGAAAATGGAAGCCTCTGTGTCCGCCATTAATGAAGAAATAGTAGAAGCGGCCTCCGCCAAAGATGAAGTACTGCAGGTAATGGAGCAAATTGCTGCCTCCTCGCAACAGTCGGCGGCGGCGAGTGAAGAAATCAGCGCCTCAGCTGGCGAACAGATGCACGCGATCCAATCGGTGGCACTGTCTTCAGAACGCTTAATGGAGCTAAGCATCGAATTGAAAAGTGCCGTCAATCGCTTTAAGCTGAATGGATAAGAGTCAAAAATTGTTTAACGAATAGCAGTCTGGGTTTCTGTTGAGATAGAGATAAAAACCCGGAATAACACTAAATTCTAATGTGTTAACTATCGTTATAAAACGCGCCCACCAGGCACTTCTTCTTTCATTTACACAGGGAGAGAAAATTAGTGAAAGACCCGCCAATTACGGTGGGTCTTTTTTTATGTATTTTTCATGAAATCCTATACATTTTTACTGGAATGCCGATAAAATAAATAATTGTTTTATATATTCTAAATATTTATAAAATAATGAAATATTACTGTTGAGGAGGCGAAGGTAGTGAAGTCAATAAAGACAAAATTAATGGTCCCTCTCATTGTCCTGCTTACTCTTTCATTTGCTTTTATCGTTTTCTTTATTGGAAACAAAATAGAAAAGCAGACAAAAAAAGAAGTGGTTAATCAGTCTGAGGGCATGGTTAAGCAGATGAGTGATTATGTGTATTTGTTTTTGGAACAACACAAGGAAAGTGTAGATTTAGTTGCCCGAGATCCTATGCTTATCAATTTTGGGGAAAGTCTATTAAAAACAGATGAGAAAAAAGGGAGAGCCGCTTTAATAGACATGTTTGAGCGCTATTTACAAGAACATAAAAATGTGACAAGTATTTATTACTCAATGGACAAAGGGACAATGGATGGATATCCAGATACTCCAATGCCTGCAGATTATGACCCGCGACAGAGGGATTGGTATCAAAATGCGATGGAGTCAGACGGAGAAGCTATCTGGAGTGAGCCATACTTAGAGGAAGACTCAGGAAGATATATGGTAACAGTCTCTGAACCGCTCATTGTAGGAAACCGTAAAATCGGTGTACTTGCTGCCGATATTGTTCTTGGGGTAATGGCCGATAAAATGAGTGAAATGCACATCAATCACAATGGTGTACCGATCATTATCTCTAAAGAAGGGCTTGGGATTGTCCATCCGACTGATCAAGGGAAAGACTTAACAAAATACAGCTACATGAAATCCGTGTTAGCTAGTGATCAAAAGCAAGGAACTGTTTCTTATAAGGAAAAAGGAAAAGAACGATTATTTGTGTATAACACAGTAAAAGGAATAGGGTGGAAAGTTGGAACTGATTACGATCAACAAGATCTGCTCGGTTTATCGAAATCTATTAAAGCGGCATTAACTGTTACTGGAATGATCATTTTATTGCTCATGATTACAGGGGTTCTTTACATACTTAATCAAGTGATAAAACCTATTCACATTCTTGGAAACTCAGCCCGGGAAGTAGCTAAAGGAGACCTGAGTGTCCAAGTACCCGTTGTTTCGAAAGACGAAGTCGGAGAGCTAGCGAAGGCATTTAATGAAATGATTACTAGCACACGGGAAATTATTTCGATTGTGAATCAATCAGCTGATAATGTAACAGTAGCAGCGGAAAGCTTAAGCGCTGTTTCAGAAGAGACGAACGCTTCCAGTGAACAAATCGCTGCGGCCATCAATGATATTGCCAAAGGGGCAGCCAAATCATCCGAGGAATCAAGTGAAGCAACAGAACGTTCGCATCACCTTGGTGATCAAATTAATCGAATCGCTCATCAGGCTGAAGAAATGCATGAGGCAGCCCGCCAGACGGAAAGTGTCCAAAAAGCAGGCCTTCAGCAAGTACAGTTACTAGGTTCATCCAATGCTGAAACAAAGCTATATATTGATGAAATGGAAGGCGTCATCCACGCTTTAGAATCAAAAATTAAGTCAATTGAAATTATTATGCAGACAATTACGGATATTTCTTCACAAACTAATTTACTCGCTTTGAATGCCTCGATTGAAGCAGCACGAGCAGGCGAACACGGCAAAGGCTTTGCAGTCGTCGCCGAGGAAGTTCGGAAGCTCGCTGAACAGTCTGCACAGGCGACCGATCAGGTAAAAGCAACGATCAATGACATTCAGGAAGGGTCTGGGCAAGCGGTAGAGCAAATGGTAAAAACACGAACGAACTTTGACGGCCAAACAGCAGCAGTCGAAGCGACCGAAGCCATTTTCAGAGAGCTGTCTACACTAGTTGAGAAGATGGAAACCTCTGTATCAGCCATTAATGGAGAGATCACAGAAGCAGCCACTGCTAAAGATGAAGTGCTGCAAGTAATGGAGGAAATTGCGGCCTCTGCCCAACAGTCAGCCTCCGCAAGTGAGGAAATTAGTGCTTCTTCCGATGAACAGCTGCGGGCCATTCAATCAGTGGCCACCTCTTCCGAGCGCTTAATAGAATTAAGCGTTGAATTAAAGAGGGCGGTTAACCGTTTTAAGTTAAGTAGCTGAACAGATCAGCAAATCGATTGATGAACTGCTGGATTTTTAAACGACAATGGATACAATGCTGAAACGAACTGCCGGGAAAGCGCCGGCAGTTTTTTGTATGAATTTGAAAAGTTGAATGAATGGTGAAAGCAAGATAAAATAATAAGGGTGTTAGTCATTTAGAAGAGGGTTAAAAAGACCTTCTAGTAGGCAAAGAGATATTAATGAGGTGTTTAGGTGGAAAATAAAAACATGATTACTGAAGGAGTAAGAAGGGCAATCATTTTTGTCGTATTACTTGCACTTTCGCTTTATATCCCAGCTTTAGGAATGATTATCAGCCTTTTCTTGCCCCTTTCGTTTCTAATATATAGTGCCAAGTATCCGGCTCGGGCAGCTGTCAGCTTTGCCGCTATATGTCTGGCGCTTTCCCTGCTTGTGGGTGGTCTATCGGCCGTTCCGTTTGCTTTGATTTTTATCATGACAGGTACCGTTATGGGAAGCATGGTTCAGAAAAAGAGAGACAAGTTTTCGATATTCATGGCAGGAAGTTTAATCTTTTTGCTGAATATAGTTGTTTTATATGCAACGATTATGGGTGTGGCAGGAGATCAAGCAGCGAATATAAGCGAGTCGTTTAAACAATCATATGAAGACTCTGCAAGGCTAATGGAAAGCATGGGCCAGCCTCTGCCGGAGACAGCGATCGAGCAGGCGAAAGAAATGTTTGATTACTTGCTGGCGCTTATGCCAAGCTTGCTTGTGCTTTTTTCTATGGGCTCGATTTTAGTCATAATGGCGATCAACTTTCCAATTGCTAAAAAATTAGGAGTAGAAGTGCCGAAATTTAAGCCCTTTCGAGAATGGCATGTTCCAAAAAGTATTTTATGGTACTATATTATCTTATTGCTGGCGAGCTTAATTGCCGCACCGGAAAAAGGTAGTATGTGGTATTTTTCTTACATAAATATCATGTTCATGCTGCAATTTTGTTTATTGCTTCAAGGATTATCATTTCTTTATTTTATCGCTCATTCGAAAAAATGGCCAAAAATCATTCCAATTTTGCTAACGATTTTTTCAATTCTTGTCCTTCCTCTCCTTTATATTGTGAGATTATTAGGTATAATTGATTTAGGATTCGACTTGCGGCAGCGTCTTCAACGGAAAAGATAATTTGCTTAGGCTACTTTGATTTCTAGGAGCTGAAATGATGCTTTCTTATTATAGCAGGCGGAAAATACAAATTCCGTTATATGGATTACTGATCGTTTTACTTATTGTTCTTGCCGTACTTGCTATCTTTAATTGGCTGGCAGCGCTCGTGGGATTTATCGTAAGTGCTGTGTTGTTTTTCTTGCTGATTAAAGCAGAAGACCGTATACATGGGGAAGTTGAACGTTATGTGACGACTCTTTCCTATCGACTGAAGCGGGTAGGGGAAGAGGCACTGATGGAGATGCCGATTGGTATTCTTCTCTATAATGATGATTATTACATAGAATGGGCTAATACCTTTTTAACTTCTTATTTTGAAGAAGAGATATTAGCAGGGAAATCATTGCAGGAGCTTGCTGATTCTCTTATCACGATTATAAAGAATGAAAAAGGCGACGTGATAGAACTTCGTGGCCGTAAATTTGATGTGATTATAAAGCCAAAGGAAAAGCTTCTATACTTGTTTGATGTGACAGAACAGGAAGAGACAGCTAGAAGGTTTCTAGAGGAGCAAACGGTTTTATCGATTATCTATTTGGATAACTATGACGATTTAACACAGGGAATGGATGACCAAACAAAAAGCAGCTTAAATAGCATGGTGACTTCCATCTTAAATGATTGGGCATTGGAACATGGAATCTTCTTAAAGAGGATTTCTTCGGAGCGTTTTTTTGCTGTACTCAATGAAAAAATACTGCGAAAGCTTGAAGAATCAAAGTTTTCCATTTTGGACGAGGTAAGAGAACGCACTGCCAAGCAGGCTGCTTCACTGACGCTAAGCATTGGCGTTGGACATGGAGAGCTGTCGCTTCCTGAATTAGGCACTCTTGCTCAATCAAGCTTAGATCTTGCGCTTGGCCGGGGCGGCGACCAGGCTGCTTTAAAGCAGTTGAATGGTAAGGTCAAGTTCTATGGCGGTAAAACAAATCCAATGGAAAAAAGAACACGCGTTAGAGCTCGTGTGATTTCTCACGCTTTGCGGGAGCTTGTTGTGGAGAGCGACAAAGTAATTGTAATGGGACATAAATATCCGGATATGGATGCACTTGGTGCTTCAATGGGAATCCGCCGTGTCGCACAGATGAATGATCGGGAAGGATACATTGTTCTTGATTTTTCAGAAATGGATACGGCTGTAAAACGATTAATGGCCGAAGCAAAAAAGAATCCGGATCTTTATTCTCGTATTATTGCTCCGGAAGAAGCGCTTGATTTAGCTACAGAGAACACTCTTCTTGTCGTAGTCGATACGCACAAGCCGTCCTTGGTCATTGATGAGAAACTGCTTCACAAAGTAGATAAGGTGGTCGTCATTGATCATCATCGCCGCGGAGAAGAATTTGTGAAAAATCCACTGCTCGTTTATATGGAACCTTACGCCTCGTCTACTGCAGAGCTGATTACAGAACTATTGGAGTATCAGCCAAAGGTCAGCAAGCTGTCTATGCTTGAAGCGACGGCTCTGCTTGCGGGTATTATTGTTGACACGAAAAGCTTTTCATTGCGGACGGGTTCCAGGACGTTTGATGCCGCGTCTTACTTGCGGGCCCGCGGTGCTGACACCGTACTTGTTCAAAAGTTTTTAAAGGAAGATATCGATACGTATATCCAACGTTCACAAATTATTAAAACGGTCTATTTCTATAAAGATGGCATCGCGATTGCAAAGGGAGACCAAAACGAAACGTATGATTCTGTTTTGATTGCTCAAGCTGCTGATACATTGCTGGCAATGGATGGCGTCCAAGCATCATTTGTCATTGCTAAAAGAGAAGCAGACACCGTAGGAATTAGCGCTCGTTCACTTGGAGAAGTGAATGTACAGGTTATTATGGAACAGCTGCAAGGCGGCGGTCACTTGTCAAATGCAGCTACTCAGTTAAAAGATGTCACAATTGCAGAAGCTGAGGATATGCTTAAGGAAGTCATAACTGATTTATACGAGGGAGGCAATGAAGAATGAAAGTAATCTTCTTACAGGATGTAAAAGGAAAAGGAAAAAAAGGCGAAGTTAAAAATGTTGCAGACGGATATGCCCATAATTTTTTAATTAAAAATGGTTTAGCTGTAGAAGCAACAGCTGGAAACAAGAAAACACTTGAAGCACAAAAGAAAAAAGAAGCAGAGCTGGCTCAACAGGAGCTTGAAGAAGCGAAAAAGCTAAAGGAAACAGTAGAAAAACTGACAGTAGAAATTAAAGCAAAGTCTGGCGAAGGCGGCCGGTTGTTCGGCTCGGTGACAACAAAGCAAATTGCAGAAGAATTGAAGAAAACTCATAATATTAAAATCGATAAGCGTAAAATGGATCTACCTGAAGGAATTCGGGCACTTGGCTACACAAATGTACCGGTGAAACTTCATAATGAAGTATCTGGTACATTAAAAGTTCATGTTACTGAAGAAAAGTAAGTCGTTTCATGCTAAAATAATAAGGTTGAAAACATGTGATCGGATTTTTCTGGTCACTTTTTTTTGATAAACAGACAGTTAGCGAAGAAAGAAACAACGCTTCCTGCGAGGAGGTTTAGGTGATGAATGATTTGTTGACTGATCGTATCCCGCCACAAAGCATTGAAGCGGAGCAAGCGGTGCTTGGTGCTATTTTTCTGGAGCCTGCTGCTTTAACGGTTGCTTCGGAAATTTTAATTCCGGAAGACTATTATCGAACTGCTCATCAAAAAATATATAACACGATGCTGAAGCTCAATGATCATGGAAAAGCAGTAGATGTCGTTACCGTGACAGAAGAGCTGGCTGCCACAAAGGACTTAGAGGATGTCGGCGGCGTAACGTATTTAACAGAGCTGGCTGAATCGGTTCCAACCGCAGCTAACATTGAATATTATGCCCGCATTGTTGAAGAAAAGTCGCTTTTACGCCGGCTCATTCGTACCGCTACTACGATTGCCCAAGAAGGCTACAACCGTGAAGATGAAGTGGACGCTTTATTGAATGAAGCAGAAAAGAGCATTATGGAAGTCGCTCAGCGAAAAAATACAAGTGCCTTTCACAACATAAAAGATGTACTTGTGCGCACTTATGATAATATTGAAATGCTTCATAACCGTAAGGGAGACGTTACAGGCATTCCTACCGGATTTGCGGAGCTTGATCATATGACTGCCGGTTTTCAGCGTAATGACTTGATTATCGTAGCTGCGCGGCCTTCCGTTGGTAAAACAGCGTTCGCTTTGAATATTGCCCAAAATGTCGCCACGAAAACGGATGAAAATGTCGCGATCTTCAGCTTAGAGATGGGAGCAGAGCAGCTTGTAATGAGGATGCTCTGTGCAGAAGGCAACATCAATGCTCAAAACTTGCGGACTGGTTCTTTGACGGATGAAGACTGGCGCAAGCTGACGATGGCGATGGGGAGTTTGTCTAACTCAGGGATTTTCATTGATGATACACCAGGTGTACGTATCGGCGAAATCCGTTCAAAGTGCCGCCGATTGAAACAAGAGCATGGCCTCGGTATGATTTTAATTGATTATTTACAGCTGATCCAAGGAAGCGGACGCTCTGGTGAAAACCGTCAGCAAGAAGTTTCTGAGATTTCTCGTTCTTTAAAAGCGCTTGCCCGTGAACTAGAAGTGCCTGTTATCGCGCTCTCTCAGCTTTCACGTGGTGTGGAACAGCGTCAAGATAAGCGTCCAATGATGTCCGACATCCGTGAATCAGGATCAATTGAGCAGGATGCTGATATCGTTGCTTTCTTATATCGTGATGATTACTATGATAAAGAATCCGAAAACAAAAATATCATTGAGATTATCATTGCAAAGCAGCGGAATGGTCCTGTTGGAACGGTTCAGCTTGCTTTTGTTAAGGAATATAATAAGTTTGTAAACTTAGAACGGCGATTTGATGAAACGGGATAAGGGACAACCTCGGCAGTTTAAACTGCTGAGGTTATTTTTTTACGAACAAATTCACATTTTGTATTAAAAATGTTCGTGTTCTGTAATTGACTTCTTTAGTTTTAAACTGTTAAAATAAGTTTGGTTAAAAATCAACAAAATAATGGACTCTTCGGAGGTGCTTATTCATGACGTCAGTAGTAGTAGTCGGAACACAGTGGGGCGATGAAGGGAAAGGAAAAATTACTGATTTCCTTTCAGAAAACGCAGAAGTAGTAGCTCGTTATCAAGGCGGTAACAATGCAGGACATACGATTAAATTCAATAACGTTACGTATAAGCTTCATTTAATTCCATCAGGGATTTTTTATGATGATAAAATTTGTGTCATTGGCAACGGAATGGTCGTTGATCCAAAAGCATTGATTCAAGAACTAAAATATTTACACGAGCATGGTGTATCGACAGACAACCTGCGTATTAGCAACCGTGCCCATGTGATTCTTCCTTACCACCTGAAAATCGATGAGGTGGAAGAGGAGCGCAAAGGTGCCAACAAGATTGGTACGACTAAGAAAGGCATCGGACCTGCTTACATGGATAAAGCAGCTCGTATCGGTATCCGTATGGCTGATCTTCTAGATCGTAAAGCGTTTGAAGAGAAGCTGACTCGAAATTTAGAAGAAAAGAATCGTCTACTTGAACGTTTCTATGAAACAGAAGGCTTCGAGCTTAAAGACATCTTTGAAGAGTATTATGAATATGGCCAACAAATTAAACAATACGTGTGTGATACATCTGTTGTTTTGAATGATGCTCTTGATGAAGGACGTCGCGTATTATTTGAAGGTGCACAAGGTGTTATGCTGGATATTGATCAAGGTACTTACCCGTTCGTTACTTCTTCTAACCCAGTTGCCGGTGGTGTAACCATTGGATCAGGTGTGGGACCAACAAAGATTAATCACGTGGTTGGTGTTTCTAAAGCCTATACAACTCGTGTAGGGGATGGTCCATTCCCAACAGAATTGATTAATGAAATTGGTGATCGAATTCGTGAAGTGGGCCGGGAATACGGTACAACAACTGGCCGTCCACGCCGTGTAGGATGGTTTGACAGCGTCGTCGTCCGTCATGCCCGCCGGGTAAGTGGATTGACTGACTTGTCTCTTAATTCCATTGACGTACTTACTGGCATTGAAACGTTAAAAATTTGCACAGCTTACCGTTATAAAGGTGAGATTATTGAGGAATTCCCGGCTAATTTAAATGTTCTAGCAGAGTGTGAGCCAGTATATGAAGAGCTGCCTGGCTGGACAGAAGATATTACCGGCTGCAAGACGTTGAGTGAGCTTCCTGAAAATGCTCGTCATTATCTAGAGCGCGTATCTCAACTGACAGGTATTCCGTTATCCATTTTCTCAGTAGGTCCTGACCGCAACCAAACAAATGTTGTTCGCAGTGTCTGGGCACAAAGATAATAAATTGTCTAAAATCTAAGGCAATTGACAAACGCTCGCTTTCTTGCCTGTCTGTGGTGCTCACGGCCCTTGTGGTCTATCCGCTCCTCATCAAGATTTGTGCCTTGAAAGACGACTGTTTTCAATTAGCCTCAGGAGATATATAAAATAACTTTTATAGTCTAAACCCGTTTCCTCTTTTGAGAAAACGGGTTTTTTTGTAAGAAAAAAAGCCTATAGAGTTTTTTCTGCACAGGTCAAAGTAACTGATTTATTTTTATTGTTTACTAAATTGCTTTTTTACAGGCATTTTCCAATCGTTTTATTTTTTTCGACAATTTTTTTTAAAAACCTGTTGTCAGACATTTAACTATGTGATAATATTAACAACGTTGCTAAGAACAAGCACTAAATACGAGCCATTAGCTCAGTCGGTAGAGCATCTGACTTTTAATCAGAGGGTCGAAGGTTCGAGTCCTTCATGGCTCACCATTTTTATTAGGATGGCCCCTTGGTCAAGCGGTTAAGACACCGCCCTTTCACGGCGGTAACACGGGTTCGAATCCCGTAGGGGTCATTAATTAGAAAAGCGCAGCCGACTGCATTGGGGCGACAAGCATAAGACAGGCTGATGGAATGGTGTTTTTCAGCCATGTAGTCAGATTGGCTTATGACCTCGAGACCCAAGGAGGCGCAGCTAGACAAGAAAAGTGAAGGGTGCTTGATCAGTGCACTAGCGCCTGCAGCTAGACAATATTTTATACGGTCCGGTAGTTCAGTTGGTTAGAATGCCTGCCTGTCACGCAGGAGGTCGCGGGTTCGAGTCCCGTCCGGACCGCCATTTTAATAACCGTTTAATTTAATGAATCCTATTTTCCCAGATGACGGCCACTACTTCATGAGTTTACTTCAATGTTGGCCGCATCATTTTTTACAGCAACCTAGTAGCTTTATCGTAGAGAGCACTTGCGTTGTACTACATACTTATTATGGCTCAGTAGCTCAGTCGGTAGAGCAATGGACTGAAAATCCATGTGTCGGCGGTTCGATTCCGTCCTGAGCCATCAAAGAAGCATTGCGACGATGATAACTCTCGCAGTGCTTTTTTTCATACAAATAAAAGTTTCCAGTTTCCTGAAAAAGATGAAAACCGGTGCTTTTCATGATAAAGTTATTGAGGAGCTATTCAATATCGTATAGATACAGGGTCGTTTGTCTTTACAACGGCCTGTTTGTAGTAGTATTTTCCACATTCTGTTTAAATGTTAGATCAAACTGTTTTCTAAGGAAAATATGATAAAATAGTAGAATCATCTTTTCTAAAATTGAATGCTGTGAGACTGAAGAAATGAGGAGAAGAACATGCAAAAGAAAATATTAGTCGTAGATGATGAGAGGCCCATTGCTGACATTCTACAATTTAATTTAAAAAAAGAGGGTTATGACGTTCACTGTGCTTACGACGGTGACCAGGCAGTAGAAATGGTAGAAGAACTACAGCCTGATTTAATATTGCTTGATATTATGCTTCCGGGACGCGATGGAATGGAAGTGTGTCGGGAAGTAAGAAAAAAATATGAAATGCCAATTGTCATGCTGACAGCAAAAGATTCAGAAATTGATAAGGTGCTCGGTCTGGAGCTTGGGGCGGATGACTATGTAACGAAACCATTCAGCACGAGAGAATTGATCGCCCGTGTGAAAGCGAATCTGCGCCGCCATCAGGCAGCTCCTCCGCAGTCAGAGGAGGAAGAAGACACGAATGAAATTTCAGTGGGAATGTTAACGATTCATCCGGATGCCTATGTTGTCTCTAAACGTGGTGAAACGATTGAATTGACACACCGTGAGTTCGAGCTTCTTCATTATTTAGCGAAGCATATTGGACAAGTCATGACGCGGGAGCATTTGTTACAGACCGTGTGGGGCTATGATTATTATGGTGATGTCCGCACCGTGGATGTAACAGTCCGTCGCCTTCGTGAAAAGATTGAAGATAATCCAAGCCACCCTTCATGGATTGTGACAAGAAGAGGGGTAGGTTACTACTTGCGCAATCCTGAACAGGAGTAACATTCATGAAAAGAGTTGGCTTTTTTCGGTCGATACAACTAAAGTTTGTGTTAATTTACGTATTGCTTATCTTGTTTGCGATGCAAATTATCGGTGTGTATTTTGTCAAGGAGCTTGAGGAGAAGCTCCTGACAAATTTTAAAACCTCTCTTCAAGAGCGCGTAAATCTTCTTGAATACAATCTAAGAGAAGAAATGCTGAAAGAGAGGACAGAAGAAACACCGACTCTTGAGCAGGATATCCGGAGAATATTAGAAGACTTCGCAGCACCGGATGTGTCGGAGGTTCGTGTTATTGACCACCGCAGCCGCATTATTGGCACATCTGACTCGAATAGGCAGGGGATTATTGGTCAGAGGATTACAGATATTTCGGTGAAGCGGACGCTTTCCCTCGGTGCAGAAGAAGATAAAATGTATATAGACCAACAATCAAATAAGAGAATTTGGGTCTATACTTCTCCAATTATTTCTAATAGGGAAGTCATTGGGGCTATCTATTTAATTGGCAAAGTTGAAACCGTGTTTGGCCAGATGGAAGAAATCAATGAAATCTTGTTTTCGGCTACTGCGCTTGCTTTAGGTCTAACAGCTATACTTGGTATTTTACTAGCGAGAACCATTACTCGTCCTATTACTGATATGCGCCGGCAGGCCGTGGCATTAGGAAAAGGAAACTTTTCGCGTAAGGTAAAAGTGTATGGACAGGATGAAATTGGTGAACTGGCGATTACGTTTAATAACTTAACGAAACGGCTTCAGGAAGCCCAGGCAACGACAGAAGGAGAGAGAAGAAAGCTGTCTTCTGTGCTGTCGTATATGACGGATGGAGTTATTGCTACTGATCGAAAAGGCCGTGTGATTTTAATCAATGAACCAGCATCAAAGCTGTTAAATGTTTCACGTGAAACGGTTATTTCACAACATATTACTAATTTACTCGGCCTTGAAAAAGAATATACCTTTGATGATTTGCTAAATGAACAAGACTCGGTCATTTTAGATTACAGCAATGATGACCAGCCGTATGTACTGCGGGCTAATTTTTCAGTTATTCAAAAAGATACAGGCTTTGTAAATGGTTTGATTGCAGTCCTTCACGATATAACGGAACAAGAAAAAATTGAAATGGATCGCCGTGAGTTTGTTGCGAACGTGTCTCATGAATTGAGAACACCGTTAACAACGATGAGAAGTTATTTAGAAGCATTAGCAGAAGGGGCATGGCAGGATGCCGATATTGCTCCACACTTCTTAGAAGTCACGCAAACCGAGACAGAGCGAATGATTCGTCTTGTTAATGACTTATTGCAATTGTCTAAGTTTGATAGCCGTGACTATCAGCTGACGAAGAAAGACGTCGACTTCACGGAGTTCTTTAACCGGATCATTGATCGATTCGAAATGACGAAATCGCAAGATGTTACCTTTAAACGTAAATTACCGCGTTATCCAATTTACGTCGAAATAGATACCGATAAGTTAACGCAGGTGATTGATAATATTATTTCTAATGCATTAAAGTATTCCCCAGAAGGTGGTCAGGTTACTTTTAAAGTAGAGGAAAAAAGCGATAAAATTGAAATTAGCATTCGCGACCAAGGAATGGGGATTCCAAAGAAGAATCTTGATCGGATCTTTGAACGCTTTTATCGTGTCGATCGGGCACGTTCCCGCAAAATGGGCGGAACTGGTCTAGGATTAGCGATTGCAAAAGAAATGATTACTGCCCATGACGGCCACATTTGGGCAACGAGTGTTGAAGGAAAGGGAACGACCATTTTCTTTACGCTTCCTTATGAAATGTCTCAAGAGGATGATTGGTCATGAAATATGAAAATTTGAAATCAATTGGGTTAGCGCTGCTCGTGGCAATCAGCATTATCCTGACCTTAAGTATATGGAACTACCAACCAAATTACGAAACGATTAAGAGAGATAACATTCACGAAGTATCTTCTATTAGTGAAACGAAAGAGGCCTCCCACTTAATAAAGCCTTCTAAGGTGCTGTTTCACAAGGAGGACGAGCATTACGGATCCACAAGAGATCTAGAAACAGACGAAATTATGAAGGAAATGCAGAAGTGGACATTTACTAATACAGTAGATGTATCTAGTAGTTTAAGCCCGAAAGAGTTTGAAGAACTCCTCCATGGAGAAAATCGTTTGGAACTCATTTTTTCTGCTTTTATTCCTTTTTACACGATGAGTACTATTATCTCCTTTGAAGATGATTCTGTACCGAATGCCGTATTTGACCGGATCATTATTACAGACGTGGACACGGGAGAGAAGCGAGCCAATGTCTATTTTGTCTCAACAAGAGAGCATCTTGTTTTCCGTAGTCAAGTATCCTCTCAAAATCTTTCTGCGTTTAAAAAGCAGTTTATTAAAGATGCTGAAAAGTGGGAAGTGTACGTTGAGTATCCACTTGCTGCAAATGAAAAGTTGTTTCTTCCAAAAGAGCAGCCGATATTATCTAGTTACAAATATTTGCCGGATGATATTAACATAGAGGACTTTAAAGACTTGCTGTTTAGTGATCCAAGCTTAGTGAAAAAAGGTTCAAAAGCAAATGGTGAGGAGTATACAGACGGCTCTACATTAATGAAAGTTGATTACGAGACGAAAATGATTTTTTATGTAAATCCGGCCAAAGAATCTGAGATTAACAGCCCAGGGAGCCTGCATGATTTGCTGGACAAGAGCATTAAGTTTATTAATGAACATAGCGGATGGACAGATCAATATCGATTATTCGAAGCCAATCCTGGATCTTCTACAGTTGGTTATCGGTTATTTAAAAATGGCTTGCCTGTGTTTAATAAGCAAGGCATGGCAGAAATTAAACAAGTATGGGGACAAGATAAGATTTATCAGTATACTCGTCCTTATTTCACGTTGGATATTTCTCTCCCATCGGAAGGAGAAGAGGTTACCTTGCCTGATAGTGCTTCTGTGCTAGAACAAGTGAAAAAACAGCCAGGATTTGAACCTAAACTGCTAGAGGACATGACAGTAGGATATCAGTTGCTGCCAGATCCTCAATCATCTAAAATTCTTGTTCTTGAGCCTGCTTGGTTCTATAAATATGGAGGCCATTGGGAATACCTCTCATTTACTAAGAAGACGGAGGGAAGCGTCCATGGATTGGAGTAAAACGAAAACAATCTTTATTACAGTTTTTCTCATTTTGGACATATTTCTCTTGGCTGTATTTTTAAATAAACATAGTGCAAGTCAATTCGAGTTTATCAAAGAAGCCTCCATTGAAGACAAATTAAGATCTTATAACATCGAATATGGTAAGTTACCCGAGGAAGTAAGTGAAGAGTCCATTATCACCGCTAAATCAAAAAGTTTTACTAAAAAAGAGATTAGTCTCCTGCAAAATCAAAACGTTAAGCTTTCTGACGACCAAACTGTTTTAGAGAGTTATTTGCAAAAGCCAGTCAAGCTTGGTGAGAAAAAACTGGATGATCTTAAATCCTTTGTTGAAAATAATGTTCTTTTCGGTGATCAATACCAATATTGGGAGATTGATAACGAAGAAAATAAAGTTATTTTTTATCAGCATTACAAAGATAAGAAGCTATTTGAAATTAAAAACGGCAAGCTCGAAGTAGGTTTGAATAGTAATGGAGAAATTATTGATTACAGGCAGACTATGCTGGAAGATCTCGAGGAAAATGGCCAAGAAGAAACTATTTTGTCTGCCCATCAAGCCATTCAGACACTATACAAGAACGGTCTCATTAAGCCTAACAGTAAAATTTCTGATGTAGAACTTGGCTACTATACTTTTGTGCACTTAACAGAATTACAAGTACTGTCGCCTACTTGGTACTTTAAAATTAAAAACGGCAATAAAACAGAAAAGATGTTTGTGAATGCTTTCGACGGATCGATTTATAAGAATGAGAAAAACAGCTAATGATAGATGGAGTGAAGCAACATGACTTTGCGTTTTAGCGTTCTGGCAAGCGGCAGTACAGGAAATGCTTTCTACGTGGAAACAGAGGATCAAGCATTTTTAGTAGATGCCGGATTGAGCGGTAAGCAAATGGAGGGGCTGTTTGCTTCCATTGACCGTGAATTAAAGAACTTAACAGGTATCCTTGTGACACATGAACATAGTGATCATATTAAAGGGCTTGGTGTACTTGCCAGAAAATATAAACTGCCAATTTATGCGAATGAAAAGACGTGGAAGGCGATGGACAAGTTAACAGGCAACATCGATACAGAGCAAAAATTCACATTTGACATGGAAACGGTGCAAAGTTTCGGAGATTTGGATATTGAGTCATTTGGTGTATCACACGATGCAGCTGAGCCGATGTTCTATGTTTTCCATCATGAAGACAAGAAACTAGCGTTAATTACGGATACAGGCTATGTCAGTGATCGCATGAAAGGCGTCATTAAAAACGCGGACGCCTATGTATTTGAAAGCAACCACGATGTTCAAATGCTTCGTGTGGGCCGTTATCCGTGGAATATTAAACGCCGTATTCTAGGTGATTTCGGCCACGTATCGAATGAGGATGCTGCGATCGCCATGAGTGACGTGATTGGTGACCGGACAAAACGGATTTATCTGGCACACTTAAGCCAAGATAATAATATGAAAGACTTGGCAAAAATGAGCGTCACACAAACGCTTGAAATGAAAGACATGCCAGTCGGCGAACAATTTGAACTCTTGCATACCGATCCGAAAGTACCAACCCTGCTAACAGAGCTTTAACCTATAAACAAAACCGTCTGAGTGCTGAATCAGGCGGTTTTTTTATAGATTATTGTAAAGGAAGGGCCGGGCGGTATGGCATTTTTGTTGAATTTTTTGACTAGAGCGTTATAATTTGTGCTACATGGGGAAAATAACTGAAAGTATGTAGTGGAAAGGGTGAGGGTGTTTGGGCTATTATGATGATGACAAAGCCAATGGCCGATATCAGCGCGGCCCCCGGAAAAGCGGTTATTTTTTAGCTAGTCTGGCGGGGCTTATTATAGGGGCGCTGCTTGTAATTTTAGTGCTTCCTAAGCTGGCTGATTATAATGTATTACCAAATGAACAAGAAGATAAAAACGTACAAATCGAACCAAATAAGGAGCAGCCAAAAGGGCAAGAGGTTTCGCTCAATGTTACAACCGATGTGACTAAAGCAGTCGATAAAGCGCAGGATGCAGTCGTCGGGATTACGAACATTCAATCCGGCAGCTTTTGGGAAGGGGAATCTGCCCAGCCAGCCGGAACAGGTTCTGGTGTTATTTATAAAAAAACCGGCGATAAGGCATACGTGGTCACAAATAATCATGTTGTGCAAGGTGCCCAGCAATTAGAGGTCACTCTAGCGGACGGAACGAAAGTCCCCGCAAAGCTTCGGGGTACAGATATTTGGAGCGACTTAGCGGTCGTTGAAATAGACGGAAAAAATGTAAAGAAAGTAGCTGAGTTTGGTGACTCGGACGCATTAAAAGCTGGAGAGCCTGTCATTGCCATCGGGAATCCGCTCGGTTTGGAGTTTTCCGGATCAGTCACCCAGGGAGTGATCTCAGGGCTGGAGCGTGCGATACCGGTTGATATAAATGGTGACGGTGAAGTGGACTGGCAGGCAGAAGTTCTGCAGACGGATGCGGCAATTAATCCAGGTAACAGCGGCGGTGCCCTCGTGAATATTGGCGGGCAGGTTGTTGGCATCAATTCTATGAAAATTGCCCAGCAATCAGTAGAAGGTATCGGTTTATCAATCCCCATTAATTTTGCAAAACCCATTATCAATAATTTAGAAACTAAAGGCAAAATGGTCCGTCCAGCAATGGGTGTGACCCTTAGAAACGTTAATGAAATACCAGCCTACCATCAGCAGGAAACGTTGAAACTTCCGAAAAACATTACTGATGGAGCGATGGTAGAACAGGTTTATCCTAATACGCCAGCTTCAAAAGCAGGCTTGCAGGAATTTGATGTCATTGTACAGCTCGACAATCAAAAGATACATGATATTTTAGAGCTTCGTAAATACATGTATAATAAGAAAAAAGTCGGCGATAAAATGGAAATCCATTTCTATCGCAATGGAAAATTGAGAAAAGAGACAATGACCCTAACTTCTGAAGAAGCACTGTAATGAAAAGACGCAGAAAAGCGATGATGCTTTTCTGCGCTTTTTCGTGATAAACTATACAAGCAAAGGAGCGGATAGAATGATTTATTGCTGTCAGGAACATACAGAGCTAGCCTTAGATGTAATCGTAGATGAATATGAAAAAGCTCCAGTCATCGAGAGGGTAGAAGACGAGAAGCGTTCATGTGAATATTGTCAAAAAGAAGCGGAATATGTAGTAGCAAACTAATATTCTCCCTACAAGATGTGGATAGTTATTGTGAGTATGTGTATAACTTTTCGGAAAAAATAGAAAAATACCTGTGGATAAGTAAAAAAGAGCGACTTATACACAGGTTTGCTCTTTTTAAGGGCTATTTTGGCACCAGATGATTCGTTGTTTTTCGATAGGAATCGCCTCTTGGTATGAAATCGAAATTCAGTTTGAAAATTCGGATAAAAATAGATGAGAATTTTCAGATTTGTGGATATGTGGATAGTTTTGTGGACAACCTGTTTGTAAAGTGAGGAAATGCTGTGAATATTACAATCGTAACTGTTGGAAAGCTAAAAGAGAAATATTTAAAGCAAGGAATTGCCGAATATGTCAAACGTCTTTCCGCTTACGCCAAAATCGACATTATTGAAGTCGCAGACGAAAAAGCCCCGGAAGAACTAAGTATAACAGAAATGGAGCAAGTAAAACAAAAAGAAAGTGAACGAATTCTTGCTAAAATCAGTCCGGATACTCACGTGATCGCTCTGGCGATTGAAGGCAAAATGAAAACATCCGAAGAACTCGCCAAAAACCTCGATCAGCTAGCTACATATGGCAAAAGCAAAATCGCGTTCATCATTGGCGGCTCACTTGGCCTCCATGAAGGCGTTATGAAGCGGGCGAACGACACGTTATCCTTCTCGAAAATGACGTTTCCTCACCAGCTGATGAGGTTGATTTTAGTAGAGCAGATCTACCGAAGCTTTCGGATTAACCGGGGGGAACCGTACCATAAGTAAATGAGGTTTTAATAAATAAATCAAGTAAAAATATTTAAAAACACAAAAAGTCTCCCTAAAACATGGGAGATTTTTTGTGTTTCTATTCACTATATTTGCTAATTAAGTCATCTAAGGTTTGTTTTAATATTGAAGGTCTTGTATTGGATCCTTTAAAGCCGGTTTCTAAATAAGAATTAGCTAACCCTTCTTGGAGTATAGAAATAATTCTATGAAAACGGTGTTCTTCTAAGATATCTACTCTTTGATTATTCAAATAGTTAATAAATACAGAAACAATCATTTGTGCCATCAGGAGAAACCACTTCTAGCCCAGAAGATATCGAAGTAACAGAGCGATTAGTTCAAGCTGGTAACATCATTAGAGTGGATGTGCTTGACCATGTTGTGTTGGGTGATAATTGTTATGGGTCACTAAAGGAAAAAGGTTATTTCTGAAAGGAGCCACGTAATTTGAATGATCTAATTTATAGTTTTATAAGAGGGTATCAGTAGAAATTATAAATTGGCACAGCAGTTTTTTGCGTTTGTATATTATTTTAGGAATCTTAACCGTATGTATGCCTGGCATTTCAAGTATAATGAACTAGTCAGATTTTGCATATGATATTTCTTTTTGAGGAATTTTATAAATAAGTCAAATAATATAAAAAACGAGGTTAAATACATGAGCAAAAGAAGTTTCAATGATTATAATTTAGGCGATGAAATAAAAAGAGCTCTTGCTGTGTTAAAATATGAAACGCCCACAGAGGTTCAAGGCGAAGTCATACCAAGAGCATTGGAAAATCAGGATCTTGTAGTGAAATCTCAAACGGGCAGTGGCAAGACGGCATCCTTTGGTATTCCTGTTTGCGAGATGATTGAATGGGAGGAAAAAAAGCCCCAGGCATTAATTCTTACGCCAACTCGGGAGCTTGCCGTTCAAGTTCGAGAGGATTTAACAAATATCGGTAGATTTAAAAGAATTAAAGCTATGGCGGTTTACGGCAAAGAACCTTTTACAAAACAAAAAGAAGAGTTAAAACAAAAAACCCATATAGTCGTCGGCACACCTGGGCGTGTGATGGATCATATTGAGAGAGAAACATTAACTTTAGACCAAATAAACTACCTTATTATAGATGAAGCTGATGAAATGCTTAACATGGGTTTTATCGACGAAGTAGAAGCTATAATAAAAAAACTCCCTTTAAATAGAGTAACGATGGTATTTTCCGCTACATTGCCTAAAGATGTTGAAAATCTCTGCCATAAATATATGAATACTCCTATTAATATTCAGATTGCTTCTACAGGGATCACTACGAGTACGATTGAACATAGTGTAATTGAAGTGAAAGAAGAAGAAAAGGTTTCATTGCTTAAAAACGTTACAGTTGTCGAAAATCCGGATAGCTGTATTATCTTCTGCAGAACTAAAGAACATGTCGACACAGTGTTTGCCGAATTGGAAAAATCCAACTATTCTTGTGAAAAACTCCACGGAGGACTAGAACAGGAAGATCGATTTGCGGTTATGAATGGCTTCAAAACGGGGAATTTTCGTTATCTCGTGGCGACCGATGTGGCGGCTAGAGGAATCGATGTTGATAATGTAACACTTGTGATCAATTATGACGTTCCGATGGAAAAAGAGAGCTATGTTCACCGAACAGGCAGAACCGGGCGTGCTGGTAATAAAGGAAAAGCAATTATGTTTGCAACTCCTTATGAAGGCAAATTTCTTAAAGCAATTGAAAAATACATTGGCTTTGAAATACCGGTAAGGGAAGCACCGACACGGCAGGAGGTAGCCGGAGGAAAAAACGCTTTTGAGGAAAAAATCAGTGGTCGCCGGGTCGTGAAAAACAATAAAACTGCCCGAATAAACAAGGATATCATGAAACTCCATTTCAACGGCGGGAAAAAGAAGAAGCTTCGAGCTGTAGACTTTGTTGGAACGATTGCGAAAATTCCTGGAGTAACAGCAGATGATATTGGTATTATTACCATTCAGGATAATTTATCCTATGTTGATATTCTTAATGGGAAAGGATCATTAGTCTTACAAGCTATGAAAGAAACAACTATCAAAGGCAAGAAGCTTAAAGTCAGCAAGGCAATTAAGTGATTATACCCCCAACGCGGACTGAAAGATGATGACCTGACCTCAACACGGCTGAATCAATCAGCGGGTATAACTATCTAAGATAGGAAGACATAATAAATATTTAGTTAGGATACGTATGCTAGAATTTCGTCGTTAGCTCCGATATGGAGAACCGTACCATAAGTAAATGAGGTTCTTCTACTAGAAAAGGAAGAAAAGCGGTTGTCCCTAAAGGGTTTCATTAATTGCCTTTTAGGGACAGTTTTATTTTGAATAATTAGATACAAGGTTTCAGCAATTGGAAACCCTTAACTTGTAGATCAGATTTATTCTATTGAATCCTGATAAAAAACTGCTGCCAAGCATGATCTCTTCTCCCTCTATCTCTATAGCTTTTAATGAATAGGTAATTTATCTGGGTTCATTGTTATATACATTTCCACTATTTTTTCATTGCTAATATAAAAGCTAAGGATACTTTGAATCTTACCATTCATGTATATTACAACTGCTGGTTGACAATTGACATTTTTAACCTCAATATAAAAGTCTTCAGGGGCCTTTTTTATGACTCCGTATAATAAGGCTAAAACGTTGGAGAAGGATGCGATTGGACGTACAGCAGCTGTGACTTTTCCACCGCCATCAGAAAATAGTGTGACATTTTCTGATACAAGTTCTAATAAGGCATCCGTATTTTGCATTTGAAATGCTTCTATAAAGCGGTTAATGATTAGCTTATTCTTCTCATAGTTTAAGCTTTCACCTTCCACATGTGAGACCTTTTGCTTAGCCCTGCTAAAAATTTTTCTGCAGTTTTCTTCTTTCTTTTCAATGATGTTAGCAATCTCTGAGTAAGGGAAATCAAATACCTCTCTTAAAAGGAGGGTTGCTCGTTCATCTGGTGCCAAATGCTCCATCATTCGTAAATAGGCAATACTTAATCCTTCTTTTTGTACAAGCATTTCAGATGGATCAAAGGCCTGTAAGCTTTCTATTAATAATGGCTCAGGATTCCATGGTCCCACATAATGTTCTCGTCTGTACCGTGCAGACTTTAATACATCCAGACAGAGGTTTGTCATCATTTTACAGAGATATGCTTTCTTAATCTTTATGTTTTCCTCACTTACTTGGTAAGCTCTTAGAAAAGTTTCTTGGACAATATCTTCTGCTTCCACTACTGAACCTAACATCCGATAACCTATTGAAAACAGCAATGGTTTAAATAGGTGGTAATCTTCTTTCGTAATTTGCACTATTTTTCCTCCTCTCGTTTAAAATGATTTCTTCAGCTGCTTGTTTTCCACTGCTGACTGCGCCATCTGCCAAAATGGAGTTAGGGGAAGCCCAATCTCCTGCTATATATAATCCGGGAATTTCTGTTTTAGAACGCTGTAGCTTTTGCTCATCTCCTATTTGGGGTAAGCGCTGGTTCACTGTAATGTTAGGGATAAAACGTTTTGTAATCACATATTGCTGCCATCCCGGCTGCAGCTTATCTAAGAATTGTTCAAGCTCGTTTTTAATACTTGTTCCATCAATGTGATCATCTGGGTGATGATATTTAAATACATGAAGAACTGCACTTTTTGTATCATCAGAAAGGCGGGCATAATTTGAATGCACAGAATAATAGAGGGGATCTGTGATGCCCATGGCGAACAATCTCCTTGGGTTAGGAAGTTTTGTTAAAGCAAGATCTAACGTTGCACCTCTTACAGCTTTTATCTGGGTAAAAAAGCTGTTTTGATAAATATTAACCTTTTCGTTTAACATTGCATTAAGTTCATGAGGACCAGTTGTACAGATTACATACTTCGCGTGAATTTCTTCGTCATTAGACAGGATTAATTTAAATTGATCCTGTTTAACGGGATCAATTTGTTTAACAAGAGTATGTGATTGAACCTGAACACCCAAGATGATTGCTTTATTGTGAAGTTGGTCAATGATCGTTTGCCAGCCGCCATCTAGATAAAGGACGCCTCCCATAGCAGTTTTCATATTCGATACTATTACTTTGGCGCTCACCATTTCAGGAGCATTACAATATGTTGCAAGTCTTCCAAGTATACGTAATAATGACTTAATTTTTTTAGAGTTGGCTACTTGTGTAACCCATTGTTGGAATGTTTGCTCTGCTAACTTTTCAGGATCTATACTCATCACTTTCAATAAAACCGCGATCCATTTCATACGTTCTTTCCCATTCAAAAGACTTGTTGTAAAAAGGTCCAAAGGAGAAAGCGGTGCAGCATGTTCAATATTGTTTTCAATTAATATACCGCCTAATTTTGGTGATTTTCCATTAAGACTAATACCTAATTCTTCGAGAATAGACTTGGCTTTTCCTTTTTTATAAAGGGCGTGCGGACCTAGATTCAAATACTGTTGATTCACCTTGTTTGTTCTAGCCCTGCCGCCAATCTTTTTTCCTTTTTCTACTATTAATATAGATAAATTGGTTTTAGTTAAATAACTAGCTGCAACATAGCCTGCTAATCCACCACCAACAATAACAATATCCCATTTTTGAGTCATAAGATAACCTCCTAAAGTTATTTCATAACTCAAGACGACAAAGGGTGAATAGATGTGACATCGTTTAAAAAAATTTTTAGAAACTTGTTCATAAATGAGCTCAAGGAACTTTTTCTAATCATCCATTTATTTATAAATAAAATATAAAGTATCTTATAAAGAAAAACCTCACTTAGAAATATCACGGTGAACCGTATCATAAGTAAGTGAGGTTTTTTAAAGGAGTAGTTCGTGTATTAACGGGTTCCCTTTTTGGAGGGAAAAAATTAAATAGTAGAAAATAGCACAGGCAACTTAAAATAGTTGCCTTTTTTATGCTGTACTGAATTAAAGAATTATATTATGAATATGGCTGCCATACCCCTAATAATTTTTTGAAATTGTATTTACCTAACTTTTGGTCTTGGTTTGTTCCTTTTGCTTACCCTAGCTCCATAACCACAACAATCACAATAATAGAGCATTAGCCAAACAGGCTTTAATCATAAACAATCATAAATAATTATAAAAAATCATAAAAAACCATTATATACATTATGTAAAATACGTTTTAAACTATAAAAAAGCAGAAGATTTCAAATAATAATATAATTAAATATTTAGTTCGCCAACCAATTATAGGGGGAGGTTATATGGCTGGAATGATAGAACAAAAAACTTATAAACTTGCAATTATTTGTGAATATTACCAATAGATATTACAAAGTAGAAATGAGCGGAAATATATCTTACTCATCAAAATTAGATTTAATGAGGTGAACAGAGAATGTTAGTTAAAGATAGCGTAAATAAGCAAACATTACAGAAGCTGAAAGAAAAGTTAGATAAGGGTTTAATGCCGCAATGGGCAGTGACAGATAAGGATATTTATGAGCTGGAACGCAGACAGATCTTTGGTAAAACGTGGCAATTTCTGGGGCATGAATCTGAATTAAAAGAGCCCGGAAGTTATGTGACGCGTTGGATTGCGAGTGATCCAGTATTACTTGTGAAAACAAATTCCGGAGAGATTAAAGCTTTTCTAAACTCCTGTACGCATAGAGGCGCACATCTATGTACGGCTGATTTCGGAAAAAAGAAAACGTTTACTTGTCCCTATCATGGATGGAGTTTTAACCTTGAAGGGGAACTGGTTGGTGTCGTATCCGGAAAAAAAGTATACGGAGAAAAAATGATAAAGGACGAGTGGGGGCTGCGTCCAATTCCGAAAGTTGGGATGTACCAAGGATTGATATTTGCAAGCTTGGATCATCAAGCGATGCCTCTGGAGGATTATCTTGGGGATATGAAATGGTATTTAGACATCCTGTTAGGCAGAAGTGATGGCGGAATGGAAGTCAGAGGCGTTCCTCAACGTTGGACAGCACAAGCCAACTGGAAGATGACACAAGAAAACTTCGCTTCAGATCCATATCATGTTCAAACGAATCACCGGTCCACTGTTGAATTAGGAATCAGCCCAAGTGACCCGAATTTTGCAAGCTATGGCCATCAGATCGTTTTAGGTAACGGTCACGGTCTAAGTATTATGACGTCTGCAACAGGAAAATCACCCTATAAATATCAAACATTGCCTGAATCGATGTGGCCAATGTTTCAACGAAATTTAAGTCCTGAACAAAATGAAATCTTTTCAAATGCGACCGTTTTTGTCGGTGGTATGTTCCCTAACCTTGCTTTCGACAGTCCAGTGCATGGGATGGAAGGCGAGATGATCAACTACTTAAATCTTCGGATTTGGAGACCTTTAGGGCCTGATAAAGTGGAAGTATGGTGTTGGTTCTTAATTGATAAGGCAGCACCCGAAGAATACAAGGAGAAAGCATATAAGTCTTATGTCGGTTCCTTTGGTCCCTCTGGAACATTAGAACAGGATGATACAGAAGTTTGGGCTCGTATTATTCAAGTAAGCGACGCGCTCATGATGGAAGATAAAGAATTAAGCTATAATAATGTGAACAATTACCTATTGGGAGAAGACGTATTTGAGCCAGTTGAAAACTTTCCTGGACCAGGTGTTGCTTACCCATCTACTTATACGGATAACTTAGCAAGAAGTATTCAAAAACGTTGGTTCGAACTAATTTCAAAAGGTCTTTTGGACGAAGAGGAGGATAGCCAGTGAGCATGGAATTACAATTTCCAAACACTCAAGTGAATTCAGAATTACAACATGAAATTACTCAATTTCTATATCATGAAGCCTATTTGTTAGACCACCATATGTATCAAGAATGGCATGATTTATTAACCGATGATATTATATATCGCATGCCGTTGCGTGTGACAACGGAAAGAAGAGATGGTTCGAATATCGTTGATGATATGACATATTTTGAAGAAACGAAAAAATCCCTTGAGACGAGGGTGAAACGGCTTTATACGAAGTCCGCGTGGGTTGAAGATCCGCGAACAAGGCAGAGGCATTATATCACCAACATCATGATAAAGCCTGGTGCTAATTCCGATGAATATAATGTCCGAAGCTATTTTTACTTCAAACGCAGCAGAGCTTCCGAACATCAAATAGAAGAAATTATTGGCGAGCGGGAGGATATCATTCGGAAAGTAGATGGGCAGTGGAGGATTGCTGCAAGGACAATCATTCCTGACCAGACAGTATTAACGGTTATGAATTTGAGTATGTTTTTGTAGAATTGCACCATTTCATGTCTCCCCATGGTGAGGACGCAAACATCTTTTCTATATAATCCAATCTTTGGATTCGAATTTGTTGTAAAAAATTTGGATTAAGGGTGCAGAGGTATGCCGCAATCCAGGTGTATTTATCTGAATAGTTTAAAAAATGAGGTCATGCTTCTAAAAGCATGACCTCATTTTTTATGTGCAACCGACATGGACGATAACATGGTGGTGAAGGTCCACTACAGGCTTGGCAGTAGGAACTGTTAGTCGACTAAACGTTTGCTTGCCATCGAATAATTCAACAGGCTTCGGTTATGATAATACTTGATGTTGCTGAATAACATTCTTAAGGGATAACGGAGGGAATAACTATGGTAAAAGACTCAAATGCACACAAAGAAAAAAGAAATGACACTGATAAGCAGCCAAATGAACAAAGAAAAAAGAAAGGCAGATCCAACGCTCGCGGAGGAAGAAATTAAGCCATTCTGTTAAAAATAAGTACCTGTCATCGCTCGTAAATGGCCAAGCCTACTGGGTTCGGTTTATCTACAAATTACTTGTGACGAAAACAACTACCCTTATTCTGATGGAGCTATGGGTAGTTGTTTTTCATTTTTAAAGCTTTCATCTCTAATGGGTCAAGACACATGTTCATAAATGAAGAAACTTATAACAAAATAGACTAGGGTAAGGTAGAAACCGAAAATGATCTTGCAAAAGCGCTCGTTAATGCAAACTTGCTAGTTATTAAAAAGGAGGATTCTTTAACTCCAGCCGGTCAAGTGACTTTATAAAAAAATCTGGGCCAGTTATTGAATAAAATAACGGCCTAAAAGATTACCAACTAGAAAAATCAGGATGAAGATTATACTAACCGGGATGCTAGTGAATATTAAATGCCAGTCCATCTGTCCATATTCAGCTAAAGAATAATACGTAAGGAGGCAGTAAGGGATAAGGAGGAACAATGACGTTATGATGCCAGGCGTGTAGCCCCTAAACATGATGGTTTGAACAATATGCATGAATGCTTGCAAAACAAATAAATTAAGAATGGCTATAAATAAAAGAAAGCCCCTTCCATTAGATGAAAAATGGGCGGTCGTCAATGTAATGAAGGAGATAAACAGTAAAATCCATGTAGCCGAAATAGCAAGCTGGGCAGCAGTTGAACCTGTTTTCTCCCTCATTCTTAATGCTAGTTTGACGAAGTTAGTTTTCGGATAATGGCCTTTGTTTGCAGTCATGGAAGATTCAATGGTTATGATTTCTTCTAAGTCATGGAAAATAAAAACGATGGGAAGCAACCATATTAATGTGTTCAGATTGAAAAATTGTTGGAGAGTTCCTAGCATCCTTTGTCTCCCTCCTTTTTAGTTGGTTAGATTTCGTTTTCTCCAATACCTGCCGTCTTCTGTCGTTTCTCCCTTTTGCGGGACAAGAGGTAAAAGTATACCGAAAAATCACTCAAGAGATTTTTTTAGCAGGCTATGACCTTAAAGATTGTGATTTTGAATATAATTTTACACATAGCGGAATGGAGTGGAAGACACTCTGGCTGCTAAGGGAAGCAGAGGAAAGGCCCAGACGCCAAAGGCGAAGCCAAGGAAGCTCAACTTCCTCCCCAGGGAATCTTGTGTCTGGAGCGCAATGGAATGGGCATGTTACTTTAGGATACAAAACAACAAAGTATGCCTTTTAGTAAATAAATTGTTAAGTAGTATTCTTCTTATGTGAAAAATCCGTTAGAAGCTGCCCGCCAGCTAATTTTTGATAATGGGCAAGGGAAAGCAATGGAAAAACATATTCATAACAATGATAATTAATATAAAAGGATCCTGCCATTCCCCTTCCTTTTGGATAGGTCGTCGTCCAATTCTTTTCTTTTTTATCCACTAAAAAAGCTGCACCGTTCTCAATTTCAGGTGTTATGCTAGTTGCGGCTAAGATGAGTGTGTCAAGGGCCCAAGCGGTATGAGTGCGGGTACTTTCGCCCAACGGCACATAACAGTTTTCGATATCACTTTTACAGGATTCTCCCCAGCCACCGTCGGAATTTTGAATTTTTCGCAACCATGCTAGTGCCTTTTGAATAGCTGAATGATTTGTAGGTACCCCAACCGCAATCAATCCCGTTACAGCCGCCCAAGTACCATAAATATACACGCCCCATCGCCCTACCCAGGAGCCATCTGAATTTTGATGCCGCAGCAGCCAACGAATTCCACGCTTTACCATAGGATGATGATGATCCAAATGGGTATAGTTTCCGAAGAATTCTAAAGTCCTTCCCGTTAAATCAACCGTCGACGGATCAATCAATAAATCTTTTCCCCCTTCTATAGGTAACAGGTTCAACACTTTTTTATCTACATTCTTTTCGAATGCAGCCCAACCGCCGTCATTGTTTTGCATGGAAATGAGCCAGTTTATTCCACGATCCCATGATTGCCGGCAATCCACTTGCTTTGTGGCCAAAGTACGTATCGCTCGGAGTGAAGCGGTTGTGTCGTCAATATCTGGGTGGAACGTGTTCATGTCCGCAAACCCCCAACCTCCCGGTAACAGGTTCGGTTCATGAATGGCCCAATCCCCGTATTTGAGATGCTGACGGGAGAGAATGTAATCATTTGCCTTTTGTATAATGTTGGATGAATAGGGAACCCCAGCTTCTTGCAGAGCATAATTGATTAAAGTCGTATTCCAGACTGAAGCAGTCGTGTACTGGCAGTGAAGCTCCCCGTCAATTCGGCAGGTCATCGCTTTTAATCCTTGCACGGCACGAGTAATCACCGGATGTGTATTTGGATACCCCCTCGCCAGTAAGGCATAAATCATGAGAGAGGTCGTGCTGAAATAATTAACATAGGTGCCGTCCGGTTCGATTCGGTCCAGCATATATTTTTCAGCACGGGATAATGCCAATTCCCGAAGGTTTACAGAGGATTTTAGCCCCTTAATCCCCTGTTTAATCAATTTGATCACCGAGCGGGCCTCTTCCTCTTGATTCTCTGTAAAAAAACGAACCTCTTTTTTTTGAAACAAATCGGAGAGATTAGGCGATCGAGGGGTTCTCTTACGAAAATTCGTATTGGCGAGAATTAAAAAAGGGATAATATTCGCTCTTCCGTATACGGAGAGGTCAAAAAGGTTAATTGGAAAGGAGTCTGGTAAAAGCATCACTTCAATATTAATGGGGAAGTGCGGCCACGCACATTGTCCTGTTAGGGCCAATAGGATTTTCAAAAACATATGGACTTCCGCGGCCCCTCCATTGGCCAGAATAAACCTTCTTGCTGATTGGATTTCCTGGTCTTTTGAATCTCGATAACCAGAATAAAGAAGAGCATAATATGCTTCCACAGTGGATGTCAGATTCCCTTTTTCCTCATCATGAAACAGCTTCCAAGACCCATCTTCCTGCTGTTTCCTAGCGATACGTTGCACCAATTCCTTTATGTACTTCTCATCATTTATCTCCAATGTCCGTAATAAGATAATCATACTGCAGTCCGTTGCAATCCCGGTCTCAAAAGGATAACGCCAGGCCCCGTCCTCTGATTGGTCTTGGACCAACTGATGGGCGATTCTGTTCATTTCCTTATATACCCGATCCATCATTTTACCTATCCTCTCCCAAAAATCTCTCTTTTTATCATTCATATTCCGTGAGCACTATGAATATGTTCCTTTGATGGGGAGATGGGAACAGTCAAAATGCTTTGAAAAGGATGATGCCGTTTTGCTGGACTCTTTATCAGATGTAAAAAAAGAATTGAAAAAAAAGATGAAGAAGAAATCTGGTTACCTTCTGCCATGTTTATCAGAAAATGATAAACAATATATTGACCTTATAAGAGAACAGACGAAACAACTTAACCAAAACAATGTAACACGGACGCAAGCTTATCTTCAGTTTTACCTTCAGTATCCTGAAATACATTGGGCTCTTCTTGGACATATGGTATCGCGAAATGTCGGTTGGAACATGACGGATTTAAAAGGGGAATTGCTGACGAAACTTCTACCTGAAAGAGATCAGAAAGCTTTTTTTTCCTTTTTAGAACGCGGCAGTTGGTTGATTTTTCAAGATGTATATCCTCAATTTTCGGTTTATGATCTGAGTGTGAGGGGGAGCAAAGAAATGTTCCACCTTTTGCCTTTCTTTTACACTTCTACCTTCATGGAGACGATGTGGCGTTATTTTTGGCGCAGCGGGGATAGCTATACGTTGGCAATTGCGATGGTGATAAATGAACAAAGCTATTTGGAAAAAGGGTTGATTCAAAATCATCATTTCAAAAAAAACGTAACCGGTACGGTCAGTTTCAAAATGTACGAGTTTCTGCGGCTGAATAACATTCTATTTCCCTACTATGAAGGGGAAAAAGCGGAGAAAGCTTCACTTGTCGGTGCCACCTCACGGCACTTCACTTCGCTCCACGAAAGAATTTTATTCGGAAAAAATTTGTATTCCATTCTTTTTCAGCGCGAAGAGATTTTGGCGAGGGTCTTGAAATGGGCACATGAATGCCCTCATACCGGCTCAAGGAAAGATTATTGGCCTGATTTGTTTAATGATGTAAATGAATCTTTACCCCGTTCCCTTTATAAAAGACGGGTCAAGAATTGTTTGTTAAGAAAGGGAGCTAAGCGGCTGTACAGTCCGTCTTTAAAATACGCCTGGCCGAATACCCCTCATGAAGATACGAAGAGTAGAGATTGGTTTGAGGATTGGCGTGTTCTGGATTATATTTATAAAGAAGCCAGCTTCAACGGTGAAATTTTAAATAATTATTGCAAAACCCTTGAAACAATTGAACTTGCGGTTATGGCGAAGGAAGCCCTTCTGTTACGAGAGGAAGAATAATCATTAATGAGTGATAGTCCTAGTGTTGTTTAAATGGTGGCAGTGCAATGTGGAATCATTAATGTATAAAGGGTCATAAAAATTCATTATAAAACATGAATTTTTAATATGTTTTTCAGCTGTTGATAAAAAACGCTCGTATAGTAGGTGCAGTGAACCGTACCATCAATAAATGAGGTTTTTAGCCAAATGCCTCTCCCTAAGGTTGAGAAGGCTAGATTAATATAAGATTTTCTTAGCAGAGGTAAAAATAATATAAATATAATTATTTCAATATTATGATGATACTGAGATGAATATTAAAGCGTTTCCGCTTTTGCTCTTTATTAGGCTTTTTGTTTTTCAGGTTCTTTTTTTGAAGTATTCTTTGGCTAATTGATCAATTTCCTTTTTTAATTCCTTAACCATAGTTTCCTCTGGCACTTTGCGAAAAATTTATCCTTTATGGAATAAGCTTTTACCAAGTGTTCCTCCAATTCCGATATCAGCTTCTTTTGCTTCCCCAGGGCCATTTATAACACAACCAAGTATCGAAACCTTAATCGGTGCTCGAGTAGTGGAGATATCAACTTCATTTGCGATGCTGATTAAATCAATTTCAATGCTTCCACATCATATATTTCTGACATTGTCATGATTTGAATGAAAAAGGTTCGTAGGTGAAAGATAGAACTAATTTTAGAGTATACACAACATAAGCTAGCTATTATTTTATTTTTATGAATAATATTATATGAAAATAGTATGCAAAGTTGAGAAAAAACCTTAATTTTAAAGGATTATTCATACTTGCTTTGTCCCGCCACCACTTGATTATATTAATAAATTATGTATACAATATAAATATGTAGAAAATAAATGTATAAAAAAAGGAAGATATTTTCTTTTTTAAAATGCTCACAAATGCACATTCTGCTACCCCCTTAAGCTGGCATTCAATTAAAAAGGGTGTAATTGAATGTGAAAATAAAACGAAGGATGGGGATAGAAAGAGAATTGGGGACAGGATGTGGAGAGCACCATGAAAGGATGATTGCATGAGTGCAGATCTAGCGAAAGGTCTCCATGAAGAGGAAAAAGACATAGCAAAAGGTCTCCAAGAAGAAACGGATTATTCATATGATAAGGTTCCGGTAGAAAAACGGAATATGGGATGGTTTAGTGTTACCAACATCACGTTTGGTATTGCCACGGCGATTTTTTATTTTCAAATGGGCAGTGTAATGGCCCTTCAATTTGGCGCGATGAATGCGATTATTTCAGCGATTTATGCCATTGTGATTGCAGGTGTCTTAGGCACAGTGATTGCCTATTTATCCGCGAAGTCAGGAATGAACGTAAACCTTATGTCTAGACAAGGGTTCGGGTATATTGGTGCTTCGTTAACCTCATTAATTTACGCATCTAATTTTATCATGTATTGTGCCTTTGAAGGGATGATCCTCGTATCGGCAGTACATGCATTTTTCCCCGAAATACCACTATGGCTTTTGATTGTTGTATTTGGATCCATTGTCATCCCACTTAATTGGTTTGGTATTAAACAATTGGATAAATTACAAAAATGGTCATTACCAATCTTCTTTATCTTTTTAATTACTATTATCATTGTCGCAGCCATGATGCCATCACAATATGCTGGACAATTTTGGACTTATATGCCGGAGGGTGTACAAATAGGTGGAACAGCTTTACTATTATGTATTGGAATGCAGCACGGGATTATGGGATTAACGGCTTTAATTGCGTCTGACTATGCGCGCTTCCTTAAACCTAAAGATATAAAATTGGGATCGATTATGATCGGATTTATTCCCCAAATTTTTTGTTTTGGTATCATGGGGTTACTTGGAATATGGTTTGGCGTCCGGTTAGCTGAATCTAATCCAGGCATATATATTGTCACAATTCTCGGACTTGGTGGAGTTCTTTTTACGATGTTAACCCAACTGCGTATTAACGTGACAAATATTTACAGTGCTTCCCTATCATTGTCCAACTTTTTTGAGAATGTATTTCATTTCAAACCGGATCGCCGCTTTTGGGTTGTTGTCGCAGGCGTCGTGTCGATTGCGCTCATGCTTGGCGGCATCTTAGATTATTTAGGGAGTGCAATGATATTCCAAGGTGTTCTCTTAATGGCTTGGGCTGCTATTTTGGTCACAGATGCATTAATCGTGAAGAAGCTGTTGAAAGTTGGACCAAAAGAATATGAAGCGAGACAAGAAAAACTATATAAATGGAATCCTACTGGGGTTTTACCATTAATTGTATCAAGTGTTCTTGGAACGATTGCGGCATTAGGCTTTATGGGGACATTCTTGCAAAATACAGCCACTTTCTTTGCGGCCGTGTTGGCTTCACTTCTTACCATTGCAATAGCTATCTATACGAAGGGGAGCTACTACAGTAAAGAATCTGTGAAAACCAGTGTAAAACGGCAAAAGGAGAGGAAAAGTCAATATACGCAAGAGAGTACTAATTGATGCATACAAATAAAAATAAATAATCCAAGTCTGATCAAGGTTCCCGCTAGGATAAGCGGGGCCTTTTGATGTTTGGAACCTAAACAGGTAAAAAACCTCCCCTTACCATAAGTAAGTGAGATTTTATTTAAGATTAAAATATAGTTGGTGAATTCCTCAAGTGGGGAATGAAGGACAATTCTTTGCAGGAATGTTATATAAAAGCCCTTCAACCGGTATAAGGCTTCACTTTGATATTGCACGAATAGCCTTACCGTAAATAGAGATAGTTTTTTTAAGGATTCTCTTATGAGTAAACAACCGCTATTCGGTTTAAAATATTGTAAAAGAAAGGAGGCAGCTCTTTATGCATTCAATTAACAAAATAGGTAAGTGTTTTTGGTACATTACTCCAATATCGGTAACCGACCGGCCTATTCTAGGGATGGTAGTAGGCAATAACAAGACATTAATGATTGATGCAGGCAACTCGGAAGACCATGCAAATTATTTTACGGAAGAACTTTCAAAAAAAGGGGTCCCTAATCCTGATATGGTTGTTCTAACTCATTGGCATTGGGATCATATTTTTGGTCTTTCAGCATTACCTAATACAGTTTCTATGGCTTCCAAAGAAACGAAAAAAGAAATGGCGAAGCTAATCCCGCTTTCATGGTCAGACGAGGCATTAGATGCACGAGTGAAAGAAGGATCGGAAATTGAATTTTGTGCGAATGCAATCAAGGAGGAATACACGGATCACCGAGATATAAAGATTGTCTTGCCGGATTTAACTTTTGAAAAACGAGTGGAAATTGATCTTGGTGGGATAACTTGTATCGTACAACATGTTGGAGGGGATCACGCTGCAGATTCAGTAATCGTGTATATTGAAGAAGAAAAGATTCTCTTTCTTGGTGACTGTATTTATCCTGATATTTTTTCCGAAAAAGAAAACTACACAATCAAGGAAACGCTGCGGCTATTAGATGAATTAGAATCCTTTGACGCAGATACATATATACCTTCGCATCAAAAGCCGATTTCAAAAGAGGAATTTAATAAGGAAGCTGCTAAGCTTAGAACCATTGCGAAATATACAGAAATTTGCGGTGGTGATAAACAGAAAATAATGGAGGAATACGAAAAGTACGTAAAAAGGGGGCTTACAGAAGACGAAAGAGAAACAATCGCTGACTTTGTAAATGGTTATTAAATGACCCCTGTGTTTAGCAGGGTTTTTTTATGAAATTTGCTTTTCTGTGATTGCCAAATCAAAGCTCCTTCTCAAATTCTTTGCCGACTTTTTATCCTGATATTGCTTTAGCAAAGATGACGAAAAAATTGAAGATGCATTAATGCTTAATGAGGAAATTAAAGATCTATTAATGAAGTTACATTATTAGCAAAAGGCAGTGGTTTACTCCCACTGCCTTTTTGAAGTAAGGACTCTCATGAAATGAGAACCATGTCATTAAAGGCCGTTGTTTTCCATTCAACCAATACGCCGTGATTACCTAGCATGTGTTATAAAATGAGGCTAACGATGATGCCTGAAAGGATGCTTACAAGTGTGGCACCATATAACAGTTTCAACCCAAAGCGCGCAACGGCATTTCCTTGCTTTTCATTCAGACTTTTAACCGCCCCGGTAATGATACCGATGGATGAGAAATTGGCGAAGGAAACCAGGAATACAGAAAGAATTCCGAGTGTGCGGTCACTAAAGTGATGGTTACCTCCTGATAAATCCATCATCGCGACAAATTCATTGGTGACCAGTTTAGTCGCCATAATCCCCCCAGCACTAACCGCCTCCGATGAAGGAATTCCCATAATGAAGGCGATTGGGGCAAAGAGATAACCTAGTAGCCGCTGAAAAGAGATGTTAAACAATAGCTCAAACACATGGTTGAATCCTGCCATTAAAGCAATGAATCCGATCAGCATAGCCCCAACGATAATGGCAACCTTAAAACCATCAAGGATATACTCCCCGAGCATTTCAAAAAAGGATTGCTTTTCCTGCTGTTGTATTTCTAATAGATCTTCATTTGGTTTTATCTCGTAGGGATTAATAATAGAAGCTATAATAAAACCGCCAAATAAATTTAAAACTAAAGCTGTAACAATATATTTTGGCTCAAGCATCGTCATATAAGCCCCAACTATGGACATCGATACAGTCGACATCGCCGAAGCACATAGAGTATACAAACGCTGTGTCGAAAGCAGGTCGAGTTGTTTTTTCAATGTGATGAAAACCTCCGATTGTCCGACCATCAGCGAAGCAACTGCATTATATGATTCAAGTCTGCCCATCCCATTCACTTTACTTAATAGCCATCCAATTCCCTTCATGAGGAACGGTAGAATTCTCAGATGTTGAAGAATTCCAATTAATACAGAAATAAATACAATTGGCAGCAATACATTTAAAAAGAATGGAGCCTCTCCCTTGTTCGCCATGCCGCCAAACACAAAGGAAACCCCTTCATTTGCATATTCGAGCAGTACGCTGAAAACAGTAGCTATTCCCTTGATGATGATTAAGCCATATTCTGTATTTAACAGGAACACTGATAAAATAAGTTGAATAACAATCATTGTGATAACAGGTTTTAGTTTTATCTCTTTTCGGTTGGAACTTGCCAACCAAGCCAAAAATAATACAACAAAAATACCTAAGATAGAAATGACATATCGCATACGTAACCTCCTGATGAATTTAAACAATATGGGCACGCTTCCAGTGAATTTACCACTAGTAAGGTTACCGCTAGAATAGTAACCTCTTTTATCCGTGATTACAATGGATATTTTGTCCATGTTTCATAAAAGTAACACAAAAGCTCGTCTAACAATGGTTTGTAAGGGCAGTAAATTTAAGGAGATTATTTTTATGCAACTACCTATTAATTAGAATGCCCTAAATGCTGAAAGAGATAGGAAGGATTTTTATAAAAGTACAAATAACATTTATACCAATTTGTTCAAGCTGAATTAAACGACGTCTCAGTTTACCAGGGGAGACTTCATCGTGATGACAGGGACAAAATATATAGCCTTATGTCCAAGATAAAGCATTTTCATGCAATAGAAAGAAGCATTAAAAGCAGACAAAAAAGGTTTGTAGTGACCTATACCCTGAATGATGGACACTTAAAAAAAAGTCCCTTACTAAGGTGTGACTATGTCTATAGGCTGGAGACCGGTTTTTAGTGCAAAAAAGGGACTGTATTGAAAACTGGTTAAGAAACTTATTTAAATACATCGTGATGAACCATAACATAACTAACGATAAAATTTTAATTGGCTTAATTGGGATATTTGGTATGATGGTTATGCAGGTCCAGGATTTGTATAAAAAGCTGAAATGTAGTTTCATCATCGATTTATGATGGGCTATAGAAAGTTGTTTATGGAGAAAGAAATAGCTGCTTCAAGGTGAAAATGCTGAGTTTTGTTCGAGTCGCATGGGGTGTATGAATAGGGAAAACAGATTATCTGCCTTTTCGACTTTATAAAGGTGAGGAAGTACAAGTTCATTATGAAAAGAAATAAAATAAAACTAATTTTTATCTTATCTATTATGCTGTTGTTGTTTTTTACAAGTTTGAATATGTATACTTCTTATTTAAAAATAAAAAGGACGGTTGAAGAGTCAATTGCAAATCAAAGTGTGGAAGCGGCAAAGTCCATCGCTTCTTCGATAGATATAGAAACGTATGAGCAGTTTTTGCTTAACCCTGTAAAAAACGAACCTTATTGGGAACTTAGAAGCTACTTAAATGATGCGAGGGAAAAAATAGGGGCCTTATATGTTTATACCCTTGCGATTGACAATCCAAAAGCAGCAAAAACCATGATTGTGGGGATGCCGGAAGAGGCAAAAAGGAGTTTTCCGATAGGAGAGGTTTGCACAGTACCGGAAAAGCAGGTTAAGAGAGCCTATGAAGGAAAGGCGTATGTCACAGGAGTCATTAAGGATGACAAGTATGGAGATTATTTATCTGTTGGAGCACCTATAAAGGGTCGTGACGGAAAGATTATTGGTTATTTGGGGATTGATATTGGCGCTGATATGCTGGAGGATATCGGAGGAAAAGTAATAGAAAACAGTATTTCTATCCTTGTTTTTAATGGTGTCTTCGTATTCATTGTGTTACTATCCTTTTTTATAATGAATAAATGGTATCAAAAAGAATCCGTAAAGGAAATTGAGGAGACAGAGGGCACTTACCAAACAGAAATTAGAACGTTAATCTCCTCTGTTCAATCTTTAAGACATGACTTTATTAATCATGTTCAAGTATTGCACGGGCTTCTCAAATTAGAGAAACAAGCTCAGGCATTAGACTATGCCGCTTCCTTATTTAAAGAAGTTCAGGCTATTGAATCCATAAAATTAAATGTAGATAATCCCGGACTCTCTGTATTGTTGCAAACGAAGAAACT
Source organism: Pseudobacillus wudalianchiensis (assembly GCF_001685015.1). GTDB lineage: Bacteria > Bacillota > Bacilli > Bacillales > Domibacillaceae > Pseudobacillus > Pseudobacillus wudalianchiensis. Next base: position 72,848 of record NZ_MAYT01000002.1, read on the forward strand.
TTCTGCTCAAAATTATAATATTGATATTCAATTTACAATCTCTAGTGATCCATTTGATATGATCAAAACAACGGATTTAATCAAAATATTATCGAATTTAATTGATAATGCCATTGATGCAACAATCGAGCTGCCTGAGGATGAACGGAAAATAGACATAGTATGTCGAGCAGATGTAAATCAGTATGTATTTAAAATTACCAATACAGGATCAAAGATTAAGGATAAGGAAAATATCTTTAAAAGCGGATTTTCGACGAAAGAAGCAGTGCCCGGAAAAGTAAGAGGGCAAGGTTTATTTATTGTGAAGGAAGTCGTTAATAAGTACAACGGACGTATCTCCATCGATTCAACTGGATTAGAGACTGTCGCCATAGTGGAAATCCCTAAATAAAGAAAGTTTGAACTTAAATGCTAGCCGATATAAGATATAAGATATAACCTCTTGTGGTAAGAAGCTGTACCATACAAGTATTGTTCTTAATACTTGTATGGTGCAGCTTTATTGTTTGTTTGAAGTTCCCTGCATTATGGATAGGAGAAGCTTCTAATTAAATACGAAATAAAATCATTATATTTTATGCTGCTTTTTAAAAACTCACTCCTTTGTCTACGAAATTTTTGTTCCTCCAAGGCATTTCTGTACTCTTCCTTTGGTTCAATCCTTTAAACAGCACTTAATCTGCATGTTAGTGAATGCATACATCCAAACAAAAAGGTATATGAAAAATTCTAGTAAGTATAAAATAGGACAGTTAGCATTTGTTGTAGGAAGGGTGATAACGATGTTAAAAGCATATATATGGCTAACATTTTGTGTAATGGTGTGGGGGAGCAACTTTGTATTTGGGAAGATACTAGTCCAAGATTTTTCCCCGGCTCTGTTAACCATGCTTAGACTTTTCTTTATTGTAGTATTTTTAATTGGATTATCCTCATATAAAAAACACTTTAAACGAGTTAATAAATCGGATTTACTTGCGGTGTTTTTTCTAGGAGTTATTGGTGTTTTTATAAACCAATGGTCCTTTTTCGTAGGACTGCAAACGGCTGATCCCACAACCTCTGCCCTCATTTTGGCCACTACCCCTATCTTAACTAGTGTCTTAGCTGCTATTTTTTTGAAAGAAAAATTAACCATTCGTATGTTGATGGGATCGATTGTGGCAATCGTAGGGATTTATTTTGTTGTAGCGAAAGGGAATTTATCTTCGGTACATATTGATAAAGGTTTATCATGGATTGTGATTACCATGATAACCTTCGCCATTATGATTATCATAACAAGGCTTCTTTCTCAAAGAATCGATCCATTTACCATTACTTTATACTCAAATGTTGTAGGTTTGGTTGTATCGGTTCCTTTTGCTTTTTTATTAGATAATCCTGTACGGTTAAGCCCTAAGGCGCCAGATTGGATTTTGCTGATTGGAACTGCCGTTGTTGTACACGGTGTAGCAACATTGATTTGGAATAATAACATTAGACATGTTGATGCTTCGAAGGCTTCTATATTATCTAATTTAGAGCCTTTTGTAGCCATGATCATGGGATTGATATTGTTATACAAACCAATAACGGGAGCAGAAATTTTAGGATCACTATTTATAGTGGGAGGAGTAGTGCTATCTACGTACCAACGAAGAAAGCTGCATAGCCGATCAAATTAACAAGACTTCTATTATAAAAACTTTAACACCGCTTAAATATAAGAAGAGCTTTGCTAATTGTTTAGATAAGCAAAGCTCTTCAAGCTAATTTTTACATAGAAAGAATATAAAAAGCTGTATTACTTACTTTTCTTTTATAGTTCCTGAATAAAAATCAATAGGTTTTTTTGGGAGCAAAATGGCCAATTCCCTTTAATTCATAGTCGAAAAATTCAAGAATGAGTTCATTTTCAGTTTCAATACAGTAATATGGATCGACATCGGCTTTTCCACCTTGCAGGCTATTGGCAAGCAGAGGAGAGAAAAGCGGTAAATCGGTTAGGCTTAGATGTTTCGTCCCTTGAAAATGAACGGTATAGGCTTCTTTGAAGCTCTTATTATTGAGTTTGTTCGCTGCATAAGTAGAGTTGCTGTCGAGCTGTCCCCAAACATCGTCGGAATATAGGTTAAAAATGGGGGTTTTGTAGGCTTTGCTGCTTGCCGCAAAATCACCCATATCTTTCTTGTACACAAGCTCACTAAAGAACGGGGCATCAATATTGACAACAGCATCTATATCGTTACGCTCTCTGCCTAACAAGACACTTGCCGATCCGCCCATTGAGTGTCCGAATACGCCAATTTTTTCTGTATTAATCTTTTGATATACGGAATTAGGGTTATTCTTAGATTTATTAAGGATCGTATCAAGAACAAAATTCATATCATCCGTTCGCAGCTTCATCCATTTTTGAATGAGTCCATAGAGTTCTTTCCTCGTGTAAACACCTTCTTTATTGGCGTTGCTGACTTCGCGATTATAATTTGTATTAATCAAAGTCTTTGTGCCATCAGCCGAAGCAGTATAGAAGGAGTGATAAGGATGATCGATGGACACGACTACATACCCGTGGCTTGCCAGCTCCGTGTAGGTAGAAGTATTACTGGCCTTAATGCCGTATGCTCCATGTGAGAACACTAAAAGAGGATAGGTACCATTTGCATTTTTCGGATACCAAAACTCCACGTTCACAAATCTATTTTGTTTTTTGTCGGAGAATTCGTCTATGCGATTTTTGTCAGTATAAGTATAAGAAGCCGTTGCGACGTCATATTTGCCTGTTACTTTTGGTGATGGATGCTGCGGAAAAACAATGGCAGGTGCAAGCGCAAATACGAATACCGCTGTCATCACAATAGATTTCCAGACAATAGAAGAAGTTTTGTATGTTTGTTTGTTTGTTTTATTGCGGACAAGAGAAACTGTTCCTTTTAGCGCTAATAGGAAAAGCAGCACGGCAAGCATAACCCAGCGGAAACTCCATACAATGACCGATGAAAGTGTAAGCAGGATAAAGACTGCAAATACAGAAATCCTAATCCAATTCTTTAATTTTTTATGGTTTTGCTTCGTTGCCATACAATAGATGGCAAAACCAATCTCAAATACTAAAACGAGCAACAATAGTAAAGTTCCCATAATGGTTACTCCTTCTCTTTAAATAATTTATTTATGAACTCATCATAAAAAATTGCGAAAAGGTTGTATATAGAAAAATAGTAAGTTGTATCTATAAGGCAATAAGATGCAAAAAAGCAGTAAGCCATAAAGCTTACTGCATGACAATCTGTTTTATGATCGTTTTAATAAACATCTTTCTTGAACGCCTTTAGTTTTTCATTGATTTTTTGGGCTTCTTTTTTATCATTTTGCCATGACAGCAGACGAACTAGCGTATAGATCACTGCGATTTCTAGTGCCAGAGTAATGGCATCCGATGTACTATTCACAATATCAAAAATGCTGCCAAGGATAATTAATAGAATCTCTAAAGCGGCAAAGTGAATGACCATTCTTATGCGCATTTCCTTCTCGCTGATATCATGAGGAGAATACAAAATAAATCCCATTAAGGCACTGAAAATTGAAAAAACCATTACAATATAAATCGACTTTAAATCGAAGGCCAGATCGGGATAATACACCTGTCGCAAAATCGTAATAATGATGATGATGGACGCAAAGATAATCAAGAAATCCTTCATCACCTTTTGTACAAATCCGGAAAGCTTCATATTTATCCTCCCTTTTACAATCCAAGCATATTTTTAAGGACGGGCACATACTGTCGGGATACAACAGCACGTTCCCCATTATCAAGCACCGCCTCGAATCGGCCGCTTATGGATGGATAAATAGATGAAATTTTAGCTATGTTCAAGATCGTTGATTTGGATGCACGAAAACAGTTCTTTCCTTTGCATACTTCCTCTAACTCATAAAGCTTTTGTTTTACCTCAAAAACGTTGTCCTTGCAGTAACTAAAAACCTTTCCGTCCACCGCCTCAAAATAATAGATATCACTAAGCTTAATTCGGTAAACTTGATCATTTTGATATCCGATTACGATGGGAACTTCGGTTCTCAGCCTGTTTGCCATTGCATGTATTTCGTCATTTACCTCATGACATCTAATGAGAATTTCTTCTTCCAGTTCTTTGTCTATTTCCTCTATTGAAATTTTCATATAATCACCCACGGAAATTCAAACTATTTCAGGTCGACAATGGAGTCGGTTTTATTAATTTGTAAATGGTGTAAGTCTAAGTAAGCTTGTCTATCTTCAAAATTAAAGATAGGAGACTTTGAGCATTGTCATCAAGGTGGTTGTTCGTATTTCTGCTAGCATGATCTGACGGCGTTCCTCGGATGACTTTATTATGTTTTATATTTTATCAGATTGTCGTTTGGTATTGATACTGCGATGTTAACCAGAGTTTATCCATTTCGTTAAATTAAGTGTAGGAGAAGGAGAACCCCATCATAAAGAAAAGTCTAGATAGGGTCATTAAGGACTTTAGAGAGGTCTTTCAAAAACGGTTAATATTTCTTTAAAACCGAATTGCTGGCAAAGAGCTGTTGAATGATTACCAGAAAAAATGCTTAATTGAACTTTTTTATAATGGCCTTGTTTTAACCGTTTTAAGGCTTCCTGTGTGAGTTCTTTGGCTATGCCCGATTTTCTATATGGAGAGAAAACGTAAATATCAAGAAGGTATCCGATTTCTTCAAAGGAATAAAGGTCAATATTTGTCCCGACTAGGATCCATCCTAATAGGGTGTTTTCTTTTTCGGCTACTAAATAGTAAGCTCCGTTTTCAAGAGCAGGTTTGAATACCTCGCTTATAATATTGTCTCGGCTAGGTTTAAGATATCCCATTGATCCTTCTTCGATTACCTCTTGTGAAAAATTTAAAATAAAATCTGTCTCTTTCTGATTGGCTTTTCTAATAATCATGTATATGCCTCCTTATTACCAAGGAAATTAGAGAGGAAGTAAAGCGATTTTACCTGATTATTATCATATGGACGCTTAATTGTTTTGCTATAGGCAAATGAATGTAAATCCATCGTTAATTGTCATACTATCCATAGTTTCGTCGGCAAACATTTTAGAGGAAAAAAATCTAAAATGAGGTCTGCATTTGAATATTCTTTAAGCGGTGATAGGCACAATGATAAGGGAGATATAGTTCATATTCTTAATCTGAGGGTGTATAAACCTTTAAGCAGAGGGTAAATCTTTTAATGATTTCTTTTTTCATTATTGCCCTTTAGGGTTTATCTGTCATTTTCTCCTATTAATTTAGCAGAGGATGAAAGGGTTCATAATAAAGCCTTTTCAGAAAAATAGACCTTGTTTTTTCCATTGAATCCGATTATAGTGAAATGGCAATGACAACTGTCAAGACACCGGAGGTAAAGATGATGGCAGAAAGAACAATTTCACAGAGAAAGCTTCTCGGCATTGCAGGGCTCGGCTGGATGTTTGATGCACTAGATGTTGGGATGCTTTCGTTTATTATTGCAGCCCTGAAAGCAGATTGGGGACTGACACCAGAACAGATGGGGTGGATCGGCAGTGTGAACTCCATCGGAATGGCTGTTGGCGCACTCCTTTTCGGTCTATGGGCAGATCGGATTGGCAGGAAGAATATATTCATTATTACGTTAGTATTGTTTTCGCTTGCGAGCGGTATCTCTGCTTTAACGACGACCCTTTTTGCCTTCTTAGTTCTACGCTTTTTTATTGGCATGGGGCTTGGTGGAGAATTACCTGTTGCCTCAACGCTCGTTTCAGAAAGTGTATCGGCGAAAGAGCGCGGACGAGTGGTTGTGTTACTTGAAAGCTTTTGGGCACTTGGCTGGCTGATTGCCGCACTTATTTCTTATTTTATTATTCCGTCATATGGCTGGAGAGTAGCTCTTATCCTTGGTGCTTTACCTGCTTTTTATGCTATTTATTTGCGATTAAAGCTTCCGGATTCTCCGGCATTTTCACCGAAAAAAGCGGAGAGGCGGTCAATTGGTCAAAACGTCCGAGAGGTTTGGTCGAAGAAATATGCACGCTCTACATTCGTGCTTTGGATGGTCTGGTTCACGGTCGTTTTTTCATATTATGGAATGTTCCTGTGGCTGCCAAGTGTGATGGTCATGAAAGGTTTTAGTATGATTCAAAGTTTTGAATATGTATTAATCATGACTCTAGCACAGCTGCCAGGTTACTTTACAGCTGCATGGCTCATCGAACGAATGGGGAGAAAGTTTGTGCTTGTCACCTATTTACTAGGAACGGCGGGTTCTGCGCTTATTTTCGGTAATGCAGAAACGACAGCAGTACTCATCGTGTCAGGTATCTTTTTATCCTTCTTCAATCTTGGAGCGTGGGGGGCTTTATATGCTTACACCCCTGAACAATATCCATCTGTCATTCGGGGGACAGGTGCCGGTATGGCTGCCTCGATCGGACGCGTAGGCGGGATCCTTGGACCGCTTCTTGTTGGTTCACTTGTTGCAGCAGGTAACTCCATAGGTTTCATTTTTGGGCTATTTTGCGCAAGTATTGTTATTGGTGTGCTTACACTTGCATTTTTAGGGAAAGAAACACGGCAGATTGAATTAACGTAGAAATCAGCATAGCTATTACATTTTTGGCTTGTAAAGTAAATATTTATCCTTGGTTCGATTTGTAGGGACATAAAGCAGCACCAGTCATGTTAAGGATTGGTGCTGTTTGTGCGCTTTTATCAAAGGAGAGAGGTAGGATTATAAAAATAATAATCCTTTTTATTTTCCTAATAAGGCAATGGTTTGAGCTATCTTTTCTACTCCCAATTTTATTTGGTGGTCATGTACTTGAGAAATACATAAACGAACAAGATTGTCCTTCTTATATTCGGATAAGAACATTCTATTTGTATCATCAATTAAAATTAGTTTTTCAGATAATAAAAGAGCAAGCTTTTTTGCGGATACATTTTCAGGTAAGTAAAGGGAGAGATAAAATCCACTATCAGGCTTCGTGTAATCTGTGCCTTTGGGAAGCAATTCTTCACAAGACCTCTTGAGCAATTGCATTTTATTAAAATAAACTTCTTTTATTGTTTTTAAATGACTATTATACATACCACTTTTTAAATAAATATCTAATGCGCCTTGTGAAAGGACGGAACTGTTAAAATCTACACTAAACTTATAACGTAAGAAGTTTTTAATCATAATGGCTGGCAACACCACGCCAGCAATCCGCAGCCCTGGGAGAAATACTTTTGAAAAACTTTTGATATAAATGACTCTTCCAGAGGTATCAAAAGAAAATAATGGATCGGATTTTTTATCCCGATCTAAGTCACTCAAAAAGTCATCTTCGACAATATAAACATCATATTTGTTTGCTAACTCTACTATTTTTTTCTTTTCCTTATTTGTATAAGAATGTCCAAGAGGATTATGAAATTTTGGGATAATATAGAAAAATTTAATATCATTATTTTTAAAAATATATTCTAGGCGCTCTAAATCGATTCCATCCATTGATAATTCGATTCCAAAGGTTGTAGCTTGATGGATTTGGAGAGATTCAATCATGCCAAAATAGGTTGGTTGTTCAATAAGGATATTTTTTTTGCCGTTTGGAAAAGGAAGTGCCGTCAGTAAATGAATAGCTTGTTGTGAACCCGAAACGATTACTACACGGTTAGGGTTGGTAAATACTTGAGAATTTTCAAGGTTTTTAACTATTTCTGTACGTAATGAGTGAAAACCCTGGTGATCTGAATAGGTGAAAATATCTTCCTTATACTTTTCGATTGCTTGATTCAAACAATGTTGAAATTCAGTATAAGGTATTAAATTTTTATCCGGTCCAGCAGATAAAAAATCAATAACAGCGGGATCATGAGCAGAGATTTTAAATTCATTTACGACATAATAGCCGCTTTGAGGTATAGCATAAACCAAATGTTCTTTTTCTAACTCACTGTAAGCCTTAATAACGGTATTTTTACTGCAGCGAAATTCTTCAGATAATTGTCGAACAGAAGGGAGTTTACTACCGGCAACGAGAGTCCCATTTGTAAGTTGACTCTTAATTTCTTCTGCGATTTTTAAGTATTTTGCAATCAAATAAATGACAACCTCCTCAAACTGTACCATGACAGATTTAGAAAATAGAGATTTATTTTCGCTTTCTGCATCCAGTATTATCTGAATTATAACAAAACTGTCACTGGATTTGATTTTCTTAAGACAGATTAAAACGGAAAATAGCGGAGGAGGAAAACGAATGCAAAAGGGGAAATTAGGATTATTGTTAGGCTTAGTGGGAGTCATTTGCTTTAGCTTAACCTTGCCATTTACCAGTGTTGCTGTTGAATATTTCGGTACTACGGTAGTTGGGTTAGGAAGAACAGTTATTGCAGCGATTTTAGTCAGTATTATACTTATTGTTCGAAAGGAGAAAATACCAACTCGACCTCAATTTAAAAGTATCCTAATGGTCACTATAGGAGCTGTCCTAACATTTCCATTGCTTACCTCATGGGCAATGGAGACACTGCCCGTCTCGCATGGGGCGGTTGAATTAGCGCTATTACCATTAGCAACAGCAGGGATGGCGATATTAAGAGCGGGTGAAAGACCTTCCTTGAAATTTTGGATTTCAAGTTTAATTGGGGCAGGGGCAGTAATCTCGTATGCCATGAATTTAGGTTTCGGAAAACTTCAATTTGAGGATTTGGCACTCTTGGCTGCAGTAATTGTTTTGGGCTTTAGTTATGCTGAAGGGGGCAAGCTGTCAAAAGAAATAGGAAGTTGGCAAGTAATAGCATGGGCAATTGTTATAGGAGCACCATTTTTCATTATTCCAGTTGGTATGAATTTTTCTATTGAAATGTTGAAGTCGCCAATTCAAGCTTGGATTAGTCTATTCTATTTAGCCATTGTGAGTCAGTTTTTAGCCTATGTTGCTTGGTATGGCGGTATGGCTTTAGGTGGGGTTGCGAGGGTTAGTCAACTTCAATATATACAACCATTTTTAATGATTGTATTTGCTATCATCTTTTTAGATGAATCCATCACTATTGCAACAATCATAACAGCGACCATTGTGGTCGTTTCTGTAATCATTGGTAAAAATGCTCCAATATCTAAAAAGGAGTCACCAGCAGAAAAAGCAGGAAATGTTGATTTGAGAGAAATGAAGTAAAGAATGAATCAGTTAATATAAAACCGCGCTTAGACTAATGACAGGGAAACGTCCCATACGTAATTAGAGTTTCTTGAAGGTATTCAGAATCCTAGAGCTGTCTTGGCAGCTCTTTCATTGAATATGAAGGATTGTTCTTTCGACTATTAGTTAACTCAATTCAATCATATGTAGCAGACATTTTCTAAGTAAGTGGAAGGCATCTGTCTTTACAAAATCATAGGGGAATATAAAAAGGTATTGTAGGCGCTCTTTTAGGGTGCTTTTTTGTTTTTTAGAAGGAATGCTTTTTACCAATTATATTAAGAGATTGGCAGTTGTTAACTAGCAGTTTCCTTCAAGAAAATAAAGAAATGAAAGGGATGAATAAAAAAATCCTCCTATTCTTTGAGTATGCCGACAGTTTATTAAAAGGTACTCTAAAAAGCGATATATTTCCTATTGACATTTTACTGAAAATATAGAATTGAAAAAATTTTTTCGTAGACTTCCATTCTATTGAAGAGTAGACTATTGAATGTCAAAAGTTATGGGTTTGAGGTCCTGAATAAGTGAAAGTTGATTAAATGATAGGAAGATGGTCGTGCTATGCATCTATCTAATTTGTGATAGAAGATTTCTTGATTAGATGTATAGGGATTAATTAAAATTGAATAATTATAAATTTTTTTGATTGTTACATACACTATATTGCTATCGGGGGATAATATGAAGAGAAGACGAACCTTAGTGGGGAAAAACTTATTTTTATCTTTTGCCATTGTTGTTTTAGTTGGACTATGTACAGGTGTAATCAGCTATGCAATTAATAATTATATTGTCAAAATGGTTATTCATGACAGAGCAGGCGGGATTGCAAATCTCTGGGCCAGCACCATAGATGTTTCGGATATTGAACGTGCAAAAAACAATAGTGACGTAGACAGTAAGATTCAACAAAAGTTAATTAAACATCTTGATCACCTAGCGGAAAATGAGTCATCTGTTTCTCAAGGATACATTATGGATAGTAAATTTGCCGATGAAAAGAAGGGAATCAAATTATTAGCTGTCCCGACAAATAATATAGAGGATGAATTATACCCTGGTGATACTTTCTCAAGTGAGCTGTTAGCAGAGGCGCTGGAGAAAGCAGTTTCTAGTAAACAAACAGCTTATTCAGAAATTTATACAGATGAATTTGGGACATGGCAGGCAGCACTAGTTCCAATCCTAAATGAGCATAATGAAGTGACGGCCGTATTTGGTGTTGATTTAGATGCAAGTATTATGAATCATTTAAAGTATCAATTTTTGTTATGGCTTAGTATCAGTATCGTTATTTGCTTAATCATCGTGTTAATACTGCAGTATTTTGGTACGAAAAAGTTGCTGTCTCCAATTAAAGATATTCAAACGGCTATTAGTAAAGTAAGCAATGGAGACCTTACCACGACTATTAATGTAAAAAGCAAGGATGAATTAGGTGAATTGAGCCATCAATTTAATGAAATGACGGAAACATTAAGTTCGCTCATTAAAGAGGCCCGGCTTGTAACCGATAAAGTTTACCAATCGTCTACAGAGTTTTTACAGATTGCCGGTGATACTGTTCAATCGGCTAATCAATTTTCCTTGTCGATTCATCAAGTGACTGAAAGCTTGGAACACCAAACAGTCAGCTCGATAGAAAGTGCTAGAGTAATGGAAGAGATGGCCACGGGGATTCAACAGGCAGCAGAATCAGCCTCAACCATTGCCATGAAATCGGAAGATACATTATCACAAACCCAAAATGGCAAGAATTTGATTCAACAAGCTGTTAACCAAATGCAAAATATCAATCAAACAGTTGGCAGTTCTGCAGAGGTCGTGACGAAATTAGGGACACGTTCTCAAGAAATCGGGCAAATTGTTTCAGTTATTTCTGAGATCACTGAGCAAACAAATTTACTTGCTTTAAATGCAGCTATTGAAGCAGCAAGAGCTGGTGAAGCTGGAAGAGGATTTGCTGTGGTCGCAGATGAAGTTCGCAATTTGGCAGAGCAATCAAAAGTTGCCGCAGCAAAAATTGTGAATATCATCCAACTAACCCAGGACGATACGAAACGTGCTGTAGAAGCCATGACTAAGGGAACTATGGAAGCGGCAACCGGTGTTCAAGTGATTGATGATGTCGGAAATGTGATTAATGAAATCGTCGAATCTACGAAGCTTGTTAGTGAAGAAATCCAAGAATCTTCGGCCGTTTTCGAGGAAATGTCTGCTAGTTCAGAAGAAGTCAATGCGACAGTAGATGAGATTGCCCATGCTGCTCAGAGTTCCCTAACTATTTTTGAGGAATTATCTTCTCAAACAGACAAACAACTGCAATCTATGAAGATCATGGAGGAATCTTCACAGACAATCGCAAAAATGGTGAAAAATTTAGAGAGGAAATTGAATACATTTACTATTAAAACAAGTTAACGGATCACTCAAAGAAGTCAAAGCGGAAACTTATAATAGATGAGAAAGACCACTCACAATGAGGAGTGGTCTTTTATTTGTTATAGATGCTCTTTATTCAAATGTTGCTAGTAATATTCGATGAACTGAAATGAGTTTTAACTTTTCCATAGGATGATAGGCTGATGTGAGAAAAGCACATTAAAGAAATATTAAAAGTACTTAGTTTGAATAAGAATGTATCTTTAGATTTGTCCACAACGACCATAAATAAAGTGCCGAGCTCCCTCAATTAAAAATTTAGGGAGCTGTTCATGTTTCATTTAGCTTAACGATAAAATAGTTTGGATTGAAGGATATCTATTGCACGTTCAATCTCAGCTAAATCTTCTTTTGAAGCATGCTGTACTCGCTCTCGAAAACGGGATTCTATCGTTTCAAAAGCTTCTTTCATTACTGCTTCCCCTTCATGTGAGAGGCGAATGTATTGTTTCCGCCGATCTTGGCTATCCGTGATTTTTTCAATTAATTTTTTCTCTTTTAACTTGCTAAGCTCGCGACTTGTGTTCGGCATAGACATATTCTGGCATTGATTAATTTCACTTGGTGTTACAGGTTGACTCACTGCAATATATTCAAGCATGCTGTATTGAACTTGTGAGATTGAATCTGGCTTCGCATTTTTTGTTAGTTCGTGCGTTACATGATGCACAGAAGCTGTAAAGGATACAAGTTTATAAAAAAGGGCATGTTTGTCCATTTCCTCACCTCTTATAGACAGGATAACAAAATTGTTATCAAAACAAAATTATCATTTGATAACTAAAAGAGAAGGTGCTATTATTTAGTTATCAAATGATAATCAAGAGGTGCGTCCATAATGAAGATGCTCGTCGTTTTTACCTATCCAAATCACGATAGCTTAAACTACGCATTTTTACAAAAAGTGCTGAAAGGAAGCAACGAAAATACAAAGATAAAGGAGATCCAAGTGTTAGATTTATATGAAGAGGGATTTAACCCACTTCTAGTGTTTAACGATCAAAAACGAAGACGTGATATGCATACCGACCCTCATACTGAAAAATATAGAAAACAATTGATGTGGGCTGACAAGATTGTTTTTATTTATCCAATTTGGTGGGGAAGACCACCTGCTATGCTGCTGGGGTATATCGATCAATTATTTGCTTCTAATTTTGCTTATCGAGATAGAAAAGGACTTTTCCCAGAGGGGCTTTTGAAAGGAAAATCCGTTGTTTGTGTGTCTACGATGAAGGGGCCCACTCACTATCCATTTCTCTGGTTGAATAATGCACATAAAATTTTAATGAAAAGAGCTTTATTTAATTTTGTGGGAATCAAGAAAGTAAAGTTCTTTGAGTTCGGGAATATGGAAAGTCCAAAAGGAAACCAGGTGAAGAAGCTGGAAAAGATTTATCGCTATTTCAAGGAAGTAGCATGTTAAAAGTCCGTTATAAAATATGAATGGAGAAATATCAATCATCTTCGGCAGATTCATATATAATGAACAAGTTACGATGAGTGTATTTTTTAATGGAGGGAACCTTGTGAAGCGGATATCTAAAAAGCATAGAAAACCAATTTTATTTTTTGTTATTATTTTACTTTTTGTTGCTGGTTTACTTGATATTAAGTATGAAGGATTATTTTTTCAACTATTGCCTCATTCCATTCAATCCTATCTAGCGAAGATCTTTTAACCGTAGTATTGGCATCTCGTTGCGCTACAAGGTTTTCATGTGCAAGGATACAGGAAAAACATCTTGAAATTCCCCGGACGAAAAAAGAACAGGCTCATCTCATTTAGACAAGCCTGTTCTTAGGTCAACCATTTAAACAGAAACCACAGCTTCTTTTTTGTATCCCAATCGCCGATAAACAAGCGCCAGCAGCATGGATGGAATACTGCACACAATCATTCCGATAAAGGCGTATCTCGGCTCTATTTCATATAAATAGCCGCCAAAAATTGTAAATACAGCTGTACTCCAGCTGAGGGCCAGTGCTGAATACATGCCTTGTGCTTTCGGGATTTGCGCCTGTGGAATGTGTTTGATTAAGTATTTCATAAAAGCATAATGCCCCATCGCAAAGGAGCAGGCGTGTAACGTTTGCGCGATAGAGAAAACAATAACGCTCGGAAAAGCGAATACTAATATCCAGCGTAAAGATGAACCAAGTGCAGCGAGTGCCAGTAAGGAGCCGACAGAAAATCGTTGAAAGCGCCGGTCGGCGATGGAAAAGAAAATGATCTCTGCGATCACAGCAATGTTAATAATGACGCCAATTAAATATTTAGGTGCATGGATCTCCTGCAGAAAAATATAACCATAGCTGTAATAAGAAGCGTGTGCCGCCTGCAGTAAAACCACAATAGCAAGCACAAGACCGAAGTGTTTAATACGAAATAACTTGAGCATGCCATCCGCTTTTGGCTGCGCTGCTGTCGGCTTTTCCGATAAAACAGCGGGGACGCGCATCATGCCGAGACATAAGAAGACAACTGTGCAGAGCAACAGCGCCCACAAAATCACTTCATCTCCAAGTGCCCCTGTAAAGACGGTTAAGATCATGCCGGCGACAACAAACCCAACCGATCCCCATGAGCGGCTTTTCCCGTAATGCTTTAACTGTTTATTTTGTGCCAGGAAGCCAGCAATAGTATCTAAAGCAGGCATTAAGCTTGGATAAAAAAAGTTCAGCAGTAATGCCGCAATAAGCAGGCTGGTAAAAGAACTTGCCGGAATATGGCACAAAATAGAAATGAGCGTGCCAATCGCCATCCCGTTTAATAATGTTTTGCTGCTGAATTTTCCTGATAAATAAGGAAATACAACCAATGTAGAAAGGCCTCTAGCGACCAAACCTAGGCTCATAATCAAACTAGCTTCTGAAACCGTAATCCCTTTTGTATGAATCATCCACCCTGTCCAGTAGGGGAGAAAAATGCCCCATGTCATAAAAAAACTAAAAAATTGTCTACTCATCCAGCGTTGTGTGTTCATTCTCGATCCTCCCATTGTTTGCATGATATCATGGAGATACATACAAAAATATGAGATATCTCACATTTTGAGGTGGATGATGAAAGTTTATAAGAATGAAAAAAGGAAGGACTATTTAAAGGAGCATTCTATTGCCCATTTATTCTCTTTTCCGATTGAAGAGTTTATCGAAGTGCATGAATACCAGCGTGATGAATGGATTATCCAAGAAGGCACGCGGCCGGATTTTTTATTTTTTGTCATTGAAGGAAAAGCAAAAATCTACGTCACCCACCATAATGGGAAAGTTTCCTTAATTAATTTTATCAATGCAAATGATTACATTGGGGAAATGGAGTTATTACATGAAGTGTATTATACGAAAGGAATTCAAACCTCGACGAAGACAATTTGCTTTGCCATTCCCTTGCATCGCTGCCGCACACAACTGCTGGAAGACGTGACATTTCTGCGTGAGCTAACGAAGTTTTTAAGTGTAAAGGCCACCCAAATGGCAGCTAAATATTCGCAAAGCCTCGCCTTTCCGCTTGAAAACCGGCTGGCGGATTTTATTTTGCAAACCGCTGATGAAGGGTTCTATAAAGAGAAGCATGTAACAGTTTGTGACTTTTTAGGTGTATCTTATCGACACTTATTGCATGTGCTTGCCCAGTTTTGTGACAAAGGATATTTACAAAAAGAAGGGCGTCACTATCGCATCCAGCAGTACCAGCCGTTATACGAACTTGCTGGAGTGTTGAGGAATAAATAATGAACTTGCCATCCATAAGAAAGCACTCGTAAAGTTTGTGAGCTACACAAAACAGCTGCAGCATATCATGATGAATAAAGCCATACAATAAACGACGCTGTTAAATATAGAGAAAGGCGAGGAATGGAGCGGCTTTAAAAATTAAAAGGAGACACTCAGAATGGTGAAAGAGAAGAAAGGTAATCCAGGAGCCCAGTTGATTGTTTTCATTATTCTTGTACTAGCAAGCGGTTGGCTTGGGGTATTGCTTGATTCTGTTCTGATAGAACAGCCTGAAGGCAACTCTTTAGGGATGGGGTTATGGCTAGTGCTGCCGTTTCTAACAGCGATAATCCTTAGAACCATCAGTCGCGATTGGAAAGACATGGGGATGAAACCCAATCTTAAAGGCAATATGAAGTGGTATCTTGTTTCATTTGCGATCTATCCTCTTGTTACACTGATAACAGTTGGCCTTGCGGCGCTTTTCAGAGTTACTGACTTATCTAATGTTGACCTGAGGCCGTTTTTTTCACTTGTTGTTGTTTCTGTTGCAGGAAATTTTATTAAAAATATATTCGAAGAGTTTTCCTGGCGTGGGTATCTAACGCCAAAGCTAATTGAGCTTAAGGTGAATGACTGGCTCATTTATCTTGTTTCTGGTCTTGGTTGGGCATTGTGGCACGCTGCGTACTATATGGTGTTTCTTCCAGACAGCTATTTTGAATCGATTTCGCGGGTGGGCATGCTGTTGTCAGGCTGTGTGCTGATGTTATGCTGGACTGTTATGTATGTTGAGATATACAGGCTGACAAAGTCCGTGTGGCCATGTGTCTTGATGCATGCCGTCGAAGATGCGTTTCCTACCGTTTTAGTAACAATCAGCGGTGTGATAACGTTTACTAAGAGTGGTGATGTTTGGTTGAATCCCATTAGCGGAGTAGTAGCAACAATTTTGTTCCTTGGAATTGGGCTTCTTCTTAGATGGATAAGAATTGAAAAAGAGCGCCATTCCAATGCTAAGATAGACCCGTCTCTTACTCTCTAAGATCTTATCCTCTCACGGTATTATTACTAACTTAAATGAGATACAGGCAAGTTACAGTAAACCATAAAGAAGGTTAGGTATATAACTAATCTTCTTTTTTTGCCGAGCCTGCCAAAAAGAATAATCAAATAATTCTTTAGAAGATAGTTTACCGGATAATGGATGTATGTTAATATATAGTCAACGTTGAATATACAATATTTACAAAGGAGTGAAACAGAGTGTTAAATAATATCATTCAAAAGTCTTTTTTTAAAGGGTTACGGCAGAAGGTTGGGGAAGAGCAAACAAAAGATGCCCAAAAATTATTTGTTGAAATCTTAGAGGAGAACAAAGCTTGGGCAACGGATAAGCCGACTGAATTTAACTTAATCTTTACGTCAATGGTGCTTGCGGCTTTTCGAATATTGAAGAAATATCAATACACAGATTGGGAGGAAATTATTCGGTATTGTTTAATGGAACGGACAAAGAAGAAACAGCAATTTTTTATGAAGCTGTATTTATTTTTTGACAGAAAGCCGCTTAAGCGGATTGTTAAGATTTCTAAAACAAAGCAAGTAAAGCACTATGGCAGTCAAAACTTTACCCATCATATTGTCAAAGATACAAATCAATCTTTTCATCTGCATGTGAAAAAATGCTTCTTCTTTGATTTTTTCTGTAAGCATGATGCCTTAGAAATCATGCCAATTTTTTGCAGTATGGATGACATTTGGGGAGATTTACTATTACCACATAAGCATGGCGTTCAATTTCAGCGGCCGCAGCTCTTATCAAAGGGAGATGATCACTGCTCTTTTAAATTTGATCGAACGGATGCAAAATAGCTTTCTTTACAGCACTGCCTAAAGAGTGTTATATTTTTTACCATAGTAGTTAACGTTGAATAATTAATGTTGAGGTGTGAAAATGACGAGACTCATGGTATTAGGCATGCTGCGGACAAAACCAATGTCTGGCTATGAATTACAACAGCTTTTGCAAGTAAGTGAAGTAGATAAATGGGCAGGGATCCTTCCAGGTTCGATTTATCATGCGCTGAAAAAAATGGATAAAGAAGGATTCATTAAAGTAGCTAACGTCGAATCAACTGGACATCGCACAAAGGCCATCTACGAAATTACCGAGGAAGGCGAGAGAGAATATGAGAAGCTGCTGATCGAGTCTTTTCGGGAACCTTCTGTGAAATTGCCCGTCCTTTTGTATACCGGACTATCTATGTTGAATATGCCTCATAACCAGGCAGATCCCAAGAAAATCATTAAAGCCATTGAGGATCAAATCGAGGAGCTTCAGGCAGCACTAGCTAATATTCGGACTGGACAGGAGATAAAAGCACAATATATAGAAGTGAATGAATTAACGAACCTAACTTTTCAAAATATGATCGACCAATACCAGCTTCAAATAGATTTCTTGGAAAGAATCAAAAACACCTTAATAATTAGAGAATAGCAGAGTATAAACGACGAACCGCATCAATTTTTAACAGGCAGACAGTAAATGACTGCCTGTTTTTTTATGTAAAGAATGATTCGAATTTTATTTACCTACAGTGATGACTCTGATGATTTATATTTTAAAACTAGCTGTGATCATTCAAGAATTTTGATAAAGAAACAGATTCGCTTGCTGTTGTTTAATAGTAAGTCGTGTAAATGACAACAAGTGGAAAAGCTGAAAGTTCCATTAGAAGAATCTTACTTTGAATACGTTTCTTCTGATAGAAACTTGATAAAACGTTTTAAGCCTTTAGGCTGTTGTTGTCTATTTTTTATAACAAAATTTATTTGGACCGTCTCGGGAAGTTCGGATATGGTGTATTCATGTTCGTACCTTGAAAGTTTGGCCACATCGGAAGGGACTAAACTGATTCCTAACCCATCACTAACAGATTGTAAAATAGCCTCAAGCGAATCAAATTCAATGATGCGAGCATTCTTCTGCGAATTCTTTTTTGCTAAGTGAATAAGCTTCTGGCGATAAATGCAATGAGGATCGCTATTTACGAGCAAGGTCTGTTCAGGCTGCTTCTCAACAGGACAAGACGTTGATGAAATAAGGCTTACCTTTTCAACAATTGTGTAAACTGTCTTCAGCCCATCTTGGTCAAATGGCTCGCTAATAAAGGCGCCATCTATTTCTCCATATATCATTTGTTCCAATAACAGCCTAGCCGTATCTGTCTTCACTTTTACCTCAACTTGCTCGTGTACATTAAGAAAAGATGACAATATTCTCGGTACCCTTAAGGCAGAGACTGTTTGGGTAGCCCCAATTGTTAGCTGTTCTGGCCATTTTTCAGGGTTCAGTTCTATTTTTGCTTCCTCCATTAACAGTAAGATCTGGTTAGCATAATCTAGTAAAGTTGCTCCTTCATTCGTGATGGTTACTCCTCTGTTGTTTCGATTCAGTAATCTAACACCTAATTCTGCCTCTAATATTTTAATTCTTTGACTAATATTTGATTGTACATAGCCTAATTTTTCAGCCGCTTTAGAGATAGAATGCGATTCTGCAACATGTTTGAAAATCAATAAATCATGAGACTCCACAAGTTCTCCTATCCTTCCTTGATATCATTTAAACTGATACCTCTCTAATTTTTACTTATTATACAGCTCTGATCCCTCAAAATATAATAAAAATATCCAATGAATGAGGAAGGGTGAGTCAAAATAAAACTAGTGAATAAGTCAATCATTATAACTGGTGCTGGAACAGGGATAGGAAAAGCAACGGCCTTAAAGTTAGCAAGTGAAGGAGCAAAAGTCGTTATTCATTATCATCAGTCTGCCTATGACGCAGAGGAGGTGGTAAGAAAAATTAAGGAGCAGGGAGGTGAAGCATTTTCTTTTAAAGCGAACGTGGCCAATGAGGAGGAAGTCATAAAAATGGTGGCTAAAACGGTTGAAGTATATGGAGCCATCGATGGATTAGTGAACAATGCCAGTATTACCGCCCACATCTTTATGGACGATTTAGACTCCGTGACGGATCAAGTTTGGAACAAACTGTTTGATGTCAATGTGAAAGGCATGTTTTATTGTGTAAAAGCAGTAGTGCCCCATATGAGACAGCAAGGATCAGGAGTCATTATCAATATGGGAAGCGTGGCAGGAGTGACGGGTATTGGCTCATCTATTCCATATGCTGCAACTAAATCAGCCATTCATACGATGACAAGGTCATTAGCCATTGCTTTGGCGCCAGAAATTAGGGTGAATGCCATTGCACCGGGAGCCGTGGATACAAAATGGTGGAACGGCAATGAAGAGAAGATGTATCATCTTGCTGGAAACTTGCCGCTTAAGAGGATCTCAACGCCTGAAGATATTGCAGAATCCATTGTTTTTCAAATGACCCAAAATTCCGTAACGGGACAAACATTTATAGTAGACAATGGACAGATTCTTTGACATAGCTGCGACGGATGAGTTGAATTTCATAGCGCAAATATTAGCCATCTAAAAACGCTTGTCTTCTTTAGTGTTCAGGGCTCTGATGGTCCTGGTTATCCACTTGAAAGACAAGCGTTTGCATTCAGCCGATATAACGTAGGCTGCCTCTATATTTTGATATCTTAAAGTTTTCGTAAGAACAGAGAAAAAGAGCGAAAATGATGTAGGGGATCGATCGTTTGTCTCATTTGAGTTTAATGAGGTTACATAGAAGTCCTATTACGTGATGCAGTGTCTTAGTCGTCTCTCTTTTTGTGAAATGGCTTGAAATATTTTTTTACTTACACAGGCTTTTACAAGTAGATTTATCGTTAAATAGGTTGTGTCAGTTGATGTAGCATCAAGTTGTGCACTTGAGACTCCATTGTTTCTATATACTCTTTCTCAAATGTTTGCTTAGGGTGTGGATAAAACCATTGAATTTTATCTTGGTGAAAAATCCCTCGATAATCTGTTCCTTGAATCTTCAGCTTGAACTGATGGCGTTCATGCACTTGGTCTTTAAACATGGGTTTTACTTCAAAATGTTGAAACATGATAAATTCCTCCTAAATAATTAAATTAATTGGTTTGGCTGGTGTAAAACTTGTACACTAAATCGACTTTATGATTGTGTTCCTTTTAATTAGATCTCTTAATGAAGTTAATGCTTCTCTTCTTCATTTCATGCTAGATTAGATGCGGCGCTTTGAAGTTTACTGTTTGTCAAATCCCTTTTAATGGCGAACATATTCCTCATACTGGGTCACTTCTCCCGTTAGGGCATCAATCTCTACGTCATGTTCCTGATCCTGCTTCACGATTGTAATTTCATATTTTTTGATTCCATTTTCAGTTTTTACATGGCTATCCGTTACTAGCCCGCCCTTTGAGGCATATAACGCAATATCTTTAGCTTTTAATTCATTGATTGTGTGTGAAGATACATTAATTTGAGCAGCTTCTGGCTGAGGATCTGTTACAGCGTAAGCGCCTACCCCCAGACCACCTACGATTAAAAAACTTGTGAATAGCTTTTTAACTGATTTCATTTTTAACCCCTCCTTGTTTTGTTCGTATTCTTATAGTAGCCGCTCAATTTTAAAGGAGAAGAAGAAGAAGTTTAAAATTGTCTTAGAAAATGAGAAGAATATTAAAGTCGAAAGGATGTCCTAGAAGTAAAGAAGAGGTTTAAAAGAAAGCGCCTGTTTCCTTAGTTGAAGGAATTCAGGCGCTTTCTTACAGAGTCTTGGAATTAATGCCTGGCAAGCAGAGGCCGGTTTTGCAAATATAACGGTAGATCTGGATGATTCCCTTTCACAATGTCTTGAACGATAATTTTCGCTAACATTTGGCTGTACACCGTTCCGTTATCTCCAAATCCAAATAAAAAATAGCTGTTAGGATATTCATCGTAAACGCCGATAATAGGCAGGCCATCTACGGTTCCCCCATAAAACGCTGCTAAATAATATTCAGGTTCTACGCGAATATCAGGAAACATTTTATTAAATTCTGCGACGAGCTTCTCTTTTTTGTGCATTAGCTTGCTGTCTCGATCTTCAGGGTAGGTCGTATTGTCATCGAGCCCGCCAATAATAATTCTATTGTCGGCAGTTGTACGCATGAATAGATAGGGGCGAGCTGTCTCCCAAATAAGTGTCCGGTTATGCCAGGTGGAGAAGTCAGCTACTGGAGTAGTCGTCACGGTGTACGTACTCACAAAGGAGGCTTTTTTCTCTTTTTTAATATCCATTCCTTCATAGCCTGCAGCGAAAATAACCTGGCGTGCGTTAATAGAGTATTTTGTCTTTGTTGAAATGATCATTCGCTCTTGTTGGGGATCATAACGGTGGCCATTCATTTCTGTATGTTCATAAATGCGAACACCTTTTTTAGCTGCATAATCAAATAGGGCATGTGTGAATTTAAAAGGGTTTAATTCTCCATCATTGTAAGAATAAATGGCCGCTTCTCTGCTAAAAGGATAGTTAGCTTCAATATCACTCTTTGTCCAAAAAGCAAGTTCGAAATTGTGTTTCTTTAACAACTCGTACTCTTTTTCCAAGCGGTTAATATCTTCTGTAGAGCTAGCAAAATAAAGGGTATCCCTTCGATTGAATTCGCAATCGATTTTGACCATTTTTGATGCTTTTTCAATTTCGTTAATGGCCTCTTTTAGCAATTGTAGATGCCGCTCAATATAAGCTTTTCCGAAAGTATTTATTAAGTCTGTAAACATTTTTTCACCAGAGTATTGGATGAGTGCCGTATTTGTACTAGTACTGCCACTGCCAACTTTTTCTTTTTCCACTATGACCACATCTAAACCGGCATCTGCAAGATAGTAAGCACACTGCGCGGCGGAGCTTCCGCCCCCAACAATTAATACATCACAGCGAAGATCCTCCTCTAAGGCTGGATATGAGGGGGCATCAGGAAACGTAGTTGGCCAATGATACTTTCCAGATTGTAAGTTCATTTGCTTCCTCCTATTTTTTCTAACCATACTGTTAATATTTCCAAACTGTTGTGGCGCATGCACACAGAAGTATTCTAATCAAGAGGAAGGGGGTTTTTCTTGTTTAATAATCACCTTTGTCTTTTCAAGAATACAATAAGTTAAAAACCTCTAAGGGTGGATCATGATGGCTATTACATTACCGGTAAACACGTACACTGTTAAAGTGGGCGGCAGTCCAAACAAAACAGTTTTTTATCCTCAACTATTTAGGATGCAAAATCAAGAGGTAGAAAGATCAATAAATCGCACTATTAGGGAGCGAAATCAGCAGCTGATAAATGAGCAAATTGGGAATATGCCTTCATCAGTAGAAGAAATGATCGGATATTATGAAATTAAGAACAACCAGCGTGAAGTTTTGAGCCTATCACTAATCAATTACACTTATCACTATCACGCAGCTCATGGCATGACGTATATAAAGTCTTTAACATTTGATCTGAGAACAGGAAGGCTCTATCAATTAAAAGATTTATTTAAGCCGGGAAGTGATTATGTAAAAAGGCTCTCTGTCTTAATTGATAAGCAGATCAAACAACGAAATATCCAGCTGCTCAACGGCTTCACAGCTATCCGTCCAGATCAAGATTTTTATATTGCTGATAAGACACTGGTCATCTATTTTCAGCTCTATGAAATCACTCCCTACGTTGTTGGTTTTCCAATGTTTCCGATATCTATATTTGATCTAGAGGACATTGTAGATGAAAACGGTCCCCTTGGACGAATGGCTGCGTCATAAAGAGGAGAATCAATTTTAAAAGCAGGGTGCTGGAAAAAACTGAAGGGAAATAAAGAGATCTCTATAAAATTCACCAGCATAAAACGATGATTTTATAGGGAGTCGTTTGGGCAGGAATGCTTTTTGTGCTAGGACCATAGATGACAATGAGATTTCGGTTTGCAGGATTTTTAGAAAAAGCCTGCCCGTTTGTTAGGGAAATCTGGGTAAATGGAGAAAGGTTTAATTTTAATTGGCCATCGCGGCTCTCCAGCTGGCTGTTAAAGAAGTCTACTTTCACATTCTGAAGCGGATTAAGCTTTACCACAATAAGCGCTTGGTATTGCGGCGGGAAAATAAGCGGGACGGGTGCATTTGCATCGTAATAGCCGGTAACTTTATCCCCTGCAGCCACCATCGCATGGTCTACAAAGTACGTGGCAGGCGAAACAACAAAATTTATGATGGAGCCGGTCCCATCATCTATAGACATCAATTTATAGCAGCCTGCACCTGTATCATTTTGACTGCTCATCAAATCACTGATCATTGTAATCGTCCCTGTGTATGACTTAAAATTGACCATTCTTATACCTCCCATGCTACTTCATTTCAAAATAATGTATGACAATTACCTAAAATGGTGAGAGGTGATCTATACGGAGAACACTAAGAGCCAAGGGAAAATTTTTTTCCTCGGCTATTTGCCGTTTAAAAGGCGAAGGCAATTGTGTTCTAAATTATCTGAATATAGCTATTATTTTTATTTTTGAAAGATAATACCTTTATTTACATTGATTAATAAGTGTTTTTCTGAGAAAGACAGTTGTATTTTTCTGAAAAAATATTATTATAGAATAAGAAGGTTTAAGGTCTAGATCGAAAAGAGGGAGATGAAAGTCCTTTCTATTTGTTTGGAGTGCCAGAAACAAGCAAGGAAATATTTTGGTATAGATAAGAAGTGACGCTGGATGGATTCCTTCGATGTCAAAAAAGCGTATGTGTATGCCGCTTAAATTTTCGGCGATCGTTGGTAAAAGAGGAGGAAATAAAAGTGGCAAATAAAGAATTAAAGAGAGGCTTAGAGTCGCGTCACATTCAGATGATTGCTTTAGGCGGAACGATCGGTGTTGGTTTATTTATGGGTTCGGCCAGCACGATTCAATGGACAGGCCCATCTGTTATGCTGGCTTACGCAATTTCAGGTATTTTTATTTTTTTCATTATGCGTGCAATGGGAGAAATGCTGTATGTAGAGCCAAGTACAGGTTCATTTGCAACGTTTGGCTATAAATACATCCATCCATTGGCTGGGTATATTACGGCATGGAGCAACTGGTTTCAATGGGTGATCGTAGGCATGTCAGAAATTATTGCGGTTGGGGCGTATATGCAGTACTGGTTTCCGGATCTGCCTGCTTGGATTCCAGGCATGGTTGCTATGGTCATTCTCGGTGCAGCCAATTTAATTTCTGTTAAATCGTTTGGTGAGTTTGAATTTTGGTTTGCGATGATTAAGATTATTACGATTGTATTGATGATCATTGCGGGAATTGGGCTTATTTTCTTTGGAATCGGAAACGGCGGGGATGCGATCGGCTTATCCAATCTATGGAGACACGGCGGTTTTTTTGCGGGCGGCTGGTCAGGCTTTTTCTTTGCTTTGTCCCTCGTGGTAGCAGCTTATCAAGGTGTTGAATTAATAGGGATCACAGCAGGTGAAGCAAAAGATCCGCAAAAAACATTAACAAAAGCGATTCAAAGCATTATTTGGCGTATTTTAATTTTTTATATTGGTGCTATTTTTGTTATTGTGACGGTTTATCCGTGGGATCAATTAAGTTCTATTGGCAGCCCGTTTGTAGCGACCTTTGCCAAAGTAGGAATTACAGCGGCGGCCGCTTTGATTAACTTTGTTGTCATCACCGCTGCCATGTCTGGCTGTAACAGCGGTATTTATAGTGCAGGCCGGATGCTTTATACATTAGGAGTGAATGGACAGGCACCTAAATTCTTTACGAAGCTGTCTCACAATGGTGTTCCATTAGTCGGCACATTTGGGGTGCTTATTGGTTTAGCGATCGGTGTTGTTTTAAGTTATATTGCGCCGGAAAATCTGTTCGTCTATGTCTACAGTGCCAGTGTACTTCCAGGCATGGTTCCATGGTTTATTATCTTGATAAGTCAAATTCAATTCAGGAAAACAAAAGGAGCAGAAATAAAGAATCATCCGTTTAAAATGCCTTTTGCGCCGGTGTCGAACTATTTAACCATTGCCTTTTTGGTTATGGTATTAGTCGGTATGTGGTTTAATGACGACACACGTATATCGCTTATTGTCGGGATTGTTTTCCTTATCATGATGACCATTAGTTTTTATGTCTTTAAGATAGGTAAACATGTACCGTTAGAGGTTCAAGACGATCATGATCTGACAGATAAATAACTTCCTTTGTTAGAGTGTTGTAAAATAATAAAAGCAAATTTAAAAGAGGTGGATATCTATTAAGGTATCCACCTCTTTATTTGTCCCGCGGTACTTAAAGAGCGTCATCAACGAGTGAAAAGGGTATAATAAATTGGCAGAAGTAGACATTAAAACAGATAACATGATGTTTTTATGAGTATGGAGCGTGAGACATACATTTTTACTTAAATAAAAAACATTTATAAATAGAAAGGAGACGCTATGACAAAGAGTAAAGAAACAGGATGGAGCTTCGACAACAGTTATGCCCGTCTGCCGAAATTATTTTTTTCTAGCACTAACCCAACGCCTGTGCAATCGCCGCAGTTGGTTATTCTTAATCATTCGTTAGCTGTATCGCTTGGATTAAAGGTAGATGAACTTCAAAGCAAGGAGGGCGTAGAAGTGTTTGCCGGCAATCAAATTCCTGAAGGAGCTTCACCACTTGCTCAAGCTTATGCCGGACATCAATTTGGACATTTTACTATGCTGGGGGACGGCCGGGCTGTGCTGCTGGGTGAGCAAATAACGCCTGATGGTGAACGGTTCGATATTCAACTGAAGGGTTCGGGCAGAACGCCTTTCTCTCGTGGAGGAGATGG
This sequence comes from Pseudobacillus wudalianchiensis, assembly GCF_001685015.1. GTDB lineage: Bacteria > Bacillota > Bacilli > Bacillales > Domibacillaceae > Pseudobacillus > Pseudobacillus wudalianchiensis. The sequence goes on from NZ_MAYT01000002.1 coordinate 99,035, forward strand.
CCGGGCAGCACTTGGGCCGATGCTGCGCGAGTATATTATTAGTGAAGCGATGCATGCGCTTCGTATTCCGACTACTCGCAGCTTAGCCGTGGTGACAACGGGTGAAACGATCGCTCGAGAAACTGAGCTTCCTGGTGCCATTTTAACTCGTGTGGCAGCCAGCCATCTGCGTGTCGGCACTTTTCAATATGTAGCCAATTGGGGAAAAGTAGAGGATCTCCGAACGTTGGCCGACTATGCATTAAAGCGTCATTTTTCTAATATTGAAGCTGACGGGAACCAATATCTGTCACTGCTTCAAGAAGTGATCAAGCGCCAAGCTGAATTGATTGCTAAATGGCAGCTCGTTGGTTTTATTCATGGAGTGATGAACACGGATAACATGGCGATTAGCGGAGAAACGATTGATTATGGTCCTTGTGCCTTCATGGATACGTATGATCCTGCAACCGTGTTTAGTTCAATTGATGTCCAAGGCCGTTATGCCTATGGCAATCAGCCTTATATTGGCGGCTGGAACTTGGCGCGATTCGCGGAAACGTTATTGCCATTACTGAATGAGGACGAAGAGAAGGCTGTCGAATTAGCTCAAGAGGAGATGGAGAGCTATACTAAGCTGTATCAATCTAACTGGCTCGCGGGAATGAGAGCAAAGCTAGGATTATTTAACGAAGAGGCAGAGGATGAAGCTCTTATTAAAGACTTGCTAAGCATTATGCAAGAGAATAAGGCTGACTACACGAATACTTTCCGAGCCTTAACTCTCGGCACAACAGAGGATATATCCGCGTGTGGCACATCGAAGTTTGGTGAATGGAATAAACGCTGGCAAGCAAGGCTAGACAGGCAGCAGGAATCAAAAGACTCTTCTAAGCAGCTGATGCAAAAGAGCAATCCTGCGGTTATCCCAAGAAACCACCGGGTAGAGGAAGCGTTGGAAGCTGCGGTGGAACAAGGAGATTATAGCGTGATGGAAAAGCTTTTGACTGTCCTTTCGAATCCCTATGCTTATTCTCCTGAGCAGAATGATTATACTGCACCGCCAGCGCCATCTAACCGCCCTTATCGAACTTTTTGCGGTACTTAATCGGCGGGCACCAAAAGAGAGAGAAATAATTCTCTCTTTTTTTTATGTGAAAAATAAAGAAGTATAACCAAAAAGGATGGTCTCTTTTGTTATAGATAGATGGGGAATTTATTATAAAAATATAAAGAATAGTAACGGGAAGAGTGAATCATAAAGAGAGTCTATACACGATCATTATCTAAGCTTAGAGGCCTTTTTATTGTAGTGTCTGAACTCCTCTGCCGCTGATTTACTCTTTTGGTATTTTTCAAAGTTCCCGATTTCTTGTATTCAATTCAATGGAACCTATGTACAATAGAGATAATAAATACACGTGATGAAAGTACTTGGGCCTTGGTATTACCATAAGGTTTATTTTATTATCCCTATGATTGGAGAACGTACAAATGGTAAGGGAACAAATGAGATATTCTCGTCTTGCAAATATCACAAGAGTGATTAATACAAAGTTAAACCTGCGTGAAGTGCTGGAGCATGTTACAAAGGCTATCTCTGAAGAAATTGTTCAATGCGATGCTGTCGGCATTTATTTACCTCAGGAAGATGGGACGTTCAGGGGATTTGTTGGAAAGCCTAATTTTATCAATGGAATGACGCTTGATAAGCAGGTGATCGATCCTGAGAAGGACTTACTCGCCAAAGAGGTGATTGAAACAAAGAGAACAATTTATATTCCTGACACCTCAAAGGATAACCGGCCGGATCAAAGGGCGGTGACCGCTTTTAAAATTAACTCCTTATTAGCTCTGCCTATCTCATTTGAGGAAGAGTTATTTGGGCTTGTATTTTTATTTAATTATGGTACTTCCATGAACTTAAAAGAGTTTCAGATTCAAAGTGTTGAAGCTTATGTGAACATGGCTGCGGTAGCTATTCAAAATGCAAATAATTTAGCTCAAAAGGAGAATTTGATTGCAGAAAAGCAGTTACTGCTTGATGTGACACGTGAGTTATCGATGTGCTCCTCGGTACAGGAAAGCCTTAACACATGCTTTTTTTATGTAGGAAAAGTGCTAGACAGCCATCATATAGCTGCCTATCTATTAGATCCGATAGATAAAAAAACAATAAAGACGATGCAGTTAAGCAAAGACAGCGACTGGACAGAAGCGGAGTGGATGAACACTCATCATAATATTCGAATGGACCAGAACTACAAAGCGATCATCCAAGAAGTCATTAAGACTAAATATGCTATTTTGATCCCAGATGTTTGTGCAGACGAAAGGCTTGATCACGATGTTTGTGGGCATTTTAATATTCAAAGTCTGTTAATGCTTCCGTTTGTTTCTGTAGGAGAGGTATTGGGCGTAATAGCGGTTGTGAATTTAGAAGGGAAAGGCCGCCATTACTGTAACACTCAAATACAACTGGCCCAATCTGTTGTCGATGCCACTGCTCCTACATTTTCAAATTTACACTATATGGATCAGCTTGAAAGTATAGTAGAAGAGCGAACAAGGGAATTAGCGGCTGCTAATGAAAAATTGACAAGCGTCATTGAAGGGATTACAGATGGTTTTTTTGCTTTAGACAAGGATTGGAACTTCATTTATGTTAATAAACACCAATTTCTACCGGAAAATAAAACAGCAAAAGATGTGTTAGGTAAGAATATATGGAAGTTATTCCCTAAAGTTGTTGGTACAGTGATATATAAAGAATTCCAGCGGGCAATGCGAGAGCGGATTTCGGTACAATTTGAGGTCTCATCGGTCTATGGGGAGTATTGGTACGAGATTGTTGCGTATCCGTACGATGAGGGGATTTGTTGTCTGTTTAAAAATGCAACGGAAAAAAAGAAATACGAGACAGAACTAAAACGATTATCCAGTTTGGATTTGATAGGACAAATGGCTGCCGGGATCAGCCACGAGATTAGAAATCCAATGACAACTGTACGTGGCTTCCTGCAATTATTGACCAAAGAAGGTGCCTTTAAAACTTACCATCATTACTTTCATTTAATGATTGAAGAGCTTGATCGTGCCAACTCGATTATTACGGAGTTTCTCTCAATGGGTAATACAAAGACTTCTGATTTAGAGATGTTAGATTTAAATGCCATTATTCATGACATTACTCCTTTGATCAAAGTTGATGCATTCAGCCAAAATAAAATCATTGAAGTCGAAACGAATGAAATTCCAACGTTACTGCTAAATCGAAATGAAATACGGCAATTAATAATTAATCTGTATCGCAATGGACTAGATGCTATGAGCAGCGGACAAGTCCTGACCATTAGAACCTATAAAGAAGGCGATGATTATATAGTTCTTACAGTAGAGGACCAAGGAGAAGGAATCCGTCCTGAAATATTAGAAAAGCTGGGTACTCCATTTTTTACAACAAAAGATAATGGAACAGGCTTAGGGCTAGGCGTTTGCTATGCAATTGCTGCCCGCCACAATGCAAAAATTGAAATTGAAACAGGATCAGAAGGCACCACTTTTTTAATTAAATTTAACTTGAATTGCTCTTCTAAAATGGGAAATAGGAAGTAGATTTGAAGAAATTTATGAGTGAGCAGCATAAGTTATAGCTTATGCTGCTCATCTTTGTTTATTACTCTTTAACATGTAGCAATTGTTTCAGCATTTTTATAAGAGTGACAAGCTGTTCCTTTGCTCCGCTCTCTGTATAGCCAATGAAGAGGACACTAACATTGAGGCCTTCTAAAGTTGAAACGATTAATTTGGCAAGAGAATCGAGAGGGACAGTTGGTTGAAATTCTCCATTTTTAATCCCATCTGCCAGCATGGCTTTTATCTGATCTCCAGCCTCTTTGTAGCGATCTTTCAAAATGGAAAGCCTTCCAGTTTCACGCCAGCTTGTCATAAAGAATTCGTATGCTGCTGGGATGAGACTGCTTTTAATAGTTTTAAGCATTTCATCTTGAACTAGAAGGTAGTCTTCAAGGCGCTTCCAGCTGCTCGTAGTTGCTGAATCATGTTGAGTAAGGGTATCGAGCTGGCTGCTCTTTTGCAGAAGCTCGATAAACATTTCTTCTGTACTTGAAAAATAAGAGTAAAGCGCACCAAAGCTTATGCCGGCTTCTTCTTTAATATCTTTCATTGTAGTAGGTTCAAACCCTTTCCGTTGAAAGACTTCCATGGCAGAGTGCAGGATTTCTTGACGTTTCCGCTCTTTGTATTCCGCTGATACCTTCGGAGACATTTTTCTCCCCCTTTCTAAGACATTACTCGCTTTTCACTTCGTAACGGCGCTCTCTTTTCATTAGTTAAACCAATAACCGTACCATCTCCAGTAATATAAAAAGAGATAAAATCCAATGTTCACGCACAGGAAAACACTGTAATAAAGTTTAAAAGAAAATGAACGGTTTTGCCAATCTTTCACTGTGTTAAAAATATACAGAGCAAGTAGTGCCGTTGTGATGAGCGGGATTGTAAATTCGACTTTCATGTATGGTGTAATTCCTTGTACATAAGCTGGTACTCCCGAGGACATGCCAATAAATGCAACGGCAGGAGCCAACAAGAGCAGGAATGTTAAGTTTCCAGCTATGATCCCTCCCTCCAGCCTGCGCATTTTTTTGGTGTTTTTTTCAAGTAGCTGTTTTCTTCGCCGCCATGCTCGTATACCAGAATGAATGAGTGCCGCCGAAAAGAACAGTAGAAAGAAAATCAATAATCCGATCTGAAGTTTAATATTTTCATACCAGGATAACTTTTCAAAGGAGCTGTGATAGCCAGAACCGGAGAATAAATGTGTAACGCGCCCCTTTGCGTCCTCTTTAAAAGAAATGTATAATTCATCATCTATGCCTTTAAATAATCCTTCTTCGACTTTTGCCATTTTTACGGCTTTCGTTACTCCGCCAAAAGGATCGATAAACAGTGGACGAACAGTTATCGTCCCATCCTCATTCGCTTGAACAATAAGAGGGGTAGCCAATGTTTGCAGTTTTGCAAATGTTGTGTCCGAGGCTTGCACATAATTGTACATGCCTTCAAATTTAACAACATCTTCTTTAGTGGTTAGGATCTTTTTCTCCGTCTTCTCTACGGGAAAATAGTAATCAAGAAAAGCAGATACAAGGTGATCAGCAAGTTCTTCACTATAAGAAGACACAAAGAGACCAAGCTTCTGATCAGGCCACAACACTAATTTGCTTTGGAATACTTCTGATTGCCCATCACGAATTAACGCCCGCTTGCTATTTTCAAAATGCTCAAATGAACCTAAGGCGACACCAGGCATATTTGGATGAGCCGTATAGGCTTGCGAAAGCATTTGATGAACAGTATTTTGATCTAATATGCTTTTGCCATTCTTTGTTTTTCCGCCGTTTAACAGCATAATCATAAATTGTGCTATATCATTTGCAGAGGCTTTTAATTCTCCGGCAGGCACAATATGAGAGTAAATCATTTTATTCTTTACGTACTGGCCATTTGACTTTATATACTCTGGTACATAATGCTTCTTTTGCTCTTCAGTAAGCACTTGATTAAAGTAACTGTGTTCCATGTGAAGCGGCTGTAAAAACTGCTTAGTCATATACGTTTCATAAGATTCTCCAGAAACATCTTCAATGATCGCTCCTTGTAATATCGAAGCTAAGTTTCCATAGGTGACCATCGTTCCTGGCGCTGTTACCTGGTGGAAGGACCCCCCTCTTAAATAAGCCATTAACGATTTTATGTCTTTAGAGTTCGTTGTTTTCAGTCCAATGGAATCTTCTTGAAATCCGTCCGTATGCGTCAACAAATGGTAAGGAGTAAGCGGCTGAGAATAGGCATTAGGAACTTTTACAGACCTTAAATAAGTGTTGATATCTTTATTTAAAGACACTTTTCCCTCTTGCACCAGCTTCATTAACCCTGCCGCTGTCAGAAATTTTGTGACAGAAGCAACCCGAAAAGAAGAGGATGCTGGATCAAAAGGAGCCTTCTTTTCTAAATCTCCGTACCCGTATCCTTTTGAAAAGATAATTTGATCGCCTTGCACAAGTGAAACGATCCCATTAGGAATTCCCTGTTCCTTTATCTCTTTCTCAAAAAATTCATCAAAAAAAGCTTCTACTTTTTGATGATCTTGTAACGAAGGGGAAGAAGCAGCTGCAGCTATGTAATGTCCCGGCATGAACAAGAATAGAGCAAGGCAAATAAATAACTTTACTTTCATCCATCATTCCTCCTTTTAAAAAAACGAGAGTACTCTCTTTTATAAAGATATAATAAACGAGATATATCTCGTTTTTCAAGTTTTTTTAAATGCTGTTTGCGAAGGGAGAGCAGTTTTATTTCTGCAGTCTTCGAAAGTAGTGAGAAAATAGAGGAAGGGTTTTGTGTAATTCTAATCGTTACAGGTACAGTGACAGTAAAAAACGCATTTTAACTATTTTTCAATTGATATAGTAATATGCAATTTATGAAAAAAATGTATGATAAGATAAAGGTGTTTAGGGATATGTCGTTGAAGGATTTACAAGCGATTTTCACATGAAAATAAGAGGAGCATGTATGAGGGAAGATTATATTTATATAAATAAAAAATTATATTATAGTACAGTTCTAGCCGTCATCATTATGATGGTGGCAGGCTTGTTAATAGATAATCCACAGTTAGAGAGAGTAAGTGCCGGTTATTTTTTTCACTTCATCCTTGTTATCGTTGCATCTGTTTGTCTATTGCTTTATCCAAAGTATCTTACCCGCAGTTTTAGAATAATCCTTACGATAGTAGCTTCTGTGTATTTTTATACACTTTTCTTTTTATATCCAGATACTTGGTCGACTTTTATTTTTCTTTGTTTTGTTCCGGCTGTTGCGATTTTATTTTTTGATGCGAAGATTTTTTATTTTTCCTTACTGTTAAACAACGTGTGCATCATCCTTATATTTGTTTACATTGGGCTCTTTGACCAAGGATATTTACAAGTCTATTTAAAGCGAGATCTTATAGGGAATGTAATTAACTTTATAGGAAGCCAGGCAATTATATGCTTTATCTTTTACATATCTTACGGGCGGATCGAAAAACAGCAGCTATATTATGAACAAATACAGCAGGCAGAACGCTTGAAGACAACAGGACAGCTAGCAGCGGCTGTAGCACATGAAATTAGGAACCCGCTGACGGTTGTAAAGGGATTTTTACAGTTATATGAAAAAAATATCCTACCTAGTGATCAGAGTCAGAAGCGGCATTTTAGTTTAATGATTGAAGAGTTAAATACAGCTGAAGAGGTAGTATCTCAATTATTATCTATAGCGAAGCCGAGTAAAGATACAGAGGTGGAAATAGTAGATGTACGGGCTGCTTTGCAAAGTGTAACTGAGCTGCTTCATTCATACGGGCTGTTGAATGAAAATAAGATTGAGATCAACAAAGTGGAAGCTTGTTATATCGCGGCTAACAATATGGAAATTAAACAATTGCTAGTGAATATTATTAAGAATGCCATTGAAGCTTCTAAAACAGGTGACTCTGTCACTTTAACAGCCAAAAGAAAGAAGGATTTTGTGGAAATCAAAGTAATGGATCAAGGGCGGGGCATGTCAGCAGAAGAAATTAAGTCTCTCGGCACTCCTTTTTATTCTTTAAAAAGTAAAGGGACCGGCTTGGGTATGATGATTTGCTATAACATCGCAGCCAAATACAAAGGGAGTATTGACTTTCAAAGTTCAAAAGATAAGGGAACAACGGTTACGATAAGCTTTCCAGAACAGAAACTATAAGTGAAATAAAGAAAGCCGGCAGGACATTCTCCGCCGGCTTAAATTGCTTATATAAATAATTATTTCGTATAGTTATCGAAGTATCCTTGGATAAAAATAATTGGTGTGCCTTTATCGCCGCTTCCTGAAGTTAAATCAGAAAGAGAGCCGATAAGGTCTGTAAGTCTTCTAGGTGTCGTTCCTTGTGCTTCCATGGACCCTACGAGATCTGCTTCTTTATTATCAATGAATTGTGAAATAGCTTGTTTTAGCTCTTCGCCGCTCAAGTGAGCAAAGTTATTATCCGCAAGGTATTTTAATTTTACTTCGTTTGGTGTGCCTTCAAGACCTGATGTGTAGGCTGGAGATACAACTGGATCAGCAAGCTCCCAAATCTTGCCGACAGGATCTTTGAACGCGCCATCTCCGTAAATCATCACTTCCACATTTTTTCCGGTTTTTTCTTTTAGCATTTGCTGGATCTGATCAACGATAGGCTGGCAAGTGTGTGGGAAAAGTTTAACGCTGTTTTCCGTTGATTTATTAGATCCTAATAGACCATAAGCTTCGTTGAAGCCGCTGCCATCAACAGACTCAGATAATATGTTATCAAGGCTGTAAACCTTTTCTCCGCCATTTTCTTTTAGTATTCTTTTTGTTCTAAATCTCGTATGGATGTCGCAAGTCAGAACACTTTTCGTATAATCTAAAATGGTTTTTGGATTATTTGAAAAGATAACTTCACACTCTACCCCATATTCTTCTATTAACGATTTGTAATAATCAATATAATCCACGCCAGTAAACGTGTGTTTGTTATAGCCAAAATGGTCACGGAATTGCTGCTCTGTTAAAACATCTGTCCAAGGATTGACTCCTTTTTCATCAAGGTGTTCAATATCTACTAAATGATTGCCCACCTCATCAGATGGATAGCTCAGCATTAAAACAATCTTTTTAGCCCCTTTTGCAATACCGCGTAGACAGATCGCAAAACGATTTCGGCTTAAGATCGGAAAAATGACGCCAATCGTGTCGTCTCCGAATTTTGAGTTGACATCTTTAGCAATCTGATCAATAGTTGCATAATTCCCTTGAGCACGGGCAACAATTGACTCTGTAATTGTCACAATGTCTTTATCCTGAATGTTAAAACCTTCAACCTCTGAAGCCTTTAACACCGTATCTACAACGATTTGCTCGATATTGTCTCCTTGGTTAATGATCGGACCGCGAAGACCCCTAACCACCGTTCCAACTACTCTTTCCACTATAATCGCTCCTTATAACGAATGACGTTAATGTAAACCATATCTACTTGTACTATACAGCGGGTTAATGATATAAGTAAAGTTAATATCTCTAATAATGGATATAAGGAGTAGTTATATGGTTAGCAAATTAGATTTATATAAAGTATTTTGCATAGTAGGGGAAAGCGGGAGTTTTTCAAAGGCAGCGAAAGCACTTTACATGACACAGCCAGCAGTTAGTCAAGCTATCATGCAATTAGAAGGGGAATTAGATACACGTCTCTTCAATCGAACGCCTAAAGGAGTAACGTTAACAAACGAGGGAAGTCTTTTATTTGAATATGTTCACTCTGCTATTAATTTAATTGATGTTGGAGAAGAAAAGATTTTAGAATTTAAAAATTTAACGACTGGCGAATTAAGAATCGGTGTAGGGGATACGATCTCCCGTTATTTCTTGCTTCCTTATTTAGAGGCTTTTCATAATAAATATCCGAACATTAAGTTTAAGATTGAGAATGGCACCACCTCGGAATTATGCACTATTTTGAAATCAGGAGAAGTAGATATCGCGATTTGTAACTTCCCGATTGATGATCCAGCATTAGAACAAAAAGCGTGCATTGAGGTTCAAGATATTTTTGTTTGTGGAGAGAAATACAAAGATACGGTGCCGCAGCCATTAAGCTTTCACGAATTAGCCAAACAGCCATTAATCTTTCTTGAGCCAAGGTCTATTTCTAGAAGGTATGCAGAGGATTATATTCTATCAAAAGGAGTAAAAATCGCTCCTGAATTTGAATTAGGCTCACATGATTTATTACTAGAATTCGCTAAAATAAATTTAGGAATTGCCTGCGTAACGAGAGAATTTTCCTTGGAGTATTTAAACAAAGGGTTAGTGCACGAGGTACAATTAGAGGATGAAATTCCGAAGAGACATATTGGAATCTGTTTTTTAAAGAGTGTCCCATTATCAACAGCTTCTATGAAATTTGTAGAGATTATCGAGCACACATAGAACGACAAGAAAACTCGGCTGGGGTGATGAGCTTCCTGCCGAGTTTTTTTCGTTTATTAAATGTGTAGAGGAGGAGATGTTATCGGTTGCTTGGAAAATCAAAATTTACTTTATCATCATGAACCTGATTTTCTGGCCATCTTTCCGAGATCGTTTTTGATTTTGTAAAGAAGCGGGCCGTGTCTGGTCCAAACATATGACCTTCTCCAAACTTTGAACGTTTCCAGCCGCCAAAATTGTGGTATCCAACTGGGATTGGGATTGGTACGTTGATGCCGATCATGCCGACTTCAATTTGCTCGGCAAATGTTCTAGCTGCATAGCCGTTGTTTGTGAAGATGGTGACTCCATTGCCATATTCATGATTATTAATCAGTTCAATCGCTTCATTCAAGCTATCAACACGAACGACAATCCGGGCTGGTCCAAACACTTCTTCGCGATAAATATCCATATCAGGCGTTACATGATCTAAAAGAGTAGCTCCTAGGTAGAAGCCTTCCGCATTCTGGACATCTGGATTTCGGCCGTCTACGCACAATCGGGCTCCTTCTTGAATACTTTCTTCTATGAACCTCGTAACGGTTTCCTTTGATTCTTTTGAAATCAGGGCCCCGAAGTCTGCTTTTTCATCATTATAGGCGCCAACCTTTAGTTCTTCTACACGTTTCTTAAGTTTTGCCACAAAGGCTTCCGCTGTTTTTTCTCCTACCGGAACAGCCGCCGAAATCGCCATGCAGCGTTGTGAAGCAGCTCCATATGCTGCTCCAAGGAAGGAGTTAACCGCATGATCCAAATCGGCGTCCGGCATAATAATCATATGGTTTTTCCCGCCGCCAAAAGCTGCTACTCTCTTATGATGTCGGCAGCCTTCCTCGTAAATGTATTGCGCAACTTTCGTTGATCCAACAAAAGAAATAGCAGGCACGTCAGGGTGCTTCAGTAAAGCATCTACTACCTCTTTATCACCATTCACAACGTTCCATACACCAGACGGCAGACCTGCTTGTTTCCACAGTTCAGAGAAGAACAAGGCGGAGTTGGGCACCTTTTCAGATGGCTTTAAAATGACCGCATTTCCACATGCTACAGCCATCGTTGACATCGCGACAGGCACCATGAAAGGAAAGTTAAATGGTGAAATAGCTGCCACTACCCCAAGTGGTTGTTTAATAGAGTAAGCGTTAATCTCACCGCCGACATTAACAGAATACTCTCCTTTGAGCAAATGCGGTGCATTAATCGCTAAGTCAACGGATTCAATTCCTCTGCTGATCTCACCTTTTGCATCGGAGATCGTCTTGCCGCTTTCAAGGCCGATCAAGTTCGCTAACTCTTCGGTTTTCTCAACTAATAAGCTTCTAAAGCGGTGAATAATCTCTACTCTTTGAGCAACAGGCGTTTTTCGCCAGCCGATAAACGCTTTTTTTGCTATTTCAACTGTTTCATTGACTTCTTCTGCTGAAGCATAGGGGCACAAAGCCATGACTTCGCCTGTCGAAGGCTTGAACACTTTTCCAAAACGTTCACTAGTTCCCGGCTTCATCTCACCGCCGATAAAATGAGTAAGTTTTTGTACCTCAACTAAGTTTTCCATCTTTTTAGCCTCCTATTATCACTACTTTTTATATAAAGCTTCATTCACCAGTCTATACATGGAGCTAGCCAAACATGATAACTACATAGATTGATATGGTAAAAAGCGTGTCTCTATAAAGGGTGGTAGCTTCCGCTAATGGCATCAACAATTAACGGCTGTTGTCCACGTCCTGGCTTCGTATATTTCGCCAGCCAAAACGGGCGATAAAAGAGCGAGCAGCTCGATAAATGCAGCCGAGGGATTGTAATAAACTTAGCTTTTTGTGAAAGGGTTTGAGAGATAAACCTTTCGGCTAACAGCTCAGCTTCATTTTCCGCAATCGTAATAGGGAGCACTTCTTCACCTTCCATCAGATAAGTTGAGAACTCAGGCTGAACATCGACCATCGCCCCTTGGCCGCTAAGCGCATCAATGGTACAAGCAATTTTTCCTTGCAGCCTCAGCAGACTTTTGGCGCTAATGTCATATTCAAAAAAGTAATAAGGGTAGAAGACCATCCCGTTCATATGAACATTCGCTCGCCGGTCATATTGCTGCAACCCTCTCAAAATTTCTTTTTCTGCAAATACTGGTTTCTGGGTGAGGATAGAGGTCATGAGCAGCTGCCTCTGTAGCTTTCCGTATTTTTTGCTACAAACTTAGAGATGTTCTTTGCTTCTGGTGCTAGATGACGAGCGATATTTTGGTCAAACTCTTTTGAAAAGAATCGTTTATTCTTCGACTGCTCAAAGATGTCTTGAACCGGCTGGGAGGGTTTGCGGCCAAATCGGCTGCCGATGACCATTCCTAAAAAGGAAACGGTTAAGCCAGCTAAGAATGGGTGAATAGCAGTGACCGCTTCTAGGTTCATTGAGGTCCACGCAATATTGGTTACAGCGCCGCCAATCATTGCGCATAAGCAACCGACATAATTGGCCTTTTTCGAATAAACAGAAGCTACATAAGGAACGAGAAAACTATTGCCAAGCGTCCCGAAGGCAAAAACAGCTAGTCCAAAGATAGAAGGAGGTTCATAAATAGCCACAATAATACCGACAATGCCCCCGCCTAAAATACAAAGTCTAGAAACGAGGACAGTCGTTTTCTGAGTGGCATTTTGATTAATAAAGCGTTGGTAAACATCACGTGATAAAATCGTGCCCGCCTGCATAGAAGGGAGTCAGCTGTCGACATAACAGCAGACATGACGGCTGATAAGAGAAGAGCGGCGAACAAACCAGGGAAGAGTGTATAAGCTAGTTGAGTGATGGCCATTTCTGGATCTTTTATATTGGGCAGCAGAATAATGCTGATAAGCCCTAGAATATACGGGACAAAGATGAAGAATTGATTCCAGATGGCACTGATGAGAATAGCGCCTTTAACGGTTTTCGTACTTTTCATAGACATGTGCCGTACAACCACATGAGGCAGCCCCATATAACCGATGGAGAAAATCAAAATCGCCCCTAATACTACGCCCCATTGACCGTAAAAGGCGAGGTCTTTTCCCCAAATGCTTAAATAGGTAGGGTCAATCTTCTCAAGAGCGACATTAAGTCCAGTTAGCCCGCCAACATGGAAGTAAGCTAAAAATCCGATCCCAACTACTCCGAGGACCATAATCACCCCTTGTACAAAAGAGGTATACGCAACAGCTAAGTAACCGCCTGCTACCGTATAAATAATAATGACGCTAATGCCAATAATCAGGGATAATTCATAGGGAAATCCAGTTAAAGTAGACATTGCTTTTCCAGCTGCTATAAACTGGGCACAAACATAGGCGAAGAGGAAGACAATGGAGATAATAGATCCAACGATGCGTACACTGGCGCTTTCAAATCTTTTTTCCAAGAACTCAATGGGCGAAAGAGCTCCCAATAGTTCAGACATTCGCCTCATGCGTTTTCCTAAAACGGATAGGTTAATAATGGAACCCCCTGCATCTCCAATCGCATACCAGACTGCATACCAGCCATATTGAAAGGCAAGGGCCGGTGCTCCCATAAACATATAGCCGCTCATAGCAGTCGTCTGCATCGTCATGGCTGTAACAGCTGGTCCGAGTGATCGGCCTCCGAGTAAATACTGTTCCGAGGATTCCGAGGATTTACGGGAAAACCAAATTCCGATTCCTAATAAAGTTAAGATGTAGGTGATAAAAATCACACCGTCCATACTCAATCGCTACAACCCCCTAACCAATATTTTCTCTCTCTTCTGCATCATCTTCTCTCTTTAACTTAAAGTACAGAATTACTCCCAGTCCTACCCATATAAATGGCCAGGGTATAATCCACCAAAACGTTTCTGCAGGCAAGTTAAACATGTTATCACCCCCTAACAGCAACTAAACATTTATGTAGACTATATAATCAATGATCATTCTGCACAATAGACATAATGTTTAAAAAAATCAGATTATTTTATACAATTTGTTAGATCAGTTAGTAGTAAGTTAGCAAAAGAAGTGTTGGTTAATAAAAAAATATTTGAATCAATAGGAAGAATTATACATTTTACATGAAATAAATTAATCTGTCTGTAAAAAAAGTATGAAATTCCATATTCTTTTTTGAGTTTTAGGATGAGGAACATAGACGTTCAAAACAGGGTGGTTATCGACTTTTAATATTATCACTTTTCAACATATCTGAAAATGAGGATTATATTTCCTGTATTGGTGGGAAGAACCTCGTTTGATTCCAAGCATTCATGGTATATCCACACTAAACCCCTAAAGCAAATTGGTCCAGCTACTCTCTGCCGTAAATAAAAAGTTGAGAGGAGACAAAGGCATGAGCACTCAAAAAAATACAGATAGTTCCCGCTCTGAAGAAATGAGTGAAAAGGATCAGAAAGAAAAGAAGCAAACGAAAGAGAACAAAAATGATCATCAGCATTCTGTGAATCTAGCAATAATTGGTGGAGTCGTGGGAGCAGGAGTGGGCTTGTTTGCTAATCCGGAAACGAGCAAGAGGGCTATAAGAAATTTAGGAGAATCCGAATTTGTCAAAATGGCCGGAGAGGAATTTAAGAAAACCGCTCAAGAAGTTCTTGCTAGACAAGCACAAACTGCTATTAGACAGTTAGCTGCCGGGTATATCGATGAAACCACTCAAGAACTGTCAGGTTCTAAAAAGGAGACAAATGGCAGTGAAGATTATTCAAGTGATGCAAAATATGAAGAGATTAAAAGTGAAAATAAAAACTTAAACGAACGTCTTGAAAGAATAGAGAAAATGCTCACTAACCTAGTGAATTCAAATTAATACTAATACTTTTTCTATAAATACGGTAGGGGTGATCAGATGGATAAACACGCAAAAAAAGTGGTTGGAAAAATCGTAAAAAAAGCAGTGGACCATGCACCGGAGCCAGTAAAAGAAAAAGTGAAAGAAATAGCAGTAGACAAAGCGAAGGAGAAAATAGTGGGGGGTATCCAGGAGAAAGGGAAGGAACTTGCCCAAAAATTAAGTAACTCTAAAGATGATTTAGCTGATAATGTTCAGGAAAAAGCCGGAAAAGCAAAAGAAAAAACCCAAGATGTTCTGCTCTCTGCGAAAGAGAAGCTAGGCACAGCGGTTGAAGCCGGAAAAGACTTTCAAAGAAATATGTCTTTTAAAGATAAAGAGGACCATGATCGAAAGGTGAAGAGCGCTCGGCATATTAAAGGCATTAGCGATATAAAAACTTCTAAGGATATGAAGAGTGCTACGAACCTTAAAAGCATAGAGACGATTAAAACTTCCAAGGACATTAAGACGATGCAATCTTAAATAGCAGAATGAAAGGAGAATGCAATAATGGCAGTACAAAAGAGCACAGATGGTTCAAGCTTGGCTGAGGTTATTGACCGCATTTTAGATAAAGGAATTGTAATCGACGCATTTGTGAAAGTTTCGGTAGTCGGGATTGAAATTTTAACCGTTGAAGCGAGAGTAGTGATTGCTAGTGTGGACACGTGGTTACGTTATGCAGAGGCTGTCGGGCTGCTTCGGGATGGAGTGGAAGAAAACGGCCTTCCAGATCAACAAAGTGAAAGAAATGCACGCTTTAGTATTTAGGCAAAGCCATGCTTTAGCAGGAGGCGACCATGGAAATTAAAAAAATCATTGGAAATGCTACTGACTTCTTTAATGAATACGTAGCACCCGTTCATAAAATTACTGCTGTTGAAAAACAAGAGCATAATGGCTGGACGCTTACGATAGAGGTCATTGAAGAAAAGGAATATATGAAAAAGTATGCAAAGGATGAAATGATCGGCGTCTACGAAGTGTGTTTGAATCAAGAAAAAGAAATTACGTCTTACAAAAGGCGGGATATTCGTTACAGAAGTGCCATCGATCCAGGAATGTAGGATATGGGAGCAGGAGGGAAAAGAGTGACGGTTTTAAAGAAAAAAATCGACAAGAATAACAGGGCAATTGTTCGAGACGAAGAGACAGAAGACTTACTTGCCCGTTCGTTGCAATACTTGAAAGCTGGCTATCCTGTTCATTTTACAGGACCATCCGGCACCGGAAAAACATCCCTCGCTCTAGCTCTAGCGAAGAAAAGAAAAAAACCCGTTATGCTCATACATGGTAATCACGAATTAAATAATAAAGATTTAATTGGCGACTTTACTGGATATACGAGCAAAAAAGTGGTGGATAACTATGTCCGCTCTGTTTACAAAAGAGACGAAAGCGTAACGGAAATATGGAATGACGGGCGTTTGCTGGAGGCTGTCAAGAACGGTTACACGCTTGTTTACGATGAATTTACCCGCTCACGGCCAACCACTAATAATATCTTTTTATCGATTTTAGAAGAAGGCGTTCTCCCTTTGTACGGGGCGAAACGAACTGACCCCTTCGTTCGCGTGCATCCTGATTTTGCCTGCATATTCACCAGTAACCCTGATGAATATGCAGGCGTCTATCAAACGCAGGATGCCTTACTTGATAGACTCATTACCATATTTATCGACCATAAAGATAGTGATCGTGAGGCAGCTATCATCTCAGAAAAAATGGATATCAGTAAGAACGAGGCTCAAGCCATTACCAATCTTATAGCTGAACTGCGAAAGGAATGCAAAGAGAATAGCGGTCCGAGCCTGCGTGCTTCGTTAATGATTGTTAAATTGGCTGAAGCAGCCGGTATTCCGATAGAGGGATCAAATTCACATTTCCAGCGTCTATGCATAGATGTATTAGGCCATCAGGTGAGTCGATGTATAGAATCTAATACTCCAATAACAACAGCAGAAAAACTGATTATAAAAGCGTGCCATAACATGAAGGTGACTGAAGAATAAAGGAGAGTTTGACAATGAGCCAGGAAGAACAAATGGGCATATACATTTTTTGTGGAATCCAGACAGAAACAGATGAAAAGTTGGGTGAGATTGAATTTGAAGGAGAACAAAGAGAGCTATTTATAATTCGGTATAAAGATGCAGCCATTGTTGCTGCTGAGGTACCTATGAAAATTTATCACCCGAATAAAGAAAATTTAATGATGCATCAAGGCGCTGTTTCGCTTGTGATGAAGCAGAATTCAACCGTCATACCTGTTAGCTTCGGCAATGTATTTCATTCAAAAGAAGACGTACGTGTACTGCTGGAAAACTTGTATCCGCAGTTTGAAAAGCTCTTTCCTGAAATAAAAGGAAAGGTTGAGCTTGGCTTAAAAGTGGTTGGGAAAAAAGAGTGGCTAGAATCACAGGTTAGCGAGAATTCGAAAATTAACAAGATGGCACAGGCCATTAAGGGAAAATCTGAGGAAGCCAGCTATTATGAACGAGTCCAGCTGGGCGGAGCAGCCCAAAAAATAATTGCTTCTCTGCAGGATGAGATAAAACAAGAAGTGTTTAGCCCATTGAAAGAGTTAGCGGAAGCATCAAAAGTAAATGATCCGATAGGCGAGAGAATGCTTCTCAATGCCGCTTTTTTAGTAGACCAGGATAAGGAAGATGAGTTTGATCAAAAAGTAAATGATTTGCATGAAAAATGGAAGGATAAAGTGGAATTTAGCTATAGCGGTCCTTGGCCTGCCTATAACTTTGTCAATATTAGATTAAAAGTTGAGGAAGCCTGATGCTGCATAAGTTAGTTTCCGCACCTATTAACGTTGTTATAAAAATTGCGGAAAAAGTGAAGGAAGAGGCAGATAAAGAGCTCTATGATCTTCCTACCATTCAACAAAAGCTCATTCAGCTGCAGATGATGTATGAGCTTGGTGATATTCCTCAAACGGCCTATGAGGCTAAGGAAGAAGAACTGCTTATAAGATATGAAGCAGCAAAACGAATGGAAATGGCGCAATGGGAACAGATGGCAAAGAAGAAAGGAGGAGAGGCAGAAGATGGATAGATTGATTTATTTATATGGCTTGATTCCAAGAAAGGAGGAAGGTCAGCAGCCTCTTCCGCCTTTAAAGGGATTTGATGGCACGGATAACTTGTATACCATTCCTATTGGAGATATAACAGCTGTTGTTTGCCAGCTCGATCCAGAAAAGTACTCAGAAGAAAGTATAAAAGAGCGGGTTAATGACGACATGGAATGGCTTCAGGAAAAGGCCTTTCACCATCATGAAACGGTCATGGCCTTGTCGAAGATTTTTACCGTTATACCGCTGAAATTCTGCACTTTATATAAAAACCCAGATAGTCTAAAAAGAGCTGTTCAGTCTAATAGGTCTAACATGCTGTATACATTTGACCTGATAGCTGGACATGAAGAATGGAACTTAAAAATGTATTGCAATGATCAGTTATTAAAGAAACAAGTGAGCGGGAGCAATCCAGTAATAGAAGCAAAAAGAGAAGAGATTAGCCAATTATCAAAGGGGAAACAATTTTTTGAAAAGAAAAAGCTGGACAAGCTGATTGAATCCCAGCTTGAAGAAGAAAAAAACAAAATCAGTGAAAACATTCATTTGCATTTGAAAGAGCTGGCCCGTAAAGGAGACGTAAAAAAAGCTTGGAGTGCGGCTGCGACAGCAAGAAAGGAAGATATGGCCTGGAATGGTGTGTATCTTGTCGAGAAATCAAAAGTAGAGCGTTTTCTCGAACAAATTCAACAGTATGAAAAAGAGCTGCGGGAAAATGGATGGCAGCTTGAGGCATCCGGACCCTGGCCAGCTTACCACTTCTCCAGCTTTTCATAAGTGAGGACAAAAACATGTCATTAAGAGAAACAATAGAAAACAAGGAGATCGCGCTCATTGATATTTTGGATGTCATCCTTGATAAGGGAGTGGCGCTAAAAGCGGATTTGGTCATTTCCATTGCAGGAGTCGACCTGGTTTATCTCGATTTGAGATTATTAATTGCTTCGGTAGAATCTCTTGTTCAGGCTCAGCAGGTAAATGGCAAAACGGTATCTTCAGAACAATTTAATAGAGAGAGGGAGGAGTTGGCTGATGCAACCGGTCAACCAATCGAATGGGAAAATTAACCTTGACCCTGAAAATGCAGAGCATGGATTGGCTCAGCTTGTTTTAACTGTTATTGAGCTGTTGAGACAAATTGTTGAAAGGCATGCCATTAGACGTGTTGAAGGTGGGACTTTGACAGACGAGCAAATTGAAAACCTAGGCGAAGCCTTAATGAATCTTGAAGAAAAAATGGAAGAACTAAAAGAACTTTTCGGACTGAATGATGAGGATCTCAATATTAATCTTGGTCCTTTAGGAAACTTACTTTAAGACAAACGCCAGGGAGGACTTCAAAATGGCGGTAGAACATTCAATGCAGTCCAGCTCGATTGTAGATGTGCTGGAGAAGATATTAGACAAGGGAGTGGTTATTGCAGGGGATATCACCGTAGGAATTGCTGATATTGAACTGTTAACCATTAAAATACGATTGATTGTCGCTTCTGTTGATAAGGCAAAAGAAATTGGCATGGATTGGTGGGAAACAGATCCCTATTTAACTTCAAAAGCCTCGGATCATAATGTCAAAGCTCTTGAAGAAGAAAATAAAGAGCTGCGCGAAAGGCTAGAATCTCTTGAAAAAAATATAGACCAACATCGTTTGGATGCCAGCGAATCTAATTATTGATAGGAGGATTTACAATGGAAAAAACAAAAAAGAAAGAAAGTCAGAATACAACAGCAGCAAATACTCTAAATGATAGTGCAATTAAGCGTTCGATAGCAGGAGGGCTGATTGGAGCAACAGTTGGATATTTAGCGGCTCCTGAGAATAGAAAAAAAATTATGGAGAATATTAGTCCGGATAAGTTAAAAAGTACAGGCATGGATTTAGGTCAAGCTGTTAAAGAAAAGACCATGAAAGCAGCGGATTCTATTAAGGATTCAGCCGGAAATTTATTTAATAAAGAAGACGTTTTAACTGAAGGCTATTCGAATGAACAAGATGAGGCAGCTGAGAATGAAACCTATCTTAAGTCAGATTCCAATAAAAATTCTTCCAATCATAATGATGTATCTCATAAGGAAAGTAAAATTTCTAATGATCAATTAGAAGAGATGCTTCTAAAATTAATTCAAGAAAGAAAAGATCAGAGCCAAGGGCAAAAAGAAGAACACGAAAATAATGAATCAAATAATAAATCTACACCGTCAACCCGATTAAACGATAAACGAGCTGAATCTCAAAGTAAAGAAGCACGCTCTCAATCAGAGGATGAGAATGATAGCAATGAATCACAATCCTATATATCCCAAAATTCATTGAACAATAAAGCAGCACAATCCCACTCAGAAGGCCAAGAGGAGAGTGCTAAAAATGAGACAGACCAACGATCAACTGACAACGATTACGAATCATTAAAGCAAGAGAATGAGCATTTGCAGAATCGTTTAGGAAAAATAGAGGAAATGCTAACAACGCTAATGCAAGAAAAAAGCAATGATCGCCAAGAGTCAACGTCTGAGCAAAAAGACGACGAATTGAAAGAAGAAGATTTACAAGAAAATGAGTCAGCCGGGAAGAAGCAAACTCTAACAGATACGGAAGAGCGATCTAATCAGGACGACAAAGAAGAGAAGTCTGAAGGTGTAACAAGCCAACAAGATGACGAAAAGGAAGAAAAAGAGAAGAAGGAGGGATCAAGTAATACTAAAAAGCAAAGCTCATCTGACAAAACATCAAAACCCGTGAGTCAGGCTGAGGAAGCCTATAATGTTCTTTCAGATGATCAAGACACTTATCTCCTTTTGAATAAATTAAGAAAGGAGATGTAAAATGAGTATGAGATCGGGCGTCATGAAAGACAGCATTCTTGAATTTTTTGTTCAAGCGGCCAATAAATACGATTTTTCCTTAGATATTACATTAAACATAAAGGGAGCAGTTGTTACAGGAACCATCATATCTGCTCAGGAGTATTTCGATAGGCTGAGCAGGTTATTTGAGGATGGTGATGAGGTTGCCCAAATGTTAAGTGAACAGCTTGAAGATGCTGGAGAAGCAGCCCATGCTCAAGATAACGCTGAAGCCTACTTTATCCATATGAAAGACACAAAGGTATATTGCGGTGATAGCAAACCGACACCCTCAAAAGGGGAAATTCTTTGGCGGGGGAAATTAAGCGAAATAGATGGTTTCTTTTTAGGAAAGATATTTGATCATAAGAAAGAAACATAGGTTTTAAATTTATAAAAAAATCCGGCAGGAAGCTTATCGTCCTGCCGGATTTAGTAATGGAGTTTAAATGTTCGGGAGATGAAAGTAAAAGGCCTACACTGCCTCCATCTTCTCCACATCTGTATAATAAATGACCTCAGAAAGGATTTTATATCCATCGATCTTATTGCATTTCTCTTTAGCTTCTTTTTTGCTATCAAATTCGAACATTTGAATACTATCTTCTAAATAAAGGGTTAGCACCCACACCATTATTTCCTCCTTATAAAGTAAAATTGCCTCACTTATTATGCAATAACTATGCCAAAATTTAAAAACTGGAATGCTTTGTTCTTATCAGTCTTTACAATGGATAAACATAGCTAGATTTACCATTAGGGATGAAAATTTTTTTACTTGGTCGTAAATATTTTTATTATTCATATGGCTGCTGAAGTATTAAGAATAAGTTAACTGTTATGTTCTATTTCTGAACGACTTGTGTACGAGAACTTGCAAGCAAACCAACTTTGTCACTGCTTATAGACTATTTTAAAAAACAGGCCCTATAAAGGGCGCTGTTCGTTTGTGTTATAATACCTTTGAGGTATGCTACTATTACTAAATGAATGATACCCCTGTCACTATTTAAGCAGGATATAGGTGTGTGAAGAGATGGAAATGAAGTTTGGCGATATACAAAAAGGAAAAAAGCCCTTGTATACGGTCGTGTATGATCAACTTTTTCAACAGATCATAAATGGCACGTTTCCAGTGGATACGAAGTTACCGGCAGAGCCTGAATTGGCAAAGATGCTGGGTGTAAGCAGAATGACGCTAAGGCAGGCTTTAGCCCTGTTGCAGGATGATGGATTAATCAAAAGCGTTCATGGGAAAGGAAACTTTGTTACAAGGTCGCAAAATATAAAAACAGCGATCGGTTTAGAGAAAATAGGAAACCCCATGTATAAATGTCACACTGAGAAAATTGACAACGTAGAGATGACCCTGCGCCTGGACTTAGAGAGTGAGTATACACAGCAAGTGTTAGGCAGAAAAGCTGCGGCTGTTGTGGCCTTTGAACGATGGTATAAAAGCAAAGATCAAGCTGTCGCCTATTCATTTACCTATATGGCCATTGAAACTGTTTCGGAGATGGGACTAGACTTACAGGATGAAAAGCGGCTGTTAGACATGCTTGAAAAAGAAGTGTATGAACTAGCTGCTTCGACGGTTACAGAAATAAAACGCTCAACGGCTATTCAGTCATCAACAGAAAAGTATCAAATCGTTGGCGCCGAGGAATGTGATTTGTTGTTAGAAAGTGTCTACATCAACGAGTCGTATCCTGTTGTTTATAATAAATACTACATTCCTAAGGAGTATAGTCAAATAAGGATCATTGCTTCTAAATAATGAAGCGCTCGAATTAATAACATATAGAAATTCTAAGAACAGTGCGGTTCCTTTATGGAATAGTACTGTTTTTTTGTTATGCATGTAGTTTTGCATGGACAAGTGTGTACCAAGTAATGAAGACCCTGAAAATACTAGTTGATAAAGGAATAAGGTATGTGGTATTTTTAATTAGTACTTATTAGACAACTATTTATACAACATGTAAAGTTGTATAAATGAGAGGTGTGACTGTCCAGCCTGTCAATATAAAATGAAAGCGCGATCAAGCAGTGTATAGATGGTTGTATGTGGGCAATAATAATTTTTGATATTTTACTGTGAAGAGGAGAGAACATAATGAGCTCAACAGAACATAAAGAAACACCTCATATTAAGCCAAATGGGGCGGAAATTGCGGAAACGATTCTTTTGCCTGGTGATCCATTACGGGCAAAATTTATTGCGGAAACTTATTTAGAGGATGTTATACAATTCAATGAAATTCGCGGCATGCTTGGATTTACGGGAACGTATAAAGGAAAAAGAATTTCTGTTATGGGAACTGGCATGGGGACACCTAGCATGAGCATCTATTCGTGGGAGCTTATTAACGTGTTTGGTGTAAAAAATTTAATCCGCGTCGGTTCTGCTGGTGCCATTCAGGATCATTTAAACTTGTATGATATTGTGTTTGCGATGGGTTCTTCAACGGATTCTAATTATGGCCATCAATATAACCTTCCAGGCCACTATTCTATTACTGCCTCATTTGAGCTATTGGAGAAAGCGAAAAAGGCTGCCGATCAACAAGGTCAGAAGGTCCATGTCGGAAACGTCCTTTCTAGTGATATTTTTTACAATGCGGACCCGACTGCTCTACAAAAATGGAGTGATATGGGAATTTTATGCGCCGAGATGGAATCAGCAGGTCTTTATATGAATGCTGCTCACGCGGGTGTAAATGCACTTTGCATTTTAACAATTAGTGATCATATTTTTAGACACGAGCAGACAACACAAGAAGAAAGACAGACAGCTTTCACGAAGATGATGGAGATTGCTTTAGAGCTTGCTTAAACAACATGAATACACCATTTAGAAGGGAAGTATAGCTATTGGCTACAACAATTGAACATTCAACAGATCATCCTAGCCATCTTGTCAAAAAAGCTGTACCCGTCATCCTATTCTTCTTCGTCTTTGCCTTAATCATTGATAACTCCTTTCGGTTAGTTTCTGTGGAAATTGCCAATGATCTAGGCATTTCAGCTACAACCGTTAGCTGGCAGGCTACATTAGCTGGCCTCGTGATCGGAATTGGAGCGGTTGTATATGCATCCTTGGCTGATACGATTAGCATTCGTACCCTTTTAAGCACAGGGGTTATTTTAATCTGTATCGGCTCTTTAATGGGATTTCTTTTTCAAGAATCCTTTACGATGATTCTCATTTCAAGGATTATTCAGACGGCTGGCTTAGCTTCAGCCGAAACGTTATACGTCATCTACGTAACAAAGCATTTACCTCGTGAGGAACAGAAGAAATTTTTAGGATTAAGCACGAGCAGCTACTCTTTATCACTCGTGATTGGTTCTTTAACGGGCGGATATGTTTCAACCTATTTAGATTGGACAACCTTATTTTTGATTCCTTTGTTAACGCTTCTCATCCTTCCGTTTATTATGAAATATCTGCCGAAGGAAAAAGCAAAAAAGAGTCATGTCGACGTAATCGGCCTCTTTCTAATTGCTGCTATTGCCACTTCGGTGATGCTGTATCTATCAAATTTTAACTGGATTTATATTGTTGTCTTTATCGCTGCAGTCGCCTTATTCCTTGCTTATATTAGTAAGAGTACAAAGTCATTAATCGATATTGCTTTTTTCCAAAATAAACGATTTATTTATACTCTTGCGGTCGCTTTTGTTATTTATACGGTACAGCTAGGCTACATTTTCCTGTTTCCGTTTTTGTTGGAAAAGGTTTATGGTCTAAAACTGGACATGATTTCCTTGCTCCTCATTCCAGGTTATGTAACCGCCGTTATCGTTGGGGGCTTGTCTGGTAAGATTGCAAAGATCTTGAGCAGTAAGCGAGCGATTGTAGCGGCTATGCTTGGTATTGCCATAAGCTTATTGCTGCCATCGTTCCTCGTAGAGAGTTCGGTTGTCGTGTTTGTTCTTTCAATGGTGTTATTCTCAGGTTCTTTTGCCTTCATGTATGCACCACTGCTCGATACGTGCATTAACACAATTCCGAAAGAAAGAGCAGGTACAGCTGTTGGATTTTATAATTTAGTATTAAATGTAGCAGCTGCTATTGGTATAGCTTACACAGCTGCTATGATAGATAAGATTGCATTTAGCCAAGTACTGCTGACTCTTGCCTTTATCGCTCTGGCTTCCCTAGTACTCTTTGGGTTACTAGTCGTTCGATTAACAAAAGCTGAATAACGCTGTTAAGATTTAGAATATTCTCTCCGGAAGAGCTCATGGCTCTTCCGGTTTTTTGTTTTCCGGAAAAATTGAGCAAGCTAAGGCTTGTTCTTCATTAAAAAGATTACACTCCTAATTAAGTTGTGATAATTTTGAACTATAAAGCGTTTTATAACCAATGCTGAAACAAAGAAGGATCATGGTAAAAGGAGAACATATGAAAAAATTAATAATAGGCATGAGCAGCTTTTTGATATTAGATCTATACTTTAATGTGATCACGCATTTTGTTTCCAATACGATCATTCAATTTGTTGGGCTCTTGTTGTTTTTCCCTCTTGCTTCGTCTGTTGGAAAGCTAAATGGGCTTCAAGGGCTGAAAGGAATCGGGTTAGTGTTCCACCACAACTGGCGGAAACATTTTGCTGCCAGTTTTGTCATGGGCTTTGGAGTTTGGCTGCTCATGTATAGTGTTTATGGGTGGATTGGAAAGTTTGAAATAATAGGAATCCAAACAGGCGGAGAGGCTTGGTGGGCGTTAATTCAGGTAATGATCGGATTTTTCCTAGGATCCTTCATCAACGATTTGATTACAAGGGGATTTGTTATCAATATATTGATAGGCAAGTTACCGCCGATGTTTATCGGCATCATAAGTATTTTTGTCTATGCTTTAGACGACTTTTGGAATGGCGATCTCACCATTTTAAATTTTGTTTTTTCTCTTATTCTAGGTTGTTCATTAACCTTTTCTTTCTACAAATCCGGCTCGATTTGGGCGGATACAGGCATTCACTTTGGATTAAATGTTGCTTACGGTTTATTTTACGGATTAATTGGCAAGGCAGGGGGAGGGCTATTATTAATTACAGAGGGAGCTATTAGCCCCATGCTTAATACTTTTATATTACTGTCATTTGCTTCTTTATTATTTTTGCCAGTGTTCTTTTACTATGGGCAAAGCAAGCCTAGTATGTTAGCTAACGAAAAGGCGGAGGAGATATAGAAAAGGGAGGTGGAATAGCTTTTATTATCTCACCTCCCTCTTATTTACCAATCCTTTGGTGTATAGTTCAAGTCTTTAAACAATTGATTGAGCTCTTTCTTAGTTAAGTCTCGCCATTGCCCGATAGGAAGGTCTCCTAAGTGTATATTCATAATTCTAATCCGTTGAAGTCTATAGATCTTATATCCGAGTGCTGCGCACATACGTCGAATTTGTCGATTTAATCCTTGTTTTAAAATAATACGAAATACGTATTTCGAAACCTTTGTTACTTCACAAGGAAGTGTTTTTGTATCTAAAATTTCTACTCCGCTTGCCATCTTTTTCAGGAATTCAGGCGTAATAGGCTTGTCTACCGTTACAATATACTCTTTTTCATGATTGTTTTCAGCACGCAAAATTTCGTTTACGATATCTCCGTCGTTTGTGAGCAGGATTAAGCCATCTGAATCTTTATCGAGCCGGCCAATGTGAAAAATTCTTAAGGGGTGATTGACAAAATCAACGATGTTTCCCTTGATATGTTTCTCGGTTGTGCTCGTAATGCCTACAGGTTTATTTAATGCAATGTAAACGTGATTTTTCTCCATTTGAATAGGCTTTCCATCTATCCGGACGTCATCTCCTGGTTCAACCTGACTCCCTATCTCTGCTAATTTCCCATTAATGGTGACTCTTCCTTCACTAATTAATTTATCTGCTCCTCTTCTAGATGATTTTCCAGACTCGCTAATGAATTTATTAATACGCAATATTGATCACAGCCTTAAGTAAGAATTGTATGCTTAAGAATAACTTAATAACCGATGTGTTTTCAAGAATTTTTCAGCCGCCTAGTCATGCCTAACTGGAGTAAGAAGCCATTCGCCTGGAGAGATGGGGAGGGGACGTCTATCTCTTAATCTGTTCCACCATTTTTGAGGTTCTAACTTAGGGTATATCAATCTTTACAATCTAAACGCAGTTAAGACTTTATTCATTCTGAATGTAATAGGGTGGCTTCACTCAATAAAATGATAAGAGTTTTCCGTTTTTTTGGACTTTTCCGAAGGGTTAGTTCCGTGAAACAGGAATTTTCCGTTTTTTTGGAATCCCTCTTTAGCTCATTAGTAAGAGATTTCCTTTTGCAATAGGAATATTCGTGAGTTTCTTTTGATTGGTACGATAATTGCAATCTAAAGAGAAATAGAGGTAAGCCTGTTTTATAATGATTGAAAGAAATTAACAGGATGATTAGCTTTTGGAGACAGAGGGGGAAATAACATAGAGGCTGCTTTGTAATGTAAACGCTTACTGAGAGGCAGCACTTTATGATTGATCAAACGATACAGGGGGGATTTACATGGATTTGCTAGTTATTTTATTGTCGCTTGGCCTTTTAATCTTTTTTGCTTATCGGGGTTATTCAGTCATTTTGTTTGCGCCTATTTGTGCGCTGCTCGCTGTTTTGCTAATTGCCCCATTGCACGTTTTGCCTTTCTTCTCGGGTGTGTTCATGGAAAAGATGGTTGGATTTATTAAATCTTATTTTGCTGTTTTCCTATTAGGAGCTATTTTTGGGAAGGTTGTAGAGATGTCAGGAATCGCAGAATCGATCGCCAAGACGATTGTGCGTTGGCTTGGAGCCAAACGGGCTATGTTAACGATCGTATTATTAGGGGCGATATTGACGTATAGCGGTGTTAGTTTATTCGTAGCCGTGTTTGCTATCTACCCGTTCGCTGCTCAAATGTTTAGGCAGGCGGATATTCCAAAGAGGCTCATTCCAGGAACAATTGCGCTTGGGGCATTTACATTTACAATGGATGCTTTGCCGGGAACACCGCAGATTCAAAATGTCATTCCCATTTCGTTTTTTAAAACAAATATTTATGCAGCCCCAACGCTTGGCATTATTGGCGGGATTCTTGTGTTAGCTGCAGGCCTGTTTTACTTGGAAACAAGGAGAAAGAAAGCTGAAAAGGCCGGTGAAGGCTATTACGGATTTGAAGCGGAAGAGGCAGCTGCAGTGGAAAACGCTGAGACAAGAGAGGAAAGCACTGGGCT
Organism: Pseudobacillus wudalianchiensis; assembly: GCF_001685015.1. Lineage (GTDB taxonomy): Bacteria > Bacillota > Bacilli > Bacillales > Domibacillaceae > Pseudobacillus > Pseudobacillus wudalianchiensis. Next base: position 127,144 of record NZ_MAYT01000002.1, read on the forward strand.
TCCTAATTTAACATCACAACAATCGACAGCTAGACAGGTTTTAGCCTTCGTTCCGCTTCTTCTCGTTGGGGTGACGAATAAGCTGTTTATTACGTATATACCAAAATGGTACCCTAATGGTTTTGACTTTTCGGCTATTGGCTTAAAGGATTATTCAGTAGATGTTGCCACAGTTGCACCTGTTTGGGCGATTATTATGGCCCTGTTAGTGGGTATTGTTTCATCAATAGCGTACGATTGGAAACGGGTTACAAAAGGATTTAAAGAAGGCGTGAACACAGCCATCGGCGGTTCGCTCTTGGCCACTATGAATACCGGGGCGGAATATGGGTTTGGGGGAATTATCGCCGCGCTTCCAGGGTTTGCGAAAATGAGTGATGGGATCTCTAATACGTTCACTAATCCGCTCGTAAATGGAGCGGTGACGACGACTACACTTGCGGGGATGACTGGATCGGCTTCCGGCGGTATGGGCATTGCATTGGGAGCAATGGCTGATAAATACAATCAGGCGATTGCGGCAGCTAATATCCCTCCTGAAGTAATGCATAGAGTAGTCGCCATGGCATCAGGCGGCATGGATACGCTTCCTCATAACGGAGCCGTTATCACACTTCTTGCTGTGACCGGACTGACACACAAACAATCGTATCGAGATATATTTGCTATTACAGTTATCAAGACATTAGCCGTGTTCGTTGTAATTGCCCTTTACACATTTTTTGGCATTGTTTAAATAGGAAGAGGGCGTTTTTGATTACGAAAGTGTTTAAATTTAAGGAGGCAGCGGAAATATGAGCAAAGCATTAACAGGAAAAACAGCATTTATTACGGGATCGGCCAGCGGAATTGGCTTAGAGATTGCCAAGACGTTCGCCGAAGAAGGAGCCAATATCGTTATTTCAGATTTAAACGCTGAAAAAAGTGAACAAGTAGTTTTAGAATTAAAGGAACAAGGATTCACCGCATTGGCCGCTCCGTGTGATGTAACCGATGAGGAAGCTTATAAAAACAGCCTTGAATTGGCACAAAAAACGTTCGGGAAAGTAGATATTTTAGTGAACAATGCAGGAGTTCAATATGTTGCTCCTATTGAAGAGTTTCCTACAGAGAAATTTGAACAGTTAATCAAAGTCATGTTAACGGCGCCTTTCATTGGGATAAAGCATGTATTTCCAGCTATGAAGGAACAGGGCTTTGGCAGAATTATCAATATGGCTTCTATAAATGGCGTTATTGGCTTTGCCGGAAAAGCGGCATACAATAGTGCCAAGCATGGGGTCATTGGTTTGACGAAGGTGGCCGCATTAGAAGGCGCAGAACATGGCATCACGGTCAACGCTTTATGTCCTGGTTATGTAGACACACCGTTAGTCAGGGGGCAATTAAGCGACTTGGCGGAAACAAGAAATGTCAGCTTGGACCGTGCGATTGATGAAGTGTTATTGCCTCTCGTTCCCCAAAAACGGCTGTTAACGGTATCAGAAATCGCTGATTATGCTGTCTTTTTAGCCAGTGACAAAGCGAGAGGAGTGACAGGGCAAGCTGTCGTGCTAGATGGCGGCTACACTGCTCAGTAAAGTGGGAAATGGATAATGTGAATGCAAACTAAAAGTTCAAAGAGAATCCTGTCCGATTGATTGGAATAGGGTTCTCTTATTTGTTGTATAGGAATTATGTTAAGGAAATTTATGGTTGTATTTTTGTTATAATACATACATGAAGGTGAGAAGGGGGGATGTGGAATGAAACGGGCTTTTGAAAAAATTCCGAATAGCTGGTATGAACAAATCATTAATTTATTGGCAGAAAGAGTTGTTGTTGTCGACCGCAACGGCATTATTATCTATATCAATGAGGGGTACTGTGAGTTTATTGGAACGACGGTAGAAGAGGCAGTCAATCGTCCCGTACAGGACGTAATTGAAAACTCACGCATGCATATCGTAGCTAAAACAGGACAAACCGAACTTGCTGCCCTTCAATCGATCAATGGCAGCGAGATGATTGCTAATCGGTTTCCTCTGTTTGAGAATGGGGAAATTGTCGGCGCTTTAGGCAGTGTTATGTTTCGTAACCCTGAAGAGTGGCAGATGTACAAGACAAAAATTCAAAATCTCGTGGAGGAGTTGAATTATTACCAAGCAAGAGCCCAGAGAGACTTGCAAAGTAAATATAACTTTAATGATTTAATTGGAGACAGCCCGGCGTTTCTCTCGGTTAAAAAGCTTGCCCAAAGAATTTCAGGAAGCAATTCTTCGGTTCTATTGATCGGTGAATCTGGTACGGGAAAGGAATTGTTTGCTCATGCGATCCACCATAACAGCATGCGCGCGTCCGGTCCTTTTGTTGCGATTAATTGCTCCTCTATTCCAGAGCACTTGCTGGAATCTGAACTGTTTGGCTACGAGGATGGCGCTTTTACAGGAGCTAAAAAAGGGGGAAAGAAGGGGCAGTTTGAAATGGCCAACAAGGGTACGCTCTTCTTGGATGAAATCGGGGACATGCCTCTCTCTATGCAAAGTAAACTGTTAAGAGTCCTCCAGGAAAAAGAAATTTATCGAGTAGGCGGTCAAAAATCTATCTCTGTTGACGTGCGAATCATTGCAGCTACCCATCGTGACTTAGAAAAGATGGTGAAGAAAGGGGATTTTCGCCAAGATTTATATTACCGCTTAAATGTCATTAAAATTGAAATTCCTCCGCTGAGACAACGAGGGGAAGATATTATCCTTATTTCTAATTGGCTATTAAAAAAGTTAGGAACAAAATTTTACCGTAACAGCATAGAGTTATCGCCGGAAGTGGCGGTGAGATTAACACAACATTCTTGGCCGGGGAACATTCGCGAGTTGGAGAACGTGCTAGAGCGTTCGATTAATGTGCTGGACGGCAAAGTCATTAAGCTGCCTCACCTGCCATTATATTTACGCGATCAGGAAGCCGACATAACAGAAGAAGCTAAAATTAATGTACATGATGAACATCAACCAGCAAACATTCATGAGTTATCTCCGTCCTTGTCAGTTCAGCCTTTAAAAGAAGCAGTTGTTGCTGCTGAAAAACAAGCTATGCAGCGTGCTTTAGCCGTTGCAAAAGGCAATAAGTTAAAAGCAGCAAAGTTATTAGGAATTAGCAAAACCAGCTTTTATGATAAATGCAAATTATATAGTATTAAATAAAAAAGCCAGTATGACTAAAAAGTTAGCAGCTCATGATAGCTGTCTATGTGTAAATGCTCCAGAGTGCTGTCATGAGCAGCTTTTATTCTTAACACTTTGACCTCATTAATAGTTTCTTGAATTGCTTTTTATAGGAAGGATTCTCCGTTCTCCTCTTTCATAAATCACTAACAGCCTCTTAATAAAGCTTAACTTAGGCACTCCCCAATAAGCGAGTACGGCAGTGAAAACACTAATGGCTGCTCCCGCGAAGACATCCGCTGGATAATGAACACCTACCCAAATACGAGAAAAGCCAACTAAAGCAGCTAATAACAGCCACAATGCTCTCCCTCTTTTTTTAAACAGAAAGAAGGTCATACAAAACGAAAAAAATAAAATGGTGTGATCACTCGGAAAGGAGTTATCGACAGCATGCCCAATCAATTTATTCACATTAGCTAGTTCGGCAAATGGCTGATGGTTGGAATGGATCTTTCCAGCAAGCTTTCCTAATACTTCAGCTACAGCCAAAGTAATGGCTCCACAAACAATCATCATTCTATTTGTCTCGCTTCCCATAAACCAAAACAGGATAATGCTTAAGGCTAAGAAAAAGACCATATATTTAGCGGTGAATGTCATAGCAGGGTTTAAGTATGTAAAGTGGTTTCCTAAATTGTTGATCATTCTAAATAGCTCAACATTTATCTCATAAAAATTCACTGGATTGTTCCTCCTTATATCTCATTTTAAAAAATTATATGCCATTCATTGAAAGCAAGAAATTCATCTTTCTTACACCGTTCTTACATTTTTGTAAGGTTTTTCTTGAAATATTGGTCCCTGTTGTTCTTAGTCCTGTCTGAGAATGATGATGACAACGTGCTAAGAGTAAATTTTTTCTCTTCCAACAATATAGTGTAAGGATTTAGGCAATAATACAGAAGGAATATTCAATCTCACTTTGTTGGATAAGTAATATACATCCTGACACATAACTCTAAGGGGAGGACTAGAATGAAGAACTGTGAAGATATTCAGATGAAGTTTTACCAGAGCGGAGATGAAGGGGCAAAGCTTCTGCCGGTTTCGATAAAGGAATGGGAAGAAAGAGCAAGAAAGATACTTGCTGCTGGACCCTTTGACTATGTAAATGGCGGGGCAGGAGCAGGAGATACGATGCGAGCCAACTTAGAAGCTTTTCAAAAATATCAGATCCAGCCAAGGATTTGCCGTAACGTCGAGAAGCGTGATTTAACAATCAAATTGTTTGGAAAATCGATTCCTGTCCCAATTCTACTTGCACCTATTGGGGTGAATTCGATTCTTCACCCAGAGGCTGAACTTGCTCCTGCAAAAGCAGCAGCTAAGTTAGGGGTCCCTTATATTCTCAGCAACGTTTCTACGAAGTCGATGGAGGAAGTGGCTGAAGCAATGGGGGATGCCCTCAGATGGTTCCAACTGTATCCCCCTAAAGATCATGACCTGACAAATAGCTTTTTAAAAAGGGCGGAGAACGCTGGTTATTCGGCGATCGTCGTTACAATCGATTCTACTTTACTCGGCTGGCGAGAGAAGGATTTACATAATGCGTACTTGCCCTTTCTGTCAGGAGAAGGCATGGGGAATTATTTTTCTGATCCTGTCTTTCTTTCAAAATTAGAGGAACCGCCAGAAAAAAATGTGAAAGCGGCAAGCAAGAAGGCGTTAGATGAAGGAAATAATACGGCTTTTACTTGGAAAGAATTAGAGTATATTTGCCAGCAAACTCCGCTACCCGTCTTATTAAAAGGAGTGACTCATCCGGACGATGCGCTGCTTGCGCTAGAACATGGGGTAAAAGGCGTTATTGTCTCTAATCATGGCGGCCGGCAGTTAGATGGAGCCGTCGCTACTTTAGATGTACTCCCTTCTATATGCGAAGCCATTGAAAATAAAATTCCTGTTTTGTTGGACAGCGGGATCAGAAGGGGAGCCGATGTTATGAAAGCGATGGCTCTTGGTGCCTCCGCCGTGCTGATTGGCCGTCCCTATGCTTATGCTCTAGGGGTAGCTGGGGAAATGGGTGTACGGGAAGTGATTGAAAACTTTATTGCACAGACTGAGCTGCAATTAGCTATTTCAGGACGAAGCTCCATCAAAGAGGTAGATCGCCTTCTTGTAACAGATGCTTATCGATAAGATAAAGACAATAAAAAGGAAGTGCATGCATTCATGCACTTCTTTTCCACTTTTCTGTAATAATACTCGTTAATTTATTGTCTCTAAATAAATGTATAAAGAATGTCTTTAGGTTTCAGATTAAAGATCTCTCCCTTAGCCTGCGGTTTACATTGTAAATAGCAAGACCGCTTCCTTCTTTCGAATGCAGCGTCCAAATCCAATACCAACTCTATAACTATCAAGAAGACTGACTGATACGGCACCGACCATACGCGAATTAGCAACTAAACCGTGTATATGTACCGATAATGCCACAAAAATTGAGGAATAGGATCGCAGTGATGCAGCTGTTCTTAATAAACCATGCCCCTAAAAAACCTAAAGCGCGTCAAGATAAAAACGATAGTGACAATAATTCCAGGCCGTTCGAGCATGGTAATGAATAATTCTGGCATAGAATGCCCCCTTTTTGTGACCTTGTCATCCTCCTAAATTCTCTATAAATAATTTTTCTCATTATAACGGTATTTTAAGGGGTTCTCCTAGCTTTTTAGGTAGTTCAAGCCCTGCATACTTAAAAATAGACATAATTCTTTGTTTATCGACAAATAAAAAGAGGTATCGACAATTCGATAAAAAAAGTACAATAAGTATTATTGAATAATTCCTCTTATGGAAAACAGTTTCAATAAAATAGGTTTAAAGACATGGAGGGTTGAATGGATTGTGATATTTGAACCAAATAAAATTAAGGAAAATGGTCTATTTTATGGTGATAATTTGTATATTATGCAAGGGTTAATTAATATAGGTTACAAAGAAAAATTCGACATGATTTATTTTGATGGTCCGTTCAATTCCGGCTGGGTTTTCTCTGTGTTTAATAAGAGGTTAGATGAACGTATTATTGATCCGTGGAATGAGGCTGCCACTATTAAAAACTTCTATCATTCGGATATTTATCGTTCTAATTACCGAGAGAGAATCGCAACTGCTAGAGAGTTACTAAATGAAAAAGGAATCCTTGTTTTTCATACATCACAAAAAGAAGGGCATTATTTAAAAGTGATTTTAGATGAAATATTTGGACCTAATCGGTTTCTTGGAGAAGTCGTTTGGAAGTTTGCGGATAACGCGGTATATAAGAAGTCGCAATTTGGCCTTAATCACGAATCTTTATTTTTTTATGCTAAAACAGATCACTACTTTAAAAAGAAGGACGTTTCTTATTCATCCGTTTGGGATGATGTTGGACAGTATGAACACCTGGGAGAAGAAGATACATTTTATGCTACACAAAAACCTGAAAAACTGATGGAGCGTATTTTAGAAATGACGACAAGTGAAGGAGACTTAGTGGGGGATTTCTATTGCGGAAGCGGCTCTTTATCTTTTACGGCCGAAAAAATGAACCGAAGATGGCTGGCGAGTGATAATTCTCGATTAGCTATCCAGACTGCAGCGAGCAGAATAGGCACATTAGGGGTTGATGTGACGGTGCATCAGCTAGTTGAGGAGTTTAATAGAACATATCTTCAAGGAAATGAATATACGAAAAAAACGAAAATCCCATTTTCCTTAAATGAACTTCAAGGATTAAAGAACGAGCTGGGGAACACACCTGTTACGGTGCAAGCATATGAGTATACTCCTGAAATAGATTTGCTTGAAAATCAACATATTACATTTCAATTAATTATGCCTTCCATAACGCCTGAAGGAATTGATGCTACGGCTCCAGCTATCGTCCCAAGGCCCGTACCATTGGTAACCGAAAGTGGCTGCGAGCTCATTATTGACAATCCATTAAATTGGATTTTGTACCATATTGTCCATGGGGAAATTGAAGAAAACCAGTATGTTTTCGATTTTGCTGTGTTACAGCAAAGAGCTCATGGTGTTGATTTAAAAGTCATGGGTAATTGGATTGATAGGATGAAAGAATATAGTGAGTACTATCTATTAACAGATATTTTTGGCTATATTTACAAAGTAACCAAGCAAAAAGAGGTGCAATATGAGAGATAAAGTTGCTGTTGTTGTAGGTGGGTTAAAAGGGATTGGCGAAGGAATTAGCCGTAATCTTGCGAAACAAGGTTTCATCACCTATGCGACGACCCGGGAGAAAGAAGTAAACAGTGGTGTGAAAAATGTGATCCCTCTGCAAATGAACATCATGGATGAAGAAGAAATAAAGAACGCTTTTAACAGGATCGGTGAACAGCATGAAGCTATAGACGTGCTAGTTAACAATGCAGGCATTGGTTACTTTAAGGCATTTGAAGAGTTTACTCCCAAGGAATGGGAAGCTGTTTTTCAAACGAATGTGTTTGGTTTGTTTCACTGCATCCAAAATGCCTTCCCGTTACTGGAGAAGGAAGGAGGGCGCATCATTAATATTAGTTCTATCGCAACGAAAAGGAGTTTGCCATTGAATTCTATATATGCGGCTTCTAAACAAGCACTGAGCGGCTTAGGCAGTGTTTTGGCAGAAGAATGGTATAAACATAATATTTTCACTACAAATATTCAATTAGGTGCAACATACACGGATATTTGGAAAGGTGTCGAAGGATTTTCTCCTGAAGATATGCTGCATGTTAATGATGTAGCACGTGTAGTGTCATTTGTGGCTGCTACTCCACTTCATGTTCGGATGGATGAAATCACCTTAACTCCTCCAAAGGGTGTATTGTAATCACTATAAAAAACAACCTGCATTGGGGGAGAGAGTTTGTCTCTGAAGAAAAAATTATCATTCATTTTTTCTACGATAGTCACGTTCATACTCATTTTAAACAATATATTATCCTATTACTATACGAGAGACCTGTTAATCAAAGATCAAGAAAAACAGATGGAACTCTTAGTAAAGGAAATTAGTATAGCCATTAACCATTCACAATTTGGAGTAGAGTCTTTGGAGAATGCAATAGGGGAAAAGCTTCGTGCCGCAGCCATTGCGGCGCAGAATGCGCTTGATCCCGATATAAATAAAGTGACGAATGAACAACTTGTAGAGCTTAGCAAAAAGCTCGATGTTTCCTATATAACCCTGCTAGTGAAAGAAAAAGGAGACATCGTAGGAGTCAAGTCTTCTGATCCGCAAGAGAGAAATTTAAGTACTAAAGAATGGGGATATTGGTATACCGCATTTCAACAGCTATTTTCTAATAAAAATGTCACAATTCCTCAGGGTCAAAAATTATCAAATTATTGGTCAGGCCCTATGAATGTCTCTGCCTCAAATCCTGACCATGTTGATAAATGGGGATACTATTATGATGGCACAACAAACTATATCATCAGTCCCTATATGAGGGACAAACAGATTATGGACTTTGAAGAACACATTGGTCCTGACGCTATCGTGAAGAAAACATTAAGCAACAACAAGAGTTTACTGAATATTACTGGATTTAACCCAAACACCTTTGGCCTTCCGCCAGTTTATACAGAACAGAACGGAAAGAAATTTATTGAACTAGAAAATAAGGCCATTCAATTTGGCGAATACGAGTATAAAGATAAAAACGTAGATGTTTCAGCTGTCAGAAAAGCAATGAAAACGGGTAAACCAATTAGTGTACAGAGCACAGTGAATGGTAAAAAAGTCCTTAAGAGCTTTATTCCTGTTTCTGCTCAAAATCCTTATGTAATTGGAATCGTAACAGATTATAAGGTAATTCAAGATGTACTGAACAAGCAGTTATTGAATAACCTCATCATTTCGATTGCTATTTTAGCACTAGTTTTTATTGTTAGTTACTTTTTATCTAGGTATATTGTCAGTCCTATTAATCAAATTTTACTAAAAGTTGACGAAATTGCCAAGGGAAATTTTGGGGAACAGGTGATAATTGAACGTCGTGACGAATTAGGGGCGCTTGCTAATCAAGTGAATGTCATGTCGTTGAATTTGTTGGATCATACCGACGAGCTTAAGAAAAAAAATGAAGAAATCCAATATCACGCTTATTACGATTTTTTGACTGGTCTTCCAAACTTGCGCTTTTTTAATAAAACGGCATTAGAGTTAGCGAATTCAAACGATAAGGAAACGATGGCATTTTTATTCCTCGATTTGGACAGGTTTAAATTCATTAATGATTTACTTGGACATTCCGCAGGGGACGCTATTTTAAGAGCTGTCACGAATCGTATTTCTTCCCTTCTTAAAGAAGGAGAGATGATGTCACGTATTGGTGGAGATGAATTCATTTTGCTTCTGCCTAACACTAGCTGTAAGGAAGCGAATGACAGGGCACAAACTATTTTAAAAGAATTAGAAAAGCCCTTCATTTATGAAGGAAATGAACTGTTTATCACATCAAGTATCGGAATCAGTATGTATCCGACAGATGGTAAACACGTTGAAGATGTGATTAAAAATGCTGATATGGCCATGTATCGTGCTAAAGAACAGGGGAGAAACAATCTTCAATTCTATACAGCTGATATGAATGATTGGATTCAAAGAAGAGCGATTTTAGAAAAAGGTATGCGTCAGGCGTTGGAGCATGATGAGTTTACTTTGTATTACCAGCCTAAGGTTGATATAAATACCGGAAAAATAACTGGAAGTGAAGCCTTGATTCGCTGGAGACACCCGCAATTGGGTATGATTTCCCCTCAAGAATTTATTCCGCTAGCTGAAGAAACTGGATTAATTGTTTCAGTAGGAGAGTGGGTATTGCGCACAGCGTGCAAACAAAGCCTAGAATGGCAAAGGCTAGGCCTGCCTAAAATGGGTGTATCAGTGAACCTTTCTCCGCGACAATTTCAACAAGCGAACTTAGTAGAAATCGTTAGCAAGATATTAAAGGAAACGGGACTTGCACCGGAATATTTAGAACTGGAAATTACAGAGACAATCGCTATGTACAATGAATCCTATGTGATTGCCAAGCTGAAGGCGCTAAAAGATCTAGGGGTCAAGATTGCAATCGATGACTTTGGAACAGGATATTCTTCGCTAAGCTATCTTAAGAAGTTCCCGTTCCATACTTTAAAGATCGACAAGTCCTTTATTCAAGATATAGAGGAAGGCTCTGATGATAATAAAATTATTACGACCATTATCGCGATGGCTCATAATCTGAAGGTCAACGTTATCGCAGAAGGCGTAGAAACAGCTGAACAGCTTCAATTCCTTCAACAGCAACAATGCAATGAAGTACAGGGCTATCTATTTAGCAAGCCTTTATCGGTAGAAGAGTTTTATAAGGCATTTAGTGAGATACAAGAAGCTGCACTCACTAAGATAAACAGAAAAAGCGAATAGTAAGAGAGCCTATATTGATCAATTCTTGCACCAGGGAGAGATGAAATCTTGATTTTACTAACAAGAAAAGTGGAGTTTTCAGCAGCTCATAGTTATCGGATTGATACTTGGGATGAAGAAACAAATAGAAAAGCATTTGGTTTATGCAGCAACCCTAACGGCCACGGGCATGATTATACATTAGAAGTAACGGTCAAAGGAGACCTTAATTCTTCATCAGGCATCGTAGTGAATATTACGGATGTTGATAGAATAGTAAAGAGCGTAGTTTTAGAGGAGTTAGACGGAAAATTTTTAAACCGGGAACATTCTTTTTTTAAAGAACACATTCCAACAACGGAAAATATTGTGAATTATATATGGAATGAATTGAAAGATAGATTTAATGGCTGTAAACTTGATAGAATAATATTGCACGAGAATCCATTTTTGTTCTCTCAAAAAGGGGAAAATTCAATGATTCAATTAACAAGAAAATATCATTTTTCGGCTGCACATAGATTGCACAGTGATCAGCTATCTGATGAAGAAAATAAAGAGATTTTTGGAAAGTGCAACAACCCGAACGGACATGGGCATAACTATGTTCTTGAAGTAACGGTAGAAGGAGAAATTGATCCTGTAACCGGAATGATTATAAACCTGGCTCAACTCGACGAAATAGTAGATGAAACCATCATACAAAAATTCGATCACAAACATCTTAATCTTGATACTGAGGAATTTAATGGATTGAATCCAACAGCCGAGGTTATGACTATAGTCTTCTGGGAATTGCTGCAATCACGTTTGCCAAGTTTATCGAAAGTAGGGCTTTGGGAGACGGCTAAAAATTATTTTGAGTATGGCGGTCCAGTAGAAGAATAAGAAATATGAACATTAGGGGATTTTATTAAATGGAAAATATTCTTGTTCGTAATAATGTAAAAGTTTTTGGTCAAGGGGAAAAGACAATTGTTTTTGGGCACGGCTTTGGATGCGATCAAAATATGTGGCGGTTTGTTGCCCCTCAATTTGAAAAAGAATATCGAGTCGTGCTATTCGATTATGTGGGTTCAGGAAAGTCAGATTTAACGGCCTATTCTTATGAAAGATATGGAACCATTGAAGGATATGTAAAGGATTTGCTAGAGGTTATGGAAGCCTTAAATGCAGGCAAAGTGATATTTGTAGGACACTCTATCAGTTCCATGATAGGAATGATGGCTTCCATTCAAAGACCGGAGTATTTTGAATGCTTGATTATGGTCGGGCCATCTCCCCGGTATTTAAATGACGAATCTGGTTATTATGGAGGCTTTGAACGAGAAGATGTCGAAGAATTATTGGATATGATGGAGATGAACTTTGTGGGCTGGGCAAGTTATCTTGCCCCTCTTGCACTGAATAATCCAGACCGCCCTCTTCTTACTAAAGAGTTAGAGACAAGCTTTTGCTCAACGGACCCAGCTGTTACTCGCAAGTTTGCCGAAGTCACTTTTTTCTCCGATCATAGGGAGGATTTAGCAAAAGCAGAAACACCGTCTCTTATTTTACAATGCTCGGAAGATAGTATTGTTCCTGTAGGAGTAGGAAAATACTTAGAGAGTCATCTTAAAAATAGCACGTTTCGTTTAATGGAGGCCAAAGGACATTACCCGCATTTAAGTCACCCCGAAGAGACAGTCCGCCTTATAAAAGAGTATCTTTCAAGCTTTAAAGAGGATTATGTCGATTGAGAGGGTGTATTAAATGGATGAACGGCTAGACCGTGCTCCTTGTGGATATATGACTATCAATAGTCAAGGAATTATAAGCTATGTCAATCAAACGTTTCTTGATATGGGTGGTTACAGTAGAGACGATCTTATGAATCACCATATTGAGTCGATTATGTCCATGGCGAATAAATTTCTGTTTCACACATACTTTTACCCATTTATCCAATTATATGGTCACGTGGATGAAATGTATTTAACATTGAAATCCAGCAAAGGGGAGAGCATTCCTGTTCTTTTAAATGGGAAAAGCTATGAAGGGAATGAAGCAGAGAAAATAGAATGTGTTTTTGTAAAGATGACCCGGCGGATTGATTACGAGAAAGAAATCCGCAATGCAAAGAGAGAAATAGAGGAAGCTTACCGAATTAAAGATGAGGCGCTTGAGAAATTAGAGGCATTGCATCGTGATGTTGAAAGAAAGCAAGAAGAGCTTATGAGGTTAAATGCTAAATTAGAGAGTCTGGCAGTCACAGATACCTTAACTGGATTAAAAAATAGGCGTTATTTTATTGAAAAGCTAGATTCGCATATTGACCATTTTTTTCTTTCTAAAACTCCTTTTTCTCTTCTAATTATGGATATCGATCATTTTAAAAAAGTGAATGATACGTATGGTCATCTGACTGGGGATCAAGTTTTACGAGAATTTGCCCGGATTCTCGAGGCCAATTCAAAAGAAAGTGATACTGTAGCCCGTTATGGTGGAGAAGAATTTATTATTCTTTTGCCAGAAATGAATGAAATGCAATCAAAACAGGCAGCTGAAAGACTGCGGAAGATTGTTGAAGAGGCTCCGTGGAGCAGCTGTCCCGTAACGATAAGCGTCGGTGCGGCTACTTTCACAGAGCATGATACGAATATTTCTATATTGGCTAAAGCAGATGAGGCTCTATATACATCTAAGTCTAACGGACGAAATCGCGTTACGCATTCAGCTGATTTAGACGGAAGCTCTTAATGTAGATAAATAGAAGGATTCTTTATTCTTCCATCGTATAGTCGCAGTCATTTTCACTAAAAAATTCAATATGCTACATTGTTAGTCCTAGGCATACTGTTAACTTGTGCCTAGGGCTTCTTTATGTTCTAGGTAAATAATTGGAAAATAAATTAAAAACAGAATGTTAAGGAGTATTTTCCGATATAATGTAATTATTCAGTAAACTGGTAAATACTAAGTGGTAATCACTATCTAGTAATCCAAGTATCACTAAATAGGCATGATGAGACTCTTTCATCATATAAAGGTTAACATTTATTGAACAAAGTCAACTTATGCAATAATCATGCCATTATTATGTTAAATTAGAGTGTAATGCTAAGAGGCTAGGAAAAAAACAGACTGCTGATTTAGTCTATCAGGTTTTTAAAGAGATTAAGCAAGGAGAGAGTGTTCATGATGAAATCCATTACGGTTGGAGATATAGTCCGTAGATTTTCATTAGAGGTATTAGCCGGAGAGGATCAGCTGCATCGGAAGATTGAAAAGTCCCCAACTCAGCGTCCGGGACTGGAGTTTATTGATTACTTTGATTTTTTTCCAAGTGGACACGTTCAGGTGCTCGGCAACAATGAAATAAACTACCTACATAGATTGAGCGACAGCGAAAGCAAGCTGCGGATCGGCAATATTGTGAAATACCATCCCCCTTGCATTATTGTCACTGCTCATGAAGAGGAATTAATGTACTTGCCGCAGTATTGCACAGAGGAAAAGATTCCTTTGTTGCGCACGGATCAATCCACTTATGAATTCGTTGGAAAATTAGATGCTTATTTGACGAAGACGTTGGCACAGGAAATTGCCGTACATGGCGTTTGTGTAAATGTTTCGGGAATTGGCATTTTGCTGCGGGGGAAATCGGGAGTTGGAAAGAGCGAAACCGCCCACACACTGATTGGCCGCGGGCACCGATTGGTTGCGGATGATATCGTAGTACTCAAGAAGCTAAGTCCGCAAACGCTGCTCGGTACTCATGATGAAAAGAACAAGGAATTCCTCGCGTTGCGCAGTGTTGGTTTGTTGAATGTCGTCCGTTTATATGGACGAAAGGCTTTTCAGGAAGAGACGCGGATCGCGCTTGATATTGAGCTGACAAAGTGGCAGAACAATACGTTAAATAACGAACTGGAAGTTGAAACGAAGTTCACAGAATACATGGGTGTTCGTGTTCCTCACATTCAAATTCAGCTTCAGCCGGGCCGTGATGTAGCTGGATTAATTGAAGCGGCAGCAAATAACTGGTATTTGCAGCAGCAAGGGTACAGTGCTGCAGAAGAATTCATGAAACGAATTGAATCCGAGTTTTCCGATTCTGATAAAGAATGACCACTTATGGATAAGCAAAAGACAGACACGACCTCTTTGGGTACGGCCTGTCTTTTTTTGTAATGAGTGAATGCCATTTTGATGGGCCTTATTTTATCATGAGATTTTTAGATAAGTTTGCGAGGTTACCGATTCCTTTCCTTGGAAAAGGAGAGGGAGGATTTAACTTAGTTCCGGTTGATTACATTGTAAGTGCCGCTTGCTTTTTAGTAATGGACCCGCGAGGCGAAAATAAGGTCTAGCCTTTAACAGATCCGAGCCTTTATAAAGCAAAGGATGTCTATCGATTCATTTATGAAACGCTAATAGGTCAAACATCCAATATATGATTCCGCTATTTATTGTTTCTTCCTTGCTATTGGAGGTAGATCCCGGCAGAAAAAGAGATGATTCAGTATTTTCGATTGAAAACAGAGTATGACCGTCCAGAAGCGATAAGAGAGTTAAAAGGTGCCGGCATTCAGTGTCCAGACTTTGCCGATTATGTTCCAGCTGCTGTACAATTTTATCAGAAGCATCGAAAAGTCACGATAAGATGATTGTGGTTCATTAAGGAGGAACAGACATGATATGGACGGTGAAAAGTCCGGCAACAAAGAAGGTAATTGGCACACTAGACGAGACGCCTTTAGAGAGAGCCGAAGACCTATATGACAACGCGAATAAAGCCTTTTTAACTTGGTCTGGCTTGTCAATTTCCGAAAGGGTTCATTTCCTTCAAAAGCTAAGGCTTTCTATTGTGGAACAGTTAGACGATATCGTGAAAGTCATTCATGATTCCACTGGAAAAGTTGCTGTTGAAGCTTTAACAACGGAAGTAATGACCGTTGTAGATTCTATTTCACATATTGAAAAGAGGGCGGCAGCGGCGTTGAAAACAAGAAAAGTAAAAACGCCTATTACGTTTATTGGAAAATCCTCTTACATTGAATATAAGCCGCGGGGAACAGTATTAGTCATCTCTCCGTGGAATTTTCCGTTTCAGCTTTCGATGATTCCGATTGTGGAAGCGCTCGTTGCGGGAAATGCAGTTATTTTAAAGCCATCGGAAATTACCCCGATGGTGGGAGTACTGATTGAACAGTTATTTGAACAAGCTGGTTTTCCCGCTGGTCTATTGCAAGTTGCCCATGGCGGCAAGGAACTAGGCGCAGCCCTCGTAAAAGGAAAGCCTGACTTTATTCACTTTACGGGTTCTGTCCGAACAGGAAAAATTATTCAAGCAGAAGCAGCCAAACAATTGATCCCGACTTTGTTGGAACTTGGCGGCAAAGATCCGATGATTGTTTGCGCCGATGCCAATATGGAAAGAGCTGTACAAGGAGCTATTTGGGGAGCTTTTACAAATAGCGGCCAAGTGTGTATGTCAGTTGAACGAGTGTATGTGGACAAGTCCATCTATCAAAAGTTTGTCGATCGTTTAGTTCAGGAAACACAAGCTTTAAAGCAAGGGATAGCTGCTGACAGCGATATTGGTTCGATGACTTTCCCTCAACAAACCGCCATCATTAAAGCGCATGTAAAGGACGCGCTCGAAAAAGGGGCAGAATTGATTGCCGGTGACCATCCTGATCAATGGAAGGATGGTCAAATGTTTATCGAGCCTATGATATTAACGAAGGTTGATCATGGAATGGCGATTATGCAAGAAGAAACATTTGGTCCGGTGCTGCCGGTTATGCCCTTTGAGACAGAAGAGGAAGCCATTGCTTTAGCGAATGATACCCGCTTTGGCTTGAATGCCAGCGTTTGGACGGCTGACCTGGATCGGGGGAAACGGATTGTCTCCCGGCTCATATCGGGAAATGCTGTGATCAACGATGTCATTATCACCGTAGCCAATCCTTATCTTCCTTATGGAGGAGCAAAAGAGGGCGGGATCGGCGCTTACCATGGAGATGTGGGTATGCAGAATTTTTGTGTGCAGACCGCTGTTATGGTGGACAAGGGCCATAAGAAAAAAGAAGTGAACTGGTACCCTTATGAAGGAAAGTATGAAGCATTTGTCAAACTCATTCGCAGCTTTTGGGGTGAAAAAAGGGATTGGGGTCAATTTTTATCGGCATATAAAAAACTTTTGAAGATTGGAAACAAAAAATAGAGGTAAAGGAGTGTTGTTTCATGGCTGAACAATGGAAGTTAGCTACGTTTGCGGGAGGATGTTTCTGGTGTATGGTCTCGCCTTTTGACGAGCAGCCGGGAATTAAAGAGGTTGTTTCGGGCTACACAGGAGGTCACACGGAAAATCCGACATATGAAGAGGTTTGCTCTGATACAACCGGCCACTATGAGGCGGTCCAAATAAAGTTTGACCCGGCTGTTTTTCCATATAAAAAATTAGTGGAGTTATTCTGGCAGCAAATTGATCCGACAGATGCGGGCGGGCAATTTAATGATCGGGGCTTGTCTTATAAAACGGCGATTTTTTATCATGACGAAGAACAAAAAGAATTAGCAGAGGCTTCGAAGACAGAACTTGAAGCGAGCGGCCGTTTTCAAAAGCCCATTGTAACGGCCATCCTGCCGGCAGGTCCTTTTTACCGGGCGGAGGAGAAGCATCAGCATTATTATAAAAAGAACCCTTTCCATTATAATCTTTATAGAGAAGGGTCTGGACGTGCAAAGTTTATTCGTGAAAATTGGAAGAATCGGAAAACAGATGAGCAATTGCGTCAAGAATTAACACCGCTTCAATATGAAGTGACAAAGCATAACGCAACGGAACCACCGTTTCGCAATGAGTATTGGAATCATATAGAAGAGGGGATTTACGTCGACATTATTTCAGGAGAGCCATTGTTTAGTTCGACTGATAAATATGATGCTGGCTGCGGCTGGCCGAGTTTTACAAAGCCCTTGCGCCGTATAGAGTTAGAGGAAAAGCTCGATACTTCTCATGGCATGAGGCGGATTGAAGTCCGGGCGAAAACCTCTGATTCCCACTTAGGCCATGTGTTCGATGACGGCCCCGGTCCAGATCGGGCGCGCTACTGCATTAATTCAGCCGCTCTTCGCTTTGTGTCCAAGGATAAGCTAGAAGAAGAAGGATATGGAGAGTTTAAAAGTTTGTTTGAGTAAGGGAGTGTCCGTTACTCGCCATGTTCGCATTTTACTGACCATAGAGATAGAATCGTTATTTGAGCAGGAGAAAGCGGCTGTCTTATAATAGAGAAAAACGAATTGGGGAACTGCAATGAATGAAAAAGAGTACGACCGTCTGCTCAAAATTCAGACAGGCGGCACATGGGAATGGCTCTATCAGTCGCTTCATTATAATCGTTATGAAGCAACCCCTTATGAAGCAATAGACGAGCTCTTCCAGGAATACGAGTTAAAGAAAACGGACGGAGTCGTAGACTTCGGCTGTGGAAAAGGGCGTCTGTTATTTTATATTCACTATCGGTTTAACGTGCGGGCCACGGGGGTTGAGGTGAATGGGCAGCTGTACCAGGAAGCGGTTGAGAATCTGGCCGAGTATATGAAGAAAAAAAAGAGTCCCCTTCATTCTCTCCGCTTTGAATGTTGTGCTGCAGAGGATTATAAAATTGGGAAGGAAGACAATCGCTTTTACTTTTTTAACCCGTTTTCTATCCAAATTTTTATGAAAGTCGTTCACAATATTATGAGCTCAGTTGAAGAACAACAGCGGTCTGTTGATATTGTTCTTTACTATCCAACGGCCGAATACATTCAATTTCTCGAAATGTATACTCCATTTCAGCTTTTAAAAGAAGTGAAGGTGCCAGGGCTCTATGAAAAAAATGACAATGAACGGTTTTTGATTTTTCGTCATGAGGGATACTAATGGTTCCCTCTTTTTATAAGCGGAATCGTCAGAGAAAAATAAAAGCAATTGACAATCGTTAATATTTCAATTATTCTGAATGAAAATAGCGGATGACGATTGTGGGAGAGTGCAAGCAGTGAGCCACCGAAGGAGCAAGTTCCAAAAAGACCCTTGGAATCAATCTCTCAGGTAGAAGAACCACAATGGGACGCACCTCTGGAGAGCGCGTTTAAATACGCCACCAAAGGGGAAGGCTCAATCCGATCGCTGGATGGAGTTAAACTCTCAGGTAAAAGGACAGAGAAGGGAACGTTACCCTTTTCTGTCCTTTTTTGCGTGCATAAAAAGTGTCGGGAAGTGGTTGAAAGCCGACAAATGGAGAAGGGTATATATCAGGGAAAACGCTTACAGGAAGGGGTGGAATAATCGTGATCAGATTAACAGAGCCGGCTGTAAAACAGTTAAAAGCAATGGTACTAGAGGAAAAGAATAGTCCAAGAATTGATGCGGATGTCGCTGGCGGATGTGGTGTATCTGTGAGGTTTCAGCTTGTATTTGATGAGCCGCGCCGAAATGATAAAGTGATTGACTGTGAAGGAATTGAAATTCGAATGGACCGTTTTACCGAACGTTACTTAGATACAGAAACACAGGTTGATTACACAGAAGAATTAGGTTTTCTAGTGGGAGAAAGCTTTACTTCAAGCGACTGTGCGATAGAGTAGTCTTTTTGAAATGAATATAACATTTAAGGGTGGAGGAAGAGTTTTGCATAAAAAGGGGAATCTTAATTACTTTAAATTGTTAGTCACTTGTCCGGAAAAGCCGGGCATTATTTCCGCTGTGTCAAATGTTTTGCTGGAGCACAAAGCGAATATTGTTCAATTTGATCAGCATACGACAAATCCAAAAGACGGCATTTTCTTTATGAGAATTGAATTTGATATGGAAGAGACGGATACAGCCGTTGAGAAGCTTGAACAAGGGCTGCGGGAGTTATCCGAGTCGTATCCAATGGAGTGGGAATTAAGAAACAAAGAAAAGGCCAAGCGCATGGCTATTTTTGTCTCTAAGGCAGATCATTGTCTGTTAGAATTAATTTGGCGCTGGAAATCAAAGGAGCTCCCAGTTGAAATTCCAATGGTGATTAGTAACCATCCAGATTTAAAAGAAGTAGTAGAGAGCTATGGCATTCCGTATTACCATATTCCGCTTTCCCATGAATCGAAAGAAGAAGCGGAACAAAAAGCAATGGAACTAATGGAAGGAAAAGTAGACTTTATTGTCTTAGCGAGATACATGCAAATCCTTTCTCCTGGTTTCATATCAAAATATCCAAATCAAATCATTAACATCCATCACTCTTTCTTGCCGGCATTTGTAGGGGCAAATCCTTATGTGCGAGCTTTTAACCGTGGGGTGAAATTAATTGGAGCGACTGCGCATTATGTGACAAACGAGCTCGATGAGGGACCGATTATTGAACAGGATATCCTGCGGGTAAATCATCGTTACACAGCGGAAGACCTTAAGATTGCTGGTCGTCATGTAGAAAGAAGTGTACTTGCTGAGGCAGTTTCTTGGCATGTGGAGGATAAAATTATTGTTCATGGTAATAAAACAATCGTGTTTACGTAAGAGCAATGGTAGAAAACCAACT
The DNA here is from genome assembly GCF_001685015.1 of Pseudobacillus wudalianchiensis. Classification (GTDB taxonomy): domain Bacteria; phylum Bacillota; class Bacilli; order Bacillales; family Domibacillaceae; genus Pseudobacillus; species Pseudobacillus wudalianchiensis. The sequence continues at coordinate 147,291 of NZ_MAYT01000002.1, forward strand.
TTTACTCAATGTGACGAGTATCCTCCTGGCAATTATCTGTATAGGGCTTTTTTTCATAAATCAGCGCAGGAGAAAAGTGAACTTGTTACAAGTCATTTTGCTTATCTATGCGTTGTCGGTACTGGTTACGGCCGTGCTGGATTATTGGCAGCAATAAAGCAAAGCTTTTAGGGTGTTCACCATCGTTTTTTACTAGTAGGAATGATTGTAAGCAAAGTCTGCTTTATATACTATCAGGCTGATTGAAAAAGTTTGTCTTTCGAGGCGCAGTATCTGGCGAGCAACGAAGAAGGCCAACGTTTCTCAATAGCCTAAAAGCTTAACGGGCTTGTAGCCCGTTAAGCTTTTTTCATGGCTAGGAACTTTTTTGCCGCAAGTATTTTTTATCGTGCATAAACAATCTCCAAAAATAAATAAAGCCGGGAAAGAGAATGGCAAAACCGGCAATGTATGTGATGAACACAGCCATAAAAGAATTAGGGTCTGTGAAGCCTGATTGAATCGTTACGTTAGGATAGACCATATACGGCAAATGAGCTTTCCCGTATACATAACTAGCAATGAAATATTGAATCGTAACCGCAATGACGGCAATTCTTGGCATTCCCCTTTCTTCTTTGTTCGAAAAGGATGGAAGGAACAGACTAATCCCGCCAATTAAAAAGAAGCCGAGTGAAACGAACAATAAAGGCAAATCATCCATCATGCGCGTATATAGCCAAGGTGTTTCTGCTCTTAAAGTCAGCATAATCGCAAAGGCCATCAACAATGAAATAGGACCTAAAATGCGGCAGTCTCTTAAATAAACTTTGTAAGCCTCCATTTCATTAGAGGTTTTCGAATAATCCGCTAGCAATAAAGAAGACAAAAAAAGGGTGCTGCTAATCGCAAAGCCGATAAAGGCATATTCATTCGGGCTCGTAAACAGCTTTTGGAGGTTTAAAGACGGGTGACCGCCTTCGTACTCGATGAATGCGCCGTGAGCAACCGGCAGCACACTAATTAACAGGCCGGGAATTAAAATGCCGGTAATACCTGAAACATACGTTAGCGGCTTTTTATACTCGGTTGCAATATTTGAAAAGACTAAGAAGGCACTTCTGACCGCCAGTAATAACAAAATCATGCTTCCCGGAACGAGCAGAATTGTACCGAGCGTGTAAGCGGCCTTCGGAAATAAGCTATACACAGCGACAACTAAGGCGACGATAAACGTGTTTGTCACTTCCCAAGTGGGGGATAAGTAACGGTTGGCAATATTCGTCGCTCTTGTTTTTTTCCGGTTTATGTAAATCATCGACCAGAAGCCTGCGCCGAAGTCCATCGTTGCCATAATGGAATAAATAAACACAAACCCCCACAAGATTGTGATCGCGATTAATTCATTTGTCATCAATAGGGCCTCCTATACATGTAAGTAGAATCGTTAAGCGCCTTTTTCAGCCTTTTGGATATCATCCAACTCTGTATTCTTTCTAAAAAAGTACAACAGCACTGCTACAACGGTAATGCCTAGAAGTGCATATACACTAAAGAATAAGAGGAAAAGAACGCCTAAGTTGGTTGCGGAGGTAACTGAATCAGCGGTAGCCAACACTCGATAAATGACCCATGGCTGCCTTCCTGTACAAGCAAAGATCCAACCGCATTCAATCGCAATCACCGCTAGCGGGCCGGATGCCACTAACACCCACAAAAACCATTTTGGAAAGCGGTCCTTTTTCATAAACTTTTTCCATACAATCCCCACTAGTGAAATAAGAATAAGCAATGAACCGATCCCGACCATAGCATTAAAAAGTGTGTGAATAAACAAGGGCGGCCACAATTCTTCGGGAAAGTCATTTAACCCGACCACAACCGTGTCAAAGCTGTTGCCTGCTAGAAAACTTAATAACCAGGGAATTTCGATAGCCCCTTTGATCGTCTGGGTTTCCCGATCCGTAATACCTCCGATCGCTAAAGGAGCATGTGACTGTGTTTCGAACAAGCCTTCAGCAGCCGCTAATTTTTCTGGCTGGTATTCATGTAAATACTGGGCCGATTCATGCCCGTTAATCGCTGTTAAAAAAGAAAAGATTCCTCCTAAAACAAGGCTTACCATTAACGCTTTTTGATGAAAAAGATATACTCTTGAACCATATTTATTTCTCATCATTTTAAAGGCCGCAACAGAAGCTACTACAAAAGCGCCAACAACATAGGCCGATAAGGCGACATGTCCAGCCGTAACAAAGAAGCTCGGATTAAAGAAGGCTTCCCATGGATTAATATCAAGAAATTTGCCATTTTCGTAACGGAACCCGGCGGGAGTGCCTTGGAAAGCATGCACATTGGTGATCAAAACAGCCGATGCGAGCGCTCCTAGAGCAACTAACGTTAAGCTGATAACTCTCATCCATGGAGCAATTCTTTCGGCTGCATAGACATAAATAGACATAAAGAGGGCCTCTATGAAAAAAGCATAGATTTCAATTTGAAATGGCAGCGGCATGACACGTCCGATAACCTCCATAAACCCAGGCCAAAGAAGAGATAATTGAACGCCAGCGATCGTACCGGTTGGAATGCCAACTCCAAGCAAAACGGCAAATGTTTTGGTCCAGCGTTTGGCCATCACCACATAGTCTAAGTCCTTCGTTTTTTGATAAAGCAATTCTGCCGTCAAAATCATTAAGGGCAGTCCGACTCCAATAGTGGCAAAAATAATGTGAAAAGCCATCGTTGTGCCAAACAGGGACCGCGCAATGAGTAAATTGTCCATTCTGTACTCCGTCCTTTCTTCACGTCTCCTATTATTTCCAATTGAGAGAAAGAATATGTAAAAAAGCAGGGGAAATATAGGGGAAAACTGGATAAACAAATTGTTTTAAAAGTTAATATTTAAATGTTAAAATACTTTAAGGATGAAAGAGTTATCATTGAGTTAATCAATGGGGAATAGCTAAGAGAGTAGCAATATATAAAGGAGTGAAGGAAATGAAACGTGTAGAGGGAAAAGTAGCTCTCGTTACAGGAGGCGCTTCTGGAATTGGATTATCGGCTGCTGCCTTAATGGCGAAAGAAGGAGCAAAGGTTATTATTGCTGACTTTAACATTGAAGGCGCCAAAGAGGCTGCAGAGAATATAAAGAAACAAGGCGGTGAGGCAGCGGCTGTATTTTTAGATGCTTCAAAGGAAGAGTCTATTAAAGCGGCTGTTGATTTCACAGTTGAACAATATGGAACGATTACCGTCCTTTTTAACAATGTAGGCTTAACAAACCTTCATAAAGATTTGGACGTTGTAAATATGGATTTAGAAGAATGGGACCGCTTAATGAACGTTAATACAAAAAGTGTGTTATTAGGCAGCCGGTTTGCCATCCCTCATATGATTAAAGCGGGAGGCGGCTCGATCATTAATACCGCTTCTATGGCCGCCTTTGCTGGCGATGCCTTGCGTTCTGCTTACGGCGCTTCTAAAGCCGCTGTTGTGAATTTGACAAGATACATTGCAGCACAATACGGAAAAGATGGTATTCGCTGTAATGGAGTAGCCCCAGGACTAATTTTAACTCCTGCAGCTAAAAACAATATGCCAGAAGCGGTGCTTGATATTTTCGCTAAATATAATGCGCTGCCATACCACGGTGAAGCGGACGACATTGGCTATACCGTTTTATTCCTTGCTTCTGATGAGTCTAAATTTATTACAGGACAAACGATTCAAGTAGAAGGCGGACACTATATATCTAATCCAACTATGCCGGATTTCAATCAATTCGCGGAGCAATCACGTTCTAAATAAGAATCGGCCAGAAATCCTTAAGAAAAGACCCATCTAAAACGTAATAAAGCAACGGCAATAGATAGTGAAGCTTAACCTCATTTACAGGTTAAGCTTTTTTGTTATGCACATAAACCTCTATGTTCCGTCAGCATAACTATTTCGTTCTCAAAATACACTTCATAATGTATGAGGCTGTTGATAAACGTTTCCATCAGCCTAATAGAGGCTTCGTCTACACTCTCATGTAGTTATGCCTATTTTACTTGAAGGGAAGAGGGGAATGAAAAAGGAAACAGACATCGGTAAACAGAAAACAAATGTCGTATTTATTGTATTAGATGATGTTGGGTTTTCTGCATTAGGCTGTTACGGTTCGGAAATCGAAACACCTTATATAGATTCAATCGCGCACAATGGGTTAAGGTACAATAATTTTAATGTGACTCCTTTATGTTCACCAACTCGCGCTTGTCTGCTGACTGGCCGTAACTGTCATGCTGTTGGAGTGGGGATGGTAACTGAAGTAGACTGGGGACCTCAATATCCTAATAAACGAGGAAGAATTACAGAGCGCGCGGCTCTCATAGCAGAGATTTTAAGAAAGCATGGAATGGCTACTTATATGGCTGGAAAGTGGCATCTCGTTCCCGGTCATGAAGCGGCTTCCAGCGGCCCATTTGACAATTGGCCGCTGGCTAAAGGATTTGACCGATTTTATGGCTTTTTATTAGGGATGACGGATCAGTATGAGCCCGATTTAATTTACGACAATCACCGTGTTCAGCGGGATAAAAAACAAAATTATCATTTATCGGAGGATCTTGTTGATAAATCACTGGAATTTTTGACGGATCACTTGTCCGTTACTCCAGAACGCCCATTTTTTCTATATTTAGCCTTTGGGGCACAGCATGAGCCGCATCAAGTGCCGAAATCTTTCATCGAAAAATATAAAGGGATCTACGACAAAGGATGGGATTATATCCGTGAAGAACGGTTTAAGCGCCAAAAAAAATTAGGTGTCATCCCGCCGAATGCTGAGTTGGTAGAGCGCAATCCCGGAATCAAGCCATGGTCTGAACTGACTGAGAAGGAAAGAGCTTTATTTATCCGGTTTCAGGAAACGTTTGCCGGCTTTTTAACGCATACTGATGAGCAAATTGGGCGGCTGTTAGAGTTTTTAAGAGCCAAAGATCAATTGGATGATACGATTATCGTTTTGCTATCGGATAATGGAGGCAGCCAGGAAGGCGGATGGAACGGTTCCATTTATGATGCAGCCTATTTTAATGGAATTGAGGAGAGTGTCGACAAGCTTTTTGAAAAAATAGATGAAATTGGGGGGGCCTCTGTCAGTCCAAATTATCCGAAAGGGTGGGCTCAAGTTAGTAACACCCCTTTTAAATACTATAAGCAAGATACATTTTTAGGAGGGATCCGTGTTCCTCTCATTATTCAATGGCCTCAGGAAATCTGTGATAAAGGAGCTGTTCGTTCCCAGTTCTATCATGCTATTGATATTATGCCTACTATCCTCGATGTTTTAAAGATTGCCCCGCCACAAGAATTTGACGGTGTTGCCCAGATGCCGATGCACGGTGTCAGCATGAAGGATACCTTTAAGGAACCTCAAGCTCCCACCAAACGGATAACACAGTATTTTGAGATGCTTGGCAATCGGGCGATTTGGCATGACGGCTGGATGGCTGTTACGTATCATGAAAGAGGTGTTCCTTTTCATGAGGATAAATGGGAACTCTATTATATCAATGAGGATTTCTCGCAAAAGTACAACTTGGCAGAACGGTATCCCGAAAAGGTAAAAGAAATGGAAGAAAGGTGGATGGAGGAAGCGGGAAAGTACAATGTCCTTCCTCTCGATGATAGGATGTTTCACAAAGGGTATCAGGGTTTGCAGGAAGGAAGAACCCTCTTCACTTACTATCCGGGAATGGCTCATCTGCCCAGTGGTGCCGCTCCCAGAATGACTTTAACCTCTTATTCGATCACTATTCCCATTCTTCGCTTGAACACTACGGAAGAAGGCGTTTTAATTGCTTATGGAAGCCATTCGAGCGGTTATACGCTCTATATAAAGGATAACTACTTAATATACGAGTACGACTATGTAGGCACGGTTTATAAGGTGCGATCGTCTATAGAAGTACCGATTGGATTTTCGGTTATCCGTTTTGAATTTAAGAGAAAAAAGCTTATTCAGGGCATAGGAAAGCTTTATATTAATAACGAATTAGCAGGCATCGTTCATTTGGAGAGGACTCTGCCATTTGTTCTTTCAGTTGAAGGGCTGGACATTGGGCGTGATCGCTTAACACCTGTCAGTCCTCATTATCCGGTGCCGGAGTTTCCTTTTACCGGGCAAATTAAGCAGGTGAATATTGAGCTGTTAGATGTGCCTGTGAAATCTCAGTCGTCTCACTGTGAAGGGAAACAACCTATTTATATACAGTTGAATGGCAGTATTATTTTACGGTAGAAGTCCGGTTTGTGAAGGCAGCCCTTCGTGTTATACAGGGGCTGCTTAGAGTGCAATGACTAAATAAAAAAGGGACTTGCAATGAAAAACAAGTCCCTTGTGCATGATGCAGGGGTTAAAAAAAGATAAGCATAATCGGTAGAATCCATGGAGTTAGGAAAAGGGTAATAAGAGCAGCCATAATCATGGATAAGCTCGAAATGGTTCCTGTAACCGAGCCAAACTCGAAGGCTTTTGATGTGCCAGCACCGTGTGCAGCCGTGCCGAGAAGCACGCCGCGGGCAATGTCATTCTCAATACGCAAAAGCTGAATAATCATTGGACCGATGACAGAACCGAGCAACCCGGTCATGATGACGAACACGGCTGTAATAGCAGGCACGCCGCCAATGCTTTCAGAGACACCCATCGCGATAGGCGTAGTGACAGAGCGTGGAATGAGACTATCAACAATTTCTGTATTTAAATGCAGCATTTTGGCCATCGCCATGGATGAAATAATAGCGGTAACCGAGCCGGATAGTACGCTTAGTATAATTTCAGCTGCATGTTTTTTTAATATATTGAAATACTTATAAAGCGGCACAGCAAAAGCAATCGTAGCTGGCTCAAGCATCCGGCTTAGCCAGTGTGCGCCGGCATCATATGCTTCATATGAAGTATGGGTGAGAAATAAGCCGCCGACAACAAGGACCGGCACGGTAAGCAAGGGAGACAAATATACTTTTGGCTTTCGTTTATAGCACCATTTGGCTCCCCAATACAAACAAATTGTCAATATAAGACTAAAGAGAGCGATCATGATAAATGTCTCTGTTCCTTTCTTTCTGCAATTTTTTTAGCTGTTAGACCTGTACAAGCCATGACGACAGCGGTGCTTAAAACAATCACTAATGTGACATAGAGACCATCATCTATTAGTACATTTTTATATTTTATAATCCCAACAGCAGCTGGAATAAAGAATAATAATAGCTCTGCTAGCAGCCAATTTGCACCTAGTTCGATCCATTCCAGGCGAATGATTTTCGTTTGAAGCAGGATAAAAAGAATAAACATGCCTAAAATGCTGCCGGGTATGGGCAAATCAAGCCAGTTCACTAGCTGGTTCATACCTAGAGAAAAGGCGCATAAAAGGATTATTTGAACGATGCTTTTAAGAAACATCACCATGCCATTTCCCCCTTTCAAAGAAAAGTGTACTTCATCTGCTCTCATAGGTAAAATGCATATATAGAATCTATAGCATTCTTTTTATCTATGACTAAAAAGGAGAAAAAAATGGATATCCGGCATTTGCAATATTTCTTAAAAGCTGCACAGTATAAGAGTTTTACGAAAGCCGCACAATCTCTGTATATTACACAGCCCACCATTAGCAAAATGATCAAAAGCATTGAAGAAGAATTGGGAGTAGAGTTATTTAACCGTTCTGGCAAACAGGTGGAATTGACAGATGCGGGACAAGTGATTTTCGCCCAAGCGCAAGACATTGTGAACTCCTTTGACAATTTATCAACGGAGCTAGATGACTTAATGAATTTGAAAAGGGGCCGTATTAGTATTGGGCTGCCTCCGATGATTGGGTCGAGCTTTTTTCCTAAAGTGCTCGGGAAGTTTCGGGAGCAGTATCCTGATGTGACCATTCATCTTGTGGAAGATGGAGCGAAGAAAGTAGAAGCTGATGTAGAAAGCGGTCAGCTTGACATGGGAGTAGTGCTGTCGCCAACAAATGAGGCGCTGTTTCATTCATTTTCACTTGTAAAAGAAAAGCTGATGGTGCTTATTCATCCTTCACATCCGTTAGCAGAAAAGGAAAAAGTCACCTTATCGGAATTGCAAAAAGAATTTTTTGTTTTTTTTCGCAAAGATTTTGCCCTTCATGACCGGGTGATCGCAGAATGTGTACGAGTAGGATTTCATCCACAGGTCATATATGAAAGCTCACAATGGGATTTTATTAGTGAAATGGTGGCAGCCAATCTTGGTGTTGCTTTGCTCCCGGAGCCGATTTGCCGAGAACTGGATAAAGAGCGTATTCGGGTGCTGCCGCTTGTTGAACCGGTGATTCCATGGCATTTAGTCATGATTTGGCGTAAAGAGCGCTATCTGTCGTTTGCAGCACGTGAATGGCTTCGCTTTACTCAAGATTTATTTAGAAGAGGGCATGGGGAGGATCATTAAATGCCTCTACGTTTCACAAGGGAAAAGTAGAGGCGGCAGCAAGCAGGCTTATTGGTGCTCTTCTAGTTCATTTAATGATACTGTTTGCTCTTGTTCCGGTTCAGTTAAAGGATAAATTCTAGCCGTTTCATTTTGTTCATCGACGTGTTGAATGTAAATGGGCATTCCTTGATAAGTAACGTCCATCATAACAGGTGAAGCGGCAATCTCTTTCGCACGCTGTGTATTCATCAACTGACCTCCTTATCGGTATATTTCTCTTATAATATTGTCATTAAGCTGGTGATGTATTCTGTCGTGCTGATGAAGCAGCATGTTAAAATATAAACACAAAGCATTTGCTTCTAAAGGAAGAACAGATTAGTGAAATATAATTGAAAAAGGTGTTCATATGAAAGATTTTATTGTGGTGGGTGCAGGAATTTTAGGGGCATCAACAGCTTATCATTTGGCAAAAGCAGGAGCCAATGTAACAGTCATAGATCGGCGGGATGCAGGACAGGCGACAGATGCGGCTGCCGGGATTATTTGTCCGTGGCTGTCCCAGCGGCGGAATAAAGCCTGGTACGCACTCGTAAAAGGCGGGGCCGCGTATTATTCTTCACTGATTGAACAGCTTGAAAAAGATGGAGAAATGGAAACGGGATACGAGCAAGTAGGGGCTATTAGTCTGCATACGGATGCTGAAAGGCTTGAGAAAATGGAAGAAAGGGCTCTGAAAAGACGGGAAGATGCTCCAGAAATCGGCGAGGTTCGTCCTTTGACACCCGCTGTCACTACTGAACTATTTCCGCCGTTATCAACAGCATTTGCTTCTGTACATGTGAGCGGTGCTGCACGTGTGAACGGCCGGGCCTTACGAAATGCGCTTCTCGGGGCAGCACAGAAGCATGGTGCTGTATGTGTAAATGGTTCTGCGGAGCTGGAGCATACAGACGGTCAAGTGACAGGTGCACGGGTAAAAGGTAAGGCATATGCAGCAGATTGCGTCATCTTGACAGCAGGAGCTTGGGGTGCTGAACTGCTGGCACCGCTTGGTTTGAATTTTCAAGTGACTTCACAAAAAGCGCAAATTGTTCATCTTCAACTGGAGGATACCGAAACGGCTAAATGGCCGGTCGTTATGCCGCCAAATGATCAGTACATTCTTGCTTTCGACAAAGGCCGTATTGTAATTGGCGCTACGCATGAAGAACATGAACATTTTGATCGGCGTGTCACAGCTGGCGGCTTACATGAAGTATTAGATAAAGCATTATCTGTTGCCCCCGGTCTGGCTGACGGTACATTTCTTGAAGCGCGTGTCGGCTTTCGTCCATTCACACCGGGCTTTCTGCCGATCATCGGCGAGGTACCAGGCTTTAAAAACCTTCTTCTCGCCAACGGACTGGGTGCTTCCGGTTTAACAGCCGGACCGTTTCTTGGCGCGCAGCTCGCTAAGCTGGCTCTTGGTGAAGAGGTTAACATTGATCTGCAGTTATATGATGTAGCGGGCGCGATCGGTTCCTGAACCGCTTTATTCGCCCATATTAGCTGTTTATTATCACAAATTAGTATTTTATTAGCCAACAGGACGATTTACTATCTAAATGAACCGTTTTATTATCCAAAATCTTCTTTTTTAAATTAACCAATCCTGGGTATAACACTAGTGACGAAGCAACCAGGGGAGGAAGAAGGATGAAGTGGAGAGGAAGAAGAGAAAGCACAAACGTTGAAGACCGGAGAGGCAGAGGCGGAGGAACACTTATTGGAGGAGGGATCGGCGGTTTAATTCTTTTACTCGTCTTTACCTTCCTTGGCGGTGATCCGACAGAACTGATGAACGGTCTGCAAACGGTTGATGATAATAATACTCCTTACGAAGAAACAGCAGCGGAAAAAGAGCGTTCAGAGTTTGTATCTGTCGTGCTGGCTGATACAGAGGATGTATGGTCAGAGATTTTTAGGCAGGAAGGCTTAGTGTATAAAGAGCCGACGCTCGTCCTGTATACAAATAGTGTGCAGTCTGCCTGCGGAACATCTAGTGCGTCAGTGGGGCCATTTTATTGTCCAGGTGACCAAAAGCTATACATTGACTTAAGTTTTTACGATGAGCTGCAGCAAAGATTTCACGCACCTGGGGATTTTGCGATGGCCTATGTCATTGCTCATGAGGTTGGCCATCACGTCCAAACGCTTCTTGGCACAAGTGACAAGATTATGCCTCTTCGCCAGCGGATGAGTGAGGAAGAGTTTAATAAATATCTCGTTCGTTTCGAACTGCAAGCCGACTATCTGGCCGGTGTTTGGGCTCATCATGCGCAAGGAATGGACTTGCTGGAAGAAGGAGATCTTGAAGAAGCTTTAAACGCGGCCAGCGCTGTTGGAGATGATACTCTGCAAAAACAAGCGAGAGGCTATGTTGTTCCGGAAAGCTTTACACATGGAACTTCCGAGCAAAGAAAACGCTGGTTTTATAAAGGCTTTCGTTCTGGCAGTTTAAAGGGTGGAGACACCTTTAATGCCCGTGATTTATAAAGAGAGTGGACAGGTCTTATGAGGTTAAAGAGAACCTCTCGTAAGGCCTGTTTTATGATGCTATGAGCTGCTCTTTAATAAACGAAACTGGACCTCTAATATGGCTGAAGGTGTAATCTGCTTCTTCTAAGCCGATTCTAATCGCCACACCGGCTTCTCGCAGCATCGGTAAATCTGGATCAGAAAGCGTATGGTCTAAATCGAAAGCAAGCAGCTTAAGAACTCTCCTTTTTCATATGTAAAGGAATGTGAGAACGATTCTACACTCGATAGTTCAGCATGATAAAAGGTTGCTGTCATGGATTTGGATGGCTTGATTTTTGAAAAAAATGGAGAAACACCTTGCTCTTCTTTGTTTCAAAGCGGCTTTAATTGCGGTATAATATAATCTGCACATGATTTGACACCGTATTTGATTCGTTATATAAAGTCGTCACAAGCTCCATATAGTTATTTTGAAAAAGTGTTGAAAAGCCAGCTTATTTTGCATTCATCATTTAATTCAGATTCAAATTGGAAAGAGAGTGTTTACGATGGGACGTAAATGGAACAACATTAAAGAAAAGAAAGCAGCAAAGGACGCTAACACAAGCCGTATATATGCTAAATTCGGACGTGAAATTTATGTAGCAGCGAGACGGGGAGAACCTGATCCCGAATCCAACCAAGCATTAAAATTTGTGCTTGAGCGGGCAAAAACATACAACGTGCCTAGACATATTATTGATCGTGCCATTGAAAAAGCAAAGGGAGGATCAGATGAGACATATGATGAGCTTCGCTATGAAGGCTTTGGACCGAGCGGATCGATGGTTATTGTTGACGCTTTAACAAATAACGTAAACCGTACAGCATCAGAAGTGCGGGCAGCTTTCGGTAAGAACGGCGGCAATATGGGAGTAAGCGGATCCGTTGCCTATATGTTCGACGCTACGGCTGTTATTGGGGCAGAAGGCAAAACAGCTGATGAGATACTGGAAATTTTAATGGAAGCAGACGTGGATGCACGCGACATTCTTGAAGAAGGAGACGCTGTCATCATCTACGCTGAACCTGATCAATTCCATGCCGTACAAGAAGCATTAAAGAGCGCTGGGATTACAGAATTTACAGTAGCTGAGCTGACCATGCTCGCACAAAATGAAGTGACGCTTCCAGAAGATGCAAAAGCTCAATTTGAAAAAATGATTGATGCTTTAGAAGACTTGGAAGACGTTCAACAAGTGTATCACAATGTAGATTTAGGTGAATAATGTAAAAAAGCAGACCTTTGTTTCCGGCAAAGATCTGCTTTTTTATTGCTTTTGAGGATAGATAGACTAAGTAATGTTCTCGAATAGGCAGTTAGTAATAGGATGGTATAACTAAAACTGTTGAAATTTATCATTTTATGATATATTATGAAGTTGCAATTGATGTATAAACTGGAAATCTACTGAATCATATAAAAAGTAATTATCAAAGAGCAGATGGGGCTATGAACTATACTTCTAACTTGGGCATCTGAAGTATAGGGAGCGAGTGATGCAACCGACCAACACTTGTTGGTCTTTTTTGTTTTTTAACATGGTGAAGGAAGGGGATCTGATGTTTCTTAACCGTATAGTTCACTTATTTCAAATATCAAGCTTAAAAGGAAGGCTGCGATTTTGGTTCATCTGCTTTACGGTAGTGTTCGTTTTATTGGCCTCCATCCCTCTTGTCATAATAGAGAGAGGCCAAAAGCGAGAGGAAGCTAACGTTGCAATTGAGAAAACAATGAACTTGCAGCAATTAGTAATAGACAATTGGTTTGAGGACAGGTTAGCAGATATTAAATCTATCTCTGAACTCCCGACTGTAAAAGCGGGGGATATAGCAAAGATGGAGGGTGCATTAAAAGCAGTTGATAAAAATCACCCAGAGTTTAGCGGTATTGTATATGTGAATAAGAATGGAATAACGGAAGTTGATACGACAGGACCTATAGGGTTGGATCTATCGGATCGGCCTTACTTTAAAGAAGCGAAAAAAGGGAATATTTTCATTACAGATGTATTAATTGGCAGGCAGTCCAATAAGCCGATTATTATTTTTTCTGTTCCCGTATATAATGACGCGGGGCATTTTCAGGGGCTAGTATTCGGACCAGTTCCAATCAAAACCATTAACAATGTCATGAGGCAATATCAGGATAGTTCAAGGGAAACCTATTTGGTTGAAAGAAATGGTATGTTAATCAGCGAATCACGCCAAGGCAAAATAGGGAAAAATATTAAATCCAAAATATATAAACAAGCATTAGCGGGAAGTAACATTAAGAATCAATTTTACACAGCCCCTAATGGCGAGACTGTACTAGGAGATTATAGATGGGTGCATGATAATCAGTGGCTTATTATTGGTGAAATAACAGAAAGTAAAATTTATGAGTCCTTTTACCATATGGTTATGATATTTTCTTTCGTTATCTTAATTGTGATTATAATAGGGTACATCTTAATGATTTGGGTATCTAATCAAGTAGAAGCCCCTATCCGGAAAGTATTAATAGGAACAAGAAAAATCGGCCAAGGAAATTATGAATATCGTTTAGATAAAACTTCTTATAAAGAGGATGCAAGAGAGCTTCAAGAACTCTGTGATAATTTCAATAGCATGGGTGAATTGATTGAAAGTCATATAGACTCCATTGCAAAAAGTGAAGAGCGGTTCCGGATGATTGCGGACTATTCAAGTGATGTGATTACGATACATGATTCATCCGGAAAGTATTTGTACGTATCACCAGCAGGAAAGGAAATATTGCAATATGAAGATGAAGAAGTGATAGGTCACGACAGTTACCTCTTTATTCATCCGGATGATATAGAAATGATAAGAGAAAACCATCAAATTTTATTTGATACTGGATACGTCGTTTCGACTTATCGAATTCGTAGGAAAGATGGGGAGTATATTTGGTTTGAGTCTTCTATTAAGAGTTTACAAGGGAAAGATCCAGAGGAACCTCAACTAATCGTAATATCCCGCAATATAACCGAAAGAAAATTGGCAGAGCAAAGACTCGAAGAAGCCAATAAAATTTTACATGATCTATCTGCCAAGGACGGATTAACAGGGGTGTGGAATCGCCGGACGTTTGATGAGAAATTAGAAATAGAGTGGAGTCGTGCGTTAAGAAATTCTACGTCTTTTTCTCTGATCATGCTTGATATAGATTCTTTTAAAGCCTATAACGACACGTATGGCCATCAAGCAGGAGATGATTGTTTAAGAAAAGTAGCTGCGAAAATTAGTAACGTTGTGATAGAGTTTGGAGGCATGGTCTTTAGGTATGGGGGAGAAGAGTTTAGTGTCGTCTTGCCGGAGACGAATCATGATGACGTCCAGCGAACAGCGGAAACAATTAGACACGCGGTAGAGGATTTGAAAATCCCGCATTCAGGTTCAAAAATCAGCCAGTATGTCACGATCAGCTTAGGGATCGCAACTATTATTCCAACAAAAGATAAACACACAAACCAGTTCATAGAGTTTGCCGACAAAGCTTTATATAAGGCAAAACAAGACGGCAGGAATCGCGTTAAGTCTTACAATGATCTTTGTAATTTACAAATCTGTGGAGAATAATCAAACGGCTCTAAAAAAGGAGCCGTTTTTTCATGGAATTGTTAAATCAGCAAAATAAATGGTGCTCGGTTAGATGAAACGAATTGTAAACTTGAAGCCGCTTAACGTTTAAAAAATTGTAAAGAGTACGGATAAAACTATCTTGAATTTTAAAAATAGTTAGAATAAGATATATACTTATTATCGTTTTTAAGGGGCTGATTACCTACAATAAACAGATAGATGCATAAATAGTTGAATGGTCTTATTCCGAAATAGAATGGGGGAAAGGTTGCGTGACTAAAACTAAAAAGGACTTCACCGATATCTTGCAGGTCATTCCTAAGGTTCTTCAAACGATATTGAATGTATCTCTCATTCTTCTTGCTATTATTTTATCTTTTTTATTAGTGAAGGAACTAATTGTTTTCGGTAATATTTTAGTCGAAAGTGGCACGAACGATTATAAGCTTTTTCTTGCGAATATCCTTATCTTCTTTCTATATTTTGAGTTTATCACGATGATTGTGAAATATTTTAAAGAAGACTATCATTTTCCGCTCAGATACTTTCTATACATAGGTATTACGGCTATGATACGATTGATTATCGTGGATCACGATCATCCGATTAATACATTGCTATACTCGCTTGTCGTCTTAATTTTGATTATTGGCTATTTCATCATGAATCTCACACCGCACGAAAGACCGAAAGTGGGATGGTTTTTTAAAAAAGACACTCCAAAAGAGGAATAGATGAAAGGACTGTTCGAAAGCGTTGGCTTCTGGAACAGTCCTTTTTTATTTACGGAGGTTGTTTCAAGAGAGGGAATAAGGAACACCGTGTTATAATAGGTCGTTGATCTCCAAAACTGTCAAATTGGTGTGGATGTATATGTTCTCGCAATCATTTTTACAATTAAACACGATCTTTATTAGTATTCTAAT
The DNA here is from genome assembly GCF_001685015.1 of Pseudobacillus wudalianchiensis. GTDB lineage: Bacteria > Bacillota > Bacilli > Bacillales > Domibacillaceae > Pseudobacillus > Pseudobacillus wudalianchiensis. Next base: position 162,804 of record NZ_MAYT01000002.1, read on the forward strand.
AGAAGCGATTCCCTTTGTGTTAATCGGCGTTTTCATTTCCGGCTTTATTCAGATGTTTATTACAGAAGAAATGATAGCAAAAGTTATACCAAAAAATCGTTTTCTAGCTGTCTTATCTGCTGCGTTTATCGGTGCTTTGTTCCCGGCCTGTGAGTGTGGCATTGTTCCCATTGTCCGCAGGCTGCTCTTAAAGGGAGTCCCTTTGCATGCGGGCATTGCCTTTATGTTAACAGGGCCTGTCATTAATCCCATCGTTTTATTTTCAACATATATTGCCTTTGGAAACCAATGGGACATGCCTTTATACCGCGGGGGGTTGTCATTTATCGTAGCGATTTTGGTTGGATCGATTATTTCGTGGCAATTTAGTGGGAGCCAGCTTTTAGATAAAGGCTCCCTGCATACTCATTGCCATGCTCCAGGGAAGCAGACGTTTAGTAAAAAGTTTGTCGGCATGCTGCGGCATGCGATAGAGGAATTTTTCTCGGTCGGTAAATATTTAATTATCGGGGCATTCATTGCTGCAGCGATGCAAACCTATGTAAAAACCTCGACCCTGCTAGAAATCGGACAGACAGAAGCAGCTTCTCATCTTGTCATGATGGGCTTAGCCTTTGTTTTATCCCTTTGTTCAGAGGCGGATGCTTTTATTGCGTCCTCTTTTAGAAGCACATTTTCCACAGGTTCCTTAATTGCTTTTCTTGTTTTCGGAGCGATGGTAGACATTAAAAATCTTTTAATGATGCTAGGGACATTTAAAAAGCGCTTTGTCATGTATTTGATCGTCTATATTGCCATTTTTGTATTCATTGGTTCATTGTTAATTTAAAGGAGGGATGGGATGTTTAGAGTTTATATATTATTGCTGTTCACTTTTTTCTTTTTTCATCTCCATGCTTCCGGTAACATTTCCAAATACATTAATATGAAATACGCTTATTTGTCTTATAGCGCTATTTTTATCTTTGCGCTGCTCACAGTTGTCCAGGCTTATGACTATTTCAGAGGAGATGGAGAATCGGCAGATGAACATTGCTGTGACCATGATCACGTTCATGAAAAGGAAAAGCCTTTTTATCAGCGGTGGCTTTTTTATCTTGTGTTTGTTTTTCCGTTAATATCGGGTTTGTTCTTTCCGATTGCTACTCTTGATTCGACCATTGTTAAATCAAAGGGATTTTCATTCAAGCCAATGGAGCAAATAGAGGCGGCTGATCATTATGCTCAAACCCAATATTTGAAGCCTGATACGAGTATTTATTATGGAAAAGAGGGCTATGAGGAATTAATGGCGAAGGAATTAGCCAAATATGTCTCTAAGCAGCACATTGTTCTGAATGACGATCAGTTTTTAAAAGGGATGGAAACGATCTATGATTTCCCTGGTGACTTTCTCGGAAAGGAAATTGAATTCGATGGTTTTGCCTTTCATGGTGAAAACACAGATAGGCGTCAGCTGTTTGTTCTTCGCTTTGGTGTGATTCATTGTGTTGCCGATTCGGGTGCTTTTGGGATGCTCGTTCAATTTCCTAAAGGAAGCAATTTTAAAGACGATGATTGGATACACGTAAAAGGCACATTATCATCAATGTATTACCAGCCGTTTAAATCAACGATCCCCGTTCTGCTTATAAAAGATTGGCATAGTATTGATAAGCCGAAAGATCCTTATGTTTATAGAGGCTATTAACGCCTGCTCAGAGTGTAGGCAAAGTCAATTTTTAATGTCCAGGCTGACCTGTCTATGAGCGGGGAAGATGAGGAGCCTTTGCTTTTGTGTTAGATTGTAGATAAGAAGAGAAATAGAACAATTGGAAAGGGTGGGTTCCATGGGACAATGTAACATTGATCATTCACGTGAAGATGTCATTCAGAAGCTCGAAAGCCAACAGGCATTTATCTCTCTAGGCTTATATGAAACTCTGTATAATTTCCTGAAAACTGAGCATGAACAGGATACTTTGAATGAACTATTTCATTTATTAAAAAAATATGATTTAGCTTCTGAGGAAGAACAAGAAGCAAGAAATGTAAAGCTGAAACAGCTAGTACATGAATAAAAATCGAAATAGCCTGAAGCGGTCATAACGCCGCTTCAGGCTATTTTTTATAGTCAAAAAGGCAGGTTGTTTCAGAGGGATTTCTTTTATGATGGTTTCTTCAGCAAAGCTGATTAGAAAAGAACCGCTTCCGATTCAAAAAGCAGATTTACGACGTTTTCGTCGTTTGGAGAAGGCGGTTAAACAAGGACATCAAACAAAAAGCAGAACTGCTGAACGACAGATAAAAACAGAGTAGATCGATAAATCAAAATGCCCGGCAATTATTAATTGCCGGGCATTTTATATGGCAGCTATTCCATCATGTTCGCTACAATTTCATAAGAACGCAACCGATCTTCATGATAGAAAATCTGTGAATTTACAATAATTTCATTAGCGTTTGTCTCTTCGAGGAAGCTAGTTAACTTTTGTTTAACCATATCAGGCGTACCGACAATGGTTGCCCGTGAATCAAGCGTTTTTTCAATAGCTGCACGCTCAAAAGGGCTCCACACGGCATCAATATCATCAATCGGCGGCTTTAGCTGTGTCGGCTCTCCTCTTCTTAAGCTCAAAAATTGCTGTTGCTGGGAAGTGGCTAGCCATTGAGCCTTTTCTTCCGTGTCTGAGGCAATGATATTCACTCCAACCATCGCGTAAGGTTCGTTCAGGACATGGGAAGGTTTGAAGTGATCGCGATAAATTTTTAAAGCCGGCAATGTATACTCCGATGCAAAGTGGCTTGCAAAGGCAAAAGGAAGGCCTTTCTCAGCAGCAAGGCGGGCACTGAAATCACTTGAGCCAAGCAGCCAGATCGGTATATTCAAGCCTTCACCAGGAAATGAACGAACACGGGCAGACGGGTTTACTTCAAAGTAGGCTTGAAGCTCATCTAACTGTAACGGAAAATCCTCGACGCGGCTGTGAAGGGTGCGCCGCAGGGCAAAAGCGGTTGCCTGGTCACTGCCGGGGGCGCGGCCAATCCCAAGGTCGATTCGCCCGGGGTATAAGGATTCGAGCGTTCCGAATTGTTCTGCTATCACAAGTGTGGCGTGATTAGGAAGCATAATGCCTCCTGAGCCGACACGAATCTGCTTAGTCGCTCCGGCGATATGGCCAATAATGACAGAGGTGGCGGAACTAGCGATACCTGGCATATTATGATGCTCGGCCAGCCAGTAACGGTGGAATCCCCACTTTTCTGTATGTTGAGCTAGGTCGGTACTATTCTTAAAAGACTGTTCAGCGTTGCTTCCTTCTATAATCGGAGCTAGATCTAGTACGGATAAAGGAATACCTTGAAAGTGTTTTGTTTGAATGGCAGTCATATTTTCCCCTCCTTATGGGCTCTGCACTAAGCAATGATACAAGGTTTAGAGGCAATCTTCCAGTGAATTGCCTGCGGAAAGGAAGAGATTGGAGATTAGAATAGCAGCTTTGGATAATAAAATAGGAAAACGACTAATATAATGTCTTTTTCAGCTGCTTACTAATAAAAAGAACTGATTTAACGACCTGTCAAACAGGTATTAAATCAGTTCTTGAAAAATCATCGTTAGGCTCTTACCATCTTAAGTCTGCCAATTTGAGATAAGTTAGCTATACCAGAAAGGGAGAGAGAAATTTCAGTTTCGCGGGTGAAACCCTCGATCACTTTTTCCACTCCTTGCTGTCCGTGAGCAGCTAAGCCATAAAGAAATGGGCGCCCAATGAGCACAGCGTCTGCGCCTAGAGCAAGAGCCTTCACAACATCAGTGCCTCGTCGGATGCCGCTGTCAAATAAAACTGGTATTCTTTTTTGAACAGCCTCCGCAATGGAAGGAAGCGCATCAAGGGCACCAATAACGCCGTCGAGCTGCCGTCCGCCATGATTGGAAACGATGATGCCATCTACGCCATATTCTAACGCCGTTTGGACATCTTCTGGGTGTAAAATGCCCTTTAATAAAATAGGCAAGTTTGTTCTTTCTTTTAATTTGGCGATATGTCTCCAATGAAGAGACAAGGTTTGAATGTTTTCTAGTATGGAGGCAACAATAGCATCGTCATCCTGGCTTTTTAGTGCCTTCATAAATGCTGGATCACTTACATAGTTTGCTTTACCCAAGCCTTTGGAGAGCGGAGAAAACTCACTGCGAATATCTGTTTCGCGGAAGCCTGTTCTAACTGTATCCACCGTCACAACAATTGCCTCGTAGCCTGCTTTTTCTGCTCTTTCTACCATGCTAAAGGAGATTTCCTCATTGTTCGACCAGTAAAGCTGAAACCATTTAGAACCCGTCGGGGCAGCGGCAGCTACTTCCTCGATTGAATGGCTCGCGACAGTACTTAATATGAAAGGAACATTTAAATTGGAAGCTGCTTTCACAGAGGCAAGTTCGCCTTCCGGATGAGCCAGCTTTTGCATGCCAATGGGTGCCAATAAAAATGGCGTCTTATACGTCCGGCCAAATAACGTGACGCTCATATCTCCATCCGATACATCACTTAGCATTCTTGGCACAATCGCCCACTTTCCAAAAGCTTCTTCATTTCTTCTGCCTGTTTCTCCTTTTCCTGCACCTGAGCAGGCATAGCCATAGCCGCCTGGCTGCATCATGCCGGCCGCTTTTTGTTCCCACTCTTCAAATGAAAGAGGAAAATGGATTTCTTTACGATCTGTTTCAACTGATAGTAACCCCTCTTGCTGATTCATCTTATCAGACCTCACTCTTTTGTATGATTTTATACGCACATCGTTACTCACCCTTCTTCCTGAGGGTTGAAGTTTGAATTTTCTTTCTTCTTTTATTGTAAAGATTATTTTTTGGCTTGTACATATTCTTTTTTGATGTAAGGAGAAACGATAGGCTGATAGGAAATAAAAAAAGACCGGTGAAACACCGATCCTTCTATTTTCATATATTTAATTCTTGGCGTTCTTCAGATGTGAAGACACGTGATCTCGTTAAAAATCGCTTGCCTTCAGGTCCTTCAAGTGAAAACATGCCGCCGCGTCCATCGACAACATCGATAATAAGCTGTGTATGTTTCCAATATTCATATTGGGCTTCACTAATATAAAAAGGGGAGCCGCCGATTTTTCCAAGCAATACATCGCTGTCACCCGTTAGGAATTCACCCTCAGGATAGCACATTGGCGAGCTGCCGTCACAGCAGCCTCCTGATTGGTGAAACATAAGAGGACCATATTTCTCTTTCAGCTTATCAATTAATCCAAGGGCGGCAGGAGTTGCGGTTACGCGTTCAACCATTTAAATACGCTCCTTTCTGCTAGGGCAGAAGATGTTGCGCTTTCAAATTAATTAAAAGAATCCAAGAGCATCCTCACTATAGCTGACGAGCAGGTTTTTCGTC
>NZ_MAYT01000003.1 GCF_001685015.1 Pseudobacillus wudalianchiensis
GTATTTTGTTCAGTTTTCAAAGATCAATTTTGTTACTCTCAACAGCAACTCTATTATAATATCACTTCATCATTATAAAAGTCAACTGTTTTTAAAGTTTCTTTTTCAAAGCCGTCTTATCTGACGGTGAATTCAAATTGTAACACCAGAACAATAATAAAGTCAATACACTTTCAAATTTTTATTCCATTAATCATTCACAATAGAAATAACTCTTTATAATAGTTAGCTTTCTTTAAAGAAACAAATAAAAAAGGCAGTATGCTCGCACACTGCCTTTTGTTGTATGTTTTAATTATTGTTTTTCTACGTTAGCAGCTTGTGGTCCACGTGGTCCTTCAACAACTTCGAAAGAAACACTTTGGCCTTCTTCTAAAGTTTTGTAGCCGTCGCCTTGAATAGCTGAGAAATGTACGAATACATCGTCTTGTCCTTCAACTTCGATGAATCCGAAACCTTTTTCTGCATTAAACCATTTAACTTTACCTTGTAACATGTAAATATCCTCCTCGAGCTCACTTGCTCATTCATTTCTTGCTGTTTATTACTATTTCAAGACGAAAACAATTTTATTCAAACTTGCTCTCTTTTGAAACGAACTTAAACAACTAGTCATACTATATCATCTCTGCCGGTAAAAATCAAGAAAGTGTTCTATTTTATCTGTTAGGACAATCTAACTAATTTTCAGAATATTTATTTTTACTGTTTACAACAAAAGAGAAAGTGCATATACTGTATTATAACAGAAGGATATTAAAAAATCTGTTTTATAAAAGGAGGAATTAACATGATGATGAGTCCTTTAGAGTTTTTTAGAACTTTGCCGCCAAAAATGTGCCCAGAATGCGGGGAGCATATGCAAGAGCAAGCGGAATCTTATATGATGGAATGCGATCGTTGCCTGTCAAAAAAAGATGAATAGATTGAAAAAGAAGGCAAGAAAAAGCTGACTACAGTACGTCAACTACTTACTGAGTCAGCTTTTTATGTTATCAATATTAAACTTATTGTCATGATCCAATTATTCTTGCCATGTTTGATCGCCAAGTTCTCCAAGGTTTTTCAATGGTTTCTTTGCCGGTCCTTCCACTACTTCTCCTGAAATGGAATAACGCGAGCCATGACATGGACAATCCCAAGTCCGTTCCGCATCGTTCCATTCGCACTCGCAGCCCATATGAGTACAGGTTGTGTCTACAAGATGAATGGTCCCGTTTTCTTCTTTATACGCTCCAGTCCGCGTTCCTTCCCAGTTGATGACTACGCCTTGATTCACCGGAAGCTTTTCTCCATCTTTAAAGAAATAATCCAGCTTGCCTTTCACAAATGTTGCTGCCACATCACTTTGCTGCTTGACGAAATGTTTGACGCCAGGGTCAGCTTTAAAACGGTTAGGTGAGAACAAATCTTTATAACGGTTTTGTTTATTGACAATTAAATCTGACATAAGAGTTGCTGCCACTACGCTCGTTGTCATTCCCCATTTTTTAAAGCCGGTCGCTGAATAAATATTTTCATTTTCATCAGCCTTTCCGATGTAAGGAATCTTATCCATGGGAACGAGATCTTGAGTGGACCAAAAAAACAATAACTTTTCTATACCAAACTCTTTTTCTGCAAACTCTTTTAAGTTTTCATAATGGTTAACGGTTGGCTGTCCCTTCCCTGTCTTATGGCCATCTCCGCTGATCAAAAGCACTTCTTCGCCATTGTAGACTGTGCTTCTTACAGAGCGAGTTGGCTGCTCGGCTGTAATATACATACCTCCTGGGAATTCTTTCTTTGGCTTAATAGCAATAATATAAGAACGTGTCGGATACAATTTGGCAAAGTAAAAACCGTTATCATAAAAAGGAAAATGAGTAGCAATCACGATACTGCTTCCTACGGCTTTCACGCCCGATTTTAATACAACAGCTGGCTTTTCTCCCTTCTCTATATCTTCAGCCGGCGAATGCTCATAGATCGCTCCACCATTCATTACAATGAATTCAACAAGTGGCTTTAAAAATTTTAATGGATGAAATCGAGCCTGGCCATTCATTTGAAGTGCTTGTTTGAAAGGAGTTTTCCAAGGCATCGAATCAACGAGCGACCCGTCTATTCCTAGTTTTTGATAGCTCTCTGCTTCTTTCTGAAGACTTTGTTCTTTTGCATCATCATTTGTATAGACATAGGCTGTTTCTTCCTTCCAGTCACACTCAATCCCTTCCTGCTCTATTGTTTTTTTGATCCAATGGGCTGCTTCAGCATTTGCCTCGTAGTACAGCCTTGCCCCATCTTCTCCTACTGATTGAATTAACTGATCGTAAATTAAATTATGTTGGGCTGTTACTTTTGCCGTAGTGTGGCCAGTCGTTCCGTTTAACAGTTCGTCTGCTTCTAAAATGATAACTTTCTTTCCTTCTTTTGTGAGCATATACGCCGTAACTACACCTGTAATGCCGCCTCCCACGATAACGACGTCTGCAAATACTTGCTCCTTTAGCGGAGAAAAAGAGGGCAATTTCGTATCTGCTCTCCATAACGGCTCATGATTCATTTCATTCAATTCTATTCCTCCTTCAATATGATACTTTTTTATATCTTTCCTTTATTGAGGAAATGTATGCCAAAAAAAGAGAAGGTTTTTACTCACCTCCTCATAGATCCTTTTAAATGCGGCTTACTTCCAGTTGATAAATATGTTAAGGTAAATATAGACAAAGATAGAGAAGAGGATCGGTTGTGAGCATAGCATTACGAATCGCTGCTCTAGCGTTTGGAGCTTTTGTGCAAGGGGTCGCCATGACGTTTTTTTTATTCCCGCATCAAATTTCCTCTGGCGGAGCAGCAGGAATTAGCATTATTTTAAATTTTTTATTTCAAACGCCTTACTCAGCGACATTATGGATGTTAAATGCTATTATGATTGTAATAGCTTTTAGGCAGTTAGGAAAAAGCAATGCCGCCGGGACAATGTTTTGTGTAACCGTGACGGCTGTTACGATTCATGTTTTTTCCCCATTTATAACGGAGCCCCTTAGCTATCCAGCTGTTGACTTAGCCATAGGAGCCATTATATTCGGAATCGGCCTCGGCATTCTATTTCGGCTTGGCGCTTCATCTGGTGGAATGGATATTCTTGCTTTAATTATTTCTAAGTGGAGAGGATGCAAACCGGGAAGAACGCTTTTCTATATTAATTCGACAATTCTTCTTCTAGCCGGCTTCATCGTAGATGTGAAAACCATTTTTTACGCATTAGCCTGTCAATGGATAAGCGGAAAAATTATTGACCTTCTTCACTCCATCTCAATAGAAAAATACCCGATTTTGCGTATCCTTACTTTTCCTAGTAAATAAAAAGGCGGTTTTACAGTTGAAGCTGTAAAACCGCCTTTTTATTTTCATTTTTTAACTGCTTTCTTCAACGTTTGAATGTTTCGCTCCATGAGGGTAAAATAATTTTCTCCTTTTGCCTCATCTTTCTCAGTAAGTACCGACAGATTATGGATATGAAGAGTTTTCGCTTTTAACTCTTTCTGTACTACCTTCGCCACTTTTGGCGTAACATTTTGTTCGAAAATAACATATTCAATTTGATGTTTCTTTGCTATGTCAATCATATTTTTTAATTGCTTCTGTGAAGGTTCGTTTGTAGGTGACAAGCCAGCAACACTAATTTGCTTAAGTCCGTATTCTTTTTCCCAATAGCCAAAAGCAGCATGTGATACAAGGAACTCTTTATCAGCTGCTTGGTTAGCCATTTTACGGAAGTCCCCGTCTAATTTCATTAATTTTCCCTTCAACTCTTCATAATTTCTTTCAAATTCTTCCTGATGATCGGGGTCAAGCTTTGATAATTCCTCCTTGACCACTTTTGCCATATCCATAGCTAGCACAGGATCAATCCATATATGTGGATCTGTCCCCCCATGCGAGTGCCCTTCATGCTCTTCATCGTGAGAGTCATGTCCAGCCTCTTCTCCCGTTTCTTTATATCGATGCAAGTCAACATGTTTTCCTACTTCGATAACCTGTGTATGTTCATCCTTCAAGGATTTTTTTATCTTTTCACCGAACGGTTCAAGCCCTAATCCATTGTACATAAATAAATCACCGTCAGCGATATCAACAATTGTCTTAGCTGTCGGTTCATATGTATGTTCATCCACTCCGGCAGGCAGAACACTTTTCACATCTACATATTCTTTACCGATTTCTTCTGTAAAAAAGGTTAACGGATAGATCGTTGTATATACTTTTAATCCATCTTTTTCTGTTTGATGATCTTGTTTATTTGCTTTTTCCTGTCCACAAGCGGAAAGAAGAAAAATAGCTGTCAAGGCAAATAAAACATTTAAAAAGCGGGGCAAAATAATTCCTCCTCAAAAACGCAAAATATATATCCAAAAGCATTATATCGTAATCATTTCGCTTTGTAAATAGTAATCATTTCGATTTGTTTCGATCGAAAAGAGCCAAATGCTCTTCGCACTTGGCTCTCTACATTATTTTGTTAAGATAATGGGCTCGTCTTTCGTAATCACAATGGTATGTTCGATTTGAGCAACGAGGCTGCCGTCTGGCGTTTTAAACGTCCAGCCATCGCCGCCTTCTACGATCATGTCTGCTTTTGCAGAGATAAAAGGCTCAAATGCAATCACCGTTCCTTCTTTTAATAAATCGTTATCCCACGGATCAAAATAATTTAAGATGTGGTCAGGTGCTTCATGAAGCGCGCGTCCAATGCCGTGACCAGTTAAATTTTTAATAACTGTAAAACCATTGTGCTTTGCTTCGTTCATGACTGCTTTTCCGATTTGGTTTTGTTTTGCTCCAGCTTTTGCTTTCATCAATCCACGCTCAAACGCTTTTTCCGCCGTTTCGCATAGCTTGAAAAGCATAGGATCGCCTTCTCCTACAACAAATGAAATACCTGTATCCGCAAAGTAGCCATCATATGAACCCGAGACATCGATATTGACTAAGTCCCCTTCTTTAATAACACGGCTGCCTGGAATACCATGGGCCACTTCGTCATTTACACTAATACATGTATACCCTGGAAAATCATATTCACTTTTCGGTCCGGATACCGCACCTTTCTCCTCGAAAAGTTTGCCGCCCAGTTCGTCTAACTCTTTTGTTGTAATGCCTGGCTTTGTTGCACGACGCATTTCATCGCGAATTTCTGCAACAATTTTTCCGATCTTTTTGAATGACTCCAGTTCTTCTTCCGTTTTGATAATCATCGAACTCTTCCTTTTTCTTTAAAATTTTTCCCGTAACTACTATACAGAAAATGCGTCTACTTGAAAAGACGTTCAACTTTCGTCGTTTAAAAACCTCCATGCAGCAGAAGCAAGAATTTTCCCAGCATGAAGCATCGCTCGCTCATCAATATCAAACATCGGGTGATGGTGAGGATACACCGCATTCTTCTCGGGATTGCCAGCACCTGTTAGAAAGAACGTGCCAGGAACGTGCTGTAAATAATAAGAAAAGTCTTCTCCCACCATTAACGGCTCTGTTAGATAGCATTGATCAGTACCGAGAATGTCTTCGGCACACGAACGAACAAAGGCCGTTTCAGCAGCATGATTTACAACAGGCGGGTACCCCTTTATATATTGATATTGATAAGAAGCCCCTGCTGCTTCACATAACGAGTGCAAAATGGACTCCATTTTCCGCTCGATCATTTCCTGAACCTCCGTGCGTAAAGTCCTAACGGTCCCCTTAATCTCCACTTTCTCTGGAATAATGTTAAAAGCATCTCCGCCATGAAAGGCACCAACAGAAATAACAGCTGAATCTAACGGACTGACATTGCGGCTAATAATCTGTTGAATAAGCTGCACCCAGTTCATGCCGAGGACAATGGGGTCAACTGTTTCATGCGGCAACCCGCCATGCCCGCCTCGGCCAATGATCTCCACTTCGAAGTGATCAGCAGCTGCCATAATCGCGCGTGGCTGGAAAGCAGCCCGGCCGACTGGAATAGTAGACCATAAATGCGTCCCAAACATCACATCTACCCCATCTAAACAGCCATCTTTAATCATTTCTTTTGCTCCACCTGGCACAAGCTCTTCTGCAAATTGATGGATGAGCACGATATTTCCTCGCAGTAAATCCCGCTTTTCCTGCAATACTTTAGCGACCGACAGCAAAGTGGCCGTATGAGCGTCATGTCCACATGCATGCATTTTTCCGGGAACCGTTGAACGATATGGAACTTCTTTTAAATCCTGAATGGGCAGCGCATCGAAATCCGCGCGTAAGGCAACTGTTTTTCCCGGCTGACCACCGCGAATGGTGCCTACTATTCCACGGCCGCCAACCCCCTCTCTTACTTCTATTCCCCATTCTGTTAAGTGGCGGGCAATAAGCTGCGGCGTCTTCTCTTCTTCAAACGATAACTCTGGATGTTGATGCAAGTATCTTCTTATGCTGACTGTCTCTTCAAAATTTTCTTCTAACTGCTTGTAAATTTCCTCTAACACAGTCTCCCCCCTATTTCTGCTCTCCATCTAATTCTTCAATCAGTTCAATTAGCTTAAATGGACTAAATGGTTTTGGAAAAACAAAATCCGCTCCCGCTTCCTTTGCTTCTTCTACATCTTTTTCCTGTGTTTTGGCTGTGAGCATGACAATTTTAACCTTGCTCGTCTCTCTTACTTGGCGAATCACTTCTATTCCTGTCATTCTTGGCATCATATAATCCACGAGCAAGAGGTCAAACTTCCCTTCCTGAAACTGCTCAATAGCATCTTTCCCATCTACAGCTTCTGTAAGAACATGCCCCTCTTCTTCTAGTGTATCAACAATTAACATTCGCAGTACTTCTTCATCATCGGCGATCAGTATATTCATCTAATTTCTCCCCGTCCATTTCAATTCGCTTCTGTCTTGTGATCTGCCTGTTGCCCCTCCGCAGGAAGTGGAAGGACAATAGAAAAAACGCTCCCTTTTCCGTACTCTGAAGAAATCATAATTTCTCCTCCGTGAGCCTCTATAATTTCTTTACAAATAGCAAGCCCCAGACCCGTGCCGCCAATCTTGCGACGGTCAGAGTTATCGATACGATGGAACTTCTTGAACAAATGTGGTATTTCAGCAGCCGGTATGCCAAGCCCCTCATCTTTGACGTTTATTATCATGTTATGGGCGTCATTCTCCAAGTGAACGGCGATCATACCACCCTTAGGAGAAAACTTAACGGCATTGCTGATTAAATTTGTAAATACCTGAATAAGTCTTTCCTCATCACCATTCAGCCACTTTTGCGAGCGCTCATCGACTAGCTGAAAGTGATGGTGATGAGCCGTATGGCTAACGGCTTCTATCACCCGCTCGATTAAAAGCTTGGGATCTACCCGCTCAAACGAGCAGATGAAAGCACCTGATTCCATTCGCTGTAAATCTAAAAAATCATTCACTAAATTCGTAAGGCGGAGCGCTTCCTGGTGAATAGTAGTTAAGTATTTTTTTTGTTTTTCTTCCCCTAATGAACGCTTCATCATTAACTCGGTAAAACCGAGAATACTAGCAAGAGGAGTACGCAGCTCATGACTGACCGTGCTCACAAGCTCAGATTTCAGCCGGTCCAATTCTAATAGCCGGTTTTTCATCTTTTCTGTTTCTGCCAGCATTCTTTCCAGCTCCTCCTGCTGCATAACGAGCTCCTCATTATGGGCTGTTAGGTCATGCTCTCTCTCCTGTATAGTCCTAGCCATGTGGACAAAGGCGGTGGACAGCACACCAAGCTCATCTCTCCTCTTTAACTGCCGAATCTGTACTTCATGACCGGCAGCCAGCTTCTCAGCGGCAGTTGTTAATTCTTGAAGCGGGTGTCCTATTCTTCTGAAGAGCACCCAAACTGCTCCGCTCGTTACGACTAATACAAAAACAACGTAAATGGCTGTAAAAATATTAAGTTTCTTTGTTTGTTCTAAAAACTGCTGGTACTGTAAATCGATTGATTCATTTAAACCTGCTCTCTCCGCTTCAATTTCTTTAATAAGGAAGTTAACGCTATCCGTTACCCCTGAAGCCCACAATTGATGGATACTCTCATGATCGCCGTCTTTTACAAAGACGGTAGCCTTAGGAACAACATGATTCATATATAGGCGGCGAAAATCTGCCAACTCAGTAAATAATTTTTTCTCTCTAGAAGAAGAAGCAAGCGGTTCAAACTCACGAATAGCTCGTTGCAGATCCCTTGAACTGTCATAAGCTTGCTGCAGCTCTTTCTCATTTTCAAAAGCAATATAGCCTCTCATAGAGAATACAGTGTTTTTAAAGCTGCTCTCAACAAAACGGACTGTTTGCACTTTCTCATTCATTGCTTTTCTTTTTTCTTTGTAACCTTCCGTTAACTGCTCCCCAATCAAATAAGCAGCAGCCGCTCCCATCATTAAAAGAAAAAGCATAGCAAGCATAATGAATAAAAATTGCTTTCGAATACTTTTACGAAATCCTGTAATCATACGCTCCCCCGTTCACCAGTCAAAATAGATTAATGGTCTATCCTCATAGCCAGCCGGCGCACTCGAGCTTCTAATTCCTTAATGCTAAAAGGTTTCGTTAAATAGTCGTCTGCCCCTAACTCAAGTCCCTTTACAACATCTTTCTCGCTTTTTCTTCCTGTCAGCATAATGATAACAAAATCCTCTTCGCGAAATTCATTTCGCAATCGCTGTAACACTTCTATTCCATCCATGCGTGGCATAACACCATCGAGTAAAATAATATACTTGCCGCCCTGCTTGTACCAATCATCCTTGAAAAAAGCTTCTCCTTCTCTAAATGAACGGACCTCTGTCCGGTAGTTTCCAAACGACATCCGGCGCAGCTGGTCTTCTAAAATTTGGCGCATTACCGCGTCATCATCAATAATGCCGATACGCAGCCATTTTTCTTTGTCCGCAGAAGGATTCATGTCCTGATAATAAGTAACTTTACCGCGGCCATTGATCTTAGAGGAATAAAGAGCCAGATCTGCTTTTTTCAAAAGCTCTCCTGGGCGTTCTTCAGAATAATTTGCTTCCACTACCCCTGCAGAAAAGCTGCAAGAAACAGTTTGATCTTCAAATACAAATTCTTGCTGTTTAAATTCATTGATAATCGATTGAATAATGTTCCTTGCCTTTTCTCCTGAGCATTCCGGCATTAGTAAGACAAATTCCTCTCCGCCAAAGCGAATAAAAAAATCATCTTGATGAATGCGGTTTCTAACGATGAAGCTAAATTCTTTTAGTACCTCATCACCTGCAGTATGGCCATACGTATCGTTGATCTTTTTAAAGTGATCCAAATCCAATATGGCCAAAGAGAAAGATACATTAGATTCCTTTAATAATTGCAGCTGCCGCTTCACTTCAACATTAAAGAACTTACGATTAAAAGCCCCTGTCAGTTCATCTATTAATACAACTTCCCTCATTAAATCTCGATAATTCATTTTGTTTTTAATCCTAATAAGAATTTCATCTAGATCTGTCGGCATTTCAATATAATCGAGTACTCCCGCTTCATACGCTTTCAGGCGCTTCTCTTTCTCCTTCGCTCTGCTTATAGCGATTACTGGCGTAAGGCGATTCCCAGCCGTCTCTTTAATTCTTTCGAGCAGTTCCATTCCGCTGTTTTTTGGAAGGTCAAGATCGATGACCACAAGATCAGGATGCTTCGATAAAAAGATGGATAGCCCTTTTTCTGCAGTCATCGCAGCCAGCACGCCCCAGCCTTTTTTTTCCATTTCTTTTCTTAAAACTGTCAATTTCTCAATATCACTTTCTATCAAAAGGACGATTTCACTGCCGGGCTTTTTTTCGCTTTCTGTTTCAATAAGCTCCTCTTGTTCTATCACATTGTGATTTCCTATTAATTCCGCTATAAAAGATTGCCATTCATCGGCACTCCATTGCTTTTCTCTATCTTCATCTAGCTGCTTTAGTCTAACAGCTGCTATATCCGCTAATTCCTCAAGACCAATAGAACCAGCTGTCCCTTTTAACGAATGAAGAAATCGGTACAGTTCTTTTTCCGTAACAAACGGCTGGCTTTTCCAGAGCTGAAAAGTTGTATCCATTTTTTTGAGGAAGATTTGCTGATACTTTTTCAAGTGTATCCCGCCCTTTATGTATGCTTTGCAAAAATGCACCTTATCTAGTTATGCATGATAAACATTTTCATTTCGGCTTTTTTAACGCACCTGACATTAGGGAAAGGATCTTAAAAAGCCTTATCTAAATATTGTACATATGTTTCTTCATTGCCACAATTAATTAAGCCAGTATCTGCCATAAAATAAAGCTTTTTATCTACTCAAGTGAAATGACTCTGTCTCACAGTTATTGTATATTGCCTGTGAGACAGCCACTTATTTCTCTTTCTAAGTTTAACAGAAAAAATAAGACGTATTGGACAGATATAACGCTTCTTCGATTTTACAGCTTCCTCTTTTCAACTAATGGACTCTTTCGATGCATGGACCATGTTCTCCTCTCTTCAATACGTCATTTCAACTCTAAACAGGATCTTCCCCAAGCGAAGGGTCATCCTCAATCACAATATCCGTATAAGGGGCCTCTTCCTCAAACACTTTAGAATTCCACTCGGAGGAAAGTCCATCATTTGGCGGAGCTGACTGTTCTTCTGTGCTCGTTTGCGGTTTTTCCATTTCTTCCTTTGCGACTTTCATTTTTTCCATATCCTCTTTTACTTGTTCCGTTATCTCTTTTGGCACAGCCTCTTTTCCATAAGTCGCACCTATATTCAAAGCACCACTCAAGCTCTTGATTCCAAGCTGTTCAAAGTTGTTGTTTTGTTCGTACTTGTCTAAATAAAGCTTGTCTATATACAGAGTTTTAAAAACAGATTCTTGTTGTATAGGTGAATTTTCTGCTTCTTCCTTCGTTGCCCCACTCCATTTTTCTATTAGCTCGTCCACTCGTTTGAGCAGCCCAGCCTGTACTTCATTCACCAATAAATAATTTTTTTCCAGAGCAAGAATTCTCATTTGAAGAGGTAAGGAAATGGAATCCATCTCTTCTGCTTCTCTTCTCTGCTCACTTCTGCTATCAGGCGATGAATCGCTTACTATTAGCTCTTCTTTATCTGATTGATCTCTTTCCTCGTTTCTTAAGTGGTCGTTAGATAAATGCTGTTCCTGCTCCATTAATTTGGAGATTTGACTTTCTAATGAGCTTATTTTCTTTTGAAGCATGTCTTCTTTCGCTGTATGGGCAGCTAATTTCTTCTCAAACTTCTCCTCTACATCAAGCCATCTTTCCTCCACAGATGCAGCCTTGTCATAACGGTTATGAATAAATAGGATGACTTCCCGGACGGTTTGTTCGAATTGATTAAGCCGCTCATTCAACTCCTCAAGTTTTCGATCATACGATTCACATTTCTGAATCGTTTCCTGCATTCTTTCTTCCTTATTAATATGAGCAGTCAACCGCTCCTCTACTAAGCTAAGCAGCCTCTCCTCCCTCACTCTCCCTTCTTCCACGGAGGCAGTTTGATTATGATTTATAAATTGTGTAATTTGCCGAATGGTTTGTTCAGACTTACTAGTTCTCTCATTCAGCTCTATCAGTTTTTGATCATGTTCATTCGCTCTCCGCACTGTTTTTTCTCTACTCATCTCAAACATGGAGCTTCGAGCTTGATTTTCAAACTTTAATAACTGTTTTACATGAACTTCAAGCGCATTTATTCGTAAAATTTGTTTTTCAAGCTCACTCTTATCGTCTTTCTTGTTCTGACCTTTTTGATTAAAAATTCTTTTCATAGCCATAGCAGATCCCCACACTTATTTATTTATTCTGTAGAAAAGAGACTAATGAAAAGCCGGGAACGCTGAACAGGCTGTATTACTCAATGGGGACTTGTTCCTCGCTTCTAAATTGTCGATTATACGAGATAAAGAGAAGGCCATTATGAAACCTTGCGCGAATCTGATTTGGATAGGCAGGCTCTGGAAGCTGAATGATGCGTTGAAAATCTCCTTGATATATCTCTTGCTGTACCAGTTCTCCTTTATTCATCTGACTATCGCTTCCTCTAATTAATAGCTTTATGCCTGATACAGACACTTGGATGTTTTCTTTCGGATAACCGGCCAAATTTGATACTAATAAAATCTCTTCATCTGTCATGTAAATATCTGTTGGCGGAAACTTTTTCCCTTGCTCCGTTTTAAGAGGCGATTCACCGTCTTGCGCAACCCCTGAATGGTTTTTCATAAATTCATTAAAGGAGGAATTCTCAAATATTTCATCCCAAAAATTAGTAGTTTGATACTTTTTCGCTATATCCATCCATTGCAATATTTTATCCATGTCCATGAGGGGTCCCCCTTGTGACGTATCATAATCATTTATATGGAGTTTTCTGTATATCTTGTCTTTAGTTCATCATAACGAACAACCCTATTACCATGTATATGCCATGGAAGCAGGCAGATAACATAATCTTCGTTTGAAGTGCATACCTTTAAATACTTAGAGAACGAAAAGAAAGGAGAAGAAGCTATGTTCTTTTTACCGGCCAAGGTAAATATCAATCATGTTAAAGTGAATAATAGCGATCATCTAAGTGCTGTATCTTTTAGTTCTACCGTTAAGAGAAATAGAAATGTCTGTGCTAAGAAAAACCAAGGGTTCGGACAACAGATGGCAGATGGAACCCTAAGAATGTTTTCAAAAACATGGACAATAGATCATGATACGGTAGATTCATGCAGGGAAAAATCAAATCATCAGTCCATTTAAAATGCTAAGGAGGTTTAGCATGACTGGCCCGGTTCCTTATATCAATATCAATATAAATATTATTAAAGTGAATTCATTTGAGAACGCCTCAGCTATCAATGTTGGCCAAAATTTATTGGCGGAATGGCATAATTCAGACAAGAAAAACATGGGCTTAGGACAAAACATGGGAGACGGCAGTAATTTTCTTGGTACGAGAAGCGGCGTTGATGATCGGGATCAAGTGGATTCCAATGCTTCTTTTGAAACCGCTAATTTGCCTAACCCGTTAGGAGTGATACCATAAAATGTTTGCGCCTGTTGTCATCAATGTATTAGGAATAAAAGTTAACGCCATTGATCACGGAACAGTTCTCAATCTTGGCTCAAGTCAACATATAGACCTGTTTGTTTCGTACAAGCGGAACCAAGGGATTGGGGAGCAGAACGGGGACCTGTCTCCTACAGTGCTATCTCAATCTGCCGTGTGGGATATGGATGCTATTGACAGCCCGTCAGCCAAATCAAGCTTCTTCTAGTGGCACCTTTTGTAAAGACTGATCTTATTTCAACAGAAGGAGGTGTTTATATGGCTTTTATCACTCCGATGGTTATTAATGTTCTTGGATTTAAAATTAATACGATGGATAATGGAGCCGTGGCCAATATGGGCTCTGTTCAATTTATCGACCAATTTGTGAGCTATAAGCGAAACCAAGCTTTCGGGGAACAAAATGGCGATCTGTCTCCGGTTGGCATTCCAACAGCTGCTGTATTTGATCCCGATGGCAATGACAGTTCATCCGTCAAAAATAGCGTCGTTTAAAGTCATCTTTCCGAAGAAAATATTTACCACGTCCTTTGTCCATGTGAAAAAGAGCCCTTTAAGGGGCTCTTTTTCATCACCATTTATATAGAAACATAAAGATATCTCCTATAATTTTTTGAGTGTTTTTTATAAATCAACGAGACCTTTAAATACGTCTACTGCCGTTTCGATAATGTCGTCTCGAAAGTCATACTCATATGTATGCACTTGCGGATAATTTTCGCCGTTTCCGATGTAGCACATTGCCCCTTTTGTCAGCTTCAAATAATGGCCAAAGTCTTCAGAAGGACGCAAGGCTTTCTTCATTTCGATAACTTGCAGTCCTTTTGTCTTACCGGCCTGACGGATTTTATCTGAGCTTTCTTTGTGATTCGTTGTCTCTGGAAAAGCATCATTATAAGAGAAGCTTACTTTTAAACCGTACTTTCCTGCTTGGGCTTGGGCAAGCTCTTCAAGATTCTTCTGAAGTTCATTCATTTCCTCTTCATATAGAGCACGGATCGTCAACAATAAGTCCCCTTTGCTTGCCGATATTCCAAAAGCTCTTTCACCGATATCTACCTGAACGACTGTGCACAGCACGATACCCTTATTATTCTCCGGAGAAATAAACTCCGGGATAGCGTCAATGACTTTTGCAATCGCAAAAGCCGGGTTAACCCCGTCTTCCGGTTGACTCGCATGAGCCGGGGAACCCTCCATATGGATCGTCATCCCCTTGGAAGCACACTGAACGGTACCATCCATAATATTGACGGATTTAAGAGGCATGCCACTCATATTGTGATAAGCAAAGATCTCTTCAATGCTATTTTCTTTAATGAAAGAGGCACACTGGGCAGCGCCATCTCCCGTCTCTTCTGCGTGCTGAAAAAGAAAAAAGACATTTTTATCAGCTCCCTTTTGGTCGATTTCCAAAGCAAATCCGGCAAGTGTAGCAGAGTGGCCATCATGTCCACATTTGTGAGAAACGCCTGGAAACTGAGAAGCATGCGGGATATCGATTCTCTCCTCCATAGGAAGAGCATCAAAATCCGCACGAAATGCAATATTCTTTTTGCCTTCTCCTGCGCGATAAATGGCATAGAACCACAAACCATTATCGACAATTTCTAAGTTCGTATGCTCTTTCAGAAAATTGATTAAATGCTGCTTTGTCCAGACCTCTTGATTCGAAAGTTCAGGGTGCTGGTGCAATTCGTGACGCAGTTGTTTTACTAATCCCAGATTTCTCTTTTCCATGGTTATTCTGACTCCTTCTCATTTTCTCTTCCATACAAACCCCTGGCTCTCCAAGTCGATCACCAGGGATTTAGCAGAGGTCCTTTTAAACATTCATGATTCTTTATTTTATTTCTGTTTCATCAATGTGCGCTTCTAAATACGGCTTGTAATCTGGTTCCTGCAGTTTTCCTTTCTTACTCAAATAAGTGCCAATGATAAAGTATAGCACTAACATAGGCGCTCCGATATAAAATGAAAATCTAGTGTCGGCGCTGTAAGCTGTATAAATAGCAATAGCAATTAAAGCAGCCAAACAAATAATAGTTGGAATTGGATAAGTGCCCATTTTAAATTTCAACTTATCTACAGATCCGCCGTTCGCCACTAGCCATTTTCTAAATCTATAGTGTGCAAGGAAGCTTCCGAACCAGCCAAGCAATGTATTGAAACCTGCAATCGAAATCAGCCAAACAAACACTTTATCCGGTGAAACAAAGCTGGTGATCAAAGAGACTTGGCCGAGGAACAAAGTAAGAATAACCGCATTTACCGGAATACCACGCTTATTTACTTTGGACAATGCTTTTGGTGCTTTTCCCTCTTTTGACAATGCAACTAGCGTTCTGCTCAGTGCATATACGATTGAATTTGCCGCCGAAGCCAAAGAGGTTAGAATGACAATATTCATAATAGTAGCTGCCCCTGGAATACCAGCCATTTCAAACAGACCTGCGTAGCCGTTACTTAAAACGCTGACATTCTCATAAGGAACGACCAATCCCATTACAGTCACAGAACCCACATAAAAAATTAATATCCGGAAGAAAATAGTGTTAATAGCCCGAGGCACATTATGCTGTGGTTTTTCCGCTTCCCCCGCTGCAACGACAACTGTTTCAACACCAAGATAAGACCAAATGACCCCGGTCATCATTAATATAACAGCCGCAAATCCATGTGGGAACATCGAATCGCTACTCCAGTTTGACAACCCGATAAATCCTTGATTTCCAATCAATCCAAAAACCATAAGGACACCGACAATTAAGAAAATAATAATAGCGACAACCTTGATACCAGCAAACCAGAATTCAGCTTCTCCGTATGATTTTACGTCGATCATATTCAACATTAGAATTAATAAGGAAAGCCCAATACAGAATGCAACGGGAGGAATGCCAGGAAAGAATTGGTTTAAAATCATTCCGCCCCCAACGATCTCAGCCCCAAGTCCGAGGAATCCGTTAATACACAAGTTCCAACCTACCATAAAGCCCAGAACTGGATGAACAAACAACCCCGAATAAGTCGTATAACCACCGGGAATTGGCATAAAAGTTGACATTTCGCCAAGACCCTTCATTAAAACATATACTAAAATTCCAATAGCTAAATATGCTATTGGGCCGCCGAGAGCACCAGCCTTCGACACTACATTTCCAGAAGCAAGGAACAATCCTGTTCCAATCGTTCCACCGATGGAAATCATTGTGAGATGCCGGCTTTTCAGCCCGCGTTGTAAGTTATAGGTTTTATTTTCCATAGTGTTCATCCCTTTTCTTTAAATTTTTTTCATCACAACTTTCTTTTTGTGTTTAATACAAAAGGCCATTCGGCATGGCGAACATAGAAGGAATGACTTTTCCACCTAGTAACTAATCGGCTTAAATAACTCACGCAATGAACAAACGTATCACTATACTCAATGCTTCAACAGAACGGTTCATCGCAGATCGTTTAATTCAAGGATAAACAGCATATAGAGCCTATTGCATCAACAACTTTCTACCCAGAGTTCATCTAAAAATCTCCCTGTTGCGAAAACGATTTCATTTCTCAAAACTTCCATTCTCCCTTCTCGCATAGATTTCTATCTTTTCTGCTTTGCAATTATTGTGCCAATTGCGAATGTTTAATAAATAATTAAAAATACAGCAATAAACATACTAAACAACAAAATAGGGTGAAAATTATTTCACTAGTGTAAAATAATTTTCACCCCTCTGCTGTGTATTAAGTTAAATGAGTTCGTTTTACTAACTTAAACGGCTTGCGCAGCTTTGTAGTAAAATTTTATTAGGAATACCGATATCATTAAAATAAAACAAATAGCTTTGCGTTGGATGGTACAAAATAAATCGAAAACTGGATTAAACCGATATAAAAAAATAAGGAAACAGACTAGGCGTCTGTTCCCTTGCTTTCGTAAGCTATCTTGCACTTATCAATAGAAGCCTGCACCGTATCCAGCACCATATCCTCCACAGCCAAGATAAGAAGCTCCTATGATGATTAATAGGATAAACAGCACAACAAGCAAGGCAAAGCCTGCTCCATATCCACATCCTCTTGCACTCATTGAACGCACCACCTTTTTCATAAGCTACTATAGCTTATGACAGCACCATCAAATGGGAACAAATATTATACGTTATTCCGTTTCTTGAGCAAATTTAAGGATGGGTACTCAAAATGGATATGAGCCTAAAAGGAACCTTCTTATTTTATTTTCATACGATACATATGAATAAATAAAGAAGGTGGTTCTCATTAAAAAGTCAATATACTTAGACTTTTTATCTAAATTTGGTATTGGCGGCGCGCATCCCGGCGGTATTAACTTAACAAAAGAAATTATTAAAGCGGAAAAAATAGATAAAACATCTTATGTTTTAGACGTAGGATGCGGTACAGGTCAAACGGCTGCCTATCTGGCCCGTCAATATGGAGCTAAAGTAATGGGGGTGGATATTAACCCGATTATGATCGAAAAAGCTAAAAATAGAATGAAAGAATCTAACTTACCAGTGGAAATTGTTCAAGGTTCAATCGAAGATTTCCCGTTACCGGACGGTACATTTGATTTTATCATTTCTGAATCTGTTCTTGCTTTTGTCAATAAGCCTAAATCTCTTAAAGAAATTTATCGCTTGCTAAAGGATAACGGCCGATTTCTTGCAAATGAACTCACGCTTAATAAACGATTAGGATCACCTCATGCCGAAGAAATCATCCAATTTTATGGATTTGAGTCCCTTCTGACAGAAACAGATTGGATCACTTTATTTGAGAGAACCGGCTTTAAAAATAGAAAAATCCACCCAGTCAACCCTTCTATCTTTCAAAATATTTCTCCTCCTGAATTCCAATACTCAGAATATATCGAGCCCCAGCTCTATAGTGTATCTGAGAAGCACGTATATATGACAGCAAAGTACAAAGGGATTTTGGACTTTAGAGTATTCTCCTGTACCAAATAGTTCAGTAAAAGCCTAAAGATCAAAAAAGGATTGCAGTGGTTAATCTACTGCAATCCTTTTTATAGTGTAATTCAAATCAAGAACAGAAAGTAAAGTTTTACTGCTTGGCCGCTATTTCTCTTTCTTTCTTAGAAGTTTTAAAGAAAAATAATTCATACACAACAGGAACAATAATTAAGGTTAATAACGTGGATGACGTTAACCCTCCAATGACTGTTATCGCTAACCCTTTTGAAATCAGCGTCCCTGATGAAGTAGTCATCGCAAGCGGGATGAGGGCTGCAATGGTGGCAAATGCTGTCATTAAAATCGGCCGTAATCTTGTCTTTCCTGCTTCTACTAAAGACTTTCTTATGGTTAATCCTCTCGTTCTATTTTGGCCAACCCGATCAACGAGCACGATAGCATTTGTTGTCACAATTCCGATCAACATTAAGAAACCAATCATAACACTGACGGATAATGGTTCTTTCACCACATAAAGTGAAACAAGTGAACCGATCGGGACAAAAATGAGTGAAGATAAGATAATAAAGGGAATGCGTGCTTTTCCGAACGTGATTAACATCGTCAAATACACCAGTCCAATAGCGACAATAATAGCCACCCCTAATGATTGGAAGATTTCAACGGTTTCATCATTTCCCCCACCGCTTGTTAGAGATACACCCTTAGGTAAATCAAGCTCTTCTACTCCGGCTTTTACTTCTGATGATACACCCTGCACATCATTTCCTTTTACCTGTCCAGAAACACGCGCATACACCTTGCCATCCAGCTTCTGAATGGACGTAAAGGCATTAACTTGCTTAATAGCGGCTACTTCTGAAAGTTTAACAGGGCCTTTTTGAGAAAAGAGAACAACGTCCTCCAACTGCTCCTTTGATTGCAGCTTTTTATCAACAGATAGCTGAATCTCCTGCTCTTTACCGTCTAATGTTAAAGTTCCAACATTCACCGGCTTCGTTTGCTCACTTACTGTTCCAAGAATCTGGAAACCTGATAATCCATACTCACTCGCTTTATCAGGATTGATTTCGACTAAGAACTGCTTTTGCTTTTCGCTGAAATTATTCGTAATATACTTTAAATCATTGTTTTTTTGCATATAGTCTTCTACTTGCTTCGCAGCTTTTTGCAGTTTATCTAAATCATTAGAAAACAAGTCAACATCCACATTGTTATTTGAAGGAGGACCTCCTGTTTCTAATTCCCGAACACTTATTTTTACATCAGCCTGTTCCTTATCGGAAATATCTTCCATTTTCTTCTCTAGCGATTTAATTGTTTTTTCAACGTCAGTGTTATCTTTTAAATTAACAAAATAGCTTGCTTTGTTTTCGAGCCTGAGCCCCGTTGTAAAATCTCTGGCTCCTACAGAGGCTGTTACGTTTGCGATTTCTGTTTGTTTGCTAAGCATATCTTCGACAAGTAATGAAATGTTATTGGTTTTTTCAAGAGAAGCCGAAGATGGCAGCTCAATAGAAGTCGTTAATGTTTTTGACTGTTCATTAGGAATAAAGGTAAATCCTAATGAAGGGACAACAGCAAATGATCCAGCAAGCAGTAAGATAGATGCGAATAAAATAATAAGCTTGTGATTTAATGATGTTTCGATTAAGCGGCCATAGATCCTTTGAAGAACGCCTTCTTTCTCCTCAGCAGGCACTTTCTTAAATGAGAACTTCGCTAAAATAGGCACAATCGTAATCGAAACAAGCAATGAAGCTAGTAAAGAGAAAATAATCGTTAAAGCAAAGGGTAAAAAGAATTTCCCTGTTATTCCCCCTACGAAGCCGATCGGAAGAAAAACAACAACCGTTGTTAAGGTTGATGAGGTGATCGCCTTTAATATTTCTTTTGTTGATTCTAAAATAATTTTGTCAGACATGCCTTCATTTGATTTTCGAACCCGTCTGAAGATATTTTCAATGACAACGATGCTGTCATCTACGACACGCCCCACAGCGACCGCCATTCCCCCAAGTGTCATAATATTTAACGAAATATCAAGCTGATTCAGAAAGATGGCTGCAATTAGGAGCGACAACGGAATGGACACAATGGCAATAATTGTCGCTCTTGCGTTGCGCAAGAACACCAAAACAGCAATAGAGGCAAATAGAGCACCAAGTAACCCTTCCTTCACTAACGTGCTAACGGATTTTTCAATGTCCTTTGCAGAATCGATGCCGATTTCATAAGCGATCTTGTCATCATATTTCTTTAGAACATCCATGACTTTGTCTGCCACTTCAACCGTATTAGCCTCTTGCTTTTTCGTAATAGCCATCGATAAAGATTCTTTTTCATTGTAACGGGCCATTTCACTTTGATCGGTTACTTTTTTAATAGAGGCCACATCTTTCAAGCGGATTACATCTTCTCGCGGTGCTGGGGCACCTTGGGTCCCCGGCTGCTGTTCTGAAACAGCTGCTCCAAATGCAGGCTTTAACTTTAAATTTTCCAGTTTGGAAAGGGACTCAAGATTTTCTTCTACCCGGATGGGAATTTGCTCCTTATTCTCTGTTAGCTCACCTGCCGGGAAGGATAAATACTTCTCGTTGATTTGCTCTTTTATGCTGTTAAGAGAAAGACCCGCTCGTTCTGCTTTTTCCTGATCGACTGTTATTTGCACTAGATTATTCGTTAGTCCAGCTACAGACACATTATTAATGCCTTTTATTTTCTTGAGCTCAGGAATGATCTCCTCCTTCATTAACTTTTCAATGCTTTCCCCATTCTTACTAAAAATTGAAATGTTATAAATCGGAAAAGATCCGAACGATAGGCGGTTTAACTTAATGTCGGCGTCATCAGGCAATCCTGCCTCGTCTACTGCAGAATTAACTTGCTGTTCTACCTTATCAAGATCTGTATCAAACGGAAACTCTAATGTGATGATGCCGATGCTATCATAAGCAGAGCTAGTCATCTTCGTGACGCCTTCAATAGAATTAAGCTGATTCTCAAGCTTTGACACAACCTGCTGATCAACGTCATCCGGTGAGGCCCCTGGGTAGATGGCTTCTATAGAAATTTGCGGAAACTCGATATCCGGAAATTGATCTACCTTTAGTTTAGAAAAAGAATAAACGCCCCCCAGTATTAATAAAAATGAAACAATGAATACAGCAACCGCATTTTCCAAGCTGAATTTCGTTAGAAATCCCATCTTCTTTCCTCCTCTGTTTCATGTCTTCTTATTTATCTAAAGTAAAATACTTAACCACCCTCCCTATCAACTGATAGGTTTTTTGTCAAAAAAAGAAACTTCAACAGAATAGTTTGTTAAAGTCTACTATTTTTTTGTTTCTTCATCCGGAGAGGCTAACCCATATAGAAGGACGTTCGTATAAAGTCTTGCTTGTGCTTTTGCTACAGGTTCCGGCACAGGATGATCTGTGTTTCTAGATGAAATCAAATTCAAAAGTAAATAAGAAGAAAGAACAGGATCTGAGCCAAACTCAGCAGGATTTCTAAGCTTTCCTTCTCTTATTCCTTTTTCAAAAATAGAAGCTATAGGTGCCTGGTAAGCTTCAATCCATCTTTTTTTGATTTCCTCCTGCTGCTCTTTACCTAACTCTTTTTCAATGTCATGAAACATCTGCCCTATTCCAGCAGGCTTATTAATCAGTATATAGTATGTAACTTGAAATAAGCACTCTTCAAGATGATTTTCGAACCGTTTAATAATTCGGTCAAGGGCTGTTTGCATATCAAGCAGCTCAGACTTTAATACTTCCATATAAAGTTCCTTTTTATTTTTAAAATGATGATAAAGAGTAGGCTGAGTAATGCCGCAGACATCAGCAATTCTCCGGGTAGAAACAGCTCTGTAACCTAATTCCATAAAAAGATCACGGGCTACCTTGACAATTTTCTGACGTGTTTTCCTGTCATGTTCTAACTGATGATTCATATTCAAAATCCCTTTCATTCAAGCAAAAACCTATCGGTTGATAAAATCATAATATGATTTTTATGACGAGTCAACCTTTGAAAGGCTTATATTGATTTCTTCATCGTTATTCTCTATCCTGCTTCTTCTTTTCCTTTTCTAATTTTGTCCCGTAAACGATTGTTTATTTTATTGGTAAAAGAGAGATATAATGAGCAGAAGCTATTAATTTGGTAAAGGAGCTAAATAAGATGAGAAAGTGGCTTTGGCTTGTCATCCTGCTTATTATAATCGCATCTCCCATACTCGTCTGGTACGCAAAGCCAGCGAAAAAAATGAATCTATTAATCTTCGATAAAACGGTGCCTGATCATACCTTCCGAGAACATCAAGGGTTAACGTGGCTGCTAAACTACAAAAAATATAACCATCCTTCCGGCGAACCTTACAGAAAAGAAATGGATTATGCGGGAATCGTTCCGGTTGACGGAAAAAAATATACAAATCGGTCTATTT
Source organism: Pseudobacillus wudalianchiensis (assembly GCF_001685015.1). Lineage (GTDB taxonomy): Bacteria > Bacillota > Bacilli > Bacillales > Domibacillaceae > Pseudobacillus > Pseudobacillus wudalianchiensis. The sequence continues at coordinate 22,486 of NZ_MAYT01000003.1, forward strand.
CTAAAATATCTAACTCACCACAACTTATTTATACAGCCGACACATATGGAATTGATACTCCCCATTCTAAAGGCTCTTATGGAGGATTAAGCAACCAAGAATGGACAAAGCTGCAAGAGCTGTATTATGACCATCAGCCTGTCTGGGTTTCAGAATATAATAGCTTTGCTTCTCCCACCCCTAAAAATGTGCGTGAAGGTCTTCTTAGCTTTTTGAATATTAACTGGACTGGGTGGATTGGACGCAGCTTTGAGGAGCTAGACCCCGCGAAAAACAAAGAAATACCTGATACAGCTATTCGTGCCTATGAAGCTCAAGAAAAACAGCCATGGAAAAAATCAGGTCCCGGCTTTGTATTTATCCATGAGGATGGACAAGTAGTTGTATTAGAAGAAGGTCATCTGAAATCCAATCAGCTGACTCTAAAGTTTACCTCTTCAGGAAAAAAGGAATTCAACCTGAAAGAAAGCCCGCGCTATAACTATTGGTTTGACGTCATTACTCCACGGAATGGAAAAGAAGTGATCGCTAACTATGAATGGAGCCTAACGAATGAAGGGGAAAAATGGCTCAACAAGCACGGAATTCCTGAAAAGTTTGCGGCCATCACGAAGACAGAAAAAAATGGCTCCCCCGCTTTTTACTTTGCAGGAGACTATAATGATACGAACCATCTACCTTCTTTCTATAAAACGGCTGGCCTTATTAAAATGAAGAGCCTATTTACAAAAGAAAATTCAGCCGACAGCGAAGCTTTTTACTGGAACACGTATGCCCCTCTGATGGAAACTATCCTTGATGAAGCAGCAAGTCACTCTCCGAAAAAGAAAGAAACCGCCAAGGTTGAACAAGAGAAAGTAGACGGTATATCCATCAACGCAAAGCTGGAAAGCGATCGTTTTCAAATCCTGAAAAACGGCAAATGGGTACCGATGACCATTAAGGGAGTCAACATGGGAATGGGAAAACCGGGTGCATGGCCTGGAGAAGCTGCGATTACGGAAGACGAATATTATCGGTGGATTCAGCAAATCGGCAAAATGAATGCCAATGCGATCCGTGTCTATACTCTCCATCCACCTGGGTTCTATCGGGCATTAAAACGGTACAATGAACAAGCTGAAACACCTATTTATTTATTCCACGGCATCTGGATTGATGAAGAGCCGCTTGAAGAGAAGCTGGATGCATTTGATAGCGGCATTGTGAAACAATTTAAGTCTGACATTAAAACCATCGTAGACGTCGTACATGGCAATGCTACGGTTCCCGAAAAGCCAGGACATGCCAGCGGTTCGTACAAGGCGGATGTATCCCCTTATTTAATCGGCTGGATTGTCGGAATCGAGTGGTACCCTGATATGGTGGACAGCACAAATAAAAAACATCAAGGAAAAGGCGATTTCTCCGGCACCTATATGAGGACCAAACAGGCTCAGCCGTTCGAATACTGGCTCGCCTCCATGATGGATTACACGATTCAGCAAGAATCTCAAAACTATGGTACGCAGCATCCAATCAGCTTTACAAACTGGGTCACAACCGACTTACTAGATCACCCATATGAGCCGCTTAAAAAAGAAGATCTAGTTGGAATTAACCCGAATGTCATCCATCCGACAGAACAATTGAAAGCAGGCTATTTCGCTGCTTATCATGTGTACCCTTACTATCCGGATTTTCTGAACATTGATAAAAACTACTTGAAATATAAAGATCATCGCGGCAAAGCAAACAGCTATGCAGGCTATTTGCATGACTTAAAGAAAGCTCACACAATGCCTGTTCTAATTGCTGAATTCGGCCTTCCTGCCTCGCGGGGTATTACCCATTCCAACCCGTACGGCTGGAATCAAGGCCATAACAGCGAAGAGAAACAAGGCAAAGTCGTCACCGAACGCTTTGAGGATATTCTGAAAGAGGGTTATACTGGCGGGCTTGTCTTCAACTGGCAGGATGAATGGTTCAAACGGACTTGGAATACAATGGACTTTGATGATCCTAACCGGCGCCCGTATTGGTCAAATGCCCAAACGAACGAGCAGCAATTCGGAATTCTAAGCTTTGATCGCTTAAAAATTCGGGTCGACGGAAAAACAGACGACTGGAAAAAAGAAAAAATTAAACCAGCAAAGCTGAAGACAAACAAAGTCATCAAGAAAATGTTTGTCACTCATGATGAAAGATACCTATATATCCGCCTGGACTATAAACAGGCAAAGGATGCCGGCATGGATACAACCCTTTTAATTGATACGATTCCAGAGCAGGGAAACAAAAGTATTTCCTATAACGGCGGCATTGCCTCCGAACGGGGCATCGATTTTCTTTTGCGCCTGAATGGAAAGAACGATTCCCGAATGCTTGTTGACAGCTATTATGACAGCCACTATTTTATGTACGGGGAAAAATTAAAGCTTATTCCTAAAAAGCCTTATGCTTCTCGAAAAAATAACGGCCAGTTTCATAAAATCGAGATGGCTTTAAATAAAACCCTAACGAACCCTGTCACGAAAGAGGTATATCCTTTTGAATCTTTCGAAACAGGCAAGCTGGAAAAAGGAAATGGCAATCCAGACGCTCAAAACTACGACTCTTTAGCTGATTACGAAATAAATAAGAAAACCGGGATAGTAGAAATTCGTATACCATGGATGCTTCTTAATGTAAAAGATCCAAGTACGAAAGAAATTGCTGGCGACTACTGGAAAGGCGGCCCGGAAGCTTCCCAAAAGATTCAAGACATCTCACTTGCGGCTGTGGCCAGCTCCAAGCAAAGCCGCCTGAATACAGACGACTTCTTCTCTTACAGCTGGAAAACTTGGCAGCAGCCTCAATATGAAGAGCGATTAAAGAGGTCGTACGAGATCATCCAAAAAGAATTTGCTAAATACAAATAATGGAGATAGGTAAATGAAAAAGAAGTTACTTCTTTCAAGCTTGTTGTTGTTCATAGCGGCTTTTTCATTGGTTCTCCTATTACTAAAGGAGAAAAACTTGTTTTCAGAAAAAGAAACAGTAGATTTTACACCGTCAACCGTCGACACCTTTCAGAGTCTGGATAATAAAAAATGGGAGGTGCGAGAGCAGTTTAAATTGGGGCGCGGCTACTTGCTAGCTCAGCAAGTTCAACCAGGTTCCGGCACGATAAAAATTGAACTAAACAACCAAACAGCAGCCGGTGGAGAAATCCGAACGAAGGAATTTTTTCAATACGGGCAATTTGAAGCCAGCATTAAAACGGCCCATTCCCCTGGTTCGATTACAGGATTCTTTCTCTACGCCCCACCTGATTTATACCATGAGGTGGATATCGAGATTTTTAACGAACGAAAGAGCAAAGTGCTTTTTACGATTTACGAAAATGGAAAAGTGGCGAAACAGCAGGAATACCCTCTTCCATTTGATCCAACGCAGGAATTTCACGATTACCGAATGGACGTCCTGCCTGAAGAAACACGCTTTCTGATTGATGGAGAGCTAATCCAGTCCTGGAAAGGCAATTTCAGCTCCCAACCGATGCAGCTGATGATTAACAGCTGGTATCCTTCATGGCTTGAGATAGAAGGACCGGCACCGTCCGCAACGGTTATCGATAAAGTGAGCTATAGAAAGTATTAAAAGCAGCCTATTTCCCCATCAAGACAGTTCGACAGAAAAAAAAACCGTGCAGGAAGCTACAACTTCCTGCACGGTTTTTCGTTTGGCAAATATGCCTTGTAACAAATAATAGAACCTCTTAACATAGCGAAACATATTTTTCACAATTGCTTTACCCTTTCCAGTTCTTCATTGTTCACTGCTCTTTTATTTTCTTTTGCTACAGAAAAAATAGCTGTTATAAGAGCGATTAAAATAAATATTCCGCCAACACTAGCATTCTGTTCAACAGACGCATGTTCAATCACAAGTCCACCAATAAATGAGCCGAAGGCAATGCCGAAGTGAAGGGCCGAATTGTTCAGGCTTTGCTGGATATCAGCTGTTTCTGGAGAAACTTCTATTAAGTAGCTTTGCATCGCGGGTGTAATCGCCCAGCTCAGCATGCTCCATATAATCATGATCATTAGAAAGAGCGGCAAAGCAAATGTTGTGTATGGAATAGAAAAAAGAGTAACAGCAAATAGAATAAGAACAGAGAGAATTGTCTGTTTAGTGCCGAACCGATCGGCCAGCACTCCGCCAAGTCCCCCGCCTAACACAGCTGCTACGCCAAAAATGAAATAGACAGCACTCACCCACGTTCCATCTAAATGCATCGAGCTCTTTAAAAAAGGAGTCAAGTATCCATACAGCGTCAAATGACCGGCAAGAAACAGGAAAGAAATCAATTGAGCGAGAAGAATCTTCCCTTCTTTTAGCGTCCGCAGCTGATCTTTAAATGGGATAGAGGGTCTTGCCTCCAGCTTTCCCATAAAAAAATACACGCCGGTTATGGAAAGCACAGTTAACAGACAGATAAGAATAAAGGGAGCTCTCCAGCCAAAAGCATTTCCAAGCACCAATCCGATTGGCACCCCCAGCACAAGTGATGCGCTAATTCCCATGAATACAATTCCAATCGCTCGGGCCCGGTACGCCTGCGAAACAACATTTGATGCCATTGTTACACAAAGTACAACAAGCAGTGAGCCGCTCGCAGCCGAGAGTATCCGAGCAAACAATAATAAATTGTAAGATGGGCTGACAGCAGCCACAATATTGCCAATTAAGAAAGTAACCAAAGCAAGTAAAGTTAACTTTTTTCGTTCAATGTTTGCAGTTAAAGTTAACAAAACTGGCGCCGAAACAGCAAATACGAGTGAAAAGACCGTAATTAAAAACCCGGCGCGTCCAAGACTTACATTTAAGTCTTGAGCCACTAAATCGAGCAGCCCGCCAATAATTAATTCCACCATTCCAACAACAAAGGATACGATGGTTAATAAATACACTCTTTTATCCATGCAAGCACCCTTCCTGTAAAAGTTACTACTAAAAGAGTAACTTTTACATAGAGAAAAGACAAGAAAAAATTTTTTCACCCTGTGATATTTTATGGTTATGTTATGATGTGTTTAAAAAAGATGAGTGAGGGGTCAAACCATGCTTCAACAATTTGGATTTTCTCAGTACGAGAGCAAAGTATATGAATCTCTTGTCTCGACCGGAGAACCATTAGATGCAACAAGCATCGTTAAACTATCCGGCGTTCCCCGTGCAAAAGTATATGAAGTGCTCTATCGAATGGGAGAAAAGGGAATGATTCTTGAATCAACAATTGAAAAAAAGCGGCTGTACACCGCTCTTCCGGTTGAGTCTGCCATCGCGAAGCTAAGAGCAGACTTTGATTCGCATATTGATCAATTGCGTAAAGCTAAAATGAGGCAGACAACTACAGATGACCGTGTCTGGACACTGAAAGAAAATCGCTCTATTCAAGCTTTATTGAAAAGTATCATTCAAAAAGCGGCTCATTCTATTATTATTTCCGGATGGTCAGACGACTTCCCTGATTATCTTCCTCTTCTAGAAGATAAATATCGTAATGGAGTGGAAGTGAAAATTCACGTAATTGGTGAAATTTCTACAACCATCTCTTCAGTCACGACGTTGATTCCGGATAAGAATCACAACCATTTGGAAAAAAGCCGAATCTTAATAGTCGACGGCCGGGAAATGCTGTTTGCGGGCATTGAGGAACATAAATGGCAGGCGATCCATACGATGTCGAAGCCATTAGTAAAATTCTTCACTGAATTTTTCTATCATGATGTCGCTTTGACAGAAATTACTTATAAGTACAGAGACACCATTATGAAAGACCCTTCTATTCGTGATTTACTGCTTACTTTAAGATATTGACCGGTCACTCCGCTCTAAACGGCTCAAGTATAGCAAAAGGCAGCAAGTAAATAAATCCAAGGCTTCTCCAAAAAAAACTGTCGTCCAGCTCATTTTCCGGCCAGGCGACAGCTTTCTCTTAATGATTTGAATATTATTGTATCTCCGCTACAGCTGTCAAGATATCAGAAGGCTGCCGAGCAATGAAATCCGGGCTTGCTTTCAAAGCAATCGCCTCATCATCGTATCCCCAATCAACCCAAACAACTTTTATTCCCGCTTTTTTACTGGCCAAAATATCCCTTTCTTCATCCCCCACATATAACACCTCTGATGGCTGTACCTTATATTTTGCCATCAGCTTCTTCATCAATTTATCTTTACTGAAAATATGTTTAGAGCATAGTATATCATCTACGTAACTAATTTGATGGTCTTGAAGTGAACGGCTAATAATGTCCGTCGCATTAGACGAAATAATGGCAACCTTTAATCCTTTTTGATGAAGTTGATCAAGCATTTCTTTAACTCCTGAGTAAAGCGGAAGCCCCCTCTCTGATTTCCTTAAATATCGGTACAGTTTCGTTGCTGCTAAGGGAATGTTTCTCATTGGAAAATTCAGATGGCGGCACCTCTCTGGAATCGTCATCTTACTTAAAGAATCTATGTCCTCTTTCTTCACCTCACGGTAGCCTTCCTTAGCAGCGAGGTCGTTGTATCCGGCAATAAATAACTCAAGCGAATTTGCCAGCGTACCGTCAAAGTCAAAAACGATATATTTTACCATAATGAACCCCCTGTAATTTCTTTCCTACTATAATTATACCGGTTTCTTTTTACTTTCATGTACAACTATGCAGTATTTTATATTTTTGATGTGCGTATAAATCAATAAACTGCCTTTTTCATAGGATGGTTATTTAATGGATTCCTATATGGTAAGATATTCAAATAAGGGGGACGAATAGATGGATTGGTTCAGCGGCAGTTACAAACACGTTCATTTCCATATGTTTTCTGCTAGCCATATTGCGGCGTTAATCCTATTGGTTCTGATTGCTTTTTCTATTTTTCTATTTAAAGACAAGCTGCGTAACAGAAACATGCGGACCGTTGAATTAGCGGTTGCATTCTTCTTAATTGGAATCGAGGCGACTTACCATATCTGGATGCTTCACACCGGCACATGGACAGCCGACCGGTCTCTTCCGCTTGAACTGTGCAGCTTTGCCACTTTCTTTACTATTCTTCTCCTGATAACGAGGAAAAATATATTTTATGAGATTTTGTTATTTATCGGCTTACTTGGAGCGTCTCAAGCCTTAATTACTCCTTATTTGTTTTTTGGCTTTCCGCATTTTCGATTTTTTCATTTCTTTTGTACACATATTCTAATCGTTTGCACCCCCCTTTACTTTACGTGGGTAAAAGGCTACAGACCTACCTTTACATCGGTTATCAAGACGATGATTTTTCTTAATCTGCTTGTGCCTGTTATTTCATTCATCAATCAACTCACAGAGGGAAATTATCTCTACTTGCACCATAAGCCTTCAACGGCCAGCCTGCTTGACTTTCTTGGACCTTACCCTTGGTATATTCTTTCACTTGAAGGAGTAGCCTTTACTTTAAGCATATTCGTTTGGCTGTTATTTCGAAGAAAATCAGCGACGGTTATCGCGGAGAAAGAGTTTCATCATTATTTTTGAAATAAGTGAGAAAAGAAGCATTTGACCAAAATCAGTCAAATGCTTCTTCGTTTAGTTTCTGCTTTACATAAGGGTTACATTTTTAAATCGACCCATACGCTTTTCACTTCTGTATATGCATCAAGGGCATAAGATCCCATTTCCCGGCCAAGGCCTGATTGTTTATATCCACCAAACGGACTCGCTGCATCTAATACGTTATAACAATTCACCCATACTGTTCCCGCTTTTAGACGGCTCGCTATATAATGAGCATTCTTTAAGTTCTCCGTCCAGACACCGGCAGCCAATCCGTAGTTTGTCTTGTTGGCCCGTTCAATTAAGTCATCGATGTCTTCATAAGGCAACGCGGAAACGACAGGCCCAAATATTTCTTCCCGCGCGATGGTCATAGAGTCATTGACATCCGCAAAGATCGTCGGCTGAACAAAATATCCTTGTTTAAAAGGCACCGTTCCGCCCGTTAAAATTTCCGCTCCTTCTTCTTTTCCTTTCCGGATATAGGTCATTACTCTTTTTTGCTGCTCATCAGAGACGAGCGGCCCCATTTCAGTAGCCGGATCGATCCCTTGTCCCTGTTTGATTTTTTTAGCATGGCCGACCATATCTGCTAAGAAGTTGTCATATTGTTTTTTCGGTACATACAAACGGGAACCTGCACAGCAAACTTGCCCCTGATTAAACATAATGCCAGATAAAGACCCTGGCACTGCTTTACTTAAATCGGCATCTGGCAAGATAATATTGGGCGACTTCCCGCCTAGCTCAAGCGTCACTCTCTTCAACGTGCTGGAAGCTTGCCGCATGATCAACTTTCCAACTTCTGTCGATCCGGTAAAAGCAATTTTATCCACTTGCTCATGGTTAACGAGCGGTGCACCTGCTGTTTCTCCAAACCCTGTTACCACATTAATAACGCCCGGTGGAAATCCGACTTCTTGGGCGAGCCCTGCTAAGTATAAAGCGGAGAGCGGCGTTTGCTCTGCCGGTTTTAACACAACTGTACAACCTGTGGCCAAAGCGGCTCCAAGCTTCCATGTTGCCATTAATAACGGGAAGTTCCACGGAATAATTTGGCCCACAACCCCTACAGGCTCATGGCGTGTATAATTTAAATAGTTGCCGCTCACTGGGATCGTTTGACCAAGAATCTTTGTAGACCAGCCAGCAAAGTAGCGGAAATGCTCAATGGCAAGCGGGACATCCGCCGCTGACGATTCACGGATTGGCTTACCACTGTCCAGTGTATCAAGCTGCGCAAGTTCCTTCTTATGTTCTTCCATCTTATCCGCCAGCAGATAAATCAACCGGCTGCGGTCCGCTGCACTCATTTTTGACCACGGGCCTTCATCAAATGCTTTTCTCGCTGCTTTTACAGCTTTATCAATATCTTCTTTCTGTGCTTCTCCCACAAGAGCCAGCACATCTCCTGTAGCCGGATTAAAAGTTTTAAATGTTTTTCCTGACACTGGGCTAACCCATTCCCCATTTATGAACAGCTTTTTCGTTCCTTTTAAAAACTCCTGAACACGCGGCAGTACTGAAAGTAGTTTTTGCATTGTAACCCCTCCGTTTTCTTTGATAACGTGTGGCAGCTCCTTTGGTATAGGAGAACTGCGGCTTTCCATGCAAAGATTAAAAGAATCATAGATGCAGGACATGTTATAATATGCAAGAGTAGTTACATATATTCTCTTATTCTTTGAAACGAGGATACTGCAGTTGATAATATAAAAAACAACCTGTTCGGTCTCGCTAAACAGATTGTTTTCATGACCATTTCACCTATTCATGCTTGATGGATTTTAATAAGGAGCACGGCTAGTTAGAAAACTCCCTTTTCATGTTCCAATGTCTCGCTACGAAACACTTCTTCAGATTCCGGATCCTCCTTATACAAGTCTTCCGCTTGAGGGTCATCTATGAGAGGAGCCCCTCCAAGCAGCCCTAATCTATTTATAAAATTTATGACATTTAAGACGACTTCCTGCTGGATTTGCGCCATTTGGGCCTCTGTTATCCTGTTCACGTCTACACTGTTTTTAAGATCATTTGAGAATGAAACGGTTTTAACTTTGTCCACTAGCTTTGACTTCGACTCGATTAAAAAAGAAAACGCTCCCCTATCTACTTCGTCACCATAGTTGATGGTTACATCCAGCTTGTCGTTTAAATACTTCTTATCCATATTGATGTCCTGAACTTGTTTGACGCTTCCGCTAATGTTAGAGAACCTTTCACGATTCCTTATCCCTTGAGCCGCAATGGCAAAGAAACGGTTAACCTTTTGCTTTTCTCCTGAATTTCTATTAAATGTTGATTTCATTTTGAAATTGATCGTTTTGCCGTTCGCTTTTAAAGAAAGGTGTGCCTTTTCTGTTCGTCCTTTCTCTTTCCCTTTAATATGTTTTGTCCATCGAACAGTGGTTATTTCTCCTCTATGCTCTTTCGGTACGGCCTTTACTGTCCACTCTTTTAAACTCTGTTCTTTTCCAAAAGGAACATCCTTTGTCTGAATAGACCAAGCGACTTGACCAGCAGCCGATGAAGCAACTATCCATTTCAATGTCCGCTCAACTATCCTCTGTTTTTTATCTATAAGCAAAATAGAAGAAAAGCCTTCTGGGAATGTTGTTTCCTGTAACTTTTTCTTTTCTTGTTTTAAATTATTCACCATATCGGCTTCTATCCTCTTTTGACTAGGCACTTCTCCATTTGCCTCTATAATAGCTCCTGCTTTTGCCGCCTTTTCTATCCGGGCCGCCAGCATGGAATGAAGTTTTTTATCTTGAATTAACCGATCTATGAAGAGAGTCATGAAGCTTTTTGTCTCTTCTGCTGTCAATGAAAGGGTCACTTTTTTAAGCTTCAGCTTTTCTCCTTTAACCGAATACTCTATCCCTTTTTCAAGAGCAAAATTCTCCTCCTTTAGCTGTTCTATTAGAAAAGGGATATACCGTTCTTGCAAGTAATTTATTTCTTTTTCGGTTAGCTCAAGTTCTTTCCAATTTACGGTTGAGAATTCTAGTTTTTCAGGTCCGGCATAAGATGGCTCGATTTTCCCCATAAAATCACCGTATTCTCCCAAGTTCAGATAGAAAAGCTTAGAGTAAAGCGTGGGTACCTTAATCCCCATTTGTGTATCTGTATGAATGAAATCCATGTCGAGGATGTCTTCATTTTCAAGATTGAGAGCAACATTATAATGCCCTGCGTTGTTCTGTGGATCTCGTTGTGCTTTTATGGCCATTTTCGCTTTGTTGAATCGTTCTCCTAACATCGCAGCTTGGGAATGAGAAGGCAGAGGGTTCATTTTCATTCCGGCTTGCAGTGTGATATGGGAAATTGAGGGCTGCTCTGTCACCTTGTTAGAGAACTCGACTGCTTCTCCATATTGTTCAGTAAAGTCGGCTTTCATTTGTTTGTAATTTTCGTATTCAGATAATAAAAAAAGCTCTTTCGGTGATGTATGGAACAAAAAAGCTATCGCTACTACTCCACCCAACAATAAAATAAGCAAAAACATCATCCAGCACCTCTGTTTCTGCCTGTTCGCTTCAAGTGTAGCTGCCGTTTGCCCAGCCGCTGTTCTTATGCCGCAAAAAGGACATTTTTCTCTCTCTTGTCTGCTCGTCCTTCCACACTGTAAACAGCTTTTCATTCAACCTCTTCCCCTTTCTCTGTACGCTATGTAAAAAGATGTTTCTCCCTTTCTGAATAGACTATCTCCCTTCCTTTATATCGCTGCGGCTGGAGAAATAGAACAGTAAGCGGCCATTTTGTACAATGAGAAAAAGACTGCCAGCCTCTGCGCGCCGACAGTCTTTTCCTTCATTATTAACCTAGCAATTGCTGATAAAGCTTTTTAGCCCCTTCTGGATCTTTTGAGCCGTGTACAAGCATCCTGCCATCTTGAAAAAGAACAATTCTTTTTTCTAAAATGACAGCGGAAAGCAAAAAGCCATTTGTTGTTACTTTTGCTCCTTGCTTCTCAAGTATGGAAGCTAGCTCTGTTAAATTAAACGTTCTGTTGTTTGGCGGTCTTACCTGCACCGTGTTTCTTCCACACAAAACAGCTGTTTTTGTCCGATTGTCTTCGGTTAAATACGGATATCTTGCCTCTTCTCCGCAGGATGGACAATTTGTTTTCTTTAACGCCTCTATCTTAATAGAGGAATAAGTGTTTTTCCATACATCAAATGAAACAAGCTCTCGCCGTACATCTCCCCATCTGCCTGCCAGGATTTTCAATGCTTCCGCCCCTTGAAAGGCGGTCGTCATCTGCACGGCGGGGGCAATAATTCCCGCTGTGTCACAAGTCATTCCCTCGGCTGGGAGCACATCCAGCAAGCAAGTGAAACACGGTGTTTCTCCAGGGATAATGACGCAGCTAATTCCCTGGCTGCCGACGCATGCCCCATAGATCCATGGAACGTTATATTTTTGAGACAAGTCATTGATTAAAAATCGTGTTTCAAAATTATCCGTTCCATCCAGCAGCAGATCTGGACGTTGATCCTCCATTAGAGTTGACAGCTCCTCTGGTCCTCCATCTGCAGTGATAGCGGATATCTCTACGCCAGAATTAATCTCTTGAATTCTTGTTCTAGCTGCTTCTGCTTTTGGCAGACGCTCTTTGGCATCTTGCTCCTTATAAAGCTGCTGTCGCTGCAAGTTTGTCCAATCAACGTAATCACGATCAATCAAGGTAAGCTTTCCGATTCCCGCCCTAACGAGCATTTCTGCCAAGGATGAACCGAGCGCCCCTGCCCCTACAATCAATACGTGTTTATCCGTATAAGGATGGGCTTCCTTTAAAAACAATTCTTGTCTGGAATAACGGCTTTCCATCATCCTTCCTCCTTCTTAACCCCCGCCAACGAATTGAACAATTTCAATACGGTCGCCCTCTTTTACAGTCGTCGAACCAATCTTCTCTTTTGGAACAATCTGTCCATTTGCTTCAATGATCACCGATTTGCCCTGCAGTGAATAAGCAGCGAGCAACTGTTCAAGCGTTGGTTCTTGCAAAGCCATTTGTTCCTCTTTGCCGTTAATGATGATATTCATATACCTCTTTTTCCTCCTTGTTTATTTCATTGTGATAGCAAGCAGCTGCTTTCCCTGGCTCTTTGCTAGCAAAAATCCCTGACATCACAGCGATGCCTTTCGCTCCCGTCATTTTTATTTCTCGGATATGCTGCGGCCTAATTCCACCAATTGCCACAACAGGGACAGATGAAGCGCGGACTGTTTTTTTCAACAGGTCTAGTCCTCTAGGTTTTCTACCCTGCTTAGAAGCTGTTTCATAGATATGGCCAAATAGCAGCCAATCTACCTGTCCTGCTGCCTTCTTTACAGCAGCTGCGGGCTCGTGGATCGAACAGCCCATTTTCAGCTGTTGACTAAACGTTTTTACAATTTGCGGCGGCAAACTGTTCTCTGTTAATTGCACACCGCCGGCTCCAGTGGCAAGTGCCACGTCTACACGGTCATTGATGATAATTTTTTCTTTAGGAACGCCGTTAACGATAAAAGTTTCAACCCAATGGAATAACTCCTTGGCACTGCGCTGTTTTTCTCTTATGTGAATGAAGTCAACGAAAGAATGAATCTCGGCGGCGATATTAGACGCCTGCACCAGTTCGAGCTTTCCGGTCGTAATCACATGAAGCTGAAAAGGCATCTTTCTCCTCCTCACCTGCTAAAATATCCCAGTCTTTAGAAACCGGCTGATAACCGAGCTGTTTAAGCCGGTGCTTTACTTCTTCTACCGAACGGGTATCGGAAATTTCAAATTGGCTGTTATCTTCTTTTTTATTCGCATAGCCACCAACAACTGTAGAAGAAGCGGCGGACATTTTTGTTACGCCAAGCTTAATAAGGTGATCTCTAAGTTCTGCTTCTTCACGAGTGGAGAGCGTAATGCCTGCACGCGGCATAAATAAGCGGAAAGCAAGCATGGCCTGAACAAGATCTTTATCCTCTACGTTCACTCGCGGCTCGAAGCCACCGAGGTTCGGACGGATACGCGGAAAGGAAACAGCAATGTCTGTTTCGATGTATTTTTTCTGTAAATAGCGGGCATGCAAAGCCGTAAAGAACACTTCTTTTCGCCAATTGTCCATCCCGAGCAGCGCCCCGATATTAATTGACCGCATGCCGGCCTGACAGCCTCGCTCCGGTGCATCAAGGCGGTAGCGATAATTCCGTTTCGGCCCTTTTATATGAATGTCTTTATACACTTCTTCATTGTAGACTTCTTGATAAACAGTCAGCCCATCAACACCGGCCTGGAAAAGCTGGTGATATTCCTCCGCATCAAGCGGCTGCACTTCAATCGCGATCGAAGCAGCATGCTTCCTTAAAATACGGGCACTCTCTGCCAAATATGAAACGGACGAGTGAACACGAGATTCACCTGTCAGCAAAATAACGTGCTGGATGCCCATATCTTTTAACGCTTTAGCCTCCTGATCAATTTCCAAAGCGGTTAATTTCCGTCTTGGAAAATCGTTATCAAAACTAAAGCTGCAATAAGCACATTTATTTACACAGTAGTCTGTTAAGTATAACGGTGCATACAAAGAAATCGTTTTCCCAAAATTCTGAACAGTTAACCAATGAGCCTTCTGCGCCATTTCTTCTAAGCGCTCAGCAGCAGCCGGTGAAAGAAGGGCTAATAAGTCGTGTTCGTCTAGTTCCGTTTTATTTAAAGCCCTGTCTACATCCTTTACGGTCATGCTTTCTAACATCGTTTCATATGGTTTATGTTTGATTGAATCGTACACCTCATAGAAACTCATCAAATTCCTCCTTACTATCATTTACTATCAAAGAACAGCGTTCACCTTAAGCAAAGGCTAACGTAAAAATCCAGTTAGCGGCGATGAAGCAGCGGCTCTTTGTGAGACTGGTCCTAGTCCGGCTAAATATGCTTTTCGTCCAGCCATAACGGCCAAGTTAAACGCTTCTGCCATGCTTACCGGGTCGTCCGCTGTCGCAATGGCCGTGTTAACAAGAACAGCGTCCGCTCCCATTTCCATTGCTTCAGCCGCTTCAGACGGCCTGCCAATTCCGGCGTCCACAATAATAGGCAGCGTTTTTTCTTCTATTAAAATGCGAATCATTTCTTTCATACGAATGCCTCTATTTGATCCAATAGGTGAACCGAGCGGCATAATAGCGGCCGCGCCGGCATCCGCTAATTTTTTGGCTGCCATTAAATCAGGATTCATATAAGGGAGAACAACAAAGCCCTCGTTAGAAAGGATATCAGTCGCCCGAATCGTTTCCTCATTGTCTGGCAGTAAATACTTCTGATCAGAAATCACTTCGATTTTAATCCAATTGCCCATTCCAGCCGCTCTCGCCAGTCTAGCGATCCTGACCGCCTCCTCCGCATTTCTTGCACCTGATGTATTAGGCATAATAATCATGTTGGACGGAATATCCTCCAAAATGTTTTCATGCCCCGCTTCGAGGTCCACCCTTCTGACAGCTACCGTGACTACTTCTGAACCGGACTGGGCAAAGGCTTGCCTCATGACCGAGTGATCCGCAAACTTTCCTGTACCCGTAAAGAGCCGGTTCGTTAACTTCGTTTGACCAATGATTAATTCATCCATAGTGATTCCTCCTTTTTACAATGAAAAAAAGCCTGCCACAACGGCAGGCTTTTCTTTATGTACAACAAACAAAGATACATACATAAAATACAGCTTCCCTCCGTTGGTACTAACCAAATCAGGTTCAAGGGTTAGATGCTTGCATCCTCTCAGCCATAAAGGCACCCCTAGCTAACTTTTATTTAATTTTCTCTATTATACTCTGAATCTTCTAAATTGTTAAGCACTTTTTTCGATTTTAATAAATCTCTAATCTCTGTAAGCAATTCTTCTTCCTTAGAAAGCACAGGTTCCTTCTCTTCTTCTTTTTTCTCATGATACAACTTGTTGAACAAACGAACAAAGAGAAACAAAGCAAAAGAAATAATGAGAAAGTGAACAATAGACTGTATAAAAAGCCCGTACTTTACTTCCGCTTTTCCAAACTGGAACACCAATTTAGAAAAATTAATGCCTCCTATCAATAAGCCGATGACGGGCATAATCATATCTTGTACAAGAGAAGAAACAATTTTGCCAAACGCCGAGCCAATAATGACACCGACAGCTAGATCAATCACATTGCCGCGCATGGCAAATTTTTTAAATTCCTGAAACAAATGAATAAGGCTCCTTTCAGCTGCTTTTATTCGTGATGGTTACTAAACGTTATTTTGATTCTGTCTTCGCTCCGACACCAATCCGCTTCATCTCTCCCCAATCCTTCTTACCAGCTAAAAACTGAAAAAATCCTTCTAACCGCCATTTAATCATTAAAGGGCGATACCAGAATGTTTCAGAAAGGGCAAAGAAAAATAGTTTCACAATATCAGACGGTTCTGGATACTTCCTTAAACTCCATTCTTCTAAGAGCACACCGCTCATGGATAAAATCGAGCCATATAAAAATGATAAAGTGGCCATCAGCAGGGCCGTTTCTGGATTAATAAATGAAAATAGCAAGCCGAATATAATAAGCAAATAACCCATCAGTTCAACAAACACGCCCATCAGCTCAATTAAAAAGAAATAAGCCATGGATAACATGCCGACAAGGCCGTATTTTGGGTTAAACAGCATATCCTTGTTATTCCAAATGACTTCACAAAGCCCTCGATGCCAACGCTGGCGCTGCCTGCGTAAATAGAGAGCCGACTCTGGAGCCTCTGTCCAGCAGACTGGGTCAGGTACGTATAGTATCTTTTTATTTATTCCTTCCTCTTTAATCATCCGGTGCAGCCGGACGACTAAATCCATATCCTCTCCTACTGTATTGGTCCGATAGCCGCCAATGTGAATAACGGACTCTTTCTCAAATACACCAAATGCCCCTGAAATAATAAGCAGCAAATTATGACGGCTTAGGCCGATACGGCCGATTAAAAAAGCTCGTAAATATTCTATGACCTGCATAATCACAAATGGCTTGTTGGATAGGCCCACTTCCATCACTTCTCCGCCTTCGATATAACAGCCATTGGCAATTCTTACGCTTCCGCCAACAGCAATCACATCACCATTTGAATCTAAAATCGGCTTAATCACTTTTAAAAACGCATTTCTTTCTAAAACGGAATCTCCATCCAGTGAACAGACATATGGATAATGAGATAAGTTTATCCCTGCATTTAAAGCATCTGCTTTCCCTCCATTTTTCTTGTCAATCATGTATAGATTTTTATAAAGTGTTGAACGGTAAATTCCTTTTACTTCAGCTGTTGGAACTCTCGTACGCAATACTTTATTTGTCTTTACCATCTGAAATGATTCGATCATCGTTTCAGCAGTTCTATCCTTTGAGCCATCGTTAATGACGATCACCTCGTATTCCGGATAATAAATGCTAAGGAGAGAGCGCACACTATTATAAATACCCGCTTCCTCGTTATAAGCAGGCACAAGAATAGAAACGGGCTTTGTATCAAAGGAATCAAGCAGATCTTCCTCTGCTTCGCTGGAGTTAAAGCCATATTCACTGCGCAATTGCCTTGCTGAGATAAACAGAATAATAAAGTAAAATAAAAGCACAAAAGCTGTATAGGAAATAAACAACCAGGACAAAACAGTACCAAGCATGCTAATGAATTGGTTCATCACGCTGTCACTCCTTCACTCTCGAGCCACTGGGCAGCCATGTCCTTTGCATAGCGGTCGCGATGAGTTTCTACTATGTGCTGCAAAATGAGCGTACCGTCTGCGTATTTTTGAATTGCTTCCCCGGCAGCATTGCGTACAAACCAGTTCTCATCGGCAATTAATTTTGTCAGCTGGGGCAAAAAACGATCCTTTTTTGCTGCTCCCGCCAACTTAGCAAACAACATCCGTTCTTGCCAATGTACAGAGCTGCTAAATGGATAGATATCCGTCTCCTCTTCAGCATATCCAAATAAATAAAGCACTTTTAGAGCGGCAATTCTAAGCTCTAAATGCGGCTGTTTTAATTGGGCTTTAATAAACGGTATATTGCTGTAATCCTGTTTTTCTGCCATCCACTCAATGATAGCTTGTTTAAATACATTGTTTAACTTTTCATAGTTCTCTATGAAAAACAATTGATATGTATTATTAAATCTTCTCAAGACATCCTTATATAAGCCTTTAGAATACGGCGGGGCTAAATCAACAAGATCCCTAGCCAAAGCTTGGGATTGTAAAGAAGCAAGAACCCTAATAGCCTCTTTCTGCTCTGCTTCTGTTTGAAATGAATTCTCAGCCAGGGCAAGCCACAAGTGAGGTGAAAAAGAGGTCATATGAAAGCCTTCTATCCGGTAAAGGACATTCATTCGTGTACTCCACCGTCTTTTTGTCAGCCGTCGTTTATATTCAGCCGTTAAGCGCTCTTCAGCGAGTGAAGAAATAGTCGCTCCTATTTCTTCCCCTTTTAACATCATCGCGGCTTCTTCCAATAGCTCCTCAAGCGCTTGTATGCTAAACGGCGTGTCGTTGATCCACCTGTTATATAACGCTTCCTCATTCCCTAGTAAATAAGCAAATAAATCGGGGCGTAAATAAGCTTTTATTTTTTCTACCTTAGCTGCTTTTCTATTAATGATTACTTTTTGAATGAGTAAAAAAGCAAGCAAGGAGAATAAAATAATGACAAGAACTAAATTAATATATAACAAAACAACGAAGGCATTGCTCAATATCATTCACCTGCTTTATCATTCGCTTAATGGCTAATTTCACCATTTATCCTTATATTCCTCTATTAAAAACCTATAAACGAATATGGTTCTTTAGATTTTATCAAATTTCTTACAATAAAAATAGGTTGTTGACTCTATAGGCGAAATAGAATTCTAACTTTTACACATGCGAAATAAACATAGCGCAGCCTAAGCTGCGCTATACTTATTTTTCATTTAGCCGTTTTCGTTCCCAGCAATCTACTTCCCCGATCCCTTCTATTGAATCCGAGTAAAAAACAGGCTCTTTTCCAGCCCTTCGCTGTTGTTGATAATCTTTCAATGCCGCTGCAGCGATTCTATAGAGTCCAGCGATAGCAACTAAGTTAATGAGCGCCATAATCGCCATAAACAAGTCTGCCATATCCCAGACGAGGCTAATCTTTGCAACAGAACCAAAGTACACCATACCAATAACCGCTAGTCTATAAATGAATAAAGCACTTCGAGAGTTTTTGATAAACTCAATATTCGTCTCTCCATAATAATAGTTTCCGATCACGGAACTGAACGCGAACAGAAAAATAGCTACAGCCAAAAAGATAGATGCCCAGTCTCCTATATGAACGGAAAGAGCCGATTGCGTTAAGTTAATCGAAGAAGCGTCCTTCCGTAAATATTCTCCCGACAGCAAAATAATGAAAGCGGTAGCCGAACAAACAACGATGGTGTCGACAAATACGCCGAGCGTCTGGATGAGTCCTTGCTTCACTGGATGGCTGACAGAAGCGGCTGCTGCCGCGTTTGGAGCTGACCCCATCCCTGCTTCATTGGAGAATAGACCGCGCTTGATTCCATTCATGATCGCGGCACCGAGCGTCCCGCCTAGCGCTTCTTCTATGCCAAACGCATTTTTAATGATTAGCATAAACATGGCTGGAATTTCTGTTATATTTATGATCAATACAAAAAAAGCTACAAGGATGTAAATAATTGCCATAACCGGTACGAGTACTTGGGTAACATGAGCAATTCGTTTAAGTCCCCCAAAAATGATGAAAGCTGTTAAAATACATAAAATAATTCCCACAACCGGCTTTGACACTTGAAAGCTTTCATTCATCGCAATCGAAATGGTGTTAGATTGAACGGCATTAAAGACGAGACCAAAACAAAATGTAATCGTAACAGCAAATATAATTCCCATCCATCTTTTATTTAAGCCTCTTTCCATATAGTAAGCTGGCCCGCCGCGAAAGCCGTTTTCATCTTTCACTTTATAAATTTGCGCAAGTGTACTTTCCACGAAGCTAGAGGCAGCACCGATAAACGCAATGAGCCACATCCAAAAGACAGCACCAGGACCGCCTGTCGCAATCGCTGTCGCTACACCAGCCAGGTTGCCTGTTCCAATTCTTGAAGCAGCACTCACCGTAAAAGCCTGGAATGAAGAAATCCCTTTCTTTCCTTCAGTGGAGATCGTTGATTTTTCAAAGATCACACGAAACATCTCTTTAAATAAACGAAACTGGACAAATTTCGTTTTAAAGGAGAAAAACAAGCCCAGCCCGATTAATAGAGCGATCATGACATAAGAATACAAATAATTGTTGATTGATAATATGTACTGATCGATTCTTTCCATAAAATCCATAAAATGCGTCCCTTCTTGATATTGATTTATAAAAATCAGCTTTTACAATTTACCAAAAGATTGACTTGCAATCAACTGACCTAGGTACCCTTCTTTCTTTCCCTTTCTTTTATAAAAACAAACAAAAAGAAGCTGGGTTTTGTATCCAGCTTCCTTCAGCACTTTTAATCAACTTAATCCTGTCAGCCTATTTGTTCTTTTATGAATCCTCTAATTGTCTCTGCTTCCAAATAGAGGTGACCTTTCCACTCTCATTTTCGTCTAAAACGAACGTTCCGTTGGAATAACGGTCGCTTCGTTTTAAATCCGAAAAATCAAACTGCTCAGTGATTCCTTTTGCGGTTTGCAGTACGAACTGTTCGTTTTGATCGATTACGGCTAAGCCTGCTACACGATGTGGGTTCCCTTTTAATTCCCGCAGCATGACGACTCCTCGTGCAGCACGTGAAAGCGGTTCAAATTCCGTTGATTTCATTTTCTTCACAGCTCCGCGATGGGTAACGAGCAGTAAGTCCTTTTCTTCGTTGGCTTCCCACACTTCCATACTCACTAAATGGTCGCCGTCTTTTAAATTAATTCCTTTGACTCCTGCTGCTCGCGGACCAACAAGACTGACTTCTTCTTCAGAGAATAATAGTCCATACCCAAAATGAGTCGCTAAGAAAATTTGTTTGTTTCCATCTGTTAAATGGACGCTAATGACCTCATCGTCATCTTTTAATTTAATCGCTGTGAGAGCCCTTGAATAGCGTTGCACTTTATAAGACGCTAATTCAGTCCGTTTGATCATGCCATTTTTTGTAGCAAACAGCAGATAAAGCGGCTCTTGAAAATCTTTAATCGCAAAAGCCGTCACAATGGATTCATCTTTTTCAAGCGTAACAAGGCTCGCCAAATGCTGCCCAAGGTCCTTCCAACGAATATCAGGAAGTTCATGCACAGGCAAGTATAAGTAGCTTCCCTTGCTTGTGAACACTAGCAATACATCCGTTGTATGAACTTCTTCTTTATAGAGGAGCCGGTCGGTCTCTTTCATAGCAAGATCTTTTCCGCCGGATGCAGAATAAGAGCGCAGGCTCGTCCGTTTAATATAGCCGTCTTTTGTAACTGTCACGACTACTTCTTCGTTAGGGATGAGGACTTCAAGGTTTACTTTAATTTCCTCAATCTCTTTTTCGATAACCGTTCGTCTCGTGTCATTGTATTTTTTCCGTACTTCTTTTAATTCTTTTTTAATGACACTTGTCAGTTTTTTCTCACTCGCTAAGATGGCCGTTAGCTGTTCTACTTCTGCTGCAAGTTCTTCTGCTTCTTTTTGCAGGGCTGTAATGTCTGTATTGGTCAACCGGTATAGCTGGAGGCTCACAATGGCCTCTGCCTGTGCTTCTGTAAAGTCAAACGCAGTCATTAAATTGGCTTTAGCATCACGCTTATCCTTCGATGCCCGGATAGTCGCAATGACCTCATCAAGAATAGATAACGCCTTGATTAATCCTTCTACGATGTGCTGGCGGGCTTTCGCTTTAGCTAGTTCATATTCAGATCGCTTTGTCACCACTTCTTTTTGGTGGCTTATGTAAGCATCAAGCAGTTCTGGCAGCCCCATTAGTACTGGACGTTGATTATGGATCGCTACCATATTGAAGTTATAGCTAATTTGTAGGTCACTTGCTTTGTATAAGTAGTTTAAGATTCCTTGGGCATCGCCATCTTTCTTCAATTCAATTACGATGCGAAGACCCGTGCGATCTGTTTCGTCCCGTACTTCAGCGATTCCTTCTACTTTACGATCGAGCCGGAAATCATCAATTTTTTTAACGAGAGTTGCTTTATTGACATCGTAAGGAATTTCAGTGATAACAATTTGCTTTTTTCCGCCCCGGATCTCTTCAATTTCAGCTTTTCCGCGTACAATAATTTTCCCTTTGCCTGTTCTGTACGCTTTCTCAATGCCATCGACCCCTTGGATAATGCCGCCTGTTGGAAAGTCTGGTCCTTTGATCACTTCCATTAAATCATCTACTGTGCAGTCTGGACGATCCATTCTCATGATTGCTGCATCAATGACTTCGCCCAGCTGATGCGGAGGGATTTCCGTTGCGTACCCCGCTGATATCCCTGTTGAACCATTGACTAATAAATTAGGAAACCGCGCTGGTAAAACAGTCGGTTCCTCTGTCGTATCATCAAAGTTGGGAATAAAGTCGACCGTACGTTTATCGATATCTTTTAACAATTCTCCCGAAATAGCGGACAGTCTTGCTTCTGTATAACGCATCGCAGCCGGTGGGTCGCCGTCAACAGAACCGTTGTTGCCATGCATTTCGACAAGCAGCTGACGAAGCTTCCACTCCTGGCTCATCCGCACCATTGCATCATAAACAGAAGAGTCACCATGCGGGTGGAAATTCCCGATTACATTACCGACCGTTTTAGCTGATTTTCGGAATCCCTTTTCATGTGTATTCCCCTCTGTATGCATAGCGTATAGAATCCGGCGCTGTACCGGCTTTAATCCATCCCGGGCATCAGGAAGCGCCCGTTCCTGAATAATATATTTACTATAACGCCCAAATCGGTCTCCGAGCACCTCTTCAAGCGGTAAGTCTTGAAATACTTCTTTTTGCATCTATTTATTCCTCCTTGCCGACTGAAAGATTCTCATTTTCTAAAATATTGCTGTCATCTTCCAGCCCAAAAGCAACATTTGATTCAATCCATTTTCGGCGCGGCTCTACTTTGTCACCCATCAACGTTGTCACGCGGCGCTCGGCACGAGCAGCGTCATCAATTAACACACGGATCAGCGTTCTCGTATCCGGGTTCATCGTTGTTTCCCACAGCTGATCGGCGTTCATCTCACCAAGACCTTTATAGCGCTGCAGCATGCACCCTTTTCCTACTCGTTTCATCGTTTCTGAGAGTTCTTCATCTGTCCACGCATACTCTACTTTTTCTTTTTTTCCGCTTCCCTTACTTACTTTGTAGAGCGGCGGCAAGGCAATATACACTTTACCCGCTTCGATAAGAGGCTTCATATAACGATAAAAGAATGTAAGCAGCAAGACTTGAATATGGGCACCATCCGTGTCGGCATCCGTCATAATAATCACTTTGTCGTAATTCGTGTCTTCAACATTGAAATCCGGTCCTACGCCTGCACCGATCGCATGGATGATCGTGTTAATTTCCTCGTTCTTAAAAATGTCCGCCAGCTTGGCCTTTTCCGTATTAATGACTTTTCCACGCAAAGGGAGAACTGCTTGAAACCGGCGGTCGCGCCCTTGTTTAGCTGATCCGCCAGCTGAGTCCCCCTCTACTAAATACAGTTCATTTTTTTGAGGGTTTCGTGACTGTGCAGGAGTTAATTTTCCAGAAAGAACGCCTTCATTCCGCTTCCGCTTCTTTCCACTGCGGGCATCTTCGCGTGCCTTTCTCGCTGCTTCTCTGGCCTGGGCTGCTTTAATCGCCTTTTTAATCAAGAGAGAGCTTGTTTCCGGGTTTTCTTCCAAGAAATAAGACAGCTGTGAAGAAACGACGCTGTCTACTGCCGACCGAGCTTCACTTGTACCGAGCTTTCCTTTTGTCTGTCCTTCGAATTGCAGCAATTCTTCTGGTATGCGTACAGACACAACAGCCGCTAATCCTTCACGAATATCGGTACCTTCGAGGTTTTTGTCTTTTTCTTTCAATAAGTTCACTTTACGGGCATATTCATTGAATACTCTTGTCATCGCCGTGCGGGCTCCTGCTTCATGCGTGCCGCCGTCCTTCGTCCGGACGTTGTTTACGAATGATAGGATCGTTTCAGAATAACCGTCATTAAACTGGAAAGCGAAATCTACTTCAATGCTGTTCTGCTCTCCTGAAAAAGAAACGACCTGGTGCAGCGTATCTTTTTCTCCGTTTAAATACTTAACGAATTCCTCGATGCCTTTTTCATAATAAAAAACTTCTTCTAATTTTTGACGCTCATCAGTCAAACTAATTTTCATGCCTTTTAATAAAAAGGCCGATTCTCTTAACCGTTCGCTCAATGTATCGAAGTTGTAGTGAATCGTACTAAAAATAGTGGGGTCCGGCTTAAAATGAATGGTGGTCCCTGTCTTTTTAGTTGTTCCGATCTTTTCAAGAGTCGTTACCGGTACGCCTCCGTTTTCAAACCGCTGCTGATAAATAAAACCATCGCGGTGAATCGTCACAGTCAGCCACTCCGATAAAGCATTCACAACGGAAGCACCAACACCGTGCAAGCCGCCGCTCGTTTTGTATCCTCCCTGGCCAAATTTTCCTCCGGCGTGCAAGATTGTTAAAATGACTTCGGGTGTCGGCTTCCCTAATTTATGCATACCAGTAGGCATTCCGCGGCCAAAATCCTGAACGCTGACCGACTGGTCTTTGTGGATCACAATTTTTATTTCCTTGCCATAGCCGGCAAGCGCTTCATCCACTGAATTATCTACGATTTCGTACACTAAATGATGCAGCCCTCGTGTGTCCGTGGAGCCAATATACATGCCTGGTCTCTTTCTAACTGCTTCTAGTCCTTCGAGAACCTGAATGGCATCATCATTGTAGTCAAAGGTCACTTCTTTTTTTGTCACAAAAATTCCCCTTTCAGACTTCCTAGAGAAACAAACAAACGTTCGTACACTTTATTATATCATAAAAATTCCAATGCTTCATCTCCTCATTCTATGGGAGCTTACAGTTGTACTGGGCCGGTCTGCATTTCCTCTGCCTTATTGTATGGTCAACAGGCCATTTATGCAAATAAGTAACAGCAAAAAACAAGCGGTGAAGTCCCGCTTGTTCGCTAATTGCTCCCTATTTTGTGAGGGCGTGTTCCACTTTTATGCATCTATCCATAATAACAGTTTTGCCTTTTTCCTTCAAAAACTCATAAGCTTCTTCGTTTGCTACTCCGAGCTGTGCCCAAAAAATATCGCAATCGATCTCAGCAAATTCCCTCGCGATCTCTGGCAAAAACTCTGAGCGGCGAAACACGTTCACAATGTCAACAGGCCCTTCAATATCTTTAAGGGAGGCAACTGCTTTTTCCCCAAGCACTTCATCAACAGTAGGGTTTACTGGAATAATTTTATAGCCTGCCTTCTGCATCGCTTCTGATACCATATAGCTCGTACGTTCTGGATTATCACTTAGCCCTACCACGGCAATCGTCTTTGCTTTTTTTAATAATTGTCCCATTTCTTCTCTTGTTGGATTCGTAATCATTCGTAACTCTCCTCCTTAAATGTATTAATTCGGCCTTAGGCTATC
Organism: Pseudobacillus wudalianchiensis; assembly: GCF_001685015.1. GTDB lineage: Bacteria > Bacillota > Bacilli > Bacillales > Domibacillaceae > Pseudobacillus > Pseudobacillus wudalianchiensis. The sequence continues at coordinate 47,690 of NZ_MAYT01000003.1, forward strand.
CATTTCCTTCTATCCCCTTTTATTTCCCTTTGTACAGCTCTCAAACACTTCCCGACATCAAGGATACGGTGTTAATTCTCCTGAATAAAGACTTTTACCCGCTGCCTTCTCAAGCACAAATAGTTTAAAGAAATAGAAGACTTACGGCCATCCTTATTCCTTAACAAAAAACTTTATATTTTGCTTTCCCCACTCGTACATTATTGGGACAATAGGCTTTAAGCTTCGTCCTATGTCAGTCTATGAATACTCTGCTCTTGGAGGAACTTCGGGAAATCCCCTCCGATTGATCATCCCATCCTCTTCTAACTCGCGAATCTGAGTCGTTAATACTTTATGGGTAATCTTCGGAAATAGTCGTTTAATTTCGCTAAACTGCAATGTACCATCGGTTCCTAAATAATAAACAATTGTGATTTTATACTTGCCGCTAATAAGCGATAAGGTTAACTCTTTTTCACAGTTAAATTGCCCCGCCTCTATCTTCTTTTTTATTTCTATTCGCAAAGCATCCAGAAACAATTTCCTCTTCCTGTCTTTCTTAAAAGTTTCTTTTTAGTAACTTTCTCACAAAAAGTGCGTTCTTCCATAAGAAAAAAAGCATCTTTTGGAATGAATTTCGGTTGGAAATTTTCATCATGGGCTGTTCTGATAGAAAAACACAAAAAGAATTGTGAATATGTCGCTGGAGTAATCGGAGAACTTTTAATCCGTTTACTGCTGACCCTTGAAGTTTTTCACATAAATTATGTATTTTTCTACAGGATAATCAAAAATAAGAAGGTTCATTCATATGATTAAAATTACACTAGATGTAGCAAAAGAAATTATTGCAGGTGCCGAAGAAGAAGCGAAAAAAATTGGAGTTTCCATCGTCATTTCAGCAGTGGATGAAGGCGGAAGCATGGTAGCTGTCCATCGAATGGATGATGCTTGGTTAGCGAGCATCGACATTGCCCAGAATATGGCTTGGGAGTTGGTTGCCTTAAAAATGCCTGCCACAAACTTAGCCAAGGCTGCTGTTCCGGCTGCTGAACTATACGGTTTAAACACAATGAACAATGGACGCCTTGTCATGTTCAGCGGTGGAATCTCTCTTGTCAGCGATGGAAAAGTAATAGGAGCTGTAGGCGTCAGCGGCAGCACAGTGCCACATGATGTTCAAGTGGCCGAAGCGGCTATTAAGGTTAAGGTATTTGACACGAAGTTTGCCTAATCATACATTTTAATTATAATTTACTACTTTAAAGCAGATCACTTGAAAAAGAACCTAAAAGTCAAAACGCAACAAAAGAGCCAGTGGAATACACTGGCTCTTTTTGGCTTATTACCATTACTAATTGTGCGCTTTCTGTTTAGTCATTGCTAGTAAAAATTGCTCTACACAAATAGATATAATGGTTCCAAGAATAAGTCCATTGTTAAGGATTGAAGCGGCAGCGGCTGGAAAATTAGTGAACGCTGCAGCCGGAACAAACATGGCTCCTACTCCTGCCAGCAGTGATATGCCGGCAACGAGACGTACACGTTCTTTATTCTTTTCTTTATCCATTTCGGCAAAAGCAAAGCCTGCCATACGCGCAAAGATCACAAATGTGACTGCATATCCGACCGGAGCCGGCAAAGAAGCCAATATATTCATCACTGGAGGAAAAATACTCATCCCTACGACAAGCAGTGAGCCTACAAAAAAGGGTCGAATGGAGGCATTGCCAGTTTGAGCTACGAACCCGGCTGCTCCAGAAATAGGAACAGAACCGATCGCCGAGAAGCTCCCCCCTAACATTTGATTAAGGCCAGCAGCCAAACCAGCACTGCGATAGCTGCCTTTTTGAATAGAACTGTTTAAATGAGTCATCACTTCTTCCATGACCCTAACCGAAGCGATCATATTAGCTGTTAAAAGAAGTGTAATAAAAGCGGCTGTGACGATGGTACCTGAATCAAACAGCGGCGGGCCAAAAACAAATAAACCCGGCAAGCTGAACAATTGTTTATCTGAAGCCGACATAAGCGGGGCCTCGCCAATAAGAAGAAACAGCAGCCAGCCAAATCCTAATGATATAATCACTGAATACTGCCGGATCCAGTGGACATGATGTGCTGAAAAGTAAAAAGCAGCGATCAATGTCATGGCACTTCCAGCCATAATCAGCGGACGAACGGTTCCCGCTTCATTCGGCAAGCCGAACATGCCATTCAAAAAAGAGCCGCTCAGCTGCAGAATAAGCAGTAATAAATAAATAAATGTCACAGTAGGCGTAAATAATTTAGCCATCTTTTCAAGCAAGCCGAAAGCAGCGAGAAAAATGAAAATGACCCCAGAGACGATCATCCCGCCTTCTAAACTTTGTAATGCCTGCTCGGTTGAAGAATAGATCGTGCCGGCAAAGCCTGCATAGATGGCAAAAACTCCCCACCAAAGCCCCGCTGGCCCTTCATTAATAGGCAGCCGATGACCAATCAATGCTTGTATAATCCCTGAAAGTCCCAGTACAAACATCGTTCGCTGTACAAACTCTGCTGTATCTGCTGGCGATAGATGAAATAAACCCGCGATTGCAATTGGGGCTACAAGAGAGCTCGCCAGGATAAAAAACAGCCATTGGACTGCGCTAAAAAATAATCCCATACTTTCACCTATTTCTTTCTAAAGTTAACTTCTTCCGTTTATTCAGCGTACGCTAATTTTTTCGTTCAAGCAACGGAAAAATCTCCTTTTCTTATTCTTCACATGTTAAAATAAGAATCAGTATGGTCACATTCTCATACATATGATTGTAAAGGACTAGATTAAAGGAGTACGTCTATGATTACTGCAATTATTATTTTACTAGCTTATTTACTCGGGTCGATTCCTTCCGGCTTAATTGTTGGCAAGTGTTTCTTCGGCATTGATATCCGCCAACACGGCAGTGGCAATCTCGGTGCCACCAATTCTTTTCGCACGCTCGGTGTAAAGGCCGGCATCGTTGTGACACTTGCTGATATTTTAAAAGGAACAGTAGCGACACTGCTCCCGCTTTGGCTCGGTTCTGACCTTGAACCACTGATCGCTGGCGTTGTAGCCGTTGTCGGCCATATGTTCCCTATATTTGCGGGCTTTAGAGGCGGAAAAGCTGTAGCCACTTCAGGCGGCGTCCTGCTCGGCGTTCAACCAGTCATGTTTCTTGTTATTCTGCTTAGCTTCTTTATTTCACTTTATTTAACGAAGTACGTTTCGCTATCATCGATTATTGTGGCGATTGTCGCTTTTACTTATGCGGTTATCCTACAAAATGTTCCACTTATTATTGTCGTTGGTCTTTTAGCTTTTTTCGTTATTTATCGTCATCGTGCCAACATTTCACGCATTAAAAATAAAACAGAGCCTAAAATTAAATGGATGTAAAAAAAGCATCGCTTGTGCGGACAATACTTTATGGTAACCTACCATATGTCCAACGCTAGCGGTGCTTTTTTATTTTTATTCTACTTCTTGCAAAAACTGCTCTACATTTTCCTCTGAAATGACTTGAAAGCCCTTCCTTTGAAGCAAAGCCGCCGTTACCCCGACACCCGCTATCCTTTCATTCTTAAACTCTCCATTATAGATCATTCCACTTCCACAGGAAGGGCTAAATTCTTTCAAAATAACCGTGTCCGCCTTTATTTCTTGAGCTTTTTCGAGCGTTTTATAGGCACCTTTTACGTAAAGATCGGTTACATCCCGTCCAGACTTTTCTATAATCTTAGCTCGGCCGTTCAGAACATCCTCTCCGTCGCCGCCGATGATTTCTGCCGGTTCTCTCGGTGTTACAAAGCCACCCAGCAGCTCTGGACAAACGGCAATCGCCTCGTTGTTTTCAATCAGTTCTCTAATCTTGCTATGCAAGCTGTGCGAACCGTTATACCTTACCGGCAAACCAGCTAAACAAGAACTCACTAAAATCATTCTTTCACCTCCGCTATTACTTTCATTTGTTTTCTGAACCAGTGGCTCCTAATTTGCCAATACCCTTAGCGGTCACAGAAATATGAAAACCATATGGTCTGTCAGCCAACTTTTAAATTTGGCAGGCATCTGCTTTTATTATTTGTTTCCCCCGTGATACACTGAAGAAAAGTAGAGGTGAATGGATCATGAATATTCAAGTAGGAGAAAAAGCCCGCGCTTGGTTTAAAAACGAAATGGACGTCAATCAAGGGGACTATGTACGCTTCTTCGTTCGCTACGGAGGCTCCAGCCCGCTGCATGAAGGATTTTCACTTGGCGTATCAAAAGATGAACCGATGGAAATCGGAGTAAAATCCGAATTAGATGGAGTGGTTTACTTCATAGAGCAAAAAGATCTTTGGTACTTTGATGGACACGATTTACGTGTGAATTATAATGAAAAACTGGACGAGCCAGAATATGAATACGTAAAATCTTCTTAAAAAACGAAAAGGCACAACTTGTGGCCTTTTCGCTTTTTATAATGTGGCTTTGTTATACTTGGTTGTTGACCTTCGTTGCAGGCGGACGCTTTCCGCTACAAACAATTATTGAAAAAGAACCTTCATCTTTAATAAAGCCTATAATTTAAATCTTTGAATATGACTTTGCAGCCCTTCTTTTTCCAATATCTCTTTTTGCCGCCGGCCGAGCAGATCGAAATGTGAATAACCACCCTTTCTTCGGTCAATCCACTCTTCTTTAAGCCCGTATTTTTCTCCCCAGCGAGCAAGCTTCTCTAAATCCCGGCACCCTACTTTTGTCACGGTATAACAATCTGGAAACCTTTCATCAAGCCAGTAATGGGTTAAAAAAGCAATATTCCCTTTGTCAATCTGCTGCTTCCACTCCGCCAGCTCTCGCCGATCAATGCCAAATGCCATCTCTTCCGTCCATCCTATGCTTGCTTTTTATTTTCTTCGTACACTTTATGCCAGTCTGGAAAAATCCGCTTCATGGACACCGGGCGGAATGTATCCTTTTTCACAATAGTGTGAGATGTTGTCCCTGTGACACAAACCTCTCCCTCTTTATTTTTAATTTCATATCCGTAAACAGTCCGGACCCCATTATATTCTTCAATCCAAGAATAGACCCAAGCCGTATCCCCATAACGAAACGGCTTTTTATAGGAAAGCTGAATGTCCAGCACCGGGGCCACATACCCTTCCTTCTCCATTTCCGCATAATTAAAGCCTAAATCCTCAATTAATTGCGTGCGGCCAAGCTCCAGCCATACGACGTACTGGCCGTGATACACCACTTGCATCGCATCAGTTTCTGCATACCTTACTTGTACTTCTTTTTCTGAAACAAACATCTGTCCAATCTCCCTTGTTTCTTTTTTACGTCTTGATCTACTCAGTATAGCCTAGCCAGCTGGCAAAATAAAGCATGTTTACACCTTCAAACAAAGAGGGAATCACTTAAGGACAGAAGATAAGAGCTAAGGAGGGTTTCTTTTGATTAATTATCTTCATGATAAAAAACAAGAAATGATTGATCTGTTAGAGACCATCGTCAACACTGACAGTAATTCTTACGATAAAGAAGGCGTTGATCAGGTAGGTGCTTTACTAAAGGAAAAATTTGAAGATATTGGAATGTATGTAAAGGTGCATCGTCAAACAGAGCAGGGCAATCATTTAGAAATCAAAGCAGAGCGAGAGAGCCAGCCGAAAATATTGATTATTGCCCACATGGACACTGTATTTCCAAAAGGTGAAGCAAAGAAGCGGCCTTTTTCCGTTATCGGAGATAAAGCCTACGGACCGGGTGTGAACGACGAGAAAGCGAGTCACGTTCAAGTTCTCTATGCGATGAAAGCTTTAAAAGAGAGCGGATCACCAGCTGTAAACAATGTCCATATCATTTTCAACAGCGACGAGGAAATCGGCTCTATTTCATCCAAATCCTTAATTGAAGAAGCAGCAGTTGGGAAAGACTATAGCCTTGTCGTGGAATGTGGACGGCCAAATGACGGCGTCGTAACAGAGCGCAAAGGAGTTGGCCATTTCACTGTAAATGTAACAGGAAAAGGTGCTCATTCCGGAGTAGAACCCGAAATCGGGATTAGCGCTATTGAAGAGCTAGCCTATAAAGTCATCAAGCTTCAGCAATTAAATGATTACGAACAAGGATTAACAGTGAATGTGGGCCTTATCAAGGGCGGTACCTCTGTGAATACCGTCCCTCCCCATGCAGAAGCGGAAATTGACGTCCGTATCAAAAATGAAGACCAAGCGATGAATGTAACAAATTCTATTCATCAAATTGCTGGGGAAGAAACAGTGAAGGGCACACGAACAGAATTAACTGGAGCCATCGACCGTCCTCCAATGGAGCGGACAGAAGAATCTAAAAAACTATTCAACATGATAAAAGAAACCGGAAAAGAGCTTGGTTTTACGATTCATGAAGTCAGCACAGGCGGTGGTTCTGATGCAGCTTTTACAGCGGCTAAAGGAATCCCAACAATTGATGGGATCGGCCCTATCGGAGAATTCTCGCATAGTGAAACAGAAGAATATACCGATTTGAATTCTTTAGTGGACCGAACGATCTTATTAGCCAAAATAATTGAACGTTTATCTATGTAACTTATCAATCTTGAGGTGAAGAAAATGAATGTACAAAATATCATAAAAAACCAAAAACGAGAAAATGAGGGACAGCGAGCCTGGGCTGATGCTGGCATGACTGCAAGCGCTACAGCTGAAGCTTCGAAAATTGGCGCTGAAGTGTTGAAATCTGGCGGGAACGCCATGGATGCACTGGCCGCCATGCAATTTGCACTCGCTGTCTCAGAGCCCTTCAATACTGGGCTTGGCGCCAGCGGTTTTATCGTTTATTATGATGCTAAAAAACAGGAAACAAAAGTCATTCACGGGCATTCAAAGGCGCCGAAGAATGCTAGAAAAAATATATTTGTGGATGAGAACCAGGACGTAATCCCTTTCTTAGAGCGATCAACTCCCGGTACCGCTGTCGCTATTCCAGGCATCCTCAAAGCGTTTGATCAAGCGATTAAATTGTACGGACGTAAAACCTGGGGGGAAGCGATTGAGCCCGCTATTCGTTTGTCCGAAGAAGGCATTGAAGTCAATGACTTATGGGTCACAGCGATCGAAAGATTTGGGAATCGCCTTGGAGAAGAAGCTCGCTCTTTTTTCTTTCCGGACGATGTGCCCTTAACAAAAGGTGAAAGAGTTGTGAATGAAGATTTAACAAACGCGCTCAAAGAACTTCAAAAAAATGGCGCAGACTCTTTTTATGGAGGGACTATCGGAAAAGCGATTGCTGAAGAAGTTCAAAAATTTAAAGGCTGCTTAGTATTAGAGGACCTGATTGATTATGAGGCAGAAATAGCCAAACCGCTTCAAGCTACTTATAAAGAATTTGATGTCATCGTACCAAGCCCCCCAAACGGAGGCGGGTTTGCCCTTCTTTACATGCTAAAGTTATTAGAAAAGCTGAATATCGGACAGTATAACGTCCGGTCGTGGGAAAAATACTATCTAATCGCGGAAACCCTGCGAATCATGACAGCCGATAAGTTAACCTTTATGACCGACCCTTCCTTCTACGATATCCCACTTGAAGGTCTGCTTCACCCTGACTATCTGGATGAACGTATCCGGCTGTATAACTTTACATTTCGTAATGATAAAATTGCAGCCGGAAACCCTTGGAAATATGATAAGGATAAAAAACCAAGCGGTCTAAAGGCACAAACTTTTGAAATTGGCTCCGAAACGACCCACTTTGTGGCGGTGGACGAGGAAGGCAATATTGCCATGTGCACCTCTTCTCTAGAGCATAATTTTGGGTCAGGCATTATGGTTCCGGGCTATGGCTTTTTATTAAATAATGATATGACAGACTTCGACCCTTCCATTGGAGGCGTTAATAGTGTAGAAGCGAATAAATATCCTGTCAGCATGAAAACACCGACCCTCGTTTTTAAAGATGGGAAACCATTTTTAACACTTGGTTCTCCTGGCGGTCCAACGATCGTTGCTTCTGTCCTACAAACACTAATTCATGTAATTAATTATGAAATGGACTTAAAGGACGCGATTGAAGAACCCCGCATCTTTAACGGTACCGGACCGTTGATCTGGTGGGAAGAAGGGTTGCCCGAAGAAGTGAGACAGGTGCTTGAAAAAATGAACTATCAATTTGACGAGATTGCTCTTCCAATGGGTAACGTTCAGGCTGTCCTATTTGATCATCAATCTAATCAATTATATGGAGCAAGTGATTCATCAAGACCAGGCATCCCTGTAGGGGTTAATAAATCTGAATTAAACTAAAACACAAAGAGCGGCTCCCCTGTCAAAAGGAGAGACCGCTCTTCTTATGTAGGAGGAGCTGCACGACTTCCCCTTAAAAGCTTTATTTAGCAGATCGTTTAATTTCTAAACGTTCTTCTAACCTGTCTTCGATCTCTTTCATAGCAGCCGGATTTCGAAGTAATTCACTTTTGTTTTCCTTTACTAACTCAGCAAACGACTTTCTCTGTCTTTTTCTCATAGCGCACTTCTTCCCTTCTATCAATAGTCATTACGACTATCTTACCCATAAAAAACTTTTTTATACTAAATTTTCTAATAACTATAATAATTATGCAGAAAGTAAAAAGCGACTGGCAGTATGCCAGTCGCTTGAAAGCTTTATATGTTCGATGAGGGTTTTTTGTACGCGCAATCTGTAAAGGATGAGTATTCCTACCGATCCCTTTTTAATACTGTTTTTACTATGCTTTAATGTCTTGCAGCTTGCCGCGAAGCACCATTTGCAGGATGCCTCCGTTGCGATAGTAGTCAACCTCTACGTCAGAATCAAAGCGCACAAGAGCTTCAAATTGTGTCTTGTTGCCATCTTCATCGATCGCTGTAACTGTCACAACGTCACGTGGTTTCACGTTATCATTTAAATCTACTTCAAACACTTCTTTGCCAGTTAAGCCTAGAGTCGTTGCATTTTCACCGAGCTTGAATTGTAATGGGAGCACACCCATCATAACAAGGTTTGAACGGTGAATACGCTCGTAGCTCTCTGCAATAACTGTTTTTACACCAAGAAGGTTCGTACCTTTTGCTGCCCAGTCACGAGATGAACCCATACCGTAATCTTTACCAGCAAGAACAACGAGGCCTGTGCCGTCTTCTTGATACTTCATGCATGCATCGTAAATTGGCATAATTTCGCCTGTTGGCCAATAAGTTGTGAATCCGCCCTCTGTTCCAGGAGCCACTTGGTTACGGATTCGAATGTTAGCAAATGTTCCGCGCATCATTACTTCGTGGTTACCACGACGGGAACCGTAAGAGTTAAAGTCACGTGGCTCTACGCCTTTTGAACGTAGGTATTTGCCAGCAGGTGTATCCTTGCCAATCGCACCAGCAGGAGAAATGTGGTCAGTTGTCACAGAGTCACCGAATTTACCCATTACACGCAAGCCTTTAAGCGCTTCAATCTTCTCAGGAACTGCAGATAGTCCTTCAAAGAATGGCGGGTTTTGGATGTAAGTTGAATCATTGTCCCAGCTGTAAAGAGCTTCATTGCTTGTTTGAATTTGATTCCAACGGGAATTGCTATCAAACACGCGCTCATATTCTTTACGGAACAATTCTGGTGTTACTGCACGCTGTACAACTTCTTTCACTTCTTCTGTTGCTGGCCAGATATCTTTGAAGAAGACATCGTTGCCGTCTTTATCTTTACCAATTGGATCTTTAGCAAAGTCAATGTTTACTGTTCCAGCAAGAGCGTAAGCCACAACTAATGGCGGTGAAGCTAAGTAGTTCGCTCTTACAAGCGGATGAATACGGCCTTCAAAGTTACGGTTACCTGAAAGAACAGATGTTACTAAAAGATCCGCATCCACGATTGCTTTTTCAATTTCTTCTTTTAATGGACCGGAGTTACCGATACAAGTTGTACAGCCATATCCTACAAGGTTAAAGCCGAGTTTCTCCATATAGCCCATTAATCCAGCATCACGCAGGTAGCCAGTAACGACCTTTGACCCTGGCGCTAAAGATGTTTTCACATACTTCGGCACTTCGAGACCAAGTTCGACCGCTTTTTTCGCCACTAATCCCGCAGCAAGCAATACATATGGGTTAGATGTATTTGTACAAGATGTAATCGCAGCGATCGCAACAGCACCTGTTTTCATTTCAGCTGTTTCGCCATCAGCAAACTTAACTGTTGTTGTTTTGTCTAGCTCTTCAGGAGTCAATCCGAAGCCTTGGTTGCCTTCCGGAGCACTAATCGCTCCTTGGAAAGATTTCTGCATGCTAGAAAGCGGAATTAAATCTTGCGGACGTTTTGGACCAGATAAGTTTGGCTCAATTTCGGCAAGATCCAATTCAACTACATCTGTATAAACAGGATCTTCCTTATCAGGAGTGAAGAACATATCATTTTCTTTTAAATATTGCTCTACTACTCTGATATGCCCTTCTTCACGGCCTGTTAAGCGCATATAATCAAGGGATTCTGTATCAACCGGGAAGAATCCGCAAGTGGCTCCATATTCAGGTGCCATGTTCGCAATTGTTGCACGGTCTGCAAGTGGAAGCTGAGCTACTCCGGGACCGAAGAATTCAACGAATTTGCCAACTACGCCTTTTGTACGTAACACCTGTGTCACTTTAAGTGCTAAGTCAGTTGCTGTCGCACCGTTCGGAAGTTCTCCAACTAATTTCACCCCGATTACTTCAGGTACAGGGAAATAAGACGGTTGACCAAGCATACCTGCTTCTGCCTCAATACCGCCAACACCCCAGCCAAGAACACCGATACCGTTAATCATCGTTGTATGAGAGTCTGTACCAACGAGTGTATCCGGATAAGCTTCAAATTCACCGCTTGCTGTTTCTACAGCATGAACAACACTTGCTAAGTATTCTAAGTTTACTTGGTGAACGATACCAGTAGCCGGTGGAACAGCACGATAGTTATCAAATGCTTTTTGTGCCCAGCTTAAGAACTCATAACGCTCAGCATTGCGTTCGAATTCAAGCTCCATGTTTCTTTCTAATGCTTCAGGTGTGCCGTATGTGTCAACCTGCACAGAGTGGTCAATAACAAGATCTACTGGAATTTCAGGATTGATTACATCTGGGTTGCCGCCCATATCTGCCATCGCTTTACGCAAGGAAGCAAGGTCAACGACAACTGGAACACCAGTAAAGTCTTGTAAAATAACGCGTGAAGGCTTAAATGGCACCTCGGCATCTTTTATATCTGCCGCTCCCCATTTAGCCAGGTTTTCTACATGGTCCTGTTTAATAACATAGCCATCATGCTGGCGCAGTACAGATTCTAATAATACTTTGATCGAATATGGCAGGCGAGATACTTTCGCCACACCCGCTTCTTCTAGAGCTGCTAAACGGTAATAGTTATAGCGCTTACCATCAAGCTCAAAACTTGAACGGGCATTGAATACGTCATTGTTTGCCATCCCGATTCCCCCTCTTTTCATAAATATGTAAGCATAGCTGAAAGTTTCAAAAAGCTTACTCTCTGCTTTTCATACTATTTCATCATAATACAACCGTTAACATAAGTAAATAACGATAATCGAATCAAGTTCAATAAGAATTCCTTATCAATCGTCTTTTTATTTAAAAAAAGAATTTTTCTTTTTCCCTCTTAAAATATCGCCCATCCAACCTTTTTTCAATAAATATATATAGAGAGCTAACGTTGTTACTGCGATCACTCCCCAAGAGAAAACATAGCCAAGCTTCCAATCAAGCTCCGGCATATTCTTAAAGTTCATCCCCCAGATAGCGCCCCACGCAGCAACAGGTGTAAAAAGTGTCGTTAATACCGTCAAGGTTTTCATAATTTCATTTCCCCGATGTGTGGAAACGGTGTTTTCTAATTCTACCATTGCTTTTAATTCTTTATCATATTCATTTACCAACATGTACGCCCGTTCAACTCGCTTATACGCTCTTTTAAAGTGAATCCCTTTAGCTACATCATCACCAAACGTTTCCTCGATTCCATGCTTGATCTCTATAATCGGGATAATTAAGTTTTGCCAGACAAGAAGCTCATGACGACTTTTCGCTGTTTCGTCGAGAATTTCGATATTATTTTTTTCTTTAATGAGCCAAAGCAAATCTCTTAAGCGAATTTCGTATTCATCAATTTTTTCGAGAAAATGATGAATAATTTCTCCAATCATAATCATAAAACCTTCTACCGGACAATCGGCTTCATCCATCTTCTTCTTCATAATTTCTTCATCAACACTTCCAAGAACGGATAAATCCAAATTATCAGTAATTAGATGCTTCTTCGTTAAATAAAAGTGGAAAATTCGTTTTCCTTCCTTTTTTTCAACGTCCTGAAAATAAACGAGTGAACCCCATAATGCTTCCTTTCCTCTTTCACTCGTATCTACTCGCAAAATACTAGATACATTTTTTTTCGTTTCTTCTGCCCATTTTCTATATGAATGGTATTGATCGGCATATTGTGCCACCTCATCCATTTGAAACTTTTTGAGCTCATGCCAGGACCATCGCCCTTTATTAAAGGTGTGCTCCATCTTGACGCCTCCTATAACTGTTTGCCCGCACTTTTCAATACCCCAGTGTGCAGGAGAAAAAACAACCTTTCATTCATTCCAAGAAATTTAGTGAACAACCTTCTAGTTTTAATCTTTCCATGTTTGGGTAAACATAATGCAAGAAGTAATAATAAAAGCTGAAGAGCTTGAAGTTTTAAGGAGGAATTCTGTTATGTTTGGAAGAAACATGGAAAGAAATCAAGGCGGCGTTAGTTCAGGTCTAGGTTATATGCTTCTCGGAGCAGGAGCTGCAGCTTGGTGGCTCTCTAAAGAAGAAAACCGAAGCAAGCTCGATAACCTCATGAATATGGCGAAAGAAAAAATGAATATGGACGTCCAGCCTTCAAAAGAAGAATTCCCTGTTTTAAAAGCCGGACACCCTCATCCCGATGATATTGCTGATAATAAAATGGTATCTGAAGGATCGCAATTTGGTGTGAAATACTACAACGAGAAAGAACAACAATAAATGAATAAAAGACGGTGCTGATTGATTGCACCGTCTTTTTTATCGTCTTTCTTCTATTAAATAAGCTTCTTATTTTTTCATAAAAAAGGCCCTTCGCTCTTTAGTAATCCACTTCTCCAAATCATCTTGACTGCGTCGAACAAGCCGGTTCACTAACACATCGTGCCACACATAATCCTCTAATAGGTAAATATGAACAGGATCATCTGTATAAAAAGCAACACTGCGCTCCTCAATGGATGGTCCATAAATCATCTCTTTAGAATCTATGGATAAAATAAACCAGCGTTCTGTAGACGGCGTTTCAGTAAAAGGGGTGATACGGTGGGTTTCCAGGTTTCCAATCGGATTGTCAACATGTAGTGTAATGCCTTGTACGGTTACTTTTTCAGCTGCCTGCACTAGCTCTTCCTTCAATTCCTCATACATATCGTCCCACATTGAAATGACAATACGCCTTTCTGCCTTTTTCAATAATGTTTGGCAATAGCTTATGATCGTTTCATAGTCCTTTAAAGTCATCACCCGATTGTCCACTTTTTCTTCAGAGGTCTCTAAGCTTTTTAACGTGTCACTTATTACCGTATAAGTCGATTGCCACTCTGATTGAGCCTTCTGTAAAAAGATTTCGACAGGCAGAGGAGAATATCGGGTGGTATCATTCATTTCTTCCTTCATCACCATTCCTTTTTCAACAAGATTGCTTAACACATCATAAATTCGTGCTCTTGGGATACCTGACTCCTTACTAACTTGGTAGGCGTTGACAGGGCCTTGTTTGACTAAAGAAACATAGGATTTAGCTTCATATTCATTAAACCCTAATTTTTTGAGCTTTTGTACGATGTCTTCCACTTTTCCTCCTCCACTCATTCTTTTCCTATAGTATCAAGTTACAATAACTATTTACAGAGCGCAAATAATTAGATACTATTCTAGTAGTCACTATCAGAAAGGTTGATTATATGGATTTCCACCTAGACCCATCCGTATTTATTATTTTGATTGTTTTTGGATTTTTAGCTTCATTTATTGATTCTGTCGTTGGAGGCGGCGGCCTCATCACATTACCTGCCTTATTATTCACGGGGCTTAATCCAGCTGGGGCAGTAGCGACCAATAAATTGGCATCCACGATAGGTTCTTTAACAAGTACATATATGTTTTATCGTTCCGGTAAAATCGATATCAAATCAGTGCTTAAATTATTTCCACTCTCTTTCATTGGCTCTATGCTTGGTGCGTGGACTGTTCATTTGATAGATCCTGAAGTGCTAAAGCCCTTGATGCTGCTCATGCTTGCAGCCGTTGCCATTTATACTGTTTTCAAAAAAGATTGGGGCAGCATCTCAGCCCCTAAAAAATTGTCCATCCGTCACTTTATAATGTTTATGGCTGCCATTTTTGCGATTGGTTTTTATGATGGATTTCTCGGCCCTGGAACAGGTTCATTTTTAATTTTCTCTTTTTTACTGATCGGATTTGATTTTTTAAAAGCTGCGGGAAATGCAAAGTTTTTAAACTTTGGCAGTAATATTGCCGGATTGTTGATGTTTATGTTTTTAGGCCAAGTGCATTACACGTATGGATTAATTATGGGAATAGCACAGCTTGCTGGGGCTATATGTGGCTCAAAATTTGCGATTAAAAGAGGAAGCAGCTACGTGCGTGCGCTGTTTATTGCCGTCACCTGTCTACTGTTAATGAAAAATATATATGATTATACTCATTAATTTCTAACATATTATGTTGCCTTAAAAACCAAAAATTCCACTTTGGTTTACATCCTGTTCGTTCTCGAAAGGTTACCTACAGAAGGGGCTAATTGATATTTCATTTTAAAGGGACTGAATGAAATAAAAAAGAGCAGCCCCATAAAGCTTATGGGGCTGCTCGAGAAATAAAGCTATATGGTAAATGATAAGTTGTTATAAAATATTACCTGCATTTAGACCTTTGCTTTCCCTATACATTATTTAATCATGCTAATGAATCGTGAAATAACAAATATTTATCCCGTCAAATTATGACTATTAACTATTTTCAAAGATGGATACAAGCAAGTTAAGCAAAAGTAGAGATAACTATGTAACCGTTGTCATTTTTTGTTTGATTACTAGAGATTCATCTTATAGATTAGGCTAGTTCGATTTGGAACATCCAGTTTTCTATAAAGATTTTGCAAATGCTTTTTTACAGTGTTCGTACTAATAAATAGACTGTTGGCTATATCTGCATTTGTATAACCTTTTTGAACTAACTTTAAAATCTCTCTTTCCCTTCTAGTTAACCGCTGATCCTCTTGTGCCTCTTTATACCCTTCCATATTAAGATAGCTCGCTAGTTTCTGCGATAAATGCCTAGCCACAATCTCCATCCCCATCATGTCCTGAAGGTTAAACAATTCCTCATCTTTATATCTAAGAAACGCTAGACTTCCAAGAAGTCGATGTTCATGCTTTAAACAAACAACCATTTCATCATAATATCTATATTTCACCATAAGGCCATTATAGAAAACACTTTGTTGGTATGCATTTTCAGAAACAATATCAACAATTCGCAAAACGTTTTGCCTAGACATTCTAGGCATGATATTTCGAGGGTTCAAAATATCAACCTTATAACCGTAGTCGTTATATTCTTGCATAGCCAGCTTAGATATATTCAAGGTTACTGGATCGATTAACTTTATATTTTCATCTAACAACCAAAAGTTAGCTAAATGATACCCGAACAACCGTTCAATGGACGATAAAACGTTTTTCCGGAACTCTTGGTCAAGATCAATCGTTTCATCCAGAAAGGCAAGAACTTTTTCAAAGTGACCTGTAGAAAGAGCAAACATATTGAACCCCCTAATATCCTTTCCACCTATTATAATACAAATTGTTTGTTTTTTCTGAAAATAACTCTTTTGGGTAATTGTTTATACCATTCTTACTTGTTAAAGTAAAACCCACAACCAAAGATTTACGAAGCTAGTTTTCCTAAAAATAAAACGGTCAGAAAGGTGGTAAACGCTATGCAAACCTCCCAAACAGTAAATAACACTAAAAAAGATGAACTTTGGCGCTGGAGTGCAACAGAACTTGCCCACGCCATTAAAACAGGAGCTATTTCTTCCCGTGAAGCGGTGATGAGCTGCCTAAATCGGATTGAGGAAGTCAATCCAACGTTAAACTCTCTTGTGAAGGTGTTTCCGGAAGAAGCACTTGCTGCCGCAGATGAAGCGGATAAAGCAGTGTCAAAAGGAGAGAAACTTGGTGTCTTACATGGTGTACCCGTCTCACTTAAAGTGAATAGCGATCAAGCCGGACATGCTACGACGGATGGAGTAGTCGCGCTCGAAAAGAATATTCCTGAGAAGGATGGTCCAGTAGCGACAAACCTGCGTAAATCAGGAGCCGTCATCCTTGGCCGCAGTAATACGCCTGCTTTTTCCTATAGATGGGTTACGAGCAACGATCTTCATGGCAGAACCTTGAATCCTTGGGACCTTACTCGCACACCTGGCGGATCTAGCGGAGGCGCTGCTTCCTCTGTCGCAGCTGGAATGACCCCCATTGCTCATGGAAATGATATTGGCGGTTCCATTCGTTATCCTGCCTATGCTTGCGGGATTATGGGATTGCGTCCTACACCGGGAAGATTGCCAGGATGGTACGGGGATCCAAAGGGCGATCAAGCTCCTTCCGTTCAGTTTATGTCTGTAGAAGGTCCTTTGGCTCGTTCCGTTTCCGACCTGCGGTTAGGCTTTGAGAGCATGAGTCAATTCGATCCCCGGGATCCCATCTATGCACCTGCTCCCTTGCTGGGAAAAGCTCTTCAACGCCCAATACGTGTGGGGCTACTTCGTGATGTAGGTGTGCAAAAACCAACGGCCGCTGTTAACAAAGCGTTGGATGAAACTGCACAGTACTTAACAAATGCCGGATATGCTGTTGAGGAAATCGATGTTCCCTTATTTAAAGAAGCATATGAACTATGGTATCTGTTATGTATGATGGATGTAGCTGGTGCTGTACCAACCATCGAACAAATGGGCGATGTCGGCATTAATAAAGCTGTATCTTATTTCTTTGATGTAACAAAAGAATTTTGGGGAGAAACCCCTACCCTTTCTGATTACATTAAAGGATACTCTCGCCGTGGCACCCTAATTTATAAACTTCAAGAATTTTTACAATCCTATCCTCTATTGCTAATGCCTGTATCCACAGAACAAGCCTTTGAACAAGACGCAGATATTAAAAGCAGAGAAAGTATGAGACGCATCATATCCGCACAATGGTCAATGATGTCCATCGCATTACTTGGGTTCCCTTCCGTTTCTATACCAACATCCGTTGTAGACGGCCTGCCGGTTGGTGTTCAAATTCTAGGCATGCGTTTCCGAGAAGACACTTTATTTGACGCGGCTGAAGTCATTGAAGCACATTCAACAGTAAAGACACCAATTGATCCTCGTTCATGATTCAGGTGAAGTCTTAGACTATTGACAAAAGGGTTCGGAATGAGACCATTCCGAACCCTTTTCTATTTTTAGATGGAGTTTAAGCCGTTTGAAAGAATAATAGCTCTCTCCGAATTAATTATTTAAATGGTTTCTGGCCCCTGCGTCTATCAGTTCATATGATTCATTAAAATACTTTATTTCATTAATTATTAGCTGAATTCCATCTTCCAGCTAAAGTATTCATTATCGGGATTTTTTTCATAACGTAAATTAGCATCAAATTTGTTGCCTTTTTTGCTCGTTAGCCCCTTTACTGTCACCACTCCATTTTTCAAAAGTGTTTTTACCATCGTTTTAGTCGGTTTCTTCTTCATGGAAGCTAGGAATTTATCATTTTTCCAAATAACAAATTTACAGCCGCTTTTCCAATTGCTACAGCCAAAACCCTTTTGCCCTTCAATGATCCCATGCCCGCATAGAGGACACTTTCCAAGTATTTCAGCTTCCTTCTTCTCTTTAGAAACTTCACTAATGACGACTTCCTGATCACTTTTTATTTTTTCAACGGCCTTCGAAGTAAATTCAGAAATCACATTCAGGAAGGATTCTTTCGTAAATTTCTGTTTCTCAATATCTGCTAATGTTTTCTCTAATCGCCCGGTAAATTCCAAATCAAATAATTCCTTCACCGGGAACGTTTCTACTAGCTTTCTACCGAGTTCGGTGCATACTAAATTTTTATTTTGCGTCGCAATATAACCAATGTCTTTTAATTTCTTGATCGTTTCAGCTCTTGTTGCTGGAGTCCCAATGCTATAACCACTTAGGATGGAAGCAAGCATTTCCTCTTCCTCATCGCTCTCTTTACTCCCGCTGCCTTTCCCGCAGGTTTCCATGACTCGGAGTAATGTTTTCTCTATATGAGGCTTAGGAGGCTTCGTCACATGAGACGATACATTTTGCTTTGTTATATCCACAAGCTCATTGGTATCGACAGCCGGTAACAGCGTATCTTTAGATTCAATTCTTTCGAGCTTTTTCCAGCCGACAATCGTTTGGACTTTTCCCTTCGAAATGAACACACCTTTTATCTCGCTAACATTCGCTTTTGTCGTGATTTTCGTTTCTTCATATTCCGCTATCGGCATAAATTGAATGATAAAGCGATTTTTGATGGCCGTATAAACCGTCTCTTCATCCTTCGTTAACGATTTAGGCACTACATAAGTCGGGATAATGGCGCTATGGCTCTCCACCTTCGCGTTATTAAATATCCGTTTCGTTTTTTGAAATTTAATTTCTTCTTCAAAAGGCAGCCCCTTTTTCAAGACCTCCAGCACTTTAGCTGCCTTGCCGACAAGGCTTTCTTCTAAAGCCACACTTGCTGTTCTTGGGTACGTGATCAATTTTTTCTCATAGAGAGACTGGGCCACTTTTAACACTTTGTCGGACGTCCAGCCTTTATATTTACTTGTGATGTATCCTTGTAAATTTGAAAGGTTAAACAAATAAGGTGGAAACTCCTTTTTTCGTTCTACCTTCTTGTCAATAATCGTTGCCTTTTGATTAGCTAGAACTTTTTCAATTAATTCAAGAGGCTCCTTGCTTTTGAACTTTTCCTGCCCCTCTTCGAAATAAGTCCCCTCATATTCCTCTTCATTTTTTGTCTTAAAGGTAGCCGTTAATTTATAATAATCCTCTGGCACGAAATTCTCGATTTCCTTATCGCGGTCATAAATAATTTTTAAGGTTGGCAGCAATACCCTGCCGATATTTAAAGCTTGGCCTCTTCCCTTTTGGTACTTTAAGGTAGCAACGGAAGTTAAATTGATGCCTATCAGCCAGTCTGCCCACTGCCGGCTTAGACCCGCATCTTGAAGAGGCTTCATTTCAACATTTGGTTTAATATTCTGAAGGCCCTTTAACACTTCTTCAGGTGTCCACTCGTTTAGTAACAATCTGTATACTTTCTTCTGGGCCTTCAAATTATAAATAATCGTATCACCAATAATTTGGCCCTCCCGATCATAATCACAGGCCGAAACAATGGTCTCCACATCATTTCTCTTAATCAAAGAATAGATAATTTTTAACTGTTTTTTCGCTCCCAAGTCTTCTTTATCCCTATTACGCGGATCACTCTTTACTTTGTAGCGAAAATGAGACGGAATAAAAGGAAAGTTTTCCATGTTCCATCTTTTCATCTTTTCATCGTAATCTTTTGCATCGTACAACTGTAATAAATGTCCAAAAGCCCAAGTGATAATATAGCCATTGCCCTCAAAATAACCATCTTTTTTCGTTCTTATTTTCAAAGCCTCCGCAATGTTCTTAGCTACAGATGGCTTTTCTGCAATAATAACCTTCATTCTGTTAAACTCCCTAACCAGTGTAATGTTAACTATTATATCTATTTCCTTCTATAGTTCAAAGAAATGATTTTTTAGATTTCTAAAGAGTGATAAAGCTTCTGAGCTCAGAATAAATCATTTAAGGACTTAAGGTAACTACCTTAAGTCCTTAAGATTTACTATAATGAATTTAGTACATACATGAGGAGGTAGACAAAGTGCCAATCGTTACACCATTTTTAATGTTTCAAGATGGAAAAGCAGAAGAAGCAATGAATTTTTATACATCATTAATAAAGGATTCAGAAATTAAAAGCATCGTTCGATATGGAGCCAATGAAGCTGGCGATGAAGGAACAGTAATGCAGGCGGTTTTTTCCTTGAAAGGGCAAGAGTTTATGTGCATTGACAGTAACGTGAAGCATCAATTCTCCTTTACCCCATCATTCTCCATCTATGTTACTTGTGATACTGAAGAGGAGATGACCAGCCTTTATCAACAGCTGATTGTTGGCGGACAAGCCTTGATGCCAATTGGCGATTATGGTTTCAGCAAGAAGTTTGGTTGGCTAACTGACCGATTCGGAGTTTCGTGGCAATTAAATCTTCCTTTGTGAAGTTTTAGGGGAAATTAATAAATAAAAACCACATTAGCTAGTGTGTCATTACTTCAACTATTCATTAATCAAGGAGCTAACAAGAGCAATCCATTTCTCAGCTATACGTAAAAACTCATATGAAAGAAGGGAAATTAGTGAAAAAAATTGAAACCGTTTCATTAATTGGGCTAGGTGCTGTAGGAGCTGCTTATGGAAGTAAGCTGCATGATATGTTGAAAGATTCGTTCCAAGTCGTGGCAAGTAAAGAACGAATACAAAGGTATGAGAATACAGGAATCATCGTAAATGGACAAGATTATCGCTTTCATTACATTACCCCAGAAACAAAAAGAGAACCAGTAGATCTAGTGATTTTTGCCGTAAAAAATGCTGATCTATCTCAAGCAATCCAAGATGTCCAACATCATATTGGACCTGATACCATTATTTTATCTTTATTGAACGGTATTTCTAGTGAAGGTGAAATAGAATCCGCTTGTGAGAATCATCCTATTCTTTATAGCGTATGTGTGGAAATTGATGCGGTTAGACGACAGAATGAAACAAGTTTTAGTACGCTTGGGTGGATTGAATATGGTGAAAAGGATAACTCTAAATCGGAGAATGTATTAGCAGTTCAAGAATTATTTGAAAGAGCTGGCATCCCATATAAAATTTCTGAGGATATTTTGCATTCAATGTGGTGGAAATTCATGGTGAATGTCGGTATTAATCAGACATCTGCCGTTTTAAAGGCACCCTATAAAATCTTTCAATCTGTGCCAAGTGCTTATGAATGGGCAGAATCGACGATGCGCGAAGTCGTTGCCCTTTCACAAAAAGTAGGAGCTAATTTAACAGAGGAAGATGTCAAAAGTTTCCGGCCAATCTTACATAATCTTTCACCCAATGGAAAAACATCTATGCTGCAAGATATAGAAGCAGGAAGAAAAACTGAAGTTGACTATTTAGGTGGAACGGTAATCGAGTTGGGTAAAAAATACGGGGTACCAACTCCAATTAATGAACAGTTATATAAGATCATTCACATTATGGAAGATATGACAGCCTACAGTCCATTAAATCAGTGAAACCATACATGCCTACTCAGGTTCCCGTGCAAAGATGAAATAAAAATTCAACGGCGCGATACAGGTACAGCCATCCCCCTTTGACTTTTCCATCTGTCCCATTGGCCGGTCTAAGCGGTGCGCGAAAGTCCAATTCACTTACCTTTCCCATTAGGTTATATAACGTTTACGGGAAAAATAATGGGAAGCTGTCATACTCACCTAAGCAAGTATGGATGCCTCGCTTGCTATAGAAAGAATCCATGTATAAATTGTAGCAACACCACCTCTTTCAATACCAGGACGAAACAGATAAGAGACATATTGTGCGGTTCGAAGATGCGAAAGCTCGTGCTCAAGGTTACTTGTTGATTATCGCTTAAGAGGGATGGGCGCCTAGCAATTAGGATTGCACTTTCCTCAATCGTCCATTTCGGGAAAAGAATTTGTGAGTCCTAAAACATTTCATAAAAATACCTGCTTTGCAAGGAAAAAAACTGGTTAATACTATCTGAAAGATACTCAATAGAAGAATGATGTTTAAAAACATAATTAGTTGGAGTTGTTTAAATGTGAAGACTACTAATTGCGATTTCTCACCAATGAAGCAGCAATTGTCAAAAGGAATACAGCACATAACTAATGAGCTCCAATATAGCTTAGAGGTGCTAGACAATGAAAACTATTGCCTCTTAAGCCAACTGGAGGAAATCAAAAATAAATTTATCCAAATGGAATCAGTTGCTGCTTCCTTTTATTTAAACTGTTATTTGTCCGCTTTTACAGATAAATATGCAGATCTATCCATTTGTCTTCAGCGGCTGTCTGATCGACATCATGGTGCGTTGATCGTTATACAACGGCGTGATCCTCTTGAGTCCTTCATCCAAAAAGGAACAGTGGTAGAAGCAGCTTTAACTCCCGCGTTATTAGAGGCTATCTTTTACCCTGGAAACCCCCTTCATGACGGTGCAGTAATTATTTATGGGAATCAAATTGTTTCAGCAGCCAATGTGCTGCCCTTAACCACTGCCGTTATAGGTGACAAAAAGCTCGGTACCCGTCATCGTGCCGCATTGGGTTTAAGCGAGCGAAGTGATGCTCTTGTGCTAGTTGTGTCAGAAGAGACAGGCAGAGTCTCCTTTGCATTGGATGGAAAACTTCACCCTATTGTTACCGTTCAAAGTCTACATTAATTCCCATATAGGGGGCTGCTGCTCTCCACCGAAATATCAGAAGCATGCAGGATCTTTGAGTCCAAACCGTTGATAATGAACTCGCTTTTTCATCAAATGCTGATCTTGTTCTACAACGTGTCTCCTATATCCAAAATGTAGGGTAATTCCGATCACTTCGTAAATTATTGATAAGCAAGGCAAATAAAACGATTAACATGGAGCCGATTAAAACAGGTAAAAATAAAAAGCTCCAATTATAATGTCCCATCATCACAACAAGAGGAGTGGCACCGGCTGGCGGGTGTGTTGTTTTGGTTAACATTAACGCAGCAATAGCCAACCCCACGGCTAACCCAATCGCCCAGGGGCCATTCCCGAATATGTGGTAGATTGACAAACCAACGAAGGTTGATATTAGATGGCCGCCAATAATATTTCTTGGCTGTGAATAGGGTGCGTTCCAAACACCAAATGCAAGAACACAACTGGCACCAAATGGAGCTATTAGCCATTCAGTTGACGTGACGCTAGTCAATATGGATAAAACAGAAATGGTTAAAAAGCCACCGAGTAATCCTGTCATGGCATCTTTTATATTTACTTTTAAAGGCGTTACACCATCTCCTTTCATTTTGGATATAGGCGAAGAAGTAACAGGGTAATTTTCTACCCGACTTGTTGCTCTCGAACTCTCCATTGCTTCTCTCCTTTCTTTTAGTAGGCGCAAAGGTTCGTTAATGATGAGCTCCGGTTAATGACTTAGAAAAGTTGCAGCATTGGTGATTAAAATAGGAACTACTAGTACTAAAACAGACAAGATTTTTTTCTTATATAATATAAAACCTCATACTTGATTGAAAAAAGAGAAGTGAGGTGCCCACTTCTCTTCATCTCCCTTTATAAAACTTATCAGTTTGGAAACCAACCTACAGGTTCTACTGCAAGGTTAACATTGATCTGCTTGACTTCTTGGAAATCCTCTAAACCGTAAGTTCCAAGGCTGCGGCCAATTCCACTTTGTTTATATCCGCCCCATGGAGCTTCTACATAAGTAGGATGGTATGAGTTCACCCAAGTGATTCCAGCCCGAACCTTTTTGATGACTCGCATAGCTTTTGCACCGTCACCTGAGAACACACCGCCGGCAAGTCCATAAACAGTGTCATTTGCTAACTTAATTGCCTCTTCTTCATCTTTGAACTTTTGAATTGTAACAACTGGTCCAAAAATCTCTTCTTGAACGATGCGCATGTCAGATGTAACGTTTGTGAAAACTGTTGGCTCGATAAAGAATCCTTTATCTAATCCGTTTTCTGTTAAACGACGGCCGCCGCATGCCAGCGTAGCCCCTTCCTCTTTGCCGATTTCGATGTAGTTTAAGATAGCATTCATTTGATGTTCACTGTTAATTGCGCCCACTTGGGAAGTCTCATCTAGACCAGGACCGACTTTAATTTGTTTCGCACGTTCAACATAGCGTTCTACGAATTTATCATAGATGCTTTCTTCTACTAAAATACGGCTGCCGGATGAGCATACTTGACCAGCGCCAAAGAAAATTCCAAATAACGCATAATCCACGGCTGTTTCAAAGTCTGCATCAGCAAAAATAATGTTTGGAGATTTGCCGCCCAATTCTAGAGAAATTTTCTTTAAATTTCCTGCAGCAGCTCTCATAATTTCACGCCCAACGTCTGTGCTTCCTGTAAAGGAAACAAGATCAACGTCATGGCTTTCCGCTATCGTCTGGCCAACGACGGAGCCTCTACCCATCACAAGGTTTACAACACCTTTTGGAACACCAACTTCTTCGATGATTTCTACTAATTTCATTGCAGTAATCGGCGTAGATTCCGCTGGTTTATAAACAATTGTATTTCCTGCAGCTAATGCCGGAGCTATTTTCCACACACTCATTAACAATGGAAAATTCCAAGGAACGATAAGGCCAGTAACCCCAACAGGCTCTTTCACAACCATTGCCTGTACATCTTCAGGTACATGGTATGTTTCGCCATCAGGTGTCATAATCAAACCAGCGTAATAACGGAAGCATGTTGCAGCATCACTAATATCGAATTCAGCTTCAGCTTTCAACTTACCATTGTCCATTACTTCTAATTTAACCAACTCATCAAAATTCTCTTCAATCTTGTCTGCAATTTTATTTAGATATTTAGCTCGCTCGTGAGTAGTTAGTTCAGACCATACACCGCTTTCAAATGCAGCCTTTGCAACAGCAATCGCTTCTTCTGTTTCTTCTTTTGTTGCTCTAGGAGCTGTAGCGATAATTTCTTGATTTGCAGGATTGATAACTTTATTTAAATCTGAGTTTTGAGAATCTCTCCACTCACCATTAATATACATTTTCAATTCGATTGCTTGTGTTTGTACTGTCATGTTTCCACCTCATAAGTTATATTTTTAAAACTAATTTTTCTTCCTTGGCTCTTGAACAGCATGTCAATATCATATTTTTTTGTTTTCTTTCTTCATCGCTGAAAAAGATATCTCGATGATCAACTTCCCCCGCAACGACATCAACTTCACATTGTCCGCACCCTCCAGCTTTGCAAGAATATGGAGCTTCGATGCCTGCATCAAGCAATGCTTCTAATAGGGTTTGCTCAGGACTTACTTCTATTACTGTGTTGCTATTCACTATTTCTACTAAAAATGGATTGTTTTCTCCACCTGCAGCTGCAAATAGCTCAAAGTGAACAGATTTTTCAGGATATCCATAGGATAGGGCTGCTTCCTTATATTCAGTAACCATAGAAACAGGGCCACAGAAGTAAACATGGCTGCCAATTCTTTGATTCTTCATCGTTTCAGGAGTCATGCGTACAGGCTCATCACTTCTTGAGAAGTAGAAAGTACATTTGCCTGGATACTTTTCATTTAAGTAATCATAAAAAGCACACTGTTCCTTTGTTCGAGCTGCATAATGAAGTTCAAATGTTTTCCCTTGAGCTTCTAGTTCCGTCATCATGGTTAAGAATGGAGTAATCCCGATTCCAGCGGCGTAAAACACATGATGTTTAGCATGAAAACCTAACGTAAAGTGGTTTTTTGGAAAACTCGTTTTAACGGTATCACCCACCTTTACGTGATCGTGCCAGTAAACGGACCCTCCTCTTGAATTTGGATCACGATTAATAGAGATAGAGTAGTGAGTACGATCGGTTGGATCGCTGACAAGAGAATAGTCCCTTTCAAGGGTTTTATCTCCCTGGTTCACATATGTAGTAATATGCGCACCGCCGGTAAACGCTGGTAATAATTTCTGATCGGAAGGGTAAAGATAAAAACGTTTAACGCTTTCCGTTATTTGCTCTATCTTCCCCACATTCATTTCTATATTTCCATATACTCTCATAACCTTCACCTCAGTCCTTTCTTCATTGTGTATAAAAATTGTGTTAATTAGGGATGAATGGATATCCTATATAACCTTTGCGAACTTTGGAGAAAAACGGGCCAACCTCCATATAAGCATTGCAATGTGTACACTGGACCTCATCATCATAGTTGATTTCACTCTTTTGATAACATTTCATACAATAAATGTAACGTCTTTTAGGGCCATAGATAATTGTCTGAATTTCATCTTCTGTGAAACCGGCTTCTATCGCTTCAGCAAAAACAGCGGCAGCATGATCCCAGTCCGAAGCAATGTATAGATGAGTCCCCATTTTTTGACTATAAAGCAGAGTGCGCAGGGCTTGAAGGTCGATGGAATCTCCAATTTCAAAGTGCTCATATTCAAGCTCTTCTTGTGTATCTTTAGCTAAAACTTGTTTGACATCGCTTACAGCCTTTTGATCGTAAATAATAAGATGCTTTTTCCTTTTATCATTAAAGGCAAGTTTTTCTTTAATGGTTTCTGATTGATCATATAATACCGGGCTACTATACAAAGTACTCCTCCCTTTCTTCTTGGTTTTTATTTCACTTTTAAACTATCAATCAAGTTTTTAAGATACTCAACCGACTGAGGTAAAAATGGTGCCATCCCTTTATACTCCGCCATATAATCTGGAATATCTGCAAGATTAAAATAAGTGATCTCTAGCCATTCTGGTCTCAGCACCAGGTCTTCCAATGGGAGAAACTGAGTGTCAAGGACAAATAAGATAGCATTACTTCGCGGCATACGGACGAACCATTGCTCTTCTACCCGAAGGTGAACAAGCTCTCCTGCATTTTCTGCTGTGACCTTCTCTCTTTCAGGTCCCCAAATATCCATTGTTTCATAGTTAACATCCCAACGATCTGCCATAAGGTTCCAGTTTACTCTTGTTCTTGGTGCTCCTGGTTCAATCGTTAATAAGAACTTTCTGATTCTGTCCGTCAGTTCTACGCCATCTCGACTAACAAATGGTACTGGCCCATGTATTTCATTAAATGACATTCCAAGATTCCAGTGTGGTGAAAATAATGCCGCAAAGGACTCTTGAGCGACTTCTAGATAGAAATTATCGTCTCTATTCACCATCAACATATAGTCATGGTGAAAATGACGGCCAATCATATCATAAGGCTCTAGTGAAATGCTTGATTCATCGCCAAAAATGAAGGTTTCTTTTTCTCCAAGAATATGGTTAGAAAAAGTCCATTGATCTCCATTTTTTTCAATACTGAAGTGTTCAGGATATTTATCTACTGCCAGATCAATTATTAACTCAACGAATTCCCATTGCATTTCCATCGTGTGTGGGAATGATTGATAGCGAACTTCTGGCTGCTCTTCCAGCAATTCGCGTTTACGTTTTATTTGAGCCTGATACTCAGGAGTAATTTTCATAAAGTTTACTTTATCTTCACCTAACGCCACTAAATCGTTGGAATAACGATATGTCTTGTTTTTGTAATTGGTAAATGGGAATGTAAACATATCAAGATTTGTTGATTTAAACATCTAGATTTCCTCCTTTTTAATGAAAAGAATTTTCTTGTTATTAGCTTCCTGTGTTTTGCAGCAACTGATGCGAAAAGGAATGATTCCTATCAAAGTCAAAGTTCAATTCACTCTCTAATTCAAATATTCTGGAAATTAACTTTAGATATTCATCCCTTTTTTCGTAGTTTTCCTCTTGCAAAGCGATCTCTTTCATCATAAGAATCGGCTGGCGAATGAATTGATTGGAAATCATTTTTGTATATTTCAAAATAACCTGCTTTTCTTTTTCAGATAGGTTAGGTGATTTATTTTGAATATGTTTCATGGCCTCTGCTTGGATATTCGAAGCTTTTTCTTGCAGTTCTTCGATAAGAGGTACAACGGCTAATGTTTTTTTCCAATCATTAAATTCAAACAATTCCTTTGTTATCATCCGTTTTATCTTATTGGCTTCTGTTAATCTTTGCTGTGTGTTTGATTCAATAACACCATGTAAGTGATCCACATCGTATACATAGGTATTTTCTAGTTCGCCAATTCTTGGGTCTATGTTTCTTGGAACTCCAAGATCGATAATAGTAAGCGGACGTTCTCTTCTTCGTGTAAGATTCATTACATCTGTTACATCCAGTAAGTAATTGTTCTTATCGATGGAGCAAATAACTAAATCGACTTCTTCTAACAATTGTAAATACTCATCTAGAGGGTAAACGTTTCCATTATAAGGTGCAGCTAACTTCTCTGCTTTATCTAATGTTCGATTCACGAAAATCAGTTGGTTGCATCCTGCTTCCTTCAAATGCTGGGCAGCTAACTTGTTCATCGTTCCTGCACCAATCAATAAGACTTTTTTCTGTTTTAACTGAGGAATTTTCCTTTTTAACATTTGGATGGCTGCATAACTGATGGAAACCGCTTGTTTTCCAATGTCCGTTTGAGTATGTGCTCTTTTCCCAAGCGTTATGGCTTGTTGGAAAAGACGATTGAAAAGTTCACCAGTGCTTCCAGAGTTCAGGCTATCCAGAAACGCTCGTTTCACTTGCCCAAGGATTTGAGTTTCCCCTATAACTAAGGAATCTAAGCCGCAAACCACTGTAAACAAATGAGTAACAGCTTCATCATTTACTTTGACATAAACAACACTTTCGGCTATGTGATGATATTTGGTTACTTTTTTCAGCAATTTCTCTTTTAATAATCTTTCTGCCAAATACAGATTATCTGTAGCCGCGTAAATTTCAGTTCTGTTACATGTACTGAGCACTAAACATTCTTTGATGATAGGATTAGATATTAATTTGCGTTCGATATCTTTTTTCTCAAGCGCATCAAAGTGAATCTGTTCCCTTATAGTTAGAGGAGCATTCTCATGATTTAGTCCGATTACCAAGATAGTCAATGTATCCCCCCTTTCAATAAATTTCATGTGCTGAGTAAATGAGCAGCAAAATTGTTTACTACATTTTCTCTACTCTTAGTCTAGTATTTGCAATATTTGTGCCAAACGTTTTTTGTGAAGAAAACCGTGATAAATCAGGTTTTATAATTTTTAAATGGCTATAGTCAATTTCAATTTTTAAATTTTATTTCAAAAATAAAATTTCTGAGTTAAACAGCATTGTTGCTTTTGGAGGGTAAAGAACTTTTACTAGTGTCCCGATCTACACTATAAGAAAAAAAGTATTTAGCCGAAATGTAATAGCAGATCCCTGCAGCAAAGTATGCTGGAATACCGGCGGAAATATAATAGAACAAGCTGCTTGAAGTATCTAGTACAGGATTGTATAGGCTCCAGTATACAGCTGTACCAACTATAAAGCTTACAATGGCAGATGGGTTTACTCCCTTCCAGTAATAATAACTTCCGTTTGTATCATAGAGGTCTCTAATGGAAACTTTCTGCTTTTTCACAAAGAAGAAATCAGAAATGACGATTCCTCCAAATATCGCCATGATATATGAAATTACTGTAATAAAAGATCCGAAAGCATCGTAAAAAGATGCACTTAGTAATAGTAAGACTGTTGGGATAGCTGTTGCCATGGCAACAGACCAAGATTTCTTTGGAAAAACCGTTTTAAAACTAATAGCTTGTGAATACATAAGAAAAGTTCCGGCCGTGATATTTCCAAGAGTAAGCAATAAAAGACCAATAATTCCGATCCATGTGCCTCCGATCGCGAACATCCAATCTGTTGGATCTAGTGAAGCAACTACTAATGCAGCCAGGGCTCCTAGTATGACAGCGACGTTGACAATGATGCCATAGCTGAAAAAGCCGGCTTTAAATGCAGATTTCTCACTTTTGGCAAGTCTGCTGTATTGACCTAGATAAGGAAGCCAAGAAAATCCAAGTCCAATGTTTATTTCTAAAGCGGTGATCATTGAACGAGCGTGATCCTCATAGGATTCAGCTGGAGATAAAGAGAATATTTTATCTAATCCCTGTCCAAACATTAAAAGAGCTATGAGCCCTAAAGTCATCAGTAAAATAGCTGGTACGCCTAATAAGTTAAACTTACGCATGACCAGAGGTCCCTGAAAAGTAATAAAAAATACAATCGCAAAGATAATGATGGCAAAGAAAGGGGCTCCAGTTGTTCTCGAAGTAAAAAACTCTGGAAGGCCAGCTACAGAAGCAATCTTCACTAATGCCTGCCCTGCCATAAAGAAAGCAATTGACATATAACCGATCGTAAGGAACATGAAGATGAAATAAAAGATATTTGATCCTAAGTATCCTAACGCGCTGCGAAAACCAATAAATGTATCCACTCCATACCTAGCAAAAAGAAGGATGATAGGTGCAATTAATAGGAAAGGCAATGCATTCCCAAATAAAATCGATGCAATAGCTTCTTTAGCGCTAAGCAGCATCCCGGTATATCCGCCTACAAGTATACAGATACAAGAAATACCGATTCCCACTTGAATAAGAACCAAATCCCAAAAACCAAACACACGATCACTTTTTTGTGCAGGCAGAAATCCAAAAGCCACATCTTTTGAAATAGCGGAATTTTCTTTACTCATTTTAACCTCCAGATATTTTCATTTAGCAGGTTGCAAGTACCTAACCTGGTTATCGATCATTGAAAGCGTATACAAAATTTCCAATAAAATGTCATCTAGAAAATAACAAATAACAAAAATGCGGAAATGACTCCTATTATTGCAAGCTCAGGAACGACATCAACGATCCCCATTTTTTTAGTATCAGATTCTTCTTTCTCATAATGCTCAATCCTTTCATGAAGGTCGGTATACAAGTTCCTGACAAATGCATCTGTAGACATCATGTTTTTTTCAATCATGCTTTCTCTTTTCAAAATATCCCCTCTTCACTCATTTGAATATTTAATCTATTTAGATTATTGCAATTTGTATGCCAATTGACAATCCTTTATAAATCTAGAATTGAGCAAACAGGGAATTTCATTTATGAATTTTTCATTCAAAGTTGAAAATGATTTGAAAAGAAAGAGTAAAAAGGACAATCGAACTTTGTATCATGCTCAATTGAATCTCATTACAAACACAAATTTCAGAAAATAATTAATTTGCATTTGTTAGATTTTCATTTAAAATTGAAATAACTTCAGAGAAACATCGAAAAGGGAGTGATTAACATTTATAGCACGATGGTGGACGTTTTACAGTCAGCTCTTTTGAATATATACGATGAACTTATTATTACTGATACTCAGGGAAAAATAATCGAAAATTTCGGAAACATTGAAATAGTGCGGAAAGATAAACCTGATTTGGTCGGCATGAATTTATTTAACATTGAAAAAAAAGTCTTTTATGATGAATCATCTCTAGAAGATTTACTTAATGGAGATAAAAGATCTGTTATTCATACGGCTTGGAATAACCAAAGAATCCTTATTACTTGTTACCCAGATCATAATAAGGAGTATTACACATGGGGACTTAAAGCTCTTTCAAGAAGCGATAATATTTTGATGGAAAATACTTTAGAGGATGAAATTGATTTTTCTAAAGCGCTTACAAAAGATATTTCCAGGTTATTTATTGTGAAAAGTCAAAAAATGATGGACGTTTTAAGTACTGTTGAAATGGCTGCAAAGGTTTCATCATCCGTTCTTTTATTGGGAGAGTCCGGCGTAGGTAAAGAGGTAATAGCGCGGGCCATTCATGATCTAGGTACTAGAAAAAGCAAGCCATTTATTGCAGTAAACTGCGGGGCCATTCCTGAAAATCTATTGGAAAGCGAACTATTTGGTTATGAGGAAGGGGCCTTTAGCGGCGCCAAGAAGGATGGTGCACCTGGCAAATTTGAACTTGCAAATAAGGGAATCATTTTTCTCGATGAAATTGGGGAGATGCCGCTTAGCCTTCAGGTTAAATTACTAAGAGTTCTGCAGGAAAGAGAAGTTACTCGGTTAGGGAGTTCGAATGCCGTTAAACTTGATATCCAAATCATCGCAGCGACGAATAAAGATATTAAAAGCTTAGTGAATAAAGGGACATTCAGGGAAGATCTTTACTATCGTTTAAATGTTATTCCTATCAACATCCCTTCATTAAGGGAAAGGATTGAAGAGCTTCCTTACTTAATTAGTTTCTTTTTGCATAAGTATAATACTATGTATGATCGGACCATCGAAATTAATCAAGATGCAATCGACTTCATGTCGATCTATGAATGGCCAGGTAACATTAGACAGCTTGAAAATACGATTGAGAGAATTGTTGTTACGAGTAAAAATCCAATAGTAGATGCTTCCTCAGTTCAAGCATTTGTCCCATTTGAACAAGAAGTTATTAAATCTCCACCCCTGTTTAATCATCTTATGCCCCTTCAAGAAGCCATCGATCTTGTAGAAGAGCAGTTAATTACTATGGCTATGGAAAAGTATAAATCTATTAAACTAGCATCCAAGGTGCTAGATGTCAGCCAGCCCACGATGAGCAGAAAGTATAGAAAAATTTTAACAAAATTGTCGGAACAGAATATAGTACCATCTGCTAAAAGAGACATTCTTGAAAACCAGCTAAATAACCGATTGCGTTCCGTAGCTATAGCGACAGCGGCCATCATACAGCCCGAAGAAGTCAGTGAATTAAAAAGAGATCCATCATTTTCAAATCCTATTTTTCAAAAGCTTCAAAGCCAGCTTACCATGATCAGAAAACAGGAAGGTGGCATTAAATGGGCCTTTATCTTTGATATGCTTGAAAATAAAAAGTTCAGGACTCTGGTTGCAGACAAAGACTTTATTATGAATCCTGGAGAATCATATGAATCCTCTCCTGAATTCATTAAAGTAGCTACTAATGCAGTGAAAGGAAGAGTTGAAGTAACTCCGATATATAAAGACATTTATGGAGAATGGAAAACAAGCCTTGCACCAGTAATAGACGACACAGGCAATGTCATTGCCTTAATTGGCTATGATTATAGTAAGGAATATATTGAGTCTGAATTAGGTAAGATGGGAAAAGTTCTGAAGATTAATATTTAATAGAAAGTGACCGGTTACTTTCACAAGCCCTTATATCGCTTTGCAACGGTTCTGAAAACACAAAGAGGCTTGTGACAAAAGGAGTTCGGAACGGTCTCATTCCGAACCCCTTTCTTTTTTAGTTGATTTTCCAGTCGAGAGAAAGATAGACCTCTCCGAGTCAATTATTTAGACCATCTTCGGACCTTGCCGAGTCCAGCTGGCCATTCTCTTGAGAATCATGGCAGCAAAAGTAAGCAGCGCCTGCGCCGACAATTTTTCAAGTCTCCTTAACGTTGTCCAACGCCTGCGAACCATTCATACTCTCCCCTTCCTTTCTAAATAACAAAATACAATTGATTAGTGCGGAGTATCATACTCCGTCTTAGTGGTATAGGCATTGGGGGATATCGCTATTTATATCTTTTTAATGGTGAAAAATTTTCTTAAGAGCCAAGGTCCCGGTGTAAATCCAAGTGCTAATTGCCAAGCACCTATCGCTTGTAAACCATACTCACGAATTAATATCATTTTTGCACTCATGCTTCTTACATCTTCAAACCATACCTCGTGTGTTTGTCCCTGTTCATCTTTATACTGAAAGAATGGTGATTCATATTCCTCTGAATATTGGATAGGTGACTGGTACCTCATTGCTGTTTCAATCGCTCTCTGATTTGATATAGCGGGCGCAACTGTTCCCGGCCTGTACGGGATTAACCAATTATATCCGTATAAAGGAACTCCAAGTATAACTTTTCTTCGCGGAACACTCCTTATGGCAAATTGTATCGTACTTCTTACCTCAGTAATTGGTGCAACAGGCCCTGGTTCACTACCAGAATGATGCCAATCATATGCCATAATAAACATATAATCAACGACAGCTCCAATCCCCCCATAATCGTATCCCTTTAACCATGGGATATCATCACTTGTTTTTGCTGGAACTGCAATTGTCAAAACGTAGCCTGCTGTCCTCAAACGGTCCCGCAATTGGCGTAAAAATCCTGTAAAAAGGTCCCTATCCTCACCCATTACACGCTCAAAATCAATGTTTACTCCGCCATACCCTTTTCTGGATACTAAATACAAGATATTATTTACAAGATTTGTCCTTGCTGCAGGATTATTTAGGACTTCATGAGCAAGCTCAGGGCTAAATCCCTCAGGAGTAAGATTAGTGATAGTGACTAGTGGTGTAACTCGGTTCCTCCAAGTGGTTTCAATTGCAACTAAGTCATTTAGATTGTTCACTATATCTCCATTAGCGGCAAAGTGATATTCAAAAATGGAAATATAAGATTGATAAGGGGCGAACTGATTGATTAACGTTCGATCCAATTCTGCTGTTCGAACAACATAATACCCCAATGTGCCTGCAAGATAGTTCGATATATCAGGAATCCTAATTTTCATTCCAGGTTGTAAAACATTGAGATTAAGGGATGGATTGGCCGTTCTTAATTGCTCTAAGGAAACGTAAGCTCTCCCGGCAATGCTAGTAAGCGTGTCTCCTGGCTGAACAGTATATACATAGAGAGGGATAAGCAGGGATTGACCCGGAACAATATTCGTCTCCGCCAAACCATTAACACTCCGAAGCTGATCAACAGAGGAATCATATCGATTACTTATTGAAAACAAAGTATCTCCAGGTTGAACCGTATGAATAAACATATTTGTCCCCCCTTTCACAAAAAATCATTATAGTTTTTTATCTATAAAAATAATATTAATTTGCCTGCCAACAAATACCTAAATTAAGAGGATTGTACAAAACCCCAAAGCATTATATGAATACTTTATAAAAATCTAAAGGTGAAAATTAATGCGTAAGAAACATAAAATGAGGCGCCCCCTTTTTTAGTGAGGGAAATTTTCAATGCGAAGCTGTTGAAAGGTTGTTAACTCTAGATCATCACTGTCATTCAAGTTCTCAACCATTACAGCCAATTGTTTGGTATCTAGTTTTGCACTGAATGATATTCCATCGTTAACAAAAAGCTCAGATGCTGCGATTGTCCTAGCAGCCATTTCATTAATGATTCCTAGTCAGGTAGTGTTACATGAACTGGAGCTGTATAGAGTATTTATATGTACCTTAGAACCCTCTTTTAACTTGAGAGCGATATGGCGGAATATATTGTTATGATAAAAGTAGTGTTAGGTGATGTTCTTTTAGAAGAATTAAGGTTGGAGGGATCTTGATGAAGGATTCTGTTGAGTTGTGTGTGGTAGATATCGAAAACATGCAAGACTTAAAGTTTGTGAAAAAGGCAGCAAAATTATTACAGAAACTTGTTTCAAACGGAGCGGCAATTGGATGGGTTGATCCGCCTTTAACAGAAGAAGTGGCTGATTTACTCTTGGAGTTGACCATTGCAAGTGAAAATAGTAATGCATGCCTAATCGCAGCTTGGGTCGGTCAAGATCTGGCAGGGATTGGATACTGGAGGCGCTATAATCGCCCCACCCACTACCCTCACGCCGACATAGAAAAATTGGCAATCGACCCAAGGTTTCAAGGTCGTGGCTTAGGGCGCCAACTTATGAATCAGTTAATTTCCACTGCAGTTAAGGCTGGGATTGAAGTGCTGACCATTGACTTCCGTAGTGACAATGAAAGAGCCGCCAAGCTGTATAAATCCCTGGGATTCACAGAATACGGTCGATTGCCCCGTTTTGTGGCCATCGGTACTGATCGATACGACAAAATGTTTTACGCCCTCGATCTACGATAATCCAGAGACGGGTGCTTTAGTTTATTAAGCAGCTAAAAGGATCTTCCGATTTGAAAACCCTCTTTCGTGGCTGATAGCGGATTTCGTGTGAATTAAAAAAGCTCCTTAATAAATACCAAAAAATGCATCTGGCCAGTCTTTATAAAACTGGCCAGATGCATTTTTACAATTTACTCGCTTTAAAGGATTCGAACCTCTGACCGTCAGCTTAGAAGGCTGTTGCCCTATCGTCCAAAAAAATCATTTATATTATTTATGTTATGAACATGAGAGTAACCAATGTCTTTCAGCCCTTACCTTTGCTCGAATCGTTATGGCGGGCATTATGATATGTACTGTTTACTAAAATATTACATCTCTCTAGGTGACATTCCTTTATTCCCCTACGTTAAAAGATTTTTCTCAAGATCGTTAAACAATTTAAATATCATCACTCGTTCGCCCGTACGAGAGCTTAAATCAGTATGAAAACTTTTCACTTTTTCTCCAGTGATAGTTAATATAATATCCTTAAGATCTTCTACACCTGATTCAACTAACTCGGAACGATTTTTTTTTATGGTTAGCATTCCCTCTTTTGTTTCACAAACTGTATATTCGGCTGGTGTTAAAATACCTTTTAAATTAACAATTATCATATTCCGTACTATATCTGTCTTTACAGATACAGACCCACGCCCAAGATAGTCCTTCTCCCATTGAGTAATTGACTTGCTTATCGCTGATTCAAAAGAACCTTTCGATACTTTCATGTATTATGCATCTCCCGAACAAAAAGTTGGTCTATTTCACTTATTTTTTATTTTTAGTCTCTCACACGATTTTTATCCTTATTGTAAGTGCCCATCGTCAATCTTACATTCGAAAAACCCCCGTATACGTGCTAGATATACAAAGCAGATTCTTTCAGCTTAACAATCAATAATCCTTAAGATCATTAAATGAAAAGATTATTTTTAGATCAAAATTGGTTTCAACGCCTCCCTCATGCTCTATAAGCTTTACTCTTTACTCTTCATTAATCCATAAAAGAATCTCATGACCCTCTGCGTCCCAAGGAAGATAACAATGTAAACCAAAACGGTCTTCACTAGCTACTCCAAGAGGTAGGTCAAGTACCTCTATTCCCATTCTTAGTTTTTTCGAAGAGTTTTTAAGGATATAAGCTCTCGTTCTACCTCTCCAAAAAAGTTCTTACTACATCTTATGGGTCTTATCGGGGACTTGTATGTAAACACTTAGTAAGTTTCAAAAGGTTGAGCCATTACCTGCTGTTTCCCCATACATGGTAGGCAGCACTGACTTTTCTCCATGTATGGGTGTACAGAAGTTACCCCTCCCTGCTATTTCAAAATGGCAAATGATGATCAGCCAAGGTTTGTTTTAGTCTCAGGAACCTCCACAATTAAGGATTTTTCATCCCGCTTGTCAACGATTAAACCTTGGACTTTAACATGCGATGGCACTAATGGATGATGACGAATGATCTCAACACTTTTTTCGATATTATCACTACTATTTCCTTTTCCATTTAGCCATTCATTAACCGTGCCACCCGAAAATTCTGGCATACAATTTTGAAAAAGATAGTCCAGCGTTTGGGTTTTGTCTTTCATTGATTCAAGTTGAGTTGGTATATTGACTGTGAAAGTCCTCTTCTCTTTTGTTCCGATCACAAAAACCTCTTCAACACTCTCCCGATAAATAGCAAGGATAACAGACCTCATTATATCTCCATAAGGATGCAGAATATCGGTATCGTAGTTTTGTATAGCCAGCACATTTTCTGATCGAATATGAGTCATTTCTTGCAAGATAGGCTCTAACTCGTTTTCAATGTCCATTAAAAATAGTGCTTTTTTATTTTTATCTACATTCATAAAGTACATCCTTTCTTTATTGTCATACATGTTTTGATCACCTAACAAATCATTTGATAACTGTTTATTTTAGTAGTTACCAGTTTTCCCAACGTCCTTTCGAATCAATACTAGCCAGTCGAACCCATCCATTTTGAACTTTTCCCCGAAATGCTGAATTATTATTTAATAACCGTTTTACATATTCGTTAGGTGCTTGGATGACAATCAGCAAACGAAGAGGAGAATGATAAGCCTCGTGATCGGATTGCATGACGGATTGCCAAGGCAGTCCAGCTAACAAGTCACTTGCATTTCCCTGCATAACACCGAGACCTGCTGTAACGGTTTGAGTTGCTTTATTTCCGCTGCCATAATAATGAGGTGCTACCGTTGAAGCGTAATATTGGAGATTAATCCATTGGGCCACCGTTCCTGGTCCAGCAATGATGTTAGCTAGGATATCACCATGTTCATCCTGATTCCAATCATAATTATGAAGGAAGACCCTCCCTTCCAAGTCACAATCCTGAGTTAGTTTACGTTGACCAATAATAAAAGCGGCATTGCGAGCTAATCCCCATTCCGGGCGTATCTCACTCCAATCTTCCGCAAAACGGTGTGCCTCAGCCTTCGGATTTTTGAATTTCGATTGGAAATTCGGTAATTGAGCTAGACGTTCTGCATTTGCATTATGACTAACTTTCGGCATAATAGCTTCAATACAATCAAATGCTTCTTGTGCAGCTTCGGAAAGCTCTGGAACATAAATCCAGTGTAATTCATCCACTGTTGTTTTATGCTCAGCGGCTGCGAAAACAGTATCCTCAGGAATTTTAATTCCCTCAAAAGAAAGCTCCTCTCTTACCTCAGGAAGGTTACATAAAGCAGCTAGAACTCTAGCATTGAATCCACCTGCCGCTCCCCCGCAGGCACCACAGTCAAGAGCAGCAGCATAGGGATTGTTGGTACTTTTACTGCCATGTCCACATATGACGACTAATGGCGCAAAATCCTTTGTTAGCCCCATCATTTTCAGAGCTTGGCGTGCATACGTCACTTTTTCTTCTTCAGAAAAACCAACAGGTATCTCTGCTTCTCTATTATGAGCATGATTAAGTGAGAGCGTTGTATTAGGTTTGCGTAACCAAGTCTTATGAAGGTTATGAATAAAACGATCCGCTCCCCTCGGCATAAAACTACGTGCTACCGTTTGGAGACTAAGCCAAGGTCCGCTTAGCTCAGGTAAAAGTAAGTTTGAAAGTACATTTTGTTTCATCATTTTAAATGTAGAGCTTAAGGAATTAATTGCTTGTTTACGTTGTTGATATGATTTGAGTTCATTTTCATCTGCAGCTTCTTTTATTTTGTGTTGAGGCTTTAGTATAACCGGCAAGGAAGAATGACTGTGATCACTCCCAAGTTCACTAGTTTCAATCGGTAAGCCAAAGAAACCGGCAATTCCAATCGTTTCAAACGGACCTTCTTTTTCAAGTTGACGACGAAAAGGTTCTGATCGTACATCAATGCAAAATGCCAATTGAGCTAATACAGATTTTTTATTGTCACTCTCATATTGCTTAGAGGCAATCTTCTGACTTAATTGATCTGTGTATGTTTGTTCCCAAGCTTCTAACCAAAGTTTCCTGCGAAGCTTCTCATCAAAACGGTAGGCAAAGGATAAATATTCTTTTTGTTCAGCCGCTGACATTTGTGACCATTCATCGATTGTAAGCCCCCCCCAATAGAGCCAGGATGCTAAAAGGGAAGCAATTGAAACTTTTTTCTTAGATCGATAATTATTCAAAGTTAAGCAAGGCTTTATGAGAGCCCACTCCATAGAAATTCGAACTGCTAAATAGTCTGTTAGGAGTGCATGCTCGTGGCTCGATTGTTGAGAACGCCAAAGCATCATTCCTGCCCATCCAGGCAAGGAAAGTAAATGACCTTCAAGATAAGCCTGTATTTCTGATTCGGGAATTTCCAATGCGAATAATGCTTCTTGTAAAGCCAAATGGGCCTCTTGTGGCCAGCCTTTTAAGATTTCACGCTGCTTTTTACTAAGAGCTGGATCATATTGAATGAGACGCTTCCAAGCACGATAGAAACCCTCCTCGCGATTTGGCATTGCCCAGCCCGCCTGGGAGTCATCAAGAAATAACTTACACCATTTGATGACATGTTGATCGAGAATATCGCCTAATCTTTCACCATCTTGATTCTCTAACTGCGAACTTATTGGTTGCATTGAAGAATTCTCAAGGCTATCCATATTTAATCCATTAAACTCATCTGCTAACTTCTCCAGTTTAGGTGATGACAAAAGGGTAGAAGGCAGTGGATCTAATTTTAATGCAGCCCGGCAAAACTGCTCCGCTACGTCCCGTGGGATGTTAAAGGAATGTGAATCAAGCCAACGCTGCAGCCCCATTTCCACATAAGCTTCATCAATCTCTCCCTTGCTCTTTGCCGAAAGGATCATCGAAGCACTAGGGTATATATCAACATCACGAGTATTTTTTAACCAACCTGCAACCTGATCAAAAGATTGCTTTTCAAGTCCCATCCACGGACTACGTGCTGCAAATGTAGAAATGGGTCCAAGGGGTGCAATCACTCGGCTAGCAGATTCAATTAAAACGTTAATATCGCTTTCTTGAAAATCAATATTTATATCTTTATTTCTTATACTTCTTTCCATCAACGCGGATGTTACGCCCATCATTGATTCCCTCCTTATGATTAATATTGTTTAAGGTAGTTTGGATGACTCTCTACTGACTTTGGTTTCGCTTCACCTAACCGCACTAACCAAAGATAGAGTACTGCGAAGGAAACTGAAGAACGATTACGAGCAACCCACGTACCTATCGCACTACCAACTAGTAAGAGACATACGACAATGATGACAACTGGCATTGGAGGTTGAGTACTTCGAGAAACGGCTGCATGCAGCCACTCATAGAAGAGGTTATGAATGATAAAATAAATGAGGGCAGTTCCTCCTAAAAGTGATAAGCCAGTAATTCGACCAATTCTCCCCTCCCCAAAAGCTACGAGCTGTGTCCAAGAAACGGACAATGACCATCCTAAGATTAACGCACTAATCAATCGATATCCCTCTCCAGGAGCCATGAGCCAAAAAGCAAGCCCTATAACTAAGCCTAAAACTCGACCAGCAACGACCCACAAGTAGGATGATCTTTCATTAACGCGAGGTGATACTTCGAAACGGCGTACTGCCGAACCAGCCTGTAAAAACAGCGTAGCTTTGAACAGTCCATGTAGGATAAGGTGAAGGATAGCTGCAATATGCGCACCTAATGCACACTGAATAAGCATAAATCCCATTTGTCCGATCGTCGAGCCTACTAACTGGCGTTTATAGTCAACCTGGACTAAACTAATTCCAGCTCCAATCAATACAGAAATACTGGCAAAGATAAGTAAAATTATCGATGCTATGTCACCATTAAAAAGAGGTGAAAATCGAGTTAGCATAATCCCGCCTGCATTTACTAATCCTGCGTGCATAATCGCAGAAACAGGAGTCGGAGCAACAATAGACTCAATTAACCATCTCTGAAAAGGCCACTGAGCTGCAGGAATTATCACTGCTAATACGATCAATAAATTAATCCCTGTTTTCTCCCATGCTCCAAGTTGAGCTAAACTTTCATTTGTTAACGCTAATGATAACTGCCATTGACCTGTGACTTGAAAAAGCCAAATCATTGCAAGTAACAAAGAAAACCAACTTAATATAAATAATCGACCAGAAACCTTGGCTGCTTCAACAGCTACTTTCCACCCACTATTTAACCTGATCAGCAAGGTTAATCCAGCAAGAGTAGCTCCCCAAAATATAACCATCAAGCGCAAATCGCCACTTAACCATGCAATTGAAGCAAAACCCGTAGTAAATGTGAAAAGAGCAAAATACTTACGATAATAGCGGTCTCCCATTAAGTAACGCACAGAAAAACGCTGAATGATTAAACCGATTGCAAGAACAAAGAAAGCCATTAACCAAGCCAAAGAATCCAAGTGCCAAGGACCAACATTTCCATTTACACTACTATTAGCAAGAGCCACTAAGGAAATCAAAGGCGGTAAAGCCGTGAGACCAATATGAATGCGAACAAAGCCCAAAGGGACTCGCGGATGCAAAAACAATAGTCCACTTAACGCAGAAGCAATAAGCATAACAAAAAATAATATTAACAATGATGGCAAACTCAGCGAAACTAACATTTCAAATTCTCCCTTTTTTAAGTAACGTTAACGTACAAGAAGTCCTTTTAATTCAGGCAATATTTTTGTAATTTCATACAATTTTGTTTATTCTTACTAATTAAATGTTATTTTTTCAATAAAAAAACCGACAGCTTCGATAATTCAATGATTATTTTCAATCATTGAATTATTAAAGTTGTCGGCTTCACTTCAACTAACTTCCAAAAAGTTTTTTGAAGAGCTACCTTTTTATAGGTTATTTTACTTTATGTTTTAACTTCCTTCTAAAGAAAATATCGGTATAACTTAAATTTAATCTGTTGGTTGTGAAATAAATCGATTTACGCTACTCTTCCTTTTTTATATTAGGACGCTTTTTCATCCAGTCAATATTAAATATTAAAAGAATGCTAAAGCCCAAATTGTTTAAAAAGGAGAAAATAAACATCTTTCGATTATTAAGTAAGTATAAGATAGGACATTTTTTAAAATTTGTCAACAAGAAAGCCCTCATGTACTCTTTTAATAGGATCCAACTTAGGATGTTGGAATATGTAGAATGAAGCATCAACTTCTTTTTTAATAAATAACATATTTTTGTAAGCTATCATCTATGACTCTACTATAACGATCACTCTCTTCTTTTCTACATTTTCTTCCGCTTGTCACTTGTCCCAGAAGCCTTTTCCCTTTCATTTCTCATCTATGTTGTTTCGGCGGCTAATGGCGCAATTGTATGAAAGGCAAGTTCAATAGACTACTGGTTTATGATGGCGGAAAATGTCGTTCAAAATACCAAAAGACGACAACACCCCCGTAGTACAATACAATAGGATGGATTTTTTTGTAAAAGGAGGAGTTCCCTGTGAAAAAAATATTCCTATTGATGGTGGTTTTCTTTTTATCCATCACATTGTTCTCTGCCAAGCCAACAGCAGCCAGCACCGGAAACCATACTGTGAAGGTAAAAACTACGTTGAATGTACGAGAGAAGCCAAGTCCAAGAGCCAAAATCGTGGGCTCTCTGAAAAATGGGACTATCGTGTATGTATATAGTACAGAGCCTGGCGGCTGGTCAAAAATTAAATATAAAAACAAAGCGGGGTATGTCGCTTCAAGGTATTTAAAAGCGATAACACCCACTTCCCCTTCCACAAAAAAGTGGAACGGGAAATGGCAGACTGAATTTGGAAAATTATTGATTACCCATGAAACCGCCTCTAGCTTCAAGTTTGATATTCATGTTGTCATGGGCGAGCATGTCGGAGATCTTCAAGGAACTGCCAAGATAAAAGACGGGAAAGCCACCTATTCTGGCTATACAAAATCCTCCTTCTCTAAGGATCCATACTGCCGCATAACCTTTA
Organism: Pseudobacillus wudalianchiensis; assembly: GCF_001685015.1. GTDB lineage: Bacteria > Bacillota > Bacilli > Bacillales > Domibacillaceae > Pseudobacillus > Pseudobacillus wudalianchiensis. Next base: position 90,974 of record NZ_MAYT01000003.1, read on the forward strand.
CCCATCAAGGAAAGTCTATCCGGGTAAAGGAATCATCTGCTTGTCTATATTGGCATGGGGCAACGGCAACGTTTGACGGGACCTACTTCAAATAAAGGACCCTGGCGATTTTGATAATGAAAAAATATAGACAAATATTTTTTCATTAAACATCTCAAAAGCACAAGAGACCAAGAGTTCTCTTGAATTGCAAGGTGAACTATCTACTACTGAGTTCTCCCCCTATTGCGTAGGACTCTTATACATTCGCTGGCTGCGTCTTTAATCACAAGCTGGGAAAGTGCAACATGCAAAAAGTACGGCGACTTTTAAGGCTTCAATGAATATGGAATGGATTCAAAGACTCTCTACCTTCAGTGCCTTATAAAGCCATTTAGATGAACAGCCCATAAAAAAGGCTAGACATTTGTCCAGCTTATCAACGGCCGTATCTTAGTTAAGTGAAAGCGGCGTTCCTTTGACTATGCGTCAGTTTATTCATAAGAAAAAAGAAAAGTGCAAAAAGTCAGGTGGTGTTTTAAAATAAAGTTTGATTACATTGATACTAATAATCTTGATAAATAGTCATAGAAAAGAGCCTGTTTTGAAAAAAGATAGATCAAAACAGGCTCTTAAATATTTTCAACCGGATTATGCTTTTATAAAAAAGTTTGATCATTTCCTATCTATTAGTGCTCCAAAATTGACCTCAGTTATTAATTTTAATTGAAAATTAATAACTCAATAGCTAGTTAAAAACACTTTCCCTTTTGTCTTTTTAGAAGATTCAACAACTTCAATAGCCCTTTTTACATTTAATAAATCATACTGAGAATCTACCGTCATCAAACGTAATTTTCCATCACTTAGTAGATTTATTAAGTGACGGAAGGTTTCTTGCCATTTAGCTGATGAAACATTTTTATTCCAATTTCGTAAATGAAACATATTAGCATTCACTTTAGCTTTTTTTATAATTTCTGCCCAATTCACTTGTATCCCTGATAAAAGACCGATGGTTAAAAAATTTCCGTTAGTCTTTACACAATAAGCCAATTCATTTCCATCTGAACCCCCAACAGAGTCAATAGCAGCATCAGTGCCCATCCCATTAGTTAATTCCATAACGACTTCATTTAAGTCATTTTGAGATGTATCAATCACATAAGAAGCACCAAGATGAAGCAGTTCCTCCATATACTTATCATTTCTAGTCACTGCAATCAACCGAAAACCTAAAACTTTCGATAATTGAGCAAAAACATGTCCAATAGAAGAACCGCATGCGTTAACCAATAAAACATCATCCGATTTTAATTTTAAAACTTCGGTACATACTACCAAGGCTGTAATTGGATTAATATACATCTGTGCTGCTGTAAAATCATCAATCGAATCAGGTATAGGAACCGCAAATTCTGATGACGTTTTAACAAACTCTTGCCATGTCCCTTCCCCTCGCAAAGGCAGAACACGTTGACCAATAAAATGATGGGAAACTAAAGGACCGACGTCTTCTACTATGCCAACTCCCTCATATCCTGGAATATTTGGAAAAGAAACCCGATGAGAATATGACCCTCTAATCGGTATTAAGTCAGATGGATTGATAGGGCGGGCTAACATTCGAACGAGGACTTCATTACCTTTTGGTGGTTGAATACTTTTAGACTCCACTTTTACTACATCTCTAGGGCTACCGAATTCATAGAATTTAATACATTTTGCATCCAACATTATGTCTCCTTCATATACATCAGATTATTTAATTATATCATCTTCACCTCAACTGCCTCGTCTAGATAGTCTACAACAATCTGGCCCTAAAATGGAAATAAGCGCTAATCCCTGCTACAGGAAAGCGCCTGATTGCTGAACAAACGAGGTAGTGATGACCTTAATGTTAAAGCTGCTTTTAAGACTCTAAGTGCAAACCCGCGTATTTTCAAAAACCATCATGCCAAAGCTTTCCACAAACGAATGTTATTTCGGTTAAAATCCTAAGCAGAATATCGAAAAAGGTCCAATCGCTCAAAATTTGTTAGCCGCTCAATATTACGCCTAGAAAGGATGAAGTTACAAAAGCCTTTCAGGATTAAAAGCGGTCAGCAGCCCAAAATATGAACTAAATAAAGGTCTTATGATAAATTCAATAGGAACAGAATCAGAAAGCCAAGCTTCTGAATTGGAGCTAAGGTTCCAAATTTCAATTCGTTCAGAGGCAATCACTGATGCCCTAACACTTTACCTTTTTAACAACTGGGGGACAGGCCCCCGTTGCTTTAAAGTAGTGAAGTTCAGGCTTTCTTTTTTGTCGGGTATCCGATGAGGATAGCGATGATTCCGCAGATTCCTACGAGGATTGGATAGAAAGAGTATGGAAGAATACTCACCGGCGATATTCCGGCTACGCTTGCAGCTGCTAATAATTGGGCCCCGTATGGCAGAAGGCCTTGAATCGAACAAGAGAAAAGATCTAATATACTTGCGGACTTTCTCGGCTCAATTCCATACTGATCAGCAATATTTTTCGCAAGCGGTCCGGCAATTAAAATAGCAATCGTATTATTGGCCGTCGATAAATCAGTCAGACTTACAAGCCCAGCAATCCCAAATTCGGCCCCCTTTTTCGATTTAATCCTTCGTGTCGCAAGATGAAGCAGAAAGTCAATTCCGCCGTTAAATTTAATAACCTCCACCATCCCAGCTATTAATATCGCAAGAAAGGCGATTTCATACATGCCTGCCATTCCTTCGCCAATCTTTTGAAAAAGGCCCATTACATGATAGCTGCCATCCGCTAAGCCAACAGCCCCGGCGAGAACAATTCCTAGTGCTAGAACAAGGAAAACATTCATTCCAGCTAACGCAAAAATAATAACTAAAACATAGGGAACAATTTTTACCCAGCTATAGCTTAAATGTTCTACTTGTGCCGTTTCACCCATTGTGATAGCCCCTAAAATAATGCCTGTAATAATAGCTGCCGGCAACACAATCCAAAAATTCACTTTAAATTTATCCTTCATTTGTGCGCCTTGTGAACGAACGGCAGTAATTGTTGTATCTGAAATAAAGGATAAATTATCGCCAAACATCGAACCGCCAGTAATCGCCGCGATTACTAAAGTCATGGAAAGATCAGTATGCCCGCTTATCCCAACGCCAATTGGCGCCAGTGCAACAATCGTTCCCATCGATGTTCCCATTGACAAGGAGATAAAGCAGGCAATGATGAACAAACCTACGACAAGCAGGTTTTGCGGAACGACCGATAAAGCAAAGTTAACAGTGGAATCCACTGCCCCCATGCCTTTTGCTACCTCTGAAAAGGCTCCGGCCAAGAGAAAAATAACAACCATCAGCATGACATTTAAATTTCCTGCTCCTTGGCAAAAAATATCAACCTTTCTCGAAAACGATTCTTTTCGATTCATCGCCAGAGCCACAGCACCCGAAATGGCAATGGCTACAATGACAGGAAAAGCATAAAAATCACCTGTCATAACCCCTGAACCAATAAATAAAATCAAAAAAACAACAAATGGGATCAGTGCCCATGGATTTCCTTTCTTCATTGTTCCACCTCCAAAAAATAAAATGGGTCACGTCTTTTGCCCATTCTTTGCTCCGAAAAAAGGCCTCATCTTGAAACAACAAGAAGAGGCCTTATATCTATAAAACACTCCTCTTATCTAGCAAGCCTTTGCTTGCTGGATTTGGCACAGCAACTTAATCACTAAGTTCCGCTGCCGAGATCTCATCGGGCCAGTCCCTCCATCTCTCTTGATAAGAAGAAAATATCTTATTCATTTGTCACAGTAAATAAAAGACTACAAGATTTTTATTCCTTTATCAACAAAATTTTTATGGATATTTTTGACTAACGGATGGAAGGTTATATTAGGGCTTAAAAGTATAAACGTTACTGAAAATTTTTATTCTAGTCAACCATCAAAAGTATTATAAAATAACAAAAGAGGTTGTTTTATGTCAAACTTTCTTAAACAAAAAATGCAAACAGCGTTCCGCAAAAAAGCTATTCGTAACGTCTATATTTGATCATAAATACTATTCCAAGAACAGGTCCAATCGCTAATACCGAAAAGACCCACTCCCAACCAACGATTCTCTGAATAATAGGGATAAGATTAATAGAAAATATAGTAAGCAGGAAACCAATACACATTTGAAAAGTAAGGGCTGTACCTACATAATCAACTTCGGCTATTTCTGAAACTGCTGCAGAAAATTGGGCGGAATCAGATATGACAGACATCCCCCAAATAATGGCGATTATTAGAGTTAACCAAATAAATTGCCCAAATGTAAAACCTATTAATATTGAACAAATAGCGCTGATAAGCATAGACATAATCGTTAAATTGGCTCTTCCTATTTTATCTGAGATTAGTCCACCTGCTATACATCCAATCCCTCCTGCAATTCCTATTGAAATAAAAGAGGATAACGCAATGAACCAATGAGGCGTTGCTGGTGAATAGGTTGAGAAACTAGCAGCCAAAAAGGCAGGAAGCCATGTCCACATCGCATACAATTCCCACATATGACCAAAGTAACCGTAATTCGCGAGCATTACCGGTTTATTCACTACTACTTTTTTTATTAATTTTAACGAGAAAGGCAATCTTTTCGATTTTACTGGAGTATCTTCTAAAATAAACGTGACAACTAATGCCGACAATAAAGCCAATACTGAACTACAAATGATCACGAATTTCCAATTTAATGAAGAAAAAAATATGACAACAAAATGAGGCAATGATGATCCTAATGTTAAGGCTGCTATTAAGATCCCAATTGCAAATCCGCGATTTTTCGGAAACCATTGGGATAAAATTTTCACAGCTACTGGGTATACACCAGCGAGTGTTATTCCGGTTAAAATCCTAAGTAGAACACCGAAAAAAGCGGAATCAACTAGAATGAGTGAAGCATTCAATATTGCACCTAGAAATGCTGAAGTTGCAAAAACTTTTCGGGGATTAAAACGGTCAGCCACCCCAAAATATGAACTGAATAATGCTCCTATCACAAATCCGATAGGAACAGAAGCAGAAAGCCAAGCTTCTGAATTGGAACTAAGGCTCCAAACTTCAATTAGTTCGGGGGCAATCACTGATGCACTAAACCACAAGCTTAAAGCACACAATTCTGATAATCCAATCCACATCAACGCTCTCCAAGAACCCTGAATCATAATATCCCCCTCCGACATAAAACTAAATAATATGTTTTACAAAAAGAAAAAGAACCTCCAGCTTGCTTATATAAAACCGATTTGAAGTCAGTCTTCGCAGATCTCTGCCTGGTCAGCTACATGAACTTTGCGGGCAATATTACGTCTTCCTCCCCCTCTCTCTTTGATGTCTTCCAGCAGTCCTCTCTAGACAAACGCTGATTCTCTGGAGGCCATCGTGTAAGCCATCACTTCTTTCGAGCCGTCTTCACAAATGCCAGCAGCTGTGATAAGGTGGAGACTTTTAAAACCAAGCTTTTTTTAAGAGATTGACGCCAAGTTGGATTTCCTCATCAGAAAGATTACTGAAACCAAGCTTAATAACTGGTTGATCAGAATGATTGTTAACGACGTACGGTGAGATAGGATACACTTTAACACCATAAGCGGAAGCCTGTTTGATGAGCCATTCTTCTGAACGATTCGTGTGTACTTTGACTAATAAGTACAAACCAGACTGTTCGCCAATAATAGATATATGTTGCTTAAACTCTTTTTTTAATAATGCTACTAAGTGCTGCATCTTTCGTTTATAAACAAGACGCATACGCTTAATATGACGATTCCATTCTCCCTCTTCCATGAACTTAGCCATTGCGAGTTGGCTAAGAAGTGAAGTGGTGCTCTCGAAATGACGGAAGTGATTTTTATAACGATCTAATAGCGGTTGTGGCAGCACCATATAACTTAAACGGATTCCTGGAAGGAAGCACTTCGAAAAGTTTCCCAGATAAATAACCCTTGTGGCATCAAGGGAAGCAAGAGCTGGAAATGGCTGTTGTGTGTAACGAAATTCGCTGTCGTAATCGTCTTCGATAATATATCCCTGTATTCTGGCAGCCCAATGAATAAGCATTTGCCGCTGTTGAATGGACATACTTACCCCCATTGGGCTCTGATGGGAAGGCGTTACATAGATTAATCGTGATGTCATTTGTTCTAATTGGGTGAAATCGGCGCCTGTTTCATAAACTGGCAAGGTTTCAAGCATAAAGCGATGGAAATGAAAAGCTTCCCTTGCACCATCATATCCAGGGTCCTCTACTACAACACTTTCGAAATCATCTTTCAGTATATGGCCAAGGTATATAAGCATCTGCTGGGTACTGCTGCCGATAATAATTGCATTTGCCTCTGCTTTTACTCCCCTCGATTGAAACAAATACGCTGCAATCTGTTCTCGCAGGCATATCTCTCCAAAAGGCTCTCCATATTGAAAGCTATCTTGTAATGTTAATACTTGGTTAGCGATTCTTCTCCAGACTTTTAGAGGGAAGTGAGATTGATCTACAGCATCGGCCCGGAAATTGACGAGGACAGGCGGTACCGGCTCGGTTTGCCCTTTATTATGGGAATACAGCTCTTCCTGAACCAAAACAGGCTCCAACTCATTTGCAAAATAACCTTTTCGCCCTTCTCCACGGATATAGCCTTCAGCCACCAGCTGTTCGTAAGCCATTAATGTGGTATTGCGGCTTACGTGAAGGGAGTCTGCAAGTTGACGAATAGGAGGCAATTGTTCATCAGTCTGTATGTCACCTTGCTCAATAAATAATTTAAATTGCTCGTAGATTTGTTTGTATTTAGGAGAGTTATCTTTAAAAGTAAAAATAGTATTTTTCATTTACTGCCCCTTCTGACATGTATAGTTGTTTAATATTGTACCTTTTTTAATGTCAGTTTGTATAATACTATTTTTTTAGCAGGTGTTATGTTGAATACTTCACATTACAATTAAGGAGGAGTTCATTCATGTATATCCCTAAATATTTTAAAGTAACTTCTATGGATGAAATTGAAAAATTTATCCAAAAACATTCATTTGGCACCCTTGTTACCACTAAACAGGGCAGGCCCATTGCTACCCATATTCCTTTATATTTAGAAAAGGATGTAGATGAGGTTAACTATTACCTTACAGGGCACATGGCTTATGGTAATCCTCAATGGAGAACATTTGAGGAATCAGAAGAAGTCTTAGTTATGTATCAGGGACCGCATGCTTATATATCATCTTCTTGGTACAATCACGAAAACGTCCCCACATGGGATTATCAAGCTGTCCATATATATGGAAAAGCAGAAATATTGTCAAAGGAAGAGTTGATAGAAGCGCTTAGCAAGATGCTATATAAATATGAAGGGCACCGTGAAAAACCAGTTTTATGGCACAAGCTTTCTCCTGAGTTGTTAGAGGCGGAATTAAAGGGCATTACTGGTTTCAAAATAAAAGTACAAGAAGTTCAAGCTGCATATAAGCTAAGTCAAAATCATGATGAAGAGGACCAAAAAAATGTTATTAGCAAGCTGTATGAGGAAAATGATCCAAACGCACGTCAGTTGGCCGATACGATGATAAAAAGCTGGAAGCATGCTGACTAAGGATTTTTTTTACGCTTCTAATCGTAAAGATGGTATGTCCGGATAAAAACTACTGATTCAGAGTAGTTTTTCTTTTCAAAGTTTTTGTAATGAGATTACAGACGAATTGTTATCAAAAAATAGGAAATGAGGCTGGAATTTGTCCGTCTGTCACCTTTTACGTTGCGACAGTCATCTCATTCCTAAATATGGATACTACATAATCCTCCACTAGCTCCCGAATTATACATGTAATACATATTAAAAATAGTACTAATACTACCTGTTATTAACTCAAATGTCATGCTTACGGTCCTGCATTTCTTGCTTAACACGGATGGAATGCTAACAATAGTGGTTGCCAATGACGGTTCCTGCACCAATTATGAGGATATAGATGGCCGCTCCCCCGATAAGTGCTCATTTTCAAGAGGACCATAGCGCCGCTTCCTGCTAGTCCATGGACCAAGCCAATGAACATAGAATCCAAATACGTAGTGTTTCTATGCTTACATTTATCGTCATGCTTCCCATTATTTTGGCAGGAATGATGTTTTTAATGATTCCTTAGAAACTGCTGGCAACCATACCATCATTTCTATTAAAAAATAGGCCTCTGCACCTTATAACCTGAATTTTTAATAGTTATTAATTACAAATATTTACTTTTTATCGGAAAAAACTTTCTTTTTTTAAGTTATGTAGTCGAATTAACCAGCAAATAACATACATTCTTATATTGATTCCTTTAAAACCATCATATATCATAATTCTTATATATTAAGGTTATATATTTACTGTAATAAAAAGGGGATAAATATAGATCAAGCAAAAAAGGATGGGCTCCTACAGAAAGGAACCACCCTTTTCTTTTTGTTTTATCTTCTTGTCAATAAGGAATGCTAACAAGGAGATACCCAAGAAAGAATAGACTTGTCACTTTACAATAAAGCAAAAGCTTCTATATTAGAGGAGCAAATCCTAAGAAATTGGAAAGGAAGAATTATCGTGCAAAATACTAATCACACGCGATGGGCTGAAGGGAAATTGGTTTCCTTTCTGATAGCGACTCTAAAAGGCATATCTCAAGTTATGCTCATTGAAAATGCCGTTACTGGACTTATCATTCTCTTAGCCATCACCACCTTTTCTTATTCTTTAGGAATCATTGCTCTGCTGTCGGCTTTTATAGGTACTATCGTTGGGGTAATAGGAGGAGCGAATAAGGAAAGCATCAACCAAGGATTGTTCGGCTATAACTCCGTCTTGACAGGACTTGCGCTCACCTTATTTTTAACTGGACCTTATCATTGGATTATTGCTCTCGTAGGTGCGGCACTAGCAGCACTCTTAACAGCCACTATGATGCATGTTATGAAAAATACAGGAATCCCTGTACTTACGTTTCCCTTTATCACCGTGACTTGGTTTACGATTCTTGCTTCTTACCGTTTAGAAGCATTCCGTTTAACTTCCCGATTTGTTCCGCAAGACTTATCTAATTGGCAATTGGACATAGCTGGAAAAATAAATTGGTTAGAAGGGGCATTTGACGGAATTGGACAGATCTTTTTCATTGAGGGGATCCTATCCGGAATTCTGCTTTTTATTGCGGTATTTGTGGCTGGCTGGAAACTAGGCCTCTATGCTGTATTAGGAAACGTCGTCGCTTTGCTGACTTCCTATCTACTTGGAGGAGAACACACGTTGATTTATAGGGGTCTATACGGATACAATGCTATCCTAGCAATCATCGCCGTGTCTGCAACATTTAATACGGACCACCGCCGCTTTGGTCTGCTTTCAGGTATTTTTGCGGCTTGTTTAACAGTGCCATTCGCTGCAAGCATAGCTACTTGGCTTTTGCCATACGGACTTCCAGCGTTGACCATGCCTTTCGTTCTTAGCACATGGCTTTTCCTAGGAGCCAAAAAAGTACTGCCGAATCTATAAACCCAATTATCCTGCATCTAGAGCGTGTAGGGTAATTAACCTTCTTTATATTGATTTGGATAAAGAAGGTTTAGTGAAATGGTATGAATATAGCACAGATCCTTGTAATAATCCATCTAATACAACAAAATTCCTTTTGTGTCTAATCCCAGTTATAATTATTATTGACTTGATAGTTTCATTCTTTGTGAGAATGTTAATTATGGCGTGTTTTTTCTCTCTGCTTTTGTACTATGATGAAAACCTGTACCTACTTTCCCTCGTCATATGATTTTCGAGTTTAAATGATTATGAAAAACAGCTTTTTGCTGAAAAAACCGTTCGCAAAAGTGTACTTTTACGAACGGATAAGCAATGAAGAAGGTTAATTAAGAAAGGAAGGTAATCAGGTTTGTAGAAATTTTAAAATGAAAAGTAGATGATGAAGATGTCAACAATGCAGTACAGTCACTAGTTGCATTTTGCTTAATTAAAAACTGCCCTAAAGATCCGCATTATCTCATCATAGAGCACTCTTCTTCTTTATGAGTCTCCATTGACTTTTTCAATAATGAAGAGTACATTTTTGTCATATTTTTCACCTTATTTTTTCTCATAAACAATTTACTCTTACTTATAGTGTTAACAACCCTCCATCGATAACCAGTTCAATCCCCGTTACAAATTTGGATTCATCAGAAGCGAGATAAAGAACACCATAAGCAACATCTTCTGGCGCACCCAGATATGGCAATGGTGTATTCTTTTGAGCAAAGGTTTTAGTTTCCTCGCTAGCAAGCTGATGTTCATTCATAGGTGTTATGATAACACCTGGATGTACGGAATTAACTCGGATTTTATCTTTCGCATAGTTAAAAGCTGCATTTTTTGTTAATGATCTAACAGCACCCTTTGATGCTGCATATGCCGCAGAACTGCCACTGCCGATAATACTATCTATTGAAGAAATGTTCACAATAGAACCACTACCAGACTTAAGCATTTCCGGAATGACATGTTTCATTCCAAGATAAACTCCAGTTGAATTGATACTCATCGTTTTGTCCCATTCGTCTAAGGTCGTATCCTTAACGTTATTTGAGATATAAATCCCAGCATTATTAATTAAGATATCTACCTTTCCATAAGTTTCAACTGTAGTATTAACAACAGCTTGCCAGTCTTCCTCAGATGCGACATCATGCTTTAATGCAATGGCTTGCTCTCCACTTTCATTAATCCTTGCAACTACTTGTTCTAGTAATTCAGTCTGCACATCAGTAGCAATCACTTTTGCCCCTTCCCTCGTAAACAATTGAGCCTCATATGCCCCCTGTCCACCTGCCGCTCCTGTAATAATAGCTACTTTTCCAGCTAATTTTCCCATTATTAATTCCCCCTAAAAATAGTCCGTTTTAATTCTTAGCGCTTTTTATACGACCTAACAAAAAACCACCTTTAAAGTAAGTTGGTTCGTAAGACATAATAAAAGCTTGAGGCTCAAACTTTTCAACAGTTGCAATTAATTCACTTTCACGGTTTCGCTTGGTTAATACATCAAGTTTATAACGTTTGCTATCTCGGCCTTCACCAACAAATAGAGTGAACCCAAATCCATTGTTTTTTAAAGTGTCAATTAATTCATCGTTTTTAGACTGAGTATTGATGATGACAAGGATATAGCCAATGGCTAGTTTTTTCTCAATTTTTATTCCATATATAATTCCAACTCCGAACCCCACGGCATAGACTACCATCGCAGCCACACTTTGGTCACCTCCAAATACAAGAGACAATCCAAATACATAGACTAGGATTTCCATGACTCCAAAAATAGAGGCAAGAGCTGTAAGGTTTCTGACTAAGAAAATAGTCCGCAGAGTGAGTAATGGCACATAAATAAGCTGGAGGAATAAAATTAAAAGAATCTCTTTCACATTGGCACCACCTTCATAATCCCTTTTAAACAGATACTCAATCGATTTAGAGAATAAATCGCTCTCTTTTTTAGAGACAATTCGTTAATTATCAATTTAAGAGATTTTTATTTTTCCCTCTATTTAATCGTCATAGTTTTTTTACCTTACCTAAAACAATTAGGTCTCCATCTTATTAATAGATGAGGACCTATGATTTCCCAATAAGTGTTGTTATTATGTTTTATTTGTGAATTGAAGGTAAACACCGGCTTTCTTCTTCCTGTAACACCTGTAGCACCTGGCCAAGCCGCTCTTCAGCCTGAAGATGAATTAGAAACTGGCCACTTTCTGCGTATTCAACCTGAGTATCAAGCACAAAGGCACCTTTCAAAATTAGTCTCGCACCCAGTGCCGATAGTACCGGCTTCAAAGCATACTCAATGACCAGCAAGTGACCAAATGACCCTCCAAGGACAAGCGGCAGAACCGTTTTCCCCTCAAATCCTTTTTGTGGAAGTAAGTCTAGATAGGTCTTCAAGATACCACTATACGAAGCTTTATAAGTAGGCGTTACGATAATGATCACGTCTGCCGCTGCCACCTTTGCATTCGCTTCGATAATAGACTCACTATTAAAGTTGGCGCTGATTAAATCTTCTGCTGGCAATTCATGAACATATATTGTCTCAAACTCAAAGTGATTTGCAGATAAAAACTTTTCCGCTCTGTCTAGTAATCCTTTTAATCTGGACTTTCGGGTATTTCCTCCATAAATTATGACTGCTTTTGTCATGCCCGCTCACCCTTTCTATAGTATAGAAACTCGACTTTTGGGAGGGCTATGCATTTGTATTGGCCAGGCTATTTTGGTAATAATCATTCTATCTGCTTGCCATGTATAGTAATAGGATGCATAACTTTTTAAACTCCCCATACATCCTATTACTTTTCAGCAATCCCACTTACGATTAAGCGTTTCGCTTCCATTCACTCTCTATGAATGCTTTCCAATAATTATTTAAACTAGCAGCTAATCCACCATGCCCAAACTTAATTTTAGAGCCTTTGCTGCCGTGATGAATTAAACTAAGGTAAAACTTTAGAATGTATTTTCTACGCTGAGTAATTTCTTTTATCCCTTTTTGATAAAACCAAGAATCAATGGTATTATATACACCGCGGTTTATTCCAAACTCAGCATCACACCATTGTACAAATAATAAATCAGGTAGATGAATAAGGGTGTTTAGGTCTTTTTTCATATTTTCTCCTTATACATTTACAAAGTCTTTTTTATTTTGATGCCTATAATCCATAATTAGAAATTTGCCTTTAACGTAATCAACATCGCTACGAATCTGTTGAATAAGTTCAGAAACATCTTTAAACAGTATTTCTTTTCTTACTTGAAAACAAATATACACATTTATCTTTTCACCATAAAGATGTTGATTGAAATCCAGTAAATGTACTTCGTAGCTTATCTGAGAGCTATCATTAAATGTTGGCCTTATTCCTATATTCATTACCCCTGAAAACTTACTTCCTTTCCAATCGACAATTACTCCATAGACTCCATAATCTAAGCTGGGAATTTTCGATAATATATGCAAATTCGCCGTAGGGAAACCAATTGTGCGACCAACTTGTTTCCCTGAAATGACTCTTCCTTGAATAGAAGAAATAATTAAATTCATCTCTAGGCACCCCTTTTTAGAGCAAACATACAGTAGTATTGTTTACTAAGGATTCATGGAGTTATTTGGCTGTATAACCTCCATCTATTACCAATTCAGTTCCAGTAACAAATTTTGCTTCGTCTGAAGCAAGATAAAGAACTCCATATGCAACATCCTCAGGATTCCCCAAATATGGAAGTGCTGTCTGGCTGTAAATATATTCGCTGCGCTCCTCATCAGTAAGCTGTTCTGCAGTCATAGGGGTTATAATATAACCTGGGAAGACCGTGTTGACACGAATATTGCTTTTAGCATAATCGATTGCTGTATGTCTCGATAAAGATCGAACAGAGCCTTTTGAAGCAACATAAGCGGCAGAACTGCTTCCTCCCACTATACTGTCAATGGAGGAAATATTAACAATCGAACCTCCACCAGTTTTAAGCATTTCGGCAATCACATATTTCATACCAAGGTAAACCCCTGTTGAATTGATATTTTGAATCTTATTCCACTCTTCTAAAGTGCATTTTTCAATATTATTCGAGATAATAACCCCTGCATTATTCACAAGAATATCTACTTTTCCATAAATATCAATCGTCTGTTCTATCACTGTTTTCCAATCTTCTTCCGAAGAAACATCCAATTTCATGGAAAAGGCTTCTCCTCTAGATTCGCGTATGTTTAAGACTACTTGTTCGAGAAGATCCATTTGTACATCAACTGCAACAACTTTTGCTCCTTCTTTTGCAAAAATTTCAGCTTCAGCCGCGCCTTGTCCACTGGCTGCCCCTGTAATTATAGCTACTTTTCCATTTAAACGCCCCATTAACAACACCTCTTAACGATTTATGAGAATACAATTCAGTTTTATTAGAAAAACGTTAATCACTCTATTAATAGTAAACTTTCCGATTCTTTTTTAATCTTGGCAGAACCTCTTCTTTTAGTAATCTCATCGATTTTTTCCATACTTCGGGATTGTCAAGGTAATCATAACCAGGCGTTAGTAAAGTACCGAAACCACCTGAAATTTCATAGAAATGATCCAGTTTCTTTGCTACAGTATCAGGTGAGCCAATAAACCAGCAATTCTCTGCTATATAATCTACCGTCACCTCTTCATCTGGAATATCCTCATTCTCTTTAAAAATAGCCAGCCTGCCTAAGTTCTTAAATAAAGGAATTGTGTATTCTCTAAAGTGTCTTCCCATCATCGAATTTACTGAATGCTCATAGGCTTCTTCATCCGTCTCGGCCACGAAAATATTTTTGCCGACTCTCCACTCTTCGCGGTTAGGTGTTCTGCCACTCTGTTTTGCCCCCTCAACAATTGATTCCCAGTTTTTAGACGCTGCGCTATGTCTATAAGCTAAACTCATAGGAATAAAACCTCGTTGGCCTGCAATTTTCAATGTCGCTGAATGAGGGCTCAAACCGGCCACCCCAATTGGTGGATGCGGCTTTTGATAAGGCGTCATATGAGGGCCCAATACATCAAACATCCGATCCGTTTTATTTACGTTCCAGTACTTGCCTCTATATTCAAATGGTTCTGTCTCTGTCCATAGTTTAAGAATAATTTCGAGTGCTTCAGCAGTCATTTTCACATTTTCACCTGTGCTCCCATCTACGTTAAACAGAGCCAAATCACTCCCTAAACCACTAGATCCAGCACCGAATAAAAACCTTCCTTGAGATAAATGATCTAAGTAAGCTGCACGGTGGGCTAATTCAGCTGGATGATGATACGGCAACAAGTACGCACCCACTCCTAATTTAATCTGTTTTGTCTGAAGCAGCGCCTGGGCTACTACAAGATCGGGAGCAGGAATTGGTTCCCATTCTGCTGTAAAGTGTTCTCCCATCCACACTTCCTCATAACCCAATTCATCTGCATACTTAATCATTTCCAAATCCCATTGTGTCGCTTCATAATAAGATCTTTCTGGGGGATGAGAAGCATATAAGAATAAGCCTAGTTTCATTGCACATTCCTCCTGATTTTAAATGTATTATTTTAAATAAAAGGTCTTCGCTTTCACTAAAACAATCCTGTTGATCAGAAAAGTGTAAAGGTTTACATCAGTTCCTTTCTTTTAAAATTTGTTGTTAATTTAAACTATACTCATGCTATTTACATAAGTAAAATGAATATTTATAATATTCAGTATAAATAAAACGAATGTATGAGGTGAGCTAATGACTATTTCACGATATGAAGTAATCAATAAAGTTGTAGAATTAAAGAGCCTTACAAAAGCCGGGATCGCGCTTAATTTAACACAGCCTGGCGTAAGCCATGCCATTAATAGTCTTGAATCAGAATGGGGAATACCGTTAATCAGAAGGTCTCGTTCGGGCGTTCAATTAACAAGTGATGGAGAACGTATTATCAAACACATTCGAGAACTATTACGAATTAACGATGAAATCAATCAAGAAGTGGCTGCGATAAAGGGGTTGGAGATAGGAACAGTTAGAGTAGGGACTTTTGCAAGTGTAGCATCCCAGTGGCTGCCTAAAATAATCACTTATTTTCAAAAAAGCAATCCTAATATTGAGATTGAGTTATTTGAAGGAGACTATAAAAAGATTGAGCAGTGGTTGTTAAATAATGAAGTGGATTGTGGGTTTTTGGCTTTGCCTGCTTCTTCTAAATCACTCAATGTCATTCCATTAAAAAAAGATCCAATGGTTTGTATTGTTTCGAATCAAAATCCACTACATAAACAAAAGAAAATTTTGTTCAGTCAGATTGAACAGGAACCATTTATTATTCCTAGAGAAGGAGGAGATACTGACGTAACGAGGATTTTTAAAAAACATAACATTAAACCGAATATTAAGTATGAGTTATACGAAGATAAAGCTATTGTCTCAATGGTTGAAAATAATCTTGGTATTAATATTTTGTCAGAAATGGTAGCACGGGAAGAATCCTCTAAAGATTTTTCTATTCTTGAATTAGAAGTTAATAGTTATCGGTTAATAGGCCTTGCAACACTCCCTACTATATCGCCAGCAACCGAAAAATTTATAGCACATGTAAAAACATGGGTGGAGCAATTTTCGTAGACTTTTATATAACTAATCTACTTACATTAGTAATTCTAATTCTTACTATCATTTATATTCATTTTACATGTATCCAAGATTAGTCAATAATCTAAATATATTTTCAGGCAAATTGAACTATCTGTATTTTTTACCATTTAACCTAAAAAGGAGCGATGCCACTATTTTCATGAAGAACCAGAAAAATTTATAAAGAAGAGTTTTGAAGTGATCAACTTCTTCCCGCTGTTCTTCCAAGAAATACGCAAGTAAATATGCAATATAGTGTACTTTATGCAAAATTTTTTCTGAAAAATCAGTATATTTTAATAATTCATGAGAATTATTAAAAACCACACCCATTGTTAAACAACAATTCGATCTGTTCATCATCTTTACGGAAAGTGCTACTACTCTTTTGTTTGACGCTAAAAATAAAGGGGGAATTTTTCAATGGAATCTGCAATTAGTTGGATGAATGCGATAGTCTGGAGTAAGGCATTGGTTTTCCTTTTCCTAGGGGTAGGAATCTTTTTCTCAATTGCTACTCGATTTGTTCAGTTGAGGTACCTAAAAGATATGTTCAAACTAACATTTCAACGTCAACGTTCTGAGGTTGGAGTAAGCTCATTCCAAGCTCTATCTATGTCAATTGGCAGCAGGGTTGGGACAGGCAATATTGCCGGGGTTGCGGTTGCGATCGCCTTGGGAGGACCTGGTGCAGTCTTCTGGATGTGGTTGATGGCTTTGTTTAGCAGTGCTACTGCCTTTATTGAAACTACTCTTACCCAAGTATACAAAAGAAAAGTAGGAACCGATTATCGCGGAGGCCCGCCTTACTACTTTGAAAAAGGACTTAAATCCAAAAAGTTTGCGAACATATTTGCTATAATGCTAATCGTTATTTTAGGGCTTTTGTATCCTGGCATCCAATCCAATACAATCGCTATTTCAATGGAGAATGCATTTGGAATAACACCGGCTATTTCAGGCTTGTTTGTAACACTTTGTCTCGGTGCTATTGTCTTGGGCGGTGTTAAACGAATTGCAAAAACGGCTGAAATAATCGTGCCCTTTATGGCTATCGGTTACCTAATAGTGTGTGCGATTATTCTAGTCTTAAACACTTCTCAACTGCCTGCTGTTATTTCCCTCATTGTTTCCAGTGCTTTAGGCATCCACGCTACTTTTGGTGGAGCGATCGGCACAGCCATCGCTATGGGCGTTCAAAGGGGAGCTTATTCTAACGGCGCAGGAACAGGTACTGAGACTTTTGAATCTGGGGCAGCAGAGGTATCCCATCCAGCTAAACAGGGATTGGTGCAATCTCTATCTGTTTATATCGATACGTTGGTAGTTTGTTCTGCAACCGCTTTTATGATTCTTTTAACGGGAATGTATGATGTGAAGGTCACTGATGGACCAGACACGGCAAATAATATGAGTGCTATCGAACCGTCGTTATACACGCAATACGCAGTGGAATCACAAATTTCAAACTTTGGTGCACCATTTCTCGCCATTGCTATTTTATTCTTTTGCTTCACCTGTATCGTAGCTTTTTATTATAAGGCAGAAACAAGCCTTATCTATCTCAATAGCAAACGAAAAATGGCATGGCCAAGATATGCTTTAATTTTAACATTTCTGGTTATAACGTATTTTGGCAGTGTAAAAACATCGTCACTTGGATGGGCAATGGGAGACTTAGGTATAGGATCGTTAGCTTGGGTACACTTAATTGCCTTATTATTCCTCACAAAACCAGCGTTAAAAGTATTGAAAGATTATGAACTTCAAAAAAAGCAAGGCATAGATCCTGTATTTAACCCCGTAAAAGCAGGGATAGAGGGTGCTGAATTCTGGGAAGAATATTCAAAAGAGCACAAAGATTCATCAGATAACCAAAAAAAGAAAACTATCTCTTAAAATGATAGCGCTATCTTTAGTGTCTAATTAGAAAATTATACTTTTTCAGAATAAGCATCAAAATTAAGGTTCAAGCGCAAAGACTGCATTTATTTGAAAGAGGTATATAGATTCCTAATGAAGTCTGATCTTATATATACATTTCAAATATTTGATGAATGAACTCCACTTGTCTTTTGACAGACTTGTCTTATAGAAAAAGTTGTCCTTTTTAATGATACGCATAGCTGTAGAGAGATAATAAAGTTATTTAATTTTGTTATAAAGATATAAGAGCATTACTACATTTAATTGTGTAGTAATGCTCTTTAAAGTTGTTTAATTCTTATTCAGCTAAAGCACCAGTTAGTTTAAGAAGGGTTTTTAAACAACTATATTATTTTTTAGCGGATTTCAAAACCTAAAAAAGTCAATTTCCTGTAAATTAAGGAACCGACTTTTTAGGTTCCTTATTCAAGTAATTCCCATAAAAAAAGATTATTTTTATCCTTGTTGGTGAAGATTGCCTCATCGGTGGCTCCCCGTTACTTCAATAAGAATTACACTAATGAATAAACGCCAATTCTCTATTAGCAAGTGCATCGTTTAACCCTAGAGAATGCATTTTCAATAGGTATTGCAGTAGGTTCTGTTGTTCAAAAACCTTACTTTTTAGTGACTCAGAAGAATCATATCGTAGTCCTCCACTAGTAATTTCAGCAAGAAAACAGGTTGTTATAAAATGGACTACTTTACTATTTGGATAAGCAAACACCTGTGAATGAGGGTCAGAGTACACACCAATAAGTTTTTTAATTCTTATATCTAAATGATATTATCGTAAAGTTTACAGGCTGCACAGTTGGTCTTATAATCCTGATAGTCCACGGCGTCCTCCATATTTAGTACATATTCACACTGAACATAGAGCCAGAAGATACTTAAAACATTTTCCTGTTCCCCACTTCGCAACACCAAACTTTAGAACTGCTAATTTACATTAAGTTTACTAAATTTTAAGAATAGTACTACCTTAAGCCTCATTTATATATAAGCAGTTCTTTTTATAATTAAAAAGAGTTTAAAAAACACAACTATTAAGGAGCTGTTTCCGTTGAGAAAACCTTTAATGAAGGCCGGGAAGACATTAGCAGTAACGACGATGGCATTATCTGTCTTAGCTGCTCCAATTTCCTATAATTCAGTGATGGCTGCCAAGCCAGATCAGACTGGCAAACACGAGGTATCCTTGCGAATCCTTGGAACATCAGATATTCATACCAACCTTTATAATTATGATTATTATAAGGATGCCGAAACGTTGGAATTTGGTCTTGCTAAAACAGCTACTCTTATCAATGAAGCGAGAGAGGAAGCCCAAAACACTCTCCTTTTTGACAATGGTGACCTGATTCAAGGAAACCCGCTTGGCGATTATAAAGCAAAAGTGGACAAGCTGGAAGATGGCGAACTTCATCCAGTCTTTCAAGCAATGGAGCAATTAGATTATGATGCAGCAACCGTTGGAAATCACGAGTTTAACTATGGACTCGAGTTCCTTGATGAAGTACTGGACGATGCACCGATGCCTTATGTTAACGCGAATGTATATATAGATGATCAAGACAACGACCCATCTAATGATAAAAACGCCTTCAAACCTTATACCATTTTAAAGAAAAAAGTAGTAGATGGACGCGGAAAAACGCAGGTAATTAAAGTCGGTGTAGTCGGTGCCGTGGCCCCGCAAATTCTCCAGTGGGATAAAGCCCACCTTGATGGTAAGGTGATCACAAAAGATATTGTTGAATCGGTCAAAGCACAAATTCCTCAAATGAAAAAAGAAGGCGCGGATCTTATCGTCGCCCTTGCCCACTCCGGAATCGGAGACGAAGAAGTAGTTAAAATGGAGGAAAATGCCGCTTATGACCTGACAAGTGTGGAAGGTATAGACGCCATCATTTCCGGTCATAGTCATTCTACCTTTCCAGGAAACTATGCAAATCTGCCTGGGGTAGACACTGAAAACGGAACGATTAACGGTGTTCCTGTCGTAATGCCAGGAAGCTGGGGAAGTCACCTTGGTGTCATCGATTTAAACATAGCGAAAGAAAAAGGCAAATGGGTTATCAAAAGTTCTGAAGCAGAAATCAGAACGATTTATGACAAAGCAACCAAAACAAGCTTGGCTGAACCTGATGATAAAGTATTAAAAGCGGTTAAAGAAGCACACGAAGAAACTGTTAATTATATCCGCCAGCCGGTGGGGACAACAACGGCTGATATTCATAGCTATTTTGCTCTTGTTCAGGACGACCCTTCCATCCAGATTGTGACCAATGCCCAAAAATGGTATGTGGAGAAAAAAGTACAGGGTACCCCTGATGAAAACCTGCCAATTCTTTCAGCAGGAGCGCCATTTAAAGCAGGCGGAAGAAGCGGAGCTAATTACTATACATATATTCCAGAAGGAACCATTGCGATTAAAAACGTGGCAGACCTTTATCTTTATCCAAACACTGTAGCCACTGTTAAAATTACAGGCAGCGATGTAAAAGAATGGCTTGAAATGTCTGCAGGCCAATTTAATCAAATTGACCCGTCTGTAAGTGAAGAACAGCCATTGATTAATACCAATTTTTCAACCTATAACTACGATGTAATTGACGGTGTAACCTACGAAATTGATGTAACAGAGCCAGCTAAGTATGATAAAGATGGCAATCTTGTGAATGCTGACGCAAACCGAATTAAAAATTTACAGTACAACGGCCAGCCCATCGATCTTGAACAGGAATTCCTTGTTGTGACAAACAACTATCGTGCAGGTGGCAATTTCCCTGGCGTCAAAAATCAGACAGCTGTAGAAATGTATCCAGATGAAAACCGTCAGGCGATTATTGATTATATTGAGGAACAGAAAACCATTGATCCGTCTGCAGATGGAAACTGGACCTTCTCCCCTGTGGGTGGCGATGTAAATGTTGCTTTTGAATCTTCGCCAGACGCGGAAAAGGCCCTTTTACCTGGAAGCGGGATTGAATTTACAGGTGACGGTGCAGACGGATTTGGCAAGTATTCTATGAAACTGCCAGTTGCAGAATCTCAGGAGCCTTTCGAGCTTCAGCTTTTGGGCATTAATGATTTCCACGGACAGCTGGACACGTATAACTCCAGCATTAATGCAGGAGGAGTCGAATATTTAGCCGCCTATTTAAAACAGCGTGAAGCGGAAAACTCTAATACATTACTCGTTCATGCCGGAGATGTTGTTGGTGCCAGTTCACCAGTATCTGCCCTATTACAGGATGAACCGACCATCTATATTCTGAATGAACTTGGCTTTGATGTCGGTACCGTTGGCAATCATGAATTTGACGAAGGCATTGAAGAAATGATGCGTCTTATCAATGGAGGAAGCCATCCGAAGACGGTCGAGAAATATGGTAAATTTGAAGGGGCAAACTTTCCTTATATCGCAGCCAATGTCATTGATGCGAAAACAAAGAAAACCATTCTTGAGCCTTATCATATTGAAGAAGTAAATGGAGTACCAATTGGTTTTATTGGTGTGGCTTTGTCAGATACACCGGACATTGTCATCCCAAGTGCGACTGAGGGGATTGAATTTACAGATGAAACAAAGGCCATTAATAAATATACGGCAGAGTTAAAAGCAAAAGGCGTTGAAACGATTATTGTTTTAGCCCATAACCCTTCCTATTCAAAAGCAGACGGCTCAAATGCATCGGAAGAACTAATTGATATTGCCCGTAATGCAGATGATGAGGTCGATGTTTTATTTGGCGGCCATAATCATTCGTACACGAACACTACAGTAGATGGAAAGGTAGTTGTCCAGTCATATGCTTCTGGAACAGCTTTTTCTGATGTGGACCTATTGATCGATCCTGACACTAAGGATGTGATTTCAGCAGAATCAGAAATCGTCACAACTTACCGTGATCGCATCACTCCTGATGCAGAAATAAGAGCCATTTTGGATAGATATATGACTGATGTTGCGGGCCAGTTAAATGAAGTGATTGGCACTACTCCAACTGCGATTACAAGAACAACAAATGCAGCTGGTGAATCAGCTATGGGAAATCTCATTGCCGATTCGATGAGAGCTCAAACAGGTACAGATTTTGCTTTTATGAATCCGGGCGGAGTTCGCGCAGACATTGATGCTGGTGAAATTACTTGGAAAGAAGCTTTCACAGTCCAGCCGTTTGGAAATGACCTTGTAAAAATGACGGTAACCGGAGCGGACATTAAAACATTATTAGAACAGCAATGGGGCAGCAAAGTTCGTATCATGCCAGTTTCAGGTCTTAAAGTTTCCTATGATGATTCCCGTGCTGCTGGAGACCGCATTGTTTCCATCGTGAAGGACGACGGGACACCAGTTCAAATGGATCAGAATTACACGATAACAGTGAACAACTATATGGCTGGCGGCGGCGATGGTTACACAGTATTGGCTGGTATCACCAACCGTACAATCGACGTAGTCGATCTTGATGCATTAGTTAATTATATTAAGGCCAACGACGTGGTGAACTCTCAAATCGAAGGACGCGTGACAAAATTAAATTAAAAACGACTGATTTTAAGAGAGTACTAGGTTTACCTGGTGCTCTTCTTTTATCAGCGGAACAGTTCAGTATTGTTTCTTCGTTTCTCGTATTGCAATACTCGGGCTTATTAAATATTGTCCGTTTAGCTTAAGTATATTTCTTTCAGCCCCTTTCTGAGGTCTTAGCAATAAGCTCTTAATTATCAACAAGTGGGATTCATATAGCTTTCCCTAGCAACAAATTAGTGACTAGAACTCCTTTTAGCAACCCAAGAAGAGTAATAGATATTTTGTTGCCTTTCCTTATCGCCTACTCTTTTATTCGTTTTTCTAAGATTTTTCGAGTTAACTAAATTCGATAACTTAGCTATGCATAGAAGTTCATAATCGTGGAATGTATCTTGGTTGATTAGGAGATCTCTGTTTGTTTTTTTGCTATATCATATAGGATTTATCCTACCTCCTTCCTGATTTGTGTATAGATGAAAGAAGCTCAAAAGAGCATTGTTTGTTTTGGATATGGCCATGAACTGATTAGTCCAGACTAGAACGTGTCAAACGCTTTAAGTCCCTTTTTTAAAAAGCTTTTTCATCAATCTACAATATAGATTTTATAAGCGTTACGAATAACCTGCCCGCATATTTGAATCAGCAAGATCCAAATATGCGGGCATTCGCTTCTCACCAAATTAAATAAAACAATGTTTAAGTCCGATTCTCCATATCCTCATTAACTTATTGTCAGGTGTTTAGATTACACTTTCTGTCTTCCACAAGAGAATACATGCTTTCAGCCACATTGGTACAGTAATCGTTCCCTCTTTCTAAAAGCGGCAGATCAAGGTAAGTTGGGTGACTTGCGGAAGCGACTCTGGATTGGTTTGATTCATCGAAGGTTAGCTTCTCATCCATTCTTCATACAAATCATCGTCCATTTCCGCTATCCTTTTTGACTTTTCTATATCCTCTTCTTTAAAAGCTTTTAAAGATCATACAAAAGAATCTCTTTAATAAAGGTATCTATCACGTACACTTCTGCAGCGACTTGAATATGAAGAGATTAACGGCATAATTTGGAGGGTTCAAATTGAAACGGTATATTTGCAAAGGAAAAATTCATAGAGCAACTGTAACAGAAGCGAATTTAGATTATCCAGGCAGCATAACGATAGACAAGGAATTAATGAAGGCTGTCGGGATATTACCATATGAAATGGTACAGATTACAAGCTTTCGAAATGCAACCAGATGGAAGACCTATGCTATTCCCGGTGAAGCAAACTCAGGTGTCATTTGTCTGAACGGCCCTCCTGCGCATCTTTTTACAAAAGGAGATCAGGTAGTCATCCTATGTATAGGAATCTTTGAAGAAGATGAAATGGACGAATTAAAAACTAAGGTAGCTTATGTAGACGAAAGAAATAATATTGTTGAACTTGCAGAAAACCCGCTAACAGATTTATGGGGAGATTAAATCGACATAAATAATTGACCAAAAAATTCCTCCTAAACAAATGAGAAAAACATAAGGTCTGAAGCTTTATTCTACTGTTACCCTTGCGCCTGCGTGGCACAAGGGCACTTTCAAGTGTATCGGTTCACCATTTAAAGTTATTAGTGAGTATCTGGATGAGATGGAATCATAAAATAATATAAAATTGTAAAGATGGAATAATGTATTTACATCTTTACAATTTTATAGGTGTTCGGGCAAAAAGACTTATCTATGATAAAAGCTGTCCATTAATATTAAAAAAAGGTGCTGGTTGTGAAATCAGCACCTTTTTTACTCTTGAGAAATGAAAAGTAAACCATTGTATGAACAGTGAAGTCCATTCTTCATATGAAAATCAAATGAATAATCCACCACATTTGAAAAGCTTTAGCAGATTATACATTCGTCTTATAAAGGGTAGAAAGTAAAAAAATAATTAGGGTAATAACATGGAATCAATCCATCATATGCCCTCTACAAGGATTAAAGATACCCCGTCTAGGAGAGTTTATTGAATCAGCAAGGCGTGTTTATACTGATATAACAACTCACAGGAGAAGATTACCAGCAGCATGCCGCCCCAACAATGATCAGCAAAATAAATAAAACAACGATCAGGACAAAACTCCTACCGTAGCCGCATCCGCTATTATATACCGGGTAACAACATGGGGTATAGGCTGGATAAGTGAGATGCTCCGGGTAAACTTCCGGGCTTACAAGTGGTTGATTCGGGGGGATATTTGGCTCTACAAATGGCTGGTTCGGAGAAATATTCGGCCCTACAAATGGCTGGTTCGGAGAAATATTTGGCCCTACAAATGGCATATTGTTCACTTTTAACTCTCCTCATCATTATTTTAACTACATGTTAGTATATGTGTCCCTATTTATTAATGGATAGACATCTACCCATTTATTAGTTTTTAATAAATTTACTTTTGGGGAGCTACTCCAATAAAAAGCGAGGTTTCATTTCGTAAAACATACCAGGTTGAAGATTATTTTGTAAATGCAATAAACAATTATTTCTGCCGATTGATTTAGTAACGATTTTACTTCCGTGATGACCATTTAAATATTCCTTAACGGCCTCTATTTTTTCTTGTGTAGTAAATTTAACCATAAAAAAACTGCACTCTAATTGTTAAGAATGTCTAACAATTAGGGTGCAGTTCAAACTGACAAGATGCCTTTTTATATTTGATTTATACGCCTTAAAGAATTTAAACTCTCGCGCCTCTTCAGCGTCTTGAGTACTTTCTAAAAAAATAATAACTTCACAGGCAAGATCACCCCAATAAGGGGACTTGCCTGGCAGCGTCCTACTCTCACAAGGGGAAGCCCCTCACTACCATCGGCGCTGAAGAGCTTAACTTCCGTGTTCGGGATGGGAACGGGTGTGGCCTCTTCGCTATCGCCACCAGACTGTATAAAGCTGAAAGAGTTTATTCTTTCAAAACTGGATAATATGTTTCAGTAACCGGCAATACGATGTTAATCGCTTTTCGTTATGATCTAGCTGCAGGGGCTAGCACGTACGCTGATTTCACTCTCTCTGTCGGAGTCTACAAAACGACTCCTTGTCGAGAGCTCCAATCCGCTATCGTGCT
>NZ_MAYT01000004.1 GCF_001685015.1 Pseudobacillus wudalianchiensis
ATTTTGTTCAGTTTTCAAAGATCAATTTTTCACCGTCGCCCGATAGCGACTTTCTTATTATATCATCTTGTTTACTGCTTGTCAAAACTTTTTTAAGAAGCTTTTTCAGTGTCTCGCTGTTGTTTATCACCAGCGGCGACTCTTAATACTATACCAGGCAATTTTAAAAACGTCAATATTTTTTTAAATAAAATTTATTTCTCTTTATCTTCTTTTTTAGCTGCTTCATTTCCCTATTTTCAAATCACAACTCTTTCATCATAGCCCAGCGGCCGATTGTAATAGAAAACGTTAACTACTCCATCATGCATCTGCAGGATCTTGTGCAGGACAAACTCCAGAGTGCGATTCAACGTCCTGCGGAAAAGTGAGGCCTAGCGAACCGCGACAGAAGTGTCCTTCTGCAACAAACATCAATAACCAAGCATGACAGGGTCAAAATAATAAAAGAGGCCGTCTTCTGCATAGAAAACAACCTCCTTCTTAATCTTTAAATCAGAAAAACAAAATACAACACGAAGATAACAAATAAGAAATACATAATCGGATGAATCTCTTTTCCTCGACCTTTGGCAATCATCGTAATTGGATAAAAGATAAAGCCCATAGCAATTCCTGTAGCAATGCTATACGTCAGCGGCATAGCTACAATTGTTAAAAATGCAGGAACAGCAATTTCAAACTTCGTCCAGTCAATTTGGCCGAGCGCAGATACCATTAGAACACCGACAATAATCAAAGCAGGAGCTGTTACTGGCGCTGTGATAACTTCTAACAACGGAAAGAACAACAAAGACAATAAAAAGAATCCTGCTGTCACAACAGAAGCAAATCCTGTTCGAGCACCGGCCGCTACTCCTGCAGAAGATTCTATATAAGAAGTTGTTGTTGAGGTTCCAAGCAATGCCCCAATGACTGTAGCACATGAATCAGCAAAAAGAGCTTTCCCAGCACGCGGCAACTTATCTTCTTTCATCAAGCCTGCCTGATTAGCGACAGCTACAAGTGTCCCAGCTGTATCGAAAAAGTCCACGAATAAAAATGTTAAAATCACAACAAGCATTTGAATCGTAAAAATTTCTGATGGTGATTGAAAAATTGTTTCCAACGCAACCCCGAAAGTCGGCTCAATACTTGGCACTGTGCCGATCACACTTTTCGGTAAATCAATGAGACCTGTCACCATTCCAATTACGGCTGTAATGATCATTCCAATGAAGATTCCGCTATTAACACCTCTTGTCATTAAAATGACCGTAACAATAATACCAAAAATGGCAAGCAGCGTATTGCCGGCTGTTAAATCGCCGATTCCAACAAGAACGGCATCATTATTAACAATAATACCGGCGTTTTGAAAGCCGATAAAAGTGATGAACAAACCAATTCCAGCTCCAACAGCGAGTTTAAGCTCTGTAGGAATCGAATTAATAATTTTCTCACGCAAACCGGATAACGTTAATAAAATAAAGAACAATCCCGAGAATAACACACCACTTAAAGCTGTTTGCCAGGAAACCCCGTATGTTAAAACGACTGTGTAAGCAAAAAATGCATTTAATCCTACTCCCGGCGCTAAAGCAACCGGGTATTTCGCTATCAATCCCATCAATAAAGAACCAATCGCTGCCGCAATAGCGGTAGCCACAAAAACAGCCCCATAATCCATTCTCATCGCATCTGGTAAATCCGGTACTGTCTTTAGCGAGAGTGTTACTGGATTAACAATGAGAATATATGCCATCGACAAAAAGGTCGTTAACCCTCCAATAAATTCACACCTGTAATTTGTACCGAGCTCTTCAAACTGGAAAAACTTTTTCATCATAATCCCCTTCCTATTTCCCGATCAAAAATAAAAGCGCCTCGGACAAAAGCGTCCAAAGCGCAACTTAGATACCAAACGATAGAGAAAGATCTATCTATTTGTTACCTCGTAGTCAAGCTATTTACGGCAGCTCGGTAGAAACTTTTGGGCCATATTCCCAAGATTATACGAAGATTACATCAAGATTTAATTCTCTCTCATTTTATCCGGCTTCTTCTAACGAGTCAATAAGAAGGCGAACGTTTTATGCTTTTTATAGTAATTTGTTCGTGTTTATTCCCACTCAATTGTAGCAGGCGGCTTGCTTGTAACGTCATACACAACGCGGTTAACGTGTGGTACTTCGTTTACAATGCGTGTTGAAATTTTCTCAAGCACATCCCAAGGGATACGCGCCCAGTCAGATGTCATGCCGTCAATAGACGTCACCGCACGAATACCGATTGTATAATCGTACGTACGAGCATCCCCCATTACCCCTACACTGCGGATATCCGGCAGTACAGTGAAGTATTGCCAAATCTCACGCTCAAGCCCATTCAAACGAACTTCCTCACGTAAGATCGCATCAGATTCACGTACAATCTCTAGCTTTTCTTCACTAATTTCTCCAAGAACACGAATGCCAAGTCCCGGTCCTGGGAACGGCTGACGCCATACAATATGATCAGGAATACCAAGCTCTGTTCCAAGAGCGCGAACTTCATCTTTAAATAGCGTATTTAAAGGTTCAATCAACTTAAACTGCATATCTTCAGGCAGCCCGCCAACGTTATGGTGGGATTTGATCGTTTGCGCAGTTGCTGTCCCACTTTCAATTATATCTGTGTAAAGTGTTCCTTGCGCTAAGAATTCAATACCTTCCAGCTTAGTTGCCTCGTCATCAAATACATAGATAAATTCGTTGCCAATAATTTTACGTTTTTGCTCAGGATCTGAAACACCTTTTAATTTGCTTAAGAAGCGATCCTTTGCATCTACTTTAATTACGTTCATGTTAAAGCCTTGCGCGAATGTTTCCATTACGTCGTCCGCTTCACCTTTACGAAGCAATCCATGATCGACGAAAATACATGTTAACTGATCACCAATTGCTTTGTGAATTAATACGGCTACGACAGAAGAATCTACCCCGCCGCTTAAAGCGCAAAGTACTTTTTTGTCGCCAACGACTTGACGGATTTTTTCCATTTCTACTTCGATGAAGTTTTCCATGGACCAATCGCCACTGCAGTCGCACGCTTCAAATACAAAGTTCTTTAAAAGCTCAATACCATACACAGAGTGTTTTACTTCCGGGTGGAATTGCACAGCATAAAGCTTCTTCTCTTCGTTACTCATGGAAGCAATCGGGCAAGAAGGGTTCACCGCATCAACAGAAAAGCCTTCCGGAGCAGCTGTAACTAAATCACCATGACTCATCCAGACAACTTGCTCAGCTGGCAGCCCTTTATAGAGTGCTGTTTCATTTTTCACTTGAATTGCTGCTTTTCCGTATTCACGGTGTGAAGCAGGTTCCACTTTTCCGCCAAAATGCTTCGTCATCAACTGCATACCGTAGCAAATGCCAAGAATCGGAATATTTAATTCAAAGATTTTCTCATCGCAATGAAATGCATTTTCCGAGTAAACGCTGTTTGGTCCACCGGAAAAGATAATACCTTTCGGGTTCATTTCTCTTACTTCTTCTGCAGTGATTGTATGCGGATGAAGCTCACTATACACACCAAACTCCCGAATACGGCGAGTAATCAATTGATTGTATTGACTGCCAAAATCTAAAACAAGAATCATTTCCTGATTATGTAATTCCGGTTTTCCTGCCACTCTTTCCACTCCTCTATTGTGCAATAAGATACTGCTCGATGCGTATAAAATAAAAACTAGAATCCTCTCATCATTACTGAGAGCAGAATTCTAGTTGTTTACATAAGAACCTGCCCTCATAGTCCAATCATTTACGGTGATTTGGTAGAAACTTTCGACCCCTATTGTCGAAAATATATGAAGGAGAAACTGATTATTCGAGCTAATTTGACCTCATTTTATATCTATCAATCCTGACGGTCAAGCTGTTCTGGCGTTAATTAAATATTCAGTAAAAAATGCCTTCAGAATGTAACCGCTTTTTTCTCCTTCTTGTTATTCTGAACATTGAGAGAGGTGTTTCAAACAGGAGGACGAATGGGTTCTTCCTCATTTGTTTGAAGTAATTTCGATATATAAATAAAACCAATAACCGATACGGCGGTAATGCCCCAGCTCAGCACTTGTCTTAACACAATGCCTTTATCAAATGCATCTACCCCGTACTCCTTTATTAACCATATTTTGACGGATGCCAGCAATACATCCCTAAAAGCAAACAATAGGGTAATCCACTTAAAAGCACGAAGTACTTTTTTTTGATAAAACGACTTTTTCATCTCATGACGGCCACTACCTTGCAATTCAGTAAAATCAATGGCAAAAAAGAGAAAAAGCGGTCTGTTTACCAGCACGGATATAATAAACAGCAAAGCGATCGTATAAGAGTAGAATACATTATTCCACAATAACTGCATAGCAGATCCAGCTAGTACATCTATTAGGGTGCCCACAATTAAATTTCCAAGCATGAAAATACCAAATAAGTTGACTGTTTTAATTAAAATAAAGCGATAGATACTATAAAGAATTCCAGGAACAGAAGAGATGAGCATGGCATAATAATCACCAAGAAGATCCCTGCCGAAATTCCAGATAAGCAATGGAATAGCTACATAACAAATCAAATCAAAAAGGACGACATAATTTTTCAACGGGTTCACCTAATTTCATTGCCATACTAATAAGAAAAAGCCAGGGCTCCTTCGCGGCTGCAACACTTCAGCCCGGAAGGAGAAACCTGGCTCTTTTTCGTTCATTCATTTACTTTTACGGGTACATAATTTAACAAGCTGATCGTCGTTTCTCTGATGAGTTTAGGCAAAATGCCGAACGAGTACGGCTTATAAACGCGTTCCGTCCATTTGTGGCCGTCTTTTCCATAGACCCCCATGTTTATAGAAGGAATATTTAACCGGCGTATCTCTTCAATAGGCAGCGTATAAAGACCTCCAACACTTGGCAAATTGTTCAATAGGCTTTGCAGCTCTTCATTCGTCTCGTGGATGGATAAATAGCTGCCGTCAGCTAAATAAGGGAAGAATTTTTTCACTTCAAACTTTTCGCCGCTTTCCCTTTCCATTTTCTCTAATACATTCTTGATGGTTTTCAAAATAGCTTGTTCCGCTGGATTATCTTCTCGCAAGAAGTTATGAGGCAAGTATGGCGGAGCAAAAAACAAAATGACCCGCGGCTTTTTATAAGGGTCCAATTCGTTTAATACTTCCACTATCTTAAAGGAAATCATTCGCACATCAAGCATTCTATGTTCCTCTGTTACTTTGGCACAAACCGCCTCCACATCGATCCCTCTATTTTTTAAATCTTGACTATACTCCTCGAGAGAGACGACCTCAATGTCCCAGTTCAAATTTTTTCGCGGAAGCCCCGAGCGTTTTATATACTCTTCATACTGGCTTGATAAATATTGAGTTATTTCCTGACAGGCTTCTACTGTAATCTGACGAAGCTTTTTCATGACGTCAGCAGCAGAGTCACGGTATAAAAAGTAGTTAAAATATAAATAACTGCTTGTTGCTGTTTGTACATTGTAAGTGAACTTGTTATCCCGCTGGAATAGACACGTCGGCGGCAACACCATTTCGTCCGGAATATTTTCACAAAGCTCAACGTTATTATGAATTCTTCTCGTTAGCTCTGCAGCGATAAAATTCGGGTCCACCCCTTCCAGCGTGTCCCCTACGTGCGCTTCTCTCCCATAGATGTAAAAGCTCGGAAGAATTTTACCTGCTGCTCCTGTATAAATATATCTCGTTATGTCGCCATCATACTGAGGAGTAATGAAATCGTCATTAATGGCAGCAATATATTCTAAACTCCACTCATTCTTTAAACGTTCAAGCTCAAAGACCGCGCTTTTAACGCCTGCATGCTGGCTTTCTTCATCAGGGTTGAACATGACAAGCAAATTACCGGGAAGTTCATCACGATGCTCTGAAAAATAAAGCAGGTTAGCCAAATGAACGGCAGCTCCGCTTTGCATATCTACAGCTCCACGTCCAAACAGCCAGTCACCCGATTGGGCATCAGCTTGAACATCTTGATTTTGCTCAAACCCACTAAAAAAGCTTTGCAAGTAATCCGGATCAAAAGCATGAGCACGCAAGGAACCAAAATCCTCAACACCGACTGTATCAATATGAGCATGATAAATAATCGTTTGTTTCACATTGATTCCGCCCTTAACAAAAGCAAAGACATTTTTTCTATTTAAAGCATCATCAATCGTAGTCTGTTCCCAAACAAGCGCCGGGTGCTCTTGAAAGTACGGGTACGAACGCAAAATGCGCAAAATCTCATCGGCCGCCGCTACCTCGCCTTTTTCTGAGCCATTGACACTTGGAATCCCCACTAACGTTTTTGTCAACTTCTCTACTTGCTCCGCCACACTTAAACCCTTCAGCTCGTTGTACATACTCTCAATCTCCTCTAATGTGGTCTAAAAAACCTGACACTCCTTAGCAGTCAGCATGTCAGGCTTGTTATTTTCTTATGCTGTTTTTTCATTTTGGTGCTTTTTCTCCTGCGATGATAGGGACTTGAGCGCTACTTTAACATTCATTTAAAACTATATTAATTATATATGATTTCTCAAAAAATGGTAAGCGGTTTTATTCATTATATACAAAAAAGGCCTGCTTATTTTAAAGCAGGCCCTCTATCCATCACTTCCAAAAATCATCAAAAATACTAATCGGCAAATGCCGCTTATGCTGTGAATTTAAATATAATTGTTCAATCCGTTTTCTAGCCGCCTCTGGCACTTCTTTTCCTTCCAAGTAATCATCAATGTATTCATAGGACACTCCAAGAGCGTCTTCATCAGGAAGCATTGGACGGTCATCCTCTAAATCAGCTGTCGGTACTTTTGCATATAAATGCTCCGGACAATTTAGAGCTTTTAACAATTGTTGTCCTTGTCTTTTATTTAAACGATAGAGCGGAACAATATCAGAGCCGCCATCGCCATATTTAGTGAAAAAGCCAGTGATCGCTTCAGCAGCATGATCGGTTCCAATGACAACGCTGTTTCTCATAGCCGCAATGCTGTATTGAGCTTTCATACGTTCGCGGGCTTTTTCATTCCCTTTCGCAAAGTCTGTCAGCTCAATACCAGCCGCTTTTAGAGCTTGTTCACTTGCATCTACGGCAGGTTGAATATTAATTGTAAATATTTCATCAGGTTGAATAAAGTTAAGAGCATCTTGACAGTCATCTTCATCCTTTTGAACACCGCTCGGAAGGCGGACAGCATAGAACTTATACTCGTCCGATCCTGTTTCTTCTTTCAACTCGTCGGCAGCCATTTGCGCCAGCTTCCCCGCAAGCGTAGAATCCTGGCCGCCAGAAATTCCGAGCACAAAACCTTTTAGGAAAGAATGCTTTCGTACATAGGCTTTCATAAAATCAATGCTTTTTCGGATCTCTTCCTGCGGGTCAATAACAGGCTTTACTTTCAGCTCCTCGATAATCTTTTTTTGTAAATCTGTCATTCTTTACTCTCCTCCTCAAGATGATGCTACTTTAATCTCTTTTCCGTTTTTTCTTTCACTTCTTGAATAAGCTCCATTTTATTATTCCAGCATTTCTCACTCAAGTCGACTGGGTAAGCTTCTGGATTTAATATTCGTTTATATTCATCCCATAACAATTCGAGACTGCTGTTTAAATATTGACGCATATCATCCAGTTCTGGAAACTGGTAAACAAGCTCTCCCTTCACAAAAATATCTTCATGTAAATCCCGTGCTTCGAAATTAGTCACGAACTTGGAAATATAGGTGTGTACCGGATGAAACATTTTAATTTTTTCCTGTTCATATGGCTTTTCTTCTTCCAATACAATATAATCCCCTTCTGACTTGCCGCTCGCCCGGCTAATAATCCGGTAGACGCTCTTCTTGCCAGGGGTCGATACTTTTTCAGGGTTGCCGGAAATTTTGATCGTGTCCTCCATCTCTCCATGTTCATTTTCAATGGATACTAATTTATAGACCGCTCCTAAGGCTGGCTGGTCAAAAGCGGTAATCACCTTTGTCCCAATTCCCCACGTATCAATTTTGGCATCTTGAGCTTTCAAGTTTAAAATTGTATACTCGTCAAGATCGTTTGACGCCACAATTTTCGTATTGTAAAAGCCCGCTGCATCGAGCTGCTTTCGTGCCTCTTTCGATAAATAAGCGAGATCGCCGCTATCGAGACGGATTCCAGCGAAATGAATTCGGTCCCCCATCTCCTTCGCCACTTGAATAGCATTTGGCACGCCTGATTTTAACGTATCATACGTATCCACCAGGAAGACACAATTCTTGTGGGATTCTGCGTACTTGCGGAAAGCTGTATATTCATCTCGATATGCTTGGACCATCGCATGAGCATGTGTACCGGCTGGCGGAATACCGAACAGCTTACCAGCGCGCACATTGCTTGTAGCATCGAACCCCGCAATATAAGCCGCGCGGGTACCCCAAATCGCCGCATCCATTTCCTGCGCCCGTCTCGTACCAAATTCCATTACTATATCATCACCACATACCGTTTTAATTCGTGCTGCTTTCGTAGCGATTAATGTTTGAAAGTTAATAATATTTAAGAGAGCCGTTTCGATTAACTGAGCTTCAATAAGCGGCGCTTCCACCCTAACAAGCGGCTCATTCCCAAACACAACTTCTCCTTCTTTCATAGAACGAAGATTACCCGTGAATGTCAGCTTTTTTAAATACTGCAAAAAACCTTCTTCATATTCACCAATACTACGCAAATAGTCAATATCACTATCCGTAAACTGCAGGTCCTTTAGATAATCAACAGCTCTCTCTAATCCTGCAAAGACAGCATAACCATTTTCAAATGGCATTTTTCTAAAAAACAAATCAAACACAGACTTTCTTTCATGGATACCATCTTTCCAATACGTGTAAGCCATGTTGATTTGATATAAGTCGGTATGCAAAGATAAACTGTCGTCTGTAAATGGACTTGTCACATTCATCTCCCCTTTATCAGTTATGTTACCACGTTTCCCGCTTCTTCAATCTTTATACCGCTGTTTTCAGCCTTTCATTTGTCAGCTATCTCAAATATTGATATTCTTTCTTTAAAGCAATAGTTCATACTTTTTTTATTCAGCTTCGCCTGAATAAGTCTCTCCCAAGGAAAAGTGGGTATAAGACTATTACAAAAAACAAAGGGAGAAGAAAACAACATGAATGAAAAGCTATTAATATGCTGGGGCAGCCTAGAAGAAGGCTCTCAAGAAGAAAGGCTCATTGGGCAGTTAAAACAGTCATTTCAAGATAAAAAAATAAAACAGCTAATTAAGCATGCTAAAAGCCTCTATAAAACCGATACGCCTGAACAGCAGCCGTCAACTTATTCTTTTTCTGTCGTTCATGATGATATCCCAGTGGATAAGGATTCTGATTTCCAGCCCGTTAAGACTGAAGGGCTTGTTATTTACGAAGGAAAAGGAAATGACTACAAAGAATTTTTAGTCGCCGTCAATACGATGCTGACCCTTATTCAATCCTCGGCTGAAAAATGCATTTTTATTATTAAAATCGCGGCAGAACTTAAATATGTAAATCGAGAAGTAGGCGCAAGATTCATTGACGATCTTGCTGAAGAAGTATTTTTGTATTCTAAAAAGAAAAAATAAAACGATTCCGGCCTGAAAACCGGAATCGTTTTATTTTTAAGAGAAGATACCTGGTTTACTTTCAGGCCAGTTGCACATCATTCTCAAAGAAACATTATTTAGTTGTTACTGCCTCATCCTCTTCACCTAGACGATGATTATAATCATAATCAGAAGGATTTACTGGCTTAAAGCCTTTTGGCGTATAAAAGCGTAGTAAATCTTCGTTTAACACCTTATCGGAAAGCTGAAGCTTTTTCTCAACGAGTTCCGCCTCACGCTTAATCTCGGCTGTCGCTTCTACTTCCTCTCCAGTTGTGGTGTTGTAATACTTATCATTAATAGCTGTTACGTCTTTGCTAATAAAGTCTCCGTTACGGAACGGAACCACTGCATTATGGCGCGGCGACAATAGGTCTGTTCCCATTTGGACGTATTGTTTCGTATCAATGCCTAACAAATGAAGAACGGTTGGCAATAAATCAACCTGACCACCGTATTGATGCTGCACTCCGCCTTTAACACCAGGTACATGAATAAACAACGGTACCCGTTGCAGCTGGGCATTCTCAAACTTGCCGATTTCTTTGTTCATTACAATGGACATCGCTTTGTTATGGTTATCAGAAATACCGTAATGATCGCCGTACATGATAATAACGGAATTATCATAGAGGCCTGATTTCTTCAAGTAATCCATGAATCCTTTTACTGATTCATCCAAGTATCTAGCTGTTTGGAAATAGCCATCAACAGAGCTGTCTCCCGTATGATGAGGTTCAATCGTTGCTTCCTCCTGATTCATTGGGAACGGGAAATGGTTCGATAATGTAATAAACTTTGCATAAAACGGCTGCTTAACTGTTTCTAACAATGGAATAGATTCTTTAAAGAACGGCTTGTCCTTCAATCCATAATTCAGTACATCTTCTTCATTCATATCGTAATAGCTAGAATCAAAAAATTGATCAAAGCCTAATGCCTTGTAAATTTCATCACGATTCCAGAAAGATTTTTTGTTACCGTGGAATACGGCAGACGTGTAGCCTTGTTGTCCCAAAATAGCTGGCGCCGCTTGGTATGTGTTATGCCCTTTCATAGAAAAGGCAGATCCTTGCGGTAACCCAAACAACGAGTTCTCTAACATAAATTCAGCATCGGACGTCTTTCCTTGTCCTGTTTGATGGAAGAAGTTATCAAAGTAGAACGTATTTTGATCGTGTGCCAATGAATTTAAATATGGCGTTACTTCTTTTCCATCTAGCTTATAATCAATGATAAAATTCTGCAGTGACTCTAAGTGAATGTAAATAACATTCTTCCCTTGCGCTTTACCGAAATATTGCGGGTTTGGCTCAGCATAGAGAGACTTCGTAAAGTTCACAACTTCTGTCGTATCACTGCTGTCAGCCATCGCTCTCTGTGTTGAAGCTTTCGAGCTTTGAACAGCATCATAAATCGTATAGTTGTACATGCCTAAATATTTCACGAGATAATTCCGGTCGAATGTTCTCGTTAATAATTGTGGGCGGTCTGTTTCTGCTAGACCCAAGTTGACTGTGAAAAGGATGACAGCTGTTAAAAAAACAGACCCTACTTGACGGCTTGTCATCTTCACTGGTTCAGGCTTCACGTACTTAGACAATAGAAGCACGATTAAAATGACTGTATCTAAGAAATAGATAAAGTCATAAGGCTGCAATAAAGCACCTATACTTTTCCCTAAGTCACCTGCATTATCGGTTTGTGTAAGGGTTGGCAGCGTAATAAAATCTGTGAAAAATCGGTAATATACGATATTGGCATATAGCAAGAAAGATAGTAAAAAATCAATAACAATCATCAAAATAAATGATTTTCTTCCTTTAGCAAATAGAGCGAATGCTAGGAAAAGTACAGCAGAGCTTATCGGATTAATAAACAACAAGAATTTCTGCATCATGTTGTCAATACCAAGGTCAAATTCAATTTGATAAGCCGCATATGTCTTCAACCAAAGGAGAATGACAGCTAACGAAAAGAACACCATCGGTTTGCTAAGAGAAAACGAATTCTTATTTATTGTTTTCTTCATTTTGTTTTCACCCCTGTTCTATCTGAATATCATTATATGCTATTCATAGAGCGTCTTAACTAAAAACTTTGACTCACGAAATAAAAAAAAAATAACATAATAAATAATAGGGACCGCGAGCAAAAAAGTCAACTAGGACATATGTGAATAGTGGTCTCTCGTGCTATTTTTTTATAGACAAATAGTCGAAAGATTAGACTTCTTTCGATAAATGGCTACTATCTATTGACGAATGAAAAGGCCTTCCTAATTATGTATGAAAATGAACTGTCCCCCTCCCCTTCCGAAGTCAACGTGGTGGCTCCCCCTAAAAAACACTAGAAGAAAAGCAGCAAAAAGTAAGTTTGTACAAGTTCTTTCCGATAAAGTAAAGTCTGAACGAGAAGTATAGACCGCATCAGCTAAAAATGACTTTTTCAGCAATTGCAGCAAGCTCAAGCTTTTCAAGCGTTCGGCAATATTCAGCAGCAATTTTCCCACCTATTGGTTCGTTTTCTTTTTGCAGATATTGAATGATCCGGCAACCATCGAACCAGTCCCTAGTTCTGCTGGAGAATGTTTGACATTTTCCCATGCAAATTCAAGCTTGGGACTATACAGTTTAGTTACTTCTTTATTTATCTCGCAGTCTTTCAGCCTCTTTATAAAGCCTATTCCAGGTACTCCCTCGTTGACGTCATTAAAAATATGCGGCCAATAATCTTTGCGCGTGCCTATACGAAAATGACAGACTGCCCAACAAAAAAATTTTCCAGCTGTTTTTTATTCCCGAAAAGCAAACGGTATAAACGTTTTCCTAACGTAATGCGCTCATGCAACGAAGTAAAATGGTGAAGCGTCGAACCAACAAATGCAGCTTTCCCTCTTTTTGTTTATCTGAATAAGAAGGAAAAAGAAGATGGCTAAGAGAAAGGAGTTCCTGTATCGTGAACTCCAATGCCTGAGATACGTTTTCTTTAAATCCAGCATCGCGGATCACCCTTTTTCCCAATAGTGGTTCCAAACTGCCTCCATAAATATCGATACATTTAAAAGGGCAATAGATAAAACATGGTTTGATTTTGTCTTTTACTCTCCATAAACTCTAAAAATTGCGGATAGGCATCTTGAAAAATAAGCCGGTTGCTCCGTTCCAAAAAAATTACCTGCCTTTTCTCTTCATTAAAAAAACAGGAATGAAGATCGCTTCTTAAATCCGTCATGTTCCATCCCCCGTTTCTCGAAATCATATGCGCGAGGAACGCCCAGCGAATCTCTGGATAAAGACGATAAAAGTCTAAATAAGCTTTTGTTCTCACCACTTTATTGACATTCAACCGGGCCGTTTCTAAACGGATTTTCTGTAACAAATCCTGACCTTTCTTTGGCAAACTCATTTCTCCCAGCATTGGAACAGCCTGAAGCCTTTTCTTTACTCCCTCCTGAATCCCATAAAGATGGCTTGGCAGCGACTGTTTCTTCCTTAGCTTTTCCAAAAAAAATAACCGTTCGCCCCCACTGTGACTCAGCTCCAAGCATTCTTTTTTCTTAAAGGAATATGTATAGAAGAAATGATCTTACGGTAAAAGGATGGTGTATCAATGAAGCCTAAGGTAAAGGAGTTAACCCGCCAAATTGTGAACCAGCTGAAACAAACCCAAACAGCAAATGGCTCATGGGATTATCCATTCGAAACAGGGATTTCTTCCGATGCTTATATGATTATTTTATTAAGAACACTAGAAATAAATGATGAAGACTTAATTCGCGGATTAGCTAAAAGAATTATGAGCAGACAAGAAAAAAACGGGGCCTGGAAGCTTTTTCATGATGAGGATGAGGGAAATGTAACGGCCACTGTTGAAGCCTATTACTCTCTGCTTTACTCCGGTTATTACACAAAAGGAGATCCCCGCCTGCAGGCAGCCAAAAAGTTCATTCTCGCAAAAGGCGGCATCGAACAATCACATTTGCTGACAAAAATCATACTCGCTTTAACCGGACAATATCGGTGGCCTCCTTTCTTTCCAATCCCAATTGAAGTCATTCTCTTGCCATTATCCTTTCCGATTAACTTTTATGATATTTCTGTTTTTGGCAGAGCAAACATTATTCCTATTATGATCTTATCTAATAAGAAATACAGTAAGAAGACAAAAAGGAGCCCTAATCTTTCCGACTTATTCACTTTTAGATCCGATGACTATTTTCGATGGCCGGAAAACCGTGAAACACAAAAGCTCTGTTCTATGATTAAAGAGGAGATTACGCGCTTGATCGGTCTCCCTCATGCTATTCATTCATTAGCGGTTCAACGGGCAAAGCGATATATGCTGGATCACATCGAACCCGACGGAACTCTTTACAGCTATTTCAGCTCTACGTTTTTTATGATCTTTGCCTTGCTTTCACTTGGCTATTCCAAGAGCGATCCCGTTATTTTAGAAGCCATTAACGGCTTAAAAGGGATGAAGTGCCTAATTAAGGGCCATCCCCATATGCAATTCACAACGGCGACCGTCTGGAATACAGCTTTAATTAGCTACGCCCTGCAGGAAGCAGGAGTTTCTTCTTCCGATTCGTCTATTAAAAAAGCAGGCCATTATTTAGCCAAACGGCAGCAGTATAAATATGGTGACTGGGTTTTCCATAACCCTCAGGCTCTTCCTGGCGGATGGGGATTCTCAGATATCAATACAATGAACCCTGATGTTGATGACACAACAGCCTCTTTAAGAGCTCTTTCACATCTTGTTACACTTGACCCTGCGATCTACCAGACGTGGAAAAAAGGCGTTCAGTGGACCACATCCATGCAAAATCAGGATGGCGGATGGCCGGCTTTTGAAAAAAACGTAGACAAAAAGTTATTAAATTTATTGCCAATTGAAGGCGGTCGATTTTTATTAACTGATCCGAGCAGTGCCGACCTGACAGGCAGAACGCTTGAATTTCTTGGAAACTATACAAATTTACGAAAAAATCACCGGATGATCGAACGAGGAATAGATTGGCTTTTACATCATCAGGAAAAAGACGGCTCTTGGTACGGCAGATGGGGAATTTGTTATATATACGGAACGTGGGCAGCTGTAACAGGAATGATGGCAGCTGGGATGAAACCGCAAAACCCGGCGATCCAAAAATCAGTGAAGTGGCTATACCGCATCCAAAATCCAGACGGCGGATGGGGAGAATCCTGTAAAAGTGATACAAAAAACACCTATATCCCTCTCGGGGCCAGTACCTTAACCCATACAGCGTGGGCTCTAGATGCGCTTATTTCAGCAACCGAAAAACCAACAAAAGAAATTCAAGCCGGAATCGCTTATTTACTCGCTTCTTACACTAAAAAAGACTGGACTATAGAGTATCCTGCCGGGCAAGCGATGGGCGGCCGCTTTTACATTCACTATCATAGTTACCAATATATCTTTCCTCTGCTCGCTTTAGCACACTACCGAAAAAAATTCGAATCATCTACAGTGCCATAACTAAAAAGCTGTCTCACAAAGAGACAGCTTTAAAATTGTAGACAAAGCCTTCTTTATATACAGTCAGGCTAATTAAAAACGAGTGCCTTTCGAGGTACGGAGCATGATTACCGCAGGCAGGTGAGCGTTTATCAACAGCCTGAGACCGAAAAACACTTTTCGGTCCAGTTTTATTTTTCTTTAATCTAACAAGCGATTATTTTCGTCTACGGACATAATTCTAGCGGAATCAAATTGATTTTCCGCGCTGATATGTCCCGTTCCTCTGCAAACACTGCAATTATACTGCCAGCCCTCGTCATCAGAGAGCATCCCAGTTCCTTCACATGCCCGGCATGTATTTTCTCTGTCTACCATTTTTATCCCTCCATACAATTGTTTACTTTATGCGTTTTTCCGTTGCCGTTCCTTCACCCAGTTAATCATTCCGCCTTTTAGCATAACGTCAACCTGTCGTTTGGATAGCGCATGTTTAACATGGATCAATTGAGTGCTTCCTTTTACATTGATAGTAAATTCGGTCCCTTGCTGAATTTTGCTTCTCAAGTCTGAAAGCTGCAAAACATCTCCTTGATTCAAATTATCGTAATCCTCTTCATGAACGAAGGTGAGTGGTAAAATGCCAAAGTTCACAAGGTTTTGCCAGTGAATCCGGGCAAAGTCTTTTACTAGAGCTACTCTTAGACCTAGGTAGCGCGGCGCAAGAGCCGCATGCTCACGGCTCGACCCTTGACCATAATTCATTCCAGCTACAATCGCATGCCCGCCGCCGGCAATGCTTTCCTTCCCGCGTGTATAATAGGTTTTATCAATAATTTCAAAGGAAAACTTGCTAATCTCCGGAAGATTGCTTCGATAAGGAAGAACACGTGCTCCTCCAGCTAAGATCTCGTCTGTAGAAATATTATCCCCCATCTTTAATAAAATTGGGATTTCTAGCTGATCCGGCATCTCATCCATTTCCGGGATAGAGGCAATATTCGGTCCCTTATGCAATTCAACTTTCCGCGCTTCCTCGTACGGCAGCGGCGGTTCAAGCAAATTTGTGTCAACCGTCGGCTCTTTTGGTTCTTTGATTTGCGGATACGGAAAATCAAGTGTTCTCGGGTCAGTGATTTCTCCTGTTAACGCAGAAGCGGCCGCTGTTTCCGGACTGCATAAATAGACGCTGTCTTCTCTCGTTCCGGAGCGTCCCGGAAAATTACGGGGAGTCGTCCGCAAACTGTTACGTCCTGTTGCCGGTGCCTGTCCCATCCCGATACAGCCATTACAGCCAGCCTGATGCAGTCTTGCACCCGCTTGCAAAAGACTCGCAATATGACTCTCCTTCACTAAATCCGTCAACATCTGCCTGGAAGTCGGGTTGATATCGAAAGAAATGCCCTGGGCTACCTCTCTTCCTTTTACAATTTCGGCGGCAATCGCAAAATCACGGAACCCTGGATTTGCCGATGAGCCAATATAAGATTGGTAAATAGGTGTGCCGGCCACCTCCGTTACAGCTACAACATTGCCCGGACTAGATGGCTTAGCAATGAGCGGCTCCACTTGAGAAAGATCGATTTCTTCGTTAAGATCATAAGCAGCTCCTTTATCGGCAACCAATTCCACCCAATCCTCTTCACGGCCCTGTTCTGTTAAGAAAAGCTGTATTTCATGATCAGATGGAAAAACGGTAGCGGTAGCACCTAGCTCTGCCCCCATATTAGCAATAACATGACGGTCCATCGCACTAAGCGTATTAACACCCGGTCCATAATATTCAATGACCTTGCCAACGCCGCCTTTTACATCGTATCTGCGCAGCAGCTCTAAAATAACATCTTTTGCACTGACCCAATCGCTCAGCTTCCCAGTTAACTTAATCCCCCATACTTGAGGCATTTTGACGTAGAATGGCTCGCCTGCTATCGCTAAAGCAACGTCAAGCCCTCCAGCTCCCATCGCCAGCATACCCATGCAGCCATTCGCACACGTGTGGCTATCTGACCCTAGCAGTGTTTTCCCTGGTTTCGCAAGCCTCTGCATATGAACAGGATGGCTAACCCCATTTCCTGGCCGGCTGTAATATAATCCGAAACGCCTTGTTGCACTTTGTAAGAACAAATGGTCATCTGGATTTTTACTGTCCACTTGAATTAGATTATGATCTACATATTGAGCCGATGCTTCTGTTTTTGCCCGCTCTAATCCCATTGCCTCTAATTCGAGCATAACCATTGTCCCCGTCGCATCCTGGGTAAGTGTTTGATCAATTTTCAACCCGATTTCTGTGCCTGGGATCATCTCGCCCGAAACAAGATGTGCCTTGATTAGCTTTTGGGTAACATTTAGTGGCATGTCACTCTCTCCTGTCCGTAGATTTCTTCGCTGTTATGTATTTTCCTGTACTTTTATATAGCGTGATCTGCTCAGTAAAAAATA
This sequence comes from Pseudobacillus wudalianchiensis, assembly GCF_001685015.1. Classification (GTDB taxonomy): domain Bacteria; phylum Bacillota; class Bacilli; order Bacillales; family Domibacillaceae; genus Pseudobacillus; species Pseudobacillus wudalianchiensis. The sequence continues at coordinate 17,604 of NZ_MAYT01000004.1, forward strand.
TACATTTGTTTTCTTTATGCAGAGAGTCTATATGGCTGCCCATAAATAAAAAAGATCGCACATATATTGGCGATCTCTAAAGCTATCACGAGCAGTTGTCTCAATTATTCATTAAATAATGATAGCTGACAGCCGCAGGATCATTTTGCAAGTTATGATCTTCAAGCTTTCTATATAAAGTAGCAAGGCTAATGTTTAACTGAGCGGCAATTTGTTTTTTGGCTTTGACTGAGTAACCGTGTTTACTTAGCATCTTTTGTAGAATAGTCTTTTCATGAAGGCTAAGCATCGCTTTTAAAGAAGGGGCATCTGAAAAATGATCTTTTTGTTCCAGCATGCGCACCGGCAGACTCGGCATAGTAATTCGATTCGTTTGCTCCATGTTCACCGCATACTCCACTGCATTTTCTAATTCACGTACATTTCCAGGCCAGCGGTAATTCTGAAACAGCTCAATGACTTTTGGGTCAAATCCGTGAATTTCTTTATTTAAAGAGGCTGTGTGCTTAGATAAGAAATGATTCATTAAAATAGGAATATCAACTTGTCTCTCTCTTAGCGGCGGTAAATAGAGGGGGATGACATTCAGGCGGAAATATAAATCGGCGCGAAACTCTCCTTCTTGGACCATTTTCTCCAAGTTTTGGTTCGTCGCGGCAATCACTTTGATATCGATCGGGATCAAACTGCTCCCACCTACCCGCTCTACTTTTTTATGCTGTAACACATGCAAGAGCTTCACCTGCAAATGTAAAGGAAGGTCCCCGATTTCATCTAAAAAGATTGTTCCGCCATCTGCCATTTCAAATTTCCCTATTTTCCCTTCTTTATTGGCGCCTGTAAATGCTCCCTTTGCATAGCCGAACAATTCACTTTCAAGCAAGGTTTCCGGAATAGATCCACAGTTAACAGAAATAAAAGGACCAGAGGCTCGATTGCTAGCATTGTGGATGGCCATCGCAAATACCCCTTTTCCCGTCCCGCTTTCGCCGGTGATCAAGATATTTGAATGGCTGTTACTTACTTTCATAGCTTGTTGTTTTAAGCTTTTTATAATATTGCTTTTTCCCTTTACTTCAGTGAAAGATAAATCCAATTCACCGGTTGTTAAAGAGTAGGCAAGTTTTCTTACGTCTGACATTTTACGAATGGAAGCGACAACTCCATAGACTTGGCTTTGATTAAAAATAGGGGTGGCTGTTACGATAAAGTGGAAGTGTTGTTTGGGTATTTCGTAGATTTCTTCTTTTTCCGAGTACCCTTTACCTGTTTTCAAAACAGATAGCATAGGAGATGCGGGTAAAATTTGCTCGAGCGGTTTTCCAATAAGCTGCTCCTTACGCGTATCCAGCAGCATTTCAATTGTGTAGTTACAATGTGTAATAATCCCTTGTTTATCAATGGCAATAATTCCATCTTGAATGGATTCCAAAATGGTATTTAATTTATTTTTAGTTAAAAGCAATTGATTGGTCGTCTCCATTTCAGCAACTTTTCCAGTTATTAATTCTGACATGCGCCACAAGAAATTTAACATTTGCTTTTTGTTTTTAATGAGCCGATTGTGCTGTTCTTGATTGAACGCTAAAAGACCAATGACTCCAATGGCTTTTTCCTTATATATAATAGGACAGCAAATCTCCGCCACTTCTTCTAGTTCACCCGTATTAACGAGCGGGTCGTACATTGGATCATTACGCGCATCTTCCACTACAAAGGCCTGCTTCGTGATCAGCACCCTGCCATATACATAGCCAGCTTCTTTTTTCCCGCCCTCTTCTATCTCATTAATTCTTTTCCTGCATTCTCCCGTGCCTGCCATGACGGTCATCGTCTCATCTATTATCTCTGTTTCAACCTTTAAGGCTGCCGATATAGCATCTGCTATCTGCTGCACCAATTCTTGTATCCCCTTTAAAAATGTCACACCCTCACTCCTATCTTTTTAAATTTATATAATGACTTACTTCTATTTCCAGCTTAAAAATCCTCTTAATATCCAAATCTTGTATATAAGAGTCTTATGTAAAAAAACCCTTTATGTGAGAAAGGCTAGAAATGTTCTTTGCCCATCTGAATAAAGGGTTCCCTCTATGCAACTGCTTTTCTCGGCAAGCTAAAAATATAATTTAATAGAAGGCTACACTTGCCCTGCTCCAAGCAAGTCTAATTTTTTAATTTCTGTATCGTACAGTTCCATTCTTCTATCTTTCAGCGGTGTAACGGTACCGATATTTCGACTTCTTCTTAAGGTCTCCAAATCCACTTCTCCGACGATAATCGTTTCAATATTCGGATTGCACTCGCCAACAATCCCGTTTCCAGGGAAAGTAAAATCACACGGTGAAAATATACCGGACTGCGCATACTGAACATCCATATGCGGAACATGTGTCAAGTTCCCAGCCGTTCCAGCAATAACAGTGTACACTTGGTTTTCGATCGCCCTTGCCTGTGAGCAATACCTGATTCTTAAGTAACCTTGCTGATCTTCTGTCGAAAACGGCGTAAAAATAATTTGAGCTCCCTTGTCGACAGCGATGCGCGCAAGTTCTGGAAACAGAATATCGTAACTAATAAGCATAGCGATTTTTCCACAATCCGTATCAAATACATGAATATTGTTTCCCGGCTGTATTCCCCACCATTTTCGATCATCTGCCGGAATATGAATTTGACGCTGTCTATCAACCGTGCCATCTCTCCTAAAGAGATAAGCAATATTGTAGATAGAATGGTTTTCCTCTACAAAATGAGAGCCTCCAATAATATTAACGTTGTACTTAATCGCCAAATCTGTGAATGCCTGTATATATTGCTCTGTAAAGCTAGTCAGCTTTTTCACTTGCAAACTAGGAACATCTTCCCCTAAGAACGATAAAAGCTGCATCGTGAAGGTTTCTGGGAATACAACAAAGTCAGATCTGAAATTAGCACTTGCATCGATAAAATATTCACATTGGTTAGCAAAATCGGTAAATGAGTGGATTTGCTTCATCATATATTGCACAACTGAAATCCTCACCGGAAAAGCCCTTTGGTATTGGTGCTGGGCCTTCGGTAAATAATCGACGTTATACCATTCCATCAATGTCGCATGTTTAAGAGACGCTTGATCATCCGATAAATAATCTGAGTTTACCCGCTTTAATACGAACCCGTTCATCATTTGGAACGTTAAAACCGGATCATAAAGATTTTGCTTCATCACTTCATCCACATATTCCCTCGCTGACAATCTATCAGCATGTTTGCTATAGTTAGGGATTCTGCCGCCTATAATGATGCTCTTTAAATTTCTTTCTCTACAAAGCTGCTTTCTCGCCTCATACAGCCGCTGGCCTATTTTCATGCCCCGAAAGTTTGGATGAACAGCCACATCAATCCCGTAAAGGTTCAATCCCTTTGGATCATGGTTTCTTATGAATCCATTGTCTGTGATCTCATCAAAGCTATGGTCATCGTCATATTCCTCGAAATCAACAATCAAACTCGAACATGAGCCAATAATTCTTCCGCCATATTCTACGCAAAATTGCCCTTCCGGAAAGATCTTCAAATGGCTTTCCAAGTGTTGAACTTCCCACGGTTCCATTTGTGGGAAAGCAATTTTGGACAACTCGATGATCTCGTTAAAGTCCTCTGTTCGAATATTGCGGACAATGATTTTTTTATCAAAGTTTGATGGTTTTTTTACCGGCATAAAAACCGCCCTTTCCTTCTCATACCGAAATATTAGGCTAATTTATTGTTTGACTTCTGCCCATACGCGATCATACACAGCCGTTGCTTCGCCTACATCTCTTGCATAGATGCCTCTTTTCAGTTCATTGGCAGGTAAATCAATTACACTTCGCAGATCTTCAGGCAATTGTTTTAGAGCTTCTTTATTCGGATTGCCATATGGGTAGCTCATCGTAATTTCCTTGCTGATTTCAGGGCGCAGTAAAAAATCGATAAACCTTTCGGCATTTTCTTTATGTAGTGCTCCTTTCGGAATCACTACATTCTCCTGCCATAAAAGCAAGTACTCCTTCGGCAGAACAAGCTTAATATCCGGATTTTCCTGTTGAGCGAGGATAGCCTCACCCCCGTATAAAATCCCTGCCTTCACCTCATTATTTGCCAAAACAGTTTTCGGGCTTTCGTTATCAAACAGTTTGATGTTAGGCAGCAGCTCTTTCATTTTTTTGCCTGCTTCCTCAATTTGCTTTTCATCTTTTGTGTTTGGATCATATCCTTCCATAGCGAGCATGGCACCTAAAACAAAGCGCATATCATCAGATGCCACAATACCGTTTTTAAACTGGGGATCAAATAAATCCTTGTACCCTGTCACTTCCTTATCCACGAGTTTTTCGTTGACTGCGATAATGCCTGTCCCCCACATAAAGGGAATAGAGTAGTCATTGTTCGGATCAACGTACAATCCCATAAAATCCTGATCAATGTTCTTCAAGTGAGGAATATTGCCTTTATTGATCTTTTCCAGCATTCCCTGCTTCTCCATAATTTCTAGATAATACAAGGTAGGGAACACAACGTCATAACCTGATTGGCCAGCGCTTAATTTTGCATACATCTCCTCATTAGATGCGTACGTATCATAGTTCACTTTTATTCCTGTCTCTTCTTCGAATTTTTTGATGACTTGATCCGGAATATACTGAGACCAGTTAAATATATTTACCGCTTTTTCATCTTCTTTTGACTTAGTCTCCTGGTTGCAACCGCCTAGAATGAATACAGCTGCTAATATAACTGAACTAACACTTAACAAATATATTCTCTTCCACGTGCCGCTTTTCATTTTCCCTCATCCTCCCGACGAGCTGCTGAATGATAGAAGCTTTTATTTAACAGCTAATTTTTCAGACTGTGCATGTTCATAAACAACCATTCCATCCATGATCGTTAACTTTACCTTTGCCTGTAAAATGTCTTTCGCAGGCAACGCAAACAGATTGCGATCTAAGACAGTAAGATCAGCCAACTTCCCTTTTTCCAGCGTGCCGAGTTCATCCTCTGCAAAAACACCGTAAGCAGAACCTAAAGTATAAAATCTTAACGCATCCGCCAACTTAATTTTCTCGTTGGGATTCCATCCGCCTTTTGGTTCATCGTTTATGTTTTCTCTCGTAACTGCCCGGTAAATACCAAGAAGCGGATTTATTTCAACGATTGGATAATCACTTCCGAACGCAAGGTGTGCTTGGGAATCTTGTAAACTTTTAATCGACCACGTCCGCCTGGAGCGCTCTTTCCCAAGACGGGATAAATAGACGTTGCTCGCAAACTCTTCTGTATTCATATGCTCGGGCTGCATAGATGCAATCACACCTAATCTAGAAAAGCGAGGAATATCGTCAGGGTCAATTACTTCAATATGCTCAATGGTATGCCTGGCATCCCGTCTGCCGTTAGCTTCCATTGCTTCTTCATAGGCGTCAAGCCCCAATTGGACAGCCCCATCACCACAGGCATGCAGCCGGACCCGGAACCCTTCTCGATCGGCTTCAGCAACCCATTTCTTAATCGTCTCTGGAGGCAGAAAAGGCTCGCCGGCAGTTGGGAGGTCGGTATAATCCTCCAGCATAAGGGCTGTATAAGTTGCCGGCACTCCATCTAAAAATTGCTTTAAACCAGAGAACTTTAATTTTTTAGAATTAAATGCCCGCCGTACTCGTTTGGCATAGTCTAAATTTCCGTTTAACACCGTTAAAAAGTTAATTCTTGTAGTTAACTTCCCCTCTTCTTCAAACTGTTTGTATAAATGAATATCACCTAATTCATATCCTGTAAGCGGCAGCATATCACTGACACTTGTAATCCCGAACTTAGCCGCTTTATTTAAAAACTGCTCGAGCAGCTGCTCTTCCTTTTCCTTAGGTAATCGAAAGGCCTCCTGAGCTAAACTAATCGCTGTTTCGTAGAGAATTCCGATCGGTTCCCCTGACTCATCTTTGAATATCTTCCCAAAGGCCGGTTCCGGGGTCTGTTTATCGATGCCGAGTACTTCCATTGCCTTCGTATTCAACCAGATGCCGTGACCTTCTTCATTGACTAAAAGAACAGGCCTGTCTGGAATTAATTCATCAAGAGTTTGGCGGCTAGGCAATGTATGCTGATCCCAGTGTACGTGATACCATCTAAATCCAAATATCCAGGGATCATCTGGCCGCTGATCGGCAAACTCTTTTACCATAGCGGCTGCTTCCTGCTCTGACTTGGCATCAATGAGTGACACGCTATCTGCATATAAACTCCCTAAAAATAAATGAAGATGAAAATCATGAAATCCGGGCAGGATGAGCTCATCATTAAAGCTATATACTTTCGTTTGAGTGCCGATATAGGTCTTGCTCTTTTCTTCTGTACAGATATCGCTAATTCTATTGTTCTGGATAATGACTGCTCCTGAGACAGGCTCGTCAGTTAAACCTGTAAAAATAGCGTTTCCCTTTAAAATAATGTCTGCTTTAGCCAATGGACCCGTTCCCCCGATCTTTTCTAAATTAGATGCAATAGGCGCTTTTACTATATAAATTGTTTATAAGACATTCAGTCGGCTGTCCTATTACACACCATTCCATTTAGTTACTATTGCTTTAGCTCCGCCCAAATCCTATCATAGATAACCGTTGCTTCTCCTACGTCCTTCATGTGTGTGCCTCTTTTAGCTTCTTCTTCCGGAATATCAATTTCTTTTCGAATATCTTCAGGCAAAAGCTTTACGGCCTCTGTATTTGGATTCGCGTACGGGTAATCCATCACAATTTCTTTACTAACTTCCGGACGGAGAATATAATCGATGAACTTCAAAGCATTTTCTTTATGCTTCGCTCCTTTTGGAATAACAAAGTTGTCTTGCCACAAACTGAGGAATTCCTTTGGATAAATTTTCTCTATCGCCTTATTTTCCCGTATAGCCAGACTTGCCTCAGCCCCGTAGACAATTCCGCCTTTCACTTCTCCGCTCGCCAGCAACGCTTTCGCATTATCGCTGTCAAATACTTTAATGTTCGGCTTTAATTTCTTTAGCCATTTGCCTGCTTCTTCTATTTCTTTTTCATTTGTACTGTTTGGGGAGTAGCCTAAAACCGCCAAAGCCGATCCGATAACTGTACGGGGATCATCCAGAATAACAAGACTGTTTTTAAATTGTGGATCAAGTAAATCTTTAATAGAAGTAACCTTTTTGTCTACCAAATCTGTATTCATCACGATCAGTTCCTCTCCCCATAAATATGGAACTGAATACTTATCTTCTGGGTCTGCATCTTTTCCTAAAAACTCTTCCCCGATATTTTTAACATTAGGTATTTTCCCTTGGTCAATTTCTTCCACAAGCCCTTCCTTTATCAGTACATCAACATAGTAAAGTGAGGCAACGGCAAGATCATATTGTCCTTGTCCCGTATTTAACTTGGCAAACATTTCTTCATTCGAAGAGTAGGTCCCATAGTTTACTTTGATGCCCGTTTCTTGTTCAAAATCCTTAATTACTTTTTTTGGCAAGTATTCTGCCCAATTAAAGACGTTAAGCACTTTTTCGTCCGAGCTATCCGTAGTTGCCTCACTTCCACAGCCGCTCATAATGAAGGAAGCAAGTATTAGCAGTACAAGTATTAAACGAAAACCCTTTCTCGCTTTCACAACTCATCCCCCATTTCACTTGTTTTCATGACAGCTGCCTAGTTCTGGTTTTATCTCTTTCTCGTTTGCAGCTTTTGGGCGAAAACCACGAATGTAAGTGTGACAATAAGCATTAATGTAGATAAAGCATTGATTTCTGGAGTCACCCCGTGCCGGACCATCGAGAAAATTTGGAGTGGCAGTGTAGTGCTATCAGGGCCAGCAACAAAAAAGCTGACAATCACATCATCAATTGAGATAGTGAACGCCAGCATAGCACTTGCCGCAATCGCTGGACCTAAAAGAGGAAAAGTAATTAAGCGAAATGTTTGCCACTCGTTTGCTCCTAAATCTTTAGATGCCTCTTCAATTGACTGGTCAAATCCTTTTAGTCTAGCGTTGATGACCACTACGACAAACGGTATGGAGAAGGTAATATGCGCTATAAGCAGAGTGCCCATTCCTAACGGGACTTTTATCATTGAAAAAAACGCCAATAAGGCAATCCCCATCACAATTTCAGACATAACAAGCGGAACATAGAGCATCGCATCTATCATTCCTTTTCCTCTAAAACGATATCGGTACATCCCTACGGCTACCAAAGTTCCCAGCATCGTGGAAATGACTGTGGAAAAGAAGCCGACTGTCAGGCTAATCTTTGCAGCTTCCAAAATGCTAGTATTGGTCCATAGCTTTGCATACCATGCAAACGTAAACCCCTTCCAAACAGCGTTTAGTTTTGAATCATTAAATGAGTAAGCCACTAATATAGCAATAGGGACATACAGGAAGGAGTATATAAACACGGCATAAGCGACAGAAGGCAAACGGGTAAGTCTACTCATATTACAACAACTCCGTATCATCAGTTTTTCCGCCAGATACCTTTAGATAGAAGAGAATCATCATTAAAGTAAGAACCATTAAAATGATGGAAGCCGCCGAACCAAATGGCCAATCTCTGGCAGTCAAAAATTGATTTTTAATTAAATTGCCGATGATCATTGTCTTGGCTCCACCCATTAAGTCGGAGATGAAGAAAAGTCCCAATGTTGGTATAAACACAAGTAAAGAGGCAGCAACGACTCCTGGAAATGTAAGCGGCAAGGTAACGTTTAAAAAGGTTTGCCACGGTCTTCCTCCTAGGTCGCTAGAAGCTTCCAAAAAAGTCCGATCTAGCTTTTCAATGGAAGCGTATAGAGGTAAAACAGCAAACGGGAACAGTGTGTACACAAAGCCAATCAAGGTCGCTCCACTGTTATAGAGCAAAGTGAGCGGCTCAGCAATTAAACCAATCTTCAATAGAATAGTATTGATGACCCCTTCTGTTCTCAATAAAACAATCCATGCGTACGTGCGAATTAAGGAGTTCGTCCAAAACGGAACAATGACAAGCAATAGCAGCAGTGTCCGATACTTAGCAGGTGATTGAGCGATAATATAAGCAAAGGGATATCCGAAAACGACACAAATTAACGTAGTCGCCGCTGCCATAGCGATAGACACAACAATAATCCGGAGATATAGAGGCTCAAAAAAACGGGCATAGTTCTCGAGCGTAAACGTATATTCAATACCACCATATGTCCCTCGGGACATGACACTGACGACGAGTATAAAGAAAAGCGGGATAAATAAAAATAGTAGCAGCCAGATCGTGACAGGAGAAATGGTCCAGATGGCAGCAAGGTTTATTTTTTTTTTCGAATGTTTTATTTTGGGCTTGATAGGAATATCAGTGGCAAGAGTTGCATTTTCTTTTTTCAACATTTCTCACCTGCTTTTTCATAGGTTTAACAAGAGGCTGCCCTCTGCAGATATCCATTCTGCTTTCGAGACAGCCCTTGCCGTTTTAAAAGATTTTATATACCAGGTAAAATAACTAAATATTCAGTCATTTAAAAGTAAACTTCAAGCGTTAGTCAGCTCTTCATTTTTTGCTTTATAGATGGGAGCCGTCTTTTCAATGATATCCCAATCCATTCCCCGTGCTTTTATTCTTTCCAAAATAGGGGCTGGTTCAATTAATTCAGGCGGAATACAGCCTGTTTCACGCAACAATCCGGCAGCCATCATATCAACTGCTGCCACAGGCGGAACCCCTGTTTGCCAAACTGTCGCTTGGAAGCCGCTATGCTGGTACACTTCATCGTGATTAGCCATCGTGTAAATAAATAATTCTTTCTTTTTCCCATCCTTTGTTCCTGTAACGAGCGCTCCGATAGCTGAGTATCCATGAATTTTCCCAGCTAAATCTGCTGGCTTCGGCATTGTTTTGACCACTACGTCAATAGGAGCGACAGTGGAACCCTTCACATTAATTTCTTCTCTGCTATCAAGCCCCAAATAGCTTAACACTTGAAGGGTATTAACAAAATCCGGATGAAGGGCATATTTAAAGTCCACGTATTTACAGCCTTTTTGCCTGCCGATGGTGTCTCCAATCGTTACCGGCTCCTCGTGCTCTACGTTGTAACAGTCCATCCACCCAATAGGTTCCGGGAACTCAAACTCATCTTTATTGGCAAATGGCGTTGAATAATATTGGATTCCCTTTTTATGGGTCCAGTAGTTTGGTTTTGCTAAGCATTCTTCAATCGCTGTTTGCGGACTAAAATAAGCACAGAATCCATCATAATCCACTTTCGAGTTATCTCCATCCCGAATAGAAATGGACTCTACTGTATCTAATTCATCAACGCCGTAACGAGCGGCGATATTTGCAAATCCAGGGTCGCAGCCAAGTCCCATGATCCCCAAAATGCCCGCTTGCCTAAAGCGGTCATTCCATGACAATTGCTCTTTCAAGCCTTCTGGACTGGCGGCAGCCATATCTATATAGTTAGTACGAGTATTTATACAGGCTTCCATTACAGTAAAGTTATTATCCGGAAGTCCCGAGTGTATGACTACATCTACACCTTGAAGCGCTGATTCTACTTCTTTCAAACTACTAGCATTTACTTGCTTAATGATAATTTCAGCATTTGTCTTTTTTTGATATTCTTTTGCGAGTTCATTTGCATGATCAGTAAAAATATCTGCTAACACCAATTTTTTCAAATAATTCCCTTTAACCAATTCAGATGCCACTACTTGACCGACTCCCCCTACTCCTATAACGATCGCTCTCATGAGTATTCCTCTCCCTTTTGGTATTTAATAAAATAAAAGTATTTACCAAGCATATGGATTTCTGCTTTTACATAGTTTTCCGATTTTTTCACCCCCTTAAAAGTTGTTAAGCTCTGAGTATGACTGAGTCTTTTGGATGCCAGCCAATATAAAGTTGGTCTCCTATCTTACTCATGCCTCTATGCCCCTCTGTTTCATTTACTGTTACATGCTGACCATTTGGAAACTCGAAAATTAATTTAGTAACTGAACCAACGTAAATTTTTTCCCGAAGGATTCCTCTAATCGCTGTCAACTCTTCATCAGGGGCAGGAAGGATTTTCATTTTTTCAGGGCGAACAGCTATCGATACTTGATCTGATAGATCGCTTGTAAATTCACGGTGTACCTTAATTTCCTGACTCGCACAGTTTACATAGACAAATTGGTCATCCATTCGGGTCACGGCACCCTCAAAGAGATTCGTTTCACCGATGAAATCAGCAATAAATCTCGTTTTTGGCCGTTCGTAAATCTCCGTTGGCGAGCCAATCTGTTCAATCATGCCGTCGTTCATAATAATGATGCGATCGGACATCGTTAGAGCCTCTTCCTGGTCGTGCGTTACATATACAAAGGTAATTTGAAGTTCCTGCTGCAGATGCTTTAACTCCACTTGCATTTGCTTTCTAAGCTTTAAATCAAGCGCTCCCAAAGGTTCATCCAATAACAGCACTTTAGGGTTATTCACTAAGGCTCTAGCAATGGCAACACGCTGCTTTTGCCCGCCGCTTAGCTGATGCGGTTTTCTTGATGAGAATTTCTCCAGCTGTACAAGCTTAAGTATTTTTTCTACCCGTTCCTTTATTTCGCTTTTAGGTACTTTTTTCATTCGTAACCCATACGCAATATTGTTAAAGACACTCATGTGAGGGAATAGAGCGTAACTTTGAAAAACGGTATTCACATCCCGTTTATAGGGTTCTACATGATTGACCATCTGGCCATTGACCCATACTTCGCCTTCCGTCGGCTGCTCAAAGCCTGCAATCATTCTTAGTGTCGTTGTTTTTCCACATCCTGAAGGACCGAGCAACGTAAGAAATTCTCCGGATTCTACTGAGATATTAATGTTTTCTGCAGCCACGAAATCTTTAAATCTTTTAGCTACATTTTTTAGTTCAACCATTGGCACACTCAAGCGATCCCCTCCCATTCGTATGCCTTACAGCATTTTTAGCTGCTTATTAATCGGCAAACCAGCCTGTAGGTTCTACCTTTAACGTATTAATGATTTGCTTCACTTCTGTATATTCATCAAATCCATAAGTTCCAAGCTCTCTTCCAATGCCGCTCTCTTTGTATCCTCCCCATGGGCCTTCTACTAAGTTCTGCTCATACGTATTTATCCAAACAACTCCTGCCCGGATATATTTAGCCATTCGTTCTGCCTTTGCTGTGTCAGATGTAAAAATCCCTGCTGCTAACCCGTAAGGAGAGTCATTAGCAATGTTCAGCGCTTCTTCTTCTGTATCAAATGGAATGACACAGAGAACAGGTCCAAAAATTTCTTCTCGGGCAATGGTGGCACTTGGATCAACATCGATAAAGATCGTCGGTTCAATAAAGTACCCCTGCCCACAGTCCTCATCGAGCAAACGGCGGCCTCCACAAATGAGCTTTGCTCCCTCCTGCTTGCCTATTGCAATATACTTTTCTATCTTTTCCATATGCTGTTTGCTAATAACCGGCCCCATTTGCGAAGAAGGGGCAGCACCGTTACCTACTCGAATTTTCTTAGTCGCCTCAGCTAAATCTTTAGTGAAACGATCATAAATTTTCCTTTCAACTAACAGACGGGATCCTGCCGAACATACTTGCCCTGAGTTATTAAAAATAGCGAACGCTGCATAATCTAAAGCGCTTTCATAATCAGCATCAGCAAAGATAATATTTGGCGATTTCCCCCCTAATTCAAGCGATACTTTTTTCAAATTGCCTGCAGCTTCTTTTATAATGTGTTTTCCGGTTACAGTACCGCCTGTAAAAGCGATCTTATCTACAAGAGAACTGGTAACGAGCGGCTGTCCGGCATTTGGACCCGTTCCATTTATTAAATTAACGACTCCTTTCGGAAAGCCAACTTCGTCAATCAATTCAAAAAGGCGAATAGCGGTTAGTGGTGTGAGTTCGGAAGGCTTTAAAATACATGTGTTGCCTGCTGCTAATGCCGGTGCCAGCTTCCAGGCAGCCATCAAAAGGGGATAATTCCATGGGATGATTTGGCCGCACACGCCAATTGGTTCTCTCACTACTCGTGAAACAAGAGGTTCCGTCGTCTCAAACGTTTCACCTGTGGGCTTCGTTGCCAAACCTGCATAATAACGAAAGGTTTTAACCGCCTCAGCGATATCACCTTGCGCTTCTCTCAGCGTTTTCCCATTATTAGCCGTTTCTATTGCAGCAAGTTCCTCCTGATGTTCTTCCATTTTTGCGGCCAGCTTCGTAAGCAACGAGGCCCTTTCATGAGCTGACATAGAAGGCCATTGTCCTGTATCAAAAGCTGCACGCGCCGCCCGAATGGCTCTTTCGGCATCCTGCGCGTTAGCTGATGCCACCTCGGCAATTTCTTCTCCTGTAGCCGGATTAATAATAGAAAGAGTCTCCCGGCCAGCCGGTTCTGTCCACTCTCCGTTTATATATAATTTTTTCAGATTTACTGTATCCGTCCATGTCCCAATAAGCGATAATTTCTCTGCCTGACTCATTGTCTATCGATTCCCTTCTTCTTTATTTAAACAGGGCCTTTATAGCCCTGCTGATTAACTAGTTACAGCTGGCTGTTGGGCTAGGTTTGCTACATGTTTATCGATTGCATTAATAACCGTATCGATTTGTTTATACGTGATAACAGCAGGCGGCTCAATCCGGATAACCGTAGCATTATTCAACGTTCCGCCTACAAGGATTTGATCATTAAATAATCGCTTTGCCAATTCAAAGCCAACTTCATTTGTGGCAAACTCCATTCCAATTAACAATCCCTTTCCGCGAACCGCGACCATTACTTCTGGATAACGTTTTTGAATTTCAGCTAATCTCTCCATGATGTAATCGCCTTTTTCACGGGCTTGTTCTACGATATTCTCTTCTAGGATCGTTTTAATTCCGGCAATGGCTCCCGCACAGCAAAGAGGATTTCCGCCAAATGTTGAAGAGCCGAGCAAGAAAGGATTTTCCTCCATTTTCTTCCACAAGTGCGGACGAGCTACCATGGCTGTAATCGGCATCACTCCGCCCCCAAAAGCTTTGCCGAGTGTCATAATATCCGGGACAACATTCCAATGATCAATACCAAACAAAGTTCCTGTTCTGCCCATCCCGGTTTGTATTTCATCTACAATTAATAAACAGCCATGCTCATCACAAATCTCTCTCAATCTAGGGAAATAATCATCAGATGGAATATTAATGCCGCCTTCTCCCTGAATCGGCTCAACCATAATACCGGCCACTTTTTCCCCTGTCGCCTCAAGCTGTTTAATAGCATTTTCCATAGCATCTGCATCACCGAACGGAACATGATGGAAGCCAGGGACAAGCGGTAAATAAGGCTCTCTGAATACAGCTTTCCCTGAAGAAGAAAGGGCACCAAACGTTTTTCCGTGGAATCCATTTACCGTAGAAATAAAGTGAGTCTTTCCTGTTGCCAAACGTGCCAATTTAAACGCCATTTCATTGGCCTCGGCACCTGAATTTGTGAGATAAGTATACTGCATATCCCCCGGCGTAATAGCTGCTACAAGCTTAGATAAGTAGCCTCTCAGCGGGTCAACTAGTTCCTGGCTATGCAACGCATAACGCTTCAATTGGGCCTCTACTGCTTTTACTACTTTTGGATGACGATGTCCTAATAAATAAACGCCGTAGCCGCCCAGGCAGTCGATAAATTCTCTGTTCTTCGTATCACGAAAAATAGCCTGCTCGTCCTCCCACTCTACAAATGAAAAGTCAGTAGAAGCTGATTTCCGATGCTCCAAGATAGCCCTGTTTACAAAATGAGTAAAATTATAAATGGAATCCTCAATAATTTGGTCCTTCTGCTTCTCGTTAAGTGAATCGCTTTCAATTAATTCCAAAATCTCTGTTGCTATTTGAAGTGCTTCCTCATTCGATTTCCTCATCTTTTTCATCCCCTTATTCGTTTTTATACCTACGCCTCTATTAATGCAACTGCTGTGCCAGCTTCCAAAACTAGTAATATCACTGTTAGACAGCCTTATGAGCTGATTTTATTTCTCATCTATGAGAAATTTAAGAGGGAGTTAGATAAATTATTCAGAAAGTTCCATTTGTTTAGCTGATTTTTTGCTTTTTCTCATTTATGAGAAGTCTTTATCAGATTTGATAATTTTTTTCTACACAGTCTTTACTAAATAAAAAAACTATCTGATCTACCGAAATTTAGCGGTTATCAGATAGTTTTGCTTATCATCTTCCGTATGGAACAGTTTAAAAGAATTTATCCAGCAGCTTATAGTAATACTTCATAACACTGACCACTTTAGCATGTTGATGGTAAAAAGGAATAGGCGTTAACGTTGTTTTCTCTAGTGGATTTTTTCCTCTTCCGATCTGCAGAACATTTGCCGCAATTAATTTCCCCATTAATGTTGACATTGCCGCTCCGTGACCTGCATATCCGAAAGCAAAATGAGTTCCATCTTCGAGCTGACCTATATAGGGAACTTTCTCTCTTGTAAATCCTACTTTTCCACTCCATTCATATTCAATAAGAGCTGTTTTCAGATCAGGAAATACTTGATTCATCCCTTCACGAAGCTGTAAAAATAATCGTTTGGCATCACGCTTGCTCGTTGTTCTTCCTGATCCGCCGAACGCCAACCGATGATCATCGGTTTTTCTAAAATAATACAGTAAGTTTTTCGTATCATACACTCCACGATTTTTTTTAATCAATTTATTCAATACATGAGGAGGCAATGGCTCAGTCGCGATCATAATACTTTCAATTGGTATCACGGCTCTTCCTATGGTTTTATGAAGATCACCTGAATAAGCGTTCGTGACGATTACGATCTGTTCAGCCTTAATTGTCCCCTCATTAGTTGTTACGATTACTTTTCCACCGCTGTTTCTCTCTATTTTAAGAGCTTCCGTTTCTTCAAAGATCCTACCGTCTAGCTCTTCAACTAGATTAGCCAGAGCTAATGCATAATTAAGAGGGTGGAAAATAGCACTCTTTTCATCAATGCACCCTCCCATATAAAACGAGGTGCTTAACTCCTGCTGTATATCCTGTCTTTCAATAATTTTAACTTCATGATCGAAATCGCGCCTCAATATTTCTTGTTCACGCTTTAAGGATTCCAAATGAGCCGGTTTATAAGCCGCTTGCAAATGCCCTTCTCTGTGAAAATCACACATAATATTATTCTCTCTAATAATGTCCTCAATTAAGTCTATCGAGTCTATTGTTAAACGCAGCATTTGCTTTGCCGTTGAGAGTCCATATTTTTTAGTGAGTGCACTCATCGATATTACATATCCGGTTAGGATCTGTCCGCCATTTTTTCCACTGGCACCGCTGCCGATTTTGCCTTTTTCCAGAATGATTGTTTGACAATTATTCTTTTGGAGGTGATAGGCTGTTGATAAACCTGAAAATCCACCGCCAATGATGACTACTTCGCATTCTTGATCCCCTTCTAGTCTCTCCCAGTGCCTTCGCTCTTGCTGAGTCGCTTCCCATAATGATAGATTGCTCACTTTTTCTCCGCCCTTCTTTCGCTGAGCCCTTCTCGTTATATTTCTACATAAGATCCTTCTGAAGGTTTTCCAATGCAAACGTATAATTTTTCCGTTGAAAGATTCATGATAATAGAGAAAATAGTTTCCATTCTCCTGTGAGGAGGCAATTTTTCATTAATAAAATGATTGATAGAGTTAGGATAATGATGTTGATCTGAAAACCACTCTTTAAAACTGTCTACTCCTGCTCTCTCATGATGAGAGACATGCCCTTCAATTAGCTGTCTGGCCCGTTTCATCCTTATCATAGAGTCCGTTTCGATATATTCATTTTTATCAACTACGTGTGATTTAATAAATGAAGAGCAAATATGATTAGTATGAACAACATACCCATCTTCGCTTTCTTCTATATCAATACCTGCAGGGCTTACTTCGACGTTCATTACCATCTCTTTCTGTTTCTCGGCTGAACCGATTAGAAAATTCGCAGCGGCGGCCATGAGCCCCCCGTCTATTCTTAATATAGCTTCTGAATAAGTGTAAGAATTCAGCACACTTCTGAGCCCTAAATGGATCGGTATTTGGTCAGACTTTTTATCTGTCAGCAAGGCATTCAAACAAACACCCAGCCCAGCGGAATTACAGCCAATTTTGCCGATAATCCCGCCTTCTGTTATCATCTTAATACTTGGCTTTTCTGTCTGCTCAATGTCTAAATAAAGGAGACTCTCTGCCTGCGACGATTTCCAATCCCAGTTTTGACCGATTATAACCTCTGAAGACATGGGAGACATTACCCCGATTGCTGTGCAGCCATCCGCAAATTGCGTGTACTTACCTGATAACGCGATTTCGCTTCGCGTGTTTAAAGCTAAAATATCCTCAAAATCAACACCTGCCCCAACAGCTACTCCTTCCATTTCTTCAATCAGGTCTTCGTCATATTGCAAAATGGCTTCTACGTGTTTCAGCGCCAGCTCCTTCGCTTCATCCCAACGAATCTGGCTATATTCATAAAAGAGTGACTCATACGTTTCTAAACTTCTCAGTACTTCTTTTTTCCCCTCTGCCCCATGCTTTCTTCCGATTTCTCTATAAGAGCCTTGTAAATAAAGTTTTTTTATCATCTCATCACCGTTTACATAATATTCTGACTAAATTCTTCAGTCTTTTGGAAATAGCTGCTTTTCTATGAATGAAAGACTTGAAGGTTACCATCAATTACGGAGTGATTTTATCCACCCTTCTGACCAATTCTTCCGACTCTTCCTCATCTGAAATGCGGTCTATCTTAATATTCAAATAGGCGTATATAATAGCGACAATTGGACTGATCCAGGCAAGAAAGGCATATGGAGCATATTCAAAAGCACTCACCCCAAGAACGCCTAGCATAAACACTCCGCACGTAGTCCAGGGAATGAGCGGTGAACTCATTGTACCTGCATCCTCTAACGTTCTTGCTAATACTTTTGGGTGCAAGCCTCGTTTTTTGTACTCGGATAGATACATACGGCCTGGAATGATAATGGACATATATTGCTCACAGCCAACCGCGTTAGCTGAAAAGCAGGTTACGACTGTAGTCGCAATCAAGCTGCCCGTTCTTTTTACTTTTTTGACTAATGCTTGCACAATCGTTTCAAGAATTTGTGCTTTCTCAAGCACGCCTCCGAAACTCATAGCAATTAACACGAGTGCGATCATACTCATCATATTTTCAATGCCACCCTGATTCAGCAACTCATCTGTAATAACATTTCCAGTATCAGCTGTAAATCCAGTATGCATGGCAGCGATAACATCCTTTACCCCTGCCCCCTGAACGAACAGCGCACATAAAGCCCCGACGATGGACCCAATCGTCAGACCCGGTATGGCAGGAATCTTCAAAACTAGTATAACGATGATCAAAAGAGGCGGGATAAGTAAAAATGGTGAGATAACAAATTCATTTGTAAGGATATTTTGAATCAGCTCCACGTCATTGACACGGGAACCTTCTCCAAAATACTTAATGCCAAGAAGTCCATATAAAACGAGTGCTATTATCAGGGCTGGTCCCGTTGTATAAATCATATTCCGTATATGCTCAAACAGACCTATCCCTACCACAGCCGGTGCTAAATTAGTTGTTTCCGACAAAGGAGACATTTTGTCTCCAAAGTAAACACCTGACACAATAGCCCCCGCTACCATCGGCAAAGGCACTCCCAAGCCTTGTCCAATCCCCATTAGAGCGATTCCCACTGTTCCGGCCGCTGACCAGGCATTGCCCGCTGCCATACTTACAATACAACAAATAATACACGCTGCAAGTAAGTAATAAGCCGGAGAGATAATATCTAACCCATAATAAATCATTGTTGGCACGATACCGCCTGCCAGCCATGTTCCCATGAGCGTGCCGATAATCATTAAAATTAATATAGCTTGAAGGGATAGCATAATCGTTTTAAAAATACTTTTTTCAATATCTGCCCAACTATGACCTAGTTTTACGGCAATGATTGCAGCCACAATCGTACTAAGAAATAGCGGAATATGCGGATCAGCTTCAAATTTAATGACTGAGATAGACAAAGACACGACCATGAATGCTACTGGTACTAAAGCCAGCCATATGGAAGGCTTTCTTACTTTCTTCTTGGCTTCTTCCTTCATATTTTTACCCCTCTCTTTTTACCGGTTTACCCGTCCAGAATTTTTTATTGACCATCGTCAAGCGTTTACATAGAGGATGCAAAATACATACCAGTAAAAAAGCAGGATACTCCTTGAAATGTTTATCAATCATTTCTCATTTATAAGAATGTAAAACAGTTGGCTAGTAAATAATTGAGCTTATTTTATAAGCAATGAATGAAAAAACTTTCTATTTCGCAATTCTTATAATTCTTTCTTAAAAATGAGAAATTAAAAGGAAGGTTTATAAAAAGCCCTAAGTAGCCAACAATGAAAAAAGGATGATTAAGGCGATCGGCTAATCCTTGTTTATGATCATTTCTTTGGCCCTCAGCCGGCTGAGTCACCATCCCCTCCCTTTTTCTACGCCTGTGCTAAAATAAAAGATATTCACTTTATGAAAGGCTGATTGATGATGAATCAAAATCATTCTATAAAATTAACTACTCTATCTTCAAAGGGCGGATGTGGCTGTAAAATAGGACCTGCCGATTTGGCACAGGTTTTGCGTACGCTGCCGCCTGCTGCTTCTGATCCAAACCTGCTCGTTGGCCTTGATACGAGTGATGATGCGGGTGTCTACCGCTTAAATGACACGACAGCTATCGTGCAGACAGTTGATTTCTTTACACCAATTGTTGATAACCCATATGACTTCGGACAAGTTGCTGCCGCTAATGCGATCAGCGATGTATATGCGATGGGCGGAACACCTATAACCGCTTTAAATATCGTTGCTTTTCCTATTTCCACATTAGACAAAGGCATTCTAACTGAAATATTGCGAGGAGCCGGTGATAAATTAAGAGAGGCTGGCGTAACACTAGTGGGCGGTCACTCTATTGATGATAAAGAACCTAAGTTTGGCCTTGCTGTGACAGGCACCGTTCATCCTGATAAAGTCAGAACGAATGCTGGGGCGAAGCCTGGAGATCGCCTAATTTTAACGAAGCCGATTGGCGTCGGCATTCTGACAACCTCTCTTAAAAAAGACTTATTGTCCGAAGAAGAAGTTGCCCGGGTCACAAAGGTCATGACGACGTTAAATAAAACGGCTGCTGAAGTAATGGCAAATTATGAGGTTCATGCTGCTACAGACGTAACGGGCTTTGGCTTGCTTGGACACGCTTCCGAAATGGCAAAAGGAAGCGACGTTGGGCTGCGTGTTTATTATGACCAAGTTCCTGTTTTGCCGCGCGTAAAAGAGCTGGCTGAATCAGGTTCGGTACCTGGAGGAACGAAAAATAACTTCGAACATGTGAAAGACATTGTCACTTATCCTGATTCACTTGATCAAATAGACCGCTGGATTTTATGTGATGCTGTCACATCAGGCGGACTGCTAATTTCAGTAGCAAACGATGAAGCAGAACAACTCGCCACGGAGCTTCAAGAGCGAGGCGTTGAGGCGCGAATCATTGGAGAAGTAACCGAAGAAAATAAAGGCCGCATTGCCGTACAATCGCTCAATTAACTATAGAAGGTGAAATAGATGTTTCAAGATATCTCGCTGTCTGATTTATTGGCCTTACAGGAGCAAAAGACACACACATTAATCGATGTTCGCTCCCCGAAAGAATTTAACGAAGCGACCATTCCTGGCAGCATCAACATTCCTATCTTTAACGACGAGGAGCGCGCAGAAGTTGGAACGATCTATAAGCAGCAAGGTGTAGAAGCCGCAAAAGAAAGAGGATTAGAACTCTTCTCGCAAAAATTGCCGGCCTTTATCGCAGCTTTCAAAGAAATCGAAACACCTATGACTGTTTTTTGCTGGCGAGGAGGCATGCGCAGCAAAACTGCTGCCACTGTTCTCGGCCTCATGGGCATCCGTGCTAATCGCTTAACAGGCGGTATCCGGACCTACCGTCAATGGGTCGTGCAAGAGCTGGAAAATCAGCCATTTCAACCGAAGCTATTCGTACTAAATGGCTATACTGGTTCAGGAAAAACAGCCATCTTGCAACGGTTAGCAGAACATGGCTACCCCGTCATTGACCTCGAACGGATGGCGGGCCATCGCGGGTCTATCTTTGGCCAAATTGGCCTTGAGCCAAGTAACCAGAAAAAATTTGACTCCCTCCTTGTTAGCGAGCTTCGTCGTTATCAGAATGAATCATTTGTTTTTATCGAAGGAGAAAGCAAGCGGATTGGAAAAGTGTATCTCCCTTCCTTTTTGAATGAAAAAAAAGAAAAAAGTACCCAGTTCTTTCTCGATCTGCCTGTTGAAGAGAGGGTTCGCAATATTTTAGACGACTACCAGCCGTGGAAGTACCCGGAGCGTTTTAAAGAAGCCTTTCAATTCATAAAAAAACGCATCCATACGCCAGTTTCCAAGCAAATCGAAACAGCCTTAGAAGAGCAGGACTTTTCCATAGCGATCCAGCTTTTGCTTGAGTATTATTACGACCCTAAATATGAATATTCAACACATCATTATTCAGACGAGCAAAAGGTGATCATTGAAGCCGCAAATGTGGATGAGGCTTTCCAAAAGATTGTGCAAACATTGAAAGAACAAGGCTATGGCCTGAAAGCGAATCGCCTTTAATGATCTGGTCAATACAGAAAAACCGACAGGAACATATAAATCTCCTGCCGGTTTTTTCACTTTCCCTCAGTTTAGATTGCTTTATCATTTGTCGAGGAAACATTTTATACTTTCAAATAGGATCATTTCCATTTTTTAAATCGCATCTTATCCCCCTCTTTATCCAATCACAACTAAGGAACTAATATAATTACCTCCTCCATGACAATCAACCTATCACCTCCCTAGCTGGGAGGATTTTTTTATGCATATGAGACTAAATTATGCAATACAGCATGAAAACACCTCTTTTATTGCATACAGCTCTCTTAAGAAGCAAAGGTTTTGTTGCTTATTTCCTTAAATCAGCTCACTTATTCATGAGTAATACCAATTGGCGCGAAAATTGCAATGGTTTATCGCAAAGAACTTTTCAAGCAAGAAACAAAAGGAGGAGGGACCAATGTATGCTTGAACGTCCGCCTTAAATCCTCTCCATATTTCTGAATATTCTTTTAACTGACATCAGTTAAGTATAAAGCAACTTAAGAATAAAAAGGAGAGTGGATATATGTCAGGAACTAACACACTTAAACGCTCACTCGGACTTTGGGCGATTGTCGGCCTTGGGCTAGGCTATATGACCCCAACTGTTGTATTCGATACATTTGGTATTGTATCTAAGGAAACGAATGGGGTTGTCCCGCTCGCCTACCTTGCTGCTCTAGTCGTTATGCTTTTTACAGCCATAAGTTACGGAAAAATGGTACAAGTCTTTCCAAGTGCGGGATCTGCTTATACGTACACGAGAGAAACGATGAATCCTCATCTTGGCTTTTTAGTTGGCTGGTCTTCACTGCTAGATTATTTACTGTTGCCAATGATCAATGCACTTATTATTCGTCTCTATATGGAGTCTGTATTTCCCGATATCCCTTCATGGATTTGGGTTGTTGGCTATGTCATTATTATTACAGCTATTAATATGTGGAGTATGGGAAAAACATCAAGCCTCAATTCGATTCTTGTTGTTTTTGAAGTTGTATTAATCGCAGCTTTTCTAGTTCTCGCTTTTAATCAGTTGTCTAACGGAATGGGGCAAGGCACGATCTTTACAACTGAACCATTATTCCATTCCAACATACATTTAACGGCGATTTTAACAGGTGCAACTGTTGTCTGCTTCTCCTTTATCGGGTTTGACGCTGTTACCATGTATACCGAGGAAGCAGTGGATCAAAAAATCATGCCAAAGGCGATTATGCTCACAGTACTTATCGGCGGTGCCATCTTTTTTGTTTGTAGTTATTTTGCACAAGCACTTTTTCCTGATCTATCTGGCTTTAAAGTAACAGACGACACATTGCCGGAAATTGGGCTATTCGTCGGCGGCTCTATCTTTAAGCTCTTTTTCTTATCAGGAGCTTTTGCTGCTACTGTCGCCTCTGGGCTTGCTTCCCATGCCAGTGTCTCGCGTTTATTATACGTAATGGGCCGGAATGGTGTGCTCCCGCGCAAACTGTTCGGTTACGTTCATCCGAAATTCCGCACACCTGCCTTTAATGTTGTACTTGTTGGAGCGGTGTCATTGCTTGCTATTGCACCAAGCTTAGAACTAATCTCAGCAGTCATCAATTTCGGCGCATTGATTGCTTTCACATTTGTTAACCTGTCTGTAATCGCTTACTTCGTCTTCCGTCAAAAGAAATACAAAACAGCCAAAGATATTTTCTCATACTTGATCATGCCTCTTATCGGCGCAGGCTTAACAGGAATTTTGTGGTATCACTTGCATATTGATGCCCTCATAGCCGGACTCGTTTGGGTAGGAATCGGCATCGTCTACATGTTGTTGCTCACTAAATTTTCTAAGAGCAAACTATCCGATCTTCATTTGGAAGAGGAAGATACACGGGCTTCACTATAGAAATAGCATGATCACCCACAGGGAGAATTTGATTCTCTTCTGTGGGTTTTTCATTTCCTCAATCACTTCATCCACACTTGGAAAATGCAGGCATAACCGTATAAACAAGCTAGCTATTTTAGTGTTAATTAGACAATTGTTGTGAGCGATTGCTTCGATACCAAATAACAATCGGTACAAGCAGCAAAGCAAGAAGACCTCCGATCAGCGATAAAGCAGCGTAGCTTGAATGAGCGGCAATCACTCCAGAAAGCACTCCCCCAGCTGCTCCAGATAACGCGATTAACACATCAACAGTCCCTTGCGTCTTTGCCCGTGTGGACGGATGAGCAGCATCCACGAGAAGCGCTGTTCCGCTAATCAAGCCAAAGTTCCAACCTAGCCCGAGTAAGGCCAGAGCGGTAACGAGCAGAAACATAGAATTAGCAGGTGCCAGAGCCGCCAAACTCCCAGCTGCAAGTAACGTAACTCCAGAAGCAATCGCCAGCGCCATACGTCCTACTTTATCAACGAGAAGACCAGTCACCAGAGATGGAAGGTACATAGCACCAACATGAATCCCAATGACGAGCCCCACCTCGCTTAAGCCATGACCGTGATGCCGCATATGAACTGGCGTCATCGTCATGATGGCCACCATCACCATTTGCGTTAGCACCATAACCGTTGCGCCCACGACGACTCCTCTACTATTTGCAGCAACTGCATCGGGAGTCCCGGTGGAAAAATCGGCTTCATTTATTACCCGTCTTTCTTCAATCGCTTTGGCAACGACGAGCGGATCTGGCCGAAGCAAAAGCAGAAGCACTAAGCCAGCAAGAATATAAGCTGTCGCCGCGAGAATAAATGGCCCGGATAAAGCAGGAACACCGATAGATGTGGCAAACCGCCCCATCACACCAACTAAATTTGGGCCTGCTACTGCGCCCAGTGTCGTGGACACCATCGCAATGCTCACTGCTGTTGCCCGCTGTGTAGAATTAGCTAAATCCGTACCGGCATAGCGCGCTTGCAGGTTTGTTGCCGTTCCGGCTCCATAGACGAGCAGCGACAGAAAAAGCAGGACAAGATTGCTTGTTACCGCTGAAATAACGACTCCAATGGCACCGATACCGCCCGCTAAAAATCCCGCTCCGAGTCCTACACGTCGGCCAAACCGCTGAGAAAGCCGGCCCACAAGCATAGCGGCACCAGCAGAGCCAAGAGTAAATAGCGCTGTCGGCACTCCGGCAAAGCTGTCTGTCCCTAGCATGCTCTGGGCAAGAAGAGCTCCTACAGTGATGCCCGCTGCAAGTCCAGCTCCGCCAAAAATTTGCGAAAGGACGACAATGATCAACGTTCTCCTGTATAATTGCTGTTGTTTCTCCGGTGAATCCATATAAATATGTAAAGGATTTTCTTGCTCCACTACAGCTGCTGAGCCCTCAGTTTTATATTCCATTCTCACTCCCTCTTCCTTTTATGTAATCAACCCTTAGTACCATGACTATCTAAAAGCACTTAAAAATGATGAAAGAATTTATAAGTAAATCAATTCCTTACTTCGTGACCTACACCTAAAAACTTTCAATCTCTTAGTTATCGTTGTCACCAACTTTAACAGATAAATCAACAGCTTAAAAGTAGCATGCGGCTTCAAAAGATACAATTCCCATTATGAAATTCACAAATTGATTAGAGATAAACTTACAAGTTCTATCTAATAAATAAAAAGATTTATTTATCTGTTAATCATCCTTCTATGCTTTATAATCATGTTATCTATGTTATGGAAAAGGATGATGGGTGATGATGACGGTAAAGGACTTTTTACAGCTGCCGATTACAAAAGACTTTTCAGTTGTAGCCGGCAGCCATGCACTATACAAACCAATCCAAACTGTTGAAATTTTAGACTTTGAATTTGCTGCTGGCGTTCAGCAAGTAAGAGATACGATCTTTAACCCTCATAGTATTGTGCTCAGCAGCCTATTATTTGCTAACCAAACCCCCGAATGTTTAGTTGACATGATTAAAAAGCTGATTGACTTGAAGGTAAGCGCCTTAGCCTATAAGCCAGTGATTTTCAAAGACTTGCCGGATGAGGTGCTAGCTTTTGCCAATGAACAAAACTTTCCGATTTTATGCTTTGGCGGAGATGAGTTTTTTGAAGATATCATTCTTGAAACGGTCAATCACATAAAGAAAAGTGACTATGCACTCTTTTTAAAAAATATGATAAGGGATCTAATTGAAGAGGAAGTATCAACAGAAAAAATACAATCCTTTCTGCAGCAAATCAATAAATCATTTGAACATTATGTATTTGCGGCCAATGTTCAAATGAAACAGGCAGAGAACGACGAGTGGATGCAGCCCTTTATCCGCCTCGATTCTTTTTTGAAATCGGGTGTTCTTTCTACCTATAAACAAAGCATTCTCATCATTTTTACAGACCGGAACGAGCAAACTACGTTTGACAGCATATTAAAGGAATGGATGGCGCTTTACGTGATTCCCTCGGATGCATTAACAATTGGTTATAGCCAGGCTCATCTAACACAGACCGGACTTCATCTCGCCGCTAGAGAAGCCTATTACGCTCGTATTATGGCGGAAATAGAAAGAAGTCATGCTTGCCATTATCAACAACTTGCGTCCGATCAACTGCTCATCGAGCTTTACCGAAAAGATAAGCAGTTTGCGAACGATTATGTGAAAAGGTACTTAGGGGTACTTTTAGAAGGAGAGGCAGACAAGGATTTGCTCCATACTGCGATTGCATTCATATTGGAAAAAGGGAATGTGAAAGAAGTAGCTGCCGTCCTCCACTGTCATCCGAACACGATTCGGTATCGCATGATGAAAATCCGTCAATTAATCGAACCTCTTAGTAATGATCTTGTTTTTTATGAGCATTTATCATCAGCAGTAAAATTGTATTTGCTACATCAAACAATTGAGGGAACAACAGCCGCTTTGGAATCCTTCCAAAAATAAACTCAAAAGTTTAGAAAATCACTTAAATTATGGTCCCTTCTCTCATGGTATTCTTATTTTAGTTGGGAGGAGAAGAGAGATGAGACAATATATAGGGGATGCGATGCTCCTCATCACAGCAGTGATTTGGGGCAGCGGATTTGTTGTTACGGCCATTGCACTAGAGTATTTAAACGCTTATCAAGTGATGGCAGGAAGATTTGTTTTAGCTACGCTCATACTTACAGCACTGTTCGGATACAAATTCAAGAAATTCACCAAATCGGTCGTATGGAAAGGCGCCATCTTAGGAACCATTTTATACATTGCCTTCGCTTTGCAGACAGTCGGTTTGCAATATACGACGCCATCTAAAAATGCCTTTTTGACAGCCGTCAATGTTGTTATTGTGCCGATCATCGCTTATGTCCTTTATAAGCGCGGACTTGACCGGTATGAAGTGACAGGTTCTGTCATAGCTCTTATCGGCATCGGCTTTCTATCGCTGCAAGGCTCCATGACGATCAACATTGGCGATGCTTTGTCTCTTGCATGCGCCATCGCCTTTGCTTTTGATATTTTTTATACTAATCTTTTTGTCAAAAAAGAAGATGCGATCTCACTGACGATGATGCAGTTTATTACAGCGGCTCTCATTAGTATAGCCGTTGTGTTAATTCGCGGCGACATACCGGCAGCAATCGAAACAGAAGCCATGTACTCGATTGGATATTTAGCGGTCTTTTCCACAACAGTTGCCTATCTTTTTCAAAATATTGCACACCAATATGCAAGTGCAACAAAGGCTGCCATTATCCTATCAACTGAATCATTTTTCGGCATGCTGTTATCGGTTTTATTTCTACATGAAGTCCTGACAACCCGCATGGTTTTGGGAGCTGCATTCATTATGATGGCCATCTTAATTGCTGAGGTAAAACCGGCATTTCCTAAAAAACAGATGGTAAAGAATGTACGTTAGCGACAAATGAATAACCTATAAGCACAAAAAAACGGGGAATTGTTTGGACAATTCTCCGTCTTTTTATTTATCTGCTGACTGGAATACTCGGTTCGATATTTTCTTCAGGTACATTCTCTTTATCGGAAGTAAGCGTAAGGAAAGCTAAACAGCAAACAATTCCAAAGGCAACGAGCAGCCAAACCACGCCATTATAGGAACCGTCAAAAAGATCAATCATAAAGCCGATGGATAAAGGAGCGACAAATCCAGCTACCTGCATTCCAAGATTAATCATCCCAACAGCCGATCCACCCACAGCTTCTGGCAAACGCTTGATCGGCAAGCTAAAAATAACAACCGAAAGCACACCCGCAAACATCGGCAATATAGATTGATAGATCACTATACCTGTAATCGTCTGAGCATTGAACATTAAATAAACCATTACAGCAATCCCTATTCCAGCGACAGCCCCGAACCATTTTTCATTTCCCGCCTTGACTCTATCCAGTACATAACCGGCTAAAAGAAAGAAAACAAATCCTGTGACAGCAGGGATCATTTGCAAAATGCCTAAAGCGCGTAAATCAAGGCCGCGTTCATTCACCAAATAAGTCGGCACCCACGAGGCGGTTCCCCAGCTGATGAAGCCATAGGCGAAAGAGGCTACCATTAAACTCCATACGATGGGCTTCTTTGCTAATGCTTTAAATACACCTTTTACAGGAGGGGCAGCTTGTCCAGCCATTGATGCTGAATTCTCTTGATGCTGACGCTCTCTTTTAGGTTTTAAATAAAACCAGTACAGCAAGCCGATTAAAGATCCACATATTCCAATGACCACGAACATCATTCGCCAGCCGATTTGAAGAAGCATCGTTGTGGCCAATAAAGGGGCAGCAACACCAGCAACTGTTAGTGCGGAAAGGTAAAAAGACATCGCTCGAGATCGTTGTTCTTGTGGAATAGTGGAAGAAATTAATTTTGCTCCTGCCGGGAAAAAGCTTCCCTCCGTCAAGCCAAAAATGAAGCGAATCGCAATTAATGAAGCAAGCGACCAGGCTAAGCCTGTTAAACCAGTAAAGAGGGAAAAACCAACGATAGAGATGAAGATTACTAACTTAGCACCAAAACGATCGGCTAACCATCCACCGGGAAGCTGCATAATCGCATACCCTAAAAAGAAAATACTTAATATCAACCCTGTTGAAGAAGCGTTCAACTGCAAATCTTTGGAAATGTGTACAATTCCGTAATTAATAAGAAAGCGATCGAGACCAGAAATAAAGTTACCCATAAATAGCAAAAATATAATCATTTTTGGGTTAAGACCATATGTGGATCCGTTCAAATGGACTCCTCCTAAAATTTATTGGCCCATCAATAACTCCATTACAGCTGGCATTCAATTTAGCTCTTTTTCCAGAGTAATCGGCTTCTTCGAATAATTCACAGTGAGTTCAAGAAGTTTTTATCGTTTCATGTCCGTAAACCGGTTGTCCATCAATATAGGTAGCAAGGATCGAAATATCTTTAATCTCCTCTGGGTTCACTGTTGTAGGGTCTGCCTCCAGCACGGCAAAGTCTGCCTGCTTTCCAATCTCAATACTTCCCGAGATATTTTCGGCGAAATTCAATTTAGCTCCATAAATCGTCATAGATTTCAAGGCTGTCATCGCATCAATACGCTGCTCGGGTCCGAGAATTCCCCCCTCTTTTGTTAAACGATTAACGGCCGCCCAAACAGAAAATAGTGGTGAAATAGGTGTAATCGGACAATCAGAGTGAAGGGTAAACAACAAGTTGAGCTTTACTGCTTCAGCCAAAGGACTGATACGGCTTGCCCGTTCTGGTCCTAAAAAGATTTTTTCATGACGGTCTCCCCAATAATACACGTGGTTAATGAAGAAGGAGCCAGCTACTTCGAGCTCTTTCATTTTTGCCAAGTCTTCAGGAGTGGCGGTCTGGACGTGTTCAATCCGGTGACGGTGATCGCTGCGCTGATGTTTTGATAAGGCGTACCCGTATGCTTCTAATATCGATCCAATCGCACGGTCCCCGTTTCCGTGGGTGGCGATTCGAAAGCCACGCTGATGAAGATCAGCCACCTCTTCATTGAACACTTCCTGTGGGTGAACCAAGTTTCCAAGAACCTCGGAGTTTTGATAATATGGCTTCCGCAAAGCTCCTGTCAGGCCTTGAATAGACCCGTCTTGAAATAACTTCGCGCTGTCGAGTCTGGCCATGCCGCCTGACCGCTCTCTAATTTCCCTATCCAATTCAACGGCCGAATATCCTTCAAATACTCCCCCTTCACGGAGAAGATGATGCATAATCATTAGCTGCGTGCGCATCGGATTTACGCCTTTTTCCGCTGCTTTTACATGTGCTGAAAAATCATCTATTCCGAAGATAGCTGCATCTGAATTTGTCGTAATTCCCTGTGCTATATAATCCTTTGCAGCTTCTCCCAAAGCATTGACCATATCATCCATCGTCATTTTAGGCAGCTGATTCATAATTGACTGCATAGCAGCCGACTCGTACAAAACCCCGTTCAAACACCCTTTCTCATCCCGGCCGTAGTGACCGCCTTGCGGATCAGAAACCGTATCCGTTAAACCGCCTCTTTGCAAAGCAAGCGAGTTAACAGCAGCTAAGTGGCCGGAAGTGTGCATAACGATAACAGGATGATTAGGGGCAGCTTGGTCTAAATCTGTTCGTGTAATATGACGCTTTTCTTGAAGTAGCGTGTCATCATAACCGTATCCCTGAATCCATTCCCCATTGGGCGTTTCTGTCGCTTTCGCTCTAACCGCCTTTACTATATCGTGGATGGTTCGATTAGGCGGCGTACCGCAATTCAACTGGCTTTTCATTTGGCCGTACGCCAAAATGTGGTTATGGGTATCAATAAATCCCGGTATGAGAGTGGCCCCTTTTAAATCAATTACATTTGTCCGGGCTGTTATTTCCAGCTCACTTTTAGAGGGCTCTGCGTCTTTCCAAATACCGATAATTTTGCCTTCTGACACGGCCACAGAACCAGCACGAGAATTTCGGCTGTCTAATGTCAACACGTTCGCATTCTTAAATAAGAGATCTACTTTACTCATTTACAATCCCCGTTTCATTTATGAATTTGATTGTTTCCTGACAGACTCTACAAACACGACTTAAAGTGATCGCTCTAAATAAATTCAAATATGTGTTGTTAAAAAATTATTTGAACTCGATCTAAAAGCCTCCTCTCACCATTATTATTTAATGCCTCATGGGGTTCCGATAAATTTAAGTTATTAAAAGTTTAACGTCTAAATTTTTAATATTCAATAAATTTTTGATCTCTATTTATCTTACTACTTCATAAGACCTATCGATAATTTGAATGAATTCTCTTCCAATATTCTCCTTATCTCCCTCTTGCTTAAGTGAATATACTTACAATCTATACTAAATTCCAATAAATCAGGGAATACCAACCATTTACAGTACACATTCACTATTCAAAATTACCTATATAGAGTAGTGAAATAGATAATATATGATAAACTTAATTTTAAACAATAGGATAAAAAGGACAGACTCACATGAATATGTACGATAACTTCGATCACAAGAGAGGGTACACTAGAAGGGGAGAAAAACGGGGGTGTCTTACTTGGACAATTCTGTTAACCATTCTCCTATTAGTGCCGATTGTTTCATTCGGCGCTAAATTTATTTATGAAACGGCGTTTAGGGAGCGTCTGCTTGTCATCAGTCATTCTCCACATAATGTCCATAAAATTGAAGTATTTGAAAAAGGGGCAGAAACTTTTTTTAGACCCTCTACAGTTAGAATAAAACACTCTGACAGCCATATAGATTGTCACATTCGCCATGATGGATCATCACTGCAGCCTTCCAATGTTTCAGTCACCTGGAAAAACGAGAAGGAAGCCACCATTACACTGACTGGGGATGGTCAAACATTTAAAACGATAGAATTCAAAGTGACGAACCATGAAGAAGATTCCTCTTCCTTCCAAGAAGTGCAGAGAACCTCAAGTTTTTAGTCTTTATTAGGAGATGCATAGCTGAGATTATACATTTATAAATAACTTCAAGACTTTAAAGCATCGACTCTTCAATAATACATTAAGCGTCGATGGGGAAAAAGATGAGAAGATGACCCTGTCATCATTCATTTGATAGAGGAACATTCACGAGGAAAGCTTCTATTCAGATTAAAATTACATGGATAAGGTAAGGTGACTCTGTGAGAACGATAAAAGAATTAAGTATAACAGGTTTTAAGCTGCTGCCTTCTGCCAAACCTGTACTTTTTCATGGAAGCACAGTCAGAAAAACCGTTACCGATCATCTTTGGAGAAAAAAACTGCGCCCTGTCATATTGGAACAACAAGGAACAAAGTGCTCCATTTGTAAATGGATACCGGCATCTAACGAAGAAATAAGGCACCTGCATTTGCACGAAGTAGAAAAGTACGATTTCATCAATAAAGTCTGTCATTTAATCGATATTCAGCTTATTTGCAGAAAGTGTCATTCATTTCAACACATCATCAGAACTCAATTAGTCTCGACCGAAGAACAATGGAAAGATCTTATAGCGCACTTTATCAGTGTGAATGGTTGTTCTTCTGACATCATAAATATTTTCGATCTTATTATAGCGAAAGCGTTGCAGTTAGAAAGCTTCAACGAAACTGGATTAGCCCTCCTCTCTTTAAAAGAACGGAAAGAGCTAGAGAGACAACCTGTGCGATTTACCATTGATCCCCACATTCCTTTTGCCGATGAATTGCGAAAACAGATAGAAAAAAAGGGTTTGTTGTATAACATTGAGCACTAGAATAAGAAGATATATAAATATGATCCCTTGTACAACCTGCTAAGTGATCATAGAAGAGCGCTTTATGTAGGGCTGGCTATGCGGTTACGCCAGCCAGTGCTTTTTAGAGTTGGCTAAATTCGATTTCATCTATTATTGCTGCAACCTTCTGTTCACCTTCTAAAGCCCAATTTGTTTTTTGATGAATCGGTGCATCTTTATCATCAGGGCTTTGAAACTGATCTAATCCTGTGGAAGCGAGCGCTGGACTTTCATCGTCGTCCAAACCAATATTGGCAACGTGCTTAATCACGAAGGGCGTTTGAAAAACGAGCAGAGCATCCTCTTCATCTAGCATGCCGGATTCTACCTGGAACGGCAGACGCAGATAAATGGTCTCTCCTTCATCGCTGTATAAAGTTGTATCAAACATGCCATGGTCAAACTCCCAGTTTCCGCCAATGACGAGCCCGTGATTCTCGAATAAGCTGCATACCTCTCCGTATAAGGCCCTCTTTCCTTCTAGCTCTGTTTCAAGTTTAATCATTGAATCTCTCCTTTTTTGTTATTGATTTCCATTTACCCGCATGAAAATCTTTCAAACTGTATTCATAAAGGAGAAAAACCTTCTTGTTTTATCCCTCTTAATTGAGGTTTACATACTAAGCTGACGGCTGCCGTTCTTTTAATCGTTTGTTTAGCAGATCAGCTTGAACTAGCGCCTGCTCATCTTGTAAAATATCGCCTGGCCGGTTCCCTTCTCCCAAAATATAAGTGGAAAAGCGCATATTTAAGAAATCAAACGTATATTGAAATTGCTGAATGAGGGGCAGTCCTTTTATTTTTGGGTCATCGCCCCCGACAGCTAGTACAATAGCTTCTACCGTTTGCAAGTGTTCGGTTAACTGTGGAAACCGTTCATCCCGTATCGCCTGGCTTAGCCGGTCAATCATGTTTTTCATAATGCCAGACATCGTGTACCAATAGATCGGAGTAGAGAAAATTACAGTATCACTTTCCAATAAAGCCTTAATGATGACGTCATAATCATCGTCTACTAATTGAAAACCGCCGTCAGCGTGGCGTAAATCATGAATAGGCTGAATGGATAAATCCTTCAAGTCAATTTTTTGATGTTCTACCTCCTTTGTCACTATATCCGCTAATAACTCGCTGTTGCTTTCTTTTCTAGAGCTTCCTATAAATGTAGTGATCTTCATCCGTCTCATTCCTCTCTGTATCTTCTTATGAAAAATTTTACACGTAAATTCACTATCAAAAAAGATAAATGCTTCTATTGCATTGATCCATAAAAATAACAGATAAATATTGAGATGCCCAAAGACAAAAAAACCCTTATGCGGAGAAAATGATTCGCATAAGGGTTATGTAGCTATCCTAAGCCAATTCTCTAAAACAGATTATGCTTGTACAGCTTTTGTTTTTGCAGTTACTTCAACTTCAGTTGCCAGAACAGCAGAGTTTACGGAAGCATTTGCTTTTGCTTGCACGCTTGCTTTTTCACCAGCTTGAGAGTTGAATTTGTTAGCAGCAGATACGTTTACTTTTTCATTTTCAACAACTTCTTTTGTGTCTTCAGTTACTGCATCAGTTGTTTCTTTTACAGCTTCTTCTGTGCCTTTTACTGCATCAATCGTTTTTTCGGCAGTTTCTTTTGTGCCTTCTGTTACTGTCTCAACTGTTTTTTCAATCTCTTCTTTTGTGCCTGTTGCTAATACAGCAGAGTTAACAGCTGCATGCGCTTTTGCTGTTTCACTCGCTTGTACACTTGCTTGTGCGTTCGCTTTATTTACTGCTGATTTGTTTACTTTTGTATCTTCCGTCACCTTATCCGTTGTCTTTGCTACAACTGATTTCGTGTCTTCGGCTACCTTATCAGCTGTTTTTTCCACAACTGCTTTTGTGTCTTCAGCTACTTTATCAGCTGTCTTTTCTGCAATTGCTTTTGTATCTTCAGTTACTTTATCAGCTGTCTTTTCTACAGCTTCCTTTGTGCCTGTTGCTAATACAGCAGAGTTAGCAGCTGCATGCGCTTTTGCTGTTTCGCTCGCACGTACGCTTGCTTGCGCGTTCGCCTTATTCGCTGCTGATTTATTTTGTTTTACTTCCATCACTTTATCCGTTGTCTTTGCTGCAACATCTTTTGTGCCTTCTGTCACTTTATCAGCTGTTTTTTCTACAACGTTTTTTGCCTCTTTTGTTACGTTGTCAGTTGTCTTTTTTACAGTTTCTTTTGTGCCTGTTGCTAATACAGCAGAGTTAACAGCTGCATGCGCTTTTGCTGCTTCACTCGCTTGTACACTTGCTTGTGCGTTCGCTTTATTTACTGCTGATTTGTTTACTTTTGTATCTTCCGTCACCTTATCCGTTGTCTTTGCTACAACTGATTTCGTGTCTTCGGCTACCTTATCAGCTGTTTTTTCCACAACTGCTTTTGTGTCTTCAGCTACTTTATCAGCTGTCTTTTCTGCAATTGCTTTTGTATCTTCAGTTACTTTATCAGCTGTCTTTTCTACAGCTTCCTTTGTGCCTGTTGCTAATACAGCAGAGTTAGCAGCTGCATGCGCTTTTGCTGTTTCGCTCGCACGTACGCTTGCTTGCGCGTTCGCCTTATTCGCTGCTGATTTATTTTGTTTTACTTCCATCACTTTATCCGTTGTCTTTGCTGCAACATCTTTTGTGCCTTCTGTCACTTTATCAGCTGTTTTTTCTACAACGTTTTTTGCCTCTTTTGTTACGTTGTCAGTTGTCTTTTTTACAGTTTCTTTTGTGCCTGTTGCTAATACAGCAGAGTTAACAGCTGCATGCGCTTTTGCTGCTTCGCTCGCACGTACGCTTGCTTGCGCGTTCGCCTTATTCGCTGCTGATTTGTTTTGTTTTACTTCAACTTTCACCGCGACTTCTGGCTTTTTCTTTACTACAGGTTTCATTGGCTGCGCCAGCTCTTTTTCTACCTTTGCTTTTACTTCTTTCGCTGTAGCTGTTGCCTGTACAGCAGAATTAGAAGCGGCGTGAGCTTTTGCCGTCAAAGAAGCATGGGCGCTCGCTTGTGCTTGAACAGAGATTCCTTTCGCTTGATCGTTTTGAGCTGCTTCACTTATTTGTCCACCCGCTAAAACACCAACTGAAAGTACTCCTGCCAACACGATAGATTTAACCACTTTATTTCCTGTAATATTTTTTTTCATTTTTTGTTCGCTCCTTTTTTCTTTTACTTATCATTTTTTTGATTTTGTGTATTAAGAAAAAAGGAACAATTTTGGCGGCTGTGATGGAGGCGCATTCGTCCATTGATTGCTAAATTCTTTAATTCGGGACGTATGCGACTGGCTGATCTCCAGTGTCCAATAATGCCCCCAATCCAGCCATTTGTCTATGTAATTGACAGAACTATTTCCTGCTTTTGCCCGGTCTTTAGAAGATCCCCCTGCATGCTGATTGGACTGTGAAGGGGCAGTCGCCTGCTTCTCATGCGGGACACGCTTGTCCGTTCCTGATGAATGGTTCTCCTTTGGCAATCCAGCAAAAACAGGCGGAGATTGGGTATTACTTTTCTTGCTTATTATAGGTTGAGCGTTAGTTTGATGAACAAGCTTGCCTTTAACATTACTAGCCGGTTTGTCTTTATCCTCATTTACCGGTGTTGCTGCAGTTTTGCTAGCAGGTTCTTCCTCGGATTGGTTAGCTGATTGAGCCTTAGCTGTACTAGCAAGCTGAATCCGAGTGTTATCAGAAGGCTTAACAGCTTTTGAAGCCTGTTTCTGTGTCATTTCTTCAGGTTCAGGACGCTGTAGAGGCTCACTAGAAGGTTTTTCACTTAAAGCCGGCTTAACCGGTTCGATGTTTTCTGAAGCTTTCCCCTGTTGGACAGGCTTCTTTTTACGAACAGGCAACGCTTCCTTCTTCATAAGCAGCCCTTTCTTTTTCCCTGGATTCGCTATTGCTTTCTCAGGTAAAAGTTCCTTGCTAGTCTGTTTAACCGTTTTCTCAACAGCTTGTACAGCTGTTTTTGCCTGGCTGCTCGCCTGCTCCGGCAATGTTTTTATAAGTTGAGCAGGTTTAACAGATCCTGTTTGAGGAGAAGGTGAAACAACCGGCTCTTTTTTTCCGGGAACTTCTCTCTCCATCTTTGCTTGAGCGTTAGAAATTTCCTCTTTGCTCTTTTTAACTTGCTCTTGTGCAACAGCGGCTGCCTTCATTGTTAATTCTTTTACAACAGGCTGTTTCGGAACAAGATCCGCTTTTTCGGCAAATGCATTCGTTGGTAAGAACCAAGCCGCTCCTATAAGTAAGCCGCTTAAAACGAATCGCTGAAGGTGCATCAATTCACCCCCTTTCAAATCCAATAGTATGTCTTTTTATTAATACCATAGGATTCTTCATTTGTGATGGTTTTTTTAGTCAGAAAATAAAAACGATTCCTTTTCACTAACTGCCTTTTAACCTATACCTAAACCATATAAAGTAATTTAATGGAAACGTATCCATTTTCACTTCAGCATTCATCAAAAAAGGCACACCTGCCTCATTAAGAGATGTACCTTTCTGTCGGCACTGATTTATTGATTCTCCTTTATCTCCAACAGCTGACGATCAATAGCTTCAGCCTTTTTAACGAGTTCATCAACCTTTAATGTGCTTGCTAGAATAAACAACAAGCGGTCTCGTTTCCACACTACATAATTCGTTCGATTGCTTTCATCTGTCTTACTAAATTGATAAGAAAGAACCTCCGCCTTCACACCATGCAACGTTTTACTTTCTTTTACAACGGAATGGACACTTGCCCCCTCAAAGGAAGGAAGGTTATCCGGATCGGTTACAACATTTAACACGCCATCTTCATTAAAAGCATGAATGTCAAACTGTCCCTCATTGTATTTTGCTACTCTTATAGACAAATGACCTTCTTCAGTCTTTAATTCAGGAATTTGAATTCCGATATATTCTTTTAGTTCCTTTGTATACCCGTCAAAAGATTTAACCTCTGGCTCTCCAGCATTAAACGGTCCTTTTTCTCCAAATCCATATTGCGAACCACTGATAGTGTGCGGAGGCTGTGTTTCTTCATCCACCTCTTTATACGTAACAGAGTAAATATAGCTGAGTACCGGTACTTTTTTTAATACAGCTGCCATAGCAGGAGAGGCCATACTGGAGGCGATAATCCCCGCTGCCAGCACCCCAGAAACAGCAGCTACTTGCATCCATCCACGCTTCTTCCCTCTCTTCCTCTCTGTCTGGACAGTTGAAGGCAGGCTAGCTAAAGCCTCATCAATTCCCTGGCTAAAAAAATTTGGGACTTCCTCATTTTTTTTTCGACTCAACAACTCTTCCATTTCTTGATCTAATTTAAATTGATTCATGTCTTATGCCTCCTAATGGAATATCCCTTACCATTACTTTCTCTAACTTTTTCCTCGCTCTGCTCAACCTGGACTTCACCGTTCCTTCAGACTGTTGAATAATTTTCGCAATTTCTTTAACAGAGAGATCTTGAAAATAGTACAGAGTAATCACGATACGGTGGTCATCTTCCAACATCTCTATCGCTTCTTGTACGTAATCTCCCTGTTCATGGGGCGGCAAATGATTTTCTCTTGCTTCTACATGATCGAAATGCACCACTTTTTTACGTTCCTTTAGGATTCTCGTACACTCTCTTATTAAAATTCTCGTAATCCATGTCTTGAAGTACTGTGGGCTTTTAAGAGACCCAATCGACAGGTATGCCTTTAATACAGCTTCCTGGGCAGCATCCAAACATTCTTGTTCAGATTTCATAATCGAAGAAGCCATTCGATAAAGACTGGGCTCAACTTGTTTAATTAATCGGCAAAAGGCTTCTTTATCACCTTTCTGAGCCTTTATCACATCAAGCCTCATAGTGTTTTCCAAGATTCTTCACCTTCCATTCCATTATGTATTACATTTATTAGAGGCAAATTTAAATTGTTTTGGTTCCATCGTCATGAAAATAGTTCATATTTGATTAATATTTTGAAAAGTTTTTATCCTGCAGAGGATCGAGACTGCTTACCTAGAATCATGAGATACAATAGTTGGTAAAAGAAAAAGGCCTTCCATCAATTGAATAAACTGATGGAAGGCCTTTTTCTCTAACTTATTTTATTCGTCAGGTGAAAAAATGTCGTTCAAACGCCCCATTTGCCCTGGTAGACTTTTCTTTCTTTAGCTGTATCAAGACCCGACCAATAATAAATAGGTGACCACGGAAAGTGAATAGAACTTTCTTTTTCCTTCTCAGTAAACTTGTGTTTACCGGAATAGCTGAAATAATAAAATGTAAGGCCGACTTTATTGTCATCATTCCGATAATCTGAAATGAGACGGTTCACTCCATATATCTCGTAGCTATAGTCTTCATTTTGAATGACCTGAGCAACGCATAACCCGTTCACTTCTGCATTCCATAACACTTCCCCACCGGAGATTAGGGCTAAGTTAAACTCTCGATTTAAAATTAACCGCTCAACCAATTGTTTAACAGGGAGATCTTCCGTTAACACAATCGATTTTCTATGGGAATATCCATCGTCTCCAGCATGTACCGAATCTCTATCTACGATTAACTCTACTTTCACTCTTTTCTCCTCCATGCTGTTTCATGGCTCACTGTTGTTCCCTTAATTTTACACCATCATTTTGTAAAATTCCTGCTAAAAGGAGGAAAAATCTAACTTTTACTTATTACCCGGAGCAGGCTGGTCTACTCCCCTCACATGATGCCGATGTCCGTCATTTTCACTCGTATAAAAATCGTAATAATGGACGTGCATTCCATTTCCGACTGGTATTGCTGGTCCAGAATAC
The DNA here is from genome assembly GCF_001685015.1 of Pseudobacillus wudalianchiensis. GTDB lineage: Bacteria > Bacillota > Bacilli > Bacillales > Domibacillaceae > Pseudobacillus > Pseudobacillus wudalianchiensis. The sequence continues at coordinate 56,887 of NZ_MAYT01000004.1, forward strand.
GCCTTATAATAGTGGTTATGACCATCTTCGAAGACGACATAGCCCTCCGTATAATGGATATGGTTATCATCCTGAGTCTGTATTGGCGGGGAAGTAACATCTAAGCACTGATGAACATGGCCAGCCTCAACCGAAGTGTAATCAACTGAACCGTGATTATGATTCGGCACAAACCCTTGAACGAAATCTTCTCTTGATATTTTCGGCATATCCTCACCTCTTCTAAAAATAATAACCGTTAGCTGTTGTCAGCGCTGTTCTGCCATTTTTTTATTTAATCTCTCTTCCAAAACATGAATCATGTAGAGGAAATGATCCGCTTCTCGTAAAACATGGTCTGCTAACAAAGGATTTATAACATTACGAATCTGGCAAGATCGAATAAGATCCAGTCCAGTTTTCTTAAATGCCCGCAGTTCCGTCGCAGCGCTTTCACTTTCTTTATTCATCCTTCCGATAATCGGATAGGTCGGCTGCTTATGATATAACATTGATTCTACATCTCTTGCTTGGTTTAGAAGCACCTCAAAATCATCGCCAAATTTTCTCGCTGTATTCACTAAATTCCTTTCTGACTGATCCAGTAGCGAAGCAATAAAACGAGAATGTTCCATCATGATTTTCAGCCAAAATACGTTTTCATTAATGATGGCATCCTGGATAGGCTCTAAAATTCCCTTGTTAAACTTTTTTAACGTTCTCATAAAATATTCAGCTTCCCTTGCAATATGATCAACAAGCAAAGGAAAATTAAATCCGCTTATTTTACAATTTATGATCATAATTAATAGATTTCTTTTAAAGTTCCGGAAACCGTGGACCAATTCTATGCTTTCTTCATTTAACTTTCTTACTAAGGTTACATTATTCGGTACTTGATGCGCTTTTTTTTCCTGTTGCTCAAAATAGTAATGAAATCTGTCTGTTTGTTGTATGAGCTGGGTATCTTTCCGATTAAACCCTTCACCTAAAAATAAAGCGTGCTCCTTCATAATCCTGAGCCAAAACCTATTCTCGGTCAGTGAACGCTCAACAAACATTTGTTCAGTAAGAGACTCGGGCTTTGCAGCGAACGATTCAGGTGAAACTAACATCTGATTAAATTGATCCATGCTGACATGGCCAGGCAGCTGTGGTTGATTTTGCATATTTCACCTCCGTTATAACAGTTTTATTACTCATCATATTTAGTCAGGAATCAAATTATGTTTTACCCCCAAAATTTTGTTGAAAGACTGGTCACGAGACAACTACTCATGCTCTAATGAATAATTTCGGGCAATATAAAAGGCCTTCTATTAGTTTAGTAAACTAATAGAAGGCCTTTTTACAGTATACGACACTTTAACTTAACGATTTCTGACAACGAGGATATCACATGCCGCATGACGAATAATGGCTTCGGATACACTTCCGATTAACGCTCTTTCGATTGCATTTAAACCAGTTGCCCCTACTACAATTAAGTCGGCTTCGTACTTCTTTGCAATGGCCCCTGGTATTTCTGATCGTGGGGAACCAAATTCAAGAGCGGTACCAACCTTTTCTACGCCAAATTGTTTGGCTTCTTCTTTATAGCCTTCAAGCAGCTCCTGGCCGTGTGTTTTCGCTTGTGTGATAATAGAGCCATCATCATACAATTGAAATCTAGCAAAATAGCGCATGTCTATAACGTGAGTAATAATTAACTGGGCCTTGTCCTCAGCCGCAATCTTTGCTGCTTTAATTAAAGCTGTTTTTGCTTCCTCTGATCCATCAACAGCTACGAGAATGTTTTGGTACTGTGTCATACATATCCCCTCCAGGAAAAAATGGTTATCTTTGATTTCTATAATATAGAACAGAACGTACTTCGAGTATCAGGATATTCCCTGATTTTACAATTTCTCTTATTTCTTTATCTATCTTTATGATCGTTCGCTTCTTATAACTAAAACATCACATGGCGCATGGCGAATAATGGCTTCTGACACGCTGCCGAGAAAGAATCGTTCAATTGCGTTTAAACCAGTCGCCCCCACCACAATAAGATCTGCCTCATATTCCGCTGCTATTTTCCCTGGAATTTCTGCCTTCGGAGAACCCGTTTTCAGAACGGTACTTACGTTTTCTACACCAAATTGTTTGGCTTCTTTTTCATAACGTTCGAGCAGCTCTCGGCCGTATTTTTCTGTCCCTGCCGTAATGGCATCCCTGTATTGCTCGACTGGTAGATACAGAGCCGCATCTACTACATGAGCAATAATTAAATGAGCACCGTTGCCAACTGCCATATCTGCTGCTTTTACTAATGCCCGCTGAGCTTCCTTTGAACCGTCAACCGCCACGAGAATGTTTTGATACTTTGTCATGATATCCCCTCCGTAAAATCTTGTTTTTCTTAATTTCTATCATATAAAATAAACCATTCTTCTGATATCAGGATATTCCCTTATTTTTGGTACTATTTACCCTTATTCCCCCTTTTTCAACACAGACTGGTGGAAGGGCCTGTTATTTTTTTGTAAAATAACTGAAAAGCACTGCTAGTTAAAGGAGAAGGCAATGAATTATAAACAGAAGAATGGATGGGCTGAATGGGAACAAGTTGCCCAATTAGTCATTGACAATGTGTTGGATGGAATTATTACCATTAATCGACAAGGCATCATAGAATCGTTCAATCCTGCGGCGGAAAAAATATTCGGATATTCTTCTGAAGAAGTCATTGGAGAAAAAGTGAATACATTAATGCCCGAACCCTATAGGAGCGAACACGATTCGTATGTTAACAGTTACGTAGAAACCGGCGAAGCGAAAATCATTGGGATCGGACGTGAAGTAACCGGGAAACGTAAAGACGGCTCTACTTTCCCTATGGATCTAGCGGTTACAAAGTTTTTCATCGGGGAAGAAATACACTTTGTAGGAATTGTTAAAGACATTACAGAACGAAAAGAAACTGAAGCAGCTTTAGAAAAAGCACTCCGAGACAATTTTGAACACACCGTTAAGAACCTTCAAAACCTTATATTTAAATTAAGAAAAGATAAAAATGGAAAAATTGTTTATCAGTTTATTGAAGGGCAAAATGCGCAAGAAATTGGCTTAACGACTGCCAATACTTTCAACAAAACGCCAGCCGAAATTTTTCCTAACTATATAGCTATGGAGTTAGAAGACTATCACAAACAGGCTTTCGAAGGGGAGAACGTCAACTACGAATGGTCGTTTGCCGGAAAAGTATTCTACATCTCTCTTTCCCCCATTTTTGCAGAAGGTCTTGTTTATGAGGTAGTCGGGTCCGGCATTGATATTACAGACCGAAAAAAAATGGAAGAGGCATTGGCCTTAGCCCGTGACCAAGCCCTTGAGGCTTCGGAGCTAAAATCGCAATTTCTCGCAAACATGAGCCATGAAATTCGGACACCGATGAACGGGATCATTGGAATGGTCGACGTATTAGTGGATACCCCGCTTAATAATGAACAACGGGAATATATCAGCATCATCCGGGAGGCGTCTCACGCTCTCTTAACGATTATTAATGACATTCTCGATTACTCTAAAATGGAAGCAGGAAAAATGACCATCGAGCAAGTACCATTTTCCCCCACTCCATTAGTAGAAGGCATCGCCGAAATTCTATTGCCAAAGGCTCGCCATAAAGAGATCTCCCTTCTAACCTATATCGATCCTTCGATTCCAAGCTTGCTTATAGGGGATCCAGGAAGACTGCGTCAAGTTCTTCTTAATCTATCTGACAATGCCGTTAAATTTACCGAAAAAGGAAGTGTCCTGATCAGAGCCATTTTAAGGGAAATAGATGACGATGGGAAAGCTGTCATTCACTTTGCCATTATTGACACAGGAATCGGTCTTTCAGACGGTGAACAAACCCGTTTATTTGAACCTTTTATCCAATCAGACGGCTCCACCACCCGCAAATTCGGCGGTACAGGCCTTGGATTGGCGATATCCAAACGACTTGTAGAATTAATGGCTGGAGAAATCAGTGTGGAAAGCGAAAAAGGAAACGGCTCAACCTTTTGGTTTAACATTCCGTTTCCCATTCCGGAATCGTCTAAGGTAATTGAGAAACGAACGATCGATACGACACTTGAAAACCTGCGTGTGTTAATTGTAGACGACGATCCAGGAGCACGCGAAATTTTACAAAAGTACATTAGTTCATGGGGAATGACCAACAAAAGTGCGGAAAATGGAATTGATGCATTGGCAGAATTGCAAAAAGAGGCTGTTAACAATACACCCTATGATCTTGCGATTGTTCACCTTGACAATCCTGGCATGAACCATGATACATTTGCTCAAATCGTGAAGCAGACTCCTTATTTATCACGGCTCCATCTCATTTTAATAACGGATTTTAATGACAATAAGAGTGATTTAAGCACTTCTAAGTATGATGCTTATCTTTCCAAGCCAGTAAAACAATCGCAGCTATTTGATTGTATAGCGAACTTAGTCCGCCCTATACCGGAAGAGGCAATGGAAACAAATAGAAGCGGTTCTGACAGCAAAGCAATGCCATCCGAAGTACTAAATCAGGACCATCCGATTCTTCTCGTGGAAGACAATCCAATGAATCGCAAGGTCGCTTTCTTCCAGCTGGAAAAATTGGGGTATAAAGCAGATATTGTCACAAATGGCCGGGAGGCGGTTGAGAAAGTAGCTGAAGGAGACTATGCTTTAATTTTAATGGATATTCAAATGCCGGAGATGGACGGAATCGAAGCTACAAAAACGATCCGAAAGAACACACTTCCGAACAAGCGAATACCTATTATCGCCATGACTGCAAATGCGATGAAGAGCGATCGAGAAAAGTATTTAAAAGCGGATATGGATGATTATATCAGCAAACCGGTTAATATCGAAAAGCTCCGGGAAGTTCTGCAGCGATGGATGCCCACAGGTGAGACGGCCAGTCAGAAAACGGAACCCGTTCAGGAGAGCCCCCCTCTCTCTATCAGCCGCCTTCTGGAAAGCTATGGAGAGGAAAGTATGGTGAAAGAGCTTCTAGATATGTTTGTCACTACGACTCCTGACTTTATAGAAAATCTGCAACAGGCGATGGAGGAAAGACTGGGAAAGGAAACCGCAGAAATAGCGCATAGCCTTAAAGGGTCTGCCGCTGTTATTTATGCGGAGAAGCTCACCGAATTAAGCAAGGCTGTAGAACAAGCTGCCAAAATAGAAGATTGGGATGCCGTCTTATCTAATTTCGAGCAGCTTATCCAGCATTTCAATGATATTCGCAGCTTTGTACAACAATTAAAACTTTGATGAGAAGAGTTTCTGCTACTCTTCTCATTTTTTATTTAAAATCAGCACGGGACATCTTGCTTTTTGGGCAATAGACTTTAAAGTCTCTTTACTTTCTGCTTTAGCTGTAATCAATAAGTCATAACGATCGGACTGAGTAATTAAGGCTATTTCTTGAGAAGGGTTTCCAATGCGAACCAGCTTCTGGTGTTTGATCTCTAATTTGTCTAAATAACGGCAGGCTTCTTCAACAAAAGAGGAATTAGCATAAAGCTTTTCTTCAAGCTTTATCCCCTCCTGGATAATTTCTTCCAACTGATGAGAAACAGGAAATATATAAAGAAAAGTGATCATTTCTATTGAAGGACAGGGTGTCTCATTTGTCACGCTTTTCACTGCATTCAGTGCATCTTCGGCATTATCTGCATATATTAATATATTTTTGTACATAAATAGCCCTCCCTAATTATTAATTTTTATTATAAGGATAGGCTAAATAAAAAAATATCAGGAATTCCCCTGATATTTCCTTTTTATTAACATGATATATGACTAGATTATTCTAAACTGAGCAGCCCTTTTTTTATGGCATAAGCAACGAGCTCATGCTTTTTTTGGAGGTCTAACTTATCCATTATTTTACTTTTATGAGTCTCTACCGTCTTAACGCTAATATGCAAAATCTCGGCAATTTCTTTATTGCTGTAGCCTTTTGCAATGAAGACGAGAACCTCCTCTTCCCGATTGCTTAATAGTTTATATTTAGAAAGATCTTCTCCACGCTTTACACCTTCTAGAAAGTCTTCTACTAACGACTTTGCTGCAGAAGGATATAAGTACACCTGGCCCCTCAATACAGCATCAACAGCTGAAAATAATTCTGAATCAATCGCATTTTTTAAAATATAACCTGAAGCTCCTGCCTGAACGACGCGAAATAAGTCATTCTCATCATCATGCATCGTAAGAATTAACACATGCGTTTCGGGAAGGGATTTCTTTAACTCCCTTGTGGCTTCCAATCCGTTTTTTCCAGGAGGCATGCTAAGATCCATAATGATGAGATCTGGTTGAAGGGACAAAGCCTTCTCAATCGCCTCCTGTCCATCAGCCGCTTCACCAACCACTTCAATGTGTTCCTTTTTTCCAAGAAGCATTTTTACACCAGTTCTAACGATCGCGTGATCATCTACAATCAGAGTGCGAATAACCTGCATTCCCTTACCTCCCGGCCTCTAAACCTCTATGTTTTGTATTTTAGCATTTAAAGGCAAAGGTGACGAGTCTCATCTGCTTCATCTAAAAAGGAAATGGCCTCTCACCTCCCTGCAACGCTGCCTATGCACTTTTTTCATTTTTGCATACCTCTATAAAGACGTAATAAACGCTCTCATAGTCGATTGAAGCTTATTGACTCTAGATCCGTTGAAAAAGTGCACGTTAAAAATAGATAAATACAAAGGTGGGATAAAGAAAGGTGACGCCAATATTTGATTCTGACCGAGCGTTTTTTAATAAGTGGGAAATGCATCAAATGATGAATGAGAAGACGGTTCCTTATTTCACTATACCGCGTACCGATATGTTTTCCTTGCCATCTCTAGAGAATTATATAAACCTTTACCAATCGGTCTTTATTAAGCCAGTTGCTTCATGGGGAGGACAAAACATTAGTAAAGTTACGAAACAGAAGCAGCAACTCGTTTGGACACTCCAAGGACAGCCATCGAAAAGCTTTATTGCTCTAGACCACTTGTTTACTGAATTATTGTCATCCTATGGTGATGAGCTCTGTATTATCCAGCAGGAGGCTCCTTTAATTACCTGCGACAACCGTCCCTTCGATATCCGAACACATATGCAGCACGATTTAGAAGACGGATGGATCTACTCAGGAGACTTGGTTCGGATGGGAGGATCAGGTTCTGTTGTCTCTAATGTTGCTATAAGCAACGGATCTGTGAAGCCTACCGTTGATGTTTTGTCCTTATTATTTGAAGGCCTTGCCCCCAAAATTACACAAGATTTAGCCGCAGCTTCTATGCATATTTGCGATCAATTAGATCAACATTATTTTTTTCTAGAAGCTGGAATAGATTTCGGAGTCGATCGCAGCGGAGGATTGTGGCTCATTGAGGTTAACACGAACGACCTATTAGGAGGGCCAGATCAAACATTATTCGAGGAGCTTCCTGATAAAACATACTTTAATGATATGGTCAAAAGAAAGGAAAGAATCAACGGACAAACGATCCAAAAACTGTTAGAACTTTACGAGGAAAGCTTGAAAGATAACAACAGCGACCCCAAATAGAGTCAAATGCCGTACAACTCACTAAGCGGTTCTTTCAAACATATACTGTAAAAAAATGAATGAGGAGATTTCCTATGATTCCTTTCAACACACTTTGTCAACAGTACGCTCAACTATTCAATACAAAGCCAACGATTGAACATGGTGTTTGCTCTGTAGAACTTCATCGTGACCTCCATGTTACCATCCAAGGCCGCCCAAGCCGCGGTGAGCTCCATACAGAAATCATGTTTGAATCGTTAGATCGTGACGGCAACGCGCTTAACCTTGGGGAATGTGTCCTTTTGGAAGAAGAGGTCCCTCTCTTTACAAGCATTCTCATCAAAAATGGATTCATCATCAGTGCTTTACACAATCATTGGCTTTATGCGAAACCAAACATTTTGTATATTCACTTCCAATCTGTCGAACCTCCACTATCTTTCGCCCGGAAAGCAGCCGAAGCCTTCCATGCTCTAAAGATTATCTAAAATATTGGCTTAGCCCTCTCTTCTTGGCAATATGATTTCTGATTGTATCATTCCTAAGCTACGATTTTTGTCCCCCCTTTAATAGACATAGATGAATGAAAACAAAGAAATCCGAAATAATAAGATAAGAAGTTACACGTTCTATGTGAGGGGGTTAACGATTGTCTGTTGCAGTACTAATACTTAGATTAGCTATTTCTTTTGTTACTTTATTAAGTTTAACGAGGATCATGGGGAGAAAAGAAATCTCACAAATGACCTTTTTTAATTTTGTGTCAGCTATTTCAATCGGCACAATCGGCGCCTCTCTTGCCATTGACCCCACACTAAGTATCCGGAATGGGGTAATCGCCTTGATTGGTTGGAGTGCTTTCACCCTTTTCCTTGGTTTTTTAGATATAAAATCCGAAAAGGCCCGCCTTCTTATTGTTGGACAACCCATTATTGTGATTAGAAAAGGCCAAATCATGGAGGACGCACTCCGTAAAGCCCGTCTTGATATAGATTCTCTGATTGGTTTATTGAGAAAGAAAAATATCTTTTCCATTGCTGAAGTAGATTATGCCATTTTCGAAACGGATGGCAGTCTTTCGGCTATGAAAAAGGAAGAAAACCAATCATTAACTAAGAGTGATATGAATGTTCAACCAGCTCATATTCATGCTTTCCCTATTGCAATGTCTGTTATTTCTGACGGAAAAATAAATGGGGACAATTTAAGAAAATTAAACTTGGACACGGACTGGTTAGAGCAGCAGTTGCAAGCCGCTGGCATCCACTCTATTTCTGACGTCTTTTACGCAGAAGTTCAACAAGATGGCACTTTGTATATTGATCGTAATCAGGACGTGCTTCATTAGATTTGAGGCTTAGTTATACTCAGCAAATGCTTTTCAACTATTGAGAGCATAACACTCACTGGAGGAATCAAAAAAGAGCAATCTTAATGATAGGTTGCTCTTTCTCATTCTTATTAGACACGGCCTGTTAAATCATATTTTGTGGATTCTTCGATAGTTTTTTTACTCTTATTACTAAGAAAGTTGATATTAGCAATAATATGATGGTAAAGCTGACGACTCCATGCCAGCCCGAGTGCGTCCAAAATACACCGCCCGTTGCTCCACCGATGCTAGACCCTAAATAATAGGCAAATAAATAAAGCGATGAGGCCTGAGCAATGTCGTGTGTGGCATGCCGGCTTACTAACCCGCTAGCGACAGAATGGGCACCGAAAAACCCAAATGTAAAGATCACGATCCCAACGAGCTTATAAAATATCGGGATCGGGAGGGTCAATAAAACGCCTAACAGCATGAGTACGGCCCCTATCATTAACAATAAAGGCCGTCCATACTTATCAGCCAATATCCCAAACCAAGTGGAGCTAAAGGTGCCTACTAAATACACGAGAAAAATCCAGCCGATAATCGTCATACTTAAATTATAAGGCGGTTCAGTTAACTTAAAACCAAGATAATTGAATATCGTTACGAAACTGCCCATTAAGAAAAAAGCAATCAAAAATAATGACACTAACACGGAATCTTTTAGATGAGACACGAGCGACTTGAAAAGAGGCTTCAAGGCTAGCGGCTGTGATTCAAAATGCTTTGATGGCGGAAGAGCCCATATAAAATAAAGACAAGCAATTAAACTAATACCACCTAAAAATATCATCCCGGCTTTCCAAGAAACGAGATCCGTCATCGTTCCCATCAATACTCTTCCCGCTAATCCGCCAATAGAATTCCCGCTAATATAAAGCCCCATAGCGACACCTAAACTTCTTCCCTCTATTTCTTCTCCTAAATAAGCCATCGCAATAGACGGAATTCCAGCAAAAGCAAAGCCTTGTACTATTCGCAGCAGGAGAAGAAGTTGAAAAGACGGTGAGAATGCGACTATTATCGTTAAGATAGACGCGATCACAATACAGCTGGACATGATGTTTTTTCTTCCCCACGCCTCAGAAAGAGAACCAAAAATAAGCAGTCCAAACGCCAGTGAAAGCGTAGTAAGCGATAAAGACAGGCTGGCCATCGTTGGCGTGACGTTAAATTCTTTCGTAAAGATCGGCAAAAGCGGCTGCGTAAGATAGAGATTAGCAAAGGTGATAAACCCGGCCGCAAACAACGCAAAGTTAGCTTTTTTAAAGGCTGGCGTGCCTTGTTGAATATAATCTTTATGGATATTATCATTCATCATTGTGATCATCAGCTTCCCTATTTCTTTTCCATTCAAGGGAATCTAGAAACATACGGATATCTTCGTAAATTTGTTTGCGTTCATTCCCTAACGTAATAATGTGACCCGACTCTTCATACCAGCGGATTTGCTTAGGCTCTGAACGAATAGTACGGAAGATCCTCTCTGCGCTTTCTTTATAAAGCGTATGGTCGAGTCTTCCTTGCAAAACAAAGGCTGGGGCGGCAATCGCCTCGAGGTTATTCCCAGTATCGCTAATCAGCTGCTGTAAATCTTTCAAAGACTCCATTGGTTTTTTAGTGAATTCTTTTATTTCAGCTTGTATTTGTTCATCACTTTTTCCTTCAAGCCTTTTGTATCTTGTAGCGTAATCAACTACACGGCTGTATAAGTCTGTGATGTCTCGTTCTAGAACAGGGGCACACATGGACACAACCGCTTTTACTTTTAAAAGAGAAGCTAATTTCAAAGCAAAGGTTCCTCCTAGAGAAACGCCTGCGACAGCAATCTCCTCATAACCCTCTGAAGCAAGATGAGCATAACCAGCAACTGCGTCTCTCCACCAATCTTCAGGTCCCATTTGGATGAACTCATCGGGATTTGCTCCATGCCCTCTATATAAAGGGGCAGAGCACGTATAACCGTTTTTTTGCAGATGCCTTCCCAGCAGTTTGACGTCCATCGTGCTGCCAGTAAAACCATGAAGTAAAAGGACTGCTCTATTTTTTGCTTGATACATAAGAGGTTTTGGTGCGACAATTTTCATTTTGATAACTCCCTGCTGTTCACTTGTCGTTAAGTGCGTCATTTTATTCTTCTATATAAAGAATACAAGAGGAAAATTAATAAATATAATATATAATTTATATGATTTCATAAATAAATTTTATTAGTAGGTGTTTAAGGATGAATATACACGCACTTCGCCTCTTTACAAAGGTAGCTGAATTAAAAAGTGTGTCTAAAGCGGCAGAGGTCCTAAGAATTAGCCAGCCAGCCGTTACGATTCAAATCCGGAATTTAGAAAAAGAGGTTGGGCTTACTTTGACTGAATCAAAAGGAAGAGGGATTACCCTTACATCTAATGGTGATTTTCTATATAAACAAGCGCAGAGGTTATTTGATTTGGAGCGTGACATCGAAAATAAGGTTGCACAGTTGAAAAACTCAGGCGCAGATGATTTAAATATTGCTGCCTCCTATGTGCCAGCTAATTTTTTACTGCCAAAATGGTTGTGTCACTATAAAGAAACCTATCCATCGGTCACCGTTAATGTCAAAACAGAGAACACACAACAAGTGATCGAACAGCTTCTTCATTATAAAGCCGATCTCGCCTTTGTAATCGAAGAAAATCGGCACCATCCTGATCTCCACTATCAATTTCTTATGAATTTGGAATATTGTTTTATCGTTCCCTCCCATCATCAGCTTGCCGGACAAACGATCTCATTTGAGAAGCTCATGAACGAACCCTTTATTTTACGAGAAAAAGGAAGCTCCACGAAAGATTTACTGCTGGCATTATGCAACCTCCATAAAACGCCCCCACCAAAGATTGGCATGCAATTATATGGACTTAATGAATCGATCCGAACCGTTGCTGCGGGCTTTGGAGCTATGCTGGCGCCGGTCGTAGCGATAGAAGACTATCTATACCGGAAACAGGTAGCGCAGGTCTATGTGGAGGATATTGAGATCAAACGCCCTACCTATGTCTGTACGAGAAAAAATGAAATAGACGTGCTGCCTCATGTTTCTCATTTTATTGAGGTTGTAAAGGATCAGTAAATGACCAACGACTGTTTTATCATAAATGGCTCCCTCTCAAAAAAGGGCCAACCAATCAGTACAAGCATCCATGCATCTGCCCCCCGCTGCACATATCTTAACAGTAGATAAACGATTAAGGAGGGGTTTAAGTGGCAGGGAACTTCAAGAAACAACAGGATTCACTCGCAAGAACTAGTATGGACCTTTTAATCAATGAATTGTTTAAGAAGCATGGGGTAAAAATGAGCAAACCAAAACTAAGTGCGCGTGAAAAGAGAGAATTACAAAATCTCGTAAAAGATTTAAAGAAGAATGTAGAAAATCTAACGAAAAATATTGAGAAATAAGTCATGAGGAAAAATAAAAAATTATAAGGAGAAATAAAGAATGAAAGAAAGTAGGGTATGGGCCGGCGAAGCTCCTGAAGTACAGGGTATGGATCTAACTGAAAGAAGATGTAATAGAAGTTGGAATGCGCTAGATGCATCATCGAGCCATCCGTTAAGTAACGAGGCTCAAGATTTAACTGGGACAATTGAAACGATCCAACAATCTTTTGAGCAAATTATCGTAATTGATTCAGCAGATGTAGAGATCGTAACAACTGACACACAAGCTGCACTTTCTGTTCAAGTAGCACTCCAAGCTGCCATCGCGTTAGTTATTAGTATATCCATTGCAGATAGTGACAGAGCTGAAAGAATAACACAAGATTTACTAGGAAGACTAAGATCGAGCCAAGTAAACCGACAACAAACATATGTAGAAAATTCAAGAGGCGTCAGAATCACCACAACTGATACTGATCTAGTTGTAAACATTCAATTATTATTACAAGTCTTAGTTGCACTTCTCGTAAGAATCGGCATTTTGTAAAGTTTTAATTCAGTCCCCTTCTGGAAGGCAGCCATTCTTTATTTATATAGCTCTAATATGATGCAAAGCAAAGAAAGGCTGAATTCCGAACGATTCACTGATCCTTGAACAGGATTATTTGATGATATAAATGACAGAAAAATCAGCATGTTAGCGGGGACTTCCGTCTGGTTGCCGGGCAAAATCATTTTGCAGGCCAGACCGGGATATAAAGTACTTCCTAGGATAAATGCTTAATAGCAACCTGTGACATGCATGCAATAGTCACAAATATTGCCCCTTTTGGTTTATGCCCTCCCCATCTGCTTCTACTCAGCAGCTCCATCACACAACTTATTAATACATCCAACACTGTGACACGCATAATCTCTGTTGTTCTCCTATAACAAGACCAGATAGATGTTAAGTAATAAAATACTTTCTCCCCTTATCCCTTAACAAGAATACTTTGAAGGCCAGGCAATGCTCCTGGCCTTTTTTACTTTTTCCCTATGGAAAAATAAAGTCAAAAAATGCACTCTCATGCTGTCAAGAAAGACACAGGGCTTAATGATAAAAATCATAGAAGACAACAACTTCAAAAGAAAGGGCCTTTATTTGTTTCAAATATTTAAACTAACATGAACAATTTATGCCTATTTAACAGGGAATATAAAAGAAAGGGGCTATTCCATTAGTCAATAAAATTGACTTTTGGAACAGCCCCTCTATTTTATTCATCGTCATTATCACGCTGTTCAGCGCGTGCTTCCCCGCCTTTTTCTCCGATTTCCTGATAAAACTCCTTGCCATGTTTGCGGGCTGCACTCTCTCCGCCTTTGCGGCCAGCCTCTTCTACCGTCATCTTGCTTTTGTCATTATTGTTATGGTTAGTCATGAAGAATGCCTCCTTGCAAATGTATATTTTCTTTCGTCTTAGGCTTTTACCCTTTCTTTCATCCCTTGAACTATGTCAATCAGGCCGCCACATTCTACACTTTTATATTTAGATCTCCCTTTGTAACGGGTTCAAATGTCGCTTTCTTTTTGACCGTCACACTTCCGTCCTTCTCTAAATACGCATGCTCAACCTCATCTATTGAAAAGATGCTTTGCTTTCTCAAGGCTTCCTTTAGATCTCTTAGATCGAGACAATGCTTTTTAAGCATCTTATGATCAGGCTTGCCGTCGCGGATAATTAAAACTTCCTCTCCAGATATAAGAATTTCCACTTTATCTGTATGAAACATAATTTTATCAAACAATAATTTGATAGCGCACCAGACTAGAAGCATGATCAATACAACGTACCATTTTACTTGCGGATCATAAAGTCCGTTTCCAAAAATTTCTGAAAGCATGATGCTCCAGATAAAATCAATAGGTGTCAAATTAGAAATCCCTTTTGTACCTGTCCATTTCATACAAATCACAAGGGCTACAAAACCACTGGCTAATTTAATTAACACCATTCCAAGTCCCATATTTTATCCCCTTTTCTCTTTTATAAAGATGGCTACAGCTAAAAAAATGAACATGGCCAAGCTAATAAATAGGCTGTACCATTCATTAGCTCTGAGAAGCTTGTCCCGATAGTCGAGTCAATTCAATTGGTGAAAGTTGTCCGATTAGAGCCCTTTCGCCCCCTTTCTGTTGTTCTTATTTCTCCATTTCATTCACCATTTGTTGAACGACATGTTCTTTCCGCATTCTGCAGCCTCCTCACGCGGTATTTGCTAACCCTTTAGACCGCCTGCTAGAGAAGTAAACATCAAAAATAAGGAAACTGACAAAAGGTTATTTTTAGTTTGATAAATTAAAAGGAGAAGGGACCGATAGGAAATCAGGGCCGAAGCGATCGCCTCCTAATAAAGGGAACAAAAAAGCCAAGGGACGCAGCCTATGCTCCCTTAGCTTTATCATTACTTTTTATTTACTTGGCAGTACTCGTCTCGCCGAAAAATTTCACAAGCTCGGTCAAAGTCTGGCTGAATGTCTCCAGGTGCTCTTCCACCCTTCCAGGAAACTCTCTTTCAATGAAATCAATCGTATCATTTTGGGTATGCCATACACCGCCATGCTTAACCGTTTGCGTGTAGCCGTCCATGTCCCCGATCTCCCAGTTTGTTGCTTCAAAATAAGCATAGGGAATTCCAAGCTTGCTGAACGGTGCATGGTCACTCCATTCCCCCGTCGTTCCTGCTGGATAATCCGGGTTGATGCCAGGATTCGTACCAATGTTTAACTTCTTCTTTTCAGCGATTTTAAGAGCCTGATCATGAATAAACCCTTTATCTCCTAGGCTGCCATACACATACATATTATCGCCAACAGCTAAGCTGTCCAGATTGATCATTCCGACCGTATTCTGAATCTCCTGTTTGGTCATTTGGCCAGCGTAATGCTTTGAGCCTCGCAATCCCGCTTCTTCTGCACCAAAGGCAATAAATTTCACAGAATAAGGAGTCTTAATGTTTTTTAACACTTCTGCGGTTTCCAGCATGACTCCGACACCTGAGGCATTGTCATCGGAACCTTTCCCCACTGCCACTGAGTCATAATGGGCCCCTACAACGAGTTCTTTGCTGGACTTCCCTTTCTTATAAGCGACAATGTTGGATGAATGGTACTCAACGCCTCTATTCGTATAAGAAAACGGCTGGACCTTCGTCGTATACCCCATTCTTTTCAATTGGCTTTCAACGTAATCACGCGCCTCCGCTTCTTTTGCTGTTCCAGCTACACGGCTGCCAATTTCGTAGGTTAAATATTTCGTATGCTCATAAGCCATCTTCCCTGGCTTATGAACAAGCGATGGATCATACGTAACAGTAGCTGCCGAAGCAATTCCGCCACCGCCGAAAAGCAGTAGAACTACCATGACGATAGATAGATAAAAACGATTTTTCATGTTCACCTCTCCTATTCTCCCATTCATAGTCTACTTATAGTATTTCAATGATCCTCCAGACATGCAATCTTTTCACTGTATTATTCAAGAAAGAAAGCAAATTTAAGGATAAATTCCTATATAGCTTCCTTTATGCCACAGGCTAGTGATTCAATTTTACTAATCTTGCAGCCTCGTTATAGATGGCATCGTAAGTAGTCTGCAAGGAAATCGCTATCTCGGTGAACAATGTTTTTTGAACGGAGTGTAGAAGCTGGCGTTCAAATTCACCTAGTTTCTTTTCGTCACGTTCAGCTTCATCCTTTTTCCGCATTAACGTATTCACTATTTTAGCAATATCATTTCGGTTTCCCGTCTTTACAACAGCAGAGTATATTCTGGCACGGTCGTGCCCTTTTTCAATCCACTCGATACCAGGCGATGCAAAAGAATGCAAAATTTCTTCTGCTCTGTCGCGATCTATGATTCTAAGTATCGTCTCCTCCTCATGATCTACTGGCACACTAATGGTTAATTTATTATTTTCAAGAGGATGTAACGTGTAATACTCTCTAGGAGCACCAAAATAAGCCTTCTCCCCTATTTCATCTATTTGACAGACACCATGTGCTGAATAGATCACTAACTCTCCAATATGAAACATTTCTTTTGCTCCTCTCCAAAACTATTAACTTAATTGACCCTGTTAGCTTGAAACTGCCTAGTCAAAAGCTCCCTGACCACGCTAATTTTAATAGAAACAAACTATTTATCTTGAACAAAGGCTACTACAATCCAGTTCCATTTACCTTTTCGCTGCTAGCTGGCTTTTACACGTTTGTGGCTAACCGAATGATCCGGCTTTTTGATGAACAAAGACAGCACAACATTGATTACGGCTAATAATAAACTAATTTTAAAGACGAGTGATGATCCTGTTGCGGCTGCCTGTGCCGGTTCATTTGCCACATCCGCTAAATAACTCGCTTGTTTTGCGGATAAGATCGATACCATCACTGCAATCCCAATTGCACCAGATACTTGTTGGAGCGTCTGTGTTAACGCAATTCCGTCTGGATAATACTGTTTAGGCAGGGAATTAAGCGTATTGGTTTGTACAGAAGCAAGTACCGCTCCAATTCCTAACATCATCACAATATGCGTTAACACAATCATCCATAAAGCAGTATCTGTGCCAAATTGTGAATAGACGGCATAACTAATGGCGACTAAAATGGTACCTGGTGTAATCACTGCTCTTGGACCATAGTTGTCAAACAAACGGCCAATCATTGGAGCTAACACACAGTTAAGCAAGCTGCCTGGAAGCAGAATCAGACCTGTTGTAAACGCCGCAATCAGTAGAGCCATTTGCATGTACATCGGTAAAATGACAAGCATGGATAACATATTAAAAAACGTGATAAAACTCATAAAGATCCCTAGAACGAAGAGCGGATACGTAAATGCCTTTAAATTTAGCATAGGCGTCTCCATTTTCGTTTGACGAACCGCAAAAATAATAAGGGCCATTCCCCCAACGATAATCGCTCCAAGAACCGTGGAACTTGTCCACCCAGCGTCACCCGATACACTGAATCCGTACACGATACCGCCAAATCCAATAGTTGAAAGAATGACGGATACAGCATCAATCGAAACCTTGCGTACCTCATTTACATTCGGCAAGTAAATGAATCCGAAAATAAGAGAAAACAGCAAGAACGGGATCGTTACCCAAAAAATCCAATGCCACGATAACGTATCCAGAATAAGTCCTGCCAATGTTGGACCTAGTGCAGGGCCGGCTAACATGACCAAGCCCATCACCCCCATGGCGCCGCCTCGTTTATTCGGAGGAAAGATTGTAAAAATAACATTTTGTGTTAAAGGTAAATTAATCGCTAATCCTGCTGCTTGAATAATACGCCCTGCTAATAAAACGCCGAATGCAGGCGCTGCCGCCGCTAAAACGGTGCCACCGATAAATAACAAGATCGATGTCATAAACATTTGACGCGTTGTAAATTTTTGCATCAATATGCCCGTGACAGGCACTAAAATACCTAATGTTAAAAAGTAGCCTGTTGCCAGCCATTGGACCGTTGTTGCATTGACATTGAAAATGTGGCTTAGCTCTCCTAAAGCAATATTTAAGGCCGTTTCACTGAAAAGCCCTACAAATCCGGCTACTAAAAGAGCGGCCATGATTGGACCTGTTTTGATTGGTTCATTGACGATTGAAACTATTTTGGCTTGTTGATTCATTCATTAATGCTCCTTCAATAGATTGGATAATACTCCTGAAATCACTTTTAATGGATCACTCGCCTTTTGTGTTAAACAAAGCATAATGCCACCCTCGATTGAAGCCGTCATCATCAGAGCTATGGAATCAGCCTTTTCTTTTGAAAAACCATCTGCTGCTAACTTATCCGCATAAATTCCTTGAATCTTTATATATAGGAAAGAACAAGCTTGTCGAACGGGTTCACTAAGTGACGCCATTTCGCTCACCATGCTGCTAAACGTATAACCCGTCACCGTTCCCTCTCGTTCAAAGTCCGCTATTAATTTTTCAATCATGGCCTCTGTAGCTTCCTCAGCCGTTGAATGCCGTTCAAAAATATCCTCAATGTCCGTAGTAATAGCTTCGTTTAGCAACTGAAGGCAAGCGATTAGTAATTCTTCCTTTCCATTAGGAAAATGATGATAAAGCGAACCTTTCGTAATCCCACACGCTTTTAAAATTTCGCTTAGCCCTACACCCTTGTATCCTTTTTGCTGGAAAAGAGCCGTCGCAGTGCTGATTATTTGCGATTTTGTATCCATTTCCGTAGTACACCTCCATCATACCGACCGGTTTGTTTAAAATGATATCAAAAAAATTTTCTATAAAGCAAGAGTTTTTTGTACCTTGTTAGTAATAGTTTTAATATTTTAGACACATTTATCGATGCGCTTTACGCTACACCAAAAATAAAAAAGGCTGCTAAAAGGGTCAGTGAGCTTATGGGGAAACCTCCATTAAAAACTCCCTCTGTCAGGTTTTCACTCTAAACCCTTATACCCTAAGGTTTTAGAGGGCAGATTACATTATGATGCCCAGTCACTTTCAAATGTATACAAATCTATTACTTAAAAGGCTAAGTTAATATTAAATTTGTAAATATTTATTAAAAGTGCCTTTACATACATTCATCATTTTTATCTGATAGATCTTACTCTACCTATATAATTTAGCACCAAATTCCCTTTATTTTTTTAAAACCACAAAATATAGCTGGTCTTTCTCTAATAAAACCAAACTTTTTTCTCATTTTTGAATGATTCTGTAATCTTCACATTTTCAGCATGTTCACTTTACATTCCTTTCCTATAATTTAATAGAAATTTCAAAAGAACGATAAAAATTGGAGGCATAAAAATGAAAAAAGCAAAATATATTGCTCCATTATTAAGCCTGGCGGTTTTATTCCCAACGGCTTCCAATGTATTAGCTGATCCTAACAAAAACATACCAGTAGAGAAAGTGGAATTTATCGGGATGGCTGCGCCTGACACAGACGAAGAACGTTCTAAAATGTATAGTGAAGCATCTGTTAAAGTTACATACAAAAACGGCACTCAACAAACCTTGCCACTAGAGTATAAATCCTTGTTTACACCTGGCAAAGAAATTAACGGAAAAATTGCCGGTGCAACTTATGACGCAAATGGAAAGATGATGACAAAGCCAGATGGAACTCCTTATCTTTCTTCTTCTCCAGATAGTAACACTCTCTTAAAAGTGAACGGAAAATTGTACATGGTGAATCATTATGAAAGTATTCCATCTAATGAGATAGGAAATATGCCAGAAGCGATGATGCTAAATACTGTTGAACAAAATAAAGAAACTGGAGAATTAACGGTAACAGATATAACTCCGATTGATTTTTCAGCTTACGGCGGAATTTGGACTCCATGTGCGGGTTCTTTATCTCCATGGAATACGCATTTAGGAAGTGAAGAATACGAGCCAGATGCAAGAGCTCATGAAGCAAATCCTGAAAACTCTTCAGTTACTCAGTTTGCCCGTAATTACTATCAAGATAATACAGTGATTGGTAATCCTTATCTTTATGGCTATGTTCCAGAGGTATCTATTGACGAAAAAGGACAGGCTACTGCAGTGAAACACTATAGCATGGGACGTCTTTCCATTGAAAATGTAAAAGTAGCACCAGATAATCGCACTGTTTATTTTGGTGATGACGGCAGCTATACAATGGCATTTATGTATATCGCCGATAAAGTTAAGGATTTATCAGCAGGAACGCTATATGCAGCAAAATGGAATCAAACGGGCGAAGAAAATGGTGGTTCTGCTAATTTAGAATGGATTAAATTAGGCCACGCAACAGATGAAGAAATTAAAGAATTAGCTCAAAATACTACATTCAGCGATATTTTTGAAACGGCTACAGACGCAGAATACGCAAAAGCAAATGGATTCACAAGAACAAAAGCAGGCGGAAGAGATGAATGGCTAAAAGTAAAGCCAGGCATGGAAAAAGCCGCTGCCTTCTTAGAATCC
Organism: Pseudobacillus wudalianchiensis; assembly: GCF_001685015.1. Taxonomy (GTDB): domain Bacteria; phylum Bacillota; class Bacilli; order Bacillales; family Domibacillaceae; genus Pseudobacillus; species Pseudobacillus wudalianchiensis. Next base: position 77,244 of record NZ_MAYT01000004.1, read on the forward strand.
CGCCGTTATGGTGCGCTTAAAGGAGCAACTGCTGAATTTAATAAGATGGAAACACTTGAAATGAATAAAGCTGATAATAAGATGTATATGACCATGTCCACAATCAGTGGCGGCATGACAGCTAATCCTGCTGATCCTACAGATGATATACATGTTCCTAAAATCAATGCGGGTGGAATCTATGAGATGAACTTAGCCGAAAATCAAACAGATAGTGATGGAAACAAAATTAAGAGTAAATATGTAGCCAATGAAATTAGCGGTCTACTAACGGGAGAAGACCTTCCTAAGAAAGATTCAGAGGGGAACAAAGCGAATGTAGATAAAATTGCAAACCCAGATAACATTACCTACTCTGAAAAAATGAGAACTTTATTTATTGCAGAAGATAGCGGTAATCACGTCAACAACTTTGGCTGGGCCTACAATATTGATACAAAGAAGCTTTCTCGAATTCTATCAGCTGCTGATGGCGGCGAAGTTACAGGAATTCAAGCCATTGATAACCTAAACGGCTTTACGTATTTAATGGCTGGTTCTCAAAGCCCAGGGAATGCCGGTTATCTATCCGGTCTCCCTTCCCTCGGAAACAACGGCAAAGACATTAAAGAAAAGAAATAACTTATTGCGGCTATATTAAAGAAGACCCTTATCTAAGTATATTAGGTAAGGGTCTTTGAGAGTGTAGATAAGGTTTAGTTTCAATGTTTCAGGCTGATTGAAAACATTTGTCCTTCGAGGCGCAAAGCTTGGCGAGGAGCGAGATGATCAGAACACCACAGCTAGAGAAACTTATTATCAATTTGGCCAACGATCACAAGGAGCAGTCGGTTTTTGACCAATGAATCCTTCTGCCTTTGCTGCAAGCCATGAACTTGTCCTACACAGGTACGAGCAAATTGCACAAAAAAGAGGCTGAGACAAGATGTCTCAGCCTCTTTTTACATTTTAGATTATTCTTCATCCATAAATGGATAAGCAACATCTGTAGTTGGTGCAAAGTTTTCTTTGATAACGCGAGGGCTCGTCCAACGAATCATGTTGAATACAGAACCTGCTTTATCGTTCGTACCAGATCCGCGAGAACCACCAAATGGTTGTTGGTTAATCATTGCACCAGTTGGTTTGTCATTGATATAGAAGTTACCAGCTGCGCCAGATAAGCGGTTTTCTAAGTACTGAATTGCTTGGCGATCTTGTGCAAAGATTGAACCTGTCAAAGCGTACATAGAAGCTGTATCAACAGCATGTAATGTTTCTTCTAATTGCTCATTTTCGTATACATAGATCGTTAAGACTGGTCCAAAAATTTCTTCCTTCATTGTTTTGAAGTTTGGATTTGTTGTCACAATGATTGTCGGTTGAACGAAATAACCAACAGAATCATCATACGTACCACCAGCAATAATTTCTGCCTCATCTGAACCTTTTGCATATTCGATGTAGCTTGTGATGGAATCAAATGCTGGTTTATCAATCACTGCACCCATGAAGTTACGGAAGTCACGAACATCCCCAACTTTAAGTTTTGAAACTTCTTCTACTAAACCTGTTTTTACTTCTTCCCACATGCTAGCTGGAATGTAAGCGCGAGAAGCTGCAGAACATTTTTGACCTTGGTATTCAAATGCTCCACGAGCAAGGCCAGCTACCACTTTGTCTGCTTGTGCACTTTCGTGAGCGAAAACAAAGTCTTTACCGCCTGTTTCCCCAATTAGACGAGGATAAGATTGATAGTTTGCAATGTTTTCTCCAACTGTTTTCCAAATTGTCTGGAACGTGCTTGTTGATCCAGTGAAGTGGAATCCAGCCATGCGAGAGTCTGTTAATACGACTTCTGATACTTGTGAACCACGAGAAGGCACGAAGTTGATTACGCCTTTTGGTAATCCTGCTTCTTCTAGAATACGCATAAAGTAGTAGTTTGCTAATAAAGAAGTTGTTGCTGGTTTCCAAACAACTACGTTCCCCATCATTGCAGGAGCTGCTGGTAAGTTCCCGCCGATTGCTGAGAAGTTAAATGGAGAAATGGCTAGCACGAAACCATCTAATGGACGGTAGTCTGTACGGTTCCAAACATTTTTCATGCTTGCCGGTTGAATTTGATAGATTTGGTTAGCATAATCAACGCCAAAACGCAAGAAATCGATTAACTCTTGAGCAGAATCAATTTCAGCTTGAATAGCTGTTTTGGATTGTCCTAGCATCGTAGCAGCATTCATTAGGTCACGGTATGGACCAGAGATTAAGTCAGCAGCTTTTAAGAAAATAGCTGCACGGTGCTCCCATGGCATATTTGCCCATGCTTCTTTTGCAGCCATTGCCGCTTCTACAGCATCACGTAATTCTTTTTCTCCAGCTTGTGAGTAGTTTGCTAGAACATGTTGATGATCATGCGGCATAACTACTTGCTTCACTGTATCTGTCTTTATATCTTCGCCATTAATAATTACAGGGATATCCACAACGATATCAGATTGGCGTTTTAATTCTGCCTTTAATGTTTCCCTTTCCTTTGTACCTGGAGCATATGTATTGCCAGGCTCATTTGTAGGTGTTGGGATTTTGAAAATTCCGTTACTCATTCTTTCACATTCCTTCCTGTTAAGAAACTTTGTTGCTTTAGTAGTGAAATATCATCTTTCATCGACAAATTATATCACACTTTTTTGCTTTTATGCTTCTTTTCTTACTTAGAAATATATAATATATTGCATTTTTCTACAAGCAATAACTCTTCTAGACTATTGATAGGTACTCTGAGCCTGAACAGCCAGATCTGCCTCCTCTTTATCCGCGCATATAGACACTACAATCTCCCTTCGCCTACATAGAAGAAAAGGCCTCTTACCAGCTTAGTGAACTGACAAAAGGCCTTCTCTGATAAGATAGCTTTAGCGAGCATCCAATTCTTATTTCACTTAAAAATTTCTTTGATCTTCTACTAATTATAATTGCTCATACCATTGCTTAGCAGCTTGCACTTCACTCATCGTTAATTGATGGCCGTGATGTTCCCAATGAACAGTGACCGCTGCCTGAGCACCTTCTAACAATTGTTGAAGCTCTAAGGACTCTTGCTGAGGACAAATCGGATCATTTATTCCAGCTGCTATAAAGACTTTCTTTCCTGATAAATCGGGAAGATCGATGCCTCGTCTTGGCACCATCGGATGATGCAATATGGCTGCTTTTAATGAATGGGCATAGTGGAATAACAAACTCGCTGCGATATTCGCACCGTTTGAATAGCCAATGGCCACGATATTTTCACGATCAAATTGATATTTACTAGCTGCTTCATCTAAGAAATGATTCAGTTCATTTGTGCGGAAAATTAAATCCTCTTCATCGAATACACCTTCAGCCAACCGTTTAAAGAAACGCGGCATCCCATGCTCTAATACATTTCCTCGCACACTTAATATAGAAGCTTCCGGATCAACAATTTCCGCCAATGGCAATAATCCACGTTCGTCTCCACCTGTACCGTGCAATAACAGCAATACCGGTTTACCGGATTTTTTTCCTGATTGAAAAATGTGTTTCATTTTATTTCCTCATTTCTAGTGTTGTCCATTTTATTGGGGCCGTTCCATTTAATACCTGTATTCACTAGTCCAATGGACGTACATTAATAGGAATTAACGATTTTTCTAAACGGTCACGGAACTGTTCATATTGTGGTGGTAACATAAGATGAGTACCCATTGTCTCATGCGTTTCATCGTGTGCGAAGCCTGGGGGATCTGTTGCAATCTCGAACAATATTTCCCCTGATTCGCGGAAGTAAATCGCATTAAAATAGTTACGATCTTTAATTTCTGTTACATGTTGGCCTTTATCCATTGCATAGGCTTGCCATTCCAAATGATCATGATCATCATTTGCCCGCCACGCGATATGATGTACAGTACCAACTCCCATCGTTCCTCGGACACCAGTTGTCATTTTCAAGTCAATGATATTACCAATGTCTGCCGTAGATTTAAAACGTATATAGTCATCTTCTGTTCCAACTACTTCCAGTCCCATTACATCAACTAAGGTGGCTTGAGTTTCTTGAGGGCGACTTGAGTAGAGAATCGCACCTCCAAAACCCTTAATCGCAACGTCTTTTGTAATGCTGCCGAACATCCAGACGTTTTCTTCCCCACCTTCACGTTCTACGATTTCAAGTTGTAAACCATGTGGATCTTCAAATTGTACATACCTTTCACCAAATCGTTCTGCTATTGTATAGTCTATATTGAATTTAGCGAATCGGTCTTTCCAGAAATCCAATGAACCTATAGGAACGACATAAGTTGTGACACCAACTTGTCCATCTCCTATCCGGCCTTTGTATGCCTCTGCCCAAGGGAAAAACGTAATAATGGTTCCTGGCTTGCCACCTTCATTTCCAAAATACAAGTGATAGGTTTCTGGATCATCGAAGTTAACCGTTTGCTTTACAAGCCGCAAGCCAAGTATGCCTGCATAAAAGTCAATATTTTCTTGTGGATGACCCACAATGGCAGTAATGTGGTGAATCCCCGCAGTCTGTTTTTTCATCTTTTTCTCTCCAATTTATTAGTTGGTCTGCCCTTGTTTTTACTCATACATCAAGCTTATTCAATGGGTCCTAATTTCGCCTCGATTTCAGTACGTCTTGATTCTAAAAATGGCGGCAAGTCGAGTTTTTGACCTAGCTCTTTAACGGAAGAATCAGCCGTGAAGCCCGGTCCATCAGTCGCTAACTCGAACAAAATTCCATTTTCCTCTCTAAAATAGACACTTTCGAAGTAATATCTGTCCGTTGCCTTCACAATCTTTAAACCTGAGTCTTTAATGCGCTGTTCCCATAGCCGTAGCTCTTTACTATTTTTCACTCGAATCGCTAAATGATGAATGCTTCCTCTGCCCGGTTTTTCATCGGGTCCCTCTTGTTCGACAATCACAATTTCTCCAAAAGATTGACCTTGTATTGACTGATAAATAGCTTGTTTGTCAGTGCGTGATATTAGTGTGTAACGAAAAATATTTTCCAACGTGCTGGACAAACGACCTAAAGAACGAACGGTTATTTCAACCGGGCCCATTCCAAGAATGCGGTGCTGCTGTTCCACACTAGCATCATCCCACTCTCTCCAATGGTCCGGAACAGGTTCCCCGTTATGATGTAACAACACCATGCGGAGTCCTTCTTTATCCTCAAAATGAAGAGCATCTCTTCCTGCATAGGTGGTCACTTCTCCATGTTCTACCCCAAATAAAGCGAACCGCTCTTTCCAATACATAAGACTTTCAATGGATGGCACCAGCAATCCAATTCTAGTAATAGCATTAGTCCCTCGATGAGTATGCCCAACAAATGGCATTTCAAAAAACGTTAATCCTGTTCCTGGGCTCCCTGTTAAATCTCCGTAAAACAAATGGTACATCGATGGATCATCTTGATTGACAGATACTTTTACCCTGCGTAAACCAAGTACATGTTGATAGAAATTATTATTTTCTTTTGCATTTTTTGTAATCATGGAAATATGATGATGCCCTGCGATTTTTTCCATTTGTCCTCACCCATTCCTTTATAAAATGGAGTACAACGACTGAGCATATCCTTCAATAAACTTGATATCGATTTGCACAGTCTTCATACTAGATAACACTATGTGCATGGTACCATGCACATAGTGTCAGGCTGTTGACAAACGTTTCAATCAACGTGATGTCCTATATTAACGAATCGTTTTTAAAGCAGTAGCCCACGGAATCACTTGATCTAACATTTGGTTTACTGAGCTTTCTTGTACCTCTTTTGGTTTAAAATCTGTTCCATTTTCAAAATCAGTGAATAAGGACAATGCTGGATGAACACGCACATCCGCTACGGATAACTCGCCCAAGATCCCGCGTAAATGTTCTGCTGCACGAGCCCCGCCTACTGAACCGTAAGAAACGATACCAGCAGCTTTGTTATTCCATTCTTCACGTAAGTAGTCTAATGCATTTTTAAGCGCGCCTGTTATCGAGTGGTTATATTCTTGTACAATAAACACGAAGCCGTCCTGTTTTGCAATAATTTCTGACCATGCAGCTGCTCCTGAAGCGTCAGCACCTGGTTCACCTAGTAACGGTAATTTGTAATCTGCGATATCAATGATTGTATAGTTTGCGTCACCGCGTTTGTCTGCTATTTCCTTTACCCAAGCACCTACTTGCGGACTTACACGTCCTTCACGAGTTGATCCTAAAATAATACCGATATTAATATTAGTCATTGATGGTTCCTCCTTTGGTTGTGAGCCGAATAATTTAGTTAAAAATCCCATATTGCTAATGTCACTTCCTTACAAGTATTCTTTATCGAAGTGCTTTGTGCTGCGAACGGTATCGATCGGCCGCACGAGTGACTCGATTTTTTCACGTTTTTCTTCAAAGAATGGCGGCAAAGATAGCTTTTCCCCAAGTGTTTCATAAGGTTCATCCCCCATAAAACCGGGACCATCTGTTGCAAGTTCAAAAAGAATAGATGGAGCCACATTTGTATATAGCGAACCAAAATAATAGCGTTCGACATACCCGGAATTCGGAAGATTAAATCCAGCCAACCGTTGCTGCCATGATTCTAAGTCTGCCCGCTCATCCACCCGAAAGGCTGCATGGTGAACTGTGCCAAATCCTTGGCGTGCTTGAGGCAAAACGGTATTGTACTCAACAATAACTTGCGCACCGTTGCCGCCTTCCCCCATTTCAAATAAGTGGAAAGACTCTTCTTGTGCAACTTCCTTCATATGAAATACTTTTTCCAACACTTCCTTGAAATAATCAAAATAAGCTGTCCGCACAAAGAAAGGTCCTAATCCTGTAATAGCATACTCAAGAGGAATTGGTCCTTTTTGCCATGGCGTACCAGAAGCAACGCCCTCATTTTGTTCATCTGAGATCAGTTGATAATGCTGATCATCAAAGTCCACAAAAGATAATACCTTTTTACCAAACTGCTCTTGAATTCCTTCATGTTTCACATCGTATTTATCAAATCGTTTCACCCAATAAGTTAACGCTTCATCAGTTGGTACCCGGAAGGAGGTTTTGGATATCTCATTGTTTCCATGGACTCCTTTTGGAATGCCGTGGAAATCGAAAAACGTCATATCTGTGCCCGGGCTCCCTGCATCATCCGCGAAAAATAAATGATACGTTTGAATATCATCTTGGTTGACTGTTTTTTTGACTAACCGTAAACCAAGCGTATACGTAAAGAAATCATAAATTTTTTCTGCGCTGCTTGTAATCGCTGTAACGTGATGTACGCCTTTTAGTGCGTTCATTACATGATTTCCTCCTATCAATATCTCGAATTCGAGATATATAGTTAAAAATAAAGCTTGTTATGCCTTAGTATAGGGAATTCTATTGAATCTATACATCAAAGCTGGCATAGATTCAATAGAATCATTCCCATGTGTATGAACTTAAGCTTGTGGATTTACTTCTAATTCCACTGTAATTTTGATATCTTTTCCTACTAATACGCCGCCTGTCTCAAGCGCTGCATTCCAAGTGAGTCCAAATTCTTCACGGTTAATTTTTGTGGATGCTTCAAAACCGTAAACTTCCACTCCCCACGGGTTTGTACCTTTACCGCCGAATTCAACGTCGAATGTTACAGGTTTTGTCACGTCTTTAATCGTTAGATCGCCCGTTACTTTGTAGTCATCGCCATCTTTTGAAATGTTTGTTGATTTAAATGTGATAGATGGGTATTTCTCTGCATCAAAGAAGTCGCCTGACTTCAAGTGATTGTCACGATCTTCAGAGCGAGTATTAATGCTTGCTACATCAAAAGTAAAAGCAATATTAGCTGTTGTTAAGTCTGTTAGATCTGCCGCTTCTACTTCTGCCGTGTAAGAATCAAAATTCCCTTTCACTTTCGAAACCATCATATGTTTTACTTCAAATCCAATGCTAGAGTGTGATTGATCCACCGTAAATTTTGCCATTATACATTTCCCCCTTGAGTATATGTTTTTTAAATTTAAGATAGTCTTCAGAAATAAAGCTGGAAAAAATAATCATTAGCCTACCAAAGCCTTAACAATTATCTCCAAATAAGCTATCTTGAAATAATTTATCTCGAATTAAATTATCTTTAATTAGAGATAAATTTAACACATAAAGGAGATGTGTGTCAACATGTTTGGAAAGATTATTTTTTAATTTTTGTTTGGGATTTTTAGTTTAGGATCATCAGAATGGAAAAGTCATGTCCTCAGGTCAAGCCATTCATCGTTGACTGTAACGAATGAGCTATATTGTACCCTTACAAAAAAGCCTCTCATCAATTTGATGAATTGATGAGAGGCTTTTTGATTTAGAGTGTTTAGTAACGCTTGCCGCTAGCAAAATGATCACGATTTGATAAAGATCGCTCTATCCCTTAATATATCAATGTTTATAGATGAATTTTTCAACAAAGGTATAGGCAAACCTCAAACCACCTTGTATTTTGCTTTAGGTTCTCCTTCATCAATGTCACTTTGCCAAAACGTCTTTTTAGAAAACATGCTTAATAAAATCGGAACAACTAATAATACGATGGTTACATAAATAATATGGTAGACCGATAAATGATCTAAAATAGTGCCACCGAGTGCACTTCCAAACACAATTCCAAAATTAAAGGTACTGGACTGGAGAGAAGTTGCAATGTCTTTTCCCGTTCCTACTTGTCTTGTCACTGCAGCCTGGAATATTGTAACAAGCGCGCCAAACGACACACCCCATAAAAGGAAAGCAAGGTGTGAGACATATAGCATTCCCTTAAAGGCTACAAACAAAAACATTGTTCCAAAAGCCAAAGTTAACATAAAGACCGTCAGAGATCCAAGGTGATCATCCACTACTTTACCTGCCAGTACAACCGATATAATCGTTCCCGCACCAAACAAGATGGAGACCAACTTTATACCACCGGCTACACCAAAACCCTCTACAAGCGGTGAAATATAAGTATATAAACCGTAATGCGCCATAATAGTAAAGAGGGTCACGACTAAACAGATGACAACAGATTTATTGCGTATAATGTAAAATGGTGAATTAGCAGCTGTTCGTTTTTCCCCTCCAACTGAAGGTAAAATAATTTGCCCCAAAATGGCAATGACAAAAATAATCGCAGAAAGAACGCCAAACTCTATTCTCCATCCAAAACCTGTACCAACGGTTGTCATAATCGGCAAACCGACTCCCAGTCCAAGGGTACTTCCAGACATTGTAACCGCAATGGCTCTTCCATGTAATTTTGAGGGTACTAGCCGCATAGCATAAGCAGAGACCATTGGCCACAATACACCCGCACTGATCCCTCCAACAAGTCTAGCAGCCGCCGTTAGAAAATAAGATGAGGAGAAAGCAATGATTAAATTTGAAACCCCAAATACATACATTAATATCGTCAAAAGTTTTTTTCTATTCATTGACATCGTTAAGGTAATTAATGGAATCGTTCCCACAGCAGATGCAATGGCATAAACGCTTATTAATAACCCTATAGATGAATACGATACATGCAAACCTTCACTCATTTCAGTCAGGATTCCCGATGGTACTAATTCTGATAAGATCCCCATAAAGCTAACGCTTGAAAGGAGCACTAAATACAACCACGGAAATCTTTCTTTCTTCTGTCCCATATTTCCTCCATTCTCCTTACCATTCTTGCAATTGCACTACATTATGAAAAAATATCTTTCATTCGGACTTATTTAATTGTATACACTGGGTCATTCAAAAACAATGTATACACTTCATATCAATTTTCCTTTTTATGGAATTCATTATCCAAAACTACCTTCCTCCCTTTTCGTTATTCCTCCGCATGACCTTGAGTCTGCGAAATGATCACGTTATATGTATTTCGTTATTTATTCACTTAAAAAGGAAACGCTATTTGGGATTTATATCCAATTATTGATTAGGAGACTTAAACAATGAAAAAGCTTTATAAGAACATACAATAGAAAGGGAAAAGTGAAGCCGCAGATTTTTAGGCGCAATAAGGTGTTTTTAAATTTATAAGATGCTAGGAACCACCCAAAATTTATGCATAAAAAAACTTCCCATAAGTTTATTCAACTTATGGGAAGCCTTCTTTTCATTCCTGTATACTAGCAAAGTGTGATATACCAAGATTTCCGGGAATTTGAGGTGTGACACCTTTAACATGAATTTACCGTTTTCCATGAGATTGTGTTAGCAAAATGCTAACATTTTGCTAACGTATATTTTTCAATTTCAAATGAAATCAGCTTTTTATCGCATCTATTATAATAAAATCTTTGTGATGGGGTTGCCTCTATTCATTATCAGCGAACTCACATTAAAAAGGAACACCTTCCTCTAACTCCTCTATCGGTTTGCCGCCCTAATATTTGGATAGAGGCAGGTCTTTATTGTTTCTTTTGTCATCTGCGATAATAACACATTCTTAAAAGTGGCAATATGCGTTAATAAATTTTGATAAAGTAAATATTCTCAACATATAAAAAGAGCATTTACATTACTATTGCTTTTTCAGAATTAATTTTTCATTTACAAAAAGAATCCTTTATAACCAACAAAAAATTCTCCACCATAATTATCAAGTGTAGATTGAATGAATGAAATCAGTTCAGTTTTATCATTTGTATTCATATATATTTTTGTATATTTAACTAGTTTATTACACATGTCTTTATCATATGATTTAAGGCTTCTAGCAGCCCACTTTCCTTCACCAACCCAATAGCCATCTGCCCTTAAAATGAGTTCAGTTAACCTATTTATTAACATATTTAAAATAAATAAACTTTCTTCAAAGTCTTCTGAACATCTAAAGTCTGACAAAAAATCTGTAATTTGATACCTTACTTCATTTATTTTGTCCTCATCCCAACGTTGTGGACCCTGTTCATAAAGTATTTTCGCCTCTGTTTGGATTTTCTTCCCTTCACCTTGTTTATCTTCTACAAGTAGACCTTCGGCACACATTTTAATGATGGTGGGCATCCCTGTATTTCTTGCTATTTGAAATTCAAACTCTAGAGATAAAGCCGTATGAATAAATGCTTCTATTTTCCATCCAAGAAAGTGATAACATTCAAGTCTTGGTGTTTCTGTTTCATCGATTATAATTAAGTCAATATCAGATTCTGTTGTTAAATTTCCATAAACAGCACTTCCACCTACCCAGGCTATATCTGCCTCAGGATAGTGTGAAACGATAAACTGTTGGGCTATTCGCTTGATTGAGTCTCTCATATGAAACACCTCCCATACTAGGGTATTCACCTAAATGATTAGTGTTCTAGAACGCAGGAGCTATTCCTGAACATTTTTTGCGCTCACTTCTATTTGCTTTGTAAGCGACGATATCCACCTTCTAACCCCTATATATCCAAGAAACTTCCAAACATTGACACACGAAATAAAGAGGGAATTGAATACATCAAAACAAACTCCCCATCTATTTATAGGTTTGATTTTGATAAAAATATTATCTATATCACAAAAACGTACTATAATTCGAAAAACATTACTAAAGAATATCGATTACTTCTGCCTAATAAAAATAATTCCAGATGAAAAATTGTGGTGGATGAATCGAACATCGAACTTTTTAGAAGACATAAACAAGATCAAGAACAATTATTAATCGTTTGGGCATTCCTTACAATGATGAGGGCTATGCCTTTGTCAATTTTAATCGCCATTCCGTAAAGTAGATGGCTAGATTACTAGAAAAGGGAAAATTTAATCCATGGCTTCCCCTTCACTCTATATGCTGTTGTTCCTAATCATGGTTTGTCATTTGTGCAATGGGGGGGAAAAACAGGATTACACGTTAATCCCACTTTTCTGCTTTTCAATCGCTTCTCGTTATTTAATATATCTTTATCTAATGGGCCATCAGGTCATACGCATCTTGTGGAGGGTTCTTTTCCGCATTCAGAAACACCGAATCAAACTTGATATATTCACCCGGTTAACTAAATACTTATATGTCAAAAATAGTTGGAGAAATCCCGATAGTAACTAGATGAAGAAAGATGCATTGAAAAAAGTAACATATTTATATCATGATGCCTAATCGATTATCAAAATAAATTAAGCACCCCATAAATTTTTATGGAGTGCTTTTTTAATTAAAATCAATGTGATTTTCTAGATATAATAACACCTTTGGGGATGCTGTAACCACTGATAAATCAACATTTATCAGTTAAAGATTACATCATGCCGCCCATTCCGCCCATGTCAGGCATACCCATGCCGCCAGCGTTTTCTTCTGGCTTGTCAGCAACAACTGCTTCTGTAGTTAAGAACATAGAAGCAACAGATGCTGCGTTTTGAAGCGCGTAACGAGTTACTTTTGTTGGGTCAACGATACCCGTTTCGATCATGTTTACCCACTCGCCAGTTGCTGCGTTGAAGCCGATGCCGATTTCTTCGCGTTTTAAGCGATCCACAACGACAGATCCTTCAAGGCCTGCGTTGAATGCGATTTGGCGGATTGGCTCTTCAAGCGCACGAAGAACGATTTTCACACCAGTTGCTACGTCGCCTTCTGCTTCTACTGCTGCTACTTTGTTGTATACGTTCACAAGGGCTGTACCACCACCAGAAACGATTCCTTCTTCAACCGCTGCACGAGTTGCGTTTAATGCATCTTCAATGCGAAGTTTGCGTTCTTTTAATTCTGTTTCTGTAGCCGCTCCAACTTTGATCACAGCTACACCGCCAGCTAATTTCGCTAAGCGCTCTTGTAATTTTTCACGGTCAAATTCAGAAGTAGTTTCTTCTAATTGAACGCGGATTTGGTTTACGCGAGCTTCGATTTGAGCAGAGTCTCCTGCCCCTTCAACGATTGTTGTGTTTTCTTTAGAAACGACAACTTTTGCTGCGCGTCCAAGTTGAGTGATGTTTGCAGATTTAAGGTCAAGACCTAAATCTTCTGTGATCACTTCACCGCCAGTTAATACAGCGATGTCTTCAAGCATTGCTTTACGGCGGTCACCGAATCCAGGGGCTTTTACCGCTACAGCATTGAATGTACCACGTAACTTGTTCACTACAAGTGTCGCTAAAGCTTCGCCTTCTACATCTTCAGCGATGAGTAAAAGCGGTCTGCTTTGTTGAACCACTTGCTCAAGTACAGGAAGTACTTCTTGAATGCTTGCAATCTTTTTATCAGTAATTAAGATATATGGATTGTCAAGAACGGCTTCCATTTTATCAGAATCCGTTACCATGTATGGAGAAGCGTAGCCGCGGTCGAATTGCATACCTTCTACTACGTCAAGCTCTGTAGTGAATCCTTTTGATTCTTCGATTGTGATAACGCCGTCGTTGCCAACGCGCTCCATTGCTTCAGCGATCAATTGGCCAACTTCTTCGTCAGCAGATGAAATCGCTGCAACTTGTGCGATCGACTCTTTGCCCTCGATTGGCTTAGAGATTTCTTTTAATGCTTCCACAGCTGTTTGAACAGCAAGGTCCATCCCTTTACGTACGCCAACAGGGTTTGCGCCTGCTGTTACGTTTTTCAAGCCTTCGCTGATCATCGCTTGTGCAAGAACAGTCGCTGTAGTTGTACCGTCACCAGCTACGTCGTTTGTTTTGCTTGCTACTTCAGCAACAAGCTTCGCACCCATGTTTTCAAATGCATCTTCCAGCTCGATTTCTTTCGCGATTGTTACACCATCGTTTGTGATAAGCGGTGAACCGAATTTTTTCTCAAGAACCACGTTGCGTCCTTTAGGTCCAAGAGTTACTTTTACGGCATCCGCAAGCTGATCTACCCCGCGAAGCATCGCGCGGCGTGCTTCTTCGCTAAATTTAATCTCTTTAGCCATATGAAAAACCTCCCTGGTTATTTGAATTATTTTTAATCGTTAAGTATTTGTTTATTATTCACCTGTTACAGCAAGGATGTCGCTTTCACGAAGGATTAATAATTCTTTGCCTTCGTATTTCACCTCTGTACCAGCATATTTTGAGAAGATGATACGATCACCGACAGCTACTTCAAGGGCTACTCTTTCTCCGCTTTCAAGTACACGGCCATTGCCGACTGCCACGATTTTGCCTTCTTGTGGTTTTTCTTTCGCTGAATCTGGCAGCACAATGCCGCTGGCTGTTTTTTCTTCTGATTCAACCAGCTCAATTATTACGCGATCACCTAGTGGTTTTAACAAGTGAAACAACCTCCTTGGAATATATGTAATATTTTTATTCATTAGCACTCTCCACTGAAGAGTGCTAACCCAATTAATATAATAAATAAAATGATTTTTTTTTGCAAGGGTGAAGTAAGTTTTTTTACAAATCATTTTTTAAATGGAATAAACTGCTGAAAATCTCTTCCGTTTGAATGATGCACTATTTATTAGTAAAATACTCTTTAGGCACTATGAGGCATAATAGCCAGTCTTTGTGACATCTATCAGAGGGGTCACTTGACTGCTTTGCTATACACTTAAAGAATGTGCGATTCCACTTTTATTGTTATCTAGTTCCACCGCCTAGCCGCTCGAGGTCATATGCCAGTCCGGCTGTGCGGCTGAACAACGCCGCTTCGCCAGCTCGGCATATGCTTGTCGCGGCTGAACAGGCGATTCCACTTTAACATAAAGGAGTTCTTTTCATTTGAAGAAGACATATGGCTATATTCTAATTGTTTACATTGTCATGCAACTGACGGGCTTGGTTGCTCCTCTGCTTATATTTAAAGCGGGACTTGCTTTTGGAGGTGATCCGCAGACGCTGCAAAAGCTTATTCCCGGCTACTGGCTCGTCTTCAGCTTCATGGCTGCCCTGATTATTGTATTGCTTCTTTTACGGAAAGATGCTAGAAACAGCCGGCTTGAACGAATGGCGCCGCTGCCAGTAGGACAATCTGCCTTTTGGGCCATTGCTGGTGTCTTTTTAGCTTTGTTCGGCCAGCGGATTGCGATTGCGATCGAAACCGCTTTAGGCATTGAAATGGGATCTGAAAATACGGAGACCATCATTCACATTATTGAGCTTGTACCGCTGATGATGGTTGCTACAGCTATTTTTGGACCGATCCTAGAGGAAATCGTATTTAGAAAGATTATTTTCGGCAGTTTGTATGAAAAGTTCCCGTTTTGGGTGTCGGCTTTAATCAGTTCTGTTATTTTCGCCCTTGCCCATGCCGAACTCGAACATATTATTCTTTATTCATCAATGGGATTTACCTTTGCTTTTCTATATGTAAAAACAAAAAGACTGCTTGTTCCTATATTCGCCCACGTTGCCATGAATTCCTTGGTCGTTGTTGTACAATATTTTTACGCGGATGAATTAGAGCGGATGATGAAAGAAGCAGAACAAATACAAAGCTTTGCTACTTGGCTTTTCTAAGCTCACAGCTTTAGATTTTGGAGGAATTAGATGAAACAATCACCGTTAACGACTGGGATCCTCTACTTGATCCTTGGTGCGTTCTTTACTTATTTAGCGATTCAAGATGTGAACACGGGCGGATTTGGTTTTTTCACGTACTTGCTCATTCTGCTGGCAACGATGGACATTGGGTCTGGCATTCGCTTAATCTTTATGCACTTTCGCTTGAAAAGCAGCGAAAAAAAATAAGGCTGTTCCTTCAAAAGCTGACTTCCGCTCCTTGCGGAAGTTCGGCTCTTTTGTTGGACAGCCTTATTTCATTCTGTGTTTCCTGCTTCTATTTCTGCCTGCAGTGTTTTTTTATAGCTGATTTTTGAAATCCAAATGCTAATTTCGTAGAGAATCACTAAAGGAATCATTACGATAATTTGCGATACTACATCCGGCGGTGTGATCACACCTGCTATCACAAGCAAGATGAAATACGCATAACGGCGGACTTGTGAAAGAAACATCGGTGTAATGATACCAAGCCTTGTTAAAAACATCGTGACCACTGGCAGTTGAAACAAAATGCCGAATGGAAGCGTAATTTGAAACAAAAACTGAAAATACTCGTTAATGCCAATAACCTGCTCAATGTGCAAGTTTCCGGATAGCTTCATCATGAAATGGATGATATATGGAAACAGCACGAAATAAGAGAAAGAAATCCCAGCGAGAAACAAGACAACCGATAACGGAATGTAGCTGAGTGTTACTTTTTTCTCTTTCTCCAGCAGCCCAGGACTAACGAAAGCCCATAATTGATAAAGAATCATTGGACTAGTCAATATAAAAGCGATCACAAATGCCATCTGAAAATAAATCTTCAAAGGGTCTGTCACGCGGAAAGCATTCATCGTTAATTCCTTTGCCTCGTCCGCATGCTGTAAATAACGGATAATCGGCTCAGCTAAGAACAAACCGGCAATCATAGCTAGGAACAAGAAAACGATTACTATAATGAGTCGTTTTCGCAATTCGCCGATGTGTTCATATATTGTCATGTCTTGTCGACTCATTGTCATTCATCCTAACCTTACTGAGGGTCTTTCTTATCCTCTGGTTTATCGTCATCTTCTGCAAGCCCTTTTGTCGCATTCTTAAACTCTTTTAGCGTATCGCCTGCTGCGCGTCCAAGCTCGGGAAGTTTTTTCGGTCCAAAAATTAATATGGCTGCTCCGGCAATTAAAATGATACTACCTACACTTAATCCCATTTATGCAGCACCTCCTTTTCTCCATCATAACCGATTTTTCGGCATAATTCTATTCTGACTTTTCTTCTGAAGCTTCCGGATAATTCTTTAAAAAATAGACTAAGGATTGCAATTCAACCGCTAGGTCAATATGATGTACCCGGAGCGTCGGCGGGACATTTAATCTTGCCGGTGTAAAGTTCAATATCCCTTTAATGTTACAGTCAACAAGACGATCTGTAATGCTCTGTGCTGCCGTTGCCGGAACCGTTAAAATGGCTACAGGCACTTCTTTTGAACCCAGCGTCTCTTCTAGATCATCCATATGGTAAATCGGGACGTCTCCAATCACTGAGCCTACTTTTCCCTCATCTACATCGAATGCGATTTGAATCTTCGTATTGTTATTCTTCATAAAGTTATAATTCAAGAAAGCGGTACCTAAATTCCCTACCCCAATAAGAGCTACGTTTGTTACCTCATCTTGATCAAGTGTTTTACGAAAAAACGACAGTAAATAACTGACATTATAGCCGTAGCCTTTTTTGCCAAGTGCGCCAAAGTAAGAAAAGTCACGACGAATCGTTGCTGAATCCACTTTAACCGCTTCACTTAATTCTGCAGATGAAACCCGCTGTTTACCAGAAGAATGCAGGTTTTGGATAAATCGATAATACAAAGGCAGACGCTTGGCCGTCGCCTGTGGAATCTTTAATGAATCATGGTTCATGTCTATACCCCCAGCGCTTGCTGCTCCATTCTTTAACCTTTTGATTCAATCACTTCTTCCATCATACAATATTTTGCACGGCTTGTCTTTGAACTTTATGATCCTTTCTATCATCCATAAGAGTGAAAGAGAATTGCCCATGCCTATAGAATCAGCTACACTAATAAGTAGAAAATTGAGGTGAGAAGAATGATTTTACTGCAGGTGCAACAGCTTACAAAATACTTTGGAGCAGAAATGGTCTTATCCAATATTAAACTTGAAGTCCAAACAAGAGATCGGATTGCCCTCGTTGGCAGAAACGGGGCAGGAAAATCCACTCTTTTAAAAATAATTGCCGGTATTCTTTCTTATGATTCCGGAAATATCTTAAAACCCAAAGACGTAACGATCGGTTACCTTGCCCAAAATACCGGGCTTGAATCGGACTTATCGATTATGGACGAAATGCTTTCGGTCTTTTCACATTTGCGCACTATGGAGAAACAGCTGCGCCGCTTAGAAGAACAGATGGCGGATCCTAATGTATATGAAGATACGACCCATTATGAACGGGTGACAAAAGAATACGATTTGCTGCAAAATGAATTTAAGGAATCTGGCGGCTATCAGTTTGAAGCAGATATCCGTTCTATTCTGCACGGCCTAAACTTTAGCGACTTCGATTATGAGACAAAAATTTCCACGTTAAGCGGCGGCCAAAAAACCCGGCTGGCCCTCGGAAAGCTTTTATTAACAAAACCAGATATTCTTATTCTGGACGAGCCGACGAACCATTTAGACATTGATACGCTTTCTTGGCTTGAACAATATTTACAAGGCTATAGCGGAGCGATTTTAATAGTGTCCCATGACCGTTATTTTCTCGATAAAGTCGTGAATCAGGTATATGAGATTTCCCGACAGCATATTAAAAAGTTCCATGGAAACTATAGTCAGTACTTGACACAAAAAGCAGAACAATATGAACGTGACATGAAATTGTTTGAAAAACAGCAAGAACAAGTAGCCAAGCTGGAAGACTTCATTCAACGCAATATTGCCCGGGCCTCCACAACAAAACGAGCTCAAAGCCGCCGCAAGCAGCTTGAGCGCATGGAACGGTTAGACCGGCCCGATGGTGACGAAAAATCTGCTAATATCATGTTTCAAATTGAAAAACAAAGTGGGAATGAAGTATTGAAAGTAAATAATTTAGCGATTGGCTATGACAAAGAAGTAATCGCCAAAAATCTTAATCTATACCTCCAGCGAGAAGAAAGCACGGCACTAGTCGGTCCAAACGGGGCAGGAAAATCGACGTTTCTTAAAACCATTGTCGATAAATTGCCGTTATTAGCCGGAAATTTTTCTCTTGGAGCAAATGTGTCTATTGGATATTATGACCAGGAACAAGCAAATTTAACGTCTAATAAAACGGTGTTAAATGAATTGTGGGATGATTACCCATCTAGTGATGAAAAAGAAATCCGGACGGTTCTTGGCAACTTCCTATTCTCAGGCGATGATGTCCTAAAGCCTGTCCATGCGTTAAGTGGCGGAGAAAAAGCACGATTGGCCCTTGCTAAGCTGATGATGCAGAAATCTAATTTCCTTGTTCTCGATGAGCCAACGAACCATTTGGATCTAGACAGCAAAGAGGTGCTGGAAAATGCGCTGATCGATTATCCCGGTACCCTTTTATTCGTTTCTCATGACCGCTACTTCATTAATCGCATTGCTTCAAAAGTAATTGAAATGTCCAGTGGCGGCATGACGGAATATCTCGGCGATTATGACTACTATGTCGCTAAAAAACAAGAACAAAAAGAGCTGGCCGAACTTGAAAAAACTGCTTTGCCAAAGGTAGAAGAAACAACACCAGCCGATTCGTCTAACTATTACAGCGACAAGGAACAAAAGAAAAAAGAACGGCAGAAGCGCCGGCGTATTGAGGAAATAGAAGAACGAATTGAAAGCCTGGAGTTGGAAGTAGAGGAAGCAGAAGACCTGCTTTGCCAGCCGGAAGTTTTTCAAGACCACGAAAAGTCTTTAGAGCTTCAACAAAAAGTGGAAGCTTGTCAATCAGAAATTGAGAAACTTATGCAGGAGTGGGAAACTCTTCATGAATAGAACATAAATAATAAGAATAAGTTATTTTTTTCACTTTTTATACACAGAGTTATACACAAACTAACATGCTTATTTTTAGGCTTCTAATTTACTTTTACACACTATCCACAAAATTAACTGGACTTGTCCACAAAACACACAGACTTTTATCAACATGAATAAAGTTTTTTCCACAAAATAATTAACTTATGCACAAACTATCCACAGTTTGTGAACAAAACGAAGGACTGGTCCCTTGTGAGGGACCAGTCCTTTTGAATTTTTGTTAGCGATTCACTTTTATGATTGTTCAATATCCAATCCTGGATAACCATTCATAGCCAAATCCTCAAATTTTCCCTGTTCGTATAAAATGGTACCCGTCGCTGCAATCATCGCTGCATTGTCTGTACACAGGCTTAACGGCGGAATGATCAATTCAATATCCTTTAATTCAGCAAACTGCTCCTCTAGAGCTTTTCTAAGCCCCCGGTTAGCCGCCACACCCCCAGCTAATAATACCTGTTTAACCTGATATTCCTTTGCTGCTTTGATTGTTTTTGCTGTAAGCACCTCAATCACGCTTTGCTGGAAACTAGCCGCTACATCTTCTGGCTTCAATTCTTGATTTCGTTGCTCGGCATTGTGAAGAGTGTTGATAACAGCTGACTTCAAGCCGCTAAAACTAAAATCATACGATCCCTCTTCAAGCCATGCACGAGGAAGATCAATCGTCGGCTCTCCTTCAGCTGCAAGCCGGTCAATGTGAGGACCGCCGGGATAAGGCAAATTCAATGTGCGTGCTACCTTATCATATGCTTCTCCTGCTGCGTCATCACGTGTTTCCCCAATGACTTCAAAGCTACCGTGTTCTTTCATCAGCACAAGCTCTGTATGGCCGCCAGAGACAACAAGCGCCAGCAATGGAAAAGTAAACTCTTTGATCAAGCGATTAGCATATATATGGCCAGCAATATGATGAACACCGATAAGTGGCAGCTGATGAGCAAAGGCTAACGCTTTTGCTGCATTGACTCCCACTAAAAGAGCTCCAACGAGGCCGGGGCCTTTCGTCACGGCAATAGCATCAAGATCATCAAAAGTCATATTCGCTTGTTGTAAAGTGTCTTCAAGCACTAACGTAATTTGTTCTACGTGATGGCGGGAGGCAATCTCAGGGACAACTCCACCGAATCGTTTATGGCTTTCAATTTGTGAAGAAACAACGTTAGCGACGATTTCCCGGCCATTCTTAATAATAGCGGCTGCCGTTTCATCACAGCTTGTTTCTAACCCTAATATATAGATATCTTTTTTCATCATAACCTCACCCACATTACTAATGCATCCTCTTGATTATCGGAATAATAATTTTTCCTGATTCCACCTGGTTGAAAGCCTAATTTTTTGTACAAACTTTGAGCAGGCTCGTTGCTCACCCGTACTTCTAATGACATAATGGAGGCTCCTCTCTTTCTAGCCGCATTCATGACGGCAACGAGTAACTCCTCACCTAATCCTCGGCCTCGATACTCCGGCAGAATGGCAATATTGGTGATCTGTGATTCATCCAGCACAAGCCACATGCCACAGTAACCTACTAACTTTCCTTCATATTCAGCTACATGGTAAATCGCAAAATAATTATTGTTCAGCTCATTAAAGAAAGATTGCTTTGTCCACGGTGTAGTAAAGCTGCTCTTTTCAATTTCATATACTTCATTTACATCATCAACCGTCATAAGACGGACAGTCATTCCACTCATTTACTCCTCCGCCTTCTGCTGTTCCAGCCATTTCGTTTCTGCCTCTGCCAAACGGATATAGTTAGGAACAAAAGAATGAAGGTCGGCAGCTGGCTCATGTAAGCCAAGACGGGCAAGATCGGACGGCCTTGGTGAAGCTGCAAGGCCTCCTTTTAACAGCGCTTGATCTGCCATTATCTCTTGTATAGACTCCGCATGCAGGTGAACATCCTCACCAAGAAAGAGAACTTCTCGATCTAATTTCTTCAATTGGCTGCACCAGTCTGTCAAAGCAATGTTCTGATCTTCCTCCACGGCGACTAGCTTTCCATCCTCAAAGCGGTATAGTCCGGTATATACTCTGCCGCGTCTAGCATCAAAAATAGGAGAAATATAAGACGGGTAAAAATAAGCAGAAGCCGCCAAAACAGCGAGACTTGATACTCCTGCTAAAGGAATCTTTAAGGACCAAGCTAACGTTTTGGCAATCGTTACGCCAATGCGCACACCTGTATAAGAACCTGGACCTTTCGCAACTACTATTTTGTCCAACTCTGCCGGCTTTACTTCGCATTCATTCATTAATGCCTGAATAGCCGGCATCACTCGTAAAGAATGATTTTTATTTAAATTAGTCATATGCTCACCAATGATTCGTTCCCCATCTAAAAGAGACACGCCCAGTGCATAAGTAGATGTATCAATCGCTAACACTTTCATTTCATTAACTCCTCACTCATCCTAACATATCGGTCGCCCTTTGGTTCGATGGAGATTTCACGTTCATCATTTCCTTTATGAGAAATAACAATTTTTAAATAGTGTTCAGGAAGCTGCTGCTCAATTAAATGAGCCCACTCTACTACACATACGCCCTCTCCATAAAAATACTCATCAAATCCCAAGTCTTCTTCTGCATCTGTCAGTCGATAAACATCCATATGATAAAGAGGAAGTCTCCCTTTATATTCTTTTATAATCGTAAAGGTTGGACTGTTTACATTTCGCCTGATTCCTAACCCTTTGGCGAGTCCTTGCGTAAAAGTAGTTTTTCCTGCTCCTAAATCGCCTTCTAGCAAAAGAACAGTACCGGGCTCCAAAAGATGGGCCAACCTCTCTGCAAAGGACTGAGTTTGTTCAGCACTCTTAGTGACAAATGTCAGTCTATCCATAAAAAGTCTCCCTTGTCGCATATAATATGTAATCGTAAAAAAACCTTAGGAATGATCAATCCTAAGGTAGTGTGTTGAATATAGTATATCTTAAATCGTTATATAAAAAAAGAAACGAAACAAAGTTTCGCTTAGTTGTAAAAGCTTATAGATAAAATGGCGGTCCGGACGGGACTCGAACCCGCGACCTCCTGCGTGACAGGCAGGCATTCTAACCAACTGAACTACCGGACCAAAATTGCGGGGACAGGATTTGAACCTGCGACCTTCGGGTTATGAGCCCGACGAGCTACCGGACTGCTCCACCCCGCGACGATAAAATATTTAATAACCAGCCTGGCAACGTCCTACTCTCACAAGGGGAAGCCCCTCACTACCATCGGCGCTGAAGAGCTTAACTTCCGTGTTCGGGATGGGAACGGGTGTGACCTCTTCGCTATCGCCACCAGACTGTATAAAGCTGAAAGAGTTTGTTCTTTCAAAACTGGATAATATGTTTCAGTAACCGGCAATACCATGCCATTGGTTTGTTGCTTTACACCATAAGGTGTTGTGGTTAAGTCCTCGATCGATTAGTATTCGT
>NZ_MAYT01000005.1 GCF_001685015.1 Pseudobacillus wudalianchiensis
CCCCTCGATCGCCCCATAAATTATATTACTATTGGGCTATAGCCAAGCGGTAAGGCAGAGGTCTGCAAAACCTTTATCACCGGTTCAAATCCGATTACTGCCTTCAGAAACATATGCGGGTGTAGTTTAATGGTAAAACCTCAGCCTTCCAAGCTGATGTCGTGAGTTCGATTCTCATCACCCGCTCCATTTAGTTTATAAATGGGCCTGTAGCTCAGCTGGTTAGAGCGCACGCCTGATAAGCGTGAGGTCGATGGTTCAAGTCCATTCAGGCCCACTTTGTTCCGCAGTAGCTCAGTGGTAGAGCAATCGGCTGTTAACCGATCGGTCGCNCTTAGGGAGGCACTCAAGAGGTTGAAGAGGCGCCCCTGCTAAGGCGTGTAAATGATAAAAAGGCATCTGGTTAGATGCCTTTTTTGCGTATATTAAAGAATGTTCTTGATTTACATAAAATACTATATAGGAATTCACGCAGCCTAATTAATATTTATTACCCTCACTCTATAAGTTTTTTTACTTACTTCCGCAAGACTCTATATCTTCCTCATACATGCCATTACCAGATTGCATACACTCCTGACTATTTCCATCTTTTTTTATTTCAGTTCCAGTATAATGAATTTTATTTTTGTGAGAATGGTCTGGGCGTTTTCAAATCTGTCTTTTCTCATTCTTTTAATCCATTCTTTTTTAATTCTTAGTTTACCAATGCGAATAATATTTTATATGGTGAAGTAACCATATTAGGAAATTTGAATATAACATGTAATATAGTAAAGCAACAATATCAAGAAACTTAAGCCCAATGGAGGAATTGGCATTACGTTTCTGTAGAAACAAGGGGGGTACAATGAGAAAGTTAATTATTTTTGCGTTTATTGGGTTATTTGCACAGCTAATAGACGGAGCATTGGGAATGGCATATGGGGTGACGTCATCGTCGTTGCTGCTTGCATTTGGAATTGCACCGGCAGTTGCATCAGCCTCTGTCCATTTAGCAGAAGTGGTAACAACAGCTGCATCTGGAGCTTCTCACATCAGGTTTGGGAACGTAGATAAGCAAACCGTCAAAAGACTTATCATTCCAGGGTCTATTGGGGCCTTTTTGGGAGCTGCCTTCTTAAGCAATATACCTGGAGACCTTGCGAAGCCTTACATTTCTATCTTTTTATTAGCTCTTGGTGTATATGTTCTAGTTAGATTCTTATTTATGTTTAAAATTGGGGAAGAAAAAGACAGTATTGACCTTTCAAGGAAAAAATCTATCCCTTTAGGTTTATTTGCAGGGTTTGCTGACGCAACTGGAGGAGGGGGCTGGGGACCGATTGCCACACCTGTATTGTTATCCCAAAAAGGAGTAAGTGCACGCAAAGTTGTCGGAACGGTTGATACAAGTGAATTTGCTATTGCTGTTTCTGCAACTGTTGGGTTTTTAATCTCACTGGGCTGGGAGGAAGTCAGTTGGCTGTGGGTAGGGGCTCTAATGCTAGGAGGATTAATTGCCGCGCCCATTGCAGCCTGGTTAGTACGAAAAGTTCATGCCCGATTAATGGGTGTCTTAGTAGGCGGATTTATCATTTTAGTGAATGTCAGAACCATCGTAACTACATGGATTGATCAAAGCGCCATCTATCCGTTTATCTATATTGGAATCGCTATTTTATGGTTGGGAGCGATTATCTTTACCGTAGCTAAGATAAGAAATACAAACACAAAAGCAAATGAGTCTTTGAATGAGATTGATCAGTAATACCATTTAAAAGCTCTATGGCCGTCTTCAGTCAGATACTAAAGTCGACTAAACCGCTCGACAATTAATGTTTTACGGCAAGATGTTGACTAAAAGACTCAACATTAGATGATCTTTTTTGATTAAATGTTGACTAAAGGAGTCAACATTTAAAGGGGGGCTATAAATTGAAGGTTTCGAGTAAAGGAGAATATGCGTTGCGAGCATTACTAGTTCTTGGAGAAAATCATGGAAAAGTAGTATCAATCCAAGAGATCTCAGAAAGAACGTTGGTTACTGTTAATTATTTGGAGCAAATCTTATTGAAATTAAAAAAACTGGGTTATTTAGAAAGTAAAAGAGGAACAAATGGAGGATATATTCTAAAAAGGAACACAAGTGAAATAAATATCGGTGAAGTAATACGAGTGTTAGAGGGACCGCTTTCCCCTATGGGATGCGCATCCATTACCAAATATAAAGCTTGTCAATTAGAACCGACTTGTCAACTTAAGCCACTCTGGTCACTTGTAAGAGATACGATTGCCTATGTGCTTGATCAAACGACTCTCGAAGATTTATTGGAAAATCGACTAACTTTTATAAAAGGGGATGATCTGCTTGGATTCAAAAGAACGAATTGATCAGCAGATACTTGAAAAAGTAAAGTCATTATTAGAGAGTTTAGACTATGGAACAGTTCAAATAACGGTTCATGATTCACAGGTAACACAAATTGATAAATTAGAAAAATACCGTTTACCATTACAAAAGAGCTCACGAAATACTAGGTAGAAAAAATGAAAATATGCCGATCGGACCACCGAAGGCTCCTGTTAGTTAACTGTTCATGAAAGAACAATAACTAAAGGGGGCTTTTTATTTTACAAAAAAGAAGAACAGAGGAGTGGAAAAAGTATGGGACACCCAACGATTTATCCAACAGGAGCAACTGTTTTTAATCCAGAAAAGGCAAGCAGCGGCTATACGATCTATCAGGCCGCCGGCTTAGGGACATTATTAATAGATATGAACGGAAAGGAGGTACACCTGTGGAAAGGATTGCGCGGCTTTCCTAATAAACTGCTGCCAGGAGGATACGTAATAGGCAGTACAGCAGAAAGGGATCCGAAATATGGATTTCAAGACGAAGTGGACTTAGTTCAAGTAGATTGGGAGGGAAATATTGTCTGGAAATTTAGTCGGTATGAATATATAGAAGACCCGGGTCATGATCCGCAGTGGATGGCGAGGGCCCACCATGATTACCAACGTCAAGGAAGTCCTGTAGGCTATTATTCCCCTGGTCAAGAACCCAAAATAACTGATGGCACTACATTAATTTTAGCCCATAAGAATGTTCATAAGCCTGAGATCTCTGACAAGTTATTATTAGATGATGTCATTATTGAGGTAGATTGGGAAGGGAACATTCTTTGGGAATGGGCGGTCAGTGATCATTTTGATGAGCTTGGTTTTGATAAAAGCGCTAAAAATGTTCTTTTCAGAGATCCTAATACACGTTTCTTTGGAAATGCTGCTGGAGACTGGATGCATATCAATTCCATGTCTTTAGTAGGCCCAAATAAGTTTTACGAGCAAGGTGATGAGCGATTCCATCCTGATAATATTATCTGGGATGCAAGAGAAACGAATATTATTGCGATTATTGATAAAAAGACTGGAAAAATAGTTTGGAAGCTGGGTCCAGATTATTCGACCGCGGATGTGAAACATTTAGGGTGGATTATCGGTCAGCACCACGCCCACATTATTCCAAAGGGTTTGCCTGGGGAAGGGAACTTGCTTGTATTTGATAATGGCGGCTGGGCTGGTTATGGACTTCCGAATCCAAGTTCTCCAAATGGACTAAAGAACGCGTTAAGAGATCATTCGAGAATACTAGAAATCAACCCTGTTACGCTTGAAATTGAATGGCAATACACTCCTACAGAAGCAGGTTTCCAGGCACCGCTTGATTCTTACCGTTTTTACAGCCCGTATATTAGTTCAGCACAACGACTGCCTAATGGGAACACCTTGATTACAGAGGGGGCAGATGGAAGGATCTTTGAGGTAACTCGTGAGCATGAGCTGGTTTGGGAGTATATCTCTCCTTATAAAAACAAAAGAAATTCGAACATGGTATATCGTGCTTATCGTGTTCCGTATGAATGGGTGCCACAGTTAGAAAAGCCAGAAGAAAAAGAAATTTTTCCTTTAAATATTGCAGAGTTTAGGGTGCCGAATGCCGCCCATTCAGGAACAGATTCGGTTGTGATTGTTGCTGGAACGACTGCTTCTGAAGACGGAGCATTTTGTGTAGCGACCATTGATGAATTGAAAAAAGAAAAAAATAAGGAATAAAGAATTTGCAGATTAAAACAGGGGGAAACGACTATGAAAAAAATAGGATTATTGATAACTACACTTTCCATCAGTTTTATTCTTTTTTTAACAGGGTGCTCCACTCATACAAATAACAGTGTTAACAGCTCAGAAGGCAACATTATAGTAAGATTGGCAATTGATACAGCAGCTGGAGGCTCTTTTCAATTCCGTATGGCCGAACAGCAAGGATATTTTGATTCAAATGGTGTGGCCGCAGAACTATCGAATTTTGCTTATGGAATTGATACGGTTAACGCCATCTTAACAGAGCAGGCAGATACAGGTCTTGCCGCTGATTATGCTCTATTAAACTCTTTGGGAAAAGGAGATATGGTGGTCATCTCAACTCTGACAAGGGGCCATGAAAAATCTTTAAAAGAAAATCAGCTTCTTGTTCGGGGCGATATCAAGAGTCCCGCAGATTTAAAAGGAAAGAAGTTAGGTGTACCTAAAGGAACAGTAACAGAGTATGTTTGGGCAAAATATTTAGAGGCGTATCAAATCAGTGAAAAAGACATTACCTATGTGCCGTATAGTACACCCGATGAAGCCATTGTCGGGGTGAAAAAAGGCGATATTGACGCAGTGTGGAGTGCAGGAGCATTATTAGATAAATTCAAAAGCATAGAAGGCGTTACACAATTGGATGATTTACGAAGTGCTGGTGTTACGATAGACAGCTACCTTCTAGCAAAGCGATCTTTTGTTGAGGAACATCCAGAAGCAGTGGAGGCAATTTTAAAGGCTCTTTCTCAAGGAATCGATTATGTAAACCATCATCATAAAGAAACGGCAAAAATTGCTTTTCAACAATTAAAAGTACCAGAAAAAGATGCTTTAAAGGACATTGAAAGACAGAACTATGTACTAGGTTTCACTGCAGAGGATTTAAAACATCTGGAGGATATGAAAACGTGGCTTGAAGAAAAAGGTATATTAAAAGATTCATATGAACTAAAAGACAAACTATATCTGGATCCGCTTGAAAATACCTTTTCACAGTTAGTAACAGTTGAATAATAAGGAGGGATAACAGTGAGGACAGTAAAGAAACCGGTGACGGAATCTGCACCAATTATTTCAATATCAGGATTGACAAAGTCATTTGCTAACACCGATTACTATGTCTTGGAAAATGTGAATTTATCGATTCAACGTGGTGAGTTTTTTATCCTTCTTGGTCCGAGTGGCTGCGGCAAGTCGACCTTATTGAACATTGTATCCGGCTTTATTGAAAAATCTGCCGGAGAGATGTCAGTGGACGAGGAAGAGGTTCATAAACCTGGGAGGAATAGAGGGGTTGTTTTTCAACAAGCAGATGCGGCTCTTTTTCCGTGGCTTACCGTAAAAGAAAATGTTGAATTTGGATTGAAAATGAAGAAAGTGCCAAAAAACACCCGTGAACAAGCATCTGCTCACTATATCAATGTAGTGGGGCTGCAAGGGCATGAAGGAAAATTTCCAAGAGAGCTTTCTGGGGGGATGAAGCAGCGGGTTCAGTTAGCCCGTGTGTTAGCCAATGATCCCGACATTTTATTAATGGATGAACCCTTCGGTGCTCTGGATGCTATGACCAGAAGAACGATGCAAACTGAGTTGGTCCGAATTTGGAAGGAAACGAATAAAACGGTTATTTTTGTGACACATGATATCCAAGAAGCGTTGTTGCTTGGTCAAAAGGTAGGTGTCATGTCTGTAGGCCCATCATCAAACATTGAAACCATTTATGACATATCTTTACCTTATCCAAGAAGCTTTTCCGACAAAGAATTTAGTCTCTTATATCATAAGGTTCAATCACATTTTGATTAAAGAGGAGGGGAACAAATGGGGGGAGTAAGAAATAAAGTAATCGATCGGAAAGAGGCTTTTCAAAAAAGCAAACAGCCAACCGGTTTTCTTAAAAAACTAATACACAGTGGAGTCGTTGCCTGGCTTCTCGTGTTTTTGATATGGAGTATCGCTTCGAGTGTCTCTGATCCACAGTTTTTACCGAGTCCATTAGCGGTTTGGAAAGGGGCAATTGATCTTAGTCAAGATGGGTCACTTTCCCTTTACATTTCGGTTAGTTTCTTAAGGGTGATTTCTGGCTGGATATTAGGTAATCTAGCAGCGATCCCAATTGGTTTACTAATTGGAAGAATTTCATTACTAAGAGCATTATTTGATCCGGTTATCAATTTTGTTCGCTTTATCCCTCCACTGGCATTTATCACGTTATTTATGCTGTGGTTCGGTATTGGGGAGCAATCTAAAATTTTTTTAATCATGTATGCCACCTTTTTTATCGTTACCATTAACACGATTACAGGTGTGCAGGCACTTGAAGAAGATAAACTTCGATCTGCCAGAAGTATGGGGGCTTCCGAGTGGCAAATAATGCTCCATGTCATTATTCCGGGATCTCTTCCGTATATTTTTACAGGAGCTAGATTAGCAATGGGATCATCCTTTATGGCCATCATTGGGGCTGAGATGGTGGCTGCAAATGAGGGAATCGGATACATGATTTGGAATTCTAGATTATATTTTAAAACGGATTGGATCTTTGTTGGTCTTGTTATTCTTGGACTAATGGGGTTCACGATGGATAGAGTATTCAATTTGTTCGGTAAAGCGGCATTAAAAAGGTATAACGTTGTGGTTAAATAGTAAAGGGTTAAAGACTCTTTCTACTATTTTTCGCGTATATCTTAGATGTTGCGATATACACTCTGGACATGTGGAGTGCTGTTCACTACTCGTTAGGAAAGATAAATAAGGGATGTAACAGTGAGTAAGAGCCTTTTCTAAATGGAAAGGCTCTTTAATAATACTGCGAAGGTGATTAAAGGAGAAAAACATCAATACATTGTTTTTTTGAAACTACTCCCCAAGCGATTGATACTCTGCTACAAGACCTTTTTGAACGCCTGGTCGTTTCGCAATGCGATGAGCCCATTCCAAGAGATAAGTATATTCATCCATGTTTAAAAATTCATAAGAGCCTTCATACAATTTTCCTAAAGCTAAACGCCCGTACCAAGACCATATCGTAATATCTGCAATAGTATAGGTATCCCCAGCGATATAAGAATGCTGAGCTAATATTTTATCCAGTAAGTCTAATTGACGTTTCGTTTCCATAGTAAAACGATCAATTGGATATTTCATAGGCTCTGGCGCATAAGCAAAAAAGTGACCAAACCCTCCACCAACATAAGGACCTGACCCAATTTGCCAGAATAGCCAATTAAGGGTTTTTGTCCGTCCATGAATATCTGTCGGGATCAGTTTATTAAATTTCTCAGCCAAGTAAAGCAGAATCGACCCTGATTCAAAAATTTCCACACGTGGACTTTGACTTTGATCGACTAGGGCTGGGATCTTAGAATTAGGATTGATCTTGACAAAATCTGAACCAAATTGATCGCCGGCTCCAATGTTGATTTTATACAAATTATAGTCTGCACCATCGACACCCAACTCTTTTAATTCTTCCAGCATAATCGTCACTTTAATACCGTTCGGCGTTCCCAGTGAATAGAGTTGAAACGGTGCCTCTCCGACTGGTAGTTTTTGTTCGAAACGTTCACCGGCTGTCGGACGATTACCGCCTCTATTCGAATTCTCTTCTTCCCACTGCCACACGTTTGGTAATTCCCATTTTGTCATCTCAACACTCCTAATATCTATTTATTAACTCCATCATACTCACGGTATAAAAGTATTCCTAATATTTAGCTTATCATCTATTTATAATATGATCCATCGTTATTAATCTCAAACTAAACTTTTCTCTGAGATGTAGGTGGCAGTGTAGCAAGGGAGAAAGACGTATTAGGGCGTGTGTATGAGTATCTTCTCGGTAAATTTGCGGAAAATGAAGGCAAAGGCGGAGGGGAGTTTTATACGCTAAAAAGCGTCGTAACCTTAATGGTAGAAATGATTCAGCTAGGTTAGATTTTTATCAGGCACAGAAAAGAAAAGAAAAGAACCACTTAAAAGACTATCTTGTGGTTTGACTAAATGATTTTCAATTATAGTTGGTGGTGTAGGTATAACACCAATTCAGGTTGCTGATATTGCAATTTTGGTTCCTCTGCAGTTATTAATGATTAGTATAATTGGGGCTTTATCAGGAAGAACTGCTACTAAAGAAACTGCATTTGAATACTTAACTGCAGCAGGGATAGATTTGGGTGTGGGATATGGTTCACGGCAGTTTTTCCGACAAATTGTTAAAATCATTCCTGTTGGAGGATTAGCAATTTCTGGCGCTATTGCATCAACCGGTACATGGGCGATTGGAAAATCAGCAGAAGCATATTTCTTTAATAATGAATTTAAATCACTACATTTATTTAAAAAGGCTATGTTTGATAAAGAATAAGGATATCTTTCTCTAACGAAGTATTTTTTTAATGAGTGTGATCTCACCAGCACCCTTATGTTGCCGCATACACGCTGGACATATTGAAACAGTCACTCGCCTAACGAGAAATGACACGACATTACAATAAAAGCCTAACCCTCGTTTCTCTATTTTGTAATTAGAGGGTCGAGGGTTAAATCTTTTTATAATCATTTTTGTATTTAGAACGTTTTATTTCTTACGCTTTACTTCGATTCTATAGCCGTCAGGGTCAGTAACAAAGAAGTAAGAAGGTGTTCCACCTGAAAGTCCTCTCAATTCACCTGTTTCATAAGAAGAAGCTTTACAAATTTTATGCATTTCTTCTAAATCATTTACTGTTACGCCTAAATGACTGAAACCATCTCCTATAACATATGGATCTGCATCATAATTGTAAGTAAGTTCTATTTGTACTGAAGAACCTGGTGAATTCAGATAGATTAAATCAAATTTATCTTCAGGGAATTCTCTGCGACTGGCTACTTCAAAATCAAAAAGCTCAGTATAAAAATCTAAAGTAGCATCAATGTCTCTAACACGTAAACAAATTTCAACGAGCACTTGGTCCATTATATCATCCTCCGTAATTTTATTGATTTTATCTTATCATAGATACTATATAAGTACATTTGATTCGATTCAATAAAGTTAATTGTTATTTAAAATGGTTGTTACTGATTTAAAACAGTATCTTAATTCCGACATACATTATAAGTATCTATCGCATTATTAGAAAATGATACGATGTTAGGAGCAGTTCATTCATGTAAAATGTGTTGCGCGGCTTGTTTTAAGATTATAACTAAAATTTAATCCTTTTCACTATTAAAACAAACATTTTACTTTCCGCTCGACAATTAAAATAAAGATTATGCACAAATGTTGATAGAACAGCCTTTCAGGGCTGTTCTATCAACATTTGTGAAAAAAGTGTAAGTGAAAAACTTTATTTTAAACCGCAAAAAACTTTGAAAAAAGCGGGAAAAAACGTGTGTTTTTGAAGAAAAAAGAGCAAAAAGCGGGAGAAAAGGAAAGGGTATATTTTAAGTGTACAAAAGTTAAAAAATGAGGCAAGAAAGCTTAAACTTTTTGCCTCTATGCCATATTAGGAGTCACAAACCGATAATGAATTATTGGTGTGCCGTCTGCTTTTACTTCGATTCGATTTCTTCCGGAAAGGTGCTGTCACTTTTTCGATACCTTGCTTTTTTATAATTCTTGTCTTTTCAATTTTCGCTATTTATCATTCGGCAAAAAGCAACCCAGTAATTGTTCGGAACTCCTTTTCTACACTCCGACTTGAAATTCTTTAGAAGTCATCACGGGCGTTGCGCAATTCGATAAATTCCTTCAATGTTTCCACTTGCAGAAAGAGGTTAAATTCCTTCTCCCTGCCGATCGTTGTCGGAAGTGTTGGCTGTCCTTTTGCACGCAATTCCCGGACTTCTTCCAATGCTTTGGAAATTTTTTTATTATTCGGCTGCATGTCGTATGCAAAACGTAAATTAATTTCGGTATACTCGTGACCGGGATAAATATTTATATCATCATCTAAGCGCTTAAATTTCCGCAAGGTTTCATATTGAGCTTCGTAATCGCCGGTAAAAACCCGACCGCATCCTGCTGAAAACAAGGCATCCCCGCAAAAGAGAGCATCTCCCATTAAAAAACTAATATGGCCATGCGTATGACCTCCCGTTTCGAAGACTTGAAAAGTTTGGCCTAACAAGTTAAAGGAGGTCCCTTCCTCTACAATACGATTCGCAAAGGCCTCCGTTTCTTTCGGACCATAAACCTGACTTTCCGGATGCCTCGCTACAATCTCTTGTACCCCGCCGGTATGATCTTCATGCTTATGCGTTAAAAGAATGGCCGCCAAACGAAGTTGCTTTT
Source organism: Pseudobacillus wudalianchiensis (assembly GCF_001685015.1). Lineage (GTDB taxonomy): Bacteria > Bacillota > Bacilli > Bacillales > Domibacillaceae > Pseudobacillus > Pseudobacillus wudalianchiensis. The sequence goes on from NZ_MAYT01000005.1 coordinate 10,410, forward strand.
CTTCGAGGTAATCAAGGACACCTTTTGCTTCTCCTGGATCAACGACAACTGCCTCTGTTTCTTCTTGAATGCACCATATGTAATTATCAGAAAAGGCTTTGATTGGATGTATAATCACCTTACGATTCCTCCTCTTTTTATATATCTGATTTGCGGCTTGGAGATTAGTTTTTCTCCCTTCCGCTGACAAGTTTTGGTTTACCTCACTATCATAACATGGAGATTATTAATATACATGGAGGGGATCAATCTTCTCTGTCTGTAATTCAATCCTTAATCCTGTCAACCTCTTTTAATGAACTATCGGTATTTTGGATTTTTTGTATTATAAAAAAATGCATAGAAAAATCTAAATCCATTAATGAAAAAGTGTTAACGAAGTTATTATTATGGTCGTCCAACCATTGGTGTTGAATTTCTGTATTACTTCAGAAGTGATAATTTCGGTATTAAAGAATTGTTATTGGACATTTTACTGTTAGAGTGATGATGATAGAGTTAATCATATGGTCTATCAAGAGTTGGGTTTTAAAAAGATGAATAGCCAAAAAGAACTTTCTGCCACTTATACAGGAATTAGAGAAAGCTGTTATGATTGTTTTATTATTAAAATTAAAGATGACAAATGCCATGCAATTGTAAATAAGGATAATAAAATATAATGTTTTAAACGCACTACTATGGGAAAACAAAAAATATCATCGAGACTCCACCCTCTCGATACTAAAAGCTGTTCAAGTACACTTGGACGGCTTTTTTATTCTAAATTATAAGAAAGCGAGGGAAGTTATGATCAAAATAGGAGATCGAGTGCAGTATAACGAGGAGACGTACAGAGTCGTGTATATCTACGATACAGGAGTGATGGAAATTCAAAAGGAGAATTCATTTGGCTTAGTGTTGGCAACAGAATCGCAAATCAAAATGGTATCTTTTTAAAAGAGGGAAAGGAGAGCATAGGTTTTTTACTATCACTTATGGTGACAGTCAGGAAACCTAACAAAACGGTAATAACGTGAGAAGTAGTTGGATGTCCCTTGCGCGTTCCTTTATTTAAAGGTAATGTTCCCAGCATGTCACGGGAAGCGCAAGGGAGATATGGCAGGCTTTTTGCATCCCTATGGTTTTATCAGGGTTTGCCTGACCCGCACCTTCAGCGGAGGCAGAAACCTATTATACTCTTTCTCTATTTCAAAACACCAAAAAGGTTGAATACCTTTTTGGTTATATGTTAATGTTCCTGAATTATTCCAGCGCTGGGAATAAATCATACAAAGAATCTTGATCACAAATTAATTATGGAATAGATGTACATCCATCAATGCCTGTTGAAGATTTGCTCTAATTATTAGTTTACTGAAATCTAAGCCAAGACTTAATACGGTTTGTGCAATTTCAGGGCGAATTCCTGTTACAATAGTTTGTACACCAAGCAGCTTTAACGCATCCATTACTTTAAAAATTTGATCTGCGACCATTGTGTCAATCATTGCTACACCAGACAAATCAAGCACCAAATACGATAAGCGTAACCTTATAGCTTCTTTTAATGTTTCCTCCATCAATAGTCTAGCTCTTTCTGTATCTATGCTCCCAATCAAAGGCAAAACAGCAATACCTTTTGCTAAGGGAACGACTGGGACTGATAATTCTAGAAATTCTGTTTTTGCATTTTCAAGGGTTTTTTTATAGAAATGGACATAAGTCAAACTAAAGCAATAAACAGCATGGTCAAGTAGAGGATCAATAACTCTGGCAGCTGCAAACACTGTTTTAGCTGACATGTTATGTTTTATCACTTCTGCTTCTAAGGCTTCATTTATAAAAGCTCGATATAAGGCTGTATCTTCAAGTGCCTCATCTAGTGACACTCCTAAACTATACGTGAATTCCCCTGTTTCTTTACTCCACTTTTCTATATCATTATATGCATTTTCTTTTTCTACACCTTTTATAAGGGCTTCTCCAAAACGAGATATAAAATCGGCTCTAATATTTATTACTTCTTTTTCTTCCAGCTGAGCGATGATCTGTTTTTGTTTATCCGTAGCTTTAGATAATCTAATTTCATGAATCCTCTTTGCGATAGCATACTTTTTTTCTAATATTGCTTCCCCAAGAATCTTTAATTCTTTCTCCATTAATTTTTCTCCTCCGAAAGAACGTATTTATTTCTAGTACCTTTAAAAACATATCACAAGATAGTACTATGCGGCACAATCTTTACTCCACCTATATTCAGATAATTATCAATACACATTATAAACGTAAAAACAGCTTTACAAAAAAAGATACTCAGGGCTTCTGTATACTTTAATCCATTGTATAACTAACTTGCCCTTTCAGTAGAAGAAACCTTTTATGAACCTTTTGAGAATGGTATACAATAGAAAGAATTTCATATGCATTTCCGATTCACATAACATCACAATTATTTAGAGATTCGCCGCTTGTAGAAAAGTGGTATTATTGGTAAACTTGCCTTTCACAGTCTTTTTACTGTGAGAAGGAGTGTCACTATGGTAAGTGAGAGCGAGCGTCTAATCTTCGCAAGAGAATTAAATCATTTACTTAGTGAATTAAATAGATGTAAAGATGCTCAGTTAAGAGCCCTCATCTGCGAACATATTTCCTTATTACGTTTGGTATTAATCGGTAAGTCTGATTAATGCTTTTTTTATTTAATGAAGTATCACATTTTCTAGATCATTCTATTGCATATTTTGCGTCTACTATTCATCATTCTTGATCCCGAAGGCTTAACAGACCAACTATAAGGCCTTTCAGTTTGTAAGTAATAATGTGTATCAGACAAAGTTCAGCATTTAATGCTTCTTTAGCTAACTTTAATAGGAGGAGTAATTTGAAAAAATTTAGTAAGCAGCTTTGGTACAAAGATTTCTGTACCCACATGCCCGTCGTTTTCTGTTCTGACTCTACACTTACATACTTCTAGACGTCCATCTCCTCATAGTCCTCAGGGTGTTCTATGTTACATAGGGAAGATTATGTAATAAACGCCAAAATCTCTTCATTAACAACTTGTGCCTTTTCAATTGAAAGTGCATGACTTGCATTAGAAACAAGCTTTGTTCTCATGTGGGGTAGGATACTATGTACTTTCTCTAGTGCCTTATAAGGATTGTAGATAACTTCTTTATCTCCTACGATAAATAGTCCGGGTACAGCCAGTCGTGAAAGTTCTTTTTCTGTAAACACGGAAGGGATGAGAATTTTATGTTTCCACTGGAAATGAAGAAGTCCCTGGTAAAAATGTTCAAAAAGGTTATCGTGTACAAAATTCCCATTAGCCACAAGCCATTTGGCAAAGAAATTGTTAATAAAACTCTTAGATTTTATAACATTAATAGCTATTAATCTAATACCAAATTGCTTACTAAAAGGAATAAAAGATGCAGCTGGTGCCAATAGTACAATTTTTTCTACACGCTCGGGTGCATACAAGGCAAAATTAAGGGTGTGCCACCCGCCATTAGAGTGCCCGATAAAAGTAGCCTTACTGATCTCGAGGCAGTCTAGAAATTCGCAAAGCCAGAGAGCGTAATCGTCTTTTTCTCTAATTGATTTATATATAACACTCTTATTGAATTCTCCTATTACATCCAATGCATAAACTCTATGATCTTTACTTAGTAACTTTACATTTGGGTACCACATCGGAGCGCCGAAACCAAATCCATGAAGGAGAATTAGGGGTTTCCCTGTCTCCGGTCCAGCTGTAACAAAATGAGTCCGTCCGTATTCAGTCTCAATAAAGTTAGATTCAAAAGGTACATCCCATAAGGACATGGAATTATCATAAGCCTTATAAAAAGAAGTTTCTCCTTCTAATGTTTTAAAAGCCTCTGACTCCATTATATCACCTCTTTAATTAAGTAGTTTTTCATCATTAGAACGATCTAAAAAGATAACCTTCGTGTATAAGGTCAGCATTCTTGCCTGTTTCAATTTTAATTTTTATAGGATGAAAATCGGCAACAATATCTGACATAAACCAAGTTCGCCCTTTAGAAACAGCAATAATGAGCCCTTCTTCATCTCCGATCGTTGAGAAACTCTCATGAGGAGGTCTCCATGCGGATAATCCAAAAGAAGATTGTAAAGCATCGACCGTATCTAAAACGTCTGTTACAGGAAGCCCGATTTCACTTATGTTTATGATGCTCTTATATGAAAACTTTTCTTGTGATTCGTTCACCAGATTGTGACGGGCTATGAATTCTAAAATGTTTCCAGAGGGGTCTCTAAAATAAAGAGAATGAGCATTCCAACTTTCAAAGTGAATGATAGGATGACCTTTATAGGTAATAAGTTCAACTTTTGAAGATAACCATTCTGCTGCTTCTTCTAGTTTGTTGTTAGGTATGTTAAACGCATAATGATATTGATGACTATTGTTATGGTGGTCACCCGTAAATGTTAGTATAGTTTCTCCGGCAGTCACAGAGAATTGTTCTTTGGTTTCTTTTGCTAGTGGTAGCTCCAATAATTCAGTATAGAATGCTTTCATTTCTTCAAGTTTAGAAGTTCGTAATTCTAAGTTTCGAATTTTCATAAAACAAACCTCCTTAATAGTTCTTTAATTTGATTATATTATAAATGAAGCCAAGGCTTTTTTGAAAAAGCACTTGGCTGATTAGGCATTTCTATTTTTTCTAAGATAAACGTCAATGGTGTTTCCTTCGGAATCTACTGCACAATACAGATACATCTATTCCCCTTTTATCTTGATACAGGTCTTATCAACCGTCCTTGAGTCATTCGTTTGCCTGAGATGGCGACGGATTTTCTTATCCAACTCAGGACCATATTGATATACCCAACGCATAATCGTTGTGTGAACAATGAATAAGCCACGTTCCTCCATCATCTCCACTATGTCAGGCAGGCTTAAGTTGTACCGTAAGTACCATCTTACTGTTAAAAAACTAATGTCGGGCTGATAATGTTTCCACTTAAATAAAACGAATTGCATCGGTCTGTTCGCTTTAATAACAAAGCTAGATAATAAAAAAGGGGGGTGAAAATTTTTACCCATTTGGTAAAAAAATATCCCTCTTTTTTTTGTATACCCTTCTTGAAGAAAGGGAGGGTAAAGGTAATGTGAAGTTGGCATGGAATTTGCTTATAAGTAAAAAAGGTTCACAAACATGGATAAATAACTTTTTGAAAGCGATTTCTATAAGCAATTGATTTCTCTTTGTTTCATCTAGCTGTGGGAAAGCCTTTTTCAAAAGTTTAGAAAGCACTATTATCTATAAATCATTTTTTGAAGTTTCTTTAGTTTATTTGGAATGAAGGGGGTGTTTGTTTGACGACTCATGAGATTTATGAAATACAGGCCGAGCTGAAAACTTATTAAAAGTATAAATTACATGAATTATTAGTTTGGGTTAAAGGCTTTAATGATTTCTATGCAAGAAAAACTTAAAAGAAAATGGGGGATAAAGTGATATGGAGAAAAAGGGTGGTATTTTTTACGGATGGTGGATATTGCTGTCGGGTTTCCTAATTATGACGTTCTTATATGCACCTATTGCAAACCTAGTCTCACTCTTCACGAAGCCTGTTACAGAAGAGCTTGGCTTTGGCAGAGCAGAATTTACGATGTACTACACCGTCATGGCAACAACCGCTATGATTATAGCACCAATCGCTGGAAGATTAATGAAAAAGTTGGATGTAAGAGTATACATGACGATCTTTACCCTCCTAGGAGCAGGGGCTTACATAGGGTTTTCTTTTGCAACTGAACTCATTCACTTTCTGTTATTTGCAGTGCCAATGGGGATGGCTCTAGCAGGAGCTGGGTTGATACCTGTCTCCGTTCTAATCACCAACTGGTTTAATGCCAAACGCGGATTGAGCTTAGGAATTGCTTTATCCGGAACTGGCTTCGGGAGCATGATTCTAAGTCCTTTAGTTACTTGGATCATCACAGCTCATGGATGGAGAACGGCTTATCTTGTAATCGGGATTTTAATATTGGCGGTCATCGTTCCATTGATTATGTTTGTTATAAAATTAAGCCCGGCTGATAAAGGTCTATTGCCGCTAGGTGAAGAAGAAGCTTTGGATAAGGCTGTACAGAAAGAATTAGCGGGAGTCACCCAAAAGGAAGCATTCAAATCCGTCTCGTTTTGGACACTTTGCGCAGGGATTCTCGTAGGGGGAATCGTTGTCAACAGTATGATTATTAACTTGGTCCCTTATTTAACGGATATCGGCACTCCAGCCCAGCAGGCTGCCCTGCTGTTATCACTAGCCTCCGCTATGGTTATCGTGGCGAAGCTTTTAGTCGGAAGATTGTATGACAAGCTAGGGCTAATCAAAACGTTAACGTTTATCGTGGCATCAGATATTATCTGCTTTCTGTTTTTAATGAAAGGAAATTTATTAATTCCGGGCATCCTTTTTACCGTATTTTCAGCACTAGGCTCAACAGCTGTTACGGTCACACCGGCCTATCTTACAGCCGCGCTTTTTGGCGAGAAAGAGTACAGTTCGAAATACGGAACAATCTCTTTATTTACTTCATTAGGGGCGGCCTTGGCTCCAATAGTAGCGGGATTAATTTACAATATTAATCATTCCTATGGGCTGTTGATCAAGATGTTAATTGTGCTTGCGGTTGTGGAGTTTGTATTATTTTTCATCGCTATCAGATCAAAACCACAATTTAATGCGAACTCAGACATCGCAGAAAAAAATGCTATGTAGCTTTAGTGTTCTAAAGAAGACAAAAATATTTTAAAACCATTCTATCTTGCCTTTCAGTTAGGAATTTCAAAAGAGAGAGGACGAATCAATATCATGACTAAGACTTTTATCAATAGGGTTGATTTTTTTAAGGAAGCAAAGAAATACGAGGAACAAATCATTCAAGATCGCCGGTATTTACATCAGCATCCGGAGCTGGGATTCGACCTTCCAAACACGCAAAAGTATATTCGCCAGCGATTAGATGAAATGGGAATCGAAAATAAGCCATGCGGCATCGTGCCGGAAGAAATCACGAAAAAATATGAAAAAGCCGGCTTTGGTGTTCATGAACATTGTACAGGTGTAGTAGCGACCATTGGAAAAGGCGAGCCGTGTATTCTCCTTCGTGCCGATATGGATGCACTGCCGCTTGAAGAAGAATATGAATCCGAATATAAATCGAAAAGTCCAGGTAAGATGCATGCATGCGGTCACGATTCACATGTTGCTATGCTATTAGGTGCTGCCCAAATGTTAAAGGATCATGAAGATCAACTGCAGGGAACCGTTAAATTAATGTTTCAGCCGGGTGAAGAGTGGGGCTATGGCTCAAAGTTAATGATCGACGATGGATTACTGCAAAATCCTAAAGTAGACGCAGCATTTGGCATTCACATTATGCCTGACCAAGAAGCTGGTACGCTGTCTGTCCACAAAGGGACACTCACTCAAGCGATGGATACGTATATTATTGAGATTCAAGGCAATGGCGGTCATAGCTCCCAGCCGCATAAAACAATTGATGCGAATATGATTATGAATCAGTTATATACAAGCTTAAACCTGCTTTATACTCGTGAAGTAGATCCGCGGGCGAACGTGACCTTCTCTATCGGGGCCATGAGCGGTGGGACGGTGACGAATATCATTCCGGATAAAGCTGTTTTACAAGGAAATATGCGCAGCTTTGACCAAGAAGCAAGAGATCATATGTGCAAGCGGATTCCAGAAATGATTGATCACGTTGTGAAAGCATGGCGCGGAGAATATAACATGGTGGATTTCCATACACCCACGACCCATAACGATGCAGACTTTATTGACGAAATTATACCTGCATTAGAAGCTGTGATGGGGAAAGAAAATATTAGCGATCTGGGGGCATTAGGCGGGTCGGAAGATTTCTCCCATATTTCTCAAGCAGTTCCTTCAGCCTTTGTTGTTTTAGGCACTGGCAAAGAGGGGGAGCCGCCTGTCCACAATCCCCGCATGCATCAAAATGAGAATATGTTCAAGTACGGTGCGGCTTTACATGCCAATGTGGCGATGGAATGGTTAAAAGCCCAACATAAATAACTGGATGCAACAGTCAACTAAAAGTCATTTGAGTAAAAAAACAGTCGCCGCTATCGGTGGGACAGCGGCCTTTTAAGCAATAGATTTAAAAATAAGGCCACTAACTAAGACGTCTTTCTTTAAAGGAAGGCGTTTTTAGTATGGCAAAGGTTTTTTCAGTTAGCCGGGTATTTGTGATTTTACAAAGCTTTCTACTGTTGATACATTTTTTTAGTGATAAAAGAAAGTCGTTTCTCAAGTGCGAATGCACCTCCAATGGCAATGCCACGCTGTGCTTTTGACTAAACCAAAAGCACAGCGTGGCATTTAAAAACTTAATACGGAGCCTCTATGGGATTCAGCTATGTAACCAATTGGCTTCGCCAACCTAGGCGATCATGCAGGATGCCCCATACAAAGCATGGTAGTTCCAGGATGTATCTAGTATGTGATGTTTCTACTTAAATAGCGGTTAATACAGAGTTTTCCAGAATGGTGGCGTTTAATGTTGTAATTAAAAACCTATTTATATTGTTTGAAGATTATACTTTTTAACTTCCGGTGGAATTGGTGATATATACTCTTCACCATCTCGCTGCTCAATCAATTCCATCTTTGCTTTTTCAAGAATATCAGGGTTATGAAGGACTTCAATGGCTGTGGCTGCCATGACTTTACCAGCATGAAGCATACCTTTATGAGCAATAGAGGTTTTTCCAGTTGAAACCACCTGCCAAGTATGAAGCGGAGTACCTACTGGTTCACACGCTACTAAACATTGTACAGTAGGTACTATCCAGCTGACATCGCCGACATCGGTTGTCCCTGCCATTACCCCATTAGATGGGATAAATGGATCGATGACATCCGCTAAATCTTTTCCTGCTAGTTCTTTATTGATCTGTATATCTGCTCGTTTATCTGCCTCAGGCAGAGTAGCTCTAATCGCTTGCGCAAATTGTAGTTCCTTTTCATCATATTGAGGAACACCTAGAGCAACAAAGTTATCATGCATTACTTTTTCCAATGTATTGTTTGGCAAAATATTAGAGGCAGCGGAAGCAAAGTCTATTTCTACTTGTGTTCCGGTCATGAGAGCTGCGCCTCTTGCAATATCGCAAACACGTTGATAGATTTCTTCTGTTTGTGATACACGAGGTGCACGAATAAAATATAGCACGTCTGCCTTTTCTTGTACGACATTTGGCGAGAATCCGCCTGAGTTGGTTATGGCGTAATGAATCCTCGCTTCATGGATAATATGTTCACGTAAATAGTTAACGCCTACATTCATAAGTTCAACGGCATCGAGCGCACTTCTTCCAAGGTGTGGGCTGTCAGCGGCATGAGCGCTTTTTCCGCTAAATCTAAACGAAACTTCATAGCAGGCAAGAGACCCCATAGACCATACGGCATTTCGGGACCATGGATGCCAGCATACAGAATAGTCTACATCATTAAATAATCCTTCTCTGACCATAAAGGTTTTTCCGCTGCCAATTTCTTCTCCAGGACATCCGTAGTAACGAACCGTTCCTTCTAGGTTGTTTTCTTTTAAATAAGAACGGATGGCAATAGCGGCTGCTAATGCACCTGTTCCTAGTAAGTTATGTCCACAGCCATGACCATTGCCGCCTGCTTTGACGGGATTATAGTTCGTTTCTCCACCAACTTGGCTTAAACCAGACAAGGCATCAAATTCACCTAAAACAGCAATAATTGGTTTTCCTGTCCCGAAACTGCCGATAAAGGCTGTTTCGATATTTCCTACACCTTTTTCAACATTAAACCCTTCTTCTTCTAAAGTTTTGCATAATAGCTCTGCGGATTGAAACTCTTCAAAGCCTGTTTCAGCGTAATCCCAAATTTGGTCACTCACAGAGATCAATTTTTGTCTTTTTTCCTCAATAGTTTTTGATAAAATATCACGATAATTCAATTTATTCACCTCTTCAGAAATGTAAAGAGGGGACACCCCCTCGGCTTAAATCTTGCTTTCTATTAAAATGGACCATAATTAATTGCTTGAGCAATGACTAAGAAGATCAAAACAACTGCAACCTGGATAAGAACATATGGCAGCACCCATTTCACCCATTGTGCATAGGGAATGCCCATCATTCCTAGAGCCGCAAGCAACAGGCCCCCCGTTGGAATAATTAAATTGGAAACGCCGCCGCCCATGACAGTAGCAAACGCAGTTGTTTGTCTTGTTACACCGACTAGATCAGCCAACGGCGCCATAATAGGCATAACCAAGGAGGCATGTCCGCTTCCGGAAGGAACAAGGAAATGGATGAAAAAATTGACAACCGCTATCCCTATGGCAGTAATGCTAGGAGGAAGACCGTCTAGCAAACCAGAAGCAGAATATAAAATGGTATCTAATAAGCCGCCGGCTGTGAGAACTACAAGAATGGTATTGGCGACGCCGATAATCATGGCGCCTGGTATCATTTCAGAACATCCTTTTAGAAAGGCATCTGTCATTTCATTTCCTGAAAGTTTCCCGATGAGTCCCATAATAATGGCCCCTAGTAAGAAAACGCCTACAATTTCACTGATATACCATCCAAGACTAATAACCCCATAGATAAGAGCAACAAAGCATCCTAAAAAGACGAAAAGTGAAATCGCGTGTTTTTTATTCAACTTATAGTCGTTATCAAACTGAATACTGTCATTTGGATTAAACTTCCCATATACAGCAAGTTCGGGGTTTTTTTCAATTTTGTTAACGTGCCGCATGATATAGACTACTGACAAAATATAAAACACAACATAAATTGCAATCCGTAAGCCAATTCCAGAGTACATAGGAAGCTCAGCAACTGTTTGAGCAACACCAATCGTAAAAGGATTCGTAATTCCTGCGGTAAATCCAGCACCTAGCATCCCCAGAAAAACAATCGCTAGACCTGTTAATGCATCAAAACCTAATGCAATTGTCATCGGTACAATGATGGCAATATAAACCAATGAATCTTCAGCCGATCCAATAAGAGTCCCAAGTAATGAAAAAATAAGGACCATAACCGGAATAATCAGTTTTTTCTTCGCACCAAATTTTTGAACAGTAAATCTTATTAACGCATCAATAGCTCCGGTAGCTTGCATCATCCCAAGAGCACCGCCAAATAGTAAAACAAACAAGATAATGGGAGCAGCGTTTACCATCCCCTGGTGAAAAGCATTAAACATGTCCAGCAACCCTACAGGTGTGTTTTTTACAAATTCAAATTTTGCAGGGTCAATCATGGTTCTGCCATTTTCCTCATATCGCTCGTATTTACCGGCAGGGACCACGTACGTCAATAGAGTGAGAACAGCAATGATGAAAAACATGAGAACATAGGCACTTAAACCTCCTTTTTTCTTGTTATTTGTTGCAGAGCTTTCTACTTTCTTTAATTGTTTAGCAGTATTCAAATTTAATCCTCCTTAATGATTTCTACTAAAAGCAAGTTCTTTTGAATATAAATTGACTTCTTAAATATTCTAATTTCAATCATATTTTGTTTGTAATTTAGCAAATATTTAAACTTGTCAACGCTTTCATTTTATCTTCATTCCTAGCCGCTGATATTCCATAATGGAATAATGAGTATTACAATTTTAAATGCTCTAAGTTATAATTCTATTCAAATAATTTGATGAGTCCTTCATAAGCAAGTTTTAAATGATTATTTCACTAGATAGATAGCTTCAACGATAAATAAAAAGGAAAGGCTGTTTTTAATGGAAATTAGACACCTTCAGACATTTCAAATCGTAGTAGAAGAGCAAAATCTAATACAAGCAGCGATGCGTCTTAATTACTCACAACCTACTGTGACAAAACACCTGCAGCATTTAGAGGAAGAGATTGGATTGCCTCTTTTTGAAAAAGTAGACAATCGTAAAAAGTTAACCAAAACGGGTGAAATTCTTTATGAGCATGCAAAAAATATTTTAAATGAACTGTATACGCTGCAAAAGAAAGTTAAGGAAAATAAGGGGGAAAAACAAATTATCCGCGTTTGTGGATTAGACGATTATTGTGACCGATTTTTCCTGCCACAAATCGTACACTTTCAAAAAAAGAATAAAAATGTTTTATTAGAGGTGTATTCCGTCAATAGCAGTGATGATACATTGAAAAAGGTCATCCATAACGAAGCGGATTTTGGCATTATTAGCGGCAGGCCTTTGCCCTCTGATATTTCTTACCACTGTATTGATTATGATGATTTAGTGCTATTTGCTTCAAGTGAGTTGGCTAATGATCCTTCTAAAAAAGAAGAATATCTAACAAAATTTCCAGTTCTATTGGATCATAGAGCCCCCTTTATAAAATTTGAAGTATTAAAAAAGGGAGCCCAGTTTCCAAATGCTATACACTGTGATAGTGATGAAGGGATTAAGAGTGCCGTTCTTAACCAGCCCTATCTCGGAATTATTGCGACAGGCAGAATTAAAAAAGAGATCGCATCAGAGACTGTCACTATTTTGGAAACATACTCATCAAACGTTCCGATTAAACTCATTGCGCTTACGAAAAACCTAAGTAATCCGATTTTTCAAGATTTTTATTCTTTGGTAAGTAAGGCATCTGGTTCATGATACGAGAATAGGATGGTAAAACTTATAAATAGAAGCCTGATAATAGCAAAAATATTTTATGGTATAAAACGATCGAAGGAAAAAGGTCATTTTATTTGTACATGGCGAGTAACATTATTTATTTTTTGAAATTCGAAAAACTTTCATACAAAGAGGCTTAGTAAAGGTAAAGTAAAATGGGTCTGAATTTGCTCTCTGTATACAGAGGTGGCATAATTCAGACCTATTTTATTTTCGTAAAAAAGTAACCGCCGTTTTTTACCTCAACCTCCTAAATGTTAAAAATTTCACTTTTTAAAGCATCAAACTACATCATTAATGACTCATTTTATAGGGGGCTATTTTTATAATGATGGTGTAGAAAGAAAAGGATGCCTTTCACAATAGTTGGCTCAAAAGGATACGACTGCTTATCGCAGAAGTGATGGGCTATATTACCACGTTAAAAAGATATGCTCTGTAAAAAATAATTGTAAGAATTCATTAATGAAAGCTTAGGGAAGGTTAGGTAGTGTCCCTTTTTAGAGCATAACATCAGGAGGGAAATCATGGAGACGGGTTATAAAGGTACAAATAAAATGATCATAGGTATTGTTTTTGGAGTTATTACGTTTTGGCTCTTTGCTCAAGCAATGGTCAATGTGGTTCCGGCTGTACAGTCAGATTTAGGCATTTCCCTAGGAACGTTAAATATAGCGATTAGTTTAACGGCCTTATTCTCAGGAATGTTTATTGTTGCGGCTGGAGGGTTAGCAGATAAAATAGGGCGTAAAAGGATTGCCAATATTGGTTTTATTTTAAGCGTAGTCGGCTCACTTTTCCTCGTTTTAGCTCAAGGGTCTGCCTTGTTAATTATTGGGCGTGTTATTCAAGGACTGTCAGCAGCGTGTATTATGCCCTCAACTATTGCTTTAATGAAAGCTTATTTCGAAGGGAAGGAACGCCAGCGTGCTCTTAGTTTCTGGTCTATCGGTTCATGGGGAGGGTCAGGTATTGCATCTTTTGCCGGTGGTGCAATCGCAACATATATGGGATGGAGATGGATTTTCATTTTTTCTATCATCTTTGCTCTTCTTGGTATGTTCTTACTGAAGGATACGCCAGAAAGTAAACAAGAATCTACAGGTGCTTTTAAATTTGATTACATCGGATTAGTCATTTTTATTATCACCATGCTAGCTTTGAATATTTTCATTACTTACGGGGCAGATTTAGGGTGGACAAGCCCGCTTACTATTGGCGTCATTATTATTGCTATCATTGGGTTAATCGGTTTCATCAAAGTAGAAAAAAGTAAAGATATCGTGCTGATTGACTTCGCTGTCTTTAAAAATAAGCCTTATACTGGCGCGACTCTTTCTAACTTCTTGCTAAATGCAATAGCTGGTACTCTCGTTGTAGCAAATACGTATGTACAAGTTGGCCGTGGATTTAATTCATTCCAATCTGGGATGCTATCCCTTGGATATTTAGTGGCAGTACTAGCGATGATTCGAGTTGGTGAGAAGATTTTACAAAGGGTTGGTGCAAAACTGCCAATGGTGTGGGGTGCCGTTATTACAACTATTGGTGTAGCGGTTATGGGATTCACTTTTTTGCCTGGTCTAATTTACACTGTTGTAGTATTCATAGGATTTGCTTTGTTCGGTCTTGGCCTTGGGATTTATGCAACTCCATCAACAGATACTTCTGTATCGAATGCTCCTGCTGATAAAGTTGGTGAAGCAGCTGGAGTTTACAAAATGGCTAGTTCCCTTGGCAGTGCATTTGGTGTCGCGATTTCTGCCACTGTTTACGGTGCCATTGCAGCAAATGGAAGTCTTGAAACAGCAGCTACAGTAGGAATTGGCGTAAACGTTATATTTGGTGTGCTATCCATTCTTTCTATTATATTTATGGTTCCAAAAGATGCCGGCAAAACATCAGATGATCCATCGATAAGAAGACGCTTTCCGATTCCAACCGAAAGTCACTAACTGAAAGGCATAAAAGAAGCGATAAGAGTCAAAGTTTTACCAACTAATTTGGGCATAGAATGGAGGATCATTTTCTATGCTCCATAAAGAAGGAGAGAAAAATAATGAGAAGTGAATTAATGACGATGTTAGAATCACGTAAAGATGAAATAATAGAAATTCGTCGTTATTTACATGAAAATCCCGAGTTATCATTTGAAGAGAAAAAAACAGCTCAATTTATAACCGATTTTTATAAAGGAAAAGATGTGGAAATACAAACGAATGTTGGGAACGGTTATGGCATTATCGTAACCATCAAAGGTGGGAAACCGGGGAAAACAATCGGTCTTCGTGCTGATTTTGATGCACTTCCTATTACGGAGGAAGCGAACGTGCCGTTTAAGTCGAAGAATGAAGGGGTTATGCATGCGTGTGCTCATGATGGACATACCGCCTACATGTTAGTTTTAGCAGATTGTCTAATTCAATTAAAAGACTCGATTGCAGGAACAATCAAGGTCATTCACCAACATGCAGAAGAGGTTCCGCCAGGTGGAGCAAAAAGCATTGTGGAGTCAGGCTTAATCGACGACTTAGATGCCATCTATGGCATTCATTTGTTACCTATGGGACCTGCAGGAACAGTAGGCTATCATGCTGGCTATTCATTCAACGGAAGAGCATATATGAAGCTGAAAATTCAAGGAAGAGGTGGACATGGTTCTTCCCCTCATCTAGCGAATGATGCCATTGTTGCTGGTTCTTTCTTTGTTACGGCTGCTCAAACGATTGTTAGCCGCCGATTAAGTCCTTTCGAAGTGGGCGTTATTTCAATCGGATCATTTGATGGTAAAGGTACATTTAACGTTATTAAAGACAGCGTAGAGCTCGAAGGGGATATCCGTTATATGACCATGGAAACAAAAGAAAAGATCGAGAAAGAGATAAAACGGATTGTAAGAGGAATTGAAGAAGAATTTGGTGTAACCTGCGAGCTTACGTACACTCCAGATTATCCGCCTTTATATAATAACCCTGAGCTTACCGCAAAGGTTGCAGAAAGTTTAAGAAGCATGAATGATAAAGAGATTAAAGAAGTGAAGGAGTTCCCGGCATTACCGCCATCTGAAGACTTTGCTTATTATGCTGAAAAATTTCCCGCTTGCTTCTTTTATATTGCCTGTTCACCAAAAGGGGTAGAAAAACCTTATTTTAACCATCATCCTAAATTTGATATTGATGAAGATGCACTTCTTGTAGCTGCAAAGGCTGTTGGACAAGTGGTTTGCAGCTACTTTGAAGTAGAGTGAAGAAAACTTCAAAAAATCTTTTTCAGCAGTCAAATTGGTTGGGTGGAGGAGTTTTTAGCTATTAAGCTTAAGCAGTTCAAAAAGCGTAAGAAGCCTCTGCTCAACGTCCCGCCTTTTTTGTAGTATTCATTTAAAAAAATACAATAAAGGCGGATCTCAAAATTATACTGTTTTGGAAGAGAGGGGAGATGTATTTGATATGGGAACTACTTAATATTATTGGTACTATAGCTTTTGCTGTAAGTGGTGCCATTATTGCGATGGAAGAAGACTATGATATATTGGGTGTTTGTGTTTTAGGGTTAACCACAGCATTTGGTGGCGGTGCGGTCCGCAACTTATTAATTGGAATTCCTATTGAAACGATTTGGACTCAAGGTCATTTATTTGAAATTGCTTTTTTTGCAATCCTTATTGTTTTTTTATTGCCGTCTATAGTAATCAAATATTGGAAATTTGAAATAATTTTTGATGCCGTTGGCTTGGCCGCTTTCGCCATTCAAGGTGCGAACTATGCAGTGTCAATTGGAGCGCCATTAATTGTCGCAATCGTTGCAGCTACTATGACGGGAGCGGGCGGCGGAATGATCCGAGATGTGTTTGCTGGTCGAAAACCGATGATTTTTCGTTCGGAAATTTATGCCTTATGGGCAGCATTAGCAGGTCTTGCTATCGGTTTAGGTTGGGTACGCGGATCATATTCCACATTTATCTTATTAACTGCAATCGTTTTCTTTAGAATTTTATCAGTCCATTTTAAATGGAATTTGCCGCACAACAATCGTATTTAATAACAATCCCAGAATGATCATGCACGCCAGGAGTTCTCTTTACTTCCTTATTCTAGAAACGGATCGATTATGGGAGATCCTATCTTTTATGAAACTGAGATGGAAATCACCTAGATAAGAATCTATTATGAGCAAATATCTATTCAAAGTAGCCTAATTCACTAGCAAGGCAGTTCTCATTATAAATCCCTGTTATTTATGACACGAAGGAAATCTGCTGTTTTCTCCATCTTTTCCGTCCTTTCGCCTCCTTGGTAAAAATATAGTAAAAGCGATTCATCACCATATTAGGTGATGAATGCTTGGCTGAAACCTTTACACGAGCTCTAATGTGAGCAACTTTGGATTTTCGATTAATGATTTAAACCGGTTTGTAAAGGCAACAGCCGTTCCGCCGTCTGCCACCCGATGATCAAATGCCAGCGTTACATTCATCATGGAGCGGATTACAATCTCATCCTGTTCATTCACAACCGGCATTTTCTTCGTTTTATGAAAGGCCATTAATCCGGTTTCAGGAAAGTTGATAATAGGCGTTGCTCCGATACTGCCCATCGGACCCACATTGCTAATGGTGAAGGTGCTTCCAGTCATTTCTTTTACGGTTAATCTGTTTTCCTGCGCTTTTTTTGTTAATTCTTTCATCTCATCGTGAATCGTTCGCAATGATTTTTTCTCCACATTTCGCAAAACGGGTACGATTAATCCTTCATCAGAATCAGTTGCCAGTCCCATGTGGACTTCTTTTTCGAGCTTAATCACTTCTTTTTCTTCATCAAGCTTTGCGTTGAAAACAGGGTAGTCTTTTAATGATAGGGCGAGAGCTTTTAAAAAAAAGGCGACAGCGGATATATTTACATTCAATGCTTTCAATTCTTTGCGATAGTCGAGCAAGTTGGTCATATCAATTTCTTCAAAATGAGAGACGTGCGGGATGGTATAAAGGGATTTCGCCATTTTGATAGCAATTTGTTTACGGCGCCCTTTAAATGGAATCACATCTGTTTGTTCTGCCTCTGGTCTTTTTTCGATTGGTGTTTGAGAATCTATAACTAAGTTGGCTGCTGCAGAGGGATCAAGCCCAGTATTGTCTCTATTTTCAATAAAGCGGTAGACATCCTCAACGGTAATCCTTCCTCCACGGCCTGTCCCTTTCACTAACTTGAGATCAACTTGATGTTGCCTGGCAATTTTTCTAGTATATGGAGCGGCTTTTACTCTATCGGCAATTCTATTGTGTTTAGGTTTTTCCATTAAGTGTGTTTTATCAGTTTGAATGATGGTTTCAGCAGCTGGGGCACTTTCTTTCATACTTTCATTATGACTAAAGGGATTCGCATTTTCTTTTGCTTCCACTGTCATGACCGTTGTACCAACAGCAATGGTTTTTCCTGTATCAATCAGAATATCTTTAACAATGCCTGTGACGGGAGACGTCAATTCCGCTACCATTTTTTCTGTTTGCACTTCCACCAATGGCTGGTCCACGTCAACCGGATCACCTTTCTTGACCAAATAGGTAAGAACGTCTCCTTCTGTCATTCCTTCACCGATATCATGTAACTTCACTTCTATCATGTTCTTCCTCCTAAAAATTGATGACATTGTGAATGGCTTTTTGCACTCGAGCCGGAGTCGGCAAATAATGGTTTTCTAAAGCCCAAAACGGAACATGAACGTCTGCTCCTGTTACACGCTCAATTGGGGCTTTCATGTATAAAAAGGATGTATCATTGATAATGGAGATAATATCGTTGCCTAATCCGCCTGTAGCATGTGCTTCATGAACAATTACACATCGGCCTGTTTTTTGAACGGATTCTGCGATGATGTCTTTGTCAATCGGATACAGTGTGCGCAGGTCAATAACATCGCATGTCACACCGCCCTTTTCCGCTTCTTCTGCTGCTTTCATGGCAACCGGCATCATGGCACCCCAGGAAATGATGGTTACATCTTCTCCTTCACGCACTTTTTTGCCTTTGCCGATTTCAATTGTGTATTTTTCTTCAGGAACCTCTCCACGGACAGAGCGGTAGGATCGCAGTGATTCTAAAAACAACACCGGATCCGGATCTTCAACTGCTGAAATGAGCAGACCTTTTGCATCATAGGGAGTAGAAGGGCAAACGACTTTAATTCCTGGCATATGAGTAAACAAGGCTTCGACACTGTCGGAATGAATTTCTGGTGCATGAACACCCGCTCCATACGGCGCTCGAATGACTAAAGGCACTGTAAATATCCCTTTTGAGCGATAGCGCATACGTGTCGCATGAGTCATAATTTGCTCATAAGCCGGGTAGATGAAGCCTAAAAATTGAATTTCTGCAATGGGAAGGAGCCCATTCATGGCCATGCCAATAGAGGTACCTATAATTCCTGCTTCGCTTAAAGGGGTATCAAACACGCGTTTTTCACCGAATTCCTGTTGAAGGCCATCGGTTGCGCGGAAGACTCCTCCGTTTTTACCCACGTCCTCTCCAAGAATAATAACCTCGTCCTTCTCCCTAAGCACCGTACGCATCCCGTCATTAATCGCTTGAATGAGTGTCAGCTCTTTTGTTTTTGTCGCAGTTAACATCTTACTCTTCACCTCGCAAGTGTTTCATATATTGTTCCTTTTGCTCTCGAATGGTCCATGTAGGTGTTTCAAAAATATAATCATAGATGTCATTCACATCTGGAGGGGGCATCGTTTCCATTGCCCTGACTGCTGCTTCAATTTCTTCTATAGCTTCATCATGCACTTTTTGAATCCAAGCGTCGTCCCAATAACCGTTTCTTTTCATAAAAGACTCTAGGCGGCTGATAGGATCATTTTCTCGTCGTTTTTCACTTTCTTTTTGATCCCGGTACTTAGTAGGGTCATCAGCAGTCGTATGAGCACCGTACCGCCAAGTTATTGCTTCAATGAGTGTTGGTCCTTCACCGTTGCGTGCTCGTTCAAGCGCTTTCTTTGTCTCAAAGTAAACGACAAATATATCATTTCCATCCAAACGAACACCTGTAATTTCATAAGCGATCGATTTTTGAGCAATTGTTTTTGAATTCATTTGTTTTGAAATGGGGAGGGAAATCGCATAACCATTGTTTTGATTAAAGAAAACGACAGGTGCCTGATACACACTGGCAAAATTTAATCCTTCATGAAAGTCGCCTTCAGATGTAGCGCCATCACCAAAATAAGCGATCGCTGCCTGCTTGGAACCTTTGAATTTTGCGGCCATCGCAGCCCCGGTTGCAAGGGGGAGCTGGGTAGCGATCGGAACGGACGGCGGCAATATTTTTTTCCCTTCAGGCGGAAGATTGCCTTCAACTCGGCCATTCCATGAGGATAGGATGGAGTAGGACTTTCCAAAGGTAATGCTTGCTGCGTGGTCACGGTAGGTTGGAAACATCCAATCATCTTCATCGAGCGCTAAGGCACTGCCAACTTGTGCAGCTTCCTGACCTTCAAATGGGGGATAAGTCCCCAATCGGCCTTGACGCTGTAAGTTTTTTGCTTTGCGGTCTAATGTTCTCATACAAACAAGCTGACGATAGAAAGTTCGCACTAAGTCTTCTGTGATCTCATTTTTATAAGATTCATCTACAAGCTTTCCATCTTTGTTCACTACTTGCAGGACAGGAAATTGAATTTCCATGTCCTTGTTTGTTCTCTTTTCTGACACAAACATTTTCTCCACTCCTCTATAATTTCTTTGAAAAGATAGAATTTTCAAAAATAAGAGCATTTAATGTCTCACATCTTAATACATAAAAATTTATCGCGCAAATACTTACTTTAACGCGCTTTTTCTTTTAGGCATCAGTATTTTACCGCATTAAAGTGGGGGTTTAACTGCTGCTATAGCTGCGACTTTAGACATCTCCTACTTGTCTATTAAGCGGCGAACGAGTAGAACAGACAAGCTTTATAGATCATGCTTTGGGGTAGTTCTATAGCATGGTCCCATAGAATAAACGGGATGATTTTGTGATAAAATTTAAGCACGCACATATTGTTTATTTTTAACATTTGCGGGGGGGAGTTTGATTGTGAAAAAGTTTTTTACCTGCATAAAACGGATAATGAACTTTTTGAAAAAATAAAGAGGAGAACGATTATGACTGCAATAGTAGGAAAAGTATTAGAAAGCGGAATATTAATAATGGCAGACAAAAGAGTGACGTATCGTGGGATCAATAAATTTACCGATGACGAAAAAAAGATTATCATGTTAAATAAAAATCTCTTATTTGCCTATGCTGGTGTGAAAAACATCATGGACAAGTGTATCGTGGATTTAAAAAAATTAGCATCAACGGAAAAGTCAGTGGAAGAAATCATAGAAAAGGCGCGGAATTTATTTAGCATCGCCTTAGATGAAATTAAGAGAGAACATGTCGGACAAAGCTTTGATACGATTTTTCTTTTCGGGGGTTTTAAAAATAAGTATGATCCCTTTGCCTGTTATTTTTCATCAAATGACCATTTTCAAAAAAGTCATTCTTTAAGTTTCTTTTATAAAACCTTTCCTCATAAAGAAATGCCGCAGCTGCGAAATTTTTTAATACGAGAAATCGATTATTCCGTACAAGACGTCAATTATTTTATTCCAAAGTTTTTTTCCGCTATCACAAGTATTAACGATGATAAGGTTGGCAGTACGGCTTATGCTGTTTTCTTATCTAGAAAAGGAGCCTTTGAAGTGGATATTGATATAAAAGGGGAGTATAAAGTTCAACACATACGCGACTTCTAGCAAGGAATGGTTACTTTACTGAGAACACTTGTACAATAAATCAGGAGAGATTCCTTTATTTATCCATTGTTTTCCTTTCTAAACTAAGCGGGAGAATAAATTTATGAAAAATTTTTCATTTAGGACTAGCAAAATAAAGATAAATGTTGTACGATAACATAAAATATTTTGAAAGTTCAAACTTATCATTTATTTTGTATACATTATCTGATAATTATGACTATTAGGGAGGAGATCAAAATTAATTCAAGAATTATTCAATCGCAGACTCTTCAAAACCAAGTGTATGACTACTTGCATCACAAGATTATAAGCGGAGCTATCCCGCCTGGGCAGAGAATTGTGGAAGAAAGAATTTCTCAGGAGACAGGGATCAGCCGCAGTCCGATACGCGAAGCTATCCGCAGGTTGGGAAGTGAAGGGTTAGTCACAGTCAGTCCGCGAGGAGGGGTGAGAGTATATCGTGCCACGTTTTCAGACTTTAAGCATTTGTATGAATGCCGTTTAAGCCTAGAGCCAACGGCAGCTTATTATGCGGCTTTAAAAATTAATGAAAAGCAAAAAAACCAGCTGGCAGATTTAGTAGACAAAATGGAGGTGTCAGTGAAAAAGAAGGAAATTGATCAGTTGAAAGTGCTGAGCAGCCATTTTCATCGGATGATTTTAGAAGTAAGCGGAAACCCTTATTTAATCAAAATGATGAACCAATTAAATTCTTTAATTACTTTTTACCGAAATGCTGTTCTCAATATTCCTCACCGGCTTGAAGAGGGTGCTAAGGAGCATTATGGTATATGGCAGGCAATCCAGACGCAAGATGGGAAAACAGCAGAACAATTGATGAGAGAGCATATTCAAAAGGATTATCAATTTTATCTTTCTGAATACCGCCATACAACAGAGAAGAATGATCAGAAAGAATAAAAGTAGTAGGCTCGCAGGAGGAAGCTGTAGGATTTCGATATAAATGGAGGGAGAATCGATGATATTTCCAGAGAACTTGATCATCCGTGATGTAACATTAAGAGACGGATTGCAGAATGAACCAGTATTTGTGGAAACTGATGAAAAGCTAAAGTGGCTGGAGGGATTAATTAATTCAGGCTTTCAACGTCTAGAGGTAACATCCTTCGTTCATCCAAAGTGGGTACCATGTCTTCAGGATGCTGATGATCTAGCACAACAATTACCTCTATTACCTGGCGTGGAATATGATGCACTAGTTCCAAATCGACGTGGTTTAGAACGATTTTTGCAAACGAATATTCATAATGCCGTATTTTTTCTTTCTGCTAGTACCCATCATAACCAGGCGAATCTTAATAAGAGTACAAATGAGTCATTAGAAGAAGCAAGAGAGTTAATTAGTGAAACAAATTATCACGGAAGAGGGACCTTCGGCGGCATCGCTACAGCATTTGTTTGTCCGTATGCAGGAGTCGTTCCATATTCGGAAGTAGAGAGAGTGGCTGAACGATTAGTGGCATATGGGGTAAAGGAATTAGGGATAGGAGATACGATTGGCAAAGCAACGCCAAGAATGGTTTATGAATATTGCAGCCGGCTGTCGGAAAAGTTTCCGGACATTCCAATAAGCCTCCATCTTCATGATACCTATGGATATGGATTAGCAAATGTATTAGCAGGAATACAGGCGGGCATTAACATGTTTGATGTCGCTCAAGCAGGGTTAGGCGGCTGTCCTTACGCTCCGGGTTCCCCAGGAAATATTCAAGCGAGCCGTGTAGTAGATTTCTTAGAACAGCAAGGAATCGAAACGGGATTAAAAGCAGACACATTAAAGAAATTTGATGGTGAATTTCCTGAATTACTAAAGAGTAAGGAAGCGGTAAAATAAAAACAATGAGTAAAAAAGGTCAGTGAGCACAAATAAGAGTAAAAGTAAGCAAAGCGCATTATTTTGTATACATTATCTGAATATTCAGTTTTATAAAAGGTGGTTAACTATATGAAAAAACCTTTAGAAGGAATTAAGGTATTGGAATTGGGGAACTTTGTGGCAGCTCCGTTTGCTGGGAAAATTTTCGGTGAATTCGGGGCCGAAGTGATTAAAGTGGAAGATCCGAAGAACGGGGATTCATTGCGCAATTGGCGTATTGTACACAAGGGCACTTCATTGTGGTGGTATGTACATGCAAGGAATAAAAAGTCAGTGACCATTAACCTGCGTGAACAGGATGGCCAAGAGTTAGTTCGCGAGTTAGCGAAGGAAGCAGATGTGGTAATTGAGAACTTTCGCCCCGGAACTTTAGAAAGGTGGGGAATAGGCTACGAAGACTTGAAGAAAGTGAATCCAAGTATTATTATGACGCGAATTTCTGGCTACGGCCAGACAGGCCCCTATCGAGATAAGGCGGGGTTCGGCAGTGTAGCTGAATCAATGGGTGGCCTTCGTTATTTAACAGGATTTCCTGACCGGCCTCCAGTTCGTGTTGGTCTTGCTATTGGGGATTCTATAGCAGGGCTCTATGCGGTGACCGGTACACTTATGGCTTTAAGAGCTAGAGATATCGACCCCTCGAGAAAAGGACAGTGTGTAGATGTTGCGCTTACGGAATCTGTTTTCTCCTTATTAGAGGGGGTGCTTCCGGAGTATGATTTAACAGGAATTGTAAGAGAAAGAACAGGTGCTACTTTAGAAGGGATTGCCCCGTCCAATACGTACATGTGCTCGGATGGAAAGTATATCGTCATCGCTGCAAATAGTGATAACATTTTTAAACGTTTTGCCCTTGTAATGGGCCATGCTGATTTAGCAGAAAACCCCGCATACTCTAACAATCAGGGCAGGGCAGAGCACTCAGAATACTTAGATGAGGTGATTGAAGAGTGGACAAAGCAGCATACTCAAAAAGAAGTCCAACAAATGTTAGATGAGGCGGGCGTGCCGGCAGGCCCTATTTACAGTATTGAAGATATTGTACAGGATGAACAATTTCAGGCTCGTGATATGCTGCAAACTGTTACCCTTCCAGACGGAGAAAACGTATTAGTACCTGGAATTGTTCCTAAACTTTCCGAAACTCCTGGGGAAATAAGCTGGATAGGTCCCTCTTTAGGACAGCATAACGATGAAATTCTTGGCAAGAAATTAAGCGGACAAAAATAGAGCTCTTTATTATGGTAGATTCTTTGTCATTGACAAATCAATTGTTCTTGACGGAGTATCCCTTTTAGCTGACTTGGAAATGCAGGTGAAAGAGAGAACAAGATTACTAGGCAATTTTCTAATAAGTTAGCTGTACGTCACATTTCTCCTTAGTGTAACTTTAAGAATTCAAAAACAGTGCTGTTACGATCGCTCAATGTTTTGTAAGCGATACCAATTCTATACCTTAGGGGGATTAAATCTATGTTGTCTATTTTAGGTTATATGATGGTCATAACCTTCCTGTGTCTGATTATGTCAAAACGTGTGTCGCCATTCGTTGGATTAACAATTATTCCGATTGTATTCGGGATCATCGGGGGATTTGGCAAAGAGTTAGGAACGTTTATGATGGAGGGCATCCAAAACGTGGCACCTACAGCCGTGCTATTACTGTTTGCCATATTGTATTTTGGAATTATGTTAGATACAGGGTTATTCGATCCAATGACAACAAAGATTATACAGTTAGCTAAAGGAGATCCATTAAAGATTATTGTAGGATCCGCAATATTAGCAGGAATAATAGGCTTTGATGGTGATGGTTCCACGACGATGATGATTTGTGTAACCGCTTTTCTTCCTCTCTATAAAAAGCTAAGGATTAGCCCGGTAATTTTAGCTTCTATTACGATTATGCAGATTGGTATAACAACGCTTGTTCCGTGGGGAGGGCCTGCGGGTCGAGTCGGGAGCGTATTAAATATTGATCCGACCACATTATATTTAAAAATGCTTCCTGGAATGCTCATTAGTTTACTTTATGTAGTAGGAGTTGCTTACTTTATTGGGCTAAGAGAACGTGCCAGATGCAGAAAAGAAGAAATACTTCCTTCTTCTAATGCAAGAATCAAAGATGCGGCCGTTGACAATGCTTCCGTAGGAAATCTTACAGACCAGGACTTCGCCAGCAAACGTCCAAAATTAATTTGGCTTAATTTCTTATTAACGGCTGCGATTATGGTGGCAATTGTGTTGGAATGGCTGCCTTCTGCAGTATTATTTATCATCGGTACTTCATTAGGCCTGCTTATTAATTACCCAAAATTAACGGATCAGCGTGAACGGATTGCGTCCCACGCTCCTACTGCATTAGCAGTGGTAAGTATGGTTTTAGCAGCGGGTATATTTGCAGGTATTTTCAAAGGTACTTTAATGTCTGAAGAGATGGCCAAAACATTAGTGGCTGTTATACCTGATAAGCTTGGACAATTTATGGCTATCATTACGGCCATTATTAGTGCACCGGGAATTTTTCTATTAGGACCTGATGGCTTTTACTTTGGTATTCTTCCCATACTGGCAGAAACAGCGGCTTCTTATGGTATCGATCCTCTTGCTATTGGAACGGCTTCATTGTATGGAACACCTTTTGGAGTAATGGGTCCATTAGTAGCCTCTGTGTATTTGTTAATACAGATCACGGGTATCAGCTTAGGAGATCTTCATAAGCATACTGCGAAGTGGGCGGTAGGAATTGTAGCCATATATATAATTGTAGGAGTTTTTACAGGAACGATTTCCTTCTAGGTATGAAATAAAAGTTCTTTCTTTTTAACGCTATCTTATGATCAATTACCAGTCATTTAATAGGGGGAGTGGGAAATGCTATTTAAGTTTAAAGGGGATTACCCGAATGTACATTCTACTGCCTATATAGCACCGGGAGCTCAATTAATCGGCAGCGTAGAACTTATGGAAGACACATCTGTTTGGTTCAACGCTGTGTTAAGAGGAGATAACGAAAAAATAGTGATTGGGAAAGGCTCAAACGTTCAGGATGGAGCCATTGTCCACGTAGATCCGGGTTATCCGGTTGATGTTGGAGAACATGTTACGATAGGGCATAACGTAGTCTTGCACGGCTGCACAGTAGCAGACGGGGCGTTAATTGGCATGGGGGCAACGGTTTTAAATGGTGCAGTAAGTGGAAAAGGAGCCTTAGTTGCTGCGGGTGCGCTCGTACCAGAAGGGAAGATCATCGAGCCAGGCTGTTTAGTAGCCGGAGTCCCTGCAAAAGTCATTAGAAAACTTACATCAGAAGAAGTAAAGAATCTAAAAGATGGGGCGCTTCATTATATTAAGAATAGTGTTCTCTATAAGGAAGAAAATATAAAAGAAAAAGAGAATGTACTTCGATAATAGATGGAATGTTTTATATTTGAAATCGACCATCAATTGTATAGACAGTCACAAAGATAAAACTGGTTTAATAAGAAAAAGGGGCTGGATGATCAGCTCCTTTTTTACTGTTTAAAACGAAGACATAAAAAGTATGGCTTCTTTGACAATTTTATAGAACCCTGCATATGTACTTCTCCCTTCCATTAAATACCTTCAAAGTTGCACTTGATAAAATCTCCTAAGCTTTCACGACAACTGAATAACATTTTTTAACATCCAACCGTTTCATTTGAACGTATGGGAAGAACAGCGTTATAGTCATAATAGAATTTGCTAAAAAGATGGGATACTTGTTGTTTTTACAATCTTTTATTGATAAAAGATAAAAAGGAGAATAGAAGCAGATGAACAAACCAATCAATAAAAAAGTGTGCGTGATCACGGGCGGAACTGGCGGAATTGGGTATCATCTTTCGTTAGGGTTTCATGAGGCAGGATATCAAGTAATTGCACTGGACAAGGAGCTGCATAAGTCCTTGCCTGAAACTATCGATTTTATCAAAACGGATGTCAGCATACCGGAAGATATTCAAAGCGCATTTGAGCAAATCACTGCTCAATACGGTGCGGTGCACGTACTTATTAATAATGCAGCCATTTCAGCGTTCTCTAAACCTATCTCTAGCATCTCCATTGACGAATTTGATGCTGTGATCCGTGTTAATTTACGAGGCAGCTTTATTTGTGCGAAAAAGTTTATACAGGCAAACAGTGGCCAGGACTATGGGAGAATTATTAATATTGCTTCCACAAGATGGAACCAAAATGAAGCCGGCTGGGAAGCATATGGCTCGTCAAAAGGAGGGATCGTTTCCTTAACGAACACATTGGCGGTGTCTCTTGGTGACAGGCCGATCACTGTGAATGCGATAAGCCCCGGCTGGATACAAACAGAAGGATACGAAAAATTAACAAATAAAGACCATGCCCAGCATCCATCCGGCCGTGTCGGCATTCCGCGGGATATTGTTAACGCCTGCTTGTTTTTGGCAGACGAGCAGAATGATTTTATTAATGGACACAATTTAGTGATCGATGGCGGTATGACAAAGAAAATGATTTATGAAGAGTAGTGTTGGATAAGAAGAGGATGGCAGCCATTATCTTAGGAAGGCATTTAACATAGAAGTAGTTAATGTGCTTTTCTAAGAATGGCTGTGTGTAAAATAATAGGTAGCGATCAAATAATGATTAGTAATCTTCATATCAATTAAAAAATGAAACAAGGTTTTGGCGTTTGACCGATAAGCATGGCTCGTGTTAGGAGAAAATTGTTTAGCCTCTGTTTTCTATAAATGAACCAGATACTGGGCGCTGGTTATGGGGTTTAAAGTAAATAGATGATTCATTTTTTCACTGTCTGATCACAGTTTTAAATAACAATATTATGTAAAGTGAAAGCGCCTCTTCGGTATGTTTACTAATAATTTATCTAATTTACTGAAACTTCAATTGAAGTAAAAGAGTCCATACTATTGGACAATCGTCTCAGGCGAGTCCCTATATAAAGATATTTTCGAGAAAACAGCGGATACGACCGTCGATTTTGTAACAGGCAAGATCGCATTTGATGAATTAGTCGGCATGATTCATTAGCACTCCTATCGAAAAAACTCTCAGAGCTGAATCCTGAGTCAATAAACTTTATACAATACACATTTAACTATTATTAAATAACTTAGGCATGGATTTACTTAATCCCATGCCTTTATTGATTTGACAACAAGTTGGTAATTGTCTATTTTCATCTTTCCAGACTATAAGGAACTTCTCTTTAAGTTCCCTCAGGAGGGTCCGGAATTTAGATCCGCTCATAATTAGGTTATTTTTAACCTTTAATCATATTAGCTTCGTGTATTGTTTAAACTTTCAACATTATGTACCTTGAAACAGAGGCTTGTACGATTATTAACATCAAACTTTTCGTAGAGGCTTTGAATATGTTTTTTCACAGTATTCGCACTAATAAACAGTATGTCTGCAATTTGTTTATTAGAGTATCCCTTCTTCACGTAGCACAACACCTCGCTCTCTCTGGGTGTTAAGGAATTTACAAAGAAACTGTTTTTTACATTTTTTAATAACCAATGTTCATGTAATCTTTGCGCTAAATACCTTGATATGATTTCAAGACACATAACCTCATTTTTATTGCCGAACAGTTACTTTTTGAAAAGGGTGATGTTCTCTTTTTATAAAGTTCGCGCCAACTTCTTGTTTGGCGCATTTTAAGTAGAAAATGAATAGAAAAAAGAATCCACTACTTCAGGATAGAACTTTTTAAATGAAAAGATCACGTTAGTCGAGGATCAAATGTTTTTAGCGATATTGAAAGAGAGCTTTATAAATCAATCGGCAAGCTGGTTCCTGAATGCAAAGGAGCCGGCTTTTTAAAGTGGCGCAGCTTGGTGACCCGTAATACTCATGGGAAGAGAGTTATATTTTTAACAGAAGTAGCGATCCATTTTTATTGATGAAACTTTTTCAATTGTAGAACGTATAAAAACTAAGTTCTTTCATCATGAATATAGTAATCAATGCATCATTATTCTAAAGTACAGGAGGTTTGGTTTGTGAAATTTCCCGGCAAGTTCCTGATTAAGTTAATGCTGTTGAGTTCTTATCTCGTAGGCGGTTCCGCTTTTTTTATTCTTATACTAAGCAAAGGAATTATAACATTAACGAGTCCTTTTTATTTATTAGGCATCTTTTTGTTTGTATACGGATGGGTTTGGTTGGCCCGTACCTACTTGAGTAAACAAAAAGATGGAAACAAACAACTCACCCAACATAAGATTATCCATTAGATGATCTTCTTGCAGTCATCGATGACTACTAAGAGGCGAATATTCAAACCGAGATAACCTTTAATCATCAAAAGGCAATAAATGAACTTCCTAATCAGCAATCACTCTATTAGTGGTTTATGTTTGGATTCTTGAGAAACTTGCTATATCATAAGGTTGAGAAATTTATTAAAAAGTAAACATCACATTAAAGTAGAAAAAATACAAAACAGGCATGGATTAAGTAAATCCATGCTTTTATTTTGTCCATCGCCTAGCCGCTGCCGCAGTCAAGTGGACTGACAGAAAGAAGGATAGCGTTTATTACTTTCATCAATGTAGCGCATAAGTAGAGCGTAATTTATAAGGCAGCGATGAATTGTTAATATATGGTCTAGTTAATGCAGTACCCTCATAATTCTTAATTAACTGTTAAGGCCTATTTGTTGTTGATATGCTGACAAAGGAGACGAGGGGAGCAACTGTCTCCTTAATTAAAGGCCTATTCTTTAGGATAACTTGTGGCGGATTTGTCCATCCTATTGTTAACGTAACCTTTACAGAAAATTTTTTATTTTAGAAAGGAGGAAAGTAGATGGAGTCCCTCTGGCTAGAATATGCTTGGGCATTGTTAATTTTAATTGGATTAGAAGGACTATTATCCGCTGACAATGCCCTTGTACTCGCTGTTATAGCCAAGCACCTACCCGAAAATCAGAAGAGAAGGGCTATAAATTACGGAATCATCATGGCTTTCGCTTTCCGATTTGCTGCTCTTTTTGCGATTTCTTTTATCGCAAACGTCTGGCAAGTACAGGCTATAGGAGCAGCCTATCTTCTTTACTTAGGTTTAAAGCATATCATTCAAGCCCGGTTCGGGAAACAACATGAGAACGTCCATAAGGATGATCAAAAGGAAGCCTCGGGGAAAGGCTTCTGGCCCACAGTAGGAAAGATTGCTTTGGCCGACCTCGCTTTTGCCATTGATTCAATTCTAGCTGCAGTTGCTCTTGCCCTTGGCCTTCCAGATTCACCGCTTGGGGATTTCGGCGGCATGGATGGGGGACAGTTTATTGTTGTTCTTCTTGGAGGTATTGCTGGCCTTATCTTAATTAAGTATGCAGCAACCTGGTTTGTAAAACTTCTTGGCAAACGTCCAGCCTTGGAAACAACAGCCTATGCCATTGTTGCCTGGGTCGGTGTCAAACTTGCTGTCATTACACTTGCCCATAATGATATTGGTATCTTAGATCCTCATTTTCCTCATAGTACCATTTGGACTCTCATCTTCTATGGAGTACTAATCGGTATCGCTTTGATCGGCTGGTTCGCACCGAGTAATAAAAGATAAACCTCGAAGTTATTTGGACAAGATATTTATCAATCAGGATTTTCCGATAGTCCTCTGAATGATGAGTAAAGGTGAGCTATTCATATAATAATCATATATACAAACTAGAATAAAAATAAGCACGGCACAGATCCGTTTAATCTATGCCGTGCTCTCGTCTGTTTCCAAGCAGGCGAGCGGCTTGTTTAGCTTTTTCCTGTTCCGCATTAGAGTAAAGTGTTGCTGTTGCAGCAGGTGTATATCCAAGCTGCCTCATGAGAAGGCGGAGACCGTTTGTCTCTTCCATCAATTTTGTTGCATAGGGATGACGTAATGTAAGGGGGCCAGTGCATATCCATTTTTTAAGGATGATAATGGTAAGAGTGGTCCCTTTATTACTAGATACGCCTACAAGTGATTTTGAGAATTTCTTTAAAGTGATTTTGCCTTTTTTTAATCTCGATAACTAAACCAACTGTCATAAGGAGCTAAGATAAAACCTTTTCACCTTTTAGTTTCTTGTGGATCTGTTGCAAAATACTCTTGGAGGCAGCCCCTTATAGGTTTCTCTATAGTTTATCAAACAATTTACTTTAATTGTAAAAAAATAAATTAAATACCTGTAAAACTAGTCTATTTTCTTGTTTCTTCATAAGTTATAATAGATTTCATATTATTAAATTTATAGAGAAAAGAGGAAAGAATTTGAAGGGATTTCGGGTCTTATTAGCTTTATGTTTATCAGTCAGCTTGTTTGCTGCGACGCCAGCGTTAGCAGCCGTCAAGCCGATTGAACGTTATGATATCGGGGATGTCAGTCCGGACCCTCGGTTTTACGAATCTATTGAACGCTTTATTTATACAGATATTATTGATGGATACGTGGAAACGGAGACATATGAGGAAGATGGCGAAGTATATGAGGATTCATATGTATCAGTTCGTCCGGATGAGAAAGTAACACGGGCGCAGTTCACGAAAATCTTAGTGAACGCCTTGTCGCTGAAAGAGGGAGCAAAGGTCAAAGAATTCTCTGATGTAAAATCAGCTAAGTGGTACTATAACTACGTCCGCATTGCCAGCAGTCAAGGCATTATCACGGGACGCTCTGACGGAAAATTTTATCCAGATGAAAATATCACGCGTGATCAAATGGCAGTTATGATTTACCGGGCGTTTAAAGGAAGCGTAGCTTTTCCGACATCCATCAAGACTTTCAAGGACGTACCGGCTAAAAGCTTTGCCTATGAGGCTGTTGTGAAACTGGCAGCCAATGGGATTATTCAAGGATACGGCGATACATTTAAGCCGCAAAATCCTGCCACTCGCGGACAAGCGATTGCGATTCTCGACCGCGCTATGAATCAGGAAGCAGGTGCGCCGGAAGATAAACAAGCTGTCACACAAGTAGTAGACCGCAACATTCAGGAAGAGATTCGACTGATGAAAGAAGAAAACATGCCGGCACTGGAAGCACTGTACCGTGAAACCACAACGGGCTATTACTTGTCTTATTCATTGGGCAGCATGACACTGGGCGGTGACATGGAGGAATTAGATGGCACGCTCTCGATGGAACCGATCGGCGTTCATTCCCTTAAAGCAGTGGCGGTTCATAAACGGCTAGCAGAAGTGCGTATCGATAATCTGAAATATAAAGTTTCTTTTACGTCACCAGACCTGTCATTCTCTGTTAATGTAGACGCTTCTGGAGCAGCTTACTTGAAAAAAGGATCAGACGGTAAATGGAAGATTTATAACATTGTGCTGGATGAAGAGCCAGGAGAAGATTGGCAGTCAGAAATTTCGGCAGCCGCAAAAGAATCATAATTAGATAAAGATCTGTTTAGTTAAGAGTATGCCCAATGAAACCCCTGTGTTAGGTGACACAGGGGTTTTTCTTATGAATCAAAGAGAGAGCTCCGATTGTTTTATGGAATTAAGTGGCTCCTCGCCTAGAAGAAAATGCATACTTGCTCTTAACAAATTCTCTTCCGAAAAGACAATTGTCTAGAGGGAAGAATATATCTTTTTTAGTTCTTTTATTTTTCTTTGTGAAGTTTTAGCTTCCTATGCAGCAAAAAAATATACTTCTTTCAATAAAAATTATCAAATCCATTAACTGATTTTATTTTAGGCGGCTAAAGAGTATTTTCTTCTTGATCTGCCATTTTTATAATTAAAACCTGGGGGAGAGGCACTAAAAAGAGGGATTTTCCCTCGTCTTTAAAAGGTAGCTAGTTAAGTAGGGAGGCAGATGTTATGCTGGTTTTTGTATTTGAGGACACTCTATACACAACAAAGCATAGTGCGTTTTTACTAATGGAAGAATACGACTATTGAAATATTTACCAAAAAGAAACGATGCTATAAAGTATACTATGGATTTCATCAATTGGGAAAGGAGTAAACAAATGAAAACAATTAGAACTATAGTATCTGTATTTGTAGCTTGTTTCGTTGTATTTTGCCTTTTTTCTACTTATAGCGCTCAGGCAGCTACTTACAAAGGATTCAATTTTAAACCTGGAGATATCGTCATTACAAAGAATACAAGTAGTAGAGGTGTTACTGGGCATGCAGGAATTGTAGCAAGTGATGGGCAAAATATCGTTCATTCTCATCCAAGTTACAATAAGAGCAAGCCACATAAAATGAGTATATCCACTTGGTTAACAAAGTACCCCAAAACCAAAGTAGTTAGATCAAATAGCAGCACGATCGCTAATAAAGCTGGAAAATACGCTTATAATAGTTACATAGTCGGAACGTATAAGAATCGGTCATATAAGGTAACATCTAATCCTAAAGATCGGACATATCTTTATTGTTCAGAATTAGTGTGGCAATCCTATTTCTACGGAGCCAATTCAACCTTTTATACATTTACAGTAAAACCATACAAAAAAGTGATTCCTGACATTATTGAACCATATGGTTATTTAAACCCGAGTTTACAAAAATTAAACGGCTATAAAACTGTAAAAACTTTTAGCTGGTAATAAAATAAAGCTCCCATTGGCGGGAACCTGGTACATAGGATATGTTGGTGCAGGCCATGCGGAATGGAGCTGGGGTATGAGAATGCTTGATCTCCCGGTCTTCATAGAGACTTTGAGGCGTTTCACTAAGAGTAAAAATTTATTAGTAATAAAAATAATCCATCATGTATTCCTTTATATTGCGATTAGGAAGAAACTACCTGTCTATCCAGTATAAAGGATTTTTTTATGGACTTACGAGAATTTTCAATTTTGAATTAAATGAATGTAGTTCTACTGAAGGCCTCTATGATACTTCATAGGCTAACCTACCAAAAAAAGGTAAAAGGCCAACTTTTCGCCAGCTTGTTTTATGCCTGTCTGGACTAAAAAGAGCTTGTATTTTTGGCCTAAATCCTTTAGTTCGCTAATACACTAAAAAAACCTTTGACATGCTTATTTGATTTGTATAAACTTTATTTATTACATTACTACTATAATACATTATCGTATTAAAGTTTTAGTAGGATAATAGACTACTAATTGGTGGCAGTGACTTAACGCAACAATATACTTTATTAAAGGTGGTTTTTGGCATGACACGATTATTTTCTAGATTACTGATGGTGGCAGCGGTATTTTTACTCCTTTCAGCTTGCTCAAATTCAGGGTCAGAGACGGCTGGAAAAGAAAACAAAGACGAAAAAATGTTAGTAATAGGTGTGGACGATAAATTTGCCCCTATGGGATTCCGAGATGAACAAAATGAGATTGTTGGTTTTGATATTGACTACGCCAGAGCTGCAGCTGAGAAAATGGGAGAAAAGGTTAAATTTCAACCAATTGACTGGGCAACAAAGGAATCTGAACTAAGCAGTGGCCGGATTGATCTTATCTGGAATGGATATACCATTACAGACGAGCGTAAAAAGAAGGTCTTGTTCACGAAGCCTTATTTAAAAAATGCGCAGGTTATTGTCACAAAAGCGGATTCAAAAATAACGAAAATAAATGATTTAGAAGGAAAAGTAGTCGGACTTCAATCGCTTTCCTCTGCTTCTGACGCATTAAATGCCAACCCAATTAAATCTAAAATTAAGTCAGTTACTGAGTTTTCCGATAATGTGATGGCGTTAACGGATTTAAGAAGTGGACGTTTAGATGCTGTAGTAATTGATGAGGTTGTTGCTGACTATTATATGTCGAAAGAAAAAGGTTCTTTTAAGGTACTTGAAGAGTCTCTTGCGCCTGAAGAATATGGAGTCGGTGTTAAAAAAGGAAATGAAGAGTTACTAGAAAAGCTTCAAAAAGCGCTCGATGAGATGAATGAAGATGGAACGGCTGCTAAAATTTCTAAAAAGTGGTTTGGTGAGGACAAAGTTTTAAAACAATAAGGAATAGTAAGCAAAACAGGATTTCCTTTGGGAACCCTGTTTTGTTTTTGGAGGCTTATTTATGTCTATTGATTATATTCTCTCAATTTTAGGGCCAATGCTAGAGGGGGCACAAATGACAGTCCTCTTGTTTTTGGTCGCCATTGTCATTTCAATTCCATTAGGATTCTTATTAATGCTTGCTGTAAGAAGCAGCATTAAACCACTATCTTGGATGGCTCATACTTATATTTATGTTATGCGGGGAACACCTTTGCTGCTGCAGCTTTTATTTATCTGCTTTGGGTTACCAATGCTTCCAGTAGTAGGTGAATACTTAGTATTTGATCGCTTTGTTGCTGCTTGCATAGGATTTATTTTGAATTATGCCGCTTATTTTGCTGAGATTTTCCGCGGCGGTGTTTTAGCGATTGATAAAGGCCAGTATGAGGCAGCGCAAGTGCTTTCTATGAATAAATGGCAAACAACGACACGTGTTATTCTGCCGCAAATGTTTAGAATTGCACTTCCTGCTGTTGCGAATGAATCGGTGACATTAGTAAAAGATACTGCTCTTCTTTATGCAGTTGCCGTACCAGAATTGTTACACTTTGCCCAAACTGCAGTGAACCGTGACTTTACCATTGTGCCCTTCTTGGTCGCTGGAATTATTTATTTAATCATGACACTCTTATTAACGATGTTCTTTAAATGGCTTGAACAGCGATTCAAATTTGAATAGAAGGAATGGTGAAAGTGGCTATTATTGAAATACAGAACCTTAAAAAATCATTTGGGAAACAAGAGGTACTTAAACAGATTACATTCGATGTAAATAAAAATGATGTAGTGGCAGTGATCGGCCCATCGGGTTCAGGGAAAAGTACGATGCTCCGAAGCTTAGTACATTTAGAAAAAATAGATGGTGGAAGTATCCGTGTTGGCGGCGAAAGCCTAGTACAGGATGGGATCTATTCGAAACCACAGGAAATTAAGCGAATCACCTCTAAAATGGGGATGGTTTTTCAACATTTCAACCTTTTTCCGCATTTATCGGTTAAAGAAAATTTAGAGCTCGCTCCAAGATTAGTAAAAAAAGAGTCATCCAAAGATATTCAAAAACGAAGCACCGAACTCCTAGAAAAGATCGGGCTTTCTAATCGAGCAGCCTCTTATCCTGCGAATCTCTCTGGTGGACAAAAACAAAGAGTCGCCATTGCAAGAGCATTAATGATGAACCCCGATATTCTGTTATTTGATGAACCGACATCTGCCTTGGACCCAGAATTAACAGGGGAAGTATTACAAGTCATGAAGGACCTTGCAAAAGATCAAATGACGATGATTGTGGTCACACACGAGATGGGATTCGCTAAGGAGGTAGCAAACAAGGTAATCTTTATGGATGATGGAGAAATTGTCGAAACTGCCCATCCGGATAAGCTATTTGTGAGCCCGCAGTTTGAACGAACGAGAACATTCCTAAACCGGAGCTTCAAATAATTAAAAAAGACAGTTAGTTTCCTATATAAAAATAGGGAGCTGACTGTCTTTTTCAATATTTGGTAGCACCCTCGAGTCAAATTGGGTCTTCCGTTATTTTGGTGAAAAGTATTTCAGGAACTATAAGTAATAAAGCATACAAAACTTTATATTCTTTTTACATCTATCCTTTCAAAAATTAATATTCGATTGCTATGTTTAATAGGTAATCTATTCAAATAAATGAAAGAATAGGAGAGGTGTAGATTGAGAGGAAAATGGTTACCTGCTTTTGGTGCTCTTGTATTAGGACTCAGTGTTATCACTGGAGGAGGGATGGCCTCTGCGAAAGAAAAACATAAGGATATTTTAAATGTATCACATCGTGGTGCTTCAGGGTATGCTCCAGAGCATACTCTAGTATCTTATGAAATGGGAGAAAAAATGCATGGGGACTATATTGAAATTGACTTACAGATGACCAAGGATGGACAATTAATCGCCATGCACGATGAAAAAGTGGATCGGACAACGGATGGGACAGGCTTTGTTAAAGATTACACATTAGCGGAAATTAAGCAATTAGACGCAGGAAGCTGGTTTAACGAAAAATATCCCCAATACGCTAATCCAGATTATGTAGGATTAGAAGTACCGACTCTTGAAGAAATCTTCCGTAAATTCGGGAAAAATAATCAATATTATATTGAAACAAAGTCACCAGACATTTACCCAGGCATGGAAAAAGAACTTTTACGCCTTATTGATAAATACCGTATAGATAAAGAGACACTGCTTGTTCAATCTTTCAGCCCACAAAGCTTGGAAATTATGCATAAACTCGATCCATCCGTTAAGCTAATTCAATTGCTATCTTATAAAACAAATGCGGCAATAACAGATGAAGAAGTAGCAGCCATTAAAGAGTATGCGATTGGAGTAGGTCCTAACCATACATATTTAAACAAAGAATATGTACAAAAGGTCGTTAACAATGGGCTTGAAATCCATCCATATACAGTAAATGATATAGAAAGAATGAAGTTGTTAATTGACTGGGGCGTTACAGGAATGTTCACAAACTTCCCGAATTTGCTTCATGAAGTTAAGAAGGGAAAATAAGTTCTTTTATTTAATTGAGGGGAGAGAAGTCATATTCTCTCCTTTGTTGTCTGGTTTTTTTAAACTCTGTAAAGTAGCTCGCTTAAACTAATGGACAGTTTAATGCAATAAAGGGTACAGCTTTATTAAAAAAGGATGAGTATTATGTCGAGTGGATGGGAAACCATCCATAGACAAGACTAAAAAGCCGATTAAAGTCAAAAGTATAAGGGGACTTTTCCAGTTTCCCCTATACAAATATTTTTGTAAATTAACTCTCTAATTGATTAACTTGTATCATAATTTTTGTGACATAATGCTCCTTGCGATTCATTACAACTGTATCGTAAATATACTCCTCAAAAACATACTCACCTAAGGTTAAATTCAAGCGATCCATCTCTGAGAAAAGTCGCTTATATGTCTTATGTATGGTGCTCTCATCCCCTATATGATATCCACTGAGGAACTCACCCTTTACACTTTTAAAGTATGGATATCCTTCCTTGGGATTCGGCTGCTCGATATATAAATAGCTATAATTAGTGAATTCTCCTTTTAATACTTGCTCCCGTTTCGTTATTCCGCCTATCGGATAACCTGTATCAAGTTGTAATATGTCCAATTCATTAACAAAATCTGAA
Source organism: Pseudobacillus wudalianchiensis (assembly GCF_001685015.1). GTDB lineage: Bacteria > Bacillota > Bacilli > Bacillales > Domibacillaceae > Pseudobacillus > Pseudobacillus wudalianchiensis. The sequence goes on from NZ_MAYT01000005.1 coordinate 48,927, forward strand.
ACGACCTCTACAAATTCCTCATCAGTTATGTTTTCGATATTTCTACTTAAATAAAGCGTTGCTTCTGGTAATTGTTCAAGCATAATTTGATGTAAATCAAGATGTAATGCTTCTTCCATCAATGCGATTTTTGTATCGATAATTTTTTCCTTCGTTTCGATCTCCTGGCGTTTTTTCATAATCTCTTCTTTTTTTTGATACATGATGGATAAAAACCTTTCAGGGGATTTATTTTGCATATATTGTTGAATAGCATTTAGTGACATGCCAAGGTCCTTTAATAAATCGATAACAAAAAATAGCTCTATCTGGCGAATTGAATAATAACGGTAACCTTTTTCGTTTTTATGCTCCGGAGAGAAAAGCCCAATTTGATCGTAATAAAAGAGTGTTTGTTTGTTTACTTTGCAAAGCTTCGCGAATTCCCCTGTAGTTAAATATTTTACATTTTTTTTATTCATTTTTTACAGCTCCATTCTTGACTATATAGTTACTATATACACTAGGATAGGAATTGTAAAAAAACAAAACAAGTTAGTTTGCGATCACGACAATTAGTTTGTTAAGGAGAAGGTAAAAGATGAGGACTTATCAAGTCACCTTAGGATTACTATTAATGAATTTATTTATAGCCTTTTTGGGAATTGGCCTTGTCATTCCAGTCTTGCCTACGCTGATGAATGAATTAGGCATTACTGGAACAACAGTTGGTTATTTAACCGCAGCATTTGCCATTGCTCAATTGATTGTTTCACCATTTGCAGGGAAAGCGGTAGATAAATCGGGTAGAAAAATTATGATTGTGATAGGTCTATTTATTTTTGGCATCTCAGAATTTTTATTTGGGATGGGCAGAGAAATCGAAATTCTATTTATTTCCCGTATTTTGGGCGGAATTAGTGCAGCGTTCATTATGCCAGCTGTTACAGCTTTTATTGCTGATATTACAAATCTGGATAATCGCCCAAAGGCGCTAGGTTATATGTCAGCTGCCATTAGCACCGGGTTTATCATTGGTCCAGGTATTGGTGGATTCTTAGCGGAATTTGGCACGCGTATCCCTTTTTTCTCTGCAGGAGCTCTTGGTGTAATTGCGGCTATACTCTCCATTATTTTATTAACTGAGCCGAACCGTAAAGAAGATAATAATGAACAAACCTTAAATGGTACGACTGGCTTCAAACGTATTATTAACCCAAAATATTTCCTTGCGTTTATTTTAATTTTTATTGCCTCATTTGGTTTAGCAGCTTTTGAATCGTTCTTTAGTCTCTTTGTAGACCATAAATTTCAGTTTACACCATCCGATATAGCGATCGTTATTACAGGTGGGGCGATTTTTGGAGCAGTTTCGCAAGTCATCCTGTTTGATAGGATTACACGAATTTGGGGCGAAATTAAACTGATTCGATATAGCTTAATATTATCGGCCCTACTTGTCTTTTTAATGACTGTTGTTCATTCATATTTCTCTATCCTGCTTGTTACATTTACTGTTTTTGTTGGATTTGATTTATTTCGACCAGCCATTACTTCCTATCTTTCAAATATTGCTGGGAACGAACAAGGCTTCGTTGGTGGAATGAACTCTATGTTTACAAGCTTAGCAAATATTAGCGGACCCATTCTAGGGGGGATATTATTTGATATAAATATTAATTATCCTTATTACTTTGCGACTGTGATCCTGTCTCTAGGAATCGTTATTACATTGTTCTGGAAGAAGCAAGCAAAGGACTCTTTAAAAGAAGTGAAGGCCAGCGTAGATCATTAATCGAAGCCGACAGCGATAACAACCCTAAACTGACTCGATTGCGGTAATGAATAGTATCATGTTGATCCACAAGTAAAGTAAATTAATTTATCGGCAAAAGTCGATCTTTATAGAATCAGTCTTCGTCCTCATGTAGAACCCTTATTTTATAGTTTATTACGAGCTGTCCAGCAGGTTGTTAGCTGTTTTTGAGTGATCCCGAAAAGAATTTCTAAAAGTGAAGCTCAAAGGATCGATGTGATCATGAGAGACAGCGTTCCTTTTGATTAGAAGGAATCCTCCTGTATAGTTGCACATGATTTGAAAGCTGGATCTCTCAAAAGAAATAGCCGGACGAGAAAAGGATAGAGCACTTCCGACAGGACTTTTATCTTGCTGAAGGTAGAAAGAGAAGCGTTTTTTATTCTAGTCCCATCAAACTGGGGAAATCAATAGAGCAAGAGACAGAAAGAGCGTGGATAGGCGAGAAGACAGATCTATCAATTAGCATAAGTGCCCCTGCCTAGTGAATTGGCAGGGGCACTTGTGTAGGAATTACTTTTAGTCAAAACACGAAAAATTTGTCTAATCACCGACGGTGTTCGACAGTTTTTTCTAGTCTTTTTTCGCTACAATAGGAGAATAGGGATACAGGGCTTTAGGAAACCAACAGGATGGTATTCGTCCATGCTTGTAAGAAAGGAACAAAAGGTTTATCAATACTAAGGCTCTTTTATAAACGAGATTTAAAAAGTAAGAGTTTTGAAAATCCGCTAATTAAGGAATGGATAAAAGGAGAGTTAACGATGTGGAGAAAGCTCAAATTTACATGGCCAAAATTTATAACGAGAAGAGATAAAGAGAAAGACCAGCTGCTGGATGAGGAACTCTTAAAAAGAATCGTTCGGTTATCGATTGAATCAAGAAGGCATCAAAGAGGCGAAGCAAATAGGATGGAGTTAAAAGTCATGAAGGGCGGCAAGGATTGAGATCTTACTAGCCAAAATAAGCAATTCATGAAGACAGTGATCAGGCAAGTATCTCACTTGTTCATTAGAAATAAGTGGAAAAATCTATTTAGCTGATAGACAAATGAACCCTCAGTTTTTTACTTGAAAGATTGACACTGGTTCTGTTTCTAAATTATAATTTGGATAATTATTTGCAATTTTAAAAAGATTAATGAAGAATAGAGGGTTGTGGACTAGTGTTAAATTGTGCTCAAATTGACTCTTTGTGCCGGGAATATACTTCATTGGATAAACAAGAGATAGAGAAGATTAAGGAAGTTTCTAGACAACTTCAATTGATTGCCGATTTAACGGGGACCAATGTCTTTATAGATTGCCAGATAAAAGATTCTACCAATGCCATTGTCGTGGCGGAAGCTTCTCCTTCTACCGGTAAAACGCTTTATCACGAGCCGTATGTTGGAACAGTCGTGTATGAGCAATTTGAACCAAGCGTCTTTCTCTCTCTTCGAACAGGAAAAAGTGTTCTTTTTAATAAAGCAGTAACACAACGGGGTATTTTCGTTAAACAAAGTGTCACCCCCATTAAGAACGATAATGGTCAGGTAATTGGCATGCTTATTAAGGAAGAGAATGAACCAAGAGAGATGGAAAGAATGAAATCGCTTTCCCCGGCAACCGAAATGTTATGGGAATTATTTTTCTTTACTGACCATGAGCGGCCCGCTCTATCGGATATTATGAAAGAACATTTTATTTTGGTGGATGCCTCCACAAATATTGTCTATGCAAACCCATCGGCTAAAACTTTCATTGCCGAGGTGTACAACATAGACGGTTGTGAAGGAAAGCCTGCAGAGGAAGCACTGCCTTTTATTAAGCCGGTAATTCATTCTAATAAGGATCTGGTTATTGAAGAAATTCAGGTAGCTAAATTTTTTCTGGAAGTCAAAAAGGTGGATATTTATAAGCAGGATCAAGTAAAAGGCATGCTGATTCTAATCCGTGATGTCACAGATCTGCGTATGAAGGAAAGAGAGCTTGTTGTTAAATCTGTGGTAATCCGGGAAATTCACCACCGGGTGAAAAATAATTTGCAAGCAGTAGCCAGCTTGCTGCGGCTGCAGATCAGAAAAGGTGTATCTGAAGAAAGCCGGGGTTATTTAACGGATAGCTTAAACCGGGTCATGAGCATCGCCTCCGTTTATGAAATTATTTTAGCAAGCGACAATGTGGATAATGACGAGGTGGATATCGTCGGCCTATCTAATAAAATCGCACAAATGCTAATTCAAAACGGCGGGTGTGAGCAAACTGCGCTTGAATTGCGGTGTCATGGGGAGCAAATATTGGCTGATTCTAAAAAAGCAGTCTCCATTGCACTCGTAGTCAATGAACTTGTCCAAAATTCAATCAAACATGCATTTAAACATCGGTCCTCTGGGGTAATTGATGTGAGGTTTACGAGACAGGAAAGCGATGTCACTTTATCAGTGAGCGATAATGGGACAGGGATGAGAAAAGAAGTGAAGCGGTCGCTTGGATTAGATATCGTAAAAAACTTAATTGAACATGATTTATCCGGCGAATATTATATCGGATCTTCCTCAACCGGAACGACTGTCATCGTGTCATTTACATTAGAGCAGGAGGGAGTGAAGGAATATGAGGAAGCGGATTTTACTGGTGGAAGATGAGTCGCTGATCCGTTTAGACATTTCCTCCATTTTACAGGATAATGGATATGAAGTAGTAGGAGAAGCGGGCGACGGGGAGAAAGCAGTAGAGCTTGCCTTTGCGCTTAAGCCAGATTTAATCATTATGGACATTAAAATGCCTAAATTAAATGGGTTGAAAGCAGGGAAAATCATTTCCAGCAAGCTTGATGCCCCTATTATTTTAGTGACGGCTTATAGTCAGAAAGAGTTTGTAGAAAAGTCAAAGCAGGCCAATGTAGTGGCCTATCTTGTCAAACCGGTATCTGAGGCGAATTTGCTGCCAGCTGTCGAAGTGGCACTGAATCAGGCCGCTAAAATGAAATCAATGCAGGAAGCCGTTACAGCGGCGAATGAGCAGGTGGAAAAGCGAAAGCTCATCGAAAGAGCGAAAGGACTGCTTATAAAGAATCTGGCTGTTTCTGAAGAAGAAGCTTATCAGAAGATGAGAAAATTCAGCATGAAGCATCGGCTATCTATGAATCAGACAGCTGAGAAAGTGATTGCTAAATATAAAGAATCCTAAATAACAAGTGAATAGTAAGTAAGCACAGACGCTTAACGATGGTACAAAGCCACCGGGAGGAGTCTGTTTTTTTATTGCATTTTATACTTAAATTAATGAAAAAAGGAGAGGGTTATATGAGCATGATTGGCAATATTGTTGTGTATATCATTATGACATGTGCAGTTTTAGGAGCTTTTGCGGCGATCCGCAATCCTGAGGAAGGTCTAGGAAGGGAATTTATGAATGGCCTGCATACGGTCGGTCACATCTTTGTCCCGGCAGCGGGGATCATGGCGTCCATTCCATTTTTGTCACAGTTTATTGATTCAGTGATTGGACCGCTTTTTAACTCCGTCGGAGCTGATCCGGCCATTGCAGCTACCGCTATTTTAGCAACAGATATGGGCGGTTACCAATTAGCCAATGTATTAAAAGAAACATATGAAGGATGGATTATGGCCATGATTGTCGGCTATATGGCCGGTGCGACCATCGTGTTTTCGATTCCTATGGGACTGGCCATGCTGGACAAAAGAGATCACAAATACATGGCGCTAGGCGTGATGTCAGGTGTATTAACGATTCCGATTGGTGCATTCATTGCGAGTGTGTTAACTCTTTTATTTAATACGAAAGTGCGTAATGTCATTAATACAACGAGTGACTCAACATATGAGTTTGCTTTATCCTACGGCAAAATTATGGTGAATTTACTGCCGTTGCTTATTTTCGTAGTGGCGATTGCAGCAGGGCTGAAATTCTTCCCGAAAATGATGATTCAAGGCTTTATGATTTTTGGGAAAGTGATGGATGCAGCGATTAAGCTAGTGCTGGTCTTTTCGATTGTGGAGATTTTTACAGGAGCCTTCTCCAGTTTGTTTGGCGCATGGGGCTTCGATCCCATTATGGCGGATAAGAAAGACCAGTTCCGGGCCTTAGAAACAGCCGGCTATATTGGCATTATGCTGGCCGGTGCATTTCCAATGGTTTACTTGCTTCGTAAGTATGCGGCAAAACCGTTAGAGGCAGGGGGCAGAAAAATTGGTCTTAGTTCAACAGGGAGTGCCGGTCTTCTTGCTACCATTGCGAATATACTGGCTATGTTCCAGCTTGTTCGTTATATGAGGCCAAAAGATAAAGTTATTAACATTTCTTTTGCTGTCTGTGCAGCTTTTCTGTTGGGTGACCATTTATCCTTTACAGCTAATTTTCAGCCTAACCTAATTTTGCCTGTCCTCATTGGGAAGATTTCCGCAGGAGTTATTGCCATTGGTCTTGCTTACTGGCTGTCCGTGCCGACGGCTCTTCGGCTTGAAGAGGAAGATCGTGCAAATGGTACCATCCGTCCTGGGGAGTATTTAGAGGAAGGGGATCCTATAGCTGAAGAGAACATACAAGCACGAGAAACGGTACAAAAGGAGGTGCAAGGATGAGTGAAGAGAAACAGCGGTTTATTCAGGAATTCGTTCCTGGCAAGCAAATAACACTTAGTCATTTAATTGCCAATCCTGATCCGGATATGTATACAAAACTTGGCATTCAGGAAGCAGGGGCACTTGGAATATTGACACTGACTCCAAGTGAGACAGTCATTATTGCGGGAGACCTCGCTACAAAAGCAGCAAGTGTGTCGATTGGTTTTCTTGACCGTTTTACCGGAAGTTTGGTTATTGTCGGAAGCGTCTCGGAAGTGGAGATGGCCATGATTGAAATTAATCGTTTTCTTTCTGAGCAACTGGGCTATACCTCTTCGAAAATAACAAAATCATAAGGAGAGGCAGAACATGATGAATCGAGTTATGTTAATTGGTTCCATTGGAGCGGGCAAATCCACTTTAACCAATGCCTTGTTAGGCAAACAAGTAGAAGCAGTCAAGACACAGTCTCTTGTTTATCATGACTGGATTGTGGATACACCGGGCGAATATACAGAAAATCCCTTGTTTTATAAAAATATTATGGCAACAGCTTTAGAAGTCACACACGTTTTTTATATTCAGGATGCCACAGGGGACAAAATGGTGTTTCCCCCGGGATTTAGCTCTGGCATTCCGAAATTGTCGGTCGGTGTTGTGACAAAGGCTGATCATCCTGATGCCGATATAGAAAGAACCATCCAAAAATTAAAGCAAGCTGTAACGGACGGACCCATTGTAGTGACCTCGTCCATTACTGGCAAAGGAATTCAACTATTGCGGGACCTTGCTGCCTGTAATTCCTTACAGGAACTAAAAGAGTATGCAGCAGTACGTAGGCAGTATGATTTTATTTTTAGGTGAAAACCTTTACAAAATGATGTTTATTCGTTATATTTAGATTATTATATTTACAAAAGTATAGAAACAGGCAAAGGCGCCTCTGAGGAATTTGATGATAATCGATTCCCGGAGGCGTCTTTTTGCTTTTTAAGGTGGTGCAGAAGTGTGAAAAGCCTGGCATCCCGTGTGGAAACGTTATTAAGTGCCGGAATCGATATTGGTACGAGCACAACAAAATTGGTCATCAGCCGATTTTCACTCATGAATTTAGCCGGAGGAACACATGTACCAAGAATTGAAATCATTGACAAAGAAATTTTATATCGCAGCCCAATTTTTAGAACTCCGTTATTATCCGCCACAACGATTGATATGATTGCGGTCGATGATATCGTAAAAAGTGAATATGAGAAGGCAGGCGTGACGTCGGACCAAATCCAAACAGGAGCCGTTATTATTACGGGAGAAACGGCCACGAAGCAAAACGCAGAGGAAATGGTTCATCATTTATCCGAACATGCCGGAGGATTTTTAGTTGCTGCAGCAGGGCCGGATTTAGAAGGGATCATCGCAGCCAAGGGTTCTGGAGCTTATGGTTATTCTAAAAAAACAGGCAAGTCGGTGGCGAATGTCGATATCGGCGGTGGTACAGCGAATATTGCGGTGTACCAAGACGGCAGGCTGACTGGCACATGTACACTTCATGTAGGCGGTAGGCTCATTGAATTTGAAGATGAACAGATCAAAAGCATTTCTCCTCCTGTGGAAAAGCTTATCCGTCAGGAAGGCTGGACAGTGCAGATAGGTGATAGTAAATATCATCCGGACGTTCAGAAAATCACACGACGCATGGCCACAGTGATGGCAAATGTTTTATCAAAGTCAATGACAATGGAGGATGAAGTACTTTTATTAGGCCATCCTCCACAATGGAGTGGAGACGTTGACGTCATTGTTTTTTCAGGCGGCGTATCGGAATGTATTTATCAATTAGAAGAGGAAAATGCTTCTTTGGCTGTCTACGATGACATTGGGATAGAACTCGCCTCTGCGTTGAGACGGGAACCGGGTTTGCAGCACTATGAATGGAAAAAGCCAAATGAAACAGTCCGAGCAACGGTTCTCGGGGCCGGCACCCAAACGACAAATATTAGTGGAGCCACGATTCAGGTAGAGAGCAGCCAACTGCCACAGAAAAACCTGCCCGTCGTAGAGGTTTCGTTTGAATATGAAACCGCTGTAGGGCTGGCTAAATTGCAAAGCAGCGTAGAAGAAGCGATTGCGATTTATGATCCAGGGGGAGAAGGACAAAACTTTGTGCTTTATTTGACGGATATCCCCTATCTCAAGTTTAGGGATATCCAGTCGATTGCTAAAAAGCTAATTGCCTGTCGGCGACTAAAGCCCGATCCTCTTCAGCCATTTATTATTGTTTTACAGAGCGATCATGCGAAAGTTCTCGGGCAGACATTGCAGGCTTTGGAGCCAGAGCAGAGCATACTGTGCATTGATCAAATCGATATCGAGCAAGGGGGCTACATGGACATCGGCCAGGTTCTTCAGTCCGGAGTAGTGCCGGTAGTCATAAAAACCCTCACTTTTCACTCATAAAGCAAGGAGGAAGGCGGAGTTGAATCTTAAAACAACGATGGGCGGAACGACCTTTCAATTTAACGATTTGAAAGATCTTTTCGCAAAAGCAAATGAAGAAAAGTCCGGAGACCGTCTGGCTGGCATCGCCGCCGAAACGGTGCAAGAGCGAATTGCAGCTAAGTCGGTCTTAAGTGACATTACCTTAGCTGATATTCGCAATCACCCGCTCATTGAAGCAGAAAAAGATGAAGTATCTTTCATTATTGAAAAAGATATAAACGAACCTATTTACGAGCAGTTAAAAAATTGGTCCGTTGCTGAATTGCGTGAATACATTTTAGACAATGAGACGAGTGACCGAGACCTAAAACGTATTAGCCAAGGGTTAACGAGCGAAATGATCGCAGCAGTAGCAAAGCTGATGTCTAACCTTGACCTTGTTCATGCCGCCAGTAAAATCGAAATCTTGTCGACATGCAACATTACGATCGGGCAAAAAGGAACGCTTGCTTCAAGACTTCAACCCAATCATCCAACTGATAATGTAGAAGGGATGATCGCTTCATTGAAAGATGGTTTGTCCTATGGGGTTGGGGATGCGGTTATCGGCATTAATCCGGTCGATGATTCAGTAGAGAGTGTGAAGAGGCTCTTAGAAGCGAGCCACGAGTTTATTCAAGAATGGGCGATACCGACCCAAAATTGTGTATTAGCTCATGTAACCACTCAGATGAAAGCCGTTGAAAGAGGAGCACCGGCTGACATGATTTTTCAAAGTATTGCAGGTACAGAGAAAGCGAATCGTTCCTTTGGGATTTCTGCTCCGTTGCTTCACGAGGCAGCTGAGTTGGCGAAAAAATTTGGCACAAGCAGTGGCCCTGAACGTCTGTATTTCGAAACAGGCCAAGGTTCAGAGTTGTCTGCAGAAGCGCATTACGGAATAGATCAAATGACGCTAGAGGCTAGAAACTATGGATTTGCCAGGCACTACAACCCTTACATTGTGAACACCGTGGTCGGCTTTATTGGTCCGGAATATTTATACAATAGTAAGCAAGTCATTCGGGCTGGCCTTGAAGACCACTTCATGGGGAAAATGCATGGGTTGCCGATGGGAGTAGATATTTGCTACACGAACCATATTCGGGCAGATCAGAATGATATGGAAGACCTCGGAGTGCTGTTAACCGCTGCTGGAGTAAACTTTATTATTGCTACTCCAATGGGAGATGACTGTATGCTGAACTATCAGTCTATGAGCTACCACGATATTGCTACCCTGCGGCAAACGCTGGGGAAATCTCCTTCTCCAGAATTTGCTGAGTGGCTTGAGAAAATGGGCATTTGGGAAAATGGACGGCTCAGCAAATATGCTGGCGATCCAACACTATTTTCAAGATAGGAGGCTGAAACATGGAAAAAGAACTGATTGCTTCGATTACGAAGCTTGTGATAGAAAAACTTAACCAAGAGCAGCCGCCTAAAGAACCAGAAGTGGCTTTATGGAGCGCGTCCCCAAAGAACCCTGCACCCGTTGAGGCAACTGAACAGAATTTGGAACGGATTGAGCTTAAACCAGTTCGACAAGAAGCTATACAGAGAAAAGAACAGAAGACTCATCAATCCAGGACATGCAGTGATTCTTTGAAATTAGAAAAGAAGGAACAGCAACTGGAAGAGCTTCGTCAAAAAACACCTTCACGAATTGCGGTTGGCCGGGCCGGCAGCCGCCCTAAAACCAATACGTGGCTTCAGTTCCGTTACGATCATGCTGCGGCAGTTGATGCTGTATATGGGGAAGTATCTGCCGATGTACTGGAGAATCTCGGGGTTTTCACTGTCCATACCCGTGTGGAGGACAAAGAGGAGTACATCCGCCGCCCTGATCGCGGCCGCCAGCTGTCAGATGAATCGAGAAAAATTATTAAAGATCGGTGCCAAAATTCACCCACCGTCCAAGTGGTCATTTCTAATGGCTTGAGCGCGAAGGCTGTTGAAGCCAATATAGAAGACGTGTATCTATCTTTACAACAGTCGCTGAATAACTTAAAGATCGACATGGGGACTACTTTTTATGTCGATAAAGGCCGCGTGGCATTGATGGATGAGATTGGAGAAATTTTGACACCGGATGTGGTCATCATGTTAATCGGTGAACGACCGGGACTTGTCAGCGCTGAGTCACTAAGTGCGTATATGTGCTACAAGCCGAGAAAAGGAGTCATCGAAGCGGACCGGATGGTCGTCTCTAATATCCATAAAGGCGGTATTCCGCCGGTTGAAGCAGGAGCCTATCTTGGAACAATCGTTCAAAAAATTCTAAAATACCAGGCTAGCGGTGTATCGCTTGTTCAAAAAGAAAGCTAGAGAGGTGAATAACAGATGCCCTTACCTCATGTAAAAGCTGACATCCTCGCTATGCGGGTGATTCCAAATGTTGACCAAGGCTTGGCAGAAAAGTTGAAGTTGAAAGACAGCCATCGCAGTCTCGGAATGTTTACCGTAACAAGTGATGATGTCGGCTACACAGCACTTGATGAAGCGACAAAATATGCGGATGTCGATGTTGTGTATGCCAAATCGTTTTATGCAGGAGCCAATTACTCCTCGGGTCCGCTCTCAGGAGAGATGATAGGGATTATTGCGGGAGCAACACCTGAGCAAGTGAGAAGTGGATTGGAAGCCATAGAGACCATTGTTGAATCTGGGGCTTTTTTTGAAGCGTTAAATGAAGAAGGAAGCCATCTTTTATACGCTCACGTTGTTTCGAGGACCGGAAGCTATCTCTCTTCTCTGGCAGGAATCAAGGAAGGGGATTCGCTCGCCTATTTAATTGCTCCACCTCTCGAATCGGTTTATGGGCTGGATGCAGCCTTGAAAGCAGCAGACGTGGAGATTTGCCAGCTGTTCGAACCGCCGTCGGAAACCAACTATGGCGGGGGCTTGTTAACGGGAAGTCAATCAGCTTGCCAGGCAGCTGCGGATGCATTTCGTGAAACGATCATCGAATTGATAAAAGACCCGCTTCGTTATTAAGAGATGGAGCAGTATTAGTCTTAAAGGAGTGTGAAAGTATGACTGCAGTAATCGACCGCGATTTGCTTGCTATTCAGGAAATGCGGGAAGCAGTTAGAAAAGCCAAAGAAGCTCAACAGCGCTATCTGTCTTATTCGCAGGAGCAAGTGGACCACATTGTCAAAGCTGTCGCGGATGCTGCCTATGCAAAATCTTATGAACTGGCTGTTATGGCAGTAGAAGAAACCGGCATGGGCGTAGCAGAGCATAAAAAGATAAAGAATGAAGTAGGATCCAAAGCAGTATATGAATCTATTAAAGATGAAAAGACTGTCGGTATCGTTAGGGAAGACACAGAAAAGAAAATAGTAGAAATTGCCGCGCCTTTTGGAGTGGTAGCCGCTATTATTCCAACGACTAATCCAACATCCACTGCTTTTTTTAAGACATTAATTGCCTTGAAAACACGCAATGCAATTGTGGTGAGCCCGCATCCTTACGCTGTGAAATGCACCATTGAAGCATTGAAGGTTTGTGAAAAAGCGGCAGTGGAAGCAGGAGCCCCAGAAGGGTTAATCGGATGGCTGTCATATGCTTCTATGGAAGCGACGCAGTCCCTAATGAAGCATCCTGATGTCCATTTAATTTTGGCAACGGGGGGAGGCGGCTTAGTGAAGGCTGCGTACAGCTCCGGAAAACCAGCTTATGGTGTTGGGCCAGGAAACGTGCCTGTATACATCGAAAAAACAGCCAATATACAAAAGGCCGCTTCGATGATTGTAGACAGTAAGTCCTTTGATTATGGCACCATTTGCGCAACAGAGCAGGCCATCATCGTAGATAAAAACATTTTATCCATCACCTTGCAAGAGCTGAAGAAGAACGGAGCTTATTTACTGAATCAGGAAGAAAAGATTCGTATGGAAAAGGTCATTTCACCTGTACCTGGTAAAGTCAATCCTAAAATCGTTGGCAAAAGCCCAGCTTTTATCGCTAGTCTGGCTGGCATTGATATTGATGACTCGGTTCGTTTATTCGTTGCAGAGGAAACGAAAATCGGCAAAGATGTTCCGTTTTCCTTGGAAAAGCTTTCACCGATTTTTGCCTTATATACGGCAGAGAACAAGGATGAAGCAAAACAATTATGCAGCCGTCTACTCGATCTTGGCGGCCGGGGGCATAGTTTATCGATCCATACAGAAGATGACAAGGTGGCACGGGAATTTGCTGTTGAGATGCCGGTGTCCAGAATCTTAGTGAATACATTATCTTCAGTCGGAGCGGTCGGTGGTACGACAGGACTTGCACCATCCATGACACTTGGCTGCGGATCCTTCGGAGGGAACATCACCTCTGACAATATTACAGCCCGTCATTTGCTTAACATTAAACGGATGGCTTACGGCATCAAAGAAGTCAGTATTCCAAGAAAAGGAACATACCAGACATCATCCGATTTAAAAGTGAACAACACGGATACTGAACAGGTTGTTAAAAGCGTGATTGCTTCGATGGGAAAAAGCGGACAAGTTGATGTAAAGGAAGTAGCCGAGCTTGTAAATAAAGTAATTGAACAATATAGCAAATAAAAATTAGGAGGAATATAAAATGGCAAGAGAAATGACAGCATTAGGAATGATTGAAACAAAAGGATTAGTGGCATCAATTGAAGCAGCAGACGCAATGGTAAAAGCGGCAAGCGTTCACTTAGTTGGCAAAGTACATGTGGGCGGCGGAATTGTAACAGTATTAGTGCGTGGTGATGTTGGAGCAGTAAAAGCAGCGACAGATGCTGGAGCAGCAGCAGCTCAGCGTGTTGGAGAATTAAATTCTGTTCATGTTATCCCGCGTCCGCATAACGAATTAGAGTCCATCCTGCCAAAAGCACCTGAGTTTACAGAATAAGCAAAGAATCGTAAAAAGAGAGGTGAGCGCTTATGGAACCAGAATGGATTCAATCCATTGTGGAGGAAGTGGTCCGACAGTTAGGCAGGAAAGAGGCGGTGCAAAAGCCCAATCAGGTTCCTCTTGCTGTATCGGCCCGTCATGTTCATCTATCTGAACAGCACTTGGCTATTTTATTTGGCCAGTCTTATACATTAAAGAAGAAAAGCGATCTGTCGCAACCGAATCAATTTGCTGCAGAGGAAACGGTCATTTTATCAGGTCCGAAAGGCACGATTGAGCGCGTCCGCGTGCTCGGGCCTTCCCGGCATTTGACACAGGTAGAGGTGAGTCAGACGGATGCATTCAAATTAGGACTCACCCCACCTATTCGGCAATCCGGTGATATTAAGGGGTCTTCTCCAATAACAATCATCGGTCCCAAAGGCAGTGTTTACTTAAATGAAGGGTTAATTATTGCGCAGGCGCATATTCATATGGCTCCCGATGACGCTAGACGTTTCGGAGTAGAGGATGGCCAGTATGTTCAGGTTAGAGCAGAAACAGAACGTCCAATAACATTTGAAAGAGTTCGGATCCGTGTGTCGCCTTCCTACCGCCTTGAAATGCATATTGATACGGATGAGGCGAATTCCGGCTTTATCCGCACTGGACAGACAGGTGAAATCATTTCGGCAGGACAGACACAGTCTACTTGTCATTCCCCTGTTTTAATAGAAGAAAAGCAAACGATCATCCCGTTATTTGAAGGAAAGCTTTTATCACAGCATGAAGTGAAACAACTGGATGGACCGGTTATCCGTGTTGGAAAAACAACCATTGTTACACCGCTTGCCAAAGATACAGCGCGTGAATTAGGAAAGAAAATCGAAGTGATCGACGAGTAAGGCGGTGAGGAAATGCAAATGGGAACCGTTATTGGTAATGTGTGGGCAACGAGAAAAGAAGAAGGGCTGACCGGATTAAAGCTGTTATTTGTGCAGCCTATCCGCCCGGATGGGGCACCTGTCCATACGCCTATTATTGCAGCTGACAGAATTGGAGCAGGAATAGGAGATCAGGTCATTATTACAGAAGGCGGGTCAGCAAGGTTTATTATGCCGGATAACCCTCTTCCGATTGATGCCGTCATTATAGGAATTGTCGATTCCACGGAAATTGCACAACAGTAGAAAGAGGTGAAGAAGATGCCAAGGGCAATTGGAATGATTGAAACGCGCGGATTAATCGGCTCGATTGAAGCAGCAGACGCCATGTTAAAAGCAGCGAGCGTGGAACTGGTGAACCAGGAAAAAATTGATGGGGCACTTGTTACTGTTTTGGTAGAGGGAGATGTCGGAGCTGTCCAAGCGGCGGTTGAAGCAGGAAGAGAGGCAGCTAAGCGTGTCGGAGAGTTAGTTTCTGCTCATGTGATTCCTCGTATTGATGAGGAGACCTATACGATTGTTCAAAAGCCAAAACAGCTGACTCAAACATCTGCAGCAGAGGAGAAACAAACTGCCAAGGCCGCAACGGCTTCTAATCGCTCAAATCGAAAAAAAACGGATCAAATGCCCAAAGAGGGAGAAGAACAGTAAGTTAGAAAGGAGCAAGCTCAATGGCATTTAAGCGACCGAAGATTGCTGTGATCGGGGCAGGATTTACCGGCGCAACGACGGCTCTACTGCTTGCCCAAAAAGATTTGGGGGATATTGTTCTAGTAGATACACCAGAGCAAAGCAATCCTACGAAAGGAAAAGCACTAGATCTGCTTGAAGCAGGGCCGGTACAAAAATTTAATGCACGGATTAAAGGAACGGCTGACTATGGAGACATCCAAGGGGCAGATATGGTGATCATTACGGCTGGCATTGCCCGAAAACCGGGAATGAGCCGTGATGATCTTGTTTCAACGAACGCCAAAATCATGCGTTCCATTTCAGAGAAGGTGAAAGACTATGCCCCGGATAGTTTCATTTTAGTATTAAGTAATCCAGTCGATGCGATGACATATGTCTGCTATCAAACAACTAAATTCCCCAAAAACCGGGTTATCGGACAGTCAGGAGTACTCGATACAGCCAGGTTCAACACGTTTGTTGCGGAAGAACTAGGAGTTTCTGTAGAAGATATTTCCGGATTTGTTCTCGGCGGACATGGAGATGATATGGTTCCTCTTGTTCGTTATTCGTATGCAGGCGGAATTCCCTTAGAAAAGATTATCCCGAGCGACCGGCTTGAAGCAATCGTGAAAAGAACGAGAAAAGGCGGAGGCGAAATCGTCAACCTGCTAGGGAATGGAAGTGCCTATTATGCTCCAGCAGCAGCCCTCGTTGAAATGGCGGAAGCCATCATCCGAGATAAAAAAAGAATCCTGCCATCTATTGCCTTTCTTGAGGGAGAGTACGGTTATCAGGGCTTATACTTAGGTGTCCCGACCATCCTTGGAGGAGAGGGAATTGAAAGTATTATTGAATTGCCGCTTACTGTTGAAGAGAAGAAAGCGCTTGACAGGTCTGTCAATTCGGTTAGACAAGTGATGGAAATATTACAAAATTAAGCGTAGTTCATAATTCTCGTAAAGAATAAGTCTTGATTCGCCAACTGAAAAGCCACTCTTTCCAGCCAGGAATACCAACGGGGAAAGGGTGGCTTAAGTTTGTTATACACGTTTGTATGTAATTTATTGAGTTTTCAAATTTAAGGAGGATTTGTAGAGAATGGAACACTTAACAGATGAAATGCTAATTGATGCATATAAAAAAGCCGTAAAACTTGATAAAACACAAAAGCTGCCAGAAGGTTTTATAAATCTATTAGAAAAAGAAATGTATAAGAGAAATTTACTTTTAAACAATGATGAACACAGCTGCAAAGAGGAGCTAGCTCATTTACAACCAAAAAACCGTCTAGCATCTTCGGGTATAGGTGTTTTTTGGGGTGAAAATATATACACATCCTTAAACAGCCATTGAATAAAGACCACTTATAGATGGAATTTGAGCAGGGAGAGCAAGCTGGTATTTCAATTGCTTAATAATGACTCTCAAATATAGTTAGTTAATTTTAAAAAACTAGTGAAAAGATCTATTTTATAAAAACTTCAATATCTTTGGCTTTGAGTAAAAAGTATAAAATAAAAAGAGAATTGTTTTTATAAACGGTGCAATCATATAATTGTGTAAAAAAGGATTCGTATCAAGCTGGGTTGGATCTTTGCAAGAAATCCATGACGCTTCTCCTGAAACGGGTTCTGGTGCATTATTTGGTTTCCTTGGGACACCAGCAAAGGTACGCCAAGAACTCAGTGAGGAGGAAACTTTAAAATTGGTTATTGACCAATTGGAGAGGCTCTTTGGACCTGAAGCTCAAAATGTAAGGGCGATCCTTTATAAGGATTGGGCCAAGGATTCTGAAACGGCGGTTGAGAACGGCTTGGAGCCGCATAGAGACTTTCCGAGTTACGGACCACCAACAGAGGCAGGGATTTGGGAAAAGAAAGTTATTTTTGCCGGTACTGAGACTAATTCACAATTTGGTGGTCATCTGGAAGGGGCACTTCAGTCAGCTGAAACGGCAGTTTTTGAAATTCTGAATTTAAATAATCAGCCTTTATGAAATTGGGCTTTTCAATACAATAACTTCGGCAAAAGTATGAAGGTATGTGTGCTGGTGAAACAACGTTTAGTGCACTAGGAAATAGCAGAGCGCGGTCCGGCAATCTTGTTGCTATTCAAGGCATTAGTGGACTTGGGCACCTAGCTGTCCGATACACAAACGTCTCATTTTGCATTACGTATAAGCTATTGCATAAAAGAGGAAGGGTACATTACCCTTCCTCTTTTAAATTTTAATTTCAATGTTAACTAATGTCCATGATCTCACTTGAGCAATGATAGATAGCATACGCTTCAAGCAGAAATAAAGTCAATTAGAGCTAAAAGAAACTATTGTGAAAGACATTAGGGTTTTGTGTTTGAAGTGTTGAAGAGAGGGAGTCTAAATACAGGTTTAATAGCAGTAGAAACATTTTTAAAGTAAGAGACGCTAGAGGAATTAATTTTTTTAATAATGGACAGATGGAACGAAGGTGAATTCCCGTGATGAATGATTTTTTAATGGAGATTTTAGTAAAATTAGACGTTTATAAACCGTCCATTAATTAAAAAATTACTTTTTAAACCTTTTATGAAATAATAAGTAAAACTGATATGTCTAATATTTTTTCTAAATTACATAAAAACATATATAAAAATGCAAAAGGGTTTTGCAGTGTAGGAAAACTTTGCATTTTCAAGTGTACCATTACGTATTATTATAGTTTTTATATTAAATCTTGTTTGAAGATTTAAACGAGATAGATGAATTAGTCGAAAGGAGAAGGAGTTTATAAAGGAAAACAACAAGAGTGAAATATTCCATTTTCCGGTCTCACCATTCTATTAATTTTGTTCATATTGGTTATTGTATTTATTTTCTACTTCTTTTTTAAGAAGAGGTTTCTCTTCTTTCTTTACAGACCCGGAAAAATCAATAAAATATTGGCAATGTTACAAGGAACTTTCGCAACCTCATCTTGACTATTCCTTGTTTCACTACTAGGAATGAATGATCCTGATAGCCCAAAACATCAACGTTGTCCGCCTTATTTATAACAATGGAATAGTTTGAAAGCGTTTTTACCTAAAACCACTATTATTCAAAAAATCCAAGCTATTAATCAAGACAGCAAAGAAAGGATTGATACTGTATGCTAGCGCAAGAAAAAAACCACATGCCAGAGCCTTCACAGAAATTAAAAAGGGGCTTAAAAGCTCGGCATTTAACGATGATCTCTATTGGAGGATCTATTGGTACAGGACTGTTCCTTAGCAGTGGTGCAGCCATTCACACAGCTGGACCAGGCGGGGCTTTACTGGCTTATATTTTAGTGGGCGCGATGGTCTATTTTGTGATGACGAGTTTAGGAGAGATGGCCGCTTTTATGCCAACAAGTGGTTCGTTCAGTACGTATGGCACAAAATTCGTAGATCCAGCCTTTGGCTTCGCAATTGGATGGACGTACTGGTTTAACTGGGCGATGACGATTGCAGCTGAGTTATCTGCCTCGACGATGATCATGAAATTCTGGTTTCCCGACAGTCCATCATTGTTGTGGAGTGGTTCGTTCTTAGCTCTTATTTTTCTATTAAACTATTTATCTGTTAAAGGATATGGAGAAGGGGAATATTGGCTTTCCTTGATTAAGGTAAGTGCTATTATTATTTTCATTGTAGTTGGCGTACTGATGATTTTTGGTATTATGGGTGGAGAAGAAATAGGGTTTAAAAACTTTACCATGGGTGAAGCGCCTTTTTCGGGTGGTCTTTTGGGTGTTTTTATTGTTTTTATTGCAGCAGGTTTTTCCTTTCAAGGTACAGAGATTGTCGGTGTAGCAGCTGGTGAAAGCGAAGATCCGGCCAAAAATATTCCAAAAGCTATTAAAAGTGTATTCTGGAGAATTCTTCTCTTTTACGTATTAGCCATTCTTGTTATCGGCCTTATTATTCCTTATACACATCCAAATTTACAAAGTGATAATGTTATGGTTAGTCCATTCACTCTCATCTTTGAAAAAGCTGGAATCGCCTTTGCGGCTTCGCTTATGAATGCAGTTATTTTAACAGCTGTACTGTCAGCGGGGAACTCTAGTTTATATGCGTCAACTCGTATGCTGTATTCAATGGCTAAAGAAGGACAAGCCCCTCGTATTTTTGGGGAACTTAATAAACGCAGTGTACCTGTAGCTGGAATGCTTTTAACATGTGCAGTCGGTACGCTTGCCTTCTTGGCTTCTTTCTTTGGTGATGGGGTTGTCTACATTTGGTTAATGAATGCCATTGGTATTACAGGGTTTATATTCTGGCTCGGTATTTCAATCAGTCATTATCGTTTCCGTAAAGCCTTTATCGCTCAAGGTTATTCACTGGACAAATTACCGTATAGAGCAAAATGGTATCCAATTGGACCGATTTTTGCAATCGGGTGTGGTTTAGTTGTGATCATCGCCCAAAACTTCCAAGCTTTTATGAACGATAAAGTGGATTGGGGCAATGTAGTAGCTGCTTATTTAGGTATTCCGCTTTTCCTTTGCTTATGGTTCGGTTATAAATTTATCAAAAAAACAAAGTACGTTAAACTTGAAGAAATTGAGTTTGAATTTGATTACGAGAAAAAACATGATTAGACCGCTTTTCTGAACTTTCAATCGACCTGACAACATTCTATTTATGTTGTCAGGTTTTTTATTTTCTTGGCTTGAGAGGCATGTTGCTTTTTGTTGATCCTTTCATATTGTGAATCGATAATTTGGACATAAAAAGTGAAGGCTGCATGATGTACTTCGGCCCTGATTTGGTACTAATACAATAAATTTAATCATATTTTTATAAAAGAAAATAATAGAAGGGAGTGTGAAATTAGTTGAAAAAAGTGAAGGTTCGTTTACGACCCATTGTAAGTAAGATAAATTTACCTACTGTTTTGAAAACAACTATACTGCCTGGTGACTCAATGGAGAGGCTGTTTATTGCAACACAAGCAGGAGAAATCTTTTACATAGGAAACGAAATGTTAAGGACTTTTTTAGATATTCGCCCACGAATCATAAAGCTGGGTGTTTCTAGTGGTGGGTATGATGAACGGGGATTGCTAGGACTAGCGTTTCATCCTGACTTTTATTATAACGGTCTCTTTTATCTTCATTATTCGGTAGCTGGAACACAAGGACCCGGTGCTCTTTCTGAATCTTTTAAACCTAATCCGTGTAATCCTAAAACTTTAAATTCAAAGTGGATAAATAGAGAGGCTCAATATGATCATATTGATACAGTGGAAGAATGGATTTTACAATCGAACGGCCAACCTCAAAAACGACGAACATTACTTAACCTAAGAAGGCCATTTTTTAATCATAATGGTGTTAATAGCTTAAACTTCTCACCTGAAACAGGAAAACTTGTTTTAACAACCGGAGATGGTGGATCAGGCTATGATCCTTTTAACTTAAGTCAGGATGATATGGAGATAGCCGGTAAAATAATTGAAATTGATGTAGGGAAGGCTCCATTTATCTATAATCCACCCGTAGTTACACGTTTTAATGAACTTCCCGTACCTATTCAGGAATCGCTTACGGTAATGGCCAAAGGGGTTCGCAATATACCGGGCATTTCATATCAAAGATTTTATAATCAGTATATCAAATACGCAGGAAATGTCGGACAGGACTTGGCAGAATCGATTTTTTCATTTGGTTCTTATAAGCCTATACCGGTTACTCAGCTTGTTCAAGCTTCTTTAATGACATCTGAACCTGACCAAGAAGAATGCATAAACTTCGGTTGGCGAGGGTGGGAAGGTGCTTTTCCTACTTCGTTTATAAGGAGCTGCTCTGTAAATTCGACTTTGGAAGAGAAAATAATTGCTTATTACGATGAAGCAGTAAAAACTTCAGCGAGGCGTCTTCAGCCTTTAACCAGTTATTTTCATAAAGATCCCCGACCTGATAAGTTTGGAGGGACTGCACTGACAGGAGTCCAGCCATATATGGGTCAAGGAATCCCCGATTTAACGGGTAGCATTATATTTACCGATCTTGCCCGTCATAAAGAGTCTCCATCTTCTGTTAGAGGGGTGTTAGCTTATACAAGGGTAAGAACAGATTGTAAACCAGCTGATTTTAGCGTGATTGAAACCGATTATAATTTTGGAACTCAATCGGCTTATTATGTTAGTTTGGGAACGAATATGGATCAAACCAGCCTATATTTAGGGGTTTATGGCTCTATGAAGGTGACTGATTTTAACCAAGGTACTATTTTTGAAATTGTTCCATGATTTATAACTATAAAATTCGAATTAATATCAGATAAATCTCTTTATCGACTTTAATTGAATCTAAATATAAAACAAACGAGAGAGCAATCATTCTAGATGGTTCTTCTATCCCGATTTGTATACTCCTCTTAGGGGAGAAAGTTTTAAAATCCAAAATCTTTTTCCTGAAACAGTAAAGGCACAAATATGGACGAGTGCCATTCTCCTGTTAGCAATCCTGTTAGCGATCCTGCTTATCGCGAGAAGTTATGATTGAGAAATTTGACAGTGAGGCTTCCGATACGACCGGCGGCAAACCAGCACCACGAGTCGGCCGCCGAATATCCACCATAAATACAGAAACGAGAACAATGATATTTTTGCAATGAATAGAATGCGGCTTGCCGCAACGATGACTCTCCAAATGCCGGGTTGATTTGAAGAGTCAATAAGTTATAAAGGTCTTTAATTTTTTAAAAAAGAATAAAGCTATTTCAACCCACAGACAGTTATAAAGGAAAGAAAATAAAAAAATACTTCCTGCTGTAAGGAGTGAAAAAGAACTGGATACGGCTGGGCCAAGAACAGGAAAGGAGAAAACATATAGTAGAATCATAATGCCTATCGTTAAGAGAATAGCCCCAACAGAAATAATGATAAATCTCTTCTTAAAAAAAGAAAAAGCTATGCCTATACCAATCCCCATCAACCCTGTTGTAAAAGGAAAAACCATTAGTTCACTTGGAAACAGAATGAATAGCAGCAAGATCGTAAGAAAATAAGACATCACGCCCATCTGAAGGGAAAACATGGCACCAATCAAAATGGGTAAAGTGGCAAATGGGCTGATAAAATAACCGACCCCTGGTAAAACGCCGCCTGCTGCCTGAAGTGCAGCAGCTATACAGACGAGAAAAGCACCAAAAGCAAGCCTCATCGTTTTGGTATGTTTACGAAATTCTAATTGGGCAAATCGAACATCATCTGAGATTGACTTAAAAAAATACATACGTTCACCTCATTCATAATGGCTTTTAGATACAATATATTAACTATTGATTAGAGACGGAACTATGATTTAAAAATCGACCGGCAGCATGCTGCGGTAATAAATAGATGAAATTATGCCCTGCTAATCTAACTATGTTTTGCTTCTAAATAAAAATACACCCTTCTATTATGTAGAATGATATCTTTAAATTGAATATTTCATGAAATGCTTTTTTTATAAGGCATGACGCACACCGTTTCTTTGTCTTTATTTGACTTCTAATGGAACTGGGTTAATAGGAGAAAATTAAGCGCCAATTTTTTTAGGATTTTCTCATAATATTGAATCTTGGGGCTAGAAGTTAAAATAAATTAATGTACAGAAACAATACAGCTCTTTAATTTACAATAAAGTCGTTTAAAACATAATAAAGTTGTTTAAAAAACGCCAGTCATGTTATTCAACAATCGGGCCAGATTGTTGAATAACACTTGTTAATGAATGGGGGATTTATGTTAAATTGCAGCAGATATTGTGAAGAAATGCACTTAAACTAACAGAGCAGGTTAATTTAATAATTGAATATAAATATATATGTACGTTTATTCGAGATAAAATTGTCTAATTATTCAGATGGGGGATTTTCGTTGAAAGGATTGTCTCTCTTATTGATGACTGTAGTATTTACATTGTTTTTCATTGATGAATGTTCCTCTAAGATTATCCAAAAAGTAGTTGTTTACGAAATGGAAAGCATTACGAATATCGTAAAAGATTCATTGATCTCGTTTACAGAAAGTATCATAAAACAAAATATTACGTGAGTTGTTGACCTTTTGAAAAGTGATATGCTAGAATCATATGTGAAAATGATTATCGTTATCAGCAAAAGGAAATGAAAATGTGCTGATAAGTGGTGTCTCGATGAAAAATAACAGAATTATTGATTTGAGTAATCGATAATGGCTGCGCATTTTGTCTATTATTTCTTCCAACGATATTTTAAAAATTTTTCTTCGAGCTAGAGTTTTTTTCAGTACTTAAGAAAGTGAGTTAAAGTTTGCATTATCCTCGACAAAAAAGTATAACTTCAGACATAAATATGGATTAGGTTACCGTGAATTTCAGGTGTATCATATTTAAGATGTGGATGCTGAACCCTAAAAAATTTGTCGGATATAGCAGCTTTTTGAGCTAACAAGCTCTTCACACAGATACAGGAGAAAGTAATTATTGAAAGGGTGTAAATGATGAGAAATATCGAAAAATATAGAAATGCATTTATCAATGTACTGGACTTGGAGGAAGATGATGTATGTGAAGATTTAGAGCTTGGAGTAACAAGTGAATGGGATTCAATTGGACATATGGCACTCATTTCTGAGATTGAGGATGTTTTTGATGTCTCTTTAGATTCTGAATGGATTACAGAGTTCAATTCTTACCTGTCAGGAATGGAGCTATTGAAACGGTTGGGAGTGGACTTTATTAATGAATAGCTTCAAAAAATTTGAGGAGTTTGGGAACCGAACCGCTGTATATGCTGAACGAAAATATTCTTACTCTGAAATG
Organism: Pseudobacillus wudalianchiensis; assembly: GCF_001685015.1. Taxonomy (GTDB): domain Bacteria; phylum Bacillota; class Bacilli; order Bacillales; family Domibacillaceae; genus Pseudobacillus; species Pseudobacillus wudalianchiensis. The sequence continues at coordinate 73,044 of NZ_MAYT01000005.1, forward strand.
TTAGAAATTGCTGACGCTATCTGCGGTGAAGTAGGTGAAAGAACACTCGTTTTTTGTTTATGTTCAAATAATAAAGAGTCTTTATTTGGCTATGTGGGCTTTATTAGAGGTGGTGTTGTACCTGTACTTTTGGATGCATCCATCCATATTGATCGGTTGCGCAGACTAATTAACCTATATAAGCCTAACTATATTTGGGCGAGTAGTGAAAATCGACACCTGTTAAAAACAATGGATAGTTCATTTGTGTTTGGGGATTATACATTATTTAGATGTCCGACATTTTTCCAACATGATCTTTATGAAAATCTTGCGCTCCTTTTAACAACCTCTGGAAGTACTGGAAGTCCCAAATTTGTTCGCTTAAGTTATGAAAATATTTTCAAAAATGCTGAATCAATAGCAAAGTACCTTGATATCCATGCAGACGATAAACCTATAACAACACTTCCAATGAATTACTCCTATGGTCTTTCTATTATCAATAGTCATTTGATATGCGGGGCGACGATAATTGTAACGGATGCATCTATCATGAAAAAAGAGTTTTGGGACTTGTGTAGAGAGCAGAGAGTAACAACTTTTGGAGGAGTTCCTTTCGTGTATGAGATGCTTAATAGGCTAAAGTTTGAAGAGTTTGATCTTCCAAGTTTAAAAAAACTAACTCAAGCAGGTGGAAAATTAAGCCCAATTCTATCGTGCAAGTTTGCTAAATTATGTAACCAAAAAGGAATTCAATTTTTTACCATGTATGGTCAAACCGAAGCAACGGCGAGGATGACCTATTTACCATGTGAAAAAAATCTTGATAAAGTCGGAAGTATTGGTATTCCCATTCCAGGTGGAGAACTGATCCTGCAAGATGACAATGGCAACAAAATTATAGAGCCTAATGTCACGGGCGAATTGATATACAAAGGAGCAAATGTTTCTTTAGGGTATGCTGAGTCGTTTTTCGATCTTTCGAAAAAAGATGAGAACAACGGTATTTTACATACAGGTGATATCGCTTACTTTGATCAGGATGGGTATTTTTTTATATCTGGCCGAATCAAAAGAATGATTAAACTCTATGGAAACCGTATCAGCCTTGATGAAGTTGAAGAGCTTTTAAATGAGCATGGTCATGATTGTATCTGTGCTGGGACGGATGACCAAATGTATATTTACACATTAAAAGAAGATTATGTTCAAATTAAAAAAATAATCAAGGAAAAATTAAACTTAAAAGGCTTTAAGATTATGAGAATTGAGGAAATCCCACGTAATCATTTTGGAAAAATCCTCTATTCTGATTTACCTAAATATGGATAATTTGTAGTCACCTGAACCCTTGACAGGAAATTTGATATACGTGACAAAACCTTAAATACTGAGATCTAAAACTGAGGGTGCCACCTTCTAGGTGAAACATTGAAATAACGTGAATCCTACATTAGTACATAGTTTATTAGTTCTTAAGTGTTTCGTCGACATATTTCAGGGTTTCACGTAACTTGGACAGCTTTAGTGTTATTTTTTGCCTCGTTTTATGAAAAATCTTAAGTTTATTTTTTATCAGGTGATTGGATGACTTTTATATCAATTGAGTTTCTCCTATTTTTCGCAATAATTGTTTTTACTTATTATTTAATCCCGCATCGATTGAGATGGATTCTTTTATTAGCAGCAAGTTACATTTTTTACGCTATCTTAAGTATCCAATTTATACCGTTACTACTTGCAAGCACAGCTCTTACTTATTTTACTGGAATCATAATTGAAAAACAGGAGACAAAAAAACAGAAGAAAAAAGTCATGCTAGTTGGTATTTCCGTATTATTGTTTTTTCTCGGCTGGTTTAAATATTTTAATTTTGTAAATGACTCACTTCGAGCGATTGCAAAATACATGAATTGGAATTATACCGTACCCTACCAAGAAATTGTCCTGCCATTAGCCATTTCTTTTTATACATTTCAGGCAGTAGGCTATCTTGTGGATATCTACTATGGAAAGCAAAAGGCAGAAAGACATTACGGCTATTTTTCAATATTTTTTGCATTCTTCCCACAATTGGTTGCTGGGCCGATTGAACGGGCTAGGAAATTGCTTCCGCAATTTAAAGTTGAACATAGTTTAAATTATGAAAATTTAAACTATGGGATGAAGCGAATTGCATGGGGTTTTTTTAAGAAGACGTTAATTGCAGATCGACTAGCTCCAATTGTATCTAGTGTTTTCGATAGTCCTAACCCGACTGGTTCACAAATCGTACTAGCTACTATTCTATTCTCGGTACAATTGTTCGCTGATTTTTCAGCATGCAGTGATATTGCCATCGGTTGTGCAAGAATGCTAGGGATAAATTTAACAGAAAACTTTAAGCAGCCGCACTTTGCAGTTTCGATATCGGATTTCTGGAGCAGATGGCATATAACGCTCTCTACATGGCTAAGGGACTATATCTTTTTCCCGTTATGTAAGGGGAAAAAGAAGAGAAGTGAAATTTATTTAGCAATTGTGATTACTTTTTTAGTAAGTGGTATTTGGCACGGGGCCGCTTGGACTTTTGTTTTATGGGGTCTAATTCATGGGTTTTATCGCGTGTTTGGAGATTATACAAAACATTTTCGTGAAAAAGTGGCTTCATTTATTCAATTGGATAGAAGTCCAGTGCTGCATAAGTGGGTGAAAATCGCAATAACTTTCCTGCTAGTTTGCTTTTCTAGAGTTTTTTTTCGATCGGATTCCGTAACACATGCATTTGAAAATGCACAGCTTTTCTTAACAATTAACTCCTGGAGACCATCGGGAATTGTTAAAGCATTTGAAATATTTCCGCTACTAGATTTAGTGATTTTCGTTTTTTTCTTTATAATTGTACAACTATTTCAGTATATCGAAAGAAAAAATGCTTCAACATGGAAATGGCTAGCGCAGCGCTCGATATTCGCTAGGTTTGCATTTTATATTTTTATTATTGTTTCAGTCCTTATATTCGGTGTTTCAGGAAATGGGTTTGTTTATGGTGGATTTTAATCTAAAACCAAATTACACGGGAAATTTGGTTGCGTTTTATTCGTGAGCCATTGAGTAATTTTAGTAAAAGAAGCACTGTATTGAAAGGGTTTGCTATGGGACATTTATTCATTAAGTTAACAATTATCGTTACTGTTGTTTTACTACTGTTTATGCCAGTAAATAACTTTGTAAAGCATTCTTATGATTACAACATAAACCATGCAATACTGGCGTTTAAGAAACACCCATATCCAGTTGATATCATCAATCTAGGTGCATCTCATTCAATGTATGGTTATTATTTTAAGCCTACTGGTTTGTCCCATCTGGACTTAGCACTTCCTGCTCAGACGATTCAGTACGACTTTAAATTGTTGAGAGAGTATGGCAAGTACCTTAAACCTGGTGGTGTAGTTATCGTTTCCATCTCTCAAATTACTTTCGCAAATTCTGAGGCCAAGCACATAGGAAATTATTATAAAGTTTTGGATCGTACCGAAATTGAACCGTTTCGTTTAATTGATTATTACAGTTATTTGTACTTGCCTGGGACAAATAGTGGGAGTTTTAATTCTGCGCTCTCAGGTAAATTGAAAAACTTTAAATGGAATTCTCATCAGCCTTGGGCAAATAACGGTAAAAACTATTCAGGAAGAAAATATGAGAAAGTAGAAGCACAATACAGAGAAGCGGTTGAAAACAATAACATTCAACAAAATGTGAAGCAGTTAAGACAGATTGTAGAGTATTGCAGCGAGAAAGGCTACCGAGTAATATTAACCATGGAGCCGGTACATCAGTCTTATCAAGAATATTTCAATGAAGAAGTAATGAATAGACTTGTTTTTCAGTACTTAAAAGCTCTTAAATTAGATGTCCCTTTTTTAAATTATATGAGAGATCAAAGATTCGCAGACAACAAGGATTATTTTATCGATCCAGATCATTTAAACAGAGAGGGAAGAAAAATGTTCTCTTGGATAGTTTACAAGGACCTCAAGAAATTGGGCTATTTATGAGCGATTTAAATTACTATTTTTTATATTAACTTATTTAAGACAGAGGTAATATTTTACTTATTTCATTAAAGGGTGCTATTGTTGAATAAACCTTAGGTTTTTAAACGACTTAATTATTATATCTTTTAATATAAAGAAGTATCTATATTAAAATTAAACAACTATATTTTTACCCCGTCCTAAATTCGTGACGGGTTTATGCTTGTTTGTCTTTTTAAATTAAATTACTTTATTGTCTTTTTACAGTACACCGTTTTTTTACCTGTAAATTTTTATAATACTGACATAAAACATTCCGCTTACTTTGCAGTTGTTTAAATTAAAAGATAGACCTTCTGATGATTATCAATATGTTGATGGACACATGTTCCTTCTCTTTTATTTATTCATAAGATAAATAAAAAGGGGGTTGCAAAATGGATCAACACGAGTCAAAAAATATCTTTGATTTTATTGTTGTGGGAACTGGACCAGCTGGTGCGGTGATAGCTAAGACACTTACGGATGATAAACAAACATCTCTTTTACTCTTAGAAGCGGGAGAGAATGATGATAGAGACCAGCCAATCAGGGATTCTAGATTTGCTCTGGAACTAGAGGAATTATTTTTTCCTGAATATTTTTGGCAAGGAGAAGGCGTGCCTCAACCAGAGGTGGACGACAGATCTTTTGAATGGACAACAGGCCGGCTTTCTGGTGGAGGGTCTTCAATTAATGGAGAGCAGTATGTCAGACCTACACCAGCTGTCTTAGAACAATGGGAAAGGCTGCTAGGTTCATTGTGGTCACCTGCACAGGCGATAAAGAACTTTAAGCAGTTAGAAAATTATCATGGGGAAACGAATAGCCCAGAATTTCATGGTTTTAGCGGTCGTCTGGATATCAGACAAGCTCCTGCCGATCCGCCTGGCCTTACAAAAAAATTAGTTTCTGCCATGGAGCTGGCAACAGGCTTTGATGAAATTCTTGATTATAATGATCCGAGAACCCCCATTGGCCCTTTTACCCGTTGGCAATTATTTCAACAAACCGGTGGACAGCGGGAAAGTTCTTCCACGGCCTTTTTATCTTCAGATATTATGACTTCTAATGGAATGGGGATAGATGGGAGAAAATTAAGGGTTGTTTATAAGTCAACCGCCCTTCGCATTCTATTTGAGGGTAAAAGAGCAATTGGCATCGAATTTCTTAAAGAAGGGGAAAAGGTACGAGCATTTGCCCGTAAGAAAGTGATCATTTCAGCAGGCATAAACAGCGCCCACCTTTTAATGTTATCTGGAATCGGGCCTTCAAGTGAGCTGCGTCAGGCGGGTATCCCAATGATTTTTAATAATCCTAATGTAGGAAAGTCTTTGACTAATCATACCTTAAACACGGCTACGTTTACTGTTAATCCGAGGGATATTCCTGAACTGCAAAATGATCCGTTCTCTCTTTATACAGGGGGGGCTTTCTTACCTAACCCTCTTGCAAGGAACAACAACCGGCGCCGGGGTGTACAATTGGTTGGATTTGTGGCAGAAGACAAATTAACGATAGCCATTTTGTTTTTGCAGCCTAGAAGCCGAGGATCCATCAAAATACAAAGCAATGATCCATTGAAAATTGTGCTGGCAGATGAAGGTTTTCTAGAAAATCGATATGACATGGAAGCCATTAAAGCGATTTATAGGGTTTATATTAAAGACATTGCGAAAAAACTTTCAGAAATTGACCCGAATTATCAGCTTATAAATCCGTCACCCGAAACAATTGATAATGATAGAGATCTTGAAATCTTTATTAAAGAAAACTTTGATCATAATCATCATCAACAAAGCTCACTCCGAATGGCCCCTGTCAATAGAGGCGGTGTAGTCGATCGTTATGGGAGAGTGCATGGAGTCGACAATCTAATTGTTGCGGATGCATCGATCATACCTTTTACTGTTGACGGTAATACATCTGCACCTGCATACCTAATTGGATACACCATTGCCAAACATTTAATACAGGAAGAAAATGAGGATATGTAGTATTTATTAATTTTACCCTGCTATTTAGCATGGATGACAAGTGATCTACAAAAAGGTTGAAGGTATTCTTTGTAACAGGTGAAGGAATATCCTCAATCTTTTTTAGATTTTTTCCTAATATTTAGTCATGGAGCTGGGGGTAAATAAATTAAGCAGCGAACTATCCCGAAAGTTGGCTTTTTTATTTTTTTAGACTTTATCATTCCTCACAGGACGTGTATCGAAATGCTTATCATAATAAATCTACATTTTTCTGCTGCTGTCCCATGATGTTTTACTTCCTCTTATTCAATTTTTTTATATTTTATTGAAACCTTTATTTGATCTGCCTAGACAAGCTTTCCATATTCTGCATAAGCTGTAGTAGAACATAATGAAAGGAGGAATAAATTTGTCCAATTGTCAAAGACTGGCGGATATTATCGGTGGTGAAGTTGTTCAAGCGGCTCCTGTTTGTGTAGTTATGCGCCTTCGAGATATTGAAGCAACTATTTTAGGCCGCAGAACTCGTTCCCCGCTAGCGCTTCCATTTATGTTATCCTTTGAAAATAATGGTCTTAACCTAGGTGAAACTGTACTCCTTCAAAGAGAAGTTAATCCAATGCTTGATGCATTGCGAAGAAGAGGAATGATCGTAACGGCGTTTCATAACCACTGGCTGTTTGAAGAACCGCGGTTAATGTACATGCACTGGGAGAATGTTGGAATGGATCCGTTTGAGTTTGCTAGAGAAAGCTTCGAGGCAGCAAGAGAAGCAGGCCTTAAATTTTTTTAATGTTTTATGGGGGGCTTTTTATTTGGATTTACGAAGTAAATGAAGTAACGAGGAACTATAATTTAATAAGCAGCTAAAATGATTCGTGTATGGAACATCCTTTTATAGATTCCAATACTATTTGACTATGTAAATAAAAAGAACATTGAGAGATCTCAATGTTCTTTTCTATTAGATCAAATTTTCTTCCTTCAAGATTTAAATACGCAATCTTTTCATGAAGGAGGTTATTATTCTTTAATTCTTCGATGATTGTTTTGGTAGCATCTTTAACATCTAAAATAGTCGAAGATGTAAGCTGTCCAATACCCCTATCTCTACCATCACGAAAACCATGGCCTGTTGAATCTAAATATTCATTAAATTCTTACCGTTATGCCTCTCTTCAAGAGTTGCTTCCATTTCGTTTTTTTTCGCAACCGTATGAAACAACAAGTTCAATGGTTCCTCTTTTGAGATAATTTTAACTTCTTTTCTTCAATTTTATTAGTATTCCGACAGTGTTATGGTGTATTATCAAAGTTCTGTCATCTAGACAAACTTTTAATTTGTTTGATCACTATAATTAAAGCGAACATTACCGTCATTTTATTGTAAATGATGAAATCATTTTTATATTGAAAATAGAGAAAGAATGTAAAAGGTTTTTGTACCGCAACCCTCTGAAGGCTTGTGAGAAAAACGGGCAGGGAAGAGGAAAGTGTAAGGTCAGAGTTCAATGATTTAAGGAGGATGATTCGATGACAAAAGGTTTGAAAAAGGCTGCAGCAGAACAAGCACCTGGCGAAGAGCGCCTAAAATTGGCGGCAGCCGCCATGGCTGAAAACAAGAAACTGCATGCGACCGGAAGGGAAGAGAGGAAGGCGACTCATTTTGTCGATTTAGATTCTGTGAAAAGTATCATCGAGGAGTGGCCTGCCACATCCAAGATGGCTGCCAAAAATACCATCAAATTTTACGGGCCTCCGAATGAAGCAACACCGAGTTACCTTATCTGGTTTAATAACGGGCCTTGGAAACGGACAATCGCATTCTGTGATGGAGTGCCGCATGATTTCCCAGAATCGCACACCGATGTGCTCGAGCAAGTCATTGATTGTCATGTACCAGCCGACAAAGCGGGACTTGTTGCCCGACTGGAAGGCAGCTTAGTGATCGACCGAACAAAAGGTGAAGTGTCTGTCCATTGCGATAATGAAGGCGCCAATACGCTTTCCATCAACATGATGTATGATATTGTGACCGGCAAACGGACACCGGAAGAAGCAAGGGAGTTCATCAAACAAGAAATCGTTGAGTATATGATGAACCGTCCGGCTCCGTATGCAGAGAAATTCCAATTTGAGCTGCCTCAAGGCGAACAGTGGGACCCGGACGTTACCATTGTCAATGATAAGGAACTAATGAAGGCTATCACTGTTAAGCAGGTGGAACTCGGATTGAAGTGAACGTAAGCCCAAATGATGCCTGCCTAGTTGTTAGGTGGGCATTATTTAATGCTTTACATTTGCGCTAATAATTGGATTTTGAATTGGCTTCCTTATCCTTTATTAAAGATTTATCATTTCGGATAAATCTTCTCCTAAGAAGAAGACATGTTAATGAGTTGTAAAGGATATTGTTTTCACCAATATGATGGCAGGGGAAAATTGAAGCATAGTTTGATTAGATGAGAAATAAACGGAGAGAATGATAACGATGGTTAATTAGAGGGTGTTAAGTTTGTAAGGAGTCATCTTCATAATCTTCTTCAAAGTAGGATTGTTGTTTTAATTAAACGGTACGTTTTCTTTATATGCAGTGGTTTTAGGAGGATGCAACTTTGGAAACACTTTATCATGGAATTATTATTTTCCTGACAGGATATTTGTTGATAAGAGTGACTGGAAAAAAAGCTGTTTCTCAAATGGGCTCTTTCGATTTATTATATATTTTTGTCTTGACAAATATTATTAGTTCCCCCGTTGAAGTCGAGAGTGTTAGCAAAGCTTTAACCTATGCTGTAATTATCGCGATTTTATATAAAATTTTCATTCGCTTATCCTTACATAATAAATTAAGGTGGGTCCTGTATGAACGCCCAACAGTGTTGATTCGAAATGGTGATATAGATAGAAAAGGATTGAAAAAGGTACGTATGCCAATCAATGAATTATTGTCGCGTTTAAGAGTAAAAGGGTATGCGGATACGCAGTATATTGCTATGGCAACGATGGAGGAAACAGGAATTATTAGTGTAATTCCTAAGTCGGAATACCGGCCCATCCAGCCTAATGATTTAAATTTGAAGATAAAAAAAGAATACCTTCCTATTCCGTTGATCATGGATGGTCAAATTATTTATCATAATTTAAAATACCTACGGCTTGAACAAAAGTGGTTAATAAATGAGGTGGAAAAAGCAGGTAAAAGTGTAGAGGATATTATGTTAGCTACATTTTTAGAAAATGGAACACTCTTTATAGATGATAACGAAATTAAAAGTCATAAAAATGATCCCTACTATTACACGCCCGGAAAAGATAATAAATGAAAATGCTGATGAAGACATTTTTGTCATCAACAGAGAAAATGGAATTTCTCATTGAATGGAATATGGACTGATACACAGGGAGGTATTGAGTCGCCCAGTATTACAGTGCTTAAACAGATAAGACTGTGAAGCTAGAGTAGATGACGACGGGATCGTAACTGAAGAAAGCGATCTCAATGATAATGAGTTTAAAGGGTGATTTTAAAATGAAAATAACAAGGGTAACTACACTTTTAGAATTGATGCAAGCCATTTCCGAAAATATCCCCCAAACCTTGGAGATAGAAACATCCATTCTTTCCCCTCACTCCATTTCTTTACCTGAGGGCTACAAATTAATAGGAAAAAGTAACAGTTCATGTATGGTGAGCTTTAACAATAGTGATGGTTTTGGTATGACACGCAACAATACCATCTCAAACCTAACCATTATGACAAGACAAACTAACCGAGCAATATATACGGTTTATGGCATTCCAGATATGGGGAATATTGTCCTTGAAAACTTGAATATTACAGGGCAGGTTTCAATTATTTCCAGGTCAGGGACAGACAAGATAAATTTGATTGCAGATCATATACATATCACTTCTTGCGATTCAAGACATTATAGTGAGCAGCCGCAAAAGTATGGCGTGAATGTATACCAAGGGGCACTGACCGTATATAATTTTAATCCCAATGAAAACAGTATAATTGAATGCAGGTTAACAAATATCTGCATAGGCTTTAAAAATGCCCCGGTTATTGGCTCGGGTATTTTTGTTAGTGGTTTTGGCAATGAAGGCGGCAGAGTTAATTTGGAAACACTCACTACGGGTGCTGTATATTCAAATGGTCTGCTACCCTATGGCACAGCCGATATCATTACTGCTGCTGTTTTCATTGTTTATGGTGTTGAGGCAAAATCAGTTGAACATCATGGTGAGCTGGTGACTTACGGTGTGAATGATATGGTTTTGGATACATGGGGCAAAGTCGAAAAATGGATTAGCAATTATCCAATCACATCTTATGGCCCGAGCGGTATAGGATTCGTAAACTTTGGGACGGTAAAAGATTTCACGGCACGAGATATTATTACATATGGGTTAGGTGCTAGGGGATTTAACCAATATGACGGTACGGTTGAAAATATTAAGTTTAAATCCATTACAACCCATGGTGACGGCTCAATAGGCATACAAGTCAGCAGACCCATTGGAAATATGACTGTGGAAGAAGATGTAACAACATATGGATCTGTGGGTAATTCATTAGTTAAAGGTGTAATAACAAAGCTTGCGGCAAACGCGATAAGTATTAAATCAGGTGGTGAAGTTGAAAGTTTGACCATTCACGGTGATATTATTACTTACGGTGACAATGTTACGAATTACGCGTTGGAGGGCGGCGGGGTTAAGAAGTTCGACGTTGGCGGAGAAATTATAGTTAATGGGAAAAATTCACAAAAATATAACCATAACTAATGGAGGGATTAGCTTTACACCGAACTATTGAAGGTAGTATTAATTGGCAAGTGGCAGAACTCTATTCTGTCACTTGCCAATTTTGTTGAGAAACATGGAATAAAACAAATCGAAATGGCCAATTTAATTATCAATTTCACTCCTCTCAAAAAAACATGGTTTTTAATAGGAGGGATGAGGGGGTTCTATGTGGCGTTAGAAATATTACTTTAGTAGATAGAGGATGTTATTGTATATGGGTAACTCTCAATGACATTCAAACTCTTTTCATTTTTTCCATATTGTAGTGTTATCGCCGTTTAGAAATTTAAAGAATTCTTGCTTTAAGCCCTATAAGGAAATAGCTATAATAGTTAGCGTTACACTGAATAGGGGGGGTAACAGAATGAAGGCTCCTATTGCAGAAAAGCAAAAACATTGTGATGCTTAAGAACGAAAAAAATAGAGGTATTTTGAGGACAATGGTTACAATCATCACATAGGCTTTTCAATAATAAACAAAAGAGATTTAAAAAATGTACAGGTGGATTAAATTTGTAAAATGACAATAAAGTTATTTATTTCCAAAACCCCAATACATAAAACCACGATCTAAAAGCAGAGCGGGGTTTTTATGTATTGGGTAATTGATGCAAAATGATTTGCCGCTCTTACAACGATATAGTCGTTTAAATATAAGAGTGCCTAAACTCATTCTAAATTATTGTTAATTTTTTTTAAACTGTTGCAGGCGCTCCTGCAACAACAGTATTCTCCGGGACATCCTTCGTTACGACTGCTCCTGCCGCGACAACAGAGTTGTAACAATTTTATAGAGTACCAAGCAAAGTCATTTAGAGACGAAGGGGGATAGTACTAACATGGAAAACGTATCAAATGTAGATAAATTGGAATCTATAAAGTCCTTCCAATCGACAATCAGTAAATCCGAAAAGGCCCTGGCTCAGATGACTCAGAAAGCCGCAAGTACCACCTTATTAAAGAAACGACTCAAAGCTCTTTATATCGGCTTAGCCATTCTAGAAAATGTTTGGAATCAAAGACCCCACCCTTACACTCAGGAAGATTTGGCAGAAGCTCGCGATGTTCTTGTTGGTTTATTCCCATCAATTAAGAACATTTACGCTAAGTCAAAGGCTGGCAGCCCACAAAAAACATTATTAGAAAGAAGAATGAAAGCATTAGAATTAGCTATTCAAGCGATTAACATTAGTTTCGACTAATGGAGTTAATTAGATGGTCAGATAAGCGTGTGGAAGTTCAAAAACGATAACTAAACAGACGGAAAGGGAAATGTACCATGACCAAACATAAGGTCTATACAATGAGTGTCGCAAGTGTCTATCCTCATTATGTGACAAAGGCGGAGAAAAAAGGACGTACGAAAATAGAAGTCGATGAAATCATCTGTTGGTTGACAGGGTATAGCCAGGAAGAGTTAGAAGCGCAACTGAAAAAACAGACAGACTTTGAGACCTTTTTTGCGGAAGCTCCCGAACTGAATCCTTCACGGCTTTTAATCAAAGGGGTAGTCTGCGGTGTTCGAGTGGAAGACATTGAAGAACCGACTATGCAGGAAATCCGCTATTTGGATAAGCTGATCGATGAGTTAGCAAGGGGAAAAGCGATGGAAAAGATTTTGCGGAAATAATACTTAAAATCCCAATTACCTAAAAATAGCTTTCTTATATTATCGGGCGCTTTAATGAATAAGGGGTACAGAAAGTATTTAACTTGACTGCTGTAAGGGGTATTCTTTTCAGAACGGTTATTTCTCCTCCAAAAAAGGCTGTTTCTCACGTTCATTTAAGTTTAAAAATCATTTTCGAACATTTTTTAAATGAACGGCGAGATATTAAAAAAAGCTAACTGTGTAGGCAGCATGACATAGAGGAAAGAACAGTTTGCTAACCAGTATTTTTTGAAAACTTGTGTGTCTCAAAGAATACAAGATGGGCAATCATAGAGACAGGAACATGTAATGAATAAGGAAATGATGGTTGTGAAAAATAAGTTAACACTGGCTAACGCTATCCGTAAAAATTTGTTTGACTTAAATGAGTATCTTGCCTGCCACTGCGGTTCAGTGTTCGTTACAAAAGAAAGTAGATTGAACGTTCCGATGGGATCAGAGCGTTCTTTTTTAATGGGTTTGGGAAGTTGGAGTTTTGAGTGTTTGCGTCTTTCTTTATTGGAATGCTTCTTATTAAGACCGGAAAAATTGATTGACTTCATATTTAAAAGAATGATATAGTTCTTCTTGCTGTTAAAAATAGTGTTGTTGAGAAAAAGATTTTCTTAAAAAAGTTGTTGACACTATCATTTGTAGATGTTATTATAATATAGCTGTCGCTGATAACGACGCTAAATTGATCTTTGAAAACTGAACAAAATACATGCCAGTAAGTTAATTCTTATTTTATTGAAGAGCAAAGGAACATCTGTTAAGTTCGTCACTTCCTGTGACAACACAGATGCCTGCACATCCTGTGCAATGCAAACAATCTTTTTGGAGAGTTTGATCC
>NZ_MAYT01000006.1 GCF_001685015.1 Pseudobacillus wudalianchiensis
CCGATGTCCGTCCCCAGGCATCTTTAGCCGCGTGAGCGGCATCTAACGCCAGTTCAATGTCCTCTGCCTGTGAACGGGCCACCTCGCAAAAGACTTCTCCTGTCACCGGCGAAATATTTTCGAAATATTGTCCACCGACCGGTGCCTGCCATTCTCCATTAATAAAATTTTCATATCGTTTCTTAAAGGTTACTTTTGACCCTTCCNTTTCACTGTTCACCATTCCCTATTTGGCTATCACTTTTTTCTGCTTTTACATTGTTAAGACGATCCGGCCATTAATTTTTCCTTGTACCATTTTCTCGAAAACTTCATTAATTTCATCAAGCGGGGCTGTTTCAATTTGAGCTCTTACTTTTCCTCTTGCAGCAAAGTCAAGGGCTTCTTTCATATCCATGCGAGTACCAACGATGGAGCCTTTCACGGTTACACCATTTAATACCGTGTCAAAAATCGGGATTGGCAGTTCATCATTTGGAAGACCCACTACAACAAGTGTACCGCCGCGTTTAACCGATTGATAAGCTTGTTCAAACGCTTTTTTTGTTACGGCTACGCTCACCGCTGCTTGTACGCCGCCTACACGATTTTGAATAGCTTCCACTGGATTTTCTTTAAGGCCATTGACCGTGTCATCTGCGCCTAGATTTTTGGCAAGCTCCAGCTTTTCATCTGCGATATCTACGGCCACAACGTTAAAGCCCATCGCTTTCGCATATTGAAGAGCAATATGCCCCAGCCCGCCAATGCCGTAAATCGCTACCCAATCTCCTGGCTTGGCTCCTGAAACTTTAAGTGCTTTGTATGTGGTCACTCCTGCACACAAAATGGGAGCAGCTGCAACTGAATCTAACTCATCTGGAATTTTTGCTGCATAATCCGCTGCTGCAATGCAATATTCTGCATAGCCCCCATCAACAGAATAACCGCCATTTTCCTGGTTTGGACAAAGCGTCTCTTGCCCTTTCAAGCAATATTCACATTCCCCACAAGCAGAATAAAGCCAAGGAATCCCTACACGATCCCCTACTTTTAAAGCTGTAACTCCTGCACCGATCTCCTCGACTACCCCGACTCCTTCATGACCAGGGATCAGCGGCAATTTTGGTTGTACTGGCCAGTCGCCATGGGCAGCGTGTAAATCTGTATGACATACGCCGCATGCCTCGATTCTTACAAGCGCTTCTCCCGGACCTGGTTTTGGCTTTGACACATTTTTCACTTCTAAGTCTTGTTTAAATTCATTAACAACGGCTGCTTTCATAACCTCTGTCTCTTTGCTCGCTTTTTGGACGTCCTTTACAATTGCCTCTTTCATGATAAATCCTCCTTTTTCGGATTATTCAGTTTATTATTTGCAAGGAACATGCCAAGTTAAAAATCCTCTTTTGGTCGCTTATTTTAAGAAAAGAAGCCGCCTTTTCGGCTGATTGAGCCGTTTTTACGGCTGGTCTCTGACAAAAAAACGGCTATTTCTCCTATCCCGACTATGCAAAAAAACAGTTCTACCCGGTGGCAGAACTGTTTAGTCTTTTATGGTCTAATTAATCAAAATAATTATCGGAGCTTGAGTTTGTAGTATCGATCGGCGTCTCCGAGTGTCTTCTTTGATTATCTCTAGTTTGTTTTTATTTGGTCTACTTTTTTCAACGCCTCTTCATCTACAATCAAGGTTACATTCGGATGTGTAAGTAAAGCTGAAGCCGGAAAGCTCTCGTTCGCTTCTTCTGTCAATAGCCGAACGATGGCATCTGCTTTTGATTCTCCTGAAACGAGCAGCACAATTTCTTTAGCGCGCATGATGGTTTGAATGCCCATTGTAACCGCGTGTGTCGGCACTTCATCTAGGCTAGAAAAATAACGGGCATTTGCTTCTCTTGTTGATTCATCAAGCGTCACCACATGAGTAACTGAATCAAAAGAAGTTCCTGGCTCATTAAAGCCAATGTGACCATTTCCTCCGATACCGAGTATCTGAAGATCAACATCCCCTGCTTCTTTAATTAGCTGTTCATAGTGACGGCATTCTGCTTGTAAATCCTCCGTTTCTCCATTCGGTAAATGAACATTTTCTTCTGGGATATCAATATGGTCAAACAACTGCTGTCTCATGTATGTATAATAACTATTCCGATCTTCCCGCGGCAGGCCGGCGTATTCATCGAGGTTGAATGTCGTTATCTGTTGATAACTTGTACCTGCTGTTCGATGATCCGTTACTAACTGTTCATACATTCCTTCAGGTGTTCCCCCTGTAGCAAGCCCTAGCACAAGCTGAGGGTTTGCCCTTACTTTTTCTAAGATGAGCCTCGCAGCGGTTTCACTTAATTCTTTGTAATCTTTTACTTTTATTATCTTCATGCTTTTATACTCCTTTGAACATATGAAAATAACGATGACTGGATAAATCGTTTTATTTATTTTTACCATACACTTGGCAAATAAGCTATGAGAGACCCCTATTTTATCGCCATATATTTCGTCTTTTTCCGTTGATTATCTTACTTTTTTATCGGGAAAGCATATGCTTTTTGATAGAATCATGTAGAATAAAGACAAAGAAGAACGTTTAAATTTACTCCAACGACTGACCGAAAAAACTTAATATAAGAAAAGAGGGATTCCGATGAATCAGAAAGAGACAGTGATTGACTGGATGATCTTCACACACGATGAATGGCAGTTTTATATAGCGAAAACCCGAAGCGGGCTTTGTTACGTAAGTTCTCCTAATCAACCGCACGAAGAGTTTGAGAGCTGGATACGAAAGCATTTTCCTGCGGCAGTGCTCGTGGAAAACACGGAAGCTTTGAAGCCCTATGCCATTGAGCTGCAAGAATATTTTGAAGGAACACGGCACTCCTTCTCACTGCCTGTCGATGTGAAAGGAACCGCTTTTCAGGAAGAGATTTGGGAAGCATTAAAAACCATACCGTATGGTAAGACTCTTTCCTATTCTGATATTGCCCAGCTTATTGAAAAACCGAAAGCTGTTCGTGCCGTTGGGTCAGCCATTGGTGCGAACCCAGTGCTGATTACGGTACCGTGCCACCGTGTCATTGGCAAAAATGGAGCAATTACTGGTTATCGCGGAGGGACAGATATGAAGCAATATTTGCTTCAATTAGAAGTACAGAAAGACATAAAATGATAGAATCATTTTAACTTTTAAAAAAGCCTGATTTATAGTTCTAAATCAGGCTCGCTTATTCAATTTCCATAAATAAGGATTTCCGTCTTTTCGTTTTCCGCCGTTATTTCTGCTTGTCCACCAATTGGCAAAGTCGCAATTGGATCGGTATGCCCAAAGCTCACATTAGCCATCACCGGAATGTCACGAAGCTCTAGCTTATTTTTGAGCAATGAGACGAGTGCCGACTCGGTAATATCGGACTCTTTTTGGAAACGGCCGATTAAAACCGCTTTTAATTCTTTGGCATCCGGTAAATGAAGAACGGACTGTATATCACGATCAAACTTCATTAAATGCGTTTCATTGTCATCTTCAATAAACAATACCGCTCCTTTTAAAGAAGGCATGTATTCTGTTCCCTGCAGCAAATTTAACGTACTGAGATTGCCGCCGACAAGCCTTCCTTCTGCTCGTCCTTCCGTTATAATGATAGGCCCTTCATTTGGATAGTACGTACGATCTTCCTGATCTAAATACCATTTATCATCGCTCCACGTCTCAGGAGCTTCTAATTCAAACGGAGCGTCATTTGTCAAAGCAGCGAGCATTCCTTGTATCGTATAATCGGCCATCTGTTTCATTCCAAATGTAGAAAAATGGGGACCCGAGTACGTAATCAATCCCGTCTTTCGATAAATAGCTAATTGAAGTGCGGTAATATCGCTGTAGCCAATAAGAATTTTTGGGTTATTTTGAATCAAATCATAATCGATATGAGCGAGCAGCTGATTCACATTGTATCCGCCAATCGCTGTAAAAATAGCTTTTACATTAGGATCACGAAACGCCTCGTGTAAATCCTCTAGTCTATTTTCGACAGAGGTAGAAAACACAAGATCATGCTCCTCGACATGACGTCCGAACGTCACACGAAATCCTAGCCCTTCTAACCGCTCCTGTGCGATCTCTACCTGTTTTCCTTTTACAATAGCCATGCTCATGGATGGGGCAATGACTCGAATTTCATCCCCTGGCTGCAAACGTGGTGGCTGCATTTTCCCTTCCTCCAAAATTCTGTTTTATTCGTTTATTAAGCTGAGTGCCGCTTCACAGCAGGCTTGGTCCTGATCGGTCGAACCGCCGCTTACTCCGATTCCGCCCGCTAGGTCATTTCCGCAGCGTATCGGATAACCGCCGCCAAATACCGTCAGCCGTTTCGTATGCACGATGCCGGTTTTTAATGCCGGCTTATCTTTAATTACATCATACCATTCATGGGTAGGCCGTCCAAATGCAGCTGCCGTATAAGCTTTATCCTGAGCAATATCGATGCTTAACAATGGAGCTTGATCCATTCTTGAAAAAGCAAGCAGGTTACCGCCTGCATCCATAATCGCTACGTTAATCGCAATCCCCAGCTCTGCTGCTCTCTCCTTAGCCGCCTGGATCATCCGCTCAGCTAAATCACTAGAAACCGTCTTTTTTTCAATAAACATGGTCATGTTTATTCTCTCCTTTCTATAATTAAAGGGAAATTAAGAAAAGACGGCACACCGGCCGCCTTTTACCTGCTATGTACGTTCTCTTTGTACATTTCCTGCATTCTTTCTTTAATTATGTGCATAACTTTTTCAACCTTACTGTCATCCCGATAAGCTTCTTCATAAGCTTCTTGCATCAGCAACAATAACTGTTTCTGTTCTTGCACTTTCATTCCTTTACCTCGATTATCCACTAGATTTCTTTCTCAATGAAACAAGTTTATCATACTATAAAATTGCGAATCTTCCAAGATAAAAGCAAATTATTCCCTTTTATGTCACCTTCCTATAAAGAAAGCCGAATAGTGACGGCATCCGGCTTTCTTTGTCTAATCTTTGCATGATTATCCGTTATCGTACGTTTTTGTTCATGCTTACCGGATGTTGTCCATCATTCTATAAGCTTTATCGATGCTCACTGGATGTGGTTCACCCTTCAAAGCTAGCGGCCTTTATCGTTTTACGAACATCTGTGTATAATAAATACCGTAATCGCCGCCCTCGGCAATCCCAATTCCCATTTCTGCATAGTTTGCACTTAAAATGTTAGCACGATGGCCTGGACTGTTCATCCATCCTCTCATAACAGCCTCTGCTGTACTGTAACCAGCAGCGATATTTTCACCGGCATATGTAAAGCCAATGCCATACCGATCCATCATATCAAATGGACTGCCATACGTTGGAGAAGTATGATCAAAGTAATTCTTCTTCGCCATATCTTCCGATTTCAGCTGTGCCACCTTCGCTACATCATCAGCATACTTTAGCGGCTTCACTCCGGCTTTTGACCGCTCTTGGTTAACAAGGCTCAGAATTTGCTGCGCTACCTCTGCATGGGCATCGGACAGCGTATCTTTAGCAGGTGGCTGAGGCGTTGTTACTTCCTGATCATGCTTAAGAATATTGCTAATAAAGACAGCAAGCTGTCCTCTCGTTACCTTTCCATTTGGTGAAAAGGTCGTTGCCGTTGTACCCGATGTGATACCGGCGCCAGCCAGTGTTCCAATATATTCAGCTGCCCAATGATTTTCCGGTACATCCGTAAAGCTTGGTCCTTTCGCTCTCGGCAAGTTAAAGGCCGTTACCATGATTTTAGCTAATTCTGCTCTCGTAAGCGGGCGGTTCGGATGAAAATAATCCGCCTTTGAGAATATTCCCTGCTCTGTGAGCGCCACAATGTACGAATAGCCAGCTGTGCCAGAAGCTGAAACATCCTGAAACTTCATTGTACTTGTCTGTTTAGGATTGATCTTTAATGCCCGTCCAATAAAAATGGCGCTCTGTGCCCTAGTCACAGGTTCCTGCGCTCGAAATGTCCCGTCTTTAAAGCCTGTGATAATTCCTTGACTTGCCATTTTCTCAATTTGCGGATATGCCCAGTATTTATCAGAAATATCATGGAACGAAGTGGCTGCATCCGCTGGAGAAGCCCAGATACCGCCTGAAAGAATGAATGCTGCGGCTGCTGTTCCCATTTTTTTTGATAGTTTCATAGATTTCCACCTCTGCTAAATAAATGATTACTTGTAACCTGCCTCATTATATCAATTACCCAAACCAATCTCATCGCCTGATTGACCTATATGAATAGAGAAAAATGCCTTTATAAAACTACTTTTCTCTTATTTAAATAAAATAAACCTAGAAATTTCCCATTTGACATGTTGTTGACACATTCCTCCTTTATATTAGAACTATCAAATCGTTATTGAAGTCTTTCTGTACATAGGAGGAATAGATAGATGAAGAAAAAAACGATGTCGTATGTGATGAGCGGTGCGCTCTCCATCAGCATTTTAGGATCAACTCCTTCACTAACAGCAGCGGGCCCAGCTACAACGAAGGCTGAAACCGCTTCTTATAAATACCGGGACGGACAACAAATAAAGGGAATCAGAGATTTTTCTGATGTCATCCGTGAACAAGCTGCATCCTTTGGAATTGATCCTGCCAACAAAGATATTGAAACACTTGCCAGAGAAGTGCGGGAAGCAAAAGTACAACAGCAGGCAGCATCCTTTGGGATCAACACATCGAATAAAGATTTCCAAACTCTGAAACAAGAAATCCGTAACGCCCAGCAATCATTGAATGCTAAGCGTTAATTCGGTTTCTTCTCTTTTAAGCTGTCAATTGGCAGCTTATTTGTTTTTTTCTTATAATGAAGAAAAAATAGATCGAACTGTATGAAAACGGGATGATTAGAAAATGAGGTGAAGTAGGGTGACAGCTGCTATACTGCTCGCAGAGGATGAACTAGCCATTAGCCAGGTGTTAAAAGCTTATTTAACGAAAGCTGGCTTTCACGTTATGCAAGCCTTTGATGGACAACAAGCAATCAATTTATTCCATTCTGAACCGACTGACCTTGTACTGCTCGACGTTATGATGCCTAAAGCAGATGGTTGGACTGTTTTAAAAGAAATTCGGCAAACAAGCTCATGCCCGGTCATTATGCTCACAGCACTGGGGGACGTGAACTATCGGTTGGAAGGGTTAAATAATGGAGCAGATGATTATATTACGAAGCCATTTAACGGCGAAGAAGTCGTAGCGCGAGTACGGGCTGTCCTTAGACGTTCAGGCAATGAAGCTCCGTCTTCAGCCATTAAACAATATGGAAGCTTAGCCATTGATAGCTCCGCGCATCGAGTGACATTAAAAGGAATTAACCTGGCTTTAACACCACGCGATTTATCGGTGTTATTATTTCTCGCTTCCCAGCCAAATAGAACATTCACACGTGAACAGCTGATCGAACATGTCTGGGGCCATGATTACGATGGCAGCGACCGTGCCGTTGATTTATCCATTAAACGGCTGCGTAAATCGTTAAAAAATTGGCCAGAAACAGAAGGTGAAATCAAAACATTACGGGGATTGGGGTATCAATTTTGTGTTTATGAAAACAACTAGAAGAATCTCTTTGCTGCGCTATTGGACAACGCGTTACGTTGCGGCTCTTTGCCTTGGTCTCTTCATCGCTGCCATTCTGACTGTTATTTGGCTGCAGCATACGATGCTGAACAATCGACTGGAAGTATCAGAATTTATCGCAGAAGAACTAGCTAATCGGATTGCTGGCAGCCAAGAAGAAAAAAATGTCTCTCCAACGATTGATGAAGATATGCTGAAAAGCCGTGAGCTCTTTTTACAGTCAGAACATCCTCCTGCTATCTTTATTACAGATCCAAAAGGGCGAGTTCTTTCAGCTAATCAGTCGACTTCTGGTATCGAAACGAGTTCCTTCGCTCCTTCTCTTTTACAGAAAAAAGGAGATGTATTAAAGCTTTCTCCTGAAATGGCGAACGGATCACGCACATGGATGATTAAAAAGCCTATTAAGGTGGATGATATTATATTTGGCTGGGTCGTTATGCTGCAGCCAGAAAACGAACTGGAAAATGTAACAGAGGAATATCGCCTGCTGACTGGGCTCATTATTAGTCTGGGCTTATTTGGCTGGGCAGCGATTTATATTTTATCACGCCGGCTTGCTACTCCGATTAGCCAAGTAGCAAAAGCTGCAAAACAAATTCAAGAAGGCAATTATCAAGTTCGCCTGCCGGAACAGATTAAAGAACAAGAAGTGTATGATCTCGTTCATTCCTTTAAAGAAATGGCTCAGAAGCTGCAACAGCTAGAATCTTTACGAGCTGAGCTATTGGCCGGGGTTACTCATGAATTAAAAACACCGGTCACTTCTATTAGCGGTCTTTTACAAGCGGTAAGAGACGGTGTGGTAACAGGAGAAGAAGCCCATAACTTTATTGATATCTCTTTGAAAGAGACAACAAAGATGCAAAAAATGGTGAACGATTTACTGGAATTTAATTCTTTTTCGGCGAACGCTTTGCCTGTAGCCGTGGAAAAACATTCAGTGAATGAACTCCTTTCTGAAATTGTCCATCAGTGGCATTTGGGACAAGAGACAGAAGAGATTACGATTTCCTTCTCTCCTTTACCAACTAATCGCTCTATAACGACCGATGCTGTGCGTCTGCAGCAAATCATTGTCAATTTATTAAATAATGCCCGCCATGCCGTTGATTCAGACGGTAAAATTGAGATTTCTCTATCAGAACAAGAATCCGGGTTTCTGTCTATCGAAGTAAAAGACAACGGCAGTGGCATTCCACCGGCTGAGCAGGCACTCATTTTTGAACGTTTTTACCGCGGAGAACAGAAAAAATACAAAGTCCGCGGCCTGGGACTCGGCTTGCCTTATAGTAAGCTGCTCGCTCAGGCATTAAATGGAGAGCTTCTATTGAAAGACAGTTCCTCATTCGGCACAATTTTTCAAATTTTGCTGCCGCTGGCAGAAGAGCGAATAAAATAAGGAGTTCGGATCATATAAAGGGGAATTCGGCTAATATACTGCCAATTCCGCTAGTAAAGCAGCGAATTCAGAGAATAAGGCTGACTCTTTCGAGAGTCAGCCTTATTATTTAGTATCCTTCCGGCTCAAATGTCTTACAGTCCGTCTCTTTCGTGTTAGCGGCCTGATTTCCTTTGTGGCTGACCACGTAAATCTGGTCGGCTGAACACTTGTTTCCTTGCGCCCAATAAGTACAGTTGTTTACTTCACACAATACGTCTTTCGCCAAGATCCACACCCCCTCCTTTTTATAGTTCACAAAAAAGGAGGAGCCATGCACTCCTTATTTTGGACGGAAGGCTGACGTTTCCACGGTAGTTAACAGCACGCACAACTAAAAAGGCTTGCCGCGATCGACAAGCCTTCTTTTTTATTCCCGCTTGAATGTCTGACAGTCGGTTTCTTCTACGCTGGATGCCTTATGACCTTGTTGGCTGACGACGAGGATTTCATTAGCAGAGCATCTGTTGCCTTTTTCCCAATAGACACAGTTGTTCACTTCACATAATACACCATCTAAAATGTGTTTTCCCATGATAATTCCTCCTTTTATTATTGTGGGTCATGTGGCGGTGTGCTGTGCATGTATGGAGGGGCAGGTTCTAGCACCGGCTTTTCGCCATAGATAACCGGCATTTCCTCATATTCAAACTTTTTGCCATCCGGTGCTGTTCCTTCTGCCCACATTCCTTTAGCACTGTCTTCACCTTCCGAGAAATTGTAGAGCTTATGAGAGAACTCAGTTGCCTCATATTCGGCAGGTACGGTAGAAGGAACGATGACACCTTCTTTTTCCTCCAATTCTTTAATCGCAGCGATCCATTGATTTTGATGCATCGTGTCGCGTGCTAACAAGAAAGATAACATGTCTTTGACACCGCGGTCGTCTGTCATCTCATAAAGACGCGCCACTTGCAGTCTTCCTTGTGATTCAGCATTTAAATTGGCGCGAAAATCAGCTAAAAGGTTGCCGCTCGCTACGATATAACCAGCATTCCAAGGTACGCCTGTACTGCTTTCTGGCATAGCGCCAAGACCAGATACGATAGCGTGATGTGGGTTCATGCCTCCCATAATGGCGCCGATGACTGGATCCTTTGCTGCATTTTCCTGCTCATTCACTGGTGCTTTATCAAGCAGACGCGCAATCATCGTCGCAATCATTTCAACATGTCCAATCTCTTCTGTTCCAGTATCTAAAATTAAATCTTTATATTTCTCATTGCCTCTTGTGTTCCAGCCTTGAAATAAATACTGCATAGCAACTGAAATTTCACCAAACTGCCCGCCAAGAATTTCTTGCAGCTGCTTCGCGTAAACAGGATCTGGCTTGTCTGGTTTTGCGTGGAATTGAAGTTCTTTCTTATGGAAAAACATACATTACCACCTTTGCTGTTTTAGTTAATGAACCGGGTTAATCCAGTTTTAGTGAAGATAGTATGTTATTCCACGTTTGCCTTTTTTTAAACAAAAAGACCCCTGACAGTTTCATGCCAGGGGGAAATAAGTTTACTTCAATGCTGCTTGTACTTCTTTTACCATGGCAGAAACAGATTCTAATCCGCCGCCTGATAAGTACCAGTAGCCAGGATCAAGATAAACGATTTGGCCGTCTTTATAAGCCTTTGTATTTTTCACTAAATCATTTTCAATCACTTGCTTAGCAGATGAACCGCCGCCCTCTGCTACAACAGCACCGCGGTCAATGACAAATAAGTAGTCAGGGTCTTTTTCCACGATGTATTCAAAAGAAATGCTTTGACCGTGAGTAGAGACTTCAATGTCCTTATCAACCGGCGTAATACCAAATACGTCATGAATGATACCAAAACGAGAACCTGGGCCATAAGCGCTGACTTTTCCATCGTTCGCTAATACGACTAGGGCTGTTTTGTTTTCTTTCGAAGCTTGCTTTTTTAGCTTGCCGATTTCATCTTCTACGTTTGCTAATTCTGTTTGCACTTCATCTTCTTTGCCGAAGATTTCACCTAACATCTTCGTATTCTTTTCAAATGAATTCATAAAGTCAGCTGGATCAACACCTAAATAAATAGTTGGAGCAATTTCAGCAAATTGGTCATACAACTCAGCTTGGCGGCCAGAAATAATGATTAAGTCAGGAGACAGTTCATTTACTTTTTCGAAATCAGGCTCTTTTAAGCTGCCAACGTTCTCGTACTTGTCCTCTTCATACTTAGACAAATATTTAGGAATGTTTTGCTTTGGAAGACCCGTTACTTCAACTCCCAGCTTATCAAGTGTGTCTAGTGAACCAAAATCAAATACAACGACTTTCTCTGGATTTTTCTTTACTTTCGTTTCCCCTAAATCATGTTTAACCGTCACTTCTTCTGCTTCTTTTTTCGGCTCACTGCTTGTTTTACTCTCTTCTTTTTCAACGTTTGAACCGCAAGCCGCCATAACGATAGCCAGCAGCGCTGTAATCATTAACAACGATAATTTTTTCCACATCTTTTCTCTTCTCCTCTTTCCTTCACTTAAAATAGACACAAATTTTTTCATTATTGACTGTTTCAATCTTCATATCAATTTCATAAATATCCCGTAAAACACTTCGCTCCATCATCTCATCCACGGTACCTTCTTTGGCTACTTTGCCATCTTTTAAAGCTACGATATAATCCGAATAGCACGATGCAAAGTTAATGTCATGAATGACGATGACAACTGTTTTGCCAAGCTCATTTGTCAGCCGGCGCAACACCTTCATAATCTGGACGGAATGCTTCATGTCCAGATTATTAAGCGGCTCATCCAATAACACATATTCCGTGTCCTGAGCAATGACCATTGCAATAAATGCCCGCTGGCGCTGTCCCCCACTCAGCTGGTCGATGTATTTGTTTTGAATTTCTTCCAGCTCCATATAGCGAATCGCTTCGTCTACATGCTTCCAGTCTTCTCTTGTCAATTTCCCCTGTGAATAAGGAAACCGCCCAAACGAAACGAGTTCACGAATGGTCAATCGGAGATTTAAATGATTCGTTTGTTTTAAAATGGCCACTTTTTTTGCCAGTTCTTTGCTTTTAGCCTGGTTTACATTTTGCCCGTCAATTAGAATCTCGCCCTCATCCTTCGTAATGAGGCGGCTGATCATCGACAACAGTGTACTCTTTCCTGCACCGTTTGGTCCGATAAAAGAAGTAATTTTCCCTTTTGGAATCGAGACGGAGACATGATCAATGACAGCTTTGCTTCCATATCGTTTTGATACATTGTTCACTTCTACCATTTTTTATTCTCCTTTAACAGTAAGTAAATAAAGTACACACCGCCGACAAAATTAATAATCACGCTTAATGTCGTGCTAAAGGTGAATACCCGTTCTACGATCAACTGACCGCCAACAAGCGCGATAATACTCATGAGGATGGAACCTGCCAGCAAGTATGAATGCCGGAACGTCCGAAACATCTGATAGGTGACATTCACAACGAGCAGTCCAAGAAATGTAATCGGACCAACAAGCGCTGTCGATACTGAAATCAAGATGGCCACCACAATTAGCAATCGCTTTACCGTATAGTCATAATCCACGCCGAGATTAATGGCGTGTTCTTTTCCAAGTGACAAAACGTCCAAATACTTCATAAATCGGATAAAGTATAGCGATGTTAAAACGAGCACAATAACCGCAAGCGTCAGGACATCTGTCTGAACGTTATTAAAGCTTGCGAACATCCGGTCTTGAACTACTTGGAATTCGTTCGGATCAATCAGCACCTGCATAAAGGAAGTGAAGCTTTGAAAGAACGTCCCAAAAATTAAGCCCACTAGCAAAAGAAAATAAATGTTTTCGCCTTCACGTTTAAATAGGATTTTGTATAGAATGCCAGCGAAAACCACCATTAAGGCAACCGAAACGACAAAATTCAATTGCTTGTTCATCCACGTTAAATTCGTGGAGCCGAAAGCGAAGATTAACACTGTCTGTATGAGCATGTAAAGTGAATCCAGCCCTAAAATACTTGGTGTTAAAATCCGGTTATTCGTGATCGTCTGGAAAACCAATGTAGAAAACGCAATAGCCGCTCCTGTTAACACAATCGCAAAGATTTTCATCCCTCTTCTTGGCAAAGCGTAATCCCAATTGTTTCCGAGACCAATGAATAGAAACGCCACGATTAATAAAACAGCAGCCGCCGATAGGATCAGTAACTTTTTCTTATCACTCATAAGCTCTTCTCCTCATCAGCAAGTATAGAAAAATGCCGCTCCCAATGACACCAACAGTCAGTCCAATCGGGATTTCATACGGATAAATAATCACTCGCCCAAGAATATCGCAAAATAGGACGAACACAGCTCCAAGAAGCGCCGTATGTGACAAACTCTTTTTTAAATGGTCTCCCTGGTAAATCGAAACGATATTAGGAATAATCAAGCCTAAAAAAGGAATCATCCCTACCGTTAATACAACTAACGTTGCCGATAGAGCAACAATCACAAGACCAATGTTGACGACCCGCTTATAATTCAAGCCGAGGTTTACAGCAAAATCTTCTCCCATACCGGCCAGTGTAAAGCGTTCCGCATATATGTAAGCAACAACTAAGAGCGGGAGACTAATGTAAAGCAGTTCATATCTTCCCGAGATGATCATGGAAAAATCACCTTGCAGCCAGGCAGCCATATTTTGAATCAAATCATACTTATAAGCGAAAAAAGTAGAAATAGATGTCAAAATATTTCCGAACATCAAACCGACAAGCGGGATAAAGATCGTATCTTTAAATTTGATTTTGTCCAAAATCTTCATAAACAGAAATGTGCCTGCCAATGCAAATACAAAGGCAACGACCATTTTTTCAATTGGGCTGGCGGCTGTAAACAAAATAAGTGAAACTAATATTCCAAGCCGTGCAGAGTCCAATGTACCTGCCGTAGTCGGTGAAACAAATTTATTTCTGCTCAGCTGCTGCATGATTAACCCACTAATACTTAAGCTGACTCCAGCAATGATAATACTGACGAGCCGCGGAATCCGGCTTTTCCAAACAATTTGTGTTTGATCATCTGTCAAATTAAACAATTCCAGCGGAGAAATATGCGTGACTCCAATGAATAAAGACAGGATAGATAAGATGATCAATGCGATGACTAAGTATCTTTTTTTCATGACCATGTCCCTTACTTTACTGTCGCAACAGTAATTTTTAAACTGTTCATCAGAAAAATTCCGATAATGAAATTCATTATCAATAAAGGTTAAAAAAATAATCTTCATTGGTTGAAGAAACTTGTTTAAACAAGTATATAATTGGAAACATCATTTTATCATTTCGCCTATTTAAAAAATTATTTTAGATTGACTCGGATTCGATCCAGCACTTGTAGGCAAATCTCTAATTCTTTTTCATCTATCTCGAACGCAGCTTCCTGAATCGTTTGTATAGCTAAGGCCGTATACTCCTCTTCCATTTGCTTGCTGCATTCGGTTAGATAAATCAAATTGATTCGTTTGTCGCTCGGATGGGCTTTACGAACAATCAAGCCGCGCTTAATCATATTATCAATTAGACGTGACACACTAGGCTGGTCTTTCTCATTTATCCGGGCTAATTCATGCTGCGTTTGTCCATCTTTTTCATATAAACGGCTCAGGATTTGCCATTGTTCATGGGTCAATAGAAAACCCTGCTCTTTAAAATGACGGTTGAGCGTGTTTGTCATCAAACGCGAAGCTTGGAACAACTTATAGCCTAATGATTCCTCTAGAAGATATTTATTCTTCATCCGACAGACTCCTTTGACAGCTTTTCGTCTCATAATTTTACAAGTATCTACTTGTTTACACAAGAAGTCCTTGAAAACGAAAGGCTGCTTTCAGGAAAATTAGTCATTTTACGAACACTCGATTGATCTCCCAATAAAAATGATGGTTTCCCTTTCCAATGATATTGATTATCATTAACAATGATAAGTGATAATGCTTCTCATTGTCAATAGCGAATTGCCTATTTTCCAAAAAAGGAAAAGGCTATCCTATAGTGAATAAACAATCACTTATAAGATAGCCTCTTTTTCTATTCTCCTGTAACAGGTGCACTTTGGTGAAGCGGCGGCGGCATCAGCCAGCCATTGTTTTTATTTAATTGAAGAAAACGTCCGCCAAGAGCCGCTTTCTGATTATGAAATTGCAAAAACATAGCGCCAATGTCTTCACGAATGCACTGGCTAGCCATTTGACTGCAAGCAGCTAGACTAGCAGCGATGCTGCCAGACATGATCATAGAAATTTCCTGGTCTTGAAAGCGAGCGCCTGGAGGAATGCTGTTTACGTCAGCTTGCGGGCGCTCCATCGGTCCTGGAGGCAGACCAACACCATTCTCTTTCAGCAATGGCTCAAGTTGTGCCGCTTCTGACTGAGCTTGCCGAATAGCCTCTTCTATCAGATCTCTCAGCTGCTTATCACCCGCATGGTTTAATAACGTTTGATGAGTGCCGATTGCCCCATTCGCTGCAAGCAGCGCTGTCCATACACCGTATACTTCTCCGTAATGCATTGGTTCATTTTTTGGATTTCCGCTTAAAATTCCCATAATAACCTCCCTGGCTATATCTTTGATTCGTGTAACTCCTGCACACATTTATAGTGTTGTCCCTGTTTCTCTTTTTCATTCCAAAACAAAGCACGGTGTCGTATGATTATAGATGTGAAAGACAAAAAGGAGGACATTCGTTATGAGGAACATCCCTTCCTTCCTCGTCCGTTTTCATAAACCCCTTTTAATTTTGTGGCTTGCTGCTGCGGTTATTATGGGGGCCTTCGCTCTGAAGCTTCCTTCCATGCTTGAAGGCGATGGATTTCGGATGGATGGGGAATATGAACAAGTTCAAAAAGAATTAACTGACACCTTCAACTTCCCTGAATCGACTATTATGGTGTTGTTTGAAAAAGGAAAAAACGAGTCACAAGCAGCCTTTAAAGACAAAATCGGCAAAACACTCAATGAAATAGAAGAATTAGACGTCTCATCAGCCATTGAATCACCATTGAATGATCCGTCACTTTTGAGAAAAAATGACGCTTATGCGATGGTACATATCGATAACAAAGTGGAAGAGATGTCCGGTGTTATTAACGATATTAAAAATCAAATTAAAGACAAAGAAGGTATTACGTTAACTGGTGCACCTATTATTTCCGAAGACATTAATAAAGCAAGCCAAGATGACTTGAAACGAGCAGAGCTTATTGGTCTTCCGGTCGCCCTGCTCGTTCTTTTATTTGCATTTGGTACTGTCACGGCTTCTTTGCTGCCGCTTATCGTTGGCGGCATTACGATTGTCATTGGTTTCGGATTGCTGACCTTTATCGGCAAAGAGATAGACTTGGCGATCTTTATTTTAAATATCGCCCCGATGGTTGGGCTGGCCCTTTCTATTGATTTTTCGCTTTTATTCATCAATCGGTATAAAGAAGAGTTTCAAAAACAGCCAAAAGCGGCTGCTCTTATTACGACGATTAACACAGCCGGGCATTCTATTCTCTTCTCAGCCGTTTGTGTCTTCATTGGTCTAGGCTCTATGATGCTCATTGATGTTGATATTTTCAAAAATGTCGCAATTGGCGGCATGGTCGTGATTGCCATTGCAGTACTCGGATCACTTACACTGCTCCCGGCTCTCTTATATGTGCTTGATGAGCGAATTTATAAATGGCGTATCCTGCGTACAGACAAAGACAACAGCAGCCGATGGCGGGCTTTTGCTTCTGCGGTCATGAAGCGTCCGATCTTCATTACCATTGTAGCAATGGCTATTTTAATCGCCGGGGTCATTCCAGTGCAAAATATGAAATTATCCATCCCGACCGCTAATTCTCTTCCTAAAGACTTTGATTCGCGTGTAGCTTATGAAAAGATTGAGAAGGAATTTATGGGAGAAAACAAAAGCACCATTTACGCGATTGCTGAACGGAAGGATGGCTGGCTCAACGAAGCAGGCTTGAAGCGAATGAGGGAATTAGAAGACTCTTTCCGCTCTGAAAAGCACGTGAACAAGGTCGATACCCTCTTTTCCGTTACCAATATAGCCGAGCCCCAACAACTAGCGGCGGCTCTTCAGCAGCCACAAATGAAAAAGCAATTAAAGCCGGCTGTTGATCCGTTTGTCCAAGGAAATAAGCTGATGATCCCCATTTACTTAAACGTAGATGCTAACTCAGATGCGGCCCAAACGTTAGCTCGCGATTGGAGCGAGAAACATTGGCCGGTTGAGATTCAATTTGGCGGCCACCCGAAGTTCAATCAGGAAATTTATGATGAGATCTTTGATAAAATCGGGATCATTCTTGCGATTATTTTACTATCAACCTTTTTTATTCTCATGCTGGCCTTCCGCTCCATTATTATTCCGTTAAAAGCCATTTTAATGAACGTACTCGGACTCACTTCTACGTTCGGGATTCTCGTATGGCTGTTCCAAGGAGGGCATCTCGGACTGCAAGAAATGGACATTTCCTTAATCCTGCCTGTACTCGTATTTAGTCTCGTATTTGGACTAAGCATGGATTATGAAGTATTCTTAATTTCTCGGATTCGGGAGTATTATTTGGTAACAGGAGATAATACAAATGCCACTGCTGAAGGACTGGCCAATACAAGCAAGGTGATTACAGCAGCGGCGTTAATTATGATTGCCATCACAGGCGCTTTTGCTTTTACCGGTGTTGTTCCCGTGAAACAAATCGGTATCGGCATTGCCCTCGCCATTGCCATTGACGCGACAATTATTCGCCTGCTGCTCGTACCAAGCTTAATGAAACTCCTCGGCGACTGGAACTGGTGGTACCCGTTTCGCTCTAAGGCGGCGAAGAAAGCACAAAATCATCAATAAAGCAGAGTTAAAATCCGTTTTTATACTATTAAGCTGGTGAAAGAGGTTTGCCTTCCCTAGCAAAGCGAGCATTCGTCAACAGACTAAAAGGGTGTCCAGCTTGTTGGACACCCTTACTTTTTATTTTCGTCTGCTTTTTCTCTTTTGCTGCTGTCTTGCTGATGGCCGGCCTGTTTTCGGACGTTCACTTGGCTTTCGTCTTTTGTTATGTTCAGTGTCTAGAGGAGCCTCTTCAACCACTTTTCGTTCAAGCGGACGGCCAAGTCCTTTTTCAATCATTTGCAGAAAATCTTTGTCTTTTAAGGCAGCAAATGTATAGGCTTCTCCCTCTTCTCCGGCTCTGCCTGTACGCCCAATCCGGTGGATATAGCTTTCCATATCATGAGGGATGTCATAGTTAAAGACATGAGTTACCCCTTCGACATCCAGTCCTCTGGCTGCCACATCCGTCGCTACAAGTAAATGCAATTCGGCTTCACGGAACCTTTTCATCACACGCTCTCTTTTAGCCTGCGATAAATCCCCGTGCAATTCATCGATATTATAGCCCTTTGCCTTCAGTTCATCACACAGCTTGCTGACACGGCGTTTTGTCCGGCAGAAAATAATGCCTAAAAAAGGCTGAACTTCATTTATCACTGTGCACAGCGCCTGTTGTTTGCGGCGATCAGTTGTTTCAATAACGAACTGTTTCGTCTGCTCCACTGTTACTTCCTCGCTCTTTATATGTACAGAGCGTGGATTTCTCATGTACCTTTTGGCAAGCTGGCGGACATCTTTTGGCATCGTTGCTGAAAATAAAGCGGTCTGTCTCGTGAAAGGCGTTTCCCTTATAATGGCTTCCACTTCATCTAAAAAGCCAATATGCAGCATTTGATCTGCTTCATCTAATACGAGCATAGAGACATCGGTCAAGTCCACTGTTCCGCGACGAATATGATCAAGCAGTCTTCCCGGAGTGGCAATCACTACATGCACTTGTTCGTGAAGCCGTCGGATTTGCTGTTCCACATCTTGGCCGCCATAAGCCGCTAATATATGTATGCTGCTCTCCTCCGTCAGCAATTCACGCAATTCTGCTGTTATTTGCAAAGCTAACTCTCTCGTTGGCGTGACGATTAGTCCTTGAATTTCATTTTTTTCAATGTCTATCTTTTCAAGCAGCGGCAATAGAAACGCAAATGTCTTACCTGTTCCTGTTTTAGCCTGAGCGATGACATCTTCCCCGTCTAATAAAAGTGGAATGGCTTCTTTTTGTACAGGAGTAGGAGACTCAATCCCCTTTTCCTTTAGTTTTTCTCCCCACGCGGCGCTAATTCCTAATTCTATAAATTGATTCAAACTGTTCACCTCTTTTTTCCATTATACATGAAAGAAGCGCCGTCCTCGTAAAAAGGACAGCGCTCTTTATTAATGAGTGGACATATTGCCCGGTGTACCCGTCGCTGGGGCATATGACTGCATCATTTGCATCATGTCCTGCTGCGCGAATTGCGGCACTTGATAGTAATGATTCTTATTTTGGTAAATAGAAAGCTCGTACGCCATCTCAATACAGTTCGGGATCGAATCAGCCAGCACGCGGCGTACAACCGGATTTGTTGATTCAAGAGCGGCCATTGTTTTCATGGAAGCTGCCGACTTCAATGATCCAAGCATAGCACCTGAAATAAATGCGTCATTAATTTCCGATGTAGACTGCATTGGTTTTTTTGGCGCAGTTGATGTCAAACCGTAAACGAAGTCGTTGTCTTGTGTCATATTATAGACTTGCGTCGGCACAGCCGGGTCTTTACCGGACTGGAAACAATCCAATGTTGTGTTATATTCCTGCTGCATGAACTGATATTGACGGTCAAGAATATTGAGCAGCTCCTGATCTTTCACGTGAGAACGAAGCATCATGTATTCATTCATCGTACCTACCGCACCGGATAAGACTTCATGAACATCAAGCACCTCGTGTGCTCCGTGATTCATTTTTGGCGAAACAGCACCTGTATGCATGTTCGTATGAGTCTGTTCATTTTGATTCATCAAAGTAAATCCCTCCTGTAGTTGAGTGGTACGCCGTTAGTATGCGGCTGCCGATTTTTATTTATACAGACAAATTCCAAAATCGATATAGGTGAATATACTAGCAGGACTGCACAAACAGGAGGAGATATTTTATGAATGAACAACGGCATCTAGCCTGGCATGAAACGATGGAGCTGCATGAATTAACAGCGTTTCAATCAATTGGACTCATGAAGTTAAAAAAAGCCTTTCCTAGAATTACTGAACCTGAATTAAGAGCCATTTATCAACAGAATATTAACAGCCTGACTGGCAATCTTCGCGAATTACTCCAGTTTTACCGAATGACACCGCACGTAGGTCGTGAGGAAGAAATGCGAGAGGATGAAACGCCTTTTTATGCTGGAGATCTTCTTGTTTTTCTAAAAACAGCGGTCCGCAATTTGGCGATCGCTATTACCGAAACGGCTACACCAGCTTTAAGAGACGTACTCGTCAAGCAACTGAACAGTGCGATCCAAGCTCACACTACTATTTTTAATTACATGTATAAAAAGGGCTATTATCCTGCCTACGACTTAAATAGGCTGCTGCAAAACGATGTAGCCCTGGCAAATAAAGCGATCTCTATGAGGATGTAGGTTAGCCTCACCTGGACTGCCCTTTAGAGGTAGTCTTTTTTATTTTCACCTTCATAATGAACGGTTTTTTTAGCGGAGAATAATTTTTCGCCTACGAATTAAACTACTTTTATAAGGAGGGTAAGTATATGGAACATGTGAAAGCATTGTTGATCAAATTTGTGATGGTAACAGCGGCCGTATGGGTCATTCTCGGTTTGTTTTACGGCGTTGATTTAGGTGAAATCTTAACGATCAGTACTCTTTTAACTATCGCCGCTTATATTATTGGCGATTTATTTGTCTTGCCGCGTTATGGCAACATGACCGCAGCCGTCGCTGATTTTGGTTTGGCTTATATCGGCATATGGATGATCGGAAGTGTCGTCATTAATGAAAACATTTCGCTTGGATGGGCAAGCTTTTCTACAGCATTGGTGATCGCCTCTGCAGAAGTGCTCTTCCACTTTTATATGATGCGTCGTGTGCTTACGCAAGACCAAAACAGAAGTCAAATTCAGCAGAACCCTGCTTTTTCCACTGAGATGGCAGAAGAAACAGATATCCATAGAGAAGATCATGACCAGCCGCCGCCAAGGCCTTAGCTTTCGTCTATGGGACTAATCCCTCGTGATTACTCTGTTCCTCGCTAGTCTTAGCATCTTGCCAGATCTATGTTTTCATTAGCTTGAGGGATGAAAAATAAAATTTATCTCCATTCTCAAACCAGGCCGCTGTAACGAGCCCTGGTTTTCTCTTGTTCATAAGCAATTATCTTGCTTCTATTTTCTTTTTGATATATTATTTAACCGTAAAATATTTAGTCATCTAAATAAATTTCGAAATGAGGGAAAACGATGAGACTCGAAGGAAAAGTGGCGATTGTAACCGGCGGTGCAGGTGGTATAGGCCGTGGAATTGCACTAGCAATGGCCAAAGAAGGCGCTCACGTGGCCATTGTCGATGTGAATGAAGAAAACGGCAAAAAGACTTTGGAAGAAGTCAATCAATTTACGGAGGGAATGCTCTTTATTAAAGATATTTCCGTAAAAGAGAACATTGAAACCATGGTAAGTGAAATTGTCAGCCGCTTCGGTAAAATCGATGTGTTGGTAAACAATGCACACGCTTCCAAAAATGTTCCGTTTACGGAAACAACAATGGAACATTTTGATCTTTCTTTCGGTACAGGGTTTTATCCAACCTTCCATTTTATGAAAGCCTGTTATCCTGAATTAAAGAAAACAAAAGGTAAAGTCATCAACTTCGCCTCAGGAGCAGGTCTTGAAGGACAAGTTACACAAGCTTCCTATGCAGCAGCGAAAGAAGCGATCCGCGCTATTTCACGTGTAGCAGCTAATGA
This sequence comes from Pseudobacillus wudalianchiensis, assembly GCF_001685015.1. Classification (GTDB taxonomy): domain Bacteria; phylum Bacillota; class Bacilli; order Bacillales; family Domibacillaceae; genus Pseudobacillus; species Pseudobacillus wudalianchiensis. Next base: position 21,920 of record NZ_MAYT01000006.1, read on the forward strand.
GTGGGGACCGGATGGCATTAACGTCAACCTGATCTCGCCAATTGCCTTAACTCCAGGAGTGGAATATTGGCGTGACCACAATAAAGAAGCTTACGATGCGATGGTTCAAAAAATTCCGCTTCGCCGACTCGGTGATCCTGAGCAGGATATTGGCCGGACAGCCGTATTTTTGGCAAGCGATGACGCAAATTATATGACAGGACAAACGATTATGGTGGACGGCGGCAGCGTTAAATTACGTTAATGGAGGAATAAACAATGAAAAGATTAGAAAATAAAGTAGCTATTATTACAGGCGGCGCTTCCGGTATGGGAGAACGTATGGCGCATCTTTTTAGCCAAGAAGGCGCAACCGTAATTGCTGCCGATATTAATGAAGCGGCACTAGAGAAAATCAGCCAATTTGACAACATTCACGGCATGAAGCTGAACGTTGCTTCTGAAGAGGATTGGCAGCATTTACTAAAAGAAGTCAAAGAGCGCTTCGGTAAAATTGATATCCTTGTGAACAACGCCGGCATTTCTTCGGAAAAGCCTGTTGAAGAGGTAAACATTGATGATTGGCAAAAAATGCTGACCATTAATGGATTTGGTCCTTTCCTCGGTATTAAACATGTTGTGCCTTACATGAAGGAACAAAGGAAAGGGGCTATTGTGAACATTTCCTCTTTCACAGCACAAATTGGCATGGGCTTTAATCCGTATTCCGCCTCTAAAGGTTCTGTCCGGGCCATGTCAAGAGCGGCAGCTACTCAATATGGCAGAGCAGGCATTCGCGTGAACGCTGTATTCCCAGGAATTATTGAAACACCGATGACGAAGAACCTGGAAGCAACAAAAGGCTATGTTGAGCAAATGGTAGCGGCTACTCCGCTGCAGCGCTTAGGACAACCTGAAGACATTGCTAATGCTGTTCTATTCCTCGCTTCTGACGAATCTTCTTACATTACTGGAGCAGAACTCGTTATCGATGGCGGCTTTTCCGCTCAATAACCACCTTCGCCCCTTTTTTCAAAGGGGCTTTTTCTTTTAATGTGATATGATAGGAATAGTATGATAGAAAGCAGGGATTTTATGGAGCATGAGACAATTTTTGATCTGTTGCATACGATGGATCAAGTGACAAATAAACTGATTATTCACTGGAATAAAACCTTTAAAGAAAATCTTGGTATCTCTCATATTCTCGTGCTTAGCCACTTGAATGAGCATGGAAAAAGCCGTCCTTCTGACATCGCCAAAGCGCTCGGCTTAACACCTCCTTCTTTAACCCATTTATCTGAAAAGCTCATTCAAAAGAAACTAGCCGTCCGGCTCGCTGATGAAAACGACCGCCGTATCCTTTACCTTGATATTACGGATACGGGCCGCAGCGTTTTAAAGAAAGCCCATCTAGAAGGGCAATACCTGAGAAGAAAGCTATTTGAGAAATTAACAGCTGAAGAGCGAAAACAGCTCCTAGCTATTTATGAAAAGCTGAACAGTTGAATAAGGCAATGATAAGCTGCAAAGAGCCCCTAGCCAAAATAGCCGGGGGCTTAAACGATTCTGATTCTATTTTAATGGCCGCCAAGATAGGCCATTTTCACTTCTTCACTTGCCTGTAATTCTTCCGCTGTTCCAGAAATAACGATTTTTCCTGTTTCTACTACATATGCCCGGTTAGCAATAGATAACGCCATGTGGGCATTTTGCTCAACAAGTAAAATGGTCGTTCCGTCACGATTAATTTCTTCAATAATTCGGAAGATCGTTTGGACGAGCAGTGGAGCAAGCCCCATGGAAGGCTCATCTAATAAGAGAAGCTTCGGACGAGCCATCAGTGCCCGCCCCATGGCGAGCATTTGCTGTTCTCCACCGGAAAGTGTGCCAGATAACTGCTTTTTCCGTTCTTCTAGGCGAGGAAAAAGTTCATATACCTTAGCGAAGTCCTGACGAATCCCAGCGGAATCATTTCTTAAATAAGCACCGAGCTCTAAGTTTTCTTCTACTGTCATATTCGCAAATACACGGCGTCCTTCAGGAACATGAGAAATGCCAGCTTTCACGATAGTTTGTGCAGGCTTTCCGGCAATCGACTTGCCAAGGTACTCAATCGTACCTTCCTTTGGTTTTAGCAAACCGGACAACGTTTTAAGCAGTGTACTCTTTCCTGCTCCGTTGGCTCCGATTAGCGTCACAATTTCTCCTTCGTTTACATCAAGAGAAACTCCTTTTAGCGCTCGGATATTTCCATAATTCACGTTAATTTCATTAACTTTAAGCATTGGCACTTTCCACCTCCTCACCTAAATAGGCTTCGATTACCTTCGGATGGTTTTGAATGAAATCTGGTTCTCCGTCAGCAATTAACTGACCATGGTCCAATACGTAAATCCGTTCACATATCCCCATTACTAGCTTCATATCATGTTCAATCAACAGAATCGTTAAATTAAACTCTTTACGGATAAAGGCAATCAAGTCCATCAGCTCTGCCGTCTCTTGCGGATTCATACCAGCGGCCGGCTCGTCAAGCAATAACAGCTTCGGTCCGGCTGCGAGCGCTCTCGCAATTTCTAATCTTCTTTGTTGACCATAAGGAAGATTCTTAGCTACTTCGTCTCTTAAATGGTCTAGTTTAAAAATTTTGAGAAACTGAATGGCTTTCTCTTCCATTTCCTCTTCCCCTTTAAAATAAGAAGGAAGGCGCAAAATAGAGCTTAAGATCGAATGCTTAGCCAGTGAATGATAGGCTACTTTAACGTTATCAAGCACGGAAAGTTCATTAAACAGCCGGATATTTTGGAAGGTCCGGCTGATTCCCCCACGCGTAATTTGATAAGGAAGCAACCCATTAAGGCGTTTTCCATCAAACCATATATCTCCCTCTGTCGGAACGTATACGCCTGTCAGCAAGTTGAAAGTAGTTGTTTTCCCAGCGCCATTTGGTCCAATTAGCCCAATCAATTCCCCTTGATGAATTTCAATATTAATGCCTGATACGGCCTTCAAGCCGCCAAATTGAATACCGGCGCCTTGAACATGAAGCAATGGCTTACTTGCCATATGAGTTTCCTCCTTTCGCATTCGTCCATTTGCCGAAATAATCCGTGATTTCTTTTGTTCCCATTAATCCTTGTGGACGGTACAGCATAACAATTACAAGCACAAGGCTATAAATAATCATACGCGTTTCTGGATAATCCTGAAGGAATGTTGATACAATCGTCAGCAAGATCGCCGAGATTACAGCTCCAGATAAGCTTCCGAGACCACCTAAAACGACAAAGATCAAGATATCAAAAGACTTCAAAAAACCGAAGTTTGTCGGTTGAATGATGTAGAAGTTATGAGCATACAATCCACCGGCAATTCCAGCAAAAAAGGAACCGAGTGCAAAAGCAGCAACCTTATAATAAGTTGTATTGATTCCCATTGCATCCGCCGCGATTTCATTTTCCCTGATCGCAATACAGGCACGTCCATGACGAGAGTTTGTAAAGTTCACAATTACGAGAATCGTAATCAATAGGCAAATAAAAGCATAGGTCCAATCTGTCAAATGCGAAACTTGCATACCTGCAGCGCCGCCAACGTAATCAATATTTAGAAAGACAATCCGGATAATTTCGGCAAATCCCAATGTAGCAATCGCTAAATAATCACCTTTTAAACGCAAGCTCGGAATGCCAACCATTAAGCCAGCCACAGCAGCGACAACTCCCCCTACAATTAAGGCAGCTATAAAAGGAAATTCCAGCTTCATCGTGCAAATAGCTGAAATGTAAGCGCCTACAGCTAAGAAGCCAGCATGACCGATGGAGAACTGACCGGTAATCCCAATAACTAAATGCAGACTAACAGCTAAAATAATATTAATGGCAATGAATATTAACGTATTCGCATAGAACGGATTCAATGATCCGGAATTAATCAGAAATTGAACGACTCCATAAACAACTAACGAGAGAATAATAGATAACCAAAACCCTTTAGCTTTTTTCATCTGTCTGTCCCACCTACACTTTCTCTCTAGTATTTTTGCCAAAGAGGCCAGACGGTTTGAAAATAAGAATTAATATCAAAATGATAAAGGCTGCAGCGTCTCTCCATAAAGAATAACCGAAAGCACTAACCACCGTTTCGACTACTCCCAGTACGAGACCACCAACCATCGCTCCTGGAATAATGCCAATCCCGCCTAATACGGCAGCAACGAAAGCTTTTAAGCCGGGAATAACTCCCATCAATGGGTCAATCTTTGTGTAGTAAGTTCCAAAAATAACTCCTGCTGCCCCCGCTAATGCAGATCCAATTGCAAATGTAAAAGAAATCGTTCTATCTACATTGATCCCCATTAAACGAGCTGCTTCCGCATCGAAAGAAACCGCCCGCATTGCTTTACCCATTTTCGTACGATGAACGATGAATTGTAAGATAATCATAAGAATAATAGAAACAGAAAGAATTAATAAAGACTGGCTGCTGATATTGACGCCAAAAATCTCAAATGTTTTGCTTGGCAATACGTTTGGATAAGCTTCCGGCTGGGCTCCTCGAATATAAATGACCCCATATTGAATAAAAAGCGATACCCCGATCGCTGTAATTAAAGCAGCAATTCTCGTCGCATTACGGAGCCGCTTATAGGCCACCCGCTCAATGACGACTCCAATGATCGCACAAACTGCCATTGCCAATAAAAGTGCTGGAACAAAGCTTAATCCCCAGCCTCCAATGGCATAAAATCCGATAAATGCCCCAATCATGAAGACTTCTCCATGGGCAAAGTTGATCAACTTAATGATCCCGTAAACCATCGTATAGCCAAGGGCTATTAATGCATAGATACTGCCGAGTGATATGCCATTAACCAGCTGCTGTATCCATTCCATGATTTTCACTCCTCTTAAAACTTTTTTCACCCTATTATTTTTGCCGATGAAAAAACCGAAATGGGAGGATGCTCCTCCCATTTCTCACATACTAGCATGATGGACAATTGTTCATATTAAGGATTGATTTTTGTTTTAAAGACTTGCTTTCCGCCTTTGTATTCTAAAACAGTTGCGCTCTTAATAGGATTGTGGTTTTCATCAATCGTAAAGTTACCTGAAACAAGTGCTAGATTGTTTGTTTCTGCTAAAGCATCTTTAATTTTTGTAGAGTCAGTGCTTCCTGCACGCTTAATTGCATCAGCTAACAAGTAAACAGAGTCATAGCCAAGAGCATTAAAGGCATCTGGTGCTTGATCTTTATTTTTCGCTTTAAATGCTGCTACAAATTTTTGGATCTTTTCATCTGGATCTTCAGAAGAGTAATGGTTTGTGATAAACGTATTGTTTAAGGCATCCGCACCCGCTAATTCTACAAGTTTCGGTGAATCCCAGCCATCGCCGCCCATGAATGGTGCAGTGATTCCCATTTCACGTGCTTGCTTGATGATCAAGCCTACTTCTTCATAGTATCCAGGAATGAAAACAAACTCCGGATTTGCTGCTTTAATACGTGTTAAGGTAGAACGGAAATCTGTATCCTTCGCTACATATGCTTCTTGTGCAACAACTTTTCCGCCTGCTTTTTCAAATGTTTCTTTAAAGGAAGCTGCTAGTCCTTTTGCGTAATCACTGGCGCTATCTGCAAAAATGGCCGCATTTTTCACTTTTAATTCTTTAGCTGCAAAGTTGGCTGCCACTGTGCCTTGGAACGGGTCAATAAAGCATGTACGGAAAATAAACTCATTTACTTTATTATTCGTTCCCACAGTTACGTTCGGGCTTGTTCCAGAAGGAGTAAGAAGAACCGTTTTGTTATCATCAGCTATCTGAACCTGTGCCACGGAGTTACCGCTTGTAGCCGCTCCGATGATAGCTGTCACTTTTTCTTGGCTTGTCAACTTGATAGCCGCGTTCGTTGCCTCAGCTGCGTCGGATTTGTTATCTATTTTAACGACTTCGATCTTTTTACCGTCAATCCCGCCATCTTTATTGATTTCTTCAACTGCAAGGTCTACCCCCTTGCCGATGGATTGTCCATAAGAAGCTACTGGACCTGACAATTCCAGGTTAGCTCCGATTTTTATGACGTCTCCATCTCCGGAACCGCCATTACCTGATTCGCTGCCGCCTGCACATCCAGACAGTATGCCCGCTACCAAAGTCGCAGACAAAAGCATGTGTGGAAGCTTCTTTTTAAATATCTTTCGCATCATAATCCCCCTATTTTCTGATTTTTCTAACAAATGAGAGCCTAAGCATGTAAACCAGCTACACTATGATTATTAGAAAAAATCAAATATTTAGTATTACACAATAGTATTTTAATTCAAACTTATTATTTAGTCTATACCTAATTTTCTTTTAATTGATATATTTCTGAATGTTTACTAATATAAGATTTTTCTTTTTTCATGTAACGCTATTGTCCTAGTGAAATTCCTTAAAAACCCATAGGCATTCCTCCATAATCCAAAAGTAATCTTCTTACTTCCAGTAATCTATTTTATGAGCATTCACCACATAATAAAACTAGCTATTTTCCACTTGTTATTTTATTTTTTTATACTATCCTTTGCTTTACTAAAACATTATTCATTTTTAATGCTTTTCTGTCGTCCTAAGATGAAATTAATCTTCTAAAGCAGACTTTCCTAACCCGCTCTCTCATATCATAGTAAAACATTAGCAAAAAATTCTATTGGAGTGGGTGTTTATATGCAAAACTGGATGATCGAGATGATGGAGCAGTACGGTTATGTTGGGGTTTTTCTTTTAATTGCCTTTGAAAACATTTTTCCACCGATTCCTTCAGAGGTCATCTTGACTTTCGGAGGAACGATGACGACCTTCTCTTCTTTGACAGTAACAGGGGTTGTATTGGCCGCAACGGGAGGATCTCTGAGTGGAGCCATTATTTTATATAAAGTCGGCAACTTGCTTGACGTGGAAAGGCTTGAGAAGGTGATTGACCGCTGGGGGCATATTCTGCGGCTGAATAAGAAGGACATTTACAAGGCTGATCGTTGGTTTAATGATTATGGCTACTGGACGGTTCTCGTCTGTCGGGTTATCCCGCTTGTCCGCAGTCTTATTTCGATTCCAGCCGGCATGGCACGAATGAGGTTTTCGCTTTTTCTGCTTTTTACGGGGATTGGCACATTTATTTGGAACCTTCTTCTTGTCTCGGCTGGAGCGATGTTTGGAGAGTCTTGGGAGCAAATTGTTCTTTTTATGGACATGTACTCTACTATTATTTATTCATTGATCGGCTCCATGTTAACTTTTTCAATCTTTATGTTTCTATGGAAAAAAAGAAAATAAAAAAAGTGCCCTCTTTGAGACACTCCCAGGCTGTTGACAAACGTTCGCTTTCAATCAGCCTGATGGTATATAAAATAGAATTTCTCTACAACTTTAGAGTGTCCTCTTTGAAAGAATCCTAGATGGTAATTTCTCCAGCGACAATCAATGCCTTTAATGTTAACAGCAATTCATAGCTTACTTGCGGATCGCGTAAATCTTTACCAAGCAAGGACTCTATTTTTTCCACCCTGTATCGTAAGCCGCTCATGGAGAGAGCTAGATCTTGCATCGTTTTCTCAAGATTGCCGCCATTCATTAGAAAGATATACAGTGTTTTCATCAGCTCGTTCTTTTTAGCTCCCTCACTTTCAAAAAGTGGACCTAACAAGTAGCAGGCTTTTTGCTTGATAGCCTCTGTATCTTGTGAACTTAATAAGATTCCTGTTACGCCAAGCTCCTCAAAAAAGGTAATAGGCTCTTTATAAGCACCGATCTTTAAGGACATGGCAGCTTCCTTGTAAAAAGTAGCTGCCTGCTCGATTTGCCGGCCCTTTGTGCTGACGCCTATTCGGAATAAGCAAGCTGGATACGAACCGTTCAGATGATCAATGAGCCGGCTGCACAATTCTTGCAGCTTATCCTCTGCTGTTGAAGCGTCCATTTGAACGAGCAGAATAATATCCCCTCCGCGCTGACCGGTTATAAGCTGGAGCTTTTGGTGTTTAAAATAATGCAGGATGGTTTCCGTTAATTGTTCATAAAAAAATAATTCGTTGGCCATGTCGTTTTGCTTGCTCTGATGGGTTAATACTATTATTCGAAAAGGCAAGTTTAAATCCATGTTCATATAACGGCCCCGTTTTAGAATCTCTTGTTTCGACGAGAAATAACCGTTCAATACTTGCTCAAGAAAATAACCTTTCATTCTCTCCATCGCTTCAAAACTCGTCTTTTCATTTAATAGATAGAGAGAGCAGACGGCAGCTGCCCTCTCTAAAATCATGGAATCAACTTTAGGAAATTCACTGATGCTGCTTTCATAAATAAATGAACAATAACCAAATACCTTTTTTTGCAGTCTAATAGGTGTAACCAGGCGTTGATGCTGTCCAGCTGTCAGTTTCTTCGTCTTTTTAATCTTCCCTTCAGCCTCACTGTGCTGCAGAATCTCCTTAAAGTCCGCCTCAATTTTCTCGTATTCCTCATCTGTTAAACCGGCACAAGCAAGCTTCTCAAATTGAGGATTTTCAATAACGAGAGGGCATCCTGTTGTTTCATATACTGCTGCTGCGATCGATTGCAAATCTTTTCCGTTGATAATTTCTTCTGTCAGCCTTTCATGAATCATCGCCGTCTTTTCTAAGTTATTGCGTTCTTCAAGCAACAGATTATACGTAACTTCCAATTCTTTTACAATCGTTTTATTTTCGTAGTAATGTAATTCCTCATCCACTTCCCCCTGCCAGCGATGAAGGGATTTTCCGATATAACGGCATACCGGGTCCCCCATTCCTTGGCAGGCTACTTCTTTAAAAATAATAGTGTGGCCACAAACCGTTGAATAGTACCCGCTTGCATACCCGATCAGCGTATGGCAAACAGGCAGCTTTTCCCTCCCAAACTGACGGATATTCTCTTCAGCTTCATAGGAGCTGAACCACGTTCCTTCTACGTGGACATCCTTGACCTGTTCATTAGGTCGAAGGTGAATTTGAAACTTCGTTGTCTTTGCTTTTGTGTAGCCTTTTAATGCATGGAAGATGGAGCCTTGTTTTAAGACTTCTTGTATAGAAGAAAAATCTTTCTTCAGCGCCCGTTTTGCATCGTTTACCCCAAGATTCCAGCCGTAACGAATGAGGAAACCTTTCATTCGTTCAGTCCCGATATTTTCTGCAAGATCTTTACGAAGCGTGCCGAAAACAGCTGCAGATGTCAATACGATTCTTTCATCATCCAACTGTATAACACCCTCTCGTTCTGACAAATGGAGAGAAGTCTCCGAAAAGATCTGATTACTCATGCATCATCACCTGCTTACTATTATTCTGTAACAACCGGTCTCTTGTGCGCGTTAACCCACGTGTCAGTCGTCCAGCCAGAAAGATCGTATTCACTCATTGCTTGATCAACAAAGGCTTTATATTTTGCCGTTTGACCTGACAGCTCTGCATTTCTAAGTGTCTCTAACCGAATATTTTCATGGTTGCCAGCGTAATTGAGTTCGTACAATTCGTTGCGGCCGCCAAACTCTGTGCCGAGGGCATCCCAAATCAATTTCATCAGCTTTACCCGTTCTAACGCATCAATCCCTGATCCTTTATAATATTGGTCGAGATACTGGCGGAGCTCTGGATTCTCGAAGTCTTTCGCGCTAGAGGGAAGTTGTATTAATCCACCAGCTACTACTGTTTCAAAGATTTCTTTTACCCTTGGCCATACCATCGGGGCCAGCACCCGATAGGCTGCAGCCGACTGCCCATTCGGCAGGACTACGCCATTCTCTCCCTTTTCTGGATCTGTTGCCATCGCTGTCGAAAGCGCCCAAAACATATTTCTCCAGGCGAGCACTTGACCAATATTCGCTTGAACCCCTCTAAATCCCTTCGTGCCAGAGGCTTCGGTCGCTTTAATTAATAAACCTGCCATGAAGTCCAGCTTCACCGCAAAACGGGTACATCCGTGGAATGTATAGCGATTCATCCAACCAGTTTTTCCGCGAAAGCCGTTCGCAATTTCAATATTGCGGTAAGCTAATACGTTTTCCCATGGCACCAATACCCGATCCAGCACGATCACCGCATCATTTTCGTCAAAACGGCTCGAGAGCGGATAGTCAAAAGGAGTTCCTGACTTTGCTGCCATCAGCTCATACGATTGCCGGCTAATGATTTTCAATCCCGGTGCATTCATGTCGATAAAGAAAATTAAGGCGTGATCCAAATCATCCTCCGCCAGGTCAACAGGTGAATAATTCGCCACAAAGTTATAGTTCGTAATCGCCGCAGATGTCCCTACCATTTTGGCACCGCTTACAATAATCCCGTTATCTCGTTCTTCTATGACACGGACAAACACATCTTTATTTTCGTGAAGCGGCTTGGAACGATCCATTTGCGGATTAATAATCGTATGATTGCAAAACGGCACTTCTTTCGTTGTTTTCTCATACCATCGACGTGCATTATCTTCAAACCCTTGATAAAAATTGGCGTATGGTTTTAAGTGAGCAGAAAAAGCTGCTTTGTAATCAGGTGTTCTGCCCATGAAACCATAGCTTAACTTGGACCACTCAGCGATGGCATCCCGAGCCTCTAGGAGTTCCTGAGCACTTGTAGAAGGTTTAAAAAACTTTTGTGTGACATGCCCCTCTTCTGTTTTCGATGTTAAAATTGGTGCTGTCTCTGGTTGGTGAAGAGCATCATATAATCTTGCCATTGATCGCACAGAATTTTGATAGGCAGGATGTGTCGTGACATCCTCGATTTTTTCTCCATTTAAGTAAACAACACGCCCATCTCGCAAGCTCTCTATATACTCTTGGCCATTCATCATAATAAAACCTCCTCGTTATCAGAAAATTCTTTCTGTTTCTTTTATGATAATAAATAGCCGATCATTTTCCTACAACAAAAACTAACTAAAAAACATTGATTGTTAAACATTTTTTGCTTAATTTCTTAGAGCAATAAAAAGCTGATCAGCAGCCTAACATCCGTACCGATAAGAATGTCAAAGAAGCTGGCCTTGAAGGGTTCCTTCTTATCCCCTTTCAGTGCCAGCTTCCTTTTTATAAATCAAGAGCTTAACGATAAAAATTGATTTCTTACATTATGATCAAATTCCTCAGCGGGACCTTCAAATATTACGGTTCCCTTATTTAAAATGTAGACATAGTCAGCTAAGTCAGCAGCCATGGCTAAATTTTGTTCAACTAACAGCATAGACAGCCCCTCTTCTTTTAGCTGTTTGATAATCTTGATCACTTCTCTTACCATTAGGGGAGAAAGCCCTTCTGACGGCTCATCTAGCAACAGGATTTCTGGATTTGTCATTAATGCCCGGCCAATCGATAACATTTGCTGTTCTCCGCCGCTCAAATTCCCTCCCATTGAAGTCTGCCGCTCTTTCAATCTTGGAAACATTTCATAGACTTTCCCAATCGTCCAGCCGCCTTTAACTGGTCTATGTGTAGTCAATAAATTTTCTTTCACCGTTAGGTTAGGAAAAATCCGCCTTCCCTGTGGAACTAATCCGATTCCCGCCTTTGATATTTCATGGCTCGGCTTTCGTTGTATTTCCTTCCCGCTCAACGCGATCGTACCTTTTTTAGGTGGGACAAACCCAATAATGGAATGGAGAGTCGTTGTTTTTCCCATGCCATTTCGGCCAAGCAGGACGGATACAGATCCTTTTTTCACGTGTAAAGATACTCCGTGCAAAACATGACTTTCCCCATAATACGTATGGATGTTTTGAACATCTAACATACTAATTCATCCCCGCTTCCGATATAAATTTTATTCACCCTCTCATCCGCCCTCACCTTTTCCGGCTCTCCTTCAGCCAGCACTCCACCGTCATACAATACAACCATGCGGTCCGCTAAACCGAATACGATGTCAAGATCATGCTCGATGATCATTAATGTTAAGTCCCTTGGAAGCTTGTAGAGCAAATTCACAATATAGTCTGTTTCTGATTGAGACATTCCAGCCGTTGGTTCATCCAGCAACAAAATGGAAGGCTCCATCGCTACACCTAACAAAATTTCAATTTGACGCTGTTCCCCGTATGACAAATTTTTAATGACGGCATTCCGCTGATAAAACAATCCCCATTTTTTAAGCAATTCATCCGCTTCCTCATATAAGCGGGGATATTTCTTTATGTTGCGCAACTGATACCACACTTTGCCAAACCCTTGTTTTCTTTGTAAGACGAGCAATAAATTTTCTAGTACAGTAAGCTCGTTTAATAAATTATTTTTCTGGAATGTACGGACAATTCCATTTCGGGCCCGCTTATAATTTGGCTGTTTCGTTATATTATGGCCGTCATGATAGATTTCTCCGACGGACGGTTCCAGGTCACCCGTTAGCAAATTAAAGAACGTCGTTTTCCCAGCCCCATTGGGTCCGATAATACCGATACGCTCCCCCTTTTTTACTTCAAGAGAAATATCCTTTAAAATATGCAATCCTCCAAAGCTTTTACCTACTCTGCTAATGGTTAAAATATGATCTGTCCGCATCCTCTCACCTCAACTTTCACTAGGCTGCCCGCGATTTCTTCTCGTTCACAACAGATGGTTTATTCGTGAAACGCCTATATAGGCTTTGTCCGATTCCAACCATTCCTTTTGGAAAAAAGACAACAAAGGCAATTAATACTGCCCCTAGAATCAGCATCCATAGACTCGTGTAAGAGCTGACAATCGTTTCTAATATGACGATCAGAGCTGAACCGAGAACAGGGCCGAGCATGGTTCCCGATCCGCCAACTAATACCATGATCAGCACTGTACCAGACATCGTCCAATACACATCTGATGGCGCAATAAACCCATTAAAATACGTATATAGCGTACCGGCGACCCCGCCAAATACACCCGCAATAATGAAGGCCGAGTACTTATAAAGGCTTGTGTTGTAGCCCATTGACTTTACCCGGGTTTCATTTTCACGAATACCAATCAGTACTTGTCCGTAAGGTGACTTTACAGTTATCCTAAGCACTGCATATGAGATCATGAATATGACAAGTACAAGGTAAAAAACAAGAACAGGATTTGCAAAACTAAATGCGCCAATTTCCGGCTTTGGTATACCTGATAATCCATTCGACCCGCCCGTTAAGTTTGTAGACTGATGGATGAAGGAATAGATCATTTGCGAGAATGCCAATGTAAGCATCAAAAAATAAAAGCCATTTACTTTCATACAAAATGCGCCAATAATAGCCGCAAAGAGCAGTGACACGAAAGCGGCAATCCCTAACGTAGCAAGTAAATTAGCAGAGAAGTGTTGAGCGACGAGCGCTGCTGTATAGGCACCAACACCAAAAAAAGCAGCATGGCCTAAAGAAACAAGCCCTGTAAAACCAACTAGAACATTTAAACTTAAAGCAAAGATAGCTAAGATGAGAATTTCAGATAGTAAGTTTAAGTGAAAAAGCGATAAAATAAACGGAGTGGATGCTAAAGCAAGGAAGGAAATGAGAAATTTAACATATGTGTTTTTCATGAGTGCGCCACCTGCTTTCCTAACAGTCCATTCGGCTTAAAAACAAGGATGACCGCCATGAGGCCAAATACTAGGAACATGCTGAGCTCAGGAAGCAGAAACCGGCTGAACGTCTCAACCAATCCGACAAGCAGGCTCGCTGCGAGTGTGCCGCCAATCGTCCCTAACCCGCCAATGACTAGAACGACTAAAGCAAGAATCAATGTTTCAAACTCCATGCTTGGGTAAATCCCGAGTACAGGCGCCGCCACTACCCCCCCAAGTCCAGCTAAAATTCCGCCGATCACGAAAACCACTGTGAACACGAGCTTAATATTGATCCCCAATCCGCCGATCATTTCTTTGTCACTCAACCCTGCCCGAATAATCGCTCCCCATTTTGTTTTCTCTTGAATCGCCCATAATAAAACAGCAATGATAAGACCAATGAAGATAACTGCTAACCGATACACCGGAAAAGCCTGGCCGAAGATGGTTGCTGTGCCGGCAAGAGAGGAAGGAACAGCTACTGACAGGACATTTGACCCCCACACTGAGGAGGCTAGATCATGAAAAACATACGCCAATCCAAAAGTTAATAATACTTGTGACAAGTGTCCCAAATGATAGGTGGGGCGGAGCAAAATACGCTCCACCGCCAAAGCAATCAGGGCCACTATAATTGGGGCCACAACTAACGCAAGCCAAAAGCTTTGTGTGTATGTCGCCGTCAATGAGTAGGCAATATAGGCACCAAACATATAAAGTGAGCCGTGTGCAAGATTAAGCACACCTAAAATCCCAAAAATAAGAGAAAGCCCACACGTAATCATAAACAGCAGTAAACCGTACGATAGACCGTTTACTAACTGCGCTCCGAGAATATCCACGATAAGTCTCCCTCCTGTGTATGTTATTTACCTGGATCTTTAACCGTTTCAATCGTGTGGATCACTTCGTTTTCCGTTTTTCCATCGACGAGCTTCGTTTCGGTAATATACATATTTTGGATGACGTGATGTGTATCTTTATCGAATTCAATCGGGCCTCGCGGGCTTGTGAAAGATACGTTAGATATCGCTTCGATTACTTTTTCAGGATCAGAAACATCTCCACCCAGTTTTGTAACCGCTTCCGAAATAATTCTTGCCGCATCGTATCCCTCTAAAGATTCAATTGTTGGACGGCGGTTATAAGCTTTTTCGTACGCCTTTACAAATTCTTTATTCTCTTTCGTATTCAAATTATAATCCCAGAACGTAGACGCGAACGTTCCTGCTGCTGCCGGGTCGATAGTTTGTCGTAAATCTTCAGCCACTAACCAACCGGAACCAACAAGCGGAAATTTATCTTTTAACCCATATTGTTCATATTGCTGAACAAAGCGCACAGCATCACTTCCAGCAAAAAAGGCGTATACACCGTCTGCTTTTACTCCACGCATAGAGGTTAAATAAGAAGCATAGTCGTTATTTCCTAAAGGCGGGTACACTTCACCGACAATCTCTCCGCCGGCTGCTGTATACGCTTCTTTAAACGCTGCTGAAACTTCGCGTCCAAATGCATAATCAGCTGCCGCAACGTACATTTTTTTACCAACATTTTTATAAGCCCACTCACCCATAGAATGTCCAATTTGCCAAGATGAGAAAGAGGACCGCCATATATAGTCACTGCGCTTACTTCTCGTTAAATCATTGCCGCCCGCATGGGAAACGAGGTATGGCAATTTGTTTGAATCAACGTCATTGCGTATAGCATAAGCGACTGCAGTACTGACTGCTCCTGTTAAAATATCAATATTGTCTTGATCCATCAGCTTACGTACACGCCGGAGTGAAACTTGTGGATCCGCTTCTGTATCTTCCTCAATCAACTCAATCTTCTTTCCTTCTGCTTCCCAATTAACACTTTCGAAATACAATTTCATCCCATCTGATAAGTCTTTTCCAAGTGAAGCATACACACCAGAGAAAGGAAGGATGGCTCCAACTTTAATGGTTTCACCGCCGCCTCCTGATTTCTTTTTAGAATTGTTGTCAGCCTCTGCTTCACTGCTAGAATTAATTGCGCTCTCTCCACAAGCTGCCAGCATAGTAAATACGACAATGATACTAATAAGCATAGTCCATTTCTTCTTCATACCCACTCACCCCTTAGTGAATTTTTGGTAAAAATAGATTGCTATCCGACTATGATCCTCCTCCCTATTTATCTGAATATTATAATATATATGAAAACAGTTTTTTTCAACACTTTTTTAACACTCGTTAAAAAACGATAATGAAATTCCTCTTTTTTAATACAGGCTATCGATCTTATGATTAATAATCACTAAATCAGAAAAACATTCTTTTCATTAAGGTTATATAGCTTTTTCTTTTTAAAATTTATGTTGTGTTTAATAAAATAACAACACTATTTTCGATATGTTTTTTTTACGATTGTAATTTTTACACTTCCTTTACACAATAAAAAAATGATAGCCATGTAACTGGCTATCATCTCAAAGTGCAGACATCACCTATGGATAGAGTAATCACTATAAAACACGGCCGGCTACTTTGCCGACAGCCTAAAAATTTGAATAACGAACTTTCCCACTCAGCTTTGCTATCACTTTGCCTTTTCCCGATTATATCCCCGCTCGCCATAAGGCTTTACTTTCTCAAGCCACTTCTCTTCAAGCTTCTCGAGTTCTTTCTTTTCATCAAAGTAACCTGTTTCTTTCTTTTTTAAAATTTCCAGCACTTCGAACTCAAAGGCGGTGTCACCGAACTCTTTCCACTCCCTTTGCAGCTCTTTATTTGTATTGCTCCCCATATTCAGTTCGAACCGTTTCCCATTGAGTGTCTTTAAATTTCTTGTGCTTCCGATAAACACCTTTCCATTTTTCGTGTTCTTAATTTGATAAATGCCCGCTTCGATTTTTGTTTCTTTGTATTGCTGCTTCAGCTCTTTTTTTCGATCCATTCTATATGCTCCCTCTGTATTTTATTTTTTCAGCCAATATTCGCTGCCATCTGCCCGTCTGTCTAAAAAGCCATATTCAATTAAATAGCGTCTAAGTAACACATAATCCCCGTAAATAGCTTGGAGCCGTTCGTTTACTTCCTTCTCACTATAGTAGTTGCCAGGCTGAAATTGCTTAGCGATTTCTCTTAGGACGATCAGCTTTTGTTTTTCTTTGAGAGAAAAGGTTTGCAGCGAGCCGTCTCGAAAGTACTTATTTAATACGGCTTCCTTTTCTTCTTCTGTCACATTATAACGATCATCTAACATAGCTGCTGTCGGTGGTACTGCTACAAAAGCCGGGGCATGCTGGTCTTTGTCTTTTAATAATTCCATAAGCGTTAAAAAGACTTTTGCCTGTCTTTCTTTTTCCTTTAACGTAAAGCGATGATTGCGAATCGTCGATGCACTGCCAATCTCCATTTCTTTCTGAATGTCTGCATCACTCTTCCCTTGATAAAATAGCTGCAGCAATTTATTCTGGTGTTCCGTTAAACCGGTCATTTTTTTATCAAGGCTAATAAGGTAAGCGAATACAGATTGATGAACTTCTTCAATATGAAGCTGCATATAACGCTCTGCTTCATAAAATCTCCCTTCATGCGGATAGATCATGCCTTTTTCGAATCGCTCTCCACAGAGCAAGCACACACTATGCCCTTCTTCGTGAACATAGCCACGCTTTAATTCTTCTAATGAAGCCTGCCAAAACCGTTCCATTCCGCTCATCAATAAACAACCTTTCATTTTGTTTATTATTTAATAAACAAATTATTATAACATTTATTATTAATTAAATAATCGTTTCCGTCAACTATCGAAAAAGCCCCTTTTCTTTAATCGAGCCAAAAATAAATCCGCCCCCAGTTTGCCGTATACTCGAGACGGATTGATTGATTACTGATTTAAAAATAAGATTTACTCGCCAAATCTGCTAATTTAATGATCTATTAGCTGTATCATGTTCAATCTATGTGCGGGCCATTTGATTTAGATTAACATCCTTTGTTTCTAATTCTTTTTTCGACATGTCATTGTAGATTTCTATCTCTATATGTAAAATGTAACTGTTATGCCTTGAAGCTTGTCTTTTTAGGGAATCAGTTTGAAGGCACAGAGTTATGGCTAGAATAAGGAATGAAGTCTCTCTCTGAAGTTTTACTATAATCAGCAGAAAATAGGTGTAACTCATGCTGCATTTTAATAAAGAAAAATTCTTTCAATTTATAAAAGTTTTCTTTCCGATCGTTCTATTTATATTGGCTGCAATCGAAATTAAACAATTTGTGAATGGACTAAATATCAACTTGATTCGTTCTGAAATTAAACACTTAAACTACGTAGAAATGACCCTTATTTTGTTTATACCTTTTTGTGGCATTTTTCCGATGTTTTTCTACGACGCGATTTTAGTCAAAATACTGAATATTAAAATTGAAACAAAAAAGCTGATCAAGCAATCTTTCATCACAAACTCATTTTCAAATTTAATTGGTTTTGGCGGTCTTGTAGGCGTTATGCTCAGAACTTATTTTTATAATAAATACGGTACAGACAAACGGAGACTTTTGACGGCTATTACGTCTGTTTCTCTTTTTTACCTTACAGGGATTTCTTTATTCTCCTGGGTTATACCGGCTGCCTACCGGGACTTCCCACTCATTGTTGAGACAAAGTGGTTGTTTTTAGCCGTGTTAGCCGTTGGGCTCTACTTGCCGCTTTTTACTTTTGCTTACTTTTATCAGAATAGAAAAGGGAAAGAGTCGCTCATCCATTTTCGGTCTGCCAGCGCTCTTTTGCTTGTCTCGTTACTAGAGTGGGCAGCTGCTTTTTCAGTGATTTGGCTGTTAAGTGCTATGCTTCATATCCCTTTGTCCTTCCATGAACTCGTTCCGGTCTTTATCGTGGCATCTTGTGCGGGAATAGCTAGTATGATTCCAGGAGGGCTCGGTTCGTTTGATTTGGTTTTTATTTGGGGAACCCAAAATTTAAACATACTAGATGAAAAAGTTCTCGTTATGCTGATCTTTTACCGGGCAGGCTATTTTTTACTGCCGTTTTTACTGGCAGCTGCTTTATTTGTTAAGGAGTACTGGAAGAAGTGGAATCAATCATGGGACAATTTGCCGAATGCTGTCATTCAAAATATTAGCCACGTGCTGCTAACTATTCTCGTCTTTATATCCGGACTTATCTTACTTTTATCAGCAGCCGTCCCGGGGATTTTAGAAAGGATTAAAATTGCTCATGAATTTTTATCTTTTCCAATTATGAATCTTTCCCACCAGCTTTCCGTTGCTGCGGGCTTTATGTTACTCGGTCTATCACGAGGGATTAACTATAACGTCAAGCGGACCTATCAGCTGACGATGATCGTATTGGGATTTGCCGCGCTATTTTCATTATTCAAGGGCATTGATTATGAGGAAGCTATTTTTATGTTAGCGGTTGCCCTTCTTCTCAAAGCTTCCCAGAACCGCTTTTACAGAGAAAGTTACGTATTGACTTGGGGAAAGGCGCTATTCGATCTGACTCTATTTTTTGTGATTACTTCCATGTATCTATTGATTGGCTACTGGAACCTGCCATCAGCAAAGCTTAACGTCCCAAAGGCATTGGCCCCTTATATTATTACCAATTACACCGATTTATTTTTTAGTGCGGCGATCGGTTTGCTTATTGCCTTTTTTATTTTGGCGATCGGTTATCTCATTCGTAAACCAAAACAGTGGATACCGGAAACATCCGCAGCCCAAGAGGAAGAAATTTTACATCATCTAGATCAACATAAAGGAAATGTACTAGCCCATTTAATTTTTTTACATGATAAATATGTATATTGGAATGAAGAAAAAACAGTCTTGTTCTCTTATCAGAAATACGCTGATAAGCTAGTGATTCTGGGGAATCCCATCGGAAAGAAAACCGAATTTCCACGGGCAATTGAGGAATTTATGAGCGCCGCAGATCTTTATGGCTACACGCTCGCCTTCTATGAAGTAACGGATGATATGCTCCCTTCCCTTCATGAATATGGCTACGACTTTTTTAAACTAGGCGAAGAAGCAGCTGTAGATTTAGAAAGCTTCACGTTGTCGGGGAAAAAAATGAAGGGAGAAAGAGCGATAAAAAACAAATTCGAACGGGAGCAGTACCGGTTCGAGATGATCGATCCCCCTTTTTCGAAAGAAGTAATCAATGAACTGAACAACATCTCGCATCAATGGCTGCAAGGAAGAGAAGAAAAAGGATTTTCTCTCGGCTTCTTTGATGAAGACTATCTCAATAAATCGAAAATAGCGGTTGTTAAAACGGCTGACAATCATATTATGGGCTTCGCAAGCATGATGCCGGTATACGACAAGGGAAAAACCATTTCGATAGACTTAATGAGGTTTAGGCCAGATGCTCCTGCCGGCACGATGGATTTTATCTTTCTTTCCTTGTTTGAATGGTCGAAAGAGCAAGGCTATCGCTTCTTCCATTTAGGAATGGCTCCGCTTTCGAACGTTGGTACTTCACGCTTCTCTTTTTTGAGTGAAAAAATCGCTGCCCAAATCTTTTTGCATGGCCAAATCTTTTATCAATTTCAAGGCTTGAAAAGATTTAAAGAAAAATACACCGATTTGTGGGAAGCTAAATATCTGGCCTATCGCAAAAAGTCTTCTTTGCCTTTTACGATGGCGCAAATTACTTTTTTAATTAGCAAGAAAAGAAAAGCACAATAAAGGGACTGGCGACTGCCAGTCCCTTAGGCTGTTGCCAAGCGCTCGCTTTCTTCGTTGCTCGCCTGTCTGCGGTGTTCATGACCCTAATGGTCACTCCGCTCCTCGCCAGGTTTCGCGCCTTGAAAGACAAACGCTTGCAATCAGCCTAATGGTATACAAAGTAGACTTTGTCTACAATCTTAAGGACTGGCGCTTGCCAGTCCCTTTCATTATTCCGACTTATATACACCATGCTTAATAATATCGAGATAAGCATCGAGCTCACTCATTAGCGGTTTCGGGTCCTCAAAAAAGTTATATTGCTTGTTTTTTTGGAGCGTCTGGTATTTTGCTGAAAGTTGTTCTACGATAAAGGCTGTCATTTGGATGACCCTTTCCTTAGTCACTCCTGATCGCAGCCTGCTCTCATCGATCAATTCTTTCGGGTACAAACGGCTTTGCATAAAAGCAATTCCGTATGCTTCGTGCTTTCTTCTCAATAAGTCCTCAACCTCTAGTTTAACCGTTTTCGGCGGGTGCAGCAGAACATCCGTAATAAACTGCATCTCTTGTTTGTAAGGGGCTGTCACTTCTTGCTTTAACCAGACAGCTTCTTTAATCCGTTCAAAGAAATCATCAGATCGGACATCATCAAGCGACTCTATCGTTTTTTTCGTTATCAACTCTATCACGTGGGATGCGAGATATACATATAGGTTTTTTTTGCTTTTAAAATAATGAAACAGAATCCCTTTAGAAATACCTGCCCGGCTAGTAATGATATCAGTGGATGTTTTTTCATAGCCATTCTTCACAAACTCTTCGATAGCCACTTGCAAAATCAAATCTTTTTTTGCCTGGGGCTGCTTTTCAAACGCTTCATACAATGCCAAACACCTCAAACTTTCTTTTTAAGCGGAAAGATCTTTCTTTTTATATACGATAAATGCTCCTAATAGACTTAGCAGAATGACAGCGGCCATAACCGTAATATGCCAAGGCGCTAACTGGTGATGCTGGATAATCGTCACTGCGTCCGCATAATAAAACGGGCTCACATATTTTAAGGCATCCAAGCTTTCTGACAGTCCTGATATCGTATTTAAGAGATACGCCACTACAACGATCCCGATAGAAACAGCAAGCGTATTTCTCGTTTTCTTCATACAGGCCGACAACAGGAAAGAAAGCGCAGCGAAGGTCAAATGCAGCAGCACAGCTCCAGCCACAAGAGACATAAAGGTTCCATAAGGCACCTTATGATCTTCTGCAAACTGAAAGCCAGCTATACTTGCGATGGCAGCCACTCCATTTAAGATGAGAACATTCAGAATAACAACCGCCATCTTTTGTCCGACGACCTCACTTCTTGTGACGGGCTTAGAGAGCAAAAACTCAACGGTTTTTTCATTTTCCTCTTTCGCCAGCATGTTGGAAGCAAAGATTGCCGCGTAAATGCTGCCGAGCAGCGTGATCATCATATATACTTCCAGCCCGTAAAACCCCATCAAGGTTCCAAGATTTAGTTCATTCATTTTGAACATTTCCTTCATGGAATCAGGATACGCCTGAAACAGCTTCTCTAATCCTTCCTGCTGCTTCGCAAACTGAGGAAATATGCTGAGCAGCCAAATAATTAAACCGGCTAAAATCAAACTCCATATGATTAAAGACTTAGAACCGCGTTTCCACTCTCTTTGAAAAATCATGCCTGCTCTCCCCTTTAGCTCTCATAGTAATGCATAAAGACTTCTTCCAACGATGGCTCCTCTATCAAAACGTCCTGCACTGGCAGAGCGCTCAATTTTTCAAGAAGCGCCTGAATGTCTCCGCTATACAGCAGCTTTATTTCTTGATTCTTAGCTTCCTGGCTCACAATGCCTTCTAGTTCGATAGAAAGCGGCGCTGTGCTTCCAAAGAGAAGCGTTACATTTTTCACTTTGTTTTTCGTTAAACTCTCAATAGACTCTACCTTTAGAAGCCTGCCTTCTTTTATGATCGCTACACGGTCACACATTCGCTGCACTTCACTTAAAACATGGGACGAAAAGAAAATCGTTGCTCCCCGCTTTTGTTCCTCATGAAGCAAATCAAAAAAGTGATGCTGCATAAGCGGATCAAGCCCACTCGTCGGTTCATCTAAAATGATAAGCCGGGGTTCATGTAACAGCGCCTGGACGATTCCCACCTTTTTGCGGTTGCCAAAAGACAAATCTTCAATCTTTCGGCTTAAATCCAGTTCAAGACTGGCAGCTAATCCTTTCATCCTTTCTTCCTTGAAATTTTTATGAAAACGGCCTGAGTACGTCAACAAATCGATTACTTTCATATCGTCATAGTAATGAACTTCAGAAGGCAAGTAGCCAATGTGTTGTCTGATTCCCTTTGACTGCCTCACAATGTCTTTGCCGAAAATCGCGGCACTGCCGCTCGTCGGATAGATAAAATTCAGCAGCGTACGGATGGTCGTGCTTTTCCCTGCACCATTTGGGCCAATGAAGCCGAAGATTTCTCCTTCCTCAATTGAAAAGGAAATATCCTCAATCCCCCGGTTAGTCTTATACGATTTTGTTAATTGATGAAGCTCCACAATCGCCACTTTCTCTCCCCCTTTTCATTCATGCCTCTTAATTGACTGATGAGTCAATCTGATCGTACAGCTTTTCGACTGGCGAGTCAATTTATTTTTTAGATTTTTACTACTTTGTTTGTGAAATGTAACTTTTTTATTCGATTGACACACCAAAAGTTCACAAATACTGGCTACAATAAAGAGAAGAGGATTTCAAGGAAGCGAGGAATATAAATGAACGAGTTAACAATCATGATCATAGATGACGAAGCAGCCATGCGACAACTCGTTAGAACCTTTTTAGAAAAAGAGGGCTATACAGTACTGGAGGCTGCAAATGGAATAGACGCTCTTTCCACTATCGAGAAGCAGCTGCCTGATTTATTAATTGTAGACGTCATGATGCCGTATATGGACGGTTTCGCCTTTACAAAAGAGGTAAAAAGAAATTATGATCTTCCGCTTATTTTTTTATCGGCCAAAGGAGAAGAATGGGATAAGATTCATGGTCTGAAGCTCGGAGGCGACGATTATATAGCAAAGCCTTTTCATCCAGGCGAGCTTCTAGCAAGGATCGAGTCTGTTTTAAGAAGAACCAAGCCTGCGCCTCCCAAAACAGACCGCTATACAATCGGCCCTCTCATCCTTGATGCGAATGCATATAAGGCGACGGTGGACGGACGCACCCTTTCGTTAACATTAAAAGAATTCGATCTCCTTTCCCGGCTCGCACAGCATCCCGAAAAGGTCTTTACACGAGAACAGCTTCTGCAAGCTGTTTGGGGAGAGGAGTATAACGGCAGTGAAAGAACAGTCGATACACATGTTAAAACACTGCGCCTAAAGTTAAAGGAGCATGCGGCTCTTATTCAAACCGTATGGGGAGTCGGCTACAAATTTGAGGTGTTGTAGTGAAAAAGAATGTTACATTAAGCCAAAAGGTGCTCGTTCTCATTCTGTCCTGCATCGTCTTTACGATTGTTTTTGCCTTTTTCTTTTTGCATTTTCTATATAAAGACTTGTACTTAAACAGCATAAGAGAATCGGTGATTTATCAGGGAGAAAGAACGGCTTCCCACTATCACTATGGAACATTAAGCAAAGAAATTATCGAAAAAATCCATTGGTATAATGTCGTCTCTGAGTACGAAATTATTGTGGTGGATAACCTCGAGGATTTATCCACCTATTTTCCTTACAAAGTCAACTACAAAGCGCTTGTAAATAAACAAGACCGAAAGCAGCTTGAACAAGGAAAGTACGTATTAAAAGAAGGCTATGTAAAAGAATTCAAGCGAGAAATTATGGGGGCTGTCTTTCCGATAATGGGCGAAACAGGCCTAATTGGGTTTGTTTATATTTATGTGCCATTAGCAGCCATTCAAGAAGTATTTCAGGGCAGTCTGCCGATTTTAACTTTTACAGGCACGTTATTTTTCCTTATTTTGTTCTTTGTCGTGAATCAAATCCGGCAATCGCTGTTTCAACCGCTGACAGAAATCCAGCAGTTTTCACGAGAAGTATCAAAAGGAAATTATTCTAACCGCCTGCCCATTCGAGCGAACGATGAGGTAGGACAATTAGCTAAAGCATTCAATAAAATGAGCTCTTCTCTAGAGGAACAAGACATCCGAAAAAAAGAGTTCCTATCCAATGTTGCACACGAGCTTAGAACTCCATTGACCTATATTAGCGGCTACACCCAAGCGTTAAAGCAGCAAATATACACCTCTCCTGAAGAAGCTCAACAATATTTAGAAACGATCGAAAAAGAAACAGAACGACTTAAAAAATTAATTCATGATTTAGTCGACCTTGACCGTCTTCAAGAGAGCATGTATGTGCTCGATAAAGAACCGATCGCTATCGCCCAGTTATTATGGGATACCCTTCACCTGTTCGATATTCATATTAGTGAAAAAAAGATCCGTACAGAGGTACACTTTGAGGAAGATTTAATCATTAATGGCGATCCAAAACGAATCCAGCAAGTGATGTACAACGTGCTGGATAACGCGGTGAAGTATTCTTTTGAAGGAAGCATGCTAACCATTAATTTAACAGGAGAAAACGACGAGATGGTACTGCGGGTGGAAAATCAAGGGATTGGCATTCATGAGGAAGATATTCCCCATATCGGCGAACGCTTTTTCCGCACGGATAAAGCAAGAAGCAGGGCGACCGGCGGCACGGGCCTTGGTCTCTCGATCGTGAAAGAAATTATCAGGCTGCACGAAGGTACCTTTTCAATTGAAAGCGGGACAGCACAAGATACAACTGTTACAATTCGGCTGCCGCTGCTTTCTGAGACTATTGTTTAAAATTTGCTAAAGATTACTCACATGAATTTCACAATCATCATTTATGCTTGTCTCAAGTATTCTTTTTCCCCCGATGATGAGTGACTTGACGGAAAGAGGTGTGCAGCATGAGGAAAAACCCGCTGCTTATACTAGGTATCATATTGGTGATTCTTTCAGCTTGCAGCTTGAATGAAACCAAGCCTTACCAAATGAAGCCCTTTACTTTTACGAATCAAAACGGAAAGCCATTCGGAAGCGAGAACCTGAAAGGAAAAGTGTGGATTGCCAACTTTATTTTTACAAACTGTGATACAGTCTGCCCGCCGATGACAGCCAATATGGCAGCATTGCAAAAACGACTAAAAGCAGAGCACCTTCCTGTAGACCTTGTTTCATTTAGCGTTGATCCAGCCGTAGATACACCAGAAAAATTAAAGAAGTATCTAGCTAATTTCACAGAAGACGAGTCGAATTGGCAAATGCTCACAGGCTATACTCAAGAGCAGATTGAAGCATTTGGCAGAGAGGCCTTTCAAACTCTTGTCCAGAAACCAGCATCATCGGATCAGGTTATTCACAACACTAATTTCTACTTAGTTAATCAAAATGGAGAAATTATCAACGAGTATAGCTTCACCGCAGGAACTCACAGTGATGACATCATGAAGGATGTTAAGAAAGTTCTTGGAAATTAGCGGATGAGCTTTACACCAGAGATAGATAAATTGGAGGAATAAACATGCGAAAACTATTGTGGACAATATTATTAGCCTTCGCTATCACAGCACTTGCAGCGTGCAATAGCGGGACAAATAAGGAAACAGAAAAACCGAAAGAGACACAAAAAGTGCCGCAGCCGCTTAAAGCCGTGTTAGAGGTTCCTGAAAAGGCGGCCGTGAAGGAAGAAATTAATATGAAGGTGACAGTGTCGCAAGGTGATGAAAAAGTAGCCGATGCCGACAAAGTGGCATTTGAAGTGTGGGAAGATGGAAAGAAAGAAGAAAGTAAAATGATTAAGGCGAAGAACAATGAAGACGGCACATACGAAGCTAAAACTGCCTTTGATCATGACGGCCTCTTTACTGTGCAAGTACACATAGATGCAAGAGCCCTTCATACGATGCCGTTAAAGCCAGTGACTGTCGGAGAAGGAGCAGCTGTCCCAGAAGGCGGGGAACATCATGAACATGGAGAACAAGCAGAACACCACCATCACGGAGATCATTCAGCCGATTTTTCCATGCATTTTATAAAACCTGAAAATGTGAAAGCTAATAACGCTACTCCATTAACTGTTCATTTGCAATTAAAAGAAGTTCCTTTAGAAAACGCTCAGGTTCGCTATGAGATTTGGAATAATAGCCATCCTGATAAACACGATTGGGTCGACGTAAAAGAAAACAAACCTGGCGAATACTCAGGTTCTTATACTTTTGCTGACGCCGGCACGTTCATCGTAAAGGTTCATGTCGAGAATAAAGCAGGACTGCATGAACACGAAGAGCATCAGCTAGAAGTAACAAAATAAATCAATTAAAAAGCGGGCTCTCAAACTGATCTGCCATCAGCTAAGAGACCGCTTTTTATTAGCCTATCTTTTCTCTTTGTCCCATTTCAATACTGCGATCGCAAATCGCTTCTACATCCGCACGATCATGAGTGACGATCATACAGGTAATGTTCGCTTTCTTTAAAATAACGCGCAAATCCTCTCGAATTTCCGCTTTCAAATCAGCATCCAAATTACTGAAGGGCTCGTCCATTAACAGGACGTTAGGTTTTGGGGCCAGTGCCCGCGCTAAAGCGATTCGCTGTTGCTGGCCACCACTTAATTCATGAGGATAGCGCTCAGCAAACTCGCCCATTTTTACTAATTCCAGCATCTCAGCTACCCGGGGTTTCCGTTCTTTACGCGGCAGCCGAGATAATCCGAATAGGATGTTCTCCCCTACTGTCATGTGCGGAAACAGAGCATAATCTTGAAACACCATGCCGACTCCCCTATTTTCCGGCTGGACAAACAATTTATCGGCAACGACTGGCTTTTCAGCAATGTAAATAGAACCTTGCCAAGGCATCTCCAACCCGGCAATTAAACGGAGCATCGTGCTTTTTCCGCTGCCGCTCGGGCCGAGAACTCCAACGATCTCATCCTTCATAATCGTTATAGAAACACCGTTAATCACTGGTTCTCCTTCAGAAGAAAAAGAAAAAACAAGATCCTGGACATCTACAATTTTCATTCTTTCACCTTCTTATTCACCATTTGCAAAACGACAATAGATAGTGCGCTGATCGCAATAATAATTAGCGATGACACCGATGCTTCATGAATTCGCTCATCTTTTGCAAATTGATATGTCTTTGTTGATAATGTTTCGAAGTTGAATGGCCTTAACAACAGAGCAAGCGGCAGTTCTTTGCAAATCTCGACAAATGTTAAGATAAAACCACTAAAGATCGCTCCTTTAATCATCGGCAAATCGACTTTGAAAAAGGTTTTAGTCACACCGCTTCCCAGCATCCGTGACGCTTCTGTATACTTTGTCCCTACCTTTTCAAACCCAACTTCAATGGCGTTATAGCCGGTTGCCATAAAGCGAATCACATAACCGGTTATTAACATCACAATAGATAAACTTAAAATCAATGGGGCATCCGCCATTCCCATCATTTCATAGATTGGCGCAAGCCACTGATCGAGACCAATAAAGATCGCTAGCACTCCGATAGCGATGATAGCCCCTGGGACTGAGTAGCCCGTTGTAATCCACTTCGCTAAAAAGTAGGAAACCGCCGTCTGCTTTCGGCAAACATTTGCTACAATCACAGCTACCACAATAATGATCAGCGTAGAAATCAAAGCTACGTAGAGTGTTTGGTACACCAATGTGAAAAAGGTATCGTTCCATACTTTATCAAACGTTAACACAGCCCACGCAATTAATTGTACGAAAGGAATGAAAAACCCAGCTAAAAACACTAGCGTACAATAAATAAAAGCAGCAGCAGCCCCCATTCCCTTTAACTTCATGGCAGCAAGAGGCCTGGATTTTGCCGGCAAATGATAGCGCTGCCGGCTTCTGAGCAGTCTTTCTATAATAAACATTCCGACAACAATCAGCATCAGCCAAGCCGCAAGCCGCATGGCCGTATTGACATCATACATGCCAAACCACGTTTGAAAAATAGCTGTAGTGATCGTATGAATACCAAAATAGCTTGTTACACCATAATCACTGAGCACTTCGTATATAACAAGAACTACGCCCCCGACAACAGCAGGCCGTGAAAGCGGAAGGACCACTTTTAAGAAAATGAAGAATGGCTTTCTTCCAAGCAGCCTGGCATTTTCAAAAAAGGAAGCACTTTGATGCTCTAAAAAAGATCTCGTAATTAAAAATACATACGGATACAAAAACAGCGTAAAAATGAAAACAGCGCCACGTAAAGACGAAATATTGAGCCATTCCGGGTTCATCTGGTAACCAAATTCATTTCGCAGCGTAGCCTGTATAACTCCCGTATAGCTAAGCATCGACCTGTACGTGTAAGCAGCAATATAAGGAGGAATGGCCAGCGGCAATATAAGCGCCCACCGAAAGAAACGCTTGAGCGGAAAATCGTACATCGTCACGAGCCAAGCAAGCGTTACTCCCAAAATCGCCGTTAGTGCCCCCGTTGAAATAACAAGAATCAACGTTTCTTTTACATATGTCCCTAACAAATACTCCCGGATATGAAACCAATTTTCATTCGGCTTAAAAAATAAAGAAGAGAAAACAAAGAGAATGGGCAACAGTATCACTGTCGCCCCAATTAGACTGATTGCCCACCAGCCGTTAAATTCTTTTCGAATTGAACGTCCTATCAGTTTTCGTTTCACTTTTATTTCCAGCCTACTTTATTAAAGATCGCGATTGCCTTCTGATTATGCTCGCCAAGCTTTTCAAAGTTCAAATCTTGCATTTTGAATTCGCCCCATGACTTAAGCAACTCAGGTTTCTCTGCTTCCTCATTTACCGGGAACTCATAGTTGTTTGCTGATAAAAACTCTTGTGCTTCTTTGCCTGTAACATATTCAATTAATTTTGTTGCATTTTTAGGATGTTTGCTGTATTTCGTTAAGCCAATACCGCTAATATTAACGTGTGTTCCATTTGTTTCTTGGTTCGGGAAGAAAACGCCGAGTCCTTCTGCTACTTTTCTTTCTTCCGCATCCTCTGAGTTCGCTAATAATCCAACATAATACGTATTCATAATCGCTACATCACCGACACCAGCTGCAATGGCCTTCGCTTGATCACGATCTCCGCCATCTGGTTGACGAGCGAAGTTTTTCACGATACCTGCTGCCCATTTTTCCGCTTCTTTTTCACCGTTTAATTCAATGAAAGAAGCGAGCAGGGACTGATTGTACATACTTGTAGAAGAACGTGCAAGCACTTTCCCTTTCCATTTGTCACTTGTTAAATCTTCATATGTTGAAAGATCTTCAGGCTTTACTCTGTCCTTAGAGTAAGCAATTACTCGTGCTCTTGTAGCCATACCTACCCAGTTATTGTCTGCGTCACGGAACTTCGCCGGTACATTTTTCTCTACAACTTCTGACTTTACTGGCTGTAAAATATCATTCTTCTTCGCATTAGCTAAAATGCCGCCGTCTACTGTTACAAATAGATCTGCTTCCGTGCTTTTTCCTTCACGCTTCAAACGTTCGATCAACTCTTCAGCTTCAGCTTTAACGACATTTACTTTAATGCCTGTTTCTTCTGTAAATTTTTTGAATACTTCATCGTCTGCTTCGTAATGTCTCGCTGTGTACACATTAACGACTTTCTCCTCTTGTTTCTCTGGCGCTGGAGTTGCTTTTTCTGGATTATCATCCTTCTCATTGGCTCCGCATCCGGCTAAGCCAAGTGCAAGTACAGCACTTGCCAACATTGGTTTGAAAAGTTTTTTCAGTTTCATTATGTATACCTGCCTCTTTCTTTTATTATGTGATAATGATAATTGTTATCATTCATTGCTTTCTATTCTATTGACTTTTCAACAAAAGGTCAATGGAAATCTCCGAATATTTATTAGTAATTATTGATAAAAAATTAATGACTAGTTAAAATTCCGTCTTCGCCTCCTAGTTTTTTCTATTTTTCTTAATAAAAAAGCCCATCTGATAGATGGACTTTTTGGTTGATTAATTATTAATGTATTTCTCAAACACTTCCCCAAAGTCTTTAAGATGATATTGCTCACGAACAGACGTCATCCATGTAAAGCCGAAGTCTGTCAGCTCACGATACGTATCACCTAACTGTTTCTCGTCGGTGCGGGAATTTTGCAAGATATTCACTGCTTTATCAAGACTCTGCGAAGCCATATCTATGTATATACTATTTTCATGTGTAATTTCCGCAATACGCAGCAAAGCTTTATATAAATCTTTTAATTGTTCAATTTGATCTTTTCGTACATCTATATCGAACATTTGGCTGCCTAATTGAAATTTGATTTCCACGTCCATATCAATTTTGCCTGCTGTTTCGAGAACAACATTAGCAATCTTGTGCTGGGCATACGGATAGCGCTTTAGCGTTCGCTTAGATGATATGGCACTTTCTCCATCTACATGAATGACAGCGAGATTTGTGAAGCAGTATTCATCCGCTTTTGTTTTAATTAAAAAATAAATTTTTTCATCATCTTCATGCATCACATAATCATCAGCATCAGTCTTATCATAATCAGCCGGTGAAATAATCGTCCCAATATCGGATAATCCAAGCGCATCAGCTGCTATTTTTTTAAACATCTACTCATCCTCCTGTAAAAGGTTTAATTGGAATTGCATTCTCCCTAATTTTAACAAGAGCCTAGTATGAAGCAAACTACTTTTTTAATAAACAACGAATGGATAAGAGCATTGAATACAGAACCACTGTTTAAACCATTCGAATCTTTAATCAAAAAATAAGCAGCGACGGAGCTGCCGGGATTTATCACGAGACTCATATTGTCCCTAAAGGACAATACGAAGGTGTCCATGGAAATATGCCGGTCTATGGTTTAGCACATGCAACAGGACATAAAGCAATCACATCTGGCTTACATTCCGCCCTGCAGCGGCTGGAGAACAAGGCGTAAGACAGATCTTAGAGCACACAAAAAAGAGCGTCTCTTCATGACGCTCCCAGCGTGTAAACAAAGTTTAATTTAACACTCTCATTTCTTGATAACGCTTTCTTTTAAGTGAGCACTGAAGAAAGTAAGTATTTGTCTACAGCCAAGGCAACGTTTCTTACTTTGTTCGATATGGCTCTACCCCTCTATAAGCCTTCTCTAGCATCTCTTCTGCTGCTACAAAGAAGATTCCAATTAAAAAGACGAAAACTGCCCCTACAACCGCTCCAATGCCCATTGGTGTTAAAACACTAGAATCAGTTGCAAAGAAACCGATTAAGAAAGTAATAATCCCAAACGCCAGAATAGTTCCGCCAATATACTTTGTTGCATTTAACATTTTTTCCTTATAGTCCATTTTTAACCATCTCCCTTTTCTTAATTATTTCACATTTTCACATTTTCGTCAATTTATTTTTGAAATTTTGACATATTTTATTTATATATTCTATTGACATTTTTATTCGTTTCCAAACATCAATTTTTTATTTCTAAAAGTTTCTAAAAAAAGCAGTCAGAAATATATTGCATATTTCTCTCTAGATTATTTTCCTGTATACTATATATAGAGATAATATAGAATTTTTGCAGGATGGTGAATTTCAGTGCCAATACCTACTGATCATTCAAAGCCGGTACGAAAAACAGCAAAAGAAAGCGCATTCAATCAACTGCAGCAATGGATTATTGACGGTACCTTGCGGCCGGGTGAAAAATTGAATGATAAAGAGCTTGCCGAAGCGTTGGGAGTCAGCAGAACTCCGATTCGTGAATCTTTACAGCTTCTCGAGGCGCAAGGATTTGTAAAAATGTATCCAGGCAAGTCCACGCAGGTAACGGAAGTCGAAGAAGAATCGATGGCCGATCTTCTCCCTCCTTTAGCAGCATTACAGGCATTAGCGGCCGAACTGGCGATCCCTCATTTAACAGATCAAGTGATTTTACTGCTTGAGCATACAAATGAACGATTTGCCCAAGCAGTTCGTTCGAAAAATTACTTTGTTGCTTTAAAGATTGATGAAGAGTTCCATCAAATTATCGTTGACACGGCTAATAATCCCTATCTTCTTAAAATGATTCCGTCCCTACAGTCACATGTCAGAAGATTATTTTTCCATAATTCGATTGTTTTAACAGAAGAGTCGATCGAAGAGCATACAGCACTCATTGAATATTTGAAAGAGCGTGATGCAGCAAAGGCTTCTGAAAGCATGAGAAGAAATTGGCTTCGTATCATCAAAGAATTTCATTCACTCGTATGTGAATGAAGATGAGAGCCTGTTCTCCTAGCACGGGAGAACAGGCTCTGAAGATTCATTGTTATTTGCAGAATGTTTTTGATCTTAATGACGAACTCTGCAGATGAGAAAGTGTTTGTTGTTAACATAAAAGCAGGTTTCCTTGAATAAGGAAACCTGCTTTTATTATGCTTCAACTGTATTTAATTTTTGAAAACGAGCAATGATTCCTGTGATAAGAATCACGATTAAAACTGGCAGTAACCAACCGAGTCCCTGGCTGTATAACGGTAATACTTGTTCATAAAAGGCCACTACGGCTTTCACCCAGTTAAAGTACGCAATCCCAAATGAGTCACAGAATGTTTTGATTCCATCGATTGTGCTAATCATCAATGCTACGATTGTTGCGGCGACATACACAACGCGCGAATGGTTAAACAACGGTGACAAGAATGTTAAAAGCATCAACGTAACCGCTAGCGGGTAGAGGAACATTAAAACTGGAATTGAATACATAATAATGTTAGATAAACCGAAGTTTGCGATGACGAACGAAAATACTGAGAAGAAAACAACAAACTTTTTATAGCTTATTTTTGGCATTAAAGTGTTGAAATACTCACCGCAGGCTGTAATCAATCCAATGCTTGTTGTTAAGCATGCCAATATGATGATCACGGCTAACATGACTGATCCGAAACTTCCGAAATAATAAGAAGCTGCGCTGTTCAAAACAGGGCCACCTGTTTCAAAGACACCAAATTTCTCCGTGCTTGTAGCACCTAAATAAGCAATTCCGACATAAATGACAGCAAGGAAAGTAATCGCTACAGTACCTGATTTTATAGTTGCAGACAACACTTCACCTTTAGAGGTTACACCCATCGCACGAATAGCGTTAATTACAATAATTCCAAACACAAGTGAAGCAAGTGCATCCATCGTGTTGTACCCTTCTAAAAAGCCTTTTACAAATGCACCGCTTGTATACATTTCCTGTGGAGCTTCAATAGATCCCATTGGTTTCACAATCACTGTAATAAGCAATACAAAAAGCAATATAATCAGCGCAGGCGAAAGAATTTTCCCAACCCGATCGACGATCTTTGAAGGGTTTAGTGAAAGCCACATCGTAACCCCAAAAAACACTAATGTGAAAATGAACAGACCCATTTGAGCAGAACCTTCACCTACAAACGGCGAAATTCCAATATCATAAGCAACCGTTCCTGTACGCGGAGTAGCAAAGAACGGACCAATTGTTAAATAAAGAAGAGACGTAAAAATAACGGCATAAATCGGATGAATCCGGCTTGCAAGCTCTTGTAAGTTAGAGCTTCCTGAGAAGCCCATTGCCAAAATACCGAGGAATGGCAATCCGACTCCTGTAGTTAAAAAGCCAATGACTGCTGGCCATACGTTCGTACCCGCATTTTGGCCAAGCTGCGCGGGGAAGATAAGATTGCCCGCTCCGAAGAATAAAGCAAACAGCATAACTCCTATTGCAAGGTAAGCTGAAAATGGTAATTTCGTCTTCATATAATTATTCCTTTCCAAAATACAAAATCTATTTTCGCTCAATAAAGATCTTCGTTTGAAGTATGCAATATATCGCTAGAACTATCTTACTTCTATTGCTCTATAATTTCAATATATTATTGTAAAATATTTTGAAGATTTAAAAATGATCAAACCTCTTGTTGTAAAAAGAGAAATAACTTACCATTTCTTCATAACGCTTTATTCTATTTTATTTTTTCAATATTAAGATAATTTTTCCCTCTCATTAGTTGTCCACTTTGCCTTTACCCAAACTAATAGCAATATATACATTTTCGCGTTGATTAATAAATGAATGAAATAAACATCCTAAAAAATTTAGGATGTCCAAATTTAGCCGCTGTTTTCACTGCCAGCTTCATTAGCTAGTGAGCTTTAGCAAATTAGCTGCTTCACTTTCACTAATATCTTTAATCATGGTTAGTTCGCTAATTAAAATTCTTCTAGCACGATCTAACATTTGTTTCTCACTTGAATTAAGCGGTTTTTCTTTTTCATAATTCAATAAGTCCCGAACTACCTCAGCGGTGTCTTGCATTTCACCTGTTTTCATTTTTTCTGTATTTCTTTTTAGCCGCTCTTTCCACGAGAGCGAGCAGTCTGATACCTCATGGTGAAAGTCAAACAATATATCTTTTGCCACTGTTTTGCTAGTAATGGAACGTATTCGTGATTTCTCGATCACTTTTACAGGAATCATTACGTTCATTTTACTAAGAGGAATGGTAATGACACAATATTCTTGTGTCTTCCCTTGGATC
Source organism: Pseudobacillus wudalianchiensis (assembly GCF_001685015.1). GTDB lineage: Bacteria > Bacillota > Bacilli > Bacillales > Domibacillaceae > Pseudobacillus > Pseudobacillus wudalianchiensis. The sequence continues at coordinate 56,760 of NZ_MAYT01000006.1, forward strand.
TCCTTTTCTTCTATGGCTTCGACGATGCCCGCCCCATACATTGGATAGAAAACCTTGTCGCCAGTCTGAAACAAATCATCCACCTCCATATTACTTACATCTTCTATGTTATCACACCTCCGTTTTTTTCACAAATAAACAAATATATCATATATCTTTTTTGTCAGTCAACACTTTTAAACTGTTTTTATGTACAAAATCTTTAAATTTTTAAAGTGAAAAATTGCTTTTATCTTAATAGTAAAACGGCAATCATCCTAACCCTCATGGAATAATCCCCCTTTTCTTCCTTATTATAATAAATCGTCTAATAAAGCCAAAAAGACGTGTAGTGTTTCTACACGTCAAATGAAATAATATTCATCATCATAACATTGTGGTTCGGCTGTTTTTCTCTCTTTTTACCGATAACATTTAGAGTCTTTTGTTAGGATACAACAACAAGTAACTTTCTTCTATTCATCTCAGCTTGCAACAGTGAAATGAAATCGATAGAAAGATTTAGCTCCTTTGCTTGGCAATAAACCTTTATTAACTGCTTATCACTCAGTAATATTAAGGTAGAGTTCATCACTAATCCCCTTACGAGATAAAAAGTCACAGTTTACTTCACTTAGAAAAGCCCCAATGCGTTTGGTGTATAACTCACAAGCAAGTTCTTCGTTTGTTGATAATGCTGAAGCATCATTCTATGAGTTTCTCTCCCAATACCTGACTGCTTATAACCGCCAAATGCAGCATGTGCCGGATATAGATGATAGCAGTTAGTCCAAACGCGCCCTGCTTTAATGGCACGCCCCATACGATAAGCAGTGTTGGCGTCACGCGTCCAAACTCCCGCTCCTAAACCGTACAGTGTATCGTTGGCTATTCTTAACGCTTCTTCTTCATTCTTAAAGGTTGTAACAGATACAACTGGTCCAAAAATCTCTTCTTGAAAAATGCGCATATCGTTATTGCCCTTGAAAACAGTAGGTTTAATATAATAGCCTTCCTTAAGATCTCCTTCGAGAATATTTCGTTCACCACCAATTAAACATTCAGCTTTCTCTTCTCGAGCAATGTCCATGTATGACAAAATTTTCTCAACTTGCTCCATAGAAGATTGTGCGCCAATCATTGTATCTGTATCTAATGGGTTTCCTTGTTTTATTTTTCCAATCCTCGCAAGAGCACGTTCCATGAATTCGTCGTATATTGCCTCGTGAATAAGTGCCCGGGATGGACAAGTACATACCTCTCCCTGATTAAGTGCAAAAAGCAGAAATCCTTCAATGGCTTTATCAAAAAACTCATCATCTTGCGCCATGACGTCAGAAAAAAAGATATTTGGTGACTTCCCACCGAGTTCAAGTGTAACAGGGATAATATTTTGAGAAGCATATTGCATAATTAAGCGTCCAGTTGATGTTTCACCAGTAAACGCAATTTTTGCAATTCGCGGACTTGTTGCAAGCGCTTTTCCAGCCTCTACCCCAAAACCATTTACAATATTTAAAACTCCTGAAGGGAGGATGTCTTCAATTAGTTCTGCTAGAACCATAATTGAGGCGGGAGTTTGTTCAGCAGGTTTTAATACAACACAATTTCCTGCAGCTAAAGCAGGAGCCAATTTCCAGCAAGCCATTAAAATAGGAAAGTTCCAAGGAATAATTTGTCCCACTACTCCTAATGGTTCATGAAAGTGATAAGCTACCGTATTTTCATCAATTTCACTAATGCTTCCTTCTTCTCCTCGCAACACGCCAGCAAAATAGCGAAAGTGATCGATAGCTAAGGGGATATCAGCGGCCATCGTTTCACGTATAGGCTTTCCGTTATCCCACGTTTCTGCTATGGCCAGCTGTTCTTGATTTTCTTCCATCCGATCGGCAATTTTGTTAAGAAGGCGGGAACGTTCCGCTGCCGAAGTACGTTCCCATGCATCCTTTGCCTTATAGGCTGCATCGAGAGCAAGCTCAATGTCTTCCTTTGTAGAGCGCGCTACTTTACAAAAGGCTTTTCCGTTTATCGGCGAAATATTATCAAAATAATTACCTTGTACCGGAGAAACCCAATTGCCTCCAATGTAGTTATCATATTTTTCTTTAAAACGCACCTTGGATTGCTCTTGTTTAGGTTGTAGATAGATCACATTAACTCCTCCATTTTTAAAAATATTCAGTTAATTCGCTTTATTGATGCCTCTATACTGAATAATGATGGGTTAAAAGGCATCTCGAAGTCCTCTTAGAAAAGATAGAAAAATGTACATACCTTCTCAATATGTACATTTTTTCTCTTTAGCAAATCGAAAAAAGCACTTCATACCATTCTGGGCTACAAGTTGAATATCTTTATTTCCACCAGAGGAAGAAGCACTTTTTTCAATCTTCTAAGACTAATAAGACAGCCTATTAGCATGAAGTTCTTAATCACTTGTTTATTCGTTAACCTCAAAGGAATCCACGATGCCAACAATGGCAGCGTCAATTGGAGGTCTTTTCTCTTCAGCTACTTTTTGTGCCGCCAGGCCCTGAGTGATCAACACTAATTCACCAACACCAGCCCCTAGTCTGTCCATGGCAATCACATGATTTCCCTGATGCTCTCTCTTTGCATTTAAAGGCTGAGTGATGAGGAGCTTAATGTTTTCCATTCCTTTTTCCTTTTGGGTTGTCCAAACACTTCCTATTACTCTTGCTAGGAGCATATTTACTCATCCCTTTTGGCAATTTTAATAGTTAACTTTTTTTCTTTTAATAGATCTTTTGCCAATGGAGAAACGATTGTACCCTTAGCAACATAAATGACATTGTTCGGTATATGTGATTGCGCTTGAATCCATTCAGCAGTAAGAAGTCTCTTTCTGAACAGTAAAGAATCTTCATAAAATTGCAAGCCTTCATTGGCGCTCTCTAGACTTTCAGGTGCATTTGCTTCTATCTTCTGACTAAACTGTTCAATTACCTTATCGGCCAAATCCTTTTGCAGCTCAAACTGAACACCAAGTTCATTCATTTGTTCCGCATAGTTTTTAAACCGTTTTTGATAAGGGGCTGGTAAGGAAAGCGTCTTTAAGCAGCGACGGTCTGCACGTTTTATTCCCGGAACATCGGCCCCAATCAAAATAAATTTCTGAAGCATGAGTGCGGAAAAGATGATTTCCGCCTTAATGGTTCCTTTTAAGCCCATTGCGACACGGGCAGCATTATCCAGGTCAATTTCAGGAATAATAATTCCATCATATTCTTTTGGCAGCTCAATCGCTGCTGGGGAATATTCGTCAGCTGCAATAATTCGTCCAGAACCGCTTGATTCTACTCTTTGCATGCCAAGCCATGATGATGTTTCGCCATCTAGAAACAAAATATCATATGCAATATTTGCATTTTTCAGTTTAATAAACTGATCTGTGAACGGTTCATGTGCCGAGCTATCACAAAAGACAAATAATACATTTCCATTTTTCCTTGTTTCTTTCTCGGTTTTAATGGACTGTACAACTTCTCGTACAACCGACTCAACCATCTCACGAATATCTATCCTCCTCACCCCCTCGGTCGGGATAGGAATTCACCATTTTTCCCGATTATTTGTACATAGTCCCCCGTTTTTAAACCTGCCGCATTCCCCTCGTCCAAATCAATATGAAAATCTAAACGGTAACTTGATGATACGCGAACGATTACATCTGAAAAAATAATGGAACGCTCCCCCGTTGTTTGGATGAGTAATGTATCTCCATGCTCAACTCCCAATTTTTGAGCGTCTTCAGGAGACATATGCACATGACGCTTTGCTACAATGACTCCCCGTTGAAGAGAGATACACCCTTTTGGTCCAATCAGTGTCAAACCTGGAGTATCTTCAATTATGCCTGACAACCGTACAGGCGGATGGACTCCTAATTGAAATCCATCCGTTATGGATATTTCTACTTGGGTCTCTCCCCTTGCCGGCCCAAGAATTCTTACATCTTTGATAATCCCTTTTGGCCCTAGCAAAGTTAATTGCTCTTTAGCAGCAAATTGGCCCGGCTGTGACAAATCCCGATAAGGAGTTAGATGATAATCATCACCAAACAGTGAATGAATATCCTGTGTCGATAAATGAATATGTCGATTGGAAACTCCAACTGGAACCATAAAGTCTGTTATGCTTTCTTTTAAATTTGGAAGAGACTTATCAGAGTGCCGGTTCGTAATTGCGATCTTTCTATCTCTTAAGAAATCCATTGCAGCCGGTGTAATTTTCTCGTCCCCATTAATAGTATAAGGATTAGGAATCCCCTTTTTTAACATCGCCCTTAATTTGGATTCCGTAATAACCGTCATCGACTAAAAGATTACCCTTCCAATTTTGGAAGAATAAGCTCAATATCTGAATGAGGACGTGGGATTACATGCACAGAAACTAATTCTCCAATACTTTCAGCAGCCACAGCTCCCGCGTCTACAGATGCTTTAACGGCTCCTACATCTCCACGTACCATCACTGTTACTAATCCGCCACCTGCATGAACCTTACCAATCAATTTTACATTTGCCGCTTTCGACATGGCATCGGCAGCTTCTACCGCCCCTACCAATCCTTTTGTTTCAATCATTCCTAATGCTCCCATTTCTACGCTCATTCTTTATGCCCCCTTCAGGTTATAATTTTAGTTCTTGTAATACACTTTTTACGATATCCATAACTTCCGCTCTTGAGATACTTCTCTCATTCGCTGGAGGAGTGCTTTGGTTGCTTGTCTCACCTAATGAATGTTCATTTTTCATTTCCCGCACTCCAAAAGCAATGCGTTTAGTATTCAGTAAATGTTCAGGCCCGATGTTATCCGATGAAACATTATTGCCGTATGTTCCGCAGCCTAACGTCATAGATGGTGCAATGCCCGTTGTAGCACCAATCCCGCCAAATGTTGTCCCTGAATTCACAATCACTCGGGAAACCTTTTGCTCTAAGCCGAATCTTTCAATGATATCCTGATTTTCAGCATGAATCCCAATTGTGTGTCCCAGGCCGCCTAGTTCAAGCAATTCATTACATACATTACTGGCTTCCTGCGAATCCTGCACAGTGTAAAGAGCCAAAATCGGAGAGAGTTTTTCCAGTGAAAAAGGATGAGATTTCCCTACGTTTGTTTCTTCTGCAATTAATAATTTAGCTTTTTCCGGAATGATTATTTTTGCCATTTCAGCTAATCGCTGAGGAGATTTCCCCACAATACTTGGATTCAATCTTCCATTGACGAGAATGATATCTTCTATTCTTTTCTTTTCGTACTCATCTAGAAAATAAGCTCCTTCACTTTCTAGCTCTCTCTTCACTTTTCGTTTGATAGACTGTTCTACCACAATGGCTTGCTCAGAGGCACAAATCGTTCCATAGTCAAAAGTTTTGCTTTGTATGATTTGTTTTACAGCTTTTCCTAGGTTAGCACTTGAATGAATATAAACTGGCACATTGCCCGGACCGACACCAAAAGCAGGCTTTCCTGAACTATACGCAGCTTTTACCATGTCTGTTCCGCCAGTAGCCAAAATAAGATCTGTCAGCTTATGATTCATTAACTCACGAGCTGAAGCGAGAGTTGGATTGGTAACACATGAAATCAACCCATCGGGTGCACCAGCTCTTTGTGCTGCTTCTTGCAGCACCTTGACCGCTTCATTTGTACACTTAGCGGCAGAAGGATGCGGACTAAAGACAATTGCGTTTCTTGACTTTGCCGCAATCAGCGCTTTAAAGATTGCTGTCGAAGTCGGATTTGTTGAAGGAACAATTCCTGCTACTATGCCGACAGGTTCAGCTACTTCCCATACTTGCTCCTGCTCATTTCGAGAGATGATTCCTACTGTTTTCTTTGCTTTTATGGATTCATAGACATCGCGCGAGGCAAATAAGTTTTTAGTCAATTTATCTTCCACTTTTCCGTAACCTGTCTCATCGACAGCCATGGATGCCAGTCTCCCCGCTTCCTGCGAAGCAACTTGAGCCATGCTATGAACAATTCGATCTACTTCATCCTGAGTCATGTTTCTCATTTTTGCCTGCGCTAATTTTGCCTGTTGTAAAAGTTGTCTTCCTTCTTGAACGGATTCAAGATCAGTATCCAGCATCATAACTTATCCCCACCTTTCCCATCCTGAAACTCATTTAAATGTTTAATTAAATCCTCTTTTTTAGCGGTTGAAATTTCTTGGGGTGATAGAGGAAACTCTGTTAAAGAATTAGCTAATTTTCTTAACTCTTGGATATTCTTTTTGTTTAAATCTTTGAACTTTACATCACTGTTTTCCTTATTGGGTACAACAATTGGCTGTTCAACTCTTTCAAATATCTTTTCACCAGGAGGATCATTTGGCTGATCTTGTTTTTGTTCAGCCAGCTCCGGAAAAATCATGGTCATTACATGATCATCTGGCCTCGCTAGAACATGTGAATGTCGAAATTGCCCCACTCTCTTGGCTACTTCTGTACCTACAGCGACAGCTGATTGCACTGAAGCTACATCACCCACTATATAAATGGTAACAATCCCCGAATCCGCCCCTTGATATGTAGCAATTTTTACATCTGCTGCTTTGGATGCGGCATCTGCAGCTGCAAACATGGCGGGGAATCCAATAGTTTCGACCATACCCAATGCGTAGGTATTTTTTTTCAATCACTCTCACCTCTTCACCTCATAGCTATTTCAAAAATTGAAATAAGCTTCTTATAGGCTGACAGAACCAATTCTTATTGTTTACTCTCCATTGGCTAAGCGCATATTAATCTTAGGAATTAATTGGTCTAATTCTCCAATACTATCAATGACATAATGAGCCCCTGCTTTTTTAAACCGTTCTGCTACTGCTTCCATCTTTTCTGCTAAGGTATCTGGATCAAGCGCCCTTACTTCCTCTTCCTTTAATCCTAATTCACTGCCGCCTTTTATCACTCCCACAGTCCAGGCTCCCGCATTTCTTCCCTCTTTAATGTCGCTAATCGTATCGCCTACTTTAATAAAATGCTTCATTGGATAGACACCCAAATTTATAGCATTTTGATAACACATCCAAGGAAGAGGCCGTCCTGCCGGCATCTCACTTGGTGTTACTAACGAATCCGGTGCATAGCCTTTTTTCTTTGCTTCTCTAGTGACAATTTCCATCATTTCGGCCGTATATCCAGTTGTTGAACCAATCTTGATTCCTTGTCTTCTTAACCGATCAACCAATTCGAGAGCTCCTGGAACTGGAGTACAGTAATTAGGCAAAATAGAAAATAGCATTGGCTCAAAATCTTCATATAGTTCGTCTATGTCTCTCTTTTCAGGTAATGCACCAAACTTCTCTTTCCATAACTGTGCAATACGATCCATGCTACACATTTCCTGTATATGATCCCACTTCAGTAACCCCATCGGTGCGCGCGCTTCTTCATCCGTCACTTCTATTCCCCTTTTTCTAAATATTTCCTTAAAAACATCCAAGGGTGCAAAGCAACCATAGTCAACAACAGTTCCTGCCCAGTCAAAAATAATGGCTTCAACCTGGGGAGATTGATTATTCAAAGCACTAACCTCCTTTATACACAACTAAAACTTCACTTTTTATTTCACTATAAAAATGAGTGATCATTTGAATTTAGGTCGTACAGCTTGTGAGTTTAATAATAGAAGAAACACATTTTCCGCATTTTCTTCCTACTTGATTAGATTAATAGATTCATTTATTTAGCTCCGGATGGCTTCTTCTTTTTCTAACGCTTCATTCACTGTTTTGATTTCTTCATGGACATGAATGTCTCTTTTCTTTAGTTCATTAAAAATCATGGCAGGTTCAAAAGCTTCTTCAGGAATTAACACACCTGTTTTTTTGACCATTCCTTTGGCCAAAATTTCTGTTGCAATAGCCATTGGAATTCCAACATTTCTAGTGTAGGCTCTGAGCTGTTCCCATCCTTTTACGGAGCCATCGCTTGCAGGGTGTGTATGATACAATATATGCCGCTTTCTAGTACCGTTCTTTGTCCCGATAACTTCTACATGTAGAGAATAACCGTACAGCTCTGTTTCTTGGCCCTCTTTCGACTGAAGCAAATAATCGCCGATAATATCCATCAGACCAGTCTCTGTGCCATTAACATTGACTGTAGGATTGCGCATGATCCCATAATCATAGAGGCTTCGAACTAACCGCATATTCTTTTCTGGCCAAGTGCCCCTTACTTCAATTAACTGCACTCCCTTATTTGCAAGTGCCTTCGCAAGAGTACGCGTTTCGGAGTGTGGAATGATGTATTGCATTGTCTCGCCATAAGGTTCAGGCAGGTGTATCTTCCTAGGTCTAGCAAAAGGAGGAACTTGCACAAACTCTCCTTTTTCAAAAATAATCCGGCCTGGAAGGTCTGGGTCATATTCATAAGTAGTTGTTTCCGTTATAGACTTTGAAAAGGCAATAGGCCTAAAAGAACCGTGGCTGACTCTAACAGATTCGACTTCATCAAGTTGGTTGGCAGCATGCATCGCCATCATTTGTGTTACGCCAGGAGTCATTCCAAAGCCTGGAACCGCTGTTTTGTTATTCTTTTTGAATACCTCTGAAAACTCATCCTCGGCTCCGAATCCATTTAAATTAATGCCATGACAGCCGGCTTCTGCAATACACGCTGTAGAAATACCGTTTAATGTAATAGCCGTACCATCCATTACAACGTCATAGCCTTTCATTTGCTCAACGGTTTCGTCATGATTCATTACATTTACTTTTACAAAATTGACACGTGGATCATGCAATTGTTTAACTAATTCAAGTCCTAATTCTTCGTTGAAGTCGCCAATCGTAATTTCATCGAACTCCGAATACTCGACAAGATCAAGAACAGCCTCTCTACAAATCCGTCCAGCTCCCCCTAGACAAAAAACCTTCACTCCATCACCCCTTGAAGTTTTTAAATATTCACTCAATTTATGAGTTAATTGGATTATAGCATGGCGAAATTGTTTTGTCTTGTTTTTTATTGTTTTTTCTTTGCACTTTTTTTCGAAATAGCTAATTTATTTGATTTCTTCATAGAAATTATCTTTTACAACCAATTAAAGCCATGCTTTTCTCTTTATTTAAAACAACTGGGCGGATTATTGTCATATGTCATATGTAAAATAAAGAGCTCCCAGGTGACGATTGTTTCCAATTCCTTCGCAAGAGCACTTTTTGAAATCTCTTTTATAGCCAACCATTCCTTTCTCAAACCTCTACAGAACGGCATCTGGTTTATCATGGAGTAAATTGCCAGCCTTTATCTGATCCCTTTTTCATGTTTTGTCTATAATGTTTTTCACTTAGTCTTCTATCTTTCTTTCCTTCTATTAATCTTCTAGCTTCTTATTTTGATCGAATGAAGTCTCCAAAAAAGGGTTCAGTTTGTTTTTTAAAGCCTATTAAACGTCCTAAAAAGATTCTTTATTTATCTTCTATTAAACGAAAATGAGATATAATTTTGTTTTTAGTTGGCTTTAGTTGGGCTTTCTAATCAAATCAAACGTATTATCCCTTTTCACCTCACCTTTAGAGCAAGCATTGTCTAAACGCCAGAAGCATGAAAAGTTTGAATATAAGAACCCAAAAAAGAATGGTTAGAAAGATTTTGCAAACTAAAATCTAAGAAGCATCTATGACAAAAGAAAGTAAAAAAAGAATTTTTGAATGATATAAAAGCTCTAAGAAACAATGCAAACAAAGATAAAAAAGGATAAATACAAAATAAAAACAAGAAAAAATAGAAAAAACTATTCACAATTGTCTGAAAACGTGTTATCTTTTTCTCAAGAATTACTCGGAAGCGTTTTCAGACATCAAAAAAACAAACAAGGGGGAATTTTTCTGGCTACTGTAGTCCATTCCGAAAAAACTCGGAGGAAAGCGTTATTCGCTAGTTTGATTGGTAGTTCTATTGAGTATTACGATTATCTTTTGTATGGTGCTGTTGCCTCACTAGTTTTCAACAAAGTTTTTTTCTCTAACTTTGATCCAACTGTAGGACTACTTATGGCCCTTGCCTCCTTTGGTATCCCTTATTTTTTCCGGCCGCTTGGAGGAATTATATTCAGTCACATAGGCGACAAGGTAGGGAGAAAAAAATCATTAGTCCTTACACTAGGAATTATGGGTGTAAGTACAGCCTCAATTGGTTTGTTGCCTAGTTATGACAGCATCGGGCTCATGGCCCCTGCCCTGCTAGTTATACTGAGATTAATTCAAGGGATTGCTGTTGGAGGGGAATGGGGAGGAGCCGTACTCCTTGCAGTAGAGTATTCTGAGAAAGAAAAACGAGGATTTGGAGGCAGCATTCCAATGATGGGAGCGGCTGTTGGAATGATTCTCGCCACTGGCACCATGTCCTTAATGACATCAGTATTGTCAGACGCTCAGTTCCTCTCATGGGGATGGCGCATACCATTCATAGCAAGCTTAGCATTAGTATTTATTGGCGTATGGATACGGGGTGGATTAGAGGAAACACCGGACTTTCAAAAAGCAAAAGACGAAGGAAGAGTATCAAAACTACCGATTGCTGATACATTCCGATACCACTGGAAAGAAGTCATCTTAACAACAGGTGCCAAGGCAATTGAATCCGCTCCATTCTACATGTTTGCAACATTTGGAATCTCTTACGCCACCAACACCTTAAAGATGCCTGAGAATTCAGTCCTGAATGCAGTTACCATAGGAACTTTCGTTTCTCTCTTTGCTATCCCCCTTGTAGGGAGACTTTCAGACCGTATTGGAAGAAAGAAAATTTTTATAACCGGAACATTGGGAGTCATTGTCTTCGCCATACCATATTTTCTCTTGCTTTCTCAAAAGACTATGCTTTTATTGACAGTGGCCGTCATGATTGGCTATGCTATCTGGTCCGTTATCACTGCTGTTCTCGGCACAATGTTTTCTGAAATGTTCAGCGCGGAAGTTCGTTATACCGGAATTTCAGTCGGTTATCAATTAGGAGCGGCCATCTTTGGCGGTACTTGTCCGTTAATTGCCACTTGGCTCATTGATAAGTATAATTCATGGCTTCCTGCTGCTATCTACCTCATGCTATTAGGCGTTCTATCACTCGTCTGTGTGCTTTTAGCTAGAACGATCGGCGATTCTGAAAACGGTGCCATAACGAATAATGTTCCTCCACCTATTTCGAACCGCACAGTTAATAAGTAGTATCGGTTCTTCTCGTAATTGTTTTAGTGGATGATTGACGCTTCCAACTTCATATTTGTTACTTTCATATAAATAAATTCAAATAAAAACACGAAAGCGAGTGTATCAAATGAATCTTAATGACGTTACGAACAATCCTTATTTGCTTCTAACCCCAGGCCCTCTTACTACAACGGAAACAGTAAAATTAGCTATGATGAAAGATTGGTGTACTTGGGACGATGACTATAATAATATCGTCCAAGACATTAGACAAAAACTTGTTCGTTTAGCTACAAATTCAGTCGATAAGTACTCAGCGGTTTTAATGCAAGGAAGCGGCAGTTTTAGTGTAGAGTCTCTTATTGGAACAACCATTCCGAAAACAGGAAAATTATTAGTACTAACCAATGGCGTATACGGAAATAGAATTGTAAAAACGGCCAATATACTTGGCATTGATACGGTAGTATTAGATAGCGGCGAAGTAGCGCAGCCAGATCTCGATAAGTTAAGTATGATTTTAGATCTTGATAAAGAGATTACACATGTAGCTGTTGTTCATTGTGAAACAACGACAGGTATGTTGAACCCTATCGAAAAAGTAGGAGAGATTGTAAAAAAGCATAATCGTATTTATATTGTAGATGCAATGAGCAGTTTTGGCGGTATTGAAATGGACATTGATACACTTGGCATTGATTATCTCATTAGCAGCGCCAATAAGTGTATCGAAGGAGTACCGGGCTTTGGCTTTGCCCTCGTAAACGTTGAGGAGTTTGAGAAATGCAGCGCTAATGCCAGATCCCTATCCCTTGACCTTTATGACCAATGGAAAACGATGGAGGAGCATAATGGAAAGTGGAGATTCACCTCCCCTACTCACGTTGTTCGGGCTTTTTCTCAAGCTTTAAAAGAATTAGAGGAAGAAGGCGGAGTATCTAAGAGAGCAGCACGATACAGAAATAATCAAAAAACTCTCGTCGAAGGAATGAAAAAGCTTAACTTTAAGCCTCTGCTTCCAGAAGAATTACAATCGCCGATTATTACTTCTTTCTATTATCCTGAAGATCCTAGCTTTAGCTTCGTTGAATTTTATAACAAGTTAAAAGCAAAAGGATTTGTTATTTATCCAGGAAAAGTAACAAATTTAAATACATTCCGAATTGGAAACATAGGAGATGTGCACCAAAAGGATATCGAGTCTCTATTAGCAGCTATTGAAGAAAGCAGATACTGGCTCAAACCCGCTTTTAAAAATTAACGACTCCTTATGAAACTTGTATCTTCCATCATTGTTTCTTATACTTTTTTAAATGGCTTTATTAATAGCCTATAAAAGAAACAATGATGGAAATACTATATTTGGGGTGAGAATCGTGTCATTGGCGGGAGAAGAAAGGAAAAAGAAGATACTTGAATTATTAGAGATTAGCGGAAAAGTCAAAGTTAAAGACCTTTCCAAAATGCTGAAGGTTTCTACTGAAACGATCCGCAAGTATTTAGACGAATTGCATCAGGAAGAAAAGTTAAAGAAAGTCTACGGTGGAGCTATTAATGTTTCATTTTTTAATGAAGAACCTTCTACACAAGAAAGAGAGGTTTTACATTCTGATGAAAAAAGAAGAATCGGAGAGATGGCAGCCAGCCTTATCCATGATAACGATGTCATCGTGATCGACGATGGCAGCACACCTCTACAGTTGGCTAAAAGTCTGCGCAAAAAACGCAACCTTACTATTTATACCACTTCTGTTACAGCTCTTTCAGTACTAATTGATCTGCACCAGCAAAATCTTTTTTCGGGAAAAATTATTATGCTAGGTGGAGAAATTAACGCTACTCACCATCGAGTATCTGGAATATTCACCTTACAAATGTTAGAAAACCTTTATGTTGATAAGTTCTTTATTTCAGCTGATGGTTTATCCCGAGATACGGGAATAACAAGTTATGATTTTGCAAAAGGAATGGTCGCTAAAAAAATAATCGAACATTCTAACAAATGTATATTATTAATTGACCATTCAAAAATAGACAAACGCACCCACTATAAAATGGCTGATTTAAAGGATATAGATGTCATCATAACTAGCGAACCTCATTCAAGTGAATGGGACGTTCCTTTAAGAGAAAATGGGATCAAATGGTTGGTGGCTGACAAAAGAGAAGAAAAACATTAACATAAAGACTCTTCGAAATATAGGCAGCGCTTTGCCTGTAAAGGAGGATACAAAAATGGAGCATTTAGGGATCTTCTACGAAGAGCATATCTTGAAAAACTTAGAAATATACATTCGACTAATCATCAGCGCCTTGCTCGGGATGTTAATAGGTTGGGATCGAAGTGCCAAAAATAAGCCTGCTGGATTAAAAACATTTACGTATGTTTCCGTATCCTGTACGTTAATCACCCTCGTTTCAATTTACAGTGCAGAAGTATTTGGAAGCTCTAATATTAATAACCGGATGGATCCAATGCGTCTTACTGCACAAATTGTTTCGGGTCTAGGATTTCTAGGAGCCGGCCTTATCTTGAAGGATGGGTTGCGTGTAAAAGGATTAACATCAGCAGCTATGATATTTTTTGCCGGAGGAGTAGGCATTGGAATCGGAGCTGGCTTTTATGGTCTTGTATTTGCAGCCGTATTCATTACTTTTATATCAGCTAAAATCAGTAAAGTGATCGAGTATCGGTACACTCAATCAGAAAGAGAGAAAGAAAGAAAGAAAAAAAGAAAATTTGTTTTACAAAGAAGTACTGATGTGCAAGGATAGAGAAAAAATTTTCCGCCGGGTTCTGGGATATGATAGAACCTGGCTTTTATTTTTTACTTTAGAGAGGAACTTGATCATGTCGAGATACCCTTCCTCCCCTTCAAAACTTGCTGCCGCTTCTTTATATTACGTTGTTTACAAAAACACCTACCCTATGAAACTAGTAGAGAAATGCAGGAGGGATCCGTGTGGTTATTTCATTTATTGGTTGTATGTTAATGTCTTTAGGAGTGAACACTGCGTTTATCCCTGTTGAGCTATTTAGCGTAGCTTTCACTGGCCTTGGCGTACTCGCCCACTACACTCTCCATATAAGTGTTGGTCTCGTAGTGCTTTTACTCAACATTCCGTTATTTCTTCTTGCCTGGAAATATATCGGCAAAAGCTTTGTTATGAAAAACCTTATTGTCACAGGCTTTTTTTCTTTATCCCTTGATCTTCTTTCTCCACTCCGTTCCTTCTTTCATCCCCCACTGTGGGAAGGAATTTTAATCGGAGGCATTCTCTTCGGTGTTGGATCAGGGCTCGTTTTCCGTCAAGGTTTAACTAGCGGAGGCGTCGGATTATTAGCTTGGCTGATTCAGCTTCGATATCCAAATATCAAGATCGGCTCTGTCCATATTGCATTTGACTTTTGTGTTCTTTTTCTTGGAGCCTTCCTAATGGACTTAATGACGGCCTTCTATACATTCATTGCTTCTATTATTATGGGAAAAGCGATGGATCTTACAAAAACGATTTCTCTGCCTTTTAAAAGGCACTCGGTTAGAAAGAAAGATAACCAGATTCATGTTTCTTAGGTATTTGCCGCTGACTCTGTTTCATACAAATCAGTGGTGATTCTTTTTTTACTGTCCGATCGTTTTCCCCTGTTTAAGACAGAAAATCATGAAAGAGGCCTCTTATTAAATTGAAAGGAAGAAAGAAAAGAAGATAGAGGGTATTTTTTGTTAACGGCGAATTTATACTTACGTAACGATTAATCGTGTTTATAAGGGAGGAGCAAGTAAGATGGATAAAACAGCATTAATATTGGTTGACATTCAAAATGATTACTTTCCGGGTGGCAAAATGACGCTCCATGAAACAGAAAAAGCTGCACAAAATGCACGGGCTGTCCTAGACCATTTTCGTGAAAATAATCTCCCGCTTTTCCATATTCAACATGTTTTTAACGATAAACAAGCACCATTTTTCGCTCCTGATACAGAAGGAGTGAACATTCATCAACTTGTGGCACCCTTAGAAAAAGAAACGGTCATTCAAAAGCATTTTCCAAACAGTTTTCTGCATACTCCCCTAGAAGCCGAATTAAAAAGAAAAGGCATTGAGCATGTCGTCATCGTTGGCATGATGAGTCATATGTGTATAGATGCCACCAGCCGTGCAGCAGTTGATCTCGACTTTAGCTGTACAGTCATTGAGGATGCATGTACGTGCCCTGATCTTACTTTTAATGATAAAACGATTAAGGCTGAAGATGTACATTGTGCCTTTATGGCAGCTCTCGGAAGTCTATACGCCACTATCAAGACGACCAACGATTTCCTTGCTAAAGTAACCAATTAAACAACTATTCAAGACACCGTTCATGTAAATGGACGGTGTTTCTATGTTCAACCATTTTTAGCTTCTTCACAAAAAAAACACGCTTGAGCTTTCAAGCGTGCAAAACAGGGGGAATTTCATCATTATTGACATCTATTATTCTTCCCTATTTTCTAAAATTTATACCGATAAATTAATTTATCATGACTTGATCCATTTATACATATGTATACAGATGTGGTCAGGTTAACGTTGTGTTTGTAAACAAAGCAATCAAATGTATTCCAACTTTCTCTAAAATTGATTTCCACTATTCTTGTTTGATCTTTTTTTCATTAATTGACACAAGAAAATAAATGGAATGTAGGCATATAAGATAAAAAAGCTGGCAGAGCCTGTTAGCGTATTTAACTGATCAATTTGTAAACGGTCTTTAAAGAAAAG
This sequence comes from Pseudobacillus wudalianchiensis, assembly GCF_001685015.1. Classification (GTDB taxonomy): domain Bacteria; phylum Bacillota; class Bacilli; order Bacillales; family Domibacillaceae; genus Pseudobacillus; species Pseudobacillus wudalianchiensis. Next base: position 72,701 of record NZ_MAYT01000006.1, read on the forward strand.
AGCGGCTGTACTGCCGATAAAAAGCAGGAGGGTTAAACTGTGTTTCTGTTTAATGGAAAACAACTGTTTCAGTCCCCTTGTTGCAGCCCAAAGATACAAGCACAAATTTGGAAGAATAGTAAAAAACCAAAGGGAAATTCCGAAATACTCAAACCTCTCTAAAAACGGAAAATCAACAATCTTCCATAATGTTAACGTAGCCCAAACCGTTTTTTCCAGCTGACCATGACTAAAATACATAAAGGAAATAAGAGCTGTTATTACATAAACAAAGGTAGTGAAAAAGACTCCATACTGGGCCCATTTTTGAGAGCGCGGAGCATTTTTTATAAAAGGGTAACAAAAGAAAATCACTTCAAATCCTGTGTAATTAATCGACATGATTTTAGAAGCAGCAAGCAGTTCTTTTGCGGAACTGTCCAAAATAGGAAATAAATAAGAAAGCTGAAGTGACTTGAAAGCAAAACCTTTTAGCAGCAATAAAGGAAGTGTAATAAAAAAACTCAGAACGCATAGCCCTACGAGGACTCTAAACCCTCCAACTACATACAGCCAAACAGTAATAGCCATTATTAGCGCCATATACCATGTCTGCAGTTGAGGAAACATCCAAATTTGTATAATTTCAATATAGGTGCGCAGGACAGTAATAAACATAAGAACCATATATGCCGCAAACAGTAAACTAAGAATCCCTCCAATCCACTTGCCGAACAAATCTTTGTGGATCACAGTAATGTCGTTATTTCCTTTATTAAGAATATAATAAGTCATCCATATAATAAGGTTTACAGAAAGACCCGAAATAAGGATAGAAATCCACGCATCATACCCAGCTGGCTTCGCAATGTATCGTTCAAACCCAAGAATCCCTACTCCGATTTGTGTAGTGATAATCAGAAAAAAAACCAAGTAAGGAGAGACCTTTCGAGCTTCTGGCGGCAATGGCAACATATAATGACCTTCCTTTTTAAGTTGCTCCTCAACTTGTCAAGATAATTCAATTACTGTTTAGCATAGTCAAACCGCAGTAGAATTAAAACGCTTTTTGTAAAAATTATAACTATACAGCCCTATTGAATTATTTAAGCATTAAATTGAAGAACGAACTGACAAAGGGTATGTATGATATTAGCAGTATTTAAAAAATATAAAAAGAAGTACCAGCATAAGCTTGGTACTTCTTTGGGACCGTAGACAAGGCCTGCTTTAAATATTACAGACTGTTTGATCACTAACTAAAAAATCATGTTTATGTTAATGAGAAAGAAGCTATCCAGATAAACAGAGAGTTACCTGTAGGATTAGCCAGTCGTTATAATGATTATTACTGTTTTTCTTGCAGAGGCATCATCAAGAAAATGCTAATTTGCAGCACTGAGGAAGTTTTAATACATAAAAAGTTGATTTCCAGTCTCAAACAATTGGCTTCTTATCAATAACAACTTGTCCCACCACAGTTTAATTTAGCCTTAACATTCCATTTGATATCTAAGAATTAGTTTATCAAGTTCTTGGCTGTGTTTTAAAGTTTCCCTATCATTAAGGCCCTTGGACATGCCAGTTGCTATCATTGCTTTACGTAAATTGTTAATTTCAGTTACTACATCACAACAAGATTTTTGTGTTTCCAACTGTACTTCTCTCCCATTTAATTTATTTATAAATAAAACAGACAACAGGAAAAAATATACTGGATTTTCAAATATTTTGGAATGGGTTCGACAAATTTTCTAAAAATATGACTGTTTATTTGCTTGAAGAGATAAAAGCTATAAACTGTCGAAGCCCGTTGAGAATACGCAGTATCTTTGGCGCTATTCTGTTAAAGCATAGTGCTTTTGTTGTTTGGGAAACATAATGTTTATTTACAATATAGTACCCTTAAAACGATGAAAAGGGCCGGAATTGGCCCTAAAATTACAGTTTTTCCGGATGAAGTACATGTATAACATTCAGTGCGCCTCTAAAATTCTCTACCCTTCATCACCTCAACGAAATTAGGATTATCTATACTTTTAATCTCCCAATAACCTGAATTATATTTATGCATTACCGAATAAGTTCTCCCCTGAGCCGTTGATAATCCTCGCTCTTCTATCGTTCCCACTTGGATAGATTTTGCTTTTCCATACTGATCACACTTCTTTTTTAGAGTAATAGTATCAGTATGTCCAAGATTTAGAGAATACTTGCAGATATTTTGAAGTTTTGCACCAGAGCCAATAGCTCTTCAAATAAATTTACTCTTCATTAGCGGGTATAACCCACTCATTTTTACCTCTCTCTGTTGAAATGTATTCAGGCCAACGAAACTTGATTGGGGGGGCATAGTCACATAACGGACCAATCCACTTTGCGCCATCTGTACCGCCTGCTGTTCTTTCGCGAAATTCCTCTTTGGCAGCTTCCAGTACTTCCGGTTTTACCAATAAATCAAGAATCGTCATGCCAATCGTTTTAGAAGCGCTCATAATCATTGGATCAATGCATTCTCGAATTCCCCCTAGTGCGTTCATCACCCAGTTTGGATATTTGTATATCCCGTCGGGAGATTTAAGCGTTGGCCTGCCAATATAGAGACGAACTGTCGGAGCGTGCCAACAGTATTCTGTATAATCATCCGAAGTAAAGTGTTGTTGCCAAGACGGAAGAATAGTGCGCATTTTTCGTTCTGCTTCTTTGGGATCCATTAACTCTTCAATTTCATCCATATAAGGTCGATCCATAGGCTCGATTCCAAGGTTTCTCTGAATTTCTTGAGCAATTTCAATTGCTTTCCCTTCAAATTTAGGTGCACCAGCAAGTTTTAAGTTCTGATATGTCACGTCTGCCATTACATGATTGGCTAATCCCGCTCGCGATTTGGTCACCCAATCTTTTTTCCAAGTACAATGTGCACCTTTTGCTGCACTTTCCGCGTTTTGATCGAGAATCTTTACAACAGCTTCTGCCATTTCAATATCAGGCACACGGATAAAATAGTAAATTTGTGCCATTTGAGCCGGAATATTATCTGCGGTCGCCTGACCGGTATTCAAAATAGCTTCATTCATGGACCATCCCATATTGTTAGATAACATGTGTTCTCGATACATTTTGGAGAGTGTATACATATTAACTACTGCGTCTGTTGCGCCGGGACAACGTGCTGTGGCATGAGCGACTGGGATTGGCGTATTGCCTGCAGCTGAAAGCCATGTTTCTGGATTGTCACAAGTAAATGTGTACATGACTGAATAAGCAACAGCACAATGAGTATCCCAACGTGTTGTATTGCAAAGAGGAAGCATGTAAAACGGATGAAAACTTATTGCAGCATCTAAATTATCATAGTATCCCTTAGCAGCATGAATAGGCTTTGAACCCCTCACCTTTTCCGCCGGCTCTCCAAAAAACTTCAGAGTACCTTTTATATTAAACTTTTCCATTGCCTCTTTGGCTGCGAGAAATCCACCGAGTGAGCCAATTCCAAGAGCAGAATGGGGATCAGTATGGCCTCCAGCATATTTACTTAGCCCATCTCTTGGTTTTTCTATTGTATCTGCTGCCTGACAGTTCCCCGGTATCGCGTCATATTCTGCATAGCCACCTATAACAGGACCTCCTTCTCCCTTGCTCCAAGTGGCGCAAAACGCTGTCGGCATCCCACCGCTTCCTTCTTCCACTTCAAATCCTTCTTCTTTTAACTTGTCTACATACCATTTAGCTGAACGATATTCTCTCCAAGCGGTCTCCCCATAATTCCATATAACCTGATTCCAATCCGAAAGACTTTTTTCATTCTTTTCAACCCAATCCAAAATATGTTCTTTTTCTTTTCTGTTCACGCCTTTACCCCTTTCTCTTTTCATTCACCTTTTAAAGAATCTCATTTAATTGACTCGCTTAGCTCCCCCACTTGCTGAAACCCCATCCTGCGTAGCCATGCTATCTTTATTAAAGTGGTTAGACATAGTGTTTTCTTTATTACTTTCCACTCCTATTTCTCTTCTTAAAGATTTAAAGAAAGAAACACACATGAATAATATAATAAGAGTAAATGGCAGCCCTGCAGCAACTGACACGGACTGTAAAGGACTCAAGCCTCCGCTCAAGAGCAAGGCAATTGCCAAACCTGCGATCACAAGCCCCCATAAGATTTTGCTTTTATTTGAAGGGTCACTAGTTTCCTCACTTAGCATTCCTAAAACAAAAACTGTAGAATCAGCTGAAGTGACAAAAAAGATTACCAATGAAATAAGAGTCAATACAATTAAAATCGAACTGTAAGGAAAATACTGCAAAAAGTAGAAAAAGGCAGTTGTTACATCATTCATCACTTTATTTGCTAAATCTATATCCCCTAAATTCTGAATAAAATGAAGGGCACTTCCTCCAAAAACGGAATACCAAATCATTGTTGCCAAAGAAGGTACAATGACTGATCCAATAATAAATTCTTTGATTGTTCTGCCTTTTGAGATCCTGGCCACAAAGAGGCCTACAAATGTAGCAAAACTAACCGCCCAGCCCCAGTAGAAGATCGTCCAGTTTGAAAGCCACGTGTTATCTGGCAGGAAAGGCTCCATACGTAAACTCATGCCCACGATATTTTGCAGATACTCTCCTGTACCTGCTACAAATATTTGAAGAATTTGTTTGGTAGGCCCTAAAATAAAAATGACAGTCATAATAACGACGGCTAATACTATATTGAAATTTGATAGGTTTTTAATCCCTTTATCTAAGCCATAATAAGCGGATGTTATAAATAGAACGGTTAAAAAGCTAATTAACAAAATTTGATTGAGGGAAGTATTTTGGATACCCCATACATAATTCAACCCAGCCCCCAATTGCTTTGCGCCTAAACCGAGTGACGTGACAAGTCCCGATAATATAGCAAAAATCGTTAAAACATTTATTAACTTCCCTATAGGTCCGTGGACTTTATTTCCTAACAAAGGATAAAAGGCATAGTTTACAAGAGGGGGATACCCTTTACGGTGATGAAAATACGCGATAATGAGACCGACAATAGCATAAGTGCCCCAACTGTGTAATCCCCAGTGAAAGAACGCTGTTTTCATTGCTGCTTTAGCTGCTTCCGGCGTTTGCCCCTCACCCACTGGCGGCGACATATAATGCATTACAGGCTCTGCTACTCCCCAAAAAAACAAACTAATAGCCAGTCCAGCACTAAATAACATGGCAATCCAAGACCCTGTACTAAACTCAGGTCGATCTGTATCTTTTCCTAAACGAATTTTTCCATACTTGGAAAAGGCAACATATAAACAAATGACAACAAAAGAGGTGGCAGAAAGAATGTAGAACCAACCAAAATAATCATTCGCAAAAAGCAAGAAGTATGAAGAAAACTCACCTAGTTTCTCAGGCTTTAATATTCCAAACAATACAAAAGCTAAACTAAATAACAAAGAAGTTATCAAAACCGTTTGATTTTTTTTCACTAATGCTCCCCCACTCTTATTAGTTAGAATTTTCTGAAATAGGTGATGATCAATTTGCATACTGACATTTTTAATATTAAAAATGCGGAATAATTTTTAAGAAGCACTCTTAGATAGCTGTAATTGTTTATAAAAGAGTGCTTCGAAGTGTAGATACAAAAATGTTCGTTGCAAATACTTTTTCTAATTCAAACTTTTTTCTTTAGCAAAAACTTGCTTTCCAGAAATCCAGGTTTCGACAACTGATATACTTGCCAGTTCTTCTTCTTGCACATCAAACGGATTTCGATCAAGAATGGCAAAGTCAGCCAATTTACCTTGCTCAATAGAACCTATTAAGTTCTCTTTATGAACAGCTTTTGCGGCTTCAATTGTGTAACCCTTTAATGCTTCTTCCAGCGTAATTTTATGGTCGGCTCCTACTATATTTCCTTGCGCAGTTTTTCGGGTTACAGCTGCAAAAATAGCTTCAAATGCATTAGGAAAAGCTACTGGTGTATCAGAAGATAAAACAACAGGAACATTATACTCTTTAAACCAGCCGTACGGGGAATAATTTTCTCCTTCTTCACCAACAGCTTGCACGACACCGTTACCATAAAGGTATACATGCTGTGGCTGTGGTACCGGCCAAATTTTTAATTCTGCTATCCTCTTAACCTGTTCTTTCACAGGCAAACCACAGTGTTCGATTCTATGACGCATATCTGGTCTTGGACATTCTTTTTGAGCAGTTTCCACAGCCTGTAAAACTAACTCAATAGCTCCATCTCCCTGAGCGTGCGTAAGGGTTTGCAATCCATATTTATGGGCATCTATCAGCAATTGCTTGAACTCATCTGGTTCATGGAACAAATATCCCTTTGTTCTTTCATGATCCTTATACTCCTTGCTTATATAAGCAGTCCCAGAAATTAAAGATCCATCGGCATATAACTTTAATGACCCCATCGTTAACTGCTCATCACCAAATGTAGAGCAGATCCCCATTTTTTTAATGTCATCCAGATACTTAGATAAGAAAGAAAGTTCAATACGAATTTTTAGCAATCCACTGTCACGTGCAATTAAATAAGACTCCATTTCTTGCTTCGTTACCTGAACATCATTTACAGTTGTAAAGCCAGCGGATAATAATAATTCCTGACCTACTTTAATATTTGTCTGCAAATTATCCTGCGTATCAGGCATATGGATATTCGGACCATGATTACCAGGCTTCACTCCAAATTTCTGTGCCAGGTAATCGTTGGCACTATCAAACAATGGTCCGTTTGGATAACCGTTTGAATCTCTTCCAAACGAACCTCCGGGTGGATCCAAAGTATCTTTATTCACTCCAATTAAATTGAGCAAGTAGTGATTCACCACATTACAATGACCGCTGCTGTTCATGATTTGAACAGGACGATCCGTTGCCACCCTATCTAAGTCCTGGGCAGTAGGATAACGCTGTTCCACTAATTTACGTTTATCGAACCCAAAACCGCGGATAGGTGCACCTTCAGGAAGGTTTTCGGCATACTCCCTTAAAGTGTTAACTAGATCATCTATATTCTTCACTTTCGGATAACTGATATCGGCCCATGTATGGCACATGCCAAGCATCATTACATGAACATGGGGATCAATAAATCCAGGAACCAAACACTGACCTTGAAGATCAATTTCTTTATAAGAAGAACCAGCTCTTTTCCTGCACTCATCAAGCGATCCTACAAATTCTATTTTGTTCTCTCTAACAACGATCCCTTCTGCATACATATCCTTTGCCATCGTTAAAATAGATCCACCTGTAAAAATTACCGTTTTATTCTCCATTTTTCATAACTCCATTCTGTAATTGAATTAATTAGGCACTGATTAAGGTAGAAAAAATACCTTTCTATATAACGTCTGCCTTTATGCTCATATACATTGCAATAAGCATGCCAATTTAACTACCCGAGTATTATCACGGTTTAATAGGAAAAATGCTTTTTACCTTATTCACTTTGGTATATAATTTATTAAATATTCTAAACTCAATAGTATGTAAGCGTTTTATACACCTATACACTTTAGAATAGGAATCTATACACTTTAGTATAAGAACTATGGGGTGAGTAAAAAATGAGCTCAATTGTTTCAGAGTTTTGGGAAGAAATTTTAGACGGGGTATATAATGATGTCCTTATTACCGATCCCAAAGGTAGAATTGTTTATGCTAACAGCTCCAGTGAATATTGGTTTGGCTTAAGGGAAGAAGAATTATTGGGTAAATCTATTTATGAACTAGAGCAAAAGCGAGTTTTTTATCCCTCTGTAGTACGGCTGGTTCTTGAAAAAAACAAGAGACAAACCATTATACAAAGCACCACTGCTGGAAAAAAACTTCTCGTAAATGGAGATATCATCTTTAACCAAAAAGGGGACATCCAATATGTTGTGACTTATTCTCAAGACATAACGGATTTTGAAAAGCTAAAAACTTATGTAGCAGAAGTAGAATTAGAATTGAAAAAAGTTAAAGATGAACTAGCCTCTTTAAAAAATTCAAAAAAGTGGACAAACCAAATGGTTGCAGCTAGCAGACAAATGAAACAAATTTTAAATACCGCCCTGATGGTAGCCGATTCGGATGCCACTATCCTTATTACTGGGGAAACCGGTGTCGGAAAAAATGTACTTGCCAAGTTTATCCACGACAACAGTGAAAGAAAGGGATCATTCGTTGAAGTTAATTGCGGCTCATTACCTGAAAATCTGCTGGAATCAGAGCTATTCGGTTACGCTCCCGGATCCTTTACAGGTGCCAATTCAAAAGGCAAAAAAGGAGTAGTGGAAGAAGCTGAAAACGGCACCTTATTTTTAGATGAGATAGGAGAACTTCCATTAAATCTACAAGTAAAACTTCTAACTCTTATACAGGAAAAGAAATTTTTTAAAATTGGAGAAAGTAAACCTAGACATGTGAACTTCAGATTAATTGCTGCTACCCATGTCAACCTAGAAAAAAAAGTTAAAGAAAAAGCATTTCGTGAAGATTTGTTCTACCGTCTATCTGTCATTCCCTTGTTTATTCCTCCATTGAGAGAAAGGGAAGAGGATCTCTCAGAAATGATTTTGTTATTCAAAAATCAATTTAATCATCTGCATAAAAAAAAGAAGGAGTTTGATCCCCAAACAATTGACCTTTTATTGCGCTATGCCTGGCCCGGTAATATAAGAGAATTGTCAAATATTATGGAAAGGCTGATTTTAACTGTTAACTCTACTGTAATCTTTCCCGACCACTTGCCGGAAAAAGTCTTGTTAGTGGACAATTCAAATCCGTTGCACAATATTGGAAAGAAAACAATGTATGAGTTGCTTGATGATCTCGAGTTAAATATATTAAAGAAAGCAAAACAAAAGTGCAGCAGCACAACAGAAATGGCTAAATATTTAGGAGTAAGTCAGCCTACAGTTGTTAGAAAAATGCAGAAGTATAAAGCTCATTTTTATTCTTAAGGTTCTGATGTAGAGATTGCATTTATTTGAAAGAGGTAGATAGACTCCTAATAGAGTCTCAGTTTGTCTACAAAAGGGTGAATACGAAAAAGGTATTCACCCTTTTTCGTATTTTAAAATAGAGAAAGAGCATAAAGGATTTCTGCCTCTACGGGGTCAGATAAAGCATGATAAAACCGTGGGGACATTAACTCTAAATAAGGGGATATGAAAGGGATATTCAACAACTTTTTCTAATATCACTGTTTGTTAGACTTTTCCTAGGTTTTTATATAATCCACACAAGAGACCAAAAGGTAACAAAACAGCTTTTTGAGAACTCTTTGCGGTCTTTTTTATGTTTCAATGCTTCCAATTAAAGAATCTCACCTATCACAAAGCAATTAAGTAGTAGAAGAACGAAAAGAGACGCCCGTAGTCATACAATTAAAGTAGAGCATTGATTCTTAAAATATTTGTATAGATGAGCTCAGGAGAATTGAACCTAGCTCTTTTATGTAGGTCTCCTACTTATAGTATAAGTGCAATCTTTGCGCTACAACCTTTCATTTTATGTTTATATCAAGAGATAACTGTTAAGGTATTTCCTCAAAAAGGCACGCTTTTTATCGAGCGTGCCTTTTTGAGGAATATTTTATAACTTTCATCTTGGCCTGAAAGCTAATAGATCTCATAGACTGACTAACATTATCTATATTGATGAGTTGTCTCTCATACTGTACTGATCGCCTTGCTAGCGGCTCCCTGTTTTGATGACTTTTGCTTTTGGTCTTCTAATTTCAATTCAACAAGCAGATCTCCTGTCGAGATGGCTT
>NZ_MAYT01000007.1 GCF_001685015.1 Pseudobacillus wudalianchiensis
TTTGTTCAGTTTTCAAAGATCAATTTTTAACTCGCTTTAACAGCGACTTGACTATCATATCATGTTTTCAATCTGAAAGTCAACAGTTATTTTCGTTTTTTAATTCACCGCTTAGTTGCTTTGTTTGCAGCGACAATTAGTAATTTAACATGAATGAAATATCCCTGTCAACAAATTATTTAATTTATATTTTGTTTTTCATAATACTGCTTAAAAACACTAAGATCATTTAGATAGAAAAAGGTCAGTCTCTTTATCAATATTAAGACCGACCCTAACTTCCTTGTCCATAATGCGGACTGCTCTTGATTGGGTTTCTTGGTTGGATGATTAAACTCTTTTTATTTATTCTTCCTGTATTACTCCCTATTCGCGCTATTCCAAATACCTCTTTTCTCGTAATTTCCAAATCTAGCTCCTTATGCGTCAAAAGAGGAGGCTGATGATTGGTTTTTTTCAGCTGATATTTTATACGCTAAGTATTTCATACACTCTTCTTCAGCCGCTACTCTCTTAAACAATTTAAATAGACGCATATATTTTTTCCTCATAGAGCTTTTAACAGATTCATCTATTCGGGAATCGCCAAGATCGAATAAAATTTCATCCATTTCGCGTTTGATTAAATAATAGATTTCTCTTTTTTCTTCTTCGTTAATTAACAATCCCAACATCTTATCACCCATTTTTCTTTTTTATTTCAGTGTCATACTACTATGCTATTCGGTAAATCTATTTGTTTGTCATAATATTTGTGTACATGCTCATAAAGTTGAATAAGATAACTTTAGCGGAGGGAGAGCATGACTTTCTTTTATACATTGCATATGAAAAAAACGAAACAGCTCTTGTTGCTCATTTCTGTCTCATTTTTCACAGCTATTTTATTGTTTACCCAAAATTTTTTAAGTATTCCCGTTTTTTTAGAAAAAGAGCCTCCGAAAGCAATTTACAAAGGAGAAAATGGAGTTGCCTTAACCTTTGATATTGGATGGGGAGATGAAAAAGCTGCACAAATTCTACAAACATTGATACGGCATAAAGCAAAAGCAACTTTCTTCTTGTCCGCTTCTTGGGCAGAACGCCATCCGGATCTTGTAAAAAAAATGAAGGATCACCATTTTGAAATTGGCCTGCTTGGATACAATTATGTAGATTATACGTCTATGGAAAAAGAGGAAATTAGGAAAGACTTACTTAAAGCACAAGAAGTATTTAAAAAGCTGCAAATTGAAGATATTAAATTGCTTCGGGCGCCGACTGGCCATTTTAATCAAGAAGTACTCAAAATAGCCAACGATATGAACTTAACCTATGTTCATTGGAGCATTGATACAAATGATTGGAGAAATCCAGGGACTTCTGTTATTTTATCCAAGGTAAAAGAAGCTAAAAACGGGGATATCATCTTTATGCATGCATCTGACTCGGCTAAGCAAACAAATGCGGTCCTTCCTAAAATTATCGAAACCTCCCAATCCGCTGGCAAGCTAGTTACGGTGTCCGAGTTAATCTCAAATGGTGAAGTGGAAACAAAGCTTATTCCCTAACGAAAGGGAACCCGGATAAAGACTAAAAAAGCGGAGCCTTTAGGCTCCGCTTTTTTGAGATGTACGTTGATTATATTTAGGCAAAGCCAGCAATTGAAATGCGTTGCATGGCAATAAAGTAAATAACATAATATAAAGCCACTTCGTTTCATTCGCCTGAAGTACCGGCAGCCATTCTAACACCGTCACTACTACCATGAAAAATAAGGCAGAAATAAATACACTTTTATTGGATTGTTTTGCTTTATAAAAAGCAATAATAAGACCAACTGCTAAAAGTAAAATCGCTAAACCCATATAAGAAAGAAGCGATTCCCCTTTATCGGCAAACGCCTGAAAACGGAAATAAATAAGGTCGAATAAAACGAATGCAATGATCACAAATTGTACCGTATTCCAAAAAGAACGAAACATGCTCGCTCCAAATTGATGAACCGTTAAATACGCAAAAAATCCCATCTGACTAATGACGCTAAACGTGAAACCAACGAATACATGCCACATTAGGATCGAGAAAATATCCTTCCATCCGCCCGTACTAATTAACGGAGCTAATTCATCCCAACGAATAAAAAAGCCGAGGACGCTGGCAGCTAGCCCGCCAATCAATAATGTATGTACAAAAAACCTAACCCAATTCCGGATTGTCACCTTGTTACCCCCAACTATATAGTTATGCCTCCCCTGATTGTAACAATGAACATAAAAAAAATCTAGGCACTCGTTCAGCTCTGAATAATTTCTTTACGGTTGCTTATATTAACAATAAGAAAAGCCCAGAAAGGAGCTTCTTTATGTGGAAACCTGTCTTGCCGCTCCTCTTTCTTATTTTTTTCTTGGCGGCTTGCGGAGGGGGCGCGGTCGATACCGGAAATGCTCAAATGGATTATGATGCGACTAAAAAAATGGTCGTTGATATATTAAAAACCGATGATGGTAAAAAAGCTCTTCAGGACATAATGCAGGATGAAAAAGTAAAGCAACAGCTTGTTTTAGATCAGGAAATGGTGACAAAAACCATTGAAGATACGTTGGTCTCTGAAAAAGGAGAGAAGTTTTGGAAAGAAGCTTTTAAAGATCCGGCATTCGCCAGTTCGATGGCTAAGGGAATGAGGAAAGAACAAGAAAACTTACTAAAAGCACTTATGAAGGATCCCCAATATCAAGATATGATGTTGAGTATTATGCAAGACCCAGAATACCAAAAGAGTGTCACCAAGCTGTTAAAGAGCAAAGAATACCGAGAACATTTGCAAACAGTAATGGACGAGACATTTACCAGTCCTCTATATAAAGCCAAAATACAGGATATATTACTAAAGGCAGCTACAGAAGAAGCGGCAGGCGGCGGGAAAGAGAAAAAATAGGGAAGCGGTTCATAGCAAAAGAAACAGCCAGTGAAAACTCACTGGCTGTCCTTTTTATTTACTGTTTAATTTATCGATCACTTTTTCCGCGATCTCTTGATAGATCTTTCCAAGTTTGTGGTCTTCTGCATAGATAGATGGCGCAAACTCTTCTTCATTCCAATCCGGCTGTTCAAGCGGGAGTCTTCCTAATACTTCCGTTCGCAGCTCTTCCGCTAATTTATCTCCGCCGCCGCGTCCGAAGACGTATTCTTTTTCCCCAGTTTTCTTGCTTTCAAAATACGCCATATTTTCAATGACACCAATGACTTCATGATCCGTTCGTAAAGCCATCGCTCCCGCACGAGCCGCAACAAATGCAGCTGTCGGATGCGGAGTAGAGACGATGATCTCTTTCGAATGAGGAATCATAGAATGAACATCAAGCGCTACATCGCCTGTTCCTGGCGGTAAATCAAGCAATAAGTAATCCAGCTCGCCCCACTCTACTTCTTCAAAGAAGTTATTAAGCATTTTCCCAAGCATCGGACCACGCCAAATAACAGGAGCGTTATCTTCTACAAAAAAGCCCATAGAAATCACTTTTACCCCAAAACGCTCTACAGGGACAATTTTGTCTCCACGCACGACAGGACGCTGCTCAATGCCCATCATGTCAGGTACACTAAACCCGTAGATATCAGCATCTACAAGTCCGACTCTTTTCCCTAAGCGGGCAAGAGCAACAGCAAGGTTAACAGAAACCGTTGACTTACCGACTCCGCCTTTGCCACTTGCAATCGCAATAAACGTTGTTTGGCTTTCCGGTGAAAGTAAACTATGGCCGCCTTCGTTACTCTCTGAACCGCGGTATTGAGCGAGTACTTCTTCAGGAAGCTCTGTAAAGCGGATACCGACCGTGTTGGCACCGGCTGCTTTTAAGGCCTCCACAATTTGCATTTGAAATTGCAGCTGCTCTGCTGTACCTGTCTTAGCAATGGCTACTTTCACGCTAACATGCTGCTTTTCTTCTTTTATGCTGATGTCGACGATGCCATTTGTTTCCGCTAATGTTTTATGTAAAAAGGGGTCATTCATTTGACCTAAGATATCTCTTACTTGCTCTATCGTTAACACACTTTCCACCATCCTTTATCTGCTTATTTTCTCTTACAGTATATCATAACCAATCATCAAAAAAAGGATAGAGCTTATACGCCCTTATCCCCCTCTGTCATCCAAATGATTCATGATTCCTTTGTAAATAGACGCTGCCACTTTATCCTGATACTTTTCTGTTAATAAATCTTGTTTCTCTGCCGGATTAGACAAGAAACCAACCTCCACCAATGCCCCTGGCTTCTTTGCATATTTCAATAAATATACGTGGTTAATCGCCTTTGCTTCTCTATTCGTATTCTCAAGATTTAAGACAAGTTCATATTGAAGGGCTTTAGCTAATTCTTTATTCTCCTCTATATGAGGGGCATAAAATGTTTGGGCACCCCTCCAGCGCGGAGAGGGGATAGCATTTAAATGAATGCTGACAAACAGGTCCGCTTCCGACTCGTTGATCAATTGCAGCCTCTTTTTTAAATCTTCCGTTTTGCGCGAGCGATAGGTCTGCATATCGGCAGGAGCAAGATCTACATCTTTTTCTCTCGTCATTAACACAATCGCCCCCTGCCCCTGCAAATAATCTCGTACTTTCTTCGTAATAGACAGGGCAATATCTTTCTCAAGTGCTTCTTGATCTCCTGCTCCGCCATCAGGTCCTCCATGCCCGGCGTCTAAGTAAATAATCTTCCCTGAAAGCGGCATGCTCCACGGCTTCCAAGACATATAATTTTCATTTAAAAATTGAATGACGAAAACAAGGATGGCACTGCCCATTAAAAAAGCAATCCACCTTTTCCATCCTTTCATCCAACTCCCCCTTTTCCCCTCCTGTTGTCATCATATGGGACAAGGCAAGGAATTATGAATGCAGGCACAAAAAAGAGGATGTTATTAAAACATCCTCTTCACGGTTAGTTGCCTCTGCCTTCCCGGCCATGGTTGGAGTTACGGTTAGCCCCTTTCATCGGATCTTCTCCTGCCGCAAACTCTACAGAATAATCCGCTTCTTCGATATTCTTTTTCGGCGTTTTGGCATACTTTTCTACTGCATTTTTCTCCGCTTTACGTTTAGCCATCTCATCACCTCTTCCTTTTCATTATGATGTGTTAATAGTAGAGTCCCCTGTTCCCTGACTTCATATTCAACGGCTAGCCTCAATACAAAAAAGCCCTGACCAAAGAAGTCAGCGCTCGCTTAGGAACCTTGAGTGATTTGGTTTATGTACTGGCGTGGGGTGCCATAGTAAAAGATTTTATTGTATGGCGGATAAGCGGACTCATAATGGATAAAGATAGGAGCATCAAGCAAAGCCGGGTAGTGATTGTAAAACTGCAAATCGCCATATACGATCCCTTTGATCGCTGTACCCGTTTCCTTTTGAAAGATATTAAACCGGATACCCGATGCCTCCTTTCCGAATTCTCCACCGTCCACATACGCCTTTCCGGCTAACCGGAGCCGCCCTTCACGATCTTTTTTCCATTCAGCCAGCACCTCATCCCGCATTTTCCAGTTAACAGCCTTGTAGTTATATACATATCCAGTAGCCAAAAACAGTTCCCCTGTTACATCCGAATGAGTGAGCGTATATTTTCTTCCTTCTACAGGTTGCATAAACGTAGCGGGAGATAGAAGCTGCACGGTTAATTTTTGTGGATCAAACATCGCTATCGAGCCTCCCTTTGTCAATAAATGATCTCTTGAACTTTATACACCTAGCATATCTTCCGCCCCTTCATAATAGAACGGCCTTTTCCTCAGTTTGCTCAAAGTCAGCGGGCGTTTAAGTGCTCCCTCAAGGAACCTTACATAATAAACATATGTATTGCCCGGCTTTTTACTAAAATATTTTTTTGACAGGTGTGAAAAAATTTAAAACAGGGAAGAAAAGAAAAGGCATAAGATTAGAGATTAAAGTGGATGAGAAAGTAGGGTATCAATATGAGAAAGAAATTTAGATTTTCACTGGCTTATCAAATTTTAGCCGGTTTAATTTTAGGGATTATCGTCGGAGCGGTATTTTACGGACACCCAGGTGTGGAGAAGTATTTGCAGCCGCTCGGAACGATATTCCTGAATATGATTAAAATGATTGTTGTCCCGATTATCGTATCTACACTCGTTTTAGGGGTGGCAGGCACCGGAGACCTGAAACAGTTAGGCAAAATCGGCGGAAAGACCATTCTCTATTTTGAAGCGGTGACGACCGTTGCCATTCTGGTCGGTCTATTGGCTGCGAACCTGTTCCATCCTGGCTCTGGTGTTGATATGTCGAGCTTAGAAAAAGGGGATATCGATCAATATGTAAAAACCACGAAAGAAGTGGAAAGTGAGGATCACGGCGCCCTGCAAACCCTCGTAAATATCGTTCCCACAAACATTGTTGACTCAATGGCAAACACCAATATGCTGCAAATTATTTTCTTCACTGTCCTCTTTGGACTAGGAATTGCAGCGATCGGTGATAAGGGGAAACCCGTGCTGGCCTTCTTCGAGGGGGTAGCCGATGCGATGTTCTGGGTGACAAATCTGATTATGAAATTTGCACCGTTTGGCGTATTTGGATTGATCGCCGTCACAGTCTCTAAATTCGGACTGGCTTCGCTAGTACCGCTCGGAAAGCTAATGATCCTCGTCTATGCTACCATGATCTTCTTCATTCTGGTCGTGCTTGGCGGAATTGCCAAACTAATAGGCATCAATATTTTCCACCTTCTTCGAGTACTTAAGGATGAATTGCTGCTCGCTTACTCAACCTCTAGCTCGGAGACCGTATTACCGAAGATCATTGAAAAAATGGAAAAGTTCGGGAGCCCCAAAGATATTGTATCGTTCGTTATCCCAACGGGCTATTCATTTAATTTGGACGGTTCTACGCTCTACCAAGCGATTGCTGCGCTATTCATCGCCCAAATGTACGATATTCATTTGAGCATTGTCCACCAGATTACCCTCGTTCTGGTCCTCATGGTCACTTCTAAGGGGATCGCTGGTGTACCGGGCGTCTCATTTGTCGTTCTGTTAGCTACGCTTGGTTCAGTCGGCATTCCGCTCGAGGGACTTGCCTTCATCGCCGGAATCGACCGCCTGCTCGATATGGCTCGTACTGTCGTCAACGTGGTTGGAAACTCTCTGGCAACCATCGTGATCTCCAAGTGGGAACACCGCTTCAATGATGTGAAGCGAGCGGCCTACTATGAAACCTACAAATAAGTAGATCGTCCGGCTTTCCTTATAGAAAGCCGGACGTTTTTTATTTAAAAATACTTCTTCTCCTGCGGATAAATAAAAAAGACCCCCAACCAAAATGGTTGAGAGCCTTCCGAACGCCAATAATTAACGTTTTGAGAACTGAGGTGCACGACGAGCTGCTTTAAGACCGTATTTTTTACGTTCTTTCATGCGGGCATCACGAGTTAAGTAGCCAGCACGTTTTAACACAGCACGGTATTCAGGATCTACATTAAGAAGCGCACGTGCGATACCATGACGGATCGCTCCAGCTTGACCAGTGTAGCCGCCTCCGTGTACGTTTACAAGTACATCATAGCTGCCAGTTGTTTCAGTTGCTACAAGCGGCTGCTTGATTACTGTACGTAATGCTTCGAATGGGATATAGTTTTCTACGTCACGACCATTGATGACGATTTTGCCGTCTCCAGGTACTAAGCGCACGCGAGCAACAGAGCTCTTGCGGCGACCTGTTCCGATATATTGAACTTGTGCCAAGATAATAACCTCCTCTTAATAATTAGCCGCGAAGTTCGTAAACTTCCGGTTGTTGTGCTTGGTGCTTATGTTCAGGACCAGCATATACATGTAATTTTTTAGCCATTTGACGACCTAAAGAACCTTTTGGAAGCATGCCTTTGATAGCAAGCTCAAGCATTCTTTCAGGGTAATTTGTACGCATTTCGTTAGCAGTACGAGTTTTCAAACCGCCTGGATACATGCTGTGACGGTAGTAGATTTTGTCCGCTAATTTGTTACCTGTTAATTCGATTTTTTCTGCATTGATGATGATTACGTGATCACCAGTGTCAACGTGTGGTGTGAATGTTGGTTTATGTTTACCGCGTAAAATTGACGCAACTTCGCTGGAAAGACGGCCAAGTGTTTGACCTGCAGCGTCGATCACGTACCATTTACGTTCGATTTCGCTTGCTTTCGCCATATAAGTCGTACGCATTGGTATTTGTCCTCCTAAAAATTTATTAATTGTTTCATTGTTCATTGTATTTTATTTATATCACGAATAAGTTTCCGGGGCTTATCGTGGGGTTAAATAACGTACCATAGGATATAATATAACTTCCAGAAGTCAATGTCAAGAAAAAATGTGACACCCGGGCTAGTTGCCATGACCACAGCGGCCTAAAAAGCGCTAATAAAACACTTTCCACAAATACAGCCCTTCTGCTGGTGCTGTTTTCCCCGCTAGCGACCGATCTCGTCCCGCTAAAATAGAGGAAATATCGTCAGGGCTGATTTTGCCCTTTCCTGCCTCCATTAACGTCCCCGTAATGATCCGGACCATATTATATAAAAATCCGCTTCCTGCCACTCGCAGTTCAATCTCTTCTCCCTTTTCGACCACCTCTAATTTCGTAATGGTCCTCACTTTATCCTCGACTTCTGTCTTTGCTGAACAGAAGCTCGTAAAATCATGAGTACCGATTAACTGGCGGCCTGCTTCTTCCATAAGAGACGTATTCAATTTCACTGGAGATTGGCATGCATAAAAACGGTTAAACGGGTCACGGACTTGATCTTGATAAATCTTATAGCGGTATTCCTTGCCTGCAGCCGAAAAACGGGCGTGAAAGGAGTCAGGAACCGTTTCAGCTTGTTTCACGGCTATATCCTCTGGAAGACGGCTATTAAGAGCTGACGGCCAGCGAGCGTCGGGAATAGCCAGTGATGTATCAAAATGGATCACTTGTCCTCTGGCATGCACACCCGCATCTGTCCGGCCAGACGCCGTTACTTTTATCTCCGAGCCTTTATGGATAAGAGCCAGTGCTTTCTCCAGCTCTTCTTGTACGGTTCGGCTATTCGGCTGAACTTGATAACCAGAAAATTTTGCTCCATCATAAGCGATCGTACATTTCACTCGCGGCATATCATCACTCCATTAACTTCTTGCCCACCATAAAAGGGCAGCCAGTACAAGCAGCAGCACAAGGGCAGCACTGTCTTTTCCTTGCCAATGCAGCAGACGGTATTTTGTCCGTCCCTCTCCTCCACGGTAGCCGCGTGCTTCCATCGCTACCGCTAACTCTTCAGCCCGCTTAAACGCGCTGACAAATAAGGGGATTAGCAAAGGAACAACCGCTTTTACCCGCTCCTTGATTGGACCGCTTGAAAAGTCAGCGCCTCTTGCAATTTGGGCCTTCATAATCTTATCTGTTTCATCCATTAATGTTGGAATAAAGCGCAAGGAAATCGACA
The DNA here is from genome assembly GCF_001685015.1 of Pseudobacillus wudalianchiensis. Classification (GTDB taxonomy): domain Bacteria; phylum Bacillota; class Bacilli; order Bacillales; family Domibacillaceae; genus Pseudobacillus; species Pseudobacillus wudalianchiensis. The sequence goes on from NZ_MAYT01000007.1 coordinate 9,468, forward strand.
TCATAAGCGCCAATTCATGTACCGGCAGCTTTAGCTTTTTAAATGGGTTCAGTAAGCTTTCCAGCCCGTCCGTAATCGAAATAGGTGAAGTAGTTAACGTCAGCAAAGACGTAACCAAAATTAAGAGTAAAAAGCGCAGGGAAATAAATGCACCTTGTCTAACTCCGCCTTCATAGATCTTTAAGAAACCAATATTAAACAGCAAGTCTCCCTCTTTTGTTAAAAAGATATGGAGCAAAAAAGTGAAAGCGATAATCCAAATAACTGGCTTCAGCCCAGAAAGCAAAAAGCGGATATTTATTCTTGATAGATAAATGCACAGAAGAGTAAAAACCGCTAATATCCCATAAGACAGAATATTGTTTGCTAGAAAAACAACAATCACAAAGCCGAAGATAAATAATAGCTTTGCCCGCGGATCCAGCTCATGAACAGGTGATTGAAGCGGCAAATAACGGCCAAAAATCATTTTTTCCATCATCTGTCCTCACCCCGCTTTTTTGCGCGTGCTAGCTCCTCAGCCAACTCCTCGATCGTTAAGCAGGTCCTGTCGAGCTTCATGCCAGATAACGCTTCAAAGCGATGTTGGAACCGGACTACTTCCGGAACACTAAGTCCGAAGGCAGCGAGTTCATCCGGCTGTGAAAACAGATCTCTCGGTTTTCCTTGCTTCTGTACTCTCCCTTTATGCATGACAATCATCTCATCGGCATATAAAGCCGCATCCTCCATGCTGTGGGTAACTAATATAGTAGAAAGTCCATGCTCTTGATGAAGAGTATAGAACATATCCATAATTTCTTTTCGCCCCCGGGGATCCAAGCCAGCTGTCGGCTCATCAAGCACAAGAACTTCCGGCTCCATCGCCAGGACACCGGCAATCGCTACCCGTCTCATTTGGCCGCCTGATAAATCAAAAGGAGACTTTTGCAGTACCTCTTCGGACAGGCCTACTTGGCTAATTAATGACCGGGCTCGCTTTTTTGCTTCTTCCTCTGGTATTCCGAAATTAATCGGCCCATAGCAAATATCTTTCTCAACCGTTTCTTCAAATAGCTGATGTTCAGGAAACTGAAAGACGGTTCCTACTTTTTTGCGAACGGACTTCAAGTTTTTTTCTTTCTTCCCTGCTGAAATAACCCGATCTCCAATGACAACTTGTCCCTTTGTCGGTCGCAGTAAAGCATTCAAGTGCTGGATAATCGTTGACTTTCCAGAGCCCGTATGACCGACTACCGCTAAGAATACTCCTTCTGGAATGGTAAAGCTAACATCCTCAATAGCGAGGCGTTCAAAAGGTGTTCCTGCTGCATATCGGTATTCTACTTCTTGAAGTTGGATGTCCATAGCTCTCTCACCAGCTCTTCTTCTGATAAATAATTACTCGCAATCTCGAAATCTTGCAAACGGAGGATTTCACTTAGCTTGACTGGAAAAGGCACATCAAGACCTAATTTGATTAATTCCTCATTCAATTGAAAAATTTCTTCAGGTGTCCCCTCCCGGTAAACGGACCCTTTATTCAACACAATAATACGATCAGCACGAGAAGCTTCTTCCAGGTCGTGGGTGATCGAGATGACCGTTAAATCTTGCTCTTCCTTTAACTGTCGAACAGTTCGAAGCACTTCTTCTCTTCCACGCGGATCGAGCATCGATGTGGCTTCGTCCAATAAAATAATATCTGGCTGAAGGGCAATCACGCCGGCAATCGCTACACGCTGCTTTTGTCCACCGGAAAGATGGTGCGGCTCTTGATTCAGAAAATCAAGCATGCCTACGCGTTGAAGGGATGCTTTTACTCGTTCTACCATCACTTCATGAGGTATTCCATTGTTTTCTAACCCAAAAGCCACATCATCTTGTACTGTTGTGCCAACAAACTGGTTATCAGGGTTTTGAAAAACCATGCCAAGACGTCTACGTATATCCCAAACAAATTCATCTTTTAAGGGGAAATTACAGATCGTTACTTGACCTTCCTCTGGATAATGGAGGCCATTTAACATTTTGGCAAGCGTCGACTTCCCTGAGCCGTTATGCCCCACAATAGCCAACCATTCGCCTTTCGCTACATTCAAGCTAACGTCTTTTAGAGCATACACCGTTTGCCCTGGGTAACGAAAATGAACGTGATTGATGGAAATTATGTTCTCTTTCATGACTTCCCTCTTTTCTCAGCTGAGTAGACGGTCAAAAGATTCTGAATACAAAAAAAGCCCGCACCCCATTCCAAAGGAAAATTCCTGCCCGCAAAAGGGCCTCTTAAACGGATTAAGAGTGGAAGGGGTACATGAGCTAGACGAGTCATCTAAAAAATGCTCATCGTAACGCTCTAGCTTCAAATGCTCAGTCTTCAGCGAAAATTATGAGAAAAGGGCAAAACACAACCGCGCTGGAAGGTTCTGCCCTTGTAGTGGTTTTACTGAAAATTAAACAAGCTCAATAATAACCATTGGTGCACCGTCACCACGACGAGGACCGATTTTCATGATGCGCGTGTAACCGCCTTGGCGCTCGCTGTAACGAGGAGCCACATCAGAGAAAAGTTTTTGCACTGCATAAACTGGTTTTTCTTTCGTCTTGCCGTCTTTACCTTCAACTTCAACAGTTGATGCTACTTCGTTGCGAAGGAATGCAGCTGCTTGGCGGCGTGCGTGTAAATCACCGCGTTTACCAAGTGTAATCATTTTTTCGACAACTGAGCGAAGCTCTTTTGCACGTGCTTCAGTTGTTTCAATACGCTCACTGATGATTAAATCAGTTGTCAAGTCACGAAGCATCGCTTTACGCTGAGCGCTTGTACGTCCTAGCTTTCTGTAAGCCATGAAGATACCCTCCTTTGTTGAATTTTACTTTTATTCGATTTTTAATCTTCTTTTCTTAAGCCTAATCCGAGCTCATCCAGCTTTGCTTTCACTTCTTCAAGTGATTTACGGCCAAGATTTCGGACCTTCATCATATCTTCTTCACTCTTATTAGCAAGCTCTTGCACCGTATTGATGCCAGCACGCTTTAAGCAGTTGTAAGAACGGACGGAGAGATCAAGTTCTTCAATTGTCATTTCTAGAACTTTTTCTTTTTGGTCTTCTTCTTTTTCTACCATAATTTCAGCATTTTGAGCTTCATCTGTTAAGCCTACGAAGATATTTAAATGTTCACTTAAAATTTTGGCACCTAAAGAAATAGCTTCTTTCGGGCCGATACTGCCATCAGTCCACACATCCAATGAGAGTTTATCATAATTTGTCAACTGCCCCACGCGTGTGCTTTCCACTTGATAGTTTACACGGGCAACCGGAGTGTAGATGGAGTCAACTGGAATGACACCAATTGGATGATCTTCCTTTTTATTTTGATCAGCTGGATTATAGCCTCTTCCACGCTGTGCAGTAAGACGCATGCGGAAATGAGCATTCTCTCCTAAAGTAGCAATATGCAAATCAGGATTTAAAATCTCCACATCACTGTCATGCGTAATATCAGCAGCTGTCACCACGCCGCTTCCTTGTACATCTATTTCTAGCGTTTTCTCTTCATCTGAGTAGATTTTGAGCGCCAGTTTCTTAATGTTTAAGATAATAGATGTTACATCTTCCACGACACCTTCAATCGTTGAGAACTCATGCAGTACTCCATCAATTTGAATAGAAGTAACCGCAGCACCTGGAAGTGAAGATAATAGTATACGACGCAAGGAGTTACCCAAAGTTGTACCATACCCACGCTCAAGTGGTTCTACGACGAATTTTCCATGAGTGGCATCATCGCTGATCTCGACCGTTTCAATTTTTGGCTTTTCAATTTCGATCATTCAATTATACCTCCTTCATTACGTCGAAACTCCGGCTTGGATGGTCCAACCGAAATTTCCCCATGTTTACGTTCCCGACTGTGCACCACAACTGGTTTAGTAGTCCTGTAACGAGCGCAACATTCAATTATATCCCATTATTGCCAAAGATATAATTATTATACAGGAAAATTAAACACGGCGACGTTTTGGAGGGCGGCATCCGTTGTGAGGAACAGGAGTAACGTCTTTGATAGCAGTTACTTCAAGACCTGCAGCTTGTAAAGCACGGATAGCAGCTTCACGGCCAGAACCAGGACCTTTAACTGTTACTTCAAGAGATTTCATGCCATGTTCCATAGATGCTTTCGCAGCTGTTTCAGCAGCCATTTGAGCCGCGAATGGAGTAGATTTACGGGAGCCTCTAAATCCAAGGGCACCTGCACTAGACCAAGCGAGAGCATTACCATGAACGTCTGTAATTGTTACGATTGTATTGTTAAATGTTGAGCGAATGTGTGCAATACCTAATTCAATATTCTTTTTCACACGACGCTTACGAGATTGTTGTTTACGAGCCATGTTTAACATTGACCTCCTTTACCAATTATTTTTTCTTGTTAGCTACAGTTTTACGAGGACCTTTACGAGTACGAGCATTGTTCTTCGTATTTTGTCCACGAACTGGTAAACCACGACGGTGACGGATACCACGGTAAGAACCGATCTCCATTAAACGTTTAATGTTAAGAGATACTTCACGACGAAGGTCACCCTCAACTTTTAAGCTGTCAATGATCTCACGAATTTTATTTAATTCGTCTTCTGTTAAATCACGTACACGAGTGTCTTCAGAAACACCAGCTTCCGCTAGGATTTTTTGGGCAGTTGATCTGCCAATACCGTAGATGTAAGTTAATGAGATAACTACACGCTTGTCGCGTGGAATATCAACACCTGCTACACGTGCCATATGAATGTGCACCTCCTATTCAAATTAACCTTGTTTTTGTTTATGTTTAGGGTTTTCACAAATAACCATTACTTTGCCGCGTCTGCGAATGACTTTACATTTCTCACAGATTGGCTTAACTGATGGTCTCACTTTCATTTTTCCAACCTCCTTATAGTCCGGAGTGCATAAGTTATTTATAGCGGTAAGTAATACGGCCGCGAGTTAAATCGTAAGGAGAAAGTTCAACTGTTACCTTATCTCCAGGCAGAATACGAATAAAGTGCATACGGATCTTTCCAGATACATGGGCAAGAACTGTATGACCATTTTCTAATTCTACCTTAAACATAGCGTTAGGCAAAGTTTCAACTACAGTACCTTCAATTTCAATTACATCGTCTTTCGCCATTCTTTACTCTCCCTTCTCTTTTCATACAGAACCCGCTGCAAATCAGGCGGCCCTGGTTATTAGACTCTACTTGAACCAACTTCTGGAGCAGCACATATGTGTTAGGCTTTAGTTAAAATCTCAAAACCTGTTTCGGTAATTGCAACTGTATGTTCAAAGTGAGCACACATTTTCCCGTCTTGGGTCACAACTGTCCAGTTATCACCAAGTGTTTTTACATAGCGGCTTCCAGCATTCACCATCGGCTCGATTGCAAGCACCATTCCAGGTTTGAGCTTTGGACCTTTGCCAGGCGGACCGTAATGAGGAATTTGTGGATCCTCATGCAAGTCTTGACCAATCCCGTGTCCTACATACTCGCGCACTATTGAAAAGCCGTAAGATTCTACATATGTTTGAATCGCATGGGAGATGTTTGAAAGACGTTCACCCGGCTTCGCTTCCTCTAAACCAACAAAAAGCGAGTCCTCAGTCACTTTCAACAGCTTCTGGACTTCAGAAGAAACGGTGCCAACAGGGTAAGTCCACGCAGAATCGCCATGATATCCCCTATAATTAGCGCCAATATCCAGACTAATGATATCGCCCTCTTTTAAAACTCGGTCTCCAGGAATGCCGTGAACCAGCTCTTCGTTAACAGATGTACAAATGCTGCCACGAAAACCATTATACCCTTTAAAAGAAGGAATTGCATTATGCTGTCTAATAAATTTCTCCGCAATTTCATCTAACTGTTTCGTGCTTACACCAGGAGAGATAAACCTCTGCAGCTCCTTGTGTGTTAAGGCCACAATCCGTCCTGCTTCTTTCATAATCTCTATCTCTCGAGGGGTTTTGCAAATGATCATTCATTTAAGCCTTTCAGAAGTTGATCAATGTCTTCAAAGACCTTGCCGATTTCCTGCTGGCCATTAATATCTTTCAAATAACCTTTTTGCCGATAGAAATCTAGTAATGGTTCGGTTTGCTTTAAATTGACATCTAGACGATTTTGAACAGTTTCTTCATTATCATCTGCACGTTGATAAAGTTCCCCGCCGCAACGGTCACATTTGCCTTCAGCAGCCGGCGGATTAAATACGAGATGGTAAGTAGCTCCGCAGCTTTTACAAATACGGCGACCTGTTAAACGTGCCATAAGAATATCTTTATCAACCTCAACATTGATAACATAATCGATCTTCTTTCCAAGAGCTTCTAAAATGCCTTCAAGCGCTTCAGCCTGGGCAACTGTTCTTGGAAATCCATCGAGAAGAAAGCCGTCTTGACAATCTAATTTGCTCAATCTTTCGCGAACAATTCCGATCGTCACTTCATCAGGGACAAGAGCGCCTGCATCCATAAAGGATTTAGCTTTCAATCCAAGTTCCGTTCCTTCTTTCATAGCTGCACGGAACATGTCGCCCGTAGAAATATGCGGAATGCCATATTTTTCAACAATTCGTTCGGCCTGCGTGCCTTTTCCGGCACCTGGCAGCCCCATTAATACTAGATTCATTTGTATACCCCCCTCAGTCTGATTCGAGACATGCAACAACTTGCCTTTTATTTTATAAAGCCTTTGTAATGGCGTTTGACAAGCTGGGCTTCCAATTGCTTCATTGTTTCCAATGCAACCCCAACGACGATTAGCAAGCTCGTACCGCCAATTTGGGCAGCTGGTGGAAGACCTGCAAATTTAATAAAGAATACAGGAAGAATGGAGATGACAGACAGGAATATTGCTCCAACAAATGTTAAGCGATATAAAACGCTTGTTAGATAATCCTGCGTGTTTTTTCCAGGGCGAATGCCTGGAATGTATCCACCTTGTTTCTTCAAATTATCGGCTAATTGCTCCGGATTGACTTGAATAAACGCATAGAAATACGTAAATGCCACAATCAATGCTATATAAATAGTCATACCGATCGGCTTATGATAGTCAAAGATGTTTTGAATTGTCGTTGTTACATCATTCGAACCAAAGAAGGACGATAGGGTTTGCGGTGTAACCAAAAAGGCTACTGCAAAAATAACAGGAATAACTCCAGCAGCATTTACTTTTAAAGGTAAATGTGTTGATTGAGCACCACGTGCACCGATTCCGCCCTCTCCTGTTACACGCTTGGCATATTGAATTGGAATTTTACGCAATGCCTGCTGAAAGAAGATAACACCGACAACAATCGCCAGCACAGCCAAAACAATCAGTAATAGCACCACAATTCGCAGGAAGAGCTGCTCGCCCGCTCCTTCAATTTGCTGTGCGTAAATTTGGTTTGCTACATTTGGTAGTGCTGCAACAATCCCAGCAAAGATGATAACCGATATTCCGTTACCGACACCTTTAGAAGTGATTAATTCACCAAGCCACATAAGAAAAGCTGTACCCGCGGTTAACACGAGTGCAATAAGGAGATAAGCGGCTACGCTATTACTCTCAACTAGCATACCGCCATACAGACGGTTAAAGCCATAAGACATTCCGAGTGCCTGGATAAAACCAAGTACTATTGTAAAATATCTTGTGAATTGTGCGAGCTTGCGTCGGCCAACCTCTCCTTGCTTTGACCACTCTGTAAACTTAGGAATCACATCCATCTGCAAAAGCTGAACGATGATGGAAGCAGTGATATAAGGCATAATTCCCATAGCAAGAATGGAGAAGTTTTTTAGTGCTCCCCCTCCAAAAGTATTAAGGAAACCAATTAATCCTGCCTGCTCCTGCATCTTCAGCACATCTGCATTCACAAACGGAACAGGAATAAATGTGCCGATACGGAAAACGATTAACATAAGGAGGGTGAATATAATTTTTCTTCTTATATCACCCACGCGCATAAAATTGGAGATTGTGCGAAACATTAAATCACCTCAGTCTTACCGCCGGCAGCTTCAATGGCTTCTTGAGCAGCAGAAGAGAATTTATGAGCTTTTACAGTCAATTTTTTCTCAACTTTGCCTTTAGCAAGAATTTTGATTCCTGCTTTTTCGCTGCTGACAACACCAGTTTCAATAAGAAGTTCTGGTGTGACTTCTGTGCCTTCATCAAAGCGATTTAATGCATCAAGGTTAACGATCGCATATTCTTTTCTGTTGATGTTAGTAAAACCACGTTTCGGCAAGCGACGGAATAAAGGAGTTTGTCCCCCTTCAAATCCTAGACGTACACCGCCGCCGGAACGAGCTTTTTGTCCTTTATGTCCTTTACCGGCAGTTTTGCCATTACCAGAACCTGGACCGCGTCCAACACGATTGCGAGATTTACGAGAACCTTCAGCAGGTTTTAATTCATGAAGTTTCATGTTCGTGCACCTCCTTATTCTCTAAATTAAAATTATTGTTCGTTGACAGTTACTAAGTGAGATACTTTTTTAATCATACCTCTAATTGCTGCGTTATCTTGGTGTTCCACTGTTTGATGCATTTTGCGAAGACCAAGAGCGTTAACTGTTTCACGTTGATCTTTCGGACGACCGATCAAGCTGCGAGTGAGGGTAATTGTTAATTTTTCAGCCATTGTAAATCCCTCCTTATCCTAACAGTTCTTCTACTGATTTTCCGCGTAATTTAGCAACGTCCTCTGCACGCTTCAATTGTTTAATTCCTTCAAGAGTAGCGCGTACCATGTTGATTGGTGTGTTTGAACCATGTGATTTAGAAAGAATGTTTTCTACTCCGCCAAGTTCAAGCACCGCACGAACTGGTCCACCAGCGATAACCCCAGTACCTTCAGAAGCAGGCTTCAAGAGGATTTCGCCACCGCCAAAACGGCCAATTACTTCATGTGGAATAGTTGTTCCAACGATCGGAATAGTAATTAGGTTTTTCTTTGCATCTTCAATCGCTTTGCGGATAGCATCAGGTACTTCTTGAGCTTTACCCGTTCCAAAGCCTACGTGTCCGTTCTTGTCACCAACAACCACTAGCGCAGTAAAACGGAAACGACGTCCGCCCTTTACTACTTTTGCTACACGATTGACCGTAACTACACGTTCTTCAAGTTCAAGTTTATTTGGATCAATGCGACGCATTAATTTGTCCCTCCTTCTTTATTAGAATTCTAGTCCGTTTTCGCGAGCTGCATCTGCTAAAGCTTTTACACGGCCGTGGTATAAGTAACCTCCGCGGTCAAATACTACGGATGTGATGCCTTTTTCGCTCGCTCTTTTAGCAACTAATTCGCCAACTTTGGCAGCTGCTTCAGTATTGCCTGTTTTTTCTAAACCGAAGTCTTTTTCAATTGTAGAAGCACTGGCAATTGTTACACCGTTCATATCATCAATTACTTGTGCGTACAAGTGCTGATTAGAACGGAAGATATTTAAGCGTGGACGAGACGCAGTGCCGCTGATTTTTGAACGCACACGGACATGTCTCTTTTTACGCGTTTTATTCTTATCTTGCTTCGTAATCATTGTGGTCACTCCTTTCGTTTACTTAAGCGACATTACTTACCTGTCTTACCTTCTTTACGACGTACGTGTTCGCCTTCATAACGAATCCCTTTGCCTTTATATGGCTCTGGTGGACGTGTTGCACGAACATTCGCAGCGAAAGCACCAACGCGTTCTTTGCTGATACCTCTAACGATTACTTTTGTGTTAGAAGGAACTTCAACTTCTACGCCTTTTTCTGGCTCCATTTCAACCGGATGAGAGTAACCCACGTTCAGAACAAGTTTGTTTCCTTGTTTTTGAGCACGGTATCCAACCCCGATTAACTCAAGAGATTTCTCGAAACCTTTAGATACACCTTCTACCATGTTAGATAAAAGCGCACGAGTCGTACCATGGATAGTGCGGTGTTCTTTAGATTCAGAAGGACGAACGACTGTAACGATATTGCCTTCGATCTCAATTTTCATATCTTTGTTAAATGTTCTAACAAGCTCACCTTTTGGTCCTTTTACAGTAACTGTGTTGTTATCGTTTGTTACTGTTACGCCTTCTGGAAGCTCAATAGGTTTTTTTCCTACACGAGACATTATGTTGCACCTCCATTCATTACAAGAATATTACCAAACGTATGCTAATACTTCGCCGCCCACTTGCTTAGCACGGGCTTCTTTATCTGTTAATACGCCATTAGATGTTGACACAAGAGCAATACCTAAGCCGTTAAGTACTTTTGGCATTTCATCAGCTTTTGCGTATACGCGCAAACCAGGTTTGCTGATACGTTTTAAGCCAGTGATAACGCGTTCGTTGTTCGCACCGTATTTTAAGAAAATACGAATTACGCCTTGCTTGTTGTCTTCGATGAATTCTACATCGCGTACGAAACCTTCACGCTTTAAGATTTCAGCGATTTCCTTCTTGATATTAGAAGCAGGAACTTCTAACTTCTCGTGACGCACCATATTCGCATTACGAATGCGAGTCAACAAATCTGCAATAGGATCTGTCATAACCATTCTATTTACCTCCTTCCCAATTCGGGGTATTACCAGCTAGCTTTTTTAACACCAGGAATTTGTCCTTTATATGCAAGTTCACGGAAACAAATACGGCAAAGCTTAAATTTGCGGTATACAGAGTGTGGACGCCCACAACGTTCGCAGCGTGTATACTCTTGCACCTTAAATTTAGGTGTGCGCTTTTGCTTCGCAATCATTGATTTTTTAGCCACATTTTCGCCTCCCTTTTTATAGAGATTACTTTTGGAACGGCATTCCAAGTTGAGTTAACAATTCGCGAGCTTCTTCATCAGTGTTCGCAGTTGTTACAATTACGATATCCATACCGCGGATTTTGCTTACTTTATCGTAATCAATTTCAGGGAAGATCAATTGCTCTTTCACACCAAGTGTGTAGTTGCCGCGTCCGTCAAATGCTTTTTTAGAAACACCACGGAAGTCACGCACACGTGGAAGTGATACAGCGATTAATTTATCGAGGAATTCGTACATACGCTCACCACGTAATGTAACTTTCGCTCCGATAGGCATACCTTCACGAAGACGGAAGCCTGCAATCGAATTTTTCGCACGAGTAATCATTGGCTTTTGACCAGTGATCAATGCTAATTCTTCAACAGCTGTGTCAAGTGCTTTCGCGTTTTGAACAGCGTCGCCTACCCCCATATTAACTACGATCTTTTCAACTTTCGGTACTTGCATTACTGATTGGTAATTAAATTTATTCATTAAAGCAGGTGTAATTTCTTCATTAAACTTTGCTTTAAGGCGGTTCATATAGTGTACCTCCCTTCATTAACAGACTTATTATTTATCTAAAGTTTCACCAGATTTTTTTGCTACACGCACTTTTTTACCGTCAACCACTTTGTATCCTACGCGAGTAGGTTCGTTTGTTTTTGGGTCTAAAAGCATGACGTTAGAAGCGTGAATAGGTGCCTCCTGGCTAATAATTCCGCCTTGCGGATTTACTTGTGAAGGTTTCGCATGCTTCTTCACGATATTAATCCCTTCTACAAGCACACGGTCTTTTTTAGGAAATGCTGCAAGCACGATGCCTGTTTTTCCTTTGTCTTTGCCCGTGATGACCATTACTTTATCGCCTTTTTTAACATTCATTTTATCGCACCTCCTTGAATGGCCAAGTTGATAAAATTGCTTTTATATTAGATTACTTCCGGAGCAAGAGAAACAATTTTCATAAAGTTGCTGTCACGTAATTCACGTGCAACTGGGCCAAAGATACGAGTTCCACGAGGGCTCTTGTCATCTTTAATGATTACGCACGCATTTTCATCGAAACGGATATAAGATCCGTCGTTACGGCGCATTCCACGTTTTGTACGTACGATAACAGCTTTTACTACGTCACCCTTCTTGACAACGCCGCCTGGTGTTGCTTGTTTCACCGTGCAGACGATGATGTCTCCGACATTTGCAGTTTTACGGCCAGAGCCACCAAGAACTTTGATCGTTAACACTTCACGTGCTCCTGAATTGTCAGCTACTTTTAAACGAGATTCTTGTTGGATCATTTATGTTACCTCCCTTCGGATTCACTTTCTATCCGAACAATAATGAATTAGATAATAACTGCTTTTTCTACAACTTCAACTAAACGGAAGCGTTTTGTAGCAGATAACGGGCGAGTTTCCATGATGCGAACAACATCACCAGTTTTTGCTTCATTCAGCTCATCATGAGCTTTGAATTTTTTAGAGTACTTAACGCGTTTGCCGTAAAGAGAGTGCTTTTTGTAAGTTTCTACAAGAACAGTGACAGTTTTGTCCATTTTGTCAGAGACAACACGTCCAGTATAAACTTTACGTTGATTACGTTCACTCATTGTGCAAACCTCCTCTCAATTATCGATTGTTAACATCGATCTCTCTTTGACGAATAACAGTTTTCATACGAGCGATCGCTTTGCGTACTTCACGGATGCGAGCAGTGTTTTCAAGTTGACCAGTCGCTAATTGGAAACGAAGATTAAAAAGCTCTTCTTTTAAAGACTTAAGTTTTTGTTCAATTTCGGTAGTGGTTAATTCAACAATCTCATTAGCCTTCATTTGATTCACCACCAATTTCTTCTCGTTTTACAAATTTACATTTAACCGGTAATTTGTGTGCTGCAAGACGAAGTGCTTCACGAGCTACTTCTTCAGGAACCCCAGCAATTTCAAACATGATTTTCCCTGGTTTCACTACAGCTACCCATCCTTCTGGAGCACCTTTACCGGAACCCATCCGAACTTCAAGAGGTTTTGCAGTGTAAGGCTTATGTGGGAAAATTTTGATCCATACTTTACCGCCACGTTTCATATAACGAGTCATCGCAATACGGGCAGCTTCGATTTGACGGTTTGTGATCCATGAAGCTTCAAGAGCTTGTAGACCGTATTCACCAAATGCTACTTCTGTGCCGCCTTTTGCTTGACCGCGCATTTTTCCACGGTGTACACGACGGTATTTCACACGTTTAGGCAATAACATGATTATTTTCCTCCTTCCTCAGACTTCTTCTTCGTAGGAAGAACCTCTCCACGATAAATCCATACTTTCACGCCAAGCTTACCATAAGTAGTGTCAGCTTCAACATGCGCATAGTCGATGTCCGCGCGAAGTGTATGAAGTGGAACTGTTCCTTCACTGTAGTGTTCAGCACGAGCGATATCTGCACCGCCAAGACGTCCAGAAACCTGTGTTTTAATCCCTTTTGCCCCAGCACGGAGTGTACGTTGGATCGCTTGCTTTTGCGCACGACGGAAAGACACACGGTTTTCCAATTGACGAGCGATATTTTCTGCTACAAGTTTAGCATCTAAATCAGCTCTTTTAATTTCAACGATGTTGATATGAACACGTTTGCCAGTTAATTGATTTAAAGACTTACGAAGTGCTTCAACCTCAGATCCACCTTTACCAATAACCATACCAGGCTTCGCTGTATGAATAGTAATGTTGATGCGGTTAGCAGCACGTTCAATTTCAATTCGAGATACAGAAGCATCTTTTAAACGGCTTTCGATATATTCACGAACTTTAAGATCTTCATGTAAAAGGCTTGCGTAATCTTTCTCCGCGTACCATTTTGAATCCCAGTCACGGATGATACCGACACGTAAACCATTAGGATGTACTTTTTGACCCACGAATTATCCCTCCTTCTTTTCTGATACCACGATTGTGATGTGGCTTGTACGTTTGTTAATTGCGCTTGCGCGTCCCATTGCACGCGGACGGAAACGTTTTAAAGTTGGACCTTCGTCAACAAACACTTGTTTCACAATAAGATTGTTAACGTCCATATCATAATTGTGCTCTGCGTTAGCAATTGCAGAATTAAGTAATTTTTCAACGACCGGAGATGCAGCTTTTGGTGTGTGACGTAAAATAGCTACAGCTTCTCCCACTTGCTTTCCTCGAATCAGATCAACCACTAAACGTGCTTTACGAGGAGCAATACGAACTGTTCTTACGACAGCTTTTGCTTCCATTAGGATACCCTCCTCTCATTAACGTCTTGTCTTTTTATCGTCACTACCGTGACCTTTATACGTACGAGTTGGTGCAAACTCGCCAAGTTTGTGTCCTACCATATCTTCTGTTACATAAACAGGAACATGCTTACGGCCATCATACACAGCAATTGTGTGACCGATAAAAGCTGGGAAGATTGTTGAACGGCGAGACCAAGTTTTTACAACTTGTTTCTTTTCAGTTTCATTTAATTTTTCAATTTTATTGAATAAATGATCATCAACAAAAGGTCCTTTTTTCAAGCTACGGCCCATTTTGGTACCTCCCTTCGCAATTGGTCTACGGTTCGCAAACGGAACCGTAGTGCAATTACGTTATTTTTTACGACTACGAACGATAAACTTGTCGCTTTTGTTTGTTTTCTTACGAGTTTTGTAACCAAGAGTTGGTTTGCCCCAAGGTGTAACAGGTGATTTACGTCCGATTGGCGAACGTCCTTCACCACCACCGTGTGGATGGTCATTCGGGTTCATTACAGATCCACGAACAGTTGGCTTCTTGCCTAACCAGCGTGAACGACCTGCTTTACCGATGTTAACAAGTTCATGCTGCTCATTGCCCACTTGGCCAACAGTTGCGCGGCAAGTAGCAAGAATCATACGAACCTCACCAGAGTTCAAACGAACAAGAACGTATTTTCCTTCTTTACCTAACACTTGTGCAGATGTACCTGCTGAACGCACTAATTGTCCGCCTTTACCAGGCTTCAACTCGATGTTGTGAACAACTGTACCTACAGGAATGTTAACTAAAGGAAGAGCGTTACCTGTTTTAATATCTGCTTCTGGTCCGGACATAACTTCCATTCCGACTTTGAGGTTTTTTGGTGCTAAGATGTAACGTTTTTCACCGTCTACATAATTGATCAAAGCAATGTTTGCTGAACGGTTTGGATCATACTCGATTGTGGCAACGCGTCCAGGTATACCATCTTTATCGCGTTTGAAATCGATAATACGGTATTGACGCTTATGGCCGCCACCTTGATGACGAACTGTAGTTCTACCTTGGTTGTTGCGACCGCCTTTCTTTTTAAGAGGCGCCAATAATGATTTTTCCGGCTTGTCAGTTGTAAGCTCAGCAAAATCTAATGACGTCATATTACGACGGCCGTTTGACGTTGGTTTATACTTTTTAATCGCCATGTCATTTCCCTCCTCTTCTTATAATGTTAAATTAAGCTTCGAATAGTTCGATTTCTTTGCTGTCTTGAGTTAATGTAACAACCGCTTTACGGCGTTTGTTTGTATAACCTGCATAACGACCCATACGCTTGAACTTACCTTTGTAGTTTAAGATGTTGACTTTTGCTACTTTCACGCCAAAGATTTCTTCGATCGCATCTTTAACTTGAGTTTTGTTAGCTTTTACATCAACTTCAAACGTATATTTTTTATCAGCCATGATTTCAGTTGAATGTTCTGTAATAACGGGGCGCTTAATGATATCGCGAGCATCCATTATGCAAGCACCTCCTCTACTTTTTCAACAGCTGCTTTAGTGATAATAAGTTTCTCGTGTCCAAGAACGTCTAATACACTAACGCCGCTTGCATCCACTACTGTCACACCAGGAATATTGCGTGCAGATAGTGCAACATTTTCGTTTAACGCTTCTGTTACAACTAGCGCTTTGCTGTTCACAGAAAGATTTTTCAATACGCTTGCGAACTCTTTTGTTTTTGGAGCGTCAAAAGCTAATGCTTCCAATACAATAATGTTCTGCTCTTTAACTTTAGAAGAAAGGGCAGATTTGATCGCTAAGCGACGAACTTTTTTCGGTAATTTGTAGCTGTAGCTGCGTGGAACTGGTCCGAAAACTGTTCCGCCTCCGCGCCATTGTGGAGAACGAATAGATCCTTGACGAGCACGTCCAGTACCTTTTTGGCGCCACGGTTTGCGTCCGCCGCCACTCACTTCGGAACGGTTTTTAACTTTGCTTGTTCCTTGACGTAAAGATGCGCGTTGCATCATTACTGCTTCAAATAAAACATGTTGATTAGGTTCAATACCGAAAACGGAATCGTTCAGTTCGATTTCACCAACTTCAGCTCCGCTTTGGTTTAATACTGTAACTTTCGGCATTCTTGTTTCCTCCTTTCTAGAAAAAATCGATTATTTCGCTTTCAATCCGCTTTGGATTTTCACTAAAGATTTTTTAGGTCCAGGTACGTTACCTTTAATTAGGATTACGTTGCGCTCTGTATCAACTTTCACTACTTGCAGGTTTTGGATAGTGATTTGTTCGCCACCCATACGGCCTGGAAGTAATTTATTTTTGAATACACGGTTTGGAGCAACTGGTCCCATAGAACCTGGGCGACGATGGTAACGAGAACCGTGAGACATAGGTCCGCGGCTTTGTCCGTGGCGCTTAATCGCACCCTGGAATCCTTTACCTTTTGATACTCCTGTTACGTCGATGATATCTCCTTCAGCGAAAATATCAACCTTAACCTCTTGACCAACTTCTACTTCTTCACCGAAGTTACGGAACTCACGAATGAAGCGCTTAGGTGCAGTGTTAGCTTTTGCAACGTGACCTTTAGCTGGTTTGTTCGCAAGCTTTTCGCGCTTGTCGTCGAAACCTAACTGAATAGCTTCATAGCCGTCGCTTTCGATCGTTTTCTTTTGCAGTACAACGTTAGGCGCTGCTTCAATCACAGTAACTGGAATTAGTTCACCGTTTTCAGCAAATACTTGAGTCATACCGATTTTTCTTCCTAAGATTCCTTTGGTCATGAGTCACACCTCCTGAATTAATAATTTTTTATAATAATTAAAGTTTGATTTCAATATCAACGCCTGATGGCAAGTCTAAACGCATTAATGAATCAACAGTTTGTGGTGTTGGATTCACAATATCGATTAAACGTTTATGAGTACGCATCTCGAATTGCTCACGAGAATCTTTGTACTTATGAACCGCACGTAAGATTGTGTAAATAGATTTTTCTGTTGGTAAAGGGATTGGACCCGATACATTAGCACCAGAACGTTTTGCTGTTTCAACAATCTTTTCTGCTGATTGATCTAAAATTCTGTGATCATATGCTTTCAAACGAATACGAATTTTTTCTTTTGCCATTATTTTCCCTCCTTTTCCGCCTATTTGCTAATAGACATTCTCCGCAGAAATATCCTAACGACACTCGCCATGGCAAAGCGGCCGGGTGTGTCAGCAACCTTCTGCATCATCGCTGTCAAAAACCAACGTTGTTAATTATACACGAAGTTTTTGATGTATGCAACTGTATTTGCTATTTTTCTTCTCTAGCACACTTTTACTATTATACACACATTATGGCTGCATATCAATAGAAGAAACAGAGTCTTTTAAATAAAAAAAGCAGGCGAGAGCCGCCTGCTTTTTAAACAGTTATTATTTTTGGATTGAAGCTACAACGCCAGCGCCTACTGTACGGCCGCCTTCACGGATAGAGAACTTTGTACCTTCTTCGATCGCGATCGGAGAAATAAGTTCTACTGTCATTTCAACGTTGTCTCCAGGCATAACCATTTCTACGCCTTCAGGAAGTTGAACGATACCAGTTACATCAGTTGTACGGAAGTAGAACTGTGGACGGTAGTTTGAGAAGAATGGAGTATGACGTCCACCCTCTTCTTTAGATAAAACGTAAACTTCAGCTTTGAAGTTAGTGTGTGGAGTGATTGAACCTGGCTTAGCAAGTACTTGTCCACGTTGGATTTCTTCACGTGCTACACCACGAAGAAGGGCACCGATGTTGTCACCAGCTTCAGCATAGTCAAGAAGCTTACGGAACATTTCTACACCAGTTACAGTAGTAGATTTTGGCTCTTCAGTTAAACCGATGATTTCGATAACGTCACCGACTTTAACTTGTCCACGCTCAACACGTCCAGTTGCAACTGTACCACGGCCAGTGATTGAGAATACATCCTCAACAGGCATCATGAATGGTTTTTCAGTGTCACGTTCTGGAGTTGGGATGTACTCATCAACAGCGTCCATAAGCTCGATGATTTTTTCTTCCCACTCAGCTTCACCTTCAAGTGCTTTAAGAGCAGAACCTTTGATTACTGGTACGTCATCTCCAGGGAATTCGTACTCAGAAAGAAGGTCACGTACTTCCATTTCTACAAGCTCAAGAAGCTCTTCGTCGTCTACCATGTCGCATTTGTTTAAGAATACTACAAGGTAAGGAACACCTACTTGGCGAGAAAGAAGGATGTGCTCACGAGTTTGTGGCATTGGACCGTCAGCAGCAGATACTACTAGGATACCGCCGTCCATTTGTGCAGCACCAGTGATCATGTTTTTAACGTAGTCAGCATGTCCTGGGCAGTCAACGTGTGCATAGTGACGATTTTCAGTTTCATATTCAACGTGAGAAGTGTTGATTGTGATACCGCGCTCGCGCTCTTCTGGAGCGTTGTCGATTTGGTCGTAACCACGTGCTTCACTGCCGCCTTTTTTAGCAAGAACAGTTGTGATTGCTGCTGTTAAAGTTGTTTTACCATGGTCAACGTGACCAATTGTACCGATATTCGCATGTGTTTTGGAACGGTCGAATTTTTCCTTAGCCATTAGGAAATCCTCCTTTGAATTGTCAAATTAATTAATTTATATAGGGACTTTGAAGGCGGAAAGGTTTCCGACTTCAAAGATACCAAAGCTTACATTGTATTTATACTTCATTAAGAAGCATAAATCAATTATTGACCTTTATTTTTCTTGATGATTTCTTCGGAAACTGATTTTGGCACTTCTTCATAGTGGTCAAAGTGCATAGAATAAGTTCCGCGACCTTGTGTATTGGAACGTAGTGAAGTAGCGTAACCAAACATTTCAGAAAGTGGAACGAATGCTTTTACTACTTGAGCGTTACCGCGGGCTTCCATACCTTCTACACGTCCACGACGGGAAGTGATGTCACCCATAATATCTCCAAGGTATTCATCAGGAATAACAACTTCTACTTTCATCATTGGCTCAAGAAGAACCGGATTACATTTAGAAGCTGCATTTTTCAATG
Source organism: Pseudobacillus wudalianchiensis (assembly GCF_001685015.1). Lineage (GTDB taxonomy): Bacteria > Bacillota > Bacilli > Bacillales > Domibacillaceae > Pseudobacillus > Pseudobacillus wudalianchiensis. The sequence continues at coordinate 28,583 of NZ_MAYT01000007.1, forward strand.
CCATAGATGCTGCAATTTTGAACGCCATCTCACTGGAGTCAACATCATGGTAAGAACCGTCAAACAGTCTTGCTTTAATGTCGATTAATGGATAGCCAGCAATAACACCGTTTTGCAATGCATCTTGAAGACCAGCTTGAACAGCTGGGATATATTCACGAGGAACAACCCCACCGACGATGCCGTTTTCAAATTCAAAACCAGCACCCTCTTCGTTAGGTGAAAACTCGATCCATACGTGACCGTATTGTCCGCGTCCACCAGATTGGCGGGCAAACTTCCCTTCTACTTGAGCAGAACCACGGAAAGTTTCACGGTAAGCTACTTGTGGAGCACCCACGTTTGCTTCTACTTTAAATTCACGACGCATACGGTCTACGATGATATCTAAGTGAAGCTCACCCATACCGGAGATAACAACTTGTCCTGTTTCAGGATTTGTTTCTGCACGGAAAGTTGGGTCTTCCTCTTGAAGTTTTTGTAGAGCAGTTGTCATTTTGTCTTGGTCGCCTTTTGATTTCGGCTCAACTGACAAAGAGATAACCGGCTCTGGGAATTCCATAGACTCTAAAATAACGAGGTTCTTCTCGTCACAAAGAGTGTCTCCTGTAGTTGTGTCTTTTAGACCAACTGCAGCAGCGATATCCCCTGCATGGACTTCAGAGATTTCTTCACGAGAGTTCGCATGCATTTGAAGAATACGACCTACACGCTCACGCTTACCTTTAGTAGAGTTCTGTACGTATGAACCAGATTGTAAAATACCAGAATACACACGGAAGAACGTCAACTTACCAACGTAAGGGTCAGTCATAACTTTAAACGCTAAAGCTGAGAATGGTGCGTCATCAGATGATGGACGAGTTACTTCTTCATCGCTGTCCGGTAAAGTACCTTTAATGTTAGGTACATCTGTTGGAGCAGGAAGATAATCAATAACAGCATCTAGCATTAATTGAACACCTTTGTTTTTGAACGCTGTTCCACAAAGCACAGGGAAGAATTCAACGTTAACTGTACCTTTACGGATAGCGGCTTTGATTTCTGGGATTGTGATTTCTTCGCCGCCAAGATATTTTTCCATGATTTCTTCATCGAATTCTGAAATAGCTTCAATTAGTTTCTCACGGTATTCTTCCGCTTGGTCTTGCATATCTTCTGGGATTTCCCCTTCTTCGATTTCAGTTCCAAGGTCATTTCCGTAGAACGTAGCTTTCATTTCAATTAAGTCAATGATGCCGCGGAATTGATCTTCAGCACCGATTGGAAGTTGAATTGGATGAGCGTTTGCCATTAAACGGTCATGGATTGTGCCGACAGAGTAAATGAAGTCTGCACCAATCTTATCCATTTTGTTAACAAACACGATACGTGGAACGCCGTACGTAGTTGCTTGGCGCCAAACAGTTTCTGTTTGCGGCTCAACACCAGATTGAGCATCAAGTACAGTTACTGCACCATCAAGAACACGAAGGGAACGTTCAACTTCAACAGTGAAGTCTACGTGCCCTGGTGTGTCAATGATGTTTACACGATGGCCTTTCCACTGAGCAGTTGTCGCAGCAGAAGTGATTGTAATACCACGTTCTTGTTCTTGTTCCATCCAGTCCATTTGAGACGCACCTTCATGAGTCTCACCAATTTTATGGATACGGCCTGTGTAGTAAAGAATACGCTCAGTAGTCGTCGTTTTACCGGCATCGATGTGCGCCATGATACCGATATTTCGAGTGTTTTCTAAGGAGAACTCTCTTGCCATGTATGTCTTTCTCCTTCCTTAAGTTAAGATATTTTAAAAGTAATCTTACCAGCGGTAATGAGCAAATGCTTTGTTTGCTTCCGCCATTTTATGAGTATCTTCACGCTTCTTAACTGAAGCACCAGTGTTGTTAGCTGCATCAAGGATTTCACCTGCAAGGCGTTCTTCCATTGTTTTCTCCCCACGAAGACGAGAATAGTTCACTAACCAGCGAAGACCAAGAGTTGTACGACGCTCAGGACGAACCTCAACTGGTACTTGGTAGTTTGCACCACCTACACGGCGTGCTCTAACCTCTAATACTGGCATGATGTTTTTAATGGCTTGATCAAATACTTCCATTGGATCTTTACCCGTACGTTCGCGGATAAGATCGAATGCTGCATAAAGAATGGCTTGAGATTTACCTCTTTTACCGTCAACCATCATTTTGTTGATGAGACGAGTAACTAATTTAGAGTTGTACATTGGATCTGGAAGTACATCTCTTTTCGCTACAGGACCTTTACGTGGCATGTAAATTCCTCCTTTCATATATTCCTTCAATTATAAAGTTAATGATTCTTATTTTTTAGCTTCTTTTGGACGCTTCATTCCGTATTTAGAACGGCCTTGACGACGAGATTCTACGCCGGCAGTATCAAGCGCACCACGAACGATGTGATAACGAACCCCTGGTAAATCTTTTACTCTTCCTCCACGAATCAACACAACGCTGTGCTCTTGAAGGTTATGTCCAATACCAGGAATATAAGCATTCACTTCGATACCGTTGCTCAAGCGAACACGGGCATATTTACGTAAAGCCGAGTTAGGCTTTTTCGGTGTCATTGTACCAACACGAGTACACACTCCACGTTTTTGCGGTGAATTAATATCCGTTTGCGCTTTTTTAAAGCTGTTATAGCCTTTGTTAAGCGCTGGTGATTTGGATTTAGTTGTTTTTGATTTACGAGGTTTACGCACTAACTGGTTAATAGTAGGCATATAAAAATCCTCCCTTCCTTTTTTCTTAAGCCCACACATCCAGGTGGACCATTTTAAATTAAAAACAAAGTCTTTGCACTTTTATGCAAAAACATTATTCATTAATAATAGCAACAGCGGCGGCCTTGACATCAATTCCACATGTTTTTCCTAGCTTTAGCATAGAATCCACATAAGTAACCGGCACTGCTTTTTGTTTAGCCAGTTCTTCTACCTTTTTCATTAAAAAGGGACTGGCGTCAGCAGCGATCATTACTTGCTGAGCTTGATTTCTTTCAAGAGCTCTCACTGTTTGTTTTGTTCCTATCGCCAAGCTTTGCGCCTTCGCTACTTTATCATAAGACATATAAACATCCTCCAAAGTAACAAGGTTCATAGGAGCACCTTGATTATATTATCATTCATGTTTTTAAATGTCAACTATGAAAATAAATTATTATGCCGGAGCCGGAAAAGCCGGCCCCGGACATATAATTCGCTAAAAAGTCTCGTATGTGCGATCCCTTTTAGCACACGCTTATTATTCTACTGTTACAGATTCTTCAGACGTCGCTAAAACCGGCTCAGAATTACGATATCTCTGCATACCTGTTCCAGCTGGAACAAGTTTTCCGATAATAACGTTTTCCTTCAAACCTAACAGTTCATCACGTTTTCCTTTGATAGCCGCATCAGTTAATACACGAGTTGTTTCCTGGAAGGATGCTGCAGACAAGAAGGAATCAGTTTCCAAGGACGCCTTCGTAATACCGAGAAGAACAGGTCGACCTGTTGCCGGTATCTTGCCTTCAAGCAACGCTTGTTCATTGGCATCTCTGAATTGGTGAATTTCAAGTAAGCTTCCTGGTAATACATCTGTTTCTCCAGCATCGATTACCCGTACTTTACGAAGCATTTGACGTACCATTACCTCAATATGCTTGTCACCAATTTCTACCCCTTGCATACGATATACCTTTTGTACTTCACGCAGCAAATATTCTTGAACAGAAGAAACATCGGTAATTTTCAAGTATTCTTTCGGATCGATAGAACCTTCTGTCAGCTCTTGACCACGCTTCACTTGATCATTAACAGCTACTTTTAGTCGTGCTGTATAAGGAGCCGTGTACGTGCGGCTTTCTACATCGCTTTGTACAACGATTTCCTGCTGACGGTCGCGCCCTTCATTAATTGCTGTGACGACGCCGTCAATTTCAGAAATAACCGCTTGCCCTTTCGGATTACGCGCTTCGAACAATTCCTGGATACGAGGCAAACCTTGAGTGATATCGTCTCCAGCTACCCCACCTGTATGGAATGTACGCATTGTTAACTGTGTACCAGGCTCTCCAATTGATTGGGCAGCAATGATACCAACCGCTTCGCCAACCTCTACCTGCTGGCCAGTTGCAAGGTTGCGGCCGTAACATTTTTTACATACGCCATGTCGAGTATTACAAGTAAAGGCAGAGCGAATCCACACTTCTTCAATACCTGCATTGATAATAACATTCGACATGTCCTCATCTATTAGATCATTCTCTCTTGCAATGATTTCGCCAGTTTCAGGATTAGCAATTGTTTTTCTAGCGTAACGGCCAACAAGGCGCTCTTCCAATGGTTCAATAATTTCAGTTCCCTCTTTAATTGAACGGATCAGAAGACCACGATCTGTTCCACAGTCATCCTCACGAACAATAACATCTTGGGCAACATCGACAAGACGACGAGTCAGGTAACCAGAGTCAGCTGTTTTAAGAGCTGTATCCGCCAGACCTTTACGCGCTCCATGTGTAGAAATAAAGTATTCCAATACTGTTAAACCTTCACGGAAACTTGATTTGATTGGAAGTTCAATGATCCGCCCAGCCGGGTTGGCCATCAGACCACGCATCCCCGCAAGCTGCGTAAAGTTAGACGCGTTACCACGGGCACCTGAATCACTCATCATGAAGATTGGGTTCCGCTTATCTAATGAAGCCATCAATTTACCTTGAATCGTGTCTTTTGCCGCACTCCAGACAGAAATAACGCGATCGTAACGTTCTTCCTCGGTAATTAAACCACGTCTAAATTGCTTCATGACATTATCAACTTTTAATTGTGCTTCTTTCAGAATTTGTTCTTTTTCGCCTAATACCACGATGTCCGCGACACCTACTGTGATACCGGCTTTAGTTGAATGCTTAAATCCTAGATCTTTCATGCGGTCAAGCATTTTAGATGTTTCAGTAATTTTGAAGCGTTTAAATACTTCTGCGATGATGTTTCCAAGGATTTTTTTCTTAAATGGAGCAATCAACTCTTGCTTCTTAATATGCTCTCTTACATTTTCAGTCGGCTCAACAAAATACTTTTCTGGTGTCTTCTCTACCAGGTTGGTATTTGTTGGCTCATTGATGTAAGGGAAGGTGTCCGGAAGAATTTCATTAAAGACCATCTTTCCGACTGTTGTAATAAGAAGCTTCTTGTTTTGCTCTTCAGTAAACGTTTGATTATTTAAAGCGGAAGCAGCGACAGCTACTCTCGTATGAAGATGCACATAGCCATTTTGATAGGCAATCAATGCTTCATTCACATCTTTAAAAATCATGCCTTCACCAATTGCGTCTTCACGCTCAAGAGTTAAGTAATAGTTTCCTAATACCATGTCCTGAGATGGAGTAACAACTGGCTTTCCGTCTTTTGGATTCAAGATGTTTTGGGCTGCTAGCATGAGCATACGCGCTTCTGCTTGTGCTTCTGCTGATAGCGGTACGTGAACGGCCATCTGGTCTCCATCGAAGTCAGCATTGTATGCTGTACAAACGAGCGGATGAAGACGAATTGCACGCCCTTCTACTAGTGTAGGCTCAAACGCCTGAATACCGAGACGGTGAAGAGTTGGTGCCCGGTTTAAAAGAACTGGGTGTTCCTTAATAACCTCTTCAAGTACATCCCATACTTCTGGCTGTACGCGTTCAATTTTGCGTTTTGCACTCTTAATGTTATGAGCAAGCCCTTTTTCAACAAGCTCCTTCATAACAAATGGCTTGAACAATTCAAGTGCCATTTCTTTCGGAAGACCACACTGATACATTTTCAGGTTAGGTCCAACGACGATAACGGAACGGCCTGAGTAGTCAACACGCTTTCCTAACAAGTTTTGACGGAAACGGCCTTGCTTTCCTTTCAACATGTGTGAAAGTGATTTTAGCGGACGGTTACCAGGACCTGTAACAGGACGACCACGACGACCATTATCGATTAGAGCATCTACTGCTTCTTGCAGCATCCGCTTTTCATTTTGCACGATGATGCTTGGTGCACCAAGATCAAGCAAACGCTTCAAACGATTATTCCGGTTGATGACCCGACGATACAAATCATTTAAATCGGAAGTCGCAAAACGACCGCCATCAAGCTGTACCATTGGACGTAGTTCTGGCGGGATAACAGGAAGCACATCTAAAATCATCCAGCTTGGATTATTTCCAGAGTGACGGAACGCTTCAATCACTTCTAGACGCTTAATCGCTCTTGTACGACGCTGGCCTTGTGCACTCTTTAATTCTTCTTTAAGAAAATCTACTTCTTTTTCAAGATCAATATCTTGAAGCAGCTTTTTAATCGCTTCTGCGCCCATAGATGCTTGGAATTTATTTCCGTATTTTTCACGATACGCACGGTATTCCTTTTCAGAAAGCAGCTGTTTTTTCTCAAGCGCCGTATCACCAGCTTCTGTTACTACGTAAGAAGCAAAGTAGATCACTTCCTCCAGCGCACGCGGTGACATATCAAGAACAAGCCCCATACGGCTTGGAATTCCTTTAAAATACCAGATATGTGAAACAGGAGCCGCTAATTCAATGTGACCCATGCGTTCACGGCGCACTTTGGCTTTTGTTACTTCTACGCCACAGCGGTCACAGACAACACCTTTATAACGAACTCTCTTATATTTCCCACAATGACATTCCCAGTCTTTTGTAGGTCCGAAAATACGCTCACAAAACAATCCATCTTTTTCTGGTTTTAATGTACGATAGTTAATCGTTTCCGGTTTTTTCACTTCACCATATGACCAAGATCTAATTTTATCAGGTGATGCCAGACCGATTTTCATGTATTCGAAATTGTTTACATCTAGCAAGGGGCCTACCTCCCTTTCAGTCTACAGGTTCTAACCAGTATGCTTAAACTGCTATTTATTAAAGACAGCCGGAGAAAGCTGTTGGAATTCCCCGGCCTGCTAATAGATTAATCCGTTGAACTTACTTTTTCAGACAAGTTTTCTTCGGGGGCGATATTTAATGTATCTGCCTGTTGAATGTCATCCTCGTCTTCCAAATCACGCATTTCAATTTCCTGGTCGTCTCCAGACATAATCTTAACGTCCATTCCCAAACTTTGAAGTTCTTTAATCAAGACTTTAAATGATTCAGGAACTCCTGGCTCCGGAACATTTTCGCCTTTGACAATCGCTTCATATGTTTTTACACGACCAACAATGTCATCGGATTTGACAGTAAGAATTTCTTGAAGTGTATAAGCAGCACCATAAGCTTCAAGCGCCCACACTTCCATCTCTCCAAAACGCTGACCACCGAATTGAGCTTTACCTCCAAGCGGCTGCTGAGTAACGAGAGAGTAAGGACCTGTTGAACGGGCATGAAGTTTATCGTCAACCATGTGAGCCAGTTTGATCATATACATGATACCGACAGATACACGGTTATCAAACGGCTCTCCGCTGCGACCATCATAAAGGACAGTTTTCGCATCACGTGACATGCCTGCTTCTTCAATTGTTTCCCATACATCATCTTCTGTTGCTCCATCGAATACCGGAGTTGCTACGTGCATTCCTAAATAACGGGCAGCCATACCTAAGTGCAGCTCCATTACCTGTCCGATGTTCATACGTGAAGGTACCCCTAATGGGTTTAACATGATATCGATTGGCGTGCCGTCAGGAAGATAAGGCATGTCTTCTTCCGGTAAAATCCGGGAGATAACCCCTTTGTTTCCGTGACGTCCGGCCATTTTATCCCCTTCAGAGATTTTACGTTTTTGGACGATATACACACGAACAAGCTGATTAACGCCTGGTGGCAATTCGTCGCCATCTTCACGGTTAAACACTTTTACATCGAGGACGATTCCGCCGCCCCCATGAGGTACCCGTAAAGATGTATCACGCACTTCACGTGCTTTTTCTCCGAAGATCGCATGTAAAAGCCGCTCTTCTGCAGTTAATTCCGTGACACCTTTTGGCGTTACTTTCCCAACGAGAAGATCGCCATCTTTTACCTCGGCGCCGATACGAATAATTCCACGTTCGTCAAGATTGCGAAGCGCATCTTCCCCAACGTTTGGAATATCGCGAGTGATCTCTTCCGGTCCAAGTTTTGTATCACGTGATTCTGATTCATATTCTTCAATATGGATGGATGTATACACATCATCTTTCACAAGGCGTTCGCTCATGATGATGGCATCCTCGTAGTTATAACCGTCCCAAGTCATGAAGCCGACCATTACATTGCGTCCTAAAGCAAGCTCGCCTTTTTCCATAGAAGGTCCATCAGCAAGAATCTCGCCTTTTGTTACGCGGTCACCTACGCTTACGATTGGGCGCTGGTTGTAGCATGTACCTTGGTTAGAACGGATGAACTTAAGCAGGCGATACTTATCAAGGTCACCTTTTACTTCTTTTCCGTCTACTTCTTCTATACGACGTACCCAGATTTCTCTCGCTTCTACATGCTCAACAATTCCTGCTCGTTTACAAATAACGGCGGCTCCAGAGTCTTTACCTGAAACGTACTCCATTCCAGTACCGACAATTGGGGCTTCCGGCTGCATTAAAGGCACGGCTTGACGCTGCATGTTCGCTCCCATTAATGCACGGTTCGAGTCATCGTTTTCCAAGAACGGAATACAAGCTGTCGCAGCAGATACTACCTGTTTTGGTGATACGTCCATGTAGTCTACACGCTCACGTTTTACCACTGTGTTTTCACTTCGGAAACGGGCAACTACTTCTTCATCGGCAAACGAGCCGTCTGGATTAAGCCGGACGTTCGCTTGCGCTACTACGTAGTTATCTTCTTCATCAGCAGTCAAATAATCAATTCGGTCTGTTACTCTTCCTGTATCAGGATCTACTTTTCGGTACGGTGTTTCAATAAAGCCGAAACGATTCACCTTTGCATAAGTAGATAATGAGTTGATCAACCCGATATTCGGTCCCTCAGGCGTTTCAATCGGACACATACGGCCGTAGTGGGAATAGTGAACGTCACGCACTTCAAAGCCTGCACGCTCCCTTGTTAATCCACCAGGTCCAAGCGCTGATAAACGACGCTTATGCGTTAATTCTGCCAGCGGGTTTGTTTGATCCATGAACTGTGAAAGCTGGGAGCTTCCAAAGAACTCTTTGATCGATGCAATAACCGGACGAATATTAATTAATTGCTGCGGTGTAATCGTGTTTGTATCTTGAATAGACATCCGCTCACGAACAACACGCTCCATGCGGGATAATCCAATGCGGAATTGATTTTGGAGCAATTCGCCAACAGAACGAAGACGACGGTTACCCAGGTGATCAATGTCATCTGTGTCCCCTACTCCATATAGTAAGTTAAAGAAATAACCGATAGATGCGATGATATCAGCTGGTGTGATATGTTTTACATTCACATCTGGGAAGCCATTTCCAATAACATTAATGATCTTTTCATCTTCACTGTTCGGGGCATAAATCTTAATAGATTGAACAACGACATCTTCTTCTACTACCCCGCCTGATTGACGATAAGTTTTGAAGCCTACACCGTTTTCAAGGTTCGGTATAATCTTATCAAGTGCACGGCGGTCAAGAAGCGTTCCTTTTTCCGCAATAATTTCACCAGTCTCTGGGTCTGCCAATGTTTCAGCAAGACGTTGTCCAAAGAGACGATTTTTTGTGTGGAGTTTTTTGTTCATTTTGTAACGTCCCACACTAGCCAAATCGTAGCGTTTTGGATCAAAGAAACGAGAAATCAGCAAACTCTTAGCATTTTCGACTGTTGGCGGTTCGCCCGGACGCAAGCGCTCATAAATTTCAATAAGTGCTTTTTCCGTGCTCTCCGTATTGTCTTTTTCGAGCGTATTGCGGATATATTCGTTGTCACCTATAAGATCAATGATTTCTTGATCAGAGCCAAACCCGAGAGCACGCAACAACACAGTAACTGGTAATTTACGTGTACGGTCAATACGAACATATACAATATCCTTTGCATCTGTTTCATACTCCAACCAGGCTCCGCGGTTCGGAATAACAGTAGCAGTAAATCCGCGCTTCCCGTTTTTGTCCATTTTCCCGCTGTAATACACACTTGGGGAACGAACAAGCTGGGAGACGATAACGCGCTCTGCTCCATTAATAATAAATGTTCCTGTTTCAGTCATGAGTGGGAAGTCCCCCATGAACACTTCCTGATCCTTCACTTCACCAGTCTCTTTATTTAAAAGACGGACCTTTACTCGAAGCGGAGCAGAATACGTGACATCGCGCTCCTTAGACTCATCCACCGGATATTTCGGTTCTCCGAGACTGTAATCGATAAACTCCAATGCAAGGTTACCAGTGAAATCTTCAATAGGAGAAATATCCTGAAACATCTCTCTCAAGCCCTCATCAAGAAACCACTGATAGGAGGATGTTTGAATTTCAATGAGATTTGGTAATTCTAAAACTTCACTAATGCGCGCATAGCTTCTGCGCTGGCGGTGTCGTCCATACTGAACTAGTTGACCTACCAACTGATTCACCCCTCAAATCAAGCGTTTTAGTTGCCTATATGCTTCTTATAGCAGGCATTCAGCCTTACTGTAAGACAAAAAGAAAAAGGTTTTTTCAAAGAAAACCTCATTTTACGCGTGATGAACTATTATTTTAGCATCGTAGCCATTTCAACCACTAATTATACTATCTAAAAGAAATTATAGCAAAAATGGTCACAATTATTATTCTGGCATTTTATAATAATAACATAGAGCCATTTACGAGTCAACTTTTTCCGCCTTGATAATATAATACCCTTTTGAACGATCAATCATTTCAGCATTTCCAAAGAGTGATTCTATTTCTTTCAAAGCAGAAGGAGCCCCTTGCTTTTTTTGAATAACAACCCACAATGCTCCACCTTCAGCAAGCTTCTCATAGCTTTGATGAAAAAAATCAAACACCACTTTTTTACCTGCCCGTATAGGCGGATTTGTCAGCACAGCAGCAAACCCCTGTTCATTAACTTCTTCTAGGCGGTCGCTTTCATAAATTTTAACGTTCCCAATCTGGTTAAGAGCTGCATTTTCCTTCGCTAATGAAAGAGCTCGCTGATTTACATCGATCATGTGAACAGTTCTATCAGGAAAAGCGGAAGCAATAGAAAGACCGATCGGCCCATATCCACAACCAGCGTCAAGAAATGGCCCTTCTACTTCAGGAGACTCAAACGTTTCAATTAAAAGACGCGAACCAAAATCTACTTCTTTTTTAGAGAAAACACCTGTATCTGTTTTAAAGCGAAATTTCCGGCCCTTTAAAGTATATTCCCAAAACCGCGGATCACTCTCACTGCCGGGTGTCTGTGAAAAATAATGATTGGTCATATCTGCCCCTCCATCCTAACAATTTATTTAGAAAAGCGGAAGCGCCTTGACTCGCTGCAACAAGCATAAGACAGGCTCATGACTTTGAACAGCTACACAACAGAAAACAGAAGCGCCCGTTCATAAATAAAAGCCCGCTGGATCCAGCGGGCTTTGTATCTTTACTACTTAATTACTTAACTTCTACGCCAGCGCCAACTTCTTCAAGTTTAGCTTTGATTTCTTCAGCTTCTTCTTTAGAAGCTCCTTCTTTAACTGGTTTCGGAGTGTTATCAACAAGCTCTTTCGCTTCTTTAAGGCCAAGACCTGTAACTTCACGAACAACTTTGATAACTTTGATTTTTTGAGCGCCTGCTTCAGTAAGCACAACGTCAAACTCAGTTTTCTCAGCTGCAGCTTCTCCGCCAGCAGCTCCGCCTGCTACTGCTACTGGAGCAGCTGCAGTTACACCAAATTCTTCTTCAATTGCTTTTACTAAGTCGTTCAATTCAAGAACGGACATTTCTTTAATCGCATCAATGATTTGTTCTTTAGTCATTTTAAAGTTTCCTCCTTGTTTTTACTTTCTTTTTATTCGTTTAGGCTGTTTCTGAAAAAATCAGCTTACGCGCCTTGTTCTTCTTTTTGATCTGCAACTGCTTTCGCTGCAAGAGCGAAGTTGCGCATTGGAGCTTGTAGTACGCTGAGTAGCATAGAAAGAAGTCCTTCGCGAGATGGAAGTTCAGCAAGAGCTTTCACTTCTTCTACCGTTACAACGTTTCCTTCTAGAACACCCGCTTTAATTTCCAATGCTTCGTTTGCTTTAGCGAAGCTGTTAAGAATTTTTGCTGGTGCGATAACGTCTTCTGTACTGAATGCAATTGCATTCGGGCCAGTTAAGAATTCATCTAATCCAGAAATCTCCGCAGTTTCAGCTGCACGGCGAGTTAAAGTGTTTTTGTATACTTTAAATTCAACGCCAGCTTCACGAAGCTGCTTACGAAGTTCAGTTACTTGGCTAACTGTTAATCCACGGTAGTCTACGATTACTGTAGATGCACTGTTTTTAAACTTGTCAGCGATGTCGTTTACTAACTGTTTCTTTTGCTCGATTACACTGCTCATCTTTTACACCTCCTGTAGATTTCTATAGCAAAACAAATAATTTGCTATTCTGCTTGTCCATTCATACCTTAGATGAAAGTAAAAAACCTCCACGTCAGTAGACATGGAGGTTACGAAAAGTACAGCACAGAGCCACACTCTATATATTCGTATTACCTCGGCGGGAAATTAAGCTTTTCAGCACCTGCTGTCTACGGTATAAATGTTCAATTATTTTGCAACAAAATGAATTATATCAAATTCGAAATCTGTTGTCAACTTATTTTGCAACAGCTACAGAAGAAGGATCTACCTTGACGCCAGGACCCATTGTTGAAGTGATTGTAACATTCTTCATGTATGTGCCTTTTGCTGCAGATGGTTTAGCTTTTAACATTGTGTCAAAAATTGTGTTGAAGTTTTCAATTAACTTTTGGTTGTCAAAAGAAACTTTACCAATTGGCACATGGATGTTACCAGCTTTATCAACACGGTATTCTACTTTACCTGCTTTAATTTCTTGAACAGCTTTCGTTACATCAAAAGTAACTGTTCCAGTTTTAGGGTTTGGCATAAGACCTTTAGGTCCAAGCACACGACCAAGCTTACCAACTTCACCCATCATGTCAGGAGTAGCTACGATTACATCAAACTCGAACCAACCTTGTTGAATCTTGTTGATATAGTCTGCATCTCCTACATAATCTGCTCCAGCTGCTTCTGCTTCTTTCGCTTTTTCACCTTTCGCAAACACTAAAACTTTTTGTGTTTTACCAGTTCCGTTTGGAAGCACAACTGCTCCACGGATTTGTTGATCAGCTTTCTTTGGATCTACTCCAAGACGGAAAGCTGCCTCTACTGTTGCATCAAATTTCGCAAAGTTTGTTTTCTTTACTAATTCAACTGCTTCGTCAATAGCGTAAGTTGCTGTACGATCAACAAGCTTCGCTGCTTCTTGAAACTTTTTACCTTTTTTAGCCATTTAAAACTTCCTCCTTATGTGGTTTTAGCGGAATAACCTCCCACGAATAAAGGTTGCGTGTGAAGTAATTACGAAATACATTCACAGCGCAACCCTTGAACAACGTCTAAGAACAATTAGTCTTCAATCACAATACCCATGCTGCGGGCAGTTCCCTCAACCATGCGCATAGCTGCTTCAACACTAGCTGCGTTAAGGTCAGGCATTTTTGTTTCAGCGATTTCGCGAACTTTATCGCGTTTTACTGTCGCTACTTTATTGCGGTTTGGTTCACCGGAACCAGACTCAATACCTGCTGCTTTCTTAAGAAGTACAGCAGCCGGCGGAGTTTTTGTGATGAATGTAAATGAACGGTCTTCAAAAACCGAAATTTCAACTGGAATGATCAAACCAGCTTGATCCGCTGTACGTGCGTTAAACTCCTTACAGAATCCCATGATGTTAACACCAGCTTGACCAAGTGCAGGACCAACCGGCGGCGCAGGGTTTGCTTTGCCTGCAGGGATTTGCAACTTAACAACTTTAATAACTTTTTTAGCCACGAGACACACCTCCTTAAGTCCGTGATGTGGTATTTGGGGATTTCCCCTCCCACTCAATAACACCTTTATATTATAATAAAGATGGTCAATTAGAATTAGTCTGTCTTTAAGACATACTGACTTAAAAATATTATCATTATTTCCTTAATATTTCAAGATGTTTTCCATTATAATTTATCTACTTGGTTAAAATCAAGCTCAACTGGAGTTTCACGGCCAAACATATTTACGAGCACTTTTAATTTCGCTTTGTCATAGTCGATTTCTTCTACTGTTCCTTCGAAGTTTGCAAATGGGCCCTCGTTTACTACTACTGTTTCGTTTACTTCAAAGTCAGCGTCCTTACGTTTTTCATCCATACCCATTTGTTTTAAAATATTCTTCACTTCATCCGGCAGCAATGGTGTTGGTTTTGACCCGTGGCCAGAAGAACCGACAAATCCCGTTACTCCAGGTGTATTACGAACAACATACCAAGAATCATCTGTCATGACAATTTCAACTAAAACGTATCCCGGGAATACTTTTCGTTTTGTTACTTTCTTTTTGCCGTTTTTAATATCAGTTTCTTCTTCTTCCGGAACGATCACACGGAAGATTTTATCTTGCATACCCATGGATTCTACGCGTTTTTCCAGGTTAGCTTTTACTTTATTTTCATATCCTGAATATGTGTGTACAACATACCAATTCTTCTCCATAGAAAGGGACTAAGTGTCCTTCCCTCCTTTACTTTTGAAAAGCAAATGAAAAAACCCGTTGAAGCGGGCTTTTTTTTCTTCTCTATGATGTTTCATTATACCATATCAAAAAACAGTATATTCAAAACTAAACGGCAAAGTTGAAAATTATAGAGACAAAACCCATCGTACAAGAGATGAGATACCTAAATCAACCACCGTAAAAAAGATGGCCAAGAAAAACACAGTTGTGATAACTGTGATCGTATATCCTGTCAGCTCTTTTTTCTTTGGCCAGCTGACTTTTCTAATTTCCGACCCAACGTTGCGGAAAAATTGTGTTATGCTCGACATTTCGAACCCTCCAAAGGTGAAATCAACTTTTCTCAAAGGTGATTAGTTGTTGGCTGGCTATGGACGCCAGCTTGTCCGCTTTCACTCCACCTAGCCGCAGCGGCCAAAAATTCAGGTCTAAGCACACGCGGCAAAGATGACCTTTTCAGCGATTTTTTTCAATCTCTGCCAAGATTTGAACAGCGGCCCCACTTATTTAGTCTGTTTATGGATTGTATGGCTGTTACATGTTCGGCAAAATTTCTTTATCTCTAGACGTTCTTCGCTGTTGGCTTTGCTGTGAGTGGAATAATTTCTTGAACCGCATTCGGAACAAGCTAATATTCTCTTTTTTGTCATTTTAAGTCCACCTTATCTATCTCAATTGTAAAAAATAACATTATCAGTGGAACTAGTCAAGTCATTGCCTACAACGTGATTTCTTTAAACTCAAGATAACGCTCAAGCTTCCTCTTAACCCGCTGCAGCGCATTGTCAATTGATTTGACGTGGCGGTTAAGCTCTTCAGAGATTTCCTGATACGACTGCCCATCCAAATATAAAGCGAGCACTTTTCGCTCCAGGTCGCTTAATAGTTCATTCATCTTATCTTCAATACTACTAAACTGTTCACGATTAATGATCAATTCTTCGGGATTCATAATCTTTGCGCCTGTGATGACGTCCATTAACGTTCGATCGGATTCTTCATCATAAATTGGCTTATCAAGTGAAATGTAGGAATTTAACGGAATATGCTTTTGTCTTGTGGCTGTTTTAATAGCAGTAATAATTTGTCTTGTAATGCAAAGTTCAGCAAAAGCTTTAAACGTGGTAAGCTTGTCTTCCCGGTAATCGCGGATAGCTTTATAAAGTCCAATCATCCCCTCTTGGACAATATCTTCCCTATCGGCTCCAATTAAAAAATATGAGCGTGCTTTTGCACGGACAAAATTTTTATACTTATGAATCAAATAATCTAGAGCATCGCTATTCCCATTATGAACAAGTTCTATGAGGTGCTCATCTTGAAGCGTTTCCAATGTTGTATTGCTTGAACGGTTCAAACCCACACACATCCCCTCCGCCTGCAAAGCCATAGATAGCAACATTATACAGTACGAATTTTTCGAACGTCAATCTTTCATTTCTCACCACGGCGCCACTTTTCAAAAATTTCTGCCACCTCGTCGGTAAGAGAAATTTTTGAATGCACCTTTTTTTCATTAAATTTCTTAACGCTTTTCCCGATCTTTTTGTTGGTATGTTCTAATTCTACCAGTAGTTCTCGTGCAGAAATACGCAAAGCACCTTGGCCAAAAATAACCCACTGTTCTGTAAAATCAGAAGTCGCTACAGAAATTTGATTTTTAATATTATTTAATTCGATGGCTAGTTTTTCAATGCGCTCATCGGCCGACTCATTCTCTCGTGTAAAAATGACTTCTACCTTGGAATCCTTATACTTTTTTTCTGTTCCTTTAACATAATGGGCATCAAAAACAACAATGACCCGTCTGCCCGTGAACCCTTGGTATTCAGCCATCAGCTGAACGAGACGGTCACGGGCAGAGGCAAGATCATGTTTTTTCAGCTTTTGAAGTTCCGGCCAAGCACCAATAATATTGTAGCCGTCAACTATGAGGATGTTCATCGTTACTCCCCTAGAGGATGCCGCCTTCTGTACACTTCATACATCAATACGCTAGCCGCTACAGAGGCATTAAGAGACGTGACACGCCCAGCCATTGGAAGCTGAATCAAGAAGTCACATTTTTCTCTAATTAAGCGCCCAATTCCTTTTCCCTCACTGCCAATGACTAATCCGAGCGGCATCTTTCCGTCAAATCGTCGGTAGTCCTCCGCTCCTTTTGCATCTGTGCCAGCAATCCATACACCACGCTCTTTCAATTCATCAATGGTACGTGACAAATTAGTTACCCGCACAACCGGAATATATTCAATCGCTCCGGTGGATGCTTTTGCGACGGCAGCTGTTAATCCTACTGCCCGGCGCTTTGGAATAATAATCCCATGAACGCCTACTGCATCAGCCGTTCGCATAATTGATCCTAAGTTATGCGGGTCTTCGATTTCATCTAGCAGAAGAAAAAATGGTTCCTCTCCGCTCTTTTCAGCATTGGCAAATAAATCATCAAGCTCCGCATAGTCATATGCGGCCACGGAAGCCACGATACCTTGATGATTCTCATCACTCATTTGGTCAATCTTCTGTTTCGGTACAAACTGAACGAGAACATTTCTTTCTTTCGCTTTTTTGATAATTTGTTGTACCGGTCCTTTTTGTGCACCCTCGGCTATCCAGATCTTGTTGATTTCTCTATCAGATCTTAACGCTTCCAGTACAGGGTTTCTGCCTGCAATAAACTCTTTGGACACCTCAAGTCTCCTCCTTTCTTATTTATTTTCGGGTTGCAGACAAAAATCGATGATTTCCGCAAGCCGTTGTTCTTCTCCTGTTAAAAATAACATGCCAACCAGCGCTTCAAAGGCGGTGCTGTGCCGGTAAGTTTGCACATCTGTATTTTTCGGTATGGTCCCTGACTTTGCATTTCGTCCTCTTTTAACGATAGCCAGCTCCTCCTCCGATAAAAAGCCGCTTTCGATCATGCGATACAGCAAATTCGCTTGTGCTTTTGCAGAAACATAATGGGTCGCCCCTCTATGAAGTTGATTCGGTTTCACTTTCCCAAGCTCCAATAAGTGATGGCGGATATATACTTCATAAATCGCATCTCCCATATAGGCAAGAGCAAGGCTATTCATCTGAGCAGCCTCTTTTAATGGTTTAAACTCCAGCATTATGATCCTCTTTTCCAACGCGTGCCTTGCGGTGTGTCTTCTAAAATAATGTTCATTTCTTTTAGCTTATCACGAATCTCGTCCGCAAGCTGAAAATTACGGTCTTTTCTCGCTTGAATACGTTGTTCGATTAAGGCTTCCACTTCTTCATCTAAAAGCGCTTCTTCTACTTCCAACTTTAAGCCAAGTACGAAGAATAAATCTTCAAATTCTTTTAGAAAAGCATCAATAACCTGTTCGGACGTATTTTTTTCCATCAAATAATAATTGGCCTGCTTAGAAAGTTCAAATAAGACAGAGATGGCATTCGCTGTATTAAAATCATCATCCATTTCCTTCGTAAACGCTTGATGAAGCTCCTTTATTTTCTCTAGCCATTGCTCATCATTCTCTGTTAGGTTCGTGCTCGATTGCTTACGGTGCTTTAAATTTTCATAAGCAGTTCTTAAGCGGTCGAGAGCTGTCTTAGCATTTTCCAGCAATTCTTCGTTGTAATTAATCGGGTGTCTGTAATGAACAGACAACATGAAAAAGCGAAGTACTTGCGGATCAATTTGTTGAATAATGTCGTGTACGAGAACAAAATTGCCAAGTGATTTTGACATTTTTTCGTTGTCGATGTTGATATAACCATTGTGCAGCCAGTAGCGGGCAAATGGCTTTTCCGTTAGTGCCTCTGATTGCGCAATCTCGTTTTCATGATGAGGGAAAGTTAAGTCCTGTCCTCCGGCATGTATATCTATTGTATCGCCCAAGTATTTTCTTGCCATGGCGGAGCACTCAATGTGCCAGCCCGGGCGTCCTTTTCCCCACGGGCTTTCCCAATAAATTTCGCCTTCTTTTGCTGCTTTCCATAAAGCAAAATCTAGCTCATCCTCTTTCTTTTCGCCTACTCCAATTCTTGCCCCAACCTTTAATTCGTCTATCGATTGGTGGGAGAGCTTTCCGTACTCTGCAAACTTTCTTGTGCGGTAATACACGTCTCCTTCAGAAGCATAGGCATAGCCTTTTTCAATTAGGGTCTCAATAAACTCAATAATGATGTCGATATTTTCAGTTACACGCGGATGCACATCGGCTTTCTGGCAGCCAAGCGCTCCGGTATCCTCAAAATAAGCGTTGATAAAGCGTTCAGCGATTACCGGAACTTCTTCGCCTAATTCATTAGCTGCTTTGATCAGCTTGTCATCGACATCGGTGAAATTAGAAACATACGTAACGTCGTAACCGCTGTATTGAAAATAGCGGCGGACCGTATCAAATACGATAGCTGGACGGGCGTTACCTATGTGAATATAGTTATATACGGTCGGGCCGCATACATACATTTTTATTTTTCCCTCTTCTAAAGGAACAAAATCCTCTTTTTGCCTCGTCAATGTATTATAAAGGCGAATGGTCATTTACATGTTCTCCCTTCTTTGCTTCTTGAAGCTCTTGCTGCAGTCTGATGATTTCTCTTTCCATTGAAGAAAGGCGGTCTGCAATTGGATCCGGTAAATCATGGTGATTAAGATCTTTTTGTACCTTTTTCCCGTCACGGATAACAATCTTCCCTGGGATCCCCACAACCGTTGAGTTTGGAGGCACATCTCTTAAAACAACCGAACCCGCTCCAATTTTAGAGTTTTCCCCAATGGTGATAGAACCAAGCACTTTGGCACCTGATGCAATTAACGCATTGTCTTTAACTGTTGGATGCCGCTTCCCTTTTTCTTTACCTGTACCTCCGAGTGTAACGCCTTGGTACAAGGTTACATTGTCGCCTATCTCACACGTTTCTCCAATCACAACGCCCATCCCATGGTCAATGAAGAGACGGCGGCCAATCTGAGCACCTGGGTGAATTTCTATACCGGTAAAAAAGCGGCTAATTTGAGAAATAAGGCGGGCAAGAAAGAAAAATTTTCTTTTATAAAAACCATGCGCCAGCCGATGCCCCCAAATCGCATGCAATCCGGAATAAGTTAAGATCACTTCCAAGTAACTGCGTGCAGCAGGATCCTGCTCAAAAATCGTATCAATGTCTTCTTTCAGTACTTTAAACACTCCCATTGCTATCCTCCTTTTGGAAAAACAAAATAAAAACGCCTCTGTATAGACAGAGGCGTTGTATCGACGCGGTTCCACTCTGTTTGAAAAACAGACTACTGTCCGTTTATTCAACTCTAAACTGATAACGGGTGTTCCCGCCGCTGCTTACTCGTATACCTTTCAGCAGCGGACTCAGAGGGGCATTTCAATAATTGAGCGGCTTAAACCGTTCGCAGCCGGTGACGGTTCTCTCTGTAAAGCATCAATTATTTACTTCTCCTCATCAACGCTAGTGTATAAATATGGTGTATCTTTAATATATTATATTTTGGTTGAAATGTTAACTACCGATCTTACGAAGACGCTCGACAACTTTTTCCTTACCTAACAATTCAATCGCTTTTGGCAAGTCAGGTCCATGTGTTTGGCCCGTAACAGCTGCACGGATCGGCATAAATAATTTTTTGCCTTTATGGCCTGTTTCTTTTTGAACGGCCTTCATGGCTTTCTTAATTTCTTCTGCTTTAAATTCATCCATCGCTTCAACTTTTTCCAAAAATGAAGCCATTACTTCAGGCACTTGCTCTTCTTCAAGAACAGTCTTTGCTTCGTCTTCATAACGAATGTCCTCTCTAAAGAACAGCTCTGACATTTCTACAATTTCTGCACCAAAGCTCATTTTTTCCTGATAAAGTCCGATTAACTCGCGTACCCATTCTTCTTGTTCAGGAGAACGTTCGGCAGCAATCCGGCCGACTTTTACAAGGTGAGGCACCGCAAGCTCTACCACACGGTCTAAATCTACCTTTTTCATGTATTGATTATTCATCCATGCCAGCTTCTGCTGATCGAATAAAGCTGGAGACTTAGACAAGCGGTTAGCATCAAACATCTCAATAAACTCTTCTTTGGAGAAAATCTCTTCTTCACCAGCGGGAGACCAGCCTAATAAGGCAATAAAATTAAACAGCGCTTCTGGCAAATAACCAAGCTCTTTATATTGCTCAATAAATTGAATAATAGACTCGTCACGCTTACTTAGCTTTTTACGGCTTTCGTTCACGATCAATGTCATATGACCGAAAGTTGGCGGCTCCCAGCCAAGTGCATTATAAACGAGCAGCTGTTTTGGTGTATTAGAAATATGGTCATCTCCACGCAGTACATGAGTCATCTTCATTAAATGATCATCGATCGCTACAGCGAAGTTATAAGTCGGTGTTCCGTCTTTTTTCACGATAACATAATCACTAATACCATCTGATTCAAAGGAAACTTGTCCTTTCACCATATCATTGAATGTGAGCATTTCCCCGGCAGTGACTTTAATGCGGATACTCGGCTTTCGTCCTTCCGCTTCTTTTTCAGCTCTTTCCTCAGGCGTTAAATGGCGGCACTTGCCAGAATAGCCAGCCATGTCTTTTCCTTCTGCCTGCTGCGCTTCCCGCTCGGCTTCAAGCTCTTCTTCCGTACAATAGCATTTATAGGCTTTTCCTTCTTCTAACAATTGATCATAATATTTTTTATAAATATCATTCCGCTCCGATTGACGGTAAGGACCGAATTCGCCTTCTTTATCGACACTCTCGTCCCAATCAATACCGAGCCATTGCAAATATTTGAGCTGGCTTTCTTCTCCGCCCTCAATGTTTCGCTTTTGATCGGTATCTTCAATTCTGATAATAAACTTCCCGCCTTGATTCCGGGCAAATAAGTAGTTAAAAAGCGCCGTGCGCGCGTTACCAATATGTAAATGACCTGTCGGACTTGGCGCATAACGCACGCGAATATCGTTTGCCATCTTATGTTCCTCCTCAAATCGTTCGTGTAACTTTTTTTATTTTACCACCAGCTTTTCTTAGAAGGAAGAGGGTTCCCCTTCTTTTGCTATTAATAAAACAACCGCTTGGGCAGCAATTCCTTCTTCTCTGCCAATAAATCCTAGTTTCTCTGTTGTCGTTGCCTTCACATTTACCTGGGAAATATCTGCTTCTAGTAACCCGGCGATTCTTTCCCGCATTTGTCCGATATAAGGTGCCATTTTAGGTCTTTGCGCCATAATCGTGCAGTCTACATTACCGAGAACAAATCCTTTTTTCTTCACGATCTTCCATACATGCTCAAGTAAAACAGCCGAGTCAGCGTCTTTGAACGCTGGATCTGTATCCGGAAAATGACGGCCAATATCCCCTTCTCCTACCGCACCAAGAACAGCGTCTGTTACCGTGTGCAATAGAACATCTGCATCTGAGTGGCCAATTAACCCTTTCTCATGCGGGATGGTTACTCCTCCAACAATTAGTGGCCGATTTTCCGCAAATTCATGTACATCAAAGCCTTGTCCAATTCGAAACATACTTTTTCTCCTTCAACCTCTATAGTAATTTTCTTTTTTGAATAATCGCTTCTGCAAAAACGAGATCTTCTGGTGTTGTCAATTTTATATTATCATAGTCGCCTTCTACAATTTGAACCGGTATGTTAGCTCTTTCAGCCAAAGAGGCCTCATCTGTGCCAACATAGTGATCCACCTGAGCCTTTTCATGTGCCTGCATAATCAACGGCATACGAAAAGCTTGTGGTGTCTGAACGGACCACAAGCTTGAGCGTTCAACTGTCTCAGCAACTATTCCGCCTTCTACACGCTTAATCGTATCTTTTACAGGAACAGCCGCAATGGCTGCTCCTGTTTCCCCTGCTTTTTCTACTAGTCGGCTAATGATCGGTATCGTGATAAAGGGCCTTGCTCCATCATGAACAAGTACAATGTCGGTCAAGTTTGCTTCCTTTAAGCCGTTATACACACTCTCCTGCCGCTCAGCACCGCCATGAACTAACTTCTTTACTTTAGAAACCTCATACTCAGAAACTAAATTCGAGAACATAGATGCTTCCTCTGGCTGAACAACAAGGATAATGCCATTACAATTAGGATCTTTCTCAAAAACCTCCAGCGTATGAATGATAACTGGGCGGCCACGCAACAAGAGCAGCAGCTTGTTTTTGTCTGCTTTCATTCTCGTTCCCCGGCCGGCAGCTGGAATGACTACTTGATAATTCATATTCCCCTGCTCCTTTAAAGCGCTTTTTCTATTAGCTTCGGCTTAGCAAAGATCATTCGGCCAGCTGATGTTTGCAGCACACTTGTCACAATCACATCAATTTGCTTGCCAATGTAATCACGGCCCTCTTCTACGACGATCATTGTTCCGTCATCTAAATAAGCAATTCCTTGCCGCTGTTCTTTTCCGTCTTTTATCACGAGAACTTTCATTTCTTCTCCCGGAATGACCAATGGTTTTACCGCATTAGCGAGGTCGTTAATATTTAGGACCTGTACCTTTTGCAGCTCACACACTTTGTTTAAGTTAAAGTCATTCGTGACGACAATGCCGTTCATTTCTTTTGCCAGCTTCACCAGCTTGCTGTCTACTTCCTGAACATCTTCAAAGTCCCTCTCCACAATTTCTACATCGACCGGAATGTCTTTTTGAATGCGATTCAAAATATCAAGCCCTCTCCGGCCCTTCGTGCGCTTAAGTGTATCAGAGGAATCTGCAATGTGCTGCAGCTCTTCTAACACAAACTGCGGGATAATTAAGCAGCCTTCTAAAAAGCCTGTTTGGCAGATGTCAGCGATTCTGCCATCAATAATAACGCTCGTATCCAATAGTTTAAATGACTTTTGTTCTAAAGGCGGGTTATCCATCGTCTCCGCTTCTTTCTTCCTGTTACCTCTATTAATCGTGAATAAATTCGTCATTTCATCACGTTTCTTGAAGCCAACCTGGAAGCCAAGATACCCCAATAATATTGTTAAAAAAATGGGGGCTACTGTATTGACGATCGGTATTTCGATGGAGTTCAATGTATTTCCGGCTAGAAAAGCCACGATCAATCCTAAAATAAGCCCTAAGCTTCCTGAAAGAATGTCAGTTAACGGGGCCGTGACAATTCGGTCTTCCATCCATTTAACAAAATCAATAATATAATCTACAGCCCAAAACGTTAGCATATAGAAAATGATCGCCCCTATGACGACTGCAACGTATGGATTATTAATTAAAGTTAAATGATCTAAATGAATAAGCCTTAATAAGTCCGGAATAAGAATAATGCCAAGTGTTCCCCCTAAAATAATAAAACCCGCCTGCACGAGACGCTTCAACATCCTGACTTCACCTCCCTGTTATTATTATAAACACTTTCTTCCAGATACAATCGCTTTTTTGAAAAAATGCCTAAAAGCCTGCGGATAGCCCTGCAGGCCAACCTGCAACATCACTTGCCAAATACAAACTGTAATGCTTCGTTAACAGTAGAAACGCCGACTGTTTCTACTCCTTCTGGTACTTTCCAGCCACCAAGATTATTAGCAGGAAGAATAATTCTAGTAAATCCAAGTTTGACTGCTTCATTCACTCTTTGTTCTATTCTTGAAACACGTCGTACTTCTCCTGTCAGGCCAACTTCCCCTATAAAACAATCAGCTGGATTCGTCGGCTGATCACGAAAGCTAGAAGCAATACTTACAGCAACAGCAAGGTCAATCGCTGGTTCATCAAGCTTTACACCACCGGCTACTTTTAAATAAGCATCTTGATTTTGCAATAAAAGCCCCACACGCTTTTCCAGAACAGCCATTAAAAGTGTTACACGGTTATGATCGATTCCAGTCGCCATTCGCCGCGGATTTCCAAAAACAGTTGGCGAAACGAGGGCCTGAATTTCAACGAGGACCGGTCTTGTTCCCTCCATAGAAGCCACTACCGTTGACCCCGAAGATCCTTGAGAACGCTCTTCAAGAAAGATTTCTGAAGGATTTTCTACTTCCTCTAATCCTTCCTCTTTCATTTCAAAGATCCCCATTTCATTCGTAGAACCGAAGCGATTCTTCACCGCTCTTAAAATTCGGTACGTATGATGACGTTCTCCCTCAAAATATAACACAGTATCCACCATATGCTCCAATAATCTGGGTCCAGCAATAGATCCTTCTTTCGTAACATGCCCCACGATAAAAATGGCAATGCCATTCATTTTAGCTATTCTCATTAACTCAGCCGTACATTCTCTTACTTGAGAGACACTGCCAGGCGCCGAGGTTACCTCTGGGTGATAGACCGTCTGAATAGAGTCAATAATTACGAAGGATGGGGAGAGCTGCTCAATCGCCGTGTGAATTAACTGTAGATTCGTTTCTGAATAGATAAAGAGTTCTTCTTCCCTTACAGCTAATCTTTCCGCTCTTAATTTGGTCTGCTTAACAGATTCTTCGCCGGAAATATATAATACCCTGCTTTTATTTGCTGATAGTTGAGCAGAAACTTGTAACAACAGGGTAGATTTCCCGATTCCTGGGTCGCCGCCAATTAAAACGAGTGAACCAGGAACGACTCCTCCACCGAGCACTCGGTTAAATTCTTTTAGCTTCGTTTTCACACGGGGTTCTTGAATCGTTTCTACATTTGAGAGCTTCGTTGGTTTGGAAGCAGTCGTCTGTTCTGAATGCATAAAAGTCCTTTTAGGCGTTCCAGTAATCGCTACTTCCTCCACCATTTGATTCCATTCTCCACAACCTGGACAGCGCCCCATCCACTTTGCCGACTCATAACCACAAGATTGGCAAATAAATTTTGTTTTTTTCTTCGCCATGTTTGTTCCACCTCTTTATATAATTCCTTCCAAAAAAGCCGGCTCTATAATAAAAAGCCTGGCGCCCCCTAGCGCTGCTATAAATAGCAGCTCATATAGGAGGAGCCGGGCATTATGGGACAGCCTCTTTATTTTGCAGTCGATGGTTCTTTAGTTCTTACAACAAATTCGCCGTCTTCTACATCTACTAATACTTGCTGGCCTGCTAAAACCTTTCCTTTCAGCAATTCTTCTGATAAGCGATCTTCCACCTGCTTTTGCAGGGCACGACGTAATGGGCGCGCTCCGTACTCTGGATCATAGCCCTCATCGGCAATTTTCTCCTTCGCACGATCAGATAAATCGACAATAATATCTTGTTCTTTCAGACGTTTTGTCAATTGATCAGCCATTAATGTAACAATTTCTTTTAGATGCTTCTTCTCTAAAGCATGGAAGACGATAATTTCATCAATACGGTTGATGAATTCAGGACGGAATGCCCGTTTTAATTCTTCCATTACTTTGCCCTTCATATCTTTGAAATCCTGCTCATCATCTTGAATGTTAAATCCAACAAATTTATTGCGGCGCAATGAATCCGCTCCAACATTTGATGTCATAATCAATACGGTATTGCGGAAGTCTACGGTGCGCCCTTTCGAATCCGTTAAGCGGCCGTCTTCTAATACTTGCAATAAAATGTTGAAAACATCCGGGTGAGCCTTTTCAATTTCATCGAGCAAAATAACGGAATATGGTTTGCGGCGAACTTTTTCAGTAAGCTGGCCGCCTTCATCATAACCTACATAACCTGGAGGTGATCCGACGAGTCGGGATGTCGAATGTTTCTCCATGTACTCGGACATGTCGATACGAATCATCGCATCTTCATCACCAAACATGGATTCAGCTAACGCTTTAGCGAGCTCGGTTTTACCGACTCCTGTAGGTCCCAGAAAGATGAAAGAACCAATTGGACGTTTCGGATCTTTCAATCCTGCTCTTGCCCGGCGGACAGCTTTAGAAACAGCTTTTACGGCCTCTTCCTGACCAATCAGGCGAGAGTGCAAGATCTCTTCCAATTTAAGCAAGCGCTCTGTTTCTGTTTGAGCTAATTTCGAAACCGGGATTCCCGTCCAGCTTGATACAACCTTGGCGATATCCTCTACTGTTACTTCACTGTTCTCTTTACCTTGCTTTTCTTTCCAGCTATTTTTCGTTTTTTCTAACTCTTCCCGTAGCTTTTGCTCGGCATCACGGAGGGAAGCCGCCTTTTCAAACTCTTGGCTTTGAACAGCCGCATCTTTTTCCTTGCGAATGCCTTCTAGTTTTACCTCCAGCTCTTTCAAGTTAGGAGGAGTAGTAAACGAGCGCAAACGAACTTTTGAACCAGCTTCATCAATTAAGTCGATCGCTTTATCAGGAAGGAAGCGGTCAGAAATATAGCGGTCAGACATTTTGACAGCTGCATCGATCGCTTCATCCGTAATCGAAACACGGTGATGCGCTTCGTAGCGATCTCTTAATCCTTTTAATATCTGAATGGACTCTTCTAATGTTGGCTCATCCACTTGGATTGGCTGGAATCGCCGTTCAAGAGCTGCATCTTTTTCAATGTATTTGCGGTATTCATCAAGCGTTGTCGCACCGATACATTGCAATTCACCGCGAGCGAGAGACGGTTTCAGAATGTTAGAAGCATCAATAGCTCCTTCTGCGCCGCCTGCTCCAATCAACGTATGAAGCTCATCAATGAATAGAATAATATTGCCTGCCTGGCGGATTTCGTCCATTACTTTCTTTAAGCGATCCTCAAATTCACCGCGATATTTTGTTCCTGCTACAACAGTACCCATATCAAGAGTCATGACACGCTTATTACGAAGCGTTTCGGGTACTTCATTATTAACAATTTGTTGAGCGAGACCTTCAGCAATCGCTGTTTTACCTACACCAGGCTCCCCGATCAGGACTGGGTTATTTTTCGTTCTTCTGCTTAGAACCTCAATAACACGCTGTATTTCCTTGCTACGCCCAATTACAGGGTCTAAGCTGCCTTCTCTCGCAATGACGGTTAAATCGCGAGCCAAGCCATCAAGTGTAGGCGTATTAGCATTCGATGTAGAGCCGCCTTGGTGGCCATTTGTTTCGTTGTTGCCGAGCAGCTGAAGAACCTGCTGTCGTGCTTTATTTAAGCTAACACCCAAGTTACTCAGAACACGAGCCGCTACACCTTCTCCTTCGCGGATTAGTCCAAGTAATATGTGTTCTGTTCCAACATAAGAATGACCGAGCTTTCTTGCTTCGTCCATTGATAATTCTGTTACCTTTTTAGCGCGAGGAGTGTAATGAACCGTTTGAGAGCTTCCTTCTCCTCTGCCGATTAAATTCTCGACTTCTTCTTGAATTTTCTCTGCGCTGAGTCCAAGCCCATAAAGTGCTTTCGCTGCAATGCCTTCTCCTTCACGCACTAGACCTAATAAAATATGCTCTGTGCCAATATTGCTGTGTCCTAGACGAAGTGCTTCTTCCTGTGCAAGCGCTAATACTTTCTGTGCTCTTTCCGTAAAACGACCAAACATCATATCCATCCATCTCCTTTACATCAACAATTTTCTTCTAACTGTAGCCGCTCTCTTATCAAGGCTGCACGCCGGATATCCCTTTCTTCAGGACGGAGCGGTCCGCCGGCATATTGTTGTAAAAAGCCTGGTTGTGTCAAAATCATTAACTCATTTAAAATACTTCTAGAAACATTATCAATATAACCGATATCGATTCCTAATCTTACATCTGATAAGCACTGAGCAGCTTCTTTTGTTTCGATAATGCGGCTATTTGTTAATACACCATAAGAACGGAATACTTTGTCTTCCAAACGGATAGAAGATGTGTTGGCTAACGCTTCTCTTGCTGACTGTTCATGCGCGATAATCTGGTGGACAATACTGATCAAATCTTCTACTATATCCGCTTCTGACTTGCCTAATGTTAACTGGTTCGATATTTGAAAAATATTGCCTAAAGCTTCACTGCCTTCTCCATATATACCTCTGACCACAAATCCAAGCTGGCTAATCGCAGGAACAATCCGGTTAAGCTGCTGAGTTAATATGAGTCCCGGCAAATGGATCATAACAGATGCCCGTAAGCCTGTGCCCACGTTGGTTGGACAACTCGTTAAATACCCTCTCTGTTCATCAAAAGCATACTTAACTTTCGCTTCAATTGCATCATCAAGATCATTTGCTTTTTTGAGTGTTTCTTTTAACTGTAAGCCCGGAGAAAGGCATTGAATTCGAATATGATCTTCTTCATTAACCATAATACTAATGTCTTCTGATTCTGAAAGAAGAACAGCGCCATAAGCAGAGGTATCGGCTAGATAAGGACTAATTAAATGCTTCTCTACGAGCACTCTTTTTTGTAATGAAGATAAGTCCTCCATCTTTAATAACTCCAGGAGATACTTTTCCTGAACCCCCTCACTGATCCTGGCAATCATCTCTTCAGCTTGGTCTGCTTTTAAAAGGGAAGGAAAATGATAATCCTCTAGATTTCGCGCTAGACGAACTCTAGAGCTTAAAACAATATCTGCCTGAGGCCCTTCATTGTTCATCCAGGAGCTGACAGCCTGGTTAATAAACTTTTCTAGAGACATCACGACTCTCCTCCTTCAGAAAGCACTTTTTTTTCGAGAGAGCGGATTTGATCGCGAATGTCAGCTGCCAATTCAAACTCTTCATCGGCGATCGCCTGTTGAAGTCTTCCTCTTAATTCAGCTATTTCTCTTTTCAAATAAAGGGTACCGCCAATTCTAGCTGGTATTTTTCCTGTGTGTACGGTATTGCCATTTTGCAACCTTTTTAATATGGGAGTAAGTTGATCTTGAAAGGCTTCATAGCAATGAGCGCAGCCAAACTTTCCTCTATTCACAAATTGTTGAAAAGTAGTTTGGCAGCTATCGCATTTTAAAACCTTCTGTTGTGGATACTGAGCAGGCTGCGATGAAAAAGGGGTATTGAGGTTGAATAAGCCCCCAAGCAAGTTACCTATAGAAAAATCAGGATGCTCGCTAAACATATATTGCTCTCCTTTTTCTTGTGCACACTTTTCACATAAATGCAGTTCTGTCTTCTCACCATTTATTGCTTTAGTGAAATGAAGTGAAGCAGGTCTCTCTTTACAGCTTTGACAAATCAAAGAGAACCACCTCCCTTATAGATTATTTATATTTCAAGGCCATTAGCATAGAAGTAATCATTCTTGCACGCAGTTCGTCTCTTTCAGGAAGATCAATATATAAAACAGAACGATCCATTACGCTAATCATGATTTTTGCCTCACGCTCTGAGATTACTTTCTCTTCCACCAAGCGATAAATTAAATTTTCTGCCGCAGACTGTGAAATTTGGCTGCCTACTAGTGAAACGAGTTGTTCAATTAAATCATACTGGTCATGCACTTTTACTTTAATAATACGGATATAACCTCCGCCACCCCTCTTACTCTCTACCACATATCCTTTTTCAATGGTAAAGCGTGTATTGATCACGTAATTAATCTGCGAGGGAACGCACTGAAACTTTTCAGCTATTTCGTTTCTTTTAATTTCTACGATTTCACTTCCGCTCATTTCCAGGACCCTTTTTAAGTAGTCCTCGATAATATCAGATATATTACGCATCAAACCTCCTCCATTTCTGACTTTGACTATATTTGACGTTAATTATACATGAAAACTTGAAGGATTTGCAATTTTAATGTATGTACTTGATGTTCATTTTTGACCCTTTTTAAAAAATTTAACCTCTTTAAAAATATATTTCTATATTCCACTCCTTAAGACAAACTAAACCTAAAAAGAAGCTTATAAATTTTTAGAAAAGGCGCTTGATAAAATTCGACAAATTTAGGGTATTCGACAAAATTTTAAAAACAACAAAAAAAGAACAGCTAAATGCTGTTCTTT
>NZ_MAYT01000008.1 GCF_001685015.1 Pseudobacillus wudalianchiensis
TGTTCAGTTTTCAAAGATCAATTTTTCTTTTGTCGTTTTTGGCGACCTCTTAAATATATCATTTCTCGACTTCGTTGTCAACAACTTTTTTCAAATGTTTTTTAATCAAATGATGTTCGTCGTTAGCAACGAATATAAATATACCATCTCTTTTTCTCGTATGCAAGTACTTTTTTAAAATAGTTTATTTAACCTAAATAGTTATCCTTTAAACCTTATGCTGCTCTTTTTTTCAAAAAATAAAGGATCGCCAGAAGCGATCCTTTAGAAATTAATCTCTATGTCTCATTAACGGGAAGAGAAGTACGTCCCGGATAGAAGGAGAGTTTGTTAACAGCATAACAAGACGGTCAATTCCTATGCCTAGTCCACCTGTTGGCGGCAGTCCGTATTCCAATGCTTCGATGAAGTCATCATCCATTTCATGTGCTTCATCGTTTCCTTGCTCTCGTTCTTTCAATTGCGCCTCAAAACGTTCACGCTGATCGATCGGATCATTTAGTTCCGTAAACGCGTTCGCATGCTCGCGTCCTACAATAAATAACTCAAAACGATCTGTAAAACGTGGATCTTCCTCATTTTTCTTCGCAAGAGGAGAGATTTCAACTGGGTGACCATAAATGAACGTAGGCTGGATTAATTTTTCCTCTACTTTTTGTTCAAAGAACTCATTAACAATGTGTCCGTATTGCATTGTTTCTTTATATTCAATGCCATGCTCTTTAGCTAGCGCACGGGCTTGTTCATCCGTCATTTCCTGCCAGAAATCCACACCTGTATATTCTTTAACAGCATCCACCATATGCAAACGGCGCCATTGTGGTTCTAGATTCACTTCATATTCTCCATAAGTGACCGTTGTAGTACCATGTACCTCCCGTGCAATGTGAGCGATTAAGTTTTCTGTCAAACGCATAATATCTTGATAATCCGCGTAGGCTTCATATAATTCAATCATCGTAAATTCTGGATTGTGACGAGTAGAAACGCCTTCATTTCGGAATACACGGCCGATTTCATATACTTTCTCCATACCACCGACGATTAGGCGCTTTAAATGAAGTTCGATCGCAATACGCATATAAAGCTCCATATCAAGCGCATTGTGATGCGTAATAAATGGACGTGCTGAAGCTCCCCCTGCAATGGAATGCATCATTGGTGTTTCTACCTCTAAATAGCCATGATCGTCTAAATAACGTCTCATTGACTGAATGATGCGGCTGCGAGTGATAAACGTCTGCTGACTTTCTGGACTCGTAATTAAATCTAAATAACGTTGTCGATAACGCTGTTCAACGTCTTTTAATCCATGGAACTTGTCAGGAAGCGGACGCAAAGCCTTTGTCAAGAATTCATACTGGCTGACTTTAATCGACAGCTCTCCCACTTTTGTTTTAAAAATTGTACCAGTCACTCCGACAAGATCACCGAGATCGGTCATATTAAATATTTCATACGCTTCGTCTCCGATTGCATCTTTACGTACATAGATCTGGATTTGTCCTGTTAAGTCTTGTACATGAGCAAAGCCTGCTTTTCCTTTTCCGCGCTTTGTCATAATACGTCCAGCAATTTTCACTTCTATTTCTTTTTCTTCTAGCTCTTCTTTAGAAAGCTCTTCATAAGCGCTAATAATGCCTTTAGCTGTGTGCGTACGTTCAAAGCGTTTGCCAAAAGGATCGAGCCCTTTATCTCTTAGCGCCTGCATTTTTTCTCTTCTAACCAGCAACTGATCGTTTAATTCCTCACTCATTTCATTCACTCCTATTCCTATGATCGCCCTTACAAGTTATCCGGCTTGAACAGCCGCTTCTTTCTCTTCTACTTCTTGAACAAAGTTAGACAGCAAGCTGGCTAATTGTTCTCTCGTCTCGCAGGAATTGACCTCCTTGCGTACACTGGCATTGCCACGAATACCCTTTAAATACCAGGCAGCATGCTTCCGCATTTCACGCACGGCAATATTTTCATTTTTTAAAGCAATAAGGCGATCGAGATGCAATAAACAAACGTCTATTTTTTCACGTGCTGTAGGTTCTCCAATTAATTCGCCTGTTTCTAAAAATTTGACCGTACGATAAATCATCCATGGGTTACCGAGGGCGGCGCGGCCAATCATCACTCCATCCACGCCTGTTTCCTCCAGCATCCGCTTAGCGTCCTGCGGAGTTTCTACGTCGCCATTTCCGATTACCGGGATGTTAACTGATTGTTTTACTTCTTTAATGATATCCCAGTTTGCTGTTCCTTCATACATTTGGACACGAGTCCGTCCATGAAGAGCTACTGCCTGTCCGCCTGCTCTCTCTACCGCTCGAGCATTTTCGACTGCATAAATGTGATCTTCATCCCAGCCCATTCGCATTTTCACTGTCACAGGCTTGTCAACAGCATCTACTACTGCTGATACCATCTCGTAAATCTTATTTGGATCAAGAAGCCATTTCGCTCCGGCATCACATTTTGTGATTTTAGGAACAGGACAACCCATATTAATGTCAATAATATCGGCATTTGTATTTTTATCAACAAAGCTTGCAGCTTGTACAAGCGTCTCTTTCTCTCCTCCAAAGATCTGCAGGCTCAGTGGTTTTTCTCTTTCATCAATATAAAGCATGTTCATCGTTTTCTCATTCTGAAAAACGATTCCTTTGTCACTAACCATTTCGGCACAAACGAGTCCGGCGCCAAACTCTTTTACTGTCAGACGAAAAGCAGAATTACAAACTCCCGCCATCGGTGCAAGAACAACCGGATTCTTTATCTCGATGTTTCCGATCTTTAACATACTGATCACCTTTCTAGTTTTTTTCCGGCGGACACAATTCCTCAGTCGATATATGCAAAACTTTCGATATTTCCTTCAATAACTCATCCGACAGCGGACGACTGCCTCTTTCCACCTCACCGAGAACAGAAACTGATACTCCAAGCTGGTGAGCCAATCGCTCTTGAGTAAAACCCTTCAACTTCCTAAAAGCCCGGATTCGTCTTCCCGATTGATCTGTTTCCACAGGCGCACACCTTTCCTTTCTTCGATACTTGAAAGTGCTTCTTCAAGTGGCATATCACTCTCTGGAGAACAAATGTTTGGATTTATTTCTATTAAAGGAACAAGTACAAAAGCACGTTCATGCATTCTTGGGTGCGGAACGATAAGTTTCTCTGATTCAATATTGTCTTGATTATACATTAAAATGTCAAGGTCTATTATTCGCGGCCCCCATTTAAACTCCCTAATTCTACCAAGCTCTTGCTCAATAGATAAACATAAATCAAGCAGTTCTTCTGCCGATAAAGAGGTGGTTACTTGAATAACCATATTTAAAAAAGCAGGCTGATCCGTGTAGCCAACAGGCTCTGTTTCATAAATAGAAGAAAGCTTTCCCACTGTAACCGCTTCATACGATTGAAGTAAGTGCAGCGCAGCTTGTAAGTTAGCAAAGCGATCTCCCAGATTGGTTCCTAACGATAAAAAGGCCTTATTCTTCATCTCTCGTTCTTCTCCTCGTTATTTCAACAGCTACATGATTGTAATGTCCAGGAATGGGCGGATCAGGTTTAATGACTTTAATCGTACAAGCTGCTACTTTAGGAAAGCTTTCTAACAGAGCAAAAGAAATATGTTCAGCTACCGCTTCCAATAAGTTAAATGTTCGGTTCTCTACGATTTCCTTGCATACTTTATAAATCTCCCCGTAATTCACGGAATCTTCCAGGTCGTCTGACTGTCCGGCCTTTTGCAAAGAAACGTCGAGTACAGCGTCCACTCGAAAGCGCTGGCCAAGCTTGTTTTCTTCCGGAAATACTCCATGGTAACCATAAAACTCCATACCTGTTACATAAATTTTATCCATACCTTCACTCCTTCCCAACGATTGCATCCATCATTTTTGCCATCCGGCTAATCGGCTTTACATCATGAACACGAAGAATATGGCAGCCTTTTTCAATACCGAAACAACAGATAGCCCCTGTTCCTTCCATTCGTTCTTTTACCGGCAAGTCCAGAACATGTCCCACTATCCTTTTTCGAGAAGCGCCGAGAAGTACCGGAAATCCAAGAGCTGACACTTTATCTAGATTTTGCAGCATAAGTATATGCTGGTCCATATCTTTAGCAAATCCAATTCCCGGATCAAGAATAATCTTTTCTTCAGGTACACCTGCTTTAACGGCGATGTTAATACTGTCATATAAATCAAGCAATACATCCCTAATAAAGGATTCATAATTCATGTCGTCTCTATTATGCATAAGAATAATAGGAGCATTTTTTTCAGCTGCTACGGCTGCAATCTCGGGATCTTTTTTCGCTCCCCAAATGTCATTGATAATATGGGCTCCTGCTTCTAATGTCCGTCTCGCAGTTTCCGCTTTATACGTATCAATCGAAAGTGGTACATCTATACTGGATGAGACCGCCTCAATAACAGGGACGACTCGCTCCAGTTCCTCTTCTGCCGAAATAGCTGTATAACCTGGCCGTGTAGATTCACCGCCGACATCAATAATATGAGCCCCATCCTTCACCATCTCTTTTGCATGGTGAACAGCTGTCTCTATCTCATTAAAACGGCCACCGTCAGAAAAGGAATCAGGCGTTGTATTTAAAATACCCATCATATAGGTTTTTTTTGTGAAATCTAGTTCATAGGCTCCTGCTGAAACTTTCATTTTTTTTACCCCTTCCATCTTTCTATCCTTTTTATTTTATCATGTCTAAACGATACAAAAATAAAAACAGACTGATTTCTCAGCCTGCTTTTTCGATTTCTTTACTTTTCCTCAAAATCATACAATGGAGTACTTAAATAACGTTCTCCGTTACTTGGAATGATGGCGAGTACCTTCTTTCCTTTTCCCAGCTTTTCAGCTACTTGCAATGCAGCAGCAATGGCCGCACCTGAAGAAATTCCGCCTAGAACTCCTTCTTCGCGAGCAACTTTACGAGCTGTTTCAAACGCTTGTTCGTTCTCGATTGTAATGACTTCATCATACACTTCCGTGTCTAGCACTTTTGGAACGAATCCAGCGCCGATCCCTTGAATCTTATGAGGACCTGGCTTTCCACCGGAAAGGACTGGAGAATCAGCTGGCTCAACTGCATAGATTTTTATTTCAGGAAACTTTTCTTTCAACACTTGGCCGGCTCCTGTGATCGTTCCGCCTGTACCGATACCGGAAACAAAAGCATCCAATTGATCCATCTGTTCGACAATCTCTTTCCCTGTTGTTTTCCGGTGTATTTCTGGATTCGCTTCATTTTCAAATTGCTGCGGCATGAAATAACCGTGCTCTTCAGCAAGTTCTTTTGCTTTGCGAATCGCTCCATTCATTCCTTCAGGGCCAGGTGTTAGCACAAGTTCTGCTCCATAAGCACGAAGCAAATTACGACGCTCCATACTCATCGTTTCCGGCATTACTAAAATAGCACGATATCCTTTTGCCGCCGCGATCATCGCCAGCCCAATTCCTGTGTTACCGCTCGTTGGTTCAATGATCGTTCCGCCCTTTTTAAGGCCGCCGCTTTCCTCTGCTGCCGTGATCATTGCTAAAGCAATCCGATCTTTTACACTGCTTCCCGGATTCATGTATTCTAGCTTTAAATACACATCTGCACTATTTTCACTTACTACATTATTTAACTTCACAATAGGAGTTTGACCGACTAGCTCAGCCACTGAATTTGCCACACGTACCATTTCATCCACCTCAATACCGAGTATTTTTATTGGTTATATAGAATTTACCAATTTTTTTGCTAAAAGTCAATCGTTTTACTTCTTAATATACGAGTAAATTATGAAAAAACCTGCAAAACATTCTTTGTCAGCAGGTTTTTTCCGTTTATTCGATTAAATAGAAGCGGCTTCTCTCAATTCTTCAAGCTCATCTCTTGTGAAAATATATTTCTCATTACAGAAATGGCATTGGGCCTCTGCTTGTCCGTCTTCATCAATCATTTCTTGGATTTCCTCTTTTCCAAGACTAACAATCGCATTACCGAACCGTTCTTTTGAGCAAGTACATTCAAAGCTGACTGGCATTTGGTCAAGAATCTTTACATTTTCTTTTCCCAAAACATAATAAAGAATTTCTTCAGGAGACATTCCTCGTTCAATTAACTTCGAGATCGGAGTCATGTTGGAAACTTTCTCTTCAATTAGAGAAATCACTTCTTCCTCTGCCCCTGGCATAATTTGAACAATAAACCCTCCTGCCGCTAAAATGGAGTTATCCGGATTAACAAGCACCCCTACTCCGACCGCAGACGGCACCTGTTCTGAAGCGACAAAATAATAAGTAAAATCCTCTCCAAGCTCTCCGGAAACGATCGGAGTCTGCCCGCTAAAGTGTTCCCGGAGACCAAGATCCTTTACGACTGTAAGCAGCCCATTCGTTCCAACTGCACGGCGTACATCCAATTTGCCATGCTCATTTAAGTCAAAATGAGTTTGCGGGTTCGTCACGTATCCACGAACTTTACCTTTCGAATTGGCGTCCACAAGGATCGCTCCAATAGGACCGCCACCCTCTATTTTGATAGTGATTTTTTCCTCACCTTTTAGCATCGCACCCATCATAACACCAGCTGTCATCGCCCGGCCCATGGCAGCAGAAGCAGTCGGCCATGTATAATGTCTTCTTTGTGCTTCATTTATCGTTTCTGTTGTATCTACCGCATAAGCACGTACTTGGCCATCAAAGGCTAATGCTTTTACTAAATAATCCTTCATAGGAAAACTCCTTTCTTCTTAAAGGTTGCGTTTGTAAATCAGACATAACCCTTTAAGCGTTAATAGCGGATCAATGATATCAATCGACTGTGCTTCCTCTCCAATTAAAGGAGCCAGCCCTCCAGTTGCTACCACAGTCGGCTGCTTTTTACTCTGCTCTTTCATTCGGTTCACTATGCCATCTACCTGGCCTACGTATCCATACAGAATTCCAGCTTGCATGGCTGCTACAGTATTTTTACCAACAATATGATCCGGTCTAATGATTTCTATACGGGGCAATTTAGCCGCTCTTGAATAAAGGGCCTCCGTAGAAATATTAATTCCTGGCGCAATCGCACCGCCCATATAGTTGCCTTCTTCATCAACATAACAATAAGTAGTAGCAGTTCCAAAATCTACGATAATTAAAGGGCTGCCATATTCATGAATAGCGGCCACTGCATTAACAATCCGATCCGCCCCTACTTCCCGCGGATTTTCATATTTGATATTTAAACCGGTTTTCATTCCCGGACCAACAATCATCGGCTTTATATTAAAATATTTCTGGCACATTTGCTCTAATGAAAACATAATGGGCGGTACTACAGAAGAAATGATAATTCCTTCAATTTGATCAAACGTAATTCCCTCATGCTGAAAAAGGTTTTTGACTATCATGCCGTATTCGTCTTCTGTTTTATTACGACTCGTTTCAATCCGCCAGTGAAATTTCAACTCATCTTCTTCATAAACGCCCAACACAGTATTTGTATTCCCTACATCCAACACAAATATCAAGACTCTCACCACACTCATTTAAACTTTTATTGCTGCCATTCATCATATCACATAAAAGCGGTGACATCATTATGTCATGCCTTCCAGAACAAAGGATTTTTTTAAAAAGGTACAAGCTCGATTTTATCCTGTAAAAATCAAGAGGCGGTCAAACCTGCGAAATAAAAAAACCTATTTTAGTTTATCATTCCCCATAAAATAAAAAAGCGCCGATTCAATCGGCGCTCTAAAGTATACAAAAAATCTTTTCTGTACAGCATTAGGCTGATTGAAATCGGCGTTTTCGATTAAACTCTCGGGTCATCTTCCCGATCATTCGGCTGCTGTTCTTTCTCTTCCGAAACAGGTATAGTATTGTCAGTTTCAGAAGGTTCTTCCTTCTTCTGGACATTAACAACCATTTGCTCGTCTTTAGAAAGCTTGAGCGTTTCTGCCCCTTCATCCGTTTCGTACTTGCGCTCTGGCAATGTACCATGGTCAACGAGATGTTTAATTTGAGCAGCATCTAACGTTTCTACATCAAGAAGAGTATTAGCAATTAACTCTAATTTATCGCGGTTCTCAGTTAAGATATTCTTCGCACGTTCGTAACACTCTTTAATAATTCTTTGGATTTCAAGATCGATTTCATACGCAATTGCATCTGAATAGTTTTGTTCGTTATTAAAGTCACGTCCAAGGAATACTTGGCCGCCTGAAGTCTGGCCAAATTGAAGTGGACCGAGTTTATCACTCATTCCAAATTCAGTTACCATTCGGCGGGCGATGCCTGTCGCGCGCTGGAAGTCATTATGGGCACCAGTAGATACTTCACCAAAAATGATATCCTCGGCTACACGGCCACCTAGCAAGCCGGTGATTTTATCAAGAAGCTCCGGCTTTGTCATAAAGTAACGGTCTTCCTTCGGCAGCATAACAGCATAGCCGCCAGCCTGGCCGCGTGGAACAATGGTTACTTTATGAACCATTTCGGCTTCATCAAGCACAAGACCAATCACAGTATGCCCCGCTTCGTGGAAAGCAACAATCTTTCTCTCCTTCTGAGAAATAACACGGCTCTTCTTAGCAGGTCCTGCGATCACTCGGTCTGTCGCCTCGTCGATATCACGCATATCAATTTTCTTCTTATTGCGACGGGCAGCCACAAGCGCTGCTTCGTTTAGTAAGTTTTCAAGGTCCGCACCTGAGAAACCTGGTGTTCTCATCGCAATAGCTTTTAAATCAATTGAGTCATCAAGCGGCTTGTTGCGCGCATGAACACGCAATACTGCTTCACGGCCATTTACATCCGGACGATCAACTGTAATTTGACGGTCAAAACGACCTGGACGCAATAAGGCAGGGTCTAAGATGTCAGGACGGTTTGTTGCCGCAATAATAATGATTCCTTCATTGGCACTAAACCCATCCATTTCAACTAAAAGCTGATTCAACGTCTGTTCGCGTTCATCATGTCCGCCACCAAGTCCGGCGCCACGCTGACGGCCTACTGCATCAATCTCATCAATGAAAATGATACAAGGAGCGTTCTTTTTCGCGTTTTCAAATAAATCACGTACACGAGAAGCCCCGACCCCAACAAACATCTCTACAAAGTCAGAACCACTGATGGAGAAAAACGGTACTCCTGCTTCTCCCGCTGCTGCTCGCGCAAGCAACGTTTTACCAGTTCCCGGAGGTCCAACTAAAAGAACTCCCTTTGGAATTCGCGCACCCAACTCGGAGAATTTGCGCGGGTCTTTTAAAAATTCAACTACTTCTACGAGTTCTTGCTTTTCTTCATCTGCCCCTGCTACATCTTTAAAGCGTACTTTTTTCTTTTCATCATTGTACAAGCGGGCTTTGCTTTTTCCGAAGTTCATCACTCGGCTGCCGCCGCCCTGCGCCTGATTCAATAAGAAGAAGAATAAAAGGAAAATAATTAAGAAAGGAATAATTGTTGTGAAGAAAGATACCCAGCCGCTGGTCTCTTTGGCAGGCAAGATTTCTACTTTAGAATCCTTTGCTGCGTTATCAATGCGGTTCAGCATATTCTCACTGTTCATTACGTAAGTAAGAAAAAATTCACCTTCTTGTGCACCCTTGAGTTGTCCGC
Source organism: Pseudobacillus wudalianchiensis (assembly GCF_001685015.1). Taxonomy (GTDB): domain Bacteria; phylum Bacillota; class Bacilli; order Bacillales; family Domibacillaceae; genus Pseudobacillus; species Pseudobacillus wudalianchiensis. The sequence continues at coordinate 9,622 of NZ_MAYT01000008.1, forward strand.
GAATTTCATAGACCCCTCTTTCCGGCTGCATGGAGAATGAGTCTACCTGATCCTTTTCCAGATAGGAAACAAACTCATTGTACGTTATATTCTTATTCGGTTCATTATTGTTATTGAAATAACTGACAACCCCAATAATGACAAGGAAAACTAATAAATAAAATATGGTATAACGAAAAATTCGGCTCATCCCTTACCTCCTCCCACGGTAAAAATACTGTATTCAATACTATCATAGAAAATCTTGGTATTACAACTATTTGGCATGTAGATCGGCCTATTCATATATGCTGATCAACCTTTCTTAACCGTTATCCTCTTCCGTATATACTTCCGGTTTTAAAACGCCGATATAAGGAAGGTTTCGATATTTCTCTGCAAAGTCAAGTCCGTAACCGACAACGAATTCATCAGGCACATTAAATCCAACGATGTCAGCTTCAATCTTTGCCTTTCTGCCCGTTGGCTTATCTAAAAGCGTCACAATTTTAATGGATTTTGCTTTTCTGTATCGGAAAAGCTCCACTAGATAGCTCAGCGTCAAGCCACTATCAATGATATCCTCAATGATTAATATATCTCTGCCTTCTACTGAAGTATCTAAATCCTTTACAATCTTTACTTCCCCTGATGAAGTAGTGGAGCGGCCATAACTCGAAACGTCCATGAAGTCCATTTCTAAATAAGTATCCATTCGCTTAATCAAATCAGACATGAAAGGCAAAGCCCCTTTTAAAACTCCAATAACGAGGGGAAACTTATCTTTATACTCTTCTGTAAGCTGACGACCAAGCTCTTTCACTGTCTCTTGAATTTCTTCCTCGGTAATCAGTACTTTCTCGATATCCTGATTTAACAATTTGTTAGCCTCCTAGAAGTGATTGCGTATATAAATTAATATTAAATGGTTGCCATTAGAACCGGCTTTTTCATACCTAGATCTCTTCAACCCAGGCACCCAGAGCAGTTTCCCCTCGCTATCTGTTACGATTGGCCACTGATCACGCCTTGCAAGGACCACTTTCTCATCGATAAATAAGTCTTTTAATTTTTTTGAGCCGTTCATGCCCTTTGGCTGAATTTTATCGCCTTTTTTCCTTGTTCGAATATAAAGCGGGAGCTTCACCTTCTCCTCAAGCATCATGTATTCATATTCACCCGTTACTTCGGGGGCTCTATCAGTCAATAGAAACTGGCCTCCATAAGGCCAAGAAACCTGGTCTCCACAGTTCAGCTTAAAAGTATATTCCCTTTTTTCTGAAGCATTAAATCTAAAGACACATAATTGGTATTCCCGGCAGACTTTCAGCCCATGCGGCAAGTCCAATTTCCATGAGGATTTGTCTTCCTTTAAAAGCTGTAAAATCTGTTGAATATGTATGTAAGAGAAGGGCTTTTTTCCTTTATAAAGATAGTTTAATATTAGATGAATCCCTCTTTTTTGTAAAGGCAAAGGCATTGACTGAAAGCTCTCAATTTCAAAGGAGCACATACTGTCATCCTTTTGCCATATATTCTTCATTTTCTCCTTTGTTAATTCTTCCAAAAATCTGTTATCTTCATTCAACTCTTCACTAAATCTTTGGAAATGCTCATGAACTTTGCGGTTTTCCTCTTTTAAAAAAGGAAGCAGCTCAAGTCGATAACGGTTGCGGGTATAGACAGGCTTCTCATTGCTTGGATCCCTCTGTGGATTAAGCCGATAATGAAGGCAATATTCTTCAATCATATCCTTGTTTACGGAAAGAAGCGGCCGAATAATCTCTCTTTTTCCGAAAGCTCTGCGAACTGGAATTCCCGTTCGGCTGCTAGACCCCTTCACGAGCTGCATCATAACAGTTTCTATCTGATCATCTCCATGATGGGCAAGTGCCAGCTTGTCAGCTGAAAACTTCTCTAGTCCTCTCTCAAAAAATTCGTATCGTACCCGACGTGACACTTCCTGCAATCCCCCGCCTTCTTCCTCCAATTCCTTTGCTATATTAATTCTTTCTGCATAAAAAGGAATCTTTTTGCTTTCACAAAATTGTTCAACAAACTGTAACTCCCGGTAAGACTCCTCTCCTCTGAACATATGATCCAAATGGAGAGCAAACACTTCAATATTGAATTCTTTACGTTTTCTCTCCAAATAAGAAAGCAACGATAAAGAATCTGGACCACCTGATACACCGACAGCAACTTTGTCGCCCTTGCTGATTAATTGGTGATGAGTAATAAATTGTTTAACGTTCTCTTCATATGCCAGCATCTATTCCTCTTCCTGCTCTTTTTATTGACTATATTAACACTTTCTAAAGATAACAAACAAAAAGAAAAAGTTTATCTTTAAATAAGCAGTTCTGTCAGCACGTAGAGGACATACACAACGGCAATAAACAAAACAGCCGCTAAAGTAAATAAGCCCCGCTCTTTCCTCTTTTGTTTATAAATCGCCCTTCCGTTGTTTTTACGGACAGCTGATCTCCTATTTACCGGTTCTTTTTTCTTTGTCTCGCTATTAAGTGAAACGAGCAGCTCTGTTCGCATAGCACTGGCGGAAGAATACTTTCCTTGCAACGCTTTTATTAATACAGGAGCAATAGCTTGCAGCTCCTTCTTTTGCCTAACTTTAGCTTCTAATTGTTTTATGCCTTCCTCATTTCGTGAAAATCGCTCTGGATACACTAGGTTGATGGCTACCATCGCAGCGGCAAATAAATCATAAGAAGGCTCTGCTTTTCTGGATCCTGCACGCCAATAACCCCTGTCAAAAAATTCTGTATACTCTTTGATAGCACGCCCCATTTTAGTTGTGCCGCCAACATCTATACAACGGAGAGCAAAAGGCGGACCCGAGACGATTAGATTATCCGGTTTAATATCACCAAAGATCCAGCCGGCTTCGTGAAGCGTCTGTAAGTTTTCTAACAGCTGCAATAGCAAAACACCAATCCATGATGAACCTCTCATCCGGATAAAAGCAGACAGTGTTGGTCCCTGTATGTATTCCATCACATAAAATGGCTGCACTCCGTACCCGCTCTCCCAATCATCAGCATCTAACAAAGAAGGTCCAAGGGAAGACCCCTGGACCTTAGCAAACGCCTTCAAAACGTTCATTTCAGCTGTGATGGATAATGAGTTACTGAATTTCAGCGCAGCAGCCCCGTCTGGCCCATTCACTAAATAGACTGTTCCGGTGGCTCCCCGGCCGAGCAGCCGCTCCACCAAGTAAGCTTGACTATGCCATTTCCCATGTATGACAGTTCCCCGGCCAATATTAAACTGATTTCTCGATGTATTCATCGCCACCTGATAACCAGCCTTTCCTGCTTCGTTTCTTTTTAAATTGGGAAATAGCTTCACGAATAGCAGGTCCAGTTGGTGTTAATCCTCCCGGAGACAGCTTCGAGAACAGAGATGTTAAAGAGTCTAACTTAGGTGTCCAGTCAAGCAGCTGTTCCGTATCTTTTCTTTTCCCAGGAAATATTGATAAGGAAAAGAGATTGCTCCCCATTCTCGCATTCATGCTTAGTGACAAATCAAGCAACGCTTCTTTTACAGTCGGCAGCTTGCTTTTCATACTGGCGCTCGTATCAACTAAGATCAATACCTCTAAGTTAGCTGTTTCACCGAGCTCGTCCACCACTTCCATTACCTCGCCACGCGTATCCGGCGGCAACGACTCCATACCAGTGTCCTTATTCAATATCTTCTTTAATTGTTCATTCACTACTCCTTGCAGCGTCTGGGTCATAGCTTGTCTTGTCACCATCTGCACTGTGTGGGAAAGCTGCTTGGCAAAAACGGTTTGACTGATCCCTCCTCCTGAAAGAGCAATCTGATCAATTTCCTGAAGTCCTCGCTCATCTGTAGCTTGATCATCTATCATTCCAATAACATTAACGGTAATTCCCTGCTCTCGAGCTAAAGCAGCCATAGCAACTGGATCTTCGCCATGATTTGAGCAGCCATCCGTTAGCAGCAAAATTTGCTTAATCGTCCCTTGCTTCATCATAACCCCTCCAACCTTCACGAGTTATTACCAGCCTCGCCATAAAGAGGGAAAATTATACTTATAAAGGGACAAATTCACCACCTTAAGAAATTTTCTTTTTCTTTTTTGAAAAACCGAACTGCATTGGAATGGATGTCCATTTTGGCAGGTTGTGTTCTACTTTTGCCACTACCACCGTCATATCATCTTCAATCTCTCCTGATCTTGTTCGAATAACTTCTTCAATAAGTAAATCAGCAATCATTTGCGGGTCATCCGTTTCCATTTCCTGTATTTTTCTCTTCATCCATAGGTCTTTGTTTTCTACATTTTTTGGCCCTTCAAAGATTCCGTCACTCATCATGATAATTAAGTCTCCAGACTTAAGCTGTTCACTCACTACATCTACCTCGAATTCCTGTAAAATACCGATTGGCAGATTGCTTGCTTCTATTTTCATTATTTTGCTGCCTCGTTTAATAAAGCTTGGCGTCGACCCTACTTTTAAAAAGTTAGCTACAGCATCCTGCAAATCAATAATCACAAGATCAAGAGTGGAAAAAATTTCATCGGTTGTCCGCAAAGACAGAATAGAGTTGACCGATTTAATAGCCACCTTTTCCTCGATGCCTGATTTCAAAATTTGCTGCAGCAGCCGAAGCGTTTCATGACTCTCATAATGAGCCCTTTCTCCATTCCCCATTCCGTCACTAATCGCAACAGCATATTTCCCTGCCCCGAGCTCAATGGTAGAATAGCTGTCTCCCGAAACTAATCCGCCGCCCTTAGCCGCATGAGCTACTCCTGTTTGTACAGCAAAAGCTTTGGCAGAACGGAAAATCACATGGCACATGCCAGCAGGCCCCCCGTCGAAGTCTTCTTTATGAACGATGACATTATCGCCTAAAATATCAGACAGCATAGGGGCGATCACCTTTTGACATTCTCCATGGTTATTGCAAGAAGCGGGCAGGCTAATTTCAATGTCTACATTGCTTTTTTGCAGACTATATATATCGACGTAATCAATCTCCAATCCAAATGACTCGATCGCTTCTAATATTTGTTCTTCCTGATTGTAATGATTTTCCCGTTCCCGTTGAATTTCTTCCGCAAAATCACTCATGACTTCAGAAACCCCTCGCAACTGCTCTGCCACAAGCTTCCTGCTATCATGAACTTGCTTTTTTAACTTTTGATTGGCCTGATAATAAGTTAGCTGCTGCTTAATGGCTTCTTCCACTCGACCTGGGCGGAAACAATGGGTATCCAGCTCTCTTGACAGTCTTTGACTTAGCCCTGCTTGTCCTTCATCTAATTCATACAGCACATCTTTCATTAAATGATAAGTATGATGGAAATTTTTTGTCCAACACTGTTCTTTCTTAAAACATGTTTGACATGTTTTTTCTGTTACATGGCTTAAAAACATATCTAACTCCCGCTCTTCGTAATTATCCAGCGCTTCAATATTGTACTGAGAAAAACTTTTTGACAGCGCTTGGAACACTTCGGAAAATTGTTCTACCCTGCTCGCTGTTACATCCCGCATCTTCCGTAAATATTGTTGCTGTTCATTTGAATGCTCGGCTGTCCCCGGTATAAGCTTTGCAAGCTGATCGGTAAGAATTTTAGGCGTTAAAAACAAGAGCGCTACAGCCACTAATGATTCATACAATGTTTGGGTAAGAGGAACACCTTGCTCTCCGTACATTCCAGCGAGCAGAGTGGCAATGATAAGCCCCCCTGCCGCTCCTGCTTTCCGCCACTCTTTTAACAACCCGCCAAGCAAACCAGCAAAAGCAAGCAGGCTCATTTGAAAGAAACTAGAAACACTGGCGAGACTAAAGATCAGTCCGGTGACTACACCGACAGTAGACCCGACTGCAGCGCCGGAAATAAACGAGAAAATAAGTACCAAATATCTAGAAAAGATGTGTTCAATCGATAAACCATAGAGAGACCAGCCGATCGTACCTGATGTAATGGAAGCAAGCATAATAATCAAACTGACAATCTCTTCTGTTTTTAATGCTTTAATCCGCTTTTTTAGTGATAAAAAAGGAATGGTTTGCATAAAAATGAGTGTAAGTACAAAGGCCAAAGAAGATTCAATTACAGCCATTAACAAATCATAAGGGACAAATTGCTGGCCATTTTGAAAATAAGCAAAGCCTATTTTCACTGCCATAGCCGTAAAGAAAACAAAAAATGGCAGTGACACTATATCTTCTTTATGAAAGTTTTTTAGCATTCGGTAGGCGACTAGGAAGACAGCTATAGAAAAAAAGGAATAGCTCATTTGCTCGATGGACAAGGTTAAAGATCCGGCAAGCAAGCCTATCAAAGCAAGCGGTGCACAGTCACGCCTTAGCATGAAAGCAGCGGCAAAAAAAGGAAGACCAAACGGCGTTAAATGAGACAAAATTAATGCTCGACCTAACAAAAAGCCTATAATCAGTAAAATAAACCCTTTTTCAAGCAGCAGTACTTGCAACTGAGTAAAAAACTGTTTAAGCCCTTTGAATACCTCCACCTTCGTCTCTTCTAATCCCACATGATTGACCGGCTCTGTTAAACTTCTTTCCGCTTTCTCCACAGTTAACAACTCCCATCCACGTTTCTTTGCTGCCATTATACAAAACAACGGTTTCAAAGTTTGTCAAAAAGAGAAGGCTTGTCAAAAAACCGTTCGACAGCAAGAAAAGCCACTTTTTTCAGAAACCGTAAAAAAGAGATTGACAACTCAGTTTATCCTCAGTATTATAGTCATTGTGCTTGAATTTCTATTTATCATGGCGGTGTAGCTCAGCTGGCTAGAGCGTACGGTTCATACCCGTGAGGTCGGGGGTTCGATCCCCTCCGCCGCTATTAAAAACCAAATTTCGTTTAATAGCGTTTTTGTATCAGCTTCTGGAAAAAGTAGACAGCTATGATTTACTTAGCTATTCAAACTCGTAATCTACATTTATCATTCTAGTTTTTTACACTGGCCCGTTGGTCAAGCGGTTAAGACACCGCCCTTTCACGGCGGTAACACGGGTTCGAATCCCGTACGGGTCATCGGCAAAAAAACCAGATTTCTACGGATCCAAGCGGTCTGTCAGAGATCTGGTTTTTTATTTTGCCTATCATTCGTCAGTTTCTATATGTTATAAAAAAAGCGGCTCTTTTGCCGCTTTTTCTTGTATCCTCCTATCTTATCGCTTTTTATGCAATTTCTTGCTCGGTTTATTGACATCTTTCTCTTTTTTTAGTTGACAACGTTCAGCTGTGCATCTATATTTTCCATATTAAAATAAAAAGAGGTGATGAAATTGAAGGGACAAGCTACGCCTTATTTAACATTTAACGGCAACGCCAAAGAAGCACTTAATTTTTACGCACAAACCTTTCAAGCAGAAATACAAAGACTTCAAACATTTGGAGAAGCAGATTATCCAACGCCTCCGGAAGCGGCAGACCGAGTGATGCATGCTCGTTTAAGTAAAGGAGATTTTCTTATAATGGTCTCTGACACTTTTCCGGGACAAGATGTTCAGATCGGAAACCATATTTCTCTGGCATTAACTTTTGAGAGCAAAGAAGAAATTCAATCTGTATACGAGAAGTTACAGCAAGAAGGAACTATTCAAATGGAATTGCAAGATACATTTTGGGGCTCCACATATGCTAAATTACAGGATAAATTTGGCACCATCTGGCAGCTAGACTGCCCTAAACAATAAAAAAAGCTGCCTTGCAAGGCTTATAAGGCCTTGCAAGGCAGCTTTTTTGCTGCTGAATGTTTTTCCGATCAGTTCATAATTATAGTTAAATAGACAGCAATTAACCCCTTTTCGCTCCTCTACCGCCGCGGCGCGATTCTGTTTGGCGTTTCAAGGTAGACAGACGATCTTCACTTTCCTTGAGAAAGCGGGCCATTTTTTGTTCAAAGTTTTCTTTCGGAGTTGAATAGCTTCCTCCTCCTCTTGGTCCTTTAGAGCGGAAATCATTATTTCTTGGACGGGGACGATAGGATTGCTGTTGCTGCGGCTGGTCTTTCGCTTTGCGGATGGACAAACCAATTTTTCCATCGCTTTCCACATTAATGACTTTTACTTCTACTTCATCGCCGACCTTTAAATGGTCGTTGATGTCTTTTACATAGTTGTCCGCTACTTCACTAATGTGTACTAATCCAGTTGAGCCTTCTGGCAGTTCAACAAACGCTCCAAATTTAGTGATCCCTGTCACTTTACCTTGTAACTTGCTGCCTACTTCGATTGACATAAAAAAAATGTTCCTCCTTAGAAATGATCAAACTTTAACCTTTATTATATTACGAAAAAAAAAGGTGTCAATATAACCCTTCTTATTCTTTACTTTTCCCATTGCTTTCCTCTGATTCAGGAAGGTTAAATATAATCTCTCCATCATCAGATAAAAAGTACTTTTTTCTCGCGAGTTCCGCAATATATTCATCGTCTTCTAGTTTCTTTAATTCTTCCTCGTATCGTTTCTGTTGCTGCTTCAGCTCTGCCAGCGATGCTTCTGCTTTTTCTTTCGCTAGCTTTTGTTCTTCTAGATGGGCCGTCCGTGAATAAAGAGTCGACATTAAGCCCACAGAAATCATCAGAGCTACGACAACAAAGGCAATCAGCCTCCTGTACAGCTTCTTTTTGTGCCTTGCCATAAATAAGTCTTTTCTCGCACGGCTGAAGACAAAGGCGTTTTTCAAGGCAGTTACTTTACTTTTGTTCAAACCGCTCATTTCCCTTCCTCCCGGCTCATTTTTTCCAACGATTTGCTTGATTCATAACCTTATTCTTGATTGATAAGAAAAATCCTGCCAGTTTCTCTTTTAAATTAGTTGCTTTTTTTTGTAATTTTTCAGGAAAAAAGCGCCAAATCAAAAGAATAGGCGAAAAAACAATCTTTCCTATCCATAATAATAGGGAAAGGGTAGTTTTGGCAAGAAGTAGAAAAGACTGGCCCACTATGGTGGCAATGGTGATAACTGCTTTTATAATCAACTTAATAGGGAGGATAATGAGAAAATAAAAACATTTTTTTAAGAAAAGGAAAATATTCACTATAGTTAAGATGATCTGCTCAAGAAGCCGCATATAAAACCCTTTAAATAAAGCCTGGTAAGCTGAATACCCACAAAGCAAGGCGAGAAAAAGATACAGGCGGACTTCACCGAAATTAACCTGGTATAAGCAATAGAATATTAATAAACCAAACACACACCAAAACAAAATATCTGTAAAAAAAGAGATAACTCGCGGGCGGGTCTGCCGCTTTAAAAATCTTTGATAAGTGTCCAACAGGGCGCCGAAAAAGATTCCCATAGCGATCATCGACAATAACGTTTCGAATTGAACAGTTAATGTCATTTGAACAACTTACTGAACAATCCTTTTGATTTATCGCCCGCAGACTGATCTGTGTAAACCAAACTAGAGATACGCCCTTTAATCGCTACGAGACCACGGTCTACATCTAAGTTTTTCATCTGCAAATTTTCGCCTTTAATCACGAGCATGCCCATAACAGTCAGCAGTAAAAATTCCTCGCTATCGAAACTTTCTACTTGCTTTACTCCGGTGATCTCCATGATCTTTCTGCCTTGCATGACAATATCATGACCGTCAGCTGAGCGACTATTAGTAGAATCATACATCTGATTCATTTTTCTCCCCCTCACTGCAAAGTACAAGCTTTGCCACTAAATGTATGCAGCCAATAGCAAAACTATGAGGGGCAAGAAAAAATTTAAAAGCACCAGGCCGTGTTTACGAGTGTCCTGCTTTATTTATCGCTCTAACCTTTTTATTCACATTCGCAGCTATTTGTTCCTGGCTCCCGGCTTTTTGTCAAAAATAAAAGTACTCACAAAGGCTTGCTCTATGAGTACTTCTCATTTACCAGCCGACTCTTTTATTCATTGATTCTCTCTTCTTTTACTAACTCATACATACCGGCGGCTTCTTCTTTTTTTGTCGTTTCTTGCAATTTTTGTACTTTTACAGTTAGAACACGCTGTCCGAGCCGAATAGACAGCTCGTCCCCTTCCTTCACATTAGAGCTCGCTTTCGCGGTAGTCCCATTAATAGCAATTCTTCCTTGATCGGCTACTTCCTTTGCTAATGTTCTCCGTTTAATCAATCGTGAAACTTTTAAAAACTTATCGAGTCTCATCGTCGACATGGTTCTCTCTCCCTTTACAAACCTATATTTTTAGCTTCATCCCAAAATGCATCCAGCTCATCTAGAGTAAAATCATCAAATGAACGTCCGCTCTCTTTTACCCGTTTTTCTACATGAGAAAAACGGCGGTAAAACTTTTCATTCACTTTAGCGAGCGCTTCTTCCGGATGAATATGATAAAACCGCGCCACGTTAATAAGCGCAAAAAGGGTATCACCGAATTCATCGAGCTGTTTGCTGCTGTCTTCATTCTTCACTTCATCCAGAAACTCCTGCCACTCTTCTAATACCTTCTCAATCGCTCCGTTGGCATCATCCCAATCAAATCCTACTTTGGCCGCCTTCTTTTGGAACTCATAGGCGCGCAGCAGAGCAGGCAGCCCTTTTTCTACTTCGTCGAGTCGGAAAGCTTGTGTTTCTCCTTTTTCCTCACTCTTGATCTTTTGCCAGTTTGAAACCACCGCTTCGGCATTTTCTGCCTCTACATTACCAAATACATGTGGATGACGGCGAATCATTTTCCGGGAAATTGATTCGATTACATCTTCTATAGAGAACATGCCCTCATCTTCACCAATTTGCGCATGAAGCAGAACTTGCAGCAGCACATCCCCCAGCTCTTCAATCATATGATCATCATCTTCTTGATCGATCGCATCCAGCAATTCATAGGCTTCCTCAATCAAATATTTCTTTAAAGACGTATGTGTTTGCTCCCGATCCCACGGACAGCCGTCTGGTCCCCGCAATGTAGCGATGATTTGACGCAATACAGAAAATTCTTTGTACGTATCCTCTTCTTTTTGCACAGGTGGCACGTATAAGGACGTGAGGTTATTCAGCGTGACCTGACGATCTAGCTCATAAAGAGGCAGCGTTTTTGTTTGCTGCTGTGTGCTTCCTGCTGCTGTCACAATCGTCACTTCATAATCGTCCGGATACTTTTCCATTAAGGTTAATTTCACATCGGAAGCAACATAGGCATCGTACACTTGTGCAATGACAATATGCTGAAAAATGTTGATGTCTTCCTTTTTTAAGGACGTGCCGTCAAGAAACTGAAACCCTTCTATTGGATCGGCTTCAACCGAAGCAAACAAGTCATCAAGAAAACTATGGCCCCCCGCAATGTTGACTTTCAGTTCACCTACGTGCCCTTTCTCAAGTAAAAGCTGCACTGTTTTCTCAGCGACAATAGGGTGTCCTGGAACTGTATAAATAATATTTCCTTGTTCCTGAGCTTGTGTGATTAATAAGGAAACAATCTCTTCATAGACAGCTTCAAATTGATCATGCTTTTCATATATGTGATCAAAGCTTTCAAAACGAACTCCTTCTTTCTTCAGTTCGTCAATCACTGGATGATCGAGCGTACGGGTAAAAACCTTCCCAGATTGTAATAATAGACGATATATACCAAGGGGCAGCTGGTTTATATCTCCGGCGCCGAGACCGGCAATCGTAATAGATGGCGTCATGTTCCCTCTCTCTTTCCATTGTAATTTTTTGGCTCAACTGATTTTTTTACTCAGTCTGCTGCCGAAAGGAATTTGTTGAAGTTCTTCTTCCGTAAAAAGCTTTAATTTTAAAACTAAATAAATAAAAATAAATGCTCCAATAGCGACACTGCTTAACGCCATTCCGACCATTGCTGCTCGGTTGCTCTCTTCTAGAGGAAAAATGTACTCCCATAACACTCTCCATGCCTGCAGAACAGCTGTCATACAAAAAACGGCAAGCAAGGCTTTGCCTGCTGCTTCTTTTTTTATAAAGGCGGTTTTCCACTTTTTCCGAAGAACAATCGTTAAAAAGACAGACATCCAAGCAAAGGCTAACAACGTAGCAGCCGCTGCTCCAGCTGTTCCAAACAGAGGAATCAAAACAACGTTGCCAATATACTTAAAAAGCATACCTGTTAACACGGCCAAAGCAGGCGCAAAGTCTTTGCCGAACCCTTGCAATATCCCCGTCAATGTAAGCACAAGCGAACTAAAGAGGATGGATGTGCAAAAAACAGAAAGCACAAAGGAGCCATTGCTGTTTTCAAAAAGCATCGTATTAACCGATTCCATAATATTTATGAGTCCTGCTGTGGCCGCCAGCCCGAATGTAAAGCTTACCTTCAATGCCAGTTGAATATAATTGTCCAGCTCCTGACGAAAGTTTCTGCGGTAAGCCGATGTCACGAGCGGTACAATGGTCAAGGCAAGGGAAGCAGCCGCTGTTGTGCCAAGCTGTAAAAGTGGCTGACCGCGATCATAAGTTCCTTTAGCCATTTTAGCTTCCCATTCCCCCATGCCTTCTTTTATTAATCCATGATATAGATTAAATGAATCAATTAATTGAAACAATACAATTCCCATACTCGACAGACAAATAGCGGCTGCCTGAATGAAGAGCAGCTGAATTTCTTTCTTCTTTATAGTACTTTCAAGCCTTATTTTTCTGTCAGAGATCAAACCGCTCTTGTGCACGAAGTACAACAGAACCGCCGTCGCAGCGAGACTGCCGGCTATCGATCCTGCAAAGGCACCTGATCCTGCCGTGTAAAGCGAAGCACCTCTTCCGATTAGAATATAAGAGAATAATAAAATAGCTCCAACTCGTACTGATTGCTCCACCGTTTGTGAAACAGCTGTCGGAACCATATTTCCATCTCCTTGGAATGTGCCCCTCCACACTGTTAATAACGGAATGAATAAAAAAGAAAAAGCAACAATCTGGAGGAGCGGCTGTAAAGACGGATCTCCCATTTTACCGGATATAAAGCCTGACCCGAAAAAGACAATTCCCCATAGTAAAATGCCCGTACAGCTTGTTACATAATAAGAAAGACGGATAGCTTCTTGTCTGCGCCGCGGATCACCCGCCGATTCAGCTATTAATTTAGAAATAACAACAGGAAACCCATATGTAGCTAATGCATTCGCAATTCCGTAAAAAGGATATATTTGCTGATAAATATAAAAACCAATATCACCAACGATGTTTTGAAATGGGACCCGGTATACCGCACTTAACACTTTTATAAACACAGCCGCTATCGTTAAGATGGCTGCCCCCTGCATTAATGAATTTTTCTCTCTCCATGGCAACATATAGCACTCTGCCCTTCTAAACATGCTGCTTCCAACTTAATATATTTACATAGAAAAGTGCAAGTGCCTTGTTTAGCCCCGACCAGCACACGCTCTCTCCACTCAACGTTTTTGTCCATAAAAAAGGAAGCAGTGCTTCTCCTGCTTCCTTTCCCAATTAACTTTCCATTTGTTTAGCTAAGAAGCTGGCAGCCGTTTCTGCTGATTTTCTCTCTACTTCACCTATTGAGCGTTCATCAGAGAAAATAACGACTACTCCAATTGGATCACCGCCTGCAATAATAGGGGCGAGTGTGTAAGATTGAACTTTTTCTTCGCGGCCATCTACAAATGATACTTGAGATTGTGGATGCTGCAGTACGCTTTGCCGATCATCCATTGCTTTTTCAATAACTTCTCCAATGCTTTTGTTTACATATTCTTTCTTCGATACTCCAGCAGACGCAATAATGGCATCACGGTCACAAATTAATACAGCCGTGTTTAAGCTGTCATTCAGTGCCTCTGCATACTCCTCAGCGAAATCGCCTAACTCACTAATAGGGGAATATTTTTTTAAAATAACTTCTCCATCGCGATCAACGAAAATTTCTAACGGATCCCCTTCTCTGATCCTTAACGTGCGGCGGATTTCTTTTGGGATAACGACCCGTCCTAAATCGTCGATTCGACGAACGATACCAGTTGCTTTCATCTTATGTTGCCTCACTTTCCTCAGATGATGGATTGACAATGAATCAACGATACCTGACCGATGATATTGCCCTTGTGATTGTTATTATTTATCATCTGGGAAGTTCTATACATTTTGTTGTGTTTTTCCCACTATTTTTTCGCTGTCTCTAAATTTTTTATAATATCGAAGGCAATTCCAAACCACGTCTCCGTTGTCATATTTTTAATATCGATAGTCAGTTTGAGCTTACTATCTTCCATTCCAAGCCCCACTGCTCGTCCATGTTTATTGCAAATATTGAATACTTTTGAGCCATCAATTTCTTTCGTTCCATCTTCATTCATTAATATATACACGGAGTCTTTTTCTTGTTTAATTAACTCTAGTTGAGCAGCAACCGCATAAACCTTCATCTCTGCTACCTTGAAGAGATCTTCCACCTCACGTGGATAGTCACCAAAACGGTCTACCATTTCTTCTTTTAACTCCTCTACTTCTTCTAATGATTCTATACTTCTGAACCGTTTATACATCTCAATTTTCTGACGGCTGTCTTTAATATAAGAATCAGGGATGTAAGCATCAATAGAAATTTCCGCTTCAAACGATGATTTTGTCTCTTTTTTGTCTGCTCCTTGTTTTTGTTCGATGGCTTCCTTCAACATTTGAGAATATAAATCGAATCCGACGGAGTCAATAAATCCGTGCTGTTGGGAACCAAGTAAATTTCCTGCCCCGCGAATAGATAGGTCGCGCATGGCAATTTTAAAGCCGGAACCTAGTTCAGTAAATTCTTTAATCGCCTGCAAGCGCTTCTCAGCCTGTTCAGATAATACTTTGTCCTTACGATACATAAAATAAGCATAGGCTACCCGATTGGAGCGCCCAACGCGCCCGCGAATTTGATAAAGCTGGGATAGTCCCATCCTGTCTGCATCATGGACAATGAGTGTATTAACATTTGGAATATCAACGCCTGTTTCGATAATCGTCGTCGTGACAAGGACATCATATTCCCCTTCTAAAAAGCTTAAGATCACTGTTTCAAGCTCTCTTTCCGTCATCTGGCCGTGTGCGTAAGCTACTTTGGCATCAGGGACAAGCATAGCAATTTCATCTGCTTTTCGTTCAATATCCTCTACACGGTTATACAAATAAAATACTTGTCCTTCCCGGGCAAGCTCCCGCTCAATCGCTTCTCTAATTAAGGCAGGATTCAGTTCTGCTACGTATGTTTGTACAGGAAAACGATTCTCTGGCGGCGTTTCAATAACAGATAAGTCCCGAACACCAAGCATGGACATATGAAGAGTCCGTGGAATCGGTGTCGCTGTCAGTGTTAAGACATCTATATTTGTCTTCAGCTGTTTGATTTTCTCTTTATGTGTCACACCAAAACGCTGCTCTTCGTCCACAATTAACAGCCCTAGATCATGGTATTGAATATCTTTCGATAGTAAGCGGTGTGTGCCGACAACAATATCTACCGTGCCATTTTTAAGGCCTTTAATCGTCTCGGTTTGTTGTTTTCGGGAACGGAAGCGGCTCAGTAGACCAATCTCAATCGGAAAGTCCCGGAAACGCTCGCTCAACGTTTCAAAATGCTGTTGAGCCAGAATAGTGGTTGGCACAAGAAAAGCGACTTGTTTCTCGTCAGCAATGGCTTTAAAAGCGGCTCGAATGGCTACTTCTGTTTTACCATATCCAACATCTCCACAAAGAAGGCGATCCATTGGCCGTTCTTTTTCCATATCCATTTTAATCTCGTTAATTGAACGAATTTGATCTTCTGTTTCTTCATAAGAAAAAGCTGCTTCGAATTCCCTCTGCATTTCTCCATCAGGCGAGAATGCGTATCCTTTAGCCGCTTCTCTCTCGGCATAAAGTTTGATCAAATCATCTGCAATGTCTTGAACGGATGATTGAACTTTGCTTTTAACCCGTTTCCATTCGCTGCCGCCTAATTTATATACTTTTGGCTCTTTTCCTTCTGAACCTACGTATTTCTGAACGAGCTCAATTTGCTCAACCGGAACATACAGTTGGTCTGTTCCCTGATATTTAATATTTAAATAGTCTTTGTGTACTCCTTTAATTTCAAGCGTTTCAATTCCTAAATATTTTCCAATACCATGGTTCACATGAACCACGTAATCTCCCGGCTTTAGTTCCGAATAGCTTTTAATCCGCTCGGCATTAGACAGTTTTTGACGCCGCTTGCTGCTTTTTGGTTTTTTATTGAATAATTCCTTCTCTGTAATAACCGCAAGATGTAGCGCAGGAAATTCAAACCCTGCTGTTAAAGTTCCGCGGTTGACTTGCACAGCCTGTTCTATAATGCTGTTTTTCTCTAGTGAACTAGAGGCTTCAATCTCATAATCTGCTAAAACACGTTGAATTTTAGCTATCCGCTCCTCACTTTCGCCAAGAAATACAACGGTCATCCCAAGCTTTTTCCAGCGCTCTACTTCTGCATGAAGCACATTCATCTGACCGTGAAAATCTTGCATTGGCCGCGAGGAAAAATTAACGATATTTTCTGGGCGCGTATGAGCAACCTTACGCAAAAACAGCGCAAGGTAAATAATTGGCTGACGGATAGTGGATAACAACTCTCCAAAATGGTAAGACAATTTAATGTCATGGAGGATTTTCCCCTCTTCTAACAGTGATGTATACCATTCAGCTTCCTCTTGTTGTAGAGAATCATTCATTTCATTAATTCGGCTAATCTCATCGAAGAATACAAGGCCATCCTCCGGTAAATAATCGGTTAAACTCATTGGGTTTTCATACATTAAGGCCGTGTATTTCGCTAATCCTTCTATTGGAATGCCTTGCTTTAAACGGTCAATTTCAAAGCCGATATTTTCTTTCATCAGCTGTTTCGTTTCAGCCTTTTTAACTTTTTTGAGTGAGTCTTGTAAAACTTCCTCTAACCGTTGTGATAATACTAAAAGCTGTTCCGAAGAATACGGCGTTTCTGTAACAGGGCTAATATCTATCTTATTCTTATTTTCAATAGAGCGCTGGTTCTCCATAGAAAATGTACGAATCGAATCTACTTCTGTATCAAATAACTCAATGCGAACAGGGTGCTCAATCGTCAATGGGTAAATATCAATAATACCGCCGCGCACACTGAATTCTCCAGGTGCATATACCATATCCGTGCGTTGATAACCCATTTGCACGAACTGATGGATCGTTTCGTCCAAATCAATTTCTTTTCCAAGCTCAATTGTTTTTTGCAAGCTGGCCCATCTCTCTTTAGGCGGCAGCAGTTTTCGCAGTCCAGCAACAGGCACGATATAAATCCCTTTTGCCTGATGAACCATATGATTTAGCACTTCAATTCGCTGCGCTCGCAACTCAGGACTTGCTACGCTAATTTCAGCGGCTATTAGCTCATTCGCTGCATATAAATATACTTCTCGCTCGTCAACAAACTGAAGTAAATCATCGTACAGCTTTTGAGCTTGAAGCAGGTTATACGTTACGACGACGGTAGGCCTGCCTGTTTTCTCGTAAGCAGCCGCTATAAAAAGGGCTCGAGATGATCCCGAAAGACCGGCAGCTAATTGTTCTTTTAGCCCGCCTGATACCCCATCAAGAATAGATTGAATATCATGATTCCGCAAGAGAATTTGTTGTAAACTATTCACGCTTTCTTCCTCCCCTTAAATGGACACTTTTACTGTCCCTCCAACCAAGGCTTTCTATTTGTTGCCTCGGCAGAAAACAGAAAAATGCTTTGGATCGCTGTCCAAAGCTGTTTTTAATGTATAAAGTAATCATATTGGTGAAAATCAGGGTTTCTTTGAAGAGATTCCTCGCAATCTTCACATATTGTCATGATCTTTACGTTTCCTTCAGAGTCGTAATGAACCATCTCTATTCTTTCGTCCTCCGTCAGTGCATTGATGCCAAGCTGTCGGCTAGATACAACTGATTGCTTAAGGCTTCCAACCATCGTTCCGCAATGGCGGCAAACGTAATGAATGGCCATGTGCCTCCTCCTTTGCTGCTCACTTTTGTTATGTATGGCTAACGTTAGTATAGGCAAAGAAGAAAGCATTTATTCATATCTGAATGTTATATTCGTTCATTACTTCAAGAAACGGTTTTTCCAGCCATGCTTCTACTGCGTCTGCACTTTTTGAAACGGCTTGCTTCATTTTTTCTTGTTCTTCTTCTGTAAATCTTCCTAATACGTAATCAACAACCTTCATAGGCGGAGTTGGACGGTCAATGCCGATACGGATACGATTAAAATTCTGCGTGCCAAGATGAGCAATGGTCGACTTAATCCCATTGTGCCCGCCTGCACTGCCTTTTTGACGGAGACGAATACGACCGACCGGCAAGTCCAAGTCGTCGTAAATCACGACTACCTCTTCTGCTGCCACGTCGTAATAGCGCATAACCTCTCCAATGCTTTCCCCTGACAGATTCATATATGTAAGCGGCTTAAGTAAAATAGCTTTCTCTGTCCCCTTCCGCACAATGGAATAAATGCCTTTATGCTTTGCTTCTGTAAGGGGTGAATTAAACCGCTCGGCTAACTCTTCAATTACATCAAAACCGATATTATGCCTCGTACCTGCATATTTTGCTCCCGGATTGCCGAGACCAACGACTAGCTTCATTTTGCGCACCTCGAATTTTTTCTTCAATAAATTAATTTAAGTATAACGCACATGAGTCAGAAATTATACGCTTAATTATAAACCCTATCCTCTTTCTTCCGCAAAAAAGAGGCCCGCTCCATTACGGAAAGGAGGGACCTCTCTCTTTATATTATTCTTGCTCAGCCTTCGCTTCCGTTTCAGTCTCTGCTTCTGAAGCTTCCTGATTAGTTTCCTCAGACGCTTCTTCGACACGTGGAGCAAGCACAGATACGATGACTTCATCATCTTCATGATTTATAGTAAATGGCTGGCTATTACGGATATCACTGATAGATAGGCTGTCACCAATATTTAAATTAGAAACATCCACTGCCACACTTTCAGGGAACTCACTAACCTTTGCTGTCACTGAAAGCTCAAATAGCGGCTGCTGAACGACTCCGCCCTCTTTTGCCCCAGCGGCTTCTCCTTCTAAATCAACTCGAACATTGGACGTCATCTCAGATGATAAATCTACTGCCAGGAAATCAGCGTGAACGATATAATTTTTAATTGGGTCTTGTTGATAATCGTGTAAAATAACGTTATGTTGTTTTCCGTCTACGGCTAAAGAAATGACCCCGTTACGGCCAACTTCTTTAATCACTTTGAAGAAATCTCCTTCATTCACAAAAACGGACTCTGACTCAACTTCTTTCCCGTAAACAACAGCAGGGAAATTTCCACTCTCTCGCAGCTCGGTTTTAGCCGATCGCTGAAATTCATTACGCTTTTTTGCTTCAAGTACTGAACTCATTAGAGAAACTCACCTTCCTGTATTATGATCTCTGTCTGAAACTTCTGTCCTAAACCATCTATTCCCTTATTGTGTCATGGCTAAACATAAAAAGCGTAGACAAGGCCTTTTTATTGCTTGACGGTTCTTTCAGCTATATACATGTTGGCAGCACACCCATCGCTTGACTACTCTAGTCTCCTACAATGTCAAAATAAATAGCCTTTCCCCTGAGATCCGAAAAATGGATTTTTGAAGGAAAGGCTATTTATTAGAGCGAGAGTATTCGGCTTCGCTTTTCTATTGTCCAGCTGCGCCTCCTTGGAGCTCGAGGTCATAAGCTAAGCCGCCCAGAAGGTTAAGAACAACCTTCCAGACGGCTTGGCTTATGCTTGTCGCCCCAGAACAGGCGGCTTCGCTTTTCTATTGTCTAGTTGCAGGCGCTAGCACGTACGGCGGTTTCGAAATTTCTGCAGGAGTCAAAGAACGACTCCAACAGAAATTCCTCCAACCTCCTATCGTGCTGATCGAGCACCCTCCACTTTTCTATTGTCTAGCTGCAGACGCTAGCACGTACGCTGATTTCGCTCTCTCTGTCGAAGTTTGGAAAACAACTTCTCGTCGAGAGCTCCAATCCGCTATCGTGCTCAACAAGCGCCCTCCGCTTTTCTATTAATCAAATAATGTGCTGACGGATTGTTCTTCGTGAACACGAATGATGGCTTCACTGATTAGTGGTGCAATGGAAAGCTCTACAATTTTGTCAGTCTTTTTCTCTTCTGGAAGAGCAATTGAGTTTGTAATAACAAGTTCTTTAATGTTAGAGTTTTGAATACGCTCGATCGCTGGGCCTGAGAGCACAGGATGCGTACAACAAGCATATACTTCTTTTGCTCCGTTTTCGACCAGCGCATTAGCTGCAAGTGTAATGGTACCAGCTGTATCGATAATATCGTCAATCAAGATAGCAATTTTTCCATCGATATTCCCAACGATGTTCATTACCTCAGCTACATTTGGTCTTGGACGGCGCTTGTCGATAATAGCAATTGGTGCTTTTAAACGGTCGGCCATTTTACGTGCACGTGTTACCCCACCATGATCTGGGGAAACGATGACAACATCATCTCCGCTGAAGTTTTTCCCTTTAAAGTAATCAGACAAGATTGGTACACCCATTAAGTGATCAATTGGCATATCAAAGAATCCTTGAATTTGCGGTGCATGTAGATCAAGCGTAATTACGCGAGTTGCTCCAGCTGTTTCAAGTAAGTTAGCTACCAATTTTGCAGTGATTGGTTCGCGAGCGCGGGCTTTGCGGTCCTGACGTGCATAACCATAGTAAGGAATAACAATATTGATCGTTTTAGCAGAAGCTCTTTTTAGAGCGTCAATCATAATGAGTAGTTCCATTAGATTTTCATTGACCGGTGCACTCGTTGATTGAACAACGTATACGTCGCAGCCGCGAATGCTCTCTTCAATATTAATTTGTATCTCTCCGTCGCTAAAACGCTTCACTGAACATTTCCCTAATTCTACTCCAATAATTTCGGCAATTTCTTCAGCGAGTTTGCGGTTAGAATTGAGAGAAAAGATTTTCAACTTAGGGTCTAAATACTGATTATGCATGGGTGGACCTCCGCCTTTATTTTTTAAGATTTAACTTTTCTACGTAATTTTCTTTGTTTACTTGACGAGCACGGCCAATGGCTAAAGCTTCACCAGGCACATCGTTCGTAATAGTAGAACCGGCTGCTACATACGCCCCTTTGCCCACTGTAACAGGAGCTACAAGGTTAGAATTACAGCCGATGAATGCATCGTCTTCAATCTTAGTTAAAAATTTATTTTTTCCGTCGTAATTCACTGTAATAGAACCACAGCCAAGGTTAACGCCACTTCCTACTTCGGCATCGCCAATATAGCTTAAGTGGGAAGCTTTACTGCCTTTGCCAAAGACAGACTTTTTAATCTCAACGAAATTACCGATCTTCGCTTCATCGCTGATTTGAGATGCTGGACGAATGTGTGCAAATGGCCCGATCGCCACACGAGATCCAATTTCACTATCAGCAGCCACAGAATGGCGAATAACAGTGCTATCTCCAACTTGGCAATTGTTAATCTCACTATTTGGACCGATCTCGCAATCAGCACCAATAGAAGTGTTTCCAGACAATACTGTTCCAGGGTGAATAATAGTATCTGAACCAATCACTACGTCTGGACCGATAAATGCATTTTCTGGACTGACGAGCGTTACTCCATTGCGCATGTGCTGCTCGTTAATACGTTCACGCATAATTTTTTCTGCTTGGCTTAAAGCTACACGATCATTTACACCAAGTGTTTCATTGAAATCGGCTGTTTGATAGGCGGCTACTTTCTCTCCGGCCTTCTGAAGGATTTCAATAACATCTGGCAAATAATATTCGCCTTGGGCATTATCATTTGATACTTTCTTCAACGTCTCAAATAAATAACGATTATCGAAACAATAAGTGCCTGTATTAATTTCTTTCACTTTCCGTTCCTCGTCTGTTGCATCTTTATGCTCAACGATTTTCTCAACCATTCCTTGCTCATTGCGGATGATTCGCCCATAACCATCAGGCTGATCCGTGTAAGCTGTTAAAATAGTCGCTTTTGCCTGTTGTTCTGTGTGGAAGTTTACAAGCGCCTCCATAGTGGAAGACTTAATAAGAGGTGTATCACCACAAACAACGAGTGTACAACCCTCTTCTTTACCGAGGATCTCTTCCGCCTGCATGACTGCATGAGCGGTGCCAAGCTGCTCTGCTTGCAAAGCAAACTCGCTTTTTTCCCCAAGATAGCCTTTAACTTTTTCTGCTCCATGGCCAACAATTGTAACAATTTTATGTGTATGTAAATCGGATATTTGATCAATTACATGCTCTACCATCGGTTTACCGCAGACAGGGTGCAACACTTTATAAAGCTTAGACTTCATACGCGTGCCTTTTCCTGCTGCAAGAATGACAGCATAAATATTCGTCATTGAGGGTCCCCCTATAACCTTTTATCCTTATTGACTATATCTTAAAAGGGCTCTTATTTCAAGACAGCTTAAAAAACGACAAATTTTTGTCAATGAATATTCGAATTTTTTAAAGGAAACGAAGAAAGAAGATTCCAAGAGGATAAGCAGAGTGGAAAAAGAGGAAATTTTCGCACTAAAAAAGAGCCATACATTTGAAGTAGGCTCTTGTTGCATTTAAATTTATGAAGCTCCTGCTTCTTCTAATTCCACTTCTTCTAATTCTCCCAAACGGTGATACTCAGCTAAAACAGCATCTTGGATTTTACCGCGTGTGTTGGAGTTGATCGGATGAGCAATATCACGAAATTCTCCATCTGGTGTGCGTTTGCTTGGCATGGCTACGAATAAACCATTGTTGCCATCAATTACACGGATATCATGAATAACAAATTCATTGTCCAACGTAATAGATGCAATCGCTCTCATGCGGCCGTCCGTATTTACACGTCTTAGTCTCACATCAGTTACTTCCACTCTGTTCACCCCTTTTTCCCCTATATAAAAAGCCTAAACTAACTATTCAATAATATTTTAAATATTCCTTCTTTTTTTTGAAAAAATTTTACTTTTTTTTATATAAAAAACACTCGTGATTGTTTCACGAGTGTCAGAATACAGATTATCTCTATGTTTGTTTTGAAAACGCTTGCCTTATCAAAAAATAATAAAGAAAGAGAGCGCTTGTCTTAAAGCTCACACTTGTTGTTATTTTACGAGCGCGATGACTTCAATCTCCACTTTTACATCTTTCGGCAATCTTGCTACCTCTACACAAGAGCGAGCTGGTTTGTGATCGCCAAAGTATTGGCTATACACATCGTTTACTGCCGCAAACTCTTCCATATCCGCGATAAAAACTGTCGCCTTTACAACGGTATCTAGTGAAGCACCTGCTTCAGCCAGTACAGCTTGAAGATTCTTGAATACTTGGTGAGTTTGCTCTGTTACATCTCCATTCACTAGTTCCCCTGCAGGTGTTAATGGAATTTGACCAGAACTGTAAAACATGTTGTTTACAATAATCCCTTGAGAATATGGCCCAATAGCCGCTGGTGCTTGGTTTGTTGCTACTACTTTCATGTTAACCTCTCCTTATGAAAACTGTATATTTTCGGAAAAATAATTTCCTTCTACTACAGAAATAGCAGACGTACGAACATTTACATCTTGAAGCTTAACAAGAGATATGTAGTCCTCCACGAGTCTTTCCTCGTCATGCTCCGCTTCCACTAGCACAGCAATTCCCGCTACTGATGCATTAAACTCAGCGAGCAGGCTGATCATTCCATTAATGGTTCCACCTGCTTTCATAAAATCATCAACAAGCAGCACTTTGGAACCTTCCTTCAAACTACGCTTCGCCAGCACCATCGTCTGAATTCGCTTCGTAGATCCGGATACGTAGTTAATGCTTACAGTTGGACCTTCTGTTACCTTGCTGTCTCTGCGAACCACGACGACTGGAACATTTAAATGCGAAGCAATAGCATGGGCAATAGGGATGCCTTTCGTGGCAACTGTCATAATGGCGTCGATGTCCATTCCTGCATACGCTGAGGCAAGGAGCTTGCCAACTTGGTGAATAACTTGCGGATGACCAAGCAAATCCATCATGTATAAATAACCGCCCGGAAGCAGCCTTTCTGGATTTTCAATTTGCTCACAGAGCTCCGCAATAAACTTTCGTGCTTCCATCTCACTGACTTTCGAGAAGTACTTCACACCGCCAGCTGCTCCGGGAATAGTTTGAAGCGAGCCGATGCCACGCTGTTCAAACGTTTCCTTCACAATAGACAAGTCCTCACTAATAGACGATTTTGCTGATCCGTACCGTTCAGCAAAAAAAGTAAGTGAAACTAGCTGCTGCGGATGTTCTAATAAATAATGTGTCATATCAATTAACCGTTCACTTCGACGAAACTTCATGTTTTACTCTACCCTCCTAAGGAGTAAATCCGAATATTTAATTTTAAATATAACTTAATATACGGATTCAATCAACAGGAATCCCTTCTCCTAACAGTCGGACTGCGTATACCTGGTCACAAAATCCTCTTAAGCCGTTGCAAACCCGGTGCATTCTAGAATCATGCTGGATGAGTCCAAAAACAGTCGGTCCGCTTCCACTCATCAGCACCGCATCTGCTCCAAAACGTTCCATCTGTTCTTTAATCTGCGCCACTTCCGGATAAAGCTTTAAGGTAACAGATTCTAGAACATTGCCAAGGTTAGCGCACATCTTTTGATAATCCTTCGTTTGAATCGCAGTCATCATCGCTTTCGTATCAGGATGACGGAGCCCATCGATTTTTAAGTTTTTATATACTTCCGCTGTTGATACTCCAATGGTCGGCTTGGCCAGAACCACCCAACAGTTTGGCGGAGACGGAAGATGCTGTATTTTTTCTCCACGTCCCTTTGCTAAAGCTGTGCCGCCATACACACAAAAAGAAACATCGGAACCAATCTCTGATCCAAGCGCTGCTAATTCATCCAGGCTTAATCCTAGATTCCACATTCGGTTTAACCCTTTTAATGTCGCCGCAGCATCACTGCTGCCTCCTGCTAAACCGGCAGCTACTGGGATAACCTTTTCAATGCCGATTGCTACACCTGAACGAATGCTATATCTTTCTTTCAGCAGCATGGCTGCCTGATAAGCTAAATTCCGTTTATCGTCCGGAACAAAACGGTTATGGGATATAATTTTAATTTCATCTTTTGCGAGCGGTTCCAGTTCTATGCGGTCCGCCAGATCCACCGTTGTCATAATCATTTCAACTTCATGGTATCCATCCGCACGTTTATGCAGCACATCAAGCGTTAAGTTAATTTTCGCTGGTGCTTTCATCATTATCTTCACAATAGCCACCTACTTTGTGCACAATACAATTAGTTTAGCTTATTTTATCATAAAGTCGATTAGGAGTTGTAAATATGATGTAGGATGGAGTAATTTTCTATATAAAAAGAGACCGGGCTTCCTCCCCGATCTCTTAGCGGCGTTTCAGTTAGAAGTCAACTACCGTGTCAGCGCTTGTTAACGAGGTGGTTTTCTGCAAGTTCAATTGCTCTCTTTACCATGTTGCCAGCATCACGAGCTGTAATTCCGCCCCAGCCTTCCCGTTGAACAGTGTCATAAAACCCTAGCTCTTTCGCAAGCTCTTCCTTCAATTGGTCAGACATAATCCCTCTTCTTCTGCCCATTCGTTTTCCTCCTTCTGCCGCCATTTATAGCTTAACCAGCCCGTTTAAAACGATTAGCGGAAAATGAAGGGAAGCCCTCAATGCAGAGAGCGCCGATTATCAACGACACGCATAAGACAAGCTGGCTGAAGAACTGGAAGACAACCAAGCCAGAAGGCCTTGACCAGTCCCGACGGACCATGTTCCTCTCTCAAAAAGTTTGTTTTTGGCGTCTACAGGGAAAAGTTAAGTATTCCTGAAGCACTTAGTTGACTCAAAAGTAAATTAGAATACATCCCACTTTATTTTTAAAACAAATAAAAAAGCAGTAAACAATATTGTTTACTGCAAACTTAAACGGCGCTTCCTGCTGCGTCTTCAAATGTTAATTCTACTGTTTCTGTCAACACATCTGCATAGCTGTATGACACTCTTTCAAACGCGTTTTCATCTTGATCTAACTCTACTACGAAGACTGCTTGATATGTTTCAGCTAGAACACCAGATCGCTCAATCGTTTTTCGGCGTCCCCCGTTTGCCTTCAACAACAGTCTTTTTCCTAAATTTGAATCAAGAGATTTTTTAATGTCGGCTAATGTTTTTGGCATCCGCTTCCACCTCACTATTTTTATAATACCATGATTTAAATAGCAAGTCAAATAAATAAAATATTTTATCAACCAGTGCCCCCTTTTGTCAACGTTTTTTATTTTACAAAAACCTGCTTTTTTCATCATATTTTTAGCGTGCCCAATAATTCAATAACCATGACAAAATTGTTTTTAGTGTTCTTTATTCCTCTTCAGGAGGCTGAAAAGGCATGCCAACCCGAAGCAGTCCCTTCGTTTCAATTCCGCCAAGCCCTTTATTTCCTGTCAGTGTGTTTCTAAGCACTTCGCGTACATCTACAAGCTCGTTAAACGGCGTAAAACCGATTTTAGATGAAATATAAACAGGATCGAGTGCATGAATATTTACGCGAAAGGGCGAACTGGCAAAGTTGGCCCCCGCCCGGATTAAGGACTCAAAATGCGATTGACAGGCCCCGGCAAAAATAACTAACTGATCTAGATGCGGAATTTTCTTTCGCGCCAGCCGAACAGTTTGAACAAAGTATTTTGAATGACGATACGCATTTATATCTGATTTACTTCCCTTCGTTTTCGAATAAGAGTCATGACCAGTGATGACTAATATATCTGGACGATATTCATCAATTAACGATAAAATTTTCTGCGGCATTTCTTCTTCCAGGCAGTGTACTCCATAAACGGGAAGGCCGATTTTTTCATAAGCAGCTAAGCATTTTTTTAAATAGTTAGGATCGCCGTCCATGTGGAGCACCCTGCCTGGTATTTGAAAAACGTCATTTTCATTCCGATAACACTTTGTTGCCCTGTACTCCTGTTTTTCCTTAATTAGCTCCAGTTCTTGTCTAAATAAATGCAGCGATTGCTCTTCACGCATCCTCGTATCACGTGTCATTCTCTGCTGCTCATCGGGGTCTACTTCTAATAAATCGGAGAACGGGGCATCTGCAATCAGCCGATAATCTTCTCCTGATAAAATCGCTATTTTGCCTTCCTCTGTCTCTTTAATCTCCATTACCCGGAACAATATGTCATTCCCATAAGACGGGCGGCTAACAATAGAATTAATACGAATCACCATGTGATCATCCCCGTTAATTTTTACTCTTCTAGTTATCCTATGCAAAAGAAGTATAATTGGGGAATACAGATATATAGCTGATAAAAAACAGCCCTGAAAATAAAATATCTGCCCCGATAATGAGGCGGATACTTCTTAATTAAAAACAGGATAAAGAGCATTGGCGAGTCGAGCAAATTCCTCAAGCGAAAGGGACTCTCCTCTCCTCGACGGTTCTATTTCAGCTTGCTGAAGCGCCTCTAAAATCTGCTCCTTTTTTTCTTTTCCGGCAGGCAATTGATTCGTTAAGTTATTTAAAATAGTCTTCCGGCGCTGGGCAAAAGAAGCGCGAGTAACGGTAAAGAAAAACTCTTCATTCGTCACTTCTACAGCCGGACGCTCTCTTCTAAGCAGCTTAATAATGGCAGAGTCAACATTTGGCTGCGGCATAAAGACGGTTTTAGGTACGATAAAAGCGGTCGTTGCTTCCATGTAATATTGGATAGCAATCGAGAGCGAGCCGTAATCTTTGGTGCCTGGTTTGGCTGAAATGCGATCAGCCACTTCCTTTTGAAGCATCACCACCATCCCCTTAAAAGGGACCTTATCTTCAAGCAGCTTCATGATAATGGGTGTTGTAATATAATAAGGCAAATTGGCTACTACCATCAGCTGTTCAAAATCGGAAAACTCTTGCTCCGTGATTTGCGCCACGTCTGCTTTTAATATATCTTCGTGAATGATTTTTACATTGTCATAAGGAGAAAGTGTATCAGATAGAACCGGCAAAAGCCGCTGGTCAATTTCAAAGGCTACTACTTTTCCCGCCGTACGAGCTAAATGTTCAGTCAAAGCGCCAATTCCAGGACCAATTTCGATCGCTCCTGTTTCTTTTGTCAGCTCAGCTGTTTCTGTAATTCTACGCAAAATATTCGGGTCGATTAAAAAGTTTTGTCCTAAGCTCTTTTTGAAAGAAAAACCGTATTTTTCTAAGATCTCTTTCGTTCGCGTAGGGGTGGCAATATCTTTCATGTTTTTTCCTCCTGCAACACTTCTTTTAAAGCGCGAGCAAACTGTTCCTGTGTAATTTGGAACATCAGCAGGCGTTTGTATAACTGCTTGCCGTTCATATAGCCAATCCGGAGCTTTTCGCCGAGCTTCTGCCTTCTTTCTTTTGCCTGAGGCCCTCCAATGAGTCCGGCATCCACCAAATCTTCTTTTGAAATTTGCTCTGCGGCTTCTTTTTCTACCGTCTGGGCATCTTTTAGGGCTTTGCGGATTGCCTCTACAGATGCGTGCTCGACCCCAACACCTCTTCCCCTCTTTTCAATGGCTTCGTGCTTTGGCAAGAAAGCATGCTTGCAATCAGGCACCTGCTCGGCAACAATGTGCCTAATCCGTTCTCCCGGATAATCGGGATCCGTAAAAATAATAACCCCTCTCGTCTCGTGTGCCAGCTTAATTCTCTCAATCACAGCATCTGACACCGCCGAACCATTCGTTTCTATCGTATCGGCATTCACTGCCCTCTTAATCGCTGTTGTATCGTCTTTTCCTTCTACAACAATAATTTCTTTTATTTTCATCTTATCACTCACCGCTCAATACGAAACAGCTTACGGGCATTTTCTGTTGTTGCTTGTGCCACTTCTTCGTAGTTTATTCCTTTCAGTTCAGCAATTTGTTCTGCTACTAATTTTACATAAGCTGGCTCATTGCGCTTGCCGCGATAAGGGTGGGGAGCGAGATACGGACAGTCCGTTTCAATTAGCAGCTTATCAAGTGGAATATCGGCTGCCACCTCTTTTGGCTTTTTGGCATTTTTAAAGGTCACGGGACCGCCAAGAGAGATGTAAAAGTTCATATCTACACATTCACGGGCTGTTTCAACACTGCCACTGAAGCAATGCATAATGCCGCCTACTTCCTCGGCTCCTTCTTCCTTCAAAATCTCAACGATATCCTGTGTGGCTTCCCGATTATGAATAATGATGGGGAGCTTCACTTTTTTAGCTAGCTGGATTTGCTTGCGAAATACTTCTTTCTGAACATCTTTGGGCGACTTGTCCCAATGATAGTCAAGCCCCATCTCCCCTAAGGCAACGACTTTCGGATGTGCCGCCAGCTCTTCCAGCCAAGCGAGATCCTCTTCTTCCATGTCGATTGCATCAACCGGATGCCAGCCGACACTTGCATATAAAAAGTCATACTTTTCAATTAGTTCAAGTGCTTTTTCAATTGTTGGGCGGTCAAAGCCGACAACGACCATGTTTTCTACGCCTGCTTCTTGAGCCCGTTCAATTACTTCTGCTATATCTTCTTTATATTGTTCAGCATTTAAATGAACATGTGTATCGAATAACAATCTTTTCATCCTTTCTAAAAGAAAAACATAGACGTTTCCGTCGAATAATTGTTCCACGTGAAACATTCTATGTTTTTCAATCGACTCATTTATTTAATCCGCGAACCATTTGGCAAGTTTTCATCCACACTAACTAATGATAATACGCCATCAGCTTTACCAGCAAGGATCATGCCTTGTGATAATTCCCCACGTAATTTAACTGGCTTTAAGTTAGCGACAACGACTACTTTACGGCCGACTAGTTCTTCTGGCTTGTAAAATTCAGCAATGCCGGAAACGACCTGGCGCTTTTCAAAGCCAAGATCCAATTGAAGCTTTAATAATTTATCAGCTTTTTTAACTGGTTCTGCAGCAATAACCGTTGCGGATCTTAAATCAATGTTCATGAAGTCATCAATGGTAATTTCATCAGCTAGTTCAACCTTTGGCTCTTCTTTCGGTTCTTCTTTTTTCTCAGGAGTGCCTTGCATTTTCTCTTTAATGTAGGCAATTTCTTCCTCGATATCAAGGCGAGGGAAAATTGGCTCTCCTTTTTTCACGACTG
The DNA here is from genome assembly GCF_001685015.1 of Pseudobacillus wudalianchiensis. Taxonomy (GTDB): domain Bacteria; phylum Bacillota; class Bacilli; order Bacillales; family Domibacillaceae; genus Pseudobacillus; species Pseudobacillus wudalianchiensis. The sequence goes on from NZ_MAYT01000008.1 coordinate 39,788, forward strand.
TTGTGCCTTCTGGTATCAATCCGAATTGAGACAGGCTGTCCCATGATTGCAGCTGTTCATCTTGAATGTTCAACTGTTCGAAAATCTTCTTCGGTGTTTGTGTCAAGAATGGTTTTAGCATAACAGCCATTCTGCGTAAAGATTCTGCTAAATGAACCATGACATCGCCGAGTTTCTCTTTCTCTTCCGCTTTAGCAAGTACCCATGGCTGTGTTTCATCAATATACTTATTCGTACGGCTAACAAGCTGCCAGAGAGCTGACAATGCAACGGAAAATTCCATCTTCTCCATCGCTTCTTCATATTGTTTCACTGTTTCCATGTTCATTTGCTCAAGCTGCTGATCAAACTCTCCATTTGACCCTTTGTATGTTGGGATTACACCATCAAAATATTTATTGATCATGGCAACAGTGCGATTTAATAAGTTACCTAAATCGTTAGCTAGGTCGTAATTAATGCGTTCAACGAAGCCTTCTGGTGTAAAGACGCCATCTGAACCGAATGGCACCTCACGCAGTAAGTAATAACGAAGAGCATCGAGTCCATAACGGTCAATCAACGTAACTGGATCGACTACATTGCCTTTTGACTTCGACATCTTTCCATCTTTCATGAGCAGCCATCCATGTGCAAATACCTTTTTAGGAAGAGGCAAATCAAGCGCCATCAGCATAATTGGCCAATAAATTGTATGGAAGCGCACAATTTCCTTGCCGACAAGGTGGACATCAGCCGGCCAATATTTTTGGTACTTCTCATCATGATCCGTTCCATATCCAAGAGCAGTAATATAGTTAGAAAGCGCATCGATCCATACGTAAATAACATGCTTTGGATCCCCTGGCACCTTGATACCCCAGTCAAAAGTTGTTCGGGATACAGCTAAATCCTCTAGCCCTGGTTTAATAAAGTTATTAATCATTTCATTTTTACGAGATTCCGGCTGAATAAAGTCCGGATTCTCCTCGTAATACTTCAGCAGACGATCTGCATACTTGCTCATCTTGAAGAAATAAGATTGTTCTTTTACCTTCTCAACAGGGCGGCCGCAGTCTGGACAGTTGCCATTTTCCAATTGGCGTTCTGTAAAGAAAGACTCACACGGTGTACAGTACCAGCCCTCATATTCGTCTAGATAAATATCACCTTGATCTAATAGCTGTTTAAAGATTTTTTCGACAATGTCCTTGTGACGAGTCTGTGTTGTACGAATGAAATCATTATAAGAGATGTCTAGCTTGTCCCATAACTCTTGAATGCCAGAGACAATATTATCGACATATTGCTGCGGAGTTACGCCTGTTTCTTCCGCTTTCCGTTGAATTTTTTGTCCATGCTCATCTGTACCTGTTAAGTACATGACATCAAATCCACGCAGTCTCTTATAACGTGCCATAGCATCGCCTGCTACCGTTGTATAAGCGTGTCCGATATGGAGATTTCCACTCGGATAATAAATCGGTGTCGTTAGATAAAATGTGTTCTTTTGATCATTCATCTTGTACCCCTCCTCAAAACGCTGATTCTTATGTAGAAAAGCCCTCACCCAGCGGTTGAGAGCTTTCTTTTACATTCATGCCCCTAGCGGACAATTCATACTAAATTTTATTGACATTATGACTATTATACAAAAAAAATATACATAGGCTATGGTTAAAGAGCCACTTCTTTTATTTTCTCTTATTCAGCGACAATTGTAAATATTAAACTCTCTTATATTAGCTAATTTTAAAAGATTCGACATGGAACTCAATTGATTCGACATTTTTTTTATTTTTTCATTTCCAATTTATTACTCAAGGCTTAAAAACCTTATTATATCAACATTTTAAGCACTTTACATTCCCTGGTAAAATTACATTTTCTTGTTGACGACGTTGGGAATAGCTGGTATGATAAGATCATAAGTGAAAAATATGTCGAAAATTGACGATTAAGCTTTATATTTTAAATATATTAGTTTGGAAGGAGCAAAAAAAAATGAAATCAACAGGTATTGTTCGTAAAGTTGACGAATTAGGACGGGTGGTTATTCCAATCGAACTTCGCCGTACATTAGGAATTGCTGAAAAGGATGCGTTAGAAATTTACGTAGACGACGACAAAATCATTCTTAAAAAATATAAACCTAGCATGACTTGCCACATTACAGGTGAAGTTTCTGATGACAATATCAAACTTGCAGGCGGAAAATTAATTCTTAGCCGTGAAGGTGCAGAACAATTGATGAAAGAAATTTCCGAGTCATTTGCTTCTACAAAATAAAAAAAACGAGCCAGTGCGGCTCGTTTTTTATTTTACGTGATAAGCCTGGTAGACATCACGTTTTCCCATATTCCGATCGACAGCCGTCTGTTTAATGGCTTCTTTTGAAGACAGGTTGTTTTCATTAATATAATAGTCAACATGATCAACCACAGAGTAAGAGGACCACCATGCTTCGGCTTCCCCTTCCTCCGCTTCTTCGTTTCCTTCAACGATTAAACAAAATTCCCCTAGAATTCCTTCTTCTTTTGACCAGACGAGTGCCTCTGCGATGGTGCCCCGCAGAAACTCTTCAAACTTCTTTGTCAGCTCCCGACACAATACAATTTCCCGGCTATCTCCTAATATTTCAGCCATAAGGGCAAGGGTGTCCTTTAAGCGATGCGGTGATTCATACAAAATAAACGTATCGCGCACTTTATTCAACTCAGCTAGCTGTAGTTTCTTTTCTTTTTTATGCCGGCTTAAAAAGCCATAAAAATAAAATGGCTGGGGAGCAAGACCTGAAGCAATAAGAGCGGTCAGTGCAGCATTTGCGCCAGGCAGAGGAACAACGGTTAAGCCTTCCCTGATCACAGCGGCGGTCAGTTCATAGCCTGGATCTGAAATAGACGGCATGCCCGCATCGCTCACTAGGGCTACTTTTTCTCCCTGCTTAATGCGCTCAAGGAGCTGCTTGCCACTCATTTCTTTATTATGCTCATGATAACTTGTTATGGGAGTGGCAATCTCGAAGTAATTGCATAGTTTTTTTGTATTACGTGTATCTTCAGCGGCAATGACATCCGCTTCTTTCATCATTCGAATCGCTCGAAATGTCATGTCCTCTAAATTTCCAATCGGGGTAGGCACTAAATAAAGAGCTCCTCCCTCATGGATAAAACTTTTTTGTTTCCTGATCATAGCGGCAGCCCTCCCTTTGCAAATAATGAATCTTCTGCTTTCGTGTCAGCTGTTTAAAAGCATATTCTGCCTGCATTGCTTCCGTCACGGTATCAAACTTTTCCGAATGGATCAGACGCACAGGGCCTCTTCCTCGTGTATACTTTGCTCCTTTTCCAGAATTATGGGCCTTTAGCCTTTTTTCTAAATCGGTCGTATAGCCTCCATACAACGAGTGATCCTTACACTCTAGCACGTAGAAAAAATGTTCATTGTTCTTCTCCATATAACATCTCTCTTACTTCTGCTGTATATTCACCCTGCTCATCGTACACGAACAATGGCGGCAATATTTTCAAGTCAGGCGCTCCATCTTTCATGCCCTCAATCAATACCGTGTTGGCTTCCTTTCCCGTTTTCGGATAAACAAAGCGGAGGCGTTTGGGCTCTAAGCGATATTTTCTCATGAGCGTCACTAAATCTAATAATCTTCCCGGACGGTGAACAAAAGCCGCTTTTCCGCCTTGTTTTAAAAGCTCGCTGCTCGAGCGGATACAATCCTCAAGCGTACAGTAGATTTCATGGCGGGCAATAGCCAAATGCTCATTCATATTTAGCTCTTTGTCAGAGGGTGTGACAAAATACGGAGGATTGCACGTCACTACGCTGTGCTTTTCGTACCCTAATTGTGCGGGAGCCTCTTTTAAATCTCCGTGTACCATAGAAATTCTGTCTTCTAATCCGTTATACTCAATGCTGCGAAAAGCCATATCGTACAATCGCTCTTGAATTTCCACGCCAATGATCGGTACCTTTGTTTTAGCGCTCATTAGGAGCGGCACCACTCCGTTTCCCGAGCATAAATCAACAATCGAGCCTTTCTTAGCAGGAAGATAGGCAAACCTCGCAAGGAGTACAGCATCAAGAGAAAAAGCAAAGACGGACGGACTTTGAATAATTCGCAGTTCCTCCGCCAGCAAATAATCGAGCCTTTCATCACCTTTTAATAGAACCATTTCCTTCTTTCCTCCTGTTTTTACAAAAAAGAAAGACTGTCCCGACAGGCCTGACTGCTGCTTCACTTAGGAAGGATGTCACCTCTTCTTAAATGATTGACAGTTCCGGTACCGGCCTCCGTGGACAGCCTCATCAACATGCTCTATTATTTTTTATTTAAAAATGATAAACAAAACAAGCAATCTTCGTCTTTGCGCGGACTTCCAAAATGAATATTGCAAATATGAAACCCTTCTTGATAAAGCCTTGCAAGGTTATCATATCCCTCGCCTATATCCATTAGTTTTGAGAAGCTTTTGCTGCTAGTCTCTTTGTCCAATTCTTGTCCAGCTTGATCATGAGAAAGTTCAATCTCTTCAAGACGGCGTCGTAAATGTTCATTCTCCAATTGTAATGAATGGTTTTCTTCCATCATTTTTACTAAACCTTTTTTCAACTCTCCCAGCTGTTTATACAGCTGGCCAATCTGCATTTCCATATCGCTGACCGAATCAAGAAATTCTTTTTTTTCCACCCGTTCCACCCCATCACTCTGTGGCTTGTACTGACACGGCACCTTCCGCCCCAATTTCATCCATGGTGAACTCAAGGATTCGCTCGTGGTTGAATACCTCTACTTGAAGCACCCGTTCTAGAATATTCAAACCGACAACTTTTCCAGCACCATGAGGGGTGTTCACTTTCGTACCTATATCAGGAAGAAGCTCTTTTGCTGCTTCATATTCATCGTTTTCATATTTCAAGCAGCACATTAAACGACCACACAAACCTGAAATTTTAGTCGGATTTAATGAGAGGTTCTGATCCTTCGCCATTTTTATTGAAACTGGCTCGAAATCTCCTAGAAAAGTCGAGCAGCAAAGCATTCTGCCACATGGCCCGATTCCACCAAGCATTTTAGCTTCGTCACGGACTCCAATTTGCCGAAGTTCAATTCTTGTTCGGAAAATAGCGGCTAAATCTTTTACAAGCTCCCGGAAATCCACTCTTCCATCTGCTGTAAAATAAAAGATCACTTTGTTGCGATCAAACGTATATTCAACATCAACAAGCTTCATATCCAACTGATGCTCAGAAATTTTCTGGCAGCATATTTCAAAAGCTTCTGCTGCTGCTGACTTATTCTCTTCCACAATTAAGCGGTCTTTCTGGTCAGCTTTACGGATGACTTTCTTTAAAGGAAGGACGATATCATCATCATCCACCTTCTTCGGCCCTACAACTACTTCGCCGTGTTCTACACCTCTGGCAGTTTCCACAATGACATGGTCATTTTTCTCAACGCCTAGATCCATTGGATCAAAATAATATATTTTACCCGCTTTTTTAAAGCGTACTCCTACTACATCATACAAAGGATGCTCCCCCCTGCAATTTTAGCACAAGCTGCTCCATTAGCAGCTGTGGATTCATATTAGCATCAAGTTTCCGCTTTGCTTCTAAAATAGCAGTTATCTGCTCTGTTGTATTTACAATGGAAGAATGAAGAGCCGTATTCTTAAGCAAGGCAAGCTGGTCAGGATAAGCAAGACCTTGCTCTTCTCCTGTCTGAATAGACAGCAAATCTTTGAAAAGCAGCAACAAAAGATCGAGTGCAACGCTGACTTGTTGTTTATCTTTAAAATGCCCGTTAAAGTCCTCCTGTAATTTCACCATTGCTTCTAATGGGTTTTTTAGCAGGACTTCGTATAATTTTAACACTATCTTACGTGACTGTGCAAACCACTCTTCGGTACCCAGACGAAACGCTTCTTCAAAATTGTTTGTCAGCCTTGAAACCAGTGCAGCCATCGGCAGGGAAACTTCTTTTTCAATTAATTTATTTTTTAGGAGAGCGGGAGGCAGCGATTTAAAAGAGAGGAGCTGGCAACGAGACAGGATCGTTGGAAGCATTCGCTGCGCCTGTTCAGTTAAGAGCAGCGCCACTGTGTCTGCTGCTGGCTCTTCTAAGAACTTCAGCAAACTATTAGCGGCACTAGCTGTCATTTTATCTGCGTGATTGATGATATAGATTTTTCTGTTTGATTCTACAGCTGTTTTACTAAATTCCTGCTGTAAGTACACAATCTGTTGTTTTTTTATCGATAGACCATCAGGTTCGACCATATGGACATCCGGATGGTTGCCGCTATCAATCCGCCGGCAATTGCTGCACTCGTTGCAAGGCCTGTCACCTGCTTCTTCACAAAGTAAGCTTTTTGCAAAATAAAAAGCGGTTTTCTTCTTGCCTGTTCCCGGGTCGCCCTCAAATAAATAAGCATGAGCCACTCGATCTTTTGTCAGGCTATTGGTTATCATTTTGAGTACAATAGGCTGCAGTTCATTTAAATCTTTCCATATATCGGACACTTTCATCCCCGCCTATGTGTATAAATTTATAATGAGTCCTTTAATTTCGCCAATTTTGTCTAATAAATCGACGGATGATTTTTCCCGATTCATGACGTCTTCCGTCAGTTCAATCAATTTCTCGTCAATTGTTTCAACCGTTTTTAATTTACGTCCTTCACCAAATTGATTCCACGTATGAGAATTTTTTAAATTCATGCCAAAGTCTACAGCTTCTTTAATAAAGCGTCGTACAAGTGTTTTATATTTTGCCATATCTTGAAATGTCCGCGAGCGGGCTAATCTTTCTCCCGCTCCCTCGATATCAACAAGCAACTTCGTCAGCTGTTCTGTTTTCATCTGTTGGCCTTGGTGCTGGACCAGTCCTGCAAACTTTGATTGGCCTGTTTGTCCAGGCTTCTGGTCTGTCCACGGTTTATCTATATTAAAATTTAGATCCTTGTTGATTTTCATTGAATATTTCCCCTGTTAGAATTGATGAAATTGCTCCACTGGCAAGACAAATACAGTCGCTCCGCCTACCGGAACTTCCACAGGATAAGGAACATAAGAATCCGCATTGCCTCCCATTGGGGAAACAGGTGCTACCATCTGATCCCGTGACTGGCAATTCTCTTTAATAATAGCAAGTGCCCGATCAAGCCGAATATCATCTGTCCCAATAATAAAGGTTGTGTTTCCAGCTTTTAAAAATCCGCCTGTCGTAGCAAGTTTTGTTGCCCGAAAGTTGTTTTCTATCAAAGCTTGCGATAAACGATGGCTATCCTGATCCTGTACCACTGCCAAAATTAATTTCATCCCTCTTCCTCCTCTTTCTTTTCTCTTTCTTCTATTATACCAAGAAAAAGAGTGTTTTTTTGAATTGTACAAACAATATTAATAAAAAAGAACTCCTTTCGCAGGAATTCTTTCAACATTGCTGGCCGAGAGATTGTTCTTCAACTTTAGCCAAAATCAATTTTAGACTTTCCTGATAAACTGATTGAATAGAAGCCTCTGCATTTACAACGGCTATACGCTCAGGGAACTTGTCTGCCAGCTGCAAATATCCTTCTCTTACCTTCTCATGAAATGACAGGGCCTCTAAGTCTAAACGGTTTACCTCCCGTTCCTTATGCGCTTTAATGCGCTCTAGCCCCACTTCCGGGCGAACATCAAATAATAAGGTTAAATGAGGCATAAGCTCGCCGATTGCAAATCGGTTGATCTCATATACGGCCTCCATCCCTAACCCTCGCGCATATCCTTGGTAAGCAAGAGAACTATCGATAAAGCGGTCGCAAAGCACGATATGTCCTTCCTTAAGGGCAGGACTCACCTTCTCCACGAGATGCTGCCTTCTCGCTGCGGCATACAATAAAGCCTCCGTTCGCCCATCCATTGAAATATTTTCTTTATTTAAGATCACTTCCCGAATTTGTTCAGCAATCGCAATACCGCCTGGCTCCCGGGTTGCCATAACGACTTGTCCTCTTTCTTCAAGCCCTTGTTTGAGCTTTTGGATAATACTTGTTTTGCCGGCTCCCTCTGGTCCTTCAATAGTAATAAAAACGCCTTGTCTCATATAATCCTCCGCATTATTCATGATTGCCACTTTCCTCAGCAAAAACAGCTAGTTTCTTTTCTTGCAATTGCTGCCCTCCCTGTATATGTACCCCTTCCGTGAGCAATTTCTCCATTGCAGCCGCCTGTTCTGTAAATATTCTTTCTCCCGCTATCATTAACGGAATACCTGGAGGGTAAGGAATAATGGTTTCTGCTGCAATCCTGCCAGCTGCTTTTCGTACAGGTATCCACTCAATTTGATAATTCTTCTGCTCTCCATACGACAAAGCAAGAGGAGAAACTTTCTTCTGACTGGGCACTGGTACAGTAGGGAGAAAACTTTCTTCCCGCTCCTCTATTATAAACTGTGATAGCTTTTTCTCCACATCACTAAAAAACCCAGTTTCTCCTTGTTTCACTAAAGGAAGTGTACATAACACTTGTGCTTGATCCGCCATCTCTGTGTAGATCTCTGCCTCTTCTAATCTTTTTTGTAATTCGTAACCACTATATCCGGGCTTTCTAAGCAATAACTTCAAAGGATCATCGGAAAAAACAACTCCTATTCCTTTCTTATGAAACTGCAAAGACAGCTTTTCTCTCATTTGCAGCATAAAAGATTGATCCTCTTCAGTTATACTCGCTAAATAAGCCCTGGCTGCATCTAATGAAGCCATAATAGGGTAAGAGGGACTACTCGATTGTAACGCTTGCAGATAAAACTCTAGTTTCGCAATCGGTACTTTCTCTGATTGCACGTGAAGGTAAGAGCCCATTGTCATGGCTGGAAGCATTTTATGGGCGGAATGAACAACAATATCTGCCCCTAATCTTAAAGAACTTTTTGGAAAAGGAGAGCGCAGTGTGAAATGAGGACCATGAGCCTCATCGACAAGGACAAAGGAACCGTGCTGCTTTGCCAGTCTAATCATTTCTTCAAGCTCTCCTATCATTCCATAATAAGTAGGATACGTGAAGATAACCGCTTTTGCAGAAGGAAAACGGCTATACGCTTCCCTAATCGTATCTAAACTAACTTGTCCAGCCGCCTGTATACGGCTATCATATGCAGTATCTAAAAATACCGGCTTTAGCTTCGCCAGTTTCAAGGCATGAAAAATGGATTTGTGGGAATTACGCTGTACGAAAACAATGTCCCCTTCTTCGCATACAGACATCACCATTGCTAGATTCCCAACTGTACTGCCGTTCACTAAAAAATAGCTTTTTCTCGTGTTATATAAGTCTGTTAGCAACTTCTGCGCTTCTAAAATGCAGCCTTCGGGTGAGTGAAGATCATCCAGACCTGTAATTTCAGTTACGTCATAAGGTAAAAAGTTTCGAAAATCTGCAGGCAGCCATTCCTTCGTTAACACACCATTTTTATGGCCAGGTACATGAAAAGACAACGGCTGCCGCTTTATATGTTGTTGTAATGCATGAATAAGTGGGGTATGTGCTTGCTTTAATTTCAATGAACATCCTGCCTTTTCTATCTATACTTTTCTCTTAGCCTAACATACTAGAACAAGGAGATCACGAGAAAACAGAAGGCTTTCTTATTTTGCCCAATTTTTTCACAAGCTGTTCGTACTTTTCAGTTCCAGGTTCTGTTTGAACAATTTCTCTTTCACATTCCCAACAAATAAAAGCAGTATATACATACATACCGTCTTCTTTCTCTTCTTCACATACTACACAAGTCTTCCCTTTATATAATTTTTTCAACTTCTCCACCTCCTGAAAGCTAGTATGTCCTTTGTTTGTTAAAAATATACGAATCTAGTGATTATCTATAGATTCTTAAGAACATGTTTTAAACCGCTTTCCGAGGAACCCCTTTAACAAGACCTAAATACAAAAAAAGAACAGCTAAATGCTGTTCTTT
>NZ_MAYT01000009.1 GCF_001685015.1 Pseudobacillus wudalianchiensis
AATAATGAGTTTTTAATGCTGAGTAATGGCAGAATATAAGAAGCATTCCAATAAAGGAAGACACAAACATTCAAAACTCCAACTTCCCAAACCCATTAAAAAAGAACGCTCTGATCTCATTAGAACGTTCACCCCGCATCCTTTTGTAACGAACACTGATCCACAGCTTTCTTACAAATTAGATAGGCAAGATATCTATTTAAATCAAACTGATTTTTATCAATAAAGTTAGCCAGCGTTAATTTATCTTTTACGCCTGCCAATTTTATCCTCCTTCTTAAGATGTTCTTATCTCTATGATTGCAAATCTTGTAGTCTTTTATATAGGAAAATTGTTAAAATGATTGGCTGACAGAAACGGGGCTTAGTCTTTATGGACGGCTGCAGCTGGCCGCGCCATTAATATTGAAACATACGAATAAAATAAACCGTCAATTCTTTTGTGTTGTTTGTTCCCCTATGTAATAAGATAATAGGTATTAACGCAATGTTTATTAGGATTAAAAATAATTCGTCCCCCTTATTTCTAGTAGGGGACGGTATCAAAATTTATAATTCATAACTTTTAAATTCATTGTCATTTAAGACAAAAGGTGAAGGGTTTTCCTTAAGAAATCTTACTGTGTTTAATCCAATGACTTGCGCTGGAATTGCTGTATTTCCATCAGGCAGAATTGGTGCAATGGAAAGATCAGATACTTTTAGGTTTTGCGTTCCAAAAACATTCAAGAATCCGTCCACAACGCCTTCTTCAATAGTGCAGCCCATTCTACATTGCCCTCCATAGTGATTAAGTGCGGTATAAGAGGCACGGACAAAATCCGCAAGCCGTCTGTGTTTTTCTACTCCATCCCTTATCTCAAAGACATCTTCAGTTGGATACACGACCCGATAAATACCTTTAGGATCTAATTTACGCGCTTGCTTCATGATATTGAAAACACGAATATAATTATCAATCATAAAATCCAAATCCTCTTGGTTTTCCAATGGATTAAATTCGACAGAAGGATAGGCCTCTGGATCACTATGTGCTGCTAAGACCGTACCCTTGCTTCTGGGATTGAGATCCACAATGCCAATACTCATGATATTGCTAGGCTTTTGGGGATCGAACTCCCAATTGTTAATGGTGACATCCTGGATAGGAACAAACCGAGGGAACAAGTTCCCTAATAATTGAAGGCGTCTTCCCTCTCCATCCCCGCTTTTGAAGGCACCAATCGGAATAGGCTGAGATGGGTCAGCATTCCTTACTTGGAGCAATCGAGATGTCTCTACCTCGATGCCTATCCCAGATGCGTAATGGGTTTGAAAATTATAGCCTACATTCGGACTTTCTACACGAGTAAGCAAACCAGCTTCAGCTAAATCCTCTGGCCTTCCTATCCCTGATCGCTGGAGAATAACCGAGGATAGATTCCCGGCCGAGACAATAACTCCTTTTCTGGCAAAAGTCCTCTTGGTTACCCCATCTTTGACGAACTCTACGCCCATTGCAACAAGTGATCCTTTTTTGCGTTTAAAAAGAATCTTATTGACTGTTGATTTTGCTAAGATGAAAAGCTTCCTCCCGTCGACCCCAAACTCATCACTTTGAAATTCATCACCTTGAGTGACGATATTTTCGTTTAAATACCCTGTGGCTGTCGAGGAGCGAACAAATCCTCCGTCCACTCTTTCATGAGTGAATTGAGACTTGAAAAATGTACAATCCCTGACACCCGTATTATAATCCTCGACGATAGGTACCCCCAAGACTTGTGACGTGGCGCTTGCCAGGATTGTAGTAAGTCCTCCCTCAGGGATGCTTTGCTGTCTGACAAAGATAGGTCCGTTAGTTCCTCTTTCGTCTGGATCTTGCGTTAAGCCGGTATAGGTCTCATTTTTTTTGAATAAGGAACGGATATTATCATACCCCCATTGAGACCCTGCAAGAGTTGCCCATTCATCATATAATTGTCTGCTTCCACGCACAGCCAGCATTGCATTATGTTCAGAGCTTCCACCAATTACTCTCCCGCCAGAGAGGAGCAACTGTCGACCAATGTTATTTTCAAGTTTGGAAAGGATATTGAACGTATATTTATTGTCGGAAGCATTTGCCTGTGCAACTGCTCCTGAAGGATTGCTCAATTCATTCCTCTCATTTGTCCCTGCTTCTAGAACTAATACGGATGTTTTTCTATCATCTGTTAGTTCCTTTGCAATAACCCCGCCAGAGGTACCGGCCCCAATCACAATATAGTCAAAATGCTTTCCAACCTTCCTTAACCTCATACAGCCACTCCTTCCTCGTTTCAAGATAGTTTATTTTCATTTTGGAAGGAGTATTTCATTTTTTTGATAAATAATGAGAGTAACTCTCCTATTATTCAAATTGTAAGTTTAAAATAACTTTGTCCACCTATGTTCTTATAATATCTTTTTAAAACAAATAATACGATTTGCTTCATTAAATCCTAATTTAAGATGCATTGCTAGACTTTCTTCATGTTCTAACTCACAGTCACTAGCAAGCTCATGGCAGCCCTTTTTCTTAGCCCAATTCTCACAAGTATTAACTAATTTTTTTACAACGCCTTGCTTACGGAATACCTCTTTTACATAAACCCCCTCTAAATATCCTACTGGACTTGAACATGTCCCTTCAACATAATCATAACGCAATTGGCATTGTACAAATCCAATTGCTTCACTGTCATGGTAAGCTAAAATAATGATCGCGTCAGGCTGATCAATAAGATGCGTCATTTCTTGTATAAATCCCTCTAAAGTGTGACCAGTCCAAAGCAGTAAAGCAAGTTGAGCAGCTTCTTTTGCTTCAAGTAATGTCGCCTCCCTTAGCATACAGAGCCCCCTTTTTTAAATAACTTTATTGTTAATTAAACAACTTTATTATTCGTATTCATTTGTATGACTCTTATGGGACTTCATTTAACTTATTTACTGAATAAAACCGTAATTACTTCTGTTATAACAACGAAAGTGCTGAAGAGCAACACAGCCGTAGATACACACGAAAATAATGGATCAAAAATTTTTACAGCTGTGATTAGCACTCCGTTTTCAAAAGTTTTGTTATTTCTTGACTCGAAATGAACTGAAGAACTATCCCTCTTAATATGGGTTGCAACGCTTAGCTTTTCCAATCGGCTATGCCTCTATAAATGAATTAAAAGGAAGCAACACTTATTTTGAGAACGGATTACAACTTCTGCCGACCAATGAAAATGGGTAGCAAAAAGTTAATACCCGCACAATGATTAGGCATCACTGATAAAAAATTTGATTTAAACAATATTATTTACTTTAAATAAAAAAGGTTTATCACTCAACAATAAAAATATAATTATAAACAATATTAATTTATTGTATAGCGATAAACCATGTACTAAAATCGTATTATCATTAGTCAAGCGAGGTATTTTAAATGAATGGTAAACGAGGTTCAACCACTTTCTTAAAAGTAATTATTTTTCTGGCTGGAATTGCAGTGCTTGCTTTATGTATATTTTTAGTGCCCCGTATTGCCAATTTTGCAGCAAATTTGTATCCGAATATTGCCCCGATGAAATATCTCATTTTTATCGGGATGTACGGTGCGGCTGTGCCTTTTTACTTTGCCCTCTATCAGGCTTTCAATCTTTTACGATACATTGACGAGAACACAGCTTTCTCGGAATTATCTGTAAAGGCGTTAAAGAACATAAAGTGCTGTGCAATTACAATCAGTGGTTTGTATATATTAGGTTTACCACTGTTTCATTTTATAGCAAAGAAGGTTGACCCTCCTATTGGAATAATAGGACTTATAATCATTTTTGCTTCGTTGGTTATCGCCGTTTTTGCAGCTATCCTCCACCGGCTTCTACAAGAAGCGATTAACATAAAATCAGAAAATGATTTGACAATCTGAGGTGGATAATATGGCAATTATTATTAATATTGATGTGATGCTAGCAAAACGAAAAATGAGTGTAACGGAGCTTTAGGGGAGGGTTGGAATTACGATGGCGAATCTTTCTATTCTGAAGAATGGGAAAGCAAAAGCGGTTCGTTTTTCAACATTAGAAACAATATGTAAGACTTTGGATTGTCAGCCAGGTGATATTTTGGAGTACAAAAACGATGAAGACACTCAATAAAATAGACAAGAAATTTATTTAACGGGAATCGATAGAGAATTTAAGGGATAGCCATTAAACTCTTTGTTGAAACATGTTGTTTAAAAATACATCTTGATCAGAAATACCACACGAATCGGCACTCTACAATAAATAGAAAGGATCCATTTTGAAAACATTGATCAAAATGGATCCTTTTTCCATAGATTTAAGTTTAAGCTTCATAAAAAGTTGATCTTTTTCTACCTGCGATACTGTTTTACTAAAGCAATGATCTTTCTATGACCTAATCTACTATCAAATAAAATGTATTTAACCTCAACATCAAATTCTAAACATTGTCTTTATAAAATAACTCGTAGCCCCATCGTTAATTGTCCGGTTTCTTCTTTACTTCTTAAACAAAAACGAATGAGGGCAAAACTAAAAGGTCTGAGCCCAGTTCAATACCGAGTTCGGATCTTACAAGCTACCTATTGAAATAACCTGTCTAACTTTATCGGGTCACTTCAATCAAGGGCTTTTTTCTCTATAAGGAGTTATAATACTATTTCTTCTATGAACAAGGACACTCTCCTCTATTCGATCTTTACCTTCGGCTTATTTACAGCGTGCGGCAAGGGTCTTCCCGCGACTCCGTCTACAATCGCCTGGCATGCCCTTTCTCTTAGCTGGATAAGTGATTCTTCTGACATATAAGAGGCATGTGGGGTAATGAATACTTCTTCCATTGCTATCAATGGATAATTCCGTGCAGGCGGCTCCTGTTCTAAAACATCAAGCCCCGCTCCAGCTATATGCCCCTCTTCAATCAGCTTCTTTAAATCATCCTCTCTTAACACACCTCCGCGGCAAGTATTAATGACAAAAGCTCCTTTAGGAAGCATTTTTAGCCGCTCATAATCAAGCAAATGCCTCGTCTCCGCTGTGAGCGGCACATGCAAGCTTAAGATGTCTGATTGCCGAAGCAGATCATTTAAAGATACAGGAACCACTTCATGTGTGCTAAAGACTTCCTCAGAAACGTACTCATCATAAGCCAGGATTTGAACGTCAAATGGTTTTAGTTTCGCTGCAACCATTCGGGCAATACGGCCAAAACCAAGCAAACCAATTGTACATTCACTAAAACGGCGAATCGGCAGAGTATCCATCGGATCCCACTTTCCTTCTCTTACTTTCCGGTTATAAGAGGATAAGCGGCGAGTGATTCCTAGTATAAGAGCGATTGTATGGTTGGATACTTCCTCAAGGCAGTAATCTGGCACGTTGGAAACGACGATTCCCTTTCGAGAGGCCGCCTCCAGATCAACATGGTTATAACCAATCCCCGTTATAGAAATCACTTTACAAGACTGCAGCTTATCAATAATGTCAGCTCCGCAAGGAAACCCTACTTGCGCTACTACTCCATCCGCATACGGAGCATAGCGCGGAAGGTCTTCTTCCAACGTATTCGACCGTGTGACCTTGACTTCAAATCCATGCTGCCCGTAAATTCTTTTTTCTAATTGATGATCATTCCATTCATCATCTAGAATCCAAACTACATGTCGTCCTTCTTTCACTCTTTCCCCACCGCTTTCCTATGTTATAAATAATCCAGCGTTTATTTTTTGCAACGCATGAATAAGACGTTCATTTTGCTCCGGCGTACCCACAGTAATACGGGCATGCGTTTGCAACCCCCATGCTGTACACGGTCGGATAAGTATTCCCTGCTTCATTAATGCTTGAGTGATGTGTATTATATCCTTTTTCATATCCACAAATAGAAAGTTGGCATGTGATGGAGTCACATGATAGCCAAAAGACTGAAATTCATTTATTAGTTTCTTCATCTCTTGTTTATTTGTCCGTAAACTCTTGCTTCTATACTCTTCGTCGTCAAGGGAAGCCACAGCGCCTGCATGACCAATACGATTGGCTGCAAATGGCTCCCGTACAGCTTGTACCGGTGCAATAAGCTCTTTACTGGCAGCTGCATATCCAATTCTTGTTCCAGCGAGACCATATAACTTTGAAAATGTCCGGACAAAAATCACTTGGTAACCAGCTTTTACAAAATCAGGCCCTGTGCGGTATCCTTCACGATTAATAAACTCTGCATAAGCTTCATCCAACACTACTACAACATGCGGAGGTACTTGTCTTAAAAAGGCTTTAAGCTGCGCTTCTTCAACAATTGTGCCAGTAGGATTATTGGGATTACAGATAAAAATAAGCTTCGTCTTATCCGTTATCGCTGCTAATATAGTATCAAGATCATAAGTATAATTCCTCGCTGTAGGAATCTCTACCGGATTTCCTCCCATGAGCAGCGTGATAGTCCTGTAAGCGGGAAACGTCGGAATGCAATAGATCACTTCATCCCCCGGATTGATATAGGCCGTTCCAATCAACGTAATAACATTATCGGCGCCGTTGCCCATCATAATCTGGTCAGGGGCGATTCCATACATCCCACCTAGTTTTTCCCGAAGCTCTCTGCATGTTGCTTCGGGATATAATTGGCTTTCGAGCAAAGCTTTTTGCATAGCCTGTACAGCCTTTGGAGAGGGGCCAAGCGGATTTTCATTGGAAGCCAGCCGAATAATTTCTTTCAGACCGAGCTCTTGTTTTACCTCTTCAATTGCCTTTCCAGGGATGTATGGCTTCAGTTGCGCGATAATGGTGCGCTGGAGTTCATGAGACAAGAAAATTCCCCCTCTATTTTTGCTTTAGCAGAAGAAAGGCAGTAAACAATCAGTTCGTTATTTTGAACTGTTGCCGATTTGGCTAATTTTTCATTATTTCACTTCCATCATTGCCTTTAAGCTTTCCTCGCGAATTAATTCTGTCAGCTGCTCTTTATATGCTAGAAAACGAGGATCAATTTTAATACTATAGGGGCGTGGATGCTCTAAATCGATAGGAATATCCGCTTTGATCCGTCCCGGCCTGGAAGTCATGACGATCACGCGATTAGCGAGGAATATAGATTCTTCTACATCATGTGTAATAAACAAAATGGTTTTATTCGATTTCTCCCAAATTTCCAGCAGCAGCTCCTGCATCAGTGTCCGTGTTTGATTGTCAAGTGCACCGAACGGTTCATCGAGCAATAAAATCTCTGGATCGTTCGCTAATGCTCTCGCGATAGCGACACGCTGCTGCATGCCTCCCGATAGCTGTCGAGGGTAATGTTTTTCAAACCCCTTTAATTGAACCAGGTCAATGTAATTATGAACCAATTCTTTTCGTTGTGCGGCTGTCATTTCATTAGTTTTTAACCCAAATTCAATATTTTCTTCAACAGTCAGCCACGGAAATAAAGAATAGGCTTGAAAAACCATTCCTCGATTGGATGACGGTCCAAATGTTTCTTCCCCATCTAAATACACATGGCCCGTTGTTTGCTCTTCTAGCCCTCCTACAATTCGGAGAAGAGTCGACTTTCCGCAACCCGATGGGCCCAGGATCGTAATAAACTCATTCGGCATAATTGTCAGGTTCGTTGTATCTAATGCAAGCACTTGAGCATTTTTCTTGTTCCCTGTGTATATTTTGGTTACACGATCGACTTGTACTTTTGGATTTTTCATTCTCTCATCACCTTCCGTAATGCCATGGAAATGCTTTTCGAATGGCCACCTTCAAAAACAGGTCGGAGAGCAAGCCCAATACGCCAATTGTTAAGATGCCAAAAATAATGTTTCCTGTTTTCAACATACGCTGGGATTCAAGTATCAAGCTTCCGATCCCGGATGAGGATGCAACTAATTCCGCTACAATAATGTATGACCAGGCCCAGCCAAGGATCAGACGGATAATTTCCATAATCCCTGGGATAGAAGCTGGTAGAATGACCGAGCGCAATACACCAAAATTTGACCGTCCTAGTGTATACGCGGCTTCTAAAAGTTCTTTACGAACATTACCCACTTCAACAGCGGTCATTAAAACGAGTGAGAAAAAGGTTCCAACGAAGATAATCGTTACTTTCTCTAGCTCTCCTACCCCAATCCACAAAATGAAAAGTGGAATAAACGCAGAAGCTGGCATATAGCGGATAGCAGAGATGACCGGTTCAAAGAAAGCTTCCACTGCTTTAAACGTACCCATAAAGATCCCAAGCGGCACGCCGATGATGGCAGCAGCAGCAAACCCTACAAGTACACGATAGACTGTAACCGTAATATCACCGACAAATCCATATTCAGTAAACAAAACCACACCTGATTGAAAAATGTCAGTTGGTGTTGGCAGGAAGAGAGAATCAACTAGTCCGCTATAAGTTAGCAGCGACCATAAAGCAAACAGCAGAACA
Organism: Pseudobacillus wudalianchiensis; assembly: GCF_001685015.1. Taxonomy (GTDB): domain Bacteria; phylum Bacillota; class Bacilli; order Bacillales; family Domibacillaceae; genus Pseudobacillus; species Pseudobacillus wudalianchiensis. Next base: position 8,437 of record NZ_MAYT01000009.1, read on the forward strand.
ATACTCGTTATACTGATCATTACATAAGTTCTATGCGGAATGTCTCCCTGCGGCTGAAACCACTTATTGTTCCTTGGCTTTCCATTTTGGTTGTTGGGAACCTGGCGCAAAGGCGGCTGTTTAACGACTTCTTTAGTTTTTAATGCTTTTTCCATACAAGACCGCCTCCTTATTGTTGAACAAATGAATAATCGATTAACTTATCAAGATTCGGCTCTTTTTGGATTAAGTTTTGTCCTTTCCAAAACTCAGCACCCATTTTTGACAGCTCATAAATTTGGCCTGGATTTTCTTTCGTGCCAAAATACTCTTTATTTTTTTGCTCATCATAGAAGCGGACACCTTTTAATGCTTCTTCAATTTCTTTTGGTGATTGACCCATTGCTTTCCCCATGATTTCCAATGCATCTTCTTTATTTGTTTTATAGTAATCGACTGCTTCAAACCACGATTTAACTAAAGCTTTTACCGCTTCCGGATTTTCTTTAATAAAATCCTCATGCATGGCAATCGTACTTGTAATTACTCCTGGAGAGATATCGCTCGTTGCGAGAACGCTTCCAAAATCAGTCTGCTTCGCTTTTGTTAACCAAGGCTCCCATGTCACGGCTGCATCCACTTTGCCAGCAATGAAAGCTGCCCCTGCATCCCCTGCCGTCATGTTCTGCGCCTTAATCTCTTTGTTAAAGTCCATTCCCTCTTGTTTCAATAAATAAAGGAACCAGAAGAAGCTTGCCCCTCCATCCGTTTGCACAGCTACGCGTTTTCCTTTTAAGTCTTTCAAGCTCTTAATTTCTTTTTTGGCCACGATGCCATCTCCGCCATGTGATTCATCCAAGGCAACAACTTGTACACCCGGGACATCACTTGCAGCAGAAACCACATGTGTATCTACAGTTGAGGCAAAACCTTGTATACGCTTAGCGGCTAATGCCGTTCGGCGGTCGGTGTTGCTTTCCATTTTCATTAAATCGACATTGATACCATTCTTTTTAAAAATTCCTTTTTCCTGTGCAATATATAACGGGGCATATCCTACCCAAGTAGCCACACCCAAGGAAAAAGAAGTACCTTTCTTATTGTTTGTTTCTTTTTGAGCTTCTGTGCTGGTTTCCCCTGAACATCCCGTCATGATCAGCAAAAGAATAACTAGAAATATGGAGCCAACTTTTCTCAACATGTCTTCCCCCTACTTTTGATTTTTAGGTACTTGCTACTAAAAATTTCAACACGAAAAGAACGTGCCTCACCCCCTTTCAATTTCAGGAAAGCGCTGTTCATGCTTTTGGGGTTAATCGTTATTATGTAATGTAAAAACAGCCTCTTAACGAGATACGAAGAGCTTGCTGAACCACTTTATGATTTGTAAAATTCTGAAAATTTTAGCTGCACGTGTGAAATTAGGGAACCTCCTTCTAATTTTGGTTCATTATACAGGATTTTTTTTGATACCGGGCCGTTCCAATGAATTGGGTAAAAAATGTGCACAAGAAAACTAAAAAAATGCACCTCGAAATATTTAATATGTAACGACTCTTTAAATTGGGAAAGCATTTGTAAAGAGTGTCGGATGTAAAATTTATATTTTACGTATGTTTATTAAACTGGCTCTACTTTTGTTTTAACTGTAGATAATATATATATTAATTTGAATTTTGCACATTTTGTATATATAATATATTGAGAATGATAAAATTTGGGTTTATGTGATGGGAAACGGGAACTCTTATTCAAAAATAGACTAAAGCAGACATTCTCGCGATTCTTCAAGGAAGCTTTGTAGTCTCTTCATGTTTCAATGCTTCGCGTTATCACAGCCGATAAGAATTCTACCTATCCTATAGCAATTGAAAAGTTGAAGAATGAAAAAAGATGCCCGTAGGCATCCAAGTAAAACATAAGAACAGATTCCATTAGGAGTCTTATGCCTCTTTCGATAAATACAATTTTTGCACTAAAATCCTACTAGGAAGGGTAAGTGTTCTGCATACTTTTTTGGTCGCTAAGTGCAGACGTTGAAAGCACAATCAAAGTAATTGCAAAACCACTTACGAACCAGGAACTGAAGTGGAACTGATAAATTCGAAACAGAAAGGTTGATTATCGGTTCCCATTAACGGCTATACGACCGGACAGAAGGTTTTTCTCATTGATGGCAAATTGCCGAAATAGATTTCACTTCAAGCACTAGAAAAAGACTTCTCCCCGGTACCTGGCATTATACCTGTACTCTCCATACTACTAAAATCATATATTCCATAAACCTTAGTCTCAACTCAATCAGTGATACTCTATAAGTTCTGTGCTTTCCCACCCTGACCTGATTGAATGGGCATTTCCATAGCTTTTTCTCTCGTGATCGTTATCCCAAGATACCCGAAAATAACCGCTATGACCGGTGACAATATATTAAGAAAAGCGTATGGCGCATACTCATATGATTACGAAATTAAGCTCTGGAATGGAATGCCGTCATTTTGCTTTTCATTATGGAGTCTGTAGAGATCCTGTCATCATTCAAAATGCATAGAACACTACGTTAATGCTAGCAGCAATGTCGTAAGTTAAATAATTCACCGGTCTACCAAGTCCCTGAATGTTTTGTCATACAATCGTTTGATGACATTGAGTGCTTCCGGATCGATTTCTTTGACAAACTGAACTTCCTCTTCCTTGTTTGCACTATTTCCGTGTTTAATTTGATCCTTCTCTTCTTTCATAATTAACCACTCCTTATCGTTAATATAGCAGAAGAATGTTAGAGGTTCAATTTCCTTCTAAGACTTGGCGTATACGGACAAGAAACAACAGAAAGAGATAGGCTTGGAATGCTCAAGATTACATGACCTCCCATAATAGTTCAGATCCTAATCTTGTTTTGATACCTCAATTTCTTCTTAAGCTAAATTTAAAGTGAATAGCTATTTAAGTCACATATTCATCATAATAACTCGTAAAAATTGTATTTTACGCATAATTAAGAATACATTAAGGAGGAAAAAGATGGCTATATCCAGGCAGCATCAATTGCATGAACAGAGATTACATAAGATGGTGAAATCCATGCCTTTTTATGTGGAAGAATTTATTGACGATAAGCTGGATCACCGCTCTCCCTCTACCCTGCTTAATTATTTGCACGACTATAAACTTTTTTTTGAATGGCTCATCGCTGAAGGTATTGTGGATTGTCAGAAAATCAAAGACATTCCGCTTTATGCCTTAGAGAACTTAAAATTAGAAGCCGCTCAGAGTTTCTTTAAATATATCCAACGCCGTGAAATAGCCATGAGCAAGACCGAAACAAAGAAACTCGAAAAAGTGTCTGTGAACCGGAAAATATCAGCCCTTCGCTCTCTCTTTCATTATTTGACAGCTCAAACGGAAAAAGAAGACGGAGAACCTTATTTCTATCGCAACGTGATGCAAAAAATTGAGGTTCACAAAGTAAAAGAAACCTTAGGAGCAAGGGCCAATAAAATTCCGGCTAAAATTCTTCATGATGATGACGTGTTCTTGCTTGATTATGTAAATAACCAGTACATCCATGAGCTGCCGGAAAATTCCCGTCAGCGGACCTATTTTCTCCGCGACAAGGAGCAAGATTTAAGTATTCTTTCTCTCTTTTTAGGTTCAGGTATCCGGGTAAATGAACTGGTGAATCTTAGATTAAGAGATTTGGATTTCCGTGAAAACCTTATTCACGTTGTCAGAAAGGGCGGAAAAAAAGACATTGTTGCTGTGATTCCCCAGTCAATGGAAGACTTACACCACTATTTATCGATTCGGAAAGAGCGCTATAACGCCTCGGATGATGACAACAGCTATATTTTTTTAGTCAAGCGTCAAGGCAACGGTCAGCCCCTTTCTGTCAGAGCCGTTCAACTCTTGGTGAAAAAATACACGAAAGCTTTTACGAAAAATAAGTCTCTGGCTCCCCATAAACTATGTCATACTTATGCGACGAAACTAATGGAAGAGACCAACGATATTCATTTGTTAATGAGGCAGCTTGGCCACACATCCACCACAACAGCCGCCCTTTATTCGAACCCAGAACAGGAAAAAGCTAAACAAGCAGCTCGCCTGCTTGGCAACAGACGAGAACACGGTATGGATTAAATAAATCCATACCGTGTTTATTCTATTCTAAATAGTACCATCTTAAAACATCACCGCGCTGGCAATCTCCTCCGTCTGACCCAAGCGACTTAGCGGAACGACATTCTTCGTCGATTCAAGGACTTGATTTAGCGCCTCGCCAAACAGATCATCATAAGCTGGCGTGTGGACAATGCCAGTGCTCAGTACATTAAGTCGTATCCCTGTGCCTTTCAAATATCCAGCTCCTCGCCATCTTACGGAGAGCCGCCTTGGTACCTCCGTAGACACTAAACCCTGCGTCGCCGATCGTACCCGCTGTCGAGCCGGTTAAGATGATGGTTCCCGTCATATTTGGAAACAGCGGCAAAGCCTTTTGAATGGTGAACAAAGTACCCTTTACGTTCACGTCGAAGGTCGTGTCGTACTGCTCTTTCGTAATTTGACCCAAGGGCAGATTGCTGCCAAGTCCAGCGTTTGCGAATAGAATATCCAGATGTCCTTTCTCCTACTTTACCGTATCAAACAGTTTGTCCAAGTCCTTCAAATTAGAAATGTCACCTTGAACGCCGGTAACCCGGTCACCGATCAATTTTACTGCCGCGTCCAGCTCGCTTTGTTTACGGACGGTAATGAATACGTATGACCCTTCCGAAACGAATCATTGTGCCGTCGTAAGTCCGATACCGCTTGTTCCTCCGGTGACAACTGCTACCTTTCCTTCAAATTTTCCCATGTCTATATGCCTGCCATGAAATTAATGCATCCTCCTGGATCTTAAAGCGTTAAAGATTCAACGTCATCATGCATTCGTTATATGACTTCCCCATTCGCCCTTCGGTTGCAACCAGCTGACGCTTCTATCCACAATTAAATCGCCCAGTGTTCCTTCGTAATTCTTGCGGTATGGTTTAATAAATTCTTCCGCAAGCCAGCTATCTCTCGTGCCTTGCCATGTTTCATAAATGATCAAGTCATCCGGCTGATCCAGATCGTCCGATACAATGGCGCTAATGAATGCCTTCTCGGATGACATCTCCTCAATAAGGGAATATAGCTCCTTGCGGAATTCTTCTTTTTTCCCTGGTTTAGCTTTGAATCGAATATTCAGTTGAACTTGTTGATTGGACATGTTGACTCCTCCTATAAGTTTCATATTTTACAGTGATTCCGTTACGGCATTTATCATAACGCTAGATGAATAATTCGACAGTAATTTAGATTACGTCGAAAGCATACAGTCGAAAGGAAATTCATACGGGTCATGAAATCAACCCAGTTCTTTCATCGCTTTTTCGATATGAATTATGACCATTCTACGGCTGGTCACGAGAATACCTTCATTGGATAGTTCCTGTAAGGTAAGCGATACCGCTTCTCTTGTGGCACCGATCATATTGGCCAATTCTTGATGAGTCAGGGGAATATCGATTTTTCGGTATCCATTTTCTTCAATGCCGAACTTTTTAGATAGTCGGTTGAGAAAGTAAAGCACTTTACCACGTAGATCCCTAAAAACCAATTTTTCCACCAATTCATCCTGATCTCGCAGGCGTTTGCTTATTTCCGATAAAAAACGTAAAGACAATTCAGAATACTTACCTAAAAGCGGTTCGAATTGTTCAGTCGGAATCGAAAAAACAATCGAGTCTTCCATCGTCTCCACATAGGTCCCTCTTGTGCCCAATGAAAACGTTTCAACTTCGCCAAACATGCCGCCTTCGCTTAGGATGCAGACCGTATGTTGTTTGCCGGCCGAATTGGTTTTGTATAAGCGAAGTTTACCGGCGATTACGAAAAACAAGCCATTCCTTTCATTACCGGGCGTCTGAAGAATAGAGTTTTTGAAAGCTTATACGTATTTGATCTTGTTACCAATTGTTCAATTTCACGGATAATTTCTGCCGGAAGCGATTCAAATATCTTTATTTGTGGCAAAAATGATGTTATGTTTTCCATCGCCTCATAATGTAACATTTTACCCCTCCTTTCAATGTTGCGAACGACAACCGCTCCACTCTCCGCGATAATCGTTCCTCGTGTAACATAACCTATAGCGGAGTGTTACATTCATTATAAACCACTATAAATTCCTCTTCAGTAATCCAGATTACAAAGCTTTTTGCTTAGAATCCAAAGACGAATAAGAACCTATATCCCTACAAATACTTACGAAAACTTGATGTTAGTTTGCTTGCGCACACCGAAACGATGTTAGATCCGAGTGACAACTGTTCCTTTTTGACTTACTTAATGGTCGTATCCATTTCCACTTACAGCTACGGTACCGACTCCAATATAATAAGTGCCAGGATGTACTAAATTCCATGTTATTGTTTTACTCGTAGTGTCGTAGGTACCAAATACCTCAATATCATCATTTTCACTAGTTCTCAAACTGTATAGTATGTCTGCAGCTCCAGGCACAACTGCTCCTTTTTTTGATTTAATTTTAATTTGAGGAGGTATCATCCCTTAAGAAAATACCGTAATCGAGAATAAGTTGCTTCGTATCATCTCCAATTTGACTTTTATTTCGTGCTATCTCAGATTCATTGAAAATGGTTTGCTTTTCTACCCGGACATAATCACCGTGCTTTGTATAAATTTTACCAACGCTGCGGAGTCTTAGAATTTCTGGACTTATGTCCGGAGTCATTTTTGATTCTTCTGGGTCACTTAATTCTGGAACTAAGCTATCAGTATCAGTATTGTTCGCTAATGAGTCTCCTGGAGCACTTAATTTTGGACTCGATGGAATATCACTACTACTAGGCTCCGCTAATAAATTTGCAGTTAGAGCTGCTCCTGAAATTAACGCTATTGACAAGGTTGTAAAAACTAGTTTATTAAACATTCTCACATCTACCTTTTAATAATAATCATTTCCAATTTTTAGTCTTCGTATTCAAACATCACGACTGTTCCCATAGCTAGCGGGTTCACGCCCAGAGTACCACCAATAGCTCCTCTAATTCTTAGACACATGCCGGCTATTAGAGCCCGTATGTAATATATCAACTTCCTGTTTTTCCTTCTTAACGTTGATAGCATGTGTTTTAAAACAAACATGCTAGTGCCATTTTGAATTCCTAATTCCTGATCGCAACGGAGACAAAACCTTACTAATCGATGTTTTTTCTCCTTCACTTTGAATGATTCGTTGCAAAAGAGTAGGATTGGTCAGATTTACAGTATTTGATTGTGTAATTATAGGTGCTGGACCTGCAGGATTAAGTGCAAGTTTAATACTCGGAAGATCACGAAGAAATATCGCTTTATTTGATAACCGGACAAATAGAAACCTAGGAGATATGTTAGACGAAGCTGTTCAACGCATTCAGCCAGGAGATAAAATCATTCTTCATTCCGTTCAAGGCTGGCATTAACAGATGAAAAAATATCAAAAAAAATTACAAGAACACAAGATAACGCAAAGTATGTCCCGTAAGGGCAACTGCTTAGATAATGCAGTCATCGAAAACTTCTTTGACTTATTAAAATCAGAATTGCTTTATTTACAAGAGTTTGAGAGTATGGCGCATTTTGAAAAGGAATTAGATGAATATCTGGAGTTGAACTGCCCTATAAATGTTAGACACCAACTAACATTTACGGGGTATTTTTATGTCTAAATATACAGTAGAAGTTAAATTACAAGCGGTGGAACACTATTTAACTGAAAACGAAAGCTATCAAAACATTGCAGAAAGTATTGGCGCAGCTAGTAAAATAAGATTCAGTTTATTACCTCTATCGAAATTTTAATGTAATTATAACTCAAATGCCTTCTTCATACAGATAGGTAAGCCTTTGAAGTTATCGCCAGCTTTTCCCCCTGTTCACACCGTACGTGCAACTTTCACCGCATACGGCGTTCCAACTAATCCAATTTATTCTTTCTATTAATTTAAAAATAATTTGTTGCTTTCTTGGATTATCCGGAGTATGGGACCAAGATGTTAGTAGAGAAATTCGATGAGTATGCAGTAATTCTTATATCCATTGAAGTTTCCAATGATTTATTTCCTCAGAAAATAAAACTACAGTACAACCAGCCTTTCTTTATTTCATTGAATGGATCAAATTATCAACGATTTTCATCGTCCCCTGTTTAGCTAATCCGCCAGGCTTGCCCCCCATGCACCAGAGCTACACCACAGAAATATAAGCCTAGACACATTCTTACGTGGCAATTCAAAAGCAAAAAAAGAACCACTAAATTCCAGCCTTGTTATCGAGGTAATACACAGGGTAACTAATTCTACTATTTTTCACTATCCAGTCAAACATCTAAAAAAATAATTAGATAAAAAATTAAATATAAATAGATTGCCTACAAGATGTTTAAATCATTGGGAGTAGTAATCAATGTAATTATCTTTATGTTTAAGATACACTCGATACGCCTAAAAGAACAACCGACATCAAACTCCTTTAAAAATAAGGAAAATCAACCGATATATTGAGAAACAACAAATTTTAAGGAACAATTTACAGCTGGAGCATCAAGGCGTCACAAGAGCGGGGAGTTGAAGGCATCGTGTTAAGAAAATCACTATTAGGTTTTTTGTTCCTTTTTTTATTGGGGGCCAATGGCGTAGTGGGCTATGTTATCTATGATCATTTCACCAAAGACCGCCCCTCACTGTCCAATTTGGATCAAGAAAGCATGGATGTTATAAACATGATCGCCAAAGCTACAGACGGCATCCGGAACGGGGCTCCGATCAGGAGCAAACGGGGGATCATGCCAAACAAGGACTACGAAGCAATCATGGACTATCTGAATAAATACAATGTGCTCCTAGATGAGGATTCCAACCCTAAAGAATATGGGTACACAGAATCGGAACAGGCATTGGTGAATTATGTGGTAGGTCTTTTTGTCAGTTACGGACTGATGAATGAACAGTTTATCCTTGGCGACACACGGTTCGCTTCTTCCATCATGGATGGATTGTACGAAGACTTGGATAAAGCGACCCCTATTCTTTGGCTGGCATCACAAAAATCCCTGACTATGGATTATATCAAAGGGGAAGATGAATCGGACACGGAAGATGTGATGAATGAATCAGAAAAGAAAGAACAAATGTCTGAATCTGAGGAAGAAGACATAGAACTACAAAAAACAGATGAGTCGGTAGGAAATGCGGACACAATGAATGAGGATGTAACAGATGATCCTCACCTTCCCGCCAATCTTAGGCCAGAAGGTGACTTGGTGGGGAATCCAAACAGCCCATACGCTCTGACCATAGAGCAAAGAAAGGAATTGGAACAACTGGTGGAAAGTGAACTGGGGGCGGACTTTGTCTTTGACCCAAACAAAGAATATGATACCTCTGGCTGGCCCGACGCCATGATCGAGGCCTTGATGGCCGCGGATACGTTATACTATGACGCAAAGGGCATCCCATCCCCAAACAATTGATGATAGGTTACTTATTTTAGGCCACTATGAATCATAGTGACCTATTTTTTCCTGTTCTTAAAAAATGGAATCATCCTTAACTAATACAACAGCAAAAAAAGTAGCACCAGGAACGCCAATTTAATAGATTAATTGTTTTTTACAGGACAGCTGGTTCAAAAATAGTAACAGTCTATTGTAAAACAATAAATTGTGTGAGACCTTACTCTATATCGACCTGTAAATGAATGATTAACCTTTCCGCTTCTGCTGAGTGGATTGGTTGACTAGCTAACATATTAAGAAGAACATAGCATTGTTCTCTTTCAACTCTCGTTAATCCTGGCCTAGAGGCAATATGTTGAATAACTCCAGCTGCATCACCAGAAATGCTTCTCCATGAATGCCATTCATTTTTTTTGGGTGCTGTAACATCTAAATCGCTTGGATTAGTAAGAATTCTTTGGATAAGTAAGTCAATGAGTTCAATAGCATCTTTTGACTTAATCATCTCTATTTTGTTTCGACTCATAGCAAAGACTAAAGTGTATACTTCTTGGCGCGAGCCTTCGACTACTACTCTTTTCATCATTTGATAAATCGACTGCCACCAAATCAAAAGATCACTCATTTTCATTTCTTTTTTAGGGTTTACTATCCAATGCATGGAAAAAAAACTAAATTTTTATCACAATAGTATTCACTCTCTTTGATCTCTTCCCAATACGAAGTAATCAATTCCCATATTCATAGGCCAGTGTAGAAGCAAAGGCAGCTTCTTTCAAACCGAATGCGACCCCAGTAAAAAAATCGACTAAATTCTGTTGGTCATTAAGTAATCGGAATTCCGAAAGTTCGGATGTAATATCATCGATCAGCTTCGCCGCTAATAGCCGTTCATTTTTATAATTGAGCCGCATCGCTCGGAATCCAACAAATTTCCCCAGATTATTTAGAAAGTCCTCCGCAAAAGGAATCGAATCTTTTCTTAGTAATATCCTTATAATGCAGTCTAATTGAGAATCGGGAAAATACTTTAAAAGTCTGAGACTCCAGCTAAGAGCACTCCCTGTTGTATTATCTCCTAGAATGAGTTCTTCAAATAAATTATCTCTTTTCTTATCTGTTCGGAACCAATGCCATGCCCGAAATCCTAAGTAGTTTTGTTATTTTTCACCATGCAAATATTGAATCGTGGCTGCTGCTAATACTTTTGATGCGACAAGTATTGCACGTTCGTCAATTTTAAATTTGGGGTGATGATAAGGATAAACGATTTCATCCTCAGGATTGGCTGAACCGGTAAAGAAATAAGTACCTGGAATCTTTTGAGTATAATAAGCGAAGTCTTCAGCACCCATCATCGGTTCTAATTCTTTAATGTTCTTTTCATCAATTACTTCCTTAGCAGAATCAACTAATAATTTTGTAATGTCTGGGTGATTATATGTAGACGGATAACCACGAAGATAAGTATAAGTATAGGTTGACCTTGCAGCTTGGCACGTAGTTGAAGTGATTTCCTCGATTATTTTTTCCAAATCTGTACGGATCTCTTCTTCAAAGGCTCGGACTTCCCCAGTTATTTTAGCCTCTCCATTTACAATATTCGTGGCTGTTCCAGAATGAAAAGATCCAACGGAAACGACGGCGGATTTTAATGGATTTACGCGTCTGGACACAATATGCTGTAAATTGCAAACTAGCTGTGCCCCAACAACTAAAGCATCTTTCGTATGATGAGGTGCTTGTGCATGACCGCCTTTTCCCAAGACCTCAATATAAAATTCATCTGCACAAGACATAATATAGCCGCTCCGATAGCCAATTGTCCCTACTGGATAATCATTTTCCATATGTGTCGCGAATATTACATCGACTCCGTCTAAACAACCGTCTTCAATCATCGCTTTTGCGCCGCCGGGAAGAACTTCTTCCGCATGCTGATGAATAAACACAATGTTTCCCTTGAGTTGATCCCTTTTTTCAGTAAATACTTTGGCAAGACCCAAAGCAATAGCTGTATGTGCATCATGACCACATGCATGCATAATACCAGAAATTTTTGACTGGAAAGGTAAATCCGTTTGCTCTTGTATAGGAAGTGCATCAAAGTCGGCTCGAATCGCAACGGTCTTTCCCGGATGCCCGCCTGTTAATTTAGCAACCACACCCCTTCCCCCTACTCCTGTCTTCACATCCAGACCTAATTCCTGTAGAAATTTCGAAATATATTTAGGGGTTTGAACCTCCTGGAAAGATAGCTCTGGGTTCATATGCAATTCCCTGCGGATCTCTACCATTTTAGGATAGATCTCTTCTAAACGATTAAATAGTGTTTCTAGCATGTTCATCATCCCCCAAAAAATTATAGGTAAAAATAGCCCACATGGTGGGATACATCAATACATATTAATTTTAACTTTCTGAATATCGTTTCGAAATAAAATCGCTAACTCTATTCAATCACGCCCCAGGTGAAGATTATTAACTTGGAGCTTTCCTCGCCTGTGCTTTTAGTCGGTAGGATCCACTTATCCCTTATCTTACGGAACATATTAAACGATTTGGCGATTACATTATTGATTTAGAAGAACCACCTCAACCTTTAGTCAGAAAGCTAGGTTTAGAGTTTAAAATAGCTTAATGAGGGCTTTGTGCCCTCTCTCTATTTTTTTACATCTGTATGGCACTTTTTTACTTATCTTGGACTCACTCCATTACGGCACCAAAGGATGCGGCTGAGCATTTATAGGTTGAGGAAGAGTACCGTACAGGAACTAGGCGGCTTATGTATGTGAATGACCGTCCGCCGGGCGAGATAGAAAAGAGTGGTACCTGTGTCACCACCCAAAGTTTGTTTAAAATCGTAACATTCCTACCGATCAAAAAATTTCATTTCTTTTAATACGGAGAGGAAGTATTCCCAATTATTGATTGTTGAAGGTATGCTTAAGTGTTCATTTGGCGTATGAACATTATACATATCTGGTCCAATCGAAATCGCGTCTAATCCTGGGATTTTATCAATCAATATGCCGCACTCGATCCCGGCATGCACGGCAATAATCTCAATATCTGTACCATGTTTCTCCTTAAATACCTTTTCAAATACTTTACGAATCTTTGAATCAGGATTATAGGGCCACTCCGGATACTCACTATCAGTAAATAATTTGCATCCAAGAGTTTCTGCAATTAAGCGAGCCTTCTTGACTAAAGCATCCTTTAAACTTTTTATCGAACTTCTTGAATCACTTTCAAAATGCAGTTCTGTTTCAAATGTGGTAATTACCCCCAAATTGGTCGAACTTTCCACCAACCCCTCCATTTCCATACTCATACTTTGAATACCGTTTGGAATTAACATCAGCGAGGTAATGGCCTTCTGTTTTGTTTCCTCTGAAAAAACTTTAGAAAGGTCATGTTTCACGCTGTCTAGGCAAATATGTACCTCCGGATCGGAGGTTTTTAGCTCATTTCGTAAAATATCATTCCATTCGTCTATTTTACTTTCTAATTTCTTAATACTATCCCTAGAAACTAAAATAATTGCATCTGTTTCACGGGGAATGGCATTCGTTGCTGATCCACCATTTATTTGCTGCAGAAAATAAGGGAATTCTCCTGATAGATCTTCTAATATTCTCCCCATGATCTTATTGGAATTGCCCCTTCCCTTATTAATTGAAATCCCGGAATGACCGCCTTTTAGTCCTCTAACACCAATACAATAAGCCGATACGTTCTTTGGAGCATCATCCCAAATGATTGGAAGGATCATTGTTGCCTTTATTCCGCCAGCACTGCTCACCAATAACTTATGATCTTCTTCTGAATCTAGATTAATCAGAATTTTACCTTCAAAGTCAGCAGGATTTAAAGCTAAAGCTCCCCCCATAGTCGTTTCTTCCTCGGTAGTGATGACAACCTCGAGGGATGGGTGAGGAACTTCCTTTGAATCCAACAATGCAAGGGCATAGGCCACTGCAATTCCATTGTCAGCCCCTAAAGTTGTATTCGTTGCATAAAGCATTTCTTCAATAACTCTTAACTGAATGGGATCCTTTCTAAAATCATGAATGGTCCCCTTATTTTTTTCACAAACCATATCCATATGTCCTTGGATAATCACAGGTGGTACATTTTCATATCCTGGACTGGCTGGCTTTTTGATGATTACATTTAACGCTTCATCCTGTTTTACCTCTAAATTACGTTCTTTTCCAAACTGAACCAAATAATCACTTATTGCTTTCTCGTTTCCAGAACATCTAGGAATCTTTGAAATTTCTGAAAAATAATGAAATACTGGATGCTGTATTAAATCTTCTAAACGATTATACATAGGAATCAACCTTTCAATTTAGAATTACGGTCCATAATTAATCGCAACTGCGATGATGATAAAGATAATCTCCACGGCTATGATGGTAATAAAGAGCGGCCATAAAAATTTATACCAACGGTCAACAGGAATGCCGGCTATTCCACAGATTACCACAACAGTGGCAGGCCAAAGCATGTTTGCAAATCCGTCACCAAACGAGAATGCGAGAACAGCAATTTGACGATTGATTCCGATAAGATCGGATAAAGGTGTCATAATCGGCATTGAAATCATTGCTGCAGCACTTCCAGATGGTACAAAAAAATTAAGCATAGTTTGAACGATAATCATCCCGCTTGCTGCAGCGTAAGTAGGCAAATCCTTAATAGCATTGGCCATGTAATAGACCACAGTATCGATGATATGCCCATCTTCTAAAATGACGAGGATTGCATTTGCCATCCCAATAATAAGAGCGGCGTATACCATGTTCCTGCAGGCTTCTATAAAAGTATCTGCAATTTGTCCAAGAGATAATTTGTTTACTAAACCAATGACAATCATCATGATAATAAAAACACCTGATAATTCTGGTAGATACCATCCAAATTTAATTGTCCCTGTAACTAAGGTAATAATTGTACATGCAAACAAAACCAAACTGATTTTATGCGTAACGCTGAATTTCGTATCCGTAAGTCCACCTTGTAGAATACCTGAAAGAAAAGGGAATTCCACATCTTTTACAATACTCTTTTCAGGATTTGTTTTAACCATTTTCGCATAGCGCATAACGAAGAAAATCGAAATAGCCATAAAGACAATAAAAGCAATGATACGAAATACAATACCGGAAAAGAGCGGGATGCCTGCAATGCCCTGAGCAATTCCAACGGTAAAAGGGTTTGTAATGGCAGCTGCAAAACCGGTAGTGATACTGACGTAAACAATTGCAACACCAACCAAAGCATCGTAGCCAAGCGCAACGGTAATTCCCATCATAATTGGAATGTATCCATAACTTTCTTCATACATCCCGAACCCTGCACCCATCGCTCCAAAGACAAGCATAAATACAGGAATAATCAGGCTCTCTTTTCCTTTCATTTTTCTAACTAGTGCGCCTATTCCGCTATTAAATACCCCTGTTTTTGTCAGGATAAAGATAAAACCATAAGCGAAAAAAAGATAAAAAATGATTTCCGCTCCATTCAGCATCCCTTTTTGAATACTAATAAACATATTAAAAAATCCAACCGGTGATTGGTGAACAGGATGAAAGGAATCAGGTACAACTAATGATCTTTTTGTAACAGGATCCTCCACCCGATCAAATTCACCTGCCGGAATGATATAGGTAAGAAGGGTGGTTAAGAGAATGATCAGTCCCATGAAGACATAACTATGTGGCATTTTAAGATTAAATTTCTTTTTGGTTACCTGTTTTTGTGGTTCCAATAAAATAGCTCTTTTCAAAATCACTCAACCCCTATTAAACCAGAATGTTCAATAAATTAGTAACAAACGGAGTTTGTTACCAAAAGTGAACGCTGGCTGTGATAAAATATAAATCATATACAAAGTGTCTAGTTAATAATATATTGTTTTAATTGGAGATAATCATAATGTCTGAACGAAAATTTACTGTTAGTGATCTTATTAAACGACCCCACTTCAACGAGGCGAAAGTTATCGCAGGTGTAAATGGTTTAAATCGCCTAGTAAAATGGGTTCATATTCTTGAAACTAATGAAAATCAAAACCTTGTTGATGGAAATGAAATAATTCTAACAACAGGCATGTTTTATAACGGCGAATTAAATACTTGTTTATCTTTCCTTAATAAATTAATTTGGCAAAATGCTTCCGCCCTCTGTATAGAGATAGGGGCGAACTTTTCGTCAATTCCGGTAGAAATGATTGAATTAGCAGAAAAACATAATTTTCCTCTAATTATTTTTACAAAAAAAGTTAAATTTGTAGAGATTACGCGTGATATCCATGCATTAATAATTAATTCCAAAGCTAGGGCCTTAAAAGAATTAGAAACATTTCATAAAAAATTATCGCAGTTAAATCTTCAATCCAAAAGTATCAGTACCATTCTGCAGACTTTTCATCAAACGATTTCATTAAACGTAATCTATTATCCTATTGACAGTGACCCTATTTTTTTTCCACAGATAAATCCATCTGTTCAAAAAGAATGTTTAGAAATATTTAAAATGCAAATAAAGAAATGTTCTATTGATTCTACAGAACAGGTGCAAGAAATAGTTGATACGGAAAACATCTTACTTTTTCAACCAGTCATTGCAATGGGGCGGCATTTCGCATACGTCGGTATATTGCTGGCTGAAACGGAAGTAGATGAATTTTTCCCTTTATCATTAGATTATACTGTCACTGCCATCGCCCAAAATTTATTACGTAGGCTATTCACCGAAGAGAGAAATTTTTACGAACAAAATGTTCTTTTAAACGATATTTTGAATAACCGAATCCAAGGGGAGGAGATGCTTCGGACAAAACTTGGTTTAAATCCAAATGGTATACGTGATTTTTGCTTTTACTGTGGTGTAATGGAATTAGGGTTTCCAGGGCTATATACCAACTATGATGATTTAGGCTCCATGCAACAAAGTATAGTTGTTATGACCCGAAATATGATGAAGCGCCATTCCTTTCAAACGGTTATTCTTCCCTTGGGGAACCGCGTGTACTTCCTTGTTTATCAAACGCAAATTGACCATAAACAATTGCCGCCTATACAGGAGCGTATTGGCGTGGCAATATTTCAATTAAGGAAAGCGATTACAAATTTATTGGAGAATCAGAAAATCTTTATCGGGATAAGTAATCCGGCTCATTTACTAGCTCATGCATATCAAGGCTTTCAAGAAGCGAAGCAAGTTATTGAAATTGCCAACATTACAAAATCCATATCGGATCCGTTTTATGAGAATATTGGAATTTTTCGTATCTTACTAAACATGAAAGATGAGCGAACTATCCCTTCATTCATCAATGATTATTTGGGCAAGGTTATCCATTACGACAAAGAGCATGGACAGCAGCTGCTTGAAACCCTCAAGGTATATCTAAATAATAATAGTTCGAAGCAGAAAACAGCCAAGGAGCTTTTTATCCATCGCCAAACCTTGTATTATCGTCTCGAAAAACTAGAAGAGTTACTGGGCGATTTAACCAATCCAGAGCGGCGGATCTGTATTGAACTTGCTTTGCGGGCCTATGAGCTCAATCGCATGAATTTCTTTTAACACAGCTAAAAGATATTCCCACGTTTTTAAGGTGGACGAGATGCTTAAATGTTCATTGGGTGTATGACTGTTATAAACATCAGGGCCAATAGATATAGCATCAAAGTCCATCTTTTCTAAAAATAAACCGCATTCAAGCCCGGCATGAATTGCAATCGACTCGATATTTTCGCCGTATTTTTCCTTATAAACCATCTCAAAAAGGGATTTGATTTTAGAATCAGGGTTATACGGCCATTCTGGATAATCATATCCAAATGTCACTTCACTTCCGAGAACATTTGCAAGTATTTTCATTTCATTGATCATTTTATCTTTTAAACTTTTTTCAGAACTTCGAATGAAACTTTCGAAGGTAATGGCTGTAGCATAAGTGTTTACTACACCCAAGCTAGCGGAACTCTCTACTAAGCCAGGGAAATCCAAGCTCATATTTTCTACACCGCTTGGTAATAAGAGCAATGCAGCTATTAATTTTTCAGTTGTTTCCTTTGAAAATACTTTCAGGAAAACTTCTTCTTCCTTTGTAACTTGTGCAAAAACTTGTCCATCGGAGTGCCTTAATTCATTCTTAAAGATTTGGTTCCATTGCTCCACTTCAGCCTCTAACTGACCAATTTTTTCGGCCTGAATTAGAACGAATGCTTCGGCCTCTCGCGGAATGGAAGTATCTTTTGTACCACCGGCCAACCCTGCTAGGGAAAAATCCATTTTTGCGGATAACCTTTGTAAAATACGTCCCAAAAGCTTGATAGAATTCCCTCGACCTTGATTGATACAAAGACCCGAGTGGCCGCCTTTTAATCCACCAATATGAATTCGACAGAGAATTTTATTTTTGGCCGCTTCATTCCAAATAATTGGGACCGTAAACGTGCTAGCAATCCCGCCTGAACCACTGACCAGCAGTTTTCCAAATTCATCTGAGTCCAGATTGATTAATATGGTTCCGTTCAGATGGGAGATGTCTAATTCACGGGCACCTTTCATTGTCAATCTACCTTCTGTTGTAAGGATCACTTCTAGATTTGGATGAGGGATTCGATTAGAGCTCAATAATGAAAGAGAGTAGGCGAGAGCAATCCCGCTATTTGCACCTAGTGTCGTTTCTGTTGCATAGAGCATGTCCCCTTCAATTCTTAATTGGAGAGGGTCTTTTGCAAAGTCATGTTCGGCATCCTCATTTTTGTCCTCAATCATGTCCATTGGACCTTGAATAATGACAGTAGGGGCCTGTTCATATCCTGATGTGGCCTGCTTTTTGATCGTAATATTTAATGCCTGATCTTGGATGACTTCTAAATGATGATCTTTTGCAAACTGAACCAAAAAATCACTTATTTCTTTTTCCTGACCAGATCGTCGTCTTATTTTAGATACTTCAGCAAAATAGTGAAATACGGTAAATTGTGTTAGTTCATGTAATCTGCTAAACAAGATGGACACTCCTTTATCAACAACTTAAGCCATTCCATTGTAACAAAAAGGAGTAAAGTCTTTCATTGTTTATTACAGTTTTACATCCTATTAAGTCTGGCCAGTCACCCTCCCTTCTTTATTCTATCTTACCAGAATTATCTGATAATTCTAAACGTACAAAACGCTAAAGAAATTCCAGTAAAATTCATACAAAGTGTCGGAGTGATGTCAGTTCGATAAAATTCATGAGGTGACAGGTACTACAAGAATTTTGTTTGAATAAAAATAAAATTTTAAAACCAACTTAAGCCATAAAAATATAAAATTATTTTATTATTAATCTATTGGAGACTTGGAAATGCGAATAATAAGGTGTCACTTTAAGCGTTATTTTGCATTATAAATATAAAAAAGCTATCTCCTTTTGGGACGGGACTAACCCCATAAAGTGAGACAAATAAAAAACACCCTTAAGTTGAAAACGGGTATGGAAGGAAAAAATGACAAGACCAAGGCCTCAAATCACATATTAATTTTTCCCTCCGCCAAAAATTACTCTTCCCAATTCCTTTCTGCAAGGATGCGCAATATAACCTCCTGCATGCTGATTCCTTCCCCTTCTGCTTCCTTTTTAATCTTTTCTTTCAGGTTTTTCGAGAGCGAAATAGTGAGGGTTTCCATATCTGTCTCGATAAAAAGGTATCCTTCTTTGTCATATTGAAGGGACCCTTTTGCTACATATCTGTCTAGGAAGCGGAAGAGGTGCTCGGGCACTTCTTTTAGTACGGTCTTCTTTATATGGATTTCCACTTCATTCAAAGCATCGTAATCAGTTGGGGTGAAATGAAGTAGTAGATTTGAAAGTTCATATTGTTGGTAGACAATATCAAAAAACTCCATCGTTAACGGATGTTTAGCCGGCAAAACCATTTTTAGAAATCCCGGGCCCGTGTTCGGTTTTCCATAATTCAGTTCATAAGACGGCTTCAGTTCTTCTTTGAAAACTCCTTCCTCATAAGATTTGATTTCATGCGTGTCGGGAAACAAGAATGCCATCTGCCACCTGAATCGAATACCAGCCGAGCCTCTCTTCCCTCTTTTGTCGAGAACTTCTGGAAGAAAGCGATATTTCTCTCCTTATCATAATAGTCCCTCCTTTTTAAACGCTCGGATTGAAGATAAGCAGCATTTTCGCCTGCGAACTGCTCGAGATCTATCGGGTTAATATAAAAAATCTGTCGGCCACGGTACGTTCCTTGTATGGCTGGAATGGTTCCCTCCTTCACCAGCTTATGCAGCGTAGAGCGGGAAACGCCTAGGAATTTCGCAGCCTCTGTTGTGGTGAGTCCTAATTTTTTCTCCTGTTTTCTTGCCAGTTCCTCCACTTGTTCTTTTGGGAACACCCGTGTGTTCAGCATTCTCCATTTATGGTCTGGAAGCGAGACTAATATGCCTTTTTGGATATAGTTATAGATTGTGGCCTTTGACTTATTGAGAAGTTTCGCCGCTTCCTCGGTCGTATAATATTTTTTTCTTCGGTCATTCTTATCCCTCTTTCCTCATTTGTTCCCAGAGCGTGTCTCACAAATTTTCTCTTCTATGTATAGTTGGAGCTCTTTCTTCTAAGGTACTTTTTTCATTTTAAACAAAAAACTGTTCTTTTTTATTTGCTTATTTATATTTCTTTCTTTACACTATAATTTTTAATATTGTTCTTTTCAATTCATATAGTTAAAAACAATAAATTATTATTTATTTTATTAAAACGTTAAATATAAAAATAAAATAATAACTATAATATTAAATAAATAAACAAAGAAGATATTTTTTATATGTATTGGAATATTGATTTTTTTGAATCATTAGTAAAACAGGATTATAATTATAGATGGATAAAAAATTTATATTTTAAAATAAAGTAAATAAAAACGAAAAGAGGAAAAAATACATAATGAAACCATTATCTATGCCTGAAAATAAATTGACTCTTTTCAAGAACACTGAAGATATGGACTACTCTTTATTGCTTCAGATAAAGGAACAGTCGGAAAAACAGGGAGAAGCGCCTTTTTCCCAATTTGATGATAGGGATATGCTGGCTTACTTTTTGTATCAGCAAACAAACATCGATCAAAAGAAAAACAAATCTGAGAGAACGATCAAGGAGTATCAGCGGGAACTTACTATGATGGTCGAACACATGCTTCGATATGCAGATGAAATGGATCTTGATATCGACAGAATTATTGAAGGGTCCTTGTTCAAAAGTTTAAGCAAGCGACATTTAAGGAGATATCAAGCGTGGGTAGTGGAGCGGTGCCCTCACGTTATAGAAAAAGGACCTTATTCCCCTGCAACCGTTGCCCGGAAAACAGTCATTTGGAAAAGCTTCTTCTCTTTCCTTCACCGGTCGGGCTATATTAAGGAAGCCGTCCACGAGGGATTGCTCAGTGCCACGGTCCGAAAAGAAGACCGGCCCAATCGAGACTTAGGGCCAAACGAGGTCGTCCAGCTGCTGGATTATTTTAAACAGGAGAATCACTCGGTTATTTTCGGCCTTATGCATATACTGGTAGCAACCGGTTTACGTAATGAAGAGTTATGTAAATTCAAGGTTTCTGACGTGAAATATGACAGCCTGTTCGGAGAGTATTACCTGTCTGTGTGGGGAAAAGGCAACAAGCACCGTTCTATTCCTCTGAAACCAAAAGTGGTGGAAAGTAGTCGTCGTTATAGAGAAGCAAGACTCTTGGATACCCATTTTTCAGAGAGCGATGATTCGCCCCTCTTCCCTACAAGTACCGGAAATGCTTTTTCTCCCTCTTATCTCTCTCAATATTTAGGGAAGGCGATTGAACGGACAGGTCTTTCCTTTTTGCAGAATCGGAGCTGCCGGATCACAGCCCACACATTTCGGCACAGTTTTGCCATTATATCAAGAAGAGCTGGCGCAGATATTTATAAATTATGCGAAGCCTAGGGCATGAAAAAATCGAAACAACCATGATTTATCTGGAGAAAATATTCGAACGTGAACAGCACGCTATTCACGACTGGAAAAATGGCATATTAGGAGACTATATATAATATAATAGAAGAAACTCGTCAAAAAAAGAAGAGATTAACGTATGTAGCTCTTTATAAGAATGTAAAAGAAGCGGTGGAACTAGCCGGGAAGAATTCAAAAATCAGACCCATTGATTTCGTCCGCTGATGCTAAAAAATGACGTATCGATGGCTGTCTTTAAAGGTTGGTCTGCACGCTCCAATATCTCTACCACCAATATGTATTTGGAACGTGCGAACCAAGAGAAAATGCATTTCGCGTCTATATAAAGTGAAGTTATTCTAAATAGTGGTCACTTTTGGTGATGCTGAGAGAGCCCTAATTTTGCATCGAAATTTAATTTTACGTAGAAAACGTATTACTCGATGCAAAATTGTCCGTTATATTAATGAGTCACTATTTATAGTTGTTCGATGTAAAAGTTATCTCTTAGTTGATGGTTATATTTATATTAATTTTGAATTCTGCACAATATGTTTTTCGATAAAATTATGATTAATGAATTTTAATTGATGGTAGACAGACTCGTCCCGTAAAGCAATCTATCCTTTTTAATGATATGCATCGCCTCTATTCCCGAAAGAATAGATTTAGCTGTATGGAAAGATTTCAATCCTAACATCTTACGAACTCTCTCTGTTTAAAAAACGATTATCTTGTTCCACAATGTTATTAAGATATTTTACCTACCTTATTTGGATGCCTGCAGACATCTTTTTCTCTTTCTTCATCTTTTCAATATCCATAGGATAACTGGATTTTTTCTACTGTGATAACATGGGACTTTGAAACATGAAAAGATAACTCCACACTTTAAGCGAGATCTTTTCTAACTCCATCCTTTAACCATTTCGCAGTCACTGTCTCTGCGTTTAGCATTTCTTCCGGTGTGCCTTCGAATATAATTTGCCCACCGCCTTGTTTTCCTCCCCCCGGACCCATTTCTATTATCCAGTCGCTCGCCGCTATAAAGTCTAAATTGTGTTCGATTACTATGACAGAGTTGCCTCTGTTCACAAGCTTTTGAAATACATCCAAAAGTTTTTCATCATCTTCTGCGTGTAATCCTAAGGATGGTTCGTCTAACAAGTAGATTTGGCCTTCCTTTTGTAATTGGTTCGCGAGTTTTAGACGTTGGGTTTCTCCTCCGCTCAAAGAACTTGTCGTCTGTCCTAAGGTCAAATAACCTAACCCTACGTTCCTTAGCGTATTCACTCTGTTTAGGATTTTTTGCTGTATAAAATAATCGGCAGCTTCATCTATTGTTAACTGTAATATCTCAATAATATTTTTATTCTGATACCGATATGACAGTGCTTCGTCTGAGTATCTCGTACCACCGCATGCTTCGCATGGAATTGTCACTGGATCTGCAAATGCTACCTCAGGTGTAAGAACTCCTTTTCCCTTACAGACAGGACATGCTCCTAAGGAGTTAAAACTGAACAAACCTGCCGGCTGTCCCGTTGCTTTTGCAAATGCTGCGCGAATGTCATCCATTATTCCCATATATGTAGCCATGGTGGAACGGTTGGAAATTCCGATACCACCTTGTCCTACCGTTATGGATTCTGGATATCTTTCCTTGAATGCTTCTAAAATTAAGGAGCTTTTGCCTGAACCAGATATCCCGCAGACAGTGACTAAGACTTCTTTAGGGATATCTACATTCACATCTTTCAAATTGTTGTTCTTTGCTTCTCTTATTGTAAAATATCCTTTACCATCCCTTGTGGTTTTGTTTATATTTAGTTTATGCTTCAAGGCGTTTGCTGTTGGAGAGTTTTTTAATCCTTCTAATTGTCCTTGGTAGACAACTTTTCCTCCATTCACCCCTGCACCTGGACCCATCTCTATTACTTCATCAGCTACTTTTATTACAGATAGATTATGTTCGATTACGATTACGGTATTATGCTGCTCTCTTATCCTTTTTAGCATTTGAATTAACATATTCACTTCTTCCGGATGGAGCCCCGCACTTGGTTCATCGAAAATGTAGGTAATATTATTTAAACTGCTCCCTAAATGGCGGGCAATTTTTACACGTTGAGCTTCACCTCCGGAAAGGGTGCCCACTTTTCTTGTCAGACTCAAATACCCTAATCCCATGTCGACTAATTGTTTTATATACGGGATTGCTTGTTTGGCTATCGATTCTCCCATAGGGTCTTTTATTTTCTTTAGTTCTTCAAGTATTTCCGGAAGTTCTAATTGATCGTATTCTGCGATATTTAAGCCATTTATTTTGCATTCTAATACCTCTGGGTTTAGGCCTGAACCTTGGCATGTTGGACATAATGAATGTGTTGACACTGCTAATACATCATCTTGGGATACTTGTTTTAGTTTTGAGATATCCCTATTTATATAGACGCGCGTAAATCTGGGCAATAACCCATCCCACTCTGCATTGTGCGGTCCATTTTTTGTGTGAAACGGCGCATAAGCTCTTTCACCTTCCCGGGGACCGTATAATAGCAGGTGGAGGTCTTCTTCTGAGTAGTCCTTTAAGGGTTTGTCCGGATCAAATAATCCGCAGGTCATCATCCAATTACCTTGCCAACCTGAAGGAGATAAAGGCTTAAATTTAACAGCATATTCCCGAAGCGACTTATCGAAATCAATCAACTTATTTACATCTGGAGCAATCACTTCCCCAAATCCACCACATTCCGGACATCTACCAAAGGAACTTTGACTAGAAAAATCGTTAGCAGAACCTATCGGTGGTTGTCCTATTCTCGAGAACAAAAGTCTAATTAGTGGATCTATATCCATATAGGTGCCTACTGTTGAACGGGAATTGCCTCCTATAGGTCTTTGCTCTACCACTATCACCGGACTTAAGTTTTGCATAAGATCGGCGTAAGGTCTTTCGTACCTTGGCATTTGATTTCTGACATAGAGAGGATAGTTCAAAGTCATTTGTCTTCTGCTTTCTGTTGCTAACGTATCAAAAACAACTGAGCTTTTACCTGATCCCGAAAGACCAGTAAATACAACAATTTTTTCTTTAGGTATGTTTAAGTCTATACTTTTTAGATTATTTTCTTTAAGCCCTCTTAAGATTATTTCATCTTTTCTTTCCGACATTTTACTATCCTTTCTGTGCATTAAAGTATTTTTGTCAATCTTCCATTATACCCTATTATCTGATAAAAATCATAGATCTAAAACACATAAAACTGCCCTATTTATAATCGGCTTCAATCCTTGATTTAACTTTTCATTTTCGCTCCATCATTACCACAGCCTCAACATGTGGTGAGTGCTGACGGCAAATAAAACAAAAAAATATTCTGTGTGTGCATTCATCTTACCTTACTCATATCACCTTCTTTAGTTTAAGTTTCATTTATCACAACACAGTTATAATAAGACATCATAAGTATGTGCTAAATGTGCTTTATCTTAATGACTTATTCATACCAATGGTTTCACTGAGAACTTCTCTAAAGAGGCATTGGTTTTTATAATCTTGATTATATCAAGGATAGCTAAAGTAGATATATACTGCCCAAAATACTAGAGTTAGTATAGTTTCATGGACACAGTTTAATTAAGTCCTTACAATTATTTTGAGAGGATGTGTCCGAATTGGAACGTAAGCCTGCAGGCAAAAAATATAATGATGACTTTAAGAAAACAATTGTGGATTTATATCATTCCGGCAGCTCAGTTAAAGAATTAAGCAGCGAATATGGCGTATCAGAAGTAACGATTTATAAATGGGTGAAAGACTTTACCCCCATCAGTTCAGAGAAAGAGGCCCTAATACCGAAAGAGTTAGCGGATATTCAGAAAGAAAACCTTCGGTTAAAACAGGAAGTAGAAATCTTAAAAAAGGCTATGGCCATATTCGCGAAAAAGTAACCGAAGCAGAGCTTAATGATTTTATCGAGGAACACAAAGGTCAATACTCTATCCAGAAAATGTGCGAAGTACTGGCCGTGCCAAGAAGCAGCTACTATGATTCCCTTGAAAAAACAACTTCAAAGCGTGCAATAGAAAACCGGGAACTCACGAAGGAAATCCGACGGATTCACCTGGAAAGTAAGGCTCGTTATGGCGCTCCAAAAATTCATAAAACCTTATTAAACAGAGGGTTTTTCCTAAGCCTAAAGCGCGTCCAGCGCCTAATGAAAAAGGCCGGCATCCGTTCGATTATCAAGAAGAAGTATCGTCCCTATCCCTCAAAGGAAAAGGTCGTGCAGCTGGACAACCTTTTAAAGCGAGACTTCTCTACCTGCACAATCAATAAAAAATGGGTGGCGGATATTACCTATATCCCTACGGTAAGAGATGGTTGGTGCTATTTGGCCTCTGTATTGGATCTGCATTCGAAGAAAATCGTTGGCTATTCTTTTTCTCGTTCTATGACATCTGACTTGGTGATCGAAGCACTTCAAAATGCCTGTTTTTCTCAAAAGCCCCGAAAGGGCTTAATTCTTCATACCGATCTTGGCTCACAATATACCAGCAGTGAGTTTACTCAGCATGCTCAAAAACAAGGAATCAAGCAATCTTTCAGCCAGAAAGGCTGGCCTTATGATAATGCCTGTATAGAGTCATTTCACGCTATATTAAAGAAAGAAGAAGTTTATCATACGCAATACACGGACTATCTAGCTGCAAAGCTGGCCATATTTCAGTTTATAGAAGGCTGGTATAACCGAAAGAGAATTCACAGCAGTATTGACTATCAAACACCTCAAGCCATTGAGGATCAAATTAGAAGAACAGCCTAAGACTTAACTTTTTTGTGTCCAAATTATTGACTCAAACCCAAGAGCAAAAATCAAGTTTGTTATCGAACTAAACTGCTCCATTAGTTTAGTGAAAAATTTTTAATTACTGAACAGTTTCGTCCGGACGTGTAACAAAAGGGCCAGCAGTCTACTGTTGACTCTAACTTTTCTTTCTAAACAAAAACCTCCTCTATTTAAGTAACAAATATTTATCATTGGTAGTAATTTATAATTTTATAACTTAAACGAACATTAAAAACAGCTTTTTTTGGACAAAAAACACCCGTTCGTAAAAGTGTACTTTTGCAAACGGAGGTTTCTTACGAATGTATTATTAAAGATATTTCTTTTTATAAAAATAAAGGTTGATTTCTGATAGAGAAATCAACCTTTACAACTTATTGAAAAATAAGGAAACATTGTTTATTCTTAATTGCCTCAACCTGATTACCATATACTTGTTCTGTATAATCAATCCATTTATAATTCTGTAGCTTTCTTTCTAGCTTTTCGTTTATTTCATCTTCAATTTTGTGCATCAATTTCATCGTTTCATCTAACGACATATTAAAGCGATTGGCTGCCTGCTGGTGCGGTAATTGCTCTTTGAGAAGGGTTAGAAATTGTTCCTTCGTCTCGGATTGTTGGGCTAAACTATCTTCAATACCTTCAATAAATTGATAAAGCCTTCTTTTATTCACTGGTAGAGAAGCCAAAATATTTCTCGCGAAAATCTCCATTATTTTCTCATTCACTACAAACAACCATCTTTCCCTTAGTATTCAAAATCATTTGTATCCAACTTTTTGGCTGGCCTTTCTATCAATTTTCAATAACATTCTTAACATACATCTAACAGGAAGTTGTAAGCATTACATTTACGGTGTTCTTGTGGATTTACTGCTTACCAACTTGATTTTTTAACCCCAGGGATCTGCCCCTTATGTGCGAATTCGCGAAAAGCAATACGGGACATTTTAAACTTTCTTAAGTAGCCTCTAGGTCTCCCAGTAACTTGGCAACGGTTATGAAGCCTGGAAGGTGCTGAATCACATAGAAGCAAAGCGCTGATTAAAGCGGGTCCTGTCGTATAAATCATATGCCCAATATGTTTATATAAATTAACGCCGACTACCGCCGGAGCCAAATTAGTCGAATCTGAAAGCGGTGACATTTTATCTCCGAAATAAGAACCTGAAATGACTGCTCCAGCTATCATGGCCACTGGAATTCCCAATCCCTGTCCAATGCCTACGACAGCAATCCCAACAGTGCCTGCAGTCGTCCATGCACTTCCGGTCGCAAAAGAAACAACGGAACAAAGGATGCAAGCGGTGACAAGGAAGAAAGTGGGTGAGAGGATCTCCAACCCATAGTATATCATAGTCGGAACTACTCCCCCGGCAATCCAGGTACCGATAATGATGCCGATCACTATCAAAATCAACATAGCTTGCATGGCCACTGAGATGGACTCGATCATTGCCTTCTCTATAAAATCCCACTTGTAGCCGATACTTAAAGCAACGATGGCAGCAACCGCAGCGCTTAACAGAAGCGGTATATGAGCCTCACCCTGAAATTTAATCAGAGTGACCGAAAGGCTAACAACAAGAAAAAAGATCGGAATAAGTGCAATCCATACGCTTACTTTCTTATCCTTATGCATCTTGCCCTCATTATTTGGAGAATTCATTTAATCCCCTCCTTAAAATTGATCCAGTTTCTGATAAATCTTTGACCCAGACACTCATATCCTCAAGTTTCCCAAAAATGTCACAGTTTTTAATCAATCTTCCGGTGTATGTGTAGCCAAGCTGGTGAAAAGAAGCATTCATTCCGAAAGAAAGAGATCTCGCAATCGAATAAGAACAGAAAATATGTCTGTTGAACAGCTCTTTTTCCAAAGCATCAATCAAAACCTTCATTAGACCATGTTTACGAAACTGAGGGAGAGTGGCACAATCAGTCACCTCCGCATTGCTGTATTTGTCATTAACTTCTGCGGAAGCTGCGCTGATGACCAAGCCGTCTCTTTTTATAACATAAAATATAGTGCCTTCCTTCATCACTTTTTCGATATATTCTTTTTGATTCATGGGCGTGGGATAAGTCTCAAACACACTCCTATATAATTCAGCCAGCTGTTCAGTATCCTCCGGGGTTCCTAGTCGGATGTCGAAGCCCTCCTCCAGCTTTTTAGGCAAAAGGGATTGGGGAAGTTGCAAGACATCGTTCAATATGGCATCTTCCTTCACCCATTCCTCACTCGTCCGGCGCTCATTATCATAGTAAAGAACCATCCCATATGCGTCATCTCCGCTAAAATAACGCTTAAATATTGCTTCTATCATATATCCTCGGGATAGAAATAGTTCTACATCATTGCTTTTAGCCTTCACAATCACTTTTGTCATACGATGCTTCTTTGCCAATTCATTAAGCCGGCCTATCATCGAAACGATATTCCCCATATACTCGTCCACTCGTAATCGCTTATTTGCCGGATCTATGCAAACATTTATATTGAAGTCTATTCCTTTTACTGTTTCATTAGTTGCAAGCATCGCTCGACCTCCCTATAATCTGATACTAACTTCCCATTTACTGCTAAAGGTGCGCTTTCAACTTCCCCTTCTAAGGGCTTTGCCAGTGCCAGAAAGCAGTGCCGGCTTTGGTTTCAACACTACTCCAACTCACACCAGTCTACAATCGTTGCCGCGATAATTTTAGCAGTCTCAAATATCTTCTCCACCTCAATCGCTTCGTTTGGAAAATGAGCGAGATTTGTGATTCCGGGTCCAAATACAACACTCGGTGTATCACCAACTTGCGAAAGAAGTCCACCGTCTGTGCCCCAAGGGGCCGCTTCGATAATTGGCTCTTTTCCAACCACTTCTTTAAAATTACTGATCAATGAGTTCATCAAAGGGTGGTCTGTTTCAATTTCTCCAGGGACCCATCTTGCACCGAACCATTCGATCTCAACAGGGTGCTCCTTAAACCAATCATCCTTCTCTGCCAGCCTTTTCATCCATTGTGTCATTTCCGCCTGAACTTCTTCTAGTGTTTCATTAGGCGCAACCCCGATTCGGCCTTCCAACTCTATAATGTCCGGAACGGAAGATGGCCAGTCTCCCCCTTTGATGGTGCCGATATTGATAGGGACAGGAATGGGAATGTTATGGTATAGCGGGTCTGTAATCCGTTCATTCCGAGTCCTTTCTAGTTCTTTCACATGTTCAGTCACTAGGAATGTCTTGTCAATCGCACTTACGCCATGATACCTTGTGCCGCCGTGTGCCGTCCTGCCCGTCACGATAAGGCGGAACCATTTTGAGCCTTGCTGCTTTGGAAAAATCTTCATGTTGGTTGGTTCTGGTATAATGGCAGCATTCGCTTTATATCCTTTGAGAATTGCCTCCAGCGTTCCTGCACCGCCGCTTTCTTCCTCCACTACGCTTTGAAAAATAACATCGCCTTTTAAACGGATTCCCAAGAATTTGATCGCATCGAGGGCCATCATCAATGAAGTATTGCCCCCCTTCATATCTGTGACCCCGCGACCATACAATCTTCCATCCTCCATTTTACCGCTATAGGGGTGTTCATCCCACTGTTCATGATCCCCTTCTGGAACAACATCCACATGTCCATTTAATATAATCGATTTGCCACCGCCGGTTCCTTTTAAGACCCCTACAACATTCGGGCTATTTTCAAATGTTTCACGATTCGAATAGAAATAAGGATGTTTCTTCAGCCTTTCTCCATCCAATTCCCAAATATCGACTTCTAGACCAAGGTCAGTTAAAAACCGTGCTACGTTTTCCTGAACTTCTATTTCATTCCCCTGCGTACTCGCAATTTGAACGAGTCTTTGTAAAAGCTCTATATGCGATTGTCTGTTTTCATCGATCCATTGATTGATGTTCTCTTTGATTTTCATAAAGCGCCCCTTCATATCGTCATATTTTCATAGATAACAGTTATGCCCATGCCCCCGGCCGTACACATGGTCACCAATCCGTACTTGGTTTTCGAGCGAATCATTTCGTGTATAAGGGTCACACTCAATTTGGCACCGGTCGCTCCTACAGGATGACCGAGCGCAATTGCTCCACCGTTGACATTCACACGGCTTTCGTTCAAATTCAACGCATTGATCACAGCCAGCGCCTGGGCTGCGAATGCTTCATTCAGCTCGATTAAGCCGATATCATCGAGCGTTAATCCCGCTTTTGCCAGGGCTTTTTTTGTCGCAGGAACAGGCCCGATCCCCATGATAGAATGATTCACTCCGGCACTCGCATAGGCTTTCACCTTGACAAGAGGCTGCAACCCCTCCTGTTCCGCACGCTTACGGGACATCATCAAGAGTGCCGCTGCTCCGTCGTTCATGGGACACGCATTGCCTGCCGTTACAAAACCGTCCTTTTTAAAGACCGGCTGTAATGTCGCCAGTGTTTCCTTGTCAATGGATGTCCTTACACTTTCATCTGTTGAAAAAAAGTGTGTTCCTTCCTTTGTCTGCACTTCAACAGGAACAATTTCGTCCGAAAACTTATTTTCTTGCATCGCTTTGGCTGCCTTCAGATGGCTGTTATAAGCAAATTGATCCTGTTCTTCCCGAGTGATTTGATATTGTTCAGCTAGCCGTTCAGCTGTCACGCCCATATGTTCGTTTCCGAGTGAGCAAACCAAGCCATCTGCCATCAGCGCATCTTCCATGACAATATGACCAAACTTGGAACCCCATCGGTTTTTTACAAGGTAAGGAACATTGCTCATGCTTTCCGTTCCGCCGACAACAATCACTTCGTTCTCTCCCGTTTGAATGGCAGCCGCCGCATTCGTGATAGCCTTCAAGCTTGAACCGCAAGCTTTTATGATGACATACGCTGGTGTTTCTTCAGGGAAGCCCGCTTGCTGTGAGGCGACTCTTGCTGAATTCAATCCGCCCCCATGCACATAGCCGTGTCCGAAAATCACTTCCTCAACTCTGTTTTTCGGAAATCCGGTTTTGTTCATTAATTGCTCTAACACTTGTTTGCCAAGTTCTGTAGCTTGCACACGTTTTAATGACTTGCCAAAAGCGCCAACCGCCGTTCTTACCCCTGATGTAATCACTGCCTCCTGCATCATGAATTCCCTACACCCCCACATTTTTAAAAATTGTGACATCTATTCTTTAAAAATTAATCCGTCGCGCGGATTTCAATGTGAATAGTTATTTAGACCCTTCTATTTTTTGGAAATTGGAAACAGACATTCGCTTCTCCGCAGATACCCGGCTACTTTACGAGATCGGCTACATGAAATTCTGCTCCTGTAGCCTTCATTACATCTTCAACTGTGTATGAAGCTTCTACTTCGAGTAAGCTCAACCCTTGTTCAGTGACTTCGATGACGGCCATATCTGTAATAATAAGATCGACGCATTTTTCGGCTGTAAGCGGCAGTGTGCATTCACGGACGATTTTTGGGTTTCCGTGTTTGTCCGTATGATTCATCAGCACAACCACTTTTTTGGCTTTTTGTGCCAAGTCAACAGCTCCGCCCATTCCCGAAACAATTTTTCCAGGGACGATCCAATTTGCTAAATCCCCTTTTTCACTGACTTCGAATGCACCTAGAATCGTAATGTCCAACAATCCACGACGGGTGATGCCAAATGCAAGTGTGCTGTCAAAGTAAGAAGCTCCCGGCACAACCGTTATTGGAATCCCGCCGGCATTGCATAAGTTTGCATCCTCTTCTCCTTTTAACGGAGCCGGCCCCATACCCAGAACACCATTTTCAGTGTGAAACATGACATTTACATCTGCAGGAATATAATTAGCAACTAACGTAGGGATTCCGATGCCAAGATTGATAATCATTCCATCTTTGATTTCTTCTGCAGCCCTCTTGGCGATTGCTTCGCGCACGCTTACTCCCATGCCCATGCCCAGTTCACTCCTTCGCTTTTTACTACAATGTCCACAAACGCACCAGGTGTCACGATTTCCTCCGGATTAAGCTCGCCGACCGGAACGATCTCTTCCGCTTCCGCAATAGTGATCGTTCCAGCCATAGCCACCAACGGATTTGTGTTCCTTGCACTTTTATCAAAAATTAAATTCCCAAACTCGTCGGCTTTTTTCGCATATACAATTGAAATGTCGGCCGTTAGAGGGGTTTCAATCAAAAAAGCTTTCCCATCCACAACGACTTTTTCCTTGCCTTCTGCAACAAGGCCATTCACACCAATATCGGTTAAAATGCCGCCTAATCCAACGCCACCTGCCCGAATCCTCTCGACCAGCGTTCCCTGAGGGGAAAACTCGATATCCAATTTATCTTCATGCATGAACTTGCCCGCATTTGGATTAGAGCCGATATGAGATGCAATAAGCCGTGCTGCTCTTCCTTCTGTTATAATCTGGCCTACTCCTATATGGGGAAAACCAGCATCGTTGCAGATCAAGGTCAATTCATCAACACCACTTTCTAAAATGGCTTTAATTAAAGTCGGCGGATTCCCGATTCCTCCAAATCCGCCAACCATCAAAGAGGAACCACTTTTTATATATCTAATTGCTTCTTCCACAGAGCGTACTTTTTTCATTTTTGATGCTCCTCATGTCTATATTTAAAAAAACTTGCCTATAGGTTGTGCAGATTTACAGTAATCACCAAATACCTACCGCCCGTTATGAGCAAGTCGTAAACCTTAATTTTTGGACAATGTCCCCAAGAGCTCCTGCTCAATCTTCTCCAAGGCCACCCCAAACCTTTTGACCAACTCATCCACTTCTTCCATCGTAATGGTTAGAGGTGGTGATAAGATAACCGCATCGCCCGTTAATCCATCTGCGCCGGCATTCGCCGGATATACGAGAAGACCCTGTTCAAAGTTGGCCTCAACAATCTTATTAGCGACATTCAACCTACTCTCAAAAGATTTTTTCGTCAATTTATCCTCTACAAACTCGACCCCCACAAATAAACCTTTTCCGCGGACATCCCCAATAATTTCACTTTCTTCAGCCAGCTCGTTTATTTTTTCTTTCAAATAGGCTCCTTGTCGCGCAGAGTTTTCAACGAGATGATGTTTCTCGATATAATTTAGTACGGCCAAAGATGTAGCGGCAGACTGAGGGTTAGCACTAAATGTATGCCCCCCCATCACAACTTTGGATCCACTCCGGATCGGCTCCATCACCTTTTCACTCACAACCGTCGCAGCCATTGGCGTATAGCCCGCACTCATTCCTTTTCCAATCGCCATAATATCAGGAGTTACATCAAAGTGTTCCATGCCAAACATTTTTCCAGTTCTCCCCAACCCAGTCATGACTTCATCGGCGATAAATAAAATGTTATATTCATCACAAACAGATTTTATTTTCTGGAAATATCCATTAGAAGGGGTCAATGCTCCTCCTGCTGCACCAACCATAGGCTCAGCGATAAACGCAGCAATATGATCTTTCCCCACCCGCAATATCTCTTTCTCTAGTTCTTGCGCGTAATAATCATCGCATTCCTCTATTGTTCTATAATTCACGTCCCGATAATAGTAAGGAGCAGAAACAGATGGATAGTTCTCTAGCATTAGCTCAAAACGTTCCCTCCGCTGAATATGCCCTGACATGGACAGAGCCCCCATGGTCATTCCGTGATAACTCATCCACCTGGAAATGATTTTATTTTTTGTATTCATCCCTTTTTCCTGCCAATACTGTATCGCTATCTTCATTGCCATTTCTGTCGCTTCCGATCCGCTGTTTACAAAAAACGACCAATTTAAATCCCCAGGAGATATCTGACTGATTTTTTTTGCCAACTGTTCAGCCACTTCCGTTGAAAATTGTGACCTGTATACGAAAGACACCTTTTCCGACTGCTCCTTCATGGCATCAGTGATTTCTTGTACACCATGTCCAATGCTGGCAGTCACCGCACCGGAAGAGCCATCTATATACTGTTTTCCTTGTTCATCATATAAATAAATCCCTTCACCATGCGTGATGAAAGAATATTTGTGGTCTAAAACAGGTTTAATGAGATATGTTCTTGTCATAATATAGCCACCTCAATTATGAATTTTAAGCAAGCTTTTGCATTGTTAAGTAAACTGAAAATATAATATCTTGTGTATAATAGAATTATAGCTAACACAAAGGCCCTTATCTATTCGACCAAAACACAAAAAAAAATAGCATTTATTGTACTTTGTGTATAATTCTAAACGTGGAGGTTGTTGAAAATAGCGATTAGTATAAAAAACGCCCTTCGATTGCCTGTTATGAAAAAAACTAGATTAGTAGCAGGGCATAAAGGAATTGAAAATAATATAAAATGGGTCACTATTGTTGAAGTATTAGGAGATATCGATCGATTGCAGGCGGGAGAGTTTTTAATTACGACAGGGTTTGGTATATCAGATAGCGAAGAACAGCTGGAAGTTTTTCATAAGTTGCTTCAATCAAAATTGTTATCTGGAATTGCCATTTATACGGGCTTCTATATGAAAAAAATCCCCATAAGCTTTGTTGAATTAGCTAATGAGAATGATCTGCCATTAATTGAAATTCCTACAGATATTAATTTTTCCGAAATCACAAAAGCTATGCTGGAACAAATTGTGAATAATCAAATGCATCTGTTGGGACAGGCAGAAAATATACACCGGGAATTAACAAACCTTATATTAAATGATCAGAGTTTAACAGAAGTAACAGAACAGCTCGCCCAATTGACAAACTCAGATATTGTTATCTATAACGAACTTCACCAAACCATTTATACGAATCAAAAAAACAGCGACCAGAAGCTCAGCCAAATGACACTTTCCCTTGATGGACAAAAAATCAATGTATCTAACTATCTAGTTGAAAGTTTAAAAAGAGAATCCAGAGTTAATTTCACCTTTGAAAACCACATTTCTACGGTTTGTCCAATCATCGCCAAACAATCCTGCTACGGCTGGATCGTGATGACAAAACCGAAAGAACACTGGCGGGAGCTTGATGGTATCAGTATCGAGCAGGCTGCCCCCATCTATGCGATGGAGTTTTTAAAAAAACAGGCAATCGAAGAAGCACAATTACGAATTCATAGTAATTTTTTAGACGACATCTTTAACCAAAATTATTTGAACGAAAAAGTGATCATTGACCAGGGTTTAAAGCTTGGTTATGATTTATCTTTAAATCAATCTGTTTTTCATCTGATATTCAAACAAGTGGATGGAGTTGATGGAAAGTGGAGCGATAAACTTTACCACTTAACAGATCAGATTCTTAGACAGAAAATGAAACAGCATATGATCCAGACAAAACTAAACTCCATTATCTTTTTAACAAATGTAGATGGGAAGACAAAAGAAGATAAATACCAACATTGCCTCAATCTTGCGGAGGAACTATTGAGAAATTGGACATATTGTTTTCCAAATATTGAATTAATCATAGGAATCGGAAGAGGTTATGACAAACTAGATGAATTAGGAAAAAGCGCACAGGAAGCACAGTATGCGGTAAAATTGAGTGGTCTCATCGGCAAGGATGTCAAGATTGTTCATTACGATGATTTAGGGATATACGACTTATTACTGCAAATGGAACGCTCGGGGATTAGCTTGACCTCCATTTATGAGCAACATATCAGCGGTTTACTCAGTGATAATGACAAAGAAATCAATTTAATTGAAACACTCGACAGTTATTTTAAAAATAACCAAAGCATCCAAAACGCGGCTAAGGAATTGTATATTCACCGACATACATTGAGATACCGACTAAATCAGATTGAAATTAGAACGGGAATGGACATTAAATCAACGGAGGATCTGCTGAAGCTACAGTTGAGTGTAATGGCGTATAAATTAGTGAATATATGAATAAAAGTGCATTTGCGGATAAGAGGCCGGTTCACCAGATCGTTTTTCAAAGACCTTTTGAGTCGGCCTCATAAATCAAATACACTATATTATATCTAATACGACAATTATTCAAAATTCTTTTCTAATATGTTCTATACTTTCCCATTTTGATTCTAGTAAGGTCCTCTCTTATTTTTATGATAAGCAACGTAAATAAAGCCAACCAACGGGCTACCGTTGGCGGGTAATCGGGCGCGGAGCTTGAGGATTGAAACTAGTGGGCAAATCTCAATTTCTCAACTAAGCTTTTTGAGTATTTCTTATTTAACTTTCCCACTCCGTTAGTTGAATAGCCTTTAAAACTTTATTAGCAATCATTAAACTGCCTTTAGACTTCCGAAATTCTTCTACGAAAATCCCATTGATTTCCCCTGCCAATTCCTCAATATCATTCGCGCTAAGAGTAGCAGATACAATTTGTTGAATTTCAAATTCATACTCGTCATCCGGGCAGTATATAGCTAATAAATTCAAGGGGGCCCATTCGTTAATTTTCCTTTCGACCATCTTAAATATTTCGCTATACTTATCTTTAAAATGTTTATTCGACAATTGATCATACTCTTTCCTTTTGCCTCGGCATGATATTTTTAAGCTTCTCCTTAAACGCTCCACGCTCTTTAAAAAACAAATGGGGTCCCACTTTTAACTTACATAATCTCCGATACAGGAAGTAGTAAGTCTCTAAATAAGATAAGCTATAAAAAAAATAAGCATTACACCTAATATTAAAAAAATAAGTGTAGAAACATACTGTTTTGAGTTCAGATGCTTCCACTCTAGAATAGCTTGAAATCCTAACAACAAAATAAGATACACTATCCAATACCACTTATTAGAATTTATACCCTTTGTAATCACAAACGGTAAAGTACATAAAAAGATAACCGCCAGAATGATTCTTCCCCGACGATCAATATTTTTGCCAGAGGTTGTTGAGATCTTTTTCTTTTCCACACCAAGTAGTTTATTGATTAATTTTTCTAGAGCAATAAATAAGAGCAATGAAAGCGTAAGAACAACAATAAGCATTAAAGGCTCCAAACAAATCCCTCATTTTTATATCGATTTTACCTCTAAATTCCTATTTTTGTGAAATCGAAGTACGTTTTTATTGAAAAATATCTTAAAAAATTAAATGAATGCTTTATACAATCTTAGTTCACATAACATCACAAGAAGGAAGCAGACACACCAAGAGAAACCCTTACCCGGCAAGAGGATTTCTTTTTGTCTCACCTTCTTCTCTATACACGATTTTATACATCATTAATTTCACAGGGTTTCTGACCACCCAATCAGCTTGATCGTTGCATAAAAAAGTAGGTTTTTATGCACTGAGAACACTAAAAAATTTATAAGAAATGAGACTAAAAGAGTAAAAAGCAAAAGCTTGAAACTTTCACCAAAAACGTGGAAAAACAAATATTACAAGGGACGGTATAACGCAAATTATCCAGCTAATAACCTTATTCTTAATCTTTTGACTGGCTAAAAAGGCCAGCGAGCCTAATATTGTTGAGATCATCAAAAAAGGGATAAGATCCCACTCGAAAATAAATTCCGTAATGGTTCCACCTATGCCGCCTAAAAGAAAAAAGACAAAATAACTTTTTATTCCCCTATAGACTTTCCATCTTATTAAAAATAAACAAGCAAGTCCCAGAATGCCATATATATAACCAAATATCGAAGCAAATACAAACATGCCATAGAAATCATGATAAATATAAGAGATGTCTTGGAACACTATCTGACTAGAAATCATTAATGAAAATGATGCTATAATAATTGCCGCAGCTGAACCTTTTAAGTAACTAATTAAGTAGCTAATCATGTTGTTCTCCAATCTTATTCCTCAATATCAATTTATAACATTAACATTGCTTCTCCGGTTAATAATGATAGAGTGATTCCCCCTAATAAGCTCGCTAAAATAAAGGATGGTATAGAAAGTAGAACCTTAACTCGGAATCGAATGTCACTAAAGTGTGTATAAAATCGATCTATCGGTTTCCAAACTAAAATGGCAAGAAGCACAAACATACATGTAGCAATTAAATCAACACCCGTAAACGGGGGACTGATATACTCATTGAAATAGAAATTAAAGACAAAAAACACACTAAACAATATAGATTGAAAAACAAAAAATTTAAAGTGCTTCATAGATAATTTGCTCCTATTCCATGCCATGAGTGTGTGCAAATTATAAGCTTTATAACAAAAACAGTAAATACATTTTTGAACTTAGTGAACAGTTCGTTGAAGATATGCAGTATCTCCACCTTTTCTAATGATAAAAAACGACAAAAAGAATGAAAAGTAACAGTCAGAATAGTGTTTAAATGTGTATTAAGAGTGACTATCAATCCAAGAGGAAAATAGCCTTTTTGGGACGGAAAATAACCGTTCGTAAAAGTGTACATTAATGAAACGACCTTTTTAGTTTCCTTGTTCAAGTAAATCCCATAAAAAAAGATTATTTTTATCCTTATTGGTGAAAACTGCCTCATAGGTAGCTACCCGTTACTTCAGTAAGAATTACACTAACGAATAAACGCCAATTCTGTATTAGCAAGTGCATCGTTTAACCATAGAGGATGCATTTTCAATAGATCTTGGGGTAGGTTCTGCTGTTCAAAAAACTTAATTTCTAGTGACTCAGAAGAATTACATCGTAGTTCTCCACCAGTAATTTCAGCAAGAAAACAGGTTGTTATAAAATGTACTACTTTGCCATTTGGATAAGCAAACACCTGTGAATGAGGGTCAGAGTACACACCAATAAGCTTTTTAATTCTTATATCTAAATTAGTTTCCTCTTTTACTTCTCTGATAGCTGCCTCAGAAACTGTTTCCCCTATTTCTATGTGTCCTGAAGGAATACCCCATAGTCCTACATCTGATCTTTTCTGTAACAAAACTTGTTTTTCCTCATTTAAAATAATCACTGCGACCCCAGCTTTTAAATCATCAATTCCTTTCATACAATAACCCTCCTTAAAGTAATAAAAAAAGGACCGAAGAGAAAGATTTCAACGCATAACAAATACGCTGAACCTTTCCCCTCGGACCTTTTATGTCAATAGGTGCCTTTTACATATCGTAAAAGATGTAGCCCTTGGTCACTGACCTACCTAGATAGCGGAGCCCTAGCTACAATTTTCCAGTTCATATTTATTTTACAACTAATACTCAGAAAATGAAAGATCACTCTTTCACTAAACTGCGGCGTTACTTTAAGTACATTTTTTATTTTATAAAATAGTACCGAAAACGAGCGTTATATAAATCAAGCGATCTTCTTAATATACATAAAAAAGCATCCCGTCAGCTTTGAACTGCACCCCAATTGTTAGCTGTGTCTAACAATTGGGGTGCAGTTCACATTTATAAAACTGGCCAGATGCTTTTTTACAATTTACGTGTTACACGACTTAGAGGATTCGAACCTCTGACCGACAGCTTAGAAGGCTGTTGCTCTATCCTGCTGAGCTAAAGGCGCATATATATGGCGGAGAAAGAGGGATTTGAACCCTGGCGTCGCTTACGCGACCTACCCCCTTAACAGGGGCGCCTCTTCAGCCTCTTGAGTACTTCCCGAGAAAAAATAAAAACTCCGCAGGCAAGATTCGAA
>NZ_MAYT01000010.1 GCF_001685015.1 Pseudobacillus wudalianchiensis
GTATTTTGTTCAGTTTTCAATGTTCAATTTAAGCTCGTCGCAATCAAGCGACTTTATCATCTTATCAAGTTTTAGATGAAAAGTCAACAACTTTTTTATCTTTTTTTAGTAACTGTTGTTTTCATCAGCAACGTTTTCTAATATACCAAGTTAGCAAGAAACCGTCAATACCTTTTTTTAAAAAATAGTAGTGGGTGTAAAACATGAAAAGCAGCACGACTCGAATGCGTGCTGCTTACCCAATGATCCATAGTTGTATAATGGCTAAGGAAACTACCCCCGCAATCCCTAAAATGCCAGCAATAGCAGAAGTAACAAAATTGATTGGTACGTGCAAGCCATAGTCCCCGCTAAATGAATTCAGCAAAAAAAGGAAGCATGCACCAACCGATAGTTTAATGAAAAGAATCCCCATTAACTTTAACGGTGATGCTGGTGATGACATACTCGCTATTAGACTGATCAGCAAAATAAAAAGGATTACACCTCCAGCAATATACAAAGGCCTCTCTCCTATTCTCTTAATGAAGTTTGTCCACATTTCAAGAATATGAAAAAGTTTATTGTTTTATGCTGATGTTTCTTTTTCTCGCTTCTCTAAATAGGAAGAAATAGCGCGCTTCATACATTTTTGTTTGAGCGGCAAGCTCCTCGTTTGGTTCAAAGCTCAAGCGCAGCAATTCACGATGTTTAAACCATTCTTTCCTGGACTTTTCCAGCAGTTGAATCAGTTGATCATTATAAGCCGCTTGTAACTTGGCTTTCTTTCGGAAAAACATCTTTTTATACTTCCCTTCTGCCTTCAAGTGCTTTAGAAAGGGTTACTTCATCAGCGTATTCCAAGTCACCACCGACTGGCAAACCGTGGGCAATACGGGTAACCCGAATACCGGTTGGTTTTAATAGACGGGAGATATACATGGCTGTCGCTTCTCCTTCAATATTTGGATTCGTCGCTAAAATAACCTCGTTAATCGTTTCATCTTGTAGCCTTTTTAAAAGATCCGGCACATTAATATCTTCTGGACCGATTCCTTCCATTGGAGAGATAGCTCCATGGAGTACGTGATAAAGACCGTTGTACTCTTTCATTTTTTCCATTGCAATTACGTCTTTAGGATCTTGAACAACACAAACAACACTGCGATCACGCCGTTCATCCTCGCAGATAGCACACGGATCTTTATCTGTAATATGTCCACATACGGAACAATACGTCAGGTCTCTTTTAGCATTGACGAGCGCTTTAGCAAAATCGAGAACGTCTTCTTCCTTCATATCTAAGACAAAAAACGCCAGACGGGCCGCTGTTTTTGGCCCGATGCCTGGCAATTTCATAAAGCTGTCAATCAGCTTAGTTATCGGTTCAGGATAATACATAATTTATAAAACCTCCTAGAA
The DNA here is from genome assembly GCF_001685015.1 of Pseudobacillus wudalianchiensis. Classification (GTDB taxonomy): domain Bacteria; phylum Bacillota; class Bacilli; order Bacillales; family Domibacillaceae; genus Pseudobacillus; species Pseudobacillus wudalianchiensis. Next base: position 1,402 of record NZ_MAYT01000010.1, read on the forward strand.
AGGAAGGTTCATCCCTTTTGTAAATTGGCCCATTGTCTTGTTTGTTTCTTCATCCACTTTTTTAAGTGCATCGTTTGTGGCTGCAAGTACCAAGTCCTGGAGCATTTCTATATCATCGGGATCTACTGCTTCCTCTTTAATTAAAACATCTACAACTTCTTTTTGGCCTGAAATTTTAACTGTGACCATTCCGCCTCCTGCTGTGCCTTCAAATTCTTTTGCAGCAAGCTCTTCTTGTGCTTCCGCCATCTTTTTTTGCATCTTTTGCATTTGCTTCATCATATTTTGCATATTTCCCATTCCACGCATCTTCATCATCCTCCAAGTTATTAGTCTTTAACTTCAAGCAGGTCCTCTCCTACAAGTTTTAATGCTTCTGCAATCAAAGGGTCCTCGCTCTGCTCAGCTTCTTGCTCATTGCTGTCTGCTTTCTGTGTTTTAATGAAATTCTTCCTGATGGTAAGCCACGCCTCTTCCGGTACGCAGACAACCTGGTATGTGTTTTCTGCTAGTTCCTGAAGTATAGAAGAAATAGTATCGATAAAGCGCTTATTTTCAGACGCCATTTGGCAATGAATTTCATATTTAAACTTTAACACGAAAGCTTCCTTAGAAGCAGCTACAGGCTCAGCATCATTTAGTAAAGCCGCTTGTGAACGCATTTGCCGCTGCCCTAAAATATCGAGCATCTCTCCCCAGCGGCTCTTAATAAGCTGAATATCCTGTTTCGTTGCTTCAGACAGCACCTTTTCAATTTTAGCAGCGGGTGCTCTGAATCCGTTTGAAGAACGCGCTGGCCTTCTTGAAGGCGCTTGCGCATCTGCTTGTTCTGCCTGCTGAATAGGCTGGCTTCTTAATTGCTGAATTTCTTTTTCAAGCGCCTGAATACGGCCAATTAGCTCTTGTACTTCCGGCATATCTACAGATGCTCTTGAAGAACGCCGCTGACAGATCTTTACCAGTGCTACTTCCATATATATTCTGGCGTGGTTACTGAATTTCATTTCTTGTTGAGTTTCATTTAGTATATGAATGTACTCATAAATGCTTTCCAGCTCCATTTTTTCCGCAACAGAAACAAATACTTCATCAATCATAACCCGTGCAAGCGATTCTTCAAGATGAGGGGCTGTCTTGTAAAGCAGCATATCCCGAAAATAAAGCACAAAGTCTTCAGCAAAACGAGCAGGGTCTTTCCCTTGCATTAATAATTTTTCTAAAATCGCAAGAGCAGCCGCCGTATCTTTTTCCAGTATTGCTTCGGCAAGCTCATTAAGCATTCCCTGACCGACAGCTCCCGTAACCGTTAAAGCATCCTCTTCCGTTAATTGATCATCGCTATAGGATAAAGCCTGATCAAGAAGGCTTAGGGCATCACGCATACCGCCTTCCGCTGCGCGGGCAATAATCGGCAGTGCCTTTTCATCGTATGCTAATCCACTCTCCTTCATGATCAGCTCCATACGTCCGACGATCGACTGTGAAGTGATTCGCTTAAAATCAAAACGCTGACATCGGGAAATAATCGTTAAAGGTATTTTATGAGGTTCTGTTGTTGCCAATATAAACATGACATGTCTTGGGGGCTCTTCTAATGTTTTTAGAAGAGCATTAAAAGCCCCCGTAGAAAGCATATGAACTTCATCGATAATATACACTTTGTATCTTACCGCACTCGGCGCATATTTCACCTTATCGCGGATATCACGAATCTCATCTACGCCGTTATTAGAAGCAGCATCTATTTCAATAACATCCTGGATCGAACCGTCTGTAATCCCTCGACAGGAAGCACATTCATTACATGGTTCTGCCGTTGGTGCCTGTTCACAGTTTACTGCTTTTGCTAAGATTTTGGCCGCGCTCGTTTTTCCGGTTCCCCGCGGTCCAGAAAATAGATAGGCATGGGATATTTTTTGCTGCAGGAGGGCATTTTGCAAGGTTTTAGTGATATGTTCTTGTCCAACAACATCGATAAAACTTTGCGGTCGCCATACGCGATATAATGCCTGGTAGCTCATTTTCTCCCTCCTCTTCCGCTATTTCTCTAAATAATATTATACCTTATCCGAATTTGCTTTTTCAAAGTTCTCATAAAAAAACTCATCCCAAATGGATGAGTTGTTTCATTTCATAATTTAATTTAACTGCCGTGCACCTTCCGTCGACTTCTAACCATAAGCGTTACTCAAGCAGTTAGCTCGATCCAGGCTGCCCTGCGGCACATGAGAGAGTCCACTTAATGCTGCTTCCTTCCGGACCTGACATGGTTCATGGGTTCCCATTGCGCAGGACCCGAATGTCAACACCACTTACTTAAGGCAGACCCTACAGTATAGCAAGCCTCGGGAAGGGATTCAGTCCCGCTAGAGCGGATTGCGAGTACAGGGCACCGCTACCTCCCCACCTAGCACGGCAAGATTGATACCATATAGTTAAGGTGCCGAAAATGATTTTCTCATTTACCTGACACAAAATTTATTATACCTCTTTCAAGGTAAAAAAGCAATATATATACTAGGTAAATCTAATTCCTATTTTTAGTAGTTTTTAGTTAACAAGTCTTGGACGACAGTTTCATTTATTCTTCCTCTTCTGCCGTCTGCTCCTTCATTCGTTTTTTCTCTTCTTTCTTTTTCTTCCGAAGCTCTCGAAAAAAGTTAGACAGCATATTGCCGCATTCTTCTTCAAGTACTCCTGAGACGACTTCACTTTGATGATTAAAACGGCTATCTTCTAATAAATTCATCAGGGTGCCTGCACAACCTGCCTTCGGATCTTTCGCCCCATAAATCACACGCTCAACCCGTGACAAAATAATAGCTCCGCTGCACATCGGACAAGGCTCTAAGGTGACATAAAGTTCAGCTTCTTCGAGACGCCAAGAACCTACTTTTTGACATGCTTTTTCAATGGCCAACAGCTCGGCATGCGTAATCGCATTCTGGGTTGTCTCCCGTAGATTATAAGCAGAAGCAATTACTTCTCCGTTTAAAACAATGACCGCCCCAATTGGCACTTCTCCAAGGGACTCGGCTTTCTTTGCTTCTTCAATCGCAAGCTTCATATAAAATTCATCATTTTTTTTCATAAATCCGGCTCCTTTTAAGCGAAATGGGGTAAAAATGACGGTAGAGAAAAAGGAGGAAGTACACATATGGCAGAGTTAAGCAAAAAATATGCTTTATTAATAGTTGATTTAATCAATGATTTTGATTTTCCCCGGGGAGATTTACTTGCTGCTAATACAACAGAAATATGTCCTTCTATAGTAAGGCTAAAAACATTTTGTAAGCAACAGCAAATCCCCGTTATTTATGTAAATGATCATTATAGTCTTTGGAAAGCTGACTTAAACACTATTATAGGGCATGCGATAAATAATCGCAGCGAGCCTATTATACAACAGATTAAACCTGAATCTGATGACTACTTTTTAATTAAACCTAAACACTCTGGCTTCTATGGAACAGCTTTGAACACACTTTTACGCCAATTGGACGTAGATTCAGTCATCATTACTGGGATAGCCGGTAATATCTGCGTATTTTTCACAGCTAACGATGCTTATATGAGAGAATATACCATCTATGTTCCTGAAGACGCTATTGCTTCAGAAACAGTAAAAGACAATCATTATGCACTTGAAATGATGCGAACCGTATTGAAGGCTGATACGAGGAAGGTAGACCAATTTATTGAAGAATATTAATCACAATAAAAAAATCCACCGCTTCACAGAAAGCAGTGGATTTCATTATCTCCAATTTATGCGCTTGTTATCAATAATGGCGGAGGAAGAGGGATTCGAACCCCCGCGCGGTTTAACCCGCCTGTCGGTTTTCAAGACCGATCCCTTCAGCCAGACTTGGGTATTCCTCCGTATCGACAAGAATTAATTTATCATACATTTCTTTAGGATGTCAACATTCTTTTTAAAAATGTAAGGACGTTCATTTTAATCATACTACGTTTATTGTCTAAAGCTTATATGACTAGACAGTATAAAGCCAGAAGAGAAATGTTCTCTTCTGGCTTTGTCATTTAATGAGTGATTCTTTCTTGTCCTCTCATATAAGGACGAAGCACTTCAGGAATCACAACACTGCCGTCTTCCTGTTGATAATTTTCTAAAATAGCAGCAACCGTACGGCCAATCGCCAATCCAGATCCATTTAATGTATGAACATGTTCGGGTTTACTGTTTTTCTCGCGACGGAAACGGATGTTCGCCCGGCGCGCTTGGAATGCTTCAAAGTTACTGCAAGAAGAAATCTCACGATACGTACCCTGTGTTGGAATCCATACTTCAATGTCGTATTTTTTCGCCGCTGTAAATCCTAAATCACCCGTACACATACTCATAACACGATAAGGCAGCTTTAACAATTGCAGTACTTTCTCTGCATGGCTTGTTAACTTTTCAAGCTCGTTATAAGACTCTTCTGGTTTTACAAAACGTACAAGCTCAACTTTATTGAATTGATGCTGACGAATTAATCCGCGTGTGTCTCGGCCGGCAGAACCTGCTTCAGAGCGGAAATTCGTGCTGTATGCTGTGTAAGCAATTGGCAGTTCTTCAGCGCTCAGAATTTCATCGCGATGATAGTTCGTTACAGGTACTTCTGATGTTGGGATTAAGAAATAATCTTCTTTTTCAATTAGAAAAGCATCTTCTTCGAATTTTGGCAGCTGACCAGTGCCTGTCATACTCGCTCTATTCACTAGGTATGGCGGCAGCATTTCTGTGTATCCATGCTCTTCTGTGTGAAGATCAAGCATAAAGCTAATCAGCGCCCGCTCAAGCTTTGCTCCCATCCCTTTATAGAAGACAAAGCGGCTGCCCGTTACCTTGCCGGCCCGCTCAAAATCAAGAATGTCCAGTTCATCAGCAATTTCCCAATGAGGCTTCGCTTCGAAGTCAAATTGAGGAGCCTCTCCCCATGACCGGACTTCAATGTTATCATCTTCCGTTTCTCCAACTGGTACGCTTTCGTGCGGGATGTTAGGGATCGTTAGCAATAGATGATTTAATTTTTCTTCTACTTGATTGAGCTCCTCGTCTAACTCTTTAATGCGGTCGCCCACTTCTCGCATCTCTTTAATTAAATGATCGGCATCCTGTTTTTCCCGTTTTAATTGAGCTACTTGCTGAGAAACACTATTTCTTTTGCTCTTCAGTTCCTCTGCTTCTACAAGCAATTGACGGCGGCGCTGATCTAATTCTTCAAAATTGTTCAGAGCAGACAAATCCTCGCCTCGATGCTGTAAACGATTTTTTACTTCTTCAAAGTTGCTGCGTAAAAATTTAATGTCTAACATAATGGGGGTTCCTCCTTTTAATTTTTTGCATACAAAAAACCCGTCCCCTAAAAAAGGGACGAGTTATACCCGCGTTGCCACCCTAGTTGAAAGCTCTTTGCTTTCCACTCGAAAAAATAACGGTTTTACCGTAAACGCCTACTAAAAAACTCGTTCAGCGTTTCTCTCAAGGACGGATTCACAAGCGTATTCCTCCGGTTCGCACCACCCACCGGCTCTCTGATCGAATGATCACCTGTTACTGCTTCCTATCATCGATTTTTGTATAAAATTGATATAAATTAATGTACTACATTCTGTTCGCCGGTGCAAGCCTGCTAAAAACAACCTATATAAAAACGCGGAAAAGAAAAACTTTTCCGCGTTTCAGGCTGTTGTCAAACCTCTTCAGAATGACAGTGTGGAATATAAGCTTTCCCTACACTCTCAAACGTGTGTTAATTTCGCTTGCTCTGCCATTTGAACAAAATACTTTGTAATGCTATGATCGTCCGTTAATTCTGGATGGAAAGAACAAGCTAAGAAATTACGATCTCGAGCAGCAACGATCCGTCCTTCATATTCAGCAAGGACTTCTGTTCCTTCTCCAACCGATACAATGTGAGGAGCACGGATGAAAACCGCTGTATACGAGTCAGCAATCCCCTCAACTGATAAATTTGTTTCGAAGCTTTCTCTTTGCCGTCCAAAGGAATTGCGCTCTACCGTAATGTCCATCAAGCCGATATGCGGTTCATCGTAGCCAACAATATGATTTGCGAGCATAATCAATCCGGCACATGTGCCAAACATCGGTTTTCCTTGGCGTCCAAATTCCCTGAGCGGTTCCATAAATCCGTATCGATCGACAAGCCGGCGCATCGTTGTACTTTCACCACCCGGAAGAATTAAACCGTCGAGCGCTGCCAATTGTTCTACTTTTTTTACAACGATCCCTTCAGCGCCTGATGCCTCGATTGAGCGGATATGTTCACGAACAGCTCCTTGAAGTCCTAATACACCGATTTTTAACATATGATCCGCTCCTTTTATTACCAGCCGCGGTCTTGCATGCGAGCTGCTGGCTCTAATGTAGAAATTTCGATTCCTTTCATGGCCGTTCCAAGATCTTTTGAAAGTTCCGCAATCAATTTATAATCCTGATAGTGTGTTGTCGCTTCTACGATTGCTTTTGCAAATTTTGCTGGGTTGTCGGATTTGAAGATACCGGATCCAACGAAAACACCGTCTGCTCCGAGCTGCATCATAAGAGCCGCATCCGCTGGAGTAGCTACTCCGCCTGCTGCAAAGTTAACGACCGGAAGACGGCCTTCACGTTTGATTTGTAAAAGTACTTCGTATGGAGCTCCTAATAATTTTGCTTCTGTCATTAATTCATCTTCATTCATGTGAACAACCTTGCGTAATTGCGCATTTACTTTACGGATGTGACGAACGGCTTCAACAATATTTCCTGTGCCCGGCTCTCCTTTTGTACGAAGCATCGCTGCCCCTTCACCAATACGACGAGCCGCTTCACCTAAATCACGGCATCCGCAGACGAATGGAACCGTGAAATCACTCTTCAACAAATGGTACTCTTCATCAGCTGGTGTTAATACTTCGCTTTCGTCGATATAATCAACACCCATTGCTTCTAATACCCGTGCTTCTACAATGTGACCGATACGTGCTTTTGCCATAACTGGAATGGTAACAGCCTGCATGACTTCTTCCATGATACGCGGATCTGCCATACGTGCTACCCCGCCTGCTGCACGAATATCAGAAGGCACACGTTCTAAAGCCATAACGGCTACGGCTCCAGCCTCTTCAGCAATCTTTGCTTGCTCTGCATTTACCACGTCCATGATGACGCCGCCCTTTTGCATTTCTGCCATTCCACGCTTTACACGATCTGTACCTGTATTCATTCTCTTCTCCCCCTGTAACTGTTTTGGTAAGTGTTTATTTTCCCAAATACACATTTTTTTCACTAGTTCAAAAATTTTATGTATTGCTTAAATATTAATAAACACGAAAAATCACCTTCTGTCAAGAACAGAAGGTGATTTTTATTAAAACCAACCAGTTATCGTATCAATTGCTGCTGTCCAAATCCCAGCAAAGAAGCCGCCAATCGCTCTCATTGAGAGCACAAACCAATTTGCTTTTTCGACTGTTTCAGCCGCTACCATCGGCACTTCCGCTTGATTTTTATCTTTATGGGCAACATATTTTAATTCAGAGCCTTTTTGAGGAGTTAGGGTTACAAAACCAACCACTTTACCTTTTTTTATAGGAGCTTGGACTTTTTCTGAACTCTCTTTTTCCGAACCTTTTATTCTAAACGAATTATTAAAGTTCGCCTTTTCACCTTTTTTTACGTATACAGCTAACGAATCCCCAGCCTTAATTGCTACTTGTTTTTCTTTTCCTTTATTTACAGGAGCCGATTCATATCCTTTTACTGTAGCACCTTTCTTAACAACCTCTTTACGGTCGAATTCATTGAAGCCATAATCGAGCAGCTTTTTCGTTTCTGTAAAACGAGCTTTATGGTTTCCTTTTCCTTTATCATCAGTAGCATCCATTACGACACTGATCAATTTCTTGCCATCTCTTTCAGCTGTTCCTGTAAAGCAATAGCCCGCAAAATCTGTAGATCCCGTCTTTAACCCAGTCATTCCTTCATAGCCAAATACTAAAGATGGGAGCATCCAGTTCCAGTTTTCCATGTTCGTTTCATCATCTGTACCTTCACGGAACTTTTTCTTCGTAATACTAGCTGTTTCTAGCACTTCCGGATACTCTTTAACTAGATGATAAGCTAATGTAGCAGTAGTTTTAGCTGACATCATATTTTCATCCTTCGCACTGCCTGGGCTTGGATGCATTCCTTTTAAATCTTTGTTGCTTAACCCTGATGCATTGACAAATTTATACTTTTCTAAGCCAAGTTCTTTTCCTTTTTTATTCATTAATTTCACAAAATTTGCTTCAGATCCAGCAATCGTTTCTGCCAGTGCAATGGTGGCCGCATTAGCAGAATAAATAGTCATCGCTTCGTACAATTCCCGAACATTATACTTTTCTCCTAAACGAAGAGGCACGTTAGACAAACCACGATCTTGTGAAATTTTATAGACGTATTCACTAACCGTATATTCCTGATCCCACGACACTTTTTTCTCTTTAATTGATTCTAATAACAAATATTCTGTCATCATTTTCGTCATACTGGCGATACCAAGCATTTTGTCGGCATTTTTCTCATAAAGTATTTGTCCAGTCTCTGAATCAATTAATATAGCAGCAGCAGCATTGACCTTTAGAGATTCTTCCGCCTGTACGCTCGGACGTGGCTGCCAAAGACCTGCCACTAGTAGTAAGCTGAGCATAAAAGCGATCCCTTTTTTGAACATTTGATTCCTCACTAATAAACCCTCCATCTTTTATTCACACATTCGTTATTGTATCATAAACGACTTTTAGAAATATAGAAGAGAAATGGCTCAGTTTTTGCCTCTAAAAGCAAAAAAGCTGTGCAAAAGGAAGAATTTCCTTTTGCACAGCTGATGACTTTAAGATAAAGAATAGTTAGGTGCTTCTTTCGTAATTTGTACATCATGTGGATGGCTTTCTCTTAGTCCAGCGCCTGTCATACGAATGAATTGAGCATTTTCACGTAGGTCTGTAAGGGTTTCTGTCCCACAATAGCCCATGCCGGCACGCAGGCCGCCAACTAACTGGTAAATTGTTTCAGAAACAGGTCCTTTGTAAGGGATCCGTCCTTCAATGCCTTCTGGAACAAATTTTTTCGCATCCTCTTGGAAATAACGGTCTTTTGACCCTTTTTCCATAGCACCAACGGAACCCATGCCACGGTATACTTTGAATTGCCGTCCTTGGTAAATTTCAGTTTGGCCTGGGCTCTCTTTCGTTCCTGCTAATAAGCTTCCAAGCATAACAGCATGTCCGCCTGAAGCGAGTGCTTTTACGATGTCACCTGAGTACTTAATGCCACCATCCGCAATAATAGCCTTTCCTTGTCTGCGCGCTTCTGTAGCACAGTCATAAATAGCTGTAATTTGCGGAACCCCTACCCCTGCTACAACGCGTGTTGTACAAATAGAACCAGGTCCAATTCCTACTTTTACAACATCTGCTCCAGCGTCAAATAATTCTTTTGTTGCTTCAGCCGTTGCTACATTTCCAGCAATAATATTTAAGTCAGGGTAAGCAGCTCGTATTTCTCTTACCGTATCGATTACTCCTTTTGAGTGTCCATGCGCTGTATCCACTACAATAGCGTCTACATTCGCTTTTACGAGCATCTCGATACGTTTCATTGTGTCTTTCGTTACACCTACTGCTGCCCCTACCAAGAGACGTCCTTGGCGATCTTTTGCAGACTTAGGGAACTCAATCACTTTCTCAATGTCCTTGATTGTAATTAAACCCTTTAATTTACCTTCTTCATTCACTAATGGAAGCTTTTCGATTTTGTATTTTTGAAGAATCTTTTCAGCCTCTTCCAAAGTCGTACCCGTTGGAGCTGTGACAAGATCCTCTTTTGTCATAACATCTTTAATAAGAATAGAGTAATCTTGGATAAAACGTAAATCACGATTAGTTAAAATGCCAACGAGCCTTTGTTCTTCCTCATTATTTACAATTGGTACACCGGAAATACGGTATTTGCCCATTAAATGTTCAGCATCAAAAACTTGGTGCTCTGGTGTTAAAAAGAAAGGATCTGTAATAACGCCGCTTTCTGAACGTTTTACTTTATCTACTTGTTCAGCTTGCTGTTCAATGCTCATGTTTTTATGAATAATTCCTAAACCGCCTTGGCGAGCCATTCCAATCGCCATTTCTGCTTCCGTTACGGTATCCATTCCGGCACTGATAAGAGGAATGTTTAACTTCAACGTATCTGTTAATGCGGTTTGCAAACTAACATCCTTTGGTAAGACGTCGGACTTAGCAGGTACTAACAATACATCGTCGAACGTCAATCCTTCCTTTGAAAACTTATTTTCCCACATTTTATGAGCCTCCTGGTCGAAAATATTATTAGTAGGTTATCAATTGGACAAAATACTGTCAAGGTATGTTCAATATGTTAGACTTTTTAGAATATTTGGAGGTCTCTATGAATAGTCAACTTTTTCATCAAATAGATCCTTTGTTGCCTTATCAAAATACAGAGGATGCAAAAAAGTTTTTGCAAGCGTCCTACCGCTCCCTTGCCTTGTCTAACGCTGAGGAAGCTGCTTACCATAATTGCGCTCGCTTTATATATAGTTTGGAACATGGCAGCGTTTTTTTAAGACAGTCAGCTCAATCCCCACTATCCATTCAGCCTGTTCTTATTTTTTATGGGCTAAGTCATTATATTAAAGCTTGTTTATTAACAGTTGACCCTGCTTATCCGGCTACTGTTCACGTACTAGCCCATGGACTCTCAACAAGGAAAAGAAAAAAACAAAATTACTCTTTTTTAAAAGATGAAGTTCGTACCCAGCGCAACGGGCTATTCGGCCATTTTAGCGAAAAAATGTTTCACATGGAACATTTAGAAGGTTTTAAGTTAAACATGAATGATTTACTTATGCAAATTCCAGAAGTAGCCCATATCTTCTCTTTTCAAGCAGCTGAGCGGCCTTTTCATTCACTTCAACAGGTCAGTTCTAGTGTCTATCATTTACCGGCGCAATTATTAGATGACTATCAGATGACAGAAAATCGCCTATCTGACTTTCTTGAACAGAAAACAAACGGAAAGATCACAATAGAGACGAGTCACAAAAATAAACTGGTATTGAAAGTTCCTGACGAGACACCGCCAGCACCATGCCGATTTGATATAGCAGCAAACCAATGGTTTTTTTCCCGTCGAAAAACACCTGAAGCCTTTTATCCAGAACTGTTAGTGTATTACACACTGCTTTATAATCTTAGTATGATTGCCAGATATGAAACAGAATGGTGGTATGAATTGTTAAAGCATGCTCCGGGAAAAGAGTTTTCTCTAATTAAGCAATTTCTACACATTTCCCAATATAAAATCCCACTTTTAATTGAGCAATTTTTAGATAAAGGTAGAAGCTAACACCTTTTTAAAAACTCTTGATTACAATAATTTTTGAAGATCGTCTTCTATTTTTAAGGGAGAGGTTTTCGGTGCATATCGGCTCACGACGTTTCCTTCACGGTCTACTAAAAACTTAGTGAAGTTCCACTTAATTGTTCCAGTGAATAATCCTGATTGTTGGGCCGTTAAGTAGCTGAACAATGGATGAATATCCTTACCTTTTACGTTTGTTTTATAGAACATAGGAAAAGTGACACCATAGTTAAGCTGACAAAATTCGATAATTTTTTCTTGTTTCTCAAACTCTTGCTTCATAAATTCATCGCTTGGAAAACCTAACACAGTAAATCCCTGGTCTTTATATTTCTCATATAATGATTGTAGTTCCTTAAACTGTGGAGTAAAGCCGCATTTACTGGCTGTATTGACAATTAATAATACTTGTCCTTGGTAATCAGCCATGGAAGCCTCCTGGCCTTCACTATTGGTTACATGGATATCATAGATAGGGTTCATTTGAATCCTCCTTTTATGGGGTTATACACCTATTGTAGCTTGCCTATGGGATAAATGACAAAAAAGAGGAGTTTGGGGAAGAGAAGGAATTTATTTTTATGTAAAAACAAAAAAAAGAACAGCATTTAGCTGTTCTTTTTTCAGGTGCCTGGCAACGTC
>NZ_MAYT01000011.1 GCF_001685015.1 Pseudobacillus wudalianchiensis
TTTACTAGATAAACAGCCATATCAAATGCCCTCCTCGTGTTTTAATCTAGTAATTAGTTCTTTTCGTTGAATCTCCTCAATTCCTTTATTTTAAATATGTCAAAAAAGACCCTTAGGGGGGAGCCCAGGGCCTTTTAAAATTACACCTAATGTGAAAGGAGATAAAGTGAATGAAATTCTTCCCTCAGTTCATTGTATGATTCTAAAACAACGTTGTAACTAATCCTTCTAAATTGTTAAAACCTGAATAAATGCATGCTAAAATATAGAAATTTCACACCTTAGACTTTCATAAAGAGAATTCCTCTAGCGCTTGATCCATCATTTCATCGTTGATCCCAATATACCGTAGTGTGATCGCTGGCGAAGAGTGGCCAAAGATTTGCTGCAACATGGCCACGTCCTTCGTTCGCTGGTAAAAGTGATAGCCGAATGTCTTCCTCATGGTGTGGGTGCCGATGGCTCCTTCTACCCCACACACGCGAGAAGCCTCGTTAATGAGCCTCCAAGCCGTTTCACGCCCGATAGGAACATTACCCTTCCGAGACGGAAATAAGGGGTCAGAATCGGCCATACGGCGTGTATATTTCTCAATCTCCTGTTTAAGAGCCGCCGACATTTTAATTTTCCGGTAGTTTCCCGTTTTTTTCTCCCGAATCCGCAAATGTTCCGTGTTTCGGACATCCATCACCCGTAACGGCAGAATATCGCTGATCCTTAAGCCTGAATTAATGCCGAAAACAAATAAAAAATAATCCCGGTACGATTTGTGCAACAAGTACTCCTTCATCATCCGGATCTGTTCTGGGTCCCGGATCGGTTCTACACTATTTTGTCCTTGTTTGGTCGTCATAAAAGGTTGCCTCCAGTTGCTACGAAAGATTCATTATGTTGCATTCAACACAACATTACCATTCAATATGTTGCATTGAAACCCCTGCTAGGGGTTGCTTCAACACAAAAATCCCTTGATGGACAAGGGATGACGTTGCTATAGAAGGGGGGGGCAGCAATGCAACATAACTATCATTTTGTTGCATTTGAAAACGATAAATTTTTATTTTAGAATTTCAGCTACCATTCTATATCCTTGTAAATCTCTGAAAGATACTTTCCATCGATTTTTCCTTTTTCAAAAAGATCTTTGGAGGTGTCAAATTCTTGTGTTGATGAATCTCTAGAGCGCGTCAAATAATATCCATCTGTATTTTGGCTTATCCAATATTCCTCTTCCTTATAATCAAAATTGAATTCCTCTCCCCAATCTACTCGCTCTTGAAGTTCCATAAATTCATTCCAAGTCATCCTTCCACCTCATCTCGATAAAACATAATAACTATTTAATTGTTTTAATCCAGTATCCATTAGCACTTCCAGGTGACGTAAGAACGACTTTTCCATTGAAATACACCTTAACCTTTTGACCGAATTCTAGCTGGTGATCTGGAACATACCAGGGCAATTGAAATATTATCCCTCCGTTTTCAAAGGTAGCAAATAGATTTTCGTTTGGCTTTTGGTAACTAGAAAGATCATCAACAATTAAGACAATTGTCGCTCCGTTTCCTTTAGAAACATTAGCAATGTACCCTGAATAGGTAGGAGTGAAATAGAAAAAAACAGTACTCCCAATCAGTATGAGAAAACAAATTACTAGAGAAAATACGAACAGTTTTTTTCTGTTTTTCTTCAGATTTATCCCACCTTTGATAACCAGTACATAGGAGAAGACTTTTCTCTAAGTATAGTTTATCTGGAATATTGTACCGCGAAAATAACCACCAAGATTTTTTGAGAATTTTGGTGGCACAAATATAACTAAATGTCCTTTTTGTTGCATTGAAGTTTATTACTCACGAATTTTTTATACAAAATAATATCAAGTCCACTGTCAGGCTTACTTGTTTCCAGTCGGCTGTCCTTATACTAAAAACACCACGCTACATGGAAGATGTTATAATGGTGCTTATAACCCGCTATAGAAAGGATGTAGCGTTATGGACGAGTTACAGCAATCGATTAAAAGGCTCTATTCTCCAGGAGAAGTAGCGTTACAACTAAACGTTGAAAGACAAACTATCACTAAGTACGCTCGACTGTTTGAAACGGCAGGATTTGTCTTTCATAAAGACGAAAAAGGAAATAGAGGATACACCGATATAAACGTTATGATGTTCAAGGACTTAATTACCCAAAGAAATAAGCCGGGTATAACTCTTGAATCGGCTGCAAAGTCAGTAACAGCAATATATAAAGAGAAGTCTATAACTGATACCGTTATAACTTTACCTGCTGAAAATGAGCGTTACAATACCGTTATAGAAGAGAAATTAGATATGCTTATGCTGGCTTTCCAAAAACAACAAGAATTGATCGAAAATCAAAATAAAATGATTCAATCTTTACAAAACGAAGTTCAGAAGCAAAACCACTACATAGACAACTCTTTAAAAGAGCGCGATAAAAAATTACTAGAAAGTATGACTTTGCTGCAAGAACAAAAGAAAGAACAAGCAGAATCCATAAAACAATTGGCCGCAGCAAAAGAAGAATCCAGCCAGAAAAAAAGCTTTCTCACACGCTTATTTGGAAAGTAAAGAACGGTATGTATCTTGTTTAAACACTTAGCTCTTGATAATAGTGAACAGGTTATTGAAATCCTCCAGTGTCTTTATTATCACCCATTGTATGGTTTGAGCTATCTCCTGATTTAGCATTTGGGTTTGTCGGTATATGGGGATTGTTATTAATTTTCTTATTTCTCCGGTCTATAAATAAAGCAAATGCAATAATCATAAGAACAAAAATAAGCAAAATGATTAACATTGAGTTTTCATCCCCTTTATTTTTATCTTAACAGAATATATTTATATCAATAAAAAAGAAGTTGGGTATCTAAAAGGTACTCAACCTTTTTGTGTTCAAAAAATAGAGAAGAGCATAAGGAAAAAATGCCCCCACGGATCATGGGGGTTAGGCAGAGCCTAACTTTTTCATGGGTACATAAAAATAAGCAAAACCATATAATTGCCATACAAAAACTTTCCCAAAAAACCTCGTTTTCTCATCTGATTTTTTCTTTAATTCCTTATTCTCTTCAAAATTAATGCTATTTTCTTTTAATTGATTCTTTTTTCTCTCGTATCATGTGACATGAAAAAGTACCGGGTATGTAGCTGTGACGTTGGAGTATTTACGAGGCAGAAAAGCAGTAAAAGAATTATTTACGAGAAGTTAAACAACACTCATAAAAGGATACCAAGCCGCATGAGAAATTGAATGACATTAAAGGGAGATAGTGTCATGAAAATCACAATAAATAAAGAGAAATCAATCCGAAACAGCCGATATTTTTTAGGCCGTACGGTATTGTTTTAGTATTTTTTCGCTGTTTTTCTTGTCCCCATTGAAAAGTTAGGCTCTGCCTAACCCCACACGTTAAGTGGGGGCATTTTTCCCTTATGCTCTTCTAACTCTTTACGCATAAGTTATGGAATTTTAAAAAGCGCAAAACTTGTTTTGCACTTTTTGCTTACAGCTATTCAACCGAAATTTCTTGATTCTGTTTATTAAAGAATTTGAAACCTGCATACGTCTTTTCTTTGATTTCTTCAGGCAATTTAGTAATGACAATAAAATATGGATCATCAGGAACTTTAACTATGTAGTTAAAAGAAACATTTTGTAACTCTACTTTCATAGCATCGATATTCTTATTAATGTTCTTCCCTATAACTATCCCATACTGTCCTTCACTTGTTTCTATTCCCTTATAATATAAGCTGCTGCTGTTAGTGCCACTGTAGATAATTCGAAGGTGTCCATTGAAGCCTTCTTCTAAAACAGCGAAATGAGCGTTTGAATCAACTTTATAAAGAGCGACATATGTATTTGATTCTCCCAAGTGTGCAGCTTGTATTAATTCAAGTTTAAAGTTGGACTGGCCGGAAGTTTGGTTCTCCCACTTTACCAAATGCTCTTGGATGTCATCACGATTATTTTTGATAGGATATTTCATCATATAAGATACGATTGAAATAAGCATGGCTACTAAAATAATAACGGTGAGCAAAGTTTTTCGTTTAGAAATTACGATTCCCCCTTTGATTTACATAACACTCGTTATAGGTATTAAAAAGATCTTTTCAACTCTTTAATTAAAACTCCTTTTACCGGAACCAAAAGCTTATTACCAATCTGGTCCATCGTCATTATCACCCACTTTAATGCTAAATGAATTGGGATTTAGGTTATTCTTTTTAACTACCGAATAGAAAAGTGATTTCACCTCTTCTTGTGCGGATTCAGTAGCACCTTTATTGTCTAAGACATATTTCACTCGAATATCATCTTTGGAGTAAATCATAAGCATCATTCGATGAGCATAATCTTTTTCTTCTAATTTATTTTTCACCTGTTCAAAAAAGCCATTCTCTTGAAAAAGTAGAGCTTGAATTTCCTCTACCTCTTTTAGCCTCTTCTCATTTTCCTTTTGAATTTCAGGGCTTACTGAAGGAGGAACCTCAGATATGTCTCTTTTTAATAAGGAATTATTGATAAATAGAAGGGCCGCAACAAATAAAATTACAATGGTTCCAATTAAAGTGATTTTACCCTTTTTCAGTTTATACACTTCCTTTTTTTGATTAAGTATATGACTGTATGAAAGGGTTAAACTCACTTAATTTGTCCCTCCTGTAGCTTTGAAATAAAGTTTGATCTAAAATGTCTGACAAAACAGTATTTTACAGCAATTAAAAAGAATCCATTTTGAAAAAAAGATTGATCAAAATGGATTCTTATCCAGCAGACTTATTTTCATTTTTATAAAAAAGTTTGATCATTTTCTACCTAAATCACTCCACAATCGCGCCCTATTGTGGAATATTGGAACATACGAAAAAGCTGTAAAAATGGCATGTCAGTTATTTTACTAAAGCACCCGTTCATATTATTTATAAGGTTGAAAACACTAATTCACTTTTAGTTTTTCATTTTTTGTTTGAAACCCCTTCACAATTAACCAGACCGCTAAACTCATCTCATAAACGCCCACAGGTAGAGCAATGAGTCCTTTTGCTGTAGAGAAAGGTTCTACTACCCCAAACATTTCTAACAAACCGGCTATGAATACCAAAACGGCTGTAGCCATACCAAATAGTGCTAGCGGTTTTGGCACTAAACCGGTTCTAAAAAGTAAATAGCTATACATAATAGTATTTAAGCCCAGCATAAGGTTTGGGCCTAACATAGAAGTCCAACGATGAAAAGCTTGCAACACTAAACCGATAGCGAAAAGATTTTCTTCACTTGCTAAACTGCCTGCTTCATAATATTTACTAATATGCAATAACCCTAATATACTTACTAAACCAATTGAAATAAAAACAGCTTCCATAAACCGAAAACAGAGATACCCTAATGCGATATGTTCATTCCAACGCCGAATATAAGGAAACAGCATGACGGCTGTTCCAATAGCTGTCACTACAAGTAAAAAATCATTTATTACACCAATCAGAACCTTCGTTTGAAACCCATTTGCCACGGACATATACCATTGGTCTGACAAGACCGGCTGATAAAAGATAACCGCTATGACTGAAGTGGCTGCAGCTGCAATATATAAAATACCTATTATTATTCCATTCATTCTATCTTGTGTCATTACCTTTACCTCCTTGGAATAACTACTTAGTTAATTGCTTATGTTACAATAGTTACAAAACATCTGGGAATAAGGAGCTATTATGGATCATTATGAAGTAATAGAGGATGCTTTGATCTATATTGAAAACAATATACAACAACCTTTATCACTGGTTTCTGTTGCTGATACCTTCAATATGTCCAAATACTATTTTCACAGACTTTTTTCCGCCGTGATGGGTTGTTCATTAAATAATTACATACTATCCAGAAGATTAAATGCCTCGCTAAAATTAATTCAAAGCGATCACTTATCTCTAACAGATATTGCTTATCAGCTAAACTTTGGAACTCCATCATCATTTACCCGTGCTTTCAAACGTCAATATGGTATAGCACCACGCTCACTTAGAGGAAGAGATCAATCTGTATCTCAGGTACCAATCCCCTCTGTGGTTAAAAGATCCATAAAAAACATTAATGGAGATATTGTCACTGATTTCACCTTAACGGAACTCGAAACAATTAGGGTGAGTGGTATAGCCTTTGAAGTGGATTTAGCAACTGATGATTACAAGACTAAAATTCGATCTCATTCAAAAATGCTTTTAGATAGCATTGATCAGACAATAAATGGTTCATGTTATGTCATCTATTCAGACTGTCAGCCAAACTCAACCTGTTTCAAGGTTCTTTTCGGAATTCCTCATGATATACAGATAGATAAACCTTATTATTTTACCGTTGATATACCACAGCTCTTTTGTGCCAAGTTCAAATATTTTGGTGATCTCCTTGACATAGGAAATGTGTTCATAACTGATTTTGCAAGATTTTTAAAAATCTCCAAGCAGGAAAGTGAGAATTCACATATTGAACTTATTCAAGTTTTTGATAACATTCACAACCTTGATTCAGCTTATCACATCTATACGCCTATCAAAAAACTACCGATTGACTTAGATGTATAACACCTTTTTAAAGCACACACTGTCTCGTTTATCCCCTTTCTGTTTCGTAAAGTTATATTGAATAATAATAAGATAACAGGATAGGGGTAATTAAACTTTCCACATCTTGCTGTAATAAATTAAAAGGTGATCACGGGAATGTTTTTATACCAAAAAAGGCACCTCTTTTGAGATGCCTTTAAATCAATTATTACATCTTTCTTGTTTAACTTTTCTGGCCCTTTAGTGGAGTAACTTACTGGAATTTTACAACATCGACAAGCATACAAAAAGAAAAATCCTGTTTAATTTAAACAGGATTTTAATCAAACTTTATTATAAATGATCAATCTTTTTTATAAAACTACACCTCCTAACCTGCCCCGTTAGTTAAAGGAGACCTGAAAAAACCGACTGAATACTCCATACATCCTTAGTTCACATAACGCCACAACAGGGAAGCTCCTGCACGAAGAAACCCCTTATCCGGCAAGGAGTTTTCTTTCTGATTCTCATTCTTCTTTATACACGATTTTATACATCGTTGATTTCACAAGATTTCTGGTCTTCAAATCAGCCTGGCGGCTGCATAAAAAAGTGGGATTTTATACACTTATTCCTTATTCGTCAAATCAAAAAAGAAAGCCCAGGCGTTGATTTCTCAACGCCTGGGCTTTCTTTTTTATGCTAATATTTGTTTTTTAATTATTGTCGTCATCCTCGTGCTGTTCGGCACGATCTTTTCCACCTTTTTCTCCAATTTCTTGATAGAACTCTTTATCATGATTACGGGCAGTAGTTTCTCCACCTTTACGACCAGCTTCTTCAAGAGTCATTTTATCTTTGTTATTATCTTTGTTAGCCATTTAAAATTCCTCCTTCTAGTAAATTTGAATCTTACTTGGCCTGTCCCTCATCACTTTCCCTTATCTTAACTCTATAAAACAAACCAAAAAAAGCCGTCTAAAAGATCTTTTAGACGGCTTTTTTACATAGCGACAATAATTGGGGCTTTCATTGGGAAAATCATTTTACTATACCCTATCTTCACCGTTTTAAACCAATTATTAAAGTTTTTCTTTTTGTATATAAGGGTAGCATCTCGAAAGCGCAGATTTACAACGTTAAGCTTTTTGTAGCGTTAAAAACGAAAGGTTTAACAACGATAAAACCTTTGAAAAAAGCCTCACTGCTATATGAGAACGACTAACTTTTCTTCATCAGTTAGCTCTTATTTTTTAAATTATAGAAGCATCTACTCTGGTTTCCGAATATGCAAAGAAAACCTTTTTTCCTGTGCATAGGTATTTTTTCTTTGTGCTTTTACTCTGTACATTTTCTGATCCGCCACATGGAGAAGTTCCTCTAATGAGTACCCTTCTTCTGGGTAGAGGGCATACCCAATGGAAACACCTATCTTCAAAGGAGTTTTAGACTGATGTATTTGTTCAAGCATTTCTTCTTCCAACTTTTCTATTAGATGTTCTGCCTTCTCATGGGTTACTCCAAGAGATAGGATGACAAATTCATCGCCACCCCAACGGGCCACAACATCAGACTTTTGAGTATGATCCAACAAAAGCATAGCCAGCTTTTTTAAAGTATAATCTCCTGTTTTATGACCGAACCGATCATTCAATTCTTTAAAATTATTGACGTCCAACATAAAAACAGCTAAAGGAGAGTGAATACGGGCTGATTTTTCTTTTAGTTTCGTAAATTTCTTTAAAGCAAGTCTTCGAGTGAACAGTTCCGTCAAGTAATCGTGATTTGCATAAAAACTCATTTTGTCATATTGCCATCCAATAAACCATGCAACCACCAATGCAAGAAGACCATCAATCATCTCTCTAGGGATTGCTTCTCCTAAAAAGAGAATTTGTACAAGTGAAAAGGAAATAGAGATGCTCACAAAACTGATCTGTCCGGTATATTTCATGAAATGATCCTCTTTTTTGTAAATTTCACTCGATAATATCATAAAAAATGCCAAAACTCACCATACTGACAAATAAAGTTGCCTTAAAGGCAACTTTAACAGCCTTAAAGGCTCCTGATTTTTAGACAGGGCCATTAAGACTCCATGTAGGCCTTAAATTGTGTAAAGATCGGATCGTTATTCATGATTTCTCTTCTTTTTTCAACGGTCATCATGTTTCGCATCGTGCCAAAGAAATAGGCGTTAAAAGAGCTTTTAATGCGTCTGTGTTTATGAGAAAAAATAGATTCTTTAAAAGCTTGAACGACTAACTCTGTTAATTCTTCTAAAGGCGTGTCTAAACGAGTGATACGATAAGCCAGCAGGGCTTTTCCCCACAGCTTATAGATTTCTTTTGCTTGTCCAAAGAACGGTTTAACGGCCAAAATAAAGCTCTTTGGAATATGAGAAGGCGCAAAAGATTCATCTAAAACAGTTTCATCCTTACGTATGTATTTATTAAAAGATTTTTTTAATGGTAATGAATAGGTAGGGACTTTTTTTGCCTCTTCGTCCTTAGAGCCACAAGTGATTTCAGCGTTTTCTGTTTGGAAATCTGTTTGGAAATCACTTAGATTTAGCAGTTCTTCCCAGTATGAAAAATACGGGTGGTCCACAAACAAATGGACCGGGGCACTCCGTCCGTTTTGCTTCGTGGATCTTCGATACACGGTAAACAGCACGCCATGTTCCCGCAGCTTCTTTGCTACGTTGCGGATTGTTCTGTCAGATATATCATGGCGATTGGCTAAATAGTCATCTTTTGCGAAGAAAAAGCCGCGTTCTGCAGACAGCCAGCACATCATGTCGATAGCCTGGCGTGTCTCTTTCTTCAGCCGGTAATACGCATCGCCATATACGTCTTCTACGACTTTCAATAGTTTTAATTTCATAGATTGTTGTTCTTTTTGATTGTTGGCATATGGCTTGTAGCTCATCATTTGTTTAAATTCTTCATTGGATAACATTCTGCTTACTGTCATGGGTTTCGTCTCCTTTAGAGAAAAACAAAAAAGACGTATTTACCGTATAAATCGGTAAACACGCCTTTTGTTAATCTGTAAAAGGTAGACTTTTCCCTTGAAATTTACGTTTATTTATCGTAAGATACAGGCATAAATAAAGTAAGAGGGGTAAAAGCAAGTGTTTACCGTGGTCGCTTCACGGTGGACGGTTATAGGTGGCGCCAACCACACTATAACGCGCTTTTGCCTTTTTTATTTTCCGTTCGATTTAATTGTCTTTATTTATAGCAAACTTCCAGTTATTTCACAAGAAAAAACCTCATTTTCTCCCTTTTTTCTTTCTTACAACGAAAAATCTTCTAGAACTTTGTCTACCATCTCATCATTAATGCCAATATACCGCAGCGTGATCGATGGAGCCGAATGGCCAAAGATTTGCTACAGTATTGTCACTTTATTGCAAGGAGAAGGCAAAATAAGAAAACTTCGATGATTCCGGATGGCAATAAGGACAGAAGGAATACCCGTTTTGTAAAAGCTCATTAATTCTCTCTTTATCGTCTATATAATTTTGTTCCTTAAAAAACATTTCGTGATGGTTACACTGATCTCCTATATAACGTGTCGTATGGATGATGAGAGTCAAATGATTTACTAGATAAACAGCCATATCAAATGCCC
>NZ_MAYT01000012.1 GCF_001685015.1 Pseudobacillus wudalianchiensis
CCGATGTCCGTCCCCAGGCATCTTTAGCCGCATGAGCGGCATCTAACGCCTGTTCAATGTCCTCAGCCTGTGAACGGGCCACTTCACAAAAGACTTCTCCTGTCACCGGCGAAATATTTTCGAAGTACTGTCCACCGATAGGTGCCTGCCATTCTCCATTAATAAAATTTTCATATCGTTTCTTAAAGGTTACTTTTGACCCTTCCTGGCCTGGATTTGCATAAATCATTGCGACTCCCCCTTTAAAAATAGAAATTTATGAAAGAAAGCACTTACAATTCCATAATCTATTTTCTGTAGCCTAAAGTCAAATCATATATTTGGAGTTTAATAGATTGTTAACTATCTAATAGTCATCTTTTTTTACTAGGCTGTCTCAATTCAGGGATTATTAGTTAAAATTGAAGATAATCATTACTTAATTAAAATAATTATAATTTAGTATTGATTTTTCTTTGAGAGATGTTATTATTGAGTTACCAACCAAAATTGACGAGGTGATAGGACAATGAATAACCGACTAACAACAAGCTGGGGTGCTCCAGTAGGAGATAATCAAAACTCACAAACGGCTGGACAACGCGGACCTACATTAATTCAGGATGTTCATTTACTTGAGAAACTAGCTCATTTCAACCGTGAACGTGTACCTGAGCGGGTGGTTCATGCCAAAGGAGCCGGTGCTCATGGTTATTTTGAAGTGACAAACAGCGAGATTGCTAATTACACAAAAGCAGATTTTCTATCTGAAGCTGGAAAACGCACTCCTCTGTTCGCTCGATTCTCAACTGTAGCAGGTGAAGTCGGTTCTGCAGATACTGTCCGTGATCCGCGTGGTTTTGCTGTGAAGTTTTATACAGACGAGGGCAACTATGATTTAGTTGGAAATAATACTCCTGTTTTCTTTATTCGTGATGCTATCAAATTCCCGGATTTTATCCACACACAAAAGCGAGATCCGCAGACACATTTAAAAAACCCAACAGCTGTTTGGGATTTCTGGTCATTGTCTCCTGAATCACTGCATCAGGTGACAATCTTAATGTCCGATCGCGGCATTCCGGCAACACTTCGCCATATGCATGGATTTGGAAGTCATACGTTCAAATGGGTAAACAAACAAGGGGAAGCAGTATGGGTGAAGTATCATTTTAAAACAGATCAGGGAGTTAAAAACCTGGATGTCGAATTAGCTGCAAAATTAGCAGGGGAAAACCCTGATTACCATACAGAGGATTTATTCAACGCCATTGAACAAGGAGATTATCCTTCTTGGACACTTTATGTGCAAATGATGCCGCTGGAAGACGCGAACACATATAAGTGGGATCCATTTGATGTGACAAAGGTTTGGTCACAAAAAGATTATCCGCTTATTGAAGTTGGAAAGATGGTATTGAACCAGAATCCAGAAAATTATTTTGCGGAAGTAGAACAGGCTACATTCTCTCCTGGAACATTTGTCCCTGGAATAGAAGCATCACCTGATAAAATGCTTCAAGGCCGCTTGTTTGCTTATGCGGATGCTCATCGTTACCGTGTAGGAGTGAATCATAACGCATTGCCAATTAATTCACCCAAATGCCCGGTTCACAATTATCAGCGTGACGGCCAAATGCGTTTTGATGGCAACGGCGGGAAGTCTGTTTATTATGAACCAAATAGCTTTGGCGGCCCAAAAGAAGTACCAGAAGCGAATATGACACCGTTCGAGGTAACAGGACAGGCGGGCACGCATAACTATAATCATGACGACCATTATACACAGGCCGGTGATCTCTACCGTTTAATGAGTGAAGAAGAGAGGGCACGCCTTGTAGCAAACATTGTCGGTGCAATGAAACCAGTAAAAAGTGAAGAAATTAAACTTCGTCAGATCAGCCATTTTTATAAAGCAGATCTAGAATACGGTACACGCATAGCTGAGGGGCTTGGTCTTTCTGTGCCGCAGGAAGCATAAGAATAAATAAAAAGGAGTGAGAGGAATGGAAAGAAAACTTAATGAGCAAGTTGCTATTAAAAAGGTAGATGAACACTTTTGCGTAGTGAGAGAAGATAAAGGGAATAAAAAGAATATTGAGCTATGCTTCTATTCTTTGATGGATGCTTTATCTTACGCTTCGGAACGTAACTATGGCTAATTGCACACACTCATTTTATTAACATTCGATTTGAACCCTACAAAGAGAAAACTCTTTGTAGGGTTTTTTGAGTTCTATTAAAGATGAATGTTGTTTTTTAATGGTTGATTAGAGTGGAAGGAGGCGTTTCTTGGTGAAAGTATACGCAACGAGGGGGGCTCACAGGCAATCTGCAACGAAAACCAACAACCAAACATAATAAAATCTATTTTTTATTTCATTTATGAAAGAAAAAATTTCATAAATGAAAGATTTTGATTCCTAGAAAAAGAAAAAATTGCCTCCTTTGTCAGAATAGTTTAAAAAATATCACGAAAAATAAATTGGTATGAATGTTGCATTTACTAATATGTATGGAAGAGTGAGAAATTAATTGAGCGAGGTGAAGTGAATTGACCCGTTACGAGTATGGTGGTGACGAGTTTATTTTTGTGGAATTATCTGAATCTATGAGTCTGGAAGCGAACTTTCAGGCGATGGCTATTACGAAACAATTAAGAGAAGAGAAACTGCCAGGCATATTAGATATTTGCCCTTCTAACGCTTCTTACATGGTTCGCTTTAAACCAGAAGACATTCATCCAGATAAACTGATTTCAAAATTGAAAGAATTAGAGCAGTCTGTGTCTGTTGATGATTTTAATATTTCATCGAGAGTTGTAGATGTACCGATTTTGTTCGATGATCCTTGGACAAATGAAGCGTTAATGCGTTTTAGAGACCGTCATCAGGATCCGACATCGACAGATTTAGAATACGCGGCCCGGATTAATGGATTTGATTCAAAAGAAGAGTTGATCAAAGCAATAACGGATTATCCTTATCTTGTATCGATGATCGGCTTTGTTCCGGGGCTGCCTTGGTGTTATCAAATGGTGCCGCGTGAGCAGCAGATTGAGGTGCCGAAGTATGTTCGTCCGCGTACGTATACACCAGAGCGGGCTTTCGGATTTGGCGGTGCTTTTGCGGTTATTTACCCAGTGCAGGGAGCAGGAGGCTATCAATTGTTCGGAATTGCTGCGGCACCGATTTATCAAAAAGAGCAGCGGCTCTATGATTTCAAAGATTCCATCACCTTCCCGAGACAGGGAGACATTTTTAGATATCGAAGCATCACAATGGAGGAATTCCAATCCATTGAAAAACAAGTAGAGGATGGCACGTTCCGCTACTTAACGAGAGACATTACGTTTAAACCGCAAGAGGTGCTGGAAAATCCAAAAGCATTTTCTGATGAAGTTCTAGGGGGGTTGTATGCATGATTAAAGTGATTCAGCCCGGTTTGCAGACGACAGTGCAGGATCATGGAAGAATCGGCTACTACGAAGTAGGCATGCCGCCATCAGGAGCGATGGATAAGTATTCTTACACAGCTGCCAATATACTGGTCGGCAACGATGAAAACGCGGCCGCACTTGAAATTACTTACATGGGACCTGTTCTTGAGTTCCATCAGGACGCCGTTATCGCTTTGACTGGAGGAGAAATTCCGCCAAAAGTGAACGGGCAGCCTGTGCCGATGTGGGAGACTTTGGCTGTAAAAGCAGGGGACCAGCTGTCATTTGATTTTGTAAAACAAGGAGCTCGTGTTTATTTGGCAGTAGCAGGCGGGATTGATGTGCCGCTCATTATGGATTCTCGTTCTACTTACACGCTATGCGGGATTGGCGGGCTAGATGGCCGTCCGCTGCAGGCTGGTGACGAGCTGAAGATCGGCTATGAGGTGAAGCATCAAGTAAAAATAGGCACACGTATACAGGATGAGCTTATCCCGACCTTTTCAAAAACAAATGAAATTCGAGTGGTCGTTGGGCTATGCAGCTATCGGCTTACTGAGGAAAGTAAGGAGCGTTTCTTTTCTATCGACTGGACGGTTACCCCAGAAGCCAATCGTGTTGGTTACCGTTTCAAAGGGGAGCGCTTGAACTTTGTAGAACGAGAGCAGCCATTCGGTGCCGGCAGCAATCCATCCAACGTAGTGGATCTCGGTTATCCGATTGGATCTATTCAAGTTCCGGATGGTGTGGAGCCAATTGCGTTATTAAACGACGCTGTAACAGGCGGAGGCTATGCAACAATTTGTACGATTATCAGCACGGATTTAAACAAAATGGCCCAAATCAAAACAAATGAAAAAGTTCGCTTCGTTGCTGTCAGCATTGAAGAAGCATTGCAGGCGAGAAAAGAATACAAAGATAAAGTGGCACAAATGAAACAGCAATTACAACTGTCATAGGAGGAATGATGAATGCCTAGTACAAAAAGCCAAGTACTTTCACCGATTCCGGGAGTGTTCTACCGCAAACCGGCACCCGACAAAGAAGTATTTATTAAAGAAGGCGACGCTGTGAAATCCGGAGACGTCATCGGCTTAGTTGAAGTAATGAAAAACTTTTATGAGATTAAAGCCGAAACGGATGGAGTGCTTGAAAGCTTCCTAGTTAACGAGGAAGATATTTTAGACGCAGGACAAGAAATCGCTGTTATATCAGTCCAATAACGAAGCAGAAATTTTTAGTGGAGGAGACCTATGTCATATTTCAGCAAAGTATTGATCGCTAATAGAGGTGAGATCGCAAGAAGAATTATCCGGACATGTCATCGGCTCGGCATCCAGACTGTGGCTGTTTATTCAGAGGCGGATGCCCAGGCGCCATTTGTCAGCGAGGCATCAGAGGCTGTTTGCATCGGTCCGGCTCAAGCTAAAAAGAGCTACTTGGATGTAGAAAAGGTAATTCAAGCAGCTAAGCAAACAAGAGCAGAAGCCATTCATCCCGGCTATGGTTTTTTATCAGAAAATCCGCAATTCGCTGAACGCTGTGAAGCAGAAGGCATTGTCTTTATCGGGCCTTCCGCTGATGTCATAAAAAGAATGGGATCGAAGCTTGAGGCGAGATCGGAAATGCAAAAAGCTGGAGTGCCTGTCGTTCCCGGTTCTGCGGGACAAATCGGCTCGGTGGAAGAAGCGGCAGCATTGGCCGAGGAACTCGGCTATCCGCTTATGCTGAAGGCAAGCGCTGGCGGAGGCGGAATCGGCATGCAGCTTGTCCGGGACCAGGAAGAGCTCGAGAAAGCTTTCCATTCAACTGTACAGAAAGCAGAATCATTTTTTAATGACGGGGCCGTCTTTCTCGAAAAGTGGGTTGCCGATCCTCGTCATATTGAAGTACAAGTGGCAGCCGACCGCTTTGGAAATGTCGTTCATTTGTATGAAAGAGAATGTTCCATTCAGCGCAGAAATCAAAAGGTGATAGAAGAAAGTCCTTCTCCATTTCTAGATGAATCTCTTCGCCAGCAATTATTGGAGGCGGCTGTCCGGGGAGTAAAGGAAATGGGTTACACCAATGCTGGTACGATGGAGTTTATATTTGATGGAGACAAGAACTTTTATTTCTTGGAGATGAATACACGGCTGCAAGTAGAGCATCCGGTGACAGAAGAAATTACAGGGGTAGACCTCGTTGAATGGCAGTTAAAAATAGCCGCTGGACATGAACTTCCGCTTCGTCAGGAGGAAATAAAGAAGGCGGGACATTCCATCGAATGCCGGCTTTATGCGGAAGATCCAAAGACGTTCTTTCCTTCACCAGGCACAATCAATCAGCTGCAGCTGCCCGAAGAAGAAGTAAGGTTGGATTTTGGCGTAATAGAAGGCAGCGTTGTTTCGCCGTTTTATGATCCGATGATCGGTAAAATCATTGTTCATGGAACAGAACGCCTAGAAGCTATTAAGAAGATGGAACAAGCCTTAGCAGAAATTGAAGTTCAGGGACTGAAAACAAATCTTCCGCTTTTAGAGTCTATCATGAGGAACGATCAATTTAAGAGTGGAGATTACACAACGCAATTTTTAGAAAAAACAGAAATTTTGTCCTAGGAGGTGAACGGAATGCATAAGGTCGACTTGAACTGCGACATGGGAGAAAGCTTTGGGCTCTATGAGCTGGGAAACGACGAGGAAATGATGCAATACATTACTTCTGCTAATATTGCCTGCGGTTTTCACGGGGGTGATCCCCATGTTATGCGAAAAACGGTGGAGCTCGCAAAAAAATATGATGTAGGGATTGGTGCGCACCCCTCATTTCCGGACTTATTGGGCTTTGGTCGCCGGTATATGACATGTACACCAGCTGAAGTAAAAGATTACGTCACATACCAATTGGGAGCTTTACGCGAATTTTGCCGGACAACAAATGTGAAAATGCAGCATTGTAAACCACACGGTGCCCTTTTTATGAAAGCGATGGAAGACAAACAGCTGGCGCGATCCATTCTCGAAGCCATCCATGAAACAGACCAAGATATGATTGTGTTTGCTCTTAATCAATCAGAAGTATACGAAGAAGCCATTAGAATGGGCGTGCCGGTAGCAAAAGAAGCCTATTCCGACCGTGAACATACGGAGAGTGGTTCTATCGTCTTAACGAGAAGAGGATCGGAAATCAATGACTATGAAGCGCTGGCGAATCGCGTCGTTCGAATGGTGAAAGAGGAGCGAGTAGTCACGTACGACGGCAAGGATGTTTCGATCCAGGCAGAGACGATTTGCATTCATGGTGACACACCGGGTGCTCCGGCATTAGCGAAAGCGATTACAGCAGCTTTAAAAGCTGGCGGCGTTGAAATTGTACCAATCAAAACGATCATAAAATAATAGGATGTAAGTTTACGAATGAAGATCAATGTATTAGGAAGGAGAATGTGCTGTTGAATATTGAATCCTCACATACTTTTAAGGGAGTTTCACGGGAGCTGCTATGGAAAACACTTCAAAACAAAGAGGCACTGCGGCGGTCGTTGCCCGGTTGCCAATCATTTGAGGAGGTGGAAGACAACGTATTTAATGCGGAGCTTGGCATCAATATCGGACCAGTGAAAGGCGCTTTCACAGGTGTTGTCCGCCAAGTAGATATTAACGAGCCGGAATCCTACCGCCTGCTTCTTGAAGGAAAGGGAAAACCTGGTGAGATTGATGCGGATGCTCAAATGAGCCTTGAGGAGACTGATGAGGGAACGATACTGACTTGCCGGGCAGACGTGAAAGTAACAGGTGTTTTGGCGGCTGTAGGACAGCGGGTTATGGGAGGCGTAGCCAAGGTTATACTCGGACAGTTTTTCAAAGACATTCAAAAGGAAACAAAGGAAATGGCTAAGCTTTAATCTTGAAATTATTCAGGGGGTGCAATGAATGGCAATTGAAAATCGGAAAGTAACAGTCACTGTTAATGGGCAAGAGAGAAGCGCGGAAGTAGAACCGCGTAAATTACTAGTTCACTATCTTCGCGACGACCTCGGCTTAACAGGAACTCATATTGGGTGTGATACGAGTCAATGCGGGGCCTGTACGATTACGGTAAATGGTGATGCTGTGAAATCTTGCACGATGCTGGCTGTACAGGCAGACGGGGCGGAAATTATGACAGTGGAGGGCTTAGGCACAAGGAATGAACTGCATCCAATGCAGCAAAGCTTCTGGGAAGAACACGGCCTCCAGTGTGGTTATTGTACGCCAGGGGTCATGATGGCGATGATCGGGCTCCTCAAAGAAAATCCAAATCCAAGCGAAGAGGAAATCCGTGAAGGCATGGAAGGCGTAATCTGTCGCTGTACAGGCTACCAATTCATTGTAAGTGCTGTCCAAAAGGCAGCAAAAATAATGGCAGAAGCAAACGAGAAGAACGATCAAAAAGTCGCTGCCAGTCAATTAGTAGGGGAGGGAAACCTATAATGGCTAATGCAGTTGGCGCTCCGTTAAAGCGTAAAGAAGATCCTCGGTTATTAACAGGAAATGGCTGCTTTGCTGATGATATTCAATTGCCGGGCATGCTGCATGCGGTAATTTTAAGAAGCCCGCATGCGCACGCCAAAATTAAAAAAATTAACGTCGAAGAGGCATTAAAGTCCCCCCATGTTATAGCAGTTTACACAGGAAAGGACCTTGAAGGAAAGATAGGCCCTGTTCCTTCTTCCTGGCTCGTGCCAGACTGTAACTTAAAAGAGGCCCCGCAGTACCCGCTTGCCATTGACCGTGTACGCTATGTTGGAGACGGGGTGGCTTTAATTATTGCTGATGATCGCTATGCTGCTCGGGATGCACTTGACTTAATCGATGTAGAGTACGAAGTCTTGCCGGCCGCGGTTCGCCAAAAAGAAGCCATGCAAAAAGGAGCACCGCTCGTGCATGATGATATTGAAAATAATATCGCTCTGCACTGGAAGGCTGGAGAAGTAGCAGAAGAAATAATGGAGAATGCTGAAGTAGTAGTGCAGGAGAGCTTCTACGTTCAACGGGTGTTTCCAAGTCCAATTGAGACACGGGCAGCGATCGGACAGTACAATCCGGGAAGTGAAGAACTGACTTTATGGTGTACCTCTCAAAATCCTCATATTCATCGGATGGTTCTGGCGGGGGTTCTTGGGATTTCTGAAGCAAAGCTCAGAGTCATTGCCCCTGATATGGGCGGAGGCTTCGGTGGCAAGATCGGTGTCTATCCCGATGAAGCGTTGATTGGATATGCTGCCCGTGACTTAGGCAGACCTGTTAAATGGATTGAGCAGCGAAGCGAGCATTTTACCTCTTCTAACGCTGGACGCGATGAAGTCATCGACGTGGAGCTGGCCGGAAACCGCGATGGTACACTAACAGCTATTCGTGTTAAAAATACAGCCAATCTGGGTGCTTATTTATCTACCATGGGACCTGGAGTTTCAACGATTGACTTTGGCTTGATGATTACCGGTGCTTATGATATCCCTCACGCCTCTTGTGAAACGTTCGGCGTTTATACGAATACAACACCGACTGATGCATACAGAGGAGCTGGGAAGCCGGAAGCTACTTATCAAATTGAGCGGATTATTGACTTGTATGCACGAGAAATTGGCATGGATCCACTCGAGCTTCGCAAAAAAAATCTTGTTCGTAAAGAAGCCTTCCCTTATACGAATGCCCAAGGGCTTGTGTATGACAGTGGTGATTATGAAAAGCCGCTTCAAAAAGCACTTGAAATCGTAAATTACGAGCAGCTGCGCCAGGAGCAAGAAAAACTCCGCAAACAAGGAAAACTAATCGGCATTGGTCTGTCTACTTACGTGGAGTTATGTGGATTCGGCCCTTCCAAAGTAGCCGGTGCTATTGGTTTCCAAGGCGGTGTGTGGGAAAACTCCACAGTGCGTGTTCATCCTTCGGGTAAAGTAACCGTTTATTCAGGTACTTCTCCACACGGTCAGGGGCACGCAACAACATTTGGCCAAATCGTCGCAGATAAGCTGGGAGTGCCGATGGAAGATATTGAGTTAGTGTTCAGCGATACAAAAGCTATTTCAATGAGCTGGGGCACATACGGTTCTCGTTCCACAGCCGTAGGAGGAGCAGCAGTAGCTATTGCTGCCGACCGTGTTGTTGAAAAAGCAAAGAAAATTGCGGCTCATGAATTAGAAGCTGCTGTAGAGGATATCACATTTGAGAATGGCGTTTTCCAAGTAAAAGGAGTACCTGGTCAGCAGCGCACCTTCCAGGAAATCGCGAAGTCAGCAAATATGGCGTGGAATTTGCCGGAAGGAATGGAGCCTTCTTTAGAAGCCCAGTCCTTCTTTGACCCAGAGAACTTCGTTTATCCGTTTGGTACACATATCGCCATTGTAGAGGTGGATAAAGAGACGGGCGAGATTGAATGGAAACGCTACGTTTGTGTTGATGACGTCGGACGTGTCATTAACCCGCTCACAGCGGAAGGGCAAGTGCATGGCGGCGTTGCACAGGGAGTCGGTCAAGCTCTTTGGGAAGGTGCCATTTACAGCAAAGAAGGGCAGCTGTTATCGGGTACATTGATGGATTATGCGCTGCCGAAAGCACGCTTTTTCCCTCATATTGAATCGTCCTTTACGGAAACACTGTCGCCGGTCAATCCGCTCGGTGCGAAAGGGGTAGGAGAGACAGGTACTACCGCATCGATTCCAGCAGTGATGAATGCAGTGATGGACGCATTAAAGCCATACGGCGTTAAAGACATTGAAATGCCGCTTACTCCTGAAAAAGTGTGGCGGGCTATTCAAAACGGGGAGGGGAACTGATTGATACCTGTTAAATTTGATTACACTCACGCTGAAACAGTCGATGAGGCTATTAAGCTGCTACAGGAAAGCGGCGGAGAAGGCAAGCTGATTGCCGGAGGGCACAGTCTGCTGCCGCTTATGAAATTCAGACTGACGGAACCAGGTGTTTTAATTGATATTAGCCGGATCGATCAGTTGAAAGAGGTCAAAAAAGAAGGGGACCGTATGATTGTTGGTGCTTTAATGACCCATAATGAAGCATCCAAGCACCCGCTTATTAAAGAGCATGTTCCGCTTCTTGCTGATACCGTACGCCAGATTGGGGATTTACAAGTCCGTAATCGCGGGACGATTGGCGGAAATATTGCTCATGCTGATCCAGCAGCTGACCTGCCCGCAGCAGCTGTCGTATTGGAGGCGGAAGTTATTGTCCAAGGAGAAGATGGAGAGGAAACGATGGGCATTGACAGCTTTATTATCGGTCCGTTAATTACGATGCTTCCTGAAAATAGCATTGTGACAGGCATTTCATTTGCTATTCCGCCTGCTCATACAAAATCCGTCTATCTAAAATATTTCCATCCTGCTTCTGGTTACCCGGTAATAGGGGTAGCGGCTGTTGCCGGAGTGGGAGCAGATGGAAACATTGATTATATTCGCGTAGGCATTACCGGTGTCGGTGACATAGCTTTCCGGGCCGAATCCGTTGAACAAACCTTACTTGGACAAAAGCCTTCAAAAGCATTGATTCAACAAGCAGCAAAGCTGGCTGCTGAGGAAGGGGAAATGGGAAGTGATTTATTTGCTTCTGCCGAGTACCGGGAAAACCTATGCAGGGTTTATACAGAGAGAGCATTGAGCTCTATCCTTTTATAAAGCAATAATTGAAAAAGCGGGGACCGTTTCTTTATTGAACAGTCCCCTCTATATTTCTTTCTATTTTTGAAATAGATGTGAAACAGGGGTGATGACCATCCATAACAGTAGGCAATCAATAGAAGCGATCTTTCTTCAAAATGGCTATATAACTGATCAGGCGGCAGCTGCTGCACTGCACCTTGTACAAGCACTGCAAAAGCCGCTGTTAATTGAGGGGCCGGCTGGAGTTGGAAAAACGGAAATGGCTAAAGTGCTGGCCCAATCTCTGAATACCCGGTTAATCCGGCTTCAATGCTACGAAGGATTAGATGCCGCTAACGCTTTGTATGAATGGAATTATGCAAAGCAGCTCCTTCATATCCGCATGATGGAGAATAGCGGAGCAGCAGTTCGTGAAAAAGAAGCCGCCATTTTCAGCGAAGACTTTTTGCTGGCCCGTCCTTTATTGCAGGCTTTAACAGAAGAAGAAGCTTCGCCTGTATTGTTAATTGATGAAGTGGATCGAGCAGATGAGGAGTTTGAAGCTTTTTTGCTCGAAGCACTGGCGGAATTTCAAATTACCATTCCAGAGCTCGGCACGATTAAAGCGAAGCACCGTCCATTCGTGATCTTAACGTCTAACCGGACCCGCGAGCTTAGTGACGCTTTGAGAAGAAGATGCTTGTACCAGTGGATAGACTATCCGGATTATGAAAAGGAATCAGCTATTCTTCAAGCCCGTCTCCCTCATATCAATAAGCAGCTCGCTGATCAAATTGCCGGTATGATGGAAAGAATCAGGAAAATGTCGCTGCAGAAGGTGCCAGGGGTGGCAGAAAGCCTTGACTGGGCAGAAGCTCTTATGCTGTTGCATCGGGAGGAACTGGATAAGAAAACAGTGTATGAAACACTTGGCTGCTTTATTAAGGATCGAGATGATTGGGACACTGTGAACCAGGCAATCGAACAAGGAGTTCTTTCACATTGATGATGGGCGGTTCTTCAGTGAATAATTTGTCTGGGCATATCCTGTCATTTTGCCGTTATTTAAGAAGGAAAGGTTTTTTAGTTGGATTAAAAGAAGCAGAAGATGGAATACGGGCGCTTCATTTTATTAATATCACTGACCGCGAGCAATTCCGGCTTGCTTTAAAGACGGTTCTCTGTTCAAGCAAGGAAGAACAGGCCACTTTCGATCAAGCGTTCAAGTTGTTTTTCACAGCAAGCAGCCGTGACCAGGAGAAGATTCCCTTTCTTTCTTCCATGCAGCAAACGGGGCGTGAGGAGCAGAAGGATGCAGCAGAAGAAGGAGAAGAGCAGGAAGAAGCGTTACGAAAAAATGGCGCGAGCGAAGCAACAGAGGACTCTCCTGGCCATTCTGTAGCAGCCGAGAGCAAAGAAGAGCAGGAAATGGGAGCTGCGGATAAAGGACTTTCCAAGGCATTAAGATGGCTGGCTGCCAACACAGCGAATCAGCGGGCAGTAGAATGGCAAGTCGTTATCTCGCCAACAGAGATGGGGAAGATGAGGAAGGCGGCCCGAAAATTTGCCCGATGCATACAGTTGAAGCAGTCGAGACGCCTTACAGCCAAAAGAAAAGGACGAAGATTTGACGGCAGGCGCACGTTGCGTGCCAGTCTGCAAACAGGGGGTTTTCCTGTAGATCCTGTTTGGAAAGGACCTAAAAAACTAAACGCTAAGTTTATCTTGCTCTGTGACGGCAGCCGATCTATGTCAGCGTATGCTGATCCATTTTTACAGTTTGCCTATGCACTTACAGAGTATACTCGCCATGTGGAGGTGTTTCTTTTCTCAACGAAACTGAAAAGGATCACGCCGCAATTACAAAATGGAAGCAATGGACAGCTGCCTGTATTGACTGTTTTTCAAGATGAATGGGGAGGAGGAACGCGCATTGGGGAATCACTTTGTTCATTCGTTCAGCAATATGGCCCTCAAATGCTGCGAAAAGAAACGATCGTGATGATCGCAAGCGACGGACTCGACACCGGCAGTATCGTTAGTTTGCCAAGAGCAATGAGAGAAATGAAGCAGCGAACATCTGCTGTTATTTGGCTGAATCCGCTTCTCAATCTTAACGGCTATCAGCCTGAAGCAAGGGGAATGAAGATGGCCCTTCCCTATATTGATGTATTTTCAGAAGCTCAAAGTGCGGCGTCTTTTGAAAGATTGGCAAGAATGATGACCATTCGGAGGTGAAGAGAATGTCAGAAACAGCTATTGTCATGCAAGCAATAGAGGAAACTCGAAAAGCAGGCCGAAAAGCCGCACTCGCCACAGTAGTCCGTGTCTTTGGCTCGGCCTATCGCCGTGAAGGAGCGAAGATGCTGATTGACGAGAATGAAACCATAACAGGGATGATCTCTGGTGGATGCCTGGAGGCGGATGTTGCAGAAACAGCCAAACAGGTAATAGCATCTGGGGCACCGATATTAAAAACATACGCCATGGACGAAGATGTTGTATGGGGGCTTGGGCTTGGCTGTCCAGGCACAGTGGAAATTTATATTGAACCGGTGCCTGATGGCCACCAATCAATGGAGGAGAAAGCGGGGGATAGTAGTGTATCAGAAACTTGCTTTTGATGCTTGGCTTTCCTGTATAAAAGAAGAGAAAGAAGGCTTGCTTGCGACCGTCCTGCAGCAAGGAGGAGAGGCAGAAGAAAGACGCCTGTTCATTCCAAAAGAGGGGCAGCCTATAGGAACGCTCGGCGACACGGGCCTCGATTTACAAATAAAAGATCTAGCGAATCAGAAGTTACATGAATCTAACCCAAAGTCAGAGACGCTTACTTTGAAGAAAGCGGATAAAGAAGAGGAAAGTGTGTTTATTGACGTGTACATTCCTCCTTTGACTTTAATGATATTTGGGGCAGGTCATGATGCGATTCCTGTTGCAAAGTATGGCGTATCATTAGGTTTCAAAACGGTTGTTGTGGATCAGCGTTCTTTTTATAACAGCGAAGAACGTTTTCCTGGTACAGAGAGAATTGTTACCGAAACAGCTAAATTCTCTGAGGAAGTTTTGATCGATAGCCGCACATATGTCATCGTAATGAATCACCACCTTGAGAGGGATCAGGAAACACTCAAATTCGTCCTGCCATCTAAGGCTCCTTATATAGGGGTACTTGGACCGCGTTCTCGCCGAATTAGAATGCTAGAAGCGATTGAAAAGGAAGGAGTGAGATTTGAGGAGGAACAGCTGGAGAGGATGTATAGCCCGGTCGGCCTCGATATCGGCGCCGTGACATCTGAAGAGATCGCCATTAGTATTTTAGCCGAAATTATTGCAGTAAAGAACGGGCACAAAGGCGGCTTCCTGCAAAACTCAGCTCGTATTCACCAGTTGGCTAAGTCATAAATTTAGACTAAAAAGGAAGGGAAAATATGAACACACATGTGCACGCCATTATTCTTGCTGCTGGCACATCCTCAAGAATGGGCAGGCCGAAACAACTGCTCCCATTAGGTGAACACTTGCTGCTTGGTCATGTCATCAACCGCGTTCTGACAGGTGAATTCACGAAAGTGACGGCTGTCATTGGGCATGAAGCGGCTTTGATCCAAGAACTCCTTCCTGTTAAGGATAGCCGATTTCAATGGGTGCTTAATGAAGATTATCATTCAGGACAAAGCTCTTCACTGAAACGGGGGATAGAAAGTTTAGGACTTCAACAGGCAAATGTGATGGTTTTTCTTGGGGACCTTCCATTTATAGAAGAACAGACGATTCATACTATCTATCAAAGCGGTGTAAGAATGCTTAAAGAGTATAAAGCACCTTTTATGATTCGCCCGGTATACAAGAATATACCTGGGCATCCTGTTTTTTTTGGACACATTCATCAGGAGACGTTTTCTGGACTGGACGGTGATCAGGGAGGAAGGGCGATAGTGGAACAGTTCGCTTATAAAAGGCGCCTGCTAGTGGAGGATGAGGGAATTCTGCTTGATATTGATACCCCAATTGCCTATGAAAAAGCAAAAGAACGATTTGAAAACTGAATGTTTAGAATAAAAAGTGTATTATAATGGTAGAAAAGGTGCTTTTTTTGTAGTGACAGGAGGGGTAC
The DNA here is from genome assembly GCF_001685015.1 of Pseudobacillus wudalianchiensis. Taxonomy (GTDB): domain Bacteria; phylum Bacillota; class Bacilli; order Bacillales; family Domibacillaceae; genus Pseudobacillus; species Pseudobacillus wudalianchiensis. The sequence continues at coordinate 15,154 of NZ_MAYT01000012.1, forward strand.
GTTGATTATTTGGAAAGACATTCTCAAACCAATTGATGTAGTTGTCGACACGGAAAGCACAGTGGAAACAGTTATTCAGCGGCTTGCAGAGAGCAGGACAGAGATCGCTCTCGTAAGAAAAGGGAGAGTGATTGCCGGATATTGTCACATGCGTCATGTGATGGAGCAGTTGGCGAGGTCTGGACGGCTAGATGAGCCGATCTCGTATAAAAGAGATTTGTTAAGGGTGCCTCAACTCTCCGCTGTTGAGTTTTCACATAACATCTCCATGATCATTGGAGAGGATTTAGACAAAAAGGAAACAGGGTACATCAGTGTGTCGGAAGCCAAAAATAAACTAAATGAGCTGAGGCTGACACAGCTGAACCAGCTGCTGCATGGCTCTGGTGTGGGCATTATTAGGACGAACATTCATTATGAAATAGAATTTATTAATGAGACGGCTGAAAATATTTTAGGAATACCGAGTTCTTTTCTTCTGTTTCGAAACTATAAAACTTTATTAACAGTAGACAAAGATCTCGACCGGGTCATGAGTGGAGAAACACTCGTCAGTTTAAACAGTTCGATGAATTTTAAGCAGATGAGCGGAAACTTCTATCCCCTTAGAATTGATGGGAAAATAACCGGACTTGTACATATGTTTTTCTTAAGAGAAGTATTTGAAGAAGCTGTACAGGAGCTTGATTTTGTACGTAACTTATACTCTGATTTACAAGCAGTGTATGCCTCCTCGCAAGAACAAATCCTCGTTATTGATGAAGATGGAAAAATACTTCGTGTAGCTGGTCTATTTTTAAGCAAGTTTTGGAAAGTGGACAAGCCTGAAAAAATAATTGGAAAACACATCAGCGAGTTTACTAAAAAAAATATCTTTCAGCCTGATGTCTTCACTCTCTGTGTGAAACAAAAGAGAAAGATAACAGCTCTCCAGGAATCAATAGGAAGCAGGAGAATCTGGTCTGTAGCTACACCTGTTTATCATGAAGGAAAACTAGAAAAAGTCGTCATCCTTTCAAGAGACATTTCACATGCTCCGAATCAACACCATACATCTAAAAAAACAACGGAAAGCTCTGTGACAGATAAGCTGGCATCGGTTACTATTCAAGGAAAGAAACTCGTATACCGCTCACAAAAAATAGAAAATTTATTAACTGAATTGCAACGGGTAGCCCAAATGAATTCTACTGTTCTATTAGAAGGAGAATCAGGAGTGGGCAAGGAAATCTTTGCCCATAAAATCCACTCTGCAAGTACAAGAAGAGATGAGGCCTTTATTCGGGTAAATTGTGGTGCCATTCCAGAGCAGCTTATTGAAAGTGAACTCTTTGGCTATGAAAAAGGTGCTTTTACTGGTGCTGACCGAAATGGGAAGGCGGGATTCTTCGAGATTGCCCATAACGGCACGATTTTTCTTGATGAAATTGGTGAGCTGCCGTTAACGATGCAGGTAAAGCTCCTGCGTGTACTGCAAGAAAGAGAGATTACGAGAATTGGCAGCACGCGGACGATCGCGGTAGATGTACGAATCATCGCAGCAACCAATAAAAACCTAAAGGAAATGGTAGAAGACGGCGAATTCCGAGAAGATTTATATTACCGATTAAACGTTATCCCTTTCCAAATTCCGCCGCTTAGAGAAAGAAAAGAAGATATTTTTCCGCTCGCTATCTTTTTTCTGGAGCAATTTAAACAGATGTACGAAATTAAAAAGAGCTTTACCCCCGAGGCGATTGACGTATTAGAATCATATGATTGGCCGGGAAATGTGCGGGAGCTCCAAAATATTATTGAGCGGCTAATTGTGTTAAGCGAGGGAGAATGGATTCAACGGGAAAATGTACTCCACTCACTTTATGGAGACGGACAGAAACGAGAAAAGCCACCGTTCGTTTTTGAGATTATGCCACTGAAGGAAGCGATAGAAAAGCTGGAAACACAGTTAATTATCCGGGGGATGCAAAAGTATCGGACCGCTGCGAAATTATCAAAGGTGTTGGGAGTGAGTCCAGCTACGATCAGCAGACGAATGAAAAAGCTTAAAGAATGAAGAGGTGGAGCGAGTTGTTTAACCTGCCTGAAACGAATTTTCATTTTTGTGGGGACGAATATATTTATGCAGAAATATCTCGGGAGATGAGAGTAGAAAGTAATTTTAAGGCTCTTGCCGTCACGGAGGAGTTAAGGAGAAGAAATATTCCCGGTATTATTGATATCGTCTCATCGAATGCCTCTTATTTAGTCCGGTACAATCCAGAAGTTATTTCGGCAAGAGATCTAGCTGATTATGTGAAAGAAATAGATTTCACTAAAAGTGATCCAGCGGGACTTGATTTGTCTGTACGGATAGTAGAAATCCCCATCTGGTATGATGACCCGGTAACGAAAGAATATTCCCGCCGTTTCAGGAATCGGCACCAAGAGCCGGATTTATCTAATTTTGACTATGTCATGAAAGTAAACGGGTTTACCGATAAACAAGCTTTTATCGAGAAGCATTCAAGCCTCCCTTATTTAATTACGATGGTGGGTTTTCTGCCGGGAACCGCCTGGCATTTTCCGCTTGGAGCGAAGCCGAGTGATATTATCCAAGCGCCGAAATACAAAAGTCCTAGAACAGACACGCCAGAAAGAAGTGTAGGAATCGGCGGGGCATTTAATGTTGTCTATCCTGTGCAGGGGACGGGCAGCTATCAATTAATCGGCATGTCTGCTGTACCGGTAGTGGATTTATCTGACCGGCTAATGGATTTAAAGGATACTGCTTTTTTAGCAAGACCGGGTGATATATGGAAGTATAGGCCGGTGGATGAATCTGAATATACGGCCATTCAAGCAAGAGTAAGCAGCGGTGATTATCGTTATAAAATGAAAGTCATTGACCTTTCTCCGATAGAATATATCGCAAAAGGCAAAGAGTATATCGAGGAATTGATGGGGGATTTTTAAATGATGGAAATCAAAAGCCCAGGACTATGGACAACTGTACAGGATATGGGACGGGCTGGGAAGTACCATCTCGGTGTTCCCCCGTCAGGAGCAGCTGATAAGTATTCATTTATGATTGGAAACCTTCTTGTTGGCAATCCGGTAGAGTTTGCGGCGTTAGAAATGACACTCATAGGGGCAGAAATCGAATTTCAAAAGAATACGATTATTGCTTTAACTGGAGCACCGATGAAAGCCTATTTAAATCAGCAGCTTGTTCCTTTTTGGGAAACGATTCATGTAAAAGAAGGAGATATCCTGACAGTTAAAGAATGTTTAAAAGGGGTGAAAAGCTATCTCTGTGTCTCCGGAGGCATTCAAGTGGCAGAAGTGTTTGGAAGTAAGTCGACGTATGAAACGAGCAAAATCGGCGGATTCCAAGGCAGAAAACTAACAGCCGGAGATCGGCTTGAAATGAACGAGCCGCTCCCGGGGGCATTTAAGCAAGTCGGAAAGTCGATCCCGCTTGAATTGACTCCATCGTTTGAGTCTTTTCAGGAATTGCGTGTAACGCTCGGCTTATCTGGCTACCTTATGAGCGACGAAGGGTTAAAAGCCTTTTTAAACTCTGAGTGGAAGGTATCGCCTGAATCGAATCGTGTAGCTTATCGGTATACAGGGGCAAAAGTCTCGTTAACCCAGCAGAGCCCTCCGTTTGGAGCGGGCAATAGCTTCTCCAATGTGGTCGATTTCGCTTATCCAGTTGGCTCGATTATGTTTCCGAATGAAGAAGAGCTGATCGTTTTGCACAATGATACGACAACGGGCGGCGGCTTTGTCACAATTGGTACAGTGATTAGTCAAGACCTCGATCTTATCGCTCAATCCAGACCGCATTCCTCCTGCCGCTTTATCGCTGTGACGATTGACCAGGCGATGCAAGCACGTATGGAAAGACGAAAGAAGATAGAACAGATAGAAGAAATGATTAAACGATAGATAAACAATAAAAGCCATGAATGTAAATAAATTTCATGGCTTTTATTGTTTACAAAATCAGTTAGCGGGAGGTGTAGCATAATTGGAAACGATTCTTTCTTTTATTGTAATTGTTTTACTTGCTTCTATTTTGCAAACAAGCACGGGATTTGGATTTTCAATTATGGCAACGCCTTTTCTGCTGCTGCTGTTTGAGCCAAAGGAAGCCATTCAAATTAATTTAATTCTTTCCCTGTTCATTTCTTGTATGCTCATTCGTAAAATATGGCAAGACACAGATTATCGTTTAATGAAAAGGTTTATCATCGGAAGCGCAGCTGGACTGCCTGTCGGAATGGTCCTTTTCCTGTTGGCAGACATCGGCAAGCTAAAGGTTAGCGTTAGTATCATTATTTTATTGTTAACCCTTTTGTTAATATGTAAATTCCGGATTCGCCCAACAAAAGCAAGAGATGTAGCAGCTGGCGGCTTTTCAGGCATGCTGACGACGAGTATAGGCATGCCGGGGCCGCCTATACTTTTATACTTTTCAGGAATTGATACGGGTAAAGAGAAGCTGCGAGCGACAACACTTGCTTATTACTTGTTCATTTATTCGGCGAGCCTGCTCGTTCAGATATTATTTGCCGGTACTTCGAAAACGATTTGGCTCTCAAGTGCGGCGGCTTTGCCTATTGTTTTAGCTGGCTTGTTCTTAGGGAATTTATTATTTTTACGAATTAATCAACAGCTATTTCGCCTTTTTTTATATGGACTCCTATTATTTACAGGTGTCTATTTGCTTATCGATAGCTGGTGATCGTTATGCCGGATCTTTAGGCGGGTGTACAATGCCAAGCCGTTTCATTCTGCGGAGCAAATTGGCGTGGTCAATTCCGAGTAATTTCGCGGCAGAACGAATGCTTTTAGAAGAGTGAAGAGCTTCTGTTATTTTCTGTGACTCAAATAAAGCAAGGGCTTCTTTTAGGCTTGGCTGTGCAATTTCTGTTGAATGGCTGCTTTCTTTCTCGCTGACAATCGAAGCAGATCCCCATCTATTAAGGTCTTTCATATGTCCAGGCAGGTCGTGCGGCGTAATAGAAGATGAAGGGGCAGATACGACGAGAAATTCGATGACATTTTTCAGTTCCCGAATGTTTCCCGGCCAAGGGTAGTGCGTTAAAATAGATAAAGTGTCAGGCGCTATGTGTTTGTCTAAATAATAGTTTTTACAAAGCTTTTTGAAATAATAGTCAATTAATGGCGGGATGTCTGCCGTCCGTTCTGAGAGCGGCTGTATCGGCAGGTGAACGACATTAATGCGGTACCATAAGTCCTCGCGGAATTGCTTCTTATAGACAAGCTCTTGCAAATCTTGATTGGTCGCGCAGATGAGACGAAAAGAGAGGCGCCTTGGCTTTACGTCTCCGATCCGGGTAACGGCTTGGTCTTGAAGAACACGGAGCAGCTTAGCCTGCATAGGTAAGGGAAGCTCGCCGATTTCATCTAATAAAATTGTCCCTTTATCGGCCTGTTCGAATAGACCGGGTTTTCCTTCTTTTCTGGCACCAGTAAAAGAGCCGCCGTTAAATCCGAATAGTTCTGATTCAAATAGCTCGGGAGGGATAGCGGCACAGTTCACTTTCACAAAAGGCTGATCTTTTTGGGGACTGTGCTGATGGATATAGTTCGCCAGCACTTCCTTGCCTGTTCCGGATGGCCCCGTAATAAGCACTGGTGTAGGAAAAGCGGCAATTCTTTGTGCCTGCTCTACTAAGCTCTTCATCTGTGGGCTTTTAAAAATAATAAGGGAGTCTTCGGTGCTTGTCAGAGGACGGCTAGGCGGTTCTGTATACTGCTCTGCTTTTCTTAATTGATTTTGCAGATGGTTTAAATAAGTGAGGTCGCGGACGCTTGTGACGACCATTTTTACTTGCCGCTCTTTGCCAGTTTCATTGTTAAATACCGGTGTTGCGGTCACAACAAAATACTTTTGATTTTTAATTTTTTGTATAATGGTAGTGACTTGTTTTGTCTGCAAAGCCATGTAAGCGGCAGAACGGTCGAAATATTCTCCAAGAACTAAATCTTTAATGTTTTTTCCGACTACCTCTTCACGTGAAATGCCTGTCATTTCTTCGTAAGCCTTATTGATTTCTAATGTGATACCTTGGTGATCGACTACGTAAAGTCCATCAGAAGAAAAATTAATGATCGTTCGTAATTGTTCATTTAGCTTCTTGAGTCTTGTGGTTTGATCCGTTAACTTATCTATTAGTGTATCCATCTTTGCACACTCCCTTCATGCAGTCATTTTATTACCACTTTGGTGTTAAAATGCTACCACTTCATCAAAATATTTAACAAATATTCTGATTGTTGTCAATATTAAGACACTGGCATGATTCTTGTATTGAGTAATAGTAAAACAACCCTTTTGGTTCAACAAGCAAGTAAAAGGGGACTGTTCACTCATTAGAAAAAGGAGCGATTGATATGCCAGTACTTGATTTGCCAAGACACATTGTAATTGAAAACGGAGCACTAGAGCGTTTAGACGAATTAGTGGCAGCAAAAGGAGGAAGCAAGGTATTTGTGATCATGGATTCTTTTTTAGCGAATCCGCCTGTGAGTTTACATGAAAGGGTCGCGGATATTCTGGTAAAAAGAGGATTTTCCTGCTTATTTTTCAGCGGCTATTCAGGTGAACCAACAACGGAGAATGTTCGGGTCGCAGTTCAACAGCTTCGGGCTTTCCATGCAGATTGCGTCGTGGCGATTGGCGGAGGAAGCGCTATTGATTTAGCCAAAGCGGTCGCTGTTTTTGGAGAAAATCAAAATATGCAGTGGAGTGAGATTTCTCAACAGCAGCAGCTAAAGCGCCTGCCTTTAATCGCTGTTCCCACGACAGCAGGTACAGGGTCGGAAGCGACAAAAATAATGGTCATTACCGATCCGGACACGAATGTCAAAATGAATCCAAGTCATCCTGACCTGGTCCCGGATGCAGCGGTGCTCGACCCGGAACTCACCTTTAGCCTGCCGCCTAGCTTCACGGTTTATACGGGACTAGATGCTTTGACCCATGCCATTGAAGGCTATGTATCGACTCGGGCTTCGCAGATGACGGACCTATTTGCACTTGAAGCGATCCGCGACATTGGTGTTGCTCTTCCTAAAGTATATGAGAATGGAAAAGACAGCGATTCACGACGGGACATGATTTTAGCTAGCTGTTATGCCGGTCTTGCCTTTTCAAACGCTTCTACTAATCTGGCTCATGCAGCAGGAAGGCCGCTTGGTGCTCAATTTCATATTCCGCATGGCTTAAGTGTAGCGTTATTGCTCCCTTTTGTAATGAGATTCGGCTTAGATGCTTGTAAAGAACGCTATGCAGATGTGGCGCTTGCGCTCGGGGCAGACTCGACGTTAACGACTGAGCAGCTGGCTGAGCAATCGATTGCAATGATTGAACATTACAATGAGCAGTTTGACATTTGGAAGGATGCGAGCAAATATATCGAGCCGGAGCAATTGATCAAAGCCATTCCGTCGCTTGTAGCAGATGCGCTATCGGGAAATGGAATTGCGACAAACCGAAAAATTCCAGCCGAACAGGACATCGAGCGTATTTACCGCAGTCTGGCGGAAAGAGTGGAAGAAGTAAATAAAGCGAAAAACGTGCAGACGCTGTTAAATAATTAGGGAACAAATTGCAAGCGCTTCCTTAGACATCAGCTGTAGGATAGAAGCCGGCTGTGACGTTATTGGATACTAAAAGTGAGGTGGGAAAACAATGAACAAATCAGAAGGAAAAATGTTGAGGCGCGTTGTTGGTGCTAGTTTGATAGGTTCAACGATTGAGTGGTATGACTTCTTCTTATACGGAGTCGTGGCAGGGATTGTTTTTAATCATTTATACTTCCCGGCGGATGATCCGTTTGTCTCTACTTTATTGGCTTACGTAACGTTTGCGGTCGGTTTCGTGGCTCGTCCGGTTGGCGGCATTATCTTTGGACATTTTGGCGATAAAATCGGCCGGAAAAGCATGCTGGTTCTTACGCTGTCCATCATGGGCGGCAGTACCGTGCTCATCGCTTTTATTCCCACATATGATCAAATCGGTATATGGGCGCCTGTCTGTCTGCTCTTATTACGAATCATGCAGGGAATTGGCTTAGGCGGAGAGTGGGGCGGTGCGGTGTTGATGGCCTACGAACACGCTCCTGACGCCAGGAAAGGATTTTATGCGAGCTTTCCGCAAATCGGTCTCTCCATTGGATTGCTGCTAGCTTCTGGTGTTGTCGGTCTCCTGTCTTTTACTCTATCAGACGGCCAATTTATGGCATGGGGCTGGCGCCTCGCTTTCGGACTGAGTGCGGCTCTAATATTTCTAGGTATGTGGATTCGCTTAAATGTATCGGAGTCACCAGAATTTACAGAAGTGAAGGAAACAAAAGAAGAATCAAAAATGCCGATTAAAGAGATGTGGCACAACAATACGAGCAATGTTCTTGCTGGTATAGGTGCGAGATACATTGATGGAGTATTCTTTAACGTCATGGGAGTGTTTTCTATTACCTATTTAACGAGCACTCTGCAAATTTCGAGGACAGATGCCTTATTGGGAGTGTCGCTTGCCGCCTTCGTTATGTGTTTCTTTATACCGCTCTTTGGGCATATTTCGGACCGAATCGGCAGAACCCGAACCTATTGGATTGGCAGCCTTGTGACTGGTTTTTCTGCTTTGCCAGCCTTTTGGCTCATGTCTCAAAGCGGAGGCAGCATAACGACTATTTGGTTGTCTATTATTATTCCTTTTGGCATTCTGTATGCCGCTGTTTACGGGCCGGAAGCCGCCTTATTTGCTGAATTGTTTGAAGCGAAGGTAAGGTACACAGGCATGTCGTTTGTGTATCAGTTTTCCGGAATATTCGCTAGCGGCCTGACGCCAATCATTGCTACCACCTTGCTTAACTATCATAACGGAAGCCCGCTCTTGCTTGCTATTTACGTAGCTTTCGCTGGAATTGTCAGCGCTCTTTCCGTTCGCTGGATTAATATTCGCCAGGCGGACCCCCTTCAAAAAGGAACGAGTGAAGAGCGTGAAAGTATAGAATCAACCGGAATATAATGGGCTCTTTTGGCCTAAAGGAGATGATCCCCTTGAATCGCTGTACTCACCGGGTTGAAGCTGTGATTTTTGATTGGGCAGGAACGATGGTTGATTATGGCTGTCTGGCCCCCTTAGAGGTTTTTAAGGCGATCTTTAAAAAAAGAGGGATTAACGTATTAGATGAGGAAGCAAGAGAACCGATGGGCTTACAAAAGCTTGAGCATATTCGCGAAATGTGCAGCATGCCCCGGATCAGCCGCTTATGGAGAGATATGTATGGCAGAGAACCAGAAGAGAGGGACATTAATGCGCTGTATGCTGATTTTGAACCGATGCTCTTCTCAATTCTTCCTGCTTACTCTAACCCGATTCCCGGGGCTGTTGAATTAGTTGAACGGTTAAGAAATGCTGGGATTAAAATCGGCTCAACAACTGGTTATACGTCTGAAATGATCGCGATCGTTAAACAAGAAGCAAAAAAGAAAGGTTATGCTCCGGATTCGCTCGTTACCTCTAGCCAAGTGCCTGCAGGCCGGCCGTTCCCTTGGATGTTCTACCAAAATGCGATCAACTTAGAGGTCTATCCAATGAACCGGATGGTGAAAGTAGGAGACACTGTCAGCGACATTAAGGAAGGACTTAACGCTGGTGCCTGGAGTGTAGGTGTGATCAAAGGAAGCAGTGAATTAGGATTAACAAAAGAAGAAGTTCAAACGATGGACCCTGCCTTGCTAGCAGAAAAAATGAAGGCAGTAGCTGAAACATTTACAGAAGCCGGAGCTCATTATGTGATTGAGAGTATTGGCGAATTAGATGAACTGCTCCCAAAAATCAATAGACGGCTAGCTAATGATGAGCCGTCTTTATTGAGGGGTTTTTAGTTCACTCTATAAAAGAGTGGAATCTATCGGCGGATTCCACTCTTTCATTTTAAGCCCATCCGGAGAATTGTTTTACTTGTTCCCAGTCCACATGACCTGCTGCTACATCTTGGAGGGTTTGGTCCAGCAGATGCAGTGCCTCTGTAATCTCTTCACGGCTAATTGTGAGCGGCGGGGTAATTTCCAGCACATTCCCGTGAATACCTACATAATAAATGAGCAAACCTAATTCGTACGCCCGGTAACAAATAGCGGACGTTTTTACAGGATCGGGCTTCTTTTCTAGTCTGTCTGTCACGATTTCCACTCCAAGGACCAATCCTTTTCCGCGAACTTCCCCTATAAATGGGTATTTTTTTTGTAAGGAACGTAATCCCTCTAAAAAATACTGTCCATTTTTCTCTGCTTGGCTAATCAAGTCTTTTTCTTCAATAATGCGGATAGTTTCAATGGCTGCCGCAGTACAGAGAGGATTGCCGCTCGCTGTAAACATGTGGCCGGCCGTTACCGAATCGAGTATTTCCTGGCGCCCGATGACCGCACTGATAGGGAGGCCGCCTCCGAGTGATTTGCCGAGAACAACAGCATCAGGAATGATAGGAGAGTGTTCAAATGAGAACCATTTTCCTGTGCGTCCCATTCCTACCTTGACTTCATCTACAATAAGGTAGATCCCGTGTTGATCACAAATCTGTCTTAAGGCGGCAAGAAAGTCATCAGGAGGCAGTATGACCCCACCGTCACTTTGAATGGCTTCAACGATGATTCCGGCTGTTTCTTCAGGTGGACAAATGGTCGAAAACACCTCATTCATAAAATGGATAGTCTGTTCAGTTAAATGTTCGCTAATCCCGCTAAAAGGCCGGTAAGGATTTGGATAAGGGAGCTTAATGACATTTCCTTTTCCCTCAAATTTTGCCTGAGCAGAATGGCCGGATAAGGAAAGCGCTCCCATCGTTTGACCATGATAAGCCCCCATAAAAGCAATCATTTTCGGCCTTCCGCTTGCTGCAGGGACGAGCTTGCTGATCAGATCGTTAGCGTCGGAGCCTGAATGCCCAAACCATACTTTCTTCGAGAAATCTCCCGGTGTCATCTCAATCAATTTTTCAGCCAGCTCTGTCATAGTTTGACTCGGTGCGCTGAGCTGTGTAGTAAAGGAAAGCTTTATATATTGTTCTTTCAATTTTTCAGCGACTGATTCTTGCCCATAGCCGATATTAGCGACAGCCCAGCCGGCCGTTAAATCAAGGAAGGAGCGGCCGTTCTCATCAAACAAATAACAGCCTTTGCCTTCTGTCACCGTAATCGGATGAAATCGTAACTTTAAGGCATTCGAAATGAACTCCTGGTCTTGAATGAGCACAGATTTTTCTTTCATTGATATTCCCCCTATTTATGAATCGGTATAGTTAATTTCTTTATTTTATAGTTTAAATTTTGACGAGAAATTCCAAGCTTTTCAGCAGCATTTGTAATGTGGTAACTCGTTTCTTCAAGGGCTTTAATAATCAACTTTCGTTCTAAGCGTTCAACTTGGGCAGGAAGAGTATCTGAAAAAGTCGGTGTTATTTCTTCAATGGCTGAAAAATTTGCTCCCTCTGAACCATCAAGTTTAAGAGCCAGTGGCAAGAATTCGGTCGTAATAACATTCTCATCTACCATTAAATTTAAAGCGCCTTCAATAATGTGTTCTAGCTGGCGAACATTGCCGGGATAATGGAAACTCAGCAGTGTTTCCTTTGCTTCCTCGGTTATTCCCTCTACTTCAATATCAAGAAGGTCAGCATGCTTGCGGATAAAGTGCTCAATGAGTAAGGAAATGTCTTCCCTTCTTGCCCTTAAGGGAGGCACATGGATGGTCACAACCCCGAGGCGATAAAATAAATCCTCACGCAAATGCTTATTCCTGATAGCCTCTTCAGGTGTTTCATTCATCGTCGCGATAACCCGGACATCTACACTTTTTTCCTTTGTTGATCCGAGACGCATAATTTTTTTCTCTTGGATCGCTCGGAGCAGTTTTGCCTGAAGACTGAGCCCCATTGAATTAATTTCATCAAGCAGAATCGTGCCTCCATTTGCCTGTTCAAATAACCCTGGTCGATCTACTGCACCTGTAAAGGTCCCCGAGACCGTCCCAAAAAGCATACTTTCGAGCAAATTTTCGGGAATCGCCGCGCAATTTTGTGCAAAAAAAGGAGCATTCTTTCGCGGGCTTTCATTATGAATACTTTGAACAATTAGTTCCTTTCCTGTACCAGTTTCACCATATACAAGAATATTAGATGACGAACGAGAAGCACGTATCGCTTTATTAATCGTTTGACGCATCAAGCTGCTTGCGAAAACAATGTCATGGAATGTAAATCGTGTGTTGTTTTGTTTTTTCTTTTGTGGAACAGCCGGTTTTTTTTCGGCAAGCTGCAAATTTTGAATAGTAGAGGTTAGTTTTTTTATTTCCGATAAATCTCTTACGATAGCGAGTGCACCAATTTTTTCATTCCCAAGATGCATTGGTTCGCTTTTGATGACAACGGAATATTCTTTTCCTTGATTAGAAAAAAAGGTTTCCCTATTTGTCAGCCTTCTTTCAGTTAATAGAGAGTTTAATAAAGGATCTGAATGTTTATCTGCTTCTTTAAATACATCTAGGTAATATTGTCCTCTCACAGCGTTTGGCTCAAGTGTTTCCAACTCTCCAAGTTTTCGATTATAAAATACAACTTTTTTCTCGTTATCAATCACACAAATTCCTTCATCGATATGATCTAAGATCGCATCAAAGAGTCTAAACTGCTTTTTCATCTGGTTTAATTGAAACGTTAACTGATGAAGTTGGGTTACATTTTTCATGACAAGCAACGCAGAATCATTTTCCATAAATCGTACATTGGCAAGCAGTTGATTTGTGCCGATAGATAAAGAAATATTGCGCATGTTTTGTTCGTTGGCAAAGCATTTTTCAAGATCACTAGAAAAAATAAAGTCAGTGACAGAAGAACCGATCAAGTCATCTGAAGCTGTTTCCGCAAAGAAGCCGCGAGCTACACGATTCAATGACAAAATACGGCCTGCTTTATCTGTCATGATAATTCCTTCAAATGCGCTGGACCAAAAATCAGTAAGCTGGATAGCTGAAGGTGTTTTATCCATAAAGCACCACCCGTAGAAAAAATTTTTTCGATTCGTAAAGTTTTAGAGAGATAGTTTACTTGTTGAATAAATATTACTATACAAAATTTAAAGTAAAAAACAAACTATTTAATAAATTAAAAATTTTGTAAAAGTATTTTTCGTAAAAAATTTGTCTTTGAAAATATTTTTTCGATTTTTCCTAAGAAAAACGCAGTTTTATAGCGCTTTCAAACTTGGCATAGATCTTGCTTTTATAGAAAATGTAAAAAATTTTTATACCAGGAGGATTCAATATGCAAAAGGTTACTCTCGACGGCATAAAAGTAGTCGATGTCCATGCCCATCCATTTAGAGAACAAAATGAACCAGAAAGCCCTGTTGACTTTCTTAGAAAACTATCTTTGTCGGTTATTCCTGAAATGTTTACCAATATAGAAGATGTTGAAAAATTTCAGCCGTATCCAGGCACAAACATGTGGATTCAAATCTTGTTCCGCCATATGGCCAAATATTTAAATTGTGAGCAAGATTTGACTTCAATTGTAGAAGCAAGAAACAAAAAAGCAAAAAAATTTTCTAATTACACGAAAGAATTATTTACAGACGTGAATTTAGAGGGGCTCATTATGGATTTTGGTTATCCCCAACCACCGATTGATCGCAATGACTTTCAACAAATGAGCGGAGCGCGAATATGGGAAATTCATCGAATTGAACCAGTCATGGTGGAGCTTGGCAAACAAAATCTTCCGTTTAGTGAGTTTATTGGCAAGTATCGTGATAATTTACGGCAGGCTCTACAAAAAGAAGGAGTAGTAGGTTTAAAAACGATTATCGCTTACCGCAGCGGGCTGGAGATTGGTGAAAAAGATGAACAGGCAGCTGAGGCCGCTTACAAGGAATTTTTACTGAATGACAAAGCTCCGGCAAAAGCAATGCGTGATTATTGTTTCCACATCGCTATGGAAGAGTGTACAAGTGCAGATAAATTTATGCACATTCACACGGGCATTGGCGATGGAGAAGTCGTGTTGTCAAAAGCTAGCCCAGGATTCCTGCTGGATACGTTTAGAAAATCAGAATATAAGGATACGAAAGTTCATTTAGTTCACGGTGGTTATCCTTGGATGGAAGAAGCGGCGTTCATCGTGAGTATTCTTCCGAATGTGTACATGGATATTTCCTTGCAAAATCCGTTTACAGGTCATGGTGTAGAGCGAATTATTTCGCAGGTATTAGAATTAGCCCCGTTCGATAAAGTGATGTACGGATCAGATGCTTTCACGGTGCCAGAAATGAATTGGCTTGGCGTTAAGCTCTTTAAAGAGTGTTTTGAAAGAGTGCTGAATGACTGGGTCGAAAAAGACTATATGGATGCTGGTCAGGCCCGTTATATCGGAGAAATGATCTTGTACAAAAACTTTGAAAATATTTATAAAGTAAAACTTTAATTTCCAGGGGGGATGGATATGGGAGATTTTAAAAAGCAGCCGGTCCTTGATTTACAGCCGGAACGTACCTTAACATTCTGGCATATATGGGCCCTTGGCGTTGGGGCGGTAATCGGTGACGGAATTTTCCTGCTTATGGGACAAGGGATTGCTATGGCAGGACCAAGCTCGATTTTAGCCTATTTGATTGCGGGGATTTCTCAATTTTTTCTTGTAATCGCGTTAACGGAAATGGCGGTGGGCATGCCGAATGCAGGAGCCATGTCTCTTTGGGTAGAGAGATTCATGGGAAAATCATGGGGCTTTCTAGCAGGGATCACCTTCGCAATCGGCTGGATTATTGCAGGTGGCAGCGTTGGGTTGGCATTAGGGAAAATCACCATGTGGTTTTTCCCGCAATTAGAAGCAAGCTGGTGGCCTGCCGTTTTTACGATCTTTTTCCTGACATTGTTTGCTTTGGTTAACATGCTCGGAGCAGCTACGACTGCGCGTTTCCAATTATATCTTGTATTAATTTTAACAGGCGTCATGATGTTATTTGCTTTGATCGGCTTAAAAGATATTGATTTTGCAAACTACACGCCAATGTTCCCGCACGGGGCAGAAGGATTCTGGGGAGCCGTTCCGCTCGGTACTTATGCTTACTTAGGAGCCGTTACACTAGCTACAGCTGGTGCCGAATGTATAAATCCGCAAAGAGATTTGCCAAGAGGCTTAATTTGGTCAAGTGTTACGTTTTTAATTTTATATACGCTTGCTCATTTTGTTTTACAAGGGATTATTCCATCAAATGAAGTAACGATGGATAGTTCACCATTTACGGTTGCGGCCGGAAAAGTATTTGGTGTTGCCGGTGCTTTTATTATGAATATCGCGGCATGGATCGCAGCGGCTACTTGTATTTTAATGGGGACACTTTATGCTGCTTCACGGATTTTCTATCAGCAAGCGAGAGAAGGACTTTTGCCAAGCTTTTTAGGTTATATTCATCCGAAAACACATACACCTGTTTATGCGATTATGACGATCTGGGCAATGACAGTTCTTCTCGTATTAATCGGTCAATTTAACCCTGATTTTATCTATGTAGAATTAACAAACCAAATGGTTCTAGCTTGGCTTGTTTCTTGGACACTCGCTTTAATTTCAGGTGTCTTGTACCGCAAGAATCATAAAGAAGAGATTGCTAACTTACCGTGGAAACAACCTTTGTATCCTTTATTCCCGATTTTAGGATTTGTCGGAATTGCCATTGTGTTGTATGGAACATTTATCGGCTCTATGATGACGCTTGTTCGGGGATTTATTTGGCTGGCAGCATTATACCTAGCGTTCAGAATATTCAATAAAAAGCTGTTTCAATCATCATCAAAACGGGGGAGGTCAGCATGAGCCATTCATTGATAAAAGTGAAAAGTGATCAGGTAGAAGAAGTTATTCAAATACGACGGCACCTGCATCAGCATCCAGAATTATCGTTTCAAGAATATAAAACGGCCGAGTACATTAAATCGATTCTTCAAAACTGGGGAATTCCTTATCAATCCATTGGTGAAACCGGCGTAATCGTAGACATTGTTGGAAAAGAAGGTGGACGAGCCATTGGTTTAAGAGCAGATATTGATGCTTTGCCTATCCATGAACAGACAGATTTACCGTACCGCTCTCAATATAATCATGTCATGCATGCTTGCGGGCATGATGGCCACACAGCGATTTTACTCGGAGCAGTGTACGAATTAAATCAGATAAAAGAACAGCTTTCTGGTACCGTCCGCTGTATCTTTCAGCCGGGGGAAGAGGCTGACGGAGCAGCCAAAGCCTTAATTGAACAAGGAGCATTAAGTAATCCAGAGATAGAGGCAATGACAGGCTTGCATTTATGGCCGCACCTTCCTTTGGGAACAGTCGGCATTAAATACGGAGGCATGACAGCATCCTGTGACGATTTTAAAATTACGATTACTGGCAAAGGGGGACATAGTGCCCGTCCTCACCAGGCAATAGACGCTATTGCGATTGCTGCCTCTATGATTCAAGCTTTTCAAAGTCTTACAGTTAAGCGGTTTAATCCAGGTGAACCGGTTATTATTCATATTGGTAAAATCAACGGCGGCGAAGCGAGCAATATTGTAGCCTCAACAGTGGTGCTTGAAGGAACGGCCCGGGCTGTGAATAATAGTTTAAGAGGAGAAATCTACCAAGAAATTTTAAAAGTTTGCCGAGCAGCTGAGGTTCAATGGGAAGCACAAATAGAAGTAGATTATACTCTTGGTCATCCGCCAATCGTGAATGATGAACAAATGACAAATCAGTTTGAAGAAATGGCTTCTCGTTTACTTGGAGCAGAGCGGGTTATTTCTTTAAAAGAGCCTTCTATGGGGGCTGATGATTTCGGATATTTCTCGGCGAAAGTGCCGAGCATTTATTTCCGGCTTGGCATTCAAAAAGAAAATCAGCCTGTTTATGACTTGCATCATCCAAAATTTCAATTCGATGATTCTATCTTAAGAACGGGAATTGAGTTATACGTCAACTTTGCTTTATCACTTTTACAGGACAGGAGAGAACAATAATGGTCGCTACTCAACAAAGATTAACAAAAGAACAGGTGCTGCAAATGGTGGAAGAGCAGCACATTGAATTTATCCGTATTGAATTTTTAGATTATACGGGTGTGACGAGAGGGAGAACGATTCGAAAGGATTCTCTAAAAAGCGCTCTAGAAAAAGGAGTGAACTTCAGTACGGCGATCATGGACTTCACGATGTTTGACACCTATGTACCTGATCCAGTGTATGGTGCAAATGGCGGTGATTTCTTTGCCATGCCAGACCCAGAGACATTTGCTATTTTGCCGCATAGAAAGCAGACAGCGAGAATGTTCTGTGACTTAGTGGATGAAAACGGCAACCCGTGGGAAGGGTGTCCACGTGGGGCATTAAAAAGACTTCTTCATGAGGCAGAGGCCCTTCTTGGCGGAAAGATATTTATGGCATACGAGCAAGAGGCCTACTTATTAAAAGAAGAAGAAGGCAGACTCGTTCCGGCAGATAACAGTACTTGTTTCTCATCGGATGGAGTAGATATTCAAGAGGAATTCGTTCAGAAATTCGTTGAAACGATCGGCAAAATGGGAGTGGAAACGGAACAGATCTCTAGTGAATACGGTCCAGGACAGTTAGAGATCAATTTAAAGTACGACCATTGCTTAAAAGCAACCGAAGACCAAATTACATTTAAACAGTTATTTAAACATCTGGCGAGAGACATGGGGATGATCGGCACGCTTGCGCCAAAGCCATTTAACGATTTTGCAGGAAGCGGCTTGCATGTTCATATGAGCTTGTACAATGAAGATAACAATTTATTCAAAGATTTGAATGACGAAAAAGGATTAGAGCTGTCTGAGAACGCCTATTATTTCATCGGAGGAATTTTGCATCACGGCCGTTCCATTGTAGCGATTGGCGCTCCAACGATGAATTCTTATAAGCGGATGGTACCAGGTTCTTGGGCACCTGCTCATATTTGCTATGGTTCAGGCAATCGTTCTGTGCTCGTTCGTGTACCGGAAAAGAGACGGGAAAGAAGGTTTGAGTTTAGAGGGGCAGACGGCACCTGTAATCCGTATTTGTTGTCAGCTGCTTTAATTGCAGCCGGTCTTCATGGCATTAGAAAACGGATTGACCCAGGTGAGCCGCTTGAGGTGGATGCTGGCAATTTGAGTAACAACGAGCTGGAAGCAATGGGCATCGAGTGGGTCCCGCGTAATCTTCAAGAAGCGATGGACTCATTGGCGAAAGATACGATTTTAGCAGACAGCATCGGCCGTCCGATTTGGCAGGAGTTCATTAAGGTAAAAAGAGAGGAATGGAACAAACATTTTTATCGCATAGATGAATGGGAAAGAAGTCAATATGCTGTCCTGTATTAACAAAAAACGCCTGTCGCTTGTCTCCAATTGGAGGCAGGCTTTTTCTTTTCCAAATACTCCTTTGTTTAACAATTAATCTGTTAGGGTATAGCCAAAATTGGGTAACAATAACAGCGGCGACTATACATAAAGGTTGAACGTATTTGAAGGATTGCCTGTCGTTTTGATGATTGCCTTGGATTTTTGCGAAAAGATCAGGAGGGAATAAACAATGAGAAAAGATGAAAACAAAGAAAGCGTACAAGAAAATGTAAAGGACGAGCAATTGGAACAGTTTCGAGTAGATCACAAGGGAAAGAAAATGACAACTAATCAGGGGGTGCGTGTGTCGGATGACGAGCATTCTCTCAAAGCAGGAGACCGAGGACCGACCTTAATGGAGGATTTTCAATTCCGCGAGAAGATGACTCACTTTGACCATGAGCGAATTCCAGAAAGAGTGGTGCATGCACGCGGTTTTGGAGCTCATGGTTATTTCCAGGTATATGAACCGATGGCAGAGTATACGAAAGCAAAATTTTTGCAGGATCCATCGGTGAAGACGCCTGTTTTCGTTCGTTTCTCCACCGTGGCAGGCTCGCGTGGTTCAGCAGACTCAGTCCGTGATGTAAGAGGGTTTGCTACGAAGTTTTATACAGAAGAAGGAAACTACGACCTTGTTGGCAACAATATCCCGGTTTTCTTTATTCAGGACGCTATGAAATTTCCTGACCTTGTCCATTCCTTTAAGCCGGAGCCGCACAATGAAATACCACAGGCCTCCACAGCACATGATACGTTTTGGGACTTCGTTGCGAACAATACAGAATCAGCTCATATGATTATGTGGGCGATGTCAGACCGGGCAATCCCGCGAAGCTATCGCATGATGGAAGGATTCGGTGTCCATACATTCCGATTTGTCAATGAACAAGGGAAAGCCCGCTTTGTGAAGTTTCATTGGAAGCCGGTATTAGGTGTGCATTCATTCGTTTGGGATGAAGCACAAAAATTGGCTGGCCGTGACCCTGATTTTCATCGCCGTGACCTATGGGAAGCGATCGAAATGGGCGATTACCCGGAATTTGAGCTGGGCGTGCAGATGATTGAGGAGGAAGAGGAGTTTAATTTTGACTTTGATATCCTCGATCCAACGAAGCTCTGGCCAGAAGAAATTGTACCGGTCAAGATTATTGGCAAAATGACGTTAGATCGCAACCAGGATAACGTCTTTGCTGAGACAGAGCAGGCTGCTTTTCATCCAGGGCATGTCGTACCGGGAATTGACTTCTCCAATGATCCGCTTCTGCAAGGACGTTTGTTTTCTTATACAGATACGCAGCTTATTCGTCTTGGCGGGCCTAATTTTCATCAAATTCCTATTAACCGTTCTGTTGCGCCGGTTCACAATAATCAGCGCGACGGCTATCATCAAATGAACATTGATAAGGGGCAGGTAAGTTACCATAAAAACTCCCTGCAAGGAAATGACCCGCATCCAGCATCGGAAGCAGAGGGCGGTTACGTTCATTATCAGGAAAAAGTCGAGGGCAGAAAGGTGCGCCAGCGCAGTGACAGCTTTAAAGATCATTATTCGCAGGCTAAGCTTTTCTGGAACAGCATGACGGATATTGAGAAAGAGCATATTATTGAAGCTTTTCATTTTGAAGTCGGAAAAGTGAAGAGTAAAGAGGTAAGACAGCAAGTTGTTGAGGTTTTTGCTCATGTGGATGAAGAGTTAGCGGCAGCGATTGCTGCTGGTGTTGGAGCAGAGGTACCGACAGGGGTTAGCGCCTCGAAGGTGACCCTTTCCTCAGCCGCTTTAAGTCAGGAGCTCAATAAGAAAAAGAGTGCCGCGACACGCAAAGTAGCCGTTTTAGCAGCCGATGGCTATGAGGATGCAACGGTTACACCTGTTATAGAGACATTGAAAGAAGCAGGTGTTCATGCGGAAATTGTCAGCGGCCATGTTGGCATGATTACAGGCGCTGACGGACAGCAGCAAGAAGCCGTTCATTCTTTCTTAACAAGTGATCCGGTTGTATTCGATGCGATTTACGTAGCAGGCGGACAAGCAAGTGTTGAGCAAATGAAAAAAAATCAAAAGGCCGCTGAATTTATCAAAGATGCCTTTAAGCATTTTAAAACCATTGGGGCGGCTGCTGAAGGAGGAGAGCTTCTTGTTGCGGCTGGCATTCAAGCTGGGTCAGATCCAGGCATTGTCATAGTTCATGATGACAAAGAAGTGAAGGACTTCAGCGAGTCGTTTATAGCAGCTTTAGCTGAACATCGCCATTGGTCACGTCAATTATAATAATAAAAAGACCCAGCCGGACGAACTTGGCTGGGTCTTCAGGCTGCTAACAAACGTTCGCTTGCCATCGGCCTGATGGGTGGTATATAAAGTAAACTCCGTCGACAATCTCAATCTCAAATCCCAGCCGGATGTGTCCGGCTAGATTTGCAGCTAGTTGTCTCTTAAGCCTTTTCTTCGAATAACTTAGCAATCTCTACAATGACGTTTACCGCTTTTTCCATGTTGTTGACGGAAACGTATTCGAAACGGCCATGGAAGTTTTCACCGCCCGTGAAGATATTAGGTGTTGGCAAGCCCATATAGGAGAGCTGTGAGCCGTCCGTTCCGCCGCGGATTGGTTCTACAATCGGCTGGATACCTAAATTCGTCATTGCTTCATAAGCGATATCAACGACTTCTTTGACCGGTTCAATTTTTTCTTTCATGTTATAATATTGATCATTTAATTCTAAGGAAATTCGCTCTGCTCCGTATTTTTTCTGCAAGTCTTGAACCACTTGGGTGAACAGGTCTTTACGCGCTTGGAACTTTTCCTTGTCATGGTCACGAATAATATAGTGCATCTTTGTTTGTTCCACATCGCCGTTAATAGAGATAAGGTGGAAAAATCCTTCATAACCCTCTGTATATTCAGGCGCTTCATTAGCAGGAAGCTGCCCATTTAGTTCCATCGCGATTTTTGCTGAGTTAATCATTTTTCCTTTCGCCGAACCGGGATGCACATTTTTCCCGTGAATTGTCACCTGGGCGCCGGCTGCGTTAAAGCTCTCATATTGGAGTTCACCGAGCGGGCCGCCGTCGATCGTATAAGCAAAGGCAGCATTGAAAGCCGCAACATCAAATTTGTGAGGGCCTCTGCCGATTTCTTCATCAGGTGTAAAGGCGACACGGATTTTTCCATGCTTGATTTCAGGATGCTGTATTAAATAATGCATAGCTGTCATGATTTCTGCTACACCCGCTTTATTGTCAGCACCAAGCAGCGTTGTGCCGTCTGTTGTGACCAGCATATGGCCTTTATAGTTCGCTAATTCGGGGAAGTCAGTTGGTGACAAAATAATTCCTAGTGACTCATTTAAGACAATGTCTGCTCCATCATACTGCTCAACGATTTGCGGCTGAACATTGTTGCCAGTAAAATCAGTGGCGGTATCAACGTGGGCTAAGAACCCGATGACCGGAACGTCTTTATCCGTATTGGCAGGAAGAGTGGCCATTAAATAACCGTTTTCGTCTAAAGTGACTTCCTGCATGCCGATTTGCTTTAATTCTTCTTCGAGCAGGTGCAAGAGTGTCCATTGTCCGGGTGTAGAAGGAGTCGTATCGCTGCTTTCATTTGATTGCGTGTCAATTTTGACGTAGGAAGTAAACCTGTCAATGATTTCTTTTTTCATTCAAAAACAGCTCCTTTTTATATGTATTGAATTGATTTTAACACAAGCATTTGAAAATTTTAGTGAAAAGGTTTGTGTTCTATTAAGTCGAACCTATTAGATGAAGTATGATAGAGAGGACCCGTCCATATATATGAAGTAAGCACCCGATTGAATTAAGCTGTTTTAGGGGAAAAATGAATAGTGTTCCGTTATAGCTGGCACGCTAGCTAAAAGATTGTCATTGTCTGGAAAGGGGTTATGAAATGGACGAGAAGCTGTTGTCACTAGCATTTTCAGTAGAAGCAAATAAAGGTGTCTACGCCCTGCTTTTAGGTTCAGGCATTTCTTATTCAGCAGGCATCCCAACTGGCCGTGGCATCTTGCGGGAATTTTGCCGAAGAATTATGTTTGTAAATGGGGCAGAGGAACATGATCCGGTTCACTGGTACGAAAAAAAATATGGGAAAGCCCCTTTATATAATGAGGTTATTGAGTTGTTGGCTAAAACATCTTCTGAACGCAATGGATTGCTAAAAGAATTTTTCGAGCCAACGCTTGAAGAAGTAGAGCAAAAGCAAAAGGTGCCGACGGAAGCACATTATATGATTGCGAAGCTTGTCCAACGCGGGTATATAAAGGTAATCGTCACGACAAATTTTGACCGTCTGCTAGAGCATGCACTCGATGAGCACAACGTTCAGTACCAGACACTTTATCACGATACAGACATTGAGGGCATGAAGCCGCTTGCTCATGCTGATTGTACGGTGCTAAAGGTAAACGGAGATTACCGTGATACCCGCTTTAAAAATGTGACAGACGAACTTGATAACTATACATTGCCGCTTGCCCAGCTATTGCGCCGGGTATTTGACGAATACGGCATCATCGTATCCGGTTGGTCGGCAGAGTGGGATACAGCGCTTCGGGAGTTGATTAAGTCGGTGAAAGGCCGTCGATATTCATGGTATTGGCATGCTTTTTCTGAAAAATTGACTCCAGATGCCGATGAACTGATCAGCTTTCGCGATGCCATTAAAATTGTTGATCCAAAAGGGGCCGATCATTTTTTTACAGAGTTATATGAAAATGTGATTAATATTGCGAAAATAAAAAAAGTAAGCCCAGAGAACATTCAAGTGAAAACAAAGCGGCTGAAACACTACATTCAAGATCGACGGGAAATTGAATTAAGAGAAATGCTGACAGATCAAACGAGAAAGGTCACGTCTTTCCTTTTTGAACAGCGTTACACGGGGGAGGCAACAGTAGAGGAGCTGTCCGTTCGTATTCAGACTGTCGCTGAAAAAAGCAAGACGCTCGCTATGCTTGCGGCTATCTTAGCTTACTACATCCGAACGTCAGAGCAAGCGGAACTGTTGATTCAGACCGCCGAGCGGCTGACTGGTTCCCGGCATCATCATGGAGATGCTTCCCTATTGGCCACTCAGGAAATTCCACTTCAAGCCGTTTTTTATAGTATTGGCATTAGTGCTGTGATGAAAAAGAATTATCAATTATTGAATAAATTGTTCACATTGCCAAAAGTGCAGGATCCTCACCGTCACCATCTTTCCTTTTTAGCGGCCACTGCACCCCAAACGGTTTTGGATCCTTTATTTGAGAAAGTTTCAGAGGGGGAGAAACACCTAGCGCCGACGGAAACAGTTTTTACCTATCCCTTTTTAAAGTATTTGTTTATTGAAGCGAGACTCGCGTTTGATGACCAGGAGTTTGAACAGCATTTTGACCAGTTTGAACTGTTAAGGGCGATTAAATGCCGTTATACGAATGAAATAGGCGATATTTGTGGACGATTCGGCTATAAAGCAAATCGAGAGCATCTGATTCGTTTCTTGAATGAAGGAGCAGAAACAGAAAACTGGCCGGTGCTCGCTATTTGTGATGGCAGCAGCGAAAAGTTTGTTCATTCGCTTGAAAAGTTAGCGGAAGATTTAAATGAAAAAGAAGGCTTCAGCGGCAAAGGGCTGCTGTCTGCCTATACGAAATTTGAGGAATGAGAACCTGATGGCTAACAGGTTCTTTTTTATTTGTTTCATCTAATCTTCAGAAATTCTTCAGAATTATGCTGCCCGAATGTTAAGAATTAATCGTTAGAATAACATCAAGCACAAAGTACCAATCATGCTATACTTTCGAAAGGAGGCGAAATAAATGAATCCATATACAGTATTAGTCGTTGATGATGAAGAGGAAATTCGCAATGCGATTGAAATATATTTAAAAAATGAAGGCATTACGGTTATGAAAGCAAGCGATGGTATAGAAGCCATTGAAAAGCTCCATGAGCAGACCGTTCACTTAATTATCCTAGATGTCATGATGCCGAGATTAGATGGAATTTCTACGACCTTTAAAATAAGAGAAGAGAAGAACATTCCTATTATTATCCTGAGTGCCAAAACCGAAGATACCGATAAAATCCTCGGCTTACAAATGGGAGCAGATGATTATGTGACAAAGCCATTTAACCCGATGGAGC
This sequence comes from Pseudobacillus wudalianchiensis, assembly GCF_001685015.1. Classification (GTDB taxonomy): domain Bacteria; phylum Bacillota; class Bacilli; order Bacillales; family Domibacillaceae; genus Pseudobacillus; species Pseudobacillus wudalianchiensis. The sequence continues at coordinate 39,761 of NZ_MAYT01000012.1, forward strand.
TCATTGCCAGGGTGAAATCACAGCTGAGAAGATATGTAGCGCTTGGTACGTATGAAGGAATGAAAAAAAACATTAATTTAAATGGCTTAACATTAGATCAATCAGCTAAAGAAGTGACGGTGCACGGAGAACCGGTGAAGCTGACACCAATTGAATATAAAATTGTTGAGCTATTAATGCTGAATGCGGGACGGGTATTCTCGATTGATGAAATTTATGAACGCGTCTGGAATGAGCCAGGGTACAATGCAGAAAACACGGTAGCTGTTCACATTCGAAAGATTAGAGGGAAAATAGAGATTGATCCAAAAAATCCGAGGTATTTAAAGGTGGTATGGGGAATTGGATACAAAATGGAAAAGTAGGCTGTTGTTCGCCGGGTGGCTGCTTTTGTTCGTTATTGGGCTAAGCAGTGTTGTAGCCGCCGTTCATGATGGGAGAACGTACTTTAAGAGAGATTACTTTCACACGATGGAATTTGACGATCATCTCAGTCAATTTATCTCCTATTTAAACACCTATGAGCTGGGAAACATGTCGAAAGAAGAAGCGAAAAAAGCGATAACGGTCACTCCTGAGGAAATAGAGGAGCACCGATACCGTTATGGAAGTCTGCCTGAGCAGATTGCTAACATTAAAAACCAGTATGAAACAGATATTCAGGAAGCGAATGCAGCAGATAACAAAGAAGCAGCACAAATTTTAATAAAAGAAAGAGATAAAAAGATAGCAGACATTACGAAGAATTTTCAAGATGAAGAATACGTCCGGCAAAAAGTCCGCGTAGAGAAGGAACAGGCTATTGATGATTACTACCAATCATTAGAAGAGGAACGATCTAACTTTGAAGACTACCAAGCATTTTTTAAATATTATTTCAAAGACACCTCAACTGGAAAGGTTTATACAAATGTCAATATGGCGGGCAGTTCCGTTAAAGAGATCTTCAACCAAAAAAATATGTTATTTATCCAGAAGTATGAAGCTGCTAATGCACTGAGAGCAGGGGAACAAACCATTGGTTATGGAGAGAGTGGTGAAGGTATTTTATTAAAAGCAAGAGGAGGAAAATTTGAAGGGAGAATTGGGGCAGTCAGCCGACCGACGGCAGCGAGTCCGCTTTATAATGACTATAAAATGTTTCGGCAAAATCAAAAAGTTTTTATCATTTACGTGGCTAGCGGCTTTATTCTTCTATTGATCAGTTTATACATAGGCAAAAGATTCTTTATTTTTCCAATTGGACTTATAGAGAAAATACAGCCGCTCTATAATCGGGTTCCATTGGATGTAAGTGTTGCTGCTGCTCTTGTGACATGGCTGCTGACGATCGTGTCCTTACAATGGAGCAATGTGCTGATTTATTATGAGTACACCTACACGCTTATCCAGAACGTAATTAGTCACTTATTAGCGTCGCTCTGTTTAACTTTTCTTTCCTTATTGCAAGGGAAATTGCTTGTGGAGAGGTGGAAAGCAGGAGAGGGGATTCGCGAAGAGTGGCGTCAAAGTGTAATCGCAAAATTAGGGCGTCTTTTGACCAATGCGTTTTTAGTTCGTTCCATTGGCATTCAATTCTTTTTACTGCTGGCTGTTTTTTTCTTTACCGGTTTTGGAGTGCCAATTGCAGTGTCTCATTTGGATCTGCTGGCGATTTATGGGGTCTTATTCCTACTCATTTCCTTGCCGGCCTTAATTTTATTATTTAGGGGAATGGCTTACTTAAATCTGATTATCCAGCATACGGGCAGGCTTGCTGCTGGTCATTTAGAAGCTGATTTGCCCGTCCGCGGGAGATCAGTGTTCGCTAAAATGGCTGAACATATTAATGTATTAAAGAAAGATGTGAAAGCTTCACAAAGAGAACAGGCAAAGAGTGAACGTTTGAAAACAGAGTTGATCACGAATGTGAGTCATGATTTAAGAACACCGCTGACCTCTATTATTAGTTACACAGAGCTGTTAAAAAACGAAACGATCTCCGCTGAAGAAAGAATCGCCTATACAGAAATTATTGATCGTAAATCTAAACGGCTGAAAGGGCTGATTGATGATTTGTTTGAAGCGTCGAAAATGGCGAGCGGCAATGCTGAGCTGGTGAAAGAAAAAGTGGATCTCGTGCAGCTGCTTCAGCAGGCGCTAGGGGAATACGACGAAGCGATTGGAGAATCAAGCTTGCAATTCCGAGTAACGAATCCAGATGAGCCAGTTTTTGCGATGGTCGACGGGCAGAAAATCTGGCGAGTGTTTGATAATTTGATCGGCAATATCCTGAAATATTCCCTGGAAAATACGAGGGTATATATTTCGATAAAAACAATGAATGATCAAGCCATCATCACGTTTAAAAACGTAACTAAATATGAGCTTGGTGATAATGTAGATGAAATGTTTGAACGCTTTAAGCGCGGGGATCGTTCCCGTCATACCGAAGGCTCAGGTCTTGGGCTTGCTATCGCTAAGTCGATTATTGACTTGCATGAGGGAACACTCGATATTGAGGTCGATGGCGATCTCTTTAAAGTAACGGTTGCACTTCATGTCAGCTCTTAAAAAGAAGACCGTAAGATAAAGTGTTTGAAAAAGTAACATGGCATATAACAGGAGCATCGAATTTGGTGCTCCTGTTATATGTGAAATTATTTTTTTAATTTTAAAAGCTGATTCACTGTAACGAATTTGTATCCTTTGTTCGATAGCGACTGCAGGATTCCTTCAATTGCTTTTAATTCCTCGCCAGAATGATCATACATTGGATGGATCAAGATGATGGAACCCGGTTTGACATTGTCTTTTACATAACTTACTTTGTCAGCAGCAGATGTGTAGTAAGTATCTGGTTCAAGACTCCAAGTGATCGTATCTTTATTATGTTTATACAAATAAAAAGGCAGCCCCACTAGTTTTTTTCCGTTCGGAGGCCGAACGTCGATGTTATCTTTATATCCAGCTTTTCGAATGAGTTGGTCGGTTTTTTCGATTTCATTCTTGATGAAAGAAGGCGACTTAAATACCATTCGCTTATGAGAATACGTATGATTTCCAATTTGATGCCCCGCGTTTACAATTTGCTTCGCCTCTTCCTGATTCTTTTCAATTTCATTCCCGATTAGAAAAAACGTCGCTTGCGCATTATACTGCTGCAACAAGGGCAGAATGGTATCCACATTTTTTGTCGGCCCATCATCAAAGGTTAAGGCGACTACCTTTTGGTTCGTCTCCACTTGGTTTGTCAGCCTGCCGAACAATTGAAAGGTTCTCGAGTTCATTAATTTATAGGTTCCAAACAATAGAAGAAAAATCAATAGAATGCCTATCCCAATAAAGGTTAGTTTCTTTATCATACATACAGCCTTTCCTTCAACGTATTTTAATATCGTTTTTTATCGTAACAAAAATTTGCCGCTCTCCAAAGGGAATTTTTTATAAAATATGGATCGCTTTGTTTTGAAAGGAGATAAAAATAGACCATTTCACATTAGTGAAATGATCTATGATTTTTGGGTTAGACAGGTCTGGTTGATACGTCCAGAGACCTTTTACTAATATTCATCGATGTTCGGCTGGTTTTTCTGGACACGATTGATGTTGATCACTTTTGGAGCAGCGGGATTAATATTGTCAATTTTAGAAATGATACACCATCGGCCCGGTTCATTAGAAGTTAACGGTACATCGATTTCATCGCCGGTATTTGTTTTGACAATCACCTTGCCATCATATTTAGCAAAATTGTCGCCTTTTCTAAATGGCAAAAAGCGAAAAATATTTGTTGCAATAATAACAGACTCTACGTCCTTCAATGTTTTGATGACGAGGTTTTCTTCATTGTTTCCAGATGTGTTGCCGACACCAGCATCTTTATCTAGAGCGATGAAGGGGGACTTGTCTGTTTTTCCTTTATTCCCGAAAAAGATGTGGCCATTTTGCCCATCCTTTGTTTTGTAAAAGGCATGCATATCAAGGTCGACCCCTTTTGTCCATTGCAATTTCACCGCTATATGATTAATTTTATCGGCCTTCTTTAAAGAGATAAAGTCACCAGGCTTTTCAAGCGTGATTTTTGACAATTGGATCGTTGGTGCGTTCCCATTCACGGTCGGTTTGTTGTCTTGAATAGTAGCCGCTGTTTCATTTTTTGCTTGTTCTGGAGTAGGAGCAACTGATTGATTTTCTTCTTTTACTTCCAATCCAAAATGCTCACATAGCTGAGCGAGCCCTCCAGCAAAACCTCCCGTATTAGCGGAGATTTTCCAATCGTTCTCTTTGCGATAGATCTCTGCGACGACGAGAGAGTTTTCGACTGTAAAGGGACCAAGGTCGTAATGAAGCAGTTCTGTGTTATTTGTTCTGTTTAGTATTTTCATAGAAGCATTGTTCATTTGGGCAAAGGTTTGTCCTTTTTGATCTCCTTCAAAAATAGTTAAAGTAAGGACCAACTTTTGTACAGTTGCATGAATGGCACTTAGCTTAATGGAAAATGCTTCTGTTTTCTTAGAAGACTGACTGCTTACAGAATGGCGGACTGATTGATCTGAAGAACTGCTATTACCGTAAAAGATCATATAGGGGTCACCAGGGCATTTCCCTGAGTGATCAATCATAAAAATAGAGGCATCAATATCGAGAGCTGATGCCGCTTCCCAACTGATTTGAACAATGATCTCATCCAGGCCGGGCTGGTTTTTTGTTATATCGGCACGCGCCCCTTTTACAAGATTCATTTTTTCCCTCCTCCTTTTTGCTTTCTTTGAGCATACCAAATAGAACGCTATCAAGTCACTTTCCATAACGGAGCTTGCTTATCATAGCTGAAAAATAGAAATGAACTATTAAATTTTCAGAAAAAATCATGCATAATAAAAAAGTATGGAAAACTGTAAAAGGGGCTGACTTTGTGAAACATATTTATACGGGAAAAACGAAAGATGTATATGAATTAGAAAACGGCCATTATTTATTAAAATTCAAAGATGACGTAACAGGGGAAAATGGTGTGTTTGATCCGGGAGCGAACACTGTCGGCCTCACAATGGAGGGAGCCGGCCGGGCTGGTCTGCGGTTAACAAAACATTTTTTTGAAATTTTAAAAGAAAAAGATATTCCAACTCACTACATTGATGCTGACATTGAGGAAGCAACGATGACAGTTCAGCCAGCTACAGTCTTTGGCAAAGGATTAGAAGTGATTTGCCGCTATCGGGCTGTTGGGAGCTTTCTGCGCCGCTACGGCATGTATGCCCAGGAAGAACAGCCGCTTGATGCGTTTGTAGAAGTTACATTAAAGGATGATGATCGTCAAGATCCGCCGATTTCAGAAGATGCGCTTGCTATGCTCGGTATTCTATCTCATGAAGAATATAAAGAATTGAAAGAGCTGACAAAAAAGATTGCTGCCACTGTGAAAGAAGAGCTTGCTAAGAAAGAGATTGATTTGTACGATATAAAATTTGAATTTGGCCGCGCAAAAAATGGGCAAGTTTTATTAATTGATGAAATTTCTGGAGGCAACATGAGAGCCTACAAGCAAGGAAAATACATAGAGCCGCTCGAGCTGGAAAAAATGATGCTCGAAATGTGAGGAAATAGCCCTAAAGTCGGTGAGTATCGGCATTAGGGCTATTTTTATAAGTGTAATTACCTGCTTGTTTATTCGTTTCTTTGTCTTTATTACACATAATTGGAAAACGATTTTAAGGTCTCCTTTTTAAATAAACCATAAGTAACAATTGAGTGAATATTAGCGAAATTGCTTATCTTTTGTAGTATGATAGTACGTATAGTAAAATGGAAAAAGAAAGCCATTTTAAACAGGAGAATTGATCTCTTGTTAACTTGAGGGAGTGATTAATTTGGCGATTGTCCTCCAGAAAGGGCAAAGAATTGATTTAACAAAAGGAAATCCAGGGCTTGAGAAAATCATGGTCGGTCTTGGCTGGGATCCGATACAGAGAAAATCTGGCGGGTTACTTGGCATGTTCGGCGGAGGCGGTAATGCGAACTTTGATATTGACGCTTCGGTCATCATGCTGCAGGACGACAAGTTTGTAAGCAATGAAAATCTCATTTACTTTGGCAACCTGCAAAGCAGCTGTGGCAGCATCGTACATACAGGAGATAACTTAACAGGCGAAGGAGAAGGAGATGATGAGCAAATACTCATTAACTTAAAGAGTATTCCTTCTCACATTAATAAGCTTGTGTTTGTAGTTAATATTTACGATTGTGTCGCCCGCAAGCAAGACTTTGGTATGGTAGAAAATGCCTTTATTCGTGTAGTTAACTCGGCAACTAGAGAAGAGCTGCTTAAATTTAATTTATCTGAAGATTATTCAGGTTCTACGAGTTTAACAGTGGCCGAGATTTATCGCCACGGATCCGATTGGAAATTTGCAGCTGTCGGAACAGGTACACGCGATACAGGGCTTCGTGAATTGGTTCGCCGCTACACTTAATAAAAAAATAGAAAAGAGGGTTTTGACATGGCAATTTCATTAAGCAAAGGACAAAAGGTAGATTTAACAAAAGGAAATCCAGGACTAAAAAATATTACAGTCGGCCTTGGCTGGGACACAAATAAATACGATGGCGGTCATTCTTTCGACTTAGATTCATCTGTATTCCTTTTAAACGGTGCCGGCAAGTGTGAAAGTGAAAAGGATTTCATTTTCTACAACAATTTAGAAGGCGGTAACGGTTCGGTTGTTCATACAGGAGATAACTTAACGGGTGAAGGGGATGGCGATGACGAACAAGTAAAAATCAGCCTTGCCGATGTTCCAGCTTCTATTGAAAAAATTGCTTTCACGATCACGATTCATGATGCAGAACAGCGTAACCAAAATTTCGGACAAGTGTCTAACAGCTATGTTCGTATCGTCAACACAGAAAATAACGAAGAGTTGATTCGTTATGACCTAGGCGAGGACTTCTCCATTGAAACAGCAGTAGTTGTTGGCGAGCTTTACAGACACAATGGCGAATGGAAGTTCAATGCGATTGGCAGCGGCTATCAAGGCGGACTAGCTTCACTCGTTAAAGATTACGGTTTGCAAGCTTAAACGAGCTTCACTTTATTCTAAATGGGGGAGTGATTGGACAATGGGCATTACATTAGCAAAGGGACAAAAAATTGATTTAACCAAAACCCATCCTGGCCTTGTAAAAGCAGTGATCGGTCTTGGTTGGGATACGAACAAATACTCCGGCGGCGGGGAATTTGATCTTGATGCGTCTGCTTTCCTTGTCGATGCAAGCAATCGCTGCCAAAATGATCATGATTTTATTTTTTACAACAACCTTCAACATCCGAGCGGTGCTGTTGTTCATACAGGCGATAACCGCACAGGAGAAGGTGATGGGGATGACGAGCAGTTAATTGTCGATTTCTCAAAGATTCCTAGTTATGTAGAGAGAATTGGCATTACGGTTACGATTCATGATGCAGATTTACGCAACCAGAACTTTGGACAAGTGTCGAATGCGTTTGTTCGTCTGGCTGACGAATCAACAGGGCAGGAGCTTCTTCGTTTTGACTTAGGAGAAGACTTCTCAATTGAAACAGCGGTTGTATTTTGTGAATTATATAAGCACGGAAATGACTGGAAATTCAGCGCGGTAGGCAGTGGTTTCTCTGGAGGCCTCGCTGCCCTTTGCCGGAATTACGGTTTAGAAGTTTAACTTTCAAAGCCAATAGAGGGCAGGGCAGCCTTTTATTGGTTTTTTTCAACAGGAGGAACTAATGGATATTATTCATGGTATTTTTAGTACGTATGCGGCTTTTTTTGATTGGCATATGTGGGCAAAAGTGTTAACCGACCCTGTAAGCTGGGGCTTAATTGGTACCCTTGTGATTCTTGAAGGATTGCTTTCAGCGGATAACGCCCTTGTGTTAGCTGTAATGGTGAAGCACTTGCCGCCGAAGCAGCGGAAAAAAGCGCTGTTTTACGGTTTGATAGGCGCTTATGCATTCCGTTTTATTGCGATCGGTATTGGTGTGTTTTTAATTAAATTATGGTGGGTCAAAATTTTAGGTGCGGCGTACCTTGCTTGGTTATCGATTAAATATTTTATCGATAAATCAAAAGGCGGCGGCGATGACGATGAAGCAGAAGGCGGTTTGAAAACAGAAGGAATTCTAATCCGCATATTCGGAACCTTCTGGGGAACAGTGGTGGCTGTTGAAATTATGGACATTGCTTTTTCCGTAGACAGTGTTCTTGCGGCTTTTGGTGTCAGTGAAGAAATTTGGGTGCTCTTGCTTGGGGGAATGCTTGGGGTTCTCATGATGCGTGGAATCGCTGGAGTATTCTTAAAGCTCATTGAAAGAATTCCAGAATTAGAAACAACAGCTTACATTTTAATTGCGATTATCGCTTTAAAAATGGCGTTAAGCGTGGTAGGCATTGAAGTTTCCCATTATGCGTTCTTTATTGTTTTAATCATTACTTTCCTTGCAACATTTCTTGTTCACCGTGTCAATCAGCGTAAGCTGGCTGAGCAGGAAGCGGCTGCCGGCAAGAAAGAGGACTAAAAGAAGGAGTTTGTCTTCTTCTTCTAGGCTGTTTTATAAAGCAATTAGCCTGGAGAGTGTATAAATGAGACTTTGTCTACAATTTGGAAGAAGGAGCTTGCCTCCTTCTTTATTTATAAGGAGGTGTAAGCTTGAAATACTTTAATCATCTGCCGGAACTGCATTTAGAAGGTTTTTTCCACCAGAAGCCAAAGGTGATCAATAAGTATACCGATAGAAGCAAGCTTGCTTATAGTCTTGGTCCGCTTTTATACATGCCGGCAACACGGCCGGATATTGCCCAATTGATTATGACGAACAAATATAAAGAGCTTGTCGCTCTTGTCATTTGTTTAGAGGACGCAGTTGGGGATCTGGAGGTGAAGCAGGCGGAGGAATTGTTGATTTCTCACATGGCAAAAGTAACGAAAGCTGTAATGGCAGGCCAACTGATCAATGAAACCACTCCACTTATTTTTATCCGGGTTAGAAGCGCCCAGCAGATGTCAGAAATAGCCGTCAGGCTCGGCTCCTCTTTAGAGCAAGTGGCCGGCTTTGTCTTCCCTAAGTTTTCTTCAGTCAACGGAGAAGGTTTTCTTTCAGAGCTGCAGAAAATCAACGTACAATCAGGTACACTTCTTTACGGTATGCCTATATTGGAGTCACCTGAGGTGCTTTATAAAGAAAAGAGAATGGCCGAGTTATTGCGTATAAAAGAAATAGTTGACCGATATGAAGAATTAATTCTTAACATTCGGATTGGCGCTACAGATTTGTGCGGACTGTATGGCTTGCGAAGAAACAGCCAAACAACGGTGTATGAAATCTCCATTGTGAACGAGTTAATTACGGATATTGTCAATTTATTTAGCAGAGAACCGGGCGGCTATGTTGTCTCTGGACCGGTATGGGAGCATTTTTCAAGCAATCAGCGAATTTTAAAGCCGCAGCTGCGTGAAACGCCTTTTGAAAAACAATTTGGTTCAGAAGGATTGCGATTAAGAAAAGAACTGATCAGCAAAAACTTTGATGGGTTAATCCAAGAAACTTTGCTTGATAAAGCCAATGGATTAGTTGGAAAAACGATTATCCACCCTTCGCATCTTTTGCCAGTACAGGCGATGCATGTCGTTTCAAAAGAAGAATATGTAGACGCCTTGAGTATCGTTCAGCAGGCAAATGGCCAAAAAGGTGTGTTTAAAAGTGAGTTTCAAAACAAAATGAATGAAATTAAGCCCCATTTAAAATGGGCAGAGAAAACTTTAATGAAATCAGACATTTACGGGGTGTTCCATGAAAACAGCACATTCATCGACTTACTATCCGAACCGGTATTCTCATAAAATCGGCGGATCTTTGGAAGTAGACGTACAAATAGACTCTAATCCATATGAGCTTCCCACAGAAGTGTTATATGAGATGGCTGCACGGATCAACAAGAAGCGGTCTTTTCTGTTCGTGAGTAAAGTGCTAGGAAAGCACATCCCGCTTCATCCCTACATTCCATCTATTGCTTCTGCTTTGCTGGCTTCTCTTTATTATGAGAGAGAAACAGGCCATCCATCGCCTAACAGGGAACTCCTGATTGAAGCTTTGAAGAGCGGATCGGCAGAGCAGCTCGAAGCAGCCTATTCTCTTATAAAAGGTTTACAATACTCTCCAGAAGAGCCTCTTGTATTCATCGGCTTTGCCGAAACAGCAACTGCACTTGGTCACGGGGTATTTGACTGTTTTAGCGAATCAACTTATATCCACTCCACACGAGAAATGCTTCTCGATAAAGAGGTCACTCTTTATTTTGAGGAGGAGCATTCTCATGCAACAGATCAACGCTGCTATGCACCGGAAGAAAGCTTGCATCATGAAAAGACGATTTGTCTCGTCGATGATGAAATTACAACTGGAAAAACGGCTTTGAACATTATCGCTTCTATTCAAAAGAAATATCCAAGGAAAGAATACGTCGTTCTTTCGCTGCTAGATTGGCGAACAAAAGAAGATCAGCAGCGATTGCGGGACTTTGAGAACGAGTGGAACGTCCGAATTAAAACATATTCTTTAATGTCAGGAATCATCCATGTCCAGGGATCACCAGATTTAGAAGAAGCAACAGACATAAACACACAGCCGGCCTTTCAAGAGCCCGATTACGAAATTATTCGCCTTCATGATTTTTGCCCTCCTGTTCCGTCGATTGCTTATTCATCCGTCGATTCATTAGGAGTGAAAAATGAAACACCTTATTTAGCGATCACAGGACGGTTTGGTCTTTCCTCGGAAAAGAAAGAAGCGATAGAACAGTACTGCCGCGAAATCGGACGCTATTTGCAAGCTCACAGAAAAGGCAAAAAAACGCTTTGTCTCGGCACGGGAGAATTTATATACATTCCAATGAAAGTGGCGACTTATATGGGAGAAGGGGTTCTGTATCACTCAACGACGAGAAGTCCCATTTTTCCTTTGAACCAAAGTGATTATCCAGTGAAGAATCGACTTATCTTTGACAGCCCGGATGACCCGGCTATTGTCAACTATGCCTATAACGTGTTAGATGGGGCTTACGATGAAGTGTTCATCTTTTTCGAAAGAACAGTAGAGGAAAAAAGACGCCTTTCGCTTTTACGACAGTTTAACGGCCTGCCTCAAGTTCACATCGTAGATTTTATCGGAGAGGAGTGTTGAGATGATAAAGAATAACGTGCAAACAGTTGAGGGCAGCTATTCTGCGGAAGATGTTATCTTTTTGCTGAAAGACTTGTCTTCCGTTCATCTTGAAAAAAACACAGATGAAAGAGAACGAGCCATTCAGCAAGGCATTCATTACTCTGAAATGCTGCCGGTAGAATATCAGCCAACAAAAGAATATTTACAGCTATTTTATGAATCGCTTGATACATATAAGCAAAAAGTGGCGACAGCTGTCGGCGTCGTGTCTGAATTAATCATGGAAGAAAAGGGCCGAGACATCGTGCTCGTTTCTCTCGCTAGGGCTGGTACACCGATTGGTATTTTAATCAAACGATATATAAAACGAGTTTATGGAGAAACGATTCCTCATTATAGTGTCTCGATTATTCGAGGCCGGGGGATTGATGAAAATGCTATTCTTTATTTAACGAAACAGCATTCTGGCAAACGGCTTGTGTTTATCGATGGCTGGACTGGAAAGGGAGCTATTTCAAAAGAGTTAACACGCTCCGCCCATTTGTTTAAAGAAAAACATGGCATTGAGTTAGATGATGAGCTTGCGGTGTTAGCCGATCCGGGACACTGCTCTTCCCTATTTGGTACAAGAGAAGACTTTCTTATTCCAAGCGCTTGTCTCAATTCTACCGTATCAGGTCTTGTCAGCCGGACTGTTTTAAATGACCACTGGATACAAGACGATGATTTCCACGGAGCAAAAGTATACAAAGAGTTAGCAGATCAAGATCTATCGAATGATTACATCGACGTAATTGTTAATGAATTTAAGGAAGCGGCGCCTCTTATTAAGCAGGCGAAGGCAGACGTAAAAAAGATCAATCGAACACCGACATGGCAAGGGCTGCATTCGATTGAAACGATTCAAAAAGAGTTTGGTATTGAGGATACGAACCTCATCAAGCCGGGAGCAGGAGAAACGACGAGAGTGCTCCTGCGCCGGATTCCTTGGAAAATTCTTGTGAAAGATCAAGAGGATGCTCGCTTAAAGCACATTTTCCAATTAGCAAAAGAACGAAATGTTCCGGTGGAGGAATACAAAAAAATGTCTTACACGTGCTGCGGTTTAATTAAGCCAATGGAGAAAAAACAATGATTTTTGCCAGTGATTTAGATCGAACCTTAATTTATTCAAGTAAGTTCTTTGACGTAACAAAGCCAGAGATGCCTGTCCGCAGCGTGGAACGGTACAAAGGCAAAGAGATTTCGTTCATGACCGAAAAGGCTATCAGCCTTTTACGTGAGCTATCCGAACAAATGATGTTCATTCCGGTCACGACAAGAACAGTAGAACAGTATAAGCGAATTTCGATTTTTCAAGAGGAGATTCAGCCGAAGTACGCCATTACATGCAACGGCGGCGTGATTCTTGAAAATGGCCAAGCAGACCCTTTTTGGCAGGAGTATGTCGAGACAAAAATTAAGCAGCACACTATTTCATTAGAAGAGGTAAAAAGAAAAATCACAGAAACAGCGGATGCCGTATGGCTAGAGTCTATCCGGGTAGTGGACCACTTTTTTATTTATTTGATTATTAAACCAGAGTTTGCTCCGGCAGAAGTCATGAGTGAGTATGCAGAGTGGGCAGCTGAGCGCGGCTGGGTCTTTTCACTTCAAGGAAGAAAAGTATATTTTATCCCAAGCTTCATTAATAAATGGGACGCTGTTCAATATCTTTCCGAGAAAGAGGGAAAGGACATAGTCTTTACAGCGGGAGACTCTTATTTGGATATTTGTCTCATTGAAAAATCAGGATGTGGCTTGATCCCGCGTCACGGCGAGGCAGCGGCGAAACACGGACACTTAGGACTCACGAAGGCGTCAGGCATTTTAGCAGCGGAAGAAATTATTGAGGCAGTCTTATCAAAAAGGCTCGAAACTGCTTCTAAGTTGTATTAACGTGTTTACTTAAAGGGGGGGTGAAGATGAAAAGAAAACCGATCATCATGCCGGTTGACTATACGAATTGGGCACATGAATTAACGAAACCCATTACAGAGCGGGCGCAATATCAGCATGAAAATGAGGAAATACAATACAGCCGGGTGGCTGCTAGAGTGCTAGGCGCAGGTTTTGACGAAACAGAATACTTACTTGCACTTTATTCGCTTAGCCAGCAGCCCCATGTGGTTGTCTTATCTGAAACGCTCGATAAGACGATGCCTAATGAACGATTTCAAGCGATCCAAAAGATTTATCACATTATCCAGAATGAACCGAAGCTCTCGGTTAATCGCTTTGTTGCCTTTTTGGAAGGAGAAGAACTGCTGCCGAAGTATAAACAAGACCCGGAATTTAACCGGCTCGTCCGGTCGGCACTGATTGATGTTTTTTCTCTCTTTCAGGCGAATCATGTAGGAACATTCAGCCATCCAGAATTTAGACGGGTGTTTCTCGATATGGTGAAGTGGATCTGGAATCATCTGGATCCGTGGGTGAAAGAAATAGCGATTGAACAAGACGTGCCGCACGTGGTCTGGTATGGGGATATAAGCAAAAGCCAAGCTTACTTTTTATACTATTTAATCCTTTTGGGCATGGATGTCGTCATTCTTCATCCTGAAGGAAAGGATGATTTTAAGGAAATAGACCCAGAGAATAAATGGACAGTGCGGACTGAGTATCCTTCTACGATGAAGCTGCAGCCATTCCCACAGGAAGAGCCTAAGCGCCAAGGAACAGTGGCTTATCGAGCTTCCAAGGAAATCGAACAAGTGTTGAATCATGAAGGATCAGCCTTTTATAAACCGTGGCAGTTTCGCAATCATTTTCCGGTCTCTGTCATTCTGAAAACGACCTACGATGAAATTTTTTTACTGGCGAAGGAAAAAGCATTTGTCCGGCCGGGGTTCTCTGTTGATACAGAAGAAGTAAAAATCCCTAATCTATTTGCCAAAGTTTCAGGAGTGTCTAAAAACAGAAAAGAATATTGGGAGAACATGCACCGGTTGACGAGTCGACCGAATGCGGTCACCATTACGAGTTTTCCTTATATGCAGGAAGGGAAAGCGAATAACCAGTTTCACTATCGGCATGCCTTAAATAAAAATCAGGAGCTTGATCCGAAAAAAATGATAGAAAGCAACTGGTGGCAATATGGCCAGTTGCACGATGGTCTTCAATTAGGGATAGCAGCTGCTATTTCCCGGATATGCGCCCATCCGAAAATCAAGCCGCTTGCGGGAGAAACAGAAGAGGATCTCCGTCTTTATTTGTTTACACAAGCCATCAGAATTCCGGAAGAAATATTGAATTTACTGCAGACATTCGATTATTCGCAGGATGTACCAAAAATCATCTTATACAACAACGAAAAAAATGGGGAGCTATCACGAGCTGACGCTGCCTTGCTTTTGCTGCTAAGCGAGTTTGGGCTAGATATTATCTTGTATAATCCACCAGGACACAACGATGTAGAACGATTTATAGATAAACAATATTTTGATCATCATTTGCTGGAAGAGATGGTGTTTAATTTACCATTTCAGAATGGCAAAAAAGATTTATCTATTTTAAGCCGGATCTTCAAGCAAATTTTTTGACAGAAAGGGATGAGAATCATGCAGGAAACAACCAAAAATGAAATTGAAGTATTGGCGGAAAATGAAAACAAAGCGGAAGAGATGCGTCTGCAGCTTCGCAATGAACCAGAGGTGCAAAATCTAGTTCGCTCCATTGACCCGAGAAATCAAATGGAATTGCTAGAGTTCGGAAAAGAACCGGCTGAAGAGATTTCGGCTTTCTCTGACCGAATTTTAGCTTCTATGCGTTCTTCTAGCGTAACGGACTCTGGAGCACTATTAAAGCAGCTTGGAAAAACGATGGACAAGTTTGACAAAAACGATTTTGAAGAGCCGAAAGGGTTTTTAGGAAAGTTGTTTAATCGCGGCGAGAAAGTTATCGAAAAGATCTTCGGCAAATATCAGACACTCGGCAAGGAAATTGAAAAGATTCATATCGAAATCTCCAAGTATAAAGATGAGATGATCCGTTCGACAAATAACATGGATCAAATGTATGAACAGAACTATCAGTATTACATGGCGCTTGAAAAATATGTTGTAGCCGGCCAAATGAAGACAGAAGAACTGAAAAAGATGGTTCCCGGTCTCGAGCAGCGGGTCGCAAATGGGGACCAGCTGGCACAAATGGAATTGAGTACGCTGAACAATGCGATCCAGGCGTTAGAGGAACGAGTGTATGACTTGGAGATGGCGAGAATGGTTGCTTTGCAAACAGCTCCGCAAATCCGTCTTCTACAGCGTGGAAATACTAAATTGATTGGAAAAATTAACTCTGCATTTATTACAACGATCCCTATTTTCAAGAACGGCATTATCCAAGCAGTAGCGGCGAAGAGACAAAAGCTTGTAGCTGATTCAATGAGTGAGCTGGATAGACGGACGAATGAAATGCTGCTGCGCAACTCACAAAATATCGCCAATCAAAGTACAGAAATTGCCCGCCTTGCTGGTGGCCCAAGCATTAAAATTGAGACGATTGAAGAAAGCTGGAACACTATTGTGAAAGGGCTCGATGAAACGAGAGCGATTGAAGAAGAAAACAAGCGGGCTAGAGAAGATGGGATGAAGCGGATCGCTCAGCTGCAAGAGAGCATGAAAAATTACGGGAAATAGGGGGGAACGTAAATGATTGAATTGAAGAAAAAAGGGGAATCCATTAATCTCTCCAAAAAAGGCAGCGGTATAGGAGAAGTTCTTGTTAACTTAAATTGGAATCAAAATCCGAAGACAGCTAAAAGTGGTGGTTTCTTATCCTCCCTATTTGGGGGCGGCCAGAAAAACTTTGATCTCGACCTCGGCTGTTTATATGAATTGAATTCCGGAGAAAAAGGATGTGTCCAAGCATTGGGCAATGCTTTCGGTTCGTTGAATAACATGCCGTATATTCAGCTTGACCACGACGATCGGACCGGAGCTTCTACCGGAGGAGAAAACTTACGCATCAATGGCACACGCATTGCGGATATAAAGCGAGTCCTCGTATACGCATTTATTTATGAAGGAGCGGCTAACTGGTCTGAAGTGGACGGAGTAGTAAGACTCACTTATGCGCATGGAGAAGAAATTGTCGTCAAGCTGGATGAACATCGCAACGGGCAAATCATGTGTGCGATTGCCATGATCGAGAACATTCAAAATGAAACGTTTAGCGTGAAAAGGTTAGTTGAATATTTCCCGGGACACAAACAAATGGACCGAGCTTACAATTGGGGAATGAACTGGGTAGCAGGATCAAAATAAGAAGGGCCAAGACTGGCCCTTCTTATTTTGATCCTTTAAATATATGCCCGCATCATGAAGAACCACATACGAGCCGTTCCTTCTATAAGAGGGAAGGGCTCATCTCACGGTTGGAGGGAAATCCCAGGTTCAATATGAACGACAGCATATTGAACATCATATTTTTTCAAGAGAATGTCCTCAATCTGCTCTGTAATGAGGTGGCTATCCACAACATTAAGCCGGGGATCCACTGCTACGGTTACATCGACAAGAGTAGCGTTGCCGTGCATTCGGGCCTTTACGCTCCGTACTTGCTGCACGCCAGAAACAAGAGCAACCGTTGCTCGTATTTCCCCGATAAGCTCCTGGTCAAATCCATCTGTTAACGCGTGGGTCGCATCTTTAAAAATGTCCCATGCCGTTTTTATAATTAAGAGCCCAACGATAAAGGCAGTTACGGTGTCAAGCCAGCTTAGCCCAAACTGAGTGCCGGTAATACCAATAAAGGCTCCAATGCTGACGAGTGCGTCTGAGCGATTATCCTGAGCCGCTGCCATAATAGACTGGCTTTTAATTTTTTTAGCTAAATGAAGATTATAGCGATAGACCGCATACATGATAACAGCACAGAAAACAGCTGTCCAGGCAGTGAGCATATCAGGCTTCGTATCTTCCTCTAAGAAAAAGGAGCGTCCGGCCTCAAAAAGAACTTGGAAGCCTACACTAATCATAATAAAAGCAGCGATCAGTGAGGCGATGGTCTCCGCGCGAAAATGGCCGTATTGATGATCGGCATCAGGGGGCTTGCGGGCAATTTTTAACCCAATTAAAATCGCGATTGAAGCAATGACATCGGTCGTATTATTTAATCCATCTGCCTGCAAAGCTTTTGAATGGCCGACATATCCAACAGCAAGTTTTAATACAGAAAGGAAGATATAGGCAAATATACTAAGCCAGGCGCCTTTTTCTCCTTGTTTTAAATCATTGTAAGTATCCATTTTAGGCCTCCACAAGCTTACTTTTTCTATCTTCTTAAGGATATCAGGAAGAATTTGAGTGAGTCTAGAGCAACAGGGTTGCAGCAGGTGAACTTTCCTGCCCCTATTAAATACAATTGAAAAGAGTGAAAAGAAAAGTGGAAAAATACCTTTATTTTTAAATTGAAGCTCCTTTTAAATTATGCTAAGCTATGTGTAATCGGTTACACATGAAAGGGGCTAGATAAATGGCCACGATTAAAGATGTTGCTGCAGAAGCAGGGGTATCCGTTGCTACCGTCTCTCGCGTGTTAAACGGGAAAGGGTATGTACATGAAGAAACGCTTATGAGAGTGCGAGAGGCGATTGAAAAGCTAAATTACAGTCCAAATGAAGTGGCTAGATCTCTCTTTAAAAGAGAGTCAAAGCTTGTCGGCTTGCTTCTTCCTGATATCACCAACCCTTTTTTCCCAGAATTAGCAAGAGGCGTAGAAGATGAGCTTCAAAAGCAGGGGTTTCGCCTTTTATTCGGCAATAGTGATGAAGATCCTGAAAAGGAAAAAGCTTATATTGATACATTTTTACAAAATCAGGTAGTAGGCCTGATTTCAGCGACTCAGGCGTTTAGCCAGTTGAACGATGAGCGCCCGGCGATTCCAACTGTTCTGCTTGACCGCACGCATGAAGGAAGTTATACCGTCTATGCTGATGGAATAGAAGGAGGCAGAATTGTGGCCCGCGAGTTGGTTAATCGCGGCAGTCATAATATTACAGTTTTAAAAGGCCCAGGGCATATCCAGCCTGTACAGGATCGCTTTTTAGGCGCAGTCGAGGTGCTCGCCAGTTCAAATGTGAATTTTCAAGTTATCCAGATGGCTTCCTTAACTTATGAAGAAGCTGAACAGCGTGCGAAAGAGTTGTTTAGCCAATATCCAGATACAGATGGCATCTTTGCCAGCAATGATATAACGGCAGCTGCTGTTCTGCACGAAGCATTACGGATTGGCAAGTCTATCCCAGACGATGTTCAAATTATTGGATTTGATGACATACCGATGAGCAGGCTTCTGTTTCCTGCCTTGTCAACGATTAGACAGCCGGTGTATGAAATGGGCCAGCAAGCAGCGCAATTGTTATTGAAATTAATTAAAAAAGAACAGGTAATAGAGCAGAATATTCAACTGCCCGTTAGCTTTATAGAGAGAAACACAACGAGGAAGGTGAAGAGGAATGGTTAAAGTAGCGGTGATCGGCAGTTCATCGATGGATTTAGTCGTCACATCAGCGAAACGGCCGGGAGCGGGAGAAACGGTGCTTGGAGACTCATTCAAGACCGTTCCCGGCGGCAAAGGCGCCAATCAGGCAGTGGCAGCTGCCCGTCTTGGAGCAGAAGTGACGATGATCGGCTGTGTGGGGAAGGACCATTACGGAGAAGCGATCCTTCAAAACTTTCAGGATAATGGCGTTCACATAAAGTATGTGGAACCGGTTACCGAAATGGAGAGCGGCACAGCTCATATTATTTTAGCAGAAGGTGATAACAGCATTGTGGTAGTAAAAGGAGCCAATGATGCTGTTACACCTGCCTACGTAAAGCGGGCAAAGCCGGCTATTGAACAAGCAGATATCGTTTTAATCCAGCAGGAGATTCCAGAAGAAACAGTAGAGTATGTAGCTGATCTCTGTCACGAGCTCGGTGTACCTCTGTTATTAAATCCAGCTCCAGCTCGTCCGATTAGTTCAAACGTTATTGAAAGAGCCGCCTTTATCACGCCTAATGAGCATGAAGCGGCCTTACTGTTTGCTGGCATGAGCCAGGGAGATGCCTTAAAAAAGTACCCAGAAAAAGTTTTTATTACAGAAGGCAAGCGGGGCGTTCGTTATTTCAATGGGAAACATGAGGTGCTCGTTCCTGCTTATCCAGTTGAAGCAGTTGATACAACAGGAGCAGGGGACACATTTAACGCCGCCTTTGCCGTAGCGCTAGCAGAAGGAAAAACAATTGAGGAAAGCCTCCGCTTTGCCAACCGCGCTGCTTCGTTATCAGTCATGAAGTTTGGTGCACAAGGCGGCATGCCGCTAAGACAAGAAGTGGAGGAGGCAATACGATGAAAAAGCACGGCATATTAAATAGTCATATTGCTAAGGTGCTAGCTGATCTCGGACATACAGATTTTATCGTGATCGCTGATGCTGGTCTTCCTGTTCCAGACCATGTTCCAAAAATCGATCTAGCTTTAACAGTAGGTGTTCCAGATTTTCAACAAACAGTGGAAGCTGTAGCTGCTGACATGGTCATTGAGAAGGTCACCATGGCTGAGGAAGTGAAAACAGCGAATGAGCCTGTACGTCAGTATATGGAAGAGACGTTTTCAGATACAGCGGTTGAATGGGTGACGCATAAGACGTTCAAAGCATTAACAAAGCAGGCGAAAGCAGTGATCCGAACGGGAGAAGCTTCCCCATACGCTAATTGTCTATTGCATGCGGGAGTATTCTTCTAGAAAGAGGTGAATGTCATGCAAATTGAAATGAAGAATATCCATAAAAGATTTGGAGCCAATAATGTATTGACAGGTGTGGATTTTGAGCTCCTTCCAGGTGAGGTCCATGCGCTGATGGGAGAAAACGGGGCAGGAAAATCAACACTCATGAATATACTGACCGGCCTTCATCAACATGATGAGGGGGTCATTAAAATAAATGGCGAGGAACGGTCTTTTTCCAGCCCGAAGCAAGCGGAAGAAGGCGGTATTGCTTTTATCCATCAGGAGTTAAACATTTGGCCTGACATGACCGTTTTGGAAAATCTTTTTATCGGCCGCGAGCGGAGAAATGCTTTCGGATTGCTGAAAACGAAAGAGATGAAAGAGCTAGCGAGAGAGCAGTTCGAAAAGCTATCTGTTTTGATTCCTCTTGAAAAAGAAGCAGGGCTTTGCTCCGTCGGCCAGCAGCAAATGATTGAAATTGCCAAAGCACTTATGACAAACGCAGAAGTCATTATTATGGATGAACCGACAGCGGCGTTAACGGAAAGAGAGATTTCCACACTATTTGAGGTTATTCGTTCACTAAGCAAACAAGGTGTTTCGATCGTTTATATTTCTCATCGAATGGAAGAGATTTTTACCATTTGTGACCGGATTACCGTTATGCGTGACGGAAAAACCGTTGATACGAAGAGGATAAAGGAAACGAATTTTAATGAGGTTGTGAGAAAAATGGTTGGCCGTGAACTTGAAGACCGTTTTCCTGCGCGAAATCCTTCTCCTGGTGAAACCGTATTAGAAGTTAGGGACTTTACGAGAAAAGGAGCATTTGAAAATATCAGTTTCTCGGTCAAAGAGGGGGAAATCGTTGGGATCTCCGGCTTAATGGGGGCTGGCCGAACAGAAGTGATGCGGGCTATTTTTGGACTTGACTCAATTGATCGTGGGGAGCTTTACATACATGATCAAAAAACGGTGAT
This sequence comes from Pseudobacillus wudalianchiensis, assembly GCF_001685015.1. Classification (GTDB taxonomy): domain Bacteria; phylum Bacillota; class Bacilli; order Bacillales; family Domibacillaceae; genus Pseudobacillus; species Pseudobacillus wudalianchiensis. The sequence goes on from NZ_MAYT01000012.1 coordinate 60,671, forward strand.
CCACACGCCTAACGAGGCCGTTAGAAAAGGAATCGGCTTCATTACGGAGGATCGGAAGGATGAAGGACTCATTCTTGATTTTTCGATTCGTGAAAATATTGCGCTGCCGAGCGTCAAAAGCTTCGCCCCTAAAGGATTGATTGACGAGAAAAATGAGCAGCAATTTGTTGACATGCTCATTAAGCGGTTAACGATCAAAACAGAATCAGCTGAAACAAGTGCTAAGAACTTATCAGGCGGTAACCAGCAAAAAGTAGTGCTTGCTAAATGGATTGGCATTGGTCCAAAGGTTCTGATTTTGGATGAGCCGACAAGAGGGGTAGATGTCGGTGCCAAGCGGGAAATTTATTCACTGATGAATGAGCTGACTGACCGGGGCATGGCTATTATTATGGTGTCTTCGGAATTGCCTGAAGTGTTAGGAATGAGTGACCGCATTCTCGTTTTTCATGAAGGGAAAATCAGCGGAGAATTAACGAAAGAAGAAGCGACGCAGGAGAAAATCATGACGTTCGCTGCAGGAGGGCAATGAAATGAGTAAAACAGGAGTAAAACCACTGAACGATCTGACTCAGAAGCTCGGACCGCTGCTTGGATTAATCATCTTAATCTTAATTGTTTCTATTTTAAACCCAAGCTTCTTAGCTCCTTTAAATATTTTAAATTTGCTTCGGCAAGTAGCGATTAATGCACTGATCGCCTATGGCATGACGTTTGTTATTTTAACAGGCGGAATTGATTTATCGGTTGGTTCCATTTTGGCGCTTTCTAGTGCTCTAATGGCGGGTATGATTGTCTCAGGAATTGATCCTATGCTTGCTATTTTGATTGGCTGTCTGCTCGGGGCGATCATGGGAGCTATCAATGGCTTCCTCATTACAAAAGGAAAAATGGCTCCTTTTATCGCTACATTAGCAACCATGACAATTTACCGCGGGTTAACACTCGTTTATACAGATGGAAATCCGATCACTGGTCTTGGGGACAGTTACTTGTTTCAATTGTTTGGCCGCGGCTATTTTCTTGGCATTCCGGTGCCTGCTGTTACGATGATTATAGCATTTGCTGTTCTATGGGTGATCTTGCATAAAACACCGTTTGGCCGTCAGACTTATGCGATTGGCGGCAACGAAAAAGCGGCTTGGATTTCGGGTATCAAAGTATCCCGTGTCAAAATTATGATTTATTCTTTAGCGGGTCTGCTTGCGGCTTTAGCTGGCGCTATTTTAACATCACGGCTTAATTCAGCTCAGCCGACAGCAGGGACCTCTTATGAATTGGATGCCATTGCAGCCGTTGTACTTGGGGGGACAAGCCTTTCAGGAGGCCGCGGCCTCATCATCGGTACGCTGATCGGGGCTTTAATTATTGGAACATTGAACAACGGTCTTAATTTACTTGGTGTCTCTTCCTTTTTCCAAATGGTCGTTAAAGGAATTGTCATTGTGATCGCTGTGTTAATTGACCGCAAAAAAGCGGCATAGGAGGAATGAACGTGAAAAAAATATGGATGGTCCTATTGTCGTTTTCGTTATTGATGCTTGGGGGCTGCTCGCTTGAACCCCCTCAATGGGCGAAACCTGCGAAAAAAGACAAGCTGGAAGATATAAAGATTGGTTTATCCGTGTCGACGTTAAATAATCCATTTTTTGTTTCCTTGAAAGATGGAGTAGTCAAAGAAGCGAAGAAGAACCAGATGGAAACCATTGTGGTCGATGCCCAAAACGATTCTGCAAAGCAAATTAACGATGTAGAGGATTTAATTCAGCAAGGAGTCGATGTCTTGCTTATTAATCCAACTGATTCATCGGCTATTTCGACAGCTGTGCAATCAGCAAATGCGATTGGCATTCCTGTTATTACATTGGACCGTTCAGCCGATAAAGGAGACGTGGTGACACTCGTTGCTTCAGACAATGTGAAAGGCGGCCAAATGGCTGGTGATTTGATCGTTGAAAAGCTTGGCGAAGGAGCTAAAGTAGCTGAGCTTGAAGGAGTCCCTGGTGCGTCTGCTACACGTGAGCGCGGCAAAGGCTTCCACTTAACAGCAGATAAAAAGCTAGACGTAGTAGCGAAACAGTCAGCTGATTTCGATCGGACAAAAGGCTTGAACGTAATGGAAAACATCTTACAAGGACATCCAGACATTCAAGCCGTGTTCGCGCATAATGATGAAATGGCGCTCGGTGCGATTGAAGCGATTGCCAGCTCCGGCAAGGACATCTTAGTTATCGGGTTTGACGGGAACGAGGATGCGATTAAATCTGTTAAAGCCGGCCAGCTAGCAGCGACTGTTGCTCAGCAGCCTGAACTCATCGGTCAGCTTGCTGTGCAGGCAGCCGGTGACACGATGAAAGGCAAGAAAGTAGAAAAAACGATACCAGCGCCATTAAAAATGGTGACAAAGTAAAGAAGATTGGCAGAGAGGGAAATGCTCTCTGCCATTTTTTTATATAAATCTATCATGAATGCTCCTGTAAGGCTGCAATAGCGATAGGTTCCTTCTCCTGTCTCCGTTTCATAAAAATTTATGACACCTATTTGTTTAGTTAATAATAAAATAAATCAGACAGCTGTCGTGTAGAGGAATGAAAATTGGAATTGACAATAAAAGTTTACCTAGTGCAAAATGAGGATATATCGTTATCGTGTGTCGTCAAAGAATGAAATAGAATGGCTTAGTAGAAAGGAAAGGTCTGTATGGTGATGGATTGGTTCACAGGTTTAAATCCGGCAGTTCAAGCACTGCTTGGCGGTTTGTTAACGTGGGGATTAACAGCGCTGGGGGCATCCATTGTCTTTTTCTTTCGCCGGATTAACCAAAATGTAATGAATACAATGCTTGGTTTTGCGGCCGGTGTCATGATTGCAGCTTCTTTTTGGTCTCTTTTAGCACCTTCTATCAACTTTAGTGAACAAAACGGACAGATTCCGTGGCTTCCACCTGCTATTGGCTTTTTGTTGGGGGGCCTTTTTATCCGGCTGTTGGATTTTGTTGTGCCTCATCTAGATTCTGGTTTGTCGGAAAATGAAGCCGAAGGAGTGAAGACAGGATTACCAAAGACTACTCTGCTTTTTTTGGCTATTACGCTTCATAATATCCCAGAAGGACTAGCCATTGGCGTAGCTTTCGGAGCCGCAGCGATTGGACTTGGAGATGCTTCAGTAATAGGGGCCCTTGGGCTTGCAATCGGAATCGGCATTCAAAATATGCCGGAAGGAGCCGCTCTTTCTGTTCCGTTACGCGGAGAAGGAATGTCACGTCTGCGTGCGTTTAACTATGGTCAATTGTCTGCCATCGTAGAACCGGTTGCGGCTGTTATCGGAGCGGCAGCAGTGCTCGCTATACAGCCGATTATGCCTTATGCGCTTGCATTTGCAGCGGGGGCGATGATCTTTGTCGTTGTGGAACAGCTGATCCCACAATCGCAATCTTCCGGCAGCAAAGACTGGGCAACGCTTGGCTTAATGGCAGGATTCACAGTAATGATGATATTGGATGTAGCTCTTGGTTAATAAAATGCCCCAACGTCTAAAAAGATGCTGGGGCATTCAGATTGTTCACAAACGCTCGCTTTCTTCGTTGCTTGTCTGTCTTTTGCATTGAAAATAAACCTCTAAAGCCTAAAATGTGAGGTCCCTTAACCAGTTAGACTACGAGTTCGCCAGACTCTATTTTCTGGTCTTCAAGTTTTACATATAGTCCGTGTGTAGGCGGGTCTTCCGAGATCGTTACATCAATGGTAAAATGGTTCGGATCGAGGCGGCAGTGATAGTTTTTAGCCCATTGTTTTAGTTCATATAATGACTGCCAAATCGTATCGGTGCAACCAGTATGCTCTATATGAATATAACTTTGTGGTGGAATGGTAAAGCTTGTCATGCCAGAAGGAACAATATCAGCACTTTCTACTTCCATCGCCACACAGTGCTTGATCAGGCTACCTTGTTTTTGCAAACAAATCTCCATCATATGGCCATTTGTCTGATTAGGTATCGTATCGGCAAAGTGCTTAAATTGTTTCCACATTCTTTCTCTCTCTGCTGCCAATTCAGCTTCCTGGCAGGTCGTTTGCAAGCCAATTACTTTAATCTCTCCAATTTCAACAATTTTCGGGATCATTCGGACACCTCCGCTTAAAATAATTGCTTGTGTTCTTATTTTACAACAAAAATAGGTGGAAGAGGTAGAAAGAGAGAGAAAATTCCAAAAACTAAAGAGGGTAATAAAAGCCGGCAGGTGTACCGGCTTTTATTTATAAGCGAATGTATTTTTACTGAGCAATAGAGTAGTTTATCAATCATAAAAGACGATTTATTGACCACAAACGGCTATTTACGAGCCAAAGCGGGAAGGCTCGTTCACTTTCACGAGCTGCTTACCGATGTTTTCGCCTGTAAATAAACCGAAAAAGGCTTGTGGTATATTCTCAAATCCTTCTGTAATGGTTTCTTCATAAGTAAGCTTGCCTTCTTGCAGCCATTTGGATAGGTGCTGTAATCCTTCTGGATAGCGTTCGCGATAATCGCCAACAGTAAATCCTTTTATCAACGCGCTTGATTTAATTAAATAATGCTGGATACGAGGACCTTGATCGTCTTTTTTATTATAGGAAGAGATTGCGCCGCATTGAACGATACGGGCAAATTTGTTTAGCAGCGGATAGACAGCATCAGAGATATCACCGCCTACATTGTCGAAATAAATGTCCACACCGTTAGGGCAGGCCTCGGCAAGAGCACTGCTTACATCTTCTGTTTGATAATTAATGACCTCGTCAGCTCCTAGTTGTTTCACGAGCTGAACTTTTTCTTCAGACCCGGCAATGCCTACTACCCTGGCACCAGCAATGGTGGCGATTTGAACAACAGTAGAGCCGACAGCACCTGCTGCCCCAGATACAACGACTGTTTCGCCTTCTTGCGGCCGGCCGATGTCCATCAGCCCAAAATAGGCAGTGAGACCGGTCATACCGAGGATATGCAAGGAAGTGGTTACCGGGCCGAGTGCCGGATCTATTTTTCGAACAGATTCAGCCGCAATGGCTGTGTATTCTCTCCAAGGAAGGGAGCCGGTTACGATATCTCCAACCTGCAGCTTATCGGATTGTGACTCGATTACTTCCGCAACAGCGCCCCCTTCCATCGGTTGATTTAATTGAAAGGGTTCTACGTAGGACTTGCCTTCATTCATGCGGCCGCGCATATAGGGATCAACGGATACGTATAGCAGCCGAACGATTGCTTCCCCATCTGATAAGGCAGGGATAGCGGCTTCTTCAATGGATAAGTGTTCGTCTGTTGGCTCGCCGTCCGGGCGTTTCACTAGAAGTATTTCACGGTTTTTCATCAGTATCATTTCCCCTCTTATCTTTTCCCTTATCCTACCCGTTTGATATAGAAGCAAACTCTTTCTAATGGTATCTCCCTATACAGTTTCTGGAAGCATGGCCAAGGTTTCTTTATGGAGAATATTTATTTTTATGTATAATGAAAAAGGGCTCTTTCTAATGAATGTATGACTGAAAAAAGCATAAATTTCATTGAGAGAGAGGAACCTTTTCTTGTTTTGTAAAAAAGGAGGTGCCGCTGATGGCATTAGCATATTTTAACGGAAAAATTATCGGGATAGATGAACCGGTCATTCCGATCGATGAACGCGGCCATCAATTTGGCGATGGAGTGTATGAAGTGATTCGTTTCTATCAGGGGAAACCTTTTATGATGAAAGAGCACCTTGAACGCCTATATAAAAGTGCCAAAGCGATTAAGCTGGAGATTGGGAAAGAACAAGAAGAGCTAGAAACAATCATGCTGCAATTAGTGGAGAAGAGTGGGTTAGCCGATGCGGATCTTTATATGCAGGCCACGAGAGGAATCGCGCCAAGAAATCATTTGTTTCCAACGTGCCCGGCGTCCATTTCGATAACGGTTAAACCAGCCCGCGAGTTATCTCAGGACGTGCGCACTCAGGGAGTTAAAGTAGCACTGCTGCCGGATGAGCGCTGGCAAAATTGCTATATTAAATCGTTAAATCTGCTGCCAAATATTTTGGCGAAGCAGGAAGCTTTTGAGCAGGGTTGCTTTGAGGCAGTGCTGGTACGTGAAGGGATCATTACGGAAGGGTCGAGCACGAATGTGTTTATCGTTAAAGAGGGACGCGTCCAAACAGCTCCTCTTTCTAATCATATTCTAGCTGGCATTACACGCATGGCTGTGAAAGAAGTGGCAGAGGAGCTAAAGGTTCCATTCATAGAAAAATCCTTTACACCTGAAGAGCTGTTCCAAGCGGATGAAGTCTTTTTAACGAGCACAACATCAGAGGTTCTTGCGGTTACGAATGCGGATGACTGTCAGATTGGAGACGGCCGCCCTGGTTCGCTTACCATGCAGCTGCATAAAGGCTTTCGGCAAAAAACAAGATAAGCATGAGGAAGAGCCCGATTCTTTATAAAGAAGCCGGGCTCTTGTCCATTAAGATAAACGATGAAAACCTTCCTCATCTAGATATTGAATGGCTTCCCCATAAGAGTTGAACGTCCCATCCAAGTTCAAGCCAGCGTACACATTCCACATATCATCTTCCTCGATTAAAACAAGAGTTTGATCGTCTTGATTAATCCATGTTTCTTCATAAGCTTCCCCGATAATTGCTTCTTCCTCAAGTGTTTTAGGAGAAAGCGATTGGATGGAGTCATGAATGATTTTACGTAATTCTTCAGCAGAAAACTCTCGAATATTGACCATGCCTTTAGCATCTGTCGGATAACCGGTCAATTCCCCTGCATAAACAAAGCCATTTCCGTTCGGATGAAGATGGTACACGATGTTCTTTTTTTCCGTTACACTGTCGGGAAATTGAAAGTTAACTCTGCCAAGAGATACGTCTTTTCGCTGCAATTGGGGAAAAGACTCAATAATCGACAATTTTTCATTAAAATTCAGCATAGCGCCTCCAGGATTTAAGGAATAGAATAAGCCTTTATTATAGCATATCCAACTCCTCGGTATTTTTTATCTTCTGCGACTTTAGTAATTACTTTTCGACTCGTCTTTGGTAAAATGAAATAAAAATGTAATATTTCGACAAGGTATTATCTATTTTTATAACAGAGGAGAAACGATCATGAATCCATCCAAACAGGATCGCACTGAGAAGAAAACGAATGCCTCTCATCAGGCTGAAACGTTTATTGGTTTGCTTAGTGCTATGTCTCCGTTAAATATAAGTATACTAGATTCTTTACCAGTTCACATTTTTATAGAAGACAGGCAAGGTCGAACGCTCTTTGCTAATAAATTAGCCTGTGAAAAGAACGGCAAGAAACTTGACGAACTTATCGGTAAGACAGTATTTGATTTTTTCTCCCCTGCTATCGCTGAAGAAGTGCGTGCTCATGACCTTGAAACTTGGGAAACCAAGCAATTGAGGATAAGAGAAGCCGTTGTTGACTTTAATGGGGAGCCGATCCATATGCTTTCGGGCACCTCAATTATCCAAGGGGAAGAGGAAGGGCAAGAGTACCTGCTCGGTTTTTCTCTTGATATTAGTGAGCGGATAGAGGCAGAGGAGAAGTTAGAGAGGCTGGCCTTTTATGATCCGCTAACCGGCTTGCCGAACCGACGCTATGTAGAACACTATGGAGATGGTTATTTAAGGACTGGCGAAGAGGTAATATCTGCTTTACTCATCTTTGACTTAGACTATTTTAAAAAGATTAATGATAGTCTTGGTTACGAAGCCGGAGACTTGCTTCTTCAGGAGACTGCTCGCCGTCTTAGAACATTAGAGACAGAGCACATTTTAGCTGCTCGTATAAGCGGGGATGAGTTTGCCCTTCTTATGTCGAATGTGAAGGAGATTAGCGAAGTCTCTGCAATGTGTGAAAAATTATTAGAGCGGTTTCGACAGCCATTTGCAGTCTTTGATAAAAAAGTTCCTATATCCGTTAGTATAGGTGTGAGTGTGTATCCAGAGGATGGAGAAACTTTATATTCTCTTTTAGTCCACGCTGATTTGGCGGTAAATGTTTTAAAAAATAAAGGGAAGAATGGTTATCAATTTTTTACAACTTCCATGAAAGAATCTGCCAATCAACGCTTAGAAAAAGAGATTTCGCTTTCGCAAGGGTTAGAAAAAGGAGAATTTGTTCTTCATTATCAGCCTAAAGTGTACATAAGCACCGGAGAAGTATACGGCATGGAGGCGTTAGTTCGTTGGAATAGTGAAAACGGATTGGTGTATCCAGGGGATTTTATTGATTTGGCTGAAGAAACCGGAATGATTGTTCCTTTAGGAGAATGGGTACTGCGGGAAGCATGCCGTCAATGTAAAGAGTGGCACGAGCTGGGACATACTCATTTAAAAGTAAGTGTGAATGTATCGGCTATCCAATTTCAAAAGCAAGACTTTGCTGAGCTGACAGCGCGTATTCTAAAGGAAACGGGGCTAGAACCCGCTGCTCTTGAATTAGAATTAACGGAGAGCACCGTAATGGAAAAGCCGAAGGAGGCTGCTGCCATTCTTATGCGTCTGCAGCAGCTTGGCGTGTCTATTTCAATTGATGATTTTGGAACTGGTTTCTCCTCGTTCAGTTATTTAAAACAGTTTCCAATGAATGCACTGAAAATTGATCGTTCCTTTATTCAAAATATTGAAGAGGAAGAGGCGGACAAGGCAATTGCCAAAGCCATGATCAGTCTAGCCCGCAATCTAGGCTTAATGATTGTTGCAGAAGGTGTGGAGAATGAGAAGCAAATGGAGATACTAAGAAAAGCAGGCTGCGATGCGGCTCAAGGTTACTTTTTCAGCCGGCCATTAGACACTTCTGCTTTTCTAGATTATATAAGAAGAAGCAAAGCAAGATAACAATTGCCTGTACTTAGCCTGAAACGATTGAAGAGCGCGCTTCATCCTATTAAGTACATTAATAAAAGAGAAAGGAAGGGTTTTATGAAGAAACGGTTTTTTTTCGTGTTGATAACTGTTTTTCTAATAACTGCTTCCTTGCTGCCGATGAACACCGAGGCCGCGGGCATTCGGTATGTAGCACTCGGTGATTCACTAGCTGCCGGCCAAACGCCCCATAAAGAAATCGGTGCAAGCTATACAGATTTGATTGCTCTTGCGTTGCAGCGCACAGGTCAGCTATCCAGCTTTTCGAAGCAGCTAGCTTTTCCTGGATACTCGACAGGGCAAGTGTTAGAGCGGCTTGAGGAAAAAGAGGCGAAGGATCTAGTTAGGAAAGCAGATTTAATTACGATTTCTGCTGGAGCGAACGATCTATTACCACTCATTAAAAATGACTCTATCCGAGGCATGATAAGCTACCAAGCGATTCCGGCTGCTTTTGCACTTAATGGTGTACGAAAAAATTATATAAAAATCTTTAAAGAAATAAGGAAAGTGAATGAGCATGCAGACATTTATGTGATGGGCTATTACTTTCCATATCCACACGTCAAAGAAGAGCAAAAGGCTTCCGTTGCAGGACAGCTTGCGCTTTTAAACAAAATTATTGAGCAAGAAGCCAACAGGGCCGGCGCTCATTTTGTGCCAGTGTCCAACCGGTTCGGAAAAAATGCCCGTGCTTGGATTCCGAATCCAGCAGATGTACATCCAGCCCCTAGAGGCTATTTAGAGATGGCGAATAGCTTTATTGAAGAATACACGCCTGGACACCCGCCAATCCCGGAAAGTATACTTTCCCAGCTGCCAGCGCCAGTCTCTTTTTCCAAGCTGAAAAAAAGACAGCCTCATCAGCCGGAAAACAAGGAAGAAAAGAAAGAGCCATCTAAGAAAAAAGAGAAGAGCAAGATAACCAGCTTCGATAGTGGCAAAAGCTGCAAGCGTGGTGAATATACTTAAAGGAAAAACCCCTTTCTAAAACCTAGAAAGGGGTTTTTATTGTTTCAAGCTTTGTTCGTCTCTGATTGTTCGGAGTGATATACATCTGGGCGGCGGTTCTGTAAGTAATCCAGCAGGCCTTTTTCATGATTAATTTCATTTAAATCGATAGAGAGAACAGGTAATTCTTCATTATTGCGTCCTTTATAAATCGTTTTCCCATTAGGATGAACGACTTGGCTTTCCCCGAAGAATATATTCTCGTTATCTAAGCCGACCATATTTGCCGCCCCTATATATATATGGTTTTCAAGAGCCCTGGCACGTAAAAAGACATCTTGGTAATGTTGATAGGGGAGCATATTAGCAGCGAGAACGAGCAAGAGCTGTGCGTTCTTTAGCGCCAATATTCGGGAGGCTTCCGGAAATTCCATATCATACGTGATCATGAGGCCGATATCCCCTTCAGGAAGGGAGAACACAGGAAAAGAGTTTCCGGCTGTAAACCATTGTTTTTCTTGGTGGTATAAATGGACTTTTCTATATTTGCCAATGATCTTCCCGTCCTTTCCAATTAACAAGGCTGAATTGTACAAACAGTTTTTGTCTAGCTCGGGAAAGCCCACTATAGCTCCGACTTTACTCTTTTTAGCCTGTAATTGGATGCGGCGTATACTTTCTCCATTTTCTGTTTCCGCTAAGGAGTATAAATCTTCATCTAATGCATACCCGCTTAAGTATAATTCAGGAAAAAGCACGTAGTCCGCCTTTTTTTCCTCTGCCTCTTTTATCGTTTGTAAAATTCGATTCAAATTGGCTTCTTTCTTTTTTAATTCACACCGCAATTGAGCGATAGCAATTTTAATCATTCTGTTGCTCCTTTTTCCTCTTCTTCTCGATATTTCTTGATTTTTTTAGCAATTGTTGATTGATCGACTTGAAGAACCTCTGCCGCTTTATAGGTACTTTTATATAAGTGATAGACATACAAAATTAATTCTTTTTCAAATTGTTGTTTAGCTTGCTTAAGCGGAAGAATTTTTTCTTTAGTCAAAAAAGAAGAATTGTTTGAAGGGTCTGCTGCAAGCGAACCTACGTCTATTTGATCCGACTGGGTAACAACCATTTGTTCAATTGTATTTTCTAACTCACGAATGTTGCCGGGCCAGCTATATGCTTGAAATTTTGCCAATAATTTTGGTGAAAGATTGTACTGGCGATGATACTTTTGATTAAATGTCTGTACAAAATATTCAGCGAGATAGGGAATTTCCTCACGGCGCTCACGAAGAGGCGGAATGATAAGAGGCACTACATACAAGCGATAATAGAGATCTTCTCGGAATTCTTTCTGCTTTACTAGCTCTTTTAGATTTTTGTTTGTTGCGGCGATAATTCGTACATTAGCTGTTTTTTCATATATACTTCCAACTTTACGATATTTATTCTCTTGAATTACTTCAAGTAATTTTGACTGGGCAGCGAAAGGCAGCTCGGCTATTTCATCTAAAAAAAGCGTTCCGCCTTCAGCAGATTCGATTAGTCCTTTTTTTCCTTCTTTTCTGCCGCCGGTAAATGATCCAGGCTCATAGCCGAATAATTCGGATTCCACCAAGTTTTCAGGCAGGGTACTGCAATTAACCGAAATAAATGGCTTTTCCTGCCGGGTGCTTTGCTGGTGGACATATTTGGCTAACATCGTTTTCCCGACTCCTGATTCTCCAAGCAGAAGAACTGTTGAATTGACATTAGCAATGCGCTGGATAATATCAATAATTTTTTTCATTTTTTCTGACTTTGCTATTAAAGGTTCAGATAAAAAATTTGTTGAGTAGTTTTCTAACATGGTCAATCCCATTTCCCTCCTTCATAATGATTTTTATCATCATAATGATAAAAATCATTAGTATAACTAAATCGCTCCATAACTAGGTGTTTTTCTATTGTGATAAAGAAAGGTAATGAAAAAAATCATCGATTTATCAATCATTATATCAGAAAATACTAATAAATCAGCCTTTCTATTTTGGTACAGTACTTGCAATATGGTGAATAGCCAGTTTTACCACTAGAAGGGAGTATCAATTAATGAAGGTTGCAGTAGCACAGTTTTCTCCAGTTCTTGGGGACAAACAAGAGAATATGAAGAAAATTGTTCATTCTTTAAAGGAAGCAAAACGACAGGAGGCAGACATTGTTGTTTTTCCGGAACTATCGCTTACTGGTTATTCAATAGGAGATCAATTACCGACTATTGCGGAAACAAAAGAAGGAGAGTCATTAAAAGTTATTGGGTTATATTGCAAAAATTTAAGTATTCATGCACTTATCTCATTTCCTGAAAAAGAAGAGGGGCGTTACTATATCTCCAGTGCGCTCATTGATGAAAATGGCCTTGTTGTAGGAATATACCGTAAAACCCATTTATTTAACACAGAAACAAATTATTTTACGCGTGGTGATAGCTGGCCGGTATTTCAAACGAAATTTGGAAAAGTAGGCGTAATGATCTGTTATGATTTAGAGTTTCCGGAAGTGGCAAGGCTTCTTCGTTTGAATGGAGCGGAAATTATTTTGGTGAATACCGCCAACATGACACCTTATGAAAATTATCAGCATGTATATATGCAAAGCAGAGCGATGGAGAATGAAGTGCCGGTAGTTATTTGCAATAGAATAGGAAAAGAAGGGGATCTTGACTTTTTCGGACATAGTATGGCTGTTGATGGTGAAGGAAAAATACTGTCTAAGCTCGTTTCAGAAGAAACAATTCATACAATAGACGTTCAAACCGATGGGAATCGAGACCCTAAGCTTGCTTACACAAGTAATATGCATTCAAGTGTTAAAAACAACCTGACTAATTTGATTTAATGAGAGCTTTCTACCTCTTTACGTATAAAAAATTAGAAAGGCAAAGAGAAGAAATAAAAAGGGGTGACATTGATGGGAAATGAGCAAAACTCTCTAAAAAGAACACTAACGTTAGCGCCGCTTGTATTGTTTGGGTTAGCTTACATGACACCGATGATCGCATTTGGTATTTACGGTGTATTGGCCGAAACAACAAACGGATTGGTGCCAACCGCTTATCTCATAGCCTTAATAGCTATGCTGTTTACAGCGTACAGTTATGGGAAAATGGTGAAGGCGTATCCTGTATCTGGTTCTGCCTATACGTATACACGCAAATCTATTCATCCGAATATAGGTTTTCTCGTAGGTTGGTCAGTTTTACTGGATTATGTATTTCTTCCTATGGTGATATGGTTAATTGGCAGCGTATACTTACAAGCTGCTTTTCCAAATGTACCAGTGTGGATATGGATTATATCTTTTATTATTATTACAACCCTTATAAACGTTGTTGGAATTCGAACGACTTCCCGGGTGAATTTACTCATGATGATCTTCCAATTTTTTGTTATTTTCTTATTTATCATTTTCTCCATTACGAGTTTAACAAGCGGAGCTGGACTCGGAACATTTTTCTCAGCAAGTGCATTTTTTAATAGTGATATGTCTCTTTCTTTAGTTTTGGCAGGTGCTTCCGTAGCTTGTTATTCGTTTCTCGGCTTTGATGCAGTTACTACATTGTCAGAAGAAACAATTAATCCAAAGAAAACAATTCCACGTGCTATCTTTCTTGTTGCTTTGATTGGTGGAGGAATTTTCGTTGCTACCTCTTATTTTATTTACCTGGTCTATCCGGATTTTACTAAGTTTCAGAATATTGACTCAGCGGGTTTTGAAATTGCTTCTTTCGTTGGAGGAAACTTATTTAGCGCCATTTTTCTGGCAGGGATGATCACTGCTCAATTTGCTTCAGGTTTATCTGCTCAAGCCAGTGCAGCCCGTTTGCTTTTTGCTATGGGACGCGATAATGTACTTCCAAAGAAAATATTTGGCTTTATTCATCAGCGTTTTAGTACGCCAATTCTTAACCTTGTCACGATAGCGCTCATCGCTTTGCTTGCATTAAAAATGGATATAGCTACCTCTACTTCTTTTATTAACTTTGGCGCCTTTGTGACGTTTATTTTCGTGAATCTTTCGGTAATTGGCCACTATTATTTTAAGAAAGGCTTCCGCTCTGGGAAAAATATGTTTTTATATTTGATTATACCGTTGATCGGAGCGTTATTCGATGCCTGGCTGCTCATCAATTTAGACAAACATGCACTGATTCTCGGAGGTGCATGGGCCTTGGTAGGCTTTGTTTATTTATTATTTTTAACAAAGATGTTTCGTAAAGCTCCTCCCGAAATGGCGATTGATGATGTAGACGCAGCATCATAAGAAAGGGAGAGGCCAACTAAAAAGGACTTATGCATACGAGCATATAGTCCTTTTTAGATTGTTGACAAATTTATTTACCCCGCCCGAAAATAAGCTCTGTCTATACTTTACTCTTACCCCTTAGGAAAAGATCATGTTATACCGGCTATGTTTGATTGGCATAATATTTGCATTTAAAAATAAAAAGATTCAGAATAGTTAAACTGTTATATGAGTCTTTTACTAAACGGAATGACACTAGGCACTGCATAGAGAAAGGAAGAGAATGATGGGAAGAGGAAAAGTGAACATTGCGCTAATCCAGCATAAGTGTGTAGAAGATCGTGAAAAAAATGTAGAAATAGCAGAAGGATTAATTCGAGAAGCTGCCGGGCAAGGGGCTCAAATTATTTGTACAGAGGAGCTTTTCGGCGGACAGTACTTTCCACAAACTATTGATGTAAATAAATATGAGTGGGCTGAACCGATTCCAGGGCCTATTTCTAACCGGATGCAACTCCTTTCGGAAGAGCTCAATGTAGTGATCATTGTTTCACTGTATGAATATGTACGTGATGGCCTATACTTTAACACAGTTGTGGTGTATGAAGACGGCAAATACTTAGGGAAGTATCGTAAGCACCATATTCCGGAAGGCCCTCAGTATATTGAGAAATATTATTTCACTGAAGGGGACACGGGCTATCCGGTATTTAAAACGAAATATGGCACCATTGGCGTCTTGATTTGCTGGGATGAATGGTTCCCAGAGCCGTCTCGTATTCTAGCTCTAAAAGGAGCAGACATTGTATTTTATCCGTCGGCTATTGGTTCAGAACCGGACAATCCAGATTTAGATACATCGCAAACATGGGTAGATGCTATCCGTGCTCACGGAATCCATAATAATATGTTTATTGCAGTGGTGAATCGGGTTGGGCGTGAAGACAGCAAGGAAGGACATATGACGTTTTATGGACGCAGCTTTATTAGTAATCCGTGGGGAACGATTATTAAAGAAGCTGAAACGAAAGAGAATGAAATTATTATGGCAGAGGTTGATTTTGCAGAGATTACTCATGCTCGTAATGTTTTGCAGTTTCATAGAGATCGACGTCCGGATAGTTATGGGGAATTATTAAAGCGTGTCATAGAATAAGTAAACAAAAAGTTCTTAACAGCTGTTAACTATAAAGTTTAGCAGCTGTTTTTTTGTGATGTAAATGATGACGATGTGGATAAGCAAAAAAACATCAATTTTATTCACTCTAGAATAATTTATGTGCTTTTGAATAAAAAACATGTCAAAAAAAGAAAAAACAAGCCATTTTTTTATAATTTAAAATTGGCACAATATTTGCACTAATTAATTAAAAAGTTTAGGGGGGGTTTTATGTCACAGGGAAAAGAAATGAATAGGTCGCTGGGGCTTATTCATGTAGTTCTCTTCGGTTTTTCATTTATGGCGCTTGCCACGGTCTTCAGCACGTATGGAATCGCGGCCGAATTATCACATGGGATGGTGCCAGGAGCCTATTTAGTCGCTTTGATTGTTATGTTGTTTACTGCTTACAGCTATGGGCAAATGTCTAAATCTATTCCATCTGCCGGTTCCGCTTATGCCTACACACAAAAGGCGATCAATCCGTACGTCGGCTTTCTCGTCGGCTGGGCGATTTTAATGGATTATCTTTTCATCCCCATGGTCAATTATTTGTTATTTGGTATTTTCTTTTCTGCTGCCTTTCCAGCTGTGCCAAATTACGTTTGGGTGCTGGGAATGTTGATATTAGTTACTGTCATTAACGTGAGAGGCGTTAAGCTGGCAACAAAGGCTAATGCTTTTATCACGATCTTCGCTATTGCATTTATCCTTCTCTTTATCGGGTTATCCATTAAAGAAATTGCAGGCGGAACAGGCACTGGTACTTTGTTATCTTTGAAGCCATTTTATAATCCTGAAGAGCCTGTTTCATTTATTGTGGCGGGGGCGGCACTTCTTTGCTTTTCTTTTCTCGGATTTGATTCGGCTACCGCCTTTGCAGAAGAAACAGTTAACCCGGAAAAAAATATCCCGCGTGCTGTCTTCATTATCACATTGGTAGGTGGAGCGATCTTTATTACCGTTTCCTACTTTGCCCAAAATGTCTGGCCGGATTACACTTCCTTTGCTAATCCAGACTCTGCTGCCCATGAAATTATTACATTTGTCGGTGGCAAAACGTTTGCTTCAGCCTTTTTAGCTGTATATGCCGTTACGGCGTTTGGATCGGCGATGTCTTCGCAGGCAAGTGCCTCTCGTGTGCTCTATGCAATGGGCCGCGATGGCCAACTTCCTAAGAAATTTTTCGGCTCGCTGCATCCCAAATACAATACCCCTGTTAATAACATCTTGTTAATTAGTGCTATCTCATTACTTGCCTTGTTCTTAAGCTTATCACTGGTTGCTTCCTTTATTAACTTTGGCGCCTTTCTTGCATTTACAAGTGTGAATATCGCCGTTATCATGTATTACTTTGTTGGAAAAAAAGAGCGTTCTGCAAAAGGAATTCTACTCTATTTGATCATACCGGCAGTTGGAGCTCTGCTGGATTTATGGCTGCTTTTTAACTTGGATGTCCATTCAAAAGTGTTGGGTGGAATCTGGTTCGCACTCGGTTTTATTTATATGATTGTTTTAACAAAAGGCTTTAAACAAAAGCCGCCAGTCATGGATTTATCAGCTTAGTATTTCACTAGAAAAGGAGAATGACGAATAATGAAAGCGGATTTAATTATAAAAAGTAATGCTGTTTTTACCGGGCTTGAGAATGAGCCGGAAGCTTTGGCAGTAGCTGTTAAAGGCAATAAGATTATTGGAGTGGACACAAAAGAAAAGATTGCTGCCTTTCAAGATGAGCAAACCAAAATGATAGATGCTGGCAATAAACTCGTTATGCCGGGGTTCCATGATGCACATTTGCATATTATGTTAGGCAGTTTGTTCAGCCATTATTGTGTTTCTTTAGCAGATGTCACCTCAGCGGAAGAGGCGGCTGTTAAAGTACGGGAGTATGCGAATGGAAAACCGGAGAATCAGTGGGTGATTGGTACTGGCTGGGATCATACAGCATGGGACAAGAAAGAGTTTCCAGACCGCTATATATTAGATCAGGAGCTGCCGAACCGTCCGGTTATGTTATTGCATGCAGAAGGGCACTACGGCTGGGTGAATTCAAAGGCGCTTGAAATTGCCGGCATTACGAGCGAAACAGAAAATCCAGAGTACGGAATTATTTATAAAGACGACGAAGGGGAACCAACCGGTATTTTAATTGAAACAGCGATTGCTCTAGCTGCGGACTTTGCTTACGATTTTCCGAAAGAGCAGCTGCATGATATGGTTAGTCAATTCTTGAAGCACGCTGCGAAGCTTGGGGTCACATCTGTAAATGATTTGTATGCGAGCCGTGCCCATGAAAAACTGGAAGCTTATTCTGTTTTTAAGGAGTTTGAGGATAAAGGAGATTTATCATGCCGCTTCCACCTTTATCCTCCGTTAAATGGCCAAATAGAACAAGCGAAGAAGTTTAGAGAAAACTATTCTTCAGATAAACTCCGGACGGCAGGACTAAAGCAGTTTATCGATGGTGTAGTGACTGGTTATACAGCCTACATGCTTGATCCTTATCTAGACAAGCCAGAAACAAGAGGAGAAACGGCTTATACGAAAGAACAATTGGAAAAATGGGTCATCGAAGCGGACAAGGAAGGCTTCCAAATCCGTTTCCATACGATTGGTGACGGGGCTGTTCGTTTAGGGCTTGACCTCTATGAAAAGGCTCAGCAAGTGAATGGACCACGGGATGCACGCCATGCGCTTGAGCACATTGAAGTCATCGCCCCAGAGGATATTCCTCGCTTTAAAGAGCTTGGGGTTATGCCTTCCATTCAGCCGTACCACATGGCCCTAATGCCGAGAGAGAGTCATACAACAAGAGTAGGGGAAGAGAAACAACCGTATATTTACCCAAATGCTACTTTATTGAGATCGGGAGCCGTTGTATCGTATAGCAGTGATTATCCAATTGTTCCGCTTGAGCCAATGATTGAGCTTTATCACGCAGTTACAAGAAAAGACTTCACGCTAAACGACACTTGGAACGAGCAAGAACGGGTGACGCTGGCAGAAGCTTTAAAAGCTTACACTGCAGGATCGGCTTACAGCGTTTTCCGAGAGAATGAACTAGGAACGCTTGAAGCAGGCAAACTAGCTGACTTGATTATATTAGATCGCAATTTATTTGAAGTGTCTCCAGAGGAAATTCTTAAAACAGAAGTGGACACGACGTTAATGGACGGCGAGGTTGTGTGGGAAAAAACGCCTTCTGCTGCTTTGAAATAAAAGAAATAAGCAAAAAAGACAGCCGCGAATCAATGGATTCACGACTGTCTTTTTATTTTGCCGCGATTAAACACCTAGATAAAAAAGCACAACTGGTATCGTTCCGATGCTGAGCAGCGTCGTAACTAACGTAGTAAAAGAGACAAGATCAGGCTCAGTGCCAAATTGAATGGCAAACATCGTCGTGTTGGCTGCAGCTGGCATTGCTGCTTGCAAAATGAGAACATCTTTGAGCAGTTCATTAACTGGCATAAAAGCAATGATAGCAATCGCTAGCACGGGTGATATGAGCATCCGGATAATTGTAACGGCCGAGACGTAACGGTAAGCGACTTGTTTTCTAGCAATCACAGCGAGCTGCATACCGAGAACGAGCATAACGGTTGGAATCGAAGCATCGGCAACGAGGCTGACCGCTTCCATAAAGGCTTGAGGGATATGTATAGACAGAAGCTGTAACGTCACACCAGCAAATGCCCCGTGAATGACGGGCATCCGAACGACGCTTTTAAGAGACTGGGTAAGGGAGGACTCATCTTCTCCGCCAAGCGAAGCAAAGAAGAGCCCAACCGTATTCATGAGAAGCGATTGGAAGACCATCATAATGACAGCGTAATCGAAACCGGCTGCTCCGAAGGCAAACAGAACGACAGGAGCTCCGTAATTTCCACTATTCATAAAAGCACCGCCAAGGATCATAGCTGACATTTGCGGTTTTGATGCTTTCATGAAATAACCTGTAAGGCCAATGATCAACACAAGCACGATACAAAGTACAAGGCAGAATAAAATAATATAGAAGTATTCCATCGTCAGCTCATTCGTGTAAAATGTCCGAAAAGCGAGAAAGGGGGACATGATATAAAGAGCTGCTTTAGAAATGGATCGGATGTCAAAGCCAATGATTTTTTGGCCGAGAAAGCCGGCAAAAAAGATCATAAAGGCGGGCAGTATAATCATTAGCAATTCCACGAGTTTCATCTCCATTTGGACAATATGATTATGAATGATCGTAACAAAAAGAGAGCGCCAAAAAGCGGCACTCCCAGCTTTTAAGAATCGGCAGAAAGCTGTCGATGCATCCAGTTTTTCCCCTCTACCAGCCGTGTAACAAGCATGGCGCAAACGGTATTGCCTGTTGAGTTTAGCAGCGTAGCAGGCGCATCGATAATCGTACTGATGACGGCAATAATCGGCAATGCTTCCGGTGGAAAGCCAAATACACTCAAAATCAGCATTTCTCCAATCATGCCTCCGCCAGGAATGGCTCCCATTACAGCGCCAACGAGGAACGAAACGCCAAGAATCGCTAGAATGCTAGTGACGCTCGTCATATCTTTACCGAAAAGAGCAAACAAGAAGACCACCTTCAGCACACCGCCAAAGACAGATCCATCTTTATGCGTGTTCGCACCGAGTGGAATGACTGTTTCTGCGATGTCTTTTGGAACGCCCATTTTTTGGGCGGCTGTTAAGTTAACAGGAATGCTTGCGGCGCTTGAACAAGTAGCAATAGCTGTAATAGAAGGGGCTGCTGCGTGCTTCCAAAAAGTTTTTACGCCGTCTTTTCCAGCCGCAATAAAAGCATATAACGTAAAGAAGACGAGATAATAAAGAACTGTCAAACCAAGATAAAGAACAAACGTCCGAGCATAACCGCCCAGGATTTGCGGACCTAGCTCTCCAATGACAGTCGCGAAATAACAGCCAAGACCGATGGGCGCATAATACATCACGATGGATACAACTTTCATCATAACAGCTGTTCCGGATGCCAGAAAGTCAGCGATTGGCTTTCCTTTTTCTTGTGCCATGGCAGCAGCGAGACCAAACAAGACCGAAAAGACGATAAGCTGCAGCATGTTACTCTTTGATAAAAGCAGTGAAAAATCATTAACGGTAAAGGTATTTACCAGCTGAGCAGCGAAGGATACATCTTCTGTTTTGGCAGCAGCTGGATCAAATTCCTTCATGATCGTTTTAATGGCCGTTAGATCTGTTCCTTCAAGCGGATTAAATAAAAAGGTACCAGCAAGTCCTATAACAGCCGCAGTGGCAGCTGTAGCCAGGAAGACAACAACAATGCCCGCCATAATTTTCCCGAGGCGTTTCATGCCATCCATACTAGCAATAGCAGAAGAGATACTGAAAAAGACGAGCGGGATAATAATCATAAACATCAAATTTAAAAATAAATCCCCGAGCGGTTTTACGAAAGCTGCCTTAGGGCCGAATAAGACACCAGCAGCTCCGCCAAGAAGGATAGAAGCAAGTAATAAAAAAGTAAATTGATAGTTTCTTAAAAAATGTCTCAATGAGTTTCCAGCCTTTCTCAAAAATATCCAGCTTCCTTATCATAGTATGTTTATGAAAGGATGAAAAGGATTTTTCAAAAAGGAAAGAGCCAAACATCTCCGAATGGGCAGGAGGTGCCTGGCTCTTTTAGGATCATTTCTTCTTATACGATGCCTTGATCCAGCATTGCATTCGCTACTTTCATAAATCCGGCGATGTTCGCACCGATGACAAGGTTTCCTTCATAGCCGAATTCAGCGGCAGCCTCAACGCTGCTAGAGTAGATATTTTTCATGATCGTATGAAGCTTTTGGTCGACATCTTCAAATGACCACGGCATGCGTGAGCTGTTTTGTGCCATTTCTAGAGCGGATACGGCAACGCCTCCAGCGTTCGCTGCTTTTGCAGGGGCAAAGAGAACGTTTGCCTGCAGGAAGACATCAATGGCTTCAAGCGTAGATGGCATATTGGCTCCTTCACCGACAGCTTTGACGCCGTTTTCAACTAACAGACGAGCTGCATTTCCATCAATTTCATTTTGTGTAGCACACGGAAGGGCGATATCGCAAGCAATATTCCAAATGTTCGAACAGCCTTCTACGTATACAGCTTCCGGATGTTCGTTTGTGTACTCGCTAATCCGTTTTCTTTCTTGTTCTTTCAAACGTTTAACGGTTTCAAGGTTGATGCCGTTTTTATCATAAATATAACCGTTCGAGTCACTGCAGGCAACCACTTTGGCCCCGAGCTGGGTTGCTTTCTCAATCGCATAGATAGAGACGTTTCCAGAGCCTGAAACGACCACAGTGCTGCCTGCGAAACTTAGACCGTTGTCTTTCAGCATCTCTTCAACGAAATAGACAGTGCCATAGCCTGTTGCTTCTGTTCTCGCTAAGCTGCCTCCATAGTTAACGCCCTTACCAGTTAGGACACCGGCATGATAAGCGTTTTGCAGGCGCTTATACTGACCGAACATAAAGCCGATTTCACGAGCTCCTACACCGATGTCACCTGCTGGAACATCTGTATCTGGCCCGATATGACGAGCGAGCTCTGTCATAAAGCTTTGGGTAAAACGCATAACTTCACTGTCTGACTTACCTTTCGGGTCAAAGTCAGATCCACCTTTACCGCCGCCGATAGGCTGGCCTGTTAATGAATTTTTAAAAATTTGTTCAAAACCTAGGAATTTAATGATGCTTGCATTAACGGAAGGATGAAAGCGAAGGCCGCCTTTGTAAGGACCGAGAGCACTGTTATATTGAACACGGAAACCGCGATTCACTTGAACTTTCCCTTGGTCATCGACCCATGGCACGCGGAAGGTAATCATACGTTCAGGTTCTACCATTCGCTCCAAGATTCCATTTTGTCTATATTGAGGATATTTAGCGAACACAGGGACGAGTGAGTCGAAGATTTCCTTTACAGCCTGGTGAAATTCTTCTTCTCCAGGATTTCGTTTTTGAACTGTTTCATAGACGCTATCTACATAAGATTTTGCTGCTTGTATATCTTGATTAGGCGTTTCTTGCGTTACGTTCATTACCATCTCTCCCACCTGTATAAAGAATTTTATGAATAGTTAAAACTCATATTTATATCTTACGGCACACTAAATAATACCGTCAATGCCATTAAGACATGCGATTAATGCCGAAATGAGATTAAACAAAAAAGCCTTCTATATAAAGAAGACTCTAAAATGTAGATACAGTTTGTTTTTAATACCCCAGGTTGATTGAAAACGCTTGTCTTTCAAGGCGCGAAGTCTGGCGAGGAGCAGAGTGACCATGAGGGTCATGAGCACCGCAGGCAGACGAGCAACGAAGAAAGTGAGCGTTTGTCAACAGCCTGAAGCCTTCTATATAAAGAAGGCTCCTCATAAAACATAATTAATGTAATAAACCAAGCGTATTGATGAAAACGATGATAATGGTTAAAGGCACAAGCCATCTCATTAGAAGGTACCAGGTAGAATACACGCCATTGCTAAATGGGTGGCTGAGCATAAATTCCTCTTTTACAAGCTCGCGGTTCATTCGCCAAGCGATGAAGAAGGCGATGAGTAAGTTACCTAACGGCAGAAGAATGTTGCTCACAAGATAATCCGTCGCATCAAAAACGGTTTTGCCAAAAAACTGAACATCAGCTAGTGAGCTGAACGAAAGGGCGGCCGGAATCCCTGCCACAAACACAATTACACCAGTGATAGCTGCTATTTTTCTTCGGGACGTTCGATCTTTTAGAAAGGCGGCTACGATAATTTCTAATAAGCTGAACGAAGAAGTTAAAGTAGCAAATAAAAACAGTGCTAAGAAGAAAAAGAGAAACAAGCCGCCAAATGGCATTTTTGAAAACACGGAAGGAAGAACGATAAATAATAATCCCGGCCCTTCCGTCGGTTCAAAGCCAAAAGCGAATACGACTGGAAAGATGGCAAGGCCTGCAAGGACAGATACAAAAATATTCATCAAGGCAACTGAACCGGCAGATGTGGGAAGACTCACACTTTTATTTAAATAAGAACTGTACGTGACCATGCACGAAAAGCCAACAGCTAGAGAAAAGAACGATTGCCCAAGTGCATACAGAACAGCTTCTCCGGTTATCTTTGAAAAGTCAGGCTGCAGGAAGAAGCGTACGCCTTCCATCGCGCCGTCAAGCGTTAGCGACCGGATGACGAGTACGATGAAGAATAAAAATAAGAGCGGCATCATATATTTGTTTGCTTTTTCGATGCCGTTTTGCACACCGGAAGCAATAACGAGCACATTAATAACTAAGAAAGCAGCTAGACCGCTGATCGTAATAACAGGAGAGCCTGTAATATCCCCGAAAAGTTTGCCGTAATCTGCTCCGCTGCTAATCACCTGGCCGCCAAGTGCCATCAAGGTGTAAATGAGCACCCAGCCTCCTACTACACTGTAAAAAGAAAGGAGAAGAAAGCAGCCGGCAACCCCTAATTTTCCAATAATGGTCCACAAACTGTTAGGAGCTAGCTTTTTATAAGCACTGACAGCTTCTCTCCCGGAACCGCGGCCAATAATAAACTCGGAAATGAGCATCGGCAATCCAATTAATAAAGTAAATAAGACAAATAACAATAAGAAAGCTCCGCCTCCGCTTTGGCCGGTGACATAAGGGAACTTCCAAATGGCGCCCAGGCCAATCGCGGCTCCGGCTGAAGATAAAATGAAGCCGAGGCGGGAGGACCATTGTTCTTTTTTTTCCATAAACATTCACCTTTTCTATCTAAGAAGTTAAAGCTTCGTACGCAAATCCCACAATTCCGGAAAGAAGCGATGATCGAGTACTTTTTTTAAATATTGTACACCTGATGAACCGCCCGTGCCCATCTTAAATCCGATAATTCGTTCGACCGTTTTCATATGACGGAAACGCCACTGCTGCAGCCAATCTTCAATATCGATGAGCTTTTCAGCGAGCTGATACAAATCCCAATAAGTTTTCACATCTTTATAGACACTTAGCCACGCCGCCTCAACAGTCGGATTTCCTGTGTAGGTAATCGAGTAATCCCGCCGAAGCAAGTCAGGATCAATCGGGAAGCCGGCACGGGCAAGTGCTTCAATCGCCGCATCGTAAATACTTGGTGCACGATACGCTTTTTCTAATATAGCATGAAGTTCCGAATCTTTTTGATAAATCGTTAAAATGTGAGGAGTTTTATAACCGAGCAGAAATTCAATTTGCCGGTATTGATAAGATTGGAACCCTGACGCCTGCCCTAATTTTTCACGGAATTCCATATACTCAGAAGGAGTCATTGTCGATAAAACATCCCATGCTTGAATAATTTGAGTTTGAATTTTCGATACGCGTGCCAGCATTTTGAACGCTGGCTGCAGTTCATCTTTTTGAATAGCAGAAATAGCTCCTTGCATTTCATGAATAATTAACTTCATCCACAGTTCACTCACTTGATGAATAATAATAAACAGCATTTCGTCATGATGCCCGGATAAGCGCTTCTGGCTGGAGAGCAGGCGATCAAGCGCTAGGTATTCGCCATAAGTCATATTATTTGTAAAGTCGGTATGAATAGAGGGCTCTTTTGAGGAATCGTTGTTATGGATTGACATGTACATCTTCCTTTCCTAATGGATCAGCAAGTGGACGTAAAACGGCACGGACAGGACTGCCGTCTGCTCCTTCGATCGGCAAAGGGAGGGCAATTAATTCATAATCGCCGGGTGGAACATGATCAAGGATGATATTCTCTAGGATATGAATATGATGCTGATGAAAAGAATGATGAACAGCCATCTCTTTGCTGTCAAGCGCGTCAACGGATGGAACATCAACGCCTATTAAGCAAATATTTTTTTCTTTCAAGAGAGGGCCAAGATCTGGGTCAAGCTGAATCACTTCTTCAGGGAATGTATCTGGCTTGCTTATCGGCAGTGTTTTTAAAAGAAGCCGTTCCGCTTTGTCTAAAGGAAATGCTTGCAATTGTTCTGCTCCAATCTTCCTGAAGTGGGACACATCAATCACCCGGGCTTTGCCAATGAAGATGGATAAATCGAGATCAAGAATTGTTTGAGCACTAGATTCAAAGTGAAAAGGAGCATCAATGTGTGTGCCGGTGTGAAGACTCGTCGTGATTCTGCCAATATTCACAGATCGGGTTTCTTTCTTTGTAAAAGAAAGATCATAAGAAAAAGGGGTATCGCCGGGCCAGTGGGCAATCCTTTCGTTAAGCGGCTGGGAAATATCTATCCATTTCGCTGTCATTCAGAATGTTCCTCCTTATCGTATATATATGGTAGGAATAAAAATGATTCAGTTATCAATGGCTTGATAACTTGACTATAATTCAATTGGATAGGGCTGCCAATACCCTTCTTAAAGAAAATGGTTTTCATTTATTTTTTTTTACAGTATAATGGGTAATTAATTATCAGAAAAAGGAAGGGCTTATTATGGAAACAAACGCAACATCAAACCCTTTGGTACAAGAAAAAGGGCGGAAAAACCGGGGGAGATTGCTCGTCAAATGTCCAGACCGGCCGGGCATTGTCGCTGCGATCTCTAAGTTTTTGTCCGACTTTCAAGCCAATATTATTGAATCGAGTCAATATTCTAGTGATCCGGAAGGCGGCACCTTCTTTATTCGCATTGAATTTGACTGTCCTAATTTAGAAGAGAAGAAAACCATGATGGAAGCTGATTTCAAGGGATTGGCAGATACCTTTTCGATGGAATATCAATTCACTTATACAGAAGATAGAAAGCGGACAGCCATCTTTGTGTCCAAAGAGCCGCACTGTTTGCTTGAGCTGTTATGGGAGTGGCAAAGCGGGGACTTGCCGACAGATATTGCACTCGTGATTAGCAATCATGAAGCGGCAAGAGACATGGTAGAAGCGTTAGGTATTCCATTCTATTATATTCCGGCTAATAAAGATATCCGCAAGCAAGTGGAACAAGAACAAATTGCTTTGTTAAAAGAGAATAATATTGATTTAATTGTTCTCGCTCGTTATATGCAAATTTTAACGTCTGATTTTGTTAGTGCGTTCCCGAATCAAATTATCAATATCCATCACTCCTTCTTGCCGGCGTTTATTGGTGCTCGTCCTTATGAGCGTGCCTATGGACGCGGCGTCAAGCTGATTGGGGCAACATCACATTATGTAACAAATGACTTAGATGAAGGTCCGATTATTGAGCAGGATATTGAGCGGGTGAACCACCGTGATCACATTGCAGATCTGAAGAAGATTGGCCGTTCGATTGAACGACGCGTGCTGGCAAGAGCCGTTAAGTGGCACTTAGAGGACCGTGTGATTGTTCACGAAAATAAAACGATTGTCTTTCAATAATAAAAAGTAAAACCCGCCTCTAATTGGCGGGTTTTCAGGTTGTTGACAAACGTTCGCTTTCTGCGTTGTTCATGACCTTCATGGTCACTCCGCTCCTCGCCAAGCTTCGCGCCTTGAAAGACAAACGCTTGCAATCAGCCTGGATATTGTAAATAGACTTTATCTGCCATTTCAACCCCGTCTATGGTTGGCAGATTTTTTCTTCGAAGATATGCAGCTGATTTTTCCCCGCTTTCTTCGCTTCGTACATGGCCTGATCTGCTTTTTTGATAAGCTCATCCGGGTGCTGTCCGTCTTTTGGAAATAAGCTAATACCAATACTGGCAGACACATTGACTTGTACTCCGTTTAAGTCAATCGGCTGGACGATCACTTGGCAAACCCGGTCAGCGATATGAGTAGACTCTTTTTCATTTCTCAAATCAAATAAAAAAATAATAAATTCATCTCCGCCGAGACGAGAGACCATGTCCTGCTCACGAATCACTCCTTTTATTCGATCGGCTATCTTTTGAAGCAACAAGTCACCGTGGTCATGTCCATACTCGTCATTTACTTGCTTAAAGCCATCAAGGTCAATGAATAATATGGCTCCCATTCGTTCCGATCTCTTTAATTTTTCTAAAAGTGCAGAGACTTCTTTATAGAAAAAAGTACGATTCGGTAGATGGGTTAGGCTATCCTTATAAGCGAGCTTCGTAATATGTTGGCGAAAGGTGTCAAGGGAATCCATCATCGTATTAAATTCACGTTCTAATGAAGCAATTTCATCCTTTCCTCTTATTCGTATTCGGGCAGACAGATCGTTGCTTTGTTGAATGGCAACCATGTTCCTCATTAAGCGGTTCAGACGACGAAAAACCATGCGATCGACAAAGGAAAGGGCTCCTTTTAACAATAATAAAGCAGCCACCGCAATTAAGATCAGTAAATAAAAGACACTTTTTTTGACTTGATTATAGAGATAACGGTCGTTTGTAATATGTAATATAGCAGCGGGCTGGCCGTGTAAGTCAGGAAGCGCCGCATAAGCACTATAGTCATTTGTATTGTTTGTCTCCAGCCAAATCGCGGGCGATTGACTAGATGATGCCGCCACTTTCGGAACGATGATTTGTTTTACGTCAGCTAGTTCTATTGGTAAAAGCGTATTATCTTGTAATTCACCAATCAATTTCTCATCTAAATAACGCCCTGCGATCATAGTGCCGGCGCGTGATCCCATTAAATCATTTTTTAATATGGGATGAGAGGCAATTAGAATCGGCCCTTCATTTAGCTTAATAATCCCTGAAAAGTCACCTTGCTTCAAAGCGCGTGACAAGAGGGGGTCTGTTGCTATTTTTTCCAAAAGAGATGCAGACACAAAGGTTTCTTTTTTTTCTTCTAGCTTGACGGCTTTTTTAAATAATATTTCCTGCTCATTATTTAAGATGAGCAGTACATTAAATTCATTCGTAAAGAATGTTTGATTAAGCAAGGTATGTGTCTCGTATTCTTTATTAGGCTTGAGAGTGTATTCGTATGTATCGTCCCAGGCAGCATAATCTGCTAAGCGGGAAGCAAGATGATCTTCAAATGTTGTAAGCGCATGCAAAGTGCGTTGCATGTTTTCTCGAGCCTGGCTGTCTTCTAGAGACTTAAAGTGATCTAATATAAAAAGATGAGCGGAAAAATATAAAATAGATAGTCCAATAGCAACACCGGCAGTGAAAAATAAAATTATTTTTTGACGAAGAGACATGATGGTTTTCTCCTATATGGTTATAATTTCCTATGTCTCATACCCTGTTTTTATTTTATTTAAACCTCATTTTTTACTCAAATAGAAAGATTTTTTATAAAATAATAAAAAGACTGCTCTCCAAAGTCTTTGTCTTCCTATCAATAGTCCTTGCTTTAATAGGAAAAAAGAAGCTTTAATGAAGAGCAGTCTCTTTAACTTAAGAAACAGTAAATCTAACGATAACTGGAGCTTTTAACGCTTTTCCCGCAGGCGAGGTAACGGTGGTGTCTACATATAGAAAATAAGTTCCACCAGATACATAGCCAGCTGATGGTGCTTGAATCGTAACGATTTTGCCATCAGAACTAGTTGATAAGGCAAGGCCGTTGACAAATTCTCCTTCATTGCGAACAAATACACTTGAAGGGGTGACTGATTTTGGATCAATGCTTTGACTAAACCGAATGGTTAACGTATGAGTTGGACTAATGTTTAGTAAAGAAGAGAATTCCGCTAAGCCAAGCTGCTGGCGTATTTGATCCAATTGAAGCTGTAATTTGCTTTTCTCTTGCTGATCTGGAAGTTTGCTAATGGCCTGCCGGGCAGAATCATAATCCCACAGTTTTTTCGTAGAATTCGCTTGAACGAGCTTGTTCGCTGCTTCTTCTAAAGCAGTCAACAGTGTGTTATCAGGAGCAGGTGCCGGAGTAACAGTCGAAACAGGAGCTGTTGGGCTTGCTTCTCCGTAAGTAGCCAGGCCGTATCCATATAGTGGATCTCTTCCAGCTGCACCAAGGTCTGTGATGTGTTTCAACAATTCTTTTCGCAGAGCGCTTCCTGATAGAGTTGGGTTTTGCTGTTTTAAAAGAGCGAGCAGTCCAGTAATGTGCGGAGTGGCCTGAGATGTTCCGCTCATATAGGCATAATAACCGCTTGTATACGTGCTGAGAACCTTTACTCCCGGTGCTGATACTTCCACTTCATTGCCGGTAGAAGAAAAAGAACCTCTTTTTAAGTAATTGTCAATAGCTGCTACAGCTATGACACTGTCATATTTAGCAGGATAGTCAACCGTATTGCCAGTACCGTCTGCTGTCCCGTCATTTCCTGCCGCTCCAACAACGACAATTCCTTTTTGATAAGCTTTGTCAATCATATCGTGCATCATGCGAGAGTCTGCTTCCGTACCGAGGCTCATGTTGATGATATCCATTCCGTTAGCGATCGACCAATCAATTCCTTCAAGGATGTCTTGTAGTGTACCTTCGCCATCTTTATCCATTGTTTTAACGGCGTAAAGTTTTGCATCCGGTGCCACACCGACGATACCTGATCCGTTACGGCGTGCTGCTATAATGCCCGCAACATGGGTGCCATGACCGTTATCATCAACCCAGGAAGACGTATAGTCAACTGTGGAAGTCCCGCCTGCAATCGCTAAATCAGAATGAGGAGCAATACCAGAATCTATCACCGCTACTTTGACACCTTTCCCCGTAATCCCTTTTTGAGCAGCCTCATTCGCCTTAACTGTTTGGTAGCTCCATTGCGATTCTTCACTAGAAACAAAGGCACTTGCTTTTGCGTTATCAACTTGTTTTTTAGTTACGACTTTACTTTTTGTTCCTTTTAACTTAAAAACAACGTTTTTTTCAATATAAGCAATGTTGCGATCTTTCTTTAATTTATTAACATCACTTTGCTCCATCGTGACAGATACAGCGGGAGCATATTTAAATTGATGATCTACTTCCACACTTTCCGCTAATGCCTTCTTTTTTCCAGTGGCATTTTTATAAACAATAATCACTTCTTCCTTATGATCATCAGCCGGCTGAGCAGCAAGCGGGTGAGAAGTGAATGATAAAAGAAGTGCAGGAACAGCCATCCATTTGATCCATTGTTTGTTCATCTATTGATTCATCCCCTATATGATAAATTAGTAGAGTAAGAGACTAAGAAGTACAAGGGAAATTAGTTTTCTTACTATTTATATATCGGCAAAAATTAACTTGTTTTAATTAAAAATGTAAAGAAAGAAGGAGAGATTGACGGATAAACAAAGGCTTGATATAGTAATAATTAATTTTTCAGAATAGTCTTAGTAGTGAGAGGAGAAGAGAAAGATGAGTAGAGTAGAGACAGAAAAAGGTTATTTTGGCCAGTTTGGAGGCAGCTTCGTTCCGCCAGATTTGAAGGAAGCATTAGATTACCTAGCTGAACAATTTGAGACGTATAAAGACGATGCCGAGTTTATGAGCGAATATAACTATTATTTAAAAGAGTATGTTGGCCGGGAGAACCCGCTAACCTATGCAAGCCAGTTGACAGAGAAGCTTGGCGGAGCAAAAATTTATTTAAAACGGGAAGATTTAAACCATACAGGCTCACACAAAATTAATAATGTCATGGGTCAGATTTTGCTAGCTAAAAAGATGGGAGCCAAGCGAATCATCGCAGAAACGGGTGCCGGTCAGCATGGAGTAGCGACAGCAACGGTCTGTGCGATGTTTGGAATGGAATGTGTCGTTTATATGGGAGCAGAAGACACACGCCGTCAGGCATTGAACGTTTTCCGGATGGAGCTTTTAGGAGCAAAGGTCGTAGCAGTGGAGAGCGGACAGGGACGGCTCAAGGATGCGGTTGATGCTGCACTTGGCGATTATGTGGCTAATTATAAAACCACATTTTACCTATTGGGCTCAGCAGTGGGGCCTCATCCGTATCCAACGATGGTGAAGCATTTCCATGGAGTGATTAGTGAAGAATCGAAAAAGCAAATTCTAGAAAAAGAAGGCCGCTTGCCAGATGCTGTGATCGCTTGTGTGGGAGGGGGCAGCAATGCAATTGGCGCTTTTGCCCACTATATTGATGAGCCATCCGTTCGCCTTATTGGTGCAGAACCAGAGCAGGCGGCTACGCTCACGAAAGGAAGACCGGCTGAATTGCACGGTTTTAAATGTCTCGTATTAATGGATGAAGAAGGAAACCCGCTTCCGACTTATTCAATCGCTGCCGGATTAGATTATCCAGGTGTTGGTCCAGAGCATAGCTACATGAAGGAAACAGGACGTGCAGAATATTACACTGTAACAAATGAAGAAGTACTAGAAGCATTCCAAACGCTATCACGCACTGAGGGGATTATCCCGGCCCTGGAAAGCGCTCATGCTGTGGCCCAAGCGATTAAACTAGCGCCGGCTATGGAAAAAGAGCAAATTATCATCGTGAACATTTCAGGCCGCGGTGATAAGGATGTCGAGCAAGTATTTGATATGCTAAAAAAATAAACAAAAAGAAAGTCCAGAAGCTTGTCTGCTGGACTTTCTTTTTGTTTATGATAATCATTTGTAAGAAGTGTGAAGAACCGTCCCAGAACGATAATCAATAACCGATTGTTCACCTTGAACGTTTGAGCAGCCGGCGATGAGCGCGTAGGTTCGTTATATAATAGAGAAAACTAATCAGGACGAGAAAGCCGCTTCCGTAAAGCCAAATTTCTTGTTCAAAAAAGCTTGTAACAGCCGTCAAGATTAAACTAATGATGATGAAAAAGAAGGCATCGCGTTTTTTTGATAATAAGAAATCATGCTCTAACCGACGTTGTTCATGCTGCTGCTTCCATTCTCGATATCTTTGCGGCTCCTCGAGCGTCTGCTGGATTTGCCGGGGGATGGATAGCAAGGGACGAACAGATTGAAGGAGTAAATTGAAAGCTGCCCGGTCGGAAGCAGGACCAGGTTCCGGATTATTCTGCAGCCATTTAAAGATGAGCGGCTTGCTTACTTCAAGCAAGTCAATATCAGGATCAAGAATATATAGGATACCAACAAATGTAGAAACGGCCCGGCCAAAAAAGGCAAACTCGCTCGGCATTTGAATTGGTTGATCCCGCACGGTTTTTTCAATATCGGCCAGCAGCTGTTTCATGACAAAATCGTCCGTTACGGACAAGTTGTGTTTCGTATAATTATCGACGAGCGTCCGAATAATATTTTTCAGCAACTCTTTATTTGCTCCCGGGAGGAGGAAGCGCAAGTCCTCTAAGGCAGCTACTACTTGATCGTAATCCTCGAGCACCACACCTTCTACGAGCCGGCGTATATAAATAGAATCGCTCTTTTGAATCTCACCAACCATTCCAAAATCGATTAGAATAATAGTGCCATCTTTCTTTACTAAAATGTTTCCTGGATGAGGGTCGGCATGAAATTGCCCTTCTTGAAGAAGCTGTTCTAGAAACATTTCAACTAATCGGGCGGCTAAATCTCGGCGGTTAATCCCATTTTCCTCGAGAAATTTCAAATCTGTTATTCGGGCACCCTCAACCCATTGCATCGTTAGCACTTTTTTTGTTGAATATTCCTCGTAATAAAAAGGAACACTTACTTTATCAAACAGTTCATACCTTTTTCGAAAGTAGGCACCATTTTGCAGTTCCTTTAAAAAGTCCAGCTCCTGACTAATGGTTGCCTCCATTTCACGATACAAGGCGGGCAGGTTTGTTTGCTTGCCGAAGGGGGTAAAAAATTCTGCGAGCCACATAACAATTCGGACAGCTTTAAAGTCAGTGGAGATAATGCGGTCAATGCCCGGCCGCTGGACCTTTACAGCAACCGTATCTCCATTTGGCAGCAGCGCCTTATACACTTGCCCTATAGAAGCAGAAGCAACAGGTTCCTCACTAATGTGGTGGAGAATGGTATCGTATGGCTTGTTCCACTCTTTTTCCATTACAGCTTTTGCCGCTGTCCAAGAAACGCTTGGTACCCGGTCAATTAAATCTTCTAATTCTTCAATAAAAGCTGGAGGCATAATATCTGCCCGTGTACTTAAAAATTGTCCAAGCTTAATTAACAAGCCTTCCAAGCGCAAAGCAGTCTGCCGATATTCTGCGGCCTGGCGCTTTAACAGCGCTTCCCATTTTTGAGTTGTTCTACTTGTCCAACGCTTTCGGTGTCTTTTGCGAAAAAAAGTAACCTGTAAAAAGAATTTAACAGACATCGCAATAATAATAAACATGCGGTAAAGAGAGAAGTTTTTCACAAGCTTTCTTCCTTTCCGGCTACAGTGTTTATTCTATTTTAAAACAATTTCTTCTTCTATGTACAATAATTGCTATAAAGGAAACAGTACCAGGAACTACCACTTGATTTTAATACCTAGTCATAAATTTATTGACAAATGTGAAAATAAAGTGATACGATTAGCCCTAGTTAAGAGGGTTCAAGTCAGTTAATTGTATAAAATGAGATAAAATTGGAAAAGAGGGAAAGCACATTGAAAGAGCTTCAAACATTTGGCTGGTATGCTGCTCGCGTAGCACCGCATCTTCCTAAGAAAGCATTCAAGCCTGCTCCCGAGCGTCTATGGGGAGGCCTAGCCTACTTAATTGTCGTCGTGTCGGGAATTCTGACGATTAGTTTAACTGATTTTAATATATGGATAAGTTTAATGATTTCAATTGTATTAGGCACATCTTTTGCGGCTATGGGCTTTTTAGGACACGAGATTTTACATGGAACGGTCGTAAGAAAAGCTTGGCTTCGTGAATTGACTGGAGGCATCGCTTTCTTTCCATTAAGTACAGGGCCGAAACTATGGGTGAAGTGGCATAACATGACGCATCACCGCCACACGCAAGATGAAGAGAAAGATCCGGATGCGTGGCCAACGATTGAGCAGTTTTCAAAAGCTAAAATATTAAAGCCCTTTTATCGTTTGCCGCTGTCAGTGCGTGGATTTTTAGGGCTGGCCTTTTTGGCGATTACATTTACGATGCACTCTTCCCGGATGTTCAAGCGCTTTATAAAAGAGTTTAATCCCGAAAAGCGTTTATCTGTATGGCTGCAATTACTGTTTCCATGGGCAACGTGGATTGGGCTGCTCGTATTAATTGGACCGTTAAAGTGGACGTTTGCCTTTTTAATTCCGCTTTTAATTGCCAACTTCATTGTGATGGCTTATATTGCAACAAATCATCGATTAAATCCGCTTGTACCTGTCAACGATCCGCTGGCTAATAGTTTGACAGTAACCGTGCCTAAATGGGTAGATGTGTTGCATTTTAACTTCTCCTATCACACGGAGCATCATCTATTCCCAGGTATGAGCTCTAAATATTATCCGCTTGTAAAAGAGGAACTCAAAAAACGCTGGCCGGAAAGATATCACGAAATGCCGATGATCCAAGCGCTTGCTGCTCTTTATAAGACACCACGCTTGTATAGCAATCAAGTAGAGCTTGTCGATCCTGTCGGTGGAGATGCTTACGGAACACTTGGTCATGGGTTAGACCCATCTAACATTAAACCGAAAGAAGCTAACCCGGCTGTAGTGGAAGAGAAAACTCCGACGCGCTCGCTGACAGCTAACAAATAAAGACAAGCCTGATCTCTAGCAGATCAGGCTTTTTTGCTTTTAGAATAAGGGGTTAACGCGCAAATGCTCTTAAAAAACTAAAAGGCAGCCTCAGGTTTAGGGTCGGGGCAGCCTTTTAAGCAGATGAATATTTTATAGTTAACGCCGGACGGC
This sequence comes from Pseudobacillus wudalianchiensis, assembly GCF_001685015.1. Taxonomy (GTDB): domain Bacteria; phylum Bacillota; class Bacilli; order Bacillales; family Domibacillaceae; genus Pseudobacillus; species Pseudobacillus wudalianchiensis. The sequence goes on from NZ_MAYT01000012.1 coordinate 95,584, forward strand.
CTCAGTGAAAGCGCTTTTTAATGTGAAAAGATGGGGTGACTTTTCACTTGGGCGAAAGACCGCCGTGCAGACGTTACAAAAGTAAAAACTTACATATTATGCTGTTTCACAGCAGAAAATTCAGGCTCCAGCATCGTACCTGTCTCTGCATAATTCAAATGCCAAGAGAAAGCTTTTTCCAGCACATGAGGGGTCTGGCCACCACGCTTAAGCGCTTCTTCAAAGTAAGCCGTCATCTGTTCTTTATAAAGTGGATGCATGCAATTTTGAATAATGAGGCGAGCACGCTCCACAGGGGCGAGACCGCGTAAGTCTGCGTAGCCTTGCTCTGTCACTAATACATCGACATCATGCTCCGTATGGTCTACATGAGAGATGAAAGGAACGATGCTGGAAATATCCCCATGTTTAGCGACAGACTTTGTAACAAAGATGGCTAACCGGCTGTTGCGGGCGAAGTCGCCAGAACCGCCAATTCCATTCATCATTTTTGTTCCACAAACGTGAGTAGAATTTACATTTCCATAAATATCGGCTTCTATCGCCGTATTGATCGAAATAAGCCCGAGTCGGCGAATGATCTCAGGGTGATTGGATATTTCCTGTGGGCGCAGGACGAGCTTGTCTTTATATTGATCAAGCTTTGGGAAAACCGTTTTCATTTTTTCTTGCGACAAGGTGATAGAGCAGCCGGAAGCAAAACGAACTTTATCGCTATCTAATAAATCAAATACGGCATCCTGCAGTACTTCCGAATACACTTCTAAATTTTCAAATTCAGAATCAAGCAGCCCATGCAACACAGCGTTAGCGACAGAGCCAATACCTGATTGCAGTGGTGCCAGTTCCTTTGTAAGGCGGCCTGCTTTGATTTCTTCTCGTAAAAATTCAATCAAATGGTTAGCCATGATAGCTGTTTCTTCATCCGGCGGCACAATGGTTGAAGGAGAATCGAGATCATGCGTTAACACAATGCCTTTAATTTTGTCCAATTCCACTTTCACTTTATTTGTACCAATTCGCCCATCCACCGATGTTAAAGCAATTGGTAAGCGCTTTCCGTATTCGCCTGCTTCATAAATATCGTGCATTCCTTCAAGTGCAGCAGGCTGTGCCAAGTTCAATTCAATAATGATGTTCTCAGCTTTTTCTAAGAAAATGGCTGAGTTTCCAACAGAAGTAGAAGGAATAATGTCTCCTTCCTCTGTAATAGCGACCGCTTCAATAATGGCAAAATCGATTGGGTTCAATACATCAGAACGCACCATCTCAGCCACGTGTGATAAATGTTGATCGGTAAAGAGCAGCTCTCCCTCGTTAATTTTTTTTCGCATGGAGGCATCAGCTTGGAAGGGTAGTCGTTTATGTATAATGCCTGCTTCTGCCATTAATTTATCAATATCCGATCCGAGAGAAGCTCCGGTGTATACATTTACTTTAAAATTTTCATCCTTCGCTCTATCCACTAACGCCAAAGGTACTGCTTTTGCGTCCCCTGCCCGTGTAAACCCGCTCAAACCAAGAGTCATGCCATCCTTAATCCACGAGGCGGCTTCACCCGCCGAAACAATTTTCTTTTGCAGCTCTTTGCTGCGCAGCTGTTTAGTGATATGTGAGTTCATCAAAAAATCCCCCTTTGCCACTTTTAAAATAATTCTAACAACCTTTCAGCATCTGCTCATTCGTTTTCGCATGAAAAGCCTTTAAAAAGGGACAAAGCAGAAAAATACAAGCATGAAGCAGAAGTTAAAAATTAAGTGCTTTTCGGAACGAGCTTGCATACGTTTGGCTGACAGGAATCTTTGTCCGATCTTTCATCACGAGCAAAAAAGTAGAGTGGGAATCTGGCTGAATTTCTTCGATATGCTTGACGTTCACAATATAGGAGCGGTGTACGCGAATAAAGTAATCATTCGGCAGCATAAATTCCAGTTCTGTTAAATTCATTTTATGATAGCCTTCTCCGCTAACAGATTGCACCTTTGTTTTTCTATTTTCTGCTTCTAAATAAACAATGTTTTCATAAGCAACTGGGTACCAGCAGTCTTCAGACTTAACCGTAAAAAAATTGGCGGCGATCGGAGAAGGCTTTGCTGGAAAGATAGTCGTAACTGCTCCGACAACCTGGGCATCGTTAAATAACGGAACAGATACAGCATAATAAGGAATACCATATACATCACTATCAATGTATTCAGAGATTTCATGCCTCTCCGTGATGGCCTTCGCTGCCCCGCTGCCCGCTTTGTAGGGCTCTCCTGGACGAATGCGCAAGTCTACCAGCTTACTCGGTTGATAATAAATAAATTTTTCTGAATCAGCGACCGCAACCGATGTATACGGTGGAAGAAACTCTTTCATCACGTTCATAATGGAAGATAGAGTGACTGGATCCATAGATTACACCTCATCCCTTTAATCGTTTATACTAATTATCATAACAGGCTTATTTTGAAGAAGAAAGGAAGCTGGAAGGATGAAAGGAAAAACCAATGCGATGCGCATACTCGATAAGGAAGGGCTAGCGTATGAGACCTACTCTTATGATTCCGCTGATGGGAAAATTGACGGTGTGTCTACTGCTGAGAAGATCGGGAAAAGTGCGGATAGCGTGTTCAAAACGCTCGTGACGATCGGGACGGATAAACAAATTTATGTGTTCATTATACCGGTTATGGAAGAGCTAGATTTGAAAAAAGCTGCCAAAGCAGCAGGAGCGAAAAAGCTTGAGATGATCCCTGTAAAAGATATTCAAAAGTACACAGGGTACATAAGAGGAGGCTGTTCACCAATCGGTATGAAGAAGCTCTATCCTACTTTTCTCGATTCCCGTACCATTTCCCAGGAAAACATTATCGTGAGCGCTGGAAAGATCGGTCAGCAAATAGAATTAAAAGCAGCGGACTTAATTGCGATTACAAATGCAGTAACTGAGCATGAAATTATAAAATAAATAAAATGGCCGTAAGCAAACTGAGGCGCCACTGCTGCTACCCTAATGGTTTACTATATTAAAATGGCATATGGACAATCGCCCTTGCATATAGTGATAGAGGATCACTTTTAAATCTGATGCAAAGAGGTGCAGAAATGAGCAGGAACGTCATTCGCTATTTTGCAAGGGGGAACACGGCAAAGGGGCTTCATAGTCTTCTTGAATCAAATATACAAGGGGTAAAGCAGGTTTTCCTTGTAGACGGGGGCACACCGGCAGAAAGAGCGGCTTGCCTTAAGCAGCTGGCTGATCGGCTGCTGGAAGAAGGCGTAGCGATGGAACTGCTGCATTGTCCGGGTGATCCTGATCAATTAGAGGGAATTATTGCAACGGAAAAAGGTGCCGCTATTCTTATCAAACAGGCTGCCTCGGCTATTACAGGTCCGCACGTACACTATGTAAATATTTCAGGGCAAGCAGCAGTCTCAGCTGATAAACAGCAGGAGATCACAAAGCTTGCAGAGCAGGCGGAGATCGCCCGCCAAAATGCTTACACTTGTTTTCAAAAGGCATTAGCCGTTCATGATGAATGGGAAGATATTTATATTCAACGGCTTGATAAAAAAAGAGCAAATGAGCTAGCAGATGAGCTTGTTGCTCGCTTAATCTCACGGACGTCTAAAAATGCAAAAGGGACGGTTAGGCACCGCTTTTTAGGAGCAGCAACTCCAAAAGGAGCAGTGGACTTTGTCGGAAACTTAACGGATGGTCTTTCCAAAAGGTATTTTATTAAAGGCCGTGCTGGAACGGGCAAGTCGACGATGCTGAAAAAAATTGCTGCCGCTGCTGAGGAGAAGGGGTATGACGTGGAAATTTACCACTGCGGGTTTGATCCGGCAAGTCTGGACATGGTCATTGTCCGCGAGCTTGGATTTGCTATTTTTGATAGCACCGCACCCCATGAGTATTTTCCAGAAAGAGCAACCGATAGCATTATTGATTTATATAAAGAAATTGTTCCCGCTGGAACTGATGAGAAGTTTGAGTCGGAAATTAAAGAGATTGCTGAGCGTTACCGGCAGCTCATGAATAAAGGCACGGCATACTTAGCTGAAAGCAAGAAGTGCAGGGAAAAGATTCAAGCCTGCTATCCGCAAGCGCCAAATCAGCAGGTGCTAGCGAGCACATGCAATGACATTATATCGAAGTTGTAGGAAAAAGAGCAGAATCATGGAATACGTAAAACGGAATGAGATGGTAGACCAGACCTCCTGTATATGCCATCAGGCTGATTGACAGCGAACGTTTGTCAACAGCTTAAAGGGAATGTTTCTAAGCTTAGAAACATTCCCTTGTATTATTGTTCTGACCATAGGAACCGTCCGATAAGACGATCCACTTTTTCACTTTCGTGAAGGCCGCTATGATCAATACGACGATCCGCTATTACCGCTTTCTGAAAGCGTGAGCGTGGAACAATCTTTTCTAGGGTAAGAACACTGTCAACAGAGACAAGCTGGTCTCCAGTACCGGCAATTGCTAATACGTTCACATCAGAAGGGAAGGAGTCTTTCTGTTTGAGCAGAGTTTGCAGGGCTGCTGAGTTCGGCATCAAATCAGCTGCTGCGGGACCCCAGTTTCTTTTTAAATAATCCTTATCTTTTAATCCGGAAAACGGACTGCCGATTACAACTAATTTATGAATGAATGGATAACCTGGTTTTTTCGTATATTCTTCAAGAAACTTAACTGACACGATGCCCCCCATAGAATGGCCAACGATATTTACATTTTCAAACTTATACGTTTCGTGCAGAGCATGCAGCGCTTTAGACAGCCAGTAGGCCGTATCCTGAAAGCTCGCCCGGTTGTCCTCAAAGATTAGTTGAACAAATAGACGGCCGCTTGATGGCACTTTACCGATTTCGTTAAAGACCACTTGGCCATTAGATTTTACACGGCAAATAATCGTTGTTTTGCCCCAACGATGATCTTTTTCAAACCGCTCTAGCATCGAACGAAACGAAACAGCTGTCCCTTTATACCCATGTACGAAAACAGTGACATTGGGAGGAGAAGCATTGATCCTTGAACTCGCTGTGAGGGTATCATAACCGATAAAAATGAGAAGAGAAACAAGCAGAGAGGCTAATACAAGTCTATGTTGCTTTGTCACAAGCTGTAATCTCCTTCTTAGGTGGTTTTTTCTTTAGCTTTCTACACTTGTAAAGAGGATATTCAAGTGTTTTTATTATATAAAAAATGACGAGGGATTTATACCAAAATAATGATAGAAAAATGAATATAAAATCCTAAGAATCAAAGGAAAGGGGAAGGGAAGATGCAAGAGCCGGTAGGTACGTGTAAAAAGTGTGGGAAAGCCCTTTATTGTTTAGATGGTTTTTTTTATGGTGTCAAAGAAAACGGAGGTGTTTTCTGTTTTGACTGCAGCGAAGAAGAGGAGAAGGACCAGATGTAAGACCGCCCTGTGAGTGCAAGACGGTCTTCATCATTAAATATCTTTAGTAGCTGCATCTTTGATTTCACGGCGTTCTGCATATAAATTCACAGCGATCGTTTTCAGAATGCCATACGTAGGAATGGCCAAAATAACTCCCCAAATACCCGCAATATTACCGGCAGCTAAAATTAAGGTAATAACGGTAAGCGGATGGATATCGAGCGCTTTTCCCATCACATTTGGTGAAATCAAGTTTGATTCAATTTGCTGGGCAATCAGCATAATGATTGCGACCCAGATCACCATCTGCGGATCTTGAACCCAAGCGACTAATAACGCCGGTGTCACGGCGAGATAAGGGCCAAGAAAAGGAATCACATTGGTTGCCATGCCGATCAGCGCTAAAATTAATGAATAATCCAGGCCGATGATCAAGTAGCCGATTAATAGCATAGTTCCGACGAGAAAGCTAACAAGCAGCTGGCCTTGAATATAGGATTGCAGAGTTTCATCGAGATCTTTCAACGTCCGCAATATCCATTGTCGGCGGTGGCCTGAAAAGAAGTTAGCTAAAAACGGAGCAAATTTTTCTCTGTCTTTCAGCATATAAAACAAGAAAAAAGGGACGAGTACGGTTAAGAACACGGTTTGTAGCAATCCTTGCAAAAAGTTAATGAGCCACGTTCCAAAGGCCATCGCCCAATCTTCCACTTTTCCTTCCGCATCTTCAAGGGACTGAATCGCAAACTGAGGAAGCCGCTCTTTCTGGTTCATTAAATAATTAATGGCATCCTCTGCAACTTGGACCATCTGTGGCGTATTTTTCGCCAGCCTTGCTCCTTGCTCATTTACAATTGGACCAATCATAGAGAATAAAACCCAAAAGGTGACAACTAACAGGAAGAATACGCTTAATATAGAGGCCCATCTTGGCAATCTTTTTCCTTCTAGCCAGTTGACGACGGGGCGGGTTAAATAAAACAAAACCCCGGCAAGAACAAGAGGTAAAAAGACGGTTTTCGCCACAATGACTAGTGGGTTGAAAATATCGTTTATTTGTCTAAATAACAAAATAATAATCAGAATTAGCACTAGTGCAATTCCCGTTTGAAACCACGTTTTATTGATCACTCAACTTTACACTTCCTTCCGCCCTCTGAAACTGCTATTCACATTATACCGGTACTTAATGGAATAAAGAAACTATTAAGGCAAAACAAAAAACGCACACTTTCAATCGAAAGCGTGCGTAAACGTGCTTCATTAAAATAATAAGTGTGCCATGCCCGCAATAATAGGCAGAGAAATAAGTGTTCTTAATAGGAAAATAAGAATCAAGTCTTTAACTGAAACCGGAATTTTTGTTCCAAGAAGAAGGCCTCCGACTTCAGACATATAAATTAATTGAGAAACAGAAAGACTGGCGATCACAAAGCGTGTTAAATCACTCTCAATGCCTGTACCAATAATAGAGGGCAAGAACATATCTGCAAATCCAACGACAATCGTTTCCGACGCTTCTTTCGCAAATGGCACTTGCAGCAATTCTAACAGCGGAATGAACGGTGTACCAAGCCATTGGAAGACCGGTGTTGTTTCAGCGATGATTAGAGCAATGGTACCGATCGCCATTACGATAGGAGCGACCCCGAGCCACATGTCGATTACGTTTTGCAGCCCATCTTTCACGACAGCTGCAGGTTTATTTTTTTCAGCTTGAGCAACAGCTTGTTCAAAGCCATAGCTGAATGGTGTATAACCTTCTGGAATGCTTTCGTCATCGTTCTTTCTCTTCTCACCGTTGACAAACGTGTCCATTTTTTTAGAAAGGGGCGGGATACGCGGCAAGATTAAAGCACAGGCAATTCCCGCTAAAATGACGGTTCCGTAAAAAGGAAGAAAATAGCGGGCCAGACCCACTTGATCGATTACGACTAAACAGAATGTAACAGATACGACAGAGAAGGTAGTCCCAATAATAGCGGCTTCTTTTTTTGTATAAAACCCTTCTTCGTATTGCTTGCTCGTTAATAATACGCCAATCGTTCCGTCACCGAGCCAGGAAGCGAGACAGTCAACAGATGAACGGCCTGGAAGCTTGAAGAGCGGCCGCATAATTTTAGTTAAAGAATATCCGAAGAACTCCAGTAGACCAAAATTAAGTAACAATGGCAACAACAATCCGGCAAATAAAAAGGTAGAAAACAAAATAGGTAACAATGAATATAGCAGCATGCCGCCAGTATTTTCTGAATGTACCCATTCGGGTCCAAGCTTATAAAGTGTCATCACAGCGAACACCGCGCCGATCACACGTACAAACGCCCAAACAGGCGCTACATCAAACAATGAAGCTAGAAATGGAGAGCGGCGGACAAAAGCAGGACGTACCGTTTTGACGAAAATGGTGCCTGCAGCTGCCAGTACGACTAAATAAGTCATAATGGTTGGGATTGCACTGCCCATGGCTGACTGCAAAGAGTTAGATAAAATAGCAATAGGAATAGTCAGCTCGCCATCAATAGGCACAGGTGTCATAAAAAAGAAAACTCCTATTAAGGAAGGAATAACAAAGCGTAAAATACTCGGTAAAGAGTTTCTAGAAGTAGTAATTTCCATTCAATTCTAGTTCCTTTCTATGAATATCTTTGTATATTTATTAAATTATTTTAAATTTTATACATAAGTGATTAAAAATGCAACCCCCTTTATTATTATTCAAATATATAAAAAATTCTAACCTTCCTTATGAACGTAGCATAATAAAAGAGGTGTGAAAACGTTTTTATTCAAAAAATTACTAATATTGAATAATAATTGAAAGAGAAGCATATTTAAAAATAAAGATTTCTAAATATACAAAAAATGTGAAAGTCAAAAGAGTTTTTTATACTTTTTTGTTCAAAGTTAAATAAAAAATTTCCATTGAGAGACAAAAGAGAAATCTATGTTAAAATAACTGAAATAAGAAAATTTAAAGAAATATCGGGATTTTTTCTCCATGTCCCGAATAGGTATGTTAAAATAATTCTTAAAATTCAATTAAAGAAGGGGAAAAATGTGAGTAAAGCCTTAACAAAAATAAAAGTAGAAGACATCGTAGTGGCAAATCAAACATTAAAAGACGTCATTATCAAGACACCGCTTCAAAAAAATGAACTGCTTTCAGCACGTTATGGGTGTAACATCTTTTTAAAGAGAGAAGATCTGCAGGTCGTTCGCTCATTTAAATTGCGCGGCGCGTACAACTTTATTTACAATCTGCCTGCTGAAGAACGAGCTAAAGGAGTTGTCTGCGCAAGCGCCGGCAACCATGCGCAAGGGGTTGCTTTCTCTTGTAACCAGCTAAATATTAAAGGCGTCATTTTCATGCCATCTACAACACCAAGACAAAAAATCTCCCAAGTGAAGTTATTTGGGGGACAGAATGTAGAAGTAGTCTTAACAGGTGATACATTCGACGATTCGTATGAAGCCGCCATGGAGTACTGCACGAAAGAAGGGATGGTATTCGTCCATCCGTTTGATGCCTATCTTACAATCGCTGGCCAGGGGACAGTAGGAGTAGAGATCATGAACGAGGCTCCTCAGCCGATTGACTTCGTTTTTTGTTCCATTGGGGGCGGGGGATTAGCAGCAGGGGTCGGTTCTTACCTGAAAAGTATCAGTCCGCATACCCGTGTGATCGGTGTGGAACCAGAAGGCGCGGCAGGTATGAAAACGTCATTGGCGCAAGACAAAGTAATTGCTCTTGAGTCCATTGATCCTTTCGTAGATGGCGCAGCGGTTAAGCAAGTTGGCCATTTAACAATGGAAGTGTGCCGCGAAGTACTGGATGATATTGTTGTTGTACCGGAAGGAAAAGTGTGTACAACGATCTTGAATCTTTATAATGAGAATGCGATTGTAGCAGAACCAGCAGGTGCCTTATCCATTGCGGCTCTTGACTTTTATAAGAATGAGATTAAAGGGAAAAATGTTGTATGCGTCATTAGCGGCGGCAACAACGACATCGATCGTATGCAGGAAATTAAGGAACGCTCACTCATTTATGAAGGAATGAAACATTATTTCATCGTGAACTTTCCACAACGCGCCGGTGCTTTACGTGAATTTATGCACGAAGTTCTTGGCGAGCATGATGATATTACACGTTTTGAATACACAAAACGCACAAATCGCGATGAGGGACCTGTATTAGTCGGAATTGAATTAAAATCAAAAGCAGACTATTTGCCGCTCATCGAACGGATGCAGCAAAAAGGCTTCCCATACATCGAAATTAATAATGATCCATTCTTATTCAACTTGTTAATTTAATAGGCCACACGCCAGCCAAATCCAAGGCTGGCGTGTTTTTTTAGGGATTGATAGGGCGTGGGCGTGAAGAACCAGCGAAACAATAAACACCCCCAGCTATAAGCTGGAGGTGTTGTTTATAGTTCACTTACTTTGTCATCGTCCCAGCGGTAATTCCAAAAGCGTTCGAACATAATACGCTGGACAGTTGTTTCATCTTTTTGATGAAGGAGCTTTTCCATTTCTTTTAGCATCCAGGCCGTTTGAGAAATATGGGCTCGTAAAGCGGCCATTTTTTGTTCAAATACATCTGAGATGTCATAGACGAGATCGGGTGCTCCTAGATCTGTATCTGTGTTGTTGGCAAAAGCGACAAGGTGCAGCTTTGGCCGTTCTCCTTCTGGAAGCCGGCGAACAGCACGGACGACAGCACGCGCGGTTGCTTCATGATCGGGATGGACAGCGAAGCCTGGATAAAAACTAATGACAAGAGACGGCTTTAGTTCAGCAAGCAAGTTGGAAACAAGGTCAGCCATTTTGCAGTCGTCTTCAAATTCCAATGTCTTATCGCGCAGACCCATCATGCGTAAATCTTGAATATCGAGGGCTTCAGCTGCATTTTTTAATTCTGCCTTGCGGATCTCCGGCAGCGATTCCCGGGTAGCAAATGGCGGATTTCCAAGATTTCTTCCCATTTCTCCAAGCGTCAGACAGGCATATGTAACAGGTGTGCCTCTTTTTCTATGTGTAGCGATCGTGCCGGATACACCGAATGCTTCGTCATCAGGATGTGGAAAAATGACAAGAACTTGCTCTTCTTTTTCTATTTCCGTTAACATGGCGGAGAATCACCTTCCTTTAACTCAATACTTAAATGGTTCCTTGCCTATTTGCAAAGCAACCGCGAGCTTTCCATCAAAACCATGTCCAGCCAGCAGCAGCCTGCCTTTTTCATCAAAACCAAAATGGGTTAATCCTTCAGCGTATACCCAGCCAATTGCAAGCTTTAAGCCAACACGGTATGGTCCTTCTCCAACGATTTTTCCATGTTCATAGCTAATTTTAGCATTGCGTATATAGGCACCTGCTGAAAAAAACTTTTCGTCAAAGTGAGAGGCATACGCTCCGTTCGTTGTTTCTAGATGAATGTATACTTCTTGATTGGCGAAACTATCAATTGATTCTTGAACTTTTGCGGTAATAATTGGCTCCACGTTCATCCACCTCCATAAGCGCCTGTACTGAATATTTTACAAGAAATAACTAGGGATTGCGAAAAAAGAGCCTAAAAGGCCATCCTTATAAAAAGGATGGCTCATCGGTTAGTTTCGGATTTGGTTAAAAGCGCCATGCATCACTGGGCCGACGTATTGATTTAATTTGAAACCGTGACGGATTGCTGCGCTGACAAAGTCTTTCGCATTGGATACTGCTGTTTTTACATCTTGTCCTTTTGCCAGGTTTGCTGTAATCGCAGCCGCGAACGTACAGCCAGCCCCATGGTTATAACTAGTGGCTACTTTTTCTGCCTCGAGGACAGTGAACTCGCTGCCATCATAGAATACATCGACAGCTTTGTCATGCTCTAGCTGTTTGCCGCCCTTAACAACGACGTTTTTTGCCCCTAATTCATGGATCTTCTTAGCTGCTTCTTTCATTTGATCAACTGTGCGGATTGGTCCGAGCTCTGATAGTTGTCCTGCTTCGAATAAGTTTGGTGTTACGACTGTCGCAATCGGCAATAAAAATTCACGCATAGCAACCGGTGCTTCCGGGTTTAACACTTCATCTTCGCCTTTACATACCATAACCGGGTCAATAACGACTTTATCTAACCCATTTGCTTTAATATGCTTTCCTGCTACTTCGATAATCTCGGCAGTAGCAAGCATTCCTGTTTTTACAGCATCAATACCGACAGACATAGCTGTTTTTAATTGGGCTTCTAGCGTATCAATAGATAGCGGATGAACACCGTGGCTCCAGTGATTGTCCGGGTCCATTGTAACGATGGTTGTCAGCGCTGTCATTCCATAAACACCGTGCTCCTGGAATGTTTTCAAGTCTGCTTGAATGCCGGCGCCGCCGCTTGTATCTGATCCTGCGATGGTTAATACCTTTTTCATTTCCATGCTGTAAAAATCCCCCTTTAAATATAAAGCGATATAAGTTGCTATTACCATTTTAAAAAAATAAAACGCTTTGTACAAGCCTTTTGGAGTGCGTCACTGTTAAGATGGGGGTAATAGATGAATAGAGGAGGGGTGAAATGGACCGCAGTGAAAGAGAGAAGCTAGAGCAGGTGGAAGTACTCTTAAAGGAGCTAAAAGCTGGACAAGAAGAGACAGCCTCTACCGCAACGGCGGGAAGAGTACCAGCTATCAGAACTGGCAAGATTGCCAAGTGGCTGCTTGCTTCTTTTATTTTATTGCTGTTTGTGCTTGGAACATCGGGAGTCATCTCCTTATACACCGGATCTAAACAGCAGGAATCAGCTGCTTTTGTGGAACAGATTAAAGGACTAAATTCGTTGGCAACAGCTGAAGCGTATACAAAAGCAGTCATTGAACAGGAAGATAATAAGATTTTTGGTCAGGAGATTGGCATCGATGTGCCTGGTACAAAGCGGAAGGTGCTTCTCATTATTCCAGGTAAAGTGCTAGCAGGTGTTGATTTAAGCAAGGTGTCCAAAGCAGATGTTAAAGTATACGAGAAAAAGAAAACGGTTGAAATTCACATACCAAAGGCGGAAATTTTACAAGAACCGGCTCTTCTTACAGATCAAGTGAAAATGTTTTCGGTGGAGGGTCTTTTCCGAGGAAAGGTAGACTGGAAGGAAGGCTATGCGCTCGCTGATAAAGCTAAACAGCTGATCGAGGAAGAAGCCATTAAGCAGGGGTTGCTCCAGACAGCTGAAAAAAATGCTGTGCAATCGTTGGAGCAGTTTTTTGAGCATGTCGGGTATAAAGCTACTGTAAAGATTTCAGGCTAGTAAGAGGTTATTGTCAAACTAAAATAGTTATTTACTTTTATTTCTTAACACGTGTGAGGAGGAATGTTTGATGGCAAAGAAAATACTGCAAAATGATTGGGCAGAGCTGCTAGAGGACGAATTTGAGAAGCCTTATTATAAAGAGCTTCGTGAATTTTTAAAAGAGGAGTATGCCACAAAAACGATTTATCCTGATATGAACGACATTTTTAATGCACTTCGTTATACAGCTTTTAAGGATGTAAAGGTTGTTATTCTTGGGCAGGATCCCTATCACGGTCCAGGGCAGGCTCACGGATTGAGTTTCTCCGTTAAACCGGATGTGCCGCTGCCGCCTTCGCTCCGAAATATTTTTAAAGAGCTGAATAACGATTTAGGTTGCCCTATTCCGCATAACGGTTATTTAGTGCCATGGGCGAAGCAGGGGGTGCTCTTATTAAATACCGTACTTACTGTCCGGAAAGGCGAGGCCCACTCTCACCAGGGAAAAGGATGGGAGAAGCTAACGGACCGAATTATCTCCTTGATTAGCAGCCGAGAAGAGCCAGTGGTCTTTATTCTTTGGGGCAAGCCGGCTCAGAAGAAGCTAGCGCTGATTGACCAGCAAAAGCATTGCATTATTCAGGCACCGCATCCGAGCCCCTTGTCAGCTTCAAGAGGATTCTTTGGAAGCAAGCCGTTTTCAAAAGCAAATGAGTGCTTGAAGCAGTTTGGGGAAAAGCCGATTACCTGGGAAATAAAAAACGCATAAATTCGTCAATTTCCGTTGTTTCACGTGAAACAACGCCATTAATAGACAGTGTTCGCTATTGTCAAAAAGAATCCTTATGCTGTCCCAGCAAAATTTGTTAAAATGGAGAGCAGAAGGGGAGTGAGCGGGCAAAATGGAAAAAGTGAATTGTTTTCAGTGCAAACACTTTTTTGTAACATGGGATCAAAAGAGCCCGCGTGGCTGCCGCGCATATGGCTTTAAGTCAAACCAGCTGCCATCAGCAGTTGTTTTAAAAACTTCTGGACACCCATGCTATCAATTTGCACAAAAGCCCGGGAAGAAGTAGCAGGAGGTGCATGAATATAAACATTTCCCATTTATCCGTTTTAAATAAAATAGAAGAAGAAATACGACAGGCACGGCTTGCTGAAAAAAGCAGTACAATGAAACAGCATATCTACACTGTTCGGACGTTGTGTGACATGCTGCTAGCTGCATCAGATAAGCCGGGAATGGGGGCTGGCTTATCTGAAGCCCAGCCAATCGAGCCAAGAGTAGTGCAACCGGCACAGCCGGCTTTAAACCAGTCAGAGAAGCTCCAAACAGACGATGGAGCGAATGGCGATTCTATATTCGATTTTTAAGGAGAAAGAGATGAAACTATTTATTATCATTGGGGCAATCAATGCCTTTTTATCGGTGGCGCTCGGTGCGTTCGGCGCTCATGGTTTAGAAGGAAAGGTAGAACCGAAGTATTTGGAAATTTGGAAAACCGGTGTCCAGTATCAAATGTTTCACGCTTCAGGAATGATTTTAGTAGGTATTCTTATGGGGCAATTCTCGTCTAGTTCTTTGTTGAACTGGTCTGGATGGATGATGCTGATCGGAACTATTATTTTCTCAGGCAGTTTGTATGCTCTTACTTTATCAGGAATAAAAGTGTTGGGGGCGATTACGCCAATTGGCGGGGTTGCTTTCCTAGCCGCTTGGGTGTTGCTTGTTTTAGCCGCTATAAAATTTTAATGTAAAAGCTGCTCTCCATAACAATGAAGAGCAGCTTTTATTCCTTATCTCGACGGATAGGTGGCAAGCGATCCTCCACCTGCTCCCGCACCAGTCCCAGCACCCGTACCGATCGGGTAAGTATATTCGATTGGCTCGTCAAATGTGACATAATCAACCGTTACCATCGGAAGTAAGTAACGTCTTCCAGTTTGCGGATCACTTAAGATCAAATGATCGCGGCCGGCGGCTTCGATAATGCCTTTGAAGACTTTTGCGTTCCATTCACGGTTGTTTTCGAAAGTGGTATAGACAGTTGCTAACTTTCCGCGGTTAAGCCGCAAAATATTTTCAATATAAGACTGTTCTGAAGGCAGCATGCCTGGTACGTTGAGGCTTCCACCTTGTGCAGCTGTGGGGACTGTGCCAGTAGAAGGCATTGTCCCAGCAGAAGGAGTTGTATACATCGGATATGGCTGGTAATACTGGGCGGGCATACTATACATATATGGACTAGCAGTTGATGGACTCACAGGAACCCTCCTTGAACGAATGGATTTTCAAATCGATTGTCAATTAATGTGTATGTGAAAATTTAAGTTTCATGACAAAATAAAAAGCCTTTCTGTAAAAATAGAAAGGCTTTAAATGGTTTTTTAGTTAATTTGCAGCATTTGCTCTAGCTTGGAATCATTAAGCAGGTTACCGACAAAGAATGTGCCGAATTCACCGTAACGGGCACTTACTTCGTCAAAACGCATTTCATAAACGAGTTTCTTAAATTGGAGTACATCATCGGCAAAGAGCGTAACGCCCCATTCGTAATCATCGAAACCAACAGAACCAGTAATGATTTGCTTCACTTTTCCAGCATACTGGCGGCCGATCATGCCGTGGCTGCGCATCAGCTTACCGCGTTCTTCCATCGGAAGCATGTACCAGTTGTCTTCTCCCTGACGGCGCTTGTCCATTGGGTAGAAGCAAACATGCTTTGCTTTAGGAAGCTCAGGATATAAACGGGCGCGGATTTGCGGATTTTGATACGGATCTTCATCACCGGCTAAGTAGTTGCTTAGCTCGACAACAGAGACGTAAGAATAGCCTGGAATCGTGAACTCAGCAATTTTTAGCTTGTTGAATTCTGTTTCAATGGCATTCAACTCTTCCATTGTTGGGCGAAGAATCATTAGCATAAAATCAGCTTTTTGGCCAACGATGCTATAAAAAGCATGACTGCCTTCTTTCGCCTCATGAACAGTGTTTAGCTTATTAAGAAATTGCTGAAATTCATAAATAGCTGTTTGACGGTCATCGCTTGAAAGCATCTTCCACGTTGTCCAATCAATTAGGCGAAAATCATGAAGACAATACCAGCCATCAATCGTTTTTGCTGCTTCACTCATGTTATCCACTCCCTATGTAAATGTTTTCGTTACTAATATAACACACATTCACAAGCAATCCACAAAAGTGCTTTGACGGGTGTGTGAACACAACAAGAGAGGGGAATGATGAAAAGGCGATACTTTATTATTTAAAATCTGGCTTATAGACGGTATGCTGAATATATGAAAAGGCAAGGAGGGAATGGGATGAGTGATTTATTTACAGGTTTAAAGAATAAGCTTTTCGGACAAAAGGTGAAAATTGTTTTTCCAGAGGGGCTGGATGAACGCATTTTAGGAGCTGCCAGCCGGCTGGCGAAAGAAGAGTTAGTGGTGCCTATTATTATTGGCAGCGAACAAGAAATTCAGCAAAAAGCTGCTCAGCTGCAAGTTGGTCTAGAAGGAGTCGAGATTGTCGACCCGGCCAACGATAGCCGTCTTAATGAGCTGGTGCAAGCATTTGTTGAACGCCGAAAAGGCAAGGCGACAGAGAAAGAAGCACAGAGCATTTTAATGGACGAGAACTATTTTGGCACGATGCTTGTCTATCAAGGGTATGCACAAGGCCTTGTAAGCGGTGCAGCTCATTCTACAGCTGATACAGTCCGTCCCGCTTTGCAAATTATTAAAACAAAACAAGGAGTAAAAAAGACATCGGGCGTATTCATTATGGTGCGCGGGGAAGAGAAGTATGTCTTTGCTGATTGTGCTATCAATATTGCTCCAGACAGTAATGACTTAGCGGAAATAGCGATCGAAAGCGCTAAAACGGCAGAAATGTTTGATATGGACCCGCGTGTAGCGATGCTCAGCTTCTCAACGAAAGGCTCGGCTAAGTCCCCGGAAACAGAAAAGGTGGAAGGAGCGCTCCAGATAGCGAAAGAAAGAGCGCCAGAATTAACGATTGATGGAGAGTTTCAATTTGATGCCGCGTTTGTTCCGTCGGTTGCAAAGAAGAAGGCACCAGATTCTATAATCCAAGGAGATGCCAATGTCTTTATTTTTCCGAGTCTTGAGGCCGGAAACATCGGCTATAAAATTGCACAGCGACTTGGCAATTTTGAGGCTGTCGGTCCAATTTTGCAAGGGCTGAATGCGCCGGTTAACGATCTTTCCCGCGGTTGCAGCGAGGAAGATGTGTACAAGCTGGGATTAATTACTGCAGCTCAGTCACTTAATAATGGTTGAAATAAACGGTCATTCTCGTTAAAGTAAAATCAAAACGATCTGATGATACAAGCACATTTTAGTAAAAATATGACCAGGCTGATTGAGTGCACATCAACAGCCTGTAACCGGCTGCTGCCGGTTTTTTTAATGTTACTATTAAAGGAGAACACACTATGAACGAATCACTACAATTACTGAAGCAGCCGGAATGGCGTTTGATTGACCAGTCAAGCTTAGGTCCGATGTTTAGCGCGCTTCAGTCGTTTGCTGCTGATGATACATTATGTACATCGGTCGGTGCAGGTTTTAGCCCGCCGACCGCTCGGGCATGGGTTCATCACAATACCGTGGTGCTCGGCATTCAGGATACAAAGCTGCCTTTTTTACAGGACGGAGTCCAGCTTTTACGGGAAGCCGGCCTCAAAACAATCGTTCGAAATTCAGGAGGGCTTGCAGTAGCACTTGATGAGGGTGTGCTCAATTTATCGCTTATTTTTCCCGACACAGAAAAAGGGATCGATATCGACCGCGGCTATGAAGCAATGTATTTATTGATTAGACAAATGTTTTCTGACTTTCCTGTACAACTCGATGCTTATGAGATTGTAGGATCTTATTGTCCAGGAAGCTATGATTTAAGCATTGAGGGGAAAAAGTTTGCAGGTATTTCCCAACGACGTATCCGCCGTGGGGTAGCTGTTCAGATTTATTTGTGTGTAAGCGGCAGTGGCTCAGAAAGAGCTGCGATGATTCGCCAATTTTACGAGACTGCCAAAAAAGCAGAAAGAACAAAGTGGGACTATCCTGATATTCAGCCGGAAGTGATGGCGTCACTATCTGAATTGCTAGGCTGTGAACTCACCGTTCAGGATGTGATGATGCGATTCTTAAATACGCTCCATCAATACGCAGGACGTCTGTATGCCAGCTCTTTGCATGGAGAAGAAATTGAACTGTATCAAGGGTATTTAGAGCGTGTCACCGAGCGCAATGAAAAAGCTTTGACTAGAGAAGCTTAATGGGAATCTAAGCAGACAGGGCATATTTAAAAATTTTTGCACATACACTCTTTCTGTCTGCTTATAAATTCAAAGATTAGCATGCAGCAAAAAAGAAGGTGTCCGAAAGACGAAGCTCTCGGGACACCTCTGCTTATTCAGCCAGCTTTTCTAAATTTCCATTGCGATCCATTTTAAAAGCGGTAGAACTAGGCTCTTCTTCATCAAAGAGAACGAGCTTTCTGGCGCGGTTCATAATTTTTATTAGTGTTTCATAGTCTTCTTGCATCGTGATCGAGTTTTGCTCAAGCTCATGGACGGTTTCTTCCAGGGACGCTTTCTCTTTTGTTAATTGTTCTACCTCTTGTTTTAATCTTGCATTCTCTTGTTTTAACCGGTCTGACTGGTAAGTGGAGCTAGAAAGGGTTTGTAAAAAGGCAATTACTTTTTCCATCGACATGTCTTCTTGAGTCGAAGACGCTCTATATGGAAGTTGTTCTGTTTCTACTTCTATATCATTAGGAAGCGGCAAAGACATCGCTTCTACTTCTTCAATAGAAGGAACCGGAGGCTGGTATAATAGCTTTTTCTTGCCGCCCTGCTCTTTTCCAAGCAGTCTATTTCGTTGTTTGCGCTGTTTTTTAGCAAGCGCCAGCGCCTTTTCATATTGATGGCGAACGACCGCATTCCAGCGGAAACCGCAGGCGGCGGATGTCCGGTTTAACTGGTCTCCGACTTCTTCGAACGCATTTAGTTGCGTACTCCCTTCGCGCACATGGCGCAGCACTGTTTCGGCGAGCAAAAGGTCATTTTCCTCTGACCATGCATCTTGTCTGTTTTTCATTACAGTCAACTCCTTGTTTTAATAAAAGTTTAATTACTGACAGGATGATCCAAATACGTTAGATTTATACCAATATTAAAAAATAATTTTTTTCTGCTAGTTTCCCTGTTTAACCGGCACACAGAGGGTAGGATGGCGATCCGGGTGCTTGCCAACAATTTTTTTTCGATGTAAAATACCGTTTAGCTTAACCTTATTTGAGAAAGGATTGTATATAGATGGCAAACGAATTTCGAGTTTGCGATGATTGTCAGGCAGTTAACTTGAAAACTCTTGTGCCAAGACTGAAAAAGATTGACCCGGAAGCGAAAATTGATGTGGCCTGTCAGTCTTACTGCGGACCTGGCCGTAAAAAAACATTTACTTTCGTCAATAACCGGCCGGTTGCGGCTTTAACAGAAGAAGAACTCATGGAAAAAGTAGAGAAGAAGCTAAAGAAATAAAGATGAATCACCTGCCGGACATTGGATAAGGTGATTTTTTGTTTAAGAAATGCCAGTCTTAGAAGCGGAGAGCAATTCTATGAATTCTGCACTCTACCGGTATTTCTTCGACAAAGAGAACAGACGGTTCCCCCTTTATTTCACTATATGCAGAAGGAGGGCTGTTTCTTCCTCCTATCTTCATAATTTTTCCGTTATAATAAAAAACATGAATGAGGACGAATGGGGGGACAAAATGGAATACTCAAAAAGCAAACTAAAAGAAGAAAAAGTGTTTAAAGACCCTGTTCACCGTTACATCCACGTTCGCGATTTAGTGATCTGGGATTTAATCGGTACGAAGGAGTTCCAGCGTCTGCGCCGTATTCGCCAGCTCGGGACAACCTATTTAACATTTCATGGAGCGGAACATAGCCGCTTTACACACTCACTCGGTGTCTATGAAATTGTTAGGCGTATTGTGGACGACGTATTTGCTGAACGGCCGGAATGGAACAAAGAAGACCGTTTGCTTTCATTATGCGCCGCTCTTTTGCATGATGTTGGGCACGGGCCATTTTCACATTCGTTTGAAAAAGTATTCCAGTTGGACCACGAGGCGTTCACGAAAGAAATTATTCTTGGAGAAACGGAAGTAAATGCTGTTTTATCCAGAGTAGACAAAAGCTTCCCTAAGCATGTAGCAGAAGTAATTGGAAAAACGCATGAAAACAAGCTGGTTGTTAGTTTGATTTCAAGCCAGATTGATGCAGACCGTATGGATTATTTACAGCGTGATGCGTATTTTACGGGGGTCAGCTATGGCCACTTTGATATGGAGCGCTTGCTGCGTGTAATGCGCCCGCGCGAGGATCAGGTTGTGTTCAAACAAAGCGGAATGCATGCAGTCGAAGATTATATTATGAGCCGCTATCAAATGTACTGGCAAGTTTATTTCCATCCGGTCACGCGGAGTGCAGAAGTCCTGTTGACAAAAATTTTGCACCGGGCTAAAGAATTGAATCGACAAGATTACCCATTTACATATGCCCCGTTGCATTTTTACTCTATTTTTCAAGAGCAATATAATCTTGCAGACTACTTAAAGCTCGATGAATCTGTTATGTTGTATTACTTTCAAGTTTGGCAGGAAGAAAAGGATCCGATTTTAAGCGACTTATGCCGCCGGTTTGTCAATCGCGATTTGTTTAAGTATGTAGAGTTTGATCCTGCCAAAGAGTACCGCAAGCATAGTGAATTGGAAGCGCTGTTTAAAAAAGCTGGCATCGACCCGGAGTACTATCTTGTATTTGATTCTTCTTCTGACCTGCCATACGATTTTTATCGGCCGGGAGAGGAAGAAGAGCGGCTGCCTATTTATTTGTTGATGAACAACGGAGAACTGCGTGAACTGTCACGAGAGTCCGATATTGTGGATGCAATTTCAGGTAAAAGACGAACAGACCATAAATTATATTTTCCTGCCGATTTATTAAATGATGATTCGTCAAAACGCAATATTAAACGGCAAATACGATCCATTTTAGAAATATGACGCCGGGAATGATACAGTAGGAGTTGAGAAAAGTTGTTAAAAGAGCATGCAAAATTAATGGGGGTCTTTGCGGCCTGCGGAGAAGTCATTGGGCGGAAAAAACTACAAAAGATCATCTACATTGCGAAGAAAATTTCCTTTCCTTTTCAAGAAAAATTCGAGTTTCACTTTTATGGTCCTTATTCAGAAGAGTTGACTCTCCGTGTGGAAGAGTTGTGCAATATGGAATTTATCGATGAAGTACGCGAGAAAAAAGGCGGTTATTATCAATATCGCTACACGCTTACAGAAGAAGGAGAAGCTTTTCTTAAGCACACGGAAGTAGATATACCGCATTTAAAGGAGACAGTCGTCGAGATGAACAGCCAAAGCGCCCGTTTCCTTGAATTGGTATCAACCGTTCTTTATTTTGATACACTAACACGTGAAGAAGTGACCGAAAAAATCTTCACGTTAAAGAGAAAACAGCGCTACACCGAAGAAGAAATCCAAGAAGCGTATGGTTACATCGAACAACTGAAAACACAGCTGCAATAAGAGGAACGACGGCTAAAAGCGCGACATCGTGTCGCAACGCCCTCACTAGCACATCGTGTGCGTCGAAGCAGAAGGTGCTTGTTCAGCACGATAGCGGATTGGAGCTCTCGACGAGAAGTCGCTTTTCAGACTTCGACAGAGAGAGCGAAATCAGCGTACGTGCTAGCGCCTGCAGCTAGACAACGACAAGGCCCGCTCTGAGGCGGGCCCTATCAGTCGAGTAAAAAATTAATCTTCGTCGCTTAATCTTTTACCGGCAACGGCATAATGGTTCTTTGACATTTCTTCAATGAAGACAACTACTTTTTCAGCAGGGGCACCAGTCGTTTCTGTTACAGCGGCTGTTACTTTTTCGGCAAGCGCCTTTTTCTGCTCTTCTGTACGGCCCTCTAGCATTTTTACAGTTACATAAGGCATATTTCTTGGCTCCTCTCCATATGGTTCAATGATGATACAACCAAATTGTATGCTTTTCAAAGGGGACAAGCAATATGTCAAGCATGAAAATCTTTACAAAATAAAATAAAGGGGTTTAACATTTGGACCGATTTTTAGCTTTTTCACTGTCAGAATTGCCGTTTGTTGTCATCACGCTTATTGTGGCATTCACTTTCCACGAGTTTGCCCATGCGTATGTTGCTTATAAATTCGGTGACGATACGGCGAAGAACCAAGGGCGGCTAACGCTTAATCCTGTTCATCACCTTGATCCGATCGGCACCATCTTAATACTGATTGCTGGCTTTGGCTGGGCGCGGCCTGTGCCGGTTGACCGCCGAAACTTTCAGAACCCGCGGCTTGCGGGAATTTTAGTTTCGGTTGCTGGACCGCTCAGCAATTTCTTAATTGCGGCCATTGCTTATGGTATTTTATTTTTTTCCGTAGGCGCTGGGCTGCCTCCATTTTTTATTGACCTGCTAAATATGATGGTTTGGTTAAATGTTGTCTTATTCGTATTTAACCTGCTGCCGCTGCCGCCGCTTGACGGCTACCGAATTATCGAGGACTTAGTGCCGCCATCTGTCCGTGTCAAATTAACACAATACGAGCAATACGGAACACTCATTTTTCTAATTATTGTCATTACGCCGCTTTACCAATACACGATCCAGCCGATTTTCAGCTTTGTGCTGCCTTCAGTGATTCAAGGATTTAACACGATTTTTATGGTATTGTTTGGTTGATGATAGCTAAAAGAAAGGAGACTATCTCATGGAGAAAAAGAAAAAGGTTGGCTTTAATATTATTAAAAACGACCCAACAGATGGTCATAAAGGCTTTGGCAAAGGGGCACTTTCTTTAGAGAACGTATCTCCCGTCTTTATTGATGTAGAGGAAAAAGAGGCATTCATTGATGTGGGCGCGATGCATGCCCGCAGCGCTGTTGAGAAAGGCATTAAGTTTCTTGCTAATAAAGAGGAGGTGCCAGAAGGCGCTAAACCATATTGGCTCGTATGGGTCACAATAGACCAGGGAAAAAACGGTCCTTTTTACACAGGGGTTACCGCGTGTGAACTAACCGTAAACCGTGAGAAGCGCCGTGGTTACAAGTCGCTCCCAGAGCATGTAAATCGTATGGATAAGTCATTAAAAGGGCACATTATTGTCGACCATATGGATGCTCCTTCAAAAAAAGTGTTAAAAGACTTTCTACAAAACCATAATGCAGACATGTGGGAGAACGCTTCATCAGAGCTAAAAGAAGGCTTAGTGGAATAGTTATCCTTTTATTCCCTTTTTAGTGAACAATCTTTGAACGTTTTTTGAAAATCATGTTCACATCTTGCCCAATAACTAGAAAGAAAGTAAACTTGAAGTAATGCATAAATTGCATAAGCTAGGACAAGGAAAAACCCCGGGCCGCACACCCGGGGTTTTTCCTTGTTTTGTTTAGTAATATCAGGCGGTCTATAAAAGAGGAAATAAGCGTTTAATCCAATTTTCTTCTTTTTTCTTCTCTTTTGTTTTTTCTTCTTTTGGTAAATGGTCGGTACAGTATTCTTCGGGTTCGGTTCCTTCTATAAAGTACATCGTTCTCGTTACAGGGCAGTGATCACTGGCAATTTTTCCATTTTCGGGATTAACTTCAACAGCTGTTACGCCTTTCGGTTTTGGAAACTTTTTGACTCGTTTCCCTCTGTGGACATCTTCCATAAAATCAAACCAAATGTCTTTAGCATAATGCTTATCATCCGCTTTTTTTATTTCTGTTCCATCGTCATACCCGGTCCATATCCCAGCAGCTAGCTGGGGAGTAAACCCAATCATCCAATAATCATAGGTAGTCGATCCTGATTTTCCGGCATAAGGGCGTGTCATCTTCGGAGCGAGGGAAGCACCGGTGACATTTGCATAGCTGCTTAAGTTTTTATCGAACATGCCCGTCATCATGTGAGTCAGTACGGCTGTTTGTTTTTTATCAAATCGTTGTTCACTTTCTGATTGGTGCTCATAAATCACCTCTCCGTGCGCATTTTCCACTCGTTGGATAAAAACAGGCTCTTCGTATTTTCCGTTGTTTGCTATTGTTGCATAGGCATTCACCATTTCAAGAACACGAACTCCTGACGTGCCCAGTGCCAGTGAAGGGAGCGGCTTTAACGGGGTAGAAATGCCAAAACGCTCAGCTGTTTTAACGAGTGTGTCGGGCTTTAGAAATAGGTGTGTCTTAACAGCATAAATGTTATCGGAAACAGCCAGCGCTTGCTCCATCGTGACATCGGCGTCAGCATAGCGGTGGTTAAAGTTGCTTGGCCTGTATACTTTTTGGCCATTGTCATACCGGAAAGCGGTCTTTTCGCTTTTTAGCTGGGTAGCTGGGGTATAGCCATTTTCCAATGCTGCGTAATATAAAAACGGTTTGAAGGTTGACCCCGGCTGTCGAATCGCTTGAGTGGCCCGGTTATAAGGGCTTTGATTGAAGTCCTTGCCGCCAGCAAGAGCTGTAACGAAATGAGTTTTGGGTTCAATAGAAACGAACGCCGGCTGTATATCAGAGTCTTGGGCAATTACTTTTTTTATGCTCTTTTCGGCAATGTATTGATGCTCTCGATTCAATGTAGTGTATACACGCAATCCGCCAAGCGCGATCGTCTGTTCATCTACACCAAGCTTCTGAGCGAGTACTTGCTGGACCGCTTGTCGAAAATACGGAGCTGTTTCTGAGTCTGTGTGCAAATGTTCGCCAGTAATGCGAAGTTTGTCGGCCATGGCCATCTGGCGCTGTTTAGGTGTAATCACGCCACTCTCTTCCATTTCCATTAAAATGACTCTCTGCCGCTCTTTTGCTTTCGATAATGAGGAGAGCGGTGAATAAATGGATGGCCCTTTTGGAATGCCAGCGAGCATACTCGCTTCCGCCAGGGTGAGAGCAGCTGCTTTTTTTCCAAAATAGAATTGGCTCGCAGCCTCAATACCATAAGCTCCATGTCCATAATAAATGGTATTTAAATAACCTTCTAAAATCTGTTCCTTCGTGTAGTTCATTTCAATTCGCATTGTATAGATAGCCTCTGATACTTTCCGCTTCCATGTTTTATCATGGGAAAGATAAAGATTACGAGCGTATTGCTGGGTAATCGTACTAGCCCCTTGTACTTTTGCCATCGCTTTTAAATCGGCAACAGCAGCACCAGCCATCCGCTTGAAATCAAAACCGTGATGCTCAAAAAATTTCTTATCCTCCACAGCGAGAGTGGCTTCCACAAGATAGGGGGATACTTCATCAAGAGCGACCCAATATCGTTTTTCACCAGCATGGCTTTCACCGATCACTTGTCCATCTGCCGCAAAATAAAGTGTAGACTGAGGAACGGCTACTTTTGGTTCGCCAAGCAGCTTCATGTATAAAAATCCGGCTCCGATGAGCAGTAACAGGCCCATCGCAGCAAAAAAACCGAGAAACAATCCTGCGCGTATCCATTTAACTGTTTTACGATAGCCTGACAGGGTAATGACTGTCATATAAGGTTACCTGCCTTAAAAAGAATAATTAGGAATAGTATGAAAAAACTTCCGAATTTTTAAACATAAAAGGGGGATATTTTCATACAAGAGGACGAAGTCAAAAAAATAGCTTGAATTTTTGCAGGATTCCACTATACTTTTTTCAGTGCAATTGGAAAGCATTTATTGCAGAAAGGAAGAGATGAAATGAGCGGACTTTGGTATACAGAAAAACAGACGGAAAACTTTGGTATTACAATGAAAATTAAGCGTACTCTTCATACAGAACAGACAGACTTCCAATACTTGGAGATGGCTGAAACAGAAGAGTGGGGCAATATGCTATTTTTAGATGGCATGGTCATGACTTCTCAAAAAGATGAATTTGTTTATCATGAAATGGTAGCACACGTACCATTATTTACTCACCCGAATCCAGAGAATGTTTTAGTTGTTGGCGGTGGCGACGGCGGGGTAATCCGTGAAGTGTTGAAGCATCCAGAAGTGAAAAAAGCAACACTCGTTGATATCGATGGCAAAGTAATCGAGTATTCAAAGAAATTCTTGCCTGAAATTGCTGGAGAACTGGATAACGAGCGTGTTGATGTACGTGTCGATGATGGTTTCATGCATATCGCCAAAAGTGAAAACGAATATGATGTGATCATGGTAGATTCAACGGAACCGGTCGGTCCGGCTGCAAACTTATTTACAAAAGGGTTCTATGCTGGCATTGCGAAAGCATTGAAAGAAGACGGTATTTTCGTTGCTCAAACAGACAACCCTTGGTTTAAAGCGGACTTGATTCGTGAAGTACAGCGCGATGTAAAAGAAATTTTCCCAATTACGCGCCTATATACGGCCAATATCCCAACTTATCCAAGTGGTATGTGGACGTTTACAATTGGCTCAAAAAAATATGATCCATTAGAAGTAAGCGATGAGCATTTCCACGATATTGAAACAAAATATTATACGAAAGAATTGCACAAAGCAGCCTTCGTTTTACCGAAATTCGTAAAAGATTTAACAGAGTAAACGGCTATTTTGATAAAAAGGTGGGAAAGTTATGCGTTTTGATGAAGCCTATTCAGGCAATATCTTTATCGGTGCTCAGCAGGACTATGAGAAAAGCCAGGTCGTGTTATACGGCATGCCGATGGATTGGACAGTTAGCTATCGCCCGGGTTCTCGTTTTGGTCCGGGACGCATTCGCGAAGTATCAATTGGTCTCGAGGAATACAGCCCATATCTGGACCGTGAGTTAGAAGAAATTAATTACTTTGATGCTGGTGACATTCCGCTCCCATTCGGTAACGCTGCAAGAAGTTTGGATTTAATTGAGGATTACATTGACGGTTTGCTGGCAGATGGGAAGTTCCCGCTTGGCATGGGGGGAGAGCATCTTGTTTCCTGGCCAGTGATGAAGGCAGTAGCAAAAAAGTATCCTGACTTGGCCATTATTCATATGGATGCCCATACCGATCTTCGCACAGAGTATGAGGGAGAACCACTTTCTCACTCGACACCAATTAGAAAAATTGCTGAGTTGATTGGCCCTGAAAATGTTTACTCTTTTGGTATTCGCTCTGGTATGAAAGAAGAGTTTCAATGGGCTAAAGAGAACGGAATGCATATCTCTAAGTTTGAAGTGCTCGAGCCTTTAAAAGAAATTTTACCGCAGCTCGCTGGCCGGCCAGTGTATGTAACGATTGACATTGACGTTCTTGATCCAGCTCATGCGCCTGGTACAGGAACAGTGGATGCGGGCGGCATTACGTCGAAAGAGCTGCTTGCCTCTATTCATGCGATTGCTCATTCAGAAGTGAAGGTTGTCGGCGGCGATCTTGTAGAGGTGGCACCGATTTATGATCCTTCCGAACAGACAGCTAACACAGCCTCCAAACTGCTCCGTGAGATGCTGCTCGGCTGGGGATTGGTGAACAAGGAAAAGTAAGAAGCCTCTTAAGTGTATAGAACACTTAATAAAAATCACCCGGCAGTTTTTATGCCGGGTGATTGCTTTATTTAGAAATCCTTTTTTTCGTTTAAACGATATTCATTCAAGATGCCCATTTCATCAATATGACGTCTAGCTTCTTCGTCGCCAAACTTATAAATCAAACCGTAAATGGCGATAAGTGCCCGGTCATAATGATCATTCTTTTCTTTGTAGGAGTAATCGAGATAAGGAACATGAGCACGGACGAACGTTTCCAGTTCAGCATTGTATTCTTCTTCAAATATTCTTCTGATAAAAGCTGCTTCTTGATCAGTGGCTTCTATTCTGAAATTGCCCTGCCCTTCAGCAGTAGGCAAGACTTCCTTACTGGCGGGGTCTACGTAATATACTCTCTTCACTTCTTCCATGTTAACAGCTCCAATCCCTTTTTCTATTGATGTACCACAAGGAGGGGGCATTTAATCCTTTCGTAATTGAAATTTCCATGATGTCCATTGCATTTTTATATAAACATTTTTATACTTAATAAGTTATAAGGAGAAATTTTAAAAGGATGTGAACAGCTTGGCCAAGGATTTACAAGCACCTGTTCCTGTCAATATCCATTTAACGACGAGCATTGAGCATGAAGGAGAAAGAGAGATGTTTGAACTTATGCTCTCTGGAGAGTTTCAGGAAAAAAACGGTTCTTACTTCCTGAAATATAATGAGGTTCAAGAAGAAGGCAAGATTCAAACGGTCGTGAAGTTTTCTGATCGAGGGGCCGTAATCTTGCGCAGCGGAGCCGTAAATATGAGGCTTCCATTCAACGAAAAAGAACAAATGAATGGCTCTTATACAAGCCCGCACGGCACATTGGCGATGTCAACCAAAACAAATAAGCTGTCGCACAGCCATACATACAGTGAATCACAACTTGAGGGAACGCTCCAGCTGGACTACCACCTGCTGATGCAAGGAACGGCAGTCGGTGCTTATACAATGGAGCTCAAGTTTGAAAAGGCATAAAGAAAAAATTTAACGCTTCACCGCATTAACAGAGCGGGGGGCTGACCCCAACCATGAGGAGGTATATAAGAAATGAATATAGCAGAGAAGGTACAGGAGGATTTACGGTCGGAGATAAAGGCGGCTGTTTTGAAGGCCGGGCTGGCGCAAGAGGAGGAGATTCCGGCTGTTGTGCTGGAGACGCCAAAGGAAAAGGTGCATGGTGATTATTCGACTAATATGGCGATGCAACTAGCTCGTGTAGCGAAGAAAGCTCCTCGTGCGATCGCCGAAGAGATGATCGCCAATTTTGATCCGTCTAAAGCTTCCATTGAGAAAATTGAAATCGCTGGCCCTGGTTTTATTAATTTTTATATGAATAATGCATATTTAACGGATCTAATCCCAGTTGTACTAGAAGAAGGCACCGATTACGGAAAAACAAATACCGGCAACAATGAGAAGATCCAAGTAGAATTCGTTTCGGCCAATCCGACAGGAGATCTGCATCTTGGTCATGCTCGAGGCGCAGCTGTTGGAGATTCCTTATGTAACGTGCTTGAAAAAGCCGGTTACGACGTAACGAGAGAATATTACATCAACGATGCCGGCAACCAGATTCATAATTTAGCGCTATCTGTCGAAGCCCGTTATTTCCAAGCACTTGGTCAAGAGAAAGAAATGCCAGAGGATGGTTACCATGGAAAAGATATTGTGGGCATTGGTCAAAAATTAGCCGATGAGTTTGGGGACAAGTTCGTTTCTATGTCGGAAGAAGAGCGCTACGAAGCGTTTAGAGAATATGGGTTAAAATACGAAATGGAGAAGTTGAAAACGGATTTAGAAAATTTCCGTGTGCCATTTAATGTATGGTATTCAGAAACGTCTCTTTATAAAAATGGAAAAATCGATGAAGCGCTCGCTGCTTTGCGTGAAAAAGGCCATATTTACGAAGAAGACGGGGCAGTTTGGTTCCGCTCTACTACGTTCGGGGACGATAAAGACCGCGTTCTTGTCAAAAATGACGGCACGTATACGTATTTAACACCGGACATTGCTTATCATAAGGATAAATTTGAGCGTGGCTTTAAAAAGGTCATTAACATTTGGGGCGCTGATCATCATGGCTACATTCCGCGGATGAAAGCGGCAGTAGAAGCGCTTGGTTATGACCCGGCTAACTTAGAAGTAGAAATTATCCAGCTCGTTCATCTCTATAAAAACGGCGAGAAGATGAAAATGAGCAAGCGGACTGGTAAAGCCGTGACGATGCGGGAGCTTGTTGAAGAAGTAGGGCTAGATGCTGTTCGTTATTTCTTCGCCATGAGAAGCGGCGATACTCATATGGACTTCGATCTTGACCTTGCTGTGTCTGAATCAAATGAAAACCCGGTGTACTATGCTCAATATGCACATGCTCGCATTAGCAGTATTTTGCGTCAAGGAGAAGAGCAAGGTATCACGATTAACAAAGAAGCAGATTTATCTCTGATTAGCGCCGAAAAAGAGATCGACTTATTGAAGAAGATTGGCGATTTCCCTCAAGTGGTGGCAGAGGCTGCTGAAAAACGCATCCCGCACCGGATCGCGAACTATATACAAGAACTATCTGCTGCATTCCATAGCTTCTACAATGCAGAAAAAGTATTAGATCCAAATAATACACAGTTATCAGAAGCGCGTCTTGCGTTAGTAAAAGCTGTACAGGTTACATTAAAAAATGCTCTGCAGCTTATCGGCGTATCTGCACCTGAAAAAATGTAAAAAAAGCTTGCGCTGAAACCGTTAAGTTTCAGCGCAAGCTTTTTGTCTATTACAAGAAGCCTTTTACTAAGTGAGCAGCTTTTGTTTTTATTTTTCCAGCGAGAGTAGTAGGATACAGCTCTGGTGTAGAAGGCAACTGGCTATTTTCGATGTCTTCCTCCAAAAAGGGCCGAATTTGCTCAATGAAGGCTGGACTATAAATAAAGCAATTGCATTCAAAATTGATCCGCTGACTTCTCGCATCGAAATTGGCCGTGCCAATGTCGCATATTTCGTCATCAAAGATAATAATCTTTGCATGATAGAACCCGTTCGTGAACGATAGGATGCGAGCATTTGGAAAGAGAAGCATCTTATTTAAAAATGGAGAAGCCGCTTCCTGCACGAGTGCATGATCTTCATGTCTAGGGATGAGAACAGTGACATGGACACCACGTGCTAATGCATGAAGCAGCTGGTCAAATACAGGTTTTGTCGGTATGAAATAAGGAGTCCCGATGAAAATCGATCGTTGGGCACTGCTAATCATATTTATTAGTTTTTTCTCAAGATTTCCGTTTACAGAGGGATAAATAGCATGTTCTATTCCGCTTTCGTGTCCAGGTGCTTTTTTCGGCTGCTGCAGAAAAGATCGTCCCTCTTGATTCCAGTCAGCAATAAATTCTGCTTCTAAGTCAACGGCACTGCCGCCATAAAAGCGCAAATGGTAGTCTCTCCATGGAGAAAGCTTAGGGTCTTCACTCTTATTCACATACTCCAGACCAACATTAAAGCCGCCAAGATAAGCAATGGTACTATCAATGACAGTAATTTTCCGATGATTTCGCTGCTGTAGAGAAAAAAAGAAATAAGGAAGACGTGGTTTTCCAAAGAAGCCGACTTTGACTCCTGACCGTTTTAGATCATTCACATCCTGCTTTTTCACTTTTAAGCTGCCATGCCAATCCATAAGCAGGTGCACTTCTACACCGCCCCTTGCTTTCTCTTTCAATAAATGAAAAAAATCCCGGGTCACACTATCATCTTTTACAATATAAAAAAGACAGTACACACGTTTTTGGGCATTTTGGATATCGTGAAAAAATTGTTTAAAAAATTCAGGACCGCTGCAAAAAAAATCAATCTTCCCTTTTCTCTTCGGATACATCCGTTCAGGGGATTGTTTTTCTGCAGTTTTCTGACCAAAGTAAAGATCCAGCCCAAGCCATGAAGCAAAAAAAGTGAGCCAGAAAAATATCCTCATGAATCTTTTTCCTCCTTAAACGAAGCAGCATTATTTCTAGGCTTCCCAAAAAGAAACAAAGACTCTCATAGGAATGACTGAAAAAAATATTTTAATTATAGGTTGACTGAATGCTCATTCATAATATAATAAAGATATAAACATTCTGAATAGTAATACTGTTTTAACAAAGGCGCAAGATGCAGCGATCTTAGAAAGGAGTGTAGGGAAAGTCATGAATGGTTTGTTATGGATCAACTTAATTGCAACTGCTTTTGTAATCGCTTACGGAGTGTATTTATTTGTTTATTTATTAAAGACCCGTTATGAATACATTCAGCTGGGCAAGAAACAAGAGTTTGATAATGATGTGAAGAAGCGGATGGAGAAAATCTGGGTATTTGTGTTTGGACAGAAAAAGCTGCTCAAGGACAAAAAAAGCGGGGCCATTCACATAATGTTTTTCTATGGTTTCCTGCTTGTACAACTAGGAGCGATTGACTTTATTATTAAAGGCATCGTGCCGGGAGCACATTTGCCGCTCGGTCCGCTGTACGGCGGATTCAAGTTTTTCCAAGAGATCGTCACGCTAATGATTCTTGTGGCGGTGGTCTGGGCATTTTACCGCCGTTATGTTGAAAAGCTCGTGCGTTTAAAGCGCGGCTGGAAAAACGGGCTTGTATTAATTTTTATCGGCCTATTAATGCTGTCCGTCTTAATCGGCAACGGCATGGATTTAATTTGGCATGAAGGAGCCGATGTCCACTGGATGGGCTTAGAGCCGGTTGCCTCTGCTATAGCCGTTATTTTGGCAGGGATCGGTACAAAGGCTGCTATTGCGTTTTTCTACGTATCCTGGTGGGTGCATTTGCTCGTCTTGCTTACTTTCCTTGTGTATGTACCGCAGTCAAAGCATGCTCACTTAATTTTTGGCCCGGTCAATACGTATTTTCATCGTTTGGACCGTCCGGGCACGCTGAAGCCGATTGATTTTGAGGATGAAACACAGGAATCGTTTGGCGTCGGGAAAATTCAAGACTTTAACCAGCTGCAAATGATTGATTTTTATGCTTGCGTGGAGTGCGGCCGCTGTACGAATATGTGTCCGGCCACGGGAACAGGGAAAATGCTCTCGCCGATGGATTTAATCGTTAAGCTGCGCGATCATTTAACAAACACAGGAGCAGCTGTGACATCCAAACAGCCATGGGTGCCGGCGTTTGCTTTTGCGAACACACAGGGGAACCAATTAGCTCTTGCCGGCAGTGCAGAAGCGGCGGCTGAGCTTTATCATCCAAGCTTGATTGGAGAGGTCATCACCGAAGAAGAGATCTGGGCGTGTACGACATGCCGCAATTGTGAAGACCAGTGCCCAGTCATGAACGAGCATGTCGATAAAATTATTGATCTGCGCCGCTACCTCGTGTTAACAGAAGGAAAGATGGACCCGGAAGCGCAACGGGCGATGCAAAGCATTGAGCGCCAAGGCAATCCGTGGGGACTGAACAGAAAAGAAAAAGAAAATTGGCGAGAGCTGCGTGAGGATGTTCACGTACCGACCGTCAAAGAAATGAAAAAAGCAGGCGAAGAATTTGAGTACCTGTTATGGGTCGGATCAATGGGAGCGTTCGATAACCGCAGCCAGAAAATTGCCCTTTCTTTTGCGAGATTGTTAAATGAAGCGGGCGTGAAATTTGCGATTTTAGGCAACAAAGAGAAAAATTCCGGTGATACACCGCGCCGCCTCGGCAATGAATTTTTGTTTCAGGAGCTGGCGACAGCTAATATCGCAGAATTTGAGAAAAACGATGTAAAGAAAATCGTGACGATTGATCCGCATGCGTATAATATTTTTAAAAACGAATATCCGGCCATGGGCTTCAAGGCCGAAGTCTACCACCATACGGAGCTGTTAGATCAGCTTGTGAAAGAAGGCCGATTGAAGCCAATGCACGCCGTCAATGAAACGATCACGTTCCATGACTCATGTTATCTCGGTCGCTACAACGATGTTTACGATCCGCCGCGAGAAATCTTGAAGGCAATACCGGGTGTAAAGCTTGTTGAAATGGCCCGGAAGCGTCAGGACGGGATGTGCTGTGGTGCTGGCGGTGGGCTGATGTGGATGGAAGAAGACACTGGCCACCGCATTAACGTTGCACGGACAGAGCAGGCGCTGGCAGTGAATCCATCTGTGATTAGTTCGGGCTGTCCGTACTGCTTGACGATGCTTTCCGACGGCACAAAAGCGAAGGAAGTAGAGGAAACGGTCGCAACGTATGACGTAGCAGAACTTCTGGAGAAAGCGGTTATCGGGCCACAGAAAACAGAGCAGCTTCCGGATAAAGATCCGGCTGAGGAACAACGAAAAGCAGTTGTTGCCGAAACTGCTGCTGACGCACAAGCAGAAAAATAAAGTAGCAGAATCAGCTTGAGGGTGTTTTAAAAGAAGGTTTTCCTCTTGAAGGAGAGAGGGAACCTTCCTCTTGCTTGTTTTTTGAATATTCATCATTTTCATTGGAATTTTTCTTCATTTACTTTAAAATAAAAGAATATAAGAGGTAAAAAAGGGAGATGTTTCCCTTTTCTTATGGCCAAGTTTTGAGCGAGCGTTCAGTCAAGACATGAAAGCGGTTTCTTTAAAATGAAACAAAGGGGGAAGTAATCATGGTAAAAACAGTAATTATTGATGGAGCCCGTACACCTTTTGGCAAATTTGGAGGAGCATTAAGTGCTTTATCAGCTTCACAGCTTGGGGGAATAGCCATTAAAGAGGCGTTAAAGCGTGCAGGCGTTAGTCCGGAACAGGTCGATGAAGTGATTTTTGGCAATGTTCTTCAAGCAGGGCAGGGACAGATTCCTTCAAGACAGGCAGCGAGAGAAGCGGGAGTCCCTTGGGAAGTAAAAACTGAAACGATCAATAAAGTGTGCGCCTCCGGTTTGCGCAGTGTAACACTTGCTGACCAAATTATCCGCGCAGGTGATGAAGAGGTCATTGTGGCCGGCGGCATGGAATCCATGTCCAATGTTCCTTATGCCCTTCCTAAAGGGCGTTGGGGCATGCGAATGGGTGATGCATCGATGGTTGATTTGATGATTCATGACGGATTGTCATGCAGCTTTACCGGCGTTCATATGGGCAATTACGGAAATGAAACAGCGGAAGAGTTTGGCTTGTCTAGAGAAGAACAGGATGAGTGGGCAGTACGCAGCCATGAAAAAGCAATTGCTGCTATGGAAGAGGGCCGTTTGGCTGAAGAAATTGTCGCGGTTGAAGTGCCTCAGCGAAAAGGAGATCCTGTCCTAGTAGAGCAGGATGAAGCGCCTCGTAAGGATACAAAAAAAGAAGTATTAGCGAAGCTGCGCCCGGCATTTGGCAAAGACGGAACGATTACAGCTGGCAATGCTCCTGGCATCAATGATGGAGCTGGTGCACTTGTGTTGATGAGTGATGAACGGGCAGCAAAAGAAGGGAAACAGCCGCTTGCTACAGTGATTGGCCATGCTGAAGTAGCAGTAGAAGCGAGCAAGTTCCCACAAACTCCAGGACTAGTAATTAATGAAATACTGAAAAAGACGGGAAAATCCCTGAAAGATATCGATCTGTTTGAAGTGAATGAAGCCTTCGCTGCCGTAGCACTGGCAAGCGGTAAGATTGCCGATCTCGATCCTGAAAAGGTCAACGTCAACGGAGGAGCCATTGCTCTCGGCCACCCAATCGGTGCCAGTGGCGCAAGAATTATTTTAACACTCGCCTATGAACTAAAAAGAAGAGGCGGAGGCATCGGCATCGCAGCCATCTGCAGCGGAAGCGGCCAAGGCGACGCCATCATGATTGAGGTCTAGAAAAGAGGAAGGCGCTCGTCAGCACGATAGTGGATTGGAGCTCTCGCCGAGAAGTCGCTTTTCAGACTTCGACAGAGAGAGCGAAATCAGCGTACGTGCTAGCGCCTGCAGCTGGACAAAAGAAAAGCGGAGCCGACTGTACTGCCCCGACAAGCATAAGACGAAATGGCGAGGTGGCGTTTTTCAGCCACACAGCCAGATCGGCTTATGACCTCGAGGGGCAGGGAGGCGCAGCTAGACAAGAGAAAAGCGGAGGGCGCTCGTTCAGGGTGATAGGAGGTTGGAGGAATTTCTATAGGAGTCGTTCTTTGACTCCAATAGAAATTTCGAAACCGCCGTACGCCCTAGCGCCTGCAGCTAGACAAAGAAAAGCGGAAGCGGCCGTTCAGCGGCGTATGGGCTGGACGGCTCCGCACGAGATAAAGGAAACACGAAGAGCGGCAGCGATTCGATGTTGACTTATCGCAAGGAGGAGCCGGAAGTCCACTAGCTGCTGGCCGCTGCAGCTGGACAAAAGAGGAGCGACGGCTAAAGGCGCGACATCGTGTCGCAACGCCCTCACTAGCACATCGTGTGCGTCGAAGCGGAAAACATCAGGCGATAGAAAGAAAAATCAGTGTAGATAATCTTGAAATCGAAATAGGAGGGGAAAAGATGGAAGTAAAAAAGCTGATGATAATCGGAGCTGGACAAATGGGTTCAGGCATTGCTCAAGTATGTGCTCAGGCTGGCTATGAAGTGTTGTTGAATGACTTAAAAGATGAGCTGGTTAGACGTGGACTGGGAGTTATTGAGAAAAATCTCTCTCGCCAAGTACAGAAGGAACGCCTTACAGATGGCGAAAAAGCAGAAATCCTCCAGAGAATTTCAAAATCGACTAACTTACAGGATGCACAGGATGTAGACCTTGTTATTGAAGCAGCAGTCGAAAACATGGATGTGAAGTGCAAAATCTTTTCCCATTTGGATAGAATTGCACCAGCTCATACGATTTTAGCAACCAATACCTCATCATTGCCTATTACCGAAATTGCGGCCGCCACGAATCGCCCAGAAAAAGTGATCGGTATGCATTTTATGAATCCGGTGCCGGTGATGAAGCTTGTCGAGATTATCCGTGGTCTGGCAACAGCAGACGAGGTCTATCAAACAATCGAAGAAATCACGCATACTCTTTCAAAAGTGCCTGTTGAAGTAAATGATTTTCCGGGATTTGTAGCAAACCGGGTGTTAATGCCAATGATCAATGAAGCGATTTATACGCTGTATGAAGGAGTCGCAACAAAAGAAGCGATTGATGAAGTCATGAAGCTTGGTATGAACCATCCGATGGGTCCGCTGACACTGGCTGATTTTATCGGCCTTGATACGTGTTTGTACATCATGGAAACGCTTCATGATGGGTTTGGTGATGACAAATATCGTCCATGTCCGCTGCTTCGCAAGTATGTAAAGGCTGGCTGGCTCGGCAAAAAGACAGGGCGCGGCTTCTACACATACGACTAAAGCGTGTAATTTAAAAACAACAGGAGGAAGAAAATATGGAATTGCGATTTTCAGAAGAGCAGCAGATGATGAGGAAGATGGTAAGAGATTTTGCAGAAGGTGAAATCGCGCCGTTTGTTGAGCGAATGGAAAAAGGAGAATTTCCTCGTGAATTGATCAAGAAGATGGCTGAGCTGGGCTTAATGGGGATCACCATTCCCGAGGAATATGGCGGCAGTGGGATGGACTTTATATCTTATATTATCGCAATCAATGAGCTGTCAAAAGCCAGTGCCACGGTTGGAGTCATTTTATCTGTTCACACATCTGTTGGAACAAATCCAATTCTATATTTTGGCACCGAGGAGCAAAAACAAAAATATGTACCAAAGTTAGCGTCAGGAGAATACTTGGGTGCCTTTTGCTTAACCGAACCGGGCGCTGGATCGGATGCAGCTAATTTAAAAACAAAAGCGGTCAAACAAGGGGATTATTATACGATAAATGGTTCGAAGGTTTTCATCACGAACGGGGGAGAAGCGGATACATATATCGTCTTTGCTTCGACTAACCCGGCAGAAGGTTCAAAGGGCATCTCAGCCTTTATTGTGGAAAAAGATACGCCAGGTCTGATTATTGGCAAAGACGAACATAAAATGGGCCTTTACGGTTCTCGTACCGTGCAATTGACCTTTGAAGATATGAAAGTACCAGCATCGCAGCTGCTTGGCAGTGAAGGAGAAGGGTTTAAAATTGCGATGGCTAATCTTGATGCTGGTCGTATTGGAATTGCTGCGCAGGCGCTGGGGATCGCCGAAGCAGCATTAAAAGAAGCTACGCAATATGCGCAAGAACGCAAACAGTTTGGTAAGCCAATTGCAGCTCAACAAGGGCTCGCTTTTAAGCTTGCGGATATGGCGACAAGTGTAGAAGCAGCTAGGCTGCTTGTTTACCGGGCGGCTGATTTGCGATCAAAAGGGAAGCCTTGCGGAAAAGAAGCTTCCATGGCAAAACTATACGCCTCCAAGACAGCAGTGGATACGGCAATCGAAGCTGTTCAAGTACACGGAGGCTATGGGTACACGAAAGAATACGCGGTAGAGCGATTTTTCCGCGATGCCAAAGTAACGGAAATTTATGAAGGTACGAGTGAAATTCAAAGAATCGTCATTAGCAAACAGTTAATCAAATAAAGGCGGGGAATAAAATGAACTTCCAACTAACAGAAGAACATGAAATGATTCGCAAAATGGTAAGGGACTTTGCTAAAAACGAAGTCGAGCCAACAGCAGCAGAACGCGACGAAGAAGAGCGTTTTGATATAGAGATTTTTCGCAAAATGGCGGAGCTCGGATTAACAGGTATCCCTTGGCCCGAAGAGTACGGAGGTATTGGCAGTGACTACTTAGCGTACTGCATTGCTGTCGAAGAATTGTCACGCGTTTGTGCATCTACAGGTGTCACTCTTTCCGCCCATACATCACTTGCGGGTTGGCCAGTTTACAAGTTTGGTACAGAAGAACAAAAGCAAAAGTACTTAAAGCCAATGGCGCAGGGGGAGAAAATTGGCGCCTATGGATTAACAGAGCCAGGTTCTGGTTCTGACGCAGGCGGGATGAAAACAACAGCTCGCTTAGAGGGCGATGAATATATTTTAAATGGTTCGAAGATTTTTATTACAAATGGCGGCATTGCTGATATTTACATCGTCTTTGCTTTAACGGATCCAGCTTCTAAACAGCGAGGCACAACAGCTTTTATTGTAGAGAAAGACTTTCCGGGCTTCTCTGTTGGCAAGAAAGAGAAGAAACTAGGAATCCGCTCATCTCCAACGACAGAAATTGTTTTTGAAGATTGCCGGGTGCCAAAGGAGAATGTTCTCGGTTCAGAGGGCGACGGCTTTAAGATTGCGATGATGACATTGGACGGCGGCCGTAACGGCATCGCTGCTCAGGCTGTCGGCATTGCACAAGGAGCACTGGACGCATCGGTTGAATATGCCAAAGAGCGCAAGCAGTTTGGCAAACCAATCGCAGCAAACCAGGGAATTTCCTTTAAGTTAGCTGATATGGCAACGGCGATTGAAGCATCCCGATTGCTTACTTATCAGGCGGCCTGGCTTGAGTCGAACAATTTGCCATATGGAAAAGAGTCGGCGATGTCGAAGCTTATGGCTGGTGATACCGCCATGAAAGTGACGACAGAAGCTGTACAGATCTTCGGAGGATATGGCTACACGAAAGATTATCCTGTTGAGCGCTATATGCGTGACGCTAAGATTACGCAAATTTATGAAGGTACACAGGAAATTCAACGATTGGTTATTTCAAGAATGTTAACAAAATAAAGAAAGTTCATCTTAGAAAAAATCAGTTATAATGTTGAGCAGTAGGTCTAAAGCAATAAATTAGACTGAAAGTAAAAACAAATTCGGGAGCAGATGAAGGGAAGTTCCATTCCTCTGCTCTCGTTATGTATTTGTTAAAGGCGGTTGATAACATTGAAGGCTGACAAGAGGAAAGTACATGCATCTGTAAAAGATGAACAGCTAATCGAAAAAAGGCGCTCCGAGATGATTAAGGGAGCTGTCCAGCTTTTTAAACAAAAAGGATTTCACCGAACGACAACGAGAGAAATTGCCAAAGCAGCAGGGTTTAGTATCGGTACTCTCTATGAATATATTCGTACGAAGGAAGATGTTCTCTATCTTGTATGCGATAGCATTTACGATCAGGTAAAAGACCGTTTGGAGCGAATGGACTTAGAGGCGGGGACGTTAGAGAGTCTAAAGCTCGGCATTAGTTATTATTTTAAAGTGGTAGATGATATGCAGGATGAAGTATTAGTCATGTATCAGGAAGCGAAATCGCTGTCAAAAGATGCCTTGCCATATGTGCTAAGAAAAGAAATGGATATGGTCAGCATGTTTGAAAGGTTAGTTTACCGATGCGTGGAAAACGGAGAGCTTGATATGGAAGAACGAAAGATTCACATGCTTGCTCAAGATATTTTTGTACAAGGACAAATGTGGGGATTCCGTCGTTGGGCGCTGCAAAAAAACTTTACGATTGATGATTATATCGAGCTGCAGATAGATTTATTGTTTTCAGGCATTAATGGCTACAAAGTGAAACAATAAGGGGGAGAAATAATGAGTCAGACAGTGGAGGTTTATAAACCGAAGCATCATATTCGTTTTGTGACAGCTTCCAGTCTTTTTGATGGGCACGACGCATCGATTAATATTATGCGCCGTATTTTGCAGGCAAGCGGAGCAGAAGTAATTCATCTGGGGCATAATCGATCAGTAGAAGAAGTGGTGAATGCGGCAATTCAGGAAGATGTACAGGGGATTGCCATTTCCTCTTATCAAGGCGGTCACGTTGAATACTTTAAATACATGTATGACTTATTAAAGGAAAAAGGCTGTCCGCATATCCGTATTTATGGAGGCGGAGGCGGAGTGATCATTCCGCGGGAAATAAAAGAGCTGCATGATTACGGCATTGCCCGGGTCTTTTCGCCGGAGGACGGACGGCTTAACGGCTTACAGGGTATGATTAATATCATGCTGGAAGAATGTGATTTTTCCACTGTATCGGGCAGTATTGGAGAAGAAATTAGCAAGCTGCCAAATGGGGATGTTACAGCCGTGTCGAGGCTGATTTCATTAGCGGAGAATCAGGTAGACGCCAGTCAAGAAGAAAAAGCAGAAGCCGCTGCGGCGTTTGAGCAGATTCAGTCTTTAGGCAATGAAGCACCTGTTATTGGGATTACAGGTACCGGCGGTGCAGGAAAAAGTTCTCTGACAGATGAACTGATCCGCCGCTTTCTCAATGAATTGTCCAACAAGAAAATTGCTATTCTGTCGGTTGACCCAACAAAACAAAAAACAGGCGGTGCACTGCTGGGTGACCGTATTCGGATGAATGCGATTTTTTCTGAGCGGGTGTTTATGCGCAGTCTCGCTACCCGCAATTCCCGTTCTGAGCTTTCGCTGGCGATTAAAGATGCTATTAGTGTCGTAAAGGCGGCCGGTTATGATTTAGTAGTTGTAGAGACGAGCGGAATCGGGCAAGGGGATGCTGAGATTACTGAAATTTCCGATTTGTCGATGTATGTTATGACAAGTGAATTTGGGGCGCCAACTCAACTTGAGAAAATCGATATGATTGATTATGCTGACTTAATTGTTATTAATAAATTTGAAAGAAAAGGCTCCGAGGACGCCAAGCGCCAAGTACAAAAGCAAT
Organism: Pseudobacillus wudalianchiensis; assembly: GCF_001685015.1. GTDB lineage: Bacteria > Bacillota > Bacilli > Bacillales > Domibacillaceae > Pseudobacillus > Pseudobacillus wudalianchiensis. Next base: position 136,361 of record NZ_MAYT01000012.1, read on the forward strand.
ATCAGCGCAGCCGCAATTTATTTGATGAACCGCTAGAAAAAATGCCGGTATACGGAACGATTGCCAGCCAGTTTAATGATCAAGGCACGAATGCTTTATTCGCTGCACTCGTAGAAAAAATTAATGAAAGAGCTGGTACCGATTGGCAAGTATCCTTCAGCAAAGAAGTGGACGTAGAAAAGCAAAACGTAATCATTCCAAATGATCGCCGTTACTATTTAAGAGAGATTACGGAAACAGTGCGCCGTTATCACCAGAAGGCAGAGGAACAGGAACACCTTGCCCGCCGGTTGTTTCAGCTTGAAGGAGCGTTGACAGAGGCTAAAGCAAACGATGCTGGGGAAGAGGTAATCCGACCGCTTGAAACGTATAAAGCAGCAATTGAAGAGCAGCTAACCACTGAATCGAAAAAGATCCTCGCTGGATGGAAAGAGTTAAGAGAACAGTACGCTGCTTCCGAGTATGTCACGAAAATCCGCGATAAGGAAATCGTGACAGAGCTGACGACAACGAGCTTATCAGGCCTTAAAATTCCAAAGGTCGTTTTGCCGAAGTTTGTTGATTATGGAGAGATTCTCCGCTGGGTTTATAAAGAAAACAGACCAGGCTTCTTCCCATATACGGCTGGCGTTTTTCCGTTTAAACGAAAAGGAGAAGATCCGAAACGGCAGTTTGCTGGAGAGGGGACACCAGAAAGAACAAACCGCCGCTTTCATTACTTATCCAAAGATGATGAAGCAAAACGGTTGAGCACCGCCTTTGATTCTGTGACCTTGTATGGAGAAGATCCGGATTACCGGCCAGACATTTATGGAAAAGTCGGCGAAAGCGGAGTCAGTATTTGTACGTTGGAAGACATGAAAAAGCTATATGCTGGTTTTGATCTATGTCACCCCTCTACATCTGTTTCCATGACGATTAATGGTCCAGCGCCGATTATTTTGGCGATGTTTATGAATACGGCGATTGATCAGCAGGTAAAGAAGAAAGAGGAAGAGCTTGGCCGTATCCTATCTGTCGAAGAATTTACTGATGTGCGTGCCCAGACGTTAAAGACGGTTAGGGGAACTGTGCAGGCTGATATTTTAAAAGAGGATCAAGGGCAGAATACATGCATTTTCTCTACGGAGTTTGCTTTGCGGATGATGGGAGATATTCAGCAATATTTTATTGATCACTCCGTTCGTAATTATTATTCTGTTTCCATTTCTGGTTATCATATTGCGGAAGCTGGCGCTAATCCAATTTCTCAGCTCGCCTTCACCTTGGCGAACGGTTTTACGTACGTCGAATATTATTTAAGCCGCGGCATGGCGATCGACGATTTTGCCCCGAACTTATCTTTCTTTTTCTCAAACGGTCTTGACCCAGAGTATACGGTAATTGGCCGTGTAGCAAGGAGAATTTGGGCAGTGGCCATGCGTGAGAAATATGGGGCAAATGAGCGCTCTCAGAAGCTCAAGTACCATATCCAAACATCGGGCCGCTCTCTTCACGCTCAAGAAATTGACTTTAACGATATCCGGACAACATTGCAGGCACTCATGGCACTGCAGGACAATTGTAATTCACTTCATACAAATGCTTATGATGAAGCTATTACAACCCCGACCGAGGAATCTGTCCGTCGGGCAATGGCGATCCAGCTCATTATTACGAAGGAGCATGGCTTGTCTAAAAATGAAAATCCGCTACAAGGCTCCTTCATTATTGAAGAGTTAACCGACCTTGTCGAAGAAGCAGTATTACAGGAGTTTGAACGCTTAGATGACAGAGGCGGTGTGCTCGGAGCGATGGAAACGCAATACCAGCGCGGGAAAATCCAGGAAGAGTCGATGCACTATGAAATGCTAAAGCATACAGGGGAACTGCCAATCATTGGTGTGAATACCTACTTGAACCCAAATCCGCCATCTGAAGAAGAAATCAATAGCATGGAATTGGCGAGGGCTACAAAAGAAGAAAAAGAACACCAAATTAACGAATTGCGCTCTTTCCAGAAAAAGCATGAACAAGAGGCTGAAAAAGCGTTAAAACGTTTAAAAGAAACAGCTGTGAGCGGCGGGAATATTTTTGCTGAACTGATGAAAACAGTAAAAGTTGCCAGCCTAGGTCAAATTACGACGGCTCTCTATGAGGTAGGCGGACAGTACAGAAGAAATATGTAACCTAAAGCAGCCGTGAAAGAAGCGAATCCTCTCTTTCACGGTATTTTTTTCATATAAAAAGATTATAATTGTAAAATAAAGGGTACGGTAAAGAGATGGAACTGCCTTTGTACAATTTTCATGTAAAGTTTTTTAACATGCTAATCACAATTTTTCTTTTATAATGATTGGAAAAAAGTATACAATAAGGAAAGGTAAAAGGCGGGGATAGAGGATGAAGCAAATTTTAAATTGTATATTGCTTGGCGTCTATACGTTTGCTGCTAGTTGGCTTTATCAAATCCAGCTCGGAGCCGTTGCCTTTCTCCTACTATCTTTTTTTCTGTTTTATCGGACTTTTATTGAGCTAAGAAAGACGAGAGAAGGTAGAAGGCCTTCTCCAGAAGCAGTCTCGAAAAAAGTGCGCAAAAAAAAAGCGGAAATCGTTACATAAATATGGCATAATGAAAGCGTCAATGTTTATAATGGTGAATATGACCTTTTTCACTCTCATAGAGTGCGTAAATAGAGAAGGGAAGTGCGGATGTGAAGTTAAAGGAACTGTCTAAAGAAGAACTGAAGGAAATGTCCTTTATTGAAATTGCTTATGCTCTTTTAAAAGAAAGCAAAGAGCCGATAGCATTCCAGGAGATAATCAATCAAATCCAGCAGTATCAAGAGTTGAGCGACGCTGAATTAAAAGCGCGGATGGTTCAGTTTTATACCGACCTAAATGTTGATGGCCGGTTTATTACGTTTGGAGAAAATCGTTGGGGCTTACGTGCTTGGTATCCGGTTGACCAATTAGAAGAAGAAGCAGCGCCAGCAGTAAAAGCGAAAAAGAAAAAGGCGAAAAAATCTACAGTCGAAGAACCGGATTTTGACGAAGAAGAACTGGATGAAGTGGACGAGCTTGAGGATGATCTTGACTTTGAAGAAGATGATCTTGACGAGTTGGATGACGAAGTGGAAGATCTTGACGATTTAGATGAGATCGATGATGAAGACGAAGACGAAGAGGATTTTGACGACGATCTTGGTGAAGAAGATGAATACGATTTAGACGATGATGAGGAAGAAGACTTAAAATAAAGAAAATTAATCTTTTCTTGACTTCCTTTATTTCAAATTGTAGTATTTTATTTGGGCTCTTTAAAGAGACATTATTTATGCTTATAACGCTCCCTTTACTTTTTAAGTAACTGGGGCGTTTTTGTTTTTTGCCCCGATAAAATGAGTGTATTTATTTAATTAATAAAAGAAACAATAGATTGAAGGGGGCTTTTCAAGTTGACTAAATATATTTTTGTAACAGGCGGGGTTGTTTCTTCTTTAGGTAAAGGAATTACGGCTGCTTCCTTGGGCCGCTTGTTGAAAAACCGCGGGTTAAAGGTGACGATCCAAAAGTTTGATCCATACATTAACGTGGACCCAGGAACAATGAGTCCATATCAGCACGGCGAAGTATTCGTTACAGATGATGGAGCAGAAACGGATTTAGACTTAGGTCACTATGAGCGTTTCATTGACATTAATTTAAATAAATATAGCAATGTCACAACAGGTAAAATTTATTCAACGGTGCTTCGCAAAGAGCGCCGCGGTGAATACTTAGGTGGTACGGTTCAGGTTATTCCACATATTACGAATGAAATCAAAGGCCGCGTACTCCTTGCTGGCAAAGAAACAAAAGCTGATGTTGTCATTACAGAAATCGGCGGAACAGTAGGAGACATTGAATCTTTACCGTTCTTAGAAGCGATTCGTCAAATTAAGAGCGATGTCGGTTCCGATAACGTTATGTACATCCACTGTACGCTTATTCCATATTTAAAAGCTGCTGGTGAGATGAAAACAAAACCGACACAGCACAGTGTAAAAGAGCTTCGCAGCCTTGGTATTCAGCCGAACATTATCGTTGTGCGTACAGAGCTTCCGGTTTCGCAAGACATGAAAGACAAGCTTGCTCTTTTCTGTGATATTGCGCCAGAAGCTGTTATTGAAGCGGCGGATGCCGACACTCTTTATGCTGTTCCACTTTATCTTCAAGAGCAAAAAATGGACGAACTTGTCTGCCGTCATTTAAAACTTCAGTGCCATGATGCTGAAATGGATGACTGGAAAGCACTCGTTGATAAAGTACGCAACTTATCGAAAAAGACAAAAATCGCTCTCGTCGGTAAATACGTAGAATTACAAGATGCTTACATTTCAGTTGTAGAAGCTCTGCGTCATGCTGGATATGCATTTGATGCTGATATTGAAATCGATTGGATTAATGCAGCTGAGCTAGTAGCTGAAAATGCAGAAGAGCGCTTGAAGGATGCGGATGGTATTTTAGTTCCAGGCGGCTTTGGAGATCGTGGCATCGATGGTAAAATTGAAGCCATTAAATATGCGCGTGAAAACAAAGTTCCGTTATTCGGTATTTGTCTTGGTATGCAGCTGGCTTCTATTGAGTATGCAAGAAATGTTGTTCAATTAGAGGGAGCTAACTCTTCTGAAATTGACCCAACAACGCCATACCCAGTTATTGATTTGCTTCCAGAGCAAAAAGATGTAGAAGATCTTGGCGGCACACTTCGTCTTGGTTTATATCCATGTAAATTGGAAGAAGGAACAAAAGCTTATGAAGCTTATCAAGATGAAGTGGTATATGAGCGTCACCGCCATCGTTACGAGTTTAACAATGAGTTCCGTGAAGTAATGGAGAAAAAAGGCTTTATTTTCTCTGGTACAAGCCCAGATGGCCGTCTTGTGGAAATCATTGAGCTTGCCGATCATCCATGGTTTGTAGCAGCTCAATTCCATCCAGAATTTACATCACGCCCAACTCGTCCACAGCCGCTTTTCCGTGCTTTCATTGAAGCAACGCTGGCTAATAAATAAGAATAAAAGAAGCCGACTCAAACGATCATGGTAAAATGATCGTTCGAGAACGGCTTCTTTTTTAAGCTGTTTAGTCTTGCTCTTGCAAGATTTCATCGATTGTCAGCTTGAGGGCAAAGTAAATATAGAGAGCGGCAAGACTAGAAGGAAAGCCGGTGCGGCCGCCATTTTCAGAAGGAAGCAATCCCTTGGTTACTTTTGTATCAATAAATACATCAGCCAATTCATGAAGGGAATCTTTTTCCTCTGATGCAAGGCCGGCTACAGCTACAAAGGGTACTCCGCGTTCTTCAAGAGCAGCTGCGGCAGTTAGCGCTTCTGAATCATGGGCGAAGCGGCTGACGAGAAGTACCCGGTCGCTCTGGGTAATATCACCTACTGAATCAAACGCCTGGATGCAGGAAAGTGAGTCGGCGCCAGACACGGCTTCTGCCTCGACCGCTTTCATTTCTTGCAATCCTTTTATATAAATCCGGCCCTCACCGACTACTGCCTGTGCAAGAAGGCGGGCACCATCTTCAATCTGATCGGCTTCTTTATCTGTAATTCGTTGAAAAAGACCGTTTAATTGAGTAGTAAACATTTTTAACATCGTTCGTCCTCCTTAATCGTGAATTATATTATACCCGTCTTTCCACTTAGGAGCAAAAGTCATAAATTATTTCCGCAAGCAGGAATTTCGAGTATCGAAGAAGAATAATAAGTGAATAAATAGCCAATTGTTTTACGCATACATAATAGAACAAGAATGAAGAGCAGAGGGGGCGAGGCAATTGAGTGGAAAAATACTGATTGTAGATGATCAATTCGGTATACGCATTTTACTTAATGAAGTGCTTCAAAAAGAGGGGTATGAAACATTTCAAGCAGCAAACGGAATACAGGCTTTGGAGATTGTTGACAATCATTCGCCTGATCTAGTGTTGCTAGACATGAAAATTCCTGGGATGGATGGCATTGAAATTTTGAAAAGAATGCGAGAGAAAGACGAAAGCATTCGAGTCATTATCATGACAGCTTACGGAGAGCTGGACATGATCCAAAAGGCAAAAGATCTAGGTGCGCTGACGCACTTTGCTAAACCGTTTGATATTGATGATATCCGGACAACAGTAAAAGAATATATAGTTTCTTAAAGGGTAACCGGCTTCTTTTCCATTGGTAAAGGGCCGGTTATTTTGGTATGATACAAATGTAAATTTATTCGTAAGTGTATACTAAGAGTTGTACTTAAGTTCATCAAGGAGGAAAATAATTATGCCTTTAGTTTCCATGACTGATATGCTGAATAAAGCAAAAGAAGAAAAGTATGCTGTTGGGCAATTTAACTTGAACAACCTAGAATTTACCCAAGCCATTTTGCAAGCAGCAGAAGAGGAAAAATCACCGGTTATTCTTGGTGTCTCTGAAGGGGCAGCTCGTTATATGGGCGGCTTTAAATTCGTCGTTGAGATGGTAAAAGCATTAATGGAAGAGTATAAAGTAACAGTACCGGTTGCGATTCATCTCGATCATGGTTCTAGCTTTGAAATGTGCGCAAAAGCGATTCAGGCAGGTTTCACATCTGTTATGATCGATGGTTCACATCATCCACTAGAACAGAATATTGCCCTAACAAAGAAAGTTGTAGAGCTTGCACACATCCACGGTGTATCGGTTGAAGCAGAGCTTGGCCGCATTGGTGGACAAGAAGACGATTTGGTTGTGGAAGACGCAGAAGCAGCTTATGCGATTCCATCAGAGTGTGACCAATTGGTTCGTGAAACAGGCGTGGATTGCTTCGCTCCAGCCCTCGGTTCTGTTCATGGTCCATATAAAGGTGAACCTAAATTAGGCTTTGACCGCATGGAAGAAGTCATGAACTTAACCGGCGTTCCACTCGTGCTTCACGGAGGTACCGGCATCCCGACAAAAGACATTCAACGTGCGATCTCACTTGGAACAGCTAAAATCAATGTAAACACAGAAAACCAAATAGCATCAGCTAAGACAGTGCGCGAGGTCCTCGCTGAAAAACCAGACCTCTACGATCCGCGTAAATACTTAGGACCTGCACGTGAAACGATTAAAGAAACAGTTAAAGGAAAAATGCGTGAGTTCGGTTCATCTGGAAAAGCGTAAAAGCTTATTTATTCTATAAAGATGTATAAAAGAAACCGCCTTATCCAATTAAGGCGGTTTAAATTTAGAAAAGCGGAAGCGTCCGGTTTGCTCCGACAAGCATAAGATGGGTCGGCGAAGTGGCGTTCTTCAGCCACACAGCTGGATCAGCTTATGACCTCGAGGAGCAGGACACTGCAGCTGGACAAGAAAAGCGGAAAGTGGCCATCTAATAAAAGGAGAGAACTATAATGAAATTATTTATCGATACAGCGAATATGACAGAAATTAAGGAAGCTCATTCTTGGGGTATTTTATCAGGTGTTACGACAAACCCATCTTTAGTAGCAAAAGAATCTGTGCCTTTTCATGAGCGTTTAAAGGAAATTACTAATTTAGTAAGTGATTCGGTTAGCGCTGAAGTAATTGCACTTGATGCAGAAGGAATGATTAAAGAAGGACGCGAATTAGCCAAGGTTGCACCAAATATTACGGTGAAAGTGCCGATGACACCAGAAGGGTTAAAAGCGGTTTCTGTTTTCTCTAAAGAAGGAATTAAAACGAATGTAACGTTAATTTTTAGTGCGAATCAGGCTTTGCTAGCAGCAAGAGCGGGCGCTTCTTATGTTTCACCATTTTTAGGGCGTCTTGATGACATTGGCCATAATGGATTAGATCTGATTGAAACCATCGCTTCTATCTTTGCTATTCACGGCATTGAAACAGAGATCATTGCGGCATCAATCCGTCATCCACAGCATATTACAGACGCTGCTTTACGTGGAGCTCATATTTCAACAGTGCCATTTAAAGTATTAAAGCAAATGTTCAATCATCCTCTAACAGATAAGGGAATTGAAGCATTTTTGGCTGATTGGGATAAACGTCAAGTAAAATAATTCCTCTTTTTTTACATGTTTTGACTCGGTTGGGATAAAATAAAACTAATAAAAACAGCTATCAGCATATCATGAGATAATTCTTTTTCGATGCTTAGCCAGTGCGTGAAAGAAGGGAGCAGAAAATGGAAAAGCTGAAAATTGTGGGAGGTCGTCCGCTAAGAGGTACAATTAAGGTAGATGGAGCTAAAAATAGCGCAGTTGCTTTAGTGCCGGCTACTATTTTAGCGGAATCTCCAGTAACAATTGAAGGGATGCCCGATATTTCCGATATTCATATACTCAAAGGACTGCTCGAGGAAATTGGAGGCAGAGTCACCTTTAGAGATGGCGAAATGGTTGTTGATCCGACAAGTATGGTGGCAATGCCTCTGCCAAATGGCAAAGTGAAAAAGCTTCGTGCTTCCTATTATTTAATGGGAGCGATGCTTGGGAAGTTCAAAAAAGCGGTCATCGGCTTGCCAGGGGGCTGCCATTTAGGACCACGGCCCATTGATCAGCATATTAAGGGATTTGAGGCGCTCGGAGCTGAGGTAACTAATGAGCAGGGAGCTATTTACCTGCGAGCGAACGAGCTCCGAGGAGCAAGAATCTACTTAGATGTTGTCAGTGTTGGTGCCACGATTAACATTATGCTAGCTGCCGTGAAGGCAAAAGGGCAAACGGTGATTGAAAACGCTGCGAAAGAACCTGAAATTATCGATGTAGCTACATTATTAAATAACATGGGCGCCAAGATTAAAGGCGCCGGCACAGATATCATTCGCATTGAAGGCGTGGACAAGCTGGATGGTTGTCGTCATACAATCATTCCGGATCGAATCGAAGCAGGAACGTTTATGATTTTAGCAGCAGCAGCTGGAGACGGCATTGTGATTGATAATGTGATTCCTCTTCATTTAGAGTCGTTGACGGCTAAACTGCGGGAAATGAACGTGCCGGTAGAAATTGGGGATGACAAAATTTTTGTCGGCAAAGCAGAGAAATTGAAAGCGGTAGACGTTAAAACCCTTGTCTATCCAGGATTCCCGACAGACCTGCAGCAGCCGTTTACTTCACTTTTAACAAAAGCAGAAGGCTCTTCTATTGTGACAGATACGATTTATTCGGCTCGCTTTAAGCATATTGATGAATTAAGAAGAATGAATGCCATCATGAAGGTGGAAGGGCGATCGGCTGTTATTAACGGTCCGGTCCGACTCCAGGGCGCAAAAGTAAAAGCAAGTGATTTGCGAGCAGGGGCTGCTCTTGTCATCGCCGGCCTAATGGCAGAAGGATTAACCGAAGTAACAGGGCTTGAGCATATTGATAGAGGATACAGCATGCTCGTGGAAAAGCTCCGTCTTCTCGGTGCAGACCTTTGGCGCGAAGGCCTTTCAGAGGAAGATATTGGCCAAATTAAAAGTGGTTGAATTATTACGCCTCATTTCCTCTCTAATGTGTTACAATATATATGTTAAATAGGTTATACTTATAAGACTTTTAAATTGTAGCTCTAATACGGGAGGAAAACATAAAATGGAAAGAAGTTTATCAATGGAGCTTGTCCGTGTAACGGAAGCAGCCGCTTTATCTTCTGCACGCTGGATGGGAAGAGGACAGAAAATAGAAGCGGATGATGCAGCCACTACTGCTATGCGTGATGTGTTCGACACGATTCCAATGAGAGGAACAGTTGTCATCGGGGAAGGCGAAATGGATGAAGCACCAATGCTCTACATTGGTGAAAAACTCGGCACAGGTCATGGCCCGCTAGTGGATATTGCAGTTGATCCATTAGAAGGTACAAATATTGTGGCATCAGGAGGATGGAATGCACTAGCTGTTCTTGCTGTAGCAGACCATGGCAACCTCCTGCACGCTCCGGACATGTATATGGATAAAATCGCAGTAGGACCTGAAGCGGTCGGACAAATCGATATTAATGCGTCCGTTCTTGATAATTTAAAGGCCGTTGCAAAAGCGAAAAACAAAGACATTCAAGACGTGGTTGCTACCGTATTAAACCGTCCACGCCACGAAGAAATCATCGCTCAGCTCCGTGAAGCAGGTGCCCGTATTAAATTAATCGAAGATGGTGACGTAGCAGCAGCCATCAATACTGCTTTTGACCAGACAGGCGTTGATATTTTGTTCGGTTCTGGAGGCGCTCCTGAAGGGGTTATTTCAGCCGTTGCTTTAAAATGCCTTGGCGGGGAAATTCAAGGAAGATTACTGCCGCAAAATGAAGCTGAAATTAAACGTTGTGAAAAAATGGGGATCGATGTGAAGCAAGTGCTTCGTATGGAAGACCTTGTGCGCGGTGACGATGCTATTTTTGCAGCAACGGGTGTAACAGACGGTGAATTGCTGCGCGGTGTTCAGTTTAAAGGTTCACATGGACAGACCCATTCTGTCGTTATGAGAGCAAAATCTGGTACGGTTCGTTTTATTGATGGCAGTCATAGCTTAGAAAAGAAGCCAAACTTGGTTATGAAGCCTTAATAAGGGATACAATTTTTATGTAATATATTCAACAGCATAGAGCGGGCCTGCGCCGGGGATAACCGGCTCGTCAGCCTGCTTTTGCTGTTTTTCAACGCCACTCTCAATCACGCTCGGAAATCATGTACCCATGCAAGACTCCCTCTTTTTTATTCAATTATTGCCACAACTATCATAAGCGGTTACAATAGATATTATTTTAGAGAAAAGCGGAAGCGGCCTGATTAGCCCGATAGGAGGTTGGAGGGCTCGACAAGGAGTCGTTTTTTGACTCCGACAGAGAGATCGAAACCGCCGTACGGGCTGGCCGCTGCAGCTAGACAAGAGAAAAGCGGAGCCGACTGTCCTGGGGCGACAAGCATAAGACGAAATGGCGAAGTGGCGTTTTTCAGCCACACAGTCAGATCGGCTTATGACCTCGAGCCCCAAGAAGGCGAAGCTGGACAAGAGAAAAGCGGAGCCGACTGTCCTGGGGCGACAAGCATAAGACGAAATGGCGAAGTGGCGTTTTTCAGCCACACAGCCAGATCGGCTTATGACCTCGAGCCCCAAGAAGGCGAAGCTGGACAAGAGAAAAGCGGAGCCGACTGTCCTGGGGCGACAAGCATAAGACGAAATGGCGAAGTGGCGTTTTTCAGCCACACAGCCAGATCGGCTTATGACCTCGAGCCCCAAGAAGGCGAAGCTGGACAAGAGAAAAGCGGAGCCGACTGTCCTGGGGCGACAAGCATAAGACGAAATGGCGAAGTGGCGTTTTTCAGCCACACAGCCAGATCGGCTTATGACCTCGAGCCCCAAGAAGGCGAAGCTGGACAAGAGAAAAGCGGAGCCGACTGTCCTGGGGCGACAAGCATAAGACGAAATGGCGAAGTGGCGTTTTTCAGCCACACAGCCAGATCGGCTTATGACCTCGAGCCCCAAGAAGGCGAAGCTGGACAAGAGAAAAGCGGAGCCGACTGTCCTGGGGCGACAAGCATAAGACGAAATGGCGAAGTGGCGTTTTTCAGCCACACAGCCAGATCGGCTTATGACCTCGAGCCCCAAGAAGGCGAAGCTGGACAAGAGAAAAGCGGAGCCGACTGTCCTGGGGCGACAAGCATAAGACGAAATGGCGAAGTGGCGTTTTTCAGCCACACAGCCAGATCGGCTTATGACCTCGAGCCCCAAGAAGGCGAAGCTGGACAAGAGAAAAGCGGAAGGCGCTCGCCCAGCACGATAGCGGATTGAAGCTCTCGACGAGAAGTTGTTTTTTAAACTTCGACAGAGAGCGAAATCAGCGTACGTGCTAGAGCCTGTAGCTAGGCAGAAAAGCAGACTGGTTCTTTAATACAGCGATCTTAAAGCGTTACTTACAGACCAGCTTCATATACAAGCCTCAAACAGGCATAACTAGATGAAGAATGAATGGCTCATCTTATTTCGTAGGATGAGAATTAAATAAAAGTGTGGTGCGGAAATGGAAGAACTAACAATTTCTTATTTAGAGAATTTAAAACTGAAGGAACTTTATGAGCTAGCGCGCACATATAAGATTTCCTATTACAGCAAATTGACGAAGAAAGAATTAATTTTTGCTATTTTAAAAGCGCGTGCCGAGGAACAGGGCTTCTTTTTCATGGAAGGAGTTCTTGAGATTATTCAGTCCGAAGGCTTTGGCTTTTTAAGACCGATCAATTACTCACCAAGCTCTGAGGATATTTATATCTCTGCTTCACAAATTCGCCGGTTTGACTTGAGAAACGGTGATAAAGTATCGGGTAAAGTACGCCCTCCAAAGGAAAATGAGCGTTACTACGGCCTCTTGCACGTCGAAGCGGTAAATGGAGATGATCCTGAATCTGCTAAAGAGCGTGTCCACTTCCCAGCACTGACTCCTTTATATCCGGATCGCCAAATTAAGCTTGAAACGAATCCAAAAAATCTTTCCACAAGAATAATGGACTTAATCTCACCTGTCGGCTTTGGGCAGCGGGGGTTGATTGTTGCGCCGCCGAAAGCAGGAAAAACAATTTTATTAAAAGAAATTGCTAATTCTATTACGGCTAATCATCCAGAAGCAGAGTTGATCGTACTGCTTATTGATGAGCGTCCAGAAGAAGTAACAGATATTGAGCGGTCTGTTCAGGCAGAAGTGATTAGCTCGACATTTGATGAAGTGCCTGAAAACCATATTAAAGTAGCAGAGCTTGTGCTTGAGCGGGCGATGCGCCTTGTTGAACATAAGCGTGATGTAATTATTTTAATGGATAGTATTACACGGCTTGCCCGGGCTTACAACCTCGTGATCCCGCCGAGTGGACGGACACTTTCTGGAGGGATTGATCCGGCAGCTTTTCACCGTCCGAAGCGCTTTTTCGGAGCGGCGCGTAATATTGAAGAAGGCGGCAGTTTAACGATTTTGGCGACCGCTCTGGTTGATACTGGCTCGCGCATGGATGATGTCATCTATGAAGAATTTAAAGGGACAGGAAATATGGAGCTGCACCTTGACCGTTCACTTGCTGAACGTCGTATTTTCCCAGCTATTGATATTAAACGTTCTGGTACGCGTAAGGAAGAACTTCTTATTGAAAAAGGACAGCTTGATATGATTTGGTCTATCCGCAAAACGATGTCTGATTCGCCGGATCTTGCTGAAAAATTCCTGCGTCGCCTGCGCCAGACAAAATCAAATGAGGACTTTATTGAGCAATTAGTAGAGGAAATTAAAGCGGGCGGTTCATCCAAACGAATTTTATAATTGGTATTTGATTTTTGGACAAACACTTGTTATAATAATACCAGTGTGTTCAGCCTATAAGTACGGAGTAATAACACCGTACTTCGTATAGACAACTCTGTTTCAGAATGATTCAGGGCGGAAGGAGATGACAAGAATGAAAGCAGCTATTCATCCAGATTATAAAAAAGCAATGGTGAAATGTGCATGCGGTAACGAGTTTGAAACTGGTTCCGTGAACGGAGAAATTCGCGTAGAGGTTTGCTCTGAATGCCATCCATTCTATACTGGCCGTCAAAAATTCGCTGATGCTGGCGGACGTGTTGATCGCTTCAACAAAAAATACGGCATGAAGAATAAGTAAGTTGAAAATAAAAAACAGGCAAGGAGTTATCTATAACTGCTTGCCTGTTTTTTGCCTTTTGGGACTGTATGCAAGAAGGAATGTTGAAAGTGAGGCTTACCTATGTATGTAATGAAACAAACCGGATGGGTGGAAGTGATTTGCGGCAGCATGTTCTCCGGAAAATCCGAAGAATTGATCCGCCGTGTTAGGCGCGCACAGTTTGCCAAGCAAAGTGTTATGGTGTTTAAGCCGGAAATTGATAACCGTTACAGCGAGGACTCTGTCGTTTCACATAACGGCTCTGCTGTGATTGCTGTGCCCGTTACGGAATCAGCTGCTATTTTAGCTGCTGTATCATCGGATATCGATATCGTTGCCATTGATGAAGCTCAGTTTTTTGATGAGAATATCGTCTCTGTGGCACAGTTGCTTGCTAACCGTGGTCATCGCGTGATTTTAGCCGGCCTTGATCAAGATTTTCGTGGGGAGCCGTTCGGCCCGATGCCGAACCTTATGGCAATTGCTGAACTCGTCACGAAGCTTCAAGCGGTTTGTACTGTTTGCGGATCACCAGCTAGCCGGACGCAGCGGCTAATTGATGGACAGCCAGCTGGGTATGATGATCCGATTATATTAGTCGGAGCAGCCGAGAGCTATGAAGCACGTTGCCGCCATCACCACGAAGTGCCGCTCACCTCTGTACATAAACAGGAAGCAGCTGCAGAAAAGACCCAATAAGTTACATTTAAAGAGGGCGTCTCCTGGATGCCCTCTTTTTTTGGTGGGGAAAAACGAAGCTTTTTCCAGATAAGCCGCTCTTTATTCCAGATAATAGCGGCTCTTGTCGTGCTAGGCAAGCGCCCTCCGCTTTTCTATTGTCCAGCTGCAGGCGCTAGCACGTACGCTGATTTCGCTCTCTCTGTCGAAGTCTGAAAAGCGACTTCTCGTTGAGAGCTCCAATCCGCTATCGTGTTAGGCAAGCGCCCTCCGCTTTTCTATTGTCCAGCTGCAGGCGCTAGCACGTACGCTGATTTCGCTCTCTCTGTCGAAGTCTGAAAAGCGACTTCTCGTTGAGAGCTCCAATCCGCTATCGTGTTAGGCAAGCGCCCTCCGCTTTTCTATTGTCCAGCTGCAGGCGCTAGCACGTACGCTGATTTCGCTCTCTCTGTCGAAGTCTGAAAAGCGACTTCTCGTTGAGAGCTCCAATCCGCTATCGTGTTAGGCAAGCGCCCTCCGCTTTTCTATTGTCCAGCTGCAGGCGCTAGCACGTACGCTGATTTCGCTCTCTCTGTCGAAGTCTGAAAAGCGACTTCTCGTTGAGAGCTCCAATCCGCTATCGTGTTAGGCAAGCGCCCTCCGCTTTTCTATTGTCCAGCTGCAGGCGCTAGCACGTACGCTGATTTCGCTCTCTCTGTCGAAGTCTGAAAAGCGACTTCTCGTTGAGAGCTCCAATCCGCTATCGTGCTAGGCAAGCGCCCTCCGCTTTTCTATTGTCTAGCTGCAGCGTCCAGCCCGTACGGCGGTTTCAGTCTCTCTGTCGGAGTCAAAGACCGACTCCTTGTCGAGCCCTCCAACCTCCTATCGGGCTAATCGGGCCGCTTCCGCTTTTCTTTTAACGTTGTGCAGGGTTTTTCGATATATTATAATAGTAACATTATGGACGAAATTTGAGGTGACACTATGTTTGACCGTTTACAAGCAGTAGAAGATCGCTACGAGAAGTTAAATGAGCTGTTAAGTGATCCGGAAATTGTCAATAACCCGAGCAAGCTGAGAGATTATTCAAAAGAACAGTCCGACATTCAGGAAACTGTCATGGTGTATCGTGAATATAAAGAAGCGAAGCAGCAATACGAAGAGGCGAAGGCGATGCTTGATGAAAAGCTCGATGCCGATATGCGTGAGATGGTAAAAGAAGAAATCGGTGATCTTGAAGAGCAGCTAGAGCAGCTAAAAGATCGCTTGAAAATTCTCTTGATCCCAAAAGATCCAAATGATGATAAGAACGTTATTATGGAAATTCGCGGAGCGGCAGGCGGAGATGAGGCGGCATTGTTTGCTGGTGATTTATATCGCATGTACAGCCGCTATGCAGAAATGCAAGGGTGGAAAACAGAAGTAATTGAAGCCAATTCCACTGGATTAGGCGGTTACAAGGAAATTATTTTTATGATTAACGGAAAAGGTGCTTTTTCCAAAATGAAATATGAAAACGGTGCTCATCGGGTACAGCGTGTTCCTGAAACAGAATCAGGCGGCCGGATTCATACATCTACTGCTACCGTAGCCTGCCTGCCTGAAGCAGAAGATGTAGAAGTGGATATTCATGAAAAAGATATTCGAGTGGATACCTTCGCTTCGAGTGGACCGGGCGGGCAAAGTGTGAATACAACGATGTCTGCTGTGCGTTTAACTCACTTGCCAACAGGAATCGTCGTTTCGTGTCAGGATGAGAAATCACAAATTAAGAACAAAGAGAAAGCGATGAAAGTTCTCCGTGCTCGCATATACGATAAATTCCAGCAGGAAGCTCAAGCGGAATATGATGCACAGCGGAAGTCAGCTGTTGGTTCGGGCGATCGTTCCGAGCGTATTCGAACATACAACTTTCCGCAAAACCGTGTGACTGACCACCGCATTGGTTTAACGCTGCAAAAGCTTGATCAAATTTTAGAAGGCAAGCTTGATGAAGTGCTTGATGCGCTCATCATGGAAGAGCAATCTTCTAAGCTTGAGAATCTGCAGGACTAATATGTCACAAAAAATATATGAGGCCCTTCGATGGGCTTCTTCTTTTTTAAGAGAGCAAAAGCGGGATGAGAATGCAGGAGAATTGTTGCTGCGCTATGTTGTCCAGATGACTCGTTCAGAACTGTTGGCGAATATGCATGAGCAGTTAACGGAGCAGCAGCAACAGACCTTCACGGACATGGTCAACCGGCATGGAGAAGGTGTTCCCATCCAGCATATGATCGGTCAAGAAGAGTTTTATGGAAGAAATTTTGCGGTAAATGGAGACGTGCTGATTCCTCGTCCAGAAACGGAGGAACTTATTTGGCATACGCTTGAAAGTCTCTCTCGGCATTTTCATCAGAAAAAGGAAATGCAAATGGCGGACATTGGTACAGGCAGCGGAGCGATCGCGATTACAATGAAGCTAGAGCGTCCGCATCTTACGGTGTATGCCTCTGATTTGTCAGAAAAAGCGTTAAACACGGCGAAACAGAATAGTGAGGCGCTGCACGCGGACATCGAATTTTTGCACGGGGATTTGCTTGGACCTTTTATAGAAAGAGGGATAAAACTAGATATTGTTCTATCTAATCCCCCCTACATTCCATTAACGGATAGGAAAGAATTATCCCCTGTTGTGGTTGATCATGAACCTGAGCTCGCTTTATTTGGTGGAGAAGATGGCCTGGATATTTACCGTCGCTTGTGTGAACAGCTTCCTCATGTGTTAAATCCACAAGCATTGATTGGTTTTGAAATCGGAGCCGGCCAAGGAAAGGCTGTATCTGCTCTTTTACAAGGCGCTTTTCCACAAGCAGTCGTTGAAGTGAAAAATGATATTAATGGAAAAGACCGAATGGTTTTTGCAAAAATTTAATAGTTTCATTGTTTAAGTTTTTCTTTTCTGGACAAACTGTTTGCCAGGAGGGGAAAACAATGAATAGATTAATTGCAGGCATTTATTTACTTATACTATCAACAGCTACCATTTTAAGTTTATATATTCCAGATCATGCAGCGGAGGCGGAAGAAACAATCGTCATTCCAAAAGAAGCTATTAGATTGCGTATTCTTGCAAATAGTGATAAGGAAGCTGATCAGGAACTGAAAAGAAAGATTAGGGATGATGTTAACAAAGAAATTACAAAGTGGGTATCTCATCTTGATTCTATGCCGGAAGCCCGCCAGCTTTTGAAAAGTAAGCTGCCGGAAATTCAAAAGATTGCGATGAAGCGCGCGGAGCAGGAAGGGATTAAAACAGATATTAAAGTGAAGTTTGGCCAAGCTAAGTTTCCAACGAAGCTGTACGGGCAGTTTTTATATCCTGCTGGTGAATATGAGGCAATTGTAATTACGATCGGGGAAGGAAATGGTGCTAACTGGTGGTGTGTCCTGTACCCGCCGCTTTGCTTTCTTGATTTTTCAAATGGAACAGCTATCAGTCCGGGAATAGAGGAGAATCATCAATCTAATCAAAAGAAAGAGCCCATTTATGCAGAGGGTGAACCACAAGCTCCAGAAGTGAAGTTGGCCATTGTTGAACTTTTTAAGGGAAAGAAGAAAGAGAAAAAAGAACTTTTCAGACTTGTGGATAAAATGAATAACGATTGATTTTTCAGAAATTTATCCACATTTACCCACAGACTTATAAACAAACCCTCGAAAGTTATCCACATAATGTGGATAATGGGTATGAATTTGTGCATATCTTTCCAATATAATCTTATTTATTAACAAAAAACATAGAACTTATATAAAAAAAGAAGAAGTGAATGATAGGTGAGAAAAATGCAGACAAAATATTGGCATGTGGATAAAGTTGTGGATTCTTTAGCCACATATCCACAAATTGAAGAAGCGGCTGATTTTTTACGGCAAGATGAGGTAGTAGCTTTTCCAACTGAGACGGTATATGGACTAGGTGGGAATGCTCTATCGAACGAGGCAGCTACTAAAATATTCGCTGCAAAGGGCCGGCCGGCTGATAATCCGTTAATTGTCCATATTGCTTCGAAGCAACAGGTAGCAGACGTAGCAATCAATATATCGAAAACAGCTGAGCAGCTCATGGAAGCTTTTTGGCCAGGCCCGCTAACGGTCATTCTAGAAAAGCAGCCCAATCGGCTATCAGAAGTGGTGACTGCCGGGCTTGAGACGGTAGCCGTTCGCATGCCGGATCACCCCGTAGCACTAGCAGTCATTGAAAAGGCTGGTTTACCGATTGCTGCTCCAAGTGCAAATCGTTCAGGAAAACCAAGCCCTACTTCTGCTAAGCATGTGCAAGATGACTTAGATGGGATCATAGCAGGCATTATCGACGGCGGTGAAACGGGGATAGGGGTAGAATCAACCGTTGTAGATTGTACAGGTGATATCCCTATTATTTTGCGGCCGGGCGGTATTACAAAAGAAGAAATCGAAGCGGTTGTCGGTGAAGCAGCCATTGATGCAGCATTGAAAGATGCAAAGCAGCAGCCGAAGTCTCCCGGGATGAAATATAAGCATTATGCTCCAGAAGCTCCTGTCTATTTATTAGAAGGAAGCCGGGAGTGGATTCAGTCACACGTAAGTGAACAGCGTCAACAAGGAAAGAAGGTTGGCGTGTTAACAACAGAAGAAAATCTCTCTTTTTATGATGCGGATGTCATTCTGCCATGCGGAAGCCGGCAGGATTTAAGAACAGTTGCTCACTCTCTGTACGATGTCCTGCGCGCTTTCAACGAAACAGATGTGGATATCATTTATTCTGAGACCTTTCCAGCTGCTGGTGTGGGGCTGGCGATTATGAACCGCCTTGAAAAAGCAGCCGCCCATCGTTGGTTGTATGAAAAATAGAGCTAAAAAAGATTCCGGTTAGCAGCGGCGGCTGCCTAATCCGGAATCTTTTTTTAATTATTTTGTGTAGTTAAACGAACAGTCATATGCTGAAAGCCAGCTTTTTGATAGCTTTCAAGAAATCCTTTCGCAGCAATGCTTTCTTTTGAAATAATCTTTTGCTTAATCGAGACCGTTATCTCCTCTTTAAATGGAAAAGTGTCTAAGACAATCGTCTGGTTGTCCCTCCAATAAAGTTGGATTTTCTCCTTTTTGATCTCACTGAGCGCTGGGGAGAGGGGAATGCCGTTGCGAAAAAATGGGTGTTCTTTCTCTTTTGTGGTTCCTGGCTCGTTTAAGCAAATATAGAGAGAAAGGTTATCCCCCAGCTGAAGCAGTCCGTAATGAAATGGAAGAAAGGACTGATTCAATATTTCAAGAGAGTCCATCAGCCGTTCCTGCCGCTGTTTTTCCTGTGCGACAAATTTCTTTGCTTCCTCTGCAGCCTCATGGGTGAGAAATCTGGAAAAGTGGACGCTGCATAAAAGAGCTGCGTAACGATCGCGCTCTTCTACTTGGTCAATTCCCTGTTTATAGAGCACTAGCTTCGAAGAGAGGGGAAAGTCTATGAATGTGTAAGGGGCTCGTTTTTTATCATTCCAAAAGGGTGCCTTATCGAATGGCTTCCAGCCGCAATCATGCTGTGAAATGGCATAGTTAACCGAATGACGCCATTCCTTTCCTAAGAACAATGAATCTCTCCAATAAGCCATCATATCGCCGGATGCTCGGGCATGGTGATCCTGTTCAATCAAAACAAATTCATTTTCGCGTTCTCTTACAATCACTTGGACTCATCCTTTCAAATGTAATAGGGGGGACAAGTTTCAACTAGATTAAAGTGTGAGAAATGTTCTTTCTTTCTATTATTTATTTATTTATTCCCCCTTTGTATTCCTGCAATCTAAGAGAGCTTCTGCTTTCGCTTTTTGATTTGACGGCTATTCGAGAAAGTATTGGAGCCTTCCTGCATATGTTGGAAAGAGGCACGTCCAACAAGGAAAGGAATGAAGCAAAAAATGGGTGAAGTGGTTACATTAAGTACGCTGGCTCTAGCGTTAGGAATGGATGCTTTTTCAGCAAGCTTAGGAATTGGCGTGGTGCCAATTAGGTTAAGGCGGATTTTTTATATTGGACTCATTATCGGAAGTTTTCATATTATCTTGCCCCTCCTTGGTATCATCGCCGGCCGATTTGTCACCGATACATTTGGCGCTATTGCTTCTCTGATCGGGGGCTTGCTGCTCATTATTGCAGGCAGTCAAATGATCGTTGCCTTTTTTCAGAACAAAGAAGAGGAAAGATCGGTTCCTGTTGGCTGGAAGCTTATGTTGTTCTCTTTAATTGTTAGTTTGGACAGCTTTTCGGTTGGCCTGACGCTCGGAATCTACGGAGCGGAGATTTTGCTTGTCCTTTTGTTGTTCGGCGGCATCGCAGCTTGCTTAACATGGGGCGGATTATTAGCTGGCAGAAAGGTTGGAGACTGGCTGGGAGCTTATAGTGAAGCGTTTGGCGGGTGTGTTTTGCTGGCATTTGGTCTAAAACTTCTTTTTCTTTAATTGGAAAAATATATAGAGCTTTTTACCCCCTTTTGGAAAAAATCTTATATAATAAAAAGTAAGAAGACAGCTGGAGGGTGAGAACAGTTGAACATATTATTTGTATGTACAGGAAACACGTGCAGAAGTCCGATGGCGGAAGCGATTATGAAGTATAAAAAGCAGGAATGGAACGTACGCTCTGCTGGAATTTATGCAGCGGCAGGAAGTCCAGCCGCTGCGCATGCAATACAGGTTTTGCAAGAAAATGGTATTCCGACAGAGCATGTTTCTCAAGGAATATCTCCTGAGATAGTTAAATGGGCGGATGTTGTTTTTACTATGACGCATAGCCATAAGCAAGCCGTTTCTTCTGCGTTTCCAGATTCGCAGGACAAGCTATGGACTTTGAAAGAGTTTGTTCATGAAAAGCAGGGAGATATTATCGATCCGTATGGGGGATCATTGGAGGATTATCGTCAAACTTATAAGGAGCTTGATGAATTAATCACTCATGTGTTGAAAAAAATGCAAAATGGAGCAGAGGGCATTCCGGAAAGGGGCCATGATGAGGCATAGAAGCGAAACACAATTCGGGCTAAGGAAAAAACTTGTTGTTCTCGTTACACTGTTAGCACTCATTACGTATTCTACCAGTGGCTTTTTTATCTATTATATTTATCCGAATTATTTTTCTTGGATGAATGAAACTGTATTTACGGTTATAACACTGCTATTAGGGATTATGTGGTCGGGCATTCTTGCGTATATTGCCGGCGGTTATTTTGTTAGACCACTAAAACGATTGGAAGCAGCTACACTGGCAGCGGCACAGGGGAATATTAAAGAGGATGTAGAGCTGCCTGAAAGTGAAGATGAAATTCGTTCACTAGGTATCGCTTTTAACCACATGCTTGGCAATTTAAGAGAAATGGTACACAGCATTGATAACAACTTTTCTTTAACGAATGAAAGCGTGATGCAAATCTCTACAGAAGCGACAAAAGCTTCCCAAAGAGCTGAAGAAATATTCCGGACGGTGGATGAAATTTCTGCTGGAGCTGAAAACTCGGCTGCTGCGATTCAATCAACAGCTGAATCTATTGAGGATGTCACACACCTTGCTGCTGAAGTACAGACAAAGGCGAAAGCCTCAGCTGTCCAGGCGGAGGAAATGGTGGCAGATCTACAAGTGAATAAGGAGATTTTTCAATCATTGATTTCCGGAATGGAAAAATTATCAGTAGAAAATGAACAATCCCTTGAAGCAGTCAAGCGACTTGAAACAAATGCGCGTAAAGTAGAACAAATTATTCAGCTTGTTGGTGATATGGCCGCTCAAACGAATTTGTTGGCGCTAAATGCCTCTATTGAAGCAGCCCGCGCTGGTGAACATGGCAAAGGATTTGCTGTCGTTGCCGAAGAGGTTCGTAAATTAGCTGATGAGAGTGCCAAGGCAGTCAGCGGTATTTCTGAGCTGATCCAGCATATTCAACAGGAAGTCGATCAAGTGGTTCAGAAAATTTCTTCTCAAGTGCAGACGGTAGGCAAGGAAGTTCAAAAAGGATCTGAAGCAAACACAGCCATAGAACAAATGACTGGAAAAATCCATGAGGTAGCAGAAGCTGTCCAAATCATCTCTAAACTCGTGGACAAGCAGCTCGGCAGCATTCAACAAACGTCTAATCAATCTGAAGAAGTAGCAGCCATCGCAGAAGAAACATCGGCTGGAGCTATTGAAGTGACACAAGCTACAAAAGACCAGACCAACGTGATGCATGACATTGAACAAGCGGCTATACAGCTTAAGAAACAAGCAGAAGAATTAAAGTCAACGATCACACAATTTCAACTTTAAATCGGGCTGTTGATAAATGTTTGCTTTCTTTGTGCTCGCCTGACAGTGTATAAAAGAGTCTTTGTCTACGCTCTGTTAATGCCTTCCCCTTTTCATTTCTCTTTGGCTGTGACAAAATAGAAGAAACATCGGTTAAGCCAAAAGGAGATTACAAACATGAAAATTGCTATTGCATCTGATCATGGCGGAGTAAATATTAGGAAGGAAATAAAAAGCCTGATGGACGAGCTCGGCTTGGAATATGAGGATTTTGGATGTGAATGTGGGACATCTGTTGATTATCCAGATTACGCGCTGCCAGTAGCAGAGAAGGTAGCGAGCGGTGAGTTTGATCGTGGCATCTTGGTATGTGGTACCGGTATTGGCATGAGCATTGCGGCTAATAAAGTGAAAGGCATTCGCTGTGCTCTCGTTCATGACGTCTTTAGCGCAAAGGCAACGAGAGAACATAATAACAGCAATATGCTAGCAATGGGTGAGCGGGTTATTGGTCCAGGTCTTGCCCGGGAAATTGCCAGGGTATGGCTTACAACAGACTATGAGGGCGGCCGTCATGAGAACCGCCTCAATAAAATTAAAGCATACGAAGAAAACTAAATTGGAGGGATGAGCTTTGTTACAGCTTAAAGAGTGGGAACAACAGCTCGGTCGCCTATTGCAGGAATTTCAGCAACAGGCCCGTCTCCGAAAAGGCCAGACGGTTGTGATTGGCTGTTCTACTTCAGAGATTGCCGGGGAAAAGATTGGAACAGCCGGCACGTTGGAAATTGCTGAAATGGTCTATCGGCAGTTGCAGACGTTTGCAGACGAACATGGATTGCATCTTGCTTTTCAATGCTGCGAACATTTGAATCGAGCGCTTGTAGTAGATCGGGAACAAATTCAACAAATGCAACTAGAAGAAGTCGCCGTTGTACCTGTTCGGCAGGCAGGCGGCTCGATGGCTGCTTATGCGTTTAATCAGAAAAAAGATAGCGCGGTGGTTGAATTTATCAAAGCGGATGCCGGGATAGATATTGGTGATACGTTTATTGGCATGCATTTAAAACATGTGGCAGTGCCGCTGCGGACGAGTGTGAAAGAAGTGGGATATGCTCATGTTACAATGGCAACGACACGGCCAAAGCTCATTGGCGGTGCTCGAGCTGTTTATGAAAAAACGAATGTGAACGAGAAGTGTTCCGGTTAATGTTCAGTTTTTGCCAGCTTTCAATCTGAAAAGCTGGCTTTTATCATTAAAAAAGGTCGTGTTTTGTATTTATTTCATTTAAAACAAGAGGAAAACGTGATAGAATATAATTGAATTTTTAAAATTGGTAATACATAAACACATATATTATTCTGAAAAATGGAAGGGGTTTGAAAATGAGTATTCTCAAAGAGCAAGACACAGCTGTGTTTGAAGCAATCCAAGATGAATTAAAACGCCAGCAAACTAAAATTGAATTAATCGCTTCTGAAAACTTTGTTAGTAAAGCGGTAATGGAAGCACAAGGTTCTGTGTTAACAAATAAATATGCAGAAGGCTATCCAGGCAAGCGTTATTACGGCGGCTGTGAGCACGTTGACGTAGTGGAAGACTTAGCTCGTGATCGTGCGAAAGAAATTTTCGGAGGAGATCATGTCAACGTACAGCCACATTCCGGCGCTCAAGCAAATATGGCTGTTTATTTTACGATCTTGGAACAGGGTGACACCGTTCTTGGAATGAATTTATCTCATGGCGGTCACTTAACACACGGCAGCCCAGTTAACTTCAGTGGCGTGCAATATAATTTCATTGAATATGGCGTGAGCAAAGAAAATCAACAAATCGATTATGCTGATGTTCGTCAAAAAGCGGTCGAACATAAACCGAAATTAATCGTGGCAGGCGCGAGCGCTTATCCACGTGCAATTGACTTTGCTAAATTCCGTGAAATTGCGGATGAAGTCGGCGCTTATTTAATGGTTGATATGGCTCACATTGCTGGTCTTGTAGCAGCAGGCCTTCACCAAAGTCCAGTTCCTTACGCTGATTTTGTTACAACAACAACACACAAAACATTGCGTGGCCCACGCGGCGGCATGATCATCTGTAAAGAAGAATTCGCGAAGAAAATCGACAAGTCTATTTTCCCTGGTATCCAAGGTGGTCCATTAATGCACGTTATTGCAGCGAAAGCAGTTGCTTTTGGTGAAGCATTAGATGAGAGCTTCAAGACGTATGCACAGCAAGTAATTGACAATGCGAAACGTCTCGGTGAAGGTTTAGCAAAAGAGGGCATTAACCTTGTATCTGGCGGCACTGACAACCATCTGTTGCTTATTGACCTGCAAACTCTTGGTTTAACAGGAAAAGTAGCAGAAAAAGTATTAGATGATATCGGTATTACAGTAAATAAAAATACGATTCCATTTGATCCAGAAAGCCCATTTGTAACGAGCGGTATCCGTATCGGTACAGCGGCCGTTACTTCTCGCGGCTTTGATTTGGAAGCGATGGATGAAGTAGCAGCGATCATTGGAGCTGCATTGAAAAACCACGAAGACGAAGCAAAATTGCAGGAATTAAGCCAGCGTGTAGCTGACTTAACAGCAAAATATCCTTTATATAGCTAAATAGCCCGCTCGGGAAAGAAATCCTTCATTCCCGAGCTTTTTCTATTTTTCCCATTTGTTCTTCTGTTGTTTTTTATGTAAAATTAGAAAGAAGCTTGCTGAAAGAAGTTGAAGAATGGCTGCACATGCGGCTTATTTTTTTGCCGTCGGGGGCTTGTATGGCATAATTGATATAATTAACACAAGGGAGCGATAATTTTGGGAAAAGTGTACGTATTTGATCACCCATTAATCCAGCATAAGTTGACCATTATTCGCGACAAAGAAACAGGAACAAAAGAATTCCGTGAATTAGTAGATGAAGTAGCTACATTGATGGCTTTTGAAATTACTCGTGATATGCCGCTTAAAGAAGTGCAAATCCAAACACCAGTATGTGAAGCGAATGCGAAAATTCTTGCTGGTAAAAAGCTTGGAATTGTTCCGATTTTGCGTGCAGGTATTGGCATGGTAGACGGTATTTTGAAATTAATTCCGGCTGCTAAAGTAGGCCATGTAGGGTTGTACCGCGATCCGGCAACGTTAAAGCCGGTTGAATATTATGTAAAACTTCCATCAGATGTGGAAGAGCGTGACTTCATCGTGGTAGATCCAATGCTTGCTACAGGGGGATCAGCGGTAGAAGCGATTCGTTCCTTGAAAAAGCGTGGAGCAAAGAATATTAAGTTTATGTGTCTAGTAGCTGCGCCTGAAGGGGTAGAGGCTATGCAAGAAATCCACCCAGACGTTGATATTTATATTGCTGCTTTAGATGAAAAGCTAAATGAAAAAGGCTACATTGTACCAGGATTGGGAGATGCAGGCGACCGCCTGTTTGGAACAAAATAATTAGAAGTAGGTGCAAATAAGATGAACCGCCCGATTAAAGTAATGACCATTTTTGGAACGCGCCCTGAAGCGATTAAAATGGCTCCGCTCGTTCTGGAATTGCAGAAACATCCTGATCAATTTGAGTCGATTGTAACCGTTACGGCACAGCATCGGCAAATGCTCGATCAGGTGCTCGAAATCTTCAAGGTTACTCCTGATTTTGATTTAAATATCATGAAAGATCGTCAGACGCTCATTGACGTAACGACACGGGGATTAGAAGGGCTCGACCGGGTTATGAAGGAAGTCAAGCCGGATATCGTGCTTGTCCACGGCGACACGACTACTACGTTTGTTGCAAGCTTGGCTGCTTTTTATAATCAAATTGCAGTAGGTCATGTAGAAGCAGGGCTGCGTACGTGGAATAAATATTCTCCGTTCCCTGAAGAGATGAACCGTCAATTAACAGGAGTAATCGCTGATCTTCATTTCTCACCTACAGATCAAGCGGAAGAGAACTTACTTAATGAAGGGAAAAAAGCTGAAACGATTTTCGTAACAGGTAACACGGCGATTGATGCTCTAAAGACAACAGTGAAAGACAGCTACAGCCATGAAGTGCTTGATCAGCTTGGCAACGACCGGCTTGTTCTAATGACGGCCCATCGTCGTGAGAATTTGGGCGAACCGATGCGCAATATGTTCCGGGCTATAAAACGCCTTGTTGAAGAGAATAGCGATATTCAGGTTGTCTATCCAATGCATATGAATCCAGTTGTCCGTGAGATTGCCGGCGAAATACTCGGTAATGATCCGCGTATTCATCTAATTGAACCGCTTGATGTGATCGATTTTCATAACTTTGCAGCGAGAGCGCACTTAATTTTGACTGATTCTGGCGGTGTGCAGGAAGAAGCCCCTTCTCTCGGTGTGCCGGTTCTCGTTCTTCGTGATACGACAGAACGCCCGGAAGGAATCCAAGCTGGCACATTAAAACTTGCTGGTGTCGATGAAGAGACGATTTATCAGCTGGCAACAGAATTGCTAAATGACAAAGAAGAATATGAAAAAATGGCGAAAGCATCCAACCCATACGGTGACGGAGAAGCCTCCCGCCGCATTTGCGAAGCAATCCGCTATTATTTCCAAGCAACGAATCAAAAGCCGGACCGATTTTAACTTATAAAAAGAGCCTCCCTATGGATGGCTCTTTTTTATCAGGAAGCATGGAAGAGAGGGGAGGGGGAGAAAAACAAGCCGACAAGATGAGTGAACGAATGGATATAACTATGAACAAAATGTTCGGAATAATGAATAACACTTTCGAAATGTAGGCAAACCGTTTTTCATAAAGATACAATCTAGTTATTTATAGAGAATAAGCTGAATAGATAGAAAGCTAGCTTAAAAAAGACTGATAATGCCTGTTAGAGAATCAAAAAAAGAATATTTCTTGTTTTTAGCGAACTAATTTTCGGCTTCTGAAAGATAATAATTTTTCAATTATCTTTTACTTATCACTAACAATAAGTAAAACTTATGGAAAGATTTAAATTTTGATCAATTTGTGAAATATAAGTTACAATTTTTGAGGTTTTTCTTAGTATGCGTTGACATTAAAATACCCCTATTGTATGCTTACAAAGGGAAAAGAGCAAATACTATGAACTGAGCGTGAACGCTTTTTTTTTAGGTAGAACCCACGGTGGCAGGAGTGTTTTTACATGAAAGGCCGTAAAAATGCATATAAGGCGATGAGTCTGTACAGTGCGGTCTTAGCACAGCTGACAGGGTCGATCCTTATCGGAATTTTCGCCGGGCGTTGGCTTGACGAAAAATGGAAAACTGAACCACTTTTTTTAATCATCGGACTGCTCTTAGGATTGACTGCGGGCATTTTTTCTATGCTTAAGACGGTTAACCATTTCAATTCGGAGGATTAATCAATTATGGGGGAACTCCAGCACTCACTTTCCAGACATCGAAAGTACATATTATATTTGCTCGCCATCTTTGTTTTCTGCTGGGGAATTACGCCTTATAAGGCAATTTTCGGCGGCCTCATTCTTGGGACAGCATTTAGCCTGTTCAACCACTGGTTAATGTTGAAGCGGATGCACCGTTTCAACACCGCACTAGAGCGCGGCAATAAAGTTCAATCGCTAGGCACGATGTCGAGAATGGCATCCGCTGGGGTTGCGGCTATCATTGCCCTTCGTTATCCGGACCATTTCAACATTATCAGTACAGTTTTGGGATTAATGGCATCTTATATTGTCATTATGATAGATTTTTTTATTCACTTTTTAATAAACAGAAAAACCGGGGAAGAGAGGTGAAAACAGTTGCATCACGAAAATCCATTATATCATTGGGAAGTATTTGACGGTTTTACATTAACTTTCAACTTAGCCAACGTATTAATGATCACTGTTGCTAGTGCAATCGTTTTCTTAATTGCAGTCATTTCAACAAGAAAACTAGCAATGAGACCTACCGGACTGCAAAACTTTTTTGAGTGGATCATGGACTTTGTGAAGGGGATCGTCAAGAGTAACATGGACTGGAAAACAGGAGGAAGATTCCATGTTCTTGGAATTACGCTGCTTATGTACATTGCAGTTTCCAACTTTCTTGGTCTTCCATTTTCAGTGGTAAAAGATGGTGTGCTCTGGTGGAAATCTCCAACAGCAGACCCGGTGATTACTCTAACGTTAGCAGTTATGGTTGTTGGTCTGTCACACTACTATGGAATTAAAATGAAGGGCTTTGCGGAGTACGGAAGAGATTATTTCCGTCCAATGGGTTTCTTGTTCCCATTGAAAATTGTAGAAGAGTTTGCTAATACGTTAACTCTTGGTCTGCGGCTCTATGGTAACATCTTTGCCGGTGAGATCCTTCTAGGATTGCTAGCCGGAAGCTTAGCTACAGGGGTTGGCGGACATTTAGCCGCAGTAATTCCGACATTAGCATGGCAAGGATTTTCCGTCTTTGTCGGTGGAATCCAAGCATTTATCTTCACTATGTTAACAATGGTTTATATTGCTCACAAAGTGAGCAGCGACCATTAAAATATACCCAGTTCATTTAATGAACAAACCTATTTTTAAACAAATACATTATTTATACATTTAAAGGAGGAAATTTTAAAATGGGTCTTTTAGCAGCAGCAATCGCAATCGGTTTAGCCGCACTTGGTGCAGGTATCGGTAACGGTCTTATCGTATCTAGAACAGTTGAAGGTATCGCTCGTCAACCAGAAGCTCGCGGTATGCTTCAAACAACAATGTTTATCGGGGTAGCGTTAGTAGAGGCGATTCCTATCATCGCTGTAGTTATCGCGTTCATGGTTCAAGGTCAATAATTGTAGAAAAGCGAAGCCGACTGCTTTGGAGCGACAAGCATAAGACGGGCTGGCGAAGCGGCGCTTTTCAGCCGCACAGCCAGATCGGCTTATGACCTCGAGCCCCAAGGAGGCGCAGCTGGACAAGAGTAAAATATTAAGGGATTTTTGTTCCAATGGCGAAGATCATTCCAAGCGAACCTTCGCCATTGCTTTATGTTCGAAGTATAACAAGCAGTTCCATTCTTTTTATACAGGCTCTTCCCGAAGAAGGGGAGGGGGAAACTCTTGAAAGGAGTGAAGTGGGCGTGTTAGCAAACGCATTCGTACTTGGATCATCAGCCGGCTTTAACGGCGGAGATATTTTGTTCCAATTAATAATGTTTATTATTCTACTAGCGTTGATTAAGAAGTTTGCTTGGGGTCCTTTAATGGGCATCATGCAGCAACGTGAAGAGCATATCTCATCAGAAATCGATGCAGCAGAAAAAAGCCGTGTCGAAGCGAGCAAATTATTAGAAGAAACTCGTGCAGAGTTAAAAGCCTCTCGCCAGCAAGCTCAAGAAATTATTGAGAATGCTAAGAAAGTAGGCATCAGTCAAAAAGAAGAAATCATTGCCGCCGCTCGTGCAGAAGCTGAGCGCTTGAAAGAATCTGCTAAGATGGAAATCGAACAGCAGACAGAACAGGCAATGTCCGCTCTACGTGAGCAAGTGGCCTCTTTATCTGTATTAATTGCTTCTAAAGTGATTGAGAAAGATTTAAGCGCGGCAGATCAAGAAAAACTAATTAATGAGTATATCCAAGAGGCAGGGGAAGAGTGATGAGTGATTCCGTAGTGGCAAAACGCTATGCGCTGGCTCTCTTCGACATTGCCAAAGAACATCAACAGCTTCAACAAATTGAGGAAGAGCTGCAAGTAGTAAAGGCCGTTTTTCAGGAAACGAAAGGATTACTTCCTTTACTTAAGTCTCCAAAGTTAACAATTGAAGAAAAGCAAGGGCTAGTTAAGACTGCTTTCTCAAATGCTTCAAGTTATGTAATTAACATTTTAATGCTTTTGATAGAACGTCACCGCGAGGAAGAGATTGTTGCGGTAGTTGATGCTTACGTAAGCTTGGCCAATGAAGAACAGGGCCTTGCTGAAGCAACAGTTGAATCTACTCGTTCTTTAACAGATGCAGAAATGAAGCAGATCTCGACTACATTTGCCAAGAAAGTCGGCAAGCAAGCATTGAAGATTACAAACATTGTAAATCCAGCATTGCTCGGCGGCTTAAAAGTACGCATCGGCAATCGTATTTTCGATGGCAGCCTACGCGGCAAACTAGATCGATTAGAAAAGCAATTAATAGCAAAATAAGAATGAAAGAAAAGCGGGAACATCTTCTTTATGCGTTCCGCTCGAATACAACTACTACAATTATATGAGGGGTGAAATTCATGAGCATCAAAGCTGAAGAAATCAGTGCGCTGATTAAAAAGCAGATTGAGAACTTCCAGTCAGATATTACAGTTAACGATGTTGGTACAGTTATCCAAGTTGGTGACGGTATCGCTCGTGCTCATGGCCTCGACAATGTCATGGCTGGAGAACTACTTGAGTTCTCAAACGGTGTCATGGGTATGGCACAAAACTTAGAAGAAAACAACGTAGGTATCATTATTCTTGGTCCTTATACAGAGATTCGTGAAGGTGATGAAGTACGCCGTACAGGCCGCATCATGGAAGTACCTGTTGGAGAAGAACTAATCGGCCGTGTTGTTAACTCTCTTGGACAGCCTGTGGATGGTCTAGGCCCAATCAATACAACAAAAACTCGTCCGATTGAAAGCAAAGCAACTGGCGTTATGGATCGTAAATCTGTTCATGAACCACTACAAACAGGTATTAAAGCGATTGACGCGCTTGTACCAATCGGCCGTGGTCAACGGGAATTGATTATCGGTGACCGCCAAACTGGTAAAACAACTGTAGCGATCGATACAATTCTTAACCAAAGAGATCAAGACATGATTTGTATTTATGTTGCGATCGGTCAGAAAGAATCAACAGTTCGTGGAACAGTAGAAACGCTTCGTAAGCATGGGGCGCTTGATTATACAATCGTCGTAACGGCTTCTGCAGCTTCACCAGCACCAATGCTTTTCCTTGCTCCATATGCTGGGGTAACAATGGCAGAAGAGTTTATGTTCAGCGGTAAACATGTGTTGATCGTATATGATGATCTTTCTAAACAAGCGGCAGCTTACCGTGAACTTTCCTTATTATTACGTCGTCCTCCAGGCCGTGAAGCTTACCCTGGTGACGTTTTCTACTTGCATTCCCGTTTACTCGAGCGTGCAGCTAAATTGAACGATGAATTAGGAGCAGGTTCTATTACGGCTCTTCCATTCGTTGAAACACAGGCAGGCGATATCTCTGCTTATATTCCAACGAACGTTATCTCTATCACTGATGGACAGATCTTCTTGCAGTCTGACTTGTTCTTCTCAGGTGTACGTCCTGCGATTAACGCTGGTCTTTCTGTATCCCGTGTTGGTGGATCTGCTCAAATTAAAGCGATGAAAAAAGTAGCGGGTACACTTCGTCTAGACTTAGCGGCTTATCGTGA
Source organism: Pseudobacillus wudalianchiensis (assembly GCF_001685015.1). GTDB lineage: Bacteria > Bacillota > Bacilli > Bacillales > Domibacillaceae > Pseudobacillus > Pseudobacillus wudalianchiensis. The sequence goes on from NZ_MAYT01000012.1 coordinate 168,317, forward strand.
ACTTGAAGCGTTTGCGCAATTTGGTTCTGATCTTGATAAAGCAACTCAAGCGAAATTAAATCGTGGAGCACGTACAGTTGAAGTGTTAAAGCAGGACTTAAACAAACCGCTTAAAGTTGAAAAGCAAGTTGTTATTCTTTATGCATTAACACGCGGTCTTTTAGACGATATTCCAGTAGGAGATATCCGTCGTTTTGAAGATGAACTGTTAAGCTGGTTAGATCACAACCATACAAACGTGTTAGAACATATTCGCACAACGAAAGAACTTGCTTCTGATGATGAAATGAAAGCAGCTATCAACGAGTTCAAAAAGACGTTTGCGAAATCTGAATAATTATCCAGATAGTAAAAAGCGGGAGTGGGTCAGACTGATCCTTCCCTCTTTCTAGGTAAATTTCTAACATAAAAAGGGTGGTGAGAACCAGTGGCATCGTTACGCGACATAAAGACTCGGATTACTTCTACTAAAAAGACGAGCCAGATCACAAAAGCGATGGAAATGGTTTCCGCTTCTAAATTGAACCGTGCCGAAACAAATGCCAAAGCATTTGTTCCTTACATGGAAAAAATTCAGGAAGTGGTCGCATCCATTGCTCTTGGCAGCAAAGATGTAACACATCCGATGCTAGTCTCCCGCCCCGTTAAAAAAACCGGGTATTTGGTTATTACCTCAGACCGCGGTTTGGCGGGAGCTTATAACAGCAGTATTCTTCGCCTTGTCAGCAACAAAATTAAAGAACGCCATTCATCTAAAGATGAATACGTTATTATTGCAGTTGGACGTATGGGACGCGATTATTTCCTTCATAGAGGAATGAATGTTGCCCTAGATATCGTTGGTTTACCAGATCAGCCTTCTTTCTCTGACATCAAAGATATCGCGAACAAAGCGGTTAGCTTCTTCTCGGAAGGAATGTACGATGAGCTTTATATGTACTATAACCACTTTGTCAGTGCGATTCAGCAAGATGTTACAGAAAAGAAAGTGTTACCTTTAACTGATATTGCCACTTCTTCTTCTCAAAAGCTTACGGCTTATGAGTTTGAACCGGCAGCAGAAGATATTATGGAAGTTCTTCTTCCACAATATGCGGAAAGCTTAATCTACGGAGCACTTCTTGACGGTAAAGCCAGTGAGCATGCTGCACGTATGTCAGCAATGAAAACTGCAACCGACAACGCAAAAGAATTAATTGATACATTAACACTACAATACAACCGCGCACGTCAGGCGGCGATCACACAAGAAATCACAGAGATCGTCGGCGGAGTAGCAGCGTTAGAGTAGTCTAGAAAAGCGGAAGGCGCTCGTTCAGTGCGATAGGGGGTTGGAGAGATTTCTGTTGGAGTCGTTCTTTGACTCCTGCAGAAATCTTGAAACCACCGTACGCACTAGCGCCTGCAGCTAGGCAAGAAAAGCGAAAGGCGCTTGTCAGCACGATAGCGGATTGGAGCTCTCGACGAGAAGTCGTTTTTCAGACTTCGACAGAGAGAGCGAAATCAGCGTACGTGCTAGCGCCTGCAGCTAGACAAAGAAAAGCAGAAGTGGCCCGATTAGCCCGATAGGAGGTTGGAGGGCTCGACAAGGAGTCGTTCTTTGACTCCGACGGAGAGACCGAAACCGCCGTACGGGCTGGCCGCTGCAGCTAGACAGCCTTAAATATAATGATAGAACAACATGATAGATTGAACGATTACGACAGGAGGGAAAGAGATGAACAAAGGACGCGTTCTTCAAGTTATGGGTCCGGTCGTTGACGTTAAGTTTGAAAGCGGCCATCTTCCTGAGATCTATAACGCGTTAAAAGTGCAAATTGGTGCACAAGCTGATAAAGACGCCTTTGAGTTGACTTTAGAGGTAGCTATCCATTTAGGCGATGATACAGTACGTACAATTGCTATGGATTCAACAGACGGTTTACAGCGTAACACAGAAGTAATAGATATGGGTCAGCCGATCTCCGTACCAGTAGGAGACATCACGCTTGGTCGTGTATTCAACGTACTTGGTGAAACAATTGACTTAAATGAAGAAATTCCTGCTGAAGCACAGCGCAATGCGATTCACCGTGCGGCGCCTAGCTTCGAACAACTTTCTACAGAGGTTCAAATTCTTGAAACAGGTATTAAGGTAGTAGACTTACTTGCTCCATACATTAAAGGTGGTAAGATCGGTCTCTTCGGTGGTGCCGGTGTAGGTAAAACCGTTCTTATTCAGGAATTGATTAACAACATCGCTCAAGAGCATGGCGGTATCTCTGTATTCGCTGGTGTTGGAGAGCGTACTCGTGAAGGAAACGACCTTTACCATGAGATGAGCGATTCTGGCGTTATCAGCAAAACAGCCATGGTTTTCGGACAAATGAATGAACCGCCTGGTGCACGTATGCGTGTTGCTTTGACAGGTTTGACAATGGCTGAATATTTCCGTGATGAACAAGGACAGGACGTTCTTTTCTTCATCGATAACATTTTCCGTTTCACACAAGCAGGTTCTGAGGTTTCTGCCCTATTAGGCCGTATGCCTTCTGCGGTTGGTTACCAACCGACACTTGCAACAGAAATGGGTCAATTACAAGAACGTATTACATCTACAAGCGTAGGTTCTGTTACATCTATCCAAGCGATTTACGTACCAGCCGATGACTATACTGACCCGGCTCCTGCTACAACATTTGCTCACTTAGATGCAACGACAAACCTTGAGCGTAAACTTTCAGAAATGGGTATTTACCCAGCGGTGGATCCACTAGCTTCTACATCTCGTGCCCTTTCTCCTGAAATCGTTGGAGAAGAACACTATGAGGTAGCACGTCAAGTGCAGCAAACACTGCAACGTTATAGAGAGCTTCAAGATATCATTGCGATCCTTGGTATGGACGAGCTTTCAGAAGAAGATAAATTGGTTGTAGCACGTGCGCGTCGTGTCCAATTCTTCTTATCTCAAAACTTCCACGTAGCCGAGCAATTTACTGGTCAGCCAGGTTCTTACGTACCAGTTCAAGAAACAGTTCGTGGATTCAAAGAAATTCTTGAAGGTAAATACGATAACCTTCCTGAAGATGCTTTCCGTCTTGTTGGCGGTATCGAAGAAGTTGTTGCTAAAGCGAAAGAAATGGGCGTAGAGGTATAATAAGGGACCAGGGGGTTAAACAATGAAGACATTTAAAGTCAGTATCGTCACTCCTGATGGCCCAGCGTACGAATCGGATGTTGAAATGGTGAGTGCCAAAGCCCAAAGCGGTGAGCTTGGCATTTTACCAGGACACATTCCGATGGTCGCTCCTTTACAAGTTGGCGCTGTTCGCTTAAACAAAGGCGCTGGAAAACCTGATTTGGTCGCGGTCAGCGGCGGATTTTTAGAGGTCCGTCCAGATCAGGTGACGATATTAGCACAAGCGGCTGAAACAGCGGAAAACATTGATATTGCCCGGGCGAAAGAAGCGAAATCAAGAGCGGAAAGCCGTCTGAGCAATAAACAAGATAATGTGGATTTTAAACGTGCTGAATTAGCATTGAAACGGGCAGTTAACCGTATTAACGTTTATGAAGGCAGAGTATAAAAGAGAGAACCTTCCGGAAACGGGAGGTTTTTTCACTCAGTGATTCATGCATAGATTCTATCATTTTCGTAAACAGAGGAGGGATATTCATGATGGCAAATTTTGGACAAGATGCATTGTTCAGTATTTTGTCACATCTTGTCTTTATCGGTTTATCTTTTTGGGCGCTGCAGGCTATTCGTTTAGATCAATTGTTAAAAGCTAACCGTATAGTCCAAGCACGCCTGTTATTCATACTGTTATCGATTGCGATCGGTTCAGCGGTCAGCAATTTCTTCCTTGATTACTTCATGTGGTCCCGCCAATTGCCGCTTTTATTCCAATAAAATTTTAAAATAGTTCTTCTTACATGCTTGTATTTTTTTCTATTTTGTATATTATTTCTTTAGGGAGATTTATATTTTCCTACTAAGGCTTTTGTATAAACACAAGTGAATATTTGAACAAGTTTACACTGTCGACAAAGCATGCAATTTGTCGTATTTTTCCCTGTTTATCTTTCCCCAGCCGGGTCACACTGGTGATAAGGGAGAGGATGATATCAATGAATCTATTAAAAAATAGATATTATATGCTGTTAGGCTGTTTCATTGTATTATTGATGGGGAATAACACAAGTGCAGGTGGTGAAAGTGGTTCATTGCTGCTTTTAACGGATAGTGTGAAAAGTGTGGGGGGATCAATCGAGGAATGGACCTTACATACTCGCGAACGCTTAGAAGAAGAGCCGAACGAGGCAATGCATAGACTCCAGTCGGTTTTAACTGAATGGCAGGTTACATCTTCTAGTACGGTGAATGACAAGGGATATACTCTTGAATACGTACAAGGAACGGTTCACCAGAGGATACAAATTGTTTCTTCTGACACAGCCGGCGGTGTTGCCTATGTGCTTTACTCTGTGACGGCAACGGATGAAGAGGAAATTCGGAACTTCCTAGCGAAAGAGTTTCAATCTACATATTCACGAATTTTCCATAGAAAGCCACAGGTTTTTACTTGTATTAAAGGGAAGTTTGATGATAAACTTGAAGAAGTTTTGTCAAATCAACTTCATAAATTACTATCAAGCTGGAAAGCTGAAAAAAAAGAAGCGATTTCTGAAAAAAATTTCTATTCCTTATCTATTTATTCGGAGCGTTTTAGGAGCCATCTTCCGCTTTTGGAGGATGAAATGAATGTACAAGTTGGACTAAGAAAAAAACAGAGAGGCCCAGAGACAAATTTTGTTATAGGCACGCCTCTCATTACGATTGAATATTAATATATAAATTGGACGCGGAGGGGAAAAGTTTGGAAAAAATTATCGTCCGCGGCGGTCATAAACTAAGCGGAACTGTAAAAGTAGAAGGCGCGAAAAATTCAGTTCTGCCAGTCATCGCCGCTACATTATTAGCTAGTAAAGGAAAGAGTGTAATTCGGGATGTACCGACGCTCTCTGATGTATATACAATAAATGAAGTACTTCGCCATTTGAACTGCCAAGTGAAGTTTGAAAATAATACAGTAACTGTCGACGCATCCGAAGAGTTGTTCGTTGAGGCGCCATTTGAGTATGTACGTAAAATGCGGGCGTCTGTTCTTGTTATGGGTTCATTGCTTGCACGTACAGGAAAAGCAAGAGTAGCACTGCCAGGAGGATGTGCAATCGGTTCACGCCCAATCGACCAGCACTTAAAAGGATTCGAAGCAATGGGTGCTGTTGTACGGGTAGAAAATGGTTTTATTGAAGCAGAAGTAACAAAGCGCTTAAAGGGAGCTAAAATTTACCTTGATTTCCCAAGTGTAGGCGCGACTGAAAATATTATGATGGCCGCTGCTTTAGCTGAGGGTACGACGGTACTCGAAAATTCGGCAAAAGAACCGGAAATCGTTGATCTTGCTAATTTAATTAACGCAATGGGCGGCAAAGTAGTTGGAGCTGGTACGGAAACTATTCGGATCGAAGGAGTAGAAGAGCTTCACGGAGCGGATCATACGATTATCCCCGACCGCATCGAAGCGGGTACCTTTATGGTAGCTGCGGCTATTACGGGCGGTGACGTATTCGTTCAAGGAGCAGTTCCTGAGCATATGTCTTCTCTGATTGCCAAGTTGAAGGAAATGGGCGTACAAATCACAGAAGAAGATAATGGCGTACGTGTTGTTGGACCAGAAAAGCTAAAGGCTGTTGACATTAAAACAATGCCTCATCCTGGATTCCCAACAGATATGCAGTCACAAATGATGGCTCTTTTGTTAAAAGCAGAAGGCACAAGCATGATTACGGAAACTGTATTTGAAAATCGTTTCATGCATGTTGAAGAGTTCCGCCGTATGAACGTCAACATTAAAATTGAAGGCCGCTCTGTGATCATGAACGGACCGGCCGATATTCAAGGCGCTGAAGTAGCAGCAACCGACTTACGTGCAGCGGCTGCTTTAATCCTTGCTGGTTTAGTCGGAGAGGGCTATACACGTGTAACAGAATTAAAGCACCTTGATCGCGGCTACGTGAACTTTCATGGAAAACTAGCGTCCCTTGGCGCAGATATTATCCGTGTGAAAGAGGAAGCCGAAGTATCAGAAGCTTCTTCCGAAAAAATGATTACAGATATTAATGCTTAATATAAAAAAGCTGTTCTGCTACGAAGCGGAACAGCTTTTTTATTGTTAACGTAAAGAAAAGCGTTAGAATGATAAACAACGGGGCGTGAGCGTGAAGAAATCCACTGGGACGATGAACAAGGGGCTATAAACGTGCATAGCCATCCAATATCGTCAACAAGTCAGCCAGCTTAAAATGCGGCTATTTTAAAAAAAGTCATATCCTTATAAAGTGGGCCATATTGTTAAATGTGGGCAGTAATTTTAGGCTCAATCTATTAAATGGAGGCCTCTTTTGGATGAAAAAACGACATACTATTTCTGCTCTACTTGCTGGACTCATCGCAGTTGCCATTATTATTCCTTCACTGCTCGTTAGCTTATTTTCATCAGAAGAAGAGGAAGGGACATTAAAGACCCAAAAAAACGTACCTGATTCTGCTGTGCAGGAGCCTGCTGTAGAAGTAGCTGTTTTCCGCTCTGCGACGAAGCAGACAGAAACGTTTCCGCTTGAAGAGTATGTAGCTGGGGTCGTAGCGGCGGAAATGCCGGCTGAATTTGAAAAGGAAGCATTAAAAGCTCAAGCTTTAACAGCCAGAACATTCATTGTGAAGCAATTGATCAGCGGCAGTAAAGTAAATGGCCAAGCTAACGTTACTGACACGGTCAACCACCAAGTTTTTAAAACAAAGGAAGAATTGAAGAAAATTTGGGGCAGCGATTTTAAATGGAAATCGCAAAAAATTGATGAAGCCGTACAGGAAACAGCTGGGCAAATCATCACATATGACGGCACCCCGATCACCGCTTCCTTTTTCTCAACGAGCAATGGATACACAGAGAATTCAGAGGAGTATTGGAACGAGGCGCTTCCTTATTTAAAGAGTGTGACAAGCCCTTGGGATGAGTCTTCTCCTAAATATAGTTCTAAAAAAATTATGCCCCTCACTGAGTTTGAGAGAAAGCTTGGGATATCTGTGAAAGGGAAGGCAGAAGCGGGCACCATTACAGCACGAACAGCAGGCAAGCGCATTGCTTCCGTAAAAATTGGCGGAAAAGAGTTTTCGGGAAGGGAAGTACGGGAAAAACTAGGTCTCGCCTCGTCTGATTTCAACTGGGTACTCAAATCCGGCAACGTCATTATTACGACAAAAGGCTACGGCCACGGGGTTGGAATGAGCCAATACGGAGCTAACGGCATGGCTAAGGAAGGAAAGACGCATCAACAAATCATCGCTCATTATTATCAGCAGACGAAAATAGAGGAAGCTGAACACTTTTTGAAAGGCAGGGTGACAGCCAAAAAATAACTCCTTGCCGTTTGCTGCAAGGAGTTAAGAGCTTGTCCAGTGGGTGAATTTATTCATGAGGCGGCTGATCAAACTGTTCGGCCGCTGAAAATAGGTAAATTGAACAATAAGAAAGCAAACGAGTACCCCTGTTATATCTTTAACCGCATCAATGACGGTAGCGGAACGAAATGGAACAAATGCCTGGTGAATCTCATCAATTAATCCGTAAAAACAGGCAATTAGGGCGGCAGCCACATGGACAGCATTTGTAAAGCGGCCATGGGCTAGAAAAGCATTTACAATCAAACTATATAAAATGGCAAATTCAATTAAATGTAAAGATTCTTTAAAAAAGCGGTCTGCTTCGCTTTGAGGAAGTTCAATAATCACATTATCCGGCATACTGGACATAATCCATACTGCGATCATATAGAGGAACGGTGCAATGGTGGACAAGCCCTTTGCCAATTTTTTCAATCCTATACACCACCTTAAATAAAATAAGATTTAACCCATTCTAACATGATTTTCGACCTACTCATTTTTTGTTTTGTGGCATATTTATAACGATTTTTCCAGAAACGAAAAATTTTCCAAATGGAGGTATAGATTCATTGGAAAGTGTTCACACTGATTGCTGAGGTGATGAACATGAGAGAGGGAGAAAAGAAAAATACTTCTCAAAAAATGAAGAAAATCTTTAAAAATCGCTGGGTGTTCCCTGCTATTTACTTAATGAGTGCCGCTATTTTAATTTCAGGCATTATCTGGTACCAACTAGCAGGCCCGGAGAAAGAGCAAGTGAAAGGTCCAAAAGAAAGTGCAGTAGACAAAGGATTGTTTGATCAGCCAGCAGAAGAAGTTAACTCATCCGTAGAACAAATGGCGCTGCCTTTGAAGGATGAAGACAAAGCAGTGATCAAAACGAACTTTTACGATGAAAAGGCCTCTGAAAAACAACAAGAAGCAGCTCTCGTAGTCTATAATAATACGTACCATCCAAACACAGGAATTGATTATGCAGCAAAAGACGGCAAACCGTTTGATGTGACGGCCGCTTTAAGCGGCAAGGTAGTCAAGGTCCAAGAGAACGATGCTTTACTTGGCAACGTCATTGTCATTGAGCATGCGGATGGCTTTGTAACAAACTACCAATCAGTTAAAGATATTAAAGTAGCAGAAGGCGACCAAGTTTCTCAAGGAGACGTTATTGCTAAAGCCGGCAAAAGTCTTTTCAACGAAAAAGCAGGCACTCATCTTCACTTTGAAGTACGTAAAGATAACGTAGCGATTAATCCGCTTGAATGCTTTGATAAAACGGTAGCAGCGATTGAAGAATCGATTAAGCCGGTACAAGCAGAGGAATCAACAGATCAGGTGACAGAAGAGTCCACTGATAAAGCGAAAGAAGAGACGACTGAACAAACAGAAGAAAGTTCACCTGATGAAGAGCAAGATAGCAGCACAATTGAAAATAAAGAGGATAACAGTAACTCATAATAGCCTGATCGTATATAAACTAGGTATTGGCAGCTCATCATGGGCTGCTTTTTTGTGCACTTCTTTTGAGTGGAAAGCACCTTCTAATCGACTAGCATTTGAGAAACATTTCCCGTTTATTTATTTCCCAATCCTGTACATATTTTCCTCACCTCGCCAATATAGTAATAATAAAACCTGTATAAAGAAAAAGGGATGGTTTGAGGTGAGGAGTCGTTAGACGAACAAATACCTGATGATAACAAGAGCAGTCTAGTTGCGGAAGAAAAGAAAGTGAGAGCTTTCTTTCCGTGTGCAGGCGCTGTTGCATGCGGATTTATATTATTTCATTCAAGCGAAAGCGAGTCTCATTTCACACGTCTCACATCCAATGAAGGAGGCGAGCGGTGTGCACGATTACATCAAAGAGAGGACGATCAGGATTGGCAAGTATATCGTGGAGACAAGGAAAACCGTGCGGGTGATTGCAAAAGAATTTGGCGTATCAAAAAGTACGGTTCATAAAGATCTGACGGAGCGGCTGCCGGAAGTGAATCCAGATCTTGCCCAGCAGGTAAAAGAAATCCTCGATTATCATAAGTCTATTCGACATCTGCGTGGAGGGGAAGCGACGAAGAAAAAATATTCAGATGCTTTAAAGAAGGCAAGCGGTTCAGGGGCTGAAGTCTGATTAATTTCAAAAATAAAAAGGAAATCTGCCTCATGGGGGCGGATTTTTTTGTGTGTAAAGCAGGAAGAAAGTTTACAAATAATCCGGCTTTTTTATGTCAAATATGCTAAAATAAAAAATTGGGAACTCTTCCTGTTTCATACGTAAATAGATATAAAAAGATGGAAATAAATAAAAATACATACTAAAAAAGGGGGGCTGCTCTAATGATTTCAAAAGACATTGGAATTGATTTGGGGACGGCAAATGTATTGATTCATGTGAAAGGTCAAGGAATTGTATTAAATGAACCATCTGTTGTAGCCATTGATAAAAACACAAATAAGGTTCTGGCAGTTGGTGAAGAGGCTCATCGTATGGTTGGGAGAACGCCGGGGAACATCGTGGCTATCCGCCCGCTAAAAGATGGAGTGATCGCTGACTTTGATGTAACAGAGTCGATGTTAAAGCATTTTATGAACAAGCTGAATTTGAAAGGCTTGCTGTCGAAGCCGCGTATCTTGATTTGCTGTCCGACTAACATTACAAGTGTTGAGCAAAAAGCTATCCGTGAAGCGGCAGAAAAAAGCGGTGGAAAAACAGTGTATTTAGAAGAAGAACCAAAAGTGGCAGCGATCGGCGCAGGCATGGATATTTTCGAGCCGAGCGGCAATATGGTCGTCGATATTGGCGGGGGAACAACAGATGTTGCTGTTCTTTCCATGGGTTCAATCGTTACGGCTGCTTCTATTAAAATGGCCGGCGATAATTTTAATAATGAGATTTTGAATTACATTAAGAAAGAATATAAATTGCTGATCGGGGAGCGCACAGCGGAAGGTATTAAGATTACAATCGGCAGCGTGTACCCAGGAAGCAGAAACGAAGAAATGGAAATTCGCGGACGTGACATGGTTTCCGGTCTTCCACGTCTGTTAACGGTAAACTCTGAAGAGATTGAAAGAGCACTGAGAGAATCGATTGCCGTTATCGTGAAAGCAGCGAAAGATGTACTTGAGAAAACACCGCCTGAGTTATCAGCTGATATCATTGATCGCGGTGTAATCTTAACTGGAGGCGGCGCTTTGCTTCACGGCATTGATCAGCTATTGGCTGAAGAATTAAAGGTACCTGTATTCATTGCTGAAAATCCCATGGACAGCGTAGCAATAGGAACAGGTATTATGCTTGACAACATTGATAAATTATCAAAAGCAAAGTTAGCATAAACGAGATGAAGGGCTCATCTCGTTTTTTTTAAACTTTTGTTGAAATTAGCTTTCTTTTATTAACTTTTTCTAGTTTTTGGCCGATGAAAAAGAGTGATATAATAAAAAACAGAAAATGAACATGTATAAAGCGATCCACAATTTCTGGAAGCTTAACAGCAAGAGAAGATCTTATTTTTAATGAGGTGGATATATGTTTCGTGGATTTTACACAGCCGCTTCAGGAATGATTGCCCAGCAGCGGCGTACTGAAATGCTTTCTAATAATATGTCTAATGCTAATACGCCGGGCTATAAAGAGGACCGCTCTTCCTTGCGTGCCTTTCCGGAAATGCTTTTGCAGCGGATCGATAAAGCCTCTGTGCCTGTTCAAAATAAGGGACACATTCCGCTTGGGCGGCGTGTAGGCGCGCTAAACACAGGGGTCTATATGCAGGAAACGAAGCCTGATTTCTCTCAAGGAGATATGAGGGAAACAGGACTGAAGACGGATGTAGCGCTTTTAGATGTCAATATACCTGTGAATGAAGATACTGGACAAAGAGGAACCGTTTTATTTAAAATACAAGGTCAAGACGGCGTTCAGCGTTATACACGCAATGGGAATTTCACCTTAGATAACGCCGGCTTTCTAACAACAGCAAGCGGTCATTACGTTCTCGACTCGGCTGGAAACCGAATTCAATTAAATTCAGATAACATCGCCATTACTGAAAATGGTCAGATTACAGAAGATGGAAGACCTGCTGGCCAGATTGGTTTAGCGTTTGCTGAAAACCCTAATCTGCTGATAAAAGAAGGAAATGGTCTGCTTCGTTTGGAAAATGGAACGCTTCCTGATGTTGCCGGCCGCAATGACGTGCAATTTCAGATGAAGCAGGGGTTTTTAGAGGGCTCTAATATAGACGCCTCTCGAACGATGACAGATATGATGTCGGCCTATCGTTCATTCGAAGCGAACCAAAAAGTGTTAACTGCTTATGACCGCAGTATGGAAAAAGCCGCTAATGAAATCGGCCGCGTGAATTAATCTTCCCGGGAGAGGATACTGAATGAATCAACTATTGATCACATCTGCTAATACGTTAGGCCAGCTGCAGCAGAAGCTGGATATACTAAGCCATAACATTGCGAATCTCGATACAAATGGATACAAGCGCCGGGAAGCCTCTTTCACTGATCTAATCAACCAGAATGCAAAAAACATGCTGCGCACAGATAAAGAGACTGGCCGCTTAACGCCGAATGGCATTCGTATTGGAAACGGTGCGAAGATTAGCCAATCGCAATTAGTGGGCGTGCAAGGAAATATAGCACAGACTGGCCGAAAACTAGACTTCGCTTTCACGAAAGAAAATCAATTTTTCAAAGTGCTTGTCCAGGAAAATGGACAAGGCAAAGTTCACTATACACGTGATGGAGCCTTTGCTGTCACTCCGGTTAATGCCAATGAGGTGATGCTCGTAACAGAAGAGGGCCACCCAGTGCTTGGAGAAAATAATCAACCGATTACCTTCAATCCAAACAGCGGTGATATTGTGCTTGAAAATGGTGGAAGGCTGCGTGCTGGCGGACAGACGTTGAATATTGGAGTAGTCGAAATCAACCGGCCGCAGTTTTTAACTCAAACAGGGTCGAACTTATTGACAATGCCTGATAATCCGGCTGTCCCGGAAAATGAAATTTTACAGGACGCTAACCGCGGGGACATTGCTATGCAGCAAAATGCACTTGAGAAATCCAATGTTGATTTTGCAAAAGAAATGGCTGACTTAACGAATGTACAGCGTGCTTACCAGTTCCAGTCTCGCTCAATCTCTCTGGCTGACCAAATGATGGGGCTTATTAACGGCGTACGCTAGAGGGGACGAAACAATGTGACGGAAAATTTGCAGAGAAAGAAGAAACGTACGAGGCTAACCCCCCTTGGCCGGTTTATTGTTAACTTGCTTTTACTCGTACTCTTTGCCATAGTGGGAGCCATGGTTGGCTACAGTATTATTGGGAGTGGAAATCCGCTTGAGGTTTTCCTGCCTGAAATATGGATACACTTAGTGGAAGTGCTAGCTAATAGTTTATTATAGCGATGGAGGAGAAAAATGTTAGATATCCAGCAAATTAAAGAAATTATCCCACACCGTTATCCTTTTCTGCTTGTTGATCGAATCTTAGAAGTGGAAGAAGGGAAAAGAGCGGTGGGCATCAAAAATGTAACGGCGAATGAGGAGTTTTTTAATGGACATTTTCCAGAGTATCCTGTTATGCCGGGTGTTTTAATTGTAGAAGCGCTTGCTCAAGTGGGAGCTGTTGCGATGCTGAAGAAAGAAGAGAATCGCGGCAAGCTGGCTTTCTTCGGAGGCATTGACAGCTGCCGTTTTAAACGCCAAGTAGTACCTGGCGACCAGCTTCGCCTTGAAGTGGAAATGACACGTTTACGCGGGCCGGTTGGAAAAGGCAAAGCGATTGCCACTGTAAACGGCGAACTCGCTTGTGAAGCTGAAATTACATTTGCTTTAAAATAATAGAAGATAAAACAGAGGGGTTTCTCTCTGTTTTTTTTGTGATAAAATAAATAGAGGGATTAAATATTTTAAGCCGATCAGCATATAGGAATTTAGTAAAATAAATCCTTTTCCCTAAAAAATATCAAGAATCTGCTACTTTTGTTTGTTTGAAAAAACTTTGTCAATTCCTGTATAAGTATGTTAAAGTAATAGATGTTACTATTTTTACAAAGTTTTATTAGGATTCTCTAGGAGGTACTTATTGTAAATGTTAAGCAGCTTATCTCAAGGTATCAAAATAAGTATCACTCGTTCGATTAAAACAGCATTTGAACAATATATGGCTAAAATCTCATGGGAAGAAAAGGCTTATCGCTTTGAAGACTTTATGGATGAGTGGAGAACTTACATTCATACAAGTTCCTCCTGGTATAGCAAGGTGGATAATGAAGTGAAGGCAAGCCCTGAATTTCATGAAGAGCTGGCTGCAAAGATTAATGAAGTCATTGAAAAAATCTTTTCAGAAGAACCGACAGCAGACCAGTTAAAAGAACTAGACGCTTTGCAAAAAGAAATGGGCACTGATTTTGACTTTTCTTGCAGGGCAGAGGCAAAGTATTATATCGATCTTTTGCATGATCAGTTAAAAAAAAAGAAGAGCAGATGATGCCTGCAAATGAATTTGAGTTATCTCTTGCGGCACTTCTTTATTACCATGTATACGAAGAAGAATTACCGGTCCGTGACTATCGAAAACAGGACATTCAATATATAATTCAAAAACTCCATAATAAAATGGATACCGGGTTGGATGAACTTCAATCCAGTGTTGTTCATTAAAGGCAGCTATATAGAGGTTGCCTTTTTTTGCATAGTTTTTTAAATGACCAAGCCAAACGATAAAGCCATCCCGCCTTAAGAGGCGGGATGGCTTTTATGTTTCTTTAGCAGATGGAGCATTTTTTCTTTGTTTGAGGTGAGTATTAAACGTATTTAGAAGATTTTCGCCACTAAGTCCTTTTCCAACAAGATCGGACAAGACTTGCTTAGCGTATTCATTGCGCATCTGCCGGAGTCTTCCTTCGAGAAGAACACTAATGCCGTCCTCGAGGGTGTTTAACTCTCTCACTCGTGCAGAAAAAAGGGCGGGATCATTGTTTGGATGAGTAATTAATACTTGAACCTTCAGTTCATCCTCCTGTTTTTCGAGTTCTTGAAACAACTCTTCATACTTCGGATGAACGAACAGTTCAATTAACCAAGAGCGTTTGTCATCTTCTCTATTAATAATCAGCCCGTCCAGTAACTCGATTTCCTGAGGTTCGTCTTGCTCGGCTAAATAAAAGCCAGCAATTTTAAAGGTTTTCATGCAGCTCATGTCCCCTTCCTTTTTAATTCCTTCTACTGAAAAGTATAGCATGTTCCTATGAAGAACCCTACAAACTTGAATGCGGCGATTTTTCACGTTCTCTACAGGAATTTGTCTTTTTTCGTAGAGAACCATTAGATTTTTAGATAATGCAGCGATATAGCTCGAAAATGTGACTTTTACTTTTAGTCTGCTTTTGGACTACGATAAGAGCATACCTGCAGAAAGGAGGGACATGATTGATTAACCAAGTGACGCTCGTCGGCAGATTAACGAAAGATCCCGTCGTGAAATACACCGCAGATGGCCGGCCATTCTTAAATATGACGGTTGCTGTCAATCGGCCATATCGCAATCAGGAAGGAGTGGCAGAAACCGATTTTATCTTCTGCACCGTTTGGAATAAGTCGGCAGAGAATACAGCGAAGTATTGTCAAAAAGGATCACTCATCGGTGTACTCGGTACGATTCAAACGAGGAACTATGAGAACACAGACGGGAAAAAAGTATACGTAACGGAAGTGAGCGTTCATACGGTGCGCTTTATGGATAAGAAACGCTCAACTGCTTCTGAGCTATTGCCGATCTTAACAATTCCGTAAAGGGAAGAGAAGAAAGAAGAGGGAAAAGAAAATGATGTCAAACGAACGACTTGAAAAAAGGTTAGAAGAAGTAACTTACTGCCTCGGCAAAACTCTCGCCAGACTCCGCGTTGTTGAAGAACAGCTAAAATCCATGGAACAGCGATCTCTTCAGACCGCTCCACAACCGGCTACTCGATAATTCATCTTTACTTATAAAATGACACCTCAACCGTCCTATCTTATTTAGCCATACAGGCTCTGCGATTTATGGATCTCCGAAATAATTCCTCACTAAAAGAGCCGGCTCCTCCTCTGAACCGGCTCTTTCGTGTGGGTTATTTTAAAATAAGAAGCTCTTCCAGCTCGTTGTCGTCCATTTCTGTAATCCACTGGTCACTGCTAATGATCTCGTCATTGAGTGCTTGTTTTTTCTCAAGCATCGCATCAATTTTTTCCTCAATCGTGCCTGTCGTAATCATTTTATGGACATGAACGAAACGGTTTTGACCGATACGGTAGGCCCGGTCCGTAGCTTGGTTTTCAACCGCGGGGTTCCACCAACGGTCAAAATGGATGACATGATTGGCGGCAGTTAAGTTTAATCCTGTGCCTCCTGCTTTTAATGACAATAAAAAGACAGGAAAGCGTCCTTCTTGAAAGTCGGCAACGAAACGATCCCGCTGCTCTTTAGAGGTGCTGCCGCTTAAGAAAGGAACCGTAATGGCAAATCGTTTCTCTATTTCCTGCTGGATCATTTCCCCCATATTAATGTATTGGGTGAAGATCAAACAGGCTTCTTGGCGTTCCATAATGTTGTCGATTAGCTCCATTAGTTTGTTCATTTTTTCAGAGCGTTCCACGATATGTGCAGGCTCTTGTTCTTTTAAATAAAGCGCAGGGTGGTTGCACAGCTGTTTAATTTTATTCAGCATTTGTAAAATTAATCCGCGGCGCTCGAAGGCTTCTAATTTCCTCACTTCCTCCATCGTTTCATTAACGAGCTGCTCGTATAAGACAGCCTGTTCTGTTGTAAGAGGACAGTATTCTTTCTGCTCGAGCTTTTCAGGAAGATTTAATTCCACTTCAGGGTCACTTTTCGTCCTTCTTAGTAAAAACGGCCGAATTTTCGCTTGCAGCTGCTCGATTTTCGATTTTAAACCGTCTTTCTCAATCGGTACAATATAATGCTTCTGAAAGTACGCAAGGCTATTTAAATACCCGTGATTCGTAAAATCAAAAATGGACCATAGCTCAGCGAGGCGATTTTCCATCGGGGTCCCTGTTAATGCAATGTGATGACGGCCTTTCAGCTTGCGTACAGCCCGTGATTGCTTCGTTTGAGCATTCTTTATATTTTGCGCTTCATCTAGTGCGACTGTATTCCATTCAATGGATGACAATGTGTCAAAGTCGAGATGGGAAAGATTGTATGTCGTCAAAATAACATCTGTTTCATTAGCCAGCTGCTCAAAGCTGTCTCCTTGTCTTCGATTGTTGCCATAATGAAGAGCGACCCGCAATCCAGGAGCAAACCGTTCCAACTCTTTTTGCCAGTTTCCAAGAACAGAAGTTGGGCAAATAATCAGGGCAGGGGTGGTTGGCTGTTCTTGCTTTTTTACATGCAGCAAGTAGGAAATTAGCTGAATCGTTTTACCGAGCCCCATGTCATCGGCGAGGACCGCACCGAATCCGCAAGAGCGTAAAAATAGGAGCCAGCTCATGCCAAACTGCTGATATGGCCGTAATTCAGCGTGTAAATCAGCGGGGGCTGGCAGAACCGGAAGGGAGGACACATCCTTCAGCTGGGCAATCATTTTACGGAATGAACGGTTTAGCTCAATCTGTATGTGAGCAAATAGTCGTGGATCCGTCCAATCATCTGTTTGCTCTTCTAGAGGGACGAGCTCCTGCTCGAGTAAGTCCTGTAAGCGAAGTCCTTCTCTTTTTGCTTTCTTCATTAATCCTTGAATTTTACGCACCATTTCAGGATCTAATTGAATCCATTCTCCATTTATTTTTACAAGTCGGCGATTATTGGCCGCTAGGTTCAGGAACTCTTCTTCAGACAAATCCGCCCCGTTCATTGATAAACGCCAGTTAAAATCAAGAATCGCTTGTAGACCAACGAATGAAGGCCGGCTCGAAGTGGTTGAAGACACTTTGGCAGACAGCGACAAAGACGCATTTCGAATGGATTCCCACCATGAAGGCAAGAGAATAGGGACGCCAAGCTGAATTAATTTTTCACTGGCTTCTGTTAAAAAGAGAAAGGCCCGTTCTTCCGATAAATGAGAACGAAGCGACCCAGCTTCTTCTAGCCAAGGAAAGAGACGCAGCCAGCGCGTCTGCTCTGCTTCCGCTTCAGGAAGGTAGGGATGCCAATTTTTTGAAATTCTTCCGTTTAGCGGATACACTTTTTCGGTGTTATTACGGCTAATAAGCACAGTCTCAAGTGTCCAATCTTCATGATCTTCCGCTGGTTCTATTAACCGCAGACCAGCAGTAAAAGGAGCAGTACTATCATCTGTCCCAAGCCATTCACGCCAGCGGGCCGCATCAAAATAACGATTTAATTCTTCTGGTGTTAACTTCCCGCTAGTAAGCTGATTCGCTTTTGCGTAGCTTGCTCCTGCTTCGTTGAAAGCCTGTTCGGCACAACTTTGAAACAGAGAAGTGACCAGCTCGCGATTACTGACTTCCACGACGGATTCTTCCCAAAACTCAGGTGCAAACTCTTCCCAAACAGAGTCGGGGACTTGAAAGGATAAGCCATTTTCTTTAAAGTGTGGGACGAAACCGCCATCTGTAATGGCCTCATAGATAGCTGGCGCAGCCGCAAGGCTAAAGTCTCCGAGTTCATCCCATTCCCAACGGATAAAGCGATTGAATTGTTCACTTTTAAAGAGCGTTACCCACTGCCAGGCGGATAAAAGAATACCCTCCTTGCCCTTGTAAGAAGTTGTTTCAAGCAAGGAGCCATAAAAGCTCTCCTCATGACTAAGAAACAGCTGCTTCACCCATTCAGCCGGAGGAAGAAGGCGTCCGTTTTCTGCTTCTGCCCAGAGAAAGAAATGCTTATCTTCTAGCCATTTTATATAAATCGTGATTGTTCTTGTTTTAAGCATCCGTTAACTGACCCTTTCTGCATTCTTCCTGGAAAGCCCGCAATCGTTTTTTCGTTTCCAACAAGCTGTGAATATACATATCCCAACGGTCGGTCCGTTTTAATTTTTTATAAAGTGTCCGCAGCCGTTTTAAATAACGGACAGCTTTTTTATAACTTGCCCGATTGCGCTCCTCGATTAAACGTAGAATGCCATGATGGTAAAGAGGTAATACTTCGTGCGGTGCCTGCTTCGCTGCTTCTTTAAGCCCATTACGGTCAAGCTCAGGCAGCTCGCTATCCATCCACAATTGCAATTCTACCCACTCGCGATATTGTTCTGTCTGAAGAAAGTAAAAGCTCAATTCTGAATAGCTATACGGCAGCATCCGTTCCAATAAGCTCTTGTAAAGCAGCGGCTCTTTTTCCATTAGCCAATCCGCATCGATATAGGTTAGAAACCAATGGACGAACCGGCGGCTTTGCATACTGCCGCCTTGCTCCAGCTGCTCCAGGTAGCCTTCTAGCTTTTGATCCACAATTCTGATCAGCATTCGCGCTTTTTCATACTGCTTCGTATTAAAAGCATCTATTAGCCAGAATAGATATAGATCGACCCCTGTATCCGGCAGACTTTTAGCGAAAGCAGTAAAACTGTCCAGTTCATCCGCTAAATAAAGATGATGCAAGTAGCCGATTGATACCGTTAATTCTTGCTTTTCCTCCAGAAGTGCCTGCAGCCGCATCCGCTCTTCTTTCCGCCATGCTTCCCGCTTAAAAAGAGCCGTCCACAGCTGGCGGTATAGATCAATGCGCTGTGCCGTAAACACGTGATTCTTCCGTGCTAATAGAGAAGAAGATTCTTGTCGCAAATAATGAATGTACGGGTCGAATTCAAAGGGCAGGGCGTGCATCCCAATATCTTCTGCAGCATCTGCTGCTTCTTCCACTATATAAAATAAAAACGACGAACAAGCCCGATGTAATAATTCCTTAGAGATCGTCGTTTCACTGAATAGTTCTGTTATAAAAGACAGCAGCCCAAAGCTTACATATAATTCATAGAGCGGCTGCCACTCTCTTTTTGCAGGACGCTGCTTTAGTAAATGTTCATGTACATGTCTGCCCTCATATTCAACAATATAAGGGTTTTTTTGAACAGATCGAGCTGACAGGCGTTCTTGAGCTGCGTGCTCGATCCTCTTTATCC
Source organism: Pseudobacillus wudalianchiensis (assembly GCF_001685015.1). Lineage (GTDB taxonomy): Bacteria > Bacillota > Bacilli > Bacillales > Domibacillaceae > Pseudobacillus > Pseudobacillus wudalianchiensis. The sequence continues at coordinate 187,909 of NZ_MAYT01000012.1, forward strand.
AAGCATCCGGTCCGTCATCGGCCGCAATCGTCGTTTTTAATAAGTCACTGGCCCGCATCACACCAGGAATCGCTGCTGGATTGTGCGGGATCTTCTGCCAATCATTGAAAAAGTCATAGGCAGATTTAGATGTATCCTGGCAAGCTGCAAAGAAAAGTGCTAGCTGGTGAGCGCACCACTGGTCTTGGGTACAAGTGCAGCTGCTTAAATGAGGGGAAGACAGATCGAGGTAGACCTGAAATAATTCGCTGTCTGCCTGTATGACTGAACCGCTGACTAATCCAGTGGACATGTGACGCAATGCGGCTTGCTCATTTGAGTACAGACGAAACCCCAATTCCATAATGGCTTTATTACGAGAAAGAGCGGGGTTGAATGTTGTTTGTAAATCTGCCCAAAAAGCATCTAATTGTTTTTCTAGCGCCGCTGATTCAACAGACATGTTTTGAACCTCCTTCACCCAGGGGAAACCGGGGTTATTTCTAATAGAAACAAGGCATCTCTATAGAAATTTCATATCTTTTCATTATAAAACAAAAAAGCAGGAGAAAAAAGCTGGATTCGGAAAAGGGGAGGGGGCTGTACCGGTAAGTCGAAATAATTTGTAATATTTAGTATTTTTTCAATTGCGTTACGCCTGTTTCTTTCTTATGGCAAATTAAGGGTGAAAATACTTTTATTTAATTAGTTAGTAATATTGTTCAATGAAATTTAAAAAGTAGTTTTTGAGATGGCCGTTTGTTTTTTTATAAATGTGTTAGAATGGAAAAAAATAAGAAGGGAGGTAGAGGTGTGAAAAAAAGTTCTTTTTTAGTTCTTTTGTCATTTCTTTTGGTCATTCCTCTATTAGGAGTTAAAAATACGGCGCAAGCTGCGACAAATTTTGCGGACGTGCCAACTTCTCATCGTGCCGCAAAGGAGATTTATTATTTAGCTGAAGGAGATATCGCCAAGGGTGTTTCACCTTCATCATTCGGTCCAAACAAAAAAGTAAACCGTGCTGAGGCGGTTACATTTATCGGTCGTGCTCTTCAGCTTAATGGAACAAAACGTGCTACATCCTTTAAAGATGTAGATCCGGGAATGTTCGCATCTGGTTATATTCAATCTGCTGCTCAAAAAGGAATTTTAACAGGTTATAGCGATGGCACATATCGTCCTTATAAAGAAGTAACTCGTGGCGAAATGGCGATCATGATTAGCCGTGCATTTGGCTATTCATTTAATAACACGACTTCAGGTGCCGCTAATGCTTTGATTTCCCGTGGAATTGCACAAGGTAAAGGGGACGGTTCCTTTGGTGCAAGCGACCTCATTACTCGTGCAGATTACGCGGTCTTTTTGGCGCGCGCTATTAACCCTAAGTTTCGTGTAGTTAGCAATACGGTTGATTTTAAAAATGCTCGCTGGGTGAACGTCGATAGCTTAAACATTAGAACGGGTCCGAAGGATAGCTACGCGAAAATTGGTGCTGTCAAACAAAACCAGCAAGTATTAAGTGCTTTTAAAGTCGGTGCTTGGGACTATATCAAGTACGGTTCTTTCGAAGGGTTCGTGCATGGCTCTTATTTACGTACAACAGCTGAAGCCACAAATGCAGGGAACGTTGACCCGCGGATTGCTAAGCAAGTGATCGTGTTAGACCCAGGACATGGAGGAAGTGATCCTGGTGCAACAGGATTCGGTATTTATGAAAAGAATGTCGTACTGGATACAGGATTAAAAACACGCAATCTATTTAGTGAAACGCCATTCCAAATCAAAATGACACGTTCCACAGACACATACATTTCGTTAAGCGGTCGAGTGAGCTATGCAAAATCTGTCGGTGCCAACACCTTCATTAGCATCCATGCGAACGCTGGCGGCGGAACAGGATCAGAAACATATTACTATTCTGCTTATCAAAACCCGAATGTGGCAGATAGCAAGCTGCTTGCAAGCAAAATTCAATCACGCATGCTTAATGCATGGAAATTAGCCAATCGTGGTGTGAAGAATGGTAACTTCCACGTCATTCGTGAAAATACGATGCCAGCTGTGTTAGTGGAGCTTGGCTTCATTGACACGAAAAAAGACAACGACATGCTTCGCTCTGATTATTGGAGAAATGCAGCAGCCAAAGCGATCTATCTCGGTACTTTGGACTACTACAAAGCCAAAGGCTACCAAGTTGATGCCTTATATGACGTAGCAAAATAGGAAAATAATAAAATAGAATTCTATTAGAATACAAGTTACAATGAAAGGAGGCAGTCTACTGTCTCCTTTGTTTTATTTTTATAAAAAGAGAGGTGTTCGCTTTGGTTAAAACGATGAAATACTTTCTTCCTTTGTTTGCTGCGCTTCTCTTTCTTCATGTTTTCCCTGTAGATGCAAAGGCAAACATGGTGGCGAAAAAAAGAGCGATTGTGTTATTTAATGGGGAAGTGAATCGTGGATTACTAGAAAAGTATACAGTAGATGTAAAGTATATATTTGATGAACTGCCGGCTGCCGCTGTTGAGTTAACAGAGGCCCAAAAGAAAATGCTTGAATTTCATCCAGAGGTCCAATCCGTTACATACGACAAACAGATGGAAAAGAGTGGGCAACGGGTCGAGTGGGGCTATAAAGCCATTGGAGCAGATAAACGCATTCCGGGTACACTGTCAGGCAAAGGCGTTAAAATCGGCATTTTAGATTCAGGTATAGACAGAAATCATCAGGATCTTCAAGTAGCCGGTGGTGCTTGTTTTATGACCATTCTTGGACCAGACGGCTGCAAAAACGCCTATAATGATGACAATGGACATGGCACACATGTGGCGGGAGTTATCGCAGCCAAGGATAACTCAATTGGAGTTGTCGGTGTAGCGCCCGATGCACAAATTTATGCGGTGAAGGTACTGAATAAATTAGGCAGCGGTACAACCTCCACCATGATGGCGGGAATCGAGTGGGCTATTAAAAACAAAATGGACATTATCAACATTAGCATTACATCGCCTTATGAAGACAGTAACCTTAGAAAAATGATTCAGCGTGCTTATGAAAGCGGCATTATTGTCGTGGCGGCTGCTGGAAACGAAGGACCTCCTGAACCAGGAGAAGTGTCTTCTGTTCAGTATCCTGCTAAGTTTCCGGAAGTGATTGCTGTTTCTTCCGTAGATGTTAATAAAAAGCATGATCCTCTTGCATCAATCGGGAAAGAAGTAGAATTTGTAGCACCCGGAGAAAATATCTATAGTACGTATCCAACTGCCCTGACAACAATGACAAAGGAGAAAGGATATGAAATGCTTTCCGGAACGTCTATGGCGTCTCCTTATGTCGTGGGCTTAGCTGCTTTGTATAAAGAAAAGTATCCTGCTATGACGAATAAACAAATTCGCACGCTCCTTCAAAAAAATGCAATAGACCTCGGAGTAAAAGGGCGGGATAACTATTACGGCTTTGGATTTGTTCAAGTAGATAAAACACCGGTTAGCGATACGACACTTCCGTATACAATGGATGGAAAAGGAAAAATTACGATTGACTCAAGCAAAGCAGTGAGTCAGTTTAGCAGTTACAATGTGTATCGATTTGGTGAATTAATTGCTAAAAACATAAACGCTTCGGAGATCGTCGATTACTCCACAAAGGGACAGGTCGATTATTCGCTTTATCCAGTGACAGACGGCAAGGAAGGGACTTCTTCTTTTACTGTGAAAGTCAATAACCCAGCACCTGCGTTACAAGATTTGAACACGAATAAATGGTATAACCGCTTCGTTACGTACTTATATTACAAAGGAATTTTAAAAGGATATCCTAATAATATGATTCGGCCTGAACAAGCGATTACTAGGGGAGAAGCGGCTATTATGATTGGCCGGGCGCTGGGAATTGAGGAAACGCCACAGTCTAATCGCTTTAAAGATGTGGCCGCATCAGCTAAATCTGCTGGTTACGTAGAAGCTCTTGCAGAAAGAAAAATTATTACCGGTTTTGGAGATGGCACCTTCCGCCCCGACAGTCACGTCACTAGGGCAGAAATGGCGATCTTAGTTGCTAAAGCCTATAATGTACCTGTAAAAACAACAGGAGCATTTAAAGACATTAATCAGAACGTTACGGGCTATCAATACATTAATGGTCTTGTAGCTGAACACATTGTTAACGGGTATAAAGATGGCAACTTCCATCCAGGAGTAACCATTACCCGAGCTAACTTCTCTGTCTTTCTCTCAAAAGCTGACAACAAACAGCTTAGAATTACGTATTAACGAAAAAGCTGCCCATTTACGGGCAGCTTTTTTTATTATTATGGCTCTGTTATACATGGTGGCTGATTTTCGCTGTAACCAACTAGTGAAAAAGCGACATTGACCTTTAACAGGGGCTATTATATAAGAACACAAAGCTTTCTTCTTATTATTTCGACAAAAAGTTATAGTAATAAATTCATTCGTCAGTTAATTCAGTTAAATTACAAAAATATTAATTTATTACAAAGCGATGATAAAATGTAGAAAAAACGATAATATTTAGTGTTTTTATACTTTAATTTCCTTTAATTACAATATAATCAATGAAAGAAAATAGTGTAATAACAACCCTTTTTGTCAAATAGATAGAGAAATGTAAATGTAATGCAACCGTAAAAGAATAGTAGGTTTATATTTGTTACAATATGCTCAGTGAGATAAAAAGAAGAAAAAATGCATTTTTTTAATATATTTGGGGGTTTACAGTGGGTAAATTTAAAAAAATTGTAGCAAGTGGTTTAGCTTCATTTATGTTAGCTACAGCAGCACCGATCGCGCTGCCTGCAACACATACACAAGTAGAAGTTAAAGCGGCATCAATTGGAGAGTCTTTGGTTAGTTACGGGAAGAAGTTCATAGGCGTACCTTACGTATTCGGCGGCACGACACCAAAAGGGTTTGACTGTTCCGGATTTACTCAATATGTATATAAGAGCGAGGGAGTTTCTCTTCCTCGGACGGCAGAGCAACAATATAACGTAGGGAAAGCGGTTTCTAAAAGCCAGCTCATCCCTGGAGATTTAGTCTTTTTTGCTAACACGTATAAGCCTGGTATTTCTCACGTGGGGATTTACGCAGGTGGCAACTTAGTATTAAACGCTACATCCAGCCAGGGGATTGCGCTTGTATCATTAAGCAACTCTTATTGGGGGCCGAAATATGCAGGTGCTAAGCGGGTTATTGAAACATCTGACAAGTTCAGAGATATTTTAAAGAATGATCCGACATATCCAGCTATCGAAGCCTTGACAAATGATAATATTATTCAAGGTTACGAGAATAATATTTTTAAACCGGACGAGCCTGTTACACGTGGACAAGCAGCCGCGATTATTAATCGCGTGTTGAAAAACGAGCCAAATCAGGTTGAATACTTTAAAGATGTTGCAGCGTCCAACCCGTTTGCTAAGGACATTGCGGCTATCCGTGAAGCAGGAATTATTAATGGCTTCTCCGATGGAACGTTTAGACCTTATGCAAACATGACACGTACCGAAATGGCGATCATCGTTCATAAAGCTTTTGAACTTCAAATGGGTGATGCCACAGCAGCAGCAAACTCTTATTCAGACGTAAGTCCAAGCAATTGGGCATATGAGCCAATTGCTGCTATGAAAGCGATTGACACAACAGGCGTCTTTAAAACTAGTAAATATAATGGTTCAACGCGAGCTTCGCGTGCTATTTTCTCGACAGCCATTTATAATGGTATGAACGCTAAATAATTAAATAATCAATAGCCTTGGAAAATGTTCTAAGGCTATTTTTTTCTAAGTGTTTTATAAAAATTTCCCTATGTTTCTAATAAATACTTAAATTTTATCCGATAGAATAATAGAATAGAGAACATGAATGTGTCTTCTTGAAAGGAGTTTTATCATTGAAGCAAAATAAATTAGCTGCCGTACTTCTGTCTTCAGTTCTCGTATTACCCGTTTTTTCACCTGCTCAAACAGAAGCTGCTTCTGTCACGATGCAACAGCAAATACAAGCGATGGTAGATGCAGGAATTATGAAGGGATACGGGGAAAACGACTTTAGACCGACCCAAAGTGTAACACGAGCGGAATTTGCGACTTTTCTTACGAGAGCGCTTAAACTGCCGGAAAGCAATACATCAAAATTCACAGATGTACCCTCTTCGTCCAGTCTTGCTCCCGGTGTAAATGCTGCGGCAGCCGCAAAAATTGTCAACGGCCGGTCAGACGGCACGTTTCAGCCCAATGCTCTTATTACAAGAAAAGACATGGCGCTGATGATCAGCAATGCACTTAATTACTTAGGCATTACGGTTGAACAAACGGATGCACCTTTTACTGACATAAAATACTTAAGTTCAGCGCATAAAATGGCGATCGGCAAAAGCTATAACCTTAAAATTATTGAAGGCTATTCTAAAACGGCCTTTCATCCAGAAGAAAATGCTAGGCGTGATCATGCCGCTGCCTTTATCTATCGTTTGTTAGAAGTAGAGAAAACGACAGACGGCCCGGAGCCAACTCCACCGCCTGTTACTGAGCCTCCGTCTGAACCAAAACCAGAAGAGCCAACACCGCAGCCGCCAGTACCAGCAGACGTCTACCAAGTCGCGACCATTGATGCGACTGGTAAGATTACCTACGCTTCTGGATCATACAGCACGTTTGATGCTGCTAAGCAAGGAATGGGGCAGCGAGGTCAAGAACTAGTCATAAAAGATAATAAAATTGTATATATGAAGAACAATAGCGGGATGGTTTTTGCTACTGGAGGCTCTACAGCTAACCTGTACAGCGATCCGACCTTAACGACAGCAAAATCCTATGCAACAAAAGGGGCAGAGTTAAAGTACATTACATCAACTGACAGTTATGTAACAGTATCGCTCGGTGGCAGAACCTACTATATGAAGCCAGAGAACAGCGACCTTGTACCATTTGAAGGAGCGCCGGGCCGCAGTTATTATCGAGTGATTAACGGAGAGCTGCTCCATGCAATTTATCAGCCTTCAAGTAAGAGTTACGGTTCTTATACAGTTGGGAAAGCGCCAGGCTTCCTTGCTGAAGGTCCCAAATATTACAGCTGGGATAACGCCACTTTCTATAATGAACAAGGTGCGGTTGTAGGGAAGGCCTATCAATACTTTCAGTTTTTATCAGCAAGAACGACAACAAATTATACAGCAGCGGAGCTCGACAGTTTTATTAAAACAGCGTTAGCTGACAGAGAAGCTACGGGCATTGCAAGATATAAGGATGCAACAAAAAAGAGTAAGCTGATTGGGCTTGGTGCCACGCTGAAAAAGGTAGAAGCGGAAAAACGTATTAATGCTTTGCTTATTTTAGCGATGGCTATTCATGAAAGTGACTACGGGATGAGTGGACATGCTCAAACGAACAACAACTTATTCGGTATTGCTGTGTACGACAGTAAGCCAGAGGAAGGCAAGTCGTTCGCTTCACCGGTTGAATGTGTCTATCACTTAGCAGATGGCTATTTAAATGACCGCTATCTCGTTCCAAATCCGGTTGGTGCTTGGAAACAAAGTGTTCCAAATGGCGCCGCAGCAGGGAATAAAGGTGTCGGCATCAACGTAAAATACGCTTCCGACATCGCGTGGGGCGGAAAAGTCGCTGGTCACATGTACCGCATCGACAAAGCCCTCGGCAACAAGGACTTTGGGAAATATCAAATCGGTTTAACAAATGCGGAAGATTTAAATGTTCGTGCCACTCCTAATGGTGAGATTCAATTCACTTACAAAGGAGATCAAATGCCAGTCGTCATGGTCGGCGCTCCTGTATCAGGATGGCAGAAAGTCATCTCAGACGATCTGAACTACACAGAAGGATATATATATGCTAAGTACATTACTCCGCTGACATTTGTAAAATAAACTGTTCATCCCCTCCGTTTTTCATGACGGAGGGTTTTTATTTATGGGAAAAGCTGAGTGCGCGCATAATCGACAAAAGCGCGCTCGTATTCGACAAAAGAACGCTCACAATCGACAAAAGTGCGCTCACAAAAGCGGAGATTCCGCTCATAAAAGTTAAAAAATCGCTCACAAACGGAGAACAATTAAAAAAGCTATCCAACTTCATCGTTGGATAGCTTTTCGTTTGCTGTCAATTAACTTTTGCAGGACGGGGCTTTTACTCTGGTCAATGGCCTGCCAGTTTTTCTTATGCTGTTCAAGAAGATCGAGTGTCAACCGTCCAGTATCTTTGCCGCTCAAGGTGAGGTCACGGTTCACTTGATACCAGAGCTCTCCATCAGGACGGATCCATTTCGTGCCGAGTGATTCGATGCCGAGTCGAATGTCACGTGCAGCTGTTGCGTATTTTTTCTCGCCTGTCGCTTTGTAAGCCTCAACGAACAAGTCGGCTTTACTGATCGCGGAAGGAAGCGAGGCGTGGATAAATCGTTTTCTTTGATAAGGTGAATAGTAATCAGCCGGCAAATAGCCTTTGGCTGTTGGAACGATCATATCGATCTCGATTAAGTCGAGCAAATAGTCAGCGTAGGCCGGCAGGAGAGCCATCAGTTCTTTGTCATCAAACTCTTTGCCGATCCGGTATAAATAGAGGGCGATCATTTCGTTTTGCTGCGTGTCAACATACGGAGCAATTAAACGATACTTTCGTTTCAACCAGACATTGGTGTACTCGTTCTTCCAAACTGAACTGCGTTTCTGCTCGCGGTATTCAAGCAGGTTCCCAATGGATTGTGCCATCAAATCATAGAAATACCGGTCACCTGATGAAAAATATTGGTCAATCGCTGCTTTTTCAAGGAGAGTGCCAAGATGTCTTCCGTAACCATTTTTTGTGACAGGCTCAACAGACCACGGGAGTTTTTGGGTGGCTCCATTCACTGTGAACCAGTTATTCACTTCTTGATAATGAGTATATTGAAAGTCAATCCAGCTGCTTAAGTGGTCTCCATTTTCAAATAGAGGCTCTTTAGCGAGTAAAAACCACTGCTCTGTCAGCTGTCCCGGCAACGCCTCAAGTAAGACAGAAAAGCCAGATACATCGTGCTGTAGGGCTTCTTTTTCCGCTGTCAGTTCACGTATCGTGCTCTGCTGGCCATTTCCATATAGCTTTGTTTTAACCTTTGATTGATATTGTTTACTGACAACCGCTTCGTATAAGAAACGGTTGTCCGCTGAGTAACGAAGCAAGCCGGAAGGAGGGGTGGTCACGTCGTTGCCGATGATCGGATCGGGCTGACGAGGCTTTGTTTCCCTCTGCCAATCAATAAAGTAATAATTATCCACTTGCGGCTGTGTTACTTTTGCTTTTAGAGAAAGTGGTTTATTTGATACATTCCGCAACTGAACCATGACAAATTGATCGCCGTTGTTCACCGTGCGCACTTTAATCTTTAACTGGCCTCGCTCCTCCCAATTATAGGTGTAAAGCGTATCCTTATAAAAGGAAGAAAGGCTGGACTCTGTTTTATTTTGCAGAGATAGATTTTGAGAGAGAACGAGCTTCAACTCGCCAAGCGGCACGGTTTCTCCCGCTGCCGCTTGCCCGCTATGATCTGCTTCCGTGCAGCCTGCTAATAGAAACACTGCCGCCAGCGCCGCCAGCATCCATTCTTTCATTGTACTCACCTGCCTTGCGCACGCGCTTTTCTTTTAAGAAGGTTCAGCAATTGATTAAACCCTTCCTTATAGAAGAAGAACAGGCCGGCTACGTAAAACAACACGCCGAGCGGAACGATAATCACTAGCTGCCATAATGAATACAAACTGGAAATTGGCGTAAATTCTTTTAAAAGATAGAGCGGGATGACCATGAACGCCGTTACGATCAGTACGCGTCCAATAAGACCGATCAGCCGCGTCGCCTCTTTTTTCTCAAAATCTTTATAGACGAAAACCGTACTGACGACTAAATAATAAATAGACACGAACGAACCGGTCAGCGCTAATCCTGGATAGCCGAACGGCCCGACGAATAGCCAGTTTAACAGAGCATTCAACGCGATGGTCGTCACACTAATCCGGAACACAACTTTTGTTTTTCCACGGGCATACATTGATTTTGATACGATGTATTGCAGTCCCTGCGTCACAATGGTTGGCAAGTAATACAAGAGAGCGAGATACGTATTATACGTATCATGAGCAGTGAATTTCCCCCGCTCAAAGATGAAAGAAATCGCTTCTTGTCCGACTAACAGCAATCCAGCCGCAATCGGAGCCAGTGTTAACAAAGAAACTTGCATTCCCATGAAAAAGGTATTTTGGAACTTTTTCTGCTCATCGACTTGTTCAGACAATAAGGTAAAAATGATAACCGCAATCGTTGTCCCATAAATAGTGTGGGGAATACTTGTAATCAGTGATGCGTTATTTAAATAAGTGACCGCACCAGGAATGGTGCTGGCTGCGAACGACTTATTGACAAACATATTAATCTGGCCAACTACTGAATTAAGCAAAGAAGGAATGAGCAGCACGAGAAACGCCCGTTGAAACTCTTTTTCTACTTTTAAAGCAGGGGTCCAGCGCCAGTCTTTCCTCCATAAGAAGAACAGTTGAACAAGAATGCCAAGCACCGTTCCAAAGATGAAACCGTACGCTAAGCTATTGATGCCCCATTGATCAGAAAAGAGTAAAGCGAAGATGGCGCCCATTAACGTAGCGGACAGCTTAGAAATTTGTGAAGGCACAAAAATCCGCCGCCCTTGCAAATAAGAATCCAGAATCCCATTAAGCGCAATCGCACTCATAAATAGGAAAAAAAAGCGTGTAACCGAAATCGCGATTTTAGCTGTTTCTAGCGTCATTTTTCCATAGATCAACGGTACGAAATAAGGCGCCAACAGCCAGCCGACAAAGGAAATAACAAGGAACAGCAGCACGGTCAAGTTCATGATTGCATTGGCATTATGTTCCGTTTGCTCTGGCTCATCCTTTCGATTTTTCACATACATCGGTAAAAACACATTATTAAACCCGCCGGAAATCATCGCAATCACGAGGGTGATGAATGAAAATGCCAGCAAATACCCATCTGTATAATGACTTGCCCCAAACTCCTTTGCAATAATACTCTCTCTTAAAAAGCCGGAAAACTTGACAACAATCGCCAGCAATCCGAGCCAGAGAGCCGTCTTTTTCAACGACACAAAACCCACCTCAATATAAAATAGGAATAGAAAACTCAATACTTTATAATACCGTAAATTAAGTGGGAAGTTAACTAGGAGTATGGGGTGTGCGCTCATAAAAGCCTGGATTGCGCTCCTATTCGACAAAAGATCGCGCACAATCGACAAGATTGCGCGCACAAACCAACAAAAAAACGCCGTACAGCATGGCGTTTTAGTTCATTTTCCAGATAGAATAGTTTAACCCAAGAGCAAATGTGACCCAAGCGGCATAAGGGATCATTAAATTTCCAGCGGTGCGATCCAATTGGTAAAATTCATACGCTGTTAAGGTGATCATGCCAAGGAGAAGGGCGATCTCTACAAAGGCAGCTCCGCGCAAATTCCATTTAAAAAATAGGAAAGACCAGAGAAAGTTCAAGCCGAGCTGAATGTCGTAAGGAAGAAGCCGTTCCTTCTTTTCCGTTTTGGCGGCCGCCCGGTAGCGAGCGATGCCCATGGCGGTGTACAACCCGGTCCAGACAGTAGGGAACACCCAGGATGGAGGGGAGAAGTCAGGCTTTTCTAAGCGCTTGTACTCTTTTTTAGCATTTCGTGTAGCGAAATAGCCGACCAGTGATCCGCCTACAACGGGTAATAAAACGTTCGCAGTTAATTTTCCGGCGTTGATTTTTCCGTTTACTTTTAGCAGTTCCATGTCGCACCTCCTTTCATTCTTATTCTATCTATTGCTTTCTTTTAGTTCGTTTAAACTTTTATTTGGTTCTGCTTTCCAAATTGTTATATAATACACCATGGAGACATACGCCAATCAGGGGGAGAGCTAATGGAATTAAACAAAAAGATGTATACGTTTCTAATAGAGAAAGCAAAGCAGCTGACAGAGGAATGGTACGAGTCATTAGATAAAAGCGATCCATCCGGTGTGTATGCTTCAAATGATCCTGAAGTGGTGAAGAAGCTAAAAGAGCAGAACTTCAGATTCCATGGATACTTGTGCAATCTTCTCATCGAAGAAGAAGAGGATTTCTATAAAAAGTTTGATGACTGGATTTTTGAAGTATCCAGAAGCAAAGATCATCTTAACACACCGATTCATTTTATTATCCGTGAATTCATGCGCGTCCGCCTGCAATACATGGAATTTATCAATGAATTCGCCAGAGAGAATAGCGATATCAGCCATGAACGTGTAGATGAGTGGAAGGACAAGTTTGTCAAAGCCTTCGACAAGGTCGTGTTGAAGTTTACGGAAGAGACGTATACATATCAAACGAAAATGCTTCAGGCCCAGCGAGAAATGATCAACGAATTAAGCTCACCGGTTATTATGTTAAAGGGCGGCGTCGCTCTGTTGCCGTTAGTCGGTGACATTGACACGCAAAGAGCGAAATTCCTGTTAGAAAACACATTAAAACAATGTGCTAAGCTGCAGGTGAATCATTTATTAATTGATATATCGGGCGTCGTGATGATTGACACAATGGTAGCCTATCAGTTATTCCAGCTGATTGAAGCCTTGAATTTAATCGGAGTCAAATCTACTTTATCCGGCATTCGGCCTGAAATTGCCCAGACGGCTGTTCAGCTCGGACTTAATTTTGATTCCGTTCATACAGTCAGCACGCTATCAAGAGCGCTTGATTTTTAAAAAGGCTCCGGGACACTTTCCGGGGCTTCTTTAATAGGAAAGGAGAGAGGGCATGAATATAAAAAAGCGGGACCTCCCCTTAAAGATTCACAAATTGGAAGCCTTGTTTCGCCGGCTGCCTGAGTTTCATGCAAAAAGATCTATCATAAAGGCTGAGCTCGATAAAAGCTGGGCGGGACATCGTGGTGAGGAGGCGCTTGATTATTATCTGGCTAATTTGCAGGGCAGACAACCGCTGACGCTGCATGGACTTCGACTTCTCGGCTGCAATGGTTACTTTTTTCAACTGGACACTTTACTTCTTTATCCAAACATGGCCGTCATCCTTGAGACAAAAAACATAGCCGGCACACTATTTTTCGACCGATCCTTTCAACAGCTTGTGCGTCTTCAGGAAAGCGGGGAAGATGTATTCTCTGACCCTCTGCTGCAAATCCAACGCCAACAGCGTCAGCTTCTAGCCTGGCTCGCTAGTCATCATCTAACTGACTTTCCTGTGATTCCACTCGTTGTCATTAGTTTCCCCACTACGAAAATTACTGCTGATCCCACCCACACAGAAGCGTTTCAAAAAGTCCTCCATGCCGCTGCTCTTCCTAACAAGATCGAAGAACTGCATCGGCGTTATCCGACTAACATCTTAACGTTAACAGAATTAGAAAAAATGGCTCATTGTCTCAAAGCTCAACATACTCCCCACGATCCAAACCTCCTCGAGAAATTTCAAATTTCCCAATCCGAACTGCTAAAAGGAGTTCACTGTCCTGTCTGCCAGCACATTCCGATGCCACGAACAAGAGGGAAATGGCACTGTCTCCGCTGTCATCATCAATCCAGTGATGCTCATATTCAAGCTCTTGCTGACTACGTGTTTTTTCACGGCAATACGATCACCAACAAAGAATTTCGTGAATACATGCAGCTCGACTCGCGTTTCAAGGCGACCCGCCTTTTAAAAGAATTAAGCCTGCCCTACTTTGGCAGTCAAAAAAACCGGACTTATCGGTTATGAGCGGGGATGGCTCGGTTATGCGCGCAATCTTGTCGATTATGAGCGAACTTTTGTCGAATGTGAGCGCAACCGCCACTTTTATGAGCGTAGCACTCAATACACACAAAAAACCCCCTGCGGCCACTAGGCAGCAGGGGATTCCTCACATTATTTCGCTTTCAAGTAAATTTCTTCATATTTCTCCGCGGCTGCTAAGTGAGAATACTCAGCTTCGATCTTCGCGCGGGCACGTTCTGCGAGCTGGCGGCCTTTTTCTGGGTTATCCAATAGCTCGATCATCGCGGCTGATAACTCTTCTACGTTTTTTTCTTCGACGAGCAAGCCGTCTACGTTATGATCGACGATTTCTTTTAAGCCGCCGACAGCGCAGGCGATGAGCGGCTGGCCGGAGCCCATTGCTTCAAGTGCAGAAATCGAAGTCGCTTCTTCGACTCCAGCAGAGTGGACGCTTGGCACTAAGATAACGTCTGCTAGTGCGTAATATTCCTTAATCACATCATGCGGGATGGCCCCAAGCAGTGTCACGTTGTTTTCCAGCTTTCTTTCCGCAATCAGGCGCTTCATTTCGTCCATCGCTTCGCCTGTTCCTGCATAGATCAGCTGGGCGTTTGGATACTTCTCCAATACGGCTGGCAAGGATAAAATCGGATAGATGACGCCGTTTTTCTTCGTTAACCGGCGCGGCACGAAGAAGATCGGAGCGTCAGCAGACAAGCCGTGCTTTTGGCGGTATGCCGCTTTGTTTTCTGTGTCCGGACGGAAGTCGTCCACATTAATAAAGTTACGGATGGCGGTACCGGTCACACCCGCTTCACGCTCCACATATTCTTTAATGCGCGTATCAACGGTAATAATCGCACGCGTGCTGCGGTACGCTTTTACTTCTTCTTCCATTAAAAAGCGTTCTTCTGGGCTGTCTTTTAAAATATTGCCGGCACTAAGCGCTTCATATGTTAAGTAGCCATGCACAGTGGACACAACCGGAAGGCCGGCATCAAGTGCTGCGAATGTCGCATAGACTTCTTGAGCATTCACAATGTCATAGTTTTTATGCTTGACTTGTTCCATCAGCTTTTGCAGCATTTTCTTCCGTGCTTTTAAGCCGTAGACAAAGCCTTTTCCTTTAGATAATTTATTCATTAAAAAGCCGGGACCGCGCACCTTTGCTTTTTGTTCAAACTCGGGTATATCAGAAAAAGAAAGAACATCCACTTCATGGCCGCGCGCTTCCAACCCTGCTTTCAGCGTTGCCACGTGAACCGACAAACCGCCTGTATGTGGATAATGGTAGACCGTCGCAAGCAAAATCTTCATGAAAAACCCTCGCTTCACATAAATTTTTTCTTTAATAGTTCAATATTTTCTAAGGCCTCTCTGCGCATTTCAGCTGCATTAGCCGCAACCACCTCGCTCAGCTCTTTACGGTGAGCGAGTACATAACGGGCATTTTCTTTCATCTTCGCTGGATCAAATGCTTCGAGCGGGAAAGAATACTCCCACATGCCAGAGCGCTTTAAGAGGCTTTCTACCTTTTTATCATAACTGATTCCGATATGAGGCACATGAGAAAGCGCCGAGAAAATTAAGGAATGAAGACGCAGGCCAATCGTCATCTCACATTCACCGATAAAATTCAAGTATTGGTTGGGCGTAAAGTCGCCGCCGAGAAGGAAACAGTCATCTGCCCGCTTCATCAGCTGCATCACACGCTTGGAAGCATCGACATCGTGATGGCCTTCCATCGGCACGAATACTGGGGTAATGCCTTCTGTCTCAACCAGTTCATCGAGCACATCGGCGAGCTTGCCGTAATAGTCATCATGCTCAAACCACGGACGAGTGGAGACAGCGACAAGCTTTTCTGTGCCTTTCACTGGCAGGCTCTTCATGCAGGCATCGTCTGGCTTCTTTTGAAAAGCAAAGACGATATCCGCCGTTACAACAGTTTCTGGCCGCTTAACACCAAGATTATGCAAATAGTCTTTTGAATACTGGTCGCGCACCGTTACGAAATCGGCACGGTTCGCAAATACTTTCATTAAAATCTTGCCCCATGTAGAAGTAACCGGACCGATGCCTTGTGAAAAGAACATGACCTTCGCTCCGCATAGCTTTGCTAAAAAAGCAATGAGCAAATAATAAGGAAGCGGACCGAATAAAAATTTCGTTGGATATGTATCCTGCAGCAAGCCGCCGCCGCCGCTAATCAATAAATCCGCTTCTCGCAGCGCCTGAATCTTTCCTTTATTATCATGGCGCCAGCCGCGGTAGACAGTCTTGACGTTGTGTTCTTTTGCCGTCTGTTCCGGCGACAAGGAAAACACGGTTATATCTATGTCTTTTATCTCATTTCGCAAATTATCAACAATCGCTTCCAGGATCGCTTCATCACCGGTATTGCCTAATCCATAAAATCCCGAAATCACAACCTTCAAACGGATGTCCTCCTTCAAATCAAATGCTTAAAAAGCTAAACTACATTTTAACACTTGTCCTATAGACATTCAACGAAATTAGTGCAAGCTGGAAGTGAATTTGCTATACTATTGGAAGCAATGAAATTCAATTATACTAGCATAGGATAGACGTTCAAAATGGGCTCACCATTTTTGAACAACTTCTGTTAGAAAGGATTTTTTTACATGCAAAAAATTTGCGTCATTGGTTTAGGATATATTGGTCTGCCGACAGCGGCCGTATTCGCCCGTGCCGGCTTTTCTGTAGTAGGAGTAGACGTCAATAAGCAAGTAGTCGAACGTTTAAATAAAGGTGAAATCATTATCGAAGAAGTAGGCTTGCCAGAAGTCGTAAAGGAAGTTGTTGATTCAGGCAGACTGCGTGCTTCACTCGAACCGGAGGAAGCAGATGCTTTCATTATTTCTGTTCCGACACCGATTCATGAAGACTGCACAGCGAACGTGGATTATGTTCGCAGTGCGACAGAAGCGGTCGTTCCGTATTTGAAAAAAGGCGACGTCGTCATCGTGGAATCGACTATTCCGCCACGCACAATGGACGATGTTGTCGCACCAATCATCGAAGCAGCTGGCTTTAACCCGAAAGAGGATGTGGCGATTGCACACTGCCCAGAACGAGTGTTGCCAGGCCGGATTTTAATTGAGCTTGTGGAAAATACGCGCATTGTTGGCGGTTTAACACCAGAAGCTACAACAAAGGCCGCGAATGTGTACCGTCAAATCGTCACAGGCGATGTGATTGAAACAGAAGCCGTGACAGCTGAAATGTCAAAGCTCATGGAAAATACATTCCGCGATGTGAACATTGCGCTCGCTAATGAGTTGGCGAAAATTTCAGCTCGTCTTGGCGTGGATGCGCATAAAGTCATTGAGCTTGCGAATAAGCATCCGCGTGTGAACATTCACCAGCCAGGACCAGGCGTTGGCGGCCATTGTCTCGCGGTTGACCCTTACTTCATCGTGGAAAAAGCACCGGAAGAAGCGCTCATGATCCAGCTTTCCCGTGACATTAACAACTCGATGCCAGACTTTGTCATTGAGCAAATCATTAAGCTGACGTCGGAGTTAAAGGAACCAAAAATTGCCTTGTTTGGTTTAACGTATAAAGGCAATATTGATGATGTACGCGAAAGCCCAGCAATCGAAATTGTAGAGAAGGTGCTGGCTAACCCGCGTTATGACGTTCGCGTCCATGATCCGCACGTTAGAGACGAACAAGTGCCGTTCCCGCTCGTTTCCTTTGAGGAAGCCGTTAAAGGGGCGAACCTGCTCGTTGTATTAGCGGATCACAATGAATTTAAAATGATCGACAAAAACGTCTTGCTGTCCGAAATGGAAACGCCAGTTGTCTTCGATACGAAGAACTGCACGAATCTGGAGCAAGAAGAAGGGCTTACGGTCTACCGTATCGGGGACGTAACTGGCCTGCAAGCCATTGCGGTCAAACCAATCAATAGCTAAGGGTGTCTGTAATGGAAAAGGAACAATACTTAGGCGTGTCTGTCTCGCCTTACACATATGAAGAGATTATCGATGATTTGCAGCGAAGAATCGCAGAAGGGCTGCAATCTACTGTGATTGCCGTAAATCCTGAAAAAGTTATTACCGCTAACCGGAATCCTGTCGTGAAAGAGCTCATCAACAATTCCACTTATCAAATCCCAGACGGCATCGGCATCGTGCTTGCGTCTAAGATGAGAAACGGCGATGTTCGTGAGCGGGTGACGGGTGTGGATATGATGGGAAGACTGTTGAAATTCGCTGCTGACAAAGGGCATGGTGTCTTTTTCTATGGGGCGAAGGAAGAAGTCGTCCGTACCGCAAAGGAAAAGCTGGAAGCGAGCATTCCGAATCTCCGTATCGTCGGCTATGCGAACGGCTACGTAGAGGATCAGCAGGCGCTGTTGGAGCAGATTCGTGAATCTGGTGCAGCTCTCTTGTTTGTGGCGCTCGGCAGCCCGCGTCAGGAGCTGTGGATTAAAGACCATATGGCAGAACTGCCGAATATTAAAGTATTCCAAGGAGTAGGCGGCAGCTTTGATGTCTATTCTGGCAGAGTGAAAAGAGCCCCGGCTTTTTACCGGAAGCTCGGCCTCGAGTGGCTGTACCGTTTAGCGAAAGAACCGAAGCGTATTAAACGGCAGCTAGCCTTGCCGAAATTCTTGTTGAGAGTATTATTGGAAAGATAATAAACATGAGCTGTTCTATGGCTGTGCCGTCTCCTTTAGGAGGTGGCCGGCACGGAGGGACAGCTTCTTTTTGGTAAAGAGAGGTGTCTACCATTGAAAGTACTTCATGTCATCACAGGAGCGGAAACAGGCGGCTCCCGCAAACACGTCATTACCCTACTAGAGCAGTTTTCTAAGGACGAGGTCGTACTCGCCCTGATGCAAGAAGGCTCGTTTGCCGAAGAAGCCAGAAAAAAAGGGATTCGCACGGAGGTATTCTCGCAAAGCTCCCGTTACGATCTGTCGATTCTGAAAAAAATGGTCGATTTTATCAAGAAAGAGAAATTCGACATTTTACATACGCATGGCCCGCGCGCCAATCTGTTTGGCATTTATTTAAAAAGAAAGACGGGCATCCGCTGGGTTACGACTGTTCATAGTGATCCGTCGCTGGATTTCGTGAAATCCGGTGTGAAAGGCAAAGTCTTCACCGCCCTCAGCATGTATGCCGTAAAGAAAATGGACGGCTACTTTGCGGTGTCGGAGAGGTTTAAACAAAACTTGATAAAACTCGGTATTGACGGCGATAAGATCCAAACCGTCTACAACGGCATCCATTTTACGAAAGAAAAAGCCCAGCCCCTCCCGCGCAGTGAATTCGGCTTAACAGATGAAAACTTTGTCATGGCCATGGTCGCTCGGCTTCACCCAATCAAAGGCCATACGATTGTATTTGAAGCGATGAAGGGAATCGAAGAAGAGAAGCGGCCGCATTTGCTGTTAGTCGGGGACGGTCCGATCAAAGAAGAGTTGGAAAAAGAAGTGGACCGGCTGCAGTTAAATCACTACGTCCATTTTCTTGGCTTTCGTTCCGATGTCGATCAAATTTATGCGGCCTCTGACCTCGCCTTGCTTGCTTCTTATAGTGAAAGCTTTCCGTTAGCATTGTTAGAAGCAGCTAACCAGCACGTGCCGATCGTGACGACGGATGTTGGCGGAGTGAAAGAGCTTGTGGAGGACGGAGAAACGGGCTGGATCGTGCCGGTTGGAAGTACAGCGGATTATGCCGAAGCTTTGCAGAAAGCCGTCCGTTGTAAAGAGGCAGGAGAGCTTACTGAAATGGGAGACAAATTATATCATTTTGCTTCCCAGCGTTTTTCGTTAGAACAATTAACCAATTCTACAAAATACTTATATAAGAAATTGATAAATTAAGAAATAGTAGAATAATAATATATTCCTAACCTGGAAATTATATTTCCAGGTTTTTTGTGTCTATTTTTAAGATTATGTGTAAAAAGGCTTATAGTTTTTCCTGTTGTTTCTATAGGTAACGCGGAAGGTAAAATGAGAAATTATGCACTAGAAGAATAACTTATAATCTAAAATACACAATAATTGTTACTAAAAACAGGAATTTTGTAGTCTTTTCGAATAATAAAATTTCATTATTTTTCTATTTAAAAACGAAATATTTTGTAAACATATAAAATGTAACAAAAATATTAAAATAAAAAAATGGAAAAAAAGTAGTTGAAAAATACTAACACTTTGGTAGAATGTAAATAGCTCTAATTACCGTTTAATCCATCTGGTACATAATCAAGAAATAAATGGATTGGAGAGCTTTTCAAAAATTAGACAGTGTGATGGATGAATAGACTTAGGTCTATTTATTTCCATGCATTAAAGAATGCTCATACAAAACAGGAGGAATTATTACATGGCTTACCAACCGAAGTCTTATCGTAAGTTCGTTGCTTCCGCAGCAACAGCTACTCTAGTAGCAACAGCTGTAACACCAGCATTTGCTGCTGGGTTCACAGATGTAAACAAAAATTATAAGGATGCTGTTGACTACTTAGTAGCAAACAAAATTGCTAAGGGTACAACTGACACTACTTTCGGAACATCTCTTCCGATCACTCGTGGTGACGCAGCAGTTATGATCGCTAACGTATTAAAGTTAGACACTGCGAATGCACCAGCATCTTCTTTTAAAGATCTTAACTCCCGCGTAAAAGGCGCAGTTAATGCTCTTGTAGAAGCTGGCATCGTTAGCGGTAAAACAGAAACAACATTTGAGCCGGGTGCACAAATCAAACGTGCTGAAATGGCAAAAATCATCGCTAATGCTTACAAATTAGAAGCTGGCGACGTTAAAAACGAATTCAAGGATGTAAACAGCAACTGGGATCCATTTGTTGATAAGCTTCTTGCTAACAAAATCACTTTTGGTAAAACAGAAACAACATTCGCTCCTGATGCTAACGTAACTCGTGGCGAATTTGCATTGTTTATGTACCGTGCAAAAGATATCGAGTCAATCCCAGCAGATCCTGCAGTGGCAGATGTAAAAGCAGTTGATGACACTACAATCGAAGTAACATTCAATGGCAAGTTAACAGCTGATCAAGTAAAGGAACTTGAATTTACATTTGATCCTGCTTTAAAAGTAGAAAAAGCTGCATTGAAAGAGGCTGCTTCTACTAAAGCTGCTGCAGCAGAACAAACAACAGTTGTTTTAACAACTGAAAAGCAAAAAGAAGGCACTGCTTACAAATTAACAGCTGTTAAAGGCGCAGAGCTTAAAGCTCCGGTTGAAGTTAAACCAGCTCCGATTGTTGTTGCAACTGTTGATTCTGTAAGTGCTGTTAATTCTAAAGAACTTACATTAAGTGGAGCAAATCTTACAAAACTTAAAGCTGAAGATATTAATGTAGCTAGTAACACAGTAGCTTCTGTAACTGCATCCGCAGATGGAAAAACTGCTAAAGTTACACTAACTACAGCATTAGCAGCTGACCAAAAAACTAAAGTAACAGTAAAAGATAAATCATTTGACGTAGAGTACAAAGTAGCAGAAGTAACATCAATTACTGTTGATGAAGCTACTTATGATGATGATACTGCAAAGCAATTTGTAGCTATCAAAGCGAATGGAGCAACTATCACAGCTCAAGAATTAATGACTGCTGGTTACGATGTACAATATACAGCTTATAGCTCTAAAGCTGCCACAACTAATGTGAATTCAATTTTCAAATCACAAACTACTGGTGAACTTAAAACAGATTTAGCAACTGCTACTGGCGCAGGTACTTTATTGACAGGTTTAAATATTGGATCTATTCCAGTTTCTGGTGCTGATGTGTATGTAAAAGTAACTATTACTAAGGGTTCGAATGTGGTTGCTTCTAACTTAACTAAAGTTACTATTAAAAATAAAGATTTAGCAGCTGATACAATTACGAAAGCAACTTTATTGAATGCTGGTTCTGGCATTAGTGGTGCTGCAAGAGCATTTGAAGGAACTAACGATTTTGAACAAAGTAGTTCAACACTTCTTACTGGTGAAATAGCAAAATTCTCTGATATAACTGTAAAAGCTGGTACTAAAGAAGCGAAAGAAACAACTGGATATACAGTGAAATCTTCTGATTCTTCCGTAGTATCTGTTTCTGGTGGCGTATTGACAGCAGAAGGTCCTGGTACAGCAACAATTACAGTAACTTATGGTGGAGCTACTTACACAAAAACAATTACTGTACAAAATGGAACTCGTACAGCAACTTCAGTTTCTGCTAATAAAACTTCTGTAACTGTAGCTGGTACTACAACAGTTAAAGTAAAATTATTAGACCAATTTGGCGATCCAATGCTGATTACTGCGGGTACTAATCTTGCTTTACAACAATCTGATGCTACAAAAGTAAGTGCTTCACTTGCAAGCTCAACAGATGCAACTGGGGAGGCTATTATAACATTAACAAGTTTAGCATCAGGTTCAAATATTATAACTTTCCGTGATTCATCAGCTGCTAATAGTTCTAAAATAGGTACAACTGCTATTACAGCAACAAGTACTGATAATAATACATTAGCTAAATACAAACTTTCTTTAGATAGTGAAATATCAGCAACAGATGTATCTGATGTAGATACTGCACACACAGGTGTTAGTGGTATTACAAAAGATCAAATTTCTACTGATGCAACACTTGATTTACAAGATGATAAATATTTAAAACTTGATATTGAAGGATTAAACTCTGCAGACGTTGAATTAGCTTCTGTTGCAGGTTCATCTTATACAGTAACAACTACTGTGTCTAAATCTGGTGTATTAGCTTCTCCTGCAACATATAAAGCAACAAGTGGTTTCATTGTTGTCGAAGCTGGATCGACAGCTGGTACAGCTACAATCACTGTTACAAATAATGCTAATGCTAATATTACACAAACGTTCCAAGTAACAGTTGAAGATGTAGGTTATAATGTAACTGCAGCTACATTAAAAAATGTTCCTGATGTAACCTATGCAACTACATTAAAATATAAAGATTTCTTAACTTATACAGAGTCTGCAAATGACCCAATTATCTCTGGTTTAACATTATCTAAGTCAACAGCTCAACCTGTTCGTTTACAGTTATCTTCTGATATTTTATACATTGATAAAAATGGTAACGGTACTTATCAACCAGGAGCTGGAAATGATATCCCAGTAGGTAAAGTTGACTTTACAGAATCAGGTAGTGTTATAACTGGTGATGCAGGTAACTTATCAAATGTAGGTGTTACTACTGCCCCTGGTGATGATGCTACAGTGCTATTCAAAGTGCTTAACAATAGTAATGAAGTAGTAGCCACTAAAGCGGTAAAAGTAAACTTCTAATATTGTATATAAGAAAGAGTGCCAGTCACTCCTCGAAATATGTCGAAGATTAGTAGGCAAATAAATGAAGCAAAGCTCTGTGGAGAGAAATCTCTGCGGAGCTTTGCTTTTTCCTTACCAAGAAAATAGGGAATGAAAATATGATAGAATAGAAGTACAACTGAATATTGTAAAGGTGGTAGGTTGTCAGTCTTCTTTCCTGTATTAGGAAAGGAGGTGATAATCATGGAAACCTTACTTGAAATCGTTCATGAAATTTTGAAGGGCATTGTGTGTGAGATTGCTGCACATGTCTTTCAAAAAATGTACTTGAGGACAAGAAAACCACCCCTCGCCGTCGCAAGCAAAAGGGTGGTTTTTGTAGAAAATAAATTTACATGACAACCACCATCCTGATGGTAGCGGTTGCAGAGAGAAGTGTTGGTAGCACTTCTCTCTTTAAATACATTTCCATTATACACAAATTTATTCTTAAATAAAAGAGGGACAAGGGGACAGGTCCTTCGTCCTTCCAAAAGGTTCCAAGAAAGGCTCTGCGGAGAGAAATCTCTAAGGGGCTTTTCTTTTTGCAGTAACCGAATTAAATAGAAAAATAAGCTTATATTATTATAATGAATAAGCATAATCAAGCCGTAATTCCGATTAGGAGTTACGGCTATTTTTATTTGAAGAGGAATCCATATGAGTTGAAGTCAACCAAGAAACTGGAATTACTTAAAGAAGGAGTGAAGATGAAGAAACAATCTGCCAAACGTGTGAACATTGTCAGTCTAAAGTTAGTCAAAGAATCAAGCCTGTTGTACAAGGATAGAAAAATCACTTCCCCTGAAGATGCCTATAATCTTTTAAGGGAATTTCTCATCCATTCTGACCATGAGAAGTTTGTGGTGTTTGTCTGGACACGAAGAATCAACCGACAGCGATTAACATTTGCCATATAGGTAGCTTGAATGCAAGCATCGTCCATCCAAGTGAGGTCATGAAGGAATTAGATTGGTTTGTTAAATCGCTAGAAACGAAGTTTTCAGTGGAGGTAGATCGGAATCAAGTTAGCTACAAAGGTAATGTACTGTACCGAGATGAAACGGATGAATCATTGATTCCATCTGAAATGCTGATTACACTCCTGGCACTGATACAGATCTAGGTGTAATTGAATTAGTTGCGATGTTAGATTCAACAGGTCTTTCAACAGTACTTGTAGCTTCTGAGGCTGTAACTTCTGGTGACAAAGGTACATTAATTTTTAAAATTAAAGAAGTAGGCAAGTCTACTGTTATTGCTTCAACTTCTTTAAATATAGATGTTAAGTAAATAATAAAGTAAGGGTTAAAAAAGAAGAGTGGCTGTCATTCCTTGAAGTTTATCGAGAATTGATAGATTAAGGGGAAAAAGTGAAGTGACCCAATAAAGTAAGACACAAATATTTAAACAACTTCCAAGACCTAAGTTCGGTATTCTACCGGGCTCAGGTCTTTTAATTTTGCTTTTATTCGTTTGTGATTGTAATAATGAATATAGTTGGGCGATTTACTGCTCGAAATGCTTCATGCTCTCAAATCCTCGTAGATAAAGAAATTCGGATTTTAATAAGCCAAAAAATTCTTCATGACTGCACTATCCAAGCAATTGCCCTTCCGTGACATACTTTATATAATGTCGTACTACTCTAATGATTTTTGATACTTCTTCATTTGATAGTGCTATCCTTGATCCCGGTGAGGAACCATTTTATCTTCAGGCTGAAGGTATATAAAAGATTTCTCTAATATAACCACCGACAAGCCGGTAAACAGGGTGGCTCACGACGGCATAGGCAATAATTTCACCATTGCATAAGTCTAGTACTAATGATAAATAACGTTTCTCCCCAAATAGGTGGAACTCAGTTACGTCCATTACCCATTGTTGGTTCATTTATTTGTAGTTTTTCCTGCATTAGAAGTAAAGCGTTCAACTTTTTTTGATAAGCATTCTCCATTTCTAAACGTTCTATTTGTTCTTTTAGGGCTTCAATTGACCCTTCCATTAGTACAGATGTCTGTGATTTGATTTTCTTTGTTCCTTTTTTCATGCGTGGATGCCCCTTTTACTGTGGTAATAGGACATCCGCTCCGCCATTTTCAAACTTTCTTCGCCATTCACATACTAACCTCGAAGAAGGGATATTAAAAGTAGCAGCTATATCATAAGAGGTTTAATAATGCCAAATATTAAAAAACTGCGTTTAATTTATCTTCAGCTATAAATTTGGTCACAAAAAACACCTGATAAATGTTACTTAGGTGTCCTGCATTTACAGGGGCAGTTCATTTTTATCGGGTCAGGAAGTACTGTGAAAAATTATAAGGTTATGAAAAAGAAACAATTATATAAAACGTAATCTTTTAACATAACCCAGCCATCACTGGCCGTCCGTGCTTTTCCTGTTTGGAAGATAAAAAAGGTATCTTTCCTAGTGAAGCAGGGAATCCATCCTTCTCTGGTTAAACTTTTTAATGCACCCTGCGAGGATTTCTCGATGAATATTTAGCAAGCCAGCGACTTCACATGATCAAATGCGGGACCGTTATTTGCTTTGCTATGGAAGTCTCTTAAAGGGTCTTTTTACATGCTCGAAGTCATTCAACTGTCCATTTGTAACCATGGGTAATTTTTAACCTCTGTCATTTCTATCTGCTTCTTTATTCATTCTTTCAGAAGTAGTTTGAGCAGGGAGAGCCCTTTGTTAAACGTGGAGTGAAATAATATGTGGTTTTATATAGTTAAGTGGGTTTGTTTATACACTTTTAAGTTGGCATTCTGATCAATGATTTTAAAGGTTTTAGGTAGATAAATAGTGTAAAGAAATACGCTGGTTATTAAACCTTCTTAATAAAACGAAACTAAGTATATCAAAAAACACCTAGGTTTTATATTTTTTAAATATTCTAAGTTTAGTATAAATGAGTAGTGGGTAGAAGAATATTGGTCAATAATCTTACCATATCCGACAGAAAATGGAGGTGTGCAACAAATTGTTACTTCATTGGAAAGTTTACATAATGTAATTAACTGGGTTAAAATCTATTAAAATCTAAAAAATAGGTATAATAGTCATATTAAATGTAAAAAATATCCTTTTTGTTGGTAATAATTTGAGACTTTTGGTATTTGTACAGAATCTATCAATTGTGGGAAAATATAATCGTTCAAGTTAAAAAATTGGAGGTATAACATAAATGGCTTTTAAATCCAATAATTACCGCAAATTCGTTGCAGCTTCTGCAACAGCAACTCTCGTGGCTACAGCAGTAACTCCTGCATTCGCTGCTGAATTCACTGATGTAAACAAAAACTATAAAGAGGCTGTTGATTACTTAGTAAACAACAACATCGCTCAAGGTACTTCTAAAACTGAATTTGGAACAGTTCTTCCAATCACTCGTGGCGATGCAGCTGTAATGATCGCTAAAGCATTAAAATTAGATACTGATAATGCCCCAGCTTCTGCCTTCACAGATCTTAACAGTCGTGTAAAAGGTGCAGTTAACGCTCTTTATGCTAAAGGCGTTATTAGCGGTAAAACAGAAAAAACTTTCGAGCCAAGTGCACAAATTAAGCGTGCTGAAATGGCAAAAATCATCGCTAATGCTTATGACCTAAAAGCTGGCGATACTAAAAATGAATTCACAGATGTAAATAGCAACTGGGATCCATATGTTGACAAGCTTCTTGCTAACAAAATCACTGTTGGTAAAACACCAACAACTTTCGCTCCTGATGCAAACGTAACTCGTGGTGAATTTGCTTTATTCATGTATCGTGCGAAAGATTTCCTCACAGCTCCAACAGTAAAAAGCGTAAGCCCAGTAGCTGATATTACTGTTAACCAAGGCGCTGAATTAACTCTACCTTCACAAGTAGAAGTAACACTTTCTAACGGTGAAAAAACTAATAAAGCCGTTCAATGGAATAGAACTGGCCTTGATCTAGATAAAGCTGGTGAATATACACTTAAAGGTGATGTAGCTGATACTGATATTGAAGCCACTGTAAAAGTTATTGTTAAGTCAGTTGCTCCAGAAGTAACAGAAGTAAAAGCGGCTAACGCTACTCAAGTGGTAGTACAATTCAACCAGCCAGTAGATAAAGATACTTTATTTGATGCAAATGGAAACTTTAAAACTGCTAACCTAGCATTAACAGCAT
The DNA here is from genome assembly GCF_001685015.1 of Pseudobacillus wudalianchiensis. Classification (GTDB taxonomy): domain Bacteria; phylum Bacillota; class Bacilli; order Bacillales; family Domibacillaceae; genus Pseudobacillus; species Pseudobacillus wudalianchiensis. Next base: position 215,206 of record NZ_MAYT01000012.1, read on the forward strand.
TAGATGGCCAAAGTCCTGCAGCAGCATCCACAACTAAAGCTACGCTTTCTAAAGATGGCAAAACTCTTACTGTGACAACTAATAATCCGCTTGAAAAGCGATATAAAGTTGTGGTAGACAATGTAAAAACTGCAGATGGAAAAGCTATCGAAAAGTTTGATCAAGTTGTTACCTTTGCAGCAGATACAACGGCGCCTGCAATCGTTGGTACAGAAAAATTAAATGCAACACAAGTAAAAGTTAAGTTCTCTGAGCCAATTAAAGCTCTCTCTACTGCAGGCACTTCTGTAACATTTAAAGATGCTGACGGAAAGACTATTGCTTCTGGTGGCAATGGAGTTGCTTATACTTCTGCAAATGGAGACAGTGAAATTGTATTTACTCTAGGCAGTGATGTTCCAGTTAACAAAGAAATTACTGCAACATTTGTGGGTGTTCAAGACCAAGTTGGTAATGTGATGACTCCTAACCCTAGCACTGTATCTTTCCAAAAAGGTGATAAGGACGGCGTGGCACCAACTGTATCTGGAATTACACAAACAGGCGCTAAGAAGTTCACAGTTAAGTTTTCTGAAGCTGTTCAAAAGCCAGCAGCGGCTGATATTACAGTCAATGGAACTGCTGTAAGCAGTGTTGAACAAGTTGGTGATGACTCAACAACTTTCGAATTCACAACAGCTGCTCTACTTGATGGTGCTGCTACTGTGGCGTCTGCTAACCCAATTGTAGACCTTTCTGGTGAAACGGCTACATTCAGCAAAGTTGTTACATTCGTTAAAGATGAAGTAGCTCCAAAAGTCGTTTCTACTAATGTATCTAAAGATTCAACTAACGGTAAAGAATACTTAGATATCGTATTCGACAAAGATGTAGTATTATCTACTGCATCAGGAAGCGAATCAAAACTTAGCGCTACTGGCACTTATGTAAAAGACTATATTACAAACAATGTTACATTAGCAGGTGCCAATAATAACATTGATTATAAAGACACTGCTAACAAGAAAGTTGTTCGTGTCGAGCTTGATACATTCTTAGGCACTACTACAGATGTTAAAGGTGCTGTTTATGATCTAGATCTAACATTTGCTAACGTAGAAAGCGTAGCAGGTGCAGCAGTTACAACAGGTAAAGCTAAGTTTACTCGCGGCGAAGACGGCACTCCTACAACAAGCGATGTTGTTAAAGTAACTTCTATTGCACAAGGTGCTGATAACGATAAAGTAAACGTTACTTTTGATAAACCAGTTGACGGCGCGTCAGCAACAAACGTTGCAAACTACAAAGTTGACGGAGCAGTGGTAGAATCTGTTACATTAGCAGCAGCTAGTGGAACTACTCAAGTTGCTACATTAAACTTGAAAAAGGATTCTAACACATTCTCTGGTACACGTAATGTAACTGTATCAAATGTAAAAGCTCTTGGTTCAACTAAGGTTATGGAAACGACTGTTCAACCAGTTATTCTTAATGAAAATGTGAGACCAACTGTTAAATCAGCCAAACTTACATCTACTACTGGAATTACTTTAACATTCTCTGAGAATATTAAAGATGGTACTGCTGATGATTTTGAACTTTTAGTTGGTGGTAAATCAGTAGCTACTCCTGTAAAAGTAGATGTCACTCCTGGAACTGGAGCTGATGCTAATACTGCTACTATTACATTGAGTACTGCATTAACAGCTGATCAACTTACTCAAGGAATCTCTCTAAAAGCTCTTGATAGTCTTGATATTACTGACGCGGTTACTCCAGGTAATAAGCTTTCTGTTCCTGCTAACATCACTGTTGCTCAATAATAATCAAAACATTGTCTTACTTCTTTTGTTTAAATCAGAGTGAAGTAAGTTAAATAAAAACCCTAAGACTTCCTATAATTTACTTTAGGAATCAGTCTTAGGGTTTTTTATTTGTGTTATAAAGCCAGTTGATGTGGTAAGACGAGTGATATAGAGGAAAATAAGAAATAAATCAACATAGGGAACTATTTATCTAGTTTCCTATTTTTCATTGGGTCTCAAAAGTAGAAATTCCTCTCATTCGACAAAATTATACAATTTTATTTAATATAATGTGAGATAATATACCTAATCCTATTGATTTAGAGGAATTAAAAATTATTTGAAGCTTCGTGTTTTATTGATGGGATTGCAGTTTTCTTAAATAGCAAATTAGATATAGGGGGGACGTAAAGTGAAGAAGTTATTTATTGTGCTGGCAGCTTTTTTTGCGTGCATTATATTCTTCGATAAAGCAAGTGCATCAGAGTTCTTGGATTTGCCTAAAATAGCAGAATTAAAAACTGATAGCAGTATTACGACAGGGGTTTTTAGCCCGGATGATAAGTTTATTGTGACGGGTGATTCGTCTGGCTATATTACCGTATACAATGCGGCCACGGGGGCACAGGTGAACAAATGGGAAGATAAGGATGCCTACGAGATTTCCAAAATCCTATTTAGCCCGGATGGCCAGCGCCTCGTATCTATTAGCACAGGTTATAGCGGAAATGTAAAGGTTTGGGATGTGCAAACAGGCCTTTTGCTTTCAACCTTAACAGTAGAAAAAGGCGACTATAGAAAATTTTACGATATTGCTTTAAATAAGGATGGGACTGTTTTATACACTGCCGATGGCGAGAAGAGTGTGATTTATTGGGATCTTTTAAAAGGTACAAAATTGTTGGAGCTCACTATGCCTACTTTGCCAACATCGCTGGCGTACAATGCGGCTGAACAGCATTTGGCTATTGGATTGAAAGATGGCAGTATTAATGTAAGGCAGGCAGTAAGCGGAGAGTACATAAGCACCAAATCGGTTGGTCCCGACTATTTCTCAGACATTGTGAAGGTAAAGTATTCTGCCGATAACAAGGTTTTATACTTTTCCTTAATTAATGATCAGCAGCCATACTTATTTGATGTGAACAATCATTATGAAATGATTCCTCTGGAAGAAAATGATTACAGCAGCCAGTGGAAAGATTTTGATTTTAACTTGAACCACAAATATGTGGCTGTGGGAGAGCAATACAGCCCATTCAAAATATTTGATACAGAGACCAAAGAGTTGGTTGCTAAAGGAAACTATGGTTTCTACTATTATAGTGATGATGTTGAGTTTAGTCATAATGGCAAGCGTTTAGTTGTTGGAGGCACTGTGTATGATACGGCGATTCTCTTTAACGAGCTAACTAGTATTCAGATCACTCCCGCTTCTCTTCATATGAGTGTCGATGATGTTCAAGGTTTTACGGTTAAGGGAAAATACAGCAATGGAACGGTGAAGGCCATTCCTTCTGCTGAAGTGCAGTGGAGCTCGGAAAATCCGGATGTGGCGACTTTCATCTATGGAAAGTTCCAAGCACTGAAGCCGGGGACCACCACTATTAAAGCTTCTTACAAAGGATTCACAGCGAAAGCCGTTATTCAGGTAAATTCACAGCAATTCACAGACTTGAAACCGATTCACGTCGATGCTGTTAATTATTTAGTAAGCAAAAAGATTGCCAGCGGCTTATCAAAAACAACGTTCGGTACCAACGCGACAATTAAACGGGTGGATGCCGCGATTATGATCGCCAAAGCACTTGAATTAGATACGGCGACTGCTCCTAAAGCAGGGTTTACAGATGTTCCGGCGCGCGGACAAGCTTATGTGAATGCTTTAAAAGCAAGTGGCGTGATCAGCGGCAAAACGAAAACGACGTTTGGCACAAATGATCAGATTACACGCGGTGAAATGGCGTTGATCCTGCAGCGTGTGTACAAATTTACACCGGACAGCACCCATCATTCCTTTGTAGATGTCAGCTCGCGCTATGATAATGCTATTTCTTCGCTCGTTCGCTATAAGATCGTTACCGGTATTAACGATTATGAATTTGGAACATCTATTCCGATCACACGAGGTGACTTTGCGATCTTCCTTTACAATTCGGAAATGGCTAAGAACTAACGAACGAAACAGAGAGCCAACCATAAAAAGTGGTTGGCTCTCTGTTGTTCTCTTAACTAGTTAGAATGATAACATCCTACTTAAACATCGCCACCGATTCCTCCAGCTTCTCCGCAAACTCCTTCAATATAATCGTCGTCTCTTCGATTTTATCCATTTGGGTCAGTTCTTCCTTCGAAGCGTTTGCAACGTCAATTGTGTCTTTGGCCGTTTGTTTCGTGATGGTTGAAAACTGTTCGAGAGAGGCGAAGATTTCTTCTGATCCGGCACTTAATTGTTCTGTGACGGCCGAAACTTCTTGGATTTCTTCGTTTACCTTTTGAACGGAATTCAGAATGCTGGTGAACATCGCTCCCGTGTGCATGACGGCCTCTGTTCCTTTGTGTGCTTTGCCTGTACTTTCATTCATATCAGAAATTACACTGTGAGTCGTATGGGTAAAGTCATTGATCAGCCGGGATATTTCTTCCGCGGAGAACTTTGATTTTTCAGCGAGCTTTCTGACTTCCTCCGCTACGACAGCAAAGCCTTTTCCGTGCTCGCCTGCCCGGGTTGCTTCAATGGTTGCGTTTAATGACAATAAATTTGTTTGATTGGAGATGTCGGTAATGACTTTGGTAATTTGGCTGATTTCATCGACTTGGTTAATCATGTTTTTCAGCTTGTTCGCTGTTTCGGTGATAGATGTTTCGACACCTTGGATTTCATCAATAACTTTAACGATGTCCTGATCGCTTGCTTCGACGGTTTTCGTGACATCATTCGATGATTCGGAAACACTGGAGGAAGAGTCGGCGATTTTCTGAATGCCGATCGCCATTTCTTCCATCGCTCTCACCGATTCCTCGGACTGCTGCAAGTTGCTTTTACTGCCCTCCGCAATGTTATCAATCTTCCGAAAAATGTTTTTATTGGAGCCCTTGGCAGAGTGCACATCTGCCGAAAGCTGTTCAGATGTCTGAACGAGGTGGCCGGAAATGTCTGCAATATGGGCAAGCAGTCTTTTAATTCGTTCGGTCATGCTTTTAAATGACTCTCCGACATGCTTGATTTCGTCATTTCCTTTAATCACAAGCCCATTAATTAATTGCTCTGCTTTTTCAAGCTCTCCATTTTGGATTTCTCTTGCTGTTTTTGAGATTACGGATAGGGGAGCAAGGCGTGATTTTGTATAAAAGAATAGCAGGGCGCTCGTACCCACAACCAGTAGTAGAAGAATGGACAGGTACAGAGGCAGGGAATGAGAAATGACATGATTTTGTATAGCCCCTACATCCTCCGCCATAATATCGACCCCTAATATTCCAATCACTTCATTATTCTTACCTTTAATAGGAGCAAACGCCGATAAATATTTTCCATACTGGGGATCATTGATGATGTCTGTTGAAGCTGTGCCCCCTTTTAAAGCGGGTTCCACGTCTTCATATGTAGTACCTGTGGTGGGAGACCCAATTTCAGCTGCATCCTCTGCATCCTTCGGTGAACCGTCCACAAGGATAGTAATCGCTTTATTTTTTTCGTTGAGAATATAGACATAGGCTGCTCCGGATTTCACTTGATAATCCCCGAGCTGCTCTCTCAGCTTCCAATAGTCGTCTGATTCGACGGGGGTGTCCAGGAAGTTTTCAAATGTTTTCGTGTCTAAGCCAGAAGCGATGTTTTTAGCTGTATTCATGCTAAAGTTCGAGATTGTCTGTTCCACGGTCATCTTTGTATTCTTAAATAGAATAAATGTCGTGATGACAAGAATAAGTAACATCGCTGCTAATAAAGGCATCGTAATTTTTGTACTTAACTTTCCTTCTCTTTGTCTCATGAGGTCTCCTCCAATGTAAACGTTTCTATATACTTTATCGACTATTTTAATGTTTAATAAAGTGAAAACAAATAAAAAAAAGAATTATCAGAAAGATATTGAGGTAAAAGGCGTTCGTCGAAAAATGATCAGGAAGTATTCTATTTAGCTTGTTAATTTACTGTGGAAATAAAATACACTAATTGTTATATTTGTATATATTCTCTTTCGTATAGACAAGGAAAAGGAAATACTATGGAAACATAGTTACGCAAGCTGTAGGAGCTAAGGCGGTTCTCTGCTAGGCTAGCCAGCTGCCGAAAATATAGGAGAAAAGGGGAATGTACATGAAAAAGGTAAGAAAAGTATTAGCTTGTCGTCTCGGTCTGTCTCTAATATTTGCATAGGGATTTACACTGGCAGAGGCGAAAGGCAAGCCTGTCATCGATAAAAATAAGAATAGGCTTGCGGATAATTGGAAAAGAAAACGATCCAGCCGATCAAGTGAATGATGAGGAACAGGATGGAGAGTAAGTAATCGCGCCTGAAGAAAAATTGAATGAGATATAAGTAGAAGGGAGAACAGCGATGGCTGTTCTTTTTCATTACATAAATTGGTAAATTTTTATATAAAAATAGCTATCCATATTTGTTAATGTATGTAAATTGTATGTGTGATATGTTAAAATAGTAAAATAATACTACTATAGTGCGTATGCATCAAATGTTTCCTTGTTATATCTATAACTTTATCATACTTATTGCTTAGATATCCCTGGAACGGCAATCCATTAGGGTAGTTTTTATATGTTCTAATGATTAAAATCTGGAGGAATGAATGGATGGCTTATCAATCGAAATCTCATCAGAAATTCGTGGCAGCTGCCACCACAACGGCACTTGTCGCTACAGCTGTTACACCTGCTTATGCGGCGGCGTTCACAGATGTATCTAGTAAGTACAAGGAAGCAGTTGATTACCTTGTTAATAACAAAATCACCGAGGGCATTAGCTCTACTGAATTCGGTACCGATTTAACGATTAAACGTGTGGATGCGGCGGTTATGCTGGCAAAGGCGTTGAAGTTAGATACTAAAGGTGTGAAGGATGCTGGTTTTACAGATGTTCCGGCCCGTGCTAAAGCATCCGTGAATGCATTAAAAGCGGCCGGGATCATAAGCGGGAAAACAGAGAAGACTTTTGCCTCTGACCAGAACATTACTCGCGGAGAAGCAGCGATCATGTTGGCAAAGGCTTATCAAATTAAAGGGGATAAAACGAATCTTTCTTTTACAGATGTTGGTCTCCTCTATAAGGATTCAGTCGCTGCTCTAGTGGATCATAAAATCACATCAGGGAAAACAATGAAAGCTTTTGGAACAGGAGACGCCATCAAACGAGGCGAATTTGGAATATTCTTGTACAAACTATCTAAGGTTGAAAAAGAAGAACCGATCATTACACCAACAGTAAAAGCAACAAATGAAACAGAACTAAAGGCTGCTTTGAAAAATGACAAAGTCACTAAAATTATATTAGAAGCCAACATAGAATCTGCTAATCTGCCGGTTATTACCCATAATGTAGAAATTGATTTAAATGGAAAAGTGCTGACAGGCAATCTTCAATATAACATTCCTAACGGGACAGAGGCCATTACATTATCTTCTTCTAAAGAAGGGGCGCAAGTAAAAGGAGATGTAGCTGTTAATACGCCGAAAGCCGATTTCATTGTTGGAGAAAACGTCGAAATTACAGGCACTACTACAGTGGTCAATGTAAAAGCGAATACTTTCTATAATAAAGGGACACTTCATTCGGTGGTCGTAGAAGACAGTGATGGAACAAGTTTCGATAACGGTGGAACCATTAAAAAGGATATCACCATCGAAGCGACGGGCTCTGTGAAGTTGATCGGGAAAATTGATTCCGTAACAGTCAACAAAGCAGCGGCTATCACAGTGGATGACAATGCAGTGATTAAAGAAATGGTTGTGACAACCAATGATGTAACGATAAAGGCGCCAAAAGGAACGATCGACACACTGAAAGCTAGCGAAGGAGTGGCGGTAAAAGATCCTGAGGGCAAACCGGTGGAAACAAAGCCAGTAGAGAGTAAGCCAGAGACACCAGGCGGCACCACAAACCCTGGAAGTGGAACAACAAACCCAGGGGGCGGCACGACAAATCCGGGAAGTGATACGACGAAACCTGAGACCTTCCAAGGAAGCATTGACAAGCTAGATGAAGGAGGCATTACGGTTGCTGGCAAGACCTATAGTGCTTCCGATTCTTTGAAGAAGTTATTTAGCAAAAGCAATAGCGAGGCCTTGGAGAAAGCCTCTATTACATTTGAAGCGAAAGGCACTGTGATCGAGAAAGTAACAGAACTGACGCTTGTTAATAGCGGCACATCCGATAAGCAGCTTGTGCTTGATGGACAAGGTGCAGTCATTGATGGTTCTCTTTTCGTAGAAGGGGATTATTGCAAGATTGCCAATTTAACTGTCAACAATGATTTTACGATTACCGATAAAGTAGAAAATAGCTTTGAATCGGATAAATTAACGGTTAAAGGCAAAACGACTGTAGCTGAACAAAAGGCAGCAAAAGTAGCCAAAGCTGCCTTCTACCGCGCAGCTGCAGAAGATCCAAAAACAAGAATCACTATAATCTTTAAAGATTCAACGATCGCCACGATTGAAATAGCGAAAAAAGATGCCTATTTTTCAGCAACTGGCAGTACAAAAGTGACCTCTATTTCTTTACAGGCGAATGCTAATATTTTTGCTGATCCGGATGTGATTATTCCAAAAGTAGATATTCACAAAGGTGTCACGCTTGTAGAATTGAACGTCACTATTAGAGATATTATTATTGAGTCTAATGATGACATTAAGGTAACTGGTAAAGGGAACGTTGGAAACGTGGTGATTAACACAGATAAAACAGTTACCCTTGACACAAAAGGCCATATCCAAAATCTTGAAACTAAAAATGAGAAGTCAAAAGTAACGATCGGAGATAATGCAAAGATCACTAATGTTACCATTCCAGAAGGCAAAAAAGCGGAGGATATTGTTGAGAACTTTAGTCAGGTGAAAGATCGGATAGAACAGATTGGAAGCACGCCTCCTAAGGATAGCACACCACCGGAGTTTGATATGCCTAATTTTGGTATCGTCAATCCGACTGATTCTTCTGCAGATCTTAAAGTCAAGGTAAACGAAAATGCGATTGGTTATTATGTAGTCCTTCCAGAGGGAGAAAAGGTTCCAACGCAGGAGCAAGTAAAACAAGGGAGAAACGCAGCAAACGATGATGCACTTCAACAGCGTACCTTCCCTTTGCATGCCAATGAACAAAAAAATATATCGATAAACAATCTAGCAGCTAATACTTCCTATCAATTAGTTATGTTTGTTGAGGACATGATGGGGAATTCTACTAATTTGCAGGTCTTTAAGTTTACCACCTCTAAGCATTCAGAGCCTGACAAGCAAGAGGGACCGAAAGCCAGTAATCCAATGTCAGTATACCTTTATAAAAATGAAGTGGCGGGAGATCAAAAGCTAGTAGAAGGGGATATGGTTAATCTTTATTTTGACAGACCAATTAAGAATTCTGTTGGTGAAGCAGAAGAAGCAATCTATGAAGCATTAAAAGGTACAAAATTTGAAGGAAGGGTAATAATCGAATCTTTTTCCGGAAGTAAGAAGGATAGTCATGGGTTTAGTTTAGAGGTGAAATCAGGAGAGAGTATTGATATAGCAGAACCTCAAACCATTTTACTGCAATCCAATACAATATCAAGCTCGAACGGTATCCAAAATTCAAAAGCCATTCAGTTTGTCGTTAGTGATGCAGATAAAATAGTTCCAACGATAGAAAATTTTGAGGTAGATAAAGTAACCCCTACATCTGTGGATTTGCATGTACAAGTAAATGAGCTTGCCTACCTTTATTATGTTGTGTTGCCTAAAGGTTCACCGAACCCAACCCAAGAACAAGTAAAAAATGCATATGATAGTGAAGGTCGGTTTGTTCAGTTAAATAGAGGTCAATCAATAAGAGTAAATGATTCTAATATAGTAAAAATTGATGGTTTAACTCCTGGCTCTGAGTACGATGTGAAACTTTTTGTAGAAGATATCTATGGAAACGCAACGCAAGTTCGCTCTATTCCTGTTATAGTTCCTCCGGTTACTGATGGCGGAGATACTAATATTCCGACACCACCAGGAGGGGGAAGTACTCCTGCGCCAGGACCAGGAGGAGGCACGGAAATCCCAACACCGCCAGAATCTGAACCAGGAGACTTTTTCGATGCTGGTTTATTAAGCACAGAACGGTTCGGTTACGTCAAGTTGAACATTAAAAACCCGGGTGAGCACAAAGTTAAATACTTGGTCATGGATAGAAATAAATCTAACAATTTTAAGCAGCCGAAGATTGGCGACGAAGCTCCAGCCAATGCTAAGGAATATCAAAACGAAGAGTTTATCCTTTGGAATAACCATGAAGTATTTGTTTATCAAGTGGATAGTAATAATAAAGTTGTAGATATGGTAGACGTTAATGAAATCTGGCATTGGTGGGGAGTCGATGTTCAGGCAAATGAAGAAACAAAGACATTAACGATTAAGTCCCTCATTAATCCTGAAGGTAGAAGCGTTCAGCAGATGTTTCAAAGCGTCTATTTATTTAACATTGGAAAAGTAACAAAGTTATATGATTTTTCAAAAGTAGATTGGAAGTATGTCGATGGAATTCCAGCGGTAGAATTAAGCTACGGCGATGATTTTGATCCTGCCAGACTTAATGAGTTTCTTGTAGAAATGAACTGGTTTAGCGCTGGAGGGGATATACAGAAAACACCGAATGAGGAAGGCTCAATAGAATCATATGAAGATCTAAGCGTGTTCATCATTAAGTATGCCGCCAATAATATTGGGAACAAGTTAAACTGGTACTTGCCAAGAGCTACTTGGGAACATGAAGAAGTAAAAGATGAGAATGGAAATGTTATAGAGAGTTATGGAAGAAGTATAATGGAGCACGATTCAGTCAGTATGAAGCGTTACCAGGAAGAGATTATTAAGCAACAAGATTCTTTGAACTCGTTCGCGGATATTAAAGGATTAGTTGCAGCTGTCAATATGGAATTAAAGGATAAAGTAGAAGCGTATAAAAAGGCCCGGGAAGCAGTTTACAGTTTGTATAAAGAAGATTCATATGATTATGAAGAACATGAACGTCTAAAAGAAGGACTGACTCAAGATGAAATTGACAATGCAGAAAGAGCAGTAAAACTAGTAGATAATGCTTTTCAGGAAAAAGAAAGTTTATTATGGCAGATTAAAGATGCACAGTATTGGCTTGTAAAAGAAGAGGCAGAGAGTTTTCTTGAACAATATAAAAAAGCTATTGAACTGCCTGCAGATATTGCAGTGGGAATGCCAATTTCAGATTTGTTTTCTGACGATGAAAAGCCTAAGAATGTCCAGGTGAGAGTTAATCATATCGGTAATCAGCCAGTAGAGGATGAATGGGTTGCAGGAGAAGGCCAGTATCTAGGGGTCGATGAATTTGGTCAACTGATTCTAAATCGAAAAAACCTGACGAATAGCAATCAGATTGAATACGTTGCCCTTTCCTTCCAGGTTGGGGATAGATGGCTCGGACAAAAAGTAGTTGCTGTAACGATTTCCCCTTCAGAGAAAACGGAAACAACGAGTGACGAAACGGTTATTCATAAAAGAGAAGAAGCTTCCTTTATACACGCAGTTGGCACAGCTCCTGCTTCTTCATATATTCATTTGAATCGGAAAACAATTGTAGATGAACTTACTTCTGGAATACAGGCTATTGATGAATCGAACCAATCCTATCAGGTGAAAAATGCGGATGGAGTAGTGAAAGAAAAAACCGCCTTATTGGAGAGGGGTGACCTTCTCGTTGTTACGGCAGAAAATGGTCTGTCTAAAAGAGTGTATCGAATTGATAATACATTTGTAATCAGTGAAATGAGCTTGGAGAAACTGGGAGAATTCACTGTGAAGATAGACAATACAACAGTTGAAGAGCTGCAGAAAGAGATGGGGATAGATGGAAACTATTCAAATGGAGATTGGTCAGGTGAAGTAAAGTTTAAAATAGAACAGTCAAAAAACGAAGATGGAACGTCTAAAGATAACTTTTATCGCTTTTTAATTAATAACCCTAAAAAAGATGTTTCTTATCGACTTTATGCTAAAAAGAGTTTCGTATCGTATGTAAACACTCAAAGCGATGTAGCTTGGCCAAGCTTTAAAGTCATAGACGCTAATTCTAATCCGGATAATTCAGCGATTATTACCGATGTAGATGGCATCTCTATTACCACCGACGCAATCGGAGTCAAGTTATCGAAAGACTGGGATAATTGGTCAGATACCCTTACTGTTAACGGAATAACGGTAGGCAGTGAAATTCATCAGCAAGAAAACGGTCAGTGGAAAATTACTTTTAACACAAAAGGAACATTAGAAAAGCAAGTGAATCAGTTGAATGATATACAGGTCAGCGTTACCGCAGCGGGAATTGAACAGAGAGGCTATATTCATTTATCCCTTGATGAAGATGGTAATGTAATTGTGAGATAAGAAAGGATAAGAGATCATCCCTCTAGTGCTTTAAAATACTAGAGGGATGATCTTTCCACTTTTACCTAAAGACTCTTCTTCTCTAAATCAGCTTTTTCCACCTCATACTGAATAACCCAATCAATTTCCTCATCCATATGCCGATCGGAATTAACCGACCATATTTAGGCATTGACATTTTGTGAAAACAAAACCGAAAATCACCCAAACAAGGACGATGAGCCATTCATAAGGCCAGACAAGAGCAGAAGGCATGCCAGGTAGATAGAGGACGGATACGGCTAAGGACAGGAGAGTGGTAATCCAGCCGAGTGTTGTGCGGCCGGGCTGACGCATCTTCGGCAACTTTTTGCGAAGGATAATGAAGGATACGACTGCCATGAAATAGGGGAATAGGTGAGGCGCCTGTCACTCCTTGGGTTTTGCTAAGTTCTATCGAAAAGCAAGTAGAGATAGAAAGTCGTTAATCTGAAATGTCGCTAAATTTTAGAAGTCATCTAGAATTTAGCAGTAGCTCAAAATCTCCACAGAGTTTTTTCTTATCCTAGAGCGAAGTAAGTTTATGAAATTGTCTATATCGATATTTGTTATGAATCGAAGGAGAATATGGAGGTATTCTTCTCTATTTAGGTAATTAACTGAAAGTAGGAAGAAATGTAGAAAAATGTTGATGGTAAACTGTTTTCTGTTAAAATAGTCCCATGGTACTAACTGTTCCTTTGTTACTAAATGCCTGTTTTGTCTACCTTTTGGCTTCTTACTTGCCGTGTTTTGAAAACAGTGGAAGGGATAGGTTTCTACTAAATTGTAATTAATAAAAGTGAGGGAAATAGTAAATGGCTTACCAACTAAAGCCTTATCGTAAATTTCTGGCCACAGCAGCGACAGCTGCACTTGTGGCTACAGCAGTCTCTCCCGCCTATGCAGCTTCATTCACAGATGTATCCAGCAATTACAAAGAAGCAGTTGACTATCTTGTTAGCAACAAAATTACAGATGGTATTAGTGCTGCGCAATTTGGAACAGATTTAACGATTAAGCGTGTAGACGCCGCAGTGATGCTAGCAAAAGCATTAAAGCTAAAGGTAGAGAGTGTAAAAGATTCTGGTTTCACAGATGTTCCAACTCGTGCCAAAGCCTATGTGGATACTTTGAAAGCAGCTGGTATCGTGGATGGAAAAACAGCTAAAACATTTGATTCTGAGAAAAATATCACCCGTGGAGAGATGGCGATCATGCTGGCAAAAGCCTACAAAATTACAGGCGACAAGGCAAATCTTCCTTTTAAGGACGTAGCACCTCGTTACCAAGATTCTGTTGCGGCTCTTTTTGATCATAAAATTACTTCTGGGAAGTTAAATGGGATTTTTGGCATAGATCAAGCGATTAAACGTGGAGAGTTCGCCGTTTTTCTTTACAAGTTATCAAAAGTTGAAAAAGAAGAACCGGTAGTAACAACAGCAAATGTTTTAAATGAAGCCGACCTGCTTGCAGCTTTGAAGAATGGCAAAATAACTAAGATCGTGTTAGAAGCCAACATTACTTCTTCTGCTATACCAGTTATTAGCCGTAATGTAGAAGTTGACTTGAACGGAAAAACATTGGTGGGAAACCTTCAGTACAATCTTCCTGATGAAACAGAATCTATTACTTTATCTTCNTGACGATGAAAAGCCTAAGAATGTCCAGGTGAGAGTTAATCATATCGGTAATCAGCCAGTAGAGGATGAATGGGTTGCAGGAGAAGGCCAGTATCTAGGGGTCGATGAATTTGGTCAACTGATTCTAAATCGAAAAAACCTGACGAATAGCAATCAGATTGAATACGTTGCCCTTTCCTTCCAGGTTGGGGATAGATGGCTCGGACAAAAAGTAGTTGCTGTAACGATTTCCCCTTCAGAGAAAACGGAAACAACGAGTGACGAAACGGTTATTCATAAAAGAGAAGAAGCTTCCTTTATACACGCAGTTGGCACAGCTCCTGCTTCTTCATATATTCATTTGAATCGGAAAACAATTGTAGATGAACTTACTTCTGGAATACAGGCTATTGATGAATCGAACCAATCCTATCAGGTGAAAAATGCGGATGGAGTAGTGAAAGAAAAAACCGCCTTATTGGAGAGGGGTGACCTTCTCGTTGTTACGGCAGAAAATGGTCTGTCTAAAAGAGTGTATCGAATTGATAATACATTTGTAATCAGTGAAATGAGCTTGGAGAAACTGGGAGAATTCACTGTGAAGATAGACAATACAACAGTTGAAGAGCTGCAGAAAGAGATGGGGATAGATGGAAACTATTCAAATGGAGATTGGTCAGGTGAAGTAAAGTTTAAAATAGAACAGTCAAAAAACGAAGATGGAACGTCTAAAGATAACTTTTATCGCTTTTTAATTAATAACCCTAAAAAAGATGTTTCTTATCGACTTTATGCTAAAAAGAGTTTCGTATCGTATGTAAACACTCAAAGCGATGTAGCTTGGCCAAGCTTTAAAGTCATAGACGCTAATTCTAATCCGGATAATTCAGCGATTATTACCGATGTAGATGGCATCTCTATTACCACCGACGCAATCGGAGTCAAGTTATCGAAAGACTGGGATAATTGGTCAGATACCCTTACTGTTAACGGAATAACGGTAGGCAGTGAAATTCATCAGCAAGAAAACGGTCAGTGGAAAATTACTTTTAACACAAAAGGAACATTAGAAAAGCAAGTGAATCAGTTGAATGATATACAGGTCAGCGTTACCGCAGCGGGAATTGAACAGAGAGGCTATATTCATTTATCCCTTGATGAAGATGGTAATGTAATTGTGAGATAAGAAAGGATAAGAGATCATCCCTCTAGTGCTTTAAAATACTAGAGGGATGATCTTTCCACTTTTACCTAAAGACTCTTCTTCTCTAAATCAGCTTTTTCCACCTCATACTGAATAACCCAATCAATTTCCTCATCCATATGCCGATCGGAATTAACCGACCATATTTAGGCATTGACATTTTGTGAAAACAAAACCGAAAATCACCCAAACAAGGACGATGAGCCATTCATAAGGCCAGACAAGAGCAGAAGGCATGCCAGGTAGATAGAGGACGGATACGGCTAAGGACAGGAGAGTGGTAATCCAGCCGAGTGTTGTGCGGCCGGGCTGACGCATCTTCGGCAACTTTTTGCGAAGGATAATGAAGGATACGACTGCCATGAAATAGGGGAATAGGTGAGGCGCCTGTCACTCCTTGGGTTTTGCTAAGTTCTATCGAAAAGCAAGTAGAGATAGAAAGTCGTTAATCTGAAATGTCGCTAAATTTTAGAAGTCATCTAGAATTTAGCAGTAGCTCAAAATCTCCACAGAGTTTTTTCTTATCCTAGAGCGAAGTAAGTTTATGAAATTGTCTATATCGATATTTGTTATGAATCGAAGGAGAATATGGAGGTATTCTTCTCTATTTAGGTAATTAACTGAAAGTAGGAAGAAATGTAGAAAAATGTTGATGGTAAACTGTTTTCTGTTAAAATAGTCCCATGGTACTAACTGTTCCTTTGTTACTAAATGCCTGTTTTGTCTACCTTTTGGCTTCTTACTTGCCGTGTTTTGAAAACAGTGGAAGGGATAGGTTTCTACTAAATTGTAATTAATAAAAGTGAGGGAAATAGTAAATGGCTTACCAACTAAAGCCTTATCGTAAATTTCTGGCCACAGCAGCGACAGCTGCACTTGTGGCTACAGCAGTCTCTCCCGCCTATGCAGCTTCATTCACAGATGTATCCAGCAATTACAAAGAAGCAGTTGACTATCTTGTTAGCAACAAAATTACAGATGGTATTAGTGCTGCGCAATTTGGAACAGATTTAACGATTAAGCGTGTAGACGCCGCAGTGATGCTAGCAAAAGCATTAAAGCTAAAGGTAGAGAGTGTAAAAGATTCTGGTTTCACAGATGTTCCAACTCGTGCCAAAGCCTATGTGGATACTTTGAAAGCAGCTGGTATCGTGGATGGAAAAACAGCTAAAACATTTGATTCTGAGAAAAATATCACCCGTGGAGAGATGGCGATCATGCTGGCAAAAGCCTACAAAATTACAGGCGACAAGGCAAATCTTCCTTTTAAGGACGTAGCACCTCGTTACCAAGATTCTGTTGCGGCTCTTTTTGATCATAAAATTACTTCTGGGAAGTTAAATGGGATTTTTGGCATAGATCAAGCGATTAAACGTGGAGAGTTCGCCGTTTTTCTTTACAAGTTATCAAAAGTTGAAAAAGAAGAACCGGTAGTAACAACAGCAAATGTTTTAAATGAAGCCGACCTGCTTGCAGCTTTGAAGAATGGCAAAATAACTAAGATCGTGTTAGAAGCCAACATTACTTCTTCTGCTATACCAGTTATTAGCCGTAATGTAGAAGTTGACTTGAACGGAAAAACATTGGTGGGAAACCTTCAGTACAATCTTCCTGATGAAACAGAATCTATTACTTTATCTTCTTCGAAAGCCGGAGCTTATGTTCAAGGAAACTTATCTGTTAACATGCCAAATGCTGATTTTATTGTTGGAGAAAATGTAGAGATTTTAGGAACCGCTACAGTGATAAATGTTAAAGCAAGTACATTTTACAATAAAGGAATCCTTAATTCGGTAATTGTAGAAGACAGTGATGGGACAAGTTTTGCCAATAAAGATCAAGGTATGATCAGAAGTAAGCTAGCGATCGAAGCCGCAGGAACAGTCAGATTAATCGGAAAAATTGATAGTGTGGTAGTCAACAAGCCGGCAGGTATTACAGTGGAGAATGCGGCAGACATTAAGGACATGCTTGTCACGGTTAACGGTGTAACAGTTAATGCTCCATCAGGGACGATTGATATCCTTCGGACTCCTAGTGGAATCACAGTTAAAGACCCTACTGGCAAGACAGTGGAAACCAAACCCGAAACACCTGGACAAACTCCTAGCCCTGGGGGAGGTGGTTCAAACGCTCCGATAATATCGTACATTGTCTATACGGCGACAAGTGAGGTCACAAGCATTTCTAATGAGAAGGTTACATTCCAAGATGGCAAGTTTACCATACCATCAGAAGTAACAGCCTTCACCTTCAAAGACGGAACCCGAGAAGTGAGCGCTTCATACGCAAATGGAAAGTGGACCTTCCAGATGGCGGCTATCCCGTTAGAGCCAGCGAAGCCATTAATGGCTGCCTATACAGGAAGCGGAGAAATAACAGAAGTTTCCGATGGAGCAACTTATGATACTGGTAAGTTTAGAATACCATCAGAAATAACAGCCTTCACCTTTAAAGACGGAATCCGGGAAGTGAGCGCTTCATACGCAAATGGAAAATGGACATTCCAAATGGCGGCTATCCCGTTAGAGCCAGCGAAGCCATTAACGGTTGCCTATACAGGAAGTGGAGAAATAACAGAAGTTTCCGATGGAGTAACTTATGATACTGGTAAGTTTAGAATACCATCAGAAATAACAGCCTTCACCTTTAAAGACGGAATCCGGGAAGTGAGCGCTTCCTACGCGAATGGAAAATGGACATTCCAAATGGCGTCCATCCCATTAGAGCCGGCGAAGCCATTAACGGTTGCCTATACAGGAAATGGAGAGATAACAGAAGTTTCCGATGGAGTAACTTATGACGGCAGCAAGTTTAGAATATCATCGGAAGTGACAGCCTTCACCTTTAAAGATGGAACCCGGGAAGTGAGCGCTTCCTACGCGAATGGAAAATGGACCTTCCAGATGGCGTCCATCCCGTTAGAACCAGCGAAGCCATTAACGGTTGCCTATGCAGGAAATGGCGAGATAACAGAAGTTTCCGATGGAGTAACTTATGACGGCAGCAAGTTTAGAATATCATCGGAAGTGACAGCCTTCACCTTTAAAGATGGAACCCGGGAAGTGAGCGCTTCCTACGCGAATGGAAAATGGACCTTCCAGATGGCGTCCATCCCGTTAGAACCAGCGAAGCCATTAACGGTTGCCTATGCAGGAAATGGCGAGATAACAGAAGTTTCCGATGGAGTAACTTATGACGGCAGCAAGTTTAGAATATCATCGGAAGTGACAGCCTTCACCTTTAAAGATGGAACCCGGGAAGTGAGCGCTTCCTACGCGAATGGAAAATGGACCTTCCAGATGGCGTCCATCCCGTTAGAACCAGCGAAGCCATTAACGGTTGCCTATGCAGGAAATGGCGAGATAACAGAAGTTTCCGATGGAGTAACTTATGACGGCAGCAAGTTTAGAATATCATCGGAAGTGACAGCCTTCACCTTTAAAGATGGAACCCGGGAAGTGAGCGCTTCCTACGCGAATGGAAAATGGACCTTCCAGATGGCGTCCATCCCGTTAGAACCAGCGAAGCCATTAACGGTTGCCTATACAGGAAGTGGAGAGATAACAGAAGTTTCCGATGGAGTAACTTATGATGCCGGTAAGTTTAGAATACCGTCGGAAGTGACAGCCTTCACCTTTAAAGACGGAACCCGTGAAGTGAGTGTTTCATACGCGAATGGAAAGTGGACCTTCCAAATGGCGGCTATCCCGATGGAGCCTGCTAATGTATTTATTACTGCGAGCTCAAGCGTTGAATTAAATGGAGAAGCAATAATTAATATTGATGATAATCAGTATACTGCTACGCTTGCAAGCAGTTCGAATGGAAACGAGGATTACACAATTACTATTACCTTTGACAATATCGAAGATGGTGATAACAAAGTTGCTTTTGATAGAAGTAAATTAGGAAACACTTTTGAAATGAAAGTTGGTCAAGATCTTTATACAGTAGTACAAGATGAAAATAATGATTGGACTTTAACAAAAACTCCTCAACAAAATTAAACGAAACGTTGCTTTATAAGCTAGGATTCTAGTGAAATAAGCGGAAAAATCATAGTAAATGTATTTTTCTAACTGTTGCTATCTAATTGATGGGGGAAATTCCCTGTCCTTGCTAAACAGTCTTTTATGCAAGTGCCTAATCCTCCTGGGTCCAATGACGCGCTGATACGCGGAAGGGACTAAGTCAGGTGAAGTCGTACTCGAGAAAATCGAGGCGGGGTTCTTTAAAAGGCAGCTATGGTCAGGCAGACGAATCCATGTAGGCAGAGTGAGGTAGTAAGTATCGCGAATAGCTAGGAGTTCGATACTTATCCTTATATCTGAAATGATATAATGGCGGTCAGAATAGTTGACTGTTAAACTGGCCGTTCTCATTTCTGAATAGTGGAGACCTAAGGTTGTCAAAATGAGGGATAGATGCAATGGAACGTTTGAAGTTCTCTTTGAAGAGGTGGATCAGCACCGATGAAGCAAAGAGAATGGCTGCGGGTTCATAGTAGTGTGGATCACATGCCGTTCGGACTTACATGGTAACATGTGAGAAGGAAAAAACATGTAGGAGCGAAGGAACTCAGTCAGTGGCAGTTCTCTAAAAAACTTATTTCCCCAAAATAAGTAACTTATTAAGATAATTAATTTATATAGATTGACTGCTCTTTTATTTTGAAGTTAAGTATTAAATTTTAGGGTTTAATATGACTATTGAAGAGAATAAGGCTGACGGATCGCCGTGTGCAGTGAAAGCTGCCTGCATGGTGAGGGCTCGAAACGAAAACTCATTCATTATGGGTATAAGACGAGAATAGCGAAACTAGTTCACCTGCTTTGACGCAAATTAATAGCGAGGCTCAATCAGGAAATTGGACTGCAGACGAGGGTGTATTTCTTGCTGCAGGAGTAACCGGAGTAACTAGAAGTAATTTACTAGATGTGAGAGATGCTATTGGAAATGCATTCACCGCTAAAAATGGAGCATTGACGGTTAATGAAATTCAAGAAAGAGTAAATGCCATAGTTTCATTTAATGAAATTGCAATAGCAGTAGGCCAACCAAATACAATAACCGTTGATATATTAAATAAAGCAACTGGATTGACAACGGCACTTATTCAAAATGAGGAGGCTTATCGCAAAGCGATTGAATCAGGAGCAAGCGGCATGTGGAGTGTATATGAAGTTCAAGACATTGTAGATATGATCAATGTTGTAAATGCTGTTCAATTAATGACAGACAACTCCGTTACTACTCCGGATGCTGATGCAATAAAACCAGTATTGCAAACACCAGTTAATAGTAACGGTGTGACTTTTACTTTTGCCGGAAATACAAATAATGGGGCTAGTGCTAGTTTTACAGACAGCGAATTAACTATTACACGGGGGCCAGGCGGAGTATTATCCATTACGGTTTCCGTAGAAGCTGGGTTTTACTGGGAACCTGTTGAATATGAAGTAGTAGTTCCTGAAAGTGGAGCAATCTCTATTAGTAAAGATACAAAGGTTGCTGGATAATTGGCTGGTTATGTATACCTCATTCTTTATTATTCATTAGATAAATAAATTCATTTAGCATATATTTCGCTTTTTAACCAAAAAAGGGTTTGTCAGGTATTGAGCAAGTGCGTTAAAGACAGTTAAGAAAGATAGTCAACTGATGATAAGTGAGGTAGGGGAAGAAAAGTTTAAAAGAATGCCGCTGACGGATCGCCGTGTGCGATGAAAGTCGCCCGCACGGTGAAGGCCCGTATGAAAGCCAGTAGGCATAAGCCGGGAACAGCACTGTAATAAAGGTATCAAACGACACGGAATTGCAGCAGGCTTTGTCGTCTGCTGCTCGAACAATTAAATTCACGGCAGATATTGTGGGGAATGTCTCGGTTGGGAGACTGGTTAATCTCGATTTGGCAGGCCACACGCTAACGGGCGATGTGACTTATGATACATCGGAAGCTGGAAATTTGGAACTGGAAAATGGCACGATCATTGGCAATTTAACGGTAACCACACCGAGTGCTACTGTAAGTAATCATTCTTCCGTTACAGGGAATATTTTGATTAATGATGTCAGCTCCTCTACCTGGAATGAATATGCAGATGGAAATTCACTTGCATTCAATGATCCAGATGCGGGCACCCATCTTAATATTAAAACAGGGACAACGGTAAATAGCTTAGTACTAAACAGTCTAGGTTCTATAGTGGAAGTAGGAGCCAATGCTTCAGTCGCTAATCTAGATATATCCGAGAAAGCGGTAAATACGTCATTAACTGTAGAGGGCACTGTTTCTAATCTAAATGTCAATGCGCTCAATACTCAAGTGCTGGGAGCAGGACAAGTTACAACTATTGGTGGAGCACAAACACCCTCCACCCTTCAGCCGACGGTCACTAATCATAGTCCAGTCTCTTTTGGAACACTTAAAAATCAAGTAGCCATGATTGGACAAGATGGTATCGTGTTAGATGTTGGGGATGCCTTTCAGGATGCTGATGGAGATGCTTTAACTTATTCGGCTTCTTCTTCTAGCAAAACTGTAGCTGAAGCAAGTCTTTCTGGAAGCCAGCTTACTGTAAAACCCCTAGGCAAAGGAACGGCGACAATTAGAGTAATAGCATCAGATGGAAGAGGCGGCCGGGCAACACAAAGTTTCTCAGTCAAATGCGTAGAAATGATTGCAGGAAGCGAGATTGACGTGTTGATCAAACCAGGGACATCCGATGTAACGGTCGATCTGTCTGCTGAATTTCCTGGCTATGGTGATAATGATTTGCAGCTAAAAGAACCAGGAAATGTACGTTTAGAGGGAAAGAGGTTAATTGTAAATCCGGCAGACGGAGACCAAGTGCTTTATATTATCTCAAATGACTATAAGATGTTTAAAGTGAACGTAGCCGTAAAGGAAGCTAATCATGTACCAGTCGTTGATCGCTTGTTAA
This sequence comes from Pseudobacillus wudalianchiensis, assembly GCF_001685015.1. Classification (GTDB taxonomy): domain Bacteria; phylum Bacillota; class Bacilli; order Bacillales; family Domibacillaceae; genus Pseudobacillus; species Pseudobacillus wudalianchiensis. The sequence continues at coordinate 237,399 of NZ_MAYT01000012.1, forward strand.
TGGATCAAGTAAGAAAACATGCGCGGCCTGCCTTTACTGTTGATGCGTCAACAGCGTTTAAAGATGAAGATGGTGACGACTTAACATTAACTGTTTCATCTTCTAACACTAATGTAGCGTCTGCGTCAATAAATGGAAAAGTCATCACTTTGACTCCTGGAAATGTTGGGAAGACGGCTATTACAGTAACAGCTGAAGATGGAAAGGGAGGGACGTCCACCCAAACATTTACTTTAGAAGTCAGGGATCAGGGCACCCCAGAGTTATTCTTCTCAGAATATCTTGACGGGGGGAATGGTAGAATTGCCATTGAGTTATTTTATAAAGGGGACGGGAATCCGAATCATAAGGCAGAGGGCTATGAGCTTGAAATTCATAAATATATGAAGAAAACTAATAGTCAATCTATACAGACGGTACCTCTTCATCCAGCATTCCCTGGAATGACCCATCATATTATCGAGTCTACCTTTTATGATTTTTTTGATTTAATTAATGCCTGGTATTACAATGAGGAAGTTGATTTATATCGTACCAATGAATTTAATACCACAGCATTGGTATTAAAAAAGGATGGTCGTATTGTAGACGTGTTAGGTGATGTAAATTCCAATCAGCCTTTTTTGGAAGCAGGAGGGACCATTCTTAGAAAAAAAGGTATCTACACAGGCTCACAAAGTTTCGACCTAAAAGAATGGGAGATACGACCGAAGGGAGACTTTACAAACTTTGGCAGACATTCTGTAGAATAGGTAGAGTTGCATGCCCTTTTTAGAAAGACATGCAGAGGCAGAGAGTCATTTATTTGGCTCTCTGTTTTTTTGTCGACAAATAAATCGTTACTTAATTGAGTATCCAATTTATAATGTCTTTAGGGGAAATAAGCAAATAGAACGACAACTGATGGATCGCCGTATGCGGTGAAAGCCGCCTGTATGGTGAAGGCTCGAATCGAAATTCCTGGTGGATATAAGACGAGAATAGCAAAGATGCGAAAGCGCCAACGGGTGTAACGGCGACGGCAGGAAATGAAGAGATTAAATTAACATGGGTCAAGAACATTGAACCAGATGTGAAGGGATATTATATTTATTTCAGCATGGATGGCTCAACGTATAAGAAGCTAGAAAAGGATGGCAGGGATTTATTTGAGGAGAATTTTTTTGAGCACAACATGCCAAAAGGAATGAAAGGCTATTATTATGTAACGGCGATAGACGAGAACGGGAATGAGTCGGAGAAATCAGAAATGGTATCGGCTACAGCCAATATCGATGCTGAAGGCAATGTATATGTGGGGAATTCCATTTTAATTAGCAATGAGTCTCTGGATTGGGAAACCTTTCAATCTATTGGAACGTGGCCGGCAGCTTCTAACATACGATCGCTGGTTAAGAAAGAAGATTCTGCTTCGTATGACATGGATAAAGTTATCTCGCTTCCGGAAATGAGCGGCAAACAACCGGAGGGGATTGTGCGGAGCAAGAGCAGAATAGCGGGCGAAGACTATCAGCTGTATGACGAAAAGGAATTCTTTTCACAAGATGAAAATGAACCGAATCAGAAGATAACAGCGACGCTTCTTTATAATGGAAAGTATGCTCAAGTATGGGCCGATGACAGCCGGTTTACGGAGGAACACGCCAAAAAGATAGGAGAAGAATTTGATAACCGCATTTACCCTTTAGTGACGGAACATTTTGGTTCGGAATCAGATATAGATGGGAATGGGAAAATTTCACTCCTTTGTTTTGATATTCAGGGAGATTATGCTGGATTCTTTTCGTTTATAGATTTAATCCCAAATGGTTTGCTGCCTGGAACAGAGACATCTAATTCGGGAGAGGTTCTTTATATCGATACAGATCCACTAATGGAGAAAAACGGCCAATTGACTGACATTGAAAGGAGCTTCCCATCCATTGTGCATGAGCTGCAGCATTTGGTCAATGCGAATCGGGATTTATATATTGAAGAAAATTATGATGAAGAGTATAACGATTCCTTTATGGATATTTGGCTAAATGAAGGTCTTTCTGTGGCCGCTGAACACGTATATAACGGCCCGCAGTTGGATTGGATTGAATATTACAATCGATCAGAATCAATTCCAGCGGGACATTCGTTATTAAATTGGGAATATGATGGCGATGTGCGGTCTAATTATTCTCTTTCTTACTTGTTTCTTCAATACTTGCGTATTCAATCAGGACAAGGAACAGCTATTTACAAAGAATTGATTAATGATGAAGACGGAAATTATAAAGCTGTAGAGAAGATGATCCACAAATACATCGATCCCGATATGAGCTTTGGCGAATTTATGACTGCTTTTAGAGCGGCATTAGTGCTTAAAGCGCCAGAAGTATTGTATGGCTTTAAAGGAGAAGAAGGGTTTGATCTTCTGTCTGTAAGAGAAGATTCTAAAGGTACCATAAGCCTGAGAGGCGGCGGGGCAATCTTGAAGCCGATCGATTCAGAAATAACTGAACCCGCTGATAAAGGAAAAGATGTGAAGTATAACGGCATTTTTCGATGAAGCTTAACAATTAAAAGGGTCAGTCCCCATCACGTTAAAGTGATGGGGACTGACCTTTTTTTGGTGTGCCTTATATTCTCCGAGAAGGTAAGCTCAGTAGAGTTAATGAAAAGTTCCAGGCACTGAAGCCGGGGACCACCACTATTACAGCTTCTTATAAAGGATTCACAGCTAAGGCTGTTATCCATGTAAATTCGTAGCCATTTACAGATTTAAATCCGATTCATGTAGAGGCTGTTAATGGCTTAGTAGGCAAAGCGATTGCTAGCGGTTTATCAAAAACAACGTTCAGCACCAATGCGACGATTAAACGGATGCATGCTGCGATTATGATTGCTAGAGCACTGGAATGAGATGCGATTGTTGCTTCTAAAGAGGATTTAAAGAGATTCCGGCGCTTGGACAAGCTTTTGTTAATCAAATGAAAGCATAGAGGTAGAGTTTAACGAGGATGGAAAATGGCCGAAGCAATTCGAAATAGATGGGGTGGAATATAAGAGTGAACTTTATTCGACGATCGAGCCTGATGGCAATGTTGTCACTAATATCAATTAAGAGAGAAATGCTTTACTATTCTTGGTATATTTCAAACAAGTGTTTGTAATAAGAAAGTTTCGAGAAAGTAAAAAGGTAAAAGGGAATCAGTCCGACAATGCATTAAAGTACCGGAGGACTGATTCCCTCTTATTTTACCTAAAGACTCCTCTTCTCCAAATCATCCTCCCCATCATCATATTGAATCACCCGGTCAATCTCCTCATCCATATGCCGATCGGAATTAGCCGTTCCATATTTAGACATGGACGTCTTGTAAAAAACAAAACCGAGAATCACCCAGGCAAAGACGATAAGCCATTCGTAAGGCCAGACGAGGGCAGAAGGCATGCCTGGCATATAGAGAACGGATACGCCTAGGGCCATGAGAGCGGCAATCCAGCCGAGTGTTGTGCCGCCGGGCAGCTTGAATGGCCGGTGCATGTTTGGTACTTTTTTGCGCAGGATGATGAAGGAAACGGCGACCATGAACCAGGCGACGACTAGTCCTAGTCCGCCAGCATCGACAAGCCAGACTAACGCTGGCCGGCCTAGTAACGGAGCCGCGGTAGATAAAATGGCAATCAAGAGAATAGCTTTATAAGGGGTATTATACTTTGGATGCAATTCTCCAAGCGATTTTGGAAGCATGCCGGATTTGGCGAGTGCATAAATGGCACGGCTTCCGCCTACGTAGAACCCGATCCAGCTTGTTAAAATGCCTCCGATTCCTCCGAGTACGAGGATATTCCCCATCATCGGACTGTTTCCAAATGCTTTTGCCATTGCATCAGCGGTCACGAGATTCGATTCGGCCATTTCTACTGGTGTTAACACACGGGATACACCGAATATAACGGCAACGTACCAGACAACGGCTAGCATGACTGAGAAGATTAAGAGCTTACCAATTTGTTTTTGCGGGAGGTTAATTTCTTCGGAAGCTTGCGGAATCACGTCAAAGCCGACAAACATGAAAGGGGTCATAATAATAACGGTTAACAATCCAGCTGTCCCTTTTTCAAAAAGCGGCTGCATATTAGCCGTGCTGCCGGAGATGGAGCTGCCGGTAATTAATAATACTCCGGCAATCGCAATAACGAGTGTGAGGATAAAAGTGATCGCCATGGAAAACTTAATGCCACGATAATTGATCCAGGCGATGATAATGGAACCAAGAATGCCGACACCGGCCCAAGTAATCGTAACATCCCAGCCTGCAATCGTGTACAGATAGCCTTTACTGTAATGAGGGATTAAATACTCAAATACGGTGGGGAGAGCTACGGCTTCAAAAGCCACGACCGATACGTAGCCAAGAACAATCGCCCACGTTGTAATGAAGCTAGGAACCCGGCCCATCGCCTTGTAGCTGTATACGTGCTCGCCTCCAGCCAGTGGAAGAGCCGATGCTAACTCTGCATACGTTAAGCCGACGAACGTGACAACAATGCCGCCGATCACGAAGGCTAGAATAGCACCTAACGAACCAGCTTCTGTAATCCATAGCCCGGTCGTCACCACCCAGCCCCAGCCAATCATTGCCCCAAATGCTAAAGCCAGAACATCTCGATTTCCTAACGTCTTCAAAAACCTTTGCTCACTCATTCATTTCCCTCCAATCAGAATTTAGTAATTCCTCGTGCGCAATCCTAAAAGTAAAAACAAAGAGATAAGCAATTTACTAATAAAACTTAGTTTCAACTCCTTTCCCTTTAAAAGTAGAAAGTGTAAAACAGGTCGTCTGCTTTAATTATATTAATAAATTTCTTTTAATTTCAAATTTTTGAAAAATGAAAAGTAATCCCTCCGCACTTTAAAATAATTAAGCAGTGATCCTCAGATCCTGCTCCGAATCTATCCAACTTGCAGATTTTTAATTAAGAAATGATTCCTAGAAAAAATAAAGAATAGAGAAAGAATACCTAAAATAGCATTGCTAAACGATTAGGTAATTGCTACCATAGTAATATATTTCTAAATAAAAAGGGAAAAGAAGGAAGGATAAGTAACGTAGAGATTTTTTAATAGAATCTATTATTTTAGCGATCCATTGTTTTGTCTATAGACAGTGAGTCGATCTTTTATAGCACTTTTAAAATACATAGCATTCCTTTTTAAAAAATCGTTTTTCCTTTGCATCATTCAACTGAAAGAGAGGAGCAAACCAATGAATTTCGGAGAGAGAAACAAAAGACAACTGCGTGCAGTCTTCACACCGTTATTTGCTTTCATCCTTGTGCTCTCAACGGTATTACCGTCTATCGCATTTGCCGAAGAAGGCGATCAAGGAGGAAATGGTAATCCCGCCGGTCCTGAGCTTACCATTGAGTCAGATGTAACTGAACAAGGAGTAAATCAAGGGGGAAATCTAGCCCAAAAAATTATTTTAACACTGTCCGGTGATATCAAGTGGACAGATCTTACTGGTGCTAAAAAAGCAGCATTGATAGATGCATTTACTGCGACAAGCCAGCCAGAAGAGTGGGAAAAAGTAAAAAGTGCATTAAAGGGAGATCTAAGTAAAGTAAGTGTAAGCGATGATGATAAAAAGCTGACGATTGAGATTCCAAAAGTTAATAAATATTATTTAACTGCAGACCAAAAAATCTCCTTAAAAGTACCCTATCAGTTATTAGATGACTCTAAGAATTTATTAGAGGAAAAGACTTTTACCATTAAAGCTACTCCAAAAGTTCTTATTTCAGGTACAGCAACACCGAACGTTTCTCAGGAGGATATCGTGAAGGGTGGCAAAACCATTGTCCTTACACTGGTTAACGCGGAATGGCAGGATAACATCACCACCAATACGATAAATCGTGAGAAGTTGTTGGATAGTTTTACCTGGGGAACTGAAATGGACTCTAATGCTATTAAAGCAAAAATCGGTGCAGTAAAGACGAGCGCGAAGGTCGTAACCCTCACGTTACCTGCGCTTCCTGGATTTAAAATCTCAAATAATAAAGTAGTAACGTTTACACCGAAAGCCGAATTGATTAATAGTGAAACATTAAATACGGATTCTGTGGACGCTTTCACGGTCACTCCGGTAACGAATTCAACTGCTGCTGTTTCCGGTACCATTCTTTCTAATACGAATGAATTTGATATCGCAAAAGGCGGAAAGACGATTACGATTACACTAAAAAACGATATATGGGCAAGCGACATAGCAACGAATGAAGCAAAGAGACAACAATTAATCAACGGTTTTTCACAAATTGTGACAGGACAGAAGTTTGATGCAGATGTTAAAAGGACAAGTGATACCGTTGTGACACTCACATTGAAAGAATGGTCAGGTTTCTCTCTTGATGATGACAAGGTTGTGGATTTAACGATTTCAACAGAATTACTGACTTTTTCAAACCAATCCATTCGTGTACCATCTGCATTTAAAATTTCTGCTGTAAAAGCTGAACTGTCAGGTACGGCTACTCCATCACTGGCTGTAGTGGATGTGCAAAAAGGCGGCAAGACCATTATTGTAACATTGAAAAACGCTGTGTTTAAAAAGAATATAACGTTTGACGAGACATTGATTAAGACCTTATTTGGAGGGAGCTGGGGGTCTGTAGCAAAGGTGGCAGCGAGCACTCCAAAAAGCATTCAAGCGACGGGCAGCCGAATGACTATTAAATTACCAGCTGTACCTGATTATAAATCAGACAATGGGGAAATCATTTACTTGAATATTCCTTCTCAATTAATTGATGGCGCACCTGGAGCTAAAACGATTAATGCTGGCAACATTAAAGTGGGCCAGGCTGTTAAAGCAACGCTCAGCAGGAATGCTTTTACTGAGAGCGACATTACTGGAGGAACTAGCTTTACTATCACACTTGACGGGGCCGAATGGGATCCCGCTCTTCCGACGAATAAAAGTAAAGTAACAACGTTGTTGCGCGGATTCACTCCACAAGATCAAACGAAGGAATGGTCGATGATTAGTTCAGCCATTCAGTCTTCTAGCACTTCTTTAACGCTAGCGTCGACTAATACATTAGTGATTAAAGTACCTGCTATTTCAAATTATACGATTGTGCGCAAACAGGAAGTAAATATCGTTATTCCGAAAACAGTTTTAAAAGATTATAAGTATGATATTCTGGTCACTGGACAATTGACAATTAATCCAAATAACGTGACAGCAGACAAGAAATTTAGTGAAGCGCTGCAAGAAGGTCTGGATCAATATATTGGAAATACAAGTCTAGAGAATATCCGTGTAACGGTGCCAGCAAAAAAGGTAAAGACGATTAGCGCCAACACGGTTGATATTCCAAGTGCTAATGGAAAAAGTAGTATTACGACGATCGAAGTCCAGGCAAATGAGGGAGTCAATACAGTCAGATTGTCTGTTGGCGGTCAAGATAAAGCTGTCACTAAAGCAGGGGCAGGCGGAGGTGCCTTTACTTTCGTTTACACGAACCTTGAAAAAAATAGTGAACTGGCGGTCTCTGTATTTCAGGATGGAGTATCCAATCCGTTACAGGCAACCATTTATAAGAAAATCGGAAGCGGCAGTAAAACATATAACGAGCTTCCTAAAAAAGATCTGACAGGCTCTTACTCTTTGTATCGCTTGTTAACAGATAAGTCCTTGCTCAAAGAGATTCTTAAATATTATTCTGCAGATGATCTAACAATCGGGAAGGGAGCGTAAAGATGAAAAGAATAGCTGCTGTTTTTTTATCTGCGTTCTTCCTCCTTTTTGCTTCTAATCCAACGGCATTGGCAAAAGAATGGGATCCTAAATTCACAGACGATATTCATAAGATCTGGAAAGTCTATTTTACTGTTCCATTAGATCGGAATTCCCTGACAGCAGACAGTATTTATGTGCTGGATGGGCAGAAGCGACATGCGGTGACGCTGCGGTTAACGGAGGGGGATAAGGTAGTGGAAGTGATTCCTTCTGCAGCCTATACAGTCGGTAAATCCTATCGTTTGATGGTGACAACCGCTATTAAGTCTAAGCAGGGGATCGCGTTACGAGTTCCTGTTGAAATTCCATTTCAAGTAGTAGACACGACCGATGACATCGGTGATAAAATTCGATCCATCCAAGCAACGACAAGCGGTATTTTAACAAATGTAACCGTAGCAGTAAGTGCGGACGTTTACCGGGTCACTGTAAACGGTGAAGATATGCATTACATGGGGAATAACATGTATAACTACACGTTGATTGATGCGAAGCCCGGAAGTACCCTTACCGTGATCGGCTACGACGAAAACAACAAGCAGATTGAATCCAAACGCTACACAGTTGGAAAATAAGAGTGGTGGGGTTAGCACCTACTATTTTAAAGTAAGAAACACATTAGCAGAGCGCCATTTAGTTGGTTGCTCTGTTTTTTTGTGGAACGAGCTCATATGTGAATTTTCGGCCAAGCGCACGAGTATCGGCCTATTCTTTTTTTGATGCCATTTTCTCATTGACGAATGCCTCTTCATAAAAGATAATGATAATCATTATCAATTGTGTAAGAGGATTATCATTTACAGGAGGGCTTTTATGATTATTCATTTTTTAAGAGAGAATCGTTATGCATCTTATGGGTTACTTGTTTTACGTCTTTACCTTGGTTGGCAGTGGCTCCATGCTGGCTGGGAGAAAATTAGCGGCGGCCAGTTTGATGCCAGTGGCTTTCTGCTGGGAGCGGTTGAGAAAATGACAGGTGAGCATCCGGCTGTGCAGCCTTGGTGGGGGACTTTCTTAAAAGAGTTTGCCTTGCCAAACGTCGAGATTTTTAACGCGCTTATCCCATGGGGAGAGTTTTTAGTCGGTCTTGGACTCATTCTTGGTCTCTTTACTTCTTATGCTGCGTTAATGGGACTCGTGATGAACTTTTCTTATCTGCTTTCAGGTACGACGAGCACAAATCCGCAAATGGTAATCCTCGGCTTCGTCGTTTTAGTTGCTGGAGTCAACGCAGGCAGAATTGGTGTTGATCGTTGGATTAGTCGCCGTGCAGGAAAATCATCGGTGAAAAATTCCGATCCTAATGCGTTATCCGAAAGTGCGTGAGCTAGATCATAAAAACCCAAAAAAACCTTCAGACAGAAATCCTGTCTGAAGGTCTATCCTCATTCGACTCGTGAATTTATCGGGACCTTAACTTGTCCTATTATGCTTCCCTCACTGTTATAAGCAATAAATATACCATCCCGATATAAGCTAAAGTCAGCCACTTCATACATTCCTTTTTTTAATGCAAAGACATTCTGCCCACGAGGAATTAACGTATAGTCAACATAGCCGTTCAATGATTGAAAGCGAACGATGACTTTGGCGACTTCCCCACAGTTTTCATTTGCGAATGTACTCATATAGACGTCTGTATTTGTAAATTCTATTTTTGGAGAAGAAAATACATGGCCGGCATACGCGCAGCTTGGATAGGAAACACCGCAAAAGATGTTATTCAAAATAGATTCATAGGCCATGCCAATTTCAATGTTTTTTTTCACATAGAAATATTGACCGCCAGTTTCGTTCGCTATTTTCTGCAGCAAGGATTCGTTTAAGTCTTTCTTTGGCCCCAGCCCAATCGTATAGATTTTAATGGATTGGTTTCGAGCTTTTTCTATCATACTCAGTACTTGATTTTCATTGGATTTACCGTCCGTTAATAAGATCGCTACTTTAGGGTAAGAAGAAGGATTGGTAAATTGCCCTAATGCTCTTTCTAACCCTTTTGAAATATTCGTTCCACCGGTTTGGGTGACATTGTAAAAGGAATCTTCAATACGATCGGGAGCACCAACTCGGCCTGGCATCCTAAGCAAATAGCCCGATGAACCAAAGGCAACTGGGATGTTCCTTGGTGCATTTAAAGCTAGAGCAAATTCTCTCGTTTTAGATACCCGCAGCCGCTCAGGATCACTTGTTTTCATACTTGCTGAGGAATCAATGATAAAAGCGGCTTCCACATCCTGTCTCGGACAGCTGGTATTGATGTTAATCCCTGGATCATAAACAATTTCACTACTATGGCTTTTGCCAAGAACCGATCCGATTTCTGTTGCATAACGAGGATCGGTTTGAATAAGTTGGGCAGAAATGTCATCTGTCACAGGATAGGACGTCGAAAGGGCTCTTACTGTAGTGCTTGCTATACCATTTGAAAAGCTCACTTCCTGGTTGGATAAATAAGCACCGTTTGCTGACTTGAAACGCACCCGGCCGTTAAAGTCGGTGATCGCCTGGCCGCCGGGACGAACAATAGTGGCAGTGACACGGGTTGTGCTTACTCCATCGGCTGGTAACATTTTGCTAGCGGTTTCTACCCGAAGCTCTGCTTGAGGCTCATAAGTTAGTGGTATATTAACCGGCTCTCTATAACAAGCAGTACTAATATTGCTTGGGGTCTCCTGGTATGGGCTGATTTTAAAAGAAATAGTATCTGTTTGCGTGCGGTTCGCTGCCGGAGCCTTCACTTTAATGGTCAGTTCAGGCCCATCCGTCTCTGCCAAAACCTCAGTACTAGTATTTTTAAAAGCAGTCGTCTCCTTTTGCTCATCTCCATGCATATAAAACAGCCGGTCGTCGCCTGTCGAGATGGCTCCTCCTTTTGAAGAAGCGTAAAAATACAGGGACTCATCGTATGGAATAGGATTTCCATAACAGTCTTTCAGCTTTAACGTGATCAATGTGGAGTCAACTCCATTAGCAATCAGCGTACTCTTTTCAACCTCAAGATCTTCCAGCCGAGAGTCAGCAGGCTTAGGAGAAGGGGAAGTCTGTCCGTTATCCTTGGAGGGAGGAAAGTCAATAACCTCATCACCAAAGAAGTGTAGGGGCAGACTAACTTGATCATCGTCCCTTCCTATGGCTGAAGAGCTTAATCCAATCATCCCGCACTGACCGTGTTTCGACAGGCGATAGAAAAATGCGGCTGCTTCTGCACGGGTTAATGAGCGATCGACGCTGTAGTCATTATAATCTTTCTTACCGGTCATTCCGCTCGATAAATTTTCTTTATACATATATTGAACAGCATGTGGCTGCGTTAAGTCAAAGCCCTCAAAGGCTGCGACAATTCGGGCTACTTGACCTCGCGCGATCGGCTTGTCACGAAGTGTCCGATCGGAATAGCCTTTAAGCGGGAGGTTTTTGCTTTTAGCATACTGATAACTGGAAGCGGCCCAATGCTTGTCAGAAGCTGTTGGCAAGCTGCTTGGTTTTTTGCCCGTACAATCATAGCGAATCAGCATTGTAATAAATTCCGCTTCCGTTAAGGAGCGCTGCGGGGCATAAGTTCCGTCCGAATAGCCTTTTACTAATCCTCTTTGGACAGCCCATTCAATGGAAGAGTAGGCCCAATGACTAGCGGGTACATCTTTAAATAAGCTAGCTGCGCTTGCCGGATTCAACAGGCTGGAAAGCAGTAATACCATAATTAGAAGAGAAACAGTCCTTTTAGTGAAAAAAGTCATCTTAGTTCGTCCTTTTTAATTATTGAAAAAACAGCATATCGTCTCGATAGTTTTGTTTTAAGTCTTTTTCAAGGAAGTGAAGAAAACGGGTAATGAGCGCAGAAGCCTGAGCTCTTGTCATCGTTTGGTTAGGGTTAAATCGATTTTTTCCGTCTCCGTATACTAAGCCAATTTCTGTTGCTACGTATACACTATCTTTTGCCCACTTTGGAATGGAATTGTTATCCCCATAGCTCGTTTGATAGCCAGGGGCTGGAGCCCGGCCTTCAAGACCTAACGCACGAACTAGCATTGTCACCGCTTGAGCACGGGTTAAGGGACTTTTTGGCATAAACTTAGTGGAGCTGACTCCGCTTGTTATTCCTTTTTGAACAGCGCGTTCGATATATAGATAGTCTGGATCTTTTGGATCTAAATCAGAAAAAATAGCTTTTTTTGGTTTCTGCTGGTTTTTAGGCTGTTCGAGTACCCGAATGTCTGCTGCTTTTAATACACCAACTGTGAATTGATATCGATTCATCGGCGTATTCGGAGAGAAGAACTGGCTTTTTTCATCAAACACACCAAGCGAATAGAGGCGTTCAATATCGTCTTTAGCCCAATGACCATTTAAATCACGGAATTTCGGCACGATCAAGCGATTAATGACCGGTACCATTTCCTCGCCTACATCAACTGTTCCTTGTTCACTTTTTCTGCCGGCGTTATCATCCATATCGTACGAATACTCACCAATCATATTACGCGAACTGATGATGGCGTGTCCGCCGGTGAAACTAGAGTAAGAAGGATCATGCGGCTCATATTTCAGTTCCTTCGTTTTACTGTCCGACACCTTACTCGTAATAAAGAAGGTACCTTGTTTAGAAGTAATTTCATAATCAATTAATTGTGTTTCCGTTGCGCCCCAAAAATTTTTATACCCAACATTGCGGCCGTTAAATTGAACTGTAATTAGTTCACCGGTGCTTGTTTTGTAAATTTTTCTGCCGACCATATTGCCAGAATAGTAATCAGAGGCCGGACGATTATCGATCACGATCCCTTGAGAAAATTGATAATCATCTAGTGTGTAAGTTACGCCGTTTATGACTATTTTTTCAGAATAGCTTTTAACGGATGTTTGGGCTGTCGTCTGCCCTTTATCTGTCCGCTCTTTCAACTGGGAGGTATATACGACACTGCGCGTTAGCTTGTCTTTTTGATCGTTTGTTAAAGTAAAGCGGTACGTTTTAGTTAGTTGATCCTTTTGTTCCCGCTCCGTTAAGATCATTTTGCCGCTGAATTTTACCGGTTTACCAGATAAAAAGACATATTCTTCATACGTATATTCATTGTTTACACCTCCATTGAAATCGGGAGGGGCGGCCTTAGCTGAAGGGATTATGAGAAAGAAAAAAATAAAAAATGCACCAATAGGCAAGAGCTGTCTCAAAGCATGTATGTGAGCTTTTTTCATGTTGAAGTCCTTTCGTATTTTATTATTTTGGAAGAAAAGGCATGTAAAGCATTGCTTACATGCCACGATTTCCTGCTAGTTAACGAGTAAAATTCGTCCTTTTACACTGGACTCATGAACAAGGTAAAGCCGGTCACCTGGTTTTAGATCTTCTGCCGAAATGACTTTCCCGTCCCGGATAATAGTAGCTTGTTCAATATTCATGTGCTGAATATAACCGGCTGTTACCCAAGCTCCTCTGTACCATTGGCTGACATTGCGGACATTGATAAAGTGAAGATTCGAATTGACTTGTATGCTGTCGATCCGTCCAACCGATATCATTGGAGCGGGTGAACTGTTCCATTTAACTGTATGGATGCCAATGATCGTATTATTGGCAACGTAAAAATAGCCATATTCACCGATGTGGATTGTCAATTCATCCTTCGATATAACGTCCAATGTTGATGGGTGGAAATCTTCAACAGCAGTCGTATCATCACTGAATGAGAAGGTAGGATTGCCTGCATCTTTCCAATAGTTATTAGGCGTCAGCAGCTTTGCTCCCCTTAGGGAAAGCTGATAGCCGTTTACCTTGCTGATCTGTCCAAAATAAAGTGAATGATTGGCCAGGTTCGGACTTTGGAAGCCATCGTTGGTGATATGAATGACGTTAGCGTATTGGCTCGTTTGCTCTCCATCTGTTACGACAAAGGCTGATCCTGGTGCGGCCAAACTATCCGCATCTACTAACCTTCCATTTCGAATGAGAATGGTCCCGCTATGGTAGCGCATTAAACCAGAATCGTTTAGTCTGATTCGTTTGGATACATAATCCACTAGCCGCATCGGTTCATAAAAGGTACGTTCATATTTCTGTTTAATGACCATCTTTTGGATTACTTCTTGGCCAAATTGGCTAACGGTGACGAAATAAACATCGTGGTTTGCATAAAAGCGAAGCCGATCCTTCTTAACCGGTTGATTTCCTATGTAAATAGGTATTTTCGTTGAATAGCTGTAGCTTGTGTTTTTAAAAGGTTTGTCAGGCTGCCATCGCCAGTCTTGAAAAACCTGTTCATTTTTAATCGTAAGCTTGTTGCGAATCGGATCTATCCGATAGATGCTTCCTTTATATAGCCGTTCAATCTTGATTCCTTGTGTATTCACTTCTATTGAACTTATGTAAGGAGTATCATACTCAGAGAATATTAATTTAACCCGGTCACCTTCATATAAAACACTTAAATCCATAAGGGTAGTTCCTTTGAATACTTCTGTTTCATTATGTAAATAGTAGGTTTTCGTGCCTCCGCTATCGAGCCGCACGGAAATGAAAGTCCCTTTTTCATCGATGTCGGTGACAACCCCTGTAATGACACGATCACGGTGCTCAATCTTCCCGGGATAATCGACAGTGCCCGCTGCCATTGCCTGCATTGATCCCAATCCTAAAAACAGCAAAAAAGTAAAAGCAAATAAAAATGGATAGTGCTTATTCACATACGCCGCCTCCGCTTTGAAGTATTTTACCAGTAGTGAAGCCCTACGAAAGTAATAGTTTTATGTGTTTTATATCGACTAAGATTATCCAAATGTTAAGTAATTAATTATATTTACATTGGAGATCATTCCCCCGCCGCTTTAAAACGGCCAGCAGGGATAAAATAAGAGACTAGAGCACCTTGTTACTATTTTCTTGTTATTAGTAAATAGAAATGAATAAAAAGTTATAATGTTTGTTAGATGGATTCGTTTTTTAAGGAAGGATAGTATACTTATATGGTGAGGTTAGCATGAGAAAATAGAGCGCCATTGATCTCTTATTACACAATGTACTTTCTATTTATTTCTTGAAACCTTTTAACCAAAAATCCGTATAGATTGGTAAAAATGAAGGGAGGAGTCATGGAATGTCATCTTATACAATACCTGAAGTATCGAATCATAATCAGATGAATGCGGTTCTGCGAGCGTTTGCGATGTCACTCGGTGTGGCGCTCGTTGGCATGGGAGTAGGTACCGTTGTTCCGCCAGCACTCTTTCTGCCGCTCGCGGTGTTAGAGATTCTTCTATTAGTAGGGGCTTTCTTTTTACGTAAAAGAAAAGCAGTAGGGTACACGTTCTTATATGTATTTACTTTCTTATCTGGAATCACGACCTATCCAATCGTTTCTTATTATTTAATGACATCTGGAGCCCAAGTCGTACTAGGAGCTTTAGCGTCTACGTTCGTTGTCTTCTTTGCCATGGCGGTAGCGGGGACAAAAACGAAAAAAGATTTATCCTTTTTAAGCGGCTTGCTGCTTACTGTTTTATTGGCACTGCTTACCTTGTCGATCATGAACTTATTTTGGCCGTTTTCTTCTACTGCCATGTTCGTTTATTCCATCATTGGAACGGTTCTTTTCTCTCTTTACGTCATGTACGACTTTAACCAAATGAAGCGAATGACGATTACGAGTGATATGGTGCCGCTCTTAGCACTTAATCTGTATTTAGATTTTGTTAACTTGTTCATTAATTTATTGCGTTTAATTGGATTTTTAAGTGAAGATTAAGAACTTAAGGGGTCAGTCTCCCGTCGCTCTAAAGCGGTGGGGGACTGACCCCTCTGTTCGTTAAAAACATTGAAAAGAACGGATTCTGCGCAAGTCTGTTCCAAAATAAACCCAGCGCCAGTTTTGCCAGCGCCAGCCGGCTATGGACGTTCTTCCTACAAATATTGGATAGAACCAGAAGTTTTGGCCATTTTCAAGCCACACGTACGTATAACGGAACAAGCAGCCTCTTATAGCACCAGGGTCAACAGCAAGGGGAGAAATGGCCCCTTGTTGAAGCTGGGGAGTAAAGGCGGGAGGCGGTGAAGACGGCGGACCGCCTGCTTGCTGCCCGCCCCCTGGAACTCCGGGTGGCGGAACTGATGGGATTGATGGGGATGACGGGAAACCTCCAGGCGGTCCGAATATTCCCGGAAACCCTTGACCTTGCAGCCGATCAATGGGGACATCGTACAACATCTCATCCTCAAATAAGAGGTCTTCTTCTATTGGAAAGTGGGAATAGTAATAGGAGTAATCTCTATCATACATTCACTTTTATCTCCTTTCAGAAATATTTCCATTTACTGTATGCGATCAATTGGTTTTCGGTGAGTCGCCTATAGAAAATTAGAAAAGTTCAATGATCCAGCGACACAGGTAGTGAAAGCCGAAAAAGAATGACCGGACAGCGAAGATAAACAGTTCTGGAACAGCGAGAAGCAGATCGATAAAAAGTCAGACAAAAAATAACGTTTGCCCCCTTTCCTTCTTTTTCTTTCCGTTTGAAAGGCATGATCCTCACCTCTTTTTCCAATAACCACCTATTGTGGTAAATGCATATGGAGAACTAGACAAATTTTACTTTCTTTGTTATATTGAATTAGTTACCGAAGCTAACTATTTTTCGTAGGAAGTGATTCTAATTCAAACATTTCAAAAGTTTTTCTATCAATTCTTAATGCTATATCGACCGTTTGAAAATCGGTTAAATATACTTCTTGGCGAACACGGTCTTTATCGAGCGCAATGGACGGTATTATACTATTTAGCTAATTTTGGGCCGTCTACGCCAGTGGAGCTGGCGAACTATCAAAGTGTGGAAAAGCCGACGATGACCCGAACGATTCATCGCTTAAAAGAGCTAGAGTATTTAGAAACGATTCCCACGAAAGATAAGCGTGAAAAGAAAATGCAGTTAACGGCGCTCGGCAAAAAAGTGTATGAGGACGTTCGTGTGTCCATTGATGAATTTGAACAGGACATTTTAGAGGGGATTTCTGAAGAAGAACAGTTGAAGGCGATTCAGATTATGAAAGCCATTCAACAAAATATTTTGAAATAGGAGATGAAAGTGTGAGTAAATCAGGACCAAAATTATGGACGAAGGATTTTATCGTTGTTTCGTCCATTAACTTTTTCTTAACGCTGATTTTTTATTTACTAATGGTGACGATCGCGGTCTATGCGGTCGCTGAATTTCATGCAACGACGAGTGAGGCAGGTCTCGTAACAGGAATTTTCATTATCGGAACCTTAATTGGCCGTTTATTTATCGGCCGGATGATTGATTCAATTGGACGGAAGCGAACATTATTTATCGGTCTCATCTTGTTTACATTAACGACGGCTTTATACTTTGTTAATTTAGGCATTAGCTTTCTGCTTTTAAACCGCTTTGTTCATGGATTGACGTTAGGAATCGCCAGCACAGCAACGGGAACCATTGTCGCGCAAATTATACCGGCAACACGAAAAGGAGAGGGAATCGGCTACTATACGATGAGTGCGACGCTTGCCACAGCAATTGGTCCTTTTATCGGACTATTTATGAGCCAGCACACGACTTTCCCTGTTATCTTTAGTTTTTGTCTGGCACTGGGAATCGTCAGCTTAGCTGTTGCCTTCTTTGTGAATGTCCCGCCGTTCGAATCAACTGTAAAAGCAGCAGACATCAAAGGGTTCAAGCTTTCAAGCTTTGTAGAGCCGAGAGCCTTGCCGATCGCGTTTGTCACGCTGGTTGTTGCTTTCTGCTATTCGAGCGTGTTGTCGTTTATTAATTTTTATGCGATGGAAATCAATCTTGTGGAGGCGGCCAGCTTTTTCTTTATCGTCTATGCTGTAGCCGTGTTAATCTCACGTCCATTCACCGGCCGTTTAATGGATATGAGAGGGGCGAACTATGTGATGTACCCGGCCTTTTTATTGTTCGGCGCAGGGATGCTGTTATTGAGCACGGCAGGGCACGGCTTCGCTTTATTAGCAGCGGGCTTTTTAATCGGTCTTGGCTTCGGAAATATGCAGTCCAGCACGCAGGCGATTGCTGTGAAGCTGACACCGCCGCATCGCATGGGACTTGCGACATCAACATTCTTTATTTTTCTCGATGCCGGTCTTGGCTTTGGGCCTTACGTGCTCGGCCTTGTTATTCCACATACAGGATATAGTGCGTTGTATATGATTCTTGGCATCGCCGTTCTTGCTTTTTCTGTTCTGTACTATTTCTTATACGGCAGAAAGGAAAAAGAATTAAGAGCTGCACTCGAGGCTACAGCGACATTATAAGAGAGTGGCCCAAACCTTGGTTTGGGTCTTAGGCTGTTGACAAACGCTCGCTTTCTTCATTGCTCGTCTGGCTGCGGTGCTCATGACCTTCACGGTCACTCGCGCCTCGAAAGACAAACGTTTTCAATCAGCGTAGGATATTGAAAATAAACTTTGTCTACAATCTGTGACTCAAAGCCCCAAACTTCTGTTTGGGGCTTTTTTTAGTGGCGTAATCGTTTTGTGAGCAGAGTTTTGTCAAATGTGAGCGAACATTTGTCGATTATGATCGCTTTTCTACATTTTATGAGCGAAATACGCAAATTCATGCATAAAATTAGAATAATTATACAAACAATAGAAATCGCTTCTTCCAGTAAGGAGCTAGTTTTATTCACTGACAGTATAAATTTTTTTTATATAAGGTATATAAACCTTCAATGATGAAGAATAAAAAACTATGATACGATTACAGTGTAAGAGGTTTCAAGTTGAAAAACTATTGCGCAATAGTTGTAAGCGGCTACATCCTCAAGCTTTAGATTGATTTTACGGAATATTCCCAACCGTCAGATGCGCCTCTTAAAGGCTAGGTTATGCGTTTTTTATGCATGATATGAATAAAGAAACAATAAATCCATTACTTCGTGGGGAGTGCATTTATGAAACGAATTATCCTGTTATCCATTATCCCTTTTATCGGGTCATTAGGATTATTGCCGTTTGTGGACGAGGTTGATCAATACGTCCTGGGCATGCCATTTATTTTCTTTTGGGTTGTGTTGTGGACCTTGTTAATCAGTGGGTTTTTATGGCTTATCTATCATTTAGATCCTAGGAATATGGAGGATGCAGACAAATGAACAGTGCACTTATCGTGATTTTACTCTTTTTATTGCTGTCCATATTTTTAGGGATTAAAGCGAAAAAGGGCAAGCAGATGGATTTGGACGAGTGGGCAGTAGGGGGCCGGGGTTTTGGTGCTTTCCTGATTTTTATCCTGCTCGCGGGTGAAATGAATACGACATTTACGTTTCTCGGTGGAAGCGGCTGGTCTTATGATAAAGGGGCACCCGCTGCGTACATGATCGTTTATTTGCCGCTTTCGGTTATTATGATGTATTGGATTGCACCGGCGATTTGGAAATACGCGCAATCCAAACAATTAGTGTCCCAGCCAGACTTTTTTGCCAGCAAGTATAACAGTCCATTTTTAGGTGTATTAGTTGCTATTATCGGCGTGATTGCAATGGTGCCGTACCTTGTTTTACAGCTGAAAGGTCTCGGCATTATCGTTTCCGCTGCTTCTTATGGAGCGATTTCACCTTCTCTAGCAGGAATAATCGGCGCTGCCGCTTTAACCATTTATGTGATGGTGTCAGGAATTCACGGTTCGGCGTGGACGGCCGTATTAAAAGATTTTATGATTTTCTTTATCGTTCTTTTCTTAGGGATTTATTTGCCGCTTCATTATTATGGCGGTATCCAGCCAATGTTCGAATCAGTGGAAAAGATGAAGCCGGGCTTTTTTCACTTGCCGGATAAAGGTCTTAGTCTCTCTTGGTTTATTTCCGCTACGCTGCTAAGCGCCATTGGTGGAATGGTTTGGCCGCATTTGTTTAACGCCATTTATTCCTCTGAAAGTTCCAGAGCGATACGAAAAAACACGATTATGCAGCCGATTTATTCGTTGATGCTATTGTTCGTTTTCTTCGTCGGGTTTACAGCGATTGGACAAGTACCGGGGTTAACAGGACCGGATACAGACTTTGCTCTTTTGAAATTGTCGATTAAAACATTTGATCCGTGGTTTGTCGGCTTAATTGGAGCGGCCGGCTTATTAACGGCACTCGTTCCAGGTTCCATGCTCTTGATGGCAACAAGCACCTCGATTTCATTAAATGTGTATAAAGTGATCGTGCCATCCGCAACGGGCCAGCAGGTGACGAAGGTCGCCAAATGCTTGGTGCCAGTGATCGCTTTAGTGGCAACGTATTTCACGGTCAACGGCGGAAGTACCATCGTGACGCTGCTGCTGCTTGGCTATGGATTCATTGCTCAATTATTGCCAGCGCTGCTTTTTAGCTTTTTAAAGAATAACTTTGTGAATAAGTATGGAGCAGTCGCCGGTATGATCGCCGGAGTAGCGGCCGTGATGTATACAACTTTTAATAACTCATCTTTTGGGACGCTTTTCCCTTCATTGCCACAGTTCGTTAAGGATCTGGACATCGGGATCGTCGCTTTAGTATTAAATACAGTCGTTACGGTCATTGTCAGTGTGGCGGCACAAGGCCTAAAGGCGAAAGAAGCCGTGAAAGGAAAGGAGTCTTTATCATGATCGATCAATTAATTGCCAAATTGGAAGGGATTTATCCTGAGATGGTCGCTTTTCGAAGAGACCTTCACATGTATCCCGAAATCTCTTTCCAAGAGGAAATGACACCGAAAAAAATCAGCCGATATTTGAAA
Organism: Pseudobacillus wudalianchiensis; assembly: GCF_001685015.1. Lineage (GTDB taxonomy): Bacteria > Bacillota > Bacilli > Bacillales > Domibacillaceae > Pseudobacillus > Pseudobacillus wudalianchiensis. The sequence goes on from NZ_MAYT01000012.1 coordinate 257,917, forward strand.
GAATTAGGGCTTGATGTACGCACAGAGGTAGGCGGCAGAGGCGTTGTGGGTGTGTTAAAAGGCGGTAAGCCGGGTAAAACGATTGCCTTGCGCGCTGACTTTGATGCCTTGCCAATCCAGGATGAAAAAGAAGTAGAATATAAATCACGTATTCCGGGAGCGATGCACGCTTGCGGCCATGATCTTCACACGGCGGCCTTGCTAGGTGTAGCGAAAGTATTAAGTGAAGTAAAAGAAGACATCAGCGGAACGGTCGTGTTTATTCATCAATTTGCCGAAGAACTGACACCAGGCGGAGCCAGGCCGATGATTGAGGATGGCTGTTTAGACGGCGTGGATGTTATTTATGGGGCACACGTCATGTCCACGATCCCGGTCGGAACGGTGGGCGTCTGTGAAGGCTACGCTTCGACTGCTGCAGATGAATTTGAAATTGTCGTAAAGGGAAAAGGCGGGCACGGCTCTGAACCGCATTTAACGGTTGATCCGCTCGTTGCCGGCTGCCAACTCGTATTAAATTTACAGCAAATCGTCAGCCGGCGTGTTGATCCCTTAAAGTCAGCGGTGCTCACAGTTGGAGCGATCAATTGCGGCAGCGCGCCAAATGTTATTCCGGATGCCGCTGTAATTAAAGGAACCGTGCGCACATTCGATGAAGAAACAAGAACCTTAATCGAGGAAGCGATCGGACAAATAGCAAAATCCACTTGCGATGGAGCGGGTGCTTCCTATGATTACAAATATGACCGAGATGCTCCTTCCATGTGGAACGATCCAGCGGAAACGAAACGCATTGAAGAGGTGGCGATTTCCCTGTTTGGTGAAGAACAGTTGGAACGAATTTCACCGATGATGGGCAGTGAGGACTTCGCTTATTATCAAAAAGAAATTACAGGCACTTACTTTTTTGTCGGCGGCGGAAATCCAGCGATTAAGGCCACATTCCCGCATCATCACCCAAAATTTGATGTGGATGAGGAAGCATTGCTGACGATTGGAAAAGTGTTTATCGCCTCTGTTCTCAATTATTTATCAGATGGCCGCATTCGTCCGTAAAAAATGTGAATAATAAAGAAAAGCCATGCAGAGGAAACAAGTCGGCTGCATGGCTTTTTAGGCTGTATGAACGGAATTTTGTCAAATGTGAGCGGTGTCGGCGAAAATATGAGCGAAGATGTGTCGGATGTGAGCGATACCAATGAAAATATGAGCGAAAGCTTGTCGAATGTGAGCGATCGCCAACAAAATACGCATCCCTCCCAGTGGCTTCCTCTCTTTTTCTCGTGTAAGATGGAACATTATGAAATGAAAAGTGAGTGCGAAAAGATGGAGTTACGAAATTTAAAGACGTTTTTGGCTGTTTCTGAACATCTGAACCTGTCAAAAGCAGCGGAGCAGTTAGGTTACACGCAGCCAACCGTTACAATTCAAATTAAGGCGCTGGAGGAAGAACTGGGCCACACGTTGATTTCTCGTTCAGGCAATAAAACGTTTTTAACACCTGCGGGAGAACTGCTGAAGAAACATGGTGAAAAGGTTTTTGCTCAATTACAAGAGATGAAGCAGGATTTAAATCAACTCGATAAAGTATATGGAAACCTTGTGATTGCGAGCCCGGAGTTTTACTGTTCTCACTATTTATATTTAATTTTAAAAGATTATTTTAAACAATATCCGCAAGTGAATATTAGACTTGTCTCCTGTAATAGTATTGAAGCCGTCAGGATGGTTCATGAAAATAAGGCGGACATTGGCATTGTTGGAGCAGAATATCAGTTATCCGATATTGAATCGATTGTGATTGACAGAGAAGATCTGTTATTTGTCGCCTCTACAGAATTGCTGCAGCGCATAGGAGTGGCTGACGTATTAGAGGAATCCCCTATTTTATTCGACAAGAACTTGGAAGCTCTATCGAAAAAATTATTTGAAGAAATGAACTACTCACCGCCCTCTATTATTGAGTGCAGCAGCGAGGAGACGATTAAGCGGTCGGTTCTGAATCAAATCGGAGTGTGCATCATAGGCTCTGCTATGGTTGAACGAGAAGTAGCGGATGGAACGTTAACGATACTGCATCGTTTTGCCAAAGGGTTAAATACCTCTATCGTATACAAGAAAAGCCGGAAGCAAGAACAGACGATCCAGACATTTTCCGAGCTGGTGAAGGAAAAGTGGGGATCGATCAAGAGATCCACAGAAGAATGAAGAGCGCTCTGCCAACAGGCGGGAGCGCTCTTTTTAAATTTCTTTTCATTTCCAACATAAAAATTCAGCTTGGAAATAACATGGTAAGGAAGACAGACTTTTAGAAAGGAGAGAAAAATGGCAAATTTTCTTTCGTTCGATAAAATGATCACGCCGACGATTATTAAAATTATTTTTTGGGTTGGGGTTGTGATGTCTGTTCTTTCCGGGCTTAGCATGATCATCACAGGCTTCAATTCTTATTACGGCAGCGGCTTTGCTGTATTGACGGGTCTTCTCACAATCGTGCTCGGCCCATTGTTAGTGCGTGTGTATTGCGAACTTCTTATCCTTTTCTTTAAAATGCATGATTCGGTGAAAAACATTGAAAGACACATGCAAGCTGGACAGAGAGAAAAGGAATAATGTAAACAGGCATTTTTTATTCATATCGTAAATGATCCTTCAGGCTTTTGAAGCCTGAAGGATTTTTTATCGTTACAGGGTATTGGCGGTCTTATATAGATTTTCAGCGGTCGTCGCGACTTTCCGAGTATCGCCGCTAATGGACTGGATCACCTGGACCAGCTCCATAACGTCTGCCTCGACTCGATTAATATGTTCGTCGTTTTGATCAATGGATGAAAGAATCTGTTGAAACTTCTTCTGAGTTTGAGCAGAATCCTCCAAGCCGAGAGAGACTTTTTGCTTCACATCCGCTGTTGTATTGACGGCTTGATTCGTGAGGGAGGCGGAGTCATGAACAAGACCGGTAATTTGCTCAACCGACTGCTTTGATTGTTGGGCTAGCTTCCGGACTTCCTGAGCGACAACGGCAAAACCATTCCCATGCACACCCGCTCGTGCTGCTTCAATAGAGGCATTTAGCGCCAATAAATTTGTTTGCTCTGCGATTTGTTTGACCATGGAGATAATATTCGTAATTTGGCTTGAAGACTGCTTCAACTGATGAATGATTTCTCCCATTTGTTCGGAGCTGTCCGCGATGAATTGCATATGGGACTGTACTTGCTTCACCATTTCATATCCGCTCGCTGCGTCTATTTGAATTTGCCGTACACTTTCTACGTTTGAGTGAATACTCTCACTAATGCCGCTTGCATGCAAATCCACCTGTTCAACCGACAAGTTCGTTTCCTCCGCTAGCCCGGCAAGATCTTCACTAATAGAAGAAATTTTATGTTTTAGCTCGGTCTTTACTTTTTCATATTGATTTTCTCTTAATTTCATATTTTCTTTTTCATATTCTTCTAAAACGATTTGCATTTCAAAATTAATCAGCTTGGCAATCGTTATCATCGCCCGCTCGCGCATTTCATAGGAAGCCATTTCCTCATTGACGAGCTGGATGATCACTTCCTGTACTTGTTGAAACGTCCCCATGTACCATTTAGGCTGCAAGCCGACTCTAAAGTGCATCTGGGCCACTTTCATCCGCTTTTGAATAGAAGCTTTATTGAGGTTCCCATCAAACATATCGATAATGTAAGCACTAAGCGTTTGTTTTAAACGATTGACCTCGCTATGCTCCTCGATAATCTGACGAAGCGACGGAACGGCCAGCACTCTGTCATAGAAAACAGACACAATCTCATTAATGCGATTTTTCACAATAGGCTGCAGTGAATGGATAAAAGTTAAGTCACGTTGCGTTAAATGAATTAACTCCATTTGTTTTTGTAATTCAGGATGTGTATATAAATCGATTGTGGGCATAGGTGTGGTCACTGGTTCTGATTTAGCCGGCTCTTCTCGTTTGCTTTTCCATTTAAAGAATGTATTCATCCTTCATCTCTCCCGCTAGGTATCTTTTTCTTATACCATTAATAGCAAAGATCAGTATCTTTGTCAAAAGTTTGTATAATTTTTATTCAAAAACATTGTACAAAAAGTGATCATCCTTTATTCTAGTAAATAAGATGATTATAAAAGCACAGGAGGGATTGTGTATGGTTCAATGTCAGGGGTGTCATCCATTAGAACTTCATTATGAAATTCGTTTTTCAGGAAAGGAAAACCTAAGTTACATTCCCAACATCGTAACTTACCTGGATAAAAATAACTTGTTAGTGAGCCATAAGAAAGAGGTTATCGTCGTAAAAGAATCCGGAGCAGCCGGATTGTATGATTTTTTTGTGGATCATCTGGACGTTCATCAGCTTTCCTTTCGCATCGATCGTCATGAATGGCGGCCGATCCATGAGCTTCCTAGTTTAATGGAGTTTCAATGGATTGATCAAATCATCGCGAAGCAGTCTGTTACGTGCTATATGCAGCCGATTGTAGACGGTGAGGAACAAATCATTGCTTACGAAATGCTATCACGGTTTAAAGGAGAAGCAGGGCAAGTTATTTCTCCAGCTGAAGCTTTTTCGGCGGCAAAAAGTCGTAACCGCACGTATGCGCTCGACCGGATTTGCCGGATGGCCGCTGTCCGTCATGCAGCGAGAATCAAGAAAAAGGTATTCATTAATTTTATCCCTACCTCCATTTATTCACCGGAGCATTGCCTAAAATCCACTGTTCAATTAGCGAATCTGCTCGGAATTGAGCCTTCACAATTTGTCTTTGAAGTAGTAGAAACGGAAAAAGTGGGAGACATGGACCATTTGAGAAGAGTGTTACTGTACTACAAAGAGAAGGGCTTTCATTATGCTTTGGATGATGTGGGAGCAGGCTTTAGTACAGTAGAGGCATTGGAGGAATTAGCGCCCCACTATATGAAGCTAGACATGAAATATGTGCAAGGTATTGCGATGAATCCTTTGAAGCAGCAGGCTGCGAATACGATGCTGCAAGCGGCTTTAAAGGTTGGGGCTGTTCCTCTTGCGGAAGGAGTCGAGGAGCGGGAGGATTTTCATTGGCTTAAAGCGAATGGCTACCAGCTTTTCCAAGGTTATTTATTTGGGAAGCCCGCTCCTGTTCCGGAAATAGTGACTTCTAATTAGACTCTCGTTCTCTTGCAAATAAGCAGCCTAGCATGAAGCCGTAGAGAGCATGCCCTGCCAGCCAATAAAGCAAAGAAGGGATACTCGTTATGGATGGCGTTCGATTAGAAAAAGCTGTCGTAGGAAAAAGCAGCAAGCCAATCAGCAAGCAGGCGATTGTACACCATAAAATCGCGTTTTTACGTAGGGTGACGTGTTGAATGTGGAGAGCAAATGCTAGAGTAATGCTTAATAAAATCGAGATTACAAGGTGAAAAGCAACCTCTATCATTTCGGGAAAATGGTATCGATTGATGATAGGTATATAATCGACATTGAGCAAGAGCGTATAGACCTTTAAATGAGTAGATTGTTCAATCACCTTAAAGAAAATCGCTAAGAAGATGCCTGAAAGTAATCCATACCAGCCGGCTTTTTGGATGCTTCTTCGATTAAGCGTCAACTTGTTCCCTCCTCGTCGCGGTCATTTCCACCTATTCATAGCAAACCAATTGTACAACGTCAAGTAACTGTCCAATCTTTTTTGGATAACATTGTACAATGGATACGGATACGCTATACTAAATTTGTCAAAACATGAAGGCAATCGTTGATCCGTTGCTTAGAAGGAGGAGAACTATGGATCAGTCTAACGCCAACGGAATATATTATATTCAGCAAGTTGCTGAAATTACAGGACTCTCTAAGCAATTGATCCGAAAATGGGAAGAACGGTACGGGCTCATACAGCCGCAAAGATTAGAGAATGGCTATCGGGTCTACAGTGAGAAAGACATCAATACGCTTTTAGCGGTGAAGGAGCTATCCACCCAGGGGCATTCTATTAAGCAGGCGGCTATGATTTTAAAAGACAAAGCGGAGTTGTTCGACAGTGAACCTATGCGTGTACAGGAGCCCGTTTATCGCCGTGAAGAAATGAATGATTACGTTTTACAGCTATTGCAGCAAGGGGCCCGCTGTGATGAGACGGAATTGACGCTCATTTTGCAGCAGGCTTATCATTATCTCGGGTTAGACACCTTTCTCCATTCTGTTATTATTCCTTTTTTAAAAGAGGTCGGCAGCCGCTGGGAGCGCGGAGAATGGGATGAGTACCAGGAGGCTCTTTCAAGTCTAGCGGTGCGGGACTTTTTAGTGCAAATTCGCCGCAGCTATCAGTGTCGAGAAGAAGCGCCTCTTGTAGTAGGAGCTTGTCTTCCTCACGAGCAGCATGAAGTGCCTGTCCATATCTTGCTATTGCAATTTATGATTAGGGGCTGGAAGACGGTATTGGTCGGTGCGTCTCCAGCGCCGGGTTCGATTGAACTGCTCGTAAAAAAGCTGCAGCCAACGAAGGTGCTGCTTTCCGCTACAACGACCATTCCCTTTGAACGGGATCCTCGGCTTTTAGAGCACCTTGATCAGTTTGCGCTCGCGAACCAAAAGGTCGATTTCTATCTCGGGGGAGCCGGTGCCGTTCAGTATGCATCCGGTAAGTCGCTGCAAGCCATCCATGTTGTTCGTTCGATTGAGGAGATAAAAGAATATACTAGTTAAAGCTGGAGAGTGAGCTCCCCAGCTTTTTCTATTTAATGAAACTGGCTTTGTAGTTTGTCCATAGCTTGTTTACGCCATTTTTTCACAGCGGATAAGGAGACCCTTTCCTGATCGGCGATTTCTCGTACGGTCATTTGATGATAGAAGGTGCAGACGAGCCAGTTTTTCTCTTTAGCGGTTAAGCCGGCTGCATAGGAAAGTAAGGTTTCTAATTCAAGGGTTCTTTCCGGCTGTTCGTCTACCTTCACTTCCCAGAAAAGCTCACTCGGATAAACGTGCCGCTCTTCTGACTGATTCACTTTGGTCATCGCTTTTCTCATTTCTCCTTTCATATAGGCATAAGCAAAATTGGAAAATTGGCCTTTGCTGGCGTCAAACCTCTGCTGGGCTTGCCAGAGAGCGATTTTTCCGATTTGGACAAACTCTTCTTGATCTTTATGGATATGCAACGTTTTGATCACATGATGAATCATAGGAGTGAATTGCTGGACTAGTTCATCAAAGCATGTCATGGAATTTTTCCTTTTGGAAGCGCGCCTTCCTCGTATTCCCGGGTCACGTTAAGCATAGCGAGAATCATATTTTAAGAGCGACATGGCAAACGAACAGTTTCTCCCAAGCAAACGAGAAGTTTGACCGGTGGATACGGATTATGTGGCAGGGGCAGACTAATGAAAGGATGTGAATTTGCGGAAAGCATAAAAAAGCTGTCTGACAGCCAGTTGAACACTGGATTTCAGACAGCTTTTCTATACTATATTCCCCCTGTTCTCCTAAAGGACAGGGGGAGATGCTACATCGACATTTTATCGTTTCTGTAGTAGTTCATACAAGTAGCGGTTCGCTCTAGCTGCTGTTTAAATACTTTGAGAGAACAATCAACCGGCAGCTGCAGCCCATTGACAAAGGTGACGATTAGTTGGCCTTTTTTCATTTTGAAGGTACGGACAAGATTAGCAAAAAACCAGCCGCAGCCGTGCTTAGCCGGCGACATGGTGGGGAAGGCATAGATGTCTTCATCGGGGCAAATCAACAGAGGGGTCTTTTTAAAATAGCGGGTCCGTTTGCGCATCGATTTAATTCTGCCGTCATATGTACAAAAACGCTGGAGACAGGCTTCTTCTAGTATTTTCTTGACTGTTTTTTTAGAATAGTAGATTCCCTTTCGATCATAAATAATGGTGTTGTAATCTGGATGGTGTTTTTCGGTAAGAGCCATGGTGTTTAAAGATACATTGTAATCTTCTAAAATGATCATCACTCTCTCCTCCTTTGATTACTTCTACCCTACTATAGCACAATAGATATATTTTACTAGTAACAAATACTCAAATATTGTAAAAAAATATCTTTTTATGCTGTGACTATTTTATTGACCGCAGTTAAATGGGCTTTTTGGCGAAAAAAGCAAAAAAATAAAAATATTTTTATGAAAAATTAACCTTTTTTTACGAAAAAAATTTTGTGAGCTTGTGGAGTAAGGAGAAGGAGAGTTGTTCAGGATAAGAGACAAGCATCTTCTATCTTGAATATGTAAGCACAGAGTCAGCGACAGGGACAAGGTTTGTATAAGTCATTATTCTAACTGGGAGGAAGAGGCATAAATACCACCGTATTTGTCGGTGCTGCAGGAGCATTTTTGCTAATGCTGATTAGGCTCATCGTGCTAAAAATCCCGGCCCGGATGACAATTAGTAGTTCTTTAGCAATTAGCTTCATTTCTTCTATCAGTTCCGTGGGGGCCAGCTAAGCTCGGACAAGTGCTGCTCGTCCTGGCCAAAAAAGAATCAGCCATGGTTGCTAGTTATTAAATTTAGCTCGACATTTTGTAAAACACTTCCTTGCATTCGGAAAAATTTAGGGTATAATATAAGAACATACGTTTGTGTTTATTGATTCAAGGAAGGGGAGTTTTCTGTGTCTACTTATCATAGTCTTAATTTACCGAAAGAACTGGAACCGTATCGTGAGGAATTAGAACAAACGGTAGAGCCGGTAGTAAAGATTACGGGCACTCATGCGCGTACAGGGTTGCTTGAGAGTAAGTTTGGCGGTCAGCCGTATTTGCCTAAAGGGATGGAGCATCCGAAAGATGAGAATGGAGATTATCTGAGTCTGCTCGCTCAAATTAATTTTGCGGAAGTGCCGCCAATCGCGCCTTTTCCAGAGAAGGGGATTTTGCAATTTTATATTGCTGCAGAAGATGACTTGTTAGGAATGGACTTCGAGGATGGAACGAATCAGGAGAATTTCCGCATTCTTTACCATCCGGACGTTACAGAAGAGCCTTCGGAGCTCGTAACGGATTTTAGTTATATGAAGCCATCGGAAGAAGGGTTCTTTCCGGTCGAGCACGAAATTAAGCTGTCTTTTGAGTTAGGAGAAGAACCTATTTCTGAAGGGGATTACCGTATGGAGCAGCTATCCTTTGATTTATACGGAGAAGCGAGTGACGGAACGGAATTAGGAGAAATCTATGCCGAGGCGCTTGGAGCCACTGGTTCAAAAATCGGCGGGTATCCTTTCTTTACCCAAGAAGATCCGCGCAGCTACAGGGAAAAGTATCAAAACCATCAAGTATTATTACTTCAAGTAGACACAGATACAGACCTAGACATCATGTGGGGAGACAGCGGAGTCGGGAACTTCTTTATCACAAAGGAAGATTTGAAGAATCGTAACTTTGCGAATGTCCTGTATAACTGGGATTGCTGTTAATTGAGGGAGACGAGAGGTTATTTAGCCTCTCGTCTTTTTTATTGTTTTTCTAGCAGTTGTTGAAGGGCAGATTCATACACGCGATAATCTTCGGGCGAGAAGAGAGTCATGACGACCTGGCCGAATGAATGGTGTTGCAAAAAGTGAATGATCGTTTTCAAGGCGGTCCTAGCGGCTAGGTCGATCGGGAATCGGTAGACTCCTGTAGAAATAGACGGAAAGGAAATGCTCGTCATACCCTTTTCCTGTGCAAGCTGCAAGGAGTGTTTGTAGCAGTTTGCCAATAGCGCTTCTTCATTTTGTGTATTGCCATGCCAAATGGGTCCGACTGTGTGAATGACATACTTCGCGGGAAGGTTGTAGCCGTTCGTGATTACTGCTTCTCCCGTCGGCAAATCATCTCCACCGAGCACTTCCTCGCGAATTTTCTTGCATTCCGCTACTAATTCTTTGCCAGCCGCACGATGAATGGCTCCGTCTACTCCGCCGCCTCCCAGCAAAGTACCGTTAGCTGCGTTTACAATTGCTTCTGTCGTTTGTTTCGTAATATCCCCTGTTATGAGTTTAAGAGCATTGCTGTTCATACGTACTTCCATCTTTTCACTCCTCTCGTTTCGATTATGAAATAAAAAATAGGTACCCTTCTATAGTAGAGGTACCTGGAGAATGCAGACAAAGTCTATTTTCAATATCTCAGGTTGATTGAACACGCTTGTCTTTCGAGACGCGAAGCCTGGCGAGGAGCAGAGTGACCATGAGGGTCATGAGCACCGCAGCCAGACGAGCAACGAAGAAAGCGAGCGTTTGTCAACAGCCTGTAGGTACCGTTCATAGTAACGGTACCCTGTTTTGTTTACTTTTTATCCTCTAACATAAATTGCGGCAAGGCAAAGCTTGCTTGTAAAATCGCTTTGTTGAAATATTTCGTCGTTTCTTCATAGTTTGGTTGAATAAAAGCTTCATACTTTTTAGAAGCAAGGGTAAAGCTCCAAAGGCCGCCCGGATAAGTAGGAACGACGGCTGTGTATTGTCTTACGTTAGGAAATAACTTATTTAACGATTCGTAAGTATTTTGCATCGTTTCTTTGTAAAAGATCGGTGATTCACTTTGACACACCATCAGTCCATCTTCTTTCAAGGCTTCAAAGACATTTTTATAAAAATCAAACTCGAATAATTGAGTGGCCGGTCCAACTGGGTCAGATGAATCCACGATGATGACATCGAACTCGTTTGTATGTTCCTTCATATATTGAATGCCGTCTGCGAAAAGATAATGAACGCGATCATCCTCTAAGCCAGCGGAAACTCCCTTTAAGTGCTCTTTGCTCGCTTTGACGACAAGCTCATCGATTTCACAAAAATACAGCTCTTCGACAGTCGGATATTTAATGATTTCCCGTGCTGCCCCGCAATCGCCGCCCCCGATAATTAACACCTTTTTCGGATGAGGATGAATGTGCAGCGGGACATGCGCAATCATTTCATTATAAATATATCCGTCTTTCTCGGTCGATTGCACGACGCCATCTAATACTAGCATTCTCCCAAAATCATATGTATCGAGAACCATCACATGCTGGAAAGGGGACTGTTCTACAAAGATGATTTCCTTCACCCGGTAACTCACCTTCAGATTCTCCCGGTCATCCTCCACGAGCCACAGCTCTCCATCTATCTTCTTTATGTATTGGTCAACTTTTTCCTCCTTCATAACCATACCCTCCTACTATTACTTTGATCTCTCTACCGCTCATCTTATCCAATCCCTTGTCTTATGTCTAGAGGGGCAGTTACCGTCAGTGAGAGACCAATCTAAAATGTATCAATATTGAAAGATGAATTGCAGATTTGCAAGAAAAGCAGCTGTTTTCGCCTTTCTTTGGATGGAATAGAAATAGAGAGAAGGTTCTGTTTTGCTCCTAGGTATTAGGATTTAAAAGGGTTCTATAATAAATTTTCTATTTATTTTGAATATTTAATACTTTGGTCTCATACTTGCTTATAGAAAGGTAGCCTCATGGAATGACTTATTATCAAAGTTTATAAGCAAAGGGGGAGTTTTGGATGGTGGAGAGGATGCAAGTAGAAGAGAAAGGAAAGAACAGCCAAGAAGAAAAGAAGGATGACTTTTCGCTGGAGAAAGTGCCTGTAGAAGGGCGGACGATGGGCTGGATGAGCATCACGAACGTGACACTCGGAGTAGCAACAGCCATGCTATTTATTCAAATGGGCAGCTTAATGGCCATCTCATTTGGAGCCGTAAATGCCCTCTTGGCGGAAATTTATGCCACGGTTGTAGCGGGTGTAGTAGGAATAGGGATTTGTTATTATGCTGCTAAATCAGGATTAAACGTGAACTTAATGGCAAGGGGCGGCGGCTTTGGTTATTTCGGGGCTTCGATTACTTCCTTAATTTATGCACTCAATTTTATTATGTATTGTGCAATCGAAGGCTCGATTATGGCCGCAGCTGTCCATGAATATATCTCTTTTGTGCCGATATGGGGGCTAATGGTGTTCTTTGGTTTAATTGTAATTCCATTAAACTGGTTCGGCATTAAGCAGCTCGATAAGCTGCAGAAATGGACATTGCCGCTGTTTGTTCTGTTGCTTGGTTCCGGTTTTTGGATCGTCTCCAGTAAGTCGAATTTCGAAGGGAACATTTGGACGTTTTTACCCGAGGGAGGGGAAATCGGCGGTGCATCCCTGCTGGCTTGTATCGGAATTATGAATGGTCTTGTAGGGATTATGGCGTTACTTGTGTCTGACTACGCACGCTTCATTAAAAAAGAAGAGCTTAAAGTAGGGGTGTTCGCCGTAGGGTTTCTACCACAGCTTGTCTGTTTCTTTATTATGGGGGTCATCGGGATTTGGTTCGGTGTGCAAATGGAGGAAGCTAATCCGGGTGTTTATTTTGTGCAAATTCTTGGCATCGGCGGAGCGCTCTTTACGATTTTGACACAGCTGCGGATCAACATTACCAACTTATACAGCAGTTCGCTATCATTAGCTAACTTTTTTGAAAACGTCTTCAAATTCAAGCCGGGCCGGAATTTTTGGGTCGTCTTTACTTCGATTGCCGCTATTATTTTAATGCTTGGCGGTGTGTTGGATCACTTAGGCAGCTTGCTTACTTTCCAGGGGGTCTTCCTGCTTTCATGGGCCGCCGTGCTCTTGAGTGATGCTTTTATTGTAAAAAGAGTCCTGAAAATGGGTCCTAGATATTTTGAGCATAGACAAGAATATTTATATGCCTGGAATCCGGTTGGCGTCGTCTCTCTCATCGTAGCCAGTGTGATTGGTTCGATTGCTGCTTTCGGCTACATGGGCGTCTTCCTGCAAAATGTCGCTGCCTTTTTCGCAGCCATCATCGCTTTCGTTTTAACGATTGTGATTGCTATCGCCACGAAAGGAAAATATTACAGCAAAAAGGTGGCAGATGATGTAGAGGCGGATGAATATATCGCATAACTCAACTAGCCCGAGGGATTGAAGATAGACTTTGTCTACGTTCTAAGAGCAGGCTTCAAGCCTGCTCTCTTTTTGATGCTTATCAAGAATAGTGACCCATTTATCAGGAATGAACACGATAAAAGCGGCTATCCCCTAAAAAGGAATAGCCGCTTGTTTAGGATGTAAATCTAGCTGCTTCTTTCACCCGGTAAATCGTGATGGCGAATTCTGCTCTTGTGATCGGTTTGTTCGGTTGAAACGTGTTGTTCTGGAAGCCGATCATAAGAGAATTCGAAGTCACAGCACTGATTTCTTCTTTGGCCCAGAAATTGGCCGGTACGTCTTTGAAGTTAACAGATCCCTGAGCTTCTAACTTATAAATAACGGTAAGAAGGCGGGCCATTTGTGCTCTAGTCAACGGCTGGTTCGGGTTAAAGCGCGGGGCTTTTGAAAAGATGCCAGCTTCTGTTAATTGAGCGATCGCTTTGTACGATTTCATGCTTGGTGAAATGTCTTTGAATACTGGTTTCTTTGGTGACTCCGGAAGCCATGGCAGAAGGTTAGCAAAAATAATGGCAGCTTCTGCTCGTGTAATGTTACGCCCCGGCTCGAATGTGCCATTCGGCTTTCCGTTCAGAATGCCAGCTTCTGCTAAGACAAGAATCGCTTGCTGTGCTTGCGGGCTTGCTGGCAGATCACTAAAGTACACACCTGGTTTGTACACTTTAAAGAAAGCGTCGGCCATAACTTGGTAGCCAGCTTCGTTTGGATGAACATCCGCTGGGTTAGGCAAGTAAGAAGCCCCGTTTTTATCAAACTCTTGAACAGAAACAAATAGGTTTCCATTTTGTTTAGCAGCCTGCTCGATTTTTTGGTTTAAAAACAACGTTAGAGTTTTTGCCTGCTCTTTTTCCGTTCCTTCAGCGAAGTGCGGGAAGGCAAAGAAGTAGCCCATTATATAGACTTTTGCCTGTGGGTTTAATTGCTTTAACTGTTTGTTGATCTTGATGAGATTTTCTTGAAGTGCAGCCCATGCTCGTAGCGCTTCTTCTTGATTCACTTCAATTTTGCCTGTAGACGGATTAACTTTCACGACTTTAAATAAGTCGTTGGCACCTGCAGATAACGTAATGACTTCTGCTTGTTTAACAGCTTGCTGAACGTCTGGCAACTGTAAGCCAGCTAGCACATCTGCTGTTGTCGCTCCGCTTTTGGCGTATTCCTTCGTATAAGAGCCGAGCTTTCCTTCTTGCTTCCACTTAGCAGCAATAAAGTCGGCATAGCCTGCGCTGGTTTTGTTCCCGTACGGATCTTGCCCCGCTGCTAGCGAATCGCCAAGAGCGACATAGTCAAGCTTCACTGGCGCTGCTCCAGCTGCTGCCGGCGAGAAAAAAGCCGTAACGAAAAGGACTGTGCTTAACAACAGTGAAATGATTTTCTTCCCCTTCATGAATAACCTCCTAAAAAGATTAATAGAAACTGAGCCTATTATATCACCTGTATAAAGGGAAAAACTGCTAATCTTCTAAAATAAATCAATATTATTTAGAAGAGTTAGAAATAAAAGAAAACAGGTTATACATAACTAACAGCTTTTTTTCAACTATTCCATCAATGAGGAGGGCGCATCATGAAAAAAGGATGTTCAATAGCTCTAACTGGGCTGCTTGTTTTTTCGTCGTTTTCAGTTTCTGATGTATTAGCTGATAAGAAGGAGAAGCCGTTGGTCTCTCAGGAAAAAGCACTCAAGAACGAATTGACCGTTGAGAACAGTCATTTGAAGAGGAAAGAAAAGCTGAAAGAGAAAGCTGCAGAGGGTGAAGTGATTGTCCAGTTTAAGAAAGAAGCAGATACGGAGCCGACACTAAAAAAACATGGATTGAAAAAGTATAAAAAGGTAAAAAACAAAAATATTCATCTCGTAAAATTCAATCATAAAAAAGAATCAGTGGATAAGGTAATAGAAAAGCTTTCAAACGAGGAGGACGTTGTCCAAGTACAACCTAACTATAAGTACTACCCTGCTGGTTTTACAAATGACTCATACAGCAATCATCTATGGGGCTTCCACAATATCGGGCAGACCATCCAAGGTCAAATGGGAGTGCCCGATACGGATATGAATGTGCCGGAAGCGTGGAATAAAGTTGCGAATATGAATCTTCAACAAACAACTGTCGCTGTCATCGATACAGGAACAGATATTAACCACCCTGATTTAAAGAATAAAATATGGATAAATGAAAAAGAAAAGAACGGCTCCCCGAATGTAGATGATGACGGAAACGGATTTGTAGATGATGTGAATGGCTGGGATTTTTATAACGGTGATAACACGGTCTATGATGCTGTTGATGGGGATGAGCACGGGACTCACGTATCAGGAACCATTGCTGCGGAAATGGAAAATGGGGAAGGCGTAGCTGGAATTGCTCCTAACGCGAAGATCATGCCACTGAAATTTATCGGTCCAGAAGGCGGAAGTACGTTTGATGCTATTCAAGCCATTCAATATGCCAAAAGCCAAGGTGTGAAAATCTCTAACAATAGCTGGGGAAGTTATGGAGGATACCAAGGGGATATGCTGGCTAAAGTGATTGCTGATTCGGGTATGCTATTTGTGGCAGCAGCAGGAAATGAAAGCAATAATAACGACCAAACTCCATCTTTTCCTGCCAGCTACACGAACGATAATATCCTGTCAGTAGGAGCGATTGATAATCAAGGGAAGCTGGCCGGTTTTTCAAATTACGGAAAAACGAGCGTAGATGTGACGGCTCCTGGCGTATCCATTTTAAGTACAGTTCCTCAAAAACCGCCTGTAACGATTCCTGGGTATGGAGCATCTGTAGAAGCGTCAAACGGCAGTTATAAAGCGATCGTAAATGGATTTGGCTTTGAAAACATCGAAACTCTAAGTCAACGAAAAGAGATGTTTGCCAAATCGCTGAACTATTTGGGAGCTTCCAAAACATCTCCTATTTTACTCGTAGACGACGATGAATCAGATGCCGGGTATCCATCCTATGTATCTATTTATAGAGAGCTATTGACTTCACTCGGCTACACATATACAACAAGGACTGTTAATCAAGCAGCGAATGGGCCTGACGCTAACACGCTGAAGCAGTATCGCACCGTTATTTGGTTTACCGGGCAAGGATTCGGTCCTTCCAATGCCTATGCTTTAACAGCCAACGATCGTTATGCTTTAGAGTCCTATTTAAATAGCGGCGGTAAATTGCTTCTTTCCGGCCGGGATGCTATTTGGGGAAGCGAAAATAGCAGTCTTGTCAAAACTAAACTGGGGATTAATTGGATAGGGGAATCAACGGCGGCCGATGTAACAGGAAATAGCGGCACAGCTTACGGCCTCAGCAAGTACGATGTAAAGCCGATTGAATACGCTGATTTTTATGCCTCTAACAATCCGGCTGTCACAAAGATCAATTTAGCCTATCCAGACAGAGTCATGCACTATAACGACTATGAATACTTTGATGGAACGTCCATGGCTACTCCGCATGTCTCAGGTGTGGCAGCCTTAATGATGGGAGTAAACGGAAATCTTACCCCTATTCAGATCATTGACACGTTGAGAAAGACCGGAAAGCCGATGACATTCGGTTCAGAGAAAATAGCAACTGGAACGTTTATTGATGCATCTAGGGCAATAGAGTAGGAAGGTGTCAAAAGTAAAATATAAACGGCAAAAAGGCAAAGAGCTGACTAGAAGCTCTTTGCCTTTTTTATCATCCGCCTGTTGCTTTGCTCAACAAAGCTTTTTTACGGCTTTCTTTCGCACTCTCATAGCTATCTTTAAAAGCTTTGGCATGGGAGGAACTATAATTATTTTTCTTTAATTCACTGACAAGTGAGTCATAAAGCGTATTAAAGGCAGCATCGGTCTTCGCTTCGACAGCACTCGCTGCTCCCGTATATTTCTGATAGAAGTAAGCCGGGTTAATTGCCTCGCCATTAGCTTTTTTCTGGGCATATTCACTTTTCGCTTGGCTGATTAGCGATCCTAGCTGACCCTCCGCTTGGCCTTGTAAGCTGCTGAAAGAAGGGGCATAACGCTTTTTGATTGTATCAACAGTGGCTTTTTGACTTGGTGCGGCTGATGAAACAGGTGGAGCTTTCGGATTATTGCTTTGGGTACCATTCGGGGAAGTAGCATTTGTTTTTCCATCTGTGCCGGCCGCCGTTGTTTTCCCTCCGTCGCTTGTGCCGTTATTTTTACCTGCAGGGAGTGTGTTCGCACTGGCTGTTCCTTTGCTGCCAGGTGGATTGGAGTCTGATTCTGACAGCCACTTTTTAGGGTCTACTGTCGTCCCATCGGTTAAAATATAATGCCCTTTTTCGTTGACCAGCACATTGCCATTAGCATCTTTTTTAACTCCTTCAGGGAGCGGTGTGCCGTCAGGTAATTGTATACTATATTGCTTTTCTATAATTTCATCGACTTTTTTATCGGCGACATCATACTTCTTTACTTTCATAAAGTAATAGACGGCAGTTCCGGTGCCGGCTGCCAATACTAGCAACGTAACTAAAGCGATTTTAAAAAACTTCCTCATGAACTTACCAGCCTCCGCAATCTTTAGTTTTTTAATAGTATACCATGAGAGGCAATAGATGGAAGAAAAAATTGACAAAAAGAAAATATATGTGGAATTATATTACTAAGTTTCCAAATATAATTGATTGTCAAAAAACTATGCTATATGATATGGATAGGACTTTTGACAAGGGAAGTACATAAAAAATAATTTAAGAGGTGAAAAGAATTGAAGAAGTATCCATTTAGCAACAAAGCTATGAAAGCTATGATTGCTGCAACGGTAGCTTTCACACCGCTTGCAGCTACGAGCTCTCTTTTTCATGCTGAGAAGGTAGAGGCAGCACAGAACTTTAGTAATTTAGATAATCTAGTATCTTATCTGGAGGGAGCGAAGACTAATCTAACTCCTGCCCAAAAAGAGTTAATCTTAGCTGCGCAGACAAAAGCAAGTAAGTTAAACTATGATGCTTACAAGAGTAAGATTTTCTCAAGCCAAGCAGACCCTGCTGCTCAAGAGTTGGCAATGGAAACTATCGAGTTTATTACAAAGATGAACTTGTTAGACATTGATAAAACGGCGATTGAAGAGTTCGCACAAATCCAAAGCCCTAAAGTAGAAGCTGTATTTGAAAAAGAAAATAAATCGGTTTCGATGAATCAATATTTAACTTACATCGGTAATGTAGAACAGGCATTTTTAACGAAGGTTAAATCTTCTTCCTTTGATAATGCTACAGCAGGTAACTATGCTAATGCTGTACTAACTGCATTATTAACAGCAGAAGATCCTAGTGGAGGAAATATTGGAGACACATTTGTTGATTTAGTTAATAAAGACCTCCAAACTGCCCGCGATGCTGTTAAGGAAATAGTTGTTGCCATTGATGGAAATGACCTCTTAGCAACAAAAGCTTTAATTAGCGCTCTTAAGAAAATTGATAGTGGCGGCGGTACTGGCGGCGGTGGAACACCACCAGTAACACCACCAGTAACACCACCGGTAACACCACCAGTTGACCCTAAACCAGGTGATAGCGGTGTAATCATAACACCTGTAGAAGAAACGGTTGGCAATGAAGTAATTGGTAAGATCCCAGATACACAGATTGATAAGATCGTCGATGCGATCACTACAGAGAAAAATGAAGTGGTGATTAGTATGCCAAAGGCGGAAGCAGGAAAAGAAGTTTCTGTTATGATCCCTGCTGGTTTAGTGGATAAACTAGAAGCAAAAGCATCTAATGCGGTGATTATTATTCAAAGCGGCAATGTGTCTTATGAGTTGAAGCCAGCGAATATTGACACAGAAGCACTGGCAAAAGAGCTAGGTATACCGGTTTCCCAATTGGCGCTAAAGGTAGCTGTGAATCCTGTGCCGTCTGCTAGAGCGACAGAGGTAACAAAAGCGGTACAAGCAAAGGGCGCAAAAGTTCTTTCACAAATTGTTGATTTCACTATCGAAGCAGTTGGAAATGGAAAGTCCGTTGTTGTTCATAACCTTGGCAACAGATTTATCAACCGTGGTTTTGGTTTAGATGTGAATGTGAATGCAAGCCACGCGACAGGTGTTCGTGTGAATGCTGATGGTACATTCAGTTCTGTTCCAACAAAGTTTGTTACTGAGAATGGTAAGTCAAAAGCGGTTGTTCGGTCATTACGAAATTCTGAGTATGCGGTTGTTGAAGGCGACGTTACGTTCCCTGATGTCGATAAAGGGGCAAACTGGGCTGAAAAGTACATTGAGTCACTTGCTTCTAAGTACATTATTGAGGGTGAAACAAACGGTCATTATAGCCCGAATAAGTATATGACACGCGCTCAATTTGCTGTATTGCTTGCACGTGCACTGGGACTTCCGGAAGTTGAGTATGATGGTCGTTTCAAAGATGTAAAAGGCAATGAATGGTTTAATAAGAATGGCGCCTTAATGGCAACGGTGAAGTACGGTATCGTTGCGGGTACATCAGAAAACACATTCACGCCGAATGCTAATATTACTCGTGCCCAAGCAACAGCGATGATAGGCCGTGCGCTGAAATTAGATTTCCTTAACTTTGATCCAGCTAAATTAGATAAAAACAAGAAGCTGGCAGATTTTAAAGATGGAAAGACAGTTGGTGCGGCTACTCGTGAAGATGTTTTAGTGGCCTATCAGGCAGGAATTGTTGGTGGTACCGGCGCTGGAACATTTGAGCCAGAAGCTTTTACAAAGCGTGATCAAATGGCAAAAATTTTAGGCGAATTCCTCGTTAAGGCTGACTTGATTAATGATTTGAAATAAGCAAAAAACGAACAGAGCAGTGTGAAGCACTGCTCTGTTCAAATTGTTCATAAAAGTAAATCTATCATTTTTTAGGCGCGAATTTTACTAATTAAAAATATATATTTTTAATTAGTCTCCTAGTCTGACAAATACAATGTATCTGTATATTTAAAAGAGCAGATGCCGATTTGCTCTGGTTTTCTATATGAAAAATATGTAAAAATGTCGAAATAAAAGGCAACAATGGCAACAAAATAAAAAAAAGGTAAATAATAATAAAAATATCACAAAAAAATACCAATTAATATGTTATAATTTCGATTATCAAAATGATTTTTAATTATTCAGGAGGACTGTATGGAAGAAACAATCAGCTTGCGCGAGTTGGTGGAAACATTACGAAAAAGATTGAAATTAATCCTGCTCATTACTTTCACAGCTGCCTTAATCAGCGGTATCGTGAGTTATTTTTTCCTGACTCCCATTTATCAGACATCCACTCAGTTACTAGTTAACCAGGCGAAGTCGGAGCAGCAGCTGTATAATCCGGCCGAAGTTCAGACAAACTTGCAGCTGATTAACACATATAATGTCATTATCAAAAGTCCGGCGATCCTTGACAAAGTTATTCAGAACTTAGATCTTGATCTGACTGCCTCCCAAATTAACGAGAAAATTACGGTCCAGAACGAAAAGGATTCCCAGGTTGTGAACATCTCTGTTCAAGATGAAGATCCGACAATTGCTGCCGATATTGCCAACGAAACAGCACGAGTGTTTCAAGCGGAAATTGTAAAAATTATGAATGTAGACAACGTTAGCATCTTAGCACCAGCCGAAGTAAAAGAAGGCATGGCTCCTATTAAGCCACAGCCGCTTCTTAACATTGCCATTGCGCTTGTCGTTGGTTTGATGGCTAGTGTCGGTCTGGCGTTCTTGCTGGAATACTTAGATAACACCGTTAAATCAGAACAAGATGTGGAAAAGCTGCTCGAACTTCCGGTGCTTGGCAGTGTGACGAGCATTGAAGCTGAAAGCAAAGGGAAAGACAGAAAAGCTACACAGAAAAAAGTGGCTGTAAGAGGTGAAACCATTGGCTCTTAAGAAAAACAAGAAAAAAGAAGCGCCAGGTCAGGCCCAGCGAAAACTTATCGCCAAAACTGACCCAAAATCGCCAATTTCTGAGCAATATCGTACGATTCGAACAAATATTTTGTTTTCTTCTGTTGATCAAGAGATTCGCTCTTTAATGGTCACATCTGCTGGTCCAGGAGAGGGAAAGTCGACGACAACAGCTAACCTGGCAATTGTATTCGCCCAACAAGGAAAAAAAGTGCTGCTCGTGGATGCAGATATGCGTAAGCCGACGATGCAATATACGTTTAATACTTCAAATACTATCGGTTTAACGAATGTACTTGCCAAGCAAAAAGTACTGGAAGCGGCTGTGTTTGAAACAGACGTAGATGGCCTAGACTTGCTCAGCTCAGGTCCAATTCCGCCTAATCCGGCAGAATTGCTTGGCTCAAAGGCCATGGCTGAGCTGGTGCAAGAAGCTTACGATCAATATGATGTGGTGATTTTTGACACGCCTCCTGTTCTGGCTGTGACTGATGCACAGGTCTTAGCTAACCAATGTGATGGCACGGTTTTGGTCATTAATAGCGGCAAAACAGAAATTGATGGGGCGTCAAAGGCTAAGGAATTATTAGAATCTGCCAAGGCAAAATTACTTGGTGTCGTTCTAAACAATCGTAAATTGAAAGAGTCAAGTTATTATTATTATTATGGTACCAAATGACTAGGAGAAAGTGTCGAAGGAATTTTGTGGGTAAATAGACATTACCGTAGTAAGATTAATCATGTACCTTTCATCAAGGTTCATTAATTGGAAAAGGAGATGAGCGCATGATTGATCTGCACTGTCATATACTGCCTGAACTAGATGATGGAGCGCCTACCTTAACAGCAAGCATTGCCATGGCTAAAGAAGCAGAAGCCCAAGGCATTACATCAATTGTGGCGACTCCTCATCATAAAAACGGTTCGTATGAGAACGAAAAGCAAACGATCTTAACGAGCGTTGCTTCATTAAACGAAGAATTGAAACAAGCAGGAGTTAACGTTGATATATTACCAGGCCAGGAGATTCGTATTTACGGAGAGATATTAGAAGATTATGAAAAAGACGAGTTGCTAACTCTTGGAGGGGAATCGTCTTATCTGTTTATTGAATTCCCATCCGGTTACGTTCCCCAGTATTCTGAACAATTGCTGTTTGATATTCAAATGAGAGGCTTACAGCCGATCATTGTTCATCCGGAGCGTAACCAAGAGTTGATAGAGCAGTCTGATAAGCTTTACTCACTTGTCAAGAATGGAGCGGCTACACAAATTACCGCAGCCTCCTACGTTGGCCGGTTTGGGAAAAAGATACAGGCTTTTACAGAACAGCTTGTTGAAGCTAATTTGACCCATTTGATTGCTTCTGATGCCCATAACACAAACAATCGTTCTTTCTATCTCTCAGAAGCCTATCGTCGCATGGAGGAAAAACTGGGTATAGACTTTGTTTATTATTTTAAGGAAAATGCAGAATTGATTTTAAATGGTAATAATCTATATAAAGAAGTACCAAGCCGTATCCGTAAGAAAAAGAAATTTTTAGGCATCTTTTAGATGCCAATCTTTTTTAATTTCTTATTGGATAATTATTCCCTTAAAGTAACAAAAAAGAACTTGTGTAATGATCCGGTAATGTCTCCTAACCGTTATCAATGGAGGCACTCGACTGTACTGTGGGTAGGAATAAAGTCTCATACCTTAGACGCAGGTCGTCAGTAGTACGGTGTGAGGGCGGGTTAAATGCCCATTTTTATACTACTGTTACAAGAAAGTATTAAAAACAGTTAATAAAGAACCGATCGAGTAAACGGTTTTTTATTAACTGTTTTTCTATTACTCCAGTTAGTTAAACATCATGAGAAAAGAAGGGGAGGGGATACAGTTGACTTATCGAAAGAGGTTATCATTTTTAATCGGCCTTGATTCGGCTATTGTCCTGTTTTCGATTTATATTGGCTACTTTATTTTACATCCGTATATGAATATTTACAGTGCCGGCACACTGGTGATTAGCTCTCTTTCACTTTTAGTCAGTCACCATTTGTTTGCTGCGATCTATAAGCTGTACATCAAGGCATGGGAATATGCCAGCGTCCGTGAACTCGTGGCGATTGTCAAAGCGGTCACCTTTACCATTGCTGCGACAGCTGTTGTTCAGTTGATCGCTTTCGGTGACATTTATGTGCGCGTTCTCTTTCTAACATGGATGCTACATATTTTGCTGATTGGCGGCTCCCGCTTTTCTTGGCGGATGTTCCGTGATCGTTTCATTACAGAATGCAAGGAGAAAAAACGCACGCTGATCGTGGGAGCTGGCTCTGGCGGTTCAATGGTTGTTCGGCAACTGCTGAATCATGATGTGGAACTCCAGCCGGTTGCATTCGTGGACGATGAGGAAAAAAAGCAGAAATTGCAAATACACGGTGTGACAGTAGCGGGAAAAACGGCCGACATTCCAAGAATCGTGACGGAGAAAAAAATTGACAATATTATCATTGCCATTCCTTCGCTGAAAAGACAAGAGATTCAGCATATTTACGAACATTGTGCCAAAACCGAGGCGAAGATCCAAATCATGCCGCTCATTGAAGATGTGATGACGGGCCGTGTATCGGTTAATCAATTCCGTGAAGTACAGGTAGAGGACTTGCTTGGCCGTGAACCGGTAAAATTGGACATTCAAAGCATCTCTGAATATGTCACGGGACACACGGTATTAGTGACAGGCGCAGGCGGTTCGATCGGTTCTGAAATTTGCCGCCAGGTGGGCACTTTTCAGCCGGCTAAAATTGTGTTGGTCGGACATGGGGAAAACAGCATTTATCAAATCGACATGGAACTGCGTAACAGATACAAAGACATGATTGAAATCGTTCCGATCATTGGGGACATTCAAGATCGTGAGCGCATGTTCAACGTGATGCTGGAACACGAACCGACCGTTGTCTATCACGCAGCGGCACATAAGCATGTACCGCTTATGGAATATAATCCGAAAGAAGCCGTCAAAAATAACATCTTCGGTACAAAGAATGTGGCAGAAGCGGCGATTGCGGCTGGCGTGGTTAAGTTTGTACTCGTGTCATCAGACAAAGCCGTCAACCCGACAAACGTCATGGGGGCCACGAAGCGAGTAGCAGAAATGGTCATCCAACAGTTGGATAAAGAAAGCGATACGAACTTCGTCGCCGTCCGGTTCGGCAATGTCTTAGGCTCACGCGGCAGCGTCATCCCATTATTCAAGAAACAAATCCAAGTAGGCGGCCCTGTGACCGTTACCCATCCTGACATGACAAGATACTTCATGACGATTCCGGAAGCATCCCGGCTTGTGATACAGGCAGGGGCACTCGCCAAGGGAGGGGAGATCTTTGTGCTTGATATGGGAGAGCCGGTCAAGATTGTGGATCTCGCTAAAAACTTGATTACCTTATCAGGCTATACAATAGAAGAAATCGGCATCGAATTCTCCGGCATCCGACCAGGGGAGAAAATGTTTGAAGAGTTATTAAATGAAAATGAAGTCCATCCCGAGCAAGTGTTTCCGAAGATTCATGTTGGAAAGGCTGCACAGGTGGAAGGTGAGGTGCTTTGGGAGTTTGTAGATGGGTTAATTGAAAAAAGCAATGCAGTGATGAAGGAGCAGTTGGTGGAGATTGCAAATGTAAAGTGTGGACTGCAGAGAGTAATGAGAGAGGCCGTAAGCCACTTATAGAGAAAGAGGGAATCTGATAATGAACTTTGCAATTGTGGGATGTGGCTTTATTGCAAAAAAGCATGCCCAAGCTATAGAAAACATAGAGGAAGCTAAACTGATTGCTGTATGTGATAAAGTAACAGCAGCAATGAAGTACTATACAGAAACATATGGAGCAACACCCTACACAGAAATGACTGATTTATTGGAAGACGAGCAGCTTGATGTTGTATGTATTTGTACGCCAAGCGGCCTGCATGCACCATTAGCAGAGGCAGCAGCTAAAGCAAAAAAACATATTATATTAGAAAAACCAATTGCAATGACATTAGCAGAAACTGATCGAATCATTAAAGCTTGTCATGAAAATAAAGTAAAGTTGGCTGTTGTTCATCCTAATCGCTTCCGGCCAGTTGTACAGGAACTGCGAAATATATTAGACAAAGGACTATTAGGGAAAATTAGTCATGCAAGCTGTATTGTTAACTGGAATAGGAACCAAGAATACTATGATCAGGCCCCTTGGCGTGGAACGAAGCAATATGATGGTGGTGTTCTTATGAACCAGGCAATTCATAATTTAGATTTACTTCTATGGTTCATGGGACAGGCGGAACAAGTTTTCAGTATGGAAGCGACACGCCTACGAAATATTGAAGCAGAAGATGTATCAACTGGGGTGATCCGATTTAAATCAGGTGCGCTTGGTACAGTGCAAGCAGCTACTACGGTTTATCCGCGTAATTATGAGGAATCCATTACTATTTTCGGTGAAAAAGGAACGATTAAGATCGGTGGAGCAAACGCTCTTTACTTTGAACATTTACAGATTGAAGGCATGACTGAAACAGAAGCACAAGCATTAAAAGAAAAAGTTAAGTCAGATCCTTGGGGAACACCGGGGCATCAGCATATTGTCAGTGACATGATTGAAGCAATTAAAGAAGAACGCAATCCAGCAGTAACAGGTGAAGATGGCAAGCGAGCACTTGAGCTTGTTCTAGCTTTTTATGAATCTGCTGAATTGAATCAACCAATCGAGTTAAAAGAGGGGGACTATGCATGTCGATAAAAGTAAAAATAAACAATATAGCTGAACAGCTGATACATAAGCTGGAAACGAAGACAGCGACAATCGGCGTGGTGGGTCTTGGTTATGTAGGACTCCCGCTTGCTGTAGAAAAGGCAAAAGCAGGCTATAACGTCATTGGGTTTGATGTGCAGGAAGAAAAAGTACAGAAGGTGAACAAGGGAGAAAATTATATTGGTGACGTCATTCCAGCAGATCTTGAAGCTTTAGTAGATAGCGGCAGATTGTCAGCCACTGCGGATTACTCCTTTATTAAAGAGGTAGATGCTCTAGCTATTTGCGTCCCTACGCCGCTTGATGTGTATAAACAGCCGAATATGCAGTATGTTGAAAGCTCCGCCAAAGCCATTGCAAAAAACTTTACACCAGGTACACTAGTTGTGCTTGAAAGCACCACTTATCCTGGCACGACAGAAGAGTTGATCAAACCAATTTTAGAAGAAACAGGGATGGTTTGCGGAGAAGACTTTTTCTTAGCTTACTCTCCTGAACGAGTAGATCCTGGAAACAAAGATTTTAATACAAAAAATACACCAAAAGTAGTTGGTGGAATGACACCGACTTGTACAAAGGTAGCCGCAACGATGTACCGCTCTGTGCTAGATGGGGATGTACACGAAGTATCCAGTCCAGCTGTAGCAGAAATGGAAAAACTTCTTGAAAATACATTCCGTAACATTAATATTGCTCTAGCTAATGAAATGGCAATCCTTTGTAACAAGATGGGCATTGATGTATGGGAAGTTATTGACGCGGCAGCAACAAAACCATACGGCTTCATGCCATTTTATCCGGGACCAGGACTTGGCGGGCACTGTATTCCGATCGACCCTTGGTACCTTACATGGAAAGCACGTGAATATAACTACCATACGAAGTTAATTGAGACGGCTGGAGAAATTAATGATAGTATGCCAGATTTTGTGGTTCAGCGTTGTATGGAGATTTTGAATAAACATGGTAAGGCACTAAAAGGATCAAACATACTCGTACTTGGTGTTGCTTACAAAAAAGACATCGACGATTACAGGGAATCACCTGTACTGCCAATCTTAAGCAGGCTCACAAATTTTGGAGTGGAGTGGAGAGTAGCAGATCCTTATGTGAAAGAGTTTAGATTGAATGGGGAAACATATAGAACAAAAGAATTGAAAGTGGAATTAATTAAACAGGCAGATTTAATAATCATCACCACGAACCATAGCGGGTTTGACTATGACATGATCAGTGAAAATTCAGCGGTGATACTAGACACGAGAAACACAGAATTAAGCTGCTTTGATCAAAATGTTTATTACAAATTATGATGTTTGAAAGAAGATATGTATGTTAAAAAAACTATTTCAAAGTGAATTTAGTAAGAACGTCTTAACATTGTTTACAGGAACGACGATTGCGCAAATTTTGCCGATTGCCATAGCCCCTATCTTGACTAGAATATATGGGCCGGAAGAATTTGGTGTTTTTGCTCTTTATACAGCCATAGTAGCTATTTTATCTGTTCTTTCGACAGGCAGATACGAATTAGCCATAATTATACCAGAGAAAGACAAAGAAGCTATTAATATTGCAGGCTTGGCAGCTTTTATTAATGTAAGTATATCCACTTTTCTCTTCTTAATTTTTTTGAGTGGTGGAGAACGTCTGACAAATGCTTTTGGAATTAATGATTTAGGTATATGGCTTTACCTTATACCATTTTCCTTAATATTGTTAGGCTTTTATCAAATAATATATTACTGGTTTAACAGAAGGAAAATGTATAAAGATATGTCTGTTAATAAGGTGATTCAACAGGCAGGAATCGGAACCGCAAATATTATTCTTGGTTATGCTAGCAATGGGATAGGATTAATATTTGGAACAATAGCCGGACAACTTTTCGCACTTAGTTTAATTATAAGAAAGTTTTTTAAAAAAGAAGATTTTTTTATTAAAGAAGTTTCTAAGAAAGAGATGATAATTCAAGCAAAAAGATATGTTAACTTTCCAAAGTATTTAACATTTTCTCATACTCTTAACATATCATCGAGTAACCTGGGAACTATCCTGTTTTCTAGTTTTTTTAATTCTATTACAGTTGGGTATTTTTCATTAACACAACGAATATTAAGATTTCCTCTAACTATTATTGGGAGTGCTATTTCCGATGTTTTTAGACAAAAAGCGGCTGAAGATATATTAAAGAAGGGGAATTGTAAGAACCTCTATATAAGAACTTTTGGCAGTTTGTTTTTACTGGCTATTATCCCTTTCACGCTCCTTTATATCATTAGCCCATGGCTATTTTCTTTTGTTTTTGGCAATGAATGGCGTGTAGCAGGGGAATATACTCGTTTAATGATGCCGATGCTTTTCTTTCAGTTTATAACAAACCCGCTAAGCAGTTTGTTCATGGTACTAGAAAAACAAAAGCTAGATTTATTATGGCAATCAGTATTGTTTATATTGACAACAGGAGCACTTGTAATCGGCTATACAGTATTTAATTCAATTGAAATGAGTATTATTTTATTTTCTTCAGCTTATAGCATAATGTATATTATTAACGGTATTATGACTTACAATTTTGCCGTACATGGTAAATGATTATGCGAAAAAAATATTCAAAAGAGGTCTTTATGAATCTTATAAAAAAGTTTGTGAGGTTTTTTGCTAGGAGACTTTTTGTTTTAGATAAAGTCATTCTTTTCAAAATGGATCAAGCCAATGAAGTTAATTCTCCAGTCATTTTAAAGAAAGCAGATATTAATAACATTAATGATATTTTAAACTTTCAAAATAAAAAATATTTAATACTATTTAAAAAGTTTTTAAAGGAAGGTGGTGTGGGCTACTTAGGATATCTTGACGACCGATGCATTCATCGTTCATGGGTAGTGGTGGAAGAGGGATCTTTGATTAACTTACATCCCTTGGTAAAGAGAAAATTAGATAGAAATGCAGTTTACATACATTATTGTGAAACTGCACCTGCTGCAAGGGGAAAAGGTGTGTATCCATATGTTATAAGTACAATTGCAAAAGATTTTCAAAATAAAACTGTGTTGATTTGTGTAAACAATAAAAATATACCATCTATTAAAGGTGTAAAAAAGGCTGGTTTTAAACCTGTAGAATCCGTAACGGTGATTGCTTTATTAGGAATAGTTATTAGAATGCAAAAAGACTTAAAAGGTGTTGAAGTTTAATGAACGATAAAGACAAATACCGTAATCTCTGCAAAGACGAAACAACTATCCCTATTTTTTCGAAAGACTGGTGGCTGGATGCGGTTGCTGGAGAAGGAAATTGGGATGTTATTTTAGTGGAAAAGGGTGACGAGATAGTCGCCAGTCTCCCATATGTAAAAAGAAAAAAAATGTTTTTAGAATACATTACTATGCCTCAATTAACACAAACAGCTGGTATATGGATTAAATATCCTAAAGATCAGAAGTATACTCGAAAGTTATCGTATGAAAAAGAAATTTTTAATGAAGTTATCAATAATATTCCTAAAGTAGATTATTTCTCTCAAAACTTTCATTACTCTATAACTAACTGGCTGCCTTTTTATTGGAGAGGATATAGTCAAACTACAAAGTATACATATGTAATAGAAGGTCTATCCAATTTGGATGAAGTCTTTAAAAACTTCAGTCAGGCAAAAAAGAAGGATATTAAAAAGGCTGAAAAAATTGTACGTGTTTTCTTTGATTTATCTGCTGAGGAATTTTATAAAAATCATACACTAACTTTATCCAAACAAAACTTAAGAATTTCTTATAGTTATGACCTTTTTAAAAGAATTTATGATACCGTTTATGCAAATGATGCTGGGAAAACTATCTATGCTATTGATGAAGAAGGCAACTTACATAGCGCTCTTTTAGTAATCTGGGATGAAAATAGTGCCTACGATTTAATAAGTACAATAGACCCTGATTATAGAAATAGTGGTTCAGCGTCTTTGTTAGTCAAAAATATAATTAGCTATATAGCTAACAAAACTGAAAAATTTGATTTTGAAGGCAGTATGATTGAAAACGTAGAGCAGTCTTTCAGAAATTTTGGTGCTGTTCAAAAACCGTATTTCAATATTTCCAAAACTAATTCAAAATTATTAAAAATTCGTAATAGCATAAAAGAGGTTATGAAATGATTTCTGTTTATTATCCGACTAATTTTCAGAATGAGCGGAAGTATATTATTGATATTATTTTGGGAGAGTTTTTAGGCTTGGTTTATAAAACCTGTGTATATGAAGGGCAAGATTATAAAATTGTTCTTAAAAATAAATGTACTATTATAATTAAGGATTCATTTTTTAGTTATCAAGCAGATAGTAATTATTTAAAATTTGAAAACATTCCTCAGGCTGTGAAATATACTGTTAACCCATTTATTGTGGAAGACGATGTGCCGGTCTTGTATGGAACAAATAATTTTGAAGTGACGGCTGATAAAATTATATGTGGAATCGATATTTTTGCTTCTTCATTTTTTATGCTTACCCGCTGGGAAGAGTATGTAAATAAAGAGCGTGATTTGCATAGTAGGTTTTCAGCTACTGCAAGTGTTGCGTATAAAAATGGCTTCCTTGACCGACCAGTTGTGAATGAGTACGTTGAAATGCTCTGGAGTATGCTTCTTCATTTAGGGCTGGAGCAAAAGCGGAAAGAACGGAAATTGGAATTTATTCTTACTCACGATGTAGATCATATTTCCTATTGGAAAGGTATAAAACGAACAATTCAAGTTTTAGGAGCGGATTTGATAAAAAGAAGAAATCCTTCCTTATTTTTAAGAAACTTAGTCAATGTAATTCAAGTTAAACTTGGAAAGCAAAAAGATCCATATGATACGTTCGATTATATTATGAATCTGTCAGAAGCAGCTAATATACAATCCCGTTTTTACTTCATGAGCGGTGGTGTTACAGAATTTG
This sequence comes from Pseudobacillus wudalianchiensis, assembly GCF_001685015.1. Taxonomy (GTDB): domain Bacteria; phylum Bacillota; class Bacilli; order Bacillales; family Domibacillaceae; genus Pseudobacillus; species Pseudobacillus wudalianchiensis. The sequence continues at coordinate 288,452 of NZ_MAYT01000012.1, forward strand.
ACAATAATTACCGGATTGATGAAACAGCGTCAACGGAGATTATTCGAAAAGTAACAGAGAGAGGACACGTGGTTGGTTTCCATCCGAGCTTTGGTGCTTATAATGATCCATTACAGTGGAAAAAAGAGAAGGAAATCTTGGAAGGAACGGCTGGTGTTGTAGTGAAAGAAGGAAGACAGCACTACTTACGTTTTGAAGCACCGGTCACATGGAATATTTGGAACGATAATGGAATGGAAATGGATTGCACATTAGGTTATGCAGATCGTGAGGGCTTTCGTTGTGGGACTTGTTATGAGTTTTCAGTATTTGATTTTATAAGTAGGGAAAAATTAAATTTAAAGGAGTATCCACTTATTGTAATGGAAGGAACACTTTTGGGATACCAAAATTATTCACCTGAACATATGGAAAAAAGAATTCTACACTTATTGCGAATAACAAAAAAATATAGAGGGAATTTTGTCTGTTTGTGGCATAATTCCAGTTTCCATATTGAACAGTGGAAGAGTTATAGAGTAGTTTATAAAAATATAATTAATACAATGAAAAAGGCAGATAAATGCAAATAAAAAAACTTTTAACATATTTATTAATCATTTTGTATAGGCTTCTTTTAGATGTTGGTTATTTATTATACGTTCATCCGAATTTTATATATCAGGGATTTGTATTAGAATTGAATTGGTATAAATACTTCCTTTCATTTCTTATAATCATTTTGATAATGTTTTTATTTATAAAGGAATCCTCAAAGTTTTCCATTTCGATTATGAATATGCTTTTTTTAATAATAATTATTCCATTTTCATCATTATATGGATTGGAAAACCAAGCGACAACTTCTTTCTTTTTAGTTATCGGGGGATTTACAATTACCTTGCTTTCGACAAGACAGAAAAAAGTGAGTATTAAAAGTTTGAAAGGTAGTAAGTATGCTCTATGGATAGCCATTGGAGGAGCGAGTCTATTAACGTATGGAGCTATAGCTGTCTTTAATGGTTTTCCATCTTTAACAGCTTTAAACTTTGCTAATGTTTACGAGGTGAGAGAAAGTGTAAATTATGGACCACTGTTCTTTCCGTATTTTGTAAATTGGCAATCTACAGTTTTTAACCCATTTTTAATTGGTTACGGTTTATTAAAATCAAATAAAAAATTAATATTGGTAGGAATTGTTCTTCAGTTTTTATTATTTCTTTATACTGGTCACAAATCTTATTTTTTTGGGCCGATCGTTGTCATAGGTGTTGCTATTCTTGTGAAAAAAAAGAATTTGTTACTAGGTATTTTAATAGGATTAAATAGCGTTATAGCATTCGCTCTGATAATTTACAAAGTATTTGGTGAACACTTGTTAGCAACATTATTTATTAGAAGGGCAATATTCATATCAGTGAAAAACTTTTATTATTATTTTGATTTTTTCAGTCGAAATGAGAAGGTATATTTCTCTCATTCTATTTTGAAATATTTTATTGACTATCCTTATCAAATACCTACCTCTAACCTGATTGGAGCTGTGTATTATAACAGTCCAAACGCTTGGGTGAATGTAGGCTACTTGGCAGATGCTTACATGAATGCCGGTGTCCTAGGAGTTATAATCATTTCTATTCTATTAGGAGTTGTATTAAGCTTTTTTGATTCTTTAACTACTAAAGTAAATATAGAACTAATAATCATAACGGCATTTATGCCTTTCTTTAAGCTTTTAAGTGGTGCATTACTTACAAGTTTACTGACGGGGGGCATTATAATATCCTTTCTTGTTTTGCAAATTTTTCCTGAAGAAAAAAAAAGAGTGTAGAATAATTAAACCTTTTAATTACTAGTTTTTAAAAGGCGGAAGAAGGGACTAGTCTATGAAAGTTTGTCACCTAACCTCAGTACATGGGCATTCGGATACACGAATTTTTATTAAAGAGTGCCGATCCTTAGTAGAGGCAGGATATGAAGTGCATTTTATTGTGCCAGGTGTAGTTGCTTCTATTATTGATGGAGTTCATATGCATGGAGTAATTAAAGAAAAAGGTAACCGCTTAAAGAGAATGACAAAAACGGTTGATCAAGTTTTGAAAAAGGGATTAGAGATAAATGCTGATATATATCACTTTCACGATCCAGAGCTTATCCCAGTTGGTTTGAAATTGAAAAAAATCGGAAAAAAAGTAATCTATGATGCTCATGAAGATGTGCCGAGACAAATCTTAACGAAAGAGTGGTTACCAGCATATATCCGTAAACTTGTCTCGAAATCATTTGAGCAGTTTGAAAACAAAGCTTCGAGGAAATTTGATACAGTTTTAGCTGCTACTCCACATATTAGAGATCGTTTTCTAAAGTTAGGATGCAAAGCTCAAGATGTTAATAATTATCCTTTGTTGGGAGAATTGAAAAACGAAAGTACTCTTTGGACAGACAAAGAAAATGCTGTTTGTTATGTTGGTGGGATTACATTTGTGCGTGGTATTTATAAAATGGTCGAGTCTTTAAGTCTAACCGATAACATTCATATGTTACTAGGTGGAAAATTTGCAAATTCCGCAGAAAAAGAAATAGTACAGAAAATGAATGGTTGGGCTAAAGTAAAAGAGTTAGGTTTTTTAAGTCGTGAAGAAGTAAAAGAGGTATATAGAAAATCAAAGGTTGGAATGGTTGTTCTGCATCCCATGTTGAACTATATAGATGCGCTTCCAGTAAAGATGTTTGAGTACATGGCAGCAGGCATACCAGTCATTGCTTCTGATTTTCCTTTATGGAAAGGAATTATCGAAAGAAATCAGTGTGGTCTTTGTGTAGATCCCTTAGACTCGAAAGAAATTGCCCAAGCAATCCAATGGTTAATTAAGAATCCGGAAAAAGCTGAAGAAATGGGGAAAAATGGGCGCAAAGCGGTAGAGACGGAATATAACTGGGAAACAGAAAGTAAAAAATTAATAGCTATTTATGAAGAGTTATTACAAAAATAAAAATGCAAGGGGTTCACTATGAAAATCCAAATGCTAGATTTATCAGAACAATATCAATCAATGAGAGAAGAAGTCATTACTAAGCTTGATGAAGTAATGTCTTCTTCTCAATTTATTTTAGGAAGCAACGTAAAGAAGCTTGAAGAAGATGTTGCAAAATACAGTAATGTTAATTATGGAGTTGGAGTCGGAAACGGCAGTGACGCGATTCATATTGCCCTACAGGCAGGAGGGATAGAGGCTGGTGATGAAGTCATTACAACAGCATTTACCTTCTTTGCAACAGGCGGAGCAATTGCACGTGCTGGAGCGGTGCCTGTTTATGTTGATATTGACCCTATCACCTTTAACATTGATCCTTCAAAAATTGAAGCTGTTATTACAGAGAAAACAAAGGCAATTATTCCAGTTCATTTATACGGCCAAATGGCGGATATGGAAACTATCAGAGATATTGCTGAAAAACATAATCTTATTGTTATAGAGGATGCAGCGCAAGCCATTGGTGCAAAGCAAAACGGTAAAAGTGTAGGGGAGCTTGGAACAGCAGCTACATATAGCTTCTTCCCAACGAAAAACTTAGGTGCATATGGTGACGGTGGAATGATTGTAACGAATGATGAAGAACTTGCTGAAAAAGCGCGCGTCATTCGTGTTCATGGAAGTAAGCCGAAGTATTATCATCATGTGCTAGGCTATAATAGCCGCCTTGATGAGCTTCAAGCAGCCATTTTGAATGTGAAGTTTCCTCGTTTAAATGAATGGTCTAGTGCCCGTCGTGAAAGGGCTTCTTATTATACAAAAAGGCTAAATGAAAAATTAAGTGATATTCTTCAAACGCCGATTGAAAAAGAGGGGAATTATCATGTATTTCACCAATATACATTGCGTGTCCCAAACCGTGATGAATTGCAGAGCTATTTAAAAGAGCAAGGGATTGCAACGATGATTTATTATCTAATGCCTCTTCATATCCAGCCTGTATTTGAGGAGCTGGGTTATAAAGAAGGAGACCTTCCGGAAACAGAAAGAGCGGCAAAAGAAGCGCTTTCTTTGCCAATGTATCCAGAGTTAAAGCAGGAAGATCAGGACTATGTTGTTGAAAAAATTATTGATTTTTATTCGAAGTGAGGGAAGTGTAGATGAAGATATTAACGATTGCCGGTACCCGCCCGCAATTAGTGAAGGTAGCCCCTGTTTCGCGTGAATTACGTAAGCATGCGACAGAAGTATTAATTAATACAGGCCAACACTATGATTACAATATGGCTGGGATTTTCTTTGATGAACTGGGCATACCAAAGCCGGATTATGATCTAGGCATTGGTTCAGCTTCGCACGGCAAACAGACTGGAGACATGCTAACAGCAATTGAAGAAGTTATATTTAGTGAAAAGCCTGATGCTGTACTTGTATATGGAGATACAAACTCAACACTTGCAGGCGCTCTTGCTGCAAGTAAGCTTTATATTCCAGTCATACATATTGAAGCAGGCCTTAGAAGTTTCAATAAAAAGATGCCTGAAGAAATTAACCGCATATTAACTGATCATGTGTCTACACTTTTATTTTCGCCAACTGAAATAGCTGTACAAAATCTTAAGAATGAGAACATTACTGAGAACGTTGTAAATGTTGGGGATGTTATGTATGACGCAGTGCTATATAATACCTCTATTGCCGAAGAGAAGTATAACCTTGCGCAGTTTGGTATAAAAGAAAAAGAATATATCCTTGCAACTATCCATCGTGCAGATAATACAGATTCAAAGGAAAAATTGACTGCTATTTTCAAAGCATTTGCTGGACTTGAGGAAACTATTGTTTTACCGCTTCATCCGAGAACAAAGCACAAAATTAGTGAGTATGGATTAAGTTCATTGATAGAAGACGGGAGCAATTTACAAGTAATTGAACCTGTTTCGTATTTGGAAATGCTACTGCTTGAAAAGTATGCAAAAGCAATTGTGACAGATTCAGGCGGTGTACAGAAAGAAGCATATTTTGCAGCTGTACCGTGTCTAACTTTGCGCTCTGAAACAGAATGGGTGGAAACAGTAGAAGCTGGGTGTAACCGATTAGTTAATCCTCTTGTAGAAGATCTAGCAACTATTATCCAGGCATTTAAACCAACAGATTATTCGAAGCCACTGTATGGTGACGGCCAAGCATCTGAGAAAATTGTTAAAGAGATTCTGAAATACTTTGGATAATTCAGCCGCCCAGTCGAACAGGTGGCTATTTTAAGGGGAGGGAAATAATGAACGCATCAGTGAGTGTAGGGCAAAACGCTGTGATAGGTAAAGATGTTAATTTTGGAGAGAATGTGATCATTGGCAATAATGTGGTGATTTACGATGGGACTCAAATTGGTAGCAATGTGATCATTCAAGATAATGTTGTTATAGGAAAACAACCAACACGGGCAAAGGCCTCTATTTTACCAGAAACAAAGAAATTGCCGCCTGCTTTAATCGGTTCAGGAGTAACAATTGGAACATCGGCTATTATTTATGCAAATGCTGAAATTGCAGATGAAGTATTTATAGCTGACTTAGCTACTGTTCGTGAGCGTGTAATAGTTGGAGAGCGGACTATTATTGGTCGTGGTGTAGCGATTGAAAATGACTGTAAAGTAGGAAAGCGTTGTAAGCTTGAGACGAACTGCTACATTACGGCTTATTCTGAATTAGGTGATTATGTATTTGTTGCTCCTTGCGTAGTGACTACTAACGATAACTATATGGGAAGAAGTAAAGAGCGGTTTGATAAGTTTAAAGGTGTAACAATTAAAGATGGCGGGAGAATTGGGGCTAATGCAACAATACTTCCGGGGAAAGTAATCAATGAAGACGGAGCTGTTGCGGCAGCGAGTGTAGTAACAAAAGACGTTGGAAAAGAAGAACTGGTTATTGGTTCACCTGCGAAGAAAATTAGGGCAGTTCCAGAGAATCAGTTGCTTAAAAACCAAGAGTGAGGTTCTAAAGTGAATATATGGATTTTTAATCATTATGCTGTTGGACCAGGATCAAGCGGCATTACTAGACATTATGATTTAGCTAAAGAGTTAGTTAAATTAGGTCATGAAGTTACCATCTTTGCTTCTTCTTTTAATCATCAGAAGAGAATAGAAGAACAAGAGTATAATGGAAAAAGTTATTATAAAATTGAAAAATATGACGGTGTAAACTTTTACTGGATAAAAACTACACCTTACTACAAAAATGACTTTTCTCGGGTATTAAACATGTTCTCTTACACAAAAAACGCTAATAGCATTAGCAGCAAGGTTCATAATAAACCAGATGTTGTAATTGGTTCATTGATGCATCCGTTAGCGGCGGTTCTTGGTCTAAGAGTAGCAAAGAGAACTAATGCGAAGTTTCTGTTTGAAGAAAGAGATTTATGGCCTCAATCGTTAATCGACTTAGGAAAAGTCTCTAAAAAAAGTCCTCTCGTCTTCTTTCTATCAAGACTTGAAAAATATTTATATAGAAGTGCAGACAAAATAATTGTCCTATTTGAAAATGCAGTTAATTATGTAAAGTCTACAGGGATAAATGAGTCAAAGGTTATTTACTTACCGAATGGTGTAGATATTTCTAGGTATAACTCTAAAAGAAGCTTAGAAGTTTCAATGCAAGAGAGTCTAGCTGAACATAGAGGGAAATTTATTGCCGTCTATACTGGTGCACATGGATTGGCTAATAATTTAGATATTATTCTTGAAGCAGCAGAATATTTGAAAACTCAAGATGAAGATATTCAGTTCCTATTAGTTGGGGACGGTCCTGAAAAGAAAAGGTTAATGGAGTGGAAGGAAAAGAAGCAATTGGATAATGTTAGTTTTATAAATTCAGTACCTAAAGAGTTCATTCCCTCCATTTTACAACAATGTGATATAGGATTGCTACCTCTTCAAAATTCTCCAGTTTTTCAATGGGGGATTAGTCCGAATAAGATGTATGATTATATGGCAGCCTCCTTGCCCATTGCACTTTTATGTAACATTGAAGAGCCAACGATAATAAATTCTGGCGCAGGATTTATAATAAAGGAAAAATTCGCGAAAAACTTAGCGGATCTTTTAGTAATGTTAAAGGATGATGAGAATCTTAAGCAATTAAAGGGAGAAAACGGAAGGAGATATTTAGAAGAAAAACATACTTGGGATAAGCTTGCTCAAAAATTTTTATTTTCTATAGGTAGTGAAGCAAATGACAAACATAGATTTTAAAATGTATAAACTAATGTTATTGAGTACTACTGCCAAGAAAGATAGAGAGTTAGTTATTTTACCTTCTCGAAATATTAATGGTTTTCAATCCCTCAATATTCTTGTCACAAATGTAGAAGATGCAACGAAGCTTCTTCGTAAGGCAGATGGAATAGTAGAGAATATATTAGTAGACGTAGAAAGAAAACAAGAAATAGATTTGTGGAAAGTTGCTCGGGAAACGTTACGTTTTTCTAAGTTAATCCCTTACAAACCGAATGATATAACGCTGGAGGCAGCAGATCAACTTCTTTTGCACCACTTTACACAAAGTTTATGTGGAAGAAATGTATTGATTTATGGAACTGGTAACATCGCAACTAAGTTAGCTATTCGGCTAGCTGAACGAAATGCGAATGTGTTTATTATCGGAAGAAATAAAGAAAAAGTGGAAATGATTGTGAAGACTATCAATTCTATATTACCAACGTATTCTCAACATCCAGTACGTTTATTTAATGGAACTGAAAAGTTAGATGCATTCTTGTCATTCGTTTCTGCAGAAAGAGTGGTACAAGAAGAAATAGCTGAATACTTAAATAGCAATGGTATTGCTGTAGATGGAGGAATCAGTAACTTTACTGAGAATTTAATTTCTTCTTTAATTAAAAAAGGCATTAGAACTCTGCGGCTTGATGTTCGATTAGGGCTTCCTTTTTTAGAGGCAAGTATTGCATCTAGAGAACAGACATTTTTCAGTAAAGTTATGGGAGAAGGATTAATTAAAGGCATTCCTGTTGTTGCAGGAGGAATTATGGGGAAGTCTGGAGTAGTTATTGTAGATCGAATTCAAACTCCTTCGCAAGTCATTGGGATAGCAAATGGGATTGGTGGTGTAAAACATGAGTCAACCCTTACAGACATCGACAAACGTGCCATTGAAGCCGTCCAAGAATATCTTTTACAAAGTGAGCAAGAGAATTTTTGATATTATAGCAAGTTCATTTATTTTAATTCTAATCAGTCCAATTCTAGGATATGTTGCTCTAAGGATTAAACTAGAAGATAACGGACCAGTTATTTTTAAACAAAAGAGAGCTGGACTAAATGATCGGCCATTTCTTATTTATAAATTCCGATCCATGAAGGTAATTAATCGACAAAAAGATAAGCAAGAAAATCTTTACAACTGGCCGGACAGAGTTCCTGATGATTTTGTATTTAAAACTACGACGGGTTTTAACCCAAATGTCACCAAAATTGGACGCTTTATTAGAAAATATAGTATAGATGAACTTCCTCAGTTCATTAATGTATTAAAAGGCGAAATGAGCATTGTTGGTCCGCGTCCGGAAATAATAGAAATTTCAAGCTGTTATGATGACTATCAAGCACAACGTCTTTTCGTTAAACCAGGTATTACTGGTTGGGCGCAAGTGAATGGACGAAGTGAAATTTCACATGGGGAAAAAATTGCTTATGATTTGTATTATGTAAAACATCAAAGTTTAGTATTGGATTTTAAAATATTTTTTAAAACAGTTTACCAAGCTATCTTTGGTAAAGGAGCTATTTAAATAATCGTTCGTCCGACACGTTGGGATTTTTATCTGTTTTAAAGAGTAATACTTTAATGGTGGCATGAAAATTAGTTTGTTATTTTCTAAAATAGTGATTCATTAAGAACTAATAATGGCGGAGAGACAAAGATTCGACTTTCCGCCTTTTAATCTAGGCTCCTTGTATACGGTCTTCATTTAATACATTATTTGGGGTAGGAGGAGTATAAGTAAACTTGTACTCTCGTTGAATTCGTTTAGAAAGGTACTCAAATTCTTTAGCATAATAATGATTATTACTTGCCCGACGTTCATTAATATAAGGAAGTAATAAATGATACAGCCTAACAATAGACGGACCGGAAGCACTATTGAAAATCCAGATTGGAAGATACCCTTTGCGAACCATCATTCCCCAAAAGTGAAAAAAGGAACAAATCTCAGATGCTGATTGGATATCCAGCGGAGTGACACCGTCTTCTGTAGCGTACACTCTCTGACGATTTGCAATCATCTGTTCTGTATCACCTTGCTGAAAATATTCTCTGATTGCTTCAAAAGTGGCCACTTTTTTAGAAGAAAGGTTCATTAAGATTCCTGAAATTCCAGAGGCAATAGCAGCTAAGCCAACAAGATTATTTAAATCAAGGAAACGTTCAGCGTTTATTCCGGCTTTATTTACAAATAAAAAAGCAAGAGTAGTTCCTAATGTAGTCAAAGAATAGGCAATCATTCGTTTTCGATTCATCAGTAAATATCCTCCATGTTTTTAATTAAATTACCACAATTACAGTTGGCAGGAAATATGAATCAGGTAAAAAGATATGATAATTGTTTGCCAATGGCCTTTGCCTACCTTCCGGATCAAGCATGACAGAAGAGCAGCAAGACCGTGTAATTACGGCTATAAAGGAAACAATTAAAGTAAAAGCCAGCATCCGTTAAGGGGGCTGGCTTTATTTGATATGGGAAAGGGACAGAGAAAACTATGGGAGAACAAGAGAAGAAAGAGTGGTTTAAACGAGTACTTGCTTTTGGCTATGAAAGGGGAAATGAAGCTAATGTATCGGCAGAGCAGTTGGTGGCAGAGTTGTGTGAGAGACTGCAGTTGATCGTAAGAGAAGAAAAGTGATTGATAGAATGCCTTAAGGGCTGGATTTAAGAGAAAAAAGAAATGAAATCGACAGTCAATAGAGCCGTTATTGCATCAGGAGAATCTGCTTGTTGAAATGCAGGGGGATTATATTGAGTGGGAGAAGTTTAACACAATATTCATATTCATATAACCATCATTAGGAGGGGCTATCATGCCAATACCAGAATCTATTAACAAGTCGCATTTGTTGCAGGCTCTGAAAATCATAAAAGAAAAAGGAATTTCGAATTACCGGAGCTCGACCAAATTTGATGTCATCTATGAAGGGGTGCATTTTCCTCCGAAAGAGGTACTGCGTGAGGCTAATTGGCTGGCGAATGGATCTGAACTTCACCATTTTAGCGGCGGAGATGAAAGCAATAATTTTCTTATCAGGCGTGGGTTCACAGTCGTTTTGAAGGGAACCGATCAAGAGATTGTTCTCGATTATACGAGAAAGCTCCGGGAAGGGTGGCCGGAAAAGGAGTTATTGGTTCCTCACCCGCCGGAACAGACAGAGGGAGCAATCCATCTGGATAAGATTACTGATCTGTCTAATTTAACGGTCACCGAGTCGGAGCAGATCATCAAAGCACGGATTGGGCACAGTGCATTTAAAAAGAAGCTCTTGGCGAAGGGGTGTAAATGCGCCTTATGTGGCTTGACGGAGCCCGCTTTCCTCATCGCTAGCCACATCAAACCGTGGAGTGCATCAACGGATGAGGAGCGGGTGGATGTGAACAACGGTTTGTTGCTGTGTCCAAACCACGATGCGTTGTTTGATAAAGGCTATCTTACATTTGATCATGAGGGAGTTATTTTGCTGTCTAACAAGCTGAGTGAGCAGAGTCGCATGTTTTTGAATATACATAAAGCCATGCGTATACAGCTGGATGAAGGACAGCAGCTGTATATGGACTATCATCGCCAATATGTGTTTTTGGACGGCATTGGGAGTCCGGTTTAATAAATAAGCTGCCTATTACTCCTCCGTTTTCACTGAAAGATAAAGGGCTTCGCTTACTGGTGCAGGCAGTAATTATTCACTCTCTTGTTTTGGTTTTATTTGTGGTCTTACAGTAACCATTTTTGAAATCCCCATCTCCAGACCCGTCCCCTTGTCCTTAAAAATAGATATGCTTTGCTTCCAATTCTTCCCCTATCTCAATAATCCCATAAGAAAACCTCGGCTGAAATCGCCTGTCAGTAGGTGAACCGGGGTTAAACAAAAGAGTACCACCATACATTTGTGAGTAGGGGATATGGGAGTGTCCGAACACGATAAGGTCCAATTGTTCCTGTTGAAAAGCTTCTAATGCACGTTCGGGTGTCTTTTTCTTTTTCCCGATATGGCCGTGGGTGACGCCAATACGAAACCTTCCAGCTTCGATAATCCTCTTTTCCTCAAAGAAATCCCTGACTTCAGGGGGATCAACATTGCCGAGAACGCCAGCGACAGGGGCCATTTCCTTCAGTTGCTCATACACATCGAGGCTTGTCCAGTCTCCTGCGTGAATAATTAGATCGGCGTCTTTTATTTCTTCCATAACTATTTCGGGAAGCTGTTTGCCCTTTTTCGGCATATGCGTATCCGATAAAACGGCTATTTTCATGAAATGTCTCATCTCCATTCTATCCCGTTAATTTTTTAATGTAAAACAGCCGGCAGTATGAAAGTCATGATGAAGTGCCGGCTGTTTATTGATCGTAATAATCCAGCTACATCAAGCTTGGATGAGATGTTCCTGCAGAGCATTTTGTAAAAGTGGGCTTGGTTCGCCTACGCTGTACAGCTGTAAATCATGCATTGCCCTAGTGCAGGCGGTGTAGAACACTCTGCGTAGGCTCTCATCGCCGTATACTTGCTGTGATGCGTCGTAAATGATGACGGCGTCAAATTCGATGCCTTTGGATAAGTACGACGGGATGACAACGACTCCTTGTTCATATTCCAACGAGCCATTTTTCAAGAGCTTGATGTCCTCGATGCTGGACAGGGCTTCATAGGCGCGATTGCTTTCCTCGGCTGATTTGCAGATGATGGCTATGCTGTGATAGCCTTGTTGTCGCCAATCTGCGACTTTGGAGGCAATGCAGCGATGCAGGTCTGCGTGATCAGATAATTGTGTCAGCACAGGCCGCTTGCCGTCCCGTTCGAAAGGGACAATCCGGTCGCCGTTCGGTATGAGTCTGCGGGTAAATTCAATAATCGGTTTGGTGGAACGGTAGCTGCGTGTCAGGTTGATCACGTTTGTTTCAGCCGATCCGTATAAGCTGGTCAAGGTTTGAAAGTCCACCATTTCGCTGGCATGGGCGAATATGGCTTGGTTAAAGTCCCCTAGCACCGTCATTTTTGCCCAAGGAAACAAGCGTTTTAAAAACTCGAATTGAAACGGGGAATAGTCCTGCGCTTCGTCAACGATGATGTGCTTGATGGAACTGTTCGTCTGAAAGCCTAGTATGAGCTCTTTCATCAATAAGAACGGAGTAGCATCTTCATACAATAGTTTGTCTTCGTCTAACGCGTTGACCGTCAATCGGCAAATATCCGTCCACTCCGCGGGTGTTTTCTCCAGCCACTGTTGGATCTGCAGAGGATCAACAAAAAGCTGTTTATATATTCCCTTGATGTCGATGAAACGAAACGCGCGGATTCGTTTTCGTAAAGGCGTCAGCTTCTGCCGGACAATCAACTGGGCCAGTGCTTTCGGCTCCATGTCATAATCGGCGATGTCTTCCTCTTTAAATCCTCGCTTTTTCGCTAAGTACGTATAAGCCTCATGATACTCCTCATTGCTAAGCAGCTCGATTTCTTCCTGTACCCACGGCTTCTTTCGTTCAGCCTTTTCTGCTTCCTCTATTTGCTTGATTAACCAATCCTTCAATTTTTCAAGTCTGTTGTGAAAGCGGAGGGAGGTGTCGTGGCTGTAAAACCGATCGGCTATTTGTTGAGCCGTTACAATAGACGTTCCTCTGAAGCTAATGCCTTTGAATACCATTCCAGCTAACTCCAACGACTTCCGGTAGGAGTGAATCGCCTCAAAAAAAGCGGTAGATGCTTTGAAGCGGATGCTCGCAACTCTTGACTTATACACAGGAGTATTCGATGCCGTTAACACATATTCCAGTTGATCGTAGGGGTGTTCAATTTGAAACTGTTTGCTCAGCCGATGGTCCAAATATTCCTGGAAGGTGACTTGCTGCATATTTTCTTCGCCGAGCTCCGGCAGCACATTCGACACGTAGCTGTTAAACATCGAGTTAGGTGAAAAGAGAATAATTTGATCAGCGTTCAAGCTATCGCGATATTTGTAGAGCAAATAAGCAATCCGCTGCAGGGCGGCCGATGTCTTGCCGCTGCCCGCGGCTCCGTGGACAATAAGCAGTCTCCCGCGATCATGACGGATGATCCGGTTTTGCTCCTGCTGAATGGTCGCGACGATGTTGTGCATATGTTTATCCGTGCCTTTGCCCAGCACTTGCTGTAAAATCTCGTCTCCAATGGTGAGGCTCGTATCGAACATCGATTGGAGAGTGCCGCCGCGAATCAGGTATTGCCACTTTTTCTCCAGTTGGCCTTCAATGACGCCCCCCGGTGTGACATAGTTGGCGGGACCAGGCTGGTAATCGTAGTAGACACTGGAGACCGGCGCTCTCCAGTCGTAAATAAGGAAATGCTCGCCGCTTTCATCTGTGAGAGTGGAGATGCCAATATAGACTTGTTCGGGAGTAGAAGTTCCCCCTTCCATAAAGTCGATTCGGCCAAAGTAGGGAATCTCCTGCATGCGGCGCAGCGCGGCCAGTCGTTTAGATGCATGTCTGTGGGTGCTTTGGCTGACAGACAGAGCTTGAGCTTCTTGTCTCAAGCCGATGATCGTCTCGAGATAATCATCGAAAGTATCCACATTCACTTTGACTTCATCCCAGAAGTGTTTGCGGATCTGAACTACTTCATTCCGATGCCGGGAAGTATCTTTCTCCAGCCTGCTAATTCGCTCTGTAATCGTCTCGATGACACGATCGACTCGTTTTTGTTCCTGCTGAAATTCTGAATTCATCGCAAACACCCCTTAAAAAAATAAATATAAGTGTTGACTAACTAATAAATTATATTGTATAATTAAAATAGGGATAATATATTAAAAATAATTATACAATGTCTATCTATATAAATGTACCACAGGATCTTATTTTTTTCAATGGAAAGTAGGGGTCAGTCCCCATCGCATTCAAGCGATGGGGACTGACCCCTTTTTTAAACCACACGTTTTTTAGTTTTATTTTGTTTGCAAGAATGAACGAATAGCTCGAAAAGCTTTAATTGTTCTTGGTGGACATCGAACATCATTTCTGGATGCCATTGGACGGCAGCGACAAACGGGTAGTCCTTATGAACAATTCCTTCTATTACGCCGTCCTCTGATACGGCGGCAATGTCGAGTCCTTGGCCAAGGGTATCGATCATTTGGTGATGAAAGCTATTGACTTCTACTTCTTCTTTTCCAAAACAATGGTGAAGCACCGAATCCTTGGCCAGCTTAACTTTGTGTGCAATGTTCCATTTAGGGCCCGTGTAGCCTGCGTGGTTAATATCTGTTTGATAGGCGTGGTCCATATCTTGGATTAACGTGCCTCCAAAAAAGACATTCAACAGCTGCAATCCCCGGCAAATGCCAAAGATCGGCATTTGCCGTTTGAGGGCTTTTTCAATCAGTTTGAGTTCGAACGTGTCTCTCATAGGGACAATGTTCCCAAGTCCCTTTTTATAAGGATGACCGTATAAGTGAGGATTGACATCACTTCCCCCGATGAGTAACAGGCCATCTAGACGATCTAATAGAGACTCTATATACTCCTCATCATCGATAAGAGGAATAGCTATTGGAATGCCGCCCCCTTTTTGAATACTAAGGGGGTCGTCAAGTGCCGACATGAAATGATCTTGCGCCACGCTGAACCTTAATTTATTTTCCTCGAAAGCGCTGACATAATAAGTGGTACATCCAATAAGCGGTTTCATCGCTTGCATTTCTCCTTCGCATATATTCTTTCATAACAGCATAAGTGAAGATTTCAGCAGAAAAACCAAGAAAATGTGTGATCTCTTCCACAATTTGCAATACCTCTCACATGATTCACCGACTTTTTTGTTAGTGGTCATGGAAAAGGGGTGTTTCTTCATCTACTTCTCCGGTCTTCATGTATCTTGCTTTGTAATCCAATAAGAGCTTCTTGAATTGATGGCTTAATACTAATAAAACAAAAATGTTAATGATGGTTGGAACAGCCGTAGTAATATTGGACATTAACCAAATATATTTGTCGGGAAAATGAAAGGCTGTTACATAGACGACGAATAAGAATTCAGGAAAAGCATAAAAAAGTTTTAAATACTTTAATAAGATGCTCTTAAGCGCCGGTGTTTTCCGTAGCAAGTGCCTGACAATGACCTCGCTATAAAAGTAGTAGCCGACCGATGTAGTAAAAGCAAAGAAGAAGAGCAGAATGGTCACCATATACCTTCCTGACATTCCAAGTATAGATTCAAAGGAATGCAAGGCCAATTCAATTCCGGAACCTCCCGTCATCCATTCTCCAGATATTATAATCACGATGGCTGTTAGGGTGCAGATGATAATGGTAGTAAAGAACACCTCGAAGCAACCCCATAATCCCTGTTTAACAGGATGGTCCACTTTAGCCGTAGAGTGGATAATAGGTGAAGTTCCCCAGCCGAATTCTCCGCTGTAAACTGCCTGCGTAACCCCCATCGTGATGGCTTGAAATACAGTCGCTCCTGCAAATCCTCCAATGGCCGCGGTGCCAAAAAAAGCATCCTTTACGATCAATTCAATGGACGGTAGGATCATATTAACATGTGTCACAATGATCACAAGCACTAAAGAAATATAAGACAGAGACATCATTGGCACAATGAACGTTGACACTTTCCCTAAATACTTAATTCCTCGTCTAATCACCAGAAACACGGATGACGCATAGAGAAAAGAGACAATAAAAATATTCTGTCCAAATGTTGAACTGATGGCGTGAGAGGCAACGTAGTTTTGGATGGATATGAAAATAGTTGAAATAATGCCAATTCCAAATAAAGCTGCCGGGATCATCCACTTTTTAAAGTTCATCTCTGTACCGATTCCTTTTTCGATATATAAAATGGGGCTTCCATATACATTTCCTTCTTTATCTGCTGTTCTATAGTGAACGGCAAGCGTCACTTCCGCCATTTTCACCATCATGCCGACAAGTGCAGCTACCCACATCCAAAAGACTGCGCCCGGTCCGCCGATGGCAATCGCTGCAGCAACCCCCCCTATGCTGCCGATTCCTACCGTGCTGCCAATGGCAATACTGGCAGCCTCAAACGAGGACAGCAATCCTTTGCCATGTTGAAGGACTTTGCTCTGAGTTATGCTATGCCACAATTCGCGAAAAATATGTAGGGCATGCCTAAATGGAAATAATCGATTTTCCATTGTGTAGTAAAAACCGGTGAGAAGAATAGCAAAAACGAGCGGTGAGTCCCATAAAAAATGTCCTAAAGTCTCTACTATCTTTTCATGCAAAGAAATCTCTCCTTTCTTTGTTTATTGGAGAAGGCAACTTCAGGTATGTGAAATAAACCATAAGATTCACGAAATTTCACACATTTGCTTGAAATTTATTTTACATTACTTTCCTAACATTACAACAAGTAAAAAAATTCAGTTATCAGGGGGGATTTTTATCAAAAATGTAAAGAAGTTGTTGTCGTTGGCGGTGTTGAGTGTAGTAATTCTGAGTATGATAGGTTGTTCTTCACAGGAGAAGAGCGGATCGGCAGAAGAAAGTGCCAATAATGTCTTAGTATTCGCTACGGCTCCAGATGGCGGAGCGTTTAGTGAGAAAAAGGATGGAGAGTTAGTGGGGTTTGATATCGAAATCGTGGAGTCACTCGCAAAAAAAGCCGACTTTAAAGTTGAATGGAAAGAGATGAAATTCAACGGCATCATTCCTGCTCTTCAATCTAAGCAAATTGATGGCGCTGCTGCTGCTATTACCATTCGTGATGACCGTAAAGCCGTTATAGATTTTACCGATTCCTATTTTGATTCAGGGCTTGTTCTTGTCGTAAAAAAGGGAAGCGCTATCAAAACAGCAGAAGATCTTAAAGGGAAGACCATTGTAGCCAAACAGGGAACATCTGGTCTTGAAAAGGCACAAGAGCTTGCAGCTAAGTATGGAGCCAATGTGAAGATTTTGGAAGACGAACCGACTCTTTATATGGATGTAGAAAAAGGAGGCTCCGATGCGCTCGTTAATGATTTTCCATTTGTTGCGGAGAAAATCAATTCGGGTACGGCTGGCGATTTGGAAATCATCGGGGAGAAGCTGACAGGTGAAGACTACGGGATTGCTATTGCTAAAGGTAATGAAGAAGTTGTGAAGAAATTTAATCAACATTTGAAAGAAATGAAGGAAAATGGTGAATACGAAGCTATTTATGACAAGTACTTTGGCTCCAACTAAAGAAGGGAACGATTACACCTAGCCCTTAGGAAAGGAAGTAGAGAATGGAATTTTTCAATTTAATTGCAGATTCGATGCCACTCCTTTTGCAAGGAGTGCAGAAAACGATCGAACTTGCCCTTTTGTCTCTGCTCTTAGCAACAACCCTTGGCCTTGTTTTTGGAATCATGCGTGTATCCAAGAAAGCCTATTTACAAGTGCCAGCTAAAGTTTATGTCAGCATTATCCGGGGAACGCCGCTTTATGTGCAAATTATCTTTTTCTACTTTGGTTTGTTTCCTCTTATTTTTGGCCGGGCTACCAGTCCGATCACAGCGGGCATCTTTGTGCTTAGTCTCCATGCTGGTGCCTACTTAGTCGAAATATTCCGTGCGGGAATTGAGTCAATCGACAGAGGACAGTTTGAAGCCGGGAGAGCTCTTGGTTTTACACACGGGCAAACGATGCGCTATATTATTCTGCCACAAGCGATCAAAAGGATGATCCCAGCCTTCGTGAACCAGTTTATTATCAGCATTAAAGACACTTCCCTTCTGGCGACGATTGGGATAGCGGAATTGACGTACTCTGCTCAAACGATTTATGCGGTTAATTTTAAAGCATTTGAGTTTTTAGCCGCGGTTGGGGTCATGTATTGGGTCATCATCAATGCTCTTACTTGGTTTTCTCATTGGATCGAAAGGCGGTTATCTGCTGTATGATTAAAGTCAACGATTTAGGTAAATCATTCGGAAGTGCCGAGGTTTTAAAACATATTAATGTAGAAATCTACAAGCAAGAGGTGGTCTGCATTATCGGACCTTCCGGGTCAGGAAAATCTACTTTTTTACGCTGCTTAAATCGGTTAGAAGAACCGTCAACGGGCGAAGTTTGGATTGATGGGAAGAATATTATGGATAAGCAGGAGAATATCAATACAATCAGGCAAAATGTCGGGATGGTATTTCAGCACTTTAACCTCTTTCCGCATAAAACAGCCTTGGAGAATATTACCCTTGCTCTCCTAAAAATAAAAAAGTATACCAAGGCGGAGGCCGAACAACGCGGCCTGAAGCTTTTAGAAAAAGTAGGGTTATCGGCGAAAGCAAACCAGCATTCACACAGCCTTTCTGGAGGGCAGCAGCAGCGTGTCGCTATCGCAAGAGCTTTGGCTATGGAGCCCCAAGTGATGTTATTCGACGAACCGACATCCGCCCTTGATCCTGAAATGGTAGGCGAGGTTTTGCAAGTAATGAAAGACTTGGCTCGAGAAGGAATGACCATGGTAATCGTCACGCATGAAATGGGGTTTGCCAAGGAAGTGGCGGATCGGATTTTATTTATGGATGGCGGTTCTATCCTAGAAGAGGGGCAGCCAACTGAACTGTTTTTACAGGCAAAACAAGAAAGAACACGGGAATTTTTAAAAATGGTTTTGTAAGAGACTTTTTCAAGCGGACCCCTGAAATGGATAAATTCAGGGGTCCTTTTAGCTCTTCTTCTTGTATAATAATTCATTATGTAGGACAAAGGGTGGGGGATCAATGTCTAATACAATATATTTAGTGGAAGATAATGAAGATTTGAACTCAATTTTGAAGACTTATTTAGAGAGGGAAGGCTATCTAGTCGAAGGTTTTTTAGATGGAATGTCTGTGCATACAAAACTTCATTCGCCGCCGGATTTGTGGATTTTAGATATTATGCTGCCAGATACGACCGGTTATACGTTATTTAAAGAAATTAAAAAGGTTCATCCGCACGTCCCTATTATATTCATTTCTGCTAAAAATGAGGAAATTGACCGGGTAGTAGGCTTAGAACTCGGATGTGATGATTATATATCGAAGCCATTTTTGCCAAGGGAATTGGTGATTAAAACCAATAAATTAATCGAGTTAACCTATGGTTCGAAGCATACTCATCATAAGGTGATTAAAATGAATGATTATGTTATTAATCGTGAGAATTACACCGTTTCTTACGATGGCGTTTCATTATCTTTATCCAGCAAGGAATTTGAATTGTTATTATTCTTTATTGATCATGCCAACCAAGTTTTTTCAAGGGAACAAATTCTCGATCGCCTGTGGGATAAGAATTACTTTGGCTCAGATCGTGTAGTGGATGATACCGTTCGCCGTTTGCGTAAAAAAATACAGAACATTCCTATAGAAACGGTCTACGGCTATGGATACCGGTTAGTGAAATAATGAAAGATAAACCGTTTGGATTGCAAATTTGGGTTACGATGACAGGCTTTCTTGTGTTCATTACAATTATTATTACTCTTGTACTCGTTAACTATCTATCTATCGACTTGCTGGGGAACTTAATTAGGTTTCTTGTGATTTTGTCTATCGTCAATATTTGCATCGCCAAAATTATTTCGAATAAAATAACAGAGCCCTTACGTTATTTAGAAAAAAGAGTGAAGAAAATCGCCAATAAAGAATGGGGAGAACCCATCACGCTGGACAGGGGAGATGAGTTTGGCAAATTGGCAGCCTCTATTAATATGATGCAAGAATCGTTAAAAAAAATGGAAGTAGAAGAAGAGATTTTTTTGCAAAGCGTTTCCCACGATTTGAAAACACCCATCATGGTCATCAGAAGCTATGCCCAGGCGCTGCAGGATAAGGTCTATCTCCACAATTCTTTCGAAGGGACGGTTTCAGTGATTATAAAAGAAGCCGCAAATTTAGAAAGTAAAGTAGAAAAGCTATTATATTTAAATAGCCTAGACTATATTTTTCTTAAAAAAAATGAATTTAAAAAAATCAATCTAAACCATATGTTAGAGAGCTTAAACGTAAGGTTTTCGCTAAATCAACAGCGCATAAAGATCAAAATGGAATGGCTGGACATCGAGTTTTGGGGAAATGAAGAGGAACTCATGGTCGCTTTTGAAAATATACTTGAAAACAATGTAAGGTATGCGGCAACGACGATTTGGATCGTAGCCCATACCGTAAAATATGAAGGGGT
Organism: Pseudobacillus wudalianchiensis; assembly: GCF_001685015.1. Lineage (GTDB taxonomy): Bacteria > Bacillota > Bacilli > Bacillales > Domibacillaceae > Pseudobacillus > Pseudobacillus wudalianchiensis. The sequence goes on from NZ_MAYT01000012.1 coordinate 308,831, forward strand.
GGATTGTATAAAGATATCCTTCAAAAATGACGGGCCGCCGATTGAAGACAACACACTGGAACAGTTATTTAATCACTTTCACAAAGGGAAAAGCGGAAAGTTTGGTCTGGGCTTATTTATCACAAAGAAAATTATTGATTTTCACAACGGGGACATTCAGGTGAAAAACACGGATTCGGGTGTGATCTTTAACGTGTTTATTCCGTTACAGTAATAAAAGGGTCAGTCCCTCATCGATTGAACGCGATGGGGGACTGACCCTTTGTTTTATTTCTTATACACCGTTTTACCGTTAATTACCGTTTCTAGAATCGGAATGTCTTTGATTTTCATTGATTGTACGGTTAATGGGTTGTCGCCTAAGATGACAAAGTCGGCGTATTTGCCGGTTTCGATCGAGCCTTTGATGTTCTCGTCGAAGTTTTGCCAGGCGGCATCAATGGTGACGGCGCGTAGGGCTTCTATGCGGGTGACGCGCTGTTCGGGCCCGATGACTTCGCCGCTTCTAGATGTACGGTTGACGGCGGACCAGACGGCTTGGAGCGGGCTCATCGGCGTGACTGGTGTGTCTAGGTGGACGCTGAAGCGGATGCCTCGTTTCACAGCTGATTTCAGTGGACTCATGCGTGCTGCTCTTTCAGGGCCCATAAAGGTTTCCCAATGCTGGTCTCCCCAGAAGAAGGTGTGTGAGACATAGAAGGAAGGGGTAATGCCGAGCTTCGCCATTTCGTCGAGCTGGTCTTCTCTTGCCATTTGAGCGTGCTCAATGCGGTGGCGTGCATCTTTCCGCGGGAAAGCTTCTTGTGCTTTGCGGAAAGCGTAAAGAATGTCGTCAATGGCGGCATCGCCATTTCCGTGAATGGCAATTTGATAGCCATTTTTGTGCAGCTCGATCACACGCTCGGTTAGTTTTTCACGGCTTTGCAGCGGGTGTCCGCGGTATTCCGGATCGTCTCCCGGCGGAACGTGGTACGGTTTGCTTAAGTAGCCGGTGTAGCCTTGGATCGATCCGTCCTGCCACATTTTCACGGCACCCAGCTTCAGCGTGTCATTGCCAAAACCGGTCACAAAGCCGCCCAGCTCCCCTGGGGAAGGAGAGAGATCACCGAGCCCGCCGCTGCCCATCGTCGTGATTCTAAGCGGCAATAGGCCTTCTTTTGAGTACTTTTGCAGGTTCATGACGCTTGTTTTGCTGCCGGCAGCGATAATAGAAGTGGTGACACCGGCTGCTGTATATTGTTTGACGGCTTCTTTTAAAGCGGCTAGTTCTTTTTCTGGTGAAGCGGCCGGCACATACTTGCTTACTAGTGCCATGGCACTTTCTTCTAATACGCCAGTCGGTTCCCCTGTTGCGCGGTCTCTTTGGATCGTGCCGCCTTCAGGATTAGGGGTATCCTTTGTGATGCCGGCGAGCTTCAAGGCGGCGCTGTTCGCGACAGCCAAGTGCCCGGACGTGTGAGTAATGAAAATCGGGTGTTCGTCGGAGGCCTGGTCAAGATCGGCACGGGTCGGGTGGCGTTTTTCCGCTAAGAGCGTCTGATCATAGCCCCGCCCTTGAATCCAGGCGCCCGCGACTGTTTCCTCTGCCCGTTCTTTTAACGCCGAGACAAGGTCAGCTATTTTTTGAATCTTTCCGACCGGCGGGCTGTTTAAGTTCACATAGACAACGCCTTCCAAACCGGAGCTTGGAAAGTGGCTGTGAGCATCGATTAATCCCGGCAGCATGACCTTTCCTTTTAAATCGACTGTTTTCGTCTGACGGCCGGCCAGCTGACGGATGTCTTTGCTTTTCCCTACAGCAATAATCCTGCCATCTTTCACTGCTACAGCTTCCGCAGAAGGAGAGGCATCATCCATCGTAATGACAGTCCCGTTCGTATAGACCGTATCAGGCGCCAAAGGATCTAGCTTCTTCGGAAGCGTGCCAGAAGAAGAAAAACCCATACACATGGCTGCAACTAGAGCGAGTGCCATCATTTTTTTACCGCTTGCTTGCATGCTTTTCAATAAAATTCTCCTCTCTTTGTTCATAGTCAGGTGCTTTTTGGCCAAATCTTCTTGCGAATACTTCTCTTCATGGATCGCCTCCCTATTTTTCCTGCAAGATAGAGTAATCCGGATGTACGTACCAGTAGCGGTGCACTCCCTGCACAGTTACTTATACAAGCTATGTATTATGATGGCTTCTTAGTGTCTGAAAGTAAATGGTATAATTATCATAATATTTCGACAATTTTTATGTTAGCTCATGGCTTCTTCTCTTAACAAGGGGTAGTCCATTGCTTTGGCGTGGTGGGAGACGATTCCCATTAAATTATGATAAAATCTTGAGGAAAGAGAAATTATCATACACCGAGACAGGGGAGGAATACAGGTGAAGCTGTTAAAGGTGCTTTTTGTTACGGTGATCATCCTGGCGTTATTAGCAGTTGGGGCTTTTTATGTGGGGACGAAGATTGTGTCAGATAAAGTGATGGACCAATTCTCTAACCAGTTAGAGAATAGCGGCGAGATGGACCAAATTAAAGAGAAAGTGAAGAATGATCCAGAGCTGCAGAAGTTTATTGCTGAAGGGGCCAATGTAGATAGCAAGACGCTGCCTTTTCAAACAAAAGAAGAAGCGACACGGCAATTAGTGAAAAAATTTAACGTGTCAGAGCTGCGAGACATGCAGGCTGATTTGCAACAAGGGAATAAGCAGGAAGTGTTGAATAAATTAGAAGGAAAATTAACAGACAAAGAACTGCTCGCTTTGAAGGTGCTGGCTTATAAAGAATTGAATAAATAGAGGAGTCATTCCCCATCGCTTTAAAGCAGTGGGGGGCTGACCCCCAACCGTTGTTCTTGTCGGCTGCCTGTCTGAATATCTTCAAGTAAACGGCCTTTTTCAAGGGGTGGTTCTTTGTTGAGAAAACGGCGCAGGCGGAGGAATATGGTGATCATACTGGTCCTCCTTCTTTTTTGTATAGGGGTAGGATGGCTTTTTGTGAGAGGGCTTTTCACATCGCCAGGCGAGCAGGCGCAGCAAGTGGTAGATGAGTTTTATCAATATGAGCAGAAAGCAAATTTCTCGAAGTCATGGGAAATGTTCCATCCGTTTATAAAAGAAAAGTTTACAAAGGGGCATTATGTACAAGATCGGGCGCATGTGTTTATGAACCATTTTGGTGTAGAGTCTTTTTCTTATACGCTTGGTGAACCGGAGGAGCTGGAGAAATGGCAGGCGTCCGCTGAAGGCCCGGAGCTTAGTTTCGTGTATAAAGTGCCAGTTGTGCAGGTGTATAAGGGGAAGTATGGAAACTTTTCATTACAGCAGGACGTCTTTGTCGTACAGGAAAAAGAAGACTGGCTCATTTTGTGGGACTACAATCAATAAAGCTTGTGAAAGCGGAAAGGACTGCAGCCCGGCGTTGGTTGCAGAGAAGGAGTTTCAAGTGAAGTCTATCGCAAGAATCGTTCTATTACTCGTTATAGCAGGGATCATTTATTCTTTTTCCTCCCAAACGTATGAGGAGCAGTCGCTCGTTCCGATGATGCAGAAAGTGCTTCCGGGTGAACCGTTTGCGGATGTGTTATCGCAATTTAAAGTGATGTATTGGGGAAAAGAGATATCGGTTGAGACGAAAGGCTATTATTACTTTCTCGAATTTTTTATCCGCAAGTTTGCGCATTTGCTTCTATTTGGCCTGCTAGCGGTGGCGTTGTTCCGCGTATATTTATTGTGGAAGCCGGACCGTTTCTTCGGAGGCATTCTTGTTGCCCTTATCGGTACGGGCATCTATGCGGCTTTTGATGAATGGCACCAGCTGCAAACAGGCGGCCGAACGCCGCTTGTGAATGATGTGTTTTTAGATCTTGCCGGCGGGCTCATTGCGCTTTTGCTGTACATGCCGTTTTACTGGTGGAGACGAATAATCTGGAGAAAAAAGAATAGCGATAAAAACCTGTGATAGGGTGGGCGTTTTTTCGCCTTATCACAGGTTTTTTTTGTTGTTTCTTTTAAAAGAAAGGGGTGTCAAATTCAATAGGAAACTATATACTCATTTAGAAGATTATGATACTTTATACTTACTAACCATGATACTTCAGGAGGGACTTATGAAGAGGGCAGCAGGAGTTGTAGTCGCAGCGATTTTATTAGCTGGATGCAATAATGGGACGTATGAGAAAGCGATGGAGCAAGGGAAGCTGGCATTGGCAAATGGAGAATTCGACAAAGCGCAGGCATCATTTGAATTGGCGCTGGATGAAAAGCCGAAGGATGAGAAGGCAAAAGGTCTTTACGAAGATTTGACAGCTTATCATGAGGTGGAAAAAGCGGTCGAGGAGGCTAAATGGGAAGATGCGTTGACGAAAGCGAACCGTTTGCTTCAGGAGGGCCATTTAGCGGATAGTCTAAAGAAAGAATTGGAAGAGTACGTAAAAACAGCTGAGAGTAACGATGAGCAATCTAGTGAAGTAGCCAAAAAACTAGAAGAAATTAAGGATTCTATTGGGCAAGGGAACTATAGTGATGCCCAAACCTCCATCAATGAGCTCAAACAAAATGAAGAGACAGCAACGGCGTTGTCCGGTTTTTCCGACGAAGTGAAGAACATTGAGGAATCGATCAATGAGCGGCTGCAGAAGCAAAAAGCCGCAGAGGCTTTAGAGGAGAAGGAAAGAGCACGCGCCGAAGCAGCTGTCAGCAAGAAAGAGGAGTACTTGCAGAAGCTGTACAACATAGAGGCAGGTATGTCTGACTTAACGTATATTTACGAACACGGCACGACAGTGGAAATGAGAGAAGCTGAAGCGGCCGCATACAAGAAGTGGGATGACGCCCTCAATGACATTTACGGTGTACTGAAAACGCAGCTTTCCTCTAGTGAAATGACGAATTTGCGGGACAAGCAGCGCGAGTGGATTAAATACAGAGATCGTACAGCTAAAGCAGAATCAGCCACATATGAAGGAGGATCATTTGCCTCTGTCCAATACGTTAGCACTCAAGCACGGCTGACAAGAGAAAGATGCTACGAGCTTGTTAACATTTATATGAGATAACGGATTGATAGGAAAAAGAGCGATTCGCCAGGTGGATCGCTCTTTTTGATAGGGTGATATCAAGGAAGAGTGGTGATCTATCCGGAGTTGCCTCGCTTTTATCTGGAAACAAGGCCGGCATATCCAGAATGGCGGCACATTTATCAAGGAATCTCCCGTTTAAAAAATGCTAAACAAAAGGCTGGGTGTGACGAAATAACTATAAAGGGGTTTTATAGGGGGTAATATATGTTTAGGTCGATAAAGACAAAAATCATTAGTACCATCTTGGTGATATTTGGTTTGGTTGTTGCTGTGATGATGATTGTAAGCGGTTTACAGATTAAGCAGAAGACAGAGGAAAATGTTGTCGCTCAAACGAAAATTATGATAGACGAGATGAGCTCTTCCTTTCAGTTGTTTCTGGGCCAGTATGAGAGAAGCATGAATCAAATGGCTGATTCCGCAACAGTGAAGCGGTTTACTGATCTTATTAGTGTCACCGATCCAGTGCAGAAACAGCAGCTGGCAAAAGAGTTTGACCAAGAGTTTAAACAGTATACGGATACTTATCAAGAGGCTTCATACATTTATATTGGATATCCAGATAAGAGCATCAAAACATACCCATTTCTTAAAGTGGCAGATAATTATGATGCTACTGCCAGACCGTGGTATCAGGCATCGCTGAAAGAGCCGGACAAAGTCCAGTGGTCAAAGCCATATGTGGATGCCTTTACAGGGGAGTATGTAATCACGGCTTCAAAAGCAATTACGAAGAATGGAAAGGTTGCCGGGGTGCTGGGAGTAGATATTATTTTGAAAACACTCTCGGAAAGCATGCAGGAAAAGAACCTCGGATTCAAAGGCTTTCCATACGTACTTGATGCAGACGGAACAGCAATTGTGTATCCAGACAAACAAGGAGAGGATTTGACTGGCTATCCGTTTGTCGCCGATATGTATAAAGCAAACGAGTCAGAAGGCGTCTCTCGTTATACAATGAATAACGCAAAAAAAGTAAGCGTTTACACGACAGTTCCGAATTTAGGCTGGAAAATCGGGGCGATTTATCCTGAGAAAGAAATTTATAAAGTAGCATCAGAATTAAGAAACCTTCTAATCTGGCTTTCTGCGGCAGGGGGACTTATTGCTTTTGTAATCTTATTCTTTATGATTAGTAGAATTATTAAGCCGCTACACCATTTGAAAGCTGTAATGGACCAAACAGCTGCAGGGGATCTTACGGTGCGGGCAGAAGTTGCTTCAAAAGATGAAATTGGCGAGCTGTCCCATGATTTTAACTCGATGATTGAAAAGATGCGCGGGCTCATTGCCGTTATTAGTGCCTCTGTGTCAGAGGTTCGTCAATCGGCTGAAAGCTTGAATGCCACTTCAGAAGAAACGAATGCGGTTAGTGAGCAGGTAGCGGCAGCGATTAGTGAAATCGCGAGCGGCGCTTCCCAATCAGCCGGTAATGCGGAAACCGCCAGTGAAAATTCTGGACGTCTCGGCAGGCAAATTAGCAAAATCAATGAAAAAGCGAGTGGTATGACAGCGATTGCTGAGCGGACGGATAAAATTAATGAAAATGGACGACAGCAAATACAGCAGCTGCAGAATTCGTTTGATAGCTGGAAAGATAATTTACAGGTCATGGCAGGTGTGATTGATCAGCTAGATGAGAAGGTGAAAGCCATTGGGGGCGTCATGGAGACGATCACACAGATTTCTAATCAGACGAATTTGTTAGCTTTAAATGCGAGCATCGAAGCGGCAAGAGCTGGCGAGCATGGAAAAGGCTTTGCGGTTGTAGCCGAAGAAGTCCGGAAGCTTGCGGAGCAATCGGCGCAGTCAACGGAAAAAGTAAAGGCTACAGTAGAAGAGCTGCAAGCGGGTGCCCGACAAGTTTCCGGCCAAATGCAAGAGACGAGAGAAACCTTCCAGCACCAGGAAGAAGTCGTCCATCATACGGGCACAGCCTTTGGCGATATCGCAAAGCTAATGGAAGAAATGAAACACTCGATTGATGAAGTCTATCATGAAGTCCAGGAAGTAGCCAAACATAAAGAGGAAGTGGCAAGAACGATTCAGATCATGGCAGCGACCTCGGAAGAAACAGCGGCCTCCTGTGAGGAAGTCAGCGCTTCAACGGCCGAGCAGCTTCATGCGATTCAGGCGGTTGCAGAGTCAGCGGAACAGCTCACAAACTTAAGCAATGATCTACAAAGTGCGACGAACCAATTTAAGGTTTAATTTTCAAACGGTCGCTCGCCTGTCCAACGTTTTGTGTTTTGAAAGCCAAACGTGACAGTGGGCCTGAGAGAGTGAAATTCAAAGACGGCATCCCAAAAGTTTTGGGATGCCGTCTTTTTTCATAAACCTGTCGGAAGAACGCTGCAACTAGTTTAAAAATTCACCAAGTGCCTCATAAACTTGCTCATAGTTGTATTGATCCATTCGGTAGACCATCTCGGTGCCCTGATAGAATAATAGGCTTTGCCCTTTTAAACCATAGCGACGGGCATATTCCAAGTAAAGCAGGAAGTTAGGTGTGCCCTTATTGATTTGGTGAGGAGAATACGTGTCGATTTCCAGTGTAATGCCGCTTCCCTTTACTTGCGCTTCAATAAATGCCTTATGGAGACGCGCTTCAGGGCTGGGCACGTCTAGCCGGAAGGTATTCGGCTGCAAGTAAGCCCCATCAAATCCGTAATACTTCCAGTTTTCAAAGTTCGTTGTCCGAGCGTGAGGGGCGTAAATGAACTTTTTGTTTCCCTGATGGATACGAGCAGCAGTGTTCGTCACGAGCCGTTCATCATCCGCATGAATGACCGTTTCATTTAGCCAGTAGTAGCCCTTGAACACAAGGTTTTGAAACTTGGCTGCATTCCAGCGTTGTTGAACTGTCTGCATATACCAGTTGACCATTTGTTCACGTGCTTGTAACGTATTAGCCGTCCGCTTGCCGTCAAGGTTGATGATCGCTTCATTGCGCTTCGGATAAGGAATGGCGATATAGACTTGAACTTTTTGACCATTTTCCACTGCTGCTTTATTTAATGCCTGCAAGATACCAGAGGAAGAGAAGGTTCGATCGGCATACCATTTCCAGTCTCCGTAGTTGGCTTTATTGTTTGACGTTTCCATCAAGTCGCCGCCAGAGTACGTTCTGCCTAAAATCACGAACGTATCAAACATCTTTTGACCGTCTTTTTGTAAATACGGTTTGAAAAATGACGAGCTGAAGGATGATTGGTACTCCGCTCCGTTATACATTAGCACCCCATTTTTGATACCGGTGTCTGCTAGTTTCGCTGGTCTAGACTCATAGGTCATCAAGGAGTTGCTGACAGGATGAACGGTAGATCCTGGATAGCGAAGGGCCGTTTGAATCGCTTTGTCCATTGTTTTCTCTGTTTGAACGACTTGTCCATTTTGTTTAATGGCATAGTCAAGAGGCTGTTCGTATACTCGCTTCAAGAAGGCTGAAAACTGAGCGCGGTTGACCGTAACAGACGGTTTAAATCCGCCATCCGGGTAGCCTGACGTGATGCCGTTTTCAGCGATGGCATCAATATATTTGTAGTAAGCGTTTGATTTAGAGACATCTTTGAACGAGGACTTCCCGCTCCCTTTATAGCCATAAGCAACAGCAAGCACACGGGCCATTTCTTCTCTCGTTAAGGGTCCATTCGGGTTAAATTTGTTTCCGGCAATCGTGAACATCCCTTTATTGGCCGCTGTTAACATTTCTTTATAGCCGCCTAATGATGGGGATAAGTCGGCCGGTTTAATAGATGGGTTTGAGACAGGCGGCAGTTTTAACGCCCGCACCATCATCACGGCTGCATCTTTCCGCGACAGGAGGGCCTGCGGCTTGAAAGATTGATCGGAGTAACCGCGGATTACCGCTTTATCTGTTAAAAAACGAATCTCATCGTGAGCCCAATGATCGTATGGCACGTCTTTAAACGTTTGTGCTGCTGCTTCTGTTGCAAAAGCGCCCACTAATAGAATCGTCGCTAAAAAAGTCTTCAACACATTCATTGCTTTTCTCCTCCCTTTATATCATTTATTTCGTCTCTTCAGGCATAATAATAAAGTACCACAAAGGGAATAAGGATAATAGAACTATTTAGAAGACAATTGGAAAATAAAAAGTGCCCCTAGAGCTTAGTCTAAGGACACAAAGATAAAATGTTTCTGCCAAAATTCTTAATTCGTTTCGCTTTTTGGATGCGAGAAGAACGTTTCTGTTAGCTGACGATACCATTGGCGGAAAATCGGATGGTCATAAGTGGCCATTCTTGCTACCATGTTGACTCCTTGATAGAAGGTCATGCCTTTTTCATCAAGGCCATATCGTTTAGCAAAGTCCATATATAGATTGAAGGCTTCTACTCCGGCTTCTGCTTGACTAGTAGAGTAGGAGTTAATCTCGATGGTAATGCCTGTCCCATACATTTGGGCGTAAAGAAACGCGCGATGGAGCCGTTCTTCTTTATTTGCTACATTTTCCCGGAAGGCATTTGGCTGCAGAAAAGCCGCATCAAACCCGTAGGAACGCCATTTACGGAAGTTCGTTGAAGTAGCATGTGGAGCGTAGATGAAAAATTGGTTATCAGCATGAATGCGCTCAGAAACAGCGGATAATAACAATTCGTCTTCATGCACGCGCACCGTTTCGTTTAACCAGTAGTATCCTTTAAAGTTGAGATTATCTAGCTCATGGTTGTCCCACTCTTTCTGTACTTCTGAAATATACCAGTTAACCATGTCAGTGCGGGATTCTAAATTGCTCTCTACTTCTTCATCATTCAGTTTTAAAATAGGTTCCCCTCTTTTTGGATAAGGGATCGCGACATAGACATCCGCCTTTTTATTCTGGCTTTTCGCCGAAGCGTTCAGCTGCTGCAGGGCGCCATTTTCGGCAAATGTTCGGTTAATATAAGCTCGCCAATCACTATAGTTGGCATGGTTGTCCGCGTTTTCTGATAGCCAGCCGCCATCATAGCGAAGCCCTAGAATAATAAAGGTATTAAAGAAATCCTTAGTTTGGCCATCAGGAGTTTGATAGCTTGTATACTTGTCGAAGAATTCTTTCGTAAACGTATTTTTCTCATTAACACCATTGTAAATAAGAACACCAGATTTTAATCCGGTCTGATCTTTCGTCGCAATTTTATCTGGAAACTCTCGGTACTTTGTGCTTGCCGGGTGAATCGTTGATTGCGGATAATCAGCCGCAATCGACAGAGCCGCTCCAAAAGAAGGCACGTTTGCGACTACTTCGCCCGCATTTCTTACTTCATACGAAGCTGGCTGTTGAAAAACACGAGACAGGAACGCTGAAAATTGCGCACGCGTAACGAGTTCAGCCGGTCGGAACGTGTTGTCTTTGTAGCCTGTTGTTACTTTATAGTGGGCAATTGCATCAATGAACGGGTAATAGGGGTCATCTTTCGGAACATCTGTAAATTCAGACGTTTCTTTTCCTTCATAAGAGAACGCCATTGCTAATGCTTTTGCCATTTCATCTCTCGTTAACGGTTGGTCTGGCTCGAACGCTCCGTTTCTCAGGGTAAACCAGTCATTGGTCATAGCGATTAAAATTTGGTTATAGCCGGGAGAAGAAGGCTTGACATCGGTAAACGTAAGCTCGCTTTCGGCAGGCGGTTCTGTTAATTCAAGCGCTCGGGTCATCATGACCGCTGCGTCTTTACGTGTAATTATATTCCCAGGTCTAAACTTTCCATCTTCATATCCATTAATTACTTCATAAGATGATAAAAATTGAATATCATCATAAGCCCAGTAGGTGGCAGGTACATCACTAAATCCAGATGCCTGTGCCGTTGACGTTGTCACCAGAATTATCATTGAACATAAAGCCATCGTCGCCACTAACAGTTTCCTCATAGTTGAGCAATTCCCTCCGTATTCATGTGTCTGTGTAAACAGATGCAGCAAATCAGGAAGCCCGATTATGGCCAACATAGATGTTGTCTACACTCTTGTAAAATTTATATTTTATGGAAATATAATCTCCAGCTTCCATTCTAACAAACTTATATTGATATGTAAGTAACAAATTATTTTTTTAAAGGGTAAAAAGTTTCATATTTTCTTAGAGTGAATATTTTAAATAGCTTCGAGCGGGGGCATAGCTCTGCGAAGGTACACATATGATGAGAGAAAAGACGTTCACAGGGAGGATGTTATGGAAGTTCATGTAAGAAGAGGGGATACATTGTGGCATTACAGCCAGTTGTTTCATATTCCGCTAGAGCTGGTGATGGATTCGAATCCTGGCATTCAGCCAAATGAATTGAAGCCGGGACAAGTTGTTCAGATTCCTGGTTTTGTAACGACAACACGAGTCGTCCAAAAAGGAGATTCTTTCTGGGCGCTTGCTTCAGCGCAGCGCTTGAAAGTGGACGCTTTACTGTTGTTAAATCCCGACATTGATCCGAATAAGCTTCAAATCGGTCAAATAATACAAGTTCCCGTGAGAGTTACGACCCCTATCGTAGATGGAAAGCAGCCTTACAATTTTCAAAAGATGCGCAATGATCTTCAGAAGCTTGCAGCAATTTACCCCTTTATGGAACGAAGAAAAATAGGAAATAGTGTAAGGGGATTGCCGCTATATGATTTGCGAATAGGACAAGGAAAGCGCAAAGTGCAGGTGAACGCTTCTTTTCATGCAAATGAATGGATTACAACTGCTATTCTAATGAGTTTTTTAAATGAATATTTGCTTTCACTCACAAATCAATTTCCGATCAAAGGGCTCCCGACCATGCCTATATACATGCAAACAGAGCTATCCGCTGTTCCGATGGTCGACCCGGATGGAGTTGAGCTAGTGTTAAACGGTCCGCCGGCTAACATGGAAGAAAAGCTCATTAAACTAAATAAAGGAAGCCGGGATTTTTCAGGCTGGAAAGCCAATATCCGAGGCGTTGATTTAAACAAACAATTCCCCGCTAATTGGGAATTTGAAGCGACGAGAAAACCACAGGCACCAGCCTCACGTGATTTTCCAGGCTATGATCCTCTGTCTGAACCAGAGACAAAAGCAATGGCCAATCTAGTAAGAAAAGAGACGTTTGACCGTTTGCTTGCTTTGCATACACAAGGAAAAGAATTTTATTGGGGATATGAAGGACTAGAGCCGGCAGAGTCGGAGGAGCTCGCTAATCGATTAGCCAGAGTGAGCGGCTATAAAGCGGTGAGATATGTTGATAGTCATTCGGGTTATAAAGATTGGTTTATTCAAGAATTTCGCAAGCCGGGCTTTACGATTGAACTGGGGGAAGGGCAAAATCCGCTCCCGCTTAATCAGTTTGATGAAATGTACGAAGCGGCTTCCGCTATCTTAATAAACTCGCTTGTGTAGAGAGAAAGCCAGTAGCCATTAATGCACGAAGAGAGCTGTTCAGGCTCTCTTTTTTCGTTACTTCTTCTTTTTTTTCTGACGATCAGATGGGGAAGAGGATGCTTTTTCTCCATCACTGCCAAGTAAGAAAAAGGAAATAATCCCGGAAAATATAGCAGCTCCTATCGTAATCCACCATCTTGTTTGAAGATCAATCTCGGAATAGTCTTTATTGAGCATCCACATCGAGATGGAGCCTACTAAGATCATGATAGGAATAACAAATGTTAATTTTTTCACTGTTTCGCTTCCTTTCATCCTGTACATACGTCTACATCATGTAGCATAGCACACGTGTGCCGCTTGGTGAATACAGTAGTCTTTGTTAAAGGTAAAGGTTGTTTTTTCAGTTGTTAATTGTAGAGCCGTAGCGGAAATGAGCCACTAAATATAAAAAGAGGAAGTACTTTTTGACGGGGAATTTTTTATCATTCATTAGGTATGTATGGGGAATTCGTACATAAATTGAAGTAAGGTTGTTATCTTAAAGCAGAAAGAGGGATCCGTATGGCGATCAGGTTAATTAAGATTTCTGCCGTTTACTTTGCTGTCGGTGTGTTGCTTGGCTATTATATGTCTGTCGCTCATTCGTACGGCTTTGCGGGGGTCCATGTGCACATCAATCTACTAGGATGGACGGCCTTAACTCTTATCGGAATCTTATATCATTTATTCCCGGCGTTAACGTCTAACGGGCTGGCGAAAACTCACTTTTGGCTGCATAATTTGGGTCTGCCGATTATGATGATTTGCCTATTTCTGCTTATTGCCACTGAAAGTCAGTCTTACACAGCGGGCATCGCAGTTGGGGCGACATTGACGGTTCTTGGCGTTCTTGCTTTTGTCTTAAATGTGCTAATGAACTTAAAGTCGAATGGAAGGTAAGAAGAATAGATAAAACCAGAAGCGCGTTAAGAGGCTTCTGGTTTTATCGTGTTTAGAACTGTTCTGCTTTTATTTTGTTAAGCAGTGCCTGGCAGCCGTCAAGAACCAAGTCGTATGTTTCCTGAAAGTCACCGGTATAATAAGGATCAGGCACGTCTTTTGGCGTAGCGGTCAAGTCGAGCAGTCGGATCACTTTCGGGTGCTTTGGCTGTTTGACGATGTGATAAATGTTTTCGATGTTACTTTCATCCATGCCGACAATATAGTCAAATGCTTCAAAGTCCTGTTTAGACAATTGTCTTCCTGCTAGTCCTTCTGTTTCAACGTTATACTTTTTTAAAATGGCGGCTGTCCCTTCATGTGGCGGAGAGCCAACATGCCAATCGCTCGTACCAGCCGAATCTACACGGATTTTATCTTCTAGTCCTTCTTGTTGAACGAGGTGTCTAAAGAGCGCTTCTGCCATTGGGGAGCGGCAAATGTTACCTAAGCAAACGAATAACACATTTATCATATAAAACACATCCTTTTCATTGTTCCTTTCTATGCTAGCCAACAAATGCCAACAAAACAAGCAGGAAGGGATCAAAATGCCTGTTTTTCTACTGTTTTCTCGCCAATAACAATAACCGCCAGCGGGCTCTCTTTCCTCAGCTGGCGGCTTGATTATTCTAAATTGCTTTGAAAATAATTGAGACAATTGGCTGTTCGTTCTCGCTGCCTGTTAAAGACGTGGAGTGAACAAGTAAGGGATAGATGAGTCCCATTTTTAAAAACAGCAACTGGTTTGCCATTTTTTATTGTACTTATATGGATGTGTTGAGGGAAAATCCAATTGCAGCCATAACGATCTGGTGAATTGGTTGGAAAAGCACAAATGCGTTCGTGGAGACAGATAACAAGCGGTGTTTTTTTACGGTAGGGAAAACGTTGGCGGATGGCTTGAATGCGGCCATCGTATGTAGAAATTCTGTCAATACACGCTTCGTTAAGTAAAGAGCGGACGGTTTGCTTTGTTCCGTATATTCCGTTTTGATCATAAATTATGGCATTATAATGTTGGTGGTATTCCTCTGTAAGAGCCATGGTGCTTGTTGTAATTTTATAATTCTCAACAATATCCAAAATATTCTCCTCCTTTAAATTACCATCTTCCTTATAGTAACAAATATAGTCCTATTTTACTAGTTGAATAGGTTTAAAATTGTTAAAAATTGAAGTATTTAAATGTTTTTTGGAAGAATATATATTTAAAAAGAGAAGGATTTGTAACTATTTGTTGAAAAAACAAGCGTGCACTGCTGAAATGCACGCTTATTACTTATGAGAGAGGGACTTAGCGCAAATCCTCTGAAAGCTTTACAGACTCAATGATATCGTCAGCTGCTTCTTCTGCGCTTTTAGAGCCCACGGTTAACGTTGAATGGTTAATCGCATAAGCTTCCTGTCTTTTGTAGAAAAGCTCTTCAATTTCTTTCAAGTCTTTTCCGCGCAAAACAGGGCGTGTATCAATGAGAAGATCGAGTCTTTCTTTCCACTCTTCCCATGACATTTCTAAGTAAATGACGAAGCAGTTTGCTAAACAAATTTCGCGGACCTCCGGCTGCATAAAGGCACCGCCGCCAAGAGAAATGACTTTTAAGGGCTGCTCACAAAAGGAACGGATTGTTTGCTTTTCAATCTCCCGGAAGGCCTTTTCGCCGTGAGCCGCAAATATTTCATTAATCGACATGTTGTATTGTTTTTCAATTTCTTCATCGATATCGATGAAGGCTCGATCAAGCTTTTGCGCTACGAGAGAGCCGATCGTCGTTTTTCCTACACCCATGAAACCAGTAAAAACAATGCTTTTTTCCTTTAAAGATCCTTGTACGTTCTCCAAGACAAACACTCTTTCTGCTCATTATTTTGTTACAGTATAGTATAGAGGTGAGCGTGCGTAAATCCTTTTAAGTACATTATCATTCAATTTAAGCCGAAATCATCTATCATTAAAACTGTTTTTTTTGTAAGGCATTAAGATCGAATTAGGCACATAGCAGGAGGCCTATTAAGGAGAGAAAGAGAGTAAGAGAAACGGAATTGACTAGGTCATAGGGATATCTTATAATTGAAAAGCGACTGTGTATAAATGAATGAATAAAATGATTTTGTGTTTAATATTACCATTAAATCGCTGTAACTCTTCCAAACTTACAGCACCTAAAAGGAAGGTTCATTTGAATGTCAGATTTTTTTAAGAATAATTTTTTGATGATAGGAGCTGTATGTTTAATACTTTTTGGAGTATTATTTTCGCAGCCGCTCGTAGGGTTGGCCGTTTCATTTATAGTAGCTTTAGTTGCATTGACTCGTCCAAAGACCGGAATTTATTTATTGTTAATTTATTTTCCACTTCGTTCCTTTATTATAGAGATGAATCCATCGATGAAAATAATGGGCGATCTGATCATTGTATTTGCTTTTCTGCATGTAGTGTGGGCGGGTCGTAAAGATTGGAAATCGTTATTTCACTTTTCAATATTTGAGTGGGCTTTTTTTGTGTTTATCGGGATCGGCTCAGTGTCGGCATTGATTTCAGGTGTTGCGATTGGGGCGATTATCTTTCAAATTAGAGCCTTTTTTATTACGTATCTGCTATTTTACATAGTAAAACGCCTAGATATTGATAAGAGGGATGTTCAACGATTTATCTGGATTACGATTGTCATAGCTTTGCTGCTTGTGTTCCAAGGACTTGTTGAAAAAATATCGCTTCGTACTTTGTTGATGCCGGAAGCATGGGTGAACCGCTCTTTGTCTCCTAATAATAAGGTACGTATTTATGGGTTAATTAATAATCCAAATATACTGGCCGTCTATTTGTCGTTTTCTCTTATTTTCCTCGTGTATTTGTATAATAAAGTGGCTAAAGGAAAAAAAGTTCTTTTGGTTATTTTATCCATTTTATACGCAGGAACCTGGCTGTTGACTTATTCTAGAGGAACGTGGTTAGCATTCTGTATCGGCTTAGTTATTTTTTGGCTGTTAACACGTTATACAAGAATAGTGATTCACCTCGCAGCTGCGATTGCTCTTGGCTTTGTTCTCGTGTTAACCCCGGTTACCCAAGCGACCCAGTGGGTAGAGAATTCGAATATTGATATGGGTCCTGGAGGGCAGGGAAGCGAACAGCCGGATGAGGATGAACCAAGTGAACAGAAGCGTATAAAAGAGACGTTTGAGAAAGATACGATTGAGTTAAGTAAAAGTTCGGGAAGATTATTTATCGTAAATAAAGGATTTGAGATCTTTAAAGATCATCCGATTATCGGTACAGGATTTGGAACGTTTGGCGATTCTGCTTCAAAGTCTTATCCTTCTCCGATATATGATAAGTACGAAATACCGCCAAACATTTATTCCGATAATCAATATATTCAAGTGATCGCTGAAACTGGCGTACTTGGTGTTATCGCATTCGCCGTATTTTTACTCGGCATGGTAACAGCTCTTTGGAAAAGAAGAGGTGAAAATAAAGAAGGTTCGTTTTTAGTCCTTTCTATTTTGTTGGCCATTTTCTTTTTGGCGTTGCTGTACAACATTTGGGAAGATAAAACGTTCGCTAGTTATTACTTTATTATGCTGGCTTATGCGCTCTTCCATCAAAGAGATACTGGACACTATGCATCTTTATTTAAACGTTAATATCCATTATCATAAAGTCACTCCCCTTGCCTGTTATAAGACATAGCAACAGGCAAGGGGAGTTTTTCGTTGTTTATTGATCATCATTTGCTCTTTCCTTCATTTGCTTAGGCGCTTTCAATTGTTTATGATGTTGAAAAAGTGGAAGGAAGGTGGGAGTGCATGAAGTTGGTGAGGATGGTGCAGCGGATCGCCGGCCGTTTCTTTAATGAACGGTTTTTTGACCAGGCTGCACAGACTGCTTATTATTTGCTGCTGTCTGTCGTGCCGTTTCTCATTTTTATGATTTCACTAGTGAGCTTTTTTCCTGTGAAAGAACAGGACATACTTAGTGTCATCCGCCCTTATGCACCAGCTAATACATATGGTATTATTCATGAAAATGTGGAAGCGGTTCTGGCAAAAGGAAAAGGCCATTTAATCTCTGTCAGTTTTTTCTCGACATTTTGGTTGTCTTCCATGGCGATTCAATCGCTCGTTCGTTCACTAAACGAAGCGTATCGGATTAAACGGCCTCTTAAATTTTTTCAGGGGGTCATCCGAGATTTAGGGGTAACTCTTATTTTCATGTTTCTCGTGCCGCTTTCTTTGCTCGTTCCACTAGCCGAACGTTTGCTGCATCTGTTCATTTCAGAGGAAGTGATCGGGACGATTGAAACAGCTAATCCGTTTTTGGCTACATGGCCCATGATTAAATGGGGGCTCGGTTCTGTATTTCTATTTGGCTTCTTTATCTTGTTCTATAAAATCCTGCCGAGTGGAAAACAGCCGCTAAAATTAGTGATTCCAGGAGCCGTCTTTGCTGCTATTGGCTGGCAGGTGATGTCCATCATTTTCAGTGAATACGCGGGCGCCGTTAACTACACCCGCGTGTACGGCCAGCTCGCCGGGATCATCATTCTCATGCTCTGGTTCTACCTCACTGCCGTCGTCCTCCTGCTTGGGGGTCTGATTAATGCCGAAAGAAGTCAATTCTCCACTTTAAAACGCTAAAACAAAGGCAGGATCCTAAGGATCCTGCCTTTGTTTTTATTGGTAGTACTGCCAGGCATGCTCATAGCCGAGGAAAGTGTCTTTAAATGTTGCTTTGTTCTTGATTTCGCTAGGAGCGAAATAGAAAGTAACAGCTTTTTTCTGATTAGCACCGATCGTGATGCCTGTATAGTCTCTTGCTGAAGCTGTTTGAGCAACGAGTGTACGGCCAGCGTAGAGAGAATATTTTGCTTTAATGTTAAAGGCTGTTTTTGGTGTATTGTTATACATCATCAAGCTCATTTTCAGACGGCCGTCTGTTTGGTATTGCAAGCCTTGGATTTCTACTTGAATTCCTGTACGGAAACGAGCCTCAAGTGCACGGGCAACGAAGACAGAGAATTCAGTGCGGTTCAAAATCTTATTTGGCATGAAGTTGCCGTTACTGCCGCCAGCTACACCGGCACTGCCTAAGGTGCTGACGTATTTGTAAAATTGACTGCTGCTTGGTACATCTTTAAACGTTACGAGATAAGAAGGCTGGAAGCCAAAGCCTTCAGCAATAATTTTCGCCATTTGGGCGCGGGTTACTTTTCCAGTTGGATTAAAATATTGTGCTTTGCTGAAAGCGCCGTATTTTGTTAAAACGGCAATTTCTTTGTAAGCAGGATGCGTAGTTGGTACATCTTTGAAGCCTGGGTTTGGAGCTGATTCTTTTTCTACGCCTAAAGCTCTCGCTAAAATGATCGCGGCATGATCTCTTCTGATGGCGTCTTGAACGCCAAATTTACCATTTTTATAGCCGGCAATAATTCCTTTTTGCACAAGGTAATCAATTTCATTTTTTGCCCAAAAATTTTTCGGTACATCACTAAAAGTTGCTGTTGTTGCTGTATTTGCTGCTTTTGCATTGCTGTCAAAAGTGGCGGTTCCTTGAGAGCTTCCTTGACCGGCTGCAGCCGATGCTGCACCGACAGATGGTACTACAAGGGCTAGAGACAATAGGGAAGCAGCTAACCATTTTACTGTTTTTCTCACTCTTTACACCCCATTCTTTTTCTGTGTAATCACATACATATTTTAGCAAATTAGTAAAAAATTTAATATGTTCTTTCGTAAAATGAGCGGATAACACTAGATTTTGAAAGATAGAACAAGAGAAAGGGCTTCGTGACAGGGATAAAAGTATGGTTTTGGATAAAGGGTTGAGGATTAAAATATAAATCATGACTAATATCATGGTTAAATAATCATGAAATGGAACTGTATGGCTAATTTGTTTGCAAACTTTCCCTGAATAGGTTGCTTTTTTATTAAAAACTACTAATCTTTTAATATAAGTGTTTTAACAAAGGAGGAGTTATCTTGGGGAAGAAGAAAGCATCGTCTCATAAGTTTCTAGCTTTAGCCGCAGCTGCTGCGATTGCAGTGCCGGCAGTAAGCCCTGCCGCTGTTTCGGCAAAAGAACATTCATTTAAAGATGTGCCCGCTCGTTACACAGAAGCGGTAGCTTATTTAACGAATAACGGCATTACGAAAGGGTTAAGCCCTAGCCAATTTGGTACGAATGTCTCCATTTCTCGCGTGGATGCAGCGATCCAGTTAGCTGCGGCTTTAGGAATCGACCCGCAGGGAACATACAAGAATGCAGGTTTCAAAGATGTGCCTAAACGTGGACAGTGGGCGGTCAATGCGCTGGCAGAGAAGGGGATCATATCTGGAAAAGCGGCAGGACTGTTTGGAGCTTATGATGCCATTACCCGCAATGAAACGGCTCGGCTGATTTCCTTAGCCTATAAGCTTACGATTGATGAAACAGTGAAAAAGACGCCATTTACAGATGTCAATGCGCAGTGGGCTAAGTATGTTGATGCACTTGTGAAAAGTGGTGTGACAGAAGGAAAAACAAGCAGCCGTTTTGGGGCGGATGATCATTTGCAGCGTGGGGAATGGGCGTTGTTCCTGTACCGGTTAGCTCATCCTGCTGCAAAAGAACTCGACTTAACGATTATGCATACAAATGATACCCATGCCCATATTGAAAATGCCGCTAGAAAAGTAACGGCTATTAAAGAAGTGAGAAAAGCAAAACCGAATAATGTATTGCTAGATGCAGGGGATGTGTTTTCGGGTACGCTTTATTTTAACGAGTATTTGGGACAAGCTGATTTGAATTTCATGAATCTCGTCGGTTACGATGCGATGACGTTCGGAAATCATGAATTTGATTTAGGCACGAAGCCGCTCGCTAATTTTATCGCGAAAGCAAAATTTCCATTTGTAAGTGCTAACGTCAATTTTACGAGCGATGAAAATATTAAAGGACTCGTGACAGGCGGAATAGCAGCTGCACCAAAAGATGGGTCCGTGTATGACGCTATTATTAAGGAAGTCGATGGAGAAAAGGTTGGTATTTTCGGTTTAACGACAGCTGAAACAGTCGATATTTCCAGCCCAGGGGCAGGGGTTATGTTTGAAGATTATTTAGAAAAGTCTAAGAAAACAGTGGCCTCATTGGAGAAGCAGGGTGTTAACAAAATTATCGCTTTAACCCATATCGGTTTTAAAGATGGCGGCGGCGATAACGATGTAACGCTGGCGAAAGAAGTAGAGGGGATTGACATCATCGTCGGCGGCCATTCTCATGACCTGTTGAAAGAGCCGGTATTGGACACAACGGGGAAAGAACCAACAGTCATTGTCCAAGCGAATGAATACAATAAATATCTGGGTACGCTAGATGTCAAGTTTGATAAAAACGGCAAAGTCATTGGGCATGCTGGCAAGTTGATCGAAATTGATGCCAAGGGGGAAGATGGCACGTATATATTGGAGGATGATCCGGAAGCGGCAGAAATTTTAGCGACAGAGTATAAGCCAGCCATTGATGCCAAGAAGAAGACCGTCGTTGGTAAAACGGCTGTTGCTTTAAACGGTGAACGCGCTGATGTGCGGACGAAAGAAACAAATCTCGGGAACTTGATTACAGATGGCATGTTGGAGAAAGCAAAGACGATCAATAAAGAGGCTGTTATTGCCGTCCAAAACGGCGGAGGCATTCGCGCTTCCATTAACGAAGGCGATATTACACTTGATGAAGTGCTGACAGTGATGCCATTTGGCAATGCGCTTGCCATTATGAATCTAACAGGGGCAGAAATCCGTGCAGCGCTCGAGAACAGCGTAAAAGAAGTGCCGGGACAGTTTGGCGGATTCTTACAAGTATCCGGTTTGAAATTTACGTACGATAGCAGTAAGCCAGTTGGCGAGCGGGTGAAAACGGTAGAAGTGAAGAAGGAGAACGGATACGTACCGCTTGTTGACACTGAATCATACGTTGTCGCAACGAACACATTTACAGCCAAAGGCGGAGATGGGTACAGCACATTCGGCAAAGCTTACGAAGAAGGCCGCGTCAGCGAACCAGGCTTCGTCGATTGGGAAATGTTCAGAGACTATATCCAAGCAAACCCAAATGCCGCTCCAGAACTGGAAAATCGCATTACAGATATTAATCAGCCATAACAGTAAAAAAGCGCCGGTGGAGTTAGTCTCCGGCGCTTTAATGTTTCAGTGTAGTGAGAGAG
This sequence comes from Pseudobacillus wudalianchiensis, assembly GCF_001685015.1. Lineage (GTDB taxonomy): Bacteria > Bacillota > Bacilli > Bacillales > Domibacillaceae > Pseudobacillus > Pseudobacillus wudalianchiensis. Next base: position 330,431 of record NZ_MAYT01000012.1, read on the forward strand.
TTCGATACTGCATTATTTTCCCATTGATTTAAGTTGATCCATGAGCTTGCCGCGTGATTTTTCGTTTCGAAGAAGGTAGGCTGCCCCAAGAGCCAGCGCAGTCATTGCGGCTTTACTTCCCGTAGATTTGCTTTTTTTCATTATATGCACTCTCCTTTTGTGAACAATTTTTGCAGTGATTAGTGGTGCGCATGTAATAGATATTCCCTGAATTAAGCAAAATAAACAAGTTGGAATGAAGAGGAAATTTATACTTATTGGAGTAAATATCAGATTATTTCTTCTTTTTTCATGCAGACAGTGGTATAATTTTTCAAATAAAACTTTTTCCATCATGAAAATCTAACGGTGACTAAGGAGTGAAACGGGAATGAAGGTATGTAAATTTGGGGGGACTTCCGTAGCGAGTGCAACACAGATTAAGAAGGTTGCAGCCATTATTAAAGAAGATGCTACGCGAAAGATCGTAGTAGTTTCCGCCCCAGGTAAACGTTTTGATGACGATATTAAAGTAACCGACCTGCTGATTAGCCTGGCAGAAGCTTCTCTTTCCGGCAAAGATGCAGAAGAAGAGCTGCAGGCGGTCGTAGAGCGGTATGCTGATATAGCAGCTGAGCTCGGTCTTGATCATGAGATTGCCCAAGTAATCGAACAAGATTTACGTGACCGGATCAGCCAAGACAAAGAAAACCGCGATCTGTTCATTGACCAGCTTAAAGCGAGCGGAGAGGACAATAACGCAAAATTAATTGCTGCTTATTTCTCAAGCATCGGGTTAGAGGCAGAGTATGTGAACCCGAAGGATGCTGGCTTAATTGTGAGTGATGAGCCTGGACGAGCCCGTGCTTTACCTGAAGCTTACGAAAACTTGCGGAACTTGCGTGATCGCAAAGGGATTGTTGTATTCCCAGGATTTTTTGGCTACTCAAAAGATGGCGTCATGATGACATTTGCCCGTGGCGGCTCTGACATTACCGGCTCTATTTTAGCAGCAGCGATCGGCGCAGAGCTGTATGAAAACTTTACAGATGTCGATTCAGTTTTTGCGGCTAATCCGAAGATTGTTGATCAACCTGTTGAAATCAAGCGGATGACTTACCGAGAAATGCGTGAGCTGTCTTATGCAGGATTCTCTGTTTTCCATGATGAAGCGTTAATGCCGGCATTCCAGCATTCCGTGCCAGTTTGCATTAAAAACACGAACAATCCATCTGCAGAGGGTACGATGATTGTGGCAGAGCGCGAGTATTCCAACAGCCCAGTAATCGGTATTGCGGCGGATGGCGGATTCTCGACGATTTATGTGAGCAAATATTTGATGAACCGCGAGCTTGGCTTTGGCCGCCGTTTGCTGCAAATCCTTGAAGAAGAAGAAATCTCTTATGAGCACACGCCTTCAGGAATTGATGATTTATCTGTCATCGTTCGCAGTCACCAGCTCTCTCCGGAAAAAGAGGAGCGTATCATTCAAAAATGCCGTGAAGATTTAAAAGTGGATGACGTTCACATTGAACATCATTTTGCGATGGTCGTGCTTGTTGGCGAAGGCATGAATAATACGAAGGGCTTGACAGCGAGAGCGACAACCGCTATTTCACAAGCTGGAGCAAATATCGAGATGATTAACCAAGGATCTTCTGAGGTTAGCTTAGTGTTTGGCATTAAAGAAGAAGATACGACTAACGTTTTAAGAGCGCTATATAAAGAGTTTTTTAGCACAACGGCTGTGCTAGGAGTGTAAAGGGTTAAAACAAAAAAATCCGGCAATAGGCCGGATTTTTTTGTTGCGTTATTGTATATTTGAACAGCGTTTATTAGCAGAGACGAGCGCTGCCGCTTGGGCGACAACCGTGACGATATTGGCTTGTTCTTGTCTGTCGATCATATATTTCGCTTTGACTAAGGGCTCCCGGCTGTCATTCACAATATATCTCGGTGTCACTTTATTTAGTGAAAGAGCTAAAATGTCCTCCTGGCATCGTTCGCATTTGCAGGAAAGATGCAAGTGATCGAGCTGGTCTGTAATAATTCCTTTGACAACTTCCTCCATTACATTATGAATTACCATGTTAACTCCCCCATTCTTTCCCAATTATAGCATTTTCTTTAGAAAAATCTAATAGTTAATTAGAGATGAAGGGTGGGCTCTTGCCAAATTAAAAATAAAAACCCGAAAGGTGCGAGACACTTTTCGGGTTTACTGTTTACTTGCTTAGTTGTGATGTTTAGCCAGAGATTTTCTCTAGAATGCTGTTATGATTCATGCGTACACGGTGTGCATTTTGATAAGATTTGCGTAGTTGCTGTGTTTCTAATCTTTCTTTAATCTTCGGTAACATGATCGCTACAAGTAATCCATAAGTTAATAACTTCTTTGCGTTCATCTTTCTTCATCTCCGTTCTTAAAAGTTCGTCTAATCCTATTTACCCAACCATCATCAAATAGAAACGTTCGTCCTTCTTGTGCTGTATGTAACTAAGGGGCAACATGCTTAAAAAAAGCGGGTAGAAGCTAATGAAACCACATTCTTTTTTATTATAACATAAACAAATTGAAATTAAACGAAACTGCCCCTTTCCAACACACCTCCATCCGTTTATTTTGGTGAATAACTTTAACCATATGTATCAATGTGCCAACAAATACTCTTCTCGTTAGCGTCTAACATGAAAAGAAATTCACGTACGCTTTTTTCATTTGAAGGGATTTATTAACAAAAATTACATAGACGCCAAGCTATAAAGAAACTATAATATTTCCGTTAGGGGTCAGCCCCAAAATAGGAGGAAAACGAATGGGGATAGGATTAAGGTTGCAAAAGGCCGCGATGATAGGCCTAGTTATCATAGGATCGAGTGCTATGCTTGCTCCAGCTTCAGGTAAAGGTGAGGTCGAAGCAGCAGAGTTGCCGAAACAGCAGGCTGAGGAGAAGTTTCATGGGAGCTATGAAAAAGGGGAGTTGGTTATTCAGTTTGATCATGTGCTGACGGAAGCGGAGCGTCAAGCTCTCTATACGAAGTACGGATTAACTGAAGAAGATGCCCTGCAAAATGGGCTTTTTGCCAACGTTTCGTTGAAGAGCAAGCAAGAGCTGTCAAACGTGGCAGCTGCATTAAGGAAAGAAGCGGCTGTAAAGCAGGCAGAGCCGAATTACCAGTTAGAGCGTCAATTTAAGCCAAGTGATCCTTATTATAAAAGTCAGTGGTTTCATTCAAAAATCAATGCGCCAAAAGCATGGGATCGAACACGCGGCAACTCCCAAATTACGGTTGCTGTTATCGATGGAGGGATCGATTCCCGTCATTCAGAGTTTAAAAACCGCCTCGTTTATCCTTATAATGCGATTACTAGCAGTACGGTTTTACCGGTTGATCATCACGGTACACACGTAGCCGGTATTATTGGAGCAGCTATGAATAGTTCGGGTGTGACAGGTGTTGCACCGGGCGTAAAGTTGATGCCTATTAACGTGTTTGAAGGAGAATATGCCGATAGCTACACGATCGCTGAAGCGATTCTCTATGCGGTAGATCAAGGGGCAGACGTTCTTAATTTAAGCCTTGGCAGCTATTCGTACACTGGGATTCTAGAGTATGCGGCGAACTATGCAGTGAACAAAGGAGCTATCGTCATTGCGGCTGCGGGAAATGAGGATACTAGTTTGCCATTTTATCCAGCTGCTCTTTCTAACGTGATCGGGGTCAGTGCTACGAGTGCGGCCGATAAAATCACCAGGTTTTCTAACTTTGGCCGCTACATTAACGTATCAGCACCGGGGCAAGACATTTTGTCAACAATCGCTGGAAACTCATACGGCTATATGGATGGTACTTCTATGGCAGCGCCGGTCGTTTCAGGGACGGCAGCCCTTATTTTATCGAAAAATCCGTTTTTATCTCCCCAGCAGGTGATGCAGATTTTATACAAGTCATCTGTCGATTTAGGAGCAAAATCATGGGATTCTTTTTACGGGAATGGCCGTATTGATGCGTATAAAGCTCTTGCATTAACACCTGAACCAGTGGGAGCTATTTCACTTAATACAAAGGAATTTAAAGTAGCGAGTGGCAAAAATCTCAGGGCTAGTCTTGCTGTCAGCGGCAGTATGAGAGGGTCTATCTATATAGAAAATGCAGCAGGAAAAAATGTTCGCACCCTTATGAGCGGCGCTGCACCACAAAAGGGCGGCTTTGTCGCTTATTGGAACGGGAAATTAGCAGACGGCTCAACCGCTCCGGCAGGCCGATATTCCATTGTATTTCGAGTAGCTGATCAGCGTCAGTCTCTGAGTAAAAAAGCAGTCATGAATGTGAGTTATAAGTAAAATGACAAAAGAGATGATAGACAAAGTCTATTTTTAACATTTCAAGTTGATTGAAAATACTTATCCACAGCCTGAAAAAAGTTCCCAGCCAAGCGCTGGGAACTTTTTTATCTTTGAGTCGGCATAACGCGGGCCGCTTTCCGTTTGTCTATCATCTTTTTAATAAACGGGTAAACGATAGGCCCATATTTTATCGCTAGTTTGACCAGTGAAGCAAAGCCTCTTTTTTTACTCATCCTGCTTACCACCTTTTTAAAGTGTCTCTTATAAAGGTAGTTTCCCTTTTTTTAAATTTATTAAACAAGCCGAGTTAGCAGCGAAGTTTTTTTGCAGAAAGAGTACGTCACCAGAAAAGCCTGTTATAATTAAAGCCGAAACGGGAAGATTGTTAATAAATATAAGCGAAAGAAGGATTTACCCTATATGTATAATTTACAAGCTGGCACGATTGTCACATTAGATGTGAAAAATGAAGCTCCCTTTGGCTGGTTTTTAACGGATGGAGAGGAAACGGTTTTGCTTCATCATTCAGAGATAAAAGAGGGATTTGATCCCGATGAGCCGGTCGAGGTCTTTTTATTCCAAGATCATCAAGGCCGCCTCGCTGCCACGATGACAATGCCGCTCATCACTCAAGATACGTATGGATGGGTGGAAGTAGTCGGAGTACAAGAAAAATTGGGCGTATTCGTTTCGATCGGCATCACGAAAGATATACTTGTATCGGAGGATGATCTGCCTTTTATGTATTCTGTACGTCCGATAGCGGGTGACCGCCTTTATTGTACGTTGAAGCTGGATAAGAGAGACCGCTTGTTTGCCAAACCGGCAACAGAAGAAGTGATGGCTGAACAGTTCACCAAGGCTTCGAAAAAAGACTTTAACAAAGATATTACTGGTATTGTGTACCGGGCAACAAAGGTTGGCACATTCATTATTACAGCAGAAGGGTATCGTGGATTTGTTCATGAATCCCAAAGACAAGTTGAGCCGCGCCTTGGCCAAAAGGTGGATGGCCGCATTATCGATGTCAAAGAAGATGGCTCTGTCAATGTATCCCTCCTTGGACGCAAGCAGGAAGTCCAGCAGGATGATGCCGAAAAAGTATATGAGTATTTATTGCAACGCGGCGGCTCTATGCCATATAGCGACAAAAGCTTTCCAGAAGAAATTGAAAAGCGCTTTTCGATGAGCAAAGGTGCTTTCAAACGGGCACTCGGCAAGCTGATGAAAGAAAAGAAAATATATCAAGAAGACGGCTGGACGTATCAAGTAAAAGAATAGAGATGAAAGGCTGTCGGATTTGATCCGGCAGCCTGTTTTTACATCTATCCCGCCGGTTACTTGCCACAACTTTGATTTTACTGACCAATCAAGCCATTTTACTGACCACAACGAGCCAAACGACATAAAAAAGCAGCCCTCGGGCTGCTTTCTATTGCTCATAATCATTTGATATTTTGAGTTTATCGATAATTGTAAAGAAAATGCTAACCAAAATGGCGATGACTGTAGCAAGGGCCATTCCTTTTAATTCGAAGTTACCGAACTTCAACGTAGCGCCGCTAAGGCCGATGACGAGCACGACTGTCGTTAAAATCATATTCGTTGCTTTAGAATAGTCAACTTTTGATTCAACGAGCATGCGCAAACCTGATACAGCAATACTTCCGAACAGCAAGAGCGAAAGGCCGCCCATAACAGCTGTTGGAATGGTCGAGATCAAGGCTGCTAGCTTTCCTAGGAAAGACAGGATAATCGCCATGACCGCGGCCCCGCCGATGACCCATGTTGAATATACTCTCGTTAAAGCGAGAACACCGATATTCTCTCCATACGTTGTATTTGGTGTGGAACCGACGAAGCCGGAAAGAACAGTTGAAATCCCGTTGCCTAACAAAGAAGTGCCAAGTCCTGGCTTCTTCATTAAGTCGCGGCCAACGATGTTTTGTGTCACGACTAAGTGGCTAATATGTTCCGCAATAACAACGAGAGAAGCTGGTAAAATAATAGCTATACTTGCCAAGTGGAATTCCGGACGGTAAAAAGTCGGCAGAGCGAACCAATGAGCGTCTCTTACCGGCTGAAAATCAACAAGCCCGTACAAGACTGCAATAATATAGCCTGCCACAATCCCGATAAGAATCGGGATAATTCGTAAAAACCCTCTGAACATCACATTTCCGACAATGGTAATCCCTAGTGTTAGCAGGGAGACAGTAATCACATCTGTATCGGGCGTCCATTTTGCTGGATCGGCATCTCCTGAAGGAATTAATCCTGCCATGCCAGCAGCAACTGGAACAAGTTCAAGTCCGATAACGGCAACGATAGCTCCCATAGCCGCCGGTGGAAATATGACATCTACCCATTTGGTTCCGGCCACACGAATGATAAGCGCTACTAAAATAAAGATAATGCCAGTGGCAATGAAGCCGCCAAGTGCTGCACCATAACTGTCTGTCGCAAGCACAAAGAGCACCGGTGAAATAAAGGCAAAGCTGGAACCGAGATAAGCCGGTACTTGTCCTTTACATAGAATAAGATAAATTAATGTCCCAATACCATTCATTAACAAAATAGTTGCGGGGTTAACACCGAATAAAATTGGCACGAGTACCGTTGATCCAAACATTGCAAACAAATGCTGTAAACTAAGCGGGATCATCGCCGGAATCGGCGGCCGCTCATCAACCTGATAGGCACGCATAAATACCCTCCCTTTCATAACCACAAATTGTAGCTATTATACAGCAATCAGACGATACTTTTCCATAAAAAATTAAATTAATTTATTAAAAGAATCGGAGCCTCCGTTAGTTCATTGTATGACATAGGAACCATTCCTATGAGTCATTGCTAATAGTAAATATTATCATGAAGCAATAACAAACTCTGTCTCCGGGAAGTAATTTCCTGGAGACAGAGCTTGTTAATAAGCTTCGCTGCTTTCTGTCATGATTCCGGCGGCAATTAAATCATTTTCATCTAAAACGCCGTCACCGTTTATATCGGTCGTTAGATCACTTACATCAATGATGCCATCGCCATTAATATCGACCACTTCATCGGCCGGCTCACTTGCAGGAGGCGGCTCTACAATATCTTCTTCTGCACCTGTATCTGTATCTGGATAGGTTTCGTCAGGGTAAGGAGTGTCAGATGGGTCTGATTCCTCATATTCTTCGTACTCACCATAGCTGTCATCCATGGAGCTGTCGTCTTCATAGGCGGCTGGTTCATCAGGAACGTCTTCATCTTCATATTGATAATCGTCTTCTTCGTTATACTCTCCGCCGTCAAAGTAGGCGTCTTCATCCCAGAATTCTTGATAAAAAAGCTCGCCGTTTTCATTGTAGAATAAAGCGTTGATTTCTTCTTCTGTCAGCGGATTTTGAATCCAGCCCTGTATCAGATTGTTTACATCTTTAACGGGAATGCTAAAGCCGATCGCATCTTGTCCCATTTGTTTGGCCGAGTTGATGGCTAACACTTTTCCGGTTACCTTCGAAACGAGCGGTCCGCCGCTGCTTCCCGGAGCAATAGGAGCAGATGTTTGATACACTCCGTCATAGGAAAAATCGCCGATGTAAAAGCTGCGATCCACACCGGTAATATGACCAAACGTAGCTGTATTTTCGAGTGAAAGCGGGCTGCCGAGCGCAATCACTTCTTCACCGACTTTGGCTTTGCTGCTTTTTTCAAGCGAGAGAGGAGACTGGCCTGCTAAATCAGGCACACGGACAACGGCTACATCAATTGTATTGGAGTAGCCAATAATTTTCCCATCGTGTGTATTGCCGTTTTTATCTTTGATGGTTAAAGAGTGAGCGCCTTCTACAACGTGGGCATTTGTCACCACATCGCCTTTTTTATTTACGAGAAAGCCAGAGCCTTGACCTGTATCGGTAAAAAGCGTGTACACTTTTTTCTGCGTTTCTTCAATGATCTCTGTTAAGGCCTTTTGTTCTTTTTTAGTAACGTTCTTTGGAAAAATCACTGGTTGCTTCGGTGCTTCGACTGGCTCTTTATTCTTCACTTTTACAGGGGCAATCGCCGTTTGTGACGGTTTGTCAGATTCATAGAACATATACGCAATGACACCAGCGAAAGCGAAAATACTAATCAAGCAGAGTGTAAATAAAAGCTTCACGAAAGAGAATTTCTTTTTTTTCGATCCGCAGCCAGGACAAAAGCGGGCATGTTCGCCCATATTTGTTCCACAGCGCGAGCAATACATAAGGGCCACCTCCGTTATAGTAAAAAAGTAGTGTTTCACCCATTATAAACCAATGTCGCAAAATAGAGCAGACATTCTTGTCAAAAATACGAAAAATAACTCGGTATTTTGCGTAAAAAGCAAAGAAGATCATCATTACAACATTTTTTTCGTTTAACATTTCTAATCTAAAAAATAGGAAAAATCAAAGAAAGCGTTCTCTTTTTTAGTTTTGTAGAAAACTAAATAAAGCGAACGAATTAATAAAAAAGACAAAAAATGTTCGTAATTTTTTTCAGTCCCTTTAGAAAAGCAATGAAAGCGGTATCAATGAAAAAGTAAGAAGAAAGTTACTGGACCTCCCCTTGATATGTGATCGCGAATAATTTATAATTCATGAATATTATTAATGTATAAATTTTCAGATTTCCAAATTTAAAATGAATGAGGGAGTTCACGTGAAGAGAGTATACAATTTTTCGGCAGGACCTTCGATGTTGCCGCTGCCAGTATTAGAAAAAGCACAAAAAGAATTAGTTAATTATGCAGACTCTGGCATGTCTGTCATGGAGCTAAGTCATCGTTCGGGGTTATTCACGGATATTATTACCGGAGCGGAACAGCTGCTGAGAGATTTAATGAACATTCCAGATAACTACAAAGTACTGTTTGTTCAGGGAGGCGCTTCTCAGCAATTTGCCATGGTGCCGCTAAATTTGCTCACAAACAGTAAAAAAGCAGATTACGTGAATACTGGTTCATGGTCTAAAAAAGCAATTAAGGAAGCAAAGAAATATGGCGATGTTCGTGTTATTGCTTCTTCAGAAGATGAAAACTTTAGCTATATTCCTGAGATAGACAGCAGCATGATTGATCCGGAAGCCGACTATGTACATATTACAACGAACAATACTATAGAAGGAACGGCTTTCAGAAACATTCCGGATACAGGCGGCGTGCCGCTCGTTGCTGATATGTCTTCTAATATTCTATCAGAAGAAATTGACGTATCGAAATTCGGCTTAATTTATGCCGGTGCCCAGAAAAACATCGGGCCAGCTGGTTTAACAGTTGTCATTATTAGAGAAGATTTGATCGGAGGCGCACCGGAAAGCTGTCCAACGATGCTAGATTATAAAACACATAGCGAAAGCGGATCTTTATACAATACACCGCCGACTTATGGCATTTATATCGCGAAGCTTGTGTTTGAATGGCTTACAGAGCTTGGCGGCTTAAAGGAAATGGAGAAGATCAATCGTAAAAAAGCAGAACTGCTATACGATTTTCTTGAACAATCGAACATGTTCCGATCTCCAGTTAAAAAGGACAGCCGTTCTATTATGAACATTCCTTTCGTATCACCATCTGCTGAATTGGATGCAGCCTTTGTGAAGGAAGCGAAAGCAGCTGGTCTTGAAACGTTAAAAGGCCACCGTTCTGTTGGAGGAATGCGTGCTAGTATCTATAACGCAATGCCAACTGAAGGGGTCGAAGCACTTATTCAATTTATGAAAGAATTCGAAGAAAAACACGCACAATAAAAGGGGAGACGGACAGTTGTTTACTATTAAAACACTCAATAGCATTGCCGAATGCGGCTTAAATGTTTTTAATAAAGAAAATTTTACAATCGATAATGACAGCCAAAACCCTGATGCCATCGTTTTGCGCAGCTTTAACATGCATGACATGGAAATCGGTGAAAATGTGAAAGCTGTTGCCCGTGCTGGTGCCGGTGTGAATAACATTCCGGTCAGCGACTATACGGAACGCGGCATTGTTGTTTTCAATACACCGGGTGCAAACGCAAACGCGGTAAAAGAGCTTGTACTCACTACCTTAATTTCTTCTTCTCGTAATGTGTTTGCTGGTATCGCTTGGACGAGAGGTCTTGAAGGCCAAGGCGATCAAATTCCAAAGCTTGTGGAAGCGGGTAAAAAGCAATTTGTCGGAAAAGAAATTAAAGGTAAAACACTTGGTGTTATTGGACTTGGTGCGGTTGGGGCGCTCGTTGCGAACGATGCTCTTGACTTGGATATGGATGTCATCGGTTTTGATCCATTCATTTCTGTCGACACAGCGTGGAGCTTATCTCGTAACGTTCAACGTGCGATGACGATTGAACAGTTGTTTGCGCAAAGTGATTACATTACAGTTCACGTTCCGCTTACCGATACAACGAAAGGCATGTTCAACGCCAATACGTTTGACATCATGAAAGAAGGCGTTCATATTTTGAACTTCTCTCGTGGTGAGCTTGTGAACGAGCAAGATATGGCAGCTGCCCTTGAAAGCGGCAAAGTCGGCAAATATGTAACGGACTTCCCGAATGAAAATGTCTTAAAAATGAAAAACGCGGTGCCAATTCCGCATCTTGGTGCTTCTACGAAAGAATCAGAAGAAAACTGTGCGATTATGGCGGCTCGTCAAGTAAAAGACTATTTAGAGACAGGAAACATTAAAAACTCTGTGAATATGCCAAACGCTTCTCTTCCTTACACTGGAAAGCGTCGTGTGACGGTATACCATCGCAACATTCCAAACATGGTTGGACAGATTACATCTGCTCTATCTGATTACAACTTAAATATCGCAGACATGGTGAACAGAAGCCGTGGCGATTACGCTTATACAATGATTGACATTGACAATAAAGTGAACGGTGATGTCATTCCAGGATTAGAAGCAAAAATTAGCCAAATTGAAGGCGTTGTAACAACTCGGATTATCTAATGAAAAAAGCTGCAGCCGATTTAATAACGGCTGTAGCTTTTTTGTCTACTATATGGAAAAAATAACCCTTATTTCAAAAAATATATAAAAAACAAACTATTTTTCTTCCTTTTAAGCTATTATTAATTGGGTAAACAAAAAAATTTGGAGGATAACATAAAATGAACACGTGGAAAAAGGTGTTGGCCCTTGGTCTCTCTGCTGTCATGGTTTTTCCAACAGCCACTGGTGCAGCTGTGCATAACGACGAATTAAAAGTTTTTAAACAGGCCTCTGAACAGACAGCAGTGACTGAAGCTGCTTCCGTGAAAAACAAGGAAGCATACAAAGCTATAAAGGAAATGAATGAATTAGTCGACACGAATACACTCGTTATTAAATACACTAAATCGCTCGATAAAAGCATTCACAAAAAAGCGGGGACGGTACTTGTTCGTTCACTGCCAAAGCTGGGCTACGATGTTGTTCAAGTGCCAAAGTCCAAAAAAGTAAGTGATATCGTCAAAGTATATCGACAGCAAAAAGGAATTTCTTCTATTACACCAAGCATAAAGTATAAACAATTTGCTGCTCCACAAGGAGACCCGAAAAAAGATAAAATGTACTATTTGCCGCTTCTGAATATGGAGAAAGCACTGAAGCTTTCCGGAAAACACCGAGTAGTGGTAGCCGTTGTGGATGGGGGAGTCGATTATAAACACCCAGATTTGAAAGACCAGCTGCTTCCGCCCTACAATGCTGCAGACCCGGCCAACAATCCAATTCGTGATTTACATGGAACACACGTTGCAGGCATCATTGCTGCTAAAGCTAATAACGGCATTGGTGGGCACGGTATTAATCCAAATGCCAAAATTTTGCCTGTGGACGTCTTTAACGGCAAAGTAGCGGCAAATGATTTTACGATTGCAGAAGGAATCTTATACGCCGTTTCTAAAGGGGCAGATGTAATTAACCTCAGTCTTGGCGGCTTTGCTTCTTCACCGCTTGTGGAAGAAGCGATCCGTGAAGCCATTGACAGCGGGGCAGTGGTGGTAGCCGCTGCTGGCAACGAATCGACAGATATGTATTCTTATCCTGCTTCTTATCCGGGCGTTATTAGTGTAGGGAATGTTGACCGCAATAAGAAATTATCGGACAGCTCGAACTTTGGACCTTCAGTTGATATCGTAGCTCCGGGAGAAGATATTTATAGCACAGCTTATGAGAAGGAAGGGAAAGGGTCCAGTTTCGCCTCATTAACAGGAACATCCATGGCTGCCCCGATGGTAGCTGGTGTTGTTTCTTTGTTGAAGTCAAAGCATCCGGAGTTAACATCCTATGATATTGAGAACATTCTAGAAAAAACAGCAACAGACTTAGGCGCTAAGGGATATGACATCACTTATGCGAATGGATTAGTGAACCCGCTTGCTGCGCTTTCATATGATGTGAAGAAGCTGCCGAAACAGCCAGTATGGACAGGGGAAACCCTTATCCGTTCTGCGAAGACGTTAAAGGCAGGCAAGAATACGATCAAGGGACAGCTCAAGACACCAGGAGAAACACAATGGTTTAAAGTGCATTTAAATGAAAACGAGCATGTGCAAACCTCCTTGGAAGCAAGCCGCAATTACGATTATGGGATGGATTTTTACTTTATTCCTGAAGGAGCAGAGGCTGAAGAAGGGATGCTGATGGAGCATAACAAAGGCCGTGCTGGCGAGAAGGAAGGCCACTTATTTACGGCCGAAGAAAAGGGCACCCTCGTTATTGGCATAAAGGATGTGAACGGCAACTATAGTACATCCGGTTTGTCATCCTATACGTTCACAGCTGAAAAAATCAGCGGGTTGAAAGCAGATCCCGATACGGCTGAGAATCCTGTAAGCATTCAGTCACTTCCTTATAAAAAAGGGAATTTCACGTTATATCCGCAAGAGGCGGGAATGCCTGATTATGACTATTACAGTATCGCCGTTGATGAAGCAAAAGTGCTTTCTGTTTCCTTATCTGCCTTGCCTGGTGTGAATTCCGCCATGAGATTATCTGTTGTAACGGAGGAAGAAGGAACAAGTACAGAAGAAACGATTGCCGAGACCAATGATCACGGCATCAGCCAAGGAGAATCTCTTTCTTTTAAAGCGGTGCCTGGAGTGAAATATAAGCTCGCCGTCACAAATGAATCTTTTAGCGGTATGGGGGACATAGGGTCTCTTCTCGATTTATTAACGATGAATCCAGGGACGTTTGAGTTTGCTGATTATGAGGCATCTGCTTATCCATACGAACTAAAAGTAGAAGAAAAGCAGCTTCCTGAAGATGAAGATGGCCTGCCGTTGAAAAAAGATTTAGAGGCTGCACTCGAAAAGGGTACGATGGATCTAACGGAATATGCAGAAGCAAAAGCCATTGATGCAACGGAGGATACGGATGGCGAAGAGCCACCAGAGGAAATGGAAGATGAAACAATAAAAGCCATCTTAGCCCAGGCTATTCCTTATACGTTAGGGAAAGCAATATCTGGCTACTTCCAAGTAGAAGGAGATGAAGACTATTATTCTTTCACTCCGTCTGAGAATGGAATTTATGAATTTAACACTGACAAGGGCTCAAGTCAGCTGCCGATGTTATCTATTCTGCAGCACGATAAGGAAACAGGAGAGTTGATCCCGATTTCAGCCGGAGAAGACGACATCCTTAATATGATCATGACCCTGCTTGGCGGGGCGAAAAATAACAACACGACCATCGCCCTGAAAAAAGGAGAAACGTACATTCTGCGTTTAACGAATCAAATGTACAATATTTCCGCAGACTCCTACACGATTCGCTCGAAAAAAGCAGCCAATATGCCGAAAGAAGCGGATCAGGATGAAAACAACCCTGAGAAAGCACGCGTCTTAAAAGCCGGACAAGCAGTGAAAAACTATTTCATTTTTCCAGGAGATACCGATTTTTATTATGTTAAAAATGTTGGTAAACAAGCGGTCTATCGTTTAACTCTTAATCAAGGGAAATTAACAGCAGCTGAAAAAGCAGCAATTCCATATGACCTTCGTCAGCCAGCTATTTTCTCTGGTGCCCTTATTGAAGATACAAATGGTGATAAGATCATAGATGAGGACGAGCAGTTAAAGTCCATTCCGTTTGGTCCTAATTTGCTGGAACTCTCATTTGAAACAAAAGCCAATCTTTCTTTCGTGGCAAAAGAGGGAACAGGCTATTTTGTGGCAGTTAGTCCATTTCTGTCAGTCAAGCCAAGCCTCCAGCCATATGAAGTAAAGGTTGCAGATATGAAAGATGCGTTAAAGGACGGCGATGGCAAAGTGGTTAACCATGTGCCTCAGAAGCCGATTTCCTTGAAGAAGATGGATGGGCACTTAGGCGCCAAGGGTTATATAAATGCCGGTGTTCCGTTCGGTGACGTTGATCATTTTGCTTTAAATGTTGCGAAGACTAAAACATTCTCCTTGAAGCTTGAAATGGAGAGCGGACTAGACGGCAAGATTGAAATTTACAACGCAAAAGGCGTACTTGTTCAGAGCTTTGATCAATATGGAAGCGGGGATGAGGAATTAGCTGTGATCTCGCTGAAAAAAGGAAAATATTTCATCGAAATCAGTGAAACAGAAGGCCGCGCTTCCTCACAGCCATATAAACTGACAGTTAAATAGAAAAAACGTTTGGTAACAAAGGAAACACAAAGTGGTTGGCAGCGACAACTACTTTGTGTTTTTTACAATCTACTTTTGGGAGAAGAGGATATGAATCCTTATGATGTCATTGTAATTGGGGCGGGACAAGCCGGCATAGCGATGGGATATTATTTAAAGCAGGCGGGGCTTTCTTTTCTTTTAGTGGATAACCATCAGAGAATAGGTGATTCGTGGCGGAAGCGCTATAATTCTTTGGTGCTCTTCACGCCTAGAAAATACAGCTCCTTGCCGGGCCTGTTAATGAGCGGTTCGCCTGAAGGATTTCCAACAAAAGATGAAATCGCTGACTATTTAGAGGAGTATACTAGTCATTTTCATTTGCCTGTACAGCTTGAGACCTTTGTAAAAAAGATAAAAAAATCTGAAAATCTATTTGAGATCGAGACGACACGGGGAACTTTGAAAGCAGAGCAAGTAGTGGTGGCATCAGGCGCCTTTCAAAAGCCATTTATTCCTCCAGTGATCGGTGAAGAGGAGAGAATGCCTTTTCAACTTCACTCCTCTTCTTATCTTGCCCCTAACCAGCTTTCTGAAGGAGCGGTTTTAGTAGTAGGAGGAGGAAATTCAGGTGCACAAATTGCTGTTGAATTGGCAGCTGATCGAGAGGTTACATTAGCTGTGAATCATCCTTTTAAATTTTTGCCGCTGCGCTTTTTAAGCAAAAGTATTTTTAGTTGGCTAGAATGGGCCGGACTCCTATACGCGGGAATTGATACGAAAAAGGGAGAGTGGTTTAGACGGCAAAGTGATCCGATCTTTGGGAAGGAATTAAAGAACTTACTTAAAAAAGACAAAGTCACATTAAAACCAAAAGTCGTTTGCTTAAAAGGGATGGAAGCGACGTTTGAGGATGGCAGTACGGTTTCTTTCCCTAATATTGTCTGGTCTACAGGCTTTGTGCCCTCTTATGAGTGGATTCAAATACAAGAAGCGATTGATTTAGCAGGCAAGCCGATCCATCAGCGGGGGATCAGTCCGGTGAAGGGCATGTACTTTATTGGCCTTCCTTGGCAATACCAACGCGGCTCTGCGTTAATCTGCGGCGTTGGCCGCGATGCTGCCTACTTGCTATTCCCTATCGTCGAGATGAAGAAAAGACGATAGTGGCGATTTGTTCATTGCTCAGGTGAAGTTACTCACGTTTGAGCGGTTTTGGTTTAACTACGAAAGGCTGCCCTAAATAGGAGCAGCCTTTTTGTTTATTTAATCGTTTCATTTGCGAGCATAAGCCCGATTGAGTTATTTTGTTTCCAAATAGAAGAGAAGTAACTGATCGGTACTGGGCCATTGCCGACGTAAGGAGCTACTTCGATGGTAAATCCTGGTTTTTTCTGAGATTGGACGAACCAATCCTTATAACCGCCGCCGCTTGGATTTGGCTGCGGAGAGACGAGGCGATAGCCGGTCTTTTTATTTACTTTTACTGCTAAATTGTAGTCACGTGTTTTCAAAGCGCCTGTTTGTCCAAAATGCCAAAAGACAATTTGGCCGGAGCTATGATAAGAAACGGTCGTTTTGAAGTGATGATTTAATGTAAAATCGTATAATGCTTTCGCTTCTGGCTCACTCAGCGGCTTTGGTCCCTTATAATTTTGCGGGCTTGGTTTGCCGGGGTTACAGCAGATCGTTGGCCATTTGGCTGGGTATTGCCGGTTCAAATCAACGCCGCGTACATTAGCTTTCCAAGCAGCAAAGCTTGTTTTATTGCCGTTGATTCTTAAGGCTGCAGCCTTGTTTTTAGCACTGCTGGCTCCTTTTTGAACGAGTGCCACTCCATCTGGATTGACCATCGGCACAAAATAAATAGACGCACGGTTAAGGATTTGTCGAGCAGAATAGCCATCGATTTTTCCATTTGTTTCGTAGGCGTAAGCGTATTGATCGATCATTTCCATGGTTAGATTGGTAGTGATGTGCTCTCTGGCATGATGGGAGGCGTTGATCATGATTTCTTCTTTACCGGTGCCAAGCTTCAGAGCATAGAGATTCCGGCCATCCACCGATTTTCCGATTACTTCTAAGGAAGCAATCCCCGGATACCATTGTACGAATTTTTTTAAATCAGCCGTCATTTGTTCGTATGAATAGGCAGTAAAAGGATTTACATAATTTCCGCTAAATAAAGTAACATCGCTTTTCTTTACGTAAGCGTTTCGGCCGCCGATGTCTGTAATGTAGTAATCACGGTAGGTGGCAGTGAAGGTAATCATTTCGTTTGACTGCACCCTTGCCATAGAAGTAAGAGTGTTGTCTTTACTATAGAAAAGATCAGTCACTTTTTTCGTTATCGCTTTATTTTTATAGGGAGTGCCGGATTGGACACCGCCGGGCAGGGAAGTTGTCGTCACAGGAGTCGTTTCTGCTTTTAAAATATAAGCAGGCTGTCCGCTGAAGTTAATTGTTACATAACCAGCTTCTTCGCCTGTTTTTAGAAAAGTCTCTCCTTTTAATGCACGGGCAAATTTCGTGAACTTTCCATTCGCTTTCTTATAAATGGCAGCGTCCGCCGTTGTTTCAAAACGGGTGGCCTGCGGATAAATATCCCAATTACTGACGGCTGTTAAATCGGCTGAAGGAATCCATCCTTGCCGGCCGTTCCAATCGACCTTTGTTTTATCGGTCCCTTCAGTCAGCAGCTTTACATTTGTACCAGCCGGAATAGGAGAGGTTGTTGTGCTATCGTCGTCTGCATTTGTTACATAGAATTCGGAATCTCGTACCACTTTCATATAATGCTCTTCTCCAGCTGCAGAAACAGCGTTCGTGAAAGGCAAGAGCATAAGAGTAAATAAGAAAATGGCAAGGGAGATCCTCTTTTTATTGTTCATTCCTTTTCCTCCATTTTTTTCAATATCATTCATAGTTTAGCAGATTGTTAGGAAAAAAGAAGGGGGAGAATGAAAAAAAACAGAGCGATTTTTCGCTCTGTTCAAGCTGTTGACAAACGTTCGCTTTCTTCGTTGCTCGCCTGTCTGCGGTGCTCATGACCCTTTTGGTCACTCCGCTCCTCGCCAGGTGTCGCGCCTTGAAAGACAAACGCTTGCAGTCAATCCGATGGTATATATAGCAGACTTTGTCTATTATCGCAGTAGAGCGGTTTTTCCCTCTGTTGCGTGTTTTAAGACAATATTCCCATTAGCAATAATTTAAGCCGTTCTGTTTTGGACATTTGCTGCAGCTGCTGTTTTTGTACGGCTGTATAATCAAGCGGCGTAACAAATCCGCCATGATCGGTTAAGAGCTCTTCGGGATGGGCGACTACTTTTTCGCCAGGCTTTAATCCGCTCTTAATTTCTTGAATGCCGTCAACGAGCAGTCCTTTTTTAATGTCTCTTTTTTCAATTTGGCCCTTTGCATTTAAGACAAGCACGTATGACTTCTTGCCGTCCTTGATTAGAGCAGAAGCTGGAACCGTTACAGCTTGTAATGCCTCTTTTGTGACGACTGTCACGTTCGCTTTCATGCCTGGCAATAATTGATTAGCTGCTTCTTCCATTGTACTTTTGTCGAGCTGTGCAGTGAATGGGTACAGGCTTTTTCTTTTGACAGAAGGTTCTTGTTCTGGGAATTTTTCGATACTGGAGATTTCTCCATGAAACGTAACGGGCAGAGGATCGACGGAAGCATGAATCATCAATCCTTCATTTACCTTGTTCATTTGCTGTTCGTTAAAGACGCCTTGAACGGCTGCTTCCGGCGAACGAATCGTAATAATTGGGTTATCTAACCGGGAATTTAACGTTTTAACAATTCCTTCTCTTTCACTTCTCACGACCAGATTGCTTTTCTTTGACTCAGCTTGTGAAATTAACGTATCATACTTGCTAATTTCCTCTTGCAGTTTAAGCTTTTCTGTTTCCTGGTCAATGATGTCTTTTTCAACCGTTACTTTGGCTGCACTGTCTTTTTCTTTTTTATCGTCTGTCTCATCATTCGCTTCTTTTTTGATCTCATCTAAAATGGAATTTAATTTAGCTATTTGTCCATCGATTAGCTGAATCTGTTTCTCAGTTTGTGTTTTTTCTGCTTTCAGTTCTTCTATCTCTTGTTCAAGACGGGAGGATGAATATTCAAATAGCGGTGTGCCTGCACCGACTTTTTGTCCTTTTTCTACGAGGAATCTGAGAAATGTACCCTCATTTTTATCAAAGTAAATTGGATATTCATCTGCCGGGGTAATGACGCCGGTCGTCTGGAAGGTTTCAACGACATCATCATTCGCTGACTGCTTCCATTCCGACAGCCATTGTGATCGGTCAGCTTTGCTGTCTTCTTTAAGAGTTAAATAAAGGTTGCCGGCAATAATCAGCACGCTTGCTGTTAGCCAGACTGATTTCTTTACTCGTTTCATTTATTTCGCCGTCTCCTTCTCTATTAAAATAAGCGGCCAACCTGGATGGATGTAAATAAGGTGGAAAAGAGCCAGAGTGCAAGAGTCACGGCCAAAATTAATAAAAGAACAAAACGCGGACTTTTTGCCGAGCTTTGTGTTAAAAATTTATACTGCAGACTGATGGCCCAAATTTGAAAAAGTGTAATAAAGCTGAAAAAGCTCGTTACTAATTCATTTTTTGTTGCATATTGAGCAAGCACGCCGAGCGAAAAAGGGGAAGAGTCTCTCGGAATAGCGAGCGTCATATTTAATAGGATCAATAAGCAAAATTCAATGAGATAAATGACATAAACAAATGATTGCAAAACAACTAATTTTCGAAAATCTATTTCTAAAAAAATCCAAAATAAAAGCGCAGGCAGGAACAGAATAATAAGTGGATATAGAAAGCCCCAAATGGTGCTCCCGATCATGAACCACATTTTTTGTCCCTGAAATTCCGCGTTGTTTATGTTTGCCAGATGGGCAGAAACGGATTCAGATTGGATGCCTAATAGGCCGCTTAGAAAGTATAAGGCTGTACTCATGATGATTAATAAAGAGATACGGCTCCATAATCCTTTAAATTGTTCCGCATGGTCCAGCTGATAAAAACGATCGTTCGGGCGAAACAGCCCTTTAATTAGCTGCACACGATAAATCATCTAACATCCTCCAATGAAGTAATATAAATTGACATCTTTTTTTATTATATACAACTCCCTCCCTTCATACCAATATAATCTAACAGAATTTGATAAAAAGTGAGGGGATTTGAAGGTGTCATAATAGATAACGATCGTAAAATAATGTAACAAATAAAGGGCTAGACTTTAAAATAGCAATGAAATAACTGCTATTTTCTAAAACGATTAAATACGACAAAACCCTTGTTATATCAAGGTTTGTGCCGATTTTTGAAGAAGAAGTTTTATTTCAGAATATTATAACGTTTGAAATGTGTGTGTAAAGAAACAAACATGCTAGTGTAATAGTCTCGTTATATTTAAATGGTAGAATGAGGCACATGTTAGAGAAAAACAAGGGGGTCTTTCATTCGTGAGGAAAGCTATTATGTCTTTAGTTGTTGCTTGCGTACTATTTAGCACGTCTGCTGTAGAAGCAGCGTCAGTAAGTCACACAGTACAACAGGGAGATACATTATGGAGCATTGCACGAGAGTATAAGACGACTGTTAATCAATTAAAACAATGGAATAACTTAAAATCAGAACACATCAAAGTCGGCCAAAAATTGGTCCTTCAAAATACAACTACGAAAGCTGCAAGCAAGCCGCAGGCAGCAGTCAAAGCAGCAAAAGTTATTACAGTGAAATCAACAGCTTATACAGCTTCATGTAAAGGTTGTTCAGGAGTTACAGCAACAGGCATTAACTTAAAGAAAAACCCAAACGCAAAAGTAATTGCGGTTGATCCAAAAGTGATTCCACTTGGCACAAAAGTATATGTAGAAGGATATGGCCAAGCGGTTGCCGCTGATAAAGGCGGTGCTATTAAAGGGAATAAAATCGATGTTCATGTTCCGAATAAAGCACAAGCATCTCGCTGGGGAGTACGAACAGTAAAAGTACAGATTTTGAAATAAATAGATTGTAAGAAAAAAAGAAATCCGCTTTGCGGGTTTCTTTTTTTGTTTAGGTTCTAATAAAGATAAATGTTCATTGTTCAATAGTTAATTAGGGGAAAAGCGTCCGCCTGAAGTGAAAACCACTAATCAAATATAACAGAATCTTTATCCACGAAAAGAAAAAAACGCATTCTACAGCTTGCAGGAATTGTCTTATTTATTTCATCGAAGTTACAAGTATGCATAAAGTATCTTTTTGTAACAAGAACGTTATATAAGGCGGAAAAGCGTAATGGCATCTTAAAATCATTACACGCCCTCGCATGATACAATGAATTTCGTCAGCGGGTTATCGAGTGGATGACCGCGTTGTTTATATAAATCTCATTCCTTATCAATAGTGCCACTGGACGCATAGTTTTAAAAAAAGTTTCTTGCAGGCGGTTGTTTCTTATTTTCCCACTTCATTGGAAAGCTAAACTGGGAAGTTACCGCGTGTTAGAACAATCAGGAGGTTTTTCTATCATGAAAAAACAAATTATCGCACTTGCAGCTACTACAATGATCGGCGGAGGTCTTTTTGGAACAGCTGCATCCGCACAAACATATACAGTAAAAAGTGGAGATACATTATGGGGCATCTCTAAAAATCACAATACAACAGTTCAACAATTAAAATCTGCTAATAGCTTATCATCTGATTTAATTTTTCCTAATCAAAGATTAGAAGTAGGAGGCAAAGCGTCAGGAACAGCTTCTGCAGCATCCAACGGAAACGGTACATACACTGTTAAACCTGGAGATACTTTATTCAAAATTGCTTCTAGAAACGGTTTGTCTGTACAATCATTAAAAGCCATTAACGGCCTGTCTTCTGACAGAATTTATGCGGGTGATAAGCTTTCTCTTTCCGGTCAGGTAAAAGGAGTATCAGCTTCAAGACCGGCAGCAGAGACTAAGGCAGCATCAGCACCAGCTCAAGCTCCACAAGGAAAAACGATTTCTGTTTCTGCTACTGCTTATACAGCAGAATGTGCTGGCTGTTCAGGTGTGACAGCGACAGGCATTGATTTAAATGCTAATCGAAATGCGAAAGTCATCGCAGTGGACCCTAATGTCATTCCGCTAGGTTCAAAAGTGCATGTAGAAGGGTACGGTACAGCTGTTGCAGGTGATACAGGCGGTGCCATCAAAGGGAATCGCATTGATATCCACGTGCCAACAGAATCTGAAGCTCTTAACTGGGGACGTCGTACAGTCAACGTTACGATTTTAAACTAAGTCAAAAGCCGGCAACTGCCGGCTTTTTTTGATGAAAAATATAATCCAAAGTTGCCGGTGCGTGGACAATGGGCGCGGAATGGTGAGGATTCGTGAACAACAGGTCCGAAGCTATGAGCAAGGTATTGTTCGATAGGTTTTCGTTTAAAAAATAAAAGCCGGCTGCTGTAGAGAACATGTAGCAGTCGGCTTTTCGTTATTCTTTTAAGGCGTTTAGCACAGCGCGGGTTAATATATCAGTGCCAATTTGGATGGCACGCGGGTCAAAAGACATTTTGGGGTGATGCAATCCTGGCTTTAAGTCGGCCCCGATTCCCATCATGGCGGCTTTTAATTTTGACCGTTTAATCGTATAAAAGTGGAAATCGTCACTGCCTGATGTGATCAGCGGGTCCGCCAGCATGGCGCGGCCGCCATATTCAAGAATGCTTTCACGCAGTAATTCTTCGGCTTCTTTCGCCACTTCCGCTCCTGGAGTGAAATCCAGCCACTCTGTTTCAATTTTCACCTCAAATAGCTGGCTCACTTTTTTGATTTTCTTTTCAATGATTTTCTGCATGTCCATTAAGACTGAATTTTTTTGAGCACGGACATCGAGCCCAAATTTAGCAGAGCCAGGAATGATATTTAAGCTTTGGCCGCCGGCTTCGACGTGAGTCATTTTCACAGAGTACGGTTCAAAAGGTGAAAAGTGGATCAACTTTAGCTGTTCATTGAGCGCAGAAATGACATCGATTGCGTTAATTCCCTGATGAGGGCGGGCGCCGTGCGCATCGTCACCTATTACTTTTCCGGTTAGAAAGGTAACCGCGCCGTGGTGAATGGATGGAGTTACTTTGCCGAAGGGCAGCTCCTCAATCGGGCGCAAATGAATACCGAATAAATAGTCTGCATCATCGACTACGCCTTTTTCAACCATTTTCAAGGCGCCGCTTCCCGTTTCTTCAGCCGGCTGAAAAATAAAGCGGGCTGTACCGTTCGTTACTTGATCTTTCAGCTGTAAAATGGTACCGATCACGATAGACATATGGGCGTCATGTCCACATGAGTGATTGGCTTGGAAAACGCCATCTACCTCTTGCCAAAGGGCATCTATATCAGCACGGACGGCTACGATTGGCTTGCCATTGCCAACTTCAGCGATTAGTCCTGTACAATCATCAAATAGAGAAACAAAAATTCCTTCTTTCTTTAATAAATCTGCAATATAAGCAGTTGTTTCTTTTTCTTTCCAGCTAACTTCGGGGTGAGTATGCAAGTGCTGGAAAATATCCATTAGCTGGTTGTCTATCTTCTTCACGAATGATCCTCCTTTCTTATTTTATCATCGCTCGAGAGACGGTTAGTTCTTCTAAGATCGATTCATCGATCACAAGGCCGAGGCCTGGTTTTGTATTGAGGTGAACAAAAGGCACTTCATATGAGAGGTCGCCAATATCCTTACTGAACAGCAATGGGCCGGTCAATTCGGTGCTCGTAATGTTCTTCCGAGAGATTGCAGTGTGATAGCCGGCGGCTGAGCCGATTGATGATTCCACCATGGAGCCGATCTGGCAGTCGATTCCAGCGTATTCAGCGGCTTTGGCGATATGAATAGCCGGAAAGATACCGCCGCTCTTCATTAACTTAATATTGATTTTATCCACTGCTTCTTTTTTAATCATTTCCATTAATTGTTCGCCATTTTGGATGGATTCATCCGCCATAAGTGGAATCGTACAATGCTGCTTGATTTGCGCCAGGCCATCAATATCGCCCATTCGGATTGGTTGTTCCACCCAGGCAAGCTGTAAAGGTTCAAGCTGTTTCAGCGCCTGAATCGCCGCCGTATAGGTGTGCCAGCCTTGATTGACGTCTACCCGAATAGGAATATCAAAACCGACTGCTTCCCGAACTGCCTGAATTCGTTTGACGTCCATTTGTGTATCCAGGCCGACTTTTAGCTTTAATGAGTGGAAACCGTTTTGGATGGCTGCTTGTGCTTTTTCCGCCATTACTTCTGGTTCTTCGATGCTTAACACTTTTGGATAAGTCAATTCTGTATGACTCTTTCCACCGATCAGATCGTACACAGGCAGTCCAGCCGCTTTGCCCATTACATCATAGCAGGCAATATCGATTGCAGCTTTTGCGGCTGGATTGGCAGTGATCGCTTGATTCATTTTATGATGAAGGTGTTCGATTTGGAAGGGATGTTCCCCCAGAACGGCTGGTAAAAGAATGTGCCGCAACACTTCGATACAGCTATAAAAGTTTTCACCTGTTACATGTTCATCAGGCACGGCTTCTCCCCAACCGATTAGTCCGGTATCTGTTTCTAATTTAAGAATAACAGATGGCATAGAATCAAACGTGGCATAAGAAATAATGAAAGGGGATTTCAATGGCAAATGAATGCCAAAGAGTTCAGCTTTTACAATCTTCATTCGGCTCTCTCCTTTGTATGTATATATCCCAGTATAAGTGAAAAAGTCAGGTGAAGCAGAGGATTTTAAAATCCGTCTCACGAGTGAACAGAACTTTCAAATTTTTTCTTGAAATAAAAAATGCACCCAATAGCAGGAACCAGAACGAACGCCATTCCTAAAAAAGCAAGCCCGGGTTCTTCTTTGTATAAATAACCGCCAGCGACTGTCAGCAGCGAAGAGCTTAATCCCATGCTGAGGGAAGCGTACATTCCTTGAGCCGCTGGGATTTCACGACTGTCAAATTCTTCGTAAAGAAGACGGATAAAAGCGAAGTGTGCCAATGCAAAAGTCAGGGAATGTAAAAGTTGGGTCGCTATATAGACTGCCACATTAGGAAATAAAAATAAGAGCGACCAGCGCACGATAGAGGCGACAGCTGAAATAAGGAACATGGAAGAAATGCGTGTCTGCTTCTGCATCCGGTCAGCAACGGCGAAAAAAAGAATCTCGGAAACAACGGCAACATTTAGAATGACACCACCCCATGTGTTGCTGACGCCTAAATCCTGCAAGTAAATAAAGCCATAGCTATAATAAGAAGCATGTGCCCCTTGGACCAATAGAGAAATGACCATCGCGATCACGAAACGCTTAGAATGAAAGAGGGAACGAAAAGGGACAGAGTGTGTTTTGGATCGCTTTTTTAAAGAAGCTGGTGTGTAATAAAAAGCGGCTCCTATCATAAATAAAGAACCAAGCATCATCACATAGATGATAGAAGTATCTCCAAAAGAGGCGGTTACTCCGCCGACAACAACTAAAGCGACGGCATAGCCGATCGAGCCCCAGGAACGGCTTTTTCCGTATTGGACTCCTTCGTTTTGCATCATCGTTCCGATACTTTCTGTTAGAGGCAACATTAACGGGTAAACTAAGCTGAATAAAATCATGGCTGTCATGATCGCGTAAAAGGAATCAAAAGGGATAAAAACAAAAAGCAGGAGGGTGCTCACTGCTGGAAAAGCTTTGATCAATGTGCCGATGGAAAACTTAGCGCTTAATGATGGAAAGATGAAAAAGGTGGAAAAAGAACGGATGAATAAGCCAGCAGCGATGATGGTGCTTGCCGATTCAACGGTTACACCTTTATCGGCAATGAGCCAGGCCGTCCAATAAGGTAAAAAAACACCCCATGTAAAGAAAAAAGCAAAGAAATTAAGTGATAACCACGTCTGCGCTCTATACACAACGAAAACCTCACTTTTTTAATTTTGGCGATCTTTTATTATATCGAAACTAGCAATGGCTGTCATGGAAAAGAACACCAATTTAGGAGCGTTGGCTGGCACTTTTATTCACTTGCTCCATTTGTCAAAAAAAGAATATAATTGAAACTTTTTTCCGATCTGCTCGTAAATAAGGTATAAAGGATCGGAGAAAAAGGAGAGAACGTACATGACAAGTACAATGAAATGGATCACGGGCGGCATAGAAGCCTTCCTTGGCATACCGCTGATCGGTGGATTTTTTATTATGGGACACGCCTGGGCACCGCTTGGATTTATGGCGATTTTGCATATTATTACGTTGCTGATTGCCTTAAATGCCGGAAAAAGCTTAGCTGGCAGCATTCTTGGTATTATTACCTCTGTGGTTGGCTGGATTCCATTCGTCGGTATGGTGATGCACTGGATTACGGCATTAGTTCTTATCACAAGCGCTTTTAGAGGAAAGTAAAATAGTGTAAGTGGACGAGCAGAAGTAAAGGAGGCAAATTGGGATAGTCATCTCATTTTGTCTCCTTTTTAAGTTCCTCCTTTATTTACAATTAAAAATAGAGGGATTTCTCCCTGATTCAGCTAAGATAAAGAAAAACATAGAAAGAGGGGTCAAGATGAACATTTTAATCGCGCCTGATTCATTTAAAGGGTCGCTCTCAGCTATTGCTGCCGGAGAAGCGATAGCAGAGGGAGTGGCAAAAGCTGTTCCGCACGCTAAGGTGAAAGTGGTGCCGATGGCAGATGGCGGTGAAGGCACAATAGCAGCGTTAACGGGCATGCCTCAAAAGCTAACCGTTCATGATCCGCTCATGCGGCCAATTGAAGCTTCCTACCTTGCGATTGACTATGAGGGAAAGCCGGCAGCTTTGGTAGAATGCGCAGAAAGCAGTGGTTTAATTCTGCTGTCGGAGAAAGAACGGTCACCGATGATGGCGAATACATATGGGCTTGGTGAACAGATTAAAGCGGCACTTGATGATGGGTTCCGCCAAGTCATCATCTCACTTGGCGGCAGTGCCACAAATGACGGCGGTCTGGGGATGCTGCAGGCGCTTGGCTGGAGGTTATATGATCGTGACAAAAACGAAATCCGCACAGCGGGCAATCCACTGCTGTGTGTAGATTCACTTTCTGATGAGCAGGTTCATCCAGCTGTTCGAGAAACACGGTTTCTTGCAGCGAGTGATGTCCTGAATCCATTCCATGGGCAAGAGGGAGCCGCCTATATGTTTGCCCCACAAAAGGGAGCAAATGAGCGCGAGGTGCAGCAGCTTGATGAGAAGTTGCAAAAGCTCGCTCGTTTATTTCAAGAAGCGTACGGAATAGACGTGCAGGAGACGAGAGGGAGTGGAGCGGCCGGCGGGCTCGGCGGGGCTATAGCTGCAGCGCTTGGCGGTGAAATCGTATCGGGCATTCAAATGGTGATAGAGTTAACCGGCCTGGAAGCGGACATGAAGTGGGCTGACTTAGTTATCACGGGAGAAGGCAGCCTGGATGGACAAAGCTTGCTTGGGAAAGTACCGGTTGGCATAGCAAAACTTGCAAAGTTGCATGATAAAACCGTGATCGCTCTTGCCGGCAGACTTGGAAAAGATATCGAGGCACTCCACCCATATTTCGACGGTATTTTCTCTATTCAGACAGACTGTCTTACGATTGAACAAGCGATGAACCCTGAGACCGCTGTCCGTCAATTGAACCAAACTGCAGAGCAGCTGCTTCGTCTATACACAGTAAAGGGAACAAGGGGCTGAGTTAATCTGTTTCCTAAATGCTCAGGATGCATTTTTGCAAGTTTGTTCACCTGTTTGTTTGATTATTTTCATAGAGTCTAAATAGAGTGTTTCGGGACCGCATAAGTTACTTTTCCTTCTATACAGTTTTCTATATATGAAGCAAAATTGTGTTTGCTCTGAAAGCTTTTCTGTTTTTGTAAAAAGAGTTAAAAAGAAATCGTTGTCTATTGCTTTATCATAGAAAAGTCTTCTTGCAGAATTGCAAGTTAACTTGCAATTCTGCAAGAATGAAAAAGGGATTATCAGGAGAACTGTCGAATAGCGTTGCAGACAAGGGGAAAAAGAGGAGAGCCTAAATCGCATTAGAAGAAGCCTTCTTTTCAGAATTTTTGTTTTATTTATGTGTTAGTCTCTGTTTGGCACGATACTTGCTTATAGAAAAGCAGATGTAAACGTATTCAAATACGTTTCAGTCGTTTGACTGACACATAAAAGGTTCTTTTCCCGTTGATGCGATGGAAAGGGGTTTGGTCATGATGAGATGGAAATGGCAGGAGATCTTATTGCCTTTGCCACCCGGCGTATCAAGTGAAGCAACGGTACAAGATGCTATCAGCTTGCTTACCCGGGAAGAGAGCCAGACGGCATTTGTTTATGAAAAAGAGGAACTTGTTGGTTATCTCACGCTCGGCGCTTTGATGAAACAAGTAAAGGGAGCCGAGTCATTGAATCAGCGGATTCAGTATAAAAAAGACCTGCTTCTTGTTCGTGAAACGAGCTGGGTGGAGTTTTGCCACAACTGCCATATCGTTGCTGGCATGAATGAACAGAGAGAAATAGTAGGCTATATCACGATGCAAGAAGCAAAAAATCAGCTTGCTGAGCTGCAGTTGGAGATTTTAAATCATAGCTTGAACAGTGCTGAAATCGGTATTGTCACAACAAACCGGCAGTTTGAAGTAAATTTTATGAATGAGACCGCCGGCCAGATTTTAGGATTGCCCCGTTCCATCTTGGCAGGAAGAAATTATAGGAAAATCGTTGCCGCCGATGTGGATTTGGAAGAGATCCTGGCAGGAGAGAGGAAATTTGGTGTAGACAGTTCCTTTAATTTTAAAAAGATGACAGGCCACTTTTCACCTGTATACCATGAGGGGCAAATAGAGGGAGTCGTTCATGTATTTTACCTGCAGGAGCATTTAGAAAAAGCAGTAAGCGGATTGGAGTTTGTCCGTGAGCTTACGGAGGAGCTGCAAACGATTTATGCAGCCTCTAATGAGCAGATTATGGCGATACAACCGTCTGGGGAGATTTCCAATATAGCTGGTGCTTTTCTCGAAAACTTTTGGCAGCCCTATTCAAAGGGTGAATTAATTGGGCAAAACATTTACGAGCTTGAAGCAAAAGGTCTATTTGAGCCTAACATTGTGGATCTCTGTTTAAAGGAAAAGCAGAGGATCAGCATAACACAAAGCAGCCGGGGGAATGTAAAGATTCTATCGACGGCAGCGCCGGTCATGAAAAAAGGCAAATTGGAGAAAATCATTGTTCTCTCTCGTGATGTCAGCACAGAAGAAATTTCCGAGAGGAGACAGGAAGAAAGCGACCATTCGCTGGTGCCAGATTTAACGAAAAAGCTAGTGTATCGTTCACAGGAAATGTCAGAGCTTGTGAAAAAACTAAAGGAAGTAGCAGAAACAGAATCAACTGTGTTAATTACCGGAGAATCCGGAGCGGGCAAAGAAGTAGTGGCTAGTCACATTCATTCTTACAGCCGGCGTGCGGAGGCACCGTTTGTGACGATCAATTGCGGTGCGATCCCTGAGAATCTCTTGGAGAGTGAATTGTTTGGACATGAAAAGGGTGCCTTTACAAGTGCCGTAGAAAAAAAGAAAGGGCTATTCGAAGCGGCAGACGGCGGAACAATTTTTCTTGATGAAATTTCCGAGATCCCACTCCATATGCAAGTAAAGCTTCTGCGGGTCTTACAGGAACGCGAGGTTGTCCGCGTCGGCGGTCTTGTGCCTATTAAAGTGGATGTGCGTGTTTTAGCGGCAACAAATAGAAGCTTAAGAAAAATGGTCGCAGCCCAAACATTCCGGGAAGATTTATTTTATCGGCTGCACGTTGTTCCGCTTCAAATCCCACCGTTAAGAAGAAGAAAAGAGGATATTGCTCCACTCGCTCTTTCTTTCCTAGAAAAATTAAATGAAACCTACAATAAGGAAAAAAGGCTGTCGAGGGAGGGATTGCAGTTGTTGGAAAGCTATCAGTGGCCGGGGAACATTCGGGAATTGCAAAATGTGATGGAAAGGCTTGTCGTAATCGGAAAACAGGAAGTGATCTCTGGGGATGATGTATTTCGGGCTGTCTGGGACAGTGAGTCGGAAGAGCCGGGTCACTTAACTGTCCGGGGAATTATGCCGCTGAAGGAAGCGGTTCAGGAAGTGGAAGACCAGTTGATACGACTGGCTCTCGGCAAATATAAAACAGCGGCCAAGGCGTCAGATGCACTGGGAGTCAGCGCCTCGACAGTCAGCCGGAGAATGAAGAAGGCATCCAAATGAAGGAGAAAACAACATGCTAATTTTTCCGGAAACTAAATTTGACTTTTGTGGAGATGAGTACATCTACGCAGAAATTTCAACAGAAATGAGAATCGAGAGTAACTTTAAGTCCATTTCCATCACGAATGAATTAAGGAAGCGCAATATCCCTGGCATGATTGAAGTTTATCCGAGCAATGCATCCTATTTAATCCGTTATGATCCAACGGCGATCTCTCCCCATCATTTGCTGGATTATTTGCAGGAAATTGACCAGCAAAAAAGTCATCGCTCAGAATTGCATTTTAGCAGCCGGATTATTGAAATTCCGGTTTGGTACAACGACAAAATTACAAAAAATACGATTGAAAGATACCAGCATCTTCAGCCAGAAGCAGGTGGGGATGACTTTATACATGTTATGAGAGCGAATGGATTCACGGAGGCGGATGCTTTTATAGCGGCCCACTCATCACCGCCTTATTTTATTACATCACTTGGCTTCAAGCCAGGGACAGCGTGGGGATTTCCGCTTGGCGTGCCGCAAAATAAAATCATTCAAGCACCAAAATATCCAAGTCCGCGGTCCTACACACCAGGGGAGGCGCTAGGAATCGGCGGCGCTTTCACAGTCGTGTATCCGACGGAATCAACCGGCAGCTATCAGCTGATTGGAATCTCGGCTGTTCCTGTCTACGATCCGGGACAAAATCTATCTCTCTTCCGGGATTCATTTTTTCTCGCCAAGCCGGGAGATTTATGGAAATACCGACCGATAACAGAGGCGGAATATTATAATATCCGCGAAGAGGTAGAAAAGCGTACATATGAATACAAGGTGAAGGCCATTGAGTTTTCCGTAGAGCAATATGATGAAAAGGGTGATCACTACATTTCTCAACTGATGGAGGGATTTTAAACCGTGCTCAACATACTTGAACCAGGATTAAAGACAACTATTCAAGATACTGGCCGGTTTGGCCACTACCATATGGGCGTTCCTCCATCTGGAGCAGCAGATAAATACTCTTTTTTGCTAGGAAATACCCTCCTTGGCAATCCGCCTGACTATGCTGGTTTGGAAATGATGTTAACGGGTCCGGTCATTGAATTTCAAAAAAAGACCGTCATTGCCCTAACGGGGGCGTCAGCAGAAGTGAAATTGAACGGGGAAGTGATCCCGCTTTGGCAGCCCATAGCTGTATCACCGGGAGATGTGCTGATGGTGGGGAAGATTTACGATGGGATCTTTACTTACCTTACTGTCTCCGGAGGGCTCGCCACACCGGAAATTTTAGGCAGCCGTTCTGCCTGCTTTGCCAGCGGCTTTCCCGGCGTGCTAGGCCGAAAGCTGTTAAAGGGTGATCAGCTTCCGCTTAATGAACCGCTTCCGGGCGTTCTTCGACAAGTTGGAAAAAGCATACCGAATGAAATCAAGCCTGTTTTCAATCGGCAGCTTGATCTTCATCTCGTCTTAGGCATTGCCAGTGAAAGAATCAGTGACGAGGGGCTAACGGGGCTGCTCAATCAAGAATGGACTATTCATACACAGTCCAACAGGGTAGCTTATCGGCTGTACGGAGGGCGTGTCCGTTATAAAAAAGAGGCTGCCCCATTTGGATCTGGAAACAGTCCGGGCAACATTGTTGATATTCCTTATCCTATTGGCGGTGTCATTGTGCCGAACGAGGAAGAGCTCATCATTTTACTGAATGATGGCACGGGCGGCGGCGGCTTTGTGACAACAGGCACCGTGATTAGCCCAGACCTTAGTGTGCTCTCACAGGCGAAGCCGCACTCTGTGGTCCGCTTTCATGCGGTGACGGTTGAGCAGGCCTTCCAGCTGCGCCGTGAAAAAGAACAGCTCATTGAAAAAGTAAAAATGACCGTTCAGCAAGCGTAATTCAGCGCTTGCTATTGAAAGTTAGTTCAGAATATTCAGTCTCAATACTCATTTTGGGAGGTGGTGCCCAAAAGCACTAAAAAGGCAGCAGAGAAACATTTTTATAAATGAATCATTCATTTTATTAATAAACAATGGGGGCGATGAAGTGAGTAAATACCATGTAGCTGTTGATGTTGGAGGAACATTTACGGATGTGTTCATATTTGATGAAAAAACAGGAAAAATCCACGTAACGAAGACGTCTTCTACACCGTCTAATCCGGAAAAGGGAATGATGGATGGAATCGCTAAAGCAAAGCTGACAGGTGATCAAATCGCGATGTTCTCTCATGGTACAACAGTTGGAACAAACGCGCTGATTGAAAGAAAATTACCAAAAGCTGCACTTGTGACGACGAAAGGCTTCCGAGACGTAACGGAAATCCGCCGCGGGACGAAGCTTGATCTGTGGGATGCTTATAACGATGTAGCAGAGCCTTATATTAAACGCCGTGATCGTTTTGAGGTAACAGAGCGGGTAGATTTCGCTGGAAACATTATGACAGAGGTAAATGAAGCAGAAGTGCGTGAACTGGCAAGGGTATTAAAAAGACGCCAAGTAGAATCTATTGCGATCTGTTTTATGAATGCTTATGTAAACGGTGACAATGAAAAACGCGTAAAAGATATTTTACAAGAAGAGATGCCGGAAGTATACATTTGTACGTCTTCTGAAACATTGCCGGAAATCTTCGAACATGAGCGGATGAGTACAACAATTGTGAATGCAGTTCTTGGTCCGACTATTAGTAAGTATATTAAAGTGCTGGAAGAGGAAATGAAGGGAATTGGTTACAAAGGTGACATTCTTGTTCTTCACTCTGGCGGCGGCGTGATGACATCTGAAACGGTTCCCCGCTATGCAGCCCGCCTGGCAAGCTCCGGAATTGCAGCAGGAGCCATCGCAAGTAAACATATCGCCAACATGTGTGGCTTCAAAAATGCCATCGGGCTGGATATGGGCGGAACAAGTACAGACATTTCTTTAATGTATGATAACGATTTGCGTGTAACGAAAGATTGGTACATTGAATACGGCTATCCAATTGGCTTCCCAAGCATTGAAATTTTAACGATCGGGGCTGGCGGCGGAAGCTTATCATGGATCGATGAAGGCGGCTCTTTACGTAATGGTCCGCAAAGTGCTGGTGCTGTACCTGGACCCGCTTGTTATCAACGAGGCGGAACGGAGCCGACAAACTCAGATGCAAACGTCGTGCTTGGCCGGTTAGGAACGAAACTTCTTGATGGCCAAATGACATTAGATAAAGAAGCGGCTGTTAAAGCGATTGAGAAGACGGTCGCTTCGAAATTGGGCTATAGCGTGTATGAAGCAGCCGATGCCATTATTAAAGTGGCTAATGCTAATATGTGTGACGCGCTTCGCTTAATTTCTGTGCGCCGCGGTTATGATCCGCGTGATTTTGCTCTTGTTGCCTTCGGTGGTGCGGGTGCTCTTCACGGAGCGGAATTGGCGAAAGAGATGGAAATACCAAACGTTATCGTGCCGGCTCATCCGGGCGTAGCAGCAGCAATGGGCTGTTTACTCGTGGATGTTCGTCATGATGTAACGAAAACATATTTGGCGAACGTGGCAGAAATTGAAAAGGATGACGTGGAAAAAGAGTTTATTGAGATGGAAAAAGAGGCCATCCGCTTGCTTGAAGAAGAAGGCATCGCGCCAGAAAACATGAATTTAATCCGCTACGTTGATATGCGCTATGTAGGCCAGTGGAGAACATTGTCTGTCACGGTGGATCGACCGCTGCAATCACTTGAAAATGCAGTTGAACGTTTCCATCAAGAGCATGAACGTGAATTCGCGTTCAGAGACGAGGAAACAGGTATTGAAATTTACGGCTTGCGTGTAGAAGCGATTGGTACAGTAAATAAACCAGAATTTAATAAAGAAGAACCATCAGGAACGTTAGAAGAAGCATTAAAAGAAACACGTGAAGTGTATTTTGAAGAAGCGGACGGCTTTATTGAAACGGCTGTTTACGACCGGGTGAAAATTCCTGTTCTATCTGAGTTC
Organism: Pseudobacillus wudalianchiensis; assembly: GCF_001685015.1. GTDB lineage: Bacteria > Bacillota > Bacilli > Bacillales > Domibacillaceae > Pseudobacillus > Pseudobacillus wudalianchiensis. The sequence goes on from NZ_MAYT01000012.1 coordinate 364,599, forward strand.
TCTGGTCCAGCTATTATTGATCAGCTTGATTCAACGGTTGTTGTGCCTCCGTATTGCACAGTAAAAGTAGATGAATACCGCAACATCATTATGTCCTTCACAAAAAACAAAGAAAAAAGTCAAAATCAAACAGACGAAACAGTACCAACATTAGCTAACTAAAGGGGTGGGAGTATGAGCAAAGTATTTGAAAGCCAATTAGATCCTGTTACATTTGAGGTTTTAAAAAATGGTTTTGTCAACTTAGTTGACCAAATGTCTGAGCAAGTATTAAGAACTTGTTATTCCTTCGTTATTTATAACCGTGATTTTAGTGCCGCTTTATGTGATGCAGAAGGAAATACAGTGATGCAGGGAACGCAAGATATTTCTGTTCACGTCGGCACACTGCATTTAACAGCAAAAGCTGTTATCGAGGATTTCGGCGATGATATTCATCCGGGAGACGTTTTTATCGTCAATGACCCGTATCGCGGCGGTACACACTTTAACGATACACGTGTCATTCGTCCGGTATTTTATGAAGATAAGCTGATTGCTTTCATGCAGCTGAACGGTCACTGGGCAGATATGGGCGGTTCTGTGCCGGGCTCTTTTGATATTACGTCAAAAGACCATTACGGAGAAGGGGTAAGAATTCCTCCGCTGCGTATTTGGAGAAAGGGCGAATATTTGCACGATGTAGCGAACGTGCTTGTTTCCAACATGCGGCTGCCAGAAGAGCGTCTCGGCGACTTGCGCTCTCAGACAGAAGCGACAAAAACAGGTGAGACACAGCTGTTGGCTCTTGTTGAAAAATACGGATTAGATACCATTTTAACCGCTTTTGCGGAGGTGCAGGATTACGTAGAACGCCTGGCGCGGGCGAAAGTAGCTGCTCTTCCAGACGGGGAGTGGGAGACAACGGATTATATTGACATGGATCCTGAAGCAGGTGATGGACTCATCCCAATTAAAGTGAAAATGACCATTAAAGGTGATGAGATCTTTTACGACTTAGCTGGTTCCCATGACTATATCGGCTGTTTCTTGAACTCAGCATTTGGTTCTTCGCTGTCTGCTGCTTATGCCGGTACGAAAACCTTTTTCCCGGATATTCCGTTAAACTCCGGCTTCTATCGTGTCGTGCATGTGGACTTGCCGGAAAATTCAGTTGTTAATGCGGCATGGCCAGTGGCTGTAACTGGTTTCTGTTCCGGTGCTTATGAAAAAATTATGAATGCCTGCTTTGAACTTTGGTCTCACGTTATGCCAGAGCGCGCCCTTGCCTGCTCGTTCAACTTAGAGTATTTATTGATTGGCGGCTGGGATAAGCGTCAAGGCTATGACAATTACTTCATGTGGTACGACTGGATGGCAGGCGGACATGGCGGCCGTGATAAGCGTGACGGAGCAAACGCATTATCTCCAGTATTTGGCGTAGGTCTGAGCATTCAGCCGTGTGAAGGACAGGAGCGTCTCTCTCCGGTTATTACAACGAAACATGAAATCGTAACAGATTCGGCAGGTCCGGGACAATTCCGCGGCGGCTGTGGGGTCGAAAAAGGCGGGATTCTAACAGATGCAAATGACACCGTGATGTCTTATTGCTGTGACCGCTCCCGTTCTGTAACATGGGGAATCTTTGGCGGGCTTCCGTCTACTCCGCATGGTGCTTGGTTAAATAAAGATACAGAAGATGGAAAATTTTTAGGTGCCATTTTCTCGAACATTAAATTGAAAAAAGGTGATACGTTCACAAGACCATCGGCAGGCGGAGGCGGACTTGGTGATCCGCTCGAGCGTGATCCAAAAGCGGTGCTCGAGGATGTTATTGATGAATATGTTTCGATTGAACGTGCGAAAAAAGACTATGGTGTCGTCATTCGCGAGATTGATAGAGAGATTGATTTATTTGAAATTGATGAGGAAGCAACAAAAGCAGAAAGACAATTTATTCGCGATTCGCGTGCCGGTTGGCTCGAAGAAGATATGGACAGTGTTATCGCTAAATATCGCAGCGGTGAAATCGATCAATTAGACCTGATCCGCCGATATGGTGTCATCGTTGACATGGCAACAGAACAAGTCCTCACTAAAACGACAGAACAAAATCGCGAAATGATGAAAAAACGCTCACTCGCCTACTGGGCATAATGAAAACAGAGGGACTGGCCCCAGCGCTTTATAGCACTAGGGGTCAGTCCCTCATTGCTGTAAAGCGCTAAGCCGTTCACTTTCTGAAAATTTTTCATTGCGTGCAAATTTAAAGATACGTTATAGTGAGGGCAGGAAGGTTTGATTGTCATTGGGGGATTTTGGATGAGACCAATTGTGTTAGGTGTACTTTCTGCTTTTTTCTTTGCTTTTACATTTGTGTTAAATCGACTGATGGAGGCGGAGGGAGGCAATTGGATGTGGAGTGCTTCCCTGCGCTATTTGTTTATGGTGCCGTTGCTTGCCATCATTGTCGGCTGGAGAAAAGGCTTTGGTTCGCTATTTGCTGAAATGAGAAGAAGCCCTTCTGCCTGGCTGCTCTGGAGCATTATAGGGTTTGGTTTATTTTATGCACCGCTTTGTTTTGCAGCCGCTTACGGACCTGGATGGCTTATTGCAGGCACATGGCAAGTGACCATTATTTCCGGCTCACTCCTAGTACCGCTTTTTTACATAACGATTCAAACGCCAAGCGGTCCGAAAAGAGTAAGAGGGAAAATCCCATACAGAGGCCTTGCCATGTCACTTATTATATTGGCTGGTGTCGCTCTTATGCAGGCGGAACAGGCGCGTCAGCTGTCATTGCAGGCTGTTTTACTATGTATTGTGCCAATTGTTATTGCATCCTTTGCTTATCCGCTCGGCAATCGTAAAATGATGGATGTTTGCTCTAACCGTCTTGATGCTTATCAGCGTGTACTTGGAATGACACTGGCGAGTTTGCCTTTTTGGCTCATTTTATCAGGTATTGCTGTCTACACAGATGGATGGCCGAGTAAAAGCCAAGTCGTCCAATCAGGTCTTGTAGCCCTCTTTTCGGGCGTGTTTGCAACGGTCTTGTTTTTTGCAGCGACTGACCTTGTCAGAGGCAACATGAGTAAGCTAGGAGCAGTAGAAGCAACGCAATCATTGGAAGTGTTATTTGCGGTAATCGGAGAAATGGTATTGCTCGCTGCCCCTTTACCAGCCCCGATTTCGATGATCGGGATGATTTTAATCGTGATTGGCATGGTGCTGCACAGCTATGTCTCTCACGCAAAACAAACAACGCCAGGCACTTAAGTGTCTGGCGTTCAGGCTGTTGGCAAACGTTCGCTTTCTTCGTTGCTCACCTGTCTGCGCCTTGAAAGACACCCGTTTTCAACTAGCCTGATAGTTAGAGAATAAAGTTTACCAATAAACTTAGAAGAAGCTTGTCTCCTTCCGCAGCTGCTAGTGAACGAGAACCTCTAAAATAAACTTTGTCTGATGCGATGTTTGTTATAATAAAGAGAAGAGGCAGTGAAAGATCCGCTGAATGTAAATCCGGGGGTGAAAGGATGAAGAAATATTTGTTTTTAACCGGCCTGCTCGTACTGCTTTTCAGTCTAGCCGGCTGTAACAAACTAGCTTCACCGGAAGAACGGCTAAGCGAGTATACAAAGCTTTGGAACGATGAAAAGTTTGCAGAGATGTATAAAAGCTATGTCGCTCCTTCTAGCAAAAAACAAGTGAAAGAAAAGGATTATGTAGACCGCTATGAAACGATTTATAAAAGTTTAGGAGTAAAAAATATAAAAGTAACCTCACTTGCGAAAGAAGAAAAAGATTGGAAAGGGGACAAAGCGGTTCTTCCGATCAAAGTAAAAATGGATACAAGTGCAGGACCTGTTTCGTTTGAAAAGAAGGCCGTCTTGAAAAAGGAAGAAGTAGATAAGAAAGAGGCTTGGTTTATTGATTGGGACGCTTCTTATATCTTTCCTCAAATGGAGGCAGGCGATAAGATTCGAATCAAGACAACGAAAGGCAGCCGCGGCCAAATTTTTGACCGCAATGGCAACTCACTAGCTGTTAACGGCCATGGTTACTCAGTCGGAGTCCAAGCTGGCGAAATAGATGATAATTCGGCGGCTAAAAGCAAATTAGCTAGCTTGCTCGGTGTGACAACGGAATTTATTGACAAGCAGCTGCAGCAAAGCTGGGTACAGCCGGGCTATTTTGTCCCGTTAAAAGAATTATCCGCCTATGAGGAACAAAAGCTGCAACAGCTGCGGGCGATACCAGGAGCGGCGGCAGAAGAAATAACAATGCGCCAATATCCATATAAAGAAGCGCTTGGACATCTAACCGGCTATATTGGCGACATTAACAGCGAAGAACTCAAGAAGCTAAAGTCAAAAGGATATAGTGCACAAGATAAAGTAGGAAAACGGGGATTAGAGCAATTATTGGAAGATCAGCTTCGGGCACAAGACGGCAAAAAAATTTACATTGAAAAAGAGAAGGGTGAGCCGATAACGGTTGCAGAAAAGGCTCCGAAAAACGGGAAAGACATAAAAGTGGCCGTGGATGCTGAACTGCAAAAGATGATGTATGAGCAATTTAAAGGAAAGCCTGGAACTGCGGCGGCTGTTAATCCAAAAACCGGTGAAGTATTGGCATTAGCAAGCTCTCCAGCCTTCGATCCGAACGAGTTTGTTCTCGGTGTATCAAGCAGTCGTTATCAGCAGCTTGAAAATAATCCAGCTAAACCGCTTTTAAACCGTTTCGCCGCTACTTATGCACCTGGCTCATCCATTAAACCAATTACAGCAGCCATTGCGTTAAAAGCAGGCACGCTTGATCCGGCAAAAGAACGGCCGATTAAAGGGCTGAAGTGGCAAAAGGATGCTTCGTGGGGCAGCTATTCCGTCACAAGGGTGAAAGATCCAGGTGAACCGGTAAATCTCCAAAAGGCTTTTATCTACTCTGATAATATTTATTTTGCACAAACCGCCATTGAAGCGGGGAAAGACAACATGACAAACGGACTTCGTTCATTTGGCTTGGGAGAAAAATTCCCGTTTGCCTATCCGATACGGGCATCGCAGATCTCTAATAGCGGGACGCTAGATAAAGAAATTTTGCTCGGCGATACAGGGTATGGCCAAGGAGAAGTGCTAACAAGCATGCTGCATCTTGCCTCCACTTATAATGCAATTGTCAATGATGGCGTAATCATGAAGCCTCAGCTTTATGCGGAAGCAAAACCAGAAGTGTGGAAAAAAGACCTTCTTTCCAAAGAGTCAGCTGATTTGTTAAAGCAAGATCTGCGGCTTGTTGTCCAAAAAGGAACGGCTAAAGAAGCCGATTTACCGGGCTTTGCAATTGCCGGCAAGACCGGCACAGCTGAAATAAAAATGGAACAAGGCACAACCGGAAAAGAAAATGGGCTTTTTGTGGCGTATGATCAGCAAAACCCCGCCTTTATCATGGCCCTTATGGTAGAAGGAGCAGAAGAAGCAGGGGGAAGTAAGGCAGCTATTGGGATAAGCAAACAAATCTTTCTTAAGTGGAAAGAAATGAACTCTTAAAACAACTAACTAGTCGTCAGAAAAAACGAAGACTCTCGTTTTTTCGGCGGCTTTTTTCATATTTAAGAAGGGTATTTTTGCCTGTTGTAGAAGTAACATGTAGAAAGCTAGCTGTCGAAATTAAAAAAAATGAAAAATAACCGATAAAAAGAGAAAACGGATGGTCCGTTGCAGGCTGCAGATAAAAGTTTATTGTTCATGCTGCTAGGCTGATTGAAAGCGTTTGTTAAGCCACGGTGAAGCTTGGTGAGGAGCGGAGTGGCTGCTATAGACAAACGAGCAATGAAGAAAGTGAGTGTTTGTCAATAGCCTGAAACGGATTCAATCTAGTAATAAGGGGTTTGTGATGAGAAAAAAACTATTTACGCTATCAACTGCTGCTTTTTTTTCCACCGGGGCAGCCACGATGGTTCATGCAGCTGAACAGCATGTCGTCAAACCCGGTGAAACATTGTCCAGTATTGCTAAGCAATATGAAATGGATGTTAATACGCTCAAAGCCTTAAACCATTTGGAAAAGGATCAGCTTCAGGAAAATCAGGTGTTGCAAGTCTCCAGAAATACTGTAGCGACTTCAGAAAGAACACATACTGTTCAAGCTGGAGAAACAGTTTACTCGATTGCAAAGCTTTATCAAATGAAAGAAACTGAATTAGCAAGCCTGAATCATCTCGGAGATCAAACGATTTATGTTGGACAGGAGCTAAAAGTATATGCAAAACCAGCGGCCGGCCAGTCAGCTGCTGTTCAGCGGCCGCTCCCTGAGGCTGAGTCCCATACGAGAGCAGCCAAGCCTGCAGTAGAGGCACCTGCAAGGCAAACGTCAGCCACAGGAATCTATATCGTTCACAGTGGCGACACATTGGGGGCTATCGCAAAAGCATATCAAATGGATGATGCTCAATTGCGGGAATTAAATGGATTAAAAGATAATGTCATTTATGCTGGACAAGAGCTAAAGATAAGCAGTCCGGCAGCTCCGGGAAGAGAACCATCAGCCGTAAGCGTTAAAATGGCTTCAGTCAGCACGTATACGATAAAGAGCGGTGATTCGCTTAGTGCCATTGCAAAAGCACATAGTATGACTGTTGCCGAGTTGCAAAAATTAAACGGGCTGACGTCTCATTTTATTTACGCAGGCCAAAAATTAAAGGTAAATGGAAAGCCGGCTGCTGTAGCGCCGCAACCTCCAAAACCGTCTCCAACTGTGACAAGGCCTTCTTCATCAGGAGCTTACACAGTAAAGAGCGGCGATTCACTTAGTGCGATCGCTAAAAAGTATCAAATGAGTCTAGCTGAATTGAAGCAGCTGAATCATCTAATAGCTGACACAATCTTTGTCGGCCAATCGTTAAAAGTAAGTGGACAGGCTAAGCAGCCAGCTCCTGCACCGGCAGCGCCAAAGCCGTCTTCGCCCGTAACGAAGCCGGCTGCATCCGGGGTGTACACAGTACAAAGCGGCGATTCGCTAAGCCGGATTGCCCAAAAATATCAAATGAGCTTAACGGAGCTAAAACAACTCAATAACTTAACGTCAGATGCTATCTTCGTCGGTCAAAAATTAAAAATAAGCGGTCAACCAGCGCCTCCTGCACCGGCACCAACAACACCAAAGCCGTCTTCGCCCGTAACAAATCCTTCTGCAACAGGAACGTATACAGTGAAAAGCGGCGACTCGTTAAGCTTGATTGCCAAAAGATACAATATGAGCTTGGCTGAGCTGAAGCGGCTGAATAACTTAACATCAGATTCTATATTCGTCGGACAGAAACTGAAAGTTACAGGTGGAGAAACAAGTGCTGGACAGTCACCGTCAAGCCAACCGGAATTCTCTAATGCTCCTTTTTCGGTTGCTGCCTTAATCGCAGAGTCGAAAAAACATCTCGGTATTCCGTATGTGTGGGGAGGCGCTCAACCTTCAGGCTTTGATTGCAGCGGTTTTATTTACTATGTTTTTAATAAAGCTGGAAAAAATATTCCCCGAACGAATACGGATGGCTACTATAGCCGCTCTTACTACGTGGACAAGCCGCAAGCAGGTGATCTTGTTTTCTTTGTAAACACGTACAAACAGGGTATCTCTCATATGGGAATATACATTGGGGGCAACCAATTTATCCAGGCGAGCTCCTCGCAGGGCATTACGATCACAAGCTTAGACAACGCCTATTTTAAACAGCGGTTTGACAGCTTTAAGAGATTTTATTAAGTAATGCGAGAGATGCTCACTGCATTTCTAAGCCGTGTGAAATAGAAAACAAGTCCTTCCGCTAGCAAGGATAGAGCATAAACAGTTTTTCTTTCAGATAATATATCCATTAAATGAAAATATTTCTTGTAGAAATGTGGAGACATGGTACAATAAAAGTATAGTTTTCTGTTTTGTAATTTGAAAATAATAAAGTGGCAACGGTTGGATGGCCTGAAAGCATCTGCTCTTGATGAGCAGATGCTTTTTTCTTTTTTTATTAAGCTCTTTTATAACTTGGTTGTTGATTGTAGCTGCGATTAACGATTGAAAAAACAACACGCTTCTTTAAGGGGGAACTTTGTACAATCGTTATGTAAATGATGCTGTCATAAGGAAGGTATTCCTTGTTCTTGCGCACAACCTAATTATTCCCGTGTATAAAAGAAAGCTGCCGATGGTAGTGGCAGCTTTAACATGAATCAATTAATTGTTTTTTACTTGTACACTCCAGCTTGAAAGATCAGGAGTTTCATTTTTTACTAGTTCTTTTGGAAAAATAAAAGACCAAGGCTTCGTTGTATTTGGTTGAATCTCCAAGCTGCCCAAGTTGAACTGCCCTTCGGCGATCACTTGTTTTTGGCTGTCCAATACTTGCAGCGGCAGCTGTTCAATGTTAATCAGACGATTATAGCCATTGCGAATAAGAACCGTAACATGAAATTTGCTGTCCTCCGCCAGCTTCGCTTGCAACCCAGTAAAATTCAATTCATCTTTCCCAGGAGCACCGAGCTGCTGAACAATTTGCTGCAGCTTTTCTTTTTCTTCTTCCGGCAACGCCTCTTCCCAAGAATCGGCTAAGTCCAGTTTATGTTCTTTTGAAGTTAAGTCAAATGCCAATGTCCAGTTTTCTTTTTCAAGCGCCACTTGCTGATTGACTGAAGAGGCTGGAAAGATAAATGTCCATGGACGGCTGCTTTTAGCTGGGATTTCACCTACTTCAGCTAAGTTAAAGTCATGTCTTGCTTTTACTTCATTTTTCTCGTTGAGTAATAAAAGCGGCACATCGCCAAGTTTAATTCCTTTGTCTACCGAATTACGCACAAAGGCGGAAACGGCTAAGCCTGCTAGCTGTTCATCCCACTCAATACCAGATAACGACAGCTGGTTCGCTTTTAGGGGAGGGAGCTCATTGTTCAAAAAGCGCAGAACGTACATTTGCTCTTTCGGTACATTGGATGCTGGATGAAGCGAAAGTTCCGTTTCTACTTCTTCAGCTGATTCTGCTGTTGCACTATCTGTTAGTTCACTAGAAGCGATCGCGCTTTCGCGTCCATCATTTTTCAAGTTATCTGAATCACTTTTTTTCTTTTTAAAAAATGAAAACATAGTTATGGCAACTCCTTATGATTTAAGTCCTTAACGAGATGGCCGAATTGAATAGCGATCTCTTTTTGGAGCTGGTGATGCATGTCTGTAAAGATTTGAAGGCCTTCACGTGCGTAAATTCTCATTGGGTCTTCCTGTTGGTAGTAGCGAAGGCCAATGCCTTCTTTTAAACGCGTCATATTCTCCAAATGTTCGACCCAAAGACGGTCGATCGTAGAAAGGATGATCCGCTTAATGTACTGATCCCATTCTGGTTCGTATGCTGCAGTTAACTGTTCAACATAGGCCGATACAGCCTGTTCCGCGATTTCCCCAATTTCTTTTCTGCTTATTACTTCCTCAGGCAGCTGAACGGGATGGCTGCCTAACAAAGCACTAAGATTACCGGCAAGCTGATCTACCTGCCATTCATCTGAAGGCTCGTCCTCTGGGCACAGCCGGCTTATTTCGTCTTGAACAGCTTCCTTCATGATAGAAAGGAAACGGTCAAAGTGCTCGTCTAAGTCAACTGCTTTATTGCGCAAGCCGAAGATAATACCACGCTGCTCATTAATAACGTCATCGAGTTTTAAATTATATTCACGCATAGAGAAGTTTGCTCCTTCCACAATGCGCTGTACACGATCTACAAACTCAGACATTTTTTTATTGAGAACAAGGCCATTCTCATCTGTTTGCAGCTTTTTCTCAAGCTTTTCTAACTCTTCTTTTGCAAAACGGCGGAACATGGTGTCTTCAAGTGAAATAAAGAATTGGCTCGCTCCTAGATCACCCTGACGGCCAGAGCGCCCTTTAAGCTGATTATCAATCCGACGGCTTTCATGACGTTCCGTTCCTAGTACAAAAAGTCCGCCAAGTTCGGCGACTCCTTCCCCTAAGAGAATATCTGTACCGCGGCCTGCCATGTTGGTTGCAATTGTAATGTGATTTTTCTGACCGGATCTTGAGATTAATTCAACTTCCTGCTCGACGCTTTTGGCGTTAAGCAGCTCAAAGGATAAGCCGGCTTCTTTGAAATATTCAGCTACTTTTTCAGACTGAAGGATAGAAGTCGTACCGACAAGGATCGGCTGACCGTTAGCGTGCCGCTTTATTACTTCAGCTGTGACAGCTTTATATTTTGCCTCTTCGGTTGCATAAATATTATCCGGCATATCGATCCGTTGCTTAGGACGGTTCGTCGGAATTTGAATGACTTGCATGTTATAGACTTGCTGGAATTCTTTTTCCTCTGTTTTGGCCGTACCAGTCATGCCGGAGAGATGAGGATACATCCGGAAATAGTTCTGAATTGTAATGGAGGCTTGTGTTTTATTCTCATCTGTAATTTCTAAGCCTTCTTTTGCTTCAAGAGCTTGATGAAGCCCATCGCTTAATGTCCTTCCTTCCATTGTCCGGCCAGTGAACATATCAACGAGCAAAATCTTTCCGTCTTTTACGATGTAATCCACATCGCGTTCAAACATGACGTGGGCACGCACTGCTTGAATCATGTAATGGTACAAGGTTTGGTGCTCTAGCTCATATAAATTGTCGATGCCAAATGCTTTTTCAACTTTTTCGATCCCTTGTTCTGTTAAGCTGACAGCTTTTGTCTCGTCATCAAGATGATAATCTTCATCCCTGACGAAGCGGCTAGCGACGCGCGAACCAATGACGTGAAGGTCAGCGCTTGCGGGCATTTTGCCAGCGATAATTAAAGGCGTTTTGGCTTCATCAATTAAGACGCTGTCGACTTCATCGATAATAGCAAAATGATACGGGCGCTGCACACGCTGCGAAGGATGCCATACCATATTGTCGCGCAAATAATCAAAGCCGAATTCTGTCCCGACACCATATGTGATGTCGGCCTGGTAAGCCTTTTGTTTTTCAGTTGGATCCATCATCGGCAAATTAAGCCCGACTGACAGACCCAAGAATTCGTGAAGTGGACCGATAGTCTCCCGGTCACGGCTTGCCAAATAATCATTTACCGTAATGACATGTACGCCTTTTCCTTCCAAGGCGCGCAAATAGCTTGGCAAAGAAGCAACAAGCGTTTTTCCTTCTCCGGTTGCCATTTCGGCAATATTCGCTTCTGTTAATACCATGCCGCCAATTAATTGAACATCATAGTGACGCATGCCGAGCACGCGTTTAGACGCTTCACGGACAATAGCAAAAGCTTCAGCTTTAATGTCATCAACTGTTTCGCCATTTGCCAGTCTTTCTTTGAAGACAACGGTCATATGGGCTAATTCTTCATCGGAAAGCTTTTCAAAACTAGGTTCGAGGGCATTGATCTTTTCCACTATTTTGTAATATTTCTTTAATCGCTGATCGTTCGAGTCACTCAGCTTTTTAAAAAACGAAATCATCTATCTGTACGCTCCCTTGGAGAATTTTCAATTATGTGAGTTTGGGACCATGAATCATTATTCTATTTTACCAAAAGTAGAGGGGAATGACTAATATATCTAAAACGTTGTAAAAACAAAACAATTTTTCTATTAAAATCCAAAAACAAAGACGTTTAAAAAATCTTAAAAGCAGGAAAAAGAAAAATTACAGGCTGCAGATTAACGCTTGCTTTCTTTGCTGCTTGCCTGCTTCCACATCTTGAAAAATGAACGTTTTCAGCTAGCTTGGCGGGCAAGAATAGTCCTCATTTGCGCGTTGGATTAGTGAATTTTTGCTTGTTTTTTATGGAAGTTATTTTAAATTGCCATTATAATGTTGAAGGGAAATGAATTTATGAGAGAACATAAAATAAGCGGGTAATATTTATTTAATCACCGCCAATTTTTATTGAACCTACAATGTAAAACGTGTTTGTATATAGCTGAAGGAGGTACTTCATGGTTTCCCTTGTCTTTGTGATCTGTATTTTATTATCGCTTGTGATCACTCCGCTCGTTAAAAAGATGGCAATAGCTGTTGGGGCAGTGGATAAGCCCAACCACCGGAAGGTCCATGAAAAGATTATGCCTCGTATGGGTGGGCTAGCGATATTCATTAGCTTTATGATTGGTTTGTTTTTGCTGAAACCACAGTCGCCATTTAATTTTGCGATCGTAGTGGGAGGCTTCATTATTATAGTGACCGGCATGTTAGATGATCGATTTGAGCTATCGGCAAAAGCAAAACTTGGAGGCCAGCTGCTTGCTGCTCTAGTCGTTGTGTTATACGGTGGAGTGAAAATGGAGTTCATTACTTTGCCGTTTGGCGGCGAAATGGAGTTTGGATTTCTTAGTGTACCGTTAACCATTCTTTGGATTGTTGGGATTACCAATGCCATTAATTTAATCGACGGATTAGATGGGCTAGCAGCGGGGGTTTCGTCGATTGCGCTCTTGACGATCAGCCTGATGGCTTTTATGAAAGGTGATGTGTACGTAATGAGTGTAGCTTTGCTCGTTTTAGGAAGCACGCTCGGCTTTTTACGTTACAACTTTCACCCGGCTAAAATCTTTATGGGAGACACAGGCGCCTTGTTTCTTGGTTACATTATTGCCGTCCTTTCCTTGCTTGGTTTTAAAAATATTACCGTTATTTCACTAATTATCCCAATTATTATTCTCGGTGTACCGATTTCTGATACATTTTTTGCGATTATTAGAAGAAAAGTGAACAAACAGCCTTTATCGGCTCCGGACAAATCGCATCTTCATCACTGCTTGCTGAGGATGGGATATACTCACAAGCAGGTCGTTGTTATCATCTATGCGATTGCTTCTATGTTCGGCTTAGCGGCTGTCATTTTCTCCATGGCAACCATTTGGGGAGCTTTTATTATGATGGCGGTTATCATGATTGCCATTGAGTTATTCGTTGAAAGCATCGGTCTTGTCAGCTCTAACTACAAACCGCTGCTCAACTTTATGCGCGTTCGTGTCAAAAAGAATTAAATAAATAAAAAAGATCCATTCCCGTTGCTTTAAAGCAACAGGGATGGATCTTTTTCTTAATCAAGCCCAAGATGACGGGCAAGTTTGCGTTTAACGACTTCAAGCTCTTCGTCGTCGAGACGGTAAATATAAGCACCATTCGACATTTTGTCATCTGTCCCTTTTAAAGTAAGGGATTCAAAATCGATGTCTCCTGATTTTCCATAATTAATGAGGGCCTTCATTTCACCAAATGTCATGTTTGTTGTCATGTTAGAGCCGACTGCTTCCAGAATTTCATCGTATTTCGTAATCGAGTTAAAAGAAGTGGCTTTTTTAACAACGGCTCGCAATAGCTGTTGCTGACGCTTGCCGCGTTCAATATCACTGTCATAATGTCGCGTACGTGCCAAAGCGAGCGCCTCTTCTCCGTTCAATTCCTGGAGACCAGGCTCAAGCTGGATTGCATTATGCTTGTCATTAGAATCCTTTTCTGACAATTTATACGGAACATTAAATTTAATGCCATCTAATGCGTCGACTACATCCATAAAGGCATAAAAGTTCATGCGAACATAGTAGTCAACGGGTACATCTAGTAATTCTTCTACTGTATCGATGGTAGCTTTTGGCCCGCCATAAGCATGGGCATGGTTGATCTTTGTTTTGTAGCCGACTTTTGGAATGTATACGTATGAATCACGTGGAATGCTAAGTAATTTAATGGATTTATCTTTTACATTTAATGTAGCCAGCATTAAAGCATCTGAGCGCGACTTATCTTCCTTCGTGCGTACATCGCTTTCATCAATTCCAATAAATAAAATGGAAATATTATCTTTAATTGGATGGACTTTCGCGTCCCGTAAATCTGATTTTTTGCGGCCATCGTCCATGTAAGATCCGGTAAAAATCGTTTCTGCTTTTTTGTATAGAAAGGCACCATAACCTGCAGCTGTAAATGTAAGAAATACGATAGGCAATAGGATAAAGAATGCAATGCGGCGCTTTCGCTTCTGTCTCTTGCGCCTTTGCAAACGCTGTCTATCTGATGACATAAATTGTAGCTCCTTTAATAGAGTAATATGGCAGAGAATCATTACATTCAATAATTGAATTGTAATTTTCCAAAGGCCAAGTACTATTTTACTATGAAATGCAATGGGCGTAAATTTAATTTTTAAGCCAATTCTTAAAAATTTACAAAGATTTGACAACCTTCTCTTGATAAAGGAGAGAACCTTCTTTTATTTGGGCTTGCCCATTCGTTAATTCTATCATCCAGTTAGTGAAGTCTTCCTTTTTGCTTTCCTCAACAAACGTCTCTACTGTTACTTTATCAAGATAATGAATGTCTTTAATCGTATAAACAGATGAACGCAGCTCATTTTCCACTTTACCAAGCCACGTGTAATCGAGTGATGCTTCCATAATTTGCATAAGCCGGCGTTCAACCACTTCAGCAGCATTAATCCCTTCTGAAGCAGATTTTCCGTACGCGCGGATCAGTCCGCCTGTTCCTAGTTTGATCCCGCCAAAATAGCGAGTTACGACGACAACCGTATCTTTTAAGCCGCGTTTCTTTAATACCTCAAGAATAGGGAGGCCGGCAGTGCCGCTTGGTTCTCCATCATCGTTGGCCTTCTGGATCTGATCCTTTTCACCAATCAGATAGGCAGAGCAATTGTGCGTCGCATTCCAATTTCTTTTCTTAATGTCAGCAATAAACTGCTGCGCTTGTTCTTCGGTTTCTGCGCGATTGACGTAGGCAATAAAGCGTGATTTTTGGATGGTGATTTCCTCTTCACCATATCCTTTAACTGTATAATAATAAGGGAGCAAGATTCATTCCTCCAATAAAAATTAAAAATCTCTAAAATAATAGGTTTAATCGACAGGAAAATGGGTACTAATCATTCTTATGATATATGAAAACAGAAAAGGAGCAAAGCGATAATATCTTTATACGTAAAACGGAAATCTTTTTAACGCAATAGTAATTAAACTTTAATGTGTAGGAAATTTAGGCATGATATAATGAACGCATCCTTAATGTGTATAATCATAGGGAAGTCAGGTTAAAGTGGTAAAGAGGACCTAATGGGATGAAAAAAACATATTAAAGATTTAGTTCGAAATATACCTTTATTTGCCAATATCTTTAATTTTAAAAGGTCTTTTAGAGGGATTTTATACAAAAGCCTATCCTCATCATAGTGATACAGATGAAATGAAGGTAAAATAGGATTGTCGAGGAAGGGATTGCCTAATGGCTGCTAAGAATGCCAACACATCACTTTTAGATACCATTCTAAGAAAAATGATTGTAACAGTAGACCAAAGCAAAGGAGAATTATTTGCGATTGCTGAGCAGAGCAGACGCGATTATGAATCTTTGCTTGGAGAACTCGAACAAGTTCGCATTCAAGTACATACTTTGATTGCTGAGCAGGATGATTTAGAACAAAAGGTTAGAATAGCAAGAAACCGATTATCAGAAGTGAGCCGAAATTTTCATACATATTCTGAAGAGGCGGTCCGGAAAGCATACGAAAAAGCTCACGATCTACAAGTGACGCTGCTCGTTTCGAGACAAAAGGAGAAGCAATTACTTGAGAAAAGAAACGATCTGGAAAGACGGCTGTCGACTATCGAATCGACAATTGACCGAGCAGAACATCTTGTTTCCCAAGTATCTGTTGTCTTAAATTATTTAACACAAGATATGAAGCAAATCGGCGAAGTATTGGAGGATGCTCGTTTAAAACAAGAATTCGGCTTGCAAATCATGGAGGCGCAGGAAGAAGAGCGGAAACGGTTATCGCGTGAAATACATGATGGCCCTGCTCAAATGATGGCGAATGTGCTGCTTCGATCTGATTTAATTGAGCGGCTGTATAGAGAGCGGGGCGTGAATGAAGCATTTAAGGAAATTCGTAACATGAAACAGATGGTTCGTTCCGCTTTATATGAAGTCCGCCGGATTATTTATGATTTGCGTCCAATGGCTCTTGACGATCTTGGTCTTGTTCCAACATTGAAAAAGTATTTAGCAACCGTTGAAGAGCATGTTCAATCATTAAATAAGCAAACAAAAATTCAGTTTATAAACATGGGAGATGAAAGACGTCTTCCATCCAAATTGGAAGTGGCCATGTTTCGTCTCATACAAGAATCTGTGCAAAATGCGCTGAAGCATTCAGAGGCCTCGTCTATTACCGTTAAATTGGAAATAAAAGCACATCAAGTGCTGGCTGTTATTAAAGATAACGGCCGGGGTTTTGATATAAGAGAAAAAAAATCAAGTTCATTCGGCATTATGGGGATGAAAGAGCGTCTTGAATTGCTAGAAGGCGACCTTTCTATTCATTCCAAGCCGAATGACGGAACGCTCGTTATGATCCGCGTTCCGATTGTAGAGTAAGAGCGATTAAGGGAGGAAAGACGAATGACAACGAAAATCGTTATTATTGATGACCATCAATTATTCCGTGAAGGGGTTAAGCGGATTTTAGAATTTGAAAAATCTTTTGAAGTAGTAGCTGAAGGGGACGACGGTAAAGATGCCGTAAATCTGATTGAACAATTTCATCCAGATGTTGTCTTAATGGATATTAATATGCCAGAGGTAAATGGTGTAGAAGCGACACGTGAACTTGTAGTGAAATTCCCAGATACGAAAGTGATTATCCTTTCTATCCACGACGATGAAAATTATGTGACCCATGCTTTAAAATCTGGGGCTATGGGGTATTTGCTGAAAGAAATGGATGCAGACGCATTAATTGAAGCGGTCAAAGTGGTTTCGGATGGTGGCTCTTACTTGCATCCACGTGTTACACATAACTTGATTTCTGACTACCGCCGTCTTGCTAATGATGAAGGGAAAGGAAAGGGTTTCCAACAAACAGAAGTACGCCGCCCGCTTCATTTGCTTACTCGTCGGGAATGTGAAGTACTTCAGCTTCTTGCGGATGGAAAAAGCAACCGTGCTATCGGTGAGGCGCTGTATATCAGTGAAAAAACAGTAAAAAACCATGTTAGCAATATTTTACAAAAAATGAATGTTAACGATCGTACGCAGGCCGTTGTGACAGCGATTAAAAAAGGCTGGGTAGAAGTTAGATAATTGTTTTGTACAAGCTTTGTTTAGAATGTAAAGCAGCAGACGTTTATGTCTGCTGCTTTTTTTGTTAAAACAGGTTGTTGCATTTAGAACGAGATAAATGGTTAGCATTAGGCGAGTTCATTGCATAGGATGTAGGGAGTTTTCGATTAAAAGGAGGAAAACAGTATGTATCCTGAAGAGACTGAACTAATGACAGACTGGGCTGAGGAAGAGATGATGCGTCAGTCGCCATACGGCTTCGGGTATGGTTACCGTCCGCGTCCATATCCGTATTATGGTGGAAGCCCTTTTTTTGGAGGCTATCCGTATTATCCATATTACCCGCACTATCCGCATTATCACCATTATCACCATTATCCTTACTATCCTTATCGTCCGTATTAATCGAGAAGCACCGTTTGGATGCGCTTCAAGTATCCAAGCGGTGCTTTTTATAAAGGGTTATGAGATACATAAAAAAAGATTTCGTACCTCGGGATTCCCTGTTTCTAAGTACGATAGTTGAGAGGAGAAGGGATTATAGCATACAATAGGGCAGAAAGGACGTGAAGACGTTGAGGATAAGATTAATAGGGCTTGCTTTGCTAGTTGGCGTTCTCCTAGTTGGATGTGGAAATGAGGAAACAAAAGACGAAAAGCCAGCTCCATCAAAAACAATAGAAGAACCGAAGCCAGCAGCTGATCAGCCGGCCGAGACAAAACAGCCGACTGTGACTCAGCCGATTGAAGATGCGGATAATATTCCTCCTAAGGAAAAAGAAGAATTAATGAAGACACTCGCTCGGCATGTAGATGCCTTTAATGGAAAAAATCTGGATGCCTACATGGATACGATATCTAAAAATACAGAACGCAATTATGATGAGGAGCGCGCTTATGTAAAGAGGGTATTTGAGACATTCGATGCGAAAATGGCGCCGCAACATACAGCCATTATTAAATATGATGATAAGAAAAAAGAAGCCTATATATTTGTCGCAATGAAATCTATCACAAAAGATTTGCAGTCAGGAAAAGAAGTAGAAGAAACAACACGGCAAATCATGAAATTTAACAAAGAAAAAGACGGTTGGAAGCAAACTGCTTTGTCTGCGATGAAGTAGCCAAAACGGACAAGATACCTGATATAATAGAATAGGACAACTTTCTGATAAAGGAGCGATCGCAATGGCAGATCAAAAACAAATGAACGTAGAAAGCTTTAATCTGGACCATACGAAAGTAAAAGCACCTTATATCCGGCTTGCCGGCAAAAAAGAAGGGATAAATGGCGATCAGATCTATAAGTACGACCTTCGTTTTTCTCAGCCGAATAAAGAGCATATGGAGATGCCCGCCATTCATTCACTTGAACATATGATGGCTGAATTTAGCCGTAATCACTCGGATAGAATTGTCGACATTAGCCCAATGGGATGTCAGACAGGCTATTACTTATCTGTCATTAACCACGACGATTACGAGGACATTTTACGCATTGTGGAAGCAACACTGCAAGATGTACTAGAAGCGACAGAAGTTCCTGCCTGCAACGAAGTACAGTGTGGCTGGGCAGCTAGCCATAGCCTTGAAGGAGCAAAAGAACTGGCTCGTTATATGCTGTCAAAGCGTGAAGAATGGACTGAAGTATTTTAACAACAAAAGCGGAGCCTACTGTTCATCGAGGAACGCAGACTAAGTTCGCTACGTCCTGTAGCAACGTCTGCATGACCCGCATCCTGCGGCCCCCAAGCACAAGACAAGCCGTCCGGAAGGTTGTTCTGTAACCTTCTGGACGGAATGGCTTGTGACCTCGAGCCCCAAGGAGGCGGAGCTGGATGGAACGAAAGCGGAGCCGACTGCCTTTATAAGGAGTTTTTCGTGAAAAGCAAGAAAGAGACTGGCAAGCTGCCAGTCTCTCTTTTTTTACTCTTCACCAATCGGAACGAAATATTGGTCTTTTCGGTATACAGTGGCTTCCATTGTGGCGAGGAGGTTTCCTTCGCTTTCGACAGTGATGCGATACCAAGCAATTCGCCGAGTTTTCTTTTCTTCGGTCGCTGTTGCGGTTAAAACAGCACCTTTACGGCCGGGAGCCATGAAGTTCATATTTGTTGATAAGCCGACAGATACTTTACCGTAGGAATTGCTTGCTGCGGCAAACACATAATCGGCAATGGCAAACATGACGGCACCATGAACGGTTCCATGAGCATTTAGCATGTGCTCTTCAATGTGCATTTCAGCTGAAGCTGTTCCTTTTCCCAGCTCTGTTAGCTTGATGCCTAAATGATTAGCATAAGGTTCATTCTTCAATGTTTCCCTGATTTTCTCGTAATGTGTCTCGTGAATTTCTTGCTCATCGAGTTGTTTTGTCAACTTCATCACCTGCTTTCATTAATGATCTTTTGCAGAGCTAATGCCGTAGCCTGTGTTAGATTTGAACAGGACTTCTGCGAACGCTTCTTCATTTGCCTTTTCACGAGAAAGAATGGTTCCTAAGTAGACGCCAAGAAAGCCGAGCGGCACCGTGAAGATAGTCGGATTGGCCATATGGAAAATCGGATCGCCTGTAAAAATAGCGGCTCCTGGGACTGGATTCCATACATTCGGGCTTAAAAGAACGAGAACAACGGAACTGACAAGGCCGAATAACATACCGGTAATCGCACCTGCAGCGTTGAAACGTTTCCAGTAAATGGTGCACAAAATAACAGGCAGGTTTGCACTCGCTGCAATGCCAAGCGCCAATACGGATAAAAACGCAACGTTTAAAGTTTGGGCAAAAATAGCCAGTAGAATGGAAATAATGGCTACTCCAACGGAAGCAATCCGGGCAACGAGCACTTGCTCTTTTTCTGTCATGCTGCCGCCTTTAATGATTTGGCCGTAAATATCATGGGCAAAAGCGGAAGCAGACGTTAAGACAAGCCCTGAAACAACGGCTAGAATCGTGGCAAAAGCAACGGCAGAAACAAAGGCGAATAAAAACTCGCCGCCAACGATTTGTGCAAGCAGAGGAGCGGCCATGTTGCCTGCCGGATTAGCTGCTACAATTTTATCAAAGCCGACGAATGCAGCTGCGCCAAAGCCAAGGAAAATCGTCATGATAAAGAAAGCCCCGATAAACCAAGTAGAATAGACAACTGATTTTCGGGCGGTTGCGGCATCTTTTACTGTAAAAAAGCGGACAAGTAAATGCGGCAAACCTGCAGCCCCTAATACGAGTGACATATTAAGAGAAATCATATCAAGTGCATCTGTGTACTTATTTCCTGGATGAAGAAACTTCTCGCCAAGCGGCGTCGCTGTTTTTACGTGCTCAAACATATATGTTACATTAAAATTAAATTTTGCAAAAACGATAAACGTTAAAATAAACGAACCACAGAGCAGGAGTACTGCTTTAGTGATCTGTACCCAGCTCGTCGCTGTCATTCCACCAAAAATAACGTAGATCGTCATAAGAATACCGACGATCAAAACAGACAGCCAGTAATCAATACCGAGAAGAAGTTTAATAAGTCCGCCAGCTCCAACAAGCTGAGCAATCATGTAAAAAATCGAAATGACTAGTGTGTTCACTGCTGCCATTCCACGTACCTTTTTAGAATTAAAGCGTGCAGTGATCATATCAGCAAGTGTGTATTTTCCTAAGTTGCGCAATGGTTCTGATACGAGAAATAATAAAAATAAGAAAGCGACAAGGTTGCCGATGCTCATATAAAATCCGTCGAAACCGATTAAGGCGATGGCGCCGGTAATACCAAGAAAGGAGGCCGCAGACATAAAGTCACCGGCGACAGCCAATCCATTTTGCCAAGCTGTTAATCCGCCGCCGGCCGT
Organism: Pseudobacillus wudalianchiensis; assembly: GCF_001685015.1. Lineage (GTDB taxonomy): Bacteria > Bacillota > Bacilli > Bacillales > Domibacillaceae > Pseudobacillus > Pseudobacillus wudalianchiensis. Next base: position 385,527 of record NZ_MAYT01000012.1, read on the forward strand.
ATAGAAGTCGCTTGCATTTTTTGTTTTCTTAGAAGAGAGATACGTGATGAGAAGAGTTAAAAAGATGATCGCTAGAAATAAAGTCAATGATAATACGCTCATGTATCCAACTCCCCCTTATTTTTCGTTAAGATGGCTGCGGCCAGATTGTCATAATGAGCAGATTTCTTTATATAAACAATCCCGGCTGTCCAAACGACGATAAACTGTGCCAGTGCATATACCCAGGCCCATGTAAGACCAGCAAATGCATCTGCTTTCAAAATATTTGTGTAAGCGGCTAAAATAGGCAGCATGAAATAGAAAACGAGGAAGAAGACAGTCGCTGGTAGAATGAATGATTTCTTTTTCTTCATGAGATTTTGAAAATCTACCTCTTTTGTTAATTTTGAGTAGTTCGGTTTTTTTGCTAGAGTTCCTGTAGAATTGTATTCTTTTTGAGATAAGGCACTCATTTTGTGGCTCCTTTCCTTATCGAGGATGTATAATAGAATAAGTTCGCTGTGGTTCTTTACTGCGCTGCCTAAATAAAAACCTTAGCAGCAAGAAATAATCTTGCCTCCTTTCTCGTTCAATTCATAACAATAAGTGATACTACGATTTAAAAACGACACATATGAAAGCGCTTATAAATCTTGAAACAAAAATACCACAGCATTGTGTATGTGTAAATTAAAAATTCAAATATTTCTGTTAAATAGTTGATAGTTTGTGAGAAAAATAGAGCATTCTTGATCATAAAGGAATATAAAAAAGCTGGTAGTTATAGGAAATGAAGTGTCTAAGAATAAAGGAAAAATGGAAACGCTAACAAATCTGAATGCAAAGAATATACAAACCAGAAGTTCAAATATGAATTTTCAGAAATTATTATTGACAAGTAGCCGTTCAAATTTTAAAATTTAATTATATTACTATTATTTGAACTCCGTATTAAAATCGTTATGAATATTCGGGTGACAATTTCCAAACAAAAGTTATATATTACGCAATTGGAGGGCTACACATGTATAATCCACAAATTGAAACAATGGCGCGTTCCGAAATGGAAAGCTTACAGCTTGGACGCCTTCAGGAAACAGTTAAAAGAGTCTATAACAATGTTGACGCTTATAGAAAAAAATTCGAAGAGCTTGGGATTACTCCAGAGGATATTAAAAGTTTAAATGATATCGTCAAGCTGCCATTTACGAAAAAACAGGATCTGCGAGACAACTATCCATTTGGTTTATTTGCTGTTCCGCAGGAAGAAGTTGTTCGTATTCACGGATCGTCTGGTACAAGCGGAAAACCGACCGTTGTTGGCTATACGGAAAATGACATCAAAGTATGGAGTGAAGTAGTAGCCCGTTCCATTGCAGCGGCAGGTGGAAAGAAATCAGATATTTTCCATAACGCTTACGGTTACGGATTATTCACCGGCGGCCTTGGCTTGCATTATGGTGCAGAAGCTCTCGGCGCAGCAGTGGTTCCAATTTCAGGCGGAAACACGGAAAGACAAATTACAGTCATTGAAGATTTTAAACCGAGAGGCATTTGTGGTACGCCATCTTACATTTTAAATATTGCTGAAAAAATGCAAGAGATGGGTCTAGATCCAAAAGAGACATCCCTTGAATATGGAATCTTTGGCGCAGAGCCGTGGTCTGAAGAAATGCGCACTAAGCTCGAAGAAACGTTTAATTTGAAAGCGGTTGACATTTACGGTTTAAGCGAAATTATGGGACCTGGTGTGTCCATTGAATGTTATGAAGCACAAGACGGACTTCACGTTCAGGAAGACCATTTCTTTGTTGAAGTCATTAATCCGGATACACTTGAGCCGGTTGCTGAAGGAGAAGTGGGAGAGCTTGTATTTACAAGCTTAACAAAGGAAGCGTTTCCAGTGATCAGATACCGCACGGGTGACCTTGCTTCAATTACAAGAGAAAAATGTAAGTGCGGCCGGACAACAGTGAGAATGTCTAGAGTGAAAGGACGCACAGATGACATGCTCATTATCCGCGGCGTGAACGTTTTCCCATCAGAAATTGAGCGTGTGCTTCTTCAAATTGAAGGACTTGTCCCACACTACCAAATCCACCTCGTTAGAAAAGGCACAATGGATGGTGTGGAGCTTCATGTGGAAGTGGAAGGCGAATTATATAAAGAGATTGGAGAAGATTTAACTCATCTCCGCATTCAGCAAATGAAAAAGGAAATTCAGCATTTAATGAAATCTACATGCCTGGTGTCCATGAATACTGTCTTCAATGTGCCTAAAGCGATTCCTAGATCAGAAGGGAAAGCGATCCGAATCGTTGACTTGAGAAATTCTGATACGGTAGGCGTATAATAAGGGAATCACAAGATTTAAGGAGGAAATACAGAATGTCTGACAACCAGGAAATTTTTGACGTTACCATCATCGGAGGAGGGCCTGTTGGATTATTTACAGCTTTCTATGCAGGGATGAGACAAATGTCTTGCAAAGTCATTGAAAGCCTTCCGCAGCTCGGCGGCCAGCTGTCCGCTCTCTACCCGGAGAAGTATATTTATGATGTAGCCGGTTTTCCAAAAGTGAGAGCACAGGAGCTTGTCGATAACTTAAAAGCACAAATGGAGCAGTTTAGCCCAACTATCTGCCTCGAAGAAGCGGTAGAAGAAGTGGAAAAACAGGAAGACGGTGTTTTTAAGCTCACAACGAATGCGGGCACTCACTTTACGAAAACGATTATTATTACAGCCGGAAACGGAGCGTTCCAGCCAAGAAAACTGGAGCTTGAAGGATCAGAAAAATATGAAGGCCAAAACCTTCACTATTTTATCAACGATTTAAACCAGTTTGCCGGAAAGAAAGTACAAGTATTCGGCGGCGGCGACTCTGCTGTTGACTGGGCGCTCATGCTTGAGCCGATCGCGGAACAGGTGACAATTGCCCACCGCCGTGATAAATTCCGCGCGCATGAGCACAGTGTCGAAACGATGAAAAATTCTTCCGTGAACATTAAGACGCCGTTTGTGCCGGCTGAACTGATTGGCGAAGAGCGCATTGAACAGGTTGTTCTTCAAGAAGTGAAGGGGGAACAAAAAGAAGTGATCGACGTGGACGATGTAGTCGTGACGTATGGCTTCGTGTCTTCCCTCGGCCCAATCAAAAACTGGGGGCTGGAAATCGAGAAAAACAGCATCGTCGTCAATTCGAGAATGGAAACGAACATTCCAGGCATTTACGCAGCCGGCGACATTTGTACGTATGAAGGAAAAGTAAAATTGATTGCGAGCGGCTTTGGCGAAGCGCCGACTGCCATCAGCAATGCTAAAGTTTACATTGACCCGAAAGCAAGAGTACAGCCGCTTCACAGTACATCTGTGATGGGCGATTCAAAATAATTTAAAGCCTCACTAATCAACAAAGGAGGAAATCACATCATGCCAAAATATACGATTGTTGATCAGGACACTTGTATTGCTTGTGGTGCTTGTGGTGCCAGCGCGCCAGATATCTTTGATTACGATGACGAAGGTATTTCCTACGTTATTTTAGATGATAACGAGGGAACAGCTGAAGTGCCTGAAGAGTTTTTTGATGACTTGGAGGATGCGGCAGAAGGCTGTCCAACAGAGTCCATTAAAGTGGCTGATCAGCCGTTTTGTGCTGAAAGAGTCTGAATTAAATAATTTGATCATAAGATGATCCATATAAGCGCCGGTCGATTAGACGGGCGTTTATATGTATGTCGGTTTTTTTATGGCTCTGTTAAAGGCTGTTGTTAGTTTTTAGATAGGTCATTGGAACAGAAGTCGTGAAGATTCCTCCATCCTGCATTTCGCATGATCTCGTGCAGTGAGAATTTAAGGATGTCATTCAACGCCGTGGCATGCAAACCCACACTTGATTATCAACAGAGCTTTTTAATGATAACAAAGCTCATGAGAACAGCCTGAAAAAAATTTTAAATAAAATTATTCAGAATATATTTGCATTATGTATAACAATAAATTATAATTACGTTATAAAACTGTTATATATGATTTTAGAGATGGAGATAGAATTAAAGGAGGAGTAGACAATGTCTAACCTGACAATGATGACGGAAGAAGAGAAGTTAGAACAATTTACCCAGCGAATTGAGGCAGGAGATAAGATTGAAGCGGATGACTGGATGCCTGAAGAGTATCGCATGGCCCTCATTAAATTAATTTCTATGCATGGGATTAGCGAAATAATGGGAGCGCTTCCAGAGAAAGAATGGGTGCCGAAAGCCCCTTCCCTTCATAGAAAACTTGGCATTATGGCGAAAGTTCAGGATGAGATGGGACATGGACAGCTTCTTCTTCGGGTAGCAGAAGACTTGTTGAAACCTTACGGCAAAAACCGTGGCGACTTAATGCAGGATTTGTTCAACGGTGATTTGAAATTCCATAACGTCTTCCATATGGATACAAGAACATGGGGAGATGCCGGGTTGATCGGCTGGCTCGTTGACGGTGCAGCGATTATCACGCAAACGAACATGCTAGGTGCTTCTTACGGACCGTATGCAAGAGCTCTTCAACGCATTTGTGCAGAGGAAGTCTTCCACGCGCAGCACGGTGAAGCGATCATTATGGCACTTGCAGAAGGAACAGAAGAACAAAGAGCCATGATCCAAGATGCATTAAATCGTTGGTGGGATGCCCTCCTGATGTTCTTTGGTCCAGCAAGTAAAGATACAACTGGTTCATCTAAACAAGATGTAACAATTAAATATAAAATCCGTACAAAAACAAATGAACAATTACGACAGGCTTTCTTTGATAAATATGTTCCGCGTATTCTATCACTCGGATTAACTATTCCAGATCCGACGATGCATTATGACGAAGAAAACAAAGAATGGGTTTACCAACAGCCAGATTGGTCAGAATTCAAAAAAATTATTAAAAACCAAGGACCTCGTTCACAAGCCCGCTTGAACCTGCGCCGCACTTCTTATGAAAACAATGCGTGGGTCCGCGATGCACTTGCGGCAACAGTTAGCTGAGCGAACCGAAAGGAGCAGAAGAAAAATGGCAGAAAAAACATTTTACCAAGAATATGAAGTATTCAGTAAGCGGACGCCGAGCTCTGCATTCCAGCATCAGTTCAGCCTGCTTGCCCCGAACGAAGACATGGCACTCGTCATGGCCCAAGAAAACTTTATGCGCCGCGAGCCGGTTGCTGACATCTGGATCGTCAATCGAAAGCATATCCGGGCAATGGATGCCGAGGAAAAATTAACACTAGGACGATTAGACAATAAAGAATACCGCACAACAAAAGGCTATGGCTACTTAAAGAAAAAGTGGCGTCACTACGAACAACAAATGCTCGATGAAAAAGAAATCTTGTCATGGGGAGGCGACGGCAAATGAGCAGCACAGAAAACGTATTAAGCCCGGAATATAAAGAAGCAGTAACGAATCTGTTATTTCAATTAGCAGATGACGACTTCTTAATTTCTTATCGGGGCTCTGAGTGGCTCGGACTCGCTCCTCACATTGAGGAAGACGTTGCTTCTTCCTCTATCAGCCAGGATACGATGGGACACGCGGCAATGTATTATACGCTTCTTGAAGAAGTAGGAGCAGGAAAAGCGGATGATCTTGCCCACCTTCGTCCGGCTCAGGAAAGAAAAAACAGCATACTGGCTGAACGTGTGAACGGTGAAGGATATTACATGGAAACACCTCAATACGATTGGGCTTATGCTGTCGTGAGAAACTTCTTTTACTCGCAGGCGAAAAAAGTGAAAGTGGATTCTTTACGTCAAAGCTCTTATCAGCCGCTTGCAGAAACAGCGGTAAAAGTGAACATGGAACTTTACTATCACTTATTGCACTGGAAAACATGGTTTGTTCAATTGTTAAGCTCGACAGACGAAGCAAAACAAAAAATGAACGACGCAATTGATCTTGTAATGAAGGATTTTGGAGACGTTTTCTCGTATGGTAATGATAAAGCGGCTATTGAAAGCAACAATCTGATTGCCAGCGAAGAAGAATTGAAAGATAGATGGAAAGCGAACATGGCACCGATTTTTGAATCTCTTGGCTTGGCCGTACCGGCAATTCCTGAAGCGCCAGCTAAAAACGGACGCAACGGGGAGCATACAGAAGATTTAACAACGGCCCTATCCACTCTTTCCGAAGTATATAGATTGGACCCTGTAGCCGCTTGGTAATTTAACACCGAAAAGAGGTGGCCTTAATGAATACATCCATAGAATCTGCTAACAAACAAGTATATGAGGCACTAACAAATGTAAAAGATCCGGAGATTGATACAGTCAGTGTTATTGATCTCGGAATGGTAGAAGAAGTCATCACAGAAGGAAGCCGTGTCAAAGTCGTTCTTCTGCCGACATTTTTAGGGTGTCCGGCGTTAGAAATCATTAAAAAGAACACTGTGAACGCCGTCAAAGAACTTTCCTTTGTAGATGAAGTTGAGGTGGAATTTGTTTTTCACCCGCCGTGGACATCGGACCGGATTACAGACGAAGGGCACAAAGGCTTGCGCGCCTTCGGAATTGCCCCGCCGCCGGAGCACTTTGAAGAGGACGGCTCATGGCATGTAGATTGTCCGTACTGTGGTTCCACCTATGTCACCATGGAAAATATCTTTGGGCCAACAGCCTGCAGAAGCATTTTATACTGCAAGAGCTGCAAAAACCCATTTGAAGCAATGAAACCTGTTTCAACAATGATGTAAAAGTGGAGGGGATAGACAATGGCAAAAGTAGTGGCGTTATATAAGCAACCAAAAGATAAAGAACAATTCGACGAGCATTATTTCAATGTTCATGGACCGATCACAGCGAAGATTCCTGGACTTCGTGAAATGAAAGTAACAAGATTCAACAAAAATGTTATGACAGGCGGCGAACCAGAACATTATCTGATGTGCGAAATGATCTATGACAGCATGGAAGATTTAAAGAATGGCATGCGCTCCGATGAAGGAAAAGCTTCTGGCAAAGACTTAATGGGATTTGCAGGTGATCTCGTTACATTGATGATCGGTGAGGAAGTGGAATGAGCCGCTTTGAATTTATCGAAACATCTGTAACAAGCGGAACGGCGGTTGTCGAATTAAACCGCCCCCGCCAGTTAAATGCGCTGAACCGCAAAATGGTTAGTGAGATCGTGGAAGCGATCGAAACATTCGACCGTGACGAAGAAGTGCGCGTCATCGTCTTAACAGGAAAAGGCCATTCTTTCTCAGCAGGTGCTGACATTGACGAAATGGCAGAAGATGATCCGATCCGTCTTGAGTTATTAAATCAGTTTGCAGATTGGGACAGACTGTCATTAGTGAAAAAGCCGATCATTGGTGCTGTTAAAGGGTTTGTATTTGGTGGTGGATTCGAACTAGCTCTTAGCTGTGACATTTTAATTGCAGCGGCTGGTACAGAGTTTTCTTTCCCTGAGGTATCGATCGGTGTTATGCCGGGCGCAGGCGGCACACAGCGGCTGACAAAGCTCGTTGGCCGCACGAAAGCACTGGAATGGCTATGGACAGGTGAGCGGATTCCTGCAGAAGCCGCTCTCGCCCACGGTGTGATTAATAAAATTGTGGCACCAGAGCTGTTGATGGAAGAAGCGATGAAATTCGCAGGCAGAATCGCAAAACAGCCGCCTCTTTCCGTACGACTCATCAAAGATTCGGTCAACAAGGCAGTAGATTATTCACTGTATGAAGGCATGCAGTATGAACGGAAAAACTTCTACCTGTTGTTTGCTTCACAGGATCAAAAAGAAGGCATGAATGCGTTTGTTGAAAAGAGAAAACCGAATTATAAAGGAAAGTAAGGAGGCTTTGTCGAATGTTTGAAACGATCCGTTACGACGTAAAAGACGGAGTGGCCTGGTTATTTTTAAATAGACCTGACAAATTAAACGCCTTTACAGCGCAGATGAACCGTGAGATTAAAGATGCAGTAAAAGCTGCCTCACAGAATGACGAGGTTCGCTGCATCGTGATCACAGGGGAAGGGCGGGCATTTTGTTCTGGCCAGGATTTATCAGAAGTCGATGAAAGTATGGACCACGGTGACGTATTAAGAAAGCATTACGGTCCAATGGTGAAACAAATCAGACAATGTGAAAAGCCGATTATAGCTGCTGTGAATGGAGTAGCGGCTGGTGCAGGATTTTCTCTTGCGCTCGCTTGTGATTTTAGGCTTGTTTCAGAAAAAGCAAGTTTCATAAACGCTTTTATTCACGTAGGACTGATCCCTGACTCCGGCAATCTCTATTTTCTTACACAGCTAGTCGGCCCAGCAAAAGCAGCTGAATTATCGATTTTGGGAGAGAAAGTGTCAGCCGCGCAAGCAGCAGAGCTTGGCCTTGCTAATCAACTGATTCCTGCTGAAGCATTTGAAGACGAAGTGAGTGCATTTGCAGCCCGTCTTGCCGTTATGCCGACAAAGGCAATCGGCTTAATTAAACGATCATTAAAAGCCGCTTCAGTGCTTTCTTTTGAAGACTACCTTGAGCAGGAAGCGCAAGGACAGCGGACAGCAGGATTAACGGCTGACCATCGTGAAGGCGTCGAAGCATTTTTGCAAAAAAGAAAACCTGTTTTCTCAGGAAAATAAAGGGAGTGGAACTTATGTCAACGACTCAAGAAACGAAAGTAGAACAAGAAGCGGTCAAACGCGACTTTTATCATTTAATCATCAATGGCGAGAAAGTAAAAAGCAGCACAGGTGAAACGATCAAGACATACAATCCGGCAACTGGTGAATTAGTAGCTGAAGTAGCAAAAGCATCTAAAGAAGATACTGAAAAAGCGGTTGCAGCAGCACGCGAAGCATTTGATAACGGCAAGTGGAAGAAGTATCCTGTTGGCCGTCGTGCGCAAGTGTTGAACAAAATCGCAGCTATTATGCGCTCTCGTTTTAACGAGCTTGTTGAATTGGAAGTTCTTGATACAGGTAAGACAATCCACGCTGCCCAAGGACAAATCACACAGGCGATTGAAGACTTTGAATTTTACGCTGGAGCGATCGTTGGCCATCGCGGCACAGTGAACAATGTCCCTGGACAATTCCATAACTATACTGAAAAAGAACCGGTTGGCGTTTGTGCGCAAATTACTCCATGGAACTATCCAATGATGATGGCTGCTTGGAAAATTGCTCCTGCTATCGCTGTTGGCTGTTCCGTTATCGTGAAGCCAGCTTCTCTTACTCCGTTAACAACAATTGTTCTTGGAGAGATTTGTCAAGAAGCAGGCGTTCCTGCAGGTGTTGTCAATATCGTTCCGGGATCTGGAGCAGAAGTGGGCGACTATTTAGTAGGACATCCGCAAGTAGACAAAGTAGCGTTCACAGGTTCTACACCAATCGGAAAAGATATTATGGCGAAAGCTTCTCAAACATTAAAACGTGTAACTCTTGAACTTGGCGGTAAATCTCCTAATCTCGTATTTGCCGATGCAGATATTGACGCGGCAGTAGACGGTTCATTATTCGGAATCTTCTATAATAGCGGGCAATCTTGTGAGGCGCGTTCCCGCCTGTATGTTCATGAAGACATTTATGATGAGTTCGTGAGCAAGTTCGTTGAGAAAGCGAAAAATATTAAGCTTGGCGATCCATTTGATAAAGGCACACATATGGGGGCGATCATTGACCAAGGCCAGCTTGATACAGTTGACGGCTATGTGAAGTCTGCTATCGAAGAAGGCGCGGAAATCCTTGCTGGCGGAAAGGTAGCACAGCCTGAAGGCTATGAAAACGGCTTCTGGTATGAGCCGACGGTTATTGCCAATGTGAACCATGATATGAAAGTTGTAAAAGAAGAAATCTTTGGTCCAGTTGTTGTTGTCATGAAGTTTAAAGATGAAAAAGAAGCGATCAGACTGGCGAATGACACTGAGTTTGGCCTCGGTTCTGCGATCTGGACAAAAGACGGTGCTCGCGCAACTCGAGTAGCGAATCAAATCCAAGCAGGAATCGTGATGATTAACTGTCCGTTCTCTGCGTTCCCAGGCACACCATTCGGCGGATACAAACAATCCGGCTTTGGCCGCGAGCTAAGCATTGAGTCACTGGATCTCTACACAGAAACGAAGAGCATCCTGTCTTACTATGGCAGCCGTCCGATCAATCCATTAGGAGTTTAATTTATTGAGGAAGACGGACAGGTGGCATTCAGGCCTCTTGTCCGTTTTCACGCATAAGGGGGAGAACAACATGATCAACCGTATTGGAGTCGTCGGTTCTGGCGTGATGGGCAGAGGAATTGCTTATGTTGGAGCTGTCGGCGGTTACTCAGTAACAGTGGTAGATATTAATGAAGCTGCTTTGCAAAATGCTAAGCAGGAGATTGATGCAATTTTTGAAAAAGGTGTAGCGCGAGGGAAAATTACAGCCGAAGCCGCTGAGCAAGCACGCAAGAATTTAAGCTATGAAAGAGACCTGGTACAAGTAGCAGCTGCCGCTGATTTAATGATTGAAGCGGTTCCTGAAAAAGTGGAAATTAAAAAGCAAGTATTTGAAACGATTGAAGAGCATGCACCGGAGCATTGCTTCTTTGCAACGAATACTTCTACAATGAGCCCGACCGAAATTGCTTCATTTGCTAAGCGCCCGGAAAAAACAATTGCGATGCATTTTTTCAATCCGGTACACAAAATGCCGCTCGTTGAAATTATCCGTGGTTTAGAAACAAGCGATGAAACAGCCGCTGTTATTAAAGAAGTAGCCGAGAAGATGGGTAAGGAAACAGTCGTGATTAACGAATTCCCTGGATTCGTGACAAGCCGAATCAGTGCATTAGTGGGGAATGAAGCATTTTATATGCTGCAAGAAGGACTCGGTACACCAGAAGAAATCGATAAAGCGATCAAGCTAGGCTTAAATTACCCAATGGGTCCATTTGAATTAGTTGACCTTGTTGGTTTAGATGCCCGCTTGAACAACTTAAAATATTTGCATGAAAAGCTTGGCGAAAAATACCGTCCGGCACCGCTTCTTGAACAGTATGTTAAAGCGGGAAGACTTGGCCGCAAGAGCGGAAAAGGCGTTTACGATTATACGAACAAGGAAGAGTTGGTAAAAAAATGAGAGAAGTAGTCATTGTTGATGCAGTCCGCACACCGATTGGGAGATATAAAGGGGCTTTAAAAGACGTCAGACCTGATGATCTTGGTGCCGTCGTGATTAAAGCGTTACTTGAAAGAAATCCAAATCTTCCGCCTGAGCAAATTGAAGAAGTTATTTTCGGCAACGCTAACCAGGCAGGCGAAGACAACCGCAACGTCGCTAGAATGTCCGCGCTTCTTGCTGGCCTTCCAGTAGAAGTAGGCGGAACAACAGTGAACCGTCTGTGTGGTTCAGGGCTTGATGCTGTCATGTATGCTGCCAGAGCGATTGCCGTTGGTGAAGGAGATATCTTTATCGCCGGTGGAACAGAAAGCATGACACGTGCACCGCTCGTCATGGCAAAGCCTGATAAGGACTTCCCGCGTGGAAATATGGAATTGCAGGATACGACGATTGGCTGGCGCTTCACGAATCCAAAGCTTCACGAAATGTACGGTACAGATTCTATGCCGCAAACAGCAGAAAATGTAGCACAGCGCTATAACATTTCTCGTGAAGCCCAGGATAAATTTGCATTTGAAAGCCAGCAGCGCGCGAAAAAAGCAATGGAAGAAAATCGCTTTGCAGAAGAAATCGTGCCGGTCATCTACAAAGATCGAAAAGGCAATGAAGTGGTAGTGGATACCGATGAGCATCCGCGTCCAGATACAAGTCTTGAAAAACTAGGCAAGTTAAGAGCGTTGTTTGAAGGCGGTACGGTTACAGCTGGAAATGCTTCTGGTGTAAACGACGGAGCTTCTGCTTTGATTCTCATGAGTGCCGAAAAAGCAAAGGAACTGAATCTGAAGCCGCTTGCCAAATACGTGACAGGGGCAACGGCGGGTCTAGAGCCTGCCGTGATGGGTCTTGGACCAATTTACGCATCAAGAAAAGCACTGAGCCGTGCTGGCCTTACAGTGGCAGACTTAGGCTTAATTGAGTTGAATGAAGCGTTTGCTTCTCAATCACTTGAATGTATCCGTCAATTAGAGCTTGACCAAAGCAAAGTAAATGTCAACGGAGGTGCCATTGCATTTGGCCATCCGCTTGGCGCGAGCGGCGCTCGTATTTTAACGACGCTTCTATATGAAATGAAAAAACGTGATGAAAAATACGGCTTAGCGACTATGTGTATTGGTGTTGGTCAAGGGATTGCTGCGATCGTAGAAAATATAAACGACTAATGAGGAATGTAGAAGAGATCGATTTCTAGGCTCTTAGGCTGATTGAAAGCGTTTGTCTACAATCTGGGATAAATAGGATCACTCGATAAACAGGCTGTCCTTCAGGCGCCAGAGCTCTTTTCTGTTAAAGAAAAGGAAGAGCAGCGGCAGGCGTTGGACAGCTTTTTTCTATAGAAAGGGAGAATGAACATGTCGACTGTTTTATATACGAAAGAAAATAACATTGCTTATGTAACGATTAACCGCGAAAAAGCGCTGAACTGCTTTAACTACGAGACACTAAAACATCTGCAGGAAGTAACAGATGAAATTTCGATTGATCCAGAAGTAAAAGTCGTTATTTTTACCGGTGCGGGCGAAAAAGCATTTAGTGCTGGCGCGGATTTAAAGGAGCGCAAAACATTAACAGAAACGGAAGTACGCCGCAATGTAAAAGCGATTCGGGACGTCTTTAATAGCATCGCTGCCCTGCCGCAGCCGACCATTGCTGCGGTAAATGGTTATGCCCTTGGCGGCGGTTTTGAATTAATGATCGCTTGCGATTTTCCAATTGCAGTAGAAGGTGCCATGATGGGATTAACGGAAACGAGCTGGGCGATTATCCCGGGAGCTGGTGGCACACAGCGCCTGCCAAGACTTGTCGGCGAAATGAAAGCGAAAGAATTAATTTTTACCGCTAAGAAATTTACAGCCGAGGAAGGGCAGCAGCTTGGGGTTGTATTAAAAGTAGTGAAGAAGGAAGAGCTTATGACTGCTTGCGAACAGCTTGCTGCGGATATGATGAAAAACGGTCCCGTCGCGCTGAAACAAGCAAAATACGCGATTACCCAAGGAATGAACACGGACCTGCAGACGGGTCTTGCGATTGAATCGAAAGCATACGAATTAACGATTCCAACAGAAGACCGCTTAGAAGCACTTCAAGCATTTAGTGAAAAAAGAAGTCCGAAATTCACAGGAAAATAAGCTTTTTTCCTAATATCACGTTATAATAAGAGAAATAAAAGGAAAGTGATGCAAACGATCAAGGGAGAAAGAGTGGGAGAGATGGCGAACACACAATCAATGATTTTCACCATTTACGGCGATTACATTCGCCATTATGGCAACAAAATTTGGATTGGCAGCTTAATTCGTGTATTGAAAGAATTTGGCCATAACGAGCAATCAGTTCGTGTAGCCGTTTCACGAATGGTGAAGCAGGGGTGGATTCAGTCGGAGAAGAAGGGAAATAAGAGTTACTATTTCCTGACACCGAGAGGCGAAGTGCGTATGGAAGAAGCGGCCCGCCGAATTTTTAAATTACAAGCGCACGATTGGGACGGCAAATGGCGGATGCTGATGTATACCATCCCGGAGGAAAAAAGGCAGATTCGTGATGAATTACGAAAAGAGCTGTTATGGAGCGGGTTTGGGAGCTTTTCCAATGGCTGTTGGATTTCACCGAATAACCTTGAAAAAGAAGTGAAGATGCTCGTAGAGAAATACGACATTAGTGAGTATGTCGATTTATTTGTCGCGGATTATAAAGGGCCGCAGGAAGACCGCGCGCTCGTTGAAAAAAGCTGGCCGCTTGATGAAATTGAAGGAAAGTATGAAGAGTTTATTTCGACATACAGCAAACGGTATATCATCCATCAAAGCGCGATGGCGAGCGGGCAAATGACCGATGCGGAATGCTTTGTAGAACGGACAAACCTCGTTCATGAATACCGTAAATTTCTTTTTACCGATCCGGGACTGCCAAAAGAGCTGCTGCCGTCTATGTGGAACGGCGATCACGCTGCTCTTTTGTTCGCGCAGTATTATAAATTGCTCGCAGAACCAGCCAGCCGCTTTTTCGAGGAAGTGTTCCGTGAAGACAACGATATGCGCCGCAAGGATAAATCATATGATGCCGCGGATCATCCGTACATTGTAAATCAGAGCGCATACCAAAAATAAAAAGAGAAAGGCGCTCAAAATAGCGCCTTTCTCTTTTTTACGAGCAAAATGATGGGGAATGAGCGGAATGGGTGGATTTGTGATCGTGATCATGTCGAATATTCACTCAAACCACGAAAACATGAGTGATGGACTTAGTCCTTCTTAAAGATTTCGCTGAATTCATAGCCTTTTTGGACATATGTATCGATCGAAAGCTGGATAAGCTCGAAGTCTTTGTCGTTTAATTCACGTACGACTTTTCCCGGCGAACCTACGACGAGCGAGCGCGGTGGGATTTTCTTGCCGCTTGGAATTAACGTGTTCGCTCCAATAATGCATTCTTCGCCAATTTCAGCATGATCGAGAATAGTAGAGCCCATGCCGACAATAGAGCGCTTCCCTATTTTGCAGCCATGTAAAATAACGTTGTGGCCGACTGTTACTTCATCTTCTACGACTACTGGTGCCTCTTCATATAAGTGAATCGTTGAATTATCTTGAATGCTGCAGCGTTTGCCGATTGTAATCGATCCTTCATCTCCGCGGAGCACCGCATTAAACCAAATGGTCGATTCCGCACCGATGTGAACATCGCCGATGAGATAGGCTCCTGGAGCAACGAATACTGTTTCATCTAATTCAGGTTTTTTTCCGTTATACGCAACAATCATGGAATCCCTCCAAATATAAATTTACGCAATTGTTTTTCTTTTTTATTTATTATAACATTTCTTTTAAGAGGAGGAGAAAAAATGAAAGATGTTTGTGAATTACTCCAGATTGACTACCCGATTATTCAAGGGGGAATGGGCAATATCAGCAATGCCCAGCTGACAGCAGCCGTCTCGGAAGCAGGCGGCCTCGGCACGATTGGCTGCGGTACGATGACGCCGGATGAAGTAGAAAAAATTATTCTAGAAACACAACAGCGCACGAAGAAAAACTTTGCGGTCAATATCGCGCTCAGCGTATCGCCATATACGAAAGAGTTGATTGAGCTCGTGATTCAACATAAAATTCCTGTTGTTTCATTGTCAGCTGGGAATCCAGCCCCGTTTATTCCAGTGCTTCATGAGCACGGAATAAAAGTCATTACGCTTGTCGCTTCGGTAAAACATGCGCAAAAAGCGGAAGCTGCCGGAGCGGATGTTCTTGTGGCGGAAGGCTTTGAGGCCGCTGGCATTAACTCCAGCCTTGAACTGACGACCTTTACGCTTATCCCGCAAATTGTTAAGCATGTGAAGGTGCCGGTACTGGCCGCTGGAGGAATTGGGGATGGCAAAGGATTAGCGGCTGCTCTCATGCTTGGAGCGAGCGGGGTACAAATGGGAACCCGGCTAATTGCGACGAAGGAAGCTCCGTTTCATGAAGTGTACAAGCATAATTTAGTAGGTGCAGGCGACACTGAAACGATGATTTTTGGCCGGAGTGTTGGCCGGGTAAGAAGAATTCTAAAAACGCCTTATGCTAAACAACTGAACGAACGGGAACAAGCAGGAATGACATTGGAACAATATGCGGAATGGACATCAGAAGAAAAGCATATTAAAGGAGCTGTGGAAGGCGATATGGAAAATGGCTTTATTAACAGCGGTCAAATTGCCGGCTTGATTGAGGATGTGCCGACTGTCAAAGAACTGCTAGAAAGAATGATCGAAGAAGCCGATGAACAGTTGAATCGCTCAGCCCAAGAATTAAAAGAGATTAGGCTAAGAGCGGAAAAATAAACAGTCCACACTATTGCCGACAAGGAAGCATTCGTGGTAATATGTTCAGGTGAATCGTTATGAGAAGTGAAATCATTTTATCGAAAAAGCTTTTCAAGGGAGAGGGGATCAACCACTCTCTTTTTTTATCGGAAAAATGACTGTAATTTTGCAAGAGAAAGATTTTTCTAAAAACATTGTTGACTGGAATATTACCGATTGGTAAAATGGCGTATGAATAACGTTATACATAAATTGGGTAATGCAAAAGAAAAGAATGTAAGCGTTTTCTGATTTTAAAAACTTTATGGGGTGAAAAAATGGAACAGAAAGAACAGTGGTCATCGAAGCTGGGATTCATTCTAGCAGCAGCTGGTTCGGCTATCGGACTAGGGGCTATTTGGAAATTCCCTTACGTAGCTGGCACGAGCGGAGGAGGAATTTTTCTTTTAATTTTTATCCTCTTTACACTGCTTGTCGGTTTGCCGCTTCTGATCGGGGAATTTATCATCGGAAGAAGCACTCAGAAGGATGCAATTGAATCTTATAAGGAGTTGGCACCGAACTCATCCTGGCATTTTATTGGACGTCTCGGTATTTTTACATGTTTTGTCCTATTGTCGTTTTATAGTGTAGTAGGCGGATGGATATTAATCTATATTTTTAAAGGCTTTACCGGAGACTTAAGCGGATTGTCAGAAGCTCAATATGGTGCTTTGTTCGGCGAAACGATTTCCAATCCGCTGTTAGCCGTATTAGCTCAGCTTCTCTTTATGGTGATTACGATTTATGTTGTATCCAAAGGAGTAACAGCCGGAATTGAAAAGGCAAGTCAATTTATGATGCCGGCTTTGTTTATTTTATTTTTGTTAATCATTTTGCGTTCTGTGACGCTTGATGGAGCAATGGAAGGGATTGAATTTTTCTTAAAGCCGGATATAGGAAAAATCACGTCAGAAACGATCCTGTTTGCGATGGGGCAGTCTTTCTTCGCACTGAGCGTCGGGGTGTCCGTTATGGTGACATACAGCTCTTACTTATCTAAAAAGGAAAGCATTCCCCAATCCGCTATTTCGATCGTCGTGCTGAATTTGCTTGTCGCGATTTTAGCAGGACTCGCTATTTTTCCGGCCGTTTTCTCATTCGGTTTAAAACCAGATGCCGGTCCAGTTTTATTGTTCAACGTATTGCCAACTGTGTTCAACCAAATTCCATTTGGCGTTTTGTTCTTAATCGCCTTTTTAGTGTTATTCTTATTCGCGACTTTAACATCGGCTTTTTCGATGCTGGAAATCATTGTTGCCGTTCTGGCTAAAGGAAATGACAGCAAGCGGATGAAATTCTCATGGATCATCGGTTTGCTTATTTTCATCGTAGGTGTTCCTTCTGCTTTATCATTTGGGGTGTGGAGCGATATACTAATCTTTAATAAATCAATTTTCGATGCATCTGATTTTCTCGTCAGTAACTTGTTAATGCCGCTGGGTGCCTTGTTAATTGCTATTTTCGTTCCGTTGAAAATACCAAAGCAAAGATTGCTGGAGGAGCTTTCTTCTGGATCCTCTATCGGGAAAAAGATTTTTGCTGCTTGGTTCCTGTTAATTAAATATTTAGCGCCCGTGGCAATTATTATTGTGTACTTAGACGTACTTGGCATTATTTAAGAGCTAGACTTAACGTGACAAAAGGGTGTGAAGGTGAGCATATGGATGAAATAGATATTCAGTTACTAAAGACTCTCCAGGAAGACGGCAGGATTACATTAAGTGATTTATCGAAGAAGCTCTCTCTCAGCCGGCCAAGTGTAGCGGAACGGTTCACTAGATTAATGGAAAAGGGCGTTATTGATAAAATAAGCGCAAGAGTATCTCCTAATGCTGTCGGCCGCAACATTCTTTTATTCATCCAAGTGAGCGAGGTCAGCGTTCCTTATGACGTATTTGAGGATATGACGTGTAACCATCCGGACATTATTGAATGTCATCGCTTGACTGGAACCGTGAATTATTTACTAAAAGCCGCCGTTAATGACATGGAGCATTTAAATAAACTGATTGATTACTTAATTCAGTTTGGGATTATTCATACGTCCATTGTGCTCAAGTCACCTGTTCCTGAAAAAATTATTTTGCCGTCTGATGAAGAGCAGGAATGGCCTTAAATTGGGCATGCTATATCTAAAACAACTGCTGAAACCCCTTTAACTTAGATTAAAGGGGTTCTTTTTTATGGAAATGAAAGCGTTTTACAAAGTGAAGAGGGATAAAAGAAAATACATACAAAAAGTAAACAAAAGCCTGAAAATTCAATCGTATTGATATGTATATATTGGAATTAACCTTTTATAATTAAAGTAACAAAGTGCCTTTAGAACCTATTTCTTGGCCTCTTTATGAAAGGGCTTACAAATATAGAGAATGACAAAGGGGCCAGCGCTCTTTTGATCGTGTCAAGTGAAAGCGCTTAACTATTCATAACGAAAGCAGGGATTGAATATGAGTCTAGTAAAAAAAACCTCTATCACAGAAGATTTTACTCTTTTTGAAAAAATGTCTGAGCATGAACAGGTTGTTTTCTGTAACGACCCGGCAACAGGACTAAAGGCGATCATCGCGATTCATGACACTACACTCGGTCCTGCGCTGGGCGGCTGCCGGATGCAGCCTTACAACAGCGTCGAGGAAGCGCTCGAGGATGCTCTTCGTCTTTCCAAAGGAATGAGCTATAAGTGTGCAGCGTCCGATGTAGACTTTGGCGGCGGAAAGGCAGTCATTATCGGTGACCCGCAAAAAGATAAATCTCCTGAATTATTCCGAGCTTTTGGCCAATTTGTTGATTCTCTTGGCGGCCGCTTCTACACAGGTACAGATATGGGAACGAACATGGAGGATTTCATTCATGCGATGAAAGAAACGAACTGCATCGTTGGTGTGCCGGAAGCATACGGCGGTGGCGGCGATTCTTCCATCCCAACAGCCATGGGTGTTCTATACGGCATTAAAGCAACGAACAAAATGCTATTTGGCAAAGACGATTTAGGCGGAGTCACCTATGCGATTCAAGGACTCGGCAAAGTAGGCTACAAAGTGGCAGAAGGCTTGCTGGAAGAAGGAGCTCATCTGTTCGTGACAGACATTAACGAGCAGAGCTTACAAATGATTCAAGAAAAAGCGAAGGAGACACCGGGTTCCGTAACGGTAGTAGCCAGCGATGAAATTTACTCCCGGGAAGCGGATGTTTTCGTTCCATGTGCCTTTGGCGGAGTAGTCAATGACGAGACGATGAAGCAGTTCAAGGTAAAAGCGATCGCAGGTTCAGCTAACAACCAGCTGCTGACAGAAGAGCATGGAAGACAGTTAGCGGATAAAGGCATTCTTTACGCTCCAGATTACATCATCAACTCCGGCGGCCTCATTCAAGTAGCCGATGAATTGTACGGAGTGAACAAAGAGCGTGTACTTGCTAAAACAAAGCACATTTACGATGCCATTTTAGAAGTATACCAGCAAGCTGAGCTTGATCGGGTAACGACAATGGAAGCAGCGAACAGAATGTGTGAGCAAAGAATGGCTGCTAGAGGCAGAAGAAACAGCTTTTACACTTCTTCCGTTAAGCCAAAGTGGGATATTCGCAACTAATATCGTTCGGGGAGGATACTATGAAGACTCAATATCCAATCAAAAGAATTATCGATGATGAAGGGAATTTAGTGGACGCTTCTTATGAAGAACAGCTAGATGAAGAGCTTGTCAAAACCCTTTATTACCATATGCATAGAATCAGAACGTTTGATAGAAAAGCAATCAGCTTGCAGCGTCAGGGCCGTCTCGGTACGTATGCCCCATTCGAAGGACAGGAAGCTGCTCAAGTCGGCAGTGCACTGGCACTCGGGGCAGACGACTGGATGTTTCCAACTTACCGTGATCACGGAGCAAAGCTGACGTTCGGCGCTGATATGACTAAGACCTATCTTTACTGGAACGGCCGGGTTGAAGGCTGTGTGCCTCCGGAAGGAAAAAAGATTTTCCCGCCCGCTGTACCGATCGCAACCCAGCTGCCGCATGCAGCAGGAGCCGCTTGGGCTGAAAGGCGTAAAGGAACGAAAAACGCGGCGATCGCTTACTTCGGTGACGGGGCTACGTCAGAAGGGGACTTTCACGAGGGGTTAAACTTTGCCAGCGTGTTTAAAGTGCCGGCGGTCTTTTTTAACCAGAATAACCGCTACGCCATTTCGGTCCCGATTGAAAAGCAGATGAACTCGGAAACGATTGCCCAAAAAGCCGTCGCCTATGGCATTCCAGGTGTACGCATTGATGGCAACGATTGCTTCTCGGTGTATTTTGAAGTGAAAAAAGCATTGGATTATGCACGCAGCGGCAATGGCCCAACACTTATTGAAGCGGTCACATGGCGTACAGGTGCCCATACTACAGCTGATGATCCGACGAAATATCGTCCAGAAGACCAAGGAAAAGACATCGTGGAACCACTTTTGCGCATGGAGCGTTTCATGAAGAACCATGGTTACTGGGATGAAACGTGGATGGCAGGCATTGATGAAAAGATTAAGGCAGAAGTAGAGTCTGCTGTCGAGGCAATGGAGAGCTATCCGAAAGCAAATGTTGAAGATTTATTCGACCACGTATATGCAGAAATGCCGGCTCAGCTTGCTGACCAGAAGGAATCCTATCTCGCGCATTTGAGGAGGGGGTAAAATGGCAATGGAAATGGAAGTAAGAGACGTATCGCAAAAAAAGGAAACGACTCAATTTCTCACGATTGTGCAGGCCGTAAATGATGGCATGAAGACTTTGTTGGAAACAGACGACAGCGTCATGATCCTTGGGGAAGATATCGGGAAAAATGGCGGAGTGTTCCGGGCTACAGAAGGGCTTCAGGAAAAATTCGGTGCCGACCGCGTGGTGGATACGCCGCTTGCAGAAGCCGGCATTATCGGAACATCGATCGGTCTTGCCGTGAATGGGTTTAAACCGATTGCGGAAATTCAATTTCTTGGCTTTATTTATCCAGCCTACGAGCAAATCATGACACACGTTTCTCGTATCCGGATGAGAACGATGGGGCATTTTACCGTACCGATGGTCATCCGTGCACCATATGGAGCCGGTATTCGTTCACCGGAGATTCATTCCGACAGTACGGAAACACTTTTCACGCATATGCCGGGAATTAAGGTCGTATGCCCATCCACTCCGTACGATGCAAAAGGCTTGCTGATCGCCGCGATGGAAGATCCGGATCCTGTGATTATGCTAGAACCGATGAAGAGCTACCGCGCTAAGCGGGAAGAAGTGCCGACTGGAAAATACACAGTGGAAATCGGCAAAGGGAAAAAAGTAAAAGAAGGAACAGATGTCACGCTGATCGCCTGGGGTGCGATGATGACAGTTGTCGAAAAGGCAGCCGAACAAGCAGAGAAAAAAGGCATCAGCTGTGAAATCATTGACTTGCGCACGCTGTATCCGATTGATCGCGACATTATTGCAGAATCTGTTCAAAAAACAGGCAGAGCCGTCATCGTCCATGAAGCCCAATTAACGGGCGGGCTTGGCAATGATATTGTCTCCATCATCAACGACACCTCTTTCTTACACTTACGGGCACCAATCGAACGCGTTACAGGCTTCGACGTCCCCGTTCCATTCTTCGCTCTTGAAGAAGACTTTCTTCCAACACCAGCACGTGTATTGGAAGGCATTGAAAAAGTTGTTCATTTCTAATGTTCCGGCTTAAGGCGCCACTAAGCGGGCGCCTTACGCTTTTATCTTAGAAGATTACATTTTTAAACTTATTTAGTTCCAAGTGCTAACGGCCTGAGGTTATAAGCCGTTAAGCGAGCGCCTTACACTTTCAAATAAAGGAGGAGAACGCATTGCTAGAAGTGAAACTGCATGATATTGGGGAAGGGATGACGGAAGGCGAAATTCTTCATTATCTTGTGAAACCAGGAGATCGGGTAACGGCTGATCAGCCTCTTGTTGAAGTACAGACGGATAAAATGGTAGCCGAGCTGCCATCACCAGGCGCCGGTACGGTAAAGGAAATCGTGATTGACACAGGTACAACGGTTCAAGTCGGCACGACGCTGCTGTATATTGAAGGAGAAGGCAGTCCGACAGCGGCAGAAGTAAAAACAGCACCGAAAACAGAAGTCCCGGCTGCAAAGAAAGAGGAGAAGAAAGCCTTTATTTCTTCTTTTAACCGTGTGCTGGCCACTCCATATACACGAAAAATCGCCCGCGACAACAACATCAATATTGAAGATGTGACACCTTCCGATCCTTCTGGCCGGGTAACAGAGGAAGATGTGTACCGGTTCTTAAAAGGAGAACAACAGCCACAGAAAGAAACAGCCCCAACAGCTGAAGCGTCTTTTTCCAGACAGAAAACAACACCGGATGAAATTCCATTCCGCGGCATGCGCAAGCAAATTGCGAAAAAGATGACGAAATCACTGTTCACGATTCCGCATGTTACTCACTTTGATGAAGTGAACATGACGAACCTGCTTAAATTGCGAGGAGAATTGAAAGCGGCAGGTGTATCAGTATCCGTACCGGCGTTCTTTGTCAAAGCGCTTGTCATTGCGTTAAAAGACTTCCCGGTATTCAACGCCGAACTTGATGAAGAAAATGAAAAGATTTTATTGAAGAAGGAGTACCATATCGGTATGGCAGTAGATACGGAAGACGGCTTAATCGTTCCGGTTGTCCATGATGCTGATAAAAAGTCCATTAAAACGATTCATGATGATATTAAGCAGCTAAATGAAAAAGCACGGGAAGGCAAGCTAAAGCCGGCGGATATCCAAAACAGCACCTTTACTGTCAGCAACGTCGGACCGCTTGGCAGCATTGGGGCAACACCGATTATCAACTATCCGGAAACGGCTTTAATCGCGTTCCATAAAACGAAAAAGGTGCCGCTCGTTAACGAGCATGATGAAATCGTCATTGGCCATATGATGACACTGTCTATGTCATTTGACCATCGCGTTGCGGATGGAGCCACAGCTGTTGCCTTCACGAACCGGTTTGCCAGCTTAATTGAGCAGCCGAACAAACTGATGCTGGAGATGATATAAATGGTTGTTGGAGAAATCAGTCAGGAAAGAGATCTTGTTATTATTGGCGGCGGACCGGGCGGCTATAGTGCGGCGATCCGGGCCGCCCAGCTCGGTTTGCCGGTCACATTGATCGAACAAGCGGATCTCGGCGGTGTTTGCTTAAATAAAGGCTGCATTCCGTCTAAAGTGTTTACATATGCAGCGAAAAAACAGTCAGAAATGAGCCATATGGAAGAGCTTGGCCTTTCAACAGGAGAAAGCACATTTAATGTGGAAAAGCTGCTTTCTTACAAGTCGAAGGTGACAGAACAGCTTCGAAAAGGCGTAGAAGCCCTTTGCAAAGCGAGCAAAGTAGAGGTCATTAAAGGGAAAGCAGGTTTCATTGCCGAAGATCGTGTCGGTGTTGAAAATGGCCACCAATTTGATATTTTTGTGTTCAAGCAAGCAATTATCGCCACAGGAAGCTCACCAGTTCTACCACAAGGAATATCGAAAAACGGTGAACGTATTTTACTTTCCCATGAAATTTTTGATTTACAGGAGCTGCCTGAACATTTAATTGTGTACGGCAACGACTATATTTCTCTTGAAGTGGCGACAAGCTTTCACGCTTTAGGGACTAAAGTGACGATCCTGTTAGAAAACGCAGCCGATTTTCCATTTGATGAGTCAGTCAATAAAGAACTAAACCGATTGCTTAAGAAGAAAAAGATCAAAACGATAAAAGAAGCAGCTATTCAATCAGCGGAAGAAACAGAAAGCGGCGTACGTATCATGTTGACAACTAGCGAAAAAGCAGAAGAACTAACCGGCTCTCATGTATTTATCGCTGGCAGCCGCAAGCCGAACGTACAAGATCTGGGCCTCAACCGCTTTGGTGTCGAACAAACAGACGAAGGGTTTGTGAAGATAAATGGAAACATGCAGTCTTCTATTCCTTCTATCTATGCGATTGGCGACGTAACGGAAGGTCCGCTTTTAGCAGTTAAAGCGATCAAGCAAGGAAAGGGAGCAGTAGAAGCGATCGCTGGCGGCAAGCCGGAAGTAGACTTAACGTTCTTGCCGAACATCGCTCACTCGATCCCGCCGATTGCCTCGGTCGGATTAACGGAACAACAGGCACGCGAACTTAGCATCGACATCCGTGTCAGCCAGTTTGCTCTTGGCGGAAATGGCTACGCCATGATTATGGGTAAAAAGGATGGCTTCGTTAAAGTGATTTCCGATGCTTCTAACGAGATCATGCTCGGCGTTCATATGATTGGCGAAGGAGCAGTTGAATTATCCAGCACATTCGTACAATTGCTTGAAATGGCCGCCAAAGAAGAAGACGTAAAATTTCCGGCCTACGCTCACCCAAGTTTTAACGAAGGCTTGCTTGAAGCAGTCGAAGGCCTCATCGGACAGGCGATTCACATGGTGCCGAAAAAATAAAAGCAGTCAGGCTGTTCCTTTTACGGGAACGGCTTTTTTTAGCAGGAAAAACTCAGCCGGAACGATAAACAAACCCTTATAAATGTGAGCAACCGAACTGCCATACAGAACAATTTTGCATTTTAGCGAAAAGAGATGCAAACAAGCGCTATATTTAATAGAATAGAAGAAAAGCTTTTTACTACGAGAAACAAGGGGGTGACTTTTATGAAAACGGCTATTGTAACGGATAGTACGAGCTACCTTTCGAAAGAATTGTGTGACGAGCTACATATACATATGATCCCGTTAAGTGTGGTAATCGGGCAGGAAACATATAGAGAAGAACTAGATATTACGGCAGAAGAATTTTATGAAGTCGTCCGCACAGAGGCGAAGCTGCCGACGACGACGCAGCCGCCGATTGGCGAGTTTGTGAAATTGTATGAGTGCTTGGCAGATGAAGGCTATGAGGCGGTAATCGGCATCTATTTATCGAGCGGGATCAGCGGTACGTATCAGACGTCTATCGCTGCTGCTGATATGGTGGAAGGCTTAGCCGTCCACTCGTTCGACTCGGAAATCAGCTGTGGTCCGCAGGCGTTTTATGCAATTCGTGCTGCTGAACTGGCTTTGGAAGGAAAAGGGCCGGAAGCGATTTTGCAGGAGCTGGAAGCGATGCGGTCATCTGTGAAAGCGTATTTTGTTGTCGATGATTTAAATCATTTGAAGCGGGGCGGGCGATTAAGCAGTGCTCAGGCTTTAATCGGCGGGCTTTTGCAAGTGAAGCCGTTGCTGTATTTTGTTGATAAGGTCATTGTGCCGTTTGAGAAAATTCGCACGAGCAAAAAAGCACTCAAACGGGTCGCTGATCTATTCGGAGAAGACTATGAAAAAGGTGAGCCGCTAGAAGCGGTGATTATTCATGCTAATCGGGAAAAAGAAGCCCGTCTTTGGGTAGAAGAGCTGAAGGAGCGATTCCCAGAAGCTACTTTCACGATTAGCTACTTCGGTCCAGTTATTGGAACCCATCTTGGTGAAGGCGCCTTTGGTTTTGGCTGGACAAAGAAGCGGGATTAATGTGTTTCGCTAATAAAATGGTGATGTTGGATGATAAAATTGATTTTTGGCTAATAAACTCGATTATTCCGATAAAATAAACAAGCGGCCAGCTAGCTCATTATCTATGAAAAAGCAGAGAGGGGTCGTTTCATATGTTTGACATTTCAACTTTAGGTACATTCATCGCGGTTGTAATGGGGCTGTTTTTAATTCCGGGCCCTGCTGTTTTTCTGACCATTACCCGGACGGCACAGAGTGGGCGTAAAGCGGGCATTATGGCGGGCGCTGGTATTGCGACCGGGGATTTTATCCATACGGTGTTTGCGGCTATTGGACTTTCCGCCATTCTCATGACATCTGCGCTCGCCTTCAATATCGTGAAATTTGCGGGTGCTGCTTATTTGCTTTACATGGGCATCCGGGCGATGTTGGAAAAGCCTGCTGATCCGGAAATGCCTAAGGTTTCACCGGTTTCGAGCGCTAGCGTATACGGCCAGGCGATTATTGCTGAGGTACTCAATCCCAAAACAGCTCTTTTCTTTTTAGCCTTTTTACCGCAGTTTATCCATCCAGAGCAAGGAGCTGCGATCATACAGTTCCTTGTGCTCGGTCTCATTTTTGTATTCATGAGCTTTACGTATACCACTCTAATCGCTGTCGGCATGGGTCCGCTTGGAAGATTAGTCAAGCGGATTTCCTGGATCGGCAGATGGAGCGGTAAAATTGTCGGCACGATTTATATCGCACTCGGTTTGAAAGTAGCTTTTCAAAATCAGTAAGATACAGGCTCTCCCTTCTCCTAATTAGGGAGAGCTATATAATAGAAGAAACTCATCAAAAAGGAGATAAAACATGCATCCCTCTCATTCTTCCTCTTCAATCGCCGCCTTTCTTTCCGGCCGGCTCCTGCTCCAAGAAGAAATCCCCTTTCCACTCCCAGACTCTCCGAACACCGAGCGGCTTCCCGGTATTTCAAAGAAAAAGCAAACTTTTTATTGTGAGCGTTGCGGCAATGATCAACAAGACCGATTTGCTGTTTTTCCATGTGCTCGCTGTAAAACAATGTGTCCCTATTGCCGCCATTGCCTGATGATGGGGCGTGTCTCCGGTTGTACTCAGCTCGTTCACTGGACAGGTCCAGAACCGCCGCATGAAGGAAACGGCACGCTTCAGTGGAGCGGCCAGTTATCAGAAGGACAGTCGGCTGCCTCTCGTGCTGTTGTTCAGGCTGTTCGCCATAACAGCGAACAGTTAATTTGGGCGGTATGCGGAGCCGGTAAAACAGAAGTGCTCTTTCGTGGCATCGAATCCGCCTTGCTTGCAGGAAAACGCGTTTGTATCGCCACTCCGAGGACAGATGTGGTCCTTGAGCTGGCTCCGCGTCTGCAAAAGGTCTTCCCTGGAACAACTGTTACGGCTTTATATGGCGGCAGCCCTGACCGTCACCGCTACAGTCCGCTCGTTGTCTCTACCACTCACCAATTGTTTCGCTTCTATCAAGCATTTGACGTGACGATTGTCGATGAAGTCGATGCTTTTCCTTATTCCTATGACACCTCCTTGCAATTTGCTGTTCAAAAAGCCCGCAAACCTGAATCCGCTCTTATTTACTTAACAGCCACCCCAAACGAAACGTGGCAAAAAGAATGCCGCCAAGGCAATAGGCCATTCGTCAAAATTCCTGCCCGCTTTCATCGCCAGCCGCTGCCTGTTCCTCTGCTCAGCTGGTGCGGCAACTGGAGAAAGGCGACTCAAAAAGGACGATTGCCAGCCAATGTAAAAGACTGGACGATGAAGCGTCTGCAGGAGAACAAGCAAGCCCTTCTCTTTTTCCCGCATATTGACTCTATGCAGAAAGCTCTCCTGTTGTTTCAACAGTTAGACCCTTTGATCACCTCTGTGCATGCAGAAGACCCCCAGCGAAAAGAAAAGGTCGCCCTTATGCGTACGCGGCAGCTGCCGCTTTTATTATCTACGACCATCCTAGAACGTGGAGTAACATTCCCGAACATTGACGTCGCTGTGATCGGCGCAGAAGACGATGTGTTTACTGAAAGTGCGCTCGTGCAAATCGCCGGACGTGCCGGCAGAAGTGCAGATTTTCCGGACGGGGAAGTTCGCTTTTTTCACTACGGTAAAACAAAAGCGATCGTGAAGGCGGTTTCCCATATTGAACAAATGAACAGAGAAGGGATAGAAAGGGGGTGGCTTGATCGATGAATAAGTGTTTGCTATGCGAGGAAGAAACAAATAGGATATTAAGCTGGCATCAATTTTTCCTGCTGGAGGACCCGCCTGTCATTTGCGAGAAGTGCCGGCAGTCCTTTGAAAAAATAAAGGGAGAAGGCTGTCGAACTTGTTCACGTCCGCTTGCTGCGCTTGATTCGTCTTTTATCATTGAAGGGGTTTGTCTAGACTGTGTGCGCTGGGAAGAAGATCCGCTTTATCGGGGAGCGCTTGTTGAAAACCGCTCACTATACGTTTATAACGACGCGATGAAAGAAGTGATTGCCCGTTTCAAATATCGGGGCGATTATGTGCTAGCTAAACTATTTGCCAAAGACATCAGAGAAACAGCGAAGCAGATGACGTATGATCTAGTTGTCGCCGTGCCACTTAGTGAAGAGCGCCTATATGAACGGAGATTTAATCAAGCTGAAGCATTGGCCGAAGAAGCCGGACTTGAAATCACTCCTGTTCTTGAGCGTATCCATTCTGAAAAGCAATCAAAGAAATCCCGTGTGGAACGCCTCCAAGCTCCTCAAGTTTTTAAAATAAAAGAAAAATCCTCCTTTTGTCATAAAAAAATTCTCATCCTGGACGATATATATACTACAGGCTCTACCCTAAGGCAGGCCGCTTACTTGTTGAAACAGGCAGGAGCAGCGGAAGTGAGTGCACTCACGCTTGCCAGAGGACAAGGAACCTAAGTGATTGTTGGAGGTATTAATATGGGGGAAATTGTCAACTGTCCGCGTTGCGGTGATCTTTACATGGAGAATGCATTTCGTGATGTTTGTGCGAAGTGTGCAAAAGAAGAAGAACAACTGTATGAAACAGTCTATAAATTTTTACGCCAGCGGGAAAACCGGGCAGCTACAATTGAACGAGTTGTAGAAGTGACAGGAGTGGATGAGGTGCTCATTCACAAATGGATGAAAAAAGGCCGACTCCATGCAGCCCATTTTCCGAACCTCGGCTATCCATGTGACCGATGCGGAGCCATTATTAACAAAGGCAAGATTTGCGGGAATTGTTCAAACGACATTGAAACGGATTTAAAGCAAATCCAGCGTGAGGAAGCCTTTGCAGCCGAAAAAGTAAAACATGAAAAGCACACAACTTATTTTGCGGCGAATAAAAGAAATTAAAAATAGAGATAGTAAAAATGACCCGATTTTCTTTTTTGAGCGGCAATGGACCTTTAAGAAAAATTGATAAAAACCGCCTATGAAACCGCTGTTAACTTTTTTTCCAAAAAACCGATATAATGAGTAATCAAATGAGAAAATCGGAAAAAAAGAAAGAGAGGGATCAACAGACGTGAAAATTAACCAGAATGGCGTGTCCGGCATCAATCCGTACCAAAGACAGCTAAACAAAGTGCAAGAGGCAAAAAAAGCGGTCGAGGCGCCAAAAGATAAACTGGAAATCTCTTCAGCGGCAAAAGGCATGCAGGAAGTGTCTAAATTGACAAAAGAACGTATGGAAAAAATCGCAAGCCTGAAACAACAGGTAGCCAAAGGTGAATATCAGCCGCAGCCGGAGAAAATCGCTGAGGGCATTGTGAAGTTTTATAAGAAATAGAAAAGAAGAGAGGGTCTGCTTGCAATCAAGCCCTCTCTCTTTTTTAAGTCAAACGAGCGATTGTGCTCAAGGTTGAGCAATTTTTTGTTAAATAGGACGAATGATTATCCATTTTATTGGAGAGTGAAAAATATGCAGGTGAATTTGGATCCTAAGCTTTCAGCCGTCTCATCAGAAGGGACTTCATTGATATTGAAGGAAGGAGACGTTTATCAAGCAAAGGTAAAAGAGAAACTGCCGGGTAATGAAGCTATACTACAGATTAGAGGCAAGGACGTCACAGTAAAAGTAGAAGGGGATTTGCCAGAGAGCGGAAAAGTAGCAATAGAAGTCCTTCAGACAAAAGATGGGATGCCAGTAGTCAAAGCAGCTGAAGCGGCTGGAAGGCCGGCAGAAAAAATGACGGCCGATCAACTGCTTGTCCGATTGAATAGCGGTCAGCCATTATCATCCGACGTCAAAGCCGCAGTGAGCGTTTTAATGGAAAAAGGAATACCGTTAAATAGAGAGACTCTTCAAGAGATCAAGTTATTTGTCGGGAAAGCAGAAGGGTCTCTGCCGCAAAAGCTGGAAACTATAAAAGCAGCTGCTAATAAACAGCTAGAGATAACTGCCAAACAGCTAAGCTATGTTCATGATGCTCTTCATAAAAGCTCAGTAGGCGAGTCAGTTAGCCAATTACTTAAAGAAACAGGGCTGGAGCTGGAGACGCAAGCTAAGCCTGCATATACTTCACAGAAATTAGTTGAAACAGCTATCCAAAAACTAACGGATGTATTGCAGGCGGTAGCAAAACAAAGACCAAACGATCCTGTTATTCAGCAATTAATCGAAGCACTAAAGCAAGGAGAAAGCGTTAAGAAAGTCGGAGAAGCAATCAAGCTGCAATTTGCTAAAGAATTGTTAACTTCTCCGCAAATTTCAAAAAGCATAGACGATGCTATTAAACTAGAAATGCTAGCTAATCGTATGTCCCCTGCAACAGCGGTAGCAGCAGAAAAAACAGAAATAACAGCTGCGCAAAAATTAACAGCCATCCTACAGACATTGGGGAAACAGAATCCGGGTTCCATGGCTATCGGACAATTGATTGAAGAGTTGCAGCAAGGAGCGGACCTAACTGAAATTAGTGAAGCAGTTAAGGATAAGTTTTCCAAAGAATTATCAGCTTCTCCGCAGTTGTTAAAAGAAATAGACCATCTAATTGGACAGGAAAAAGCGAAGGCAAACGTTCAGCCAGATGTTAAAGCGATTAACGCAAAAACAGAGATTAATGAAGCAATTCGTATGGTCAAAAAAGAGCCAGACATGCAAAAATTGTTGAGACAGGTTCGTGACGGACTGCTAGCAGATAATAAATTGCCTGCTGGCTTGGGTAAATCAATCGAATTAGGTGTTGAAAAAGCAGAACAGGAAATGGCAGGGGGGAAAGAGCTTGCTGCGCGTGGAGAACTAATGCACATTCTCCAAGAGGCAGATGCGAAACTGCAGCCAGCATCCCTTATTCCTGCCGATGAGGTATACACAATACCCAATGAAATAATCGCGTCTCTTCCTGCTCATTCGAAAGACTTAATTGTTACCAAAATCACTGAAAAACTTTCGCAAATGACAATCGATTTCAAACAAATAAAGCGGGACATTTCTCGGAATCTGCAAATGATGGACGGACTGATAAACCAATTCAAACAGCGTTCTCTCCCGCAAGTAAAGCCTCTGCTGGAATCGACGATTAAAATGCTTGATAAAACGATTCTAAAAGGAGACTTTCTGCTATATACAGACATGGCAACGGAGAAGAAGCTTCTAAGAGCCAGCTCACAACTCTCCGAAGCAAAACAGCTGCTTATGAAGGGACAAACTTCGGAAGCTAGTAAAATTGTTAGTGAAGTAAAAAAATTAATAGAGAATGTTATATTCAAACCGGCCGATGTCCGAGTAAAGCATTTCGTTTCAAAAGAATTGCTTCAATTTGAACCGCCATCTTTAAAAAAGGAAACAGCTGAAGGTATCAGTCAATCCTTGCGCATGATGCATGATGAGCCAACGGGCCGACGAGCATTTGAACACATGCGTACAATGGGATTGACCTACGAACATGAGCAGGCGAATGCTCTCTTATCGAAGGGGAAACCACAAGAGGAGCTAAATGCTTCATTGAAAAATATGTTAATGCGGATGGCTCAGACGGATGAAGGCAGTGCGGGTGGAAAAACAGATCAGTTGCTTTCACAAATTACCGGTCAACAGCTTTTAAGCAAAACAGATACAGGCGGCCTGCAAAGTATGATGATGTCACTGCCATTTTTACTGCAAGACAAAGTAGAAAACTTTAAAGTCTTCATTCAGTCAAAAAGCGGTCAACAGACAGTTGATTGGGAGAATTGTAGTCTTTATTTTCTATTTGAAACAAAAAAGCTTGGCGAAATAGGTGTGTCTTTAACAGCAGTTGACCGATTGTTATCAATAAAAGTGAAAAATGATAAGCCAGGTTTTAAAGAACGGATGTCTCCTCTTGCAGAAGCAGCAAAAGAACGTTTGGGAGATATCGGTTATCAAGTGGGAGCTATTCAATTTGAAGAATTGACAAAAGAAGCTGCTCCTTCAGCCAGATCTAAGAAGGAAAAATCAGAAAATACACTTCTCCCAGTGATGACAGAGAAAGGATATGACTACACAATATGATGCCAAAATATTTTAATCAGGTCAGCCGAAAGCGTATGAATGGTCCTTCTGCTGCGGTCATTCGTTATGATGAAGGCAGCGATACACCCACTGTCGTCGCCCAGGGAAAGGGGCAGCTTGCCGCAAAAATCATTGAATTGGCCAATAAGCATAATATCCATATGGAGGAAGATGAGAGCTTATTGTCCAATCTTCTTGACATCGATCTCGGTGACAGCATTCCTCCTCAGTTATATACGGCTATTGCGGAAATTTTGATTTTGATAGAAGAAATGGAAAAAAAGTATTAATTATTCTTAACGCTGTCCGATAAAAAAGATAGCTAGGAGGGGAATGGAAGTGGACTTTTTAACAAAAGAAATGATTTACCAAAAATCCTCACAAGAACTGACTGCTTTACTTTATGAAGCGGCAGTGACTAATTTAAAAACGGCAATTAAACAACTTGAAAACCAACAATACATTGAAGCAAATCAAGCGATGCAAAAGGTAAATGATATTTTACATCGCCTTGGTGTGGGGCTTAATTATGAATCTGGCATTATCGCAGATCAGCTTGATGCTTTATATAATTACATGGCAGATCAGCTTATTGAGGCAAATATTAAAAAAGATGCATCACTTGCTAAAGAAATACTGACTATTTTAGAAGAGATTACTGGTGCATGGACAGCAACGATGAAGGCTAAACCGACTCTAAAACAATCATCATTCCGGAAACAATCCAGTGCGTATGAAAAGCATGTCATGGTATCTGATCGGGAGCTAAATACAGTGGAAGTGGGGAAATAAACATGCGGATTAATCACAACATTCAGGCTCTGAATGCCTATCGTAATTTGAGCCAGACGATGTCCAGCACATCAAAAAGCTTAGAAAAACTATCGTCTGGTCTACGCATTAACCGTGCAGCTGATGACGCGGCAGGACTAGCGATCTCTGAAAAAATGCGTTCCCAAATTCGCGGACTAGATATGGCGGAGAGAAACTCCCTTGATGCTATTTCGTTGATTCAAACAGCAGAAGGAGCCCTTTCATCCACACATGAAATTCTACAGCGGATGAGAGAACTAGCCGTCCAGGCAGCAAATGGTACTTTGGAAGATACAGATCGTGAAGCTATCCAAAAAGAAGTTAACCAACTGACGTCAGAAATAAACAGAATTGGGAATTCGACTGAGTTTAACACAAAGAAATTATTAAACTCTAAAATGTCTCCTGAAGCTAGATCTTTGGAGTTGAATGGGACACTTAATAAAGGCGCGACTCAAATTGATGGCTCCACAGTCAAGTTGAACTCGGCTACAACCGAATTAGCAGACGGGGATTACCAAGTAATAATTAAAGATATTAATACAAAAGACATTTCAGTAACCCCAACAGTTGAGTTCCCGGAAGTGATGATTGATCCTACTTCCAGTCTTATTCCCGGAACCTATCAAATCAATACTTTAGAAAGCCAGACAAAGACTATTAGTGAATCTTCACAGTTGATTACAGCTTCTAGCATCTTACCTACTTCCAGCTTAGTTGATGGGGATACTAAACAAATCACATTAAAAAAAGAAAACAGCCTTGATGTAACTGGAAATACTTTGGGTATTACTAACCTTGCTGTTTCAGATGCCAATAGCATCAATGATTCCGATCAATTTGAAGTGAAGATAACAAGCGGTAATACGGCAATCACTAACGGAACTGCTTCTGCGAGTAACTTTATTACACATTTAGATATCGACCCTAGTACCTTTACTCAGACTGGAAATGGATTTCGATTAGAATTCAATGAACCTACCCCAGGACAATTCACTGTTACTTTAAAAGATGGAGCTGGTGCCGATCTTTCAAAGGCAGTTACGTTAGATTCTAGTGTACAGAATTATAAGTTTTATAAAGCAGATGGTACTGAACTTGGTGTTACTTTCACCACTGCTACAGATATTAACAGTGCGTTAACGGGAAATGACGGTAAATATAACGAATTTAATATTGAAAGAAAACTTGAATTACATCTAAACGGCGCTAAAATAGGAGAAACTTTGGCCGAAGATACAGCTGGAGACACCGTTATCACCGCTAATGGGATTGATTATACCTTCAGCCATAACGGGTTCACAGATACTCAGTTAAATCAAAGCTCGAC
Source organism: Pseudobacillus wudalianchiensis (assembly GCF_001685015.1). Lineage (GTDB taxonomy): Bacteria > Bacillota > Bacilli > Bacillales > Domibacillaceae > Pseudobacillus > Pseudobacillus wudalianchiensis. The sequence continues at coordinate 419,633 of NZ_MAYT01000012.1, forward strand.
TATTAATACTACGTCAACGTTTTCATATGAAGGTGTCGAGTTTGCGTTAGGCGATGAGATTTCTGTTGGTGATGGAATTTTGGTCAAAACCTCTATCGATCCAAGTCAATATAGTGCAGGTAATAATGATATTACTTTGACGATTGGCACGAAAAGTGTGTTTACAGGAACTCTGGTAGATGGAAACGGCAACCCAGTAGCAGGCGAGGACGCTATCACTATTGATCAAAATGGTTCTTTTACTTTTGGAGACCCAACAAACATTTCTTTTAAGACTGGTAATTTGACTGATGGTAGTTCAATTAGATTTGAGGTAGAAGGAAAAACTGTAACGAATGCAACACTGCAAACAGTGGGCGGTACAGTTGTTGATACAATCGAGAAAATCAAAACTTCTTCTACTCTTTCTTTTGTTAATGGCGATTTGACTATGGGCATTGGCGATCTATCCAATGGAACAGCTGGTTTTACGGTTAAAGGTGGCACAACGGATTTATCTATTGACCTCCAAATTGGTGCTAATGAAGGGCAGTCTTTAAAGCTAGGAATTAAAGATATGCGATCAATGGCTCTAGGTGTTTCTGCTGATCAACCTGGCAAAACAATGACTATTACCGGAAAAGATGGAGCACAACACATTATTCGCTTCACAGCGATTTCAGGTGTAGAAAATGGCAAAGAAAATGAGTATGCTGTAGATATATCTACTACAGAAAGTGCAGAGGCGGCCATCATAGCCTTTGACCAGGCAATTGCCAGAGTATCGGCAGAACGATCGAATTTAGGTGCGATTCAAAACCGATTAGAGCATACAATTGCGAACTTGCAATCTGCGAATGAAAACTTAACATCTGCAGAATCGCGTATCAGAGACCTGGATATGGCGAAGGAAATGTCTAACTTTACGAAGAATAACATTTTGAATCAGGCAGGCCAGGCAATGCTCGCTCAAGCTAATCAGCTTCCACAGGGCATTTTACAGCTATTAAACGGCTAATATAGGATAAGTAAGGAGGTAGGTCTTTTATGGCTCCTCCTTTTTTCTATAAATAAGATAAAATAAGATAAATTAATCCTCTATAGGAGGGATCTCATGGAAGTCCAGAGAGTCTCAAAAACAAATGTGAGCAATGTTCAGCATAAAGAAGAGGTAGCTAAAGAATCCGTTTCCTTTTCAGAAGTCATGTCCAAGAAAAAAGGAGATACATTGCTGGACAAAATGACGGCAATGACGAAGGAAATTGAAGAGCAAGGAAAAAAGCTTAGCAAGTCACAAACCGTTGAAGATTTAAAGAAATATAAAAAACTTGTCAAGAAGTTCATGGAAGAAGCCGTCAATAATGGTCTGCAGCTTGAGGAACAGCGGGGCTTCAATAGACGCGGGCGCACAAAAGTTTATAAGATTGTGAAAGAAGTAGACAGTAAGCTGATCGATTTAACAAACGCGGTACTTGATAAAGAAAAGAAGGGATTAGAAGTACTAGGGCTTGTTGGAGAAATTCAGGGGTTGCTCATTAATATTTATACGTGAGCCTTAAAGTGTTCAAAAAAAGAATGTGATGTCGATATAAAAGAAGGATACCTTTCTATAATTAAAATTTAATTCGTTTAGAAGCGAGGAGAAAACATCTATGTCTGTCCAATCGCTCATAGAAACACTGGGAAAAATGCTACAGCTACAAAAAAGCTTGTTTGAGATTGCCAATCAAAAAACGGATATCATTAAAAAAGGTAACATTGAAGCTCTTAACCAAATGATGAAAGATGAGCAAACACACCTTGCTGCTATTGAGATGTTAGAGAAGGTTCAAAAGAAAGTAGCTATAGAAATCATTCGTTCTGAAGAAAAACAGTCGATCTCTGAATGTCTGCAATTTGCTGACGACGCAGAAAAGATGAAATTAAAAGAACTGCAAGAAGAATTGCTGAATCAGGTAACGGCGTTAAAAGAAGTTAACTCTTTAAATCAACTGTTGCTGGAACAATCCTTGCAGTTTGTCACACTTAATCTAGATTTGGTGCTTCCAGTTGAAGATTCTTCTGTTTATACAAAAGAGATGGAAGATGACCCCGTAATGCCTGCAAGATCATTGTTTGATTCTAAAGCTTAAAAAAACGGAGGTGTATTCATGGTTTCAACTTTTCATGGGTTAGAGGTTGCCAAGCGCGGCATGTTCACCCAGCAAAGTGCGATTAGCACAACAGGGCATAATATTGCCAATGCAAACACGCCTGGTTATACGCGCCAGCGCGTTAATTTTAAACAGACTGAACCTTATCCTGCACCCGCGATGAATCGTCCGCAAATTCCCGGACAAATGGGAACAGGTGTGGAAGCAGGATCCATTGAACGTGTTAGAGAAAGCTTTTTAGATATGCAATACCGGGGAGAAAACAATAAGCTTGGCTATTGGCAGTCGAAATCAGAGGCGCTAAGTAAAATGGAGAATATTCTAAATGAGCCAAGTACAAACGGATTATCCGCTGTAATGGGCCAGTTTTGGCAATCGATACAGGATTTGAGTGTTAATCCGGAAAATGAAGGGGCTCGATCTGTGGTGCTTCAGCGTGGTCAGGCAGTAGCAGACACATTTCAATACTTACACAGTTCTTTGTCAGCTGTTCAAAAGGACATCGGCAGCCAAGTCGAAGTCACAGCCAAAGAAATTAACTCTATCCTTCAACAAATTGCTGGCTTAAATAAACAAATTGGTGAAATCGAGCCACATGGTTACCTACCTAATGACTTATATGATGAACGTGATCGCCTTGTAGATCAACTGTCCGGTCACCTTAATATAAAGATAGAAAAGGTTGTTTCTGGCGGAAATGCTCTATCAATGGCGACAGGTTCCTATAGGGTTTCATTGATAAATAAGGATGGTACAGCTGTCGAGCTTGTCAAAGGTGGAGAGTTCAATCAAATTGGGTTCGCCAACGGAACAGACACAAATGATGACAAGATTAATGATCAACTAGGCGGACCGATTACACAATTTACTGTAACAGATCCTACTGGAACTTCTATTCAATCGATTAATGTAGCTGATTTCTCCCAAGGAAAGCTAAAAGCATTAGCAGAAGCACATGGCTATGAAGAAGGCGGAGAAGTAAAAGGCACTTATCCGGATATGCTAAATGAGTTGGATAAAATGGCGTTTACCTTCGCGACTCTATTTAATGAAGTTCATAAGCTCGGTTTTCCGGTAGAAGGGTCAGCTCATACAAAGGAGTTCTTCACTTTTGGGACAGGAACAGGCCATACAGGCGCTGCTGCTTCGATTAGCTTAAATCCTACTATTGAAGCAAAGGATATTTTAGCCTCAAGCAGCCAGGATAATGCTGGGGATGGAAAAAACGCTCTTAATCTAGCAAATATTCAAAACTTTATCTTATCAGAGGGAAGCATTAAGCTTGAAGGTGGACAAATATTAGACTTGGCAGGCTTAGGATTGCCAATTAAAAATGGAACAATTAAGTCCTTCTATGAAGGCGTAATTGGCGGTTTAGGCGTAGATGCCCAGCAGGCTGCCCGAATGACAAAAAATAGCGCAGTTCTCGCTGATTCAGTAGAAGTTAACCGACAATCGATTAGCTCAGTATCGCTTGACGAGGAAATGACAAATCTAATTCAATTTCAGCACGCCTACAATGCAGCCGCGCGGAATATTACGGTCATTGACGAGATGCTTGATAAAATTATTAATGGCATGGGAACAGTAGGAAGATAAGAAAGGGGGATGGGCGATGCGTGTAACGCAATCAATGCTTTCTAATAATATGTTGACCAACTTGTCCAGCAGCTATGAACGGCTTGGGAAACTGCAGGACCAAATGAATACCCAAAAGAAAATTACCCGGCCTTCTGATGATCCCGTCGTAGCGATGAAAGGAATGACTTATCGTACGAACTTACTTGAAGTCGAGCAGTATAAACGTAATTTTTCAGAAGCATACAACTGGGCGGAGAATACAGATTCGGCGTTGGATAAAGCGTCTTTAGCCTTACAGCGTATTCGTGAGCTAGCTGTACAGGCAAGTAATGATACGTATGAAGAAACTCAAAGAGATGCTGTTGCTCAAGAGGTGAAGCAATTAAAGGAACATCTTGTGCAAATTGCTAACACCAAGTTTGGTGATAAGTATCTATTTAACGGAACAAACACGCTCAAGCAGCCGGTTGATCTGGAAGCGACAGAACCTGTCTCAACGAATGGTAACCCTGTGCAGTTGGAACTGTCTAAAGGGGTTTATATACAAGTGAATGCGGACCCGACGAAAGTATTTACGAAGGAGCTTTTTTCAGATGTTAGTGAGCTTATTGATAAGCTGAGCAAAGGTGAATCTGGCAAAGAAATTAGCGGTTTTCTCGATGATCTTGATAAACATATGGGAGCAATCACCTATGAACGTGCCAATATGGGGGCCCGCTTAAATCGAATTGAACTGATGGAAGATCGGGTCACAGAACAAGAAGTCATCGCTAGCCGCATTATGTCTGAAAACGAAGACGTTGATATGGAAAAGGTCATTACAGAACTCAAAACCCAAGAGAGCGTTCACCGTGCAGCCCTGAGCATTGGTGCCCGTATCATTCAGCCGACATTAATGGACTTTTTACGATAAACTATTCCTGCGGGGATAGTTTTTTATTTTGTTAAGGGTGGAGGGGAAAAACATGCAAGTGCCACAAATACGGATCACCTCCCAACGAGGGGAAATTCAAATAAATATTCAAAAACCGATGCAGACGATTGAACAGCCGGCTGCCGAAGTGAGCCTGCGGCAGCAGCCAGCTGAAATAAGCATCGAAAGCGCACCGGCTCAGCTGTCGATTGATCAAACAAAAGCGTGGGAAGACATGAATTTAAAGCATGTTTTTAGATTAATAGAAGAAGCAGCACAAAAGGGGCATCAAGATGCGCTTGGAGCGATTGCAAAGCAGGCGAGCGAAGGAGACGAGCTCATGAGAATTGAAAATGGCAGCAATGCGCTTGCTTCCCAAGCAGATCGAAATAGCCATGGAACAGAACTGGAATTCAATATTGGTTGGGTTCCTTCGCCTGGAAGTGTTAAAGTGTATTTCACAGCGGGTAAAGTAGATATTAAGGCTAAAACCCATGCGGCTGAGGTTACTATTCAGGCAAACAAAGTGCGTCATCACTACAAGCCGGGGGATGTACAGGTTTCTATGAAACAGCAGCCGTCTTTAACGTTTGATGTAATAAAATAATGAATGAATACTAAAAAGGAATGTGAATGGAATGAACATTGAAACGAAATATCATGGACAGATCGAAATTAAAGAAGAAGATATTTGGAATTTTCATCACGGCATTCCGGGTTTTGCGGATGAGAAACAATTTACACTGCTTGCTTTTCCTGATAATGAGGCCTTTTTCGTTTTACAATCAGTGAATACTCGGGAGCTTGGTTTCATCAGTGCTAATCCATTTGCTTTTTTTCCAGACTATGACATTCAATTGGATGAGGCCACTGTTGAAATGTTGGAGCTGCAAAAACCAGAAGATGCTGCTGTGTATGTAATTTTAACTATCAGAGAACCATTCAATGAAACAACAGCCAACTTGCAAGCACCAGTGGTTATCAATACGAGCAATCAAAAAGCAAAACAAGCTATCTTAAACGACAGCCGCTACCACACCCGCCACCTCATCATGCCGGCCGGCGCTGCAAAGGAGTGAGCGAAGGATGTTAGTCTTAACGAGAAAAACAGGCGAAGCGATCCAAATTGGCGATGATATCGAAATCACAGTCGTCAGTGTGAAAGGGGATCAGATTAAGCTTGGCATTAATGCACCGAAGAACGTTGATATTCATCGGAAGGAAGTCTATTTAGCTATCCAAGAAGAAAATGAAAAGGCATCAGCAGGAGTAAAAGACATCTTTAATCTGTTAGGAAAAGTGAATAAATGACAAACGAGAGGGCTTCTGCATAAGAGGCTCTTTTTTTATTTCAGCATCAGCTTCACAATTTCTCCGCAATCGGAAAAAATATAAAAAAATTATTCTTAAACTATTAAACTTACCCAGCGGCCTCCGATATTAAACATGTAACGGGGAACAAGGGCGGCCGACCTCGACGACCCGTTACACAATAAATAAAAGTTCACACGGACGTGAACAACACATTCAAGGAGGAAATTAAAATGAGAATTAATCATAATATTGCAGCGTTGAACACTTATCGTCAGTTATCAAGTGCAAATGGTGCTCAAGGAAAATCGATGGAAAAATTATCTTCAGGTCTTCGTATTAACCGTGCTGGGGATGATGCAGCGGGTCTAGCAATCTCTGAAAAAATGCGTGGACAAATTCGTGGGTTAGACCAAGCTTCTAAAAACTCTCAAGATGCAGTTTCATTAATTCAGACAGCAGAGGGAGCTTTAAACGAAACTCATTCAATCCTACAACGTATGCGTGAACTATCAGTTCAAGCTTCCAATGATACAAACCAAGATACTGTTGATAGAGATGCATTAGACCAAGAGTTCCAGCAACTTAAACAAGAGATTGATGATATTTCAACTCAAACGAAATTTAATAAAATGAACTTGTTAGACGGTTCATTCGGTAATAAGGTTGATACAAATGCTTCGAATACAACTGCATTAGCGGTTGCTGGTGTTGCATCAATTGAAGCTACTGGACCAGCTGGGACATATACTATTGCAGATGATGGAACTGATTTAACAATTTCTAATGGCACAAAAACAATTACTTTAGCTGGACAGTCAATGGCGGCGGGCGCACAAACTCTTAATGTTAGTGAATGGGGAATTTCTCTTCAAACTAATACTGGATTTGGTGCAGCTGGACTAGATGGAAAACAAATTGTTATTTCCGCAGGTACTGGAGGTACTTTCCAGACTGGAGCAAATTCAGGAGAAACAATGACTCTAGCCATTGGTAATATGAGTTCAACTGGTCTTTCAATTAATGGTAATGACCTACAAAATAGAACTAATGCAGATGCGGCAATTACAGCTATAGATAATGCGATAAATTTAGTATCAGCTGAACGTTCTAACTTAGGTGCTAAACAAAACCGTTTAGAACACCGTATTAATAATCTAGCAACGTCTTCTGAAAACTTAACAGCATCTGAATCTCGTATCCGTGACGTTGATTATGCTTTAGCTGCTTAAATGACAGTGACAGCACAGTCGTCCTAGCTGGTAACGGCTAGAGATCATAATCGGGTGAATTGCTGGAAAACCCTTAGAGCTTTTCTTGCCACAACGTAGTCGGAAACGACAAGCGTGAAGGTATGAAAAAAGAAAAGATTGGGCAATCAGCAGCCAAGCTCCTGTCTTGAAAGAGTGGAGAAGGTTCAACGACTAGGATAGACCATCTAAGGCGAAAGCTATGATGATGAAATCCCTAGGTGAAACAATGTCCATCAGCATTGTGAATCCGAAGTGCCCGACCCCTACTAGATATCTAAAGGGTGAAGATATAGTCTGGTCATTTGTGAAAGCAAATGTTCGCACGATGGCGAAAGAAATGATGGAACAAACTAAGAATTCTATTCTTTCTCAAGCAGCACAAGCTATGTTAGCTCAAGCTAACCAGCAGCCGCAAGGAGTTCTACAACTTCTTCGTTAATTTTAAAGAGAAGCTTAAGAAGCTCACCTCAAGGGGTGAGCTTCTTTTTATATAACTATGCTTCAGTAATAATACTCTGTTTTCCATTGGAAAGTTTTTTAGATTATATCTTTTATTTTTTCGGCGAAACAAATTAGTGTTACTTGACTCTGACTCCAGCCTGTAAGTTGTTTTATTTTATAAAGGTTTGCTCTATTTTCAGCCATAACATTGATTTGAAAACCTTTGAGCTTGTGTTGAGAGAAAAGTAAGGAATAAAAATGGCGGTACAGGTGTAAAAATGATTTTCTATCTTTTAGCTGTTGAATTATTGTATGAGTATGTGCAAATGCCTTGTTGATTTCTTTTATTGGCTTATGGAGAAGAAGATGTTCAGGTAAATATATAGTTGTTCTTTTGGTTGTAAAGATCTGCTCTTGATGTTCTTGGCTGTTTACTATTTTACGATTCATGCAGGGATGTAGGTAAGGTTCGACGAGTTTCAAAAAATAATAAATTTGTGGCTGATCGTATAAGATTAGGCGGTTCTATTGATCTAATTTAAAAGAGAGAGTAAATTTTTGATAAAGGATTTGCTGCAATTTGGTATTTTCATTCTTAGAAAAGCTGTCAGTAGATAATATAACTTTTTGAGGGATATTATTTTGCTTTGCTAGATGGCCATCATCCTGATACCACCAGGCTAAAGCTTCTTCATCTAAATGTTGATTAATAAAAGCAAAAGGGAGCCGTTTTTTACGATTGTTATACCATAGTTCTTCGAGCTCGGTAATCACTTCACTTGTTTTAGATTGAACCATATAACTCTCCGAAAAACCTTCCAAGAGTCTAAAATCAACTACCCGCTTATATGCAGGCAGATTGAGAGGAAGAAAATCTTTTAGCTTCTCATAACAATACTGACTCCACGCCATATCCTCCAGCCGGTGAATAAATTGAAACCTCGGCTTCCTGCTTACTTGCTTTGTTATACAGCCGTCACCTAATAATTTTCCAGTTATTCGAGATAAATATTTATTTGTAGCATTACTCATATTTCCTCCATTAGTACGAATATTTGTTCTTGTTTTTAGTATAACCAACAGTTTGAAAGAACACACGTTTAAACTTCCCTTCAACAAACCGATATAATGTATGAAAAAGACATTTACACTAGGTTTTATGGGATCAACACGACAAGCCTCATAAAAAGTCATTCGATAGGAGTAAAGCAAATGAATGAAAGCCCTAAAGAATATAAAACCTTTCTCGAAGAACAGCTCCAATGGTGCAGGGAACGAGATCGCATTCTAGAACAAATAAATGAGAAGCTCCATGAAATGAAGAGAATAGTGGAGTACACTCTTGAATATGAACCTACTTCAATAGAGATTGACGAGTTGAATGATCAATTGAATAAATTAAAACATGTGGTTCACTCTCTAGAAAAGCAGTTACAGTCTGTGATTCATTAGAAGAGAAAGGAGGCATTTTTATGGATATAGCATTCATGTCAATAGCACTGAGTCAGGGACAGGTTCAGCAGCAAGCTTCTATATCAGTGATGAAGATGGTAATGGGAGAGGCAAAACAGCAGGGAGAAGATCTTCAGAGGTTAATGGGTACTGGTAATGCAGTAGCTATCCAACGTGCTGCCCAACCACATTTAGGGGGCACTATTGATTTAAAAGGGTAAAAAAGTCACTAGAGTAGCCAAGATAGTTACTCTTTTTTGTTCAAGAAAAGCATATAACTAAAGCGTGTCTCAAAAATCTGATTCAATTCTTGCTCAAAATCTTTAAATAGACCTAAGAATTTTTTGTTAGCAATTTTTTAGGTAATTAAAAATGTGGGAACGGTTAAACAGCTTATCTATTTACTTGTCATGAAATACATCCCCCTCTCGAATTTGTGAAGGGGAATTTTACTGTTGTTTATCAGGTACTTTGGTATAAATGAAAATACAAACCAAATACCCTTATATAGGCAAAATGGTCCTATTTTTTTGAGAGATAAATAGTATAATAGAATCAATACTAAAATACTAAGTGAAAAAAGCAAACCATGGGAAACGATGGGACGCAAAGCCACGGGCCTGACCTATGTTTATGTTTAAACATAGATGGCAGCCGGTTGCCACAAGGGATCATAGTCTTTCTCTATGAACTTTGTTTAAAGTTCTTTTTTTGCTTGGTTTTAAAAGGAGAATCTATGTATGGGAAAACGGATGATGAACAAAGTATCGTGCCTAGTGTTACTGCTTCTTGTGCTGCAAATACTGCATCCTTTTGCGAGCGCATTCGCAGCGACTAACAGCAATATTTTACCGCCGAGTAATTTGGCTGCCCAACAGGTGACGCCGGAAAGCGTAAAACTAACGTGGAGTGCGGTCTACAGTGCGACTGGCTACAATGTTTATGAGATTAAGGAGGGACAGCTTGTTCTTCTTGGAAAGACGACAACGACTAGCTACAACCTAAACAAGCTGGCGGAAGGGTCTTACCGATATGTTGTTTCAACCTTGAGTGCGGAAGGTGAGTCGGGTCCTTGTGCACCGGTTTCAGTCGATATTGTTTATCCAAAGATGGAAGCACCGGCTACTTTAACTCATACTATTCAAAATGGCAACGACATTGTGCTGAACTGGGGAGCGTCCCAGTATGCGCAGAATTATAAACTCTATGAAGTGTCATCAGACGGTGAAAAAACTTTGCTCACTTCGACTACGTCCAGAACGTACACATTAAGCAAGGTTCCTGCCGGAACTCATACGTACTCTGTTTCAGCGGTAAACTCTACGTATGGTGAATCTCCGCTTTCTAAATCTTTGGAAGTTGAGATTGCCTATCCAACGATGAAGGCGCCCGCTAATTTTACTTATACAGTAGCGAACGGCAATGATGTTGCTTTAAAGTGGGATGCTGTTCCTTACGCTACGAATTATAAGCTTTATCAAATTATAGATGGACAACCTGTATTAAAAGACACCCTGACAACAACGACTGTCAAACTTACAAATGTATCTGCGGGTGACTATCTATATGAAGTTCGATCCAACAGCGACCGTTTTGGTGAGTCGGAAGAAAGCAGCAAGCTTACTGTCACGGTTGGCAAGATAACTATGGAAGCACCAGGAAATCTTACTTACAAGCTCCAAAACACAAATGATATTGTGTTGAACTGGGGAAGCGTTCCGTATGCGACTAGCTATAAAGTTTATCAGATCGCAGATGGAGAAAAAGTATTGAAAAGTACGGTGACAAGCACAAGTGTTACCTACACGAAAATGCCTGCTGGCAATTACCAATATGAAGTTTATTCCTACAGTGACCGTTTTGGCGAATCTGCGGAGAGCAGCAGTGTAGCCTTAACTGTTGAAGGTGTTTCCATGGAGGCACCGGGCAATGTAACTCATAAAATCCAAAATGGCAATGACGTTACTTTAAGCTGGGGCAGTGTGTCTAACGCAACTAATTATAAAGTCTATCAAATTGTTGATGGAAAAAAGGTATTAAAAAGCACTGTCACAAGCACGTCTGTTGCTTATACAAACATGCCGGCTGGCGATTACATCTATGAGGTTTATTCTTATAGTGACCGTTTTGGTGAATCAAAGGAAGGAAGCAGCCTTTCCCTCTCACTGGTGCATCCAACTATAAAGCCGCCTGCCAATTTAAAAGAAACCATTAACTCAGATACATCTTTCACCTTATCATGGGATGCGGCTGACTATGTAACGAATTACCGAGTCTATCAGATTGTCAATGGCCAAAAAATATTAAAGAGTACCTTAACAAGTACAAGTGTAACGTATACGAATATGCCGTCTGGTGATTACACGTACGCTGTTTATTCATATTCTTCCCGGTTCGGTGAATCGTCTGAAGGAACGAAAGTGGACTTTAAGCTGGCAGGACAAACGATGAAGGCGCCCGCCGATTTGAAGTATACCATCTTAAATGGCAATGACATAAAGCTAAGCTGGACAGCTGCCGAATATGCAACAAGCTATAAAATTTATCAAGTGGTTGATGGAAAAAAGGTGCTGAAAAACACTGTAAATAGCACGTCTTACACTTATTCGAATCTGGCAGAGGGAGATTATACGTACGTCATCCATTCTGTCTCCTCTTTGTTTGGTGAATCATCGGAAGGAGCGGAAACAGCTATTTCTTTGGTGCATCCTAAGATAGAGGCACCGGGAAACTTCACATATAAAATCCAGAATGTCAATGATGTCATGTTAAACTGGAACGCGGTAGATTACGCTAACAGTTACAAAGTATACGAAATCATTGACGGCCAGAAAGTGTTAAAAGCTACCGTTTCAACTCTATCAACAACGTTTACGAATGTGCCAGCCGGTGAACATACATATGTAGTTCACGCCGTCAGCACCCGCTTTGGTGAATCAGCCGAGGGAAGCAAAGTATCTTTTACGATGAACGAATACAACTTACCGGCACCCGAGAATTTAACGTACAGTGCGGCAAATACTAATGACATTACACTGAAATGGAATACAGTGACGAATGCAGCCGGTTATAAAGTCTATCAAATCGTTGATGGACAGCCGGTTTTAAAGAAAACAGTAACAGGCACATCTGTTTCGTTTACCAATCTTCCAGAAGGTGACTACGAGTATGAGGTGCGTGCTTTCAGTGACCGTTATGGTGAATCACCGGAAAGCAGCAAAGCTTCCTTTAAAATCACCTTCCCGGATGTAAAAGCGCCAGGCGATTTAACTTACAAAATTCAGAATGGCAATGACATCGTCTTAAACTGGAGTGCAGTAGAGTACGCTAACAGCTATAAGGTATACGAAATTGTGGATGACCAAAGGGTACTGAAGAGCACCGTCTCAACTTTGACAGCTACGTTAGTCAATGTGCCGGCTGGTGAACACACATACGTGGTGCATGCATTTAGCACTCGTTTTGGTGAATCACCGGAGGGCGGCAAACTTTCTGTCACAATGAATGAATACAATTTACAAGCGCCAGAGAATTTTATATACAAAATTCAAAACGGCAATGATGTCGTGCTGAACTGGAGTGCAGTAGATTATGCTAATAGTTATAAAGTATATGAGATTATTAATGACCAAAAGGTGCTAAAGAGTACCGTCTCAACTTTGACAGCTACGTTAGTCAATGTACCGGCTGGGGAGCACACATACGTAGTGCATGCGTTTAGCACTCGTTTTGGTGAATCGCCGGAGGGCAGCAAGATTCACTTCGATCTTGTATTTCCAACCATGGAAGCACCAGGAAATCCGACATATACAGTTGCAAACGGAAATGACATTACATTGAAATGGAACGCCGTTACGTATGCAGCGAGTTATAATGTGTACCAGATTATTGATGGGGAACGGGTGTTGAAAAACAAGGTAACAGGAACAGCCTTGACTTTTAGCAATTTGCCGGAAGGAAATTACAAGTACGAGATTCACTCAGTCAGCACTCGCTTTGGTGAATCACCAGAGGGCAGTCGAGTTTCCTTTGAACTTGTATTCCCGACAATGCAGGCACCAGCCAATGCAACAAATACCATTACGAACGGAAATGATATTACATTAAAGTGGAACCCGGCCACATATGCAACAAGCTACAATGTATATCAAATCACTGATGGTCAGCCGGTCTTGAAAAAAACAGTAACCGGTACGTCCGTAACATTTACTAATATGCCGGAGGACGATTACCAATACGTGATCCGCTCGGTCAGCACCCGTTTCGGTGAATCGACGGAAGGAGCAGAGTGGAACTTCAAGCTGGCTTGGCCGGTTGTACAATCGCCTCAGCTAACAGGGACTATTTCCACTGTTAATAACATTACGCTTTCATGGAAGGCTGTTACTTGGGCGAATGAATACCGTGTATATCAAATTACGGGAGAAAATAAAAAGCTTGTTTATAAAGGAACAGCACTAAGCTACAAAGGCTACAATTTGACTGAGGATATACATTCCTTCGAAGTAACAGCTTATAGCACGCGCTTCGGCGAATCGAAACCATCTAACCAGATTACTGAAAAGATTGTGTACCCAATTATGGAGCCTCCGACTGCTGGTTTAAAGCTTTTAAGTAATACAAACGCCCTGATTACCTGGGACTTTGTCACTTACGCGAATGGCTATAACATCTATGAAATCATTGATGGAAAGCCTGTGCTACTGGCGGAAAAAGTGAATAACTTGTCGTACACGGTTTCTAATTTGTCCTATGCAAATCATGAATACTATGTAACTTCTTATAGTAACTCTTTTGGCGAATCAAAACCATCCAACACTGTATTAGCAAAGTTGATCGTCGACACAGAGGCACCGGTAACAACCGCCAATGCACCAACAGACTGGACTAACCAAAATCCTGTTGTCACATTAACGGCAGCCGACAATGAAACCGGTGTGGCTAACACATATTATGCTTTGAATGATGGTGATTTCATTGCCGGAACGTCCTTTGAAATCAAAGAGGAAGGTATCCATAAAGTTTCCTTCTACTCTGTAGATAAGGTAGGAAACAAGGAGTCCGTTCAAACTATATCTATCAAGATTGATAAGGCGGCTCCGGTAACAGAAATAAATGAAACTCCTGCATGGTCGCAAGAGGCTGCTTTGAAATTAACAGCCACGGATAAGTTAAGTGGTGTAGATAAAACTTTCTATTCTATTAACGGTTCAGAATACAAAGAAGGTACATCTTTCACTGTAGATAGAGAAGGAGTCAATGAAGTTTCCTTCTATTCCGTGGACAAAGCAGGCAATAAGGAAGAAGTACAAACCGTAGAAGTGAAGATTGATAAAACAGCACCGATTACAGTCTCTAACGTTTCTGAAAGATGGAGCAAAGAAGAGGTGCCTGTGAAGTTAACAGCCACAGATGAGTTAAGCGGCACAGCCAAGACCTTCTATTCTATTAACGGTTCAGAATACAAAGAAGGCACATCTTTCACTGTAGATAGAGAAGGAGTCAATGAAGTTTCCTTCTATTCCGTGGACAAAGCAGGCAATAAGGAAGAAGTACAAACGGTAGAAGTGAAAATTGATAAAACAGCACCAGTAACAGCTTCTGATGTACCTGAAACATGGAGTAAAGAAGAGGTGCCTGTGAAATTAACAGCCACTGATAAGTTAAGTGGTGCAGATAAAACTTTCTATTCTGTTAACGGCTCAGAATACAAAGAAGGCGCATCTTTTACTGTAGACAAAGAAGGAGTCAATAAGGTTTCCTTCTATTCTGTGGATAAAGCAGGTAATAAGGAAGAAATACAGTCCGTGGAAGTGAAAATTGATAAAACTAAGCCAGTTGTTTCTTGGGATCTTTCTAGTGAATATGCGTTAGGTGCTTCATTTAATTTAGCTTACACGGCCGAGGATAAAATGTCTGGTGTTGCCAGTGAAACACTGACTTTAAATGGTAAAACGTTAACAAATGGTGAAAAAGTGATCCTTGATCAACCGGGTGCTTATAAAGCCGTCGTTACGGTAACAGATAAAGCCGGCTGGATCACAACATTGGAAAAAACATTTACTGTATACATTCCGGCTACTATTGATGTAAATCCGGGTATTATCAAAGGCAACAGTGGCGTATTTACTGTTCAGGTCACAGTACCAAAAGGCTTTGATACGGCGAAGTTTGATCTTGGCAGCGCTAAAGTGAATGCTGTCTCCGCCAATACAGGAACAAATGGATTAGTTCAGCAGGCAAAGAAAGGGCAATTTAAGTTTGATCGTGAAAACTTTTCTTGGAGTCCTGGTAAAGTAAAAGTCGAGTTCCGAGCCTTGTTGGATGGACAGCTTGTAATTGGCAGTACGACAGTAGAGGCAAAATAAGCTTTAAAGTTTTAAACTGCACCCTAATTGTTAGAGCGTTTCTAACAATTAGGGTGCTTTTTTATAGCTTCACTTACATTAATCAAGAAATGAAGAAAGGTGAATGTGAAAAAGGATAAAAAGAAGGGATTCAAACTATTTTCTGTGAACATAGGCCCGGCATTATGATAGATTAGAAAGATATATAATCACAAAAAGGCCGCTGAATCAGTCATTTCAACGGCCTTACCTTTACTATTCCAAAGAGACAGAAACACATTAATTATGAATATTCAGTTTTTTATTCTCGGGAGTAAACTCGGAAGAGAAAGAATCTTTCTTCGGACGTATTCTTACATAGTAATATAGATAACAAAGAATCATGAAAGGCACTCCGCAGTAAATGGCCATTCTTTGATCTTCAACGAATACCATGCTCACCAAGACAGCTGCGCATAGGAGAAAGCAGAGAATAGGTATAACCGGGTAAAACGGCGTGCGGTATTGTAAGTCTTTGAGTGGTCTTCCTTCTGCAAGAAAACGGCTGCGGAAAAGGTATTGGCAAATAGGAATGGATGCCCACACCACAAGACCGGCCATTCCTGAAATGGATAAGAGCCACACGTACACAGTGTCTTCTGCTACAAAGCTTGACAGCAGGCACAGGCAAGAGATCGCGAGCGTCACGAATAAAGCATTTAACGGCACTCCGCGTTTGCTTAGCTTGCGGAGAGAAGGACTTGCCATCCCATCGCCAGACATGGCCCATAGGATACGCGTTGAAGCATATAGCCCGGAGTTGGCTACGGAGAGCACCGCCGTAAGAATAACGAAGTTCATAATATCGGCTGCATATGGAATACCAACACCATCAAAAACCATCACAAAAGGACTTTCAATTACACCTGCTTTTTGCCATGGAATGAGACTAACGAGCACAATCATCGACAGCACATAAAAAAACATCGTCCGCCATACAGTGTTATTGATTGCTTTAGGAATCGCTTTATGAGGCTCCTTCGTTTCTCCGGCAGTAATTCCTATTAGTTCTGTTCCCTGAAATGAAAAAGTAACGGCAATCATGGTAAGAAATACAGCAGCAAAACCATTCGGAAAGAGTCCACCGTTATCTGTAAAATGAGAAAGACCAGGAGCGGGTTCCGTTCCCTTTATATGAACAAGNACATCTTTCACTGTAGATAGAGAAGGAGTCAATGAAGTTTCCTTCTATTCCGTGGACAAAGCAGGCAACAAGGAAAAAGTACAAACCGTAGAAGTGAAGATTGATAAAACAGCACCGATTACAGTCTCTAACGTTTCTGAAAGATGGAGCAAAGAAGAGGTGCCTGTGAAGTTAACAGCCACAGATGAGTTAAGCGGCACAGCCAAGACCTTCTATTCTATTAACGGTTCAGAATACAAAGAAGGCACATCTTTCACTGTAGATAGAGAAGGAGTCAATGAAGTTTCCTTCTATTCCGTGGACAAAGCAGGCAATAAGGAAGAAGTACAAACGGTAGAAGTGAAAATTGATAAAACAGCACCAGTAACAGCTTCTGATGTACCTGAAACATGGAGTAAAGAAGAGGTGCCTGTGAAATTAACAGCCACTGATAAGTTAAGTGGTGCAGATAAAACTTTCTATTCTGTTAACGGCTCAGAATACAAAGAAGGCGCATCTTTTACTGTAGACAAAGAAGGAGTCAATAAGGTTTCCTTCTATTCTGTGGATAAAGCAGGTAATAAGGAAGAAATACAGTCCGTGGAAGTGAAAATTGATAAAACTAAGCCAGTTGTTTCTTGGGATCTTTCTAGTGAATATGCGTTAGGTGCTTCATTTAATTTAGCTTACACGGCCGAGGATAAAATGTCTGGTGTTGCCAGTGAAACACTGACTTTAAATGGTAAAACGTTAACAAATGGTGAAAAAGTGATCCTTGATCAACCGGGTGCTTATAAAGCCGTCGTTACGGTAACAGATAAAGCCGGCTGGATCACAACATTGGAAAAAACATTTACTGTATACATTCCGGCTACTATTGATGTAAATCCGGGTATTATCAAAGGCAACAGTGGCGTATTTACTGTTCAGGTCACAGTACCAAAAGGCTTTGATACGGCGAAGTTTGATCTTGGCAGCGCTAAAGTGAATGCTGTCTCCGCCAATACAGGAACAAATGGATTAGTTCAGCAGGCAAAGAAAGGGCAATTTAAGTTTGATCGTGAAAACTTTTCTTGGAGTCCTGGTAAAGTAAAAGTCGAGTTCCGAGCCTTGTTGGATGGACAGCTTGTAATTGGCAGTACGACAGTAGAGGCAAAATAAGCTTTAAAGTTTTAAACTGCACCCTAATTGTTAGAGCGTTTCTAACAATTAGGGTGCTTTTTTATAGCTTCACTTACATTAATCAAGAAATGAAGAAAGGTGAATGTGAAAAAGGATAAAAAGAAGGGATTCAAACTATTTTCTGTGAACATAGGCCCGGCATTATGATAGATTAGAAAGATATATAATCACAAAAAGGCCGCTGAATCAGTCATTTCAACGGCCTTACCTTTACTATTCCAAAGAGACAGAAACACATTAATTATGAATATTCAGTTTTTTATTCTCGGGAGTAAACTCGGAAGAGAAAGAATCTTTCTTCGGACGTATTCTTACATAGTAATATAGATAACAAAGAATCATGAAAGGCACTCCGCAGTAAATGGCCATTCTTTGATCTTCAACGAATACCATGCTCACCAAGACAGCTGCGCATAGGAGAAAGCAGAGAATAGGTATAACCGGGTAAAACGGCGTGCGGTATTGTAAGTCTTTGAGTGGTCTTCCTTCTGCAAGAAAACGGCTGCGGAAAAGGTATTGGCAAATAGGAATGGATGCCCACACCACAAGACCGGCCATTCCTGAAATGGATAAGAGCCACACGTACACAGTGTCTTCTGCTACAAAGCTTGACAGCAGGCACAGGCAAGAGATCGCGAGCGTCACGAATAAAGCATTTAACGGCACTCCGCGTTTGCTTAGCTTGCGGAGAGAAGGACTTGCCATCCCATCGCCAGACATGGCCCATAGGATACGCGTTGAAGCATATAGCCCGGAGTTGGCTACGGAGAGCACCGCCGTAAGAATAACGAAGTTCATAATATCGGCTGCATATGGAATACCAACACCATCAAAAACCATCACAAAAGGACTTTCAATTACACCTGCTTTTTGCCATGGAATGAGACTAACGAGCACAATCATCGACAGCACATAAAAAAACATCGTCCGCCATACAGTGTTATTGATTGCTTTAGGAATCGCTTTATGAGGCTCCTTCGTTTCTCCGGCAGTAATTCCTATTAGTTCTGTTCCCTGAAATGAAAAAGTAACGGCAATCATGGTAAGAAATACAGCAGCAAAACCATTCGGAAAGAGTCCACCGTTATCTGTAAAATGAGAAAGACCAGGAGCGGGTTCCGTTCCCTTTATATGAACAAGTCCAAACATGGCTGCCGCGCCTACGATAATAAATAATAAAATGGTCGCCACTTTAATGCTTGAAAGCAGAAACTCCGATTCTGCAAAACTGCGGGTAGAGACGGCATTTAAGAGAAAGAGAACAACGGCAAATACTACACACCATATCCATATCGGCGTGTCTGGAAACCAACGCTTCATCAGCATACCGGATGCTGTAAACTCCACACCGACTGTAACCGACCAGTTTAACCAATACATCCAGCCAATAACAAAGCCAGCGCCGGGCCCAATATATTTGCTTGCGTACACTTGGAAAGAGCCGGCAACGGGCATGGCGATAGCCAACTCCCCTAAGCACAGCATAACGAGGTATACGAGAAATCCTCCTACAAGGTAAGCCAGAACCGCGCCTCCCGGTCCAGCTTGATTGATCGTATAGCCAGAGCCTAAGAAAAGCCCTGTGCCAATAACTCCTCCCAAAGAGATCATGAATAAATGTCTGCTTGTCATTGTTCTTTGCAGACCGGCAGGGGTATGATTATTATCCTCTTTCATACACATTTCTCCTTTTAATATAGTTTAGTTTTAAGAGGGTGGACATGCCAACTTTCATTAAGAAAAGGGAAATAGTATAAGTGAAACACATCTTGGTGTAATCGCTTCCATTTTTCTAGGGCTTTCTTTTTTCCTTTGGCCAATTTCCTAACAAACTAAATAATAATTAATAGAATATTTTTTAATAAATGAAAAAAGAGTCCGTATTTCCCTGAATCACCTCCGAGGGGTTATGGAATGTATTGCATTCTCTAGTTATACATGATTTTCTGAAAAACTTGCTGATTTTTGGAGATACAAGTAAAAAATATACACAATATCATAAAAGATTTTACCTGCCTAGAAAGATGGTTTATTCGATAAATATGAGGTATTCCCTATGTTCAGCAAGAAAGACCTATCTGTATTATATCGTATGGACCAGAAGTTTAACATTTTCTACAAAAAATGAACTAAGGGGGAGATTATCTAATCTCATGACCCTCCGCACACCCTCTTTATCGTTAAGAATACTATGCAGTAAAACGAGAGAAGGATGAGAAAAGGTGCCTAATGCATGACCAGTTACAATTCAAACAATTGGTTTAAATATCGGACCAAATAAAACAGTTTTCTACCCCCAAAGTTACCGGTATGAAAAATAAAGGGGTTGAAAAAGCAATAAATCGCACTATTGTTTATTAAACTCAGCAGCTAATCAACCTGCAAGTTGGAAATATGTCGACAATCGTTGAAGAAATGAAAGGTTCCTATGAGATTAAGAATAATCAGCGTGAAGTTTTAAGCTTAGCGCTCTCCAATTATACGTATCACGCTCATGCGACTCATGGAATGACCTATATCAAGTCTTCTACGTTTAATTGGCAAAACGGAAAGCTTTATCAGCTTAAAGACTTATTTGAGGCTGGAAGTGATTACGTGAAAAGACTGTCGGATTTAGTCCGTGTACAAATTCATCAGCGTGATACCCCGTTTCTAAACGGTTTTACAGCTATTCAGCCTATATTGCCGACAAAGCGCTTGTCATCTACTTTCAGCTTTATGAGATTACTCCATATGTTTTTGGTTTTCCGATGTTTCTGATTTCCGTTTATAATTTGCAGGATATCATTGATGAAAATGGCCTGCTGGGACGAATGGCGGCGAATAATTGACGCAAAAAAGGGCCGGATTTTTTCGGCCCTTTCAACTATTTAGCAAAGAAATTTTCCGTAAAGTAAGGCTGTGCTTCCTCGTTAAACGCGACTCCGACACCTAAAAAGCGGTATTCAGGCCGCAGGATGTTTTCCCGATGGCCGAGAGAATTCATCAAGCCTTCATGGGCAAAAATGCTGCTGAACTGCCCGTAGGCTAAATTTTCTCCAGCTGATGTGAAGAAGACGTGATCAGCCTTCATCCGGTCAAAGGGGGACTGGCCTCGAAGATTCGTATGGGAAAAATAATGTTGCTTCGCCATATCTGCGCTATGCTTTCTTGCCGTTCCTTTTACTTGATCATCCCATTTCAATACTGGCAGGTGATGATTTACCCGGGCAGCGTTCGTTAAATCAAATAACTGATATTCAAACCCTTCTTTTAACGGCGCACTCCCTTGTGCGTAAAAGGAAGATTTTTCTTGTTCTAACTCTTTGCTGATGATTTGAATAGCTGTCACAGTGTTCTGTTCATGCTTATCATAAAAAATGGTGACGTAGCTGTTATCCATCATAAATACATCGTAATCTTCTTTTTCTTGAAATTTCATATAGACCAAGCCTTTGCGCATTTGACTCAGGGGCTCTCCAAGTTTCTGAAGAACGGTTTCTTTCGGGCTGCCGAGTTTAATGCCGCTTGCGGAAGCGATGAGATCCTGGTTTGTATAAAGACCGGCTACCTTGTTGTGCTCATCATAAGCCACCATCAGAAAATTTTGATAGTCCTGATGATACGTGTGCCACCGCACTCCATACTCGTTATAGGAAGAGCGTTTAGGAGCACCGAGCATGTTCTCAACCTTTTCTTTGCTATCTGAAAGTTCGATATTGTGAATGGAAAACGCCTGAGCTTCAGGTTTTATTAAATCTGGCTTTTCTACTTTTGCTGCTTCTTGTTCGGTGGCTGTATCACTTGAGTGAATGAACTGCTGCAGGGTGGCAGAAAGACTGGTAATCGCTTCAGACACATAAGGGTTTTCTGTAAAAGAGAGCATTTTCTCCATAAACGGAGAAGCATCAGGTTCACCAATTTGTTTTTCAATAGAAGGCCAAGAGACAAATAAAATAAATAAAACGATGATTGTATAAAAAAAGCTCTTCAAGCAGATAGCTTCCTTTCTAACATAGGCTGATTTAATTATAGGATTCTAGTGCTGATTTTTACAATAAAATACACCTTCCAATTTTAAGCTCTCTTTCCACTAAGAGAAAACAGGAAAAGATATCGGATGTAAGGATGTGAGCATTATATCGGATTGTTTCTCTTCCACTGTTAAACTCCCTCCCAATCAACCGATATAAATACTGGAGAAGATAATATAATGATCGTTACATACTAATTATTCAAATTAGCAGATTAAACATATAAGGAGTGGAGACAAATGGTTCGAATCGGCGGATTGGCAAGTGGAATGGATATCGACCAAATGGTAAAAGACCTCATGAAAGCAGAACGAATGCCGCTTAATAAAATAAAGCAAAAAAAGCAAGTATTGGAATGGCAGCGTGATGACTACCGGGCAATGAATCTATTGCTTCAGGACTTTCGATCAGAGCTGACACAAATGAAGCTAACGACCAAATATCGGGCGAGAACAACAGCATCGACTGATGAGGCGAGAGTTACGGCGACTGCGAGCAGTGCGGCGAGTCAATCTTCATATTCTATTGAGAAGGTAGAACAGCTGGCGAGTGCTGCTACGAGAACGAGTAAAGAGTCCGTTTTAGCAAACTCCACTGATAAGATTGATCCTTCTCAAAGCCTGCGCAGCCAACAATCCAAAATTAAGGATGGGGGCAGTTTTGGTTGGTCACAAGGAGTTGTTGATCGAGCTGTCTTAGTAGCCGACGGTACAAGCAACCCAATTGCGATTGGACTTAAAACAGGAGAAGAGATTTCCACCACTGCTCTAAGTGAGATGACTGTAAAGGTGGATGGGAAAGTTTTCAATGTTGTAGGAGAGGGCGCAACACTTGGTGACAATGATGTAAGTCTGAGTAAAGATGGGAAGTTGACATTTAAGACAGTTCCTCCAAAAGATGCAAGCATTAAAGTAGACTATGTTATTAAACAAAAGGTAGATACTAAAACCTTTACCGAGGCGGGCAAGGAGATGCAGCTTTCTAAAGCGGGAATTACCGTCGATCAAACATTCTCTTTAAAGGTAACATCAGGGACAGATATAAACTTTTATAAGCTTGACCCCGCTTCCCTAGATGTTGACAAAGGAACTGTAAAGTTAGTTGATAAGGATACCAATGATGTTAAGGGTGAAATAAACCTTAATACAGGCAAAATAAGTTTTATAGATGAGCAGGCGAAGGACACGATCGCAGAGGTAACGTATACACAGGAGTACTCTGCTTTTAGTATTACTTCCCAAACGTCCAAGGGAGAGGTAAAAGAAAATTTTTTAATTAACTCTGCTGAATCAATGAATCAAATCGTCAATAAGGTAAACAGCTCAAACGCCGGAGTTTCTATGTTCTTCGATACGTTCACTGGAAACGTTTCATTAACCCGAACAGAAACGGGTAAGTTTGGAAACACGACAGGAATGGAAATTCAAACGGATGGGGATTTTATGTCCAAAATATTGAAATTTTCCGATGATCCATCATTAGAAAAAGGCGGACAAAACGCCGTGTTTACTATAAATGGCTTATCAACCGAAAGGAATTCCAATACTTTCCAAATGAATGGGGTCACATTTACGCTAAAACAAGAATTTAAGACTGGCCCAACTGTCAGCGTCTCCATTAACAATGACAGCAGCAAAGTCTTCGACAACATCAAAGAATTCGTCAACAAATACAACGAACTCATCGATAAAATCCAGAAGAAAACGGGTGAAGAGAGATACCGCAGCTACACGCCGCTGAGCGATGAGCAACGAGAGCAGCTGTCCGATAAGCAGCAGGAGCTATGGGAAGAAAAAGCCAAAAGCGGTCTCTTGCGCCGTGATCCGTTGCTTGGAAGTGTCTTGAACAACATGCGAATGAACTTTTCCCAGCCGGTTACGAATGACAAAGTGTCTGGATTATTTAATCAGATGACGAAGCTCGGCATTACGACATCCGCGAACTATTTAGAAGGCGGGAAGCTGGAAATCAGTGAAACGAAACTCCGCAAGGCCATTGAAGAAGATCCAGAATCTATTGAAAACTTTTTCCGTGGTGACGGTACGACAGATGGGCAAAGAGGAATTATGCAGCGCTTGTATGATACGGTGAAAGGAACGATGGATCAGCTGAAAGAAAAAGCGGGGGGGCCTCTCTCAACACCGCAGCAGTTCGCCATCGGCCGGACGCTTAAAGGACTGGATACTAGTATTGATAGCTTTGAAAAGCGGCTTGTTCAAGTGGAAGATCGTTACTGGCGCCAGTTTACTGCCATGGAGAAGGCGATTCAGCGCTCTAACCAACAATCGATGTATTTAATGAACCAGTTCAGCAGCGGCCAGTAAGATTTTGAGACGGGAATTAGGTGAACCTATTGGGAAAGCAACAGTTAACAGAAGAGCAGTTTAGCTTCGTGCAACAGTATGTAGATCTGCTGATGACGATTGAAGAAGGCTTTGTGTATGTTATCAACAGCTTCAAAGATTATAGTAAAACAGAAAGCGATCAAATGTTATCTGATATCTTCGCGGCTCTTTATCAGGTGGCGAATGTGAATGAGACGCTGCAAAGCATTTTTGCAGACGACATTCAAGAGGTTATTGGTAGATTCGAAACAGTCGCTGAGCAGGCTTCCAAGCTCGAGGGGTATTTCAATGATCAGCAGATGAAAGAGAAAGTCATAAAGGAGTCGTTATACCCGGCGTTTCATGCATGGGCGCAGGAAATGGAAAGAGTATTAGCCCCTTATGTGAGAATATAACATAGCTGTGCTGCTTTAAAAGGTGGTGGATGACAGGCTTTTGGAGCAGCACTTTTTTGAATTATAATCTGTGTACACCAAACGATGGAAGCTTGTATTTCTATTGGCTCCGTTAAAAGGGAATGTTATTTTTTCAATAGTCGATTGTAGTGGAAGGCGGCGACTCCTCCATCATGCATGCGCATGATGTCGTGCGGTGAGAATTCAAGGATGTGATTAAATGTCCATCGGGAAAAGCGTGTCCTGGGTGAGACCCCGTAGGAGCGCACGCGACGAGGAGGCTCACGGACCGCCCGCGGAAAGCGTCCGCCTGCAGTGAAAATCGACAACCAATTATCACAGAGCCTTTTTAGTAAGAAGGAATCCGAAAAAACAATGGATTCCTTCATTTTTTTTTCTATCGTTAATATATTAGTGATAAGCGCCGAAAACGGCCTGGCGCCTCTAGACGTTTATCACATTTATGCGGTTGCTTCATACTGTACTAGTAGAATAGATTTCAAAAGGGATGGGATCAATGCCAGCGATCGTAGGGGCGGTAAAGGTAATTAGTATCGGAAGCAGCAGTGTTTTTAATATTGGTGATGTGTATGCGATTTCTCCGTCCAGCACAGCCAAGACCTTTGCCGGGGCGGGTTCCTTCAATACAGGTGATGGCATGAGGGTAAGAAATGAGTACAGCTCAACGAATACGTATGATGCCGATGCGGCCGATTCCAATATTCAGTCCGTTATGTAAGAGTGCTCTTATAAGGGGGAGAGGGCGTGAACTTTCACATCAATCAAAACATTGTCATCCACAACTTAAAAATTGATGCGATTTCCAACTCTTCTTTTTTGCAAATTGGGAGTGCTGGGATTATTAAGGCGTTGTCCAATCTCTACAACACAGGGGGATTTACTGAACCGGCTCCACAAATCGGTCCACAGGCAGGCACACCGGGGCGGCGGCCTTTCTTTGTTCCGCTTACTCCCCCGACTCGTTCCTAAAACGATCCACCAACTTTGGCTGTAAGGAGGAGATAATATGTATTTTAATTATTCTCATATGATACATAATCTCCAACAAATGCACGAACAGATAAACTCCCAGCAGCAAAGAATTGCTCAGCTGGAAGCGAATGTTCAAAAGCTCCAGCAAGAGATTCAATCATTAAAAAAAAATCAGTCCTCCAACATTGAAAGGGTTGAATATAAATTCGATCAATTAAAAGTGGAAAGGCTGGAGGGAACATTAAATATCGGCATTACCCCGCACAATGGAGGCGGATCAATCGAGGACTTTTCCGTTGAGCAAAATGACCTATCGGTGCCGCCTATGGATCCGCAGCAGCGACTGTTGTTGTTCGGAAATGTTCAGCGGCAGGTTCAGGATTATTTAAATGGGGAGTGCTACCCTGCTCTACAGGCGATCGAGCAGCAAAAAAATCAGCCGATAAATCCAGATTACCGGCAATACATCATTGATGATATTAAAAGACAAATTGATTCGCGCATTCATTATTATTTGAATCAAATTAATATGAGCCCTATAGGGGAAGAGCAGTTCGCAGAGATTGAGGGCAGGACAGTTAATAAAGTAAAGGAAGACATTCATAAAACATACGATGAATTTATTACAAAATTGCCTAAGGAAGGGGGCTTTTTGACATGAATTTTACGGTTGTTAACAAAAATATTTGTGTAGATAACTTAGCCATCGAAGCCGTGGCGAGCTCTTCTATTGTTTTAGTGGGGGACACGGATGCGATTACGCTGTCGTCGATGTTTGATACACCGCCTGAATCTTTTATTGTCGGGCCTTTGGTTCCTCTTTCCCCTGAGTAGGAGGTGTTCCATTGTTTAAAAGAACATCCATTGTTCAAGATACCCGCGTCGTTACGGTAGCCGACAGTTCGGTCTTTGAAATTGGCGATTCAGCTACTATGACGTTACGGAATAACGTATTAGCTGTTCAGCGCCAGGCAGAGATCTTTTTCGGGAATGAAGGCAATCTCAACGATTATCCGATTTTTTCAAGACCAAGATTGATACCGCTAATAGATGAGAATCTGACGGTGACGAGGTACAATCTCTCTCCTTTCATCCGGGTGAATCATATTAGTATAGTGGGGGTCGCTTCATCGAGTGTGCTGCACATCGGATCAACAGGCATCATAGATGCGGAATCGAGAATTAAGCATATTAGACAGTTGCTACACACATAAAGCCGGCAATGGTTAGTGTGAAGCAAAAGAATCCAGATTGAAAAGGGTGTTCATATGCCTTCCATAGTGACGGGACCATTTAAAGTCAATACGAATAGCGGAATAATGAATTTTGGCGATACATTAAACATTGCCCCGAAAAGCATATTCAAACAGGTGAACGGAGCAGGAGGAACCAATACCGGGGACTTTGTTACGACGAATAACGGGATCAGCATAAGTAGTGCGATAGATCCCGATGTAGCGGATCAAACACAAGCTGGTAATTTATAAATATCGCTCTCATTAACTCATAAAAAGTGGTGAATATGGATGGATAACTACTTTGATGGATGGGATTCTTTATTTAAAAAGTTCTTTGACGGGGAAGTGGAAGAAAAGTTTAGTCAGTATTTTAAAGGAACGGAAAACCAGCTGCGCATGAACTTATATGAATCGAAAGATGAGCTAATGTGTTTGTTTCTGCTGCCGGGCGTCAAAAAAGTAGAAGATATCCGTTTGATTGTAAACGAGAAGATGCTGGAGGTCAGCTGTGATATTCGCTTTAAAGAAGGTGAGTTTCGCGTTATTCAAGAGGAGTTTAAAGAAGGAAGCTTTACACGTGTAGTGAACCTGCCTTTTTCTGTGAAAACTGACCAGATTAACGCTTCCTATAAAAAAGGCCTGCTCGCTGTCCGGTTAGTTAGACTTATGCCGATTGGCAGCAGCCAAAGTATTTTAATTAAAGAAGAGGAATGAAGTTGTATAAACGGGTCTTAAAGTGCTGCTTTTAAAGCAGTGCTTTTTTGTTTGCTACAATTGAAATAAATAACATGGGTTTCGCTCATAAACTCTATGACTCCGCTCGTATTCAACAAAGGTTCGCTCACATTCGACAAGAACTCGCTCACAAATCATGCGTTACGCTCATAAACGACAAAAGAGCGCTCACAAATCCATCATACAAGAAAAAAGCGTGCTGCTTTGAACGGGTATCAAGACAGCACGCTTTATTAGTTTTTAATATTTAAAGACAGAAATAAGCTCTTTTAATTCTTCCGCCATGGAGGATAAGGCTTGTGCGGAGGCCGAGATTTCTTCCATAGAAGCTAATTGTTCCTCGGTCGATGCGGCGACTTCCTCTGACGTCGCTGCATTGCCCTTTGCAATGATGGCTAATTCAGTCGTAACCTCAGTGACCTCTTGAACAGCTGCGGCCATTTGTTGGGCTGTAGCCGATACCTCCTCCATTTGCGGAGTGATCTCTCTCGTGCTTTGAAGGATCCGTTTAAACTTTTTGATCGCTTCATTTGAAATATCTACACCGGTTTGCACGTCGTTTGTTACACGGGACATGACTTGTACGGAGTTTTCTGTATCCTTTTGAATGCCTTGAACGATATCGAAAATTTCTTTTACTGACTGTTGGGATTGTTCGGCTAGCTTGCGGACTTCATCCGCTACAACCGCGAACCCTTTGCCATGTTCGCCAGCTCTTGCTGCTTCAATGGCTGCGTTGAGAGCGAGCAAGTTAGTTTGCTCGGCAATTCCGGTGATCGCATCTAAAATAGAGCTGACTTCTTTGGAACGTTCATATAAAGATTGAATCATCGTATTGGATTCCGCAACCGACTGATGAATAGAATGCATTTGTTTGACAGTATTGCCAAGAGCCTCGCCGCCTTCTTCTGCTTGAGTCGTTGTATGCTGGGCGAGATCAGACACTTTGACAGAACGGTCGGCAATTTGAGTCGTTCCTTGTGCTACTTCATTTAAGGAGCGGGCGGTCTGGTCAATGCCGGCTGTTTGCTTTTCTGCTCCGCCGGCGACTTCCTGGACCGACACGGCGACTTGTTCTGTCGCGGCACTCGTTTGTTCGGCACTTGCTGTTAATTCTTGTGAAGCCGCTGCGACTTGTTCTGCGTTATATTCAATTTTTTGAACGAGCCGTTTGATGTTCTCCTGCATATCGTTAAAGGCCTGTGCCAATTGTCCAATTTCATCGTTTGTCTCGATGTTAACCTGTTCTGTTAAGTTGCCTTTGCTTACGGTGATCGCTTGCTCTTTTAGTTCTCTAAGCGGTTTGATAATCGATTTAATAATGAAGAAAACAATGGCAGCACCTGCTAGTATGGAGAGCAAAATGACAAATAAGGTCTTTTTGAAAATAGGAGAAGCCACTGCGGTGACCTCTGAATATTTCACCGTTCCACCTATTTTCCAGCCAGTCAATTCATTCGTCGCAAAGCTCATGATTTTTTTATTGCCTTTGTCCTCGTATTCGAGCTGCCCCTTATTCTTGTCGTACATCTTTTGGTAGAATGCGCCCTTGACCTGTTCTCCCGCTTTAACAGAAGGATGAACAATGGCGGTCTGGTCTTTATCTAAAAGAAAGGCATAGCCTTCTTCGCCGATTTTCACCTGCTTAATAAGTCCCTGGATATAATTTAAGCTAATATCGACGCCAACAACGCCTGATCCATCTTCTGTCGCTTTGGAAACTGTGACGACCATGTCGCCTGTTGTGACATCAGGATAAGGCTTGGAGACAACCGTTTCACCTTTTTTATTCATCGATTCTTTGTACCAATCTCTTGTCCGCGGATCATAAGTGGACGTATCGGTAATTACCGGTTCCTCGATGAATAGTCCCGTATTGGTGCCGACATAGATGCTATAAACCTCCGGGTGCAGCTTGGAATACTGCGCTAGCTTTTGACGCAGCTCTGGGCTCTTCTCGCCTTTATAAGAGGAGAGTGCGACACTTTTAGAAAAAGTCTCAATGTCATGGATTTTCGCTTGGATCGTGTTATCAATGGACGTGTTCAGCAAGTTGATGCTATCGGAGAAGCCGGCCATCATCTCATGCTCTACTGCCTTTTTGGCTGTCCCATAGGAAAGAGCTCCGATTATAAGTGCGGGAATAATCAAGATAAAGGAAAAAGATAAAATTAATTTTGGCCTTATATTTTTGAAATATGTAAAGCTGCTTCCCATCAAAAAAACCTCTTTTCTGTAATCGTTCTTCTTTGGCTGTTTGGAATGAAAAGGTTTCAACCATATAGAGACAATTGTATGTATCGGTAAACAATGCAAAATTTTAATATGAACCTGCTAAAAAAATTTGTATGTAAATAGTCAAATAAATTAGATATTTCTTGCTCATAAGCTTTAAAGTTTTTATTCTAAGAGGCAGTGAAGAATATGGAATTAAATTAATTTTAAGTAAAATTATATCTTTTATTATGGTATTATTTTAATAGGTCTTTTGAATTGAAAAAACATCTTGAGGGGGAGCACGATGAAAAAACGATTAGCCGTCCTGTTAACTTTTCTCCTGAGTCTAGCTTGCTTGCCAGTTTATTCGCCACAGGCAGCAGTGAGTGGTCCGGGATCTTATACAGTAAAGGTGGATACACAGCTTAATGTGCGGGAAAAGCCAAACCAAAAGGCAAAAGTAATAGGCATATTGAAAAAAGGGACGAGGGTGTATGTATATAGTACAGAGCCTGGAGGATGGGCCAAGCTTAAATACAACAATAGAGCAGGCTATGTAGCTTCTACTTACCTAGTGCCTATAGCGAATGCAACAGGTACATTCAAAAAAGAAGCTATTGTAATGGCCTCTCCCACTCTCAGCGTTCGGGCAACCCCAAGCCAGCAGGCAAAAGTGATGGGGAAACTCAAAAAAGGAACAATTGCTTCTGTCTATGCAACTGATACGGAAGGCTGGTCAGAAATTAGATATAATGGCAAGAAAGCTTACGTAACAACTGCTCATCTGAAATTTAAAAGCCGATTAACATTGAAGGAAGCGGAACAATTGATTTTGAGTAGTGAACCATCTCCGGACAAAGAAATTAAAATGAGCTATTATGAAGGGGAGCGCGACGTTTACCGGGCAAAGGTAGGATTTAAAGGGACGCCGTATGGCTATTACTTTTTAATCGTTGATCCAGATAACGGAGCAATGAAGACGGATTAAGAGAATCTTGGAGTAAAAAAGAGAAGTGCCTTTAGGCACTTCTCTTTTCGTTCTGTCATGAACAGAGAATACACTCAAGCTTATTCCTTCCATTGTTCCTTCCAATTCGACACTTCCTTGTCGATGTTGTTTTTGGCTTCCTCCAATTCCTGCTTTTTCGTTTCATATACTTTCGTAAAGTGATCGTTGCGCAGCTCGTTCATGTCTTCAGCAAGAGCAAGGGTCTCTTCTTTGGTTTTGTCGTTGATCAGTTGATGGTTGGATAAAAAGTAAACAGCATTCGCAATCCGATTTTTTTCGTAGTTGCTTAAATCGATTAAGTGCATCTTGTAACCGGTTAGCTCGCCCGTTTTATCGACATATTCATTGAGTGGCACGCCTTGCTTCCCGACGATTTCAAAAATAGAAGGGCGCCATTTTTTGATCATTTGTTTTTCGAGTTCGTCTTTCGTTTTAACGGTGGCATATGCACCGCCGCCTGCTTCGGCTACGGCTTTCAACTGTTTTTGGCCGAGATCATCAACATCAAATCCAATAATATGTACCTTTGCTTGAATAGCTTGATCCTGTAGTTTCTTGGCGGCCGCCACAGGATCACCGTCACAGGTTTCTATGCCGTCACTAACGACATACACGCTGTTGACATATTCATCAGCAGAGTAGGCGGAAAGAATCTCTGCGGCTTTATTGATGGCTCCAGCAAGTGGGGTCCATCCGCTTGCTTGAAAGGAGTCCGTCGCTTTTTGAAAGGCCCCTTTTTCATATGCTGCCAGCGGAAATACAGATTCAATGGCTTGGCATGACTTCGCTTTATCAGCATCACTTCCAGTTCCGACATGTCCATAGACGAGCAGGGACACGTTTGTTCCTTCTGGCAGTTCAGAAACGAATTGTTGAATCGCTTCTTTCGCTAAATCCATTTTTACTCCGCCCGGCACTGCGGCTTTCATGCTGCCGCTCGCATCTACTAAGGCGATGACATTTGCCTGCTTTGGCTTCTTCTCGGCTTGATCTTCTCCGGTAGGCAAGTCAGGTGCTTGAAAGCCATGGCTAAAGGTGGAAAGGGGCTGGTAAAATCGTTCATATTGTCCTGATCCTAATGTGTAGACGAGATAGTCATATACTTCATTAGCGGTTGGCTGCTTGTGCTTTTCAAAGTAGCTGCTAACTTCTTTCTCCATAATAGGCTCGAACGTCTCGTTGTAAAAATTGCGATATTTAAACCAGTCGATCGTTTTGACCGCTTCGATCTTTTTATCAAAATGCTTCTCCATTAACCATCCAGCTTTTTGGGTAATCATGCCCTCAACTGTTCTAGCAGCTTTAGGAATTTTTTTAACCGGTTCAGCCTTTGCTGTCGTTTTCGGCTCATCAGCCTCGACAGTCTTCGAATTATCAGAACAAGCCGCAAGGAGCAGCAAGCAAACCACCCAGATAAGCAGACAGCTTTGTCTCGATATCGATTTCCTCATCTTTTTCCTCCTAGAAATGTTTATAGTTTCTATTATGACAAATGGAGGTGAGGGAAACTAGATGAAAAAGGAAACTATTAGGAGGTGGATGAGTATCTTTTATATGCGTCTTTAGTCTAGTGAAAGGACCGTGTAGGTTGGTGTTTTTCTTACAAAATAGATGCTATTATACTTGGATTCCTTCCCCTACAATCAATAGTAAAAAACTGTTCCTCTCTTTTGTTGTGGTAAGATAGAACTACTTACTAACAAATAGATAAAGCAAGAATAATTGAACGAGAGAAGGAGAATGAGGAATGGGAGCAGGACGCTGGATTGGGAAGACAGTTGGAAAAGCAGGAGGAACGGTAATTGGAGGCGCTGTAAAACTTGGGGGAAAAGCACTAAAGCAGAAGTGGATCGAAGAAGCAGGAGATAGTGTAAAGACGGCTTCTACGGCTGCTTTGGAAAATGCCGGTCAGTTTGTGGACGGAGCTGTACAAGGTACATATGGGCTCGTGAAGAAAGATGAGTATTATCAACAGCAAGGTCTCGCTGACTTAAAGGATTCAGCTGGCAAAACGATAAAAGGCATCGGCGGCACGATTAAGTACACAGCGGGCAATGCAGCAGAAGTGGTCAAAGGGGCAGCAGCAGGTGACAAGGACCAAGCGCTAAATGGACTGAAAAATATCGGGAAAGTGGCGGTAGTGACGACATTTGCTATTGGTGTGATTGACTTGGTTGACGGAGCCGATATCGCGGAGGCCGAGGAGGTCGATACGCGCAATGATCATTTGAGCGGTTACGAACATCCGGAAACCGGTGTGCCGTTTGTTGAAAAGACAGTAGAATTGCCTGATGGCGATAAAGTAGAAGGAACATTTCCTATGTTCGACTCTGAGTTTCGCGTAGTAATAGCTGAAGAGTTGTATTTGCAAAGTGATGATATCCATTTTGAAGTCGCCAATGAAACGTTATACGAGGCGATTGAAAAAAATCCAGGATTAGCAGATGAGCTTGGGTTAAGCGAAGCGGACAAGCAGGCGCTCGCTGCAGGAGATACGCCGCCTGGCTGCGTCTGGCATCATAGTGAAGAACCAGGGACGCTTGAGCTTGTAGACAAGGAAGTACATCACCAAACGGGACATACCGGCGGCCGCGAGCTTTGGGGAGGCGGAGCGGAGTATCGCTAACGGGAGAGTGGATAGCTGTCGCGGCTTTTTGAGGCAGATAGCCGCGAAATTAATCTGTACTTAAAAAAGTACAGTGATTATAATGGAATAGGAATAAATGGTAAAAAATATAAGCTGTCGCAAGGATTGATTCAAAGAAGTGCCGAAAATTAGGCACCTGAATGACAAAAATCCGGCATTGATTCTATGATAGGGATCTGTCTTAAAATGGAATAAAGTGCAGGCTGCGGACAAAAGTTTGTTTTTCTGGTTTCTTATCTAAACATATTTTAGTCGGCCTGTCGATCTTAGCTATACTTTAAGCTTTTGGTAAGTGGAAAAGGAGACTTGTTCAAAATGCTATTGAATGCAACCGACACGAAAGAGATGAAGATGATTCAGGCGATTTTGGGCACGATTGATGAAGGCATTCATGCGGTGGATGCCAATGGCATAACGATTTTTTACAATCATGTGGCTGCTAAGCATGATAACGTCGAGCGGGAGGAGGTACTGGGCAAACACTTATTGGAAGCGTTTCCTTCTCTGTCTAGCGCCACCAGTACCTTAATGAAAGTAATTCAAACAGGAGAACCGATCTATAATCAACACCAATCTTATTACAATTTGCGTGGAACATTGATCGATATGGTGAACACGACACTGCCGATCAAAGTAGACGGGGAGCTGGTCGGGGCTGTTGAGATTGCGAAAGATTTAACAAAGGTAAAGCAGCTTTCCGAAAAACTGATTGATTTGCAGGCAAGGGTGGAAACAGGGCAGCGTCAGAAAAAAACTTCGAACAGCCAGACTGGTGCAAAGTATCAAGTAACAGATATTATTACGAATGATCCTGCTCTTGAACAGTTAAAAAAGAAGGCGTTAAAGGTAGCCTTGACTTCATCGCCAATTCTAATCTATGGAGAAACCGGAACAGGAAAAGAATTGCTCGTTCAGTCGATCCATAACGCCTCTCCCCGCCAACCCAATCCCTTCATTGCACAAAACTGTGCGGCGATTCCTTCCTCACTGCTCGAAAGTATTTTGTTTGGAACCGCGAAGGGAAGTTATACGGGCGCTGTTGATCGCCCTGGTTTGTTCGAGATTGCGGATGGTGGAACACTTTTTTTAGATGAAATCAATTCCATGCCTCTCGATATTCAAGCTAAGTTATTAAGGGTGCTGGAAAACGGTGTAATCCGCAGAGTAGGTGGAACGAAGGAGCATGAAGTGAACGTTCGGATTATCGCTGCGATGAACGAGACAGCAGATGTTTGTCTTCGCGAAAAAACATTGCGGTCAGATTTATACTATCGTCTCAATGTAATCAATTTGCAAATCCCGCCGCTTCGAGAGCGAAAAGCGGATATTCCGCTGCTGACGGATCACTTTATCCAAAAATATAATTTTCTTTTTAACAAGCTTGTGATGAAGGTAGATGATGAGGTTCGAGCTGTTTTTAACCGTTATGACTGGCCGGGAAATGTTCGTGAGCTGGAGCATGCGATTGAATCGGCAATGAACATTATGGATGGCGATGTTATTACAGTAGAGTCTATTCCAATGCATATTGCCGGAAGTGCCCCGGCGCTAGCGAAGATAGAGGACATTCCGTTGCAGCCATTGCGCAAAGCACTAATCAAAACCGAAGAAAATTTGATCAGACAGGCGCTGGCAGAAACAGAGGGAAATATCCAACAGGCAGCGAAGTTACTAGATGTTCCCCGGCAAACACTGCAATATAAATTAACGAAGCTAAATATATTGTAAAATCACTCGAGCGGTTTTCCTTATTGTTTATGATATTCAAGCTTCATGCCCTCTGTCTTGAAAAAAGTGCAGCTGTTTCCCTATTTTTAACCGCCGAAAATTCGGCGGTTTTTATTGGCTTTTAGTAGGATCATTTCGCGAAATATCCGCTCTATTTCCCTCGAAAAAGTTAATTTTTCGCGCTGCTACAAGGTTTGAGAGAAGTGTCACTCCTTTTTGGCATACAACTTGCTATAGAGAAAGATGACATTCGTTTAAGCAGTGCTATTAAAAAATGCATGAGAGGAGAAAGAGAATGAATCTTACTATTACGAACTTACCTGAAGCACCTCATTCTAAAGTTGATCACACAGCGGCACCACTTTATGAGGCCCTTTGTTTATATGAAGCAAGCAAGCGTACATCAATGCACGTTCCAGGACATAAGGATGGGCGGGTATTTGACCGGGAAGCATTTGACCGCTTTGACAGCATATTAAAAATTGATGCGACTGAATCAGTAGGAATCGACGATTTGCATCATCCGACTGATTTTATTGCAGACGCACAGAATCTAGCAGCAGAAGCGTTTGGAGCCGATCATACTTTCTTTTTAGTAGGCGGAAGCACAATTGGAAACATTGGGGTAGCTCTTACGCTGTGTGCACCTGGGGATAAAATTCTCGTACAGCGTAACATGCACAAATCCGTATTCCATGGTTTAATGCTGGCAGGCGCTCAGCCAATTTTTATTGCACCGGCTATTGAATCCACAACGAAAGTAGCGAAAATGTCTGACATTTATTTTATCGAGAAAGCGTTGAAGGAAAACCCGGATGTGAAGGGAGTATGGATTACAAACCCTAATTATTACGGAATGAGCCAGGATATTACTCATTTAGCAGAGACTTGTCATAAAGCCGGTGTCCCTCTTATTGTCGATGAAGCACATGGCGCACATTTTGGGCAAGCGGAAGAAGTGCCGCCGTCGGCTCTTTCTAAAGGTGCAGATGTCGTTGTTCAGTCTACACATAAAATGCTTACAGCGATGACGATGGCTTCTATGCTCCACGTAAAAGGAAATCGTGTTTCCCGTGAGCGGCTGGCACAAGTGCTTGGAATGATTCAGTCAACAAGTCCTTCCTACCCGCTATTAGCTTCTTTGGATTTGGCAAGACGTTATTTAGTGACAGAGGGCCGAGCTCATTTAAAAGAAACCGTGAAGCGTTTGGAAGAAAGACGCATTGCTCTTGCAGACGAGTTGCAAGCGCTTTCCATCTGGGAAGGAAGCAAAGAAGTTCATTACCGTGATCCGCTAAAGTGGATTATCTCCTGTAACAATGAAATTGTCTCCGGTTATCAGCTGTTGGATATGTTTTATGAGCAAGGCTGCACGGCCGAGATCAGCGACCCGCGCAATATCGTCTTTTTGTTTTCACTAAATGAAGAACAAGAAGACATTGATAAAGTAGTGGACGCTATTAAAGCCATTGACCAAAAGCTGCAGCAGTGGGCTATGACTGAAAAGGAAGAAAAAGGAGAAACGGTTCTTTTCGCAGCAGAGGGGACGTTGTATAAGCAGGAAGTCTCTTTACGGGATGCTTTCCATATGCCGCGTAAAAAAGTGGCGCTGGAGGAGGCGGTTGGCTCCCTCTGTGGAGAAATGATTCTTCCTTATCCGCCAGGGATTCCGTTGTTAACACCTGGTGAAGAAATTACGGCCACTCATGTGCAAACCATTAGAGAGCTGAAGGAAATGGGCGCCTATTTCCAAAGCCCTTCAGATGACACGCTCAGAACATTGTACGTATTGGAATAGTTTACAATTCAATCAGCCGCCGCATCTGCAGGAGGCTGCGGCTGGTTATAGAAAAGTATGAAGACTGGAATGCACAACCGAAGAATCCGCAAGCAGAACATGACAGGTCCTCATCAGAAAAAAGGGGGAACAATGTATGCCAAATAACGCCTCGCAATCTACGATTTTATCTTCATCTGAGGCAGAGAATCAGAGAGTACAAGAGTCACCGCAGGAGTTAAAACGAAATTTAAAATCAAGACATTTAACGATGATCGCCCTTGGCGGAACGATCGGAACAGGTCTATTCCTCGCCAGTGGGAGCGCCATTCATACAGCAGGACCGGGAGGAGCTCTTCTCGCTTATGGAGCTATCGGGATTATG
The DNA here is from genome assembly GCF_001685015.1 of Pseudobacillus wudalianchiensis. Taxonomy (GTDB): domain Bacteria; phylum Bacillota; class Bacilli; order Bacillales; family Domibacillaceae; genus Pseudobacillus; species Pseudobacillus wudalianchiensis. The sequence goes on from NZ_MAYT01000012.1 coordinate 456,889, forward strand.
GTGTATTTTGTTATGATCAGTCTTGCAGAAATGGCCGCCTTTTTGCCTGTTGCCGGTTCATTCAGTACGTATGCCACCCGCTTCGTAGACCCGTCTCTAGGATTTGCTCTCGGCTGGAACTATTGGTACAACTGGGCGATTACGATTGCCTCCGAGCTTGCGGCTGTCACGCTCATTATGAAATTTTGGTTCCCAAACAGTCCTTCCGTTTTGTGGAGCGGCTTGTGTTTAGCGATTATATTTTCATTAAATTACCTTTCTGTTAAAGGATTTGGAGAATCAGAATATTGGTTTTCGATGATTAAAGTCGTAACGGTTATTGTCTTTTTAATCGTTGGGGTCATGATGATTTTTGGCATTCTTGGCGGAGAATACATTGGCTTTAAAAACTTTACGATCGGTGATGCTCCATTCCACGGTGGATTTATGACCATTCTAGGGATCTTTATGGCGGCCGGTTACTCCTTCCAAGGAACCGAGTTATTCGGGGTAGCTGCCGGTGAAACTGATAATCCGTCCCGCTCGATTCCGAAAGCGGTTCGACAAGTATTCTGGCGTATTCTGCTATTTTATATCTTTGCTATTCTTATCATTAGTCTGATTATTCCGTATACGACAGCAAGCCTGGCAAGTGATGATGTCACGGTGAGTCCGTTCACGCTTGTATTTGATCAGGCGGGAGTTGCCTTTGCTGCATCGGTAATGAATGCGATTATTTTAACATCTGTTCTATCAGCGGGAAGCTCAGGGATGTATGCTTCTACTCGGATGCTGTGGGATTTGGCTAGAGAAGGAAAAGCACCAAGATTTTTATCTAAGTTAGATCGTCGCGGGGTACCAGTAAACGCTTTGATTATGACCTCTCTTATGGGGACACTCGCGTTTCTTGCTTCTTTCTTTGGAGATGGAGCGGTTTACATTTGGTTATTAAATGCATCGGGGATGTCCGGTTTTATTGCCTGGGTCGGAATTGCGATTAGCCACTACCGTTTCCGCCGAGCTTATATAGCCCAAGGCCGCGACCTACGTGACTTGCCTTACCGGGCAAAGTGGTTCCCGTTTGGTCCGCTATTCGCCCTTACACTCTGTATTATTGTTATTTTAGGACAAAACTATAGCGCTTTCACAAGCGGCGCAGTTGACTGGAACGGAGCGATCATTTCCTACATCGGTCTTCCATTGTTCATTGCTGTTTGGTTAGGGTATAAATTTATAAAGAAAACAAAAATTGTACCGCTAGAGAAATGTAATTTTAACAAATCATAATCGTGACGGCTTTCCATTATGGAAGCGCTCACAACTTTCACGCAACGGTGAATCGAAAATAAGAAGGAGAGTGCCGAAAAAAAGGCACTCTCTTTTTTATGGAGAAGTGATTTCAAAAAAACTCACCTGAACGTAAAAAAACTCACTTTCTTCTTGAAAAGAGTGGTTTTAACGGCTTTTCTACCCCTAATGGCTATTGGCACAGCTATTGCATTATAGATAGAAAGGCATCATTTTTATGACTTACTATTGGGGAGGAGAATTTTTATGAACGTAAAAGAAGAAGCACAGCAACTGGGGTATACATTGCCTTATGAGCATTATGTAAATCCTGAAATTTTCGAAGAAGAGAGAAAAAAGATCTTTCTAAAAAACTGGATTCTTGCCGGGCATGTGAGCCAGGTAGAACAAAAAGGTGACTTTTTCATCTTTGAGATTGCAGGAGAATCCATCATTATTAGCCGAGACCAGGACGGGGAGCTACATGCTTTTTATAATATTTGTCCTCATCGGGGAGCAAAAGTGGAGCGCAGCAAAGAAGGCAACAAGAAAATTTTTATGTGTTCCTATCATGGCTGGACGTTTCATTTAGACGGCAAACTGAATAAAGCTCCTAACTTCAAAACGACGGATTTAGGAGAGCATAGCTGCATGACACCAGTCAAATTAGCGGTCTATCAATCGATGATTTTTATCAATTTAGATCCAGAAGCCTCCTCTCTCAGAGATGTTTACGAAGAATTAATGGGCGGGTTGGATCAATATCCTTTTCTTCATTCTTTGAAAAAAGTAAGAGTAAGTGAGCGGTTAATTGAGGCGAACTGGAAAGCGGTCGTCGATAATTACTTGGAATGTGACCATTGCCTGATTGCTCATCCGGCTTTCTCTAAAACCTTCGATATGAAAAATTATAATATCGATCTCTATAAGAATTATAGTTGTCAGTATTCGCGTCTAACGAATGGAAAAAGTGAAGAACCAGCCCAGTTCTATTGGGTATGGCCTAATATGATGATTAGTATTTATCCCGGTTCCGGAAACATGACAACGAGCCAGATTCTACCGCTTTCCCCTGATCAATCACTCGCTATTTACAGTTACTACTTCCCAACAGAAGAAGTATCTGAAGAGCAAGAAGAGCTCATCAAGTTTGTTGACCAAGTACGGGAAGAAGACTTTGAGCTTGTGGAGCTTTTGCAAACAGGCTTTCGTACCCAAGCTTTTAAAAGAGGCGTTTATTCACCGACTGAACACGCTTTGCATCATTTTCACCAGCAAATTAAAGAAGCGATGAAGTAAAGGCTTTAATCCATTGAAAATATGTTTGATACTTGCATTCAGCGTATCTTATATTCGAACAAAAGCTTCTTATTTAGATTGGATATCGCTGAATCTTTCTTTTCGGTAAAATGAAGGCAACAAAGGTCTTTCTAATTATAAAAGTCAGAATATACAGAAAGAGGGGGGTTGACGATGGAACAATCGAGGGTAGATCGATTTATTTTTTCAACGGCGCTGCTTGTGTTAGCAATTTTTACAGTCCCTGTACTGATTAACCCTGAAAAAGGAAATCAGTTTTTAGGAAGTATATTGGGACTGATCAGCGGCAAATTCGGCTCGCTTTATTTACTCGTTACCTTTTTAATTTTCGTGGTTTTGCTCTATTTGGCCATGAGCAAGTATGGAAATATTAAACTAGGGGATAAACATGATCAACCTGAGTTTTCTACTGCCAGCTGGATCGGGTTAATCTTTACGTCAACGGCAGGCTCGAGTTTGCTATATTGGGGGTTTATTGAATGGAGCTATTATTATACGGCGCCTCCATTCGGAATCGCTCCAAAGAGTGTAGAAGCAGCGGAATGGGCATCGACTTATGGAATTTTTCATTGGGGCTTTATGGGTTTTTCCGTATACTGTCTTCCTTCCATTGCTTTAGCCTATGCGCTCTACGTTCGCAAGATTCCCAACACACGGCTCAGCTCAGCCTGCCGAGGAGTACTAGGGGACCGGGTAGATGGTTATTTAGGAAAGTGTATTGATATTCTGTTTATGTTTGGGATCGTCGGTGGTGTTGGAACATCGCTCGGTTTAGGGACACCAATGTTATCAGAAGCGGTATCAAAACTATTTGGCATTGAACGTTCCTTAGGGCTCGATGTCGCGATTATCGTATTTTGGACACTGATCTTTTCAGCAAGTTTATATTTCGGATTGAAAAAAGGATTAAAAGTTTTAAGTGACATTAATATTCATATTTACCTTGCCTTTGCCCTGTTCTTTTTCATCGCGGGACCGACGGTTTTTATCATTAACAAGTTTACGGACAGCATGGGATTGCTGCTGCAAAACTTTTTAAGAATGAGTCTGTATACAGATTCGGTAGGCGGCTCCACCTTTGCTCAAGATTGGACGATTTTTTACTGGGCATGGTGGTTTGCTTTAGCACCGTTTATGGCAATGTTTACCGCTAGAATCTCAAAAGGAAGAACAATACGTTCTGTCGTCTTCGCCATGTGTATTGGCGGAACCCTTGGCTGTGCGTTAGCCTTCTCAGTATTTGGCAATACGAGTCTTTATTTTGAACTAAATAACATTCTGCCAGTCATTGATATTTTACAAAATGAAGGGGCACCGGCGGCAATCGTGGCCATGATTCAGGCGATGCCGTGGGGCTCACACGTTGTGCTTGCTGTTTTTATTGTTTTGGCATTTATTTTCCTGGCAACGACGATTGATTCTGCAGCGTATACTCTTTCATTTATGTCAACAAAAGCTACGACAGAAGAGAAGGAACCGGCCAGATGGATTCGGTTGTCTTGGGCGCTGATTATCGGCTCTGTCGCGATTGTATTAATGTATGGGGGCGGGCTAGAAGCATTGCAGACACTGTCCGTCATTACTGGATTTCCAATCATGTTTATTTCCCTTATCATTATGATCTCTTTATTAAAATGGCTAAAAGAGGATTATCGAACTCATGAAGTTTCGCTTGATCGATCTGAAAAAGAGGAGTATATATCTGAAAAAAAGTCGAGCTGAAAAACAGGAGCCATCCTATCTAGGATGGCTCCTGTTTTGGCTAAAATGAATGATCGCGCAGGTCTTCGCAATACTTTTGGATGAGCTTCACTGCGTTTGTCTGGCTGATTTTTAAGTCTTTGGCAACCTTTCGCGAGCTTTTATGCTTTTGGAACGATTTGCGGACAATCTCTCTTTTAGCTCTATCTATCGCTTCATTAAGAGAGGAAGGGGGAGATAGAGCGGGATTATCTTGAATGCTTTCATAGATCATTTCAGGAAGATCGGATACATCAATGATGGAATCACTCGTCACGACGAGTCTTTCGATTAAATTTTCTAATTGCCGTACGTTTCCCGGCCAAGAATAATACGTCAGCATATCAAGGCACTCTTGGGAAATGAGCTTGTTCATTTCATAAAGGCGGTTAAAGGTGTGCAAAAAATTGTAGGAGAGCGGGATGATGTCTTCTTTTCGTTCTCTTAGAGGTGGCATTTTTATGTCAATGACATTTAAACGGTAATATAAGTCTTCCCGGAATTGCCTCTGCTGCACCATCTCAGCCAAGTTTCGATTCGTGGCAGCGATAATGCGTATATCTACTTTCTTTTCTTCATAGCCGCCAACGGGAATAAATTTTTTATCCTGGATGACCTGAAGAAGCTTTGCCTGAAGACTTAATGACATTTCACCGATCTCGTCTAAGAAAAGTGTTCCTTGATCGGCAGCCTCGAGCAGGCCTATTTTTCCTGTTCGATTAGCGCCGGTGAAAGCGCCTGGGGTGTAGCCAAACAGCTCCGATTCAAGTAGTTCAGCCGGAATCGCTGCACAATTGATAGTTAAAAAGGGACCTTCCTTTCTTTTGCTTGTTTGGTGAATATAGCGAGCGAGCACTCCTTTTCCTGTCCCAGATTCTCCTTGAATTAAAACAGTTGAATTCGTTACCGCGATTTTTTGAGTGAATTTTAAAATACTCTTCACTTTTTCGCAGTTTGTAATAAGATCGATTTCTGTTTGCTCTGAATGCTTGGAGGCTGAAACACCTGTTTTCTCATTTCTTTTAAGCAGGTTATAGTTCTGTAATTCTCGTGCAGTGGTGACGACTAATTCAACCTCATTGTTTTCGTTTAGTATCGGAATAGCCGATGTAAGCAGTTCGGCCCCAAGATTCGTTGTCTGCTTCATAAAAAGCGGTTTTTTCTTTTCGTATACTTCTGGAGCAAGGGATGGTTTCCAATAACCCTGCTCAAATAGTTCTACACTAGATTTGCCTAGAACATCTTCTTTTTTTAATCCATAATGTTTTTCGCAGGCGCTATTCACATAAATAATAGTCTTATTTCCGTCAAGAACAAAAATCTCATCCGATGAATAATCTAGTATCTTTACAAGCGATTCTAAAGTCATATCTACATTTTTAGTAAGATTGGATAGCTGTTTCATATAGAGCCTCCCCCAAAAGAGTAGTGCGGCGAAGAGGACAATGAACTCTAATCGCCCCATTCACTTGTTGTGATACATAACATTCTATCTATTCTGAAAATTAATCACAAGATAATAAAAGACAAGCGCCCGCTTTCAATTAGCCTTTTATAAAGAAAGTCATATTCCCCCGTTTATGGAGCATAGGCGCGCGAAACAAATAAGAGGAAAGCCCCCTGGGAACATGTAGGTAAGGAGCTTTCTTCTATTATTATGCTGTAAAATGCGGCAGTACTAACCCGCCGTAAACAAAGGCTGCTACGATGACGATGGCCGGATGTACTTTCCACTTGGTCATCGCCAGCAAGGCAACGGCGGCGATGAGAAAGGATTGCCAGTAGCCGATGGAATCAAAGGAGACGTGGCTGAATTCCCACGTTAGCATGATCATCATGATCGCGATCACCGGCTGAACGAGAAGGGTCATTCCTTTTACAACAGGAGAGTGCTTAAAACGGTTCAAGACTTTAAGAAGAACGACGATCGCAATGGCAGAAGGAGCAACAGTCGCTAAAGTAGCTACGATTAGTCCAAGCCAGCCAGCCTGCTGATAACCGGCAAAGGCCGCGATCTTCGTTGCAATGGGTCCAGGCAAAGCGTTGGCGACCGCAAGCATATCAACAAATTGTTCATTGGTCATCCAGCCGTAATGATCGACTACCTCCTGCTGCATAAGAGGGATAGAGGCTGGCCCTCCGCCGTAACCGAGCAAGTTTGCGATAAAAAATGCTAAAAATAACTGTACAAAAATCATAGTGACCCCTCACGATCTTGGCCGGTCTTCCGCTTGGCCCAGCTTGAAAACTTAAAATGAACGGTACCATAAGCTAAAAACAGCGCGATTGTAATAGCTGGGTGAATATGAATGATGCCAAGCAACAGAAAAGCAACTAGGCCAGAAATAAGGCCGATGACTTTTCCTAACCCTTTCCACGTTTTTGCACAAAATTCGTAAGCCATCATGCCAAGTAAAACAGCAATCACGGGACGGACCGCTGCAATCATACCTGAAATGATAGGGGATTCCTTTAATGTATAGAGTATCCCTAGAAGTGCAACGATTCCAACGGTAGTAGGGAAGATATGCGCGATCACGGCTATACAAGCGCCGATCGTTCCTTTTTGGCGATAGCCGAGCTGGGCGGCCATTTTTGTGGCAATCGGTCCGGGCAACGCATTAGCAAAGGCTAAAATTTCACCGAACTCTTCATCACTAATCCACTTATAGCGCGTAACAGCTTCATGCTGGAAAAGCGGAATGACGGACGGGCCTCCTCCGTATCCTAAAATTCCCGTTCGGGCCATGGCTGCTGCAATATCAATATACGCTTTCCAACTCACATGATTGTCCTCCTGTCTGTTTAAAAATGATTCGTCCTTTTCTCTTTATTTAGATAGAGTGATTACAGTTATCTTAACAAATAGTTGAGAAGGCTACCTATGGGGAAATACTTTTTATGTATTTTATTGAATAAAAAATTTCCAATAAGTGAGTGGCTCACCTAAATACATTGATGAATGAATAGATACTGAAAAGACCCCAGGGAAGGCCTGGAGTCTTTTCGGTTAGTCTTCTTCTTTATAGAATCGTTCTCCTGTATCAGGGTGCATGTAAACGACGAGTTTCTTTTTTGTTGTTGGGTCAATCGAGACTTCTTTTGTGCGGATGAAGCCCTCTGGTACTTTTTCACCGTGTTTTGTTTTGAAGCGGCGGTCCCAAATGAACCAGGAGCCGATTACTAAGATGATAAGGGCAATCAGCTGCAAGCCATAAAAGCCGACAATCCATTCTATCATTTGCTTTATTCCTGTTCCGCGATAACAGCGGTTCCATAAGCAACGATTTCACTCATATTCTGGCCAATTTCGCCGGAATCAAAGCGCATCATAATAATCGCATTAGCGCCCATGGCGTTAGCGTTCTTTACCATACGGTCCATTGCTTGCTTCCGTGCATCCTCTAGCATCTCTGTATACTGGTTAATTTCCCCGCCAACCAGTCCTTTGAATGAAGCTACAATATCTTTTCCGATTCCGCGTGCTCTAACGGTTAGGCCAAACACTGGGCCCTTTACTTCAGTAATTTTATAACCAGCAATTTTCTCGGTTGTCACGATCAACATATTTTTCCACCCCTTGTAAATAAATGAACTTCTTCTTTATTGTACCTTGTTTCTTATATGTCTGCTATGTCGGCTGAATGAATAAAGCATGAAAAAAAGCGTTAAAAACTTTCTTAACGCTTTTCAGAAGTATGTGAAGTTGTGGGCATCGTTTGTATTTTAAATACAAACGATGATTTTTTATTCATAAATATACGATACCGGCCCCGCCTGCGCCGAATACCATGACAGCCACTGTTGCTGTCCAACCTAATAACAGCATAAAAGAAAACGCTTTCAATTTCAATGGGTATTTTGGATGTTTTTAGGAGGTGTTTGTATAAAAATTAATATTATCGAATGAGCCTCCTTGCAAACAAAGTATCATAAATTCCTATTTTGATAAAAAAAGAACTGTGCTTCAATTGTTCATTCTCTCTAGTGATTGAGATGTAGTTGTTTATGACTAAATTTATGAGAGAAAATCATGACTAATCTAAAGATAGTAAACGCACTGAGCGTCGATAAATAAACATTTACCACTAAAAAGTATAAACGCCTTATGCCAAAAAGAGGGGAAAGTGGCTATGGTTTTTTTATTCACTCACATCAGTTTATTTAGTTAAATAGCTGCATTGAAAAGTAAAAAGGGGATTGTTAGATAAAAGTACCATTGGCGTATGTAAGCTCGCTAACAAAATTTACATGAAGGCGGCAAGCAGAAGTTTTAGCTATTCTTTTACAAAAAACAGCAGGACAGTAGATGGAGAAAGAATGAACATAAGGCCAAAAGTTATAGTAAATTGTTAATTTGTTTGGTTATTTACTTATGTGCTATATTTATGCCGCATTGGATTTTATTAGAATAAATTGATTTATTTTACATAACTTTGTCTTTTGCGTGCTAGTGTGGGAAATTGATTTATTCAAAAGAATCCTTATTTAGAAAGCAGGTGGTTCTATTCAAGTCTAGCTTCAAAAAGATGTTTATGAAAAAGGCATTCATATTAACGCTAATAGTATGTGTTTTTGTAACCGTCCTATCTTTTTTCTTGTCACAGAAAGAAGCCCATTATGAAAATGATTTGGAAAGGTTGAAAGGCTCAAAAAGACAAATCGTTCCGTGGGGTCAGGAGTTAGTTGGAGTGAATACGAATACAGATAAAAAGATAAAAGTGGCCATTCTTGATAGTGGCATTCATGATCAGCATGAAGATTTAATAGGAAAGGTGACGAAGAAATTTAACGCTCTCGAGCCTGGTAAAGAAATACGGGATGACTTTGGCCACGGTACAGCCATTGCAGGAATTATCACAGCCAATCATAATGATGGCGGCATAGTAGGAGTAAATCAGAATATTGAAATTTACGATGTTAAAGTGCTGGATGAACATGGAACAGGAGAAGTAGAAGACTTTATTAAGGGAATTCACTGGGCCATGAAAGAAGGCGCCGATATGATAAATGTTAGTTTTGGCATTCAATCAGACAATGATCAATTAAAAGAAGCGATAACAGAAGCACGCGAGGCGGGCATCATCATTGTGGCGGCCGCCGGGAATACTTATGGGCTGGGAGTAGATTACCCAGCGAAGTATGAAAATGTCCTCTCTGTAGCAGCAATCAATAAAGAGCTACTCCGTCCAAGCTCTTCAGCAAGAGGAAAAATAGACTACACGGCACCTGGCGTAAACATTTTGTCAACGGACCATAAAGGGGGATATTCCTTATTCACTGGTACCTCCTTTGCAGCTGGGTATGCATCCGGAGCCATTTCTGTACTGTTAGCAAACTATAAATCCAGCAGCTTAGCAGAAGCTATTCCTTTTGAGGAGTTCCTGCAAAAACACACCTTTCATTTAGCTGAGAAAAAAGAGAATGAGTATGGCAAAGGTTTATTAACTATAAAATAAGGGTGATCCTGTAATGAAGAGGAACAAATTTATTATTAAGGCAATTGTAGTCTGTATGCTAGTTTGGATATTACCGGACTACAATCAAGTGAAGGCTGCCAGCAATCATTCAGCGATTAACATGAGTCTGCCTGAAGAAGATATTGCTGACATGTCTGAAGAGCTGAACGAGGAGTTAAATGAAGATTTAGATTTAAGCCAATCTGAAGAGTTAGACATTGAGGTAGTGGAGGCAGATGAAGAAAATATTGTAGTCGAATCCAATTATCATGCAGAGGATTTGAAAGCGAATTTTGAAATCGAAATGAATTTAGAAGCGAACGAATTCCTGTTAACGAGCAAATTGACAGAGAATGGAGAAAGTACAAAAGATAAATATGCTGTCTATGTAACAGAGGCTGACGATAATAGTTTTAAAGGAACTTTTGTGAACGTGAAGACGGGGGAAAGGCATGAAGTAAATACAGAGAAGCTGCAAGCATCAGCGATACCGGTAATTGTATACATTATAGGGGCTGCTGCTCTGAGAGTTACCATTCAGTATATTGGAAAAAAAGCGATTTTAAAAATCGGGAAAAAAACGTTCCAAGCTGTTAGCAGCAGTGCAGCTAAAAAGGCTACCGTTAATTTTGTGAATGCCTCCGTCAATGTAGGAAGCAAAAGTGTCCAACTTACAAAATCTAAGATGCAGCATATTTTGAAAAATCACCATCCAAACTATTGGACAGGAAGTACGGGGAAGTCCATGTTTGATCCTGACTTAAACGTAAATGATGTAAAGAATATTGTGATGAGTGTGATTAGAAGTAATAAGAAAGACATCAATAGCAGCTTAAAAAGTGGAAAGGGTATTAATGTTCAAAGTAAAGTAAATGGTGTGAAATATGAAGTACGCATTAACAAGGACGGATATGTTAGCAGCGCTTACCCAGTTAAATAAATGGAGAGGTCTGAGATGAATAAAAAAAATCAATTAATAACGTATATCTCTAATTTTGTTCCGGAATTAGGATTTTTAACGGACCAGCAGGACAAATTTATCCCGATTACTCACCCTTCGGCAGAGATCGCTGCTCAAAGGTTACTCAACCATGAGGAGGGTGAGTATTTATCGGGATATATAAAAATTACGTATGAGGATAAAGTAATTTTATCTGAAAAAGAATGGACGGGAGAATTACTTGAAACCTGGTCTGACCTCTCATACATTGTGTCAGATGGTGCTAGTGAGGAAAAATACCATATTGAATTATTAGATAATCCCGATAAGCTTTATTTAGTAAGAAAAGAGAACGGTTATTTCTTTGAAATAAACAAGCTCGCTTTGAACGAGAATCCAGAAGTAATACAGTCATCTGTTGTTCCCGCCAGCGAATTGCTAGAGGCCATTTTCAGCGGTTATCAAGAATTTATAAAATTTTGTACCGAAAAAAATTTGCCTTTTAGCGAAGAGTCGCTCTTACACTCAAGCATAGAATCTTTAAAGGATCTTGAAAATAAAAAAGCTTGATCACGATAGCAAATGATTCAAGAACATAACAGAAGAGCATAAAAACACCTTCGGGGATAGTACACTAAATTAGGTGCTAACATGGAGGTGTTTTTTTCTGTCCTTTAACATCAAGGAAAAGATAGGCCGCTAATTACGAATGGCTGTGTAGGATGACTTATCGAAGTATTTCATAACACCTATCGAGATGTTAAATCGTTGGCTGGATAAATTTATAATATAGTAGGGATAAGCAAAAATATGAACTTCACATTACCTCGTACTCCTTCTTTCTCTACAAACAAATACAGCAGCGCCGATCCTAAATGAAGTATGTAGAATATTGTCAGAATATTTAGTTTTATTAAATATTGTTGAGAATTATGCTCTTAGGGACGGTGACGGCTTCTTTCAGACTATCCTCCCTCTATGAGCTTAATTACTTATAAATCAAGGGGGTTGTTTACATGGAAGAAAGAACACAGCTGGACAAGACGTTGAAGCCGCATTGGGTCTGGGCGATTGCCTTAGGTTCGGCAATCGGATGGGGGAGCTTTGTTCTTCCGGCAGACTGGATGGCGAAACCGGGACCGATTGGGGCAGCGATCGGGTTTGGAATCGGCGGGCTGCTGATGATTGTCATTGCGGTTAGTTATGGGTTTTTAATTAGGCACTTTCCGGTTTCCGGAGGAGAATTTGCCTATGCGTATCTTGGTTTTGGAAGGACGCATGCTTACATTTGCGGCTGGTTTTTAGTGCTCGGTTATATGAGTATCGTCGCTTTAAATGCATCGGCTATGGCCCTTTTATTCAAATTTACAATTCCAAAAGTGGCTATGAAAGGGCAAATGTATAGCATTGCCGGCTGGGACGTCTACTTCACAGAAGTGCTGATCGCCACGATCGCCTTGTGTGTGTTTGCCTGGCTGAACATTCGTGGGGCGTCTTTCTCGGGACGGCTGCAGTTCATCTTTTGTGTCATACTCGTGTTAGGAGTAGCCGCTTTAGGGCTCGGCATGTTTACTCACCCTGACTCCTCCTTCTCTCATTTACAGCCAGTGTTTAACCCGGAAATACCGGCGATGTCGGCCATTTTAACGATTGTGGCCATTGCGCCTTTTGCTTTCGTTGGTTTTGATAACGTGCCGCAATCGGCAGAGGAATTTGACTTTCCTGCCAAGAAGGCGTTTTCTCTCATCGTATGGGCCCTTATTTTTGCTACGTTAATTTACGTGACGAATATTCTTTTTACCGCTGTGGGAATGCCATGGCAAGAACTCGTCGCTAAGCAATCGATCTGGGGGACAGGGGATATTGTGGCCGGTGCATTCGGCAACGTCGGTTTAATTGTTTTGGCTATCGCAATTTGTATGGGGATTTTTACAGGTTTAAATGGGTTTTACGTATCAGCGAGCCGTTTGTTGTTTGCAATGGCCCGTGCGAAAATATTACCTGACGTATTCGGAAAACTACATTCAACATACAGAACACCTTATGCCGGCATCATTTTTACGATGGTCATCTGTTTAGCCGCGCCGTGGTTTGGCCGACAAGTGCTTTTATGGATTGTTGACATGGCGTCTATCGGCGTAGCCGTTGCTTATTTTTACACTTGCTTTGCAGCTTACAAGTTCTTTAAGTGGTCAGGAGACGAATCGGTTATGGAAGGGGCTGTTTCTCCAGGGAAGAAGTTTTGCAGTTTGTTGGGGGTTATTAGCAGTCTCTCCTTCGTTTTGTTGCTTGCTGTGCCAGGCTCGCCAGCATTTATGGGGGTACCGTCCTGGATTGCTTTAATCATATGGCTCGCCATTGGAGTCGTATTCTACATGGTGTATGGGAAATCATATAAGCAAATTCCGAAAAAGAAACTCGACTACTATATTCTTGGTGAACATAGCCACTTGGCTGATGGATTTAATCATCAAGGACCAACGGGGACAGACGAAAAGATTGCACCTTAATTAAAAGAACCAATTTCCGTTCATCCAGATGGTGTACGGGAATTGGTTTTTTCTGTGAAATCGGGTTACCTTCAAGTTATCCTTTTCGGCGGATGCCAATCACATGCCCGGATTCTTTTGGTCTTGGAAGCTCTGCCTGCTCCTTAGCTAAAGCCGCAATCTTTTCAAAAAGTTCATCTGGAAATGGGGCAGGACGCCGTTGTTTTTGATCAATGCCCATCAGCATCTGCTCGCATGTGGCCGCGCGCTTTCCGTCTTCACCAAATAATTCAAAGAAAAAATGAACGCGCTTTTCATCATAATCGAGTATATGAAGAGATACCTCAAGTGCTTCCTTCGGTTTCATTTCTGCTAAATAACAAATGTGGCTTTCTAGTGTGAAAATAGTGTAGTCGTACCGTTTGCGAAAGTCGTCATTGAAGCCGACGTCCTCCATCCAGTTAAACCCTGCCCAACTGAACACACGCGCATACTCAGCATCATTCATATGACCATTATAATCGAGCCATTCATCGCGTACGCGGTCTTTGAGGATAATCCAGTTTTTATGCATAAGCTGTCCCCTTTCTTCTATTAAATTAGCAAACTCTCAACATGTTGTTGGATAGACGAGAAGCCATCCGAAGGTTCGAAGCGCTTAATGACAGTGCCATTGGAATCGATGAGAAATTTAGTGAAGTTCCATTTGATCGAGTCTCCAACCAGCCACTCGGGATTTCGATCTGCGATCATCATTTTTAAGAGTTTTTCATTTATGTTGGAATCATCAAAGCCTCGAAATGGAGCAAACTCTCTCAAATACTGAAACAATGGATCAGCGTTTTCTCCGTTTACCTCGACCTTTGAGAAAATGGGAAAGGCAACGCCATAATTTAACTGGCAAAATTCAGCTGCTTCTTCGTTGCTGCCAGGTTCTTGGCCACCAAACTGATTACACGGAAAACCGAGAATTTCCAAGCCAGCTTCTTTATATTGTACGTACAATCTTTGTAAATCTTCAAACTGTGGAGTGAAAGTACACTTGCTAGCTGTATTAACAATAAGCAAAACCTTGCCCTTATAGTTTTTTAAATCGATTGCATTCCCATCTTTTTGCTTTGCCGTGAAGTCGTGTATATTCATTTTTTAACCCCTTTGATCTTAGTTTATAATAATTATAATATAATAATCTTCCTTACTAGTCAAAAAGTAGCATATGAATACCTTGATAAAGGAAGAGCTGCCATTTCATTAGGAAGAAACGGATTGGTCGTTTATAGTAAGGCATAGAACCATTACGCGAAAGGGGTTTTAACTTATGAACGGAAAGAACCGTAAAGACATTCAGCCGGGATTAAAAGTCGATATTGTATTAAAACAGGACCAGCGAACAGGAAAAAGAACGACCGGCATTGTAAAGGATATTTTGACAAACTCCGCTTCACATCCGCACGGGATAAAAGTAAGACTTGAAGATGGCCAAGTCGGGCGCGTGCAGCATATCCATCCTGGGGAGTGAAAGCATGACGATAGAAATGATTAAAGTGATAGATGAGAAGCGGAATGAAATAGGCATTGCTTCAAGAAATGAGGTACACAAAAAAGGTTACTGGCATGAAACGTTCCATTGTTGGGTCATCAGTAAGAAAGAAAACGGCTACAACCTTCATTTACAAGTTCGCAGTGAAACAAAAAAGGATTTCCCTAGCCTGTTGGATATTACAGCAGCAGGCCATTTGCTTGCACATGAGACGGTGCAGGATGGCGTGCGTGAAGTTCAAGAAGAATTAGGGCTGGACGTTGCTTTTAACGACCTGATTTTGCTCGGTATCATTCCTGATCGCCTGCACATAGCGGATTTTTTAGATAACGAATGGTGTCACGTTTTTTTATATGAAAGCATGCGGCCTATTGAAGGATATTCCTTACAAAGAGAAGAAGTAGCCGGTATCGTTGCTGTAGACTTATCTGCCTTTTTAAAGCTCTGCGAAGGGGAAGAGCGTACCATTTTAGGGGAAGGTTTTTTGATGAATCAAGATAACGAACAAATCCCATTTAAGCGGATGATCAGCAAAGCAGACTTTGTCCCCCATGAGGAAGCCTACTTCAAAAATGTAGCTTCTTCTATACATAAGTATATTGGTCAATGGCAATGACAATGGACTTTGACGCAGGGAGAGCAACTATTCCTGCTTTTTCAAATTTTTCACAAAACCATTCAATAAGATTCTTTTCTTGTTATTAACTTTGCCTCGCTTCTTCCGATATAACTAATAGCAAAACCAAGCCGGAAGGGGCGGTAATGAGTGATAGATAAATTAGGGAATCAAAAACATTTAGTAATACCGGTAAGTGCGGTGCAAAAACCAACAGAAGTGAACCTGCAGGAACCAAAGCAGGAAGAAACAACTGAAACGGCTGTACGTAAGCCGGAAAAAGCAAAAATGGAAAAAATCGTACAAGGAATGAATGATTTTTTAAAACCGTCAAACACTCATTTGAAGTTTGAATTTCATGATGAATTGGAAGAATATTACGTCACGATGATCGATGACGAAACACAAGAAGTCATCAGAGAAATTCCATCAAAAAAGCTTCTCGACATGTACGCAGCCATGACGGATTACTTGGGAATTTTAGTAGATAAAAAAATTTAATCTCACGTGGGCGATTTAGCATTCTAGCTGGCGCCCCACAGGATCTATCTTCAATTGTTATTACTTTCAATTATTAAAGGAGTGTTTTTTTCATGGCAATGAAAAACCCTTATCAAACATATTCAAATAACGCCGTAACAACAGCTTCTCCTGGCGAGTTAACGCTGATGCTTTACAACGGCTGCTTAAAATTTATCCATCAGGCAAAACAAGCGATTGCCGATCAAGATATTCAAGCCAAAAATACAAGCATTCAAAAAGCACAAGCGATTATTCAAGAACTCATGGTCACTTTGAACATGGACATGGATGTGTCAGAAAACTTACTGTCTCTTTATGATTACTTAAACCGTCGTTTGATTGAAGCAAATATTAAAAATGACACAGCGATTTTAGAAGAAGCAGAAGGATTCGTGACAGAATTTCGTGATACATGGAAAGAAGTCATTCAAAAAAATCGCCAGCTCCAGCATGCCGGTGCAGGTGGCCAAGCATAATGTCTGCGGTGAAAGCTTGCTTTGACGTAACAGACAAGCTCTTCCAGCTTTTGCACCGCCAGTCAGCCGATCGGGATCAGACGATAACAGCGATTGAAGCCCTTCTTGAACAAAGAGAAACTCTTCTTGCGAATATGAAAGCGCCTTTTACAGAAGAAGAGCAGCAGCTTGGACGGGAAATCATCAAGCGTAACGCAGTGATTGATATGGAGTTAAAGAAATTAAAGGCAACGATTCAAAAAGATATGCAAAGCTTAACGAAAAAGAAGGATTCCGTGGATAAGTATGTGAATCCTTATGCGTCTATACAGATGGACGGTGTTTTTTACGATAGAAAGAATTGATGTAGGGCGAACCAGCTTGTAGCCGGTTCGCTTTTTAATGCTTTAAATGGGAAACTTTGAATCTGCCACATTATTTCCATGCTGCCAGCGTATACTTCCTCAATAAGTATGTGTAATCCTGACCCCTTCTGCTTAGGTCATGAGTAAAAAAATCAAGTGACGAAATAGGCACTCTTTCTTACAATTTCGACAAACATTTTTACTAGGTTAAGCAGGAGTTTCCGAGGGAAAGGAGAAGTATATACACATAGTTATTTGTAAAGGAGGAGTCAGCATGTTAGACTACAGCATCCGTGGTGAGAACATTGAAGTAACTCCAGCAATTCGGGAATATGTCGAGAAAAAGATTAGCAAATTGGAGCGTTATTTTATCGAGTCTCCAAATGCCATTGTTCACGTAAACCTGAAAGTATATTCTGATAAAAATTCAAAAGTCGAAGTTACAATTCCGATGAAAAATCTTGTGCTTCGAGCTGAAGAACGAAATGAAGATATGTACGCAGCTATCGACTTAATCGTTGATAAATTGGAGCGTCAAATTCGCAAACATAAAACAAAGGTAAATCGTAAGTTCCGTGAAAAAGGTGAACCGCAAGATTATTTTGCTATCGCTCAAAGTGAAACAGCATCAACACAAACGGAAGAAGATACAGATGAGTTAGCGATTGTTCGCACAAAGCAATTTGATTTGAAGCCAATGGATTCTGAAGAAGCTGTATTGCAGATGAATCTCCTTGGACATAACTTCTTTATCTATACAGACGCGGAAAGCAACGGTACCCATATCGTCTATAAACGAAAAGATGGAAAATACGGTTTAATTGAGACAAATTAAGAAAGATCGAAACCCCTACTGCCGATCGGCAGTGGGGGTTTTTTGACAGGTGAAAACGCTTTTCTAGAAAATAAACTCCATCAAAACGACTGTTTTTATTGGAAAAGTAGTAGGATGGACAGGCTTGCTTCCTTGAACAAGAAAATAAACAACACTTATCTTGTTGATGAAGGAAAAAACCTTATCCATACAACAGGTAAGGTGAAATAACTCGAAAAAAGAAAGAAGGGAAGTAAGCGGAAGGTTCAAGAAAATTTTCCCTTAAAATATACAAAATAAAGATAAAAAAGGTTAATAATGGTATTTGATCGGTGAAGCTCTCCCTTTTTCATATTAGGTCTTGGTTTCAAGTTAAATCTGCCGCTATCATGGGTAGCGTAAAGACTGTGCCAGACACAGCTGCACATTAACTTTCGTGTTGGCCGTTGATCTTTGCTTAACTATGTTGAAGGAGGAGTAAGTGAATGACAAAAAAGAAAAAGGTATCATCCGTACTTGCAATGACTCTAGCAGCGGGAACAATTTTTTCCGCTCCCGTATATGGACATGCTGCACAACAGGATGATGTTCATCCGTCCGAAAAGCAAGAGTGGGCAAAAAAGATCAATATGGGAAAAATAAAAGGACAAGTGAATCAGCTTAAATCAATTGACAAGCAACTTGTGAAGATAGAAGAGAAGCTGGATGGTTATAAGCAGGAAGTCGATTCCCTAAATATTGAAACATCAGCGGCTGAAGAAAAACAACAAGAGGCACCTGCCGTTGAAGAAACAGAAAAAAGCGAAGAATATGCAGGGAAATTAACGAGTTTAGAAAACCGTTTGAACGCTGTCAACCATCGATTAGACACTTTGTCGCTAAAAGGAGCAGCTGATGGAGAGGTTCAAAAGCGTGAACAAAAGGTTGAAATTCTATTAGTTCAAGTGAATACGTTAATTGAAACAGTAGCTGGAGAAACACCAGCGCCAACACCTGACGAAGGCGACACAGAAACACCAGCACCAACACCAGATGAAGGTGATGTAGAAACACCAGCACCAACACCTGACGAAGGCGACATAGAAACACCAGCACCAACACCAGATGAAGGTGATGTAGAAACACCAGCACCAACACCTGACGAAGGCGACACAGAAACACCAGCACCAACACCAGATGAAGGTGACACAGAAACACCAGCACCAACACCAGATGAAGGTGACACAGAAACACCAGCACCAACACCAGATGAAGGTGACACAGAAACACCAGCACCAACACCAGATGAAGGTGACACAGAAACACCAGCACCAACACCAGATGAAGGTGACACAGAAACACCAGCACCAACACCAGATGAAGGTGACACAGAAACACCAGCACCAACACCAGATGAAGGTGACACAGAAACACCAGCACCAACACCAGATGAAGGTGACACAGAAACACCAGCACCAACACCAGATGAAGGTGACACAGAAACACCAGCACCAACACCAGATGAAGGTGACACAGAAACACCAGCACCAACACCAGATGAAGGTGACACAGAAACACCAGCACCAACACCAGATGAAGGTGACACAGAAACACCAGCACCAACACCAGATGAAGGTGACACAGAAACACCAGCACCAACACCAGATGAAGGTGACACAGAAACACCAGCACCAACACCAGATGAAGGTGACACAGAAACACCAGCACCAACACCAGATGAAGGTGACACAGAAACACCAGCACCAACACCAGATGAAGGTGACACAGAAACACCAGCACCAACACCAGATGAAGGTGACACAGAAACACCAGCACCAACACCAGATGAAGGTGACACAGAAACACCAGCGTCAACACCAGATGAAGCTGATACAGAAACACCTGCAGCAGAAGATACTACAGGAACACCGGTAGTTGAGACTCCTGAAGCGCCAGCGGTAGAGGATGTGGCATCTGTTCAAGGCATCACTGATAGATTAGATCAGTTAGAAAATCGTTTAGATGAACTTCAGGAGCAGATCAATTCTCAAGCATTACCTGATTCAGCATTATAAAAAGCAGAAGGCAGGCTCCCATAGCAGGGAGCCTGCAGGCTGTTGATAAGTGCTTTCCATTAACCTGATAACTTTGTCTATCATTTCTAGGCTCCATATTCTTAATCATGAATGCAAAACGAAAGAACCCTTATATAGTCTCCACGATTCGTCAAATTTGGATATGGGGCGCGAGAAATGACTTTTTATTCCTGGCGCCTTCTCTACTATGGATTGACAATCCATGTTACTATAGAGAAAGAGTTGATGATCCAGGGGGGAGTAAATTTATGTTAGTTGGACGAAATGAACCATGTCCATGTGGGAGCGGAAAAAAATTCAAAAAATGCTGTGGAAGAATAGAAGGTTCTGCCATTCATGGAGTGATGCAGGAGGAACTTGAAAATCTGCAGCGTGAACTAATCGATTACGCCATGGAACATCATTCATATGAAATGAAAAAACACTTTCAATCATTTTTACATACGTATGAGGTGCTTCGCAAAGATCCACAGGTGTATTTAATCGCTTTTGAAATTTGGTTTATTTTAACACAATCTTTAAAAAATGGACGAACGATTCTTCAGGAATTCGTTGCTCATCGTGCGCAAACGGTGAATAGAGAACGGACGAGAACCGTTTTCCTTGCATGGCCTCAAGTGAAGTTTATCGCAGGTACGGTAAAAGCGGCGCGAGGAAATGTTTACGAAGTGGAAGACGTATTATCAGGAGAAACGGTATCTATTCGAGCACGCCGACAGCTGCCGATTGAAGGAGTATTCGTAACTGGCGGTCTTCTTCCATTTGAAAAAGAGTATACATTTTTCATGATTGATTTTCATTTTGAACAATACGTTGTACCAAAAGCAACGAATTGGCTGTCCTTACAATTTAAACAATCGGAAGAAACCAGCTCACAGCAATTCTTGGCGGCTAACTGGCTGTCTGTGTTAGAAGGGCTATTTTCTATCTATGAAGAGCAAACTGAAAGTGAAGAGCAAACTGAAAGTGAAGAGAAGGCTTTAGACCATAGTGAATTGACATGGGAAAAAGAATCTCAAAAGAAAACAGCAGATGCCTTGCTTGCCTTTTTACAGGAAGAAGGGATAGGGGAGCTGCGTCAGCAAACAGCTGTGCTTCTCTGGAATTTGTATTGTCAAAAAGAAAATCCAACTATTCGCAAACCGGAGATTTATACGGCTGCCGTTTATTCGCTTTTACAATCTCATCAAATGATTGATACCAACTATTCAAATAGTCAGCTCGCTTCACGCCTCGGTGTATCCGCTGCAAGTCTGGCAAAGCGAGTGAAGGAAATGGAGCAAGTGCTTGAAGGACACCTGGAACAGGATAAACAAGCGTTACAAGTATAAAAACGCTCGTTTGCAGCTTGCCTGTTATGTGGAAAGAGACGCTATTTATACTTTTAAACGCCCTAAATGGGCGTTTTTACTTTTTAATCTAGCCTTTCCTCTATGCCGTTCAGTTGTTTCAAATAGGGGATAGTGGTAATATTAAATAGGATTTTATGAGGGTTTTCAGGCTCACGGACTAACTTGTTGCAAGTAAAAAGGAGCGGCTATAAATGGGCTTACTAACAAAAATGTTTGATGCAAATAAACGCGATGTTAAGCGGTTAGAAAAAATGGCGCAAAAAATTGAATCACTGGCAGACCAAATGGAAAGTTTGTCTGATGAGGAACTGCGCGCCAAAACGATAGAGTTTCAGGAGCGTTATGCAAAAGGCGAATCGCTCGACGATTTATTAACAGAGGCATTTGCGGTCGTACGCGAAGGAGCGCGCCGTGTGCTCGGTCTTTACCCATACCGTGTTCAACTCATGGGGGGGATTGCCCTTCATGAAGGAAATATCTCTGAGATGAAGACGGGGGAAGGGAAAACGTTAACGGCCACGATGCCCGTGTATTTAAATGCTCTTTCCGGCAAAGGTGTTCACGTAATTACAGTTAACGAATATTTGGCTTCACGTGACGCGGTGGAAATGGGAGAGCTTTATAACTTCCTCGGCTTGACTGTCGGATTGAACTTAAACAGTCTCTCGAAGGAAGAGAAAAAAGAAGCATACACAGCGGATATTACGTACGGAACGAACAATGAATTTGGCTTTGATTACTTACGGGATAATATGGTGCTTTATAAAGAACATAAAGTACAGCGCCCGCTGCACTATGCGGTGATCGATGAAGTAGACTCCATTTTAATTGATGAAGCGCGAACACCGCTGATTATTTCTGGCCAGGCCCAAAAGTCAACACAGCTTTATATTCACGCTAATAGTTTTGTCCGCACGTTAAAAGCAGAGGATGATTATACGTACGACGTAAAAACAAAAAGCGTATTGTTGACAGAAGAAGGAATTAATAAGGCGGAGAAAGCGTTTGGAATTGAAAACTTGTTTGATTTGAAACATGTAACGCTTAATCACCATATTAATCAGGCGCTAAAAGCACATGTCACGATGCAGCGAGATGTTGATTATGTCGTACAAGAAGATGAAGTTATTATCGTTGACCAATTTACAGGGCGCTTAATGAAAGGCCGCCGATACAGTGACGGGCTTCATCAGGCAATTGAAGCAAAAGAAGGCGTCTCGATTCAAAATGAAAGTATGACAATGGCAACGATTACGTTCCAGAACTTTTTCCGGATGTATGAAAAGCTTGCCGGGATGACGGGGACAGCTAAAACCGAAGAAGAAGAATTCCGCAATATTTATAATATGAAAGTTATCAGCATTCCGACGAATCGTCCGATTGCCCGCGATGACCGGCCTGACTTAATTTATGCTTCTATGGACGGCAAATTCCGCGCCGTTGTGGAAGACATTTATCAGCGTCACCAGTTGAAGCAGCCTGTTCTTGTGGGTACAGTCGCAATCGAGACATCTGAATTGATCTCTTCCTTGTTAACAAAACGGGGCGTTCCCCATAACGTTCTGAATGCGAAAAATCATGGCCGTGAAGCGGAGATTATTGTGGAAGCGGGTCAGCCGGGGGCCGTGACGATTGCGACTAACATGGCTGGACGCGGAACGGACATTAAACTGGGAGAGGGCGTAAAAGAACTAGGCGGTCTAGCCGTTATTGGTACCGAGCGTCACGAGTCCCGCCGGATTGATAATCAGCTTCGCGGACGTTCTGGGCGTCAAGGTGATCCGGGGGTTACGCAATTTTATCTTTCTATGGAAGATGAATTAATGCGCCGTTTTGGATCCGATAACATGAAGTCGATGATGGAAAGGCTTGGCATGGATGATAGCCAGCCGATCCAGAGCAAAATGGTCAGCAAAGCGGTAGAATCCGCTCAAAAACGCGTGGAAGGAAACAACTTTGATGCCCGGAAACGCCTGCTTGAATACGATGATGTCTTGCGTCAGCAACGTGAGATTATTTATAAACAACGCGATGAAGTACTAGAATCAGAGAACCTTCGTGAAATTTTAGAAGGCATGATTTTAATGGTTATTAAGCAAGTTGTACAAGTTCATATGAGTGCCACTGAATCGGAAGAGCAGAAAGATCTGCAGTCGATTGTCGATTATGTAAATGGCAACCTCTTAAGTGAAGGGGAATTGACAACGGCTGATTTACAAGGCAAAGATGCCGATGAAATGATTGATGTCATTTACGGAAAAGTAACAGCGCGCTATGACGAACGCGAAGAACAAATGGGCGAGGAGCAGATGCGCGAGTTTGAAAAAGTCGTTCTGCTTCGTGCGGTCGATTCTAAATGGATCAATCACATCGATGCCATGGATCAATTGCGTCAAGGGATTCACCTGCGCGCCTACGGACAAATCGATCCGCTGCGAGAATATCAAAACGAAGGATTCGCTATGTTCGAAGCTATGGTTGCCTCTATTAACGAGGAAGCGGCTAAATATGTCATGAAAGCAGAAATCCAAAATAACCTGGAACGACAAGAGGTCGCTAAAGGTCAGGCTGTCAATCCGAAAGAAGACGAAGGCAGCAAAGCAAAGAAAAAACCTGTTAGAAAAGCACCAGCAGTCGGTCGAAACGAACCATGCCCATGCGGAAGCGGCAAAAAATACAAAAACTGCTGCGGGTAATAAGAAAAGCGGAAGGCGCTTGTCCAGCGCGATAGGGGGTTGGAAGACTTTCTGAAGGAGTCGTCCTTTGACTCCAGCAGAAAGTCTGAAACCACCGTACGCGCTAGCGCCTGCAGCTGGACAAAAGAAAAGCGGAAGCGGCCCGTTTAGCCCGATAAGGGGTTGGAGGGCTCGACAAGGAGTCGTTCTTTGACTCCAGCAGAAAGTCTGAAACCGCCGTACGGGCTGGCCGCTGCAGCAGTTCCTTAAACAAAATGGCTGGAATGATCAACAGCACGCCAGATTCATGTCTTGAATAATGTGTGCACAATACAACATTTTTACACTAAAGAAGAGGTGCCTATATGGAATTATTTGAAATTCGAAATGAGTTAGACAAAACAGCTAAGAAATTGGCGGACTTCAGGGGGTCTCTTTGACTTAGAAATCAAAGAGGAACGCATTGCCGGGCTTGAAGATGAAATGCTGCATCCTAATTTTTGGGATGATCAGCAGGCTGCTCAGACAGTGATTAATGAAGCGAACGGTTTAAAAGAAATCGTGAATGAATATAAAGAGCTGCTCGATACACAAGAAAATCTTGAACTGACGCATGAGCTTGTCAAAGAAGAAGCAGACGCAGAACTGCAGAATGAATTAGAAAGCGAACTAGAGGAATTCCGTAATCGCATCGGCGATTTTGAATTGCAGTTATTGTTAAGTGATCCATACGATAAGAATAACGCCATATTAGA
This sequence comes from Pseudobacillus wudalianchiensis, assembly GCF_001685015.1. Classification (GTDB taxonomy): domain Bacteria; phylum Bacillota; class Bacilli; order Bacillales; family Domibacillaceae; genus Pseudobacillus; species Pseudobacillus wudalianchiensis. Next base: position 481,272 of record NZ_MAYT01000012.1, read on the forward strand.
ATTGCATCCGGGTGCGGGTGGTACAGAGTCCCAGGATTTTGGTTCGATGCTGCTGCGTATGTATACCCGTTGGGGAGAAAAGCAAGGGTTCAAAGTGGAAACAATGGATTACCTTCCGGGAGACGAGGCAGGCGTAAAAAGTGTTACGCTTTTATTTAAAGGGCATAACGCTTACGGCTATTTAAAAGCTGAAAAAGGTGTCCACCGTTTAGTGCGTATTTCGCCATTTGATTCTTCAGGCCGCCGTCATACATCGTTCGTGTCTTGTGAGGTTATGCCGGAGTTTAACGATGATATTGAAATTGATATTCGTCCGGATGACCTTAAGATTGATACGTACCGTTCAAGCGGTGCCGGTGGTCAGCACGTCAACACGACTGATTCCGCTGTTCGGATTACACATTTACCGACGAATACAGTCGTGACATGCCAATCTGAGCGTTCACAAATTAAGAACCGCGAACATGCCATGAAGATGTTGAAAGCTAAACTTTATCAGAAGAAGATTGAGGAGCAGGAAGCAGAATTGGCAGAAATCCGTGGCGAACAAAAGGAAATTGGCTGGGGAAGCCAAATCCGTTCCTATGTCTTCCACCCTTATTCCATGGTAAAAGACCATCGTACAAATGAGGAAACCGGGAATGTGCAAGCGGTAATGGACGGAGACATTAATCCGTTTATTAATGCATATTTGCGTTCGCGTTTATAAGATATAGCCCTTTACTGCTGGAGCAGTAAAGGGCTTTTTGAATAGGTGGCACGGAGATATTGTCCAAAGGCTATCTAATTAGCTTTTATAAGTTTAAAGAAGCTAAAAACGGTTATGGTAATAAAGAGAGGTCTTCAATGGATACATAAAATTGACTATTATGCAGCACAATAATTTTGATGCCAAAGAATACCGAGCAGCTTCCGCGTATGTCAATAGGCGACTGAATGAAAGTTCATAAAGTGTATACAATTGATGAAAGCATTGAGGCAGCTGGAATAGAAGCGACTCTTAGTAATTTTCAAGTGTTTAACTTGGTTTTAAAACATGGCGGCTTTGGTATACTTAACATGCATTGTTATTTTTTCCTAGGAGGAGAGAACATGGAATTTAAAAAATCATTAATGGCTCTGTTAATTGGCTCATCCGTGGCGCTCGCAGCATGCGGCGGCGGAAATGACAACGCAGACAAAGGCAACAATGAAGACGGAGGGAAAGAGACGGCCAGTGCACAAGGTGAACAAGTGTACAAGCAGAACTGCTTAAGCTGTCACGGTGAGAATCTTGAAGGACAGGTTGGGCCTGCTTTAGACAAAATCGGAAGTAAATACAGCAAAGATGAAATTTTAAACATTGTTAAAAATGGTAAAGGCCAAATGCCTCCAAACATCGTCCAAGGTGCCGATGCTGAAGCGGTAGCTGACTGGCTTGCTACAAAAAAATAATGATAACCACAAGAATGCAGAAACACACACTGCATTCTTTATTTTTCCTCTTTTTATCCCCTCTACCTTCCTTTACCGACAAAAAAATAGAATAGCTTTGCACAAAATATTACAACCTTTTCATTCGCTTTATAAAGCGTTTTACATAGAGAAAAGCGATCATTTTTACATATTTATTATGAAAATAATCGGATATATTACGATCTGAAAAGAAAATGTAATGTATTTAACGGTTAACAAGGGTTTAATCAGTGATATAATAGGTCTTGATTTGAGCAGAAAAGCTGAATTTTTTCAGCTTTTTCCTGTATAATTGACAAAAAGTGACAGGTGATTTGATGATAGAAATGAAGGGTGTGACAAAAAAATACCCAAATGGAGTTTTGGCTTTACGAGGTGTTGATATTTCCATTAAACAGGGTGAGTTCGTTTACGTTGTCGGGCCAAGCGGCGCCGGCAAGTCAACTTTTATAAAGCTAATGTATAGAGAAGAAAAACCAACAAACGGTCGTATTGTCGTAAATGGAGTAAACTTGTCGACTTTAAAAGCTCGATCTGTTCCCTTACTGCGTCGTCAAATTGGCGTGGTGTTTCAGGACTTTAAGTTATTGCCAACGCTTACAGTCTATGAAAATGTGGCATTTGCGATGGAAGTAATCGAAGAAAGTCCAGCTGTTATTAAAAAGCGGGTGATGGAGGTGCTGGAGCTCGTCGGCTTAAAAAATAAGGCGAGAATGCTTCCGGAAGAATTATCCGGTGGAGAGCAGCAGCGTGTATCGATTGCTCGTTCCATCGTGAATAAACCCAAGGTCGTTATTGCAGACGAGCCAACGGGGAATCTTGATCCAGATACAGCTTGGGACATCATGGATATTTTTGAAAAAATCAATGCTCAAGGTACAACGCTTGTAATGGCTACTCACAACAAAGAAATTGTTAATACGGTCCGCCGCCGAGTAGTTGCTATTGAAGGCGGTTGCATTGTACGAGATGAACAGCGGGGGGATTATGGTTATGAAGTCTAGAACATTCCGCCGCCATTTCAGAGAAAGTTTTAAAAATTTAAGCCGAAACGGTTGGATGACGTTTGCTGCTGTTTCAGCTGTTACGGTTACTCTATTGCTAGTGGGGGTTTTTCTTACCATCCTGCTAAACCTAAACAAAGCCGCGACCGATATAGAGAATGATGTCGAAGTACGCGTTCTTGTCAAATTAGAGGCAACTAAAACGGAGCAGGAGAAGTTGAAAGAGCAGCTGTTAAGTTTGCCTGAGGTAGCAAGTGTAACGTATTCACCAAAAGAAAAAGAACTGCAAAATTTGATTAAAGACATGGGCGAGGATTTTGCCTTATTCGAACAAAACAATCCGCTTTATGACGTGTTCGTTGTGAAAACAAAGCACCCTACAGACACGCCGAAAGTAGCTAAGAAGATTAAAAGGTTTGATTATACAGAGGACGCCGTTTACGGTGAGAAAAAAGTTGAAAGGTTATTCAGCTTTTTAAAAACAAGCCGTAACGTTGGATTAGTACTTAGTTTAGGATTGTTGTTTACAGCGATGTTCTTGATTTCAAATACGATTAAGATGACTATTTTTGCACGGCGAAAAGAGATTGAAATTATGAGATTAGTGGGAGCCACCAACTGGTTTATCCGCTGGCCGTTTTTATTGGAAGGCCTATGGCTCGGGCTAATCGGTTCTGTACTGCCGGTTGCAGCGGTATCTGTCGGCTATTCGTATGTCGTGAAGGCCATTACAACCCATGTGCAAGGCCACTTTATTCAGCCGCTGCCTTACTTCCCGTTTATATGGCAAATCAGTGGCGTTATTTTACTGATCGGAGCCTTCATTGGCATGTGGGGAAGCTTTATGGCGGTTCGCCGCTTCTTAAAAATTTAACCAATATTATACTTATATCCGACTATCAAACAGATAAACTAGAAATTTTTAGAGAGAAGAGAGGAGATTGGAGTTTGAAGAAACGTGCAGGACTTACATTTGCTTTAGCGGCATCACTTGGTTTAGGAAGTACATTTGGACTGGCGGAAGAGGTATTTGCCTCCAAATTATCTGACCTTGAGAGCCGTCAGCATGACATTGATAGTAAACAATCGAATATTGAACAAAACATTAGTGAGAAGAGCAACAAAATTACCAAACTCCAAGATCAACAGAAAAAGCTGTCTGCAGAAATTAAGCAGCTGGATCAGTCTATCTCTAAAGCAGAAAAACAAATCCGAGAAAAACAAACAGCTATTGCGGAGACAAAGCAAGAAATAACGAAGCTTCGGAAAGAAATAGAAGAATTAAAAGCCCGGATTGCTGAAAGAAATCGTGTTCTTGAGGAACGAGCTCGCTCTCTTCAGCAAAGCGGCGGATCAGCGAGTTATATTGATGTGCTGCTCGGCTCTGAAAGCTTTACAGACTTTATTAGTCGTGCAAGCGCCGTTACAACGCTTGTAAATGCCGATAAAGATATTTTGGAAGAGCAAGAAAAAGATAAAAAACAGCTTGAAAAAAGTGAAAAACAGTTAAAAACAAAGCTGGCTAATTTAGAGAGTATGCTGGCTGATTTGAAAACATTAAAAGCAGATCTTGATAAGAAAAAAGCAGCGAAAGACCAGGTGATGGAGCAGCTTGCTACTGAGGAAGATCATGCGCACAACCAAAAGCTAAGCTTAGAAGAAGAGCAAGAACTGCTTTCTGCTCAAGAAAAGGCGATTAAAGCAGCGATTGCATCTGAAAAATCCCGCCTGGCAAAAGAAGAACAAGCACGTAAGGAACAAGAAAGACTCGCTCGTGAAAGAGAAGCAGAAGCACGAAATAAAGCAGATCAGAAGAAGAGCCAACAACGCCAGCCAGCAGCTGTTCCTGCTCCTTCTGCTCCTAAAGAAGAAACATCATCAGTTGACCGCTCAAATGAAACACCGTCTGTTTCAGCAGGCGCATTTACGCGGCCAGCGCAAGGACATATATCTTCTGAATTTGGTTTGAGAAGCTTAGGAGACCATAAAGGAATCGATATTGCAAATAGTGTCAGTGTCCCGATTGTCGCTGCGGCGGATGGACAAGTAATCCGTTCTTATTATTCGTCTTCCTATGGAAACTGTATTCTAATCTCTCATTCTATTAATGGAAAGATATTGACTACCGTTTATGCTCATATGTCAGAGCGTGTTGTTCAAGGTGGAAGTGTCTCAAAAGGCCAGATTATTGGCTATATGGGTAACACAGGTCGTTCATTTGGCCAGCATCTGCACTTTGAAGTTCACGAAGGTCCTTGGACGTTGTCTAAAGAAAATGCAGTGAACCCACGTAAATATGTAAACTTTTAATTTTTAATAGAAAGCTGCCCTTGGAAGCTCAGCGCGAGCCTCCACGTGCAGCTTTTGTTGTATAGACACCGGTCTAAAGAGTCTGTTCTGGGCATTCGCCCGCGCAATCTCTCCCCTTTTGAATAGTCTGTAATTGTAGGTAAAGGGGAGGTGGAATGCATGAGCGCTGGTGGCGGATACGGATACGGAGGCGGCTTTGCGTTGATCGTTGTCTTGTTTATCCTCTTGATTATTGTGGGAGCAGCTTATATTGGCTGGGGTTACTAATAAATAAAAGAGGAAAAAAAGGGCTGATCTTTGGGAACAGCCCTTTTTTGCTTATAATAAAAAGAAGTTGGACGATAAGAGGCTTTTTGTGTAATGTAATACCTATAGGTGTATGAAACGACTGCCCATCATCGTCCCGGACAAACTGGAGGAGGAAAGGTTGTGGCAGGCAAGATTTTTTCGTAAAGGAATAGAATAAAATGAACTGGTTTACGATAGGCTCTTTAACCATTCCAGCTGCCCAGCTTGCTGTTTTGGCTGCTTTTGTCATCACAGCACTTGTGCTTTGGCTGAAGAAAGAACGATATATTTTAGATATTTACGTTAATGCCATTTTTCTATTTGTTGCCGTGTGGAAAGCAAGTGTGCTTCTATTTAGCTTTGCGATTGTCAAACAGGCTCCTTTGTCGATCTTGTATTTTAACGGTGGCTGGAAAGGAATTTGGCTCGGTTTGATCGCGGTGGGCATATATGTTGTCAGGAGATGCCGCAAAGAAAAGCAGGCACAAGCTGTTTGGACATGGATGGTGGTCATTACCTTCTTCGAGTTAGCAGTATCCTTGCTAACTGGACAAGCAGGGCTGCTTGCGTTTATCCAGTCTGGCGGCAGTATCGTCCTTCTCGCTATCCCGCTGGGGCAAGTAAGCAAAACCATCTGGTTGTTTACTTTGTGGCAGCTGTTATTTGAATCACTGACTGCTGAGTTATTCTCTAACAGCAGCTTGCTTTATATTGGAGCAATGCTGTTCTTTACTTTGATAATAAGGAGGAATCCTAGTGAATAAAAAATGGTTTGGGGTATTGCTGCTCGTGTTACTTGCGGGAATTGCAGCAATAAATATTATGAAGGATAAAAAGGAAATAACCGAAATTGAAAATCCAGGGATAAAAGCTGGGGAGAACCAAGAGGTAATGGCTGGAAAAGCTGTTGGCCTCAAAATAGGCAATCAAGCGCCCGACTTTACCCTGGAAACCCTGGATGGAAAAAAAGTAGCTTTATCCGATTATCAGGGCAAAAAAGTCATATTGAACTTTTGGGCTACTTGGTGTCCGCCTTGTAAAGCCGAAATGCCTCACATGCAAAACTTTTATGAAAAAGAAGCAAACAAAAGCAATGTAGAAATTTTAGCAGTGAACTTAACGAATAATGATCAAGGGAAAGAGGCAGTGGCTGAATTTTCCAAGCAGTACGGTTTAACGTTTCCCATCTTACTTGACCAAGACGGGACCACTGGCTCAACATACCAAGTCGCCACCATTCCAACGACGTATATTCTCAATACCGACGGCACCATTCACCAAAGAATCATAGGCCCTATGGACGAACAAATGATGAATCAACTCGTAAGCGAGCTTAAATAAATGATCATACAGGAACGCAGCTTGGAGGCAATCCCCCGCTGCGTTCATTACTCGGGACAGGCAGGCTGCTCTATCGTCATAGAAGCATGAAATGAAACCTCTTTTCCAAATAAATAACATTGGCCATGTTGGACCAACAGGTGTAGAGTATGTATATAAAAGATTAAGAGGAAGAGTCCTCACAGCATTAACGCCATAAAATGAAGGGAAGATGGGTAGATGAAAGAACGATCATTTAGAACGAAAGCGGTACATAGCGGATTGGCGGAGCAGCGGAATTTCAAGAGTAAGGCAACGCCTATTTATCAGACTTCTGTTTTTTCATTTAGCAGTTTGGAAGAGTTAGAGGGCTACTTTGAAGGGGAAACACCTTATTTATATACGAGAAATGGCAATCCTAATACAGATGAGCTGGCTAAAGCGGTAGCGGCACTGGAAGAGGCTCCGGATGGTGTAGCGGCTTCCTCGGGACTGGGGGCTATTCTCGCAGGAATTTTAACCGTAGCACAAAATGGAGATCATGTCGTTGCAGCGAGTGATCTTTATGGCGGAACGTATCATTTAATAAAAGAAGAATTACAGGCATTCGGCATTACGGCTTCATTTGTGGATTTCCGTGATCAACAGGCGATTGAAGCAGCGATTCAGCCAAATACAAAACTGTTGTATTCTGAAACGATTTCCAATCCTTTTTTACGTGTAGAAAATATAGAAGGTCTAGTAGAGATAGGAAAAAAATATAATCTAGCTGTCATGATTGATAATACATTTGCGACGCCTTACTTACTGCAGCCATTTACAAAAGGTATAGATCTCGTCGTTCATAGTGCAACAAAATATATTGGCGGACATAGCGATATTACAGCCGGTGTACTAGTTGGCAGCAAAGAATTAATTGAGAAGAGCCGTAGTCGGGTTGTGAATATGGGAATGAACTTGAGCCCGTTTGAATCATGGCTCGCTTACCGTGGTTTAAAGACATTAGCCATCCGCATGGAACGACAGGCAAAAAATGCGCAAGAACTGGCTGATTTTCTTCAGAAACATAACGGTGTGAAAAAGACGTATTACCCTAAGTACGTATCCGAGCAGGGCAATGGTGCGATGGTGAGCATAGAGTTAACGGAAGAAGTCAATATGAGTCAATTTTTCTCTTCACTTGGATGGATTAAGATCGTCCCTTCCCTAGCCGGCGTAGAAACAACCGTTTCTTACCCGCTTGGCACGTCGCATCGAGCGTTGACAGACGAAGAAAAAAGCGCAATTGGAATTAACGAACGAGTCGTTCGCATCTCGGTTGGCATAGAGGAATCAGCGGATATTATCCAGCAGGTTGAACAAGCGATCAACGATGCACTAACGCGTTAATATAGCGGGGGACTGCCCCCTTTTTTCATTCATAACTTGTCCATTTTCTTCATAAAGTGGGAGAAAGGGCTGTCCGTGCGGTAGTGAGCCGGGCGGCTTTTTTAGCTTTCCAAATCGGAGGGGGCGGAATGGTGAAGAGAAAATGGGTGGCAGTGCTAGTGTTGTTTTCTTTTATGATAGGAGCTGGTGGAATGTACGGGGGGCTGCTGGTGCTGGACGGAAATGAAAACATAGCCGAGCCGCAAAGACAAGCACCAGAGCAGGGAAATGAAAATCTGCCGGACGAGCTTCATAAAGTACAGACCGTATACGAAGTGATTGCCAATCAATATGTTGAAAAGGTAAATCGAACCCAGCTGATAGAAGGGGCCATTGACGGGATGGTCAGCTCTTTAAAAGATCCTTATTCTGTCTATATGGATGCTGAAACAGCGAAGCAATTTGAAGAATCACTGGACTCCTCGTTTGAAGGCATCGGTGCCGAAATTACGGTGGTGGACGGTAAACTGACGATCGTTGCTCCATTTAAAGATTCACCTGCAGAAAAAGCAGGATTAAAGCCGAAAGATCAAATTGTCACAATTGATGGCAAAACGGTCAGTGGTCTTACGATTTATGAAGCAACAAAGAAAATACGCGGCAAAAAAGGGTCGACGGTGACGATTGGCATTATGCGTCCAGGTATGACAAAATCACTTAACGTTAAAGTGAAACGCGACAATATCCCAATTGAAACGGTCTTTGCCAAAGTGAAAGAAAAGCAAGGGAAGCGAATTGGCGTTATTGAAATGACTTCTTTCTCTGAGGAAACAGCTAAAGACTTCAAATCAGCCCTAAAGAAGATGGAGAAAAAAGAACTAAATGGTCTTATCATTGATGTGCGTGGAAATCCGGGCGGCTTCTTAACGAGTGTAGAAGCGATTTTAAAAGAGCTTGTGACGGAAAATAAACCGTATATGCAAATTGAAGAAAAGTCAGGACGAAAAGTTCCTTATTTTTCTGAAACGAAAAAAGTAAAGCCTTATCCAATTGCGGTACTGACAGATGAAGGAAGCGCCTCTGCTTCTGAAATATTGGCAGGTGCGCTAAAAGAAGCGGAAGGGTACCCGATCATTGGGGAAACGAGCTTTGGTAAAGGGACTGTTCAGCAGCCAGTACCGCTTGGAGATGGAAGTAATCTGAAACTGACGACTCATAAATGGCTGACACCGAATGGCAATTGGATTCACAATAAAGGGATTCAACCTGACATCGAAGTCAGACAGCCTCATTACTTTTATGCTCATCCTCTCCAGGTCAACAAGCCGTTAACTCGTGAAATGAACAACGATAGCGTAAAGAGTGCCCAAATGATGCTCGACGGTCTCGGTTACGCGCCTGGAAGAACAGATGGTTACTTTAGCGAAGAAACAGAAAAAGCGGTTCGTGCTTTGCAGGTTCAAGAGGAAATCAAGGTAACAGGGAAAATCGATAAACAAACAGCAAATCAGCTTGAACAGAAATGGATGGAAGAAATGAAAAAGGAGAAAAATGATCTTCAGCTGCAAGCAGCTCTCTCTTATATAAAAAGCTTAAATAAATAATGGAAGAACGGTCGCTGCTGAACGTAGCCGACCGTTCTTTTTTATATGGAAATACTTCTTTCACAAATGAAACGCGATATATACTCACGCATGTCCGCTTTTTTTGCTACAATGTTGAGTAGAATGCAATTAATGTAAGGTGGGGAGACGCCATGCTACAAGAATGGTTATTGGAGCTTTTGGCCGGCTTTGGAAAGTTATTTATCCATCCAATCTTTTATTTTTCGTTCCTGCTCGCTTTTGTTGTCGGCATGTTTCGAGTATCAAGGGAACGAAAAGACTTTCACACGCGGGTGTATGATATTTATCAGGAGGTTCGCTACATACTGCCGTCTAGTTTATTAATTGGACTGCTCCTGTCCATTATTGCGGTTGGTTTTGGATTAACCCTTCCGCTTGAACTGCTTAACTTCATTGCCGCTGTTACGATTGTCTTAAGTGCAGGTGGTTTTCGGCTGCTGTCTCCCGCGTGGATAATCGGCCTCGCTTTGCTGATCTTCGTTGTATCGGAAAAAATAGGTTATTCCTTTATTCCATACGAAGGGCTCTCATTTAATAAAATTCTTATGACAATGGCCATCATGTTAGCGTTGTTATTCATCACAGAGGGACTGCTTATGCTAAAGCAAGGCTGGCAAGGAACATCGCCTCGTCTCGCAGAAAGTCCGCGCGGATTAAAAGTAGGCGTGCAATTGGCTCAGCGATTGTGGCTTGTGCCTATGTTTTTAGTATTGCCAACAGGTGAGCTTACATCGCCATGGCCTTGGTGGCCGGTTGTCTCGATCGGTTCAGAAACATACTCCTTTATTTGGTTTCCTTTTTTAGTTGGTTTTGCTCAGTTGGTCAAAAGTACGCTCCCAGAGCTTGCTGTTAAGGCGACTGGAAAAAATATTATAGCGGCTGGCGTTGTGACCTTGCTGCTCGCTATCGCAGCTTATTGGGTACCGCTGCTTGCGGTTGTAAGTGCTATATTTGCTTTTATTAGCCGTATTTGGATTTCCTGGCGCCATCATGCCTATGAGAAGGACCGTCACTATTTCTTTACGCCACAGCCAAAAGGTGTGATGATTCTTGGCATTTTGCCGTATACACCAGCCAAAAAAATGGATTTGAAAATTGGAGAAATTATTTACAAGGTCAATGGCATAGAAGTGAACACAGAAAATGAGTTTTATAAAGCACTGCAAAAAAATGCTGCCTATTGTAAGCTCGAGGTTGTCGATGTCAATGGCCAAAATCGATTTGCTCAAGGCTCACTCTATGAAGGCCAGCATTACGAGCTCGGTTTAATTTTAGTTGATGAAGACAAGGAGCTTATGACAGAAGAGAATGAACGATACTCTTGATCCTAGAAAGGAATAGAGCGTGGAGAATGAATGGATTCAATGGCTTCCGGCTAATCCAGTTTTAGCGTTTTTAGCAAGCATTAGTTTAAATATAATTGTTGCTGTTTCAGGTGTGCTTCCGAGTGCTTTCCTGACAGGAGCGAATATCGTTCTGTTTGGATTTGAATGGGGACTGCTCGTCTCCATTATTGGGGAAGCGGCTGGGGCTGTCGTGAGCTTTATTCTTTATCGATACGGATTTAAAAAGCTTCATAAACAATTCAACCATAAGTTTTTAAATAAACTCAAGGATACAGGAGGAGCAGAGGCAATCCTTCTCGTCCTTTTACTAAGAATCGTTCCTTTTGTTCCCTCCGGTGCTGTTACGCTGACAGCTGCTGTAAGCAGGATGGGCTTACTTTCCTTTAGTTTAGCAAGCACCATTGGGAAAATCCCTTCCTTGTTCATTGAGGCGTATTCAGTGAAACAAATTTTCGCACTCACGCCTTATTGGCAGCTTGCTGCTATTACCTGTCTCACTTTCATCATCGCTTTTTACTTTTTTCTTAAGAAAAAATAGGATTAAAAAGAGAACGGGTGCTTCCGTGTTCTTTTGTTTGCATACTCAAGGTTATGTGACAATGTAAAAAGAAGGAGAGACAGAATAAAAAACCCCTTTTGGACTATTGCGTCCAAAAGGGGTTTTCGTTATTTGGAAGGAATAAGGGTTAAATATCAGTCTCATCGTTTTCTCTGCTTTTGGGTAAGGTTATCGATTGTTTCGATGTTGAGAGGACTGGTTTTGGTTCATGCCAAGCACAGAGTTCGCTATTTGTTCGACAGCCTGGTTGTCTAATGAGTTAGAGACTGTTTGAGAGAGCTGTTGGAAAGTTCCATTTTTTATCCCTCTCGATATTCCATAAATGGCCGCTCCAGCCGCTCCTACAGCTAACAACGAGGTCATGATACCGCCTTGGTTATTCATAACAACCCATCCTTCCTGCAGTAAATTGATCAAACGAGTAGACTCTAAAGAGCAATACTCTAGAGTCATGTTTAGTTTTACAAATTTAACGATAGATTATACTGGAGCTATTTACCGTATAGAGGTAAATAAAAAGGGAGAAGGCTCTCTGTCCTTCTCCCCGCTGAATTTTATCGATGTCATTAAGTGATTAGTTTGAAGCCGCTCATGAGAATAATGATGGACATAACCGTTCTTAAAGGTTTGGCCGGAAACTTAGCGGACAAGCTGCTTCCTAATATGACACCTGGAATGGAACCGAGCAAGAGATTGATCACTAACAAATAATCAACGTTTCCTATTCCAGCATGCATGAGGCCGGCCGCTGTAACGAGCAGAAAAGCATGGGCAATATCGGTTCCAACTAACTCTGAGGGGCGCATTTTATACAGGTAAAGCATAGCTAAGGCAAATAATGAACCCGAGCCAATAGAGGTTAATCCAACAATAAAACCTAATACGGCTCCAATAGCGATCGTCAAGCCTCGCTTTTCCTCCAAAGGCTTTCTTTGAAAATAATTGGACTCAAATCGATCCTTCATAAAGGTTTTGATGAGCGTAGTGAACGCCACCAAAATGAGCACATATCCTAGCGCATGTTTAATAATTTCCTCCTGGTTGTTAAAAAAGGAATCGAACAGGTGAAGGAGCCCGACTGCACAAATAGCACTTGGAATACTCCCGATGGCCAGGTACTTTACTAATCGCAGGTTGATCGTTTTTTGCTTCCAATGCTGAAAAGAACCGAAAAGCTTTGTAACAGAGTTATACACGAGATCAGTTCCGACGGCGATTGCTGGACTGATCCCCATTAAAACTAAAACAGGTGTTAACAAAGCTGCACCGCCAACACCTGTCAATCCAACCAAACAACCAACAAAGAGTCCCATTATAATAATCCCCATGCTCATTAGACGCACACCCCAGTCTATCTTTAATCAAGTTTTATACCCTCAATTTATGAAAGGGGCGCCCGCCTTGCTACATAGATATGTAAGGGGACTAGCGCAATAAAAAGCGATCAGAAGACAAAAGGAGAGGGGAGCAAAGAAGATTGAAAAAAAGTTTTGACCAGCTTCTTTCACGTTTCCTCGTTTTTAAGGTAATGGGAAACGTCCGTCAATAAATTAAGCCCAGTCATTAGTGACTGGGCTCAAAAGCTTAACCTTCTTCTTTTGTATTTAATTCTATTTTTTTACAGCCGACATATAAGCAGGAAAGAACATCTAAATCGGGCTTCGCCTTAGTCAGACCTTTTATATAAGGGGTAACTAAGTCCTTGAAATCAGCCCCTACTTCTTCCTCCTCCAATATTCCATATACGTAGAGCTTTTTTTCATCAAATAAAAGAGCTACGTTTCCGACAGCTTTATGATCAGGGTCTACGACATTTAACACTTGGAAATGAGGTGTTACAACCTCAGGTGAAAAGTATATTTGCAAATTGACCTGCTCCTTTACGTAAATTGAAGTTTTTCAAACAAAGTATCGCTTTTTTCCTCAGATGGTTCTTTTTTGCCTACCTTAATGAGCACAAGACATAGCAGTGCAGCCAGCAGCGTAAGCCCGGCGGTCGCTAAAAACATGCCTGTTCGTGACCAGGCCATTAACGCGCTGTAAACGGGCGGTCCGACTGCCACGCCTAAAAAGCGGACTGAACCATATAACGAAGTGACGAACCCTCTGCGATCGGAAGGAACCGAGCCGGTAATAAAGCTGTTTATACATGGCAGAACGAGCCCGGTGCCGATACTGCTAATGACAAGGACGGCAAAGAAAGGAACTAAGCGATCAAAAAATACTAAGGCTGAAAAAGAGATTGTCATTAACAACAGCCCTATGACAATTAATGACTTCATCAGTCTCATCTTTTTACCGATTTTACTTCCGGTTATATAGGAGGTAGTGGTCATGAATAGCAGAGGAATGGCTAAAATACCTCCTTTGAGCAGACCATCAATTTTGTGGTCTTTCTCGAGAATATCGGAAATATAAAATAAAATTCCAAATAGAGTAAACAAGCAAATCGCACCTGTTAGGTAAGCAGCAAACAGCCAGCGGCCTTCTGTTTTGAAAACGGAGACGAGCCCCTTTACATACTTGCCGACAGGCGGCGGTTCTTTTTTTGTTTTCTTTTCTTTAATAAAGAAAATTGTTAAAAAAATGGAAATTAGACAAAAAGCCGGGAAGACAAAAAATGCTGCATACCAGAAGAGCAGCGCTACGAGAGAACCAATAATCGGACTAATAACCTTCCCGAATCCATTGGAGGCTTCCACTAGTCCTAATACTTTACTTTGCTCTCCGCCTTTGAATAAATCCCCGGTTAACGCCATGGCGATTGGGGCTGTTCCTGCGGCGCCGATCCCTTGCATAACCCTCCCAGCAAGAATCCATGTATAGGCATTTGAGAACCATGCCGCTGCAAATCCTGCTAAAAGTCCCCCAGTTCCGTACAAAATAAGAGCAGGAATGATCACAGCTTTCCGCGAAAACCGGTCTGATAAATAACCTAATATCGGAATCGATGCGGCAGCCGCAATGGAAAACACTGAAATGATCAAGCTCACTTTAAATTGGGATATATCCAGTTCTGTTTTCATCCTTGGAAGAACGGGAATCAGCATGGAGTTTCCTAAGACAAGAATAAGCGGAATAGACCCGATCGCAAAAATAGTCATGCCTTTCTTTTTTTGCTTTGGCAATGATGTACACCCCTGACTGTTGAGAATATATACTTCTCCTATTGTTTGAGCAGAGATGGGCATTTATACAGGGTAATCGTCTAATTTCTATGGGGAAAAGCCCATTATCTACACGTTTACCCAGTTTTTGAATAATCTATCTTAGAAAAATAGAGGAGGCCCATTTCCTATGGAATTTTTAGAATTACCGAAAAGGACAACAGGAAACAGGACATACGGATTAACTTCCGTTATTGATTTAGGAACCCCTTTAGAGGAGTTAAAAAGTATTTTAAACGATTACAGTTCTATGATTGATATTGCCAAAATGGGTTTTGGCTCTGCTTATGTGACCCCTAATCTAAAGGAAAAGATCGAACTTTATAAGCGATATAATATCCACCCTTATTTTGGAGGAACCTTATTTGAAAAATGCTACCACCAGAATAAGATTCCGGAATACCTGATGAGCTTGCAAGATCTAGGCATTGACTATATTGAAGTTTCAAACGGGACACTTAATATTCCTTTGCAAGAACGTCTCGATCTTATTGCTCAGATCAAAAAAGATTTCTGTGTGATTGCGGAAGTCGGATCAAAAGATTCCAACAAGGAAATGGCCATTTCTCAATGGAAAGATGAAATTAAGCAATTTTTAGAAGCAGGCTGCCAGTATGTCATTACGGAAGGAAGGGATTCTGGGACTGCTGGTATTTATGAGAAAAACGGCAATGTTAAGGGTAACTTGATCAGTGAATTAATTAAGGACATTGATAGCAAAAAAATTATTTTTGAAGCTCCTACTCCGAAGCATCAAATGTATTTTATTAAAGAAGTTGGAGCAAATGTAAATGTAGGAAATGTGAAGTTAACGGATGTCTTAGTGTTAGAAGCTCAACGATGCGGATTAAGAAGCGAGACATTTTATTTGGAGGATAGTGAATGCAAATTACCTTTATAAGGCATCTCCCAACAGAATGGAACAAGGAGCAAAGGCTACAAGGAAGAAGAGACATTGCCCTTGCAGCTGTAACGGAAGGTTCCAGGCAAGGCATTGCTCACAATCAACAGCAGCTTAAAGCATTATCACCATTTGACATGGTGCTAACGAGCACGCTGAAAAGAACTCAGCAAACAGCCCATCTTTATGGTTATTCGTTTGAAACAGAACCTTTATTAGACGAATTAGACTTTGGCCCTTTTGAAGGGCTTCCAAAAGAAAAGCTGTACGAAGAATATGGAGAGCAATGGTTCGAACAGCCAAGAGCATTAATCCTAGGGGAAAGCCTTATCAACTTAGAAGAGAGAATTATCTCGTTTTTGGAGAAGTACCGAGATTTGAACAATCTTTTAGTGTTTGGCCATGGGTCATGGATCAGAGCCGTTATATCGTATTTCCAATACGGCCATATCAACCATATGAATAAAATGACGGTAGAAAATAATGAGTGCATTACATTGACCTTCCATTCCTAACGTCAGCAGGGAGAGAGAAACGGGGGAAAGCCTAGTGGCTGGCTTATTAACGTATGAAAATTGGGATGAACAAAAGTTAGAAAAGATTTTAGAGAGCCAATCAGATTATTTTGATGTATTGAAATGGGCCTTTCGGGAGTACGGCGACGACATTGTGTATGCCTGCAGCTTTGGAGCGGAAGGAATCGTCTTAATTGATCTGATTGCAAAGGTGAATAAGGAAGCAAAGATTATCTTTTTGGACACAGGGCTCCATTTCCCGGAGACGTATGAATTGATTGAGAAAGTAAAGGAACGCTATCCTGCGTTGAATATTACAAAGGTACGGCCTGCTACGACAGTGGAAGAGCAGGCAAAAGAGCATGGCGAGGAATTATGGAAACGTGATCCCAACCTTTGCTGTCACCTTAGAAAGGTAGTGCCTCTTCAGAAAGCATTACAAGGGTCTAAAGCATGGATATCAGGATTGCGAAGAGAGCAATCTCCAACGAGAAGTCATGTTCAATATGTTAATAAAGACGAAAAATTTCACAAGGTAAAAGTTTGTCCTCTTATCCATTGGACATGGGAGGATATTATGACGTATCTTCACGTTCACCAATTGCCTTATAATCCATTGCATGACAAAGGGTTTCCAAGTATCGGGTGTGCGCCGTGTACCGAACCGGTTTCCGAAAACGAGGGGCTTCGAGCGGGACGATGGGCAGGACGATCTAAGTCGGAATGTGGGCTTCATCAAAATTAGAGGATAGGATAAGACACGGCAGCTTGGATTATCAGGGAGGGAAAGATGTGTGGGGAATTGCACCGCATGGCGGTACATTAGTGAATCGGATAGATTTATTATTTTCCATTGATTCATCGCTTAACTGTGTGGAGCTGGATACATTAGAATTAAGTGATTTGGAGCTAATTGCAAACGGCGCGTATAGCCCGCTTAAGGGATTTATGGGAAAGGCTGATTATGACTCTGTTGTGCAAAACATGAGATTGTCAAATGGGCTCCCTTGGTCGCTGCCGATTACATTGGCGGTCAACAAAGATAAGGCGAGAACGTTACACAAGGGAGAAACCGTAAACCTTGTATATAATGGGACGGTTTATGGCGTCATGACAGTGAAGGAGCTATTTTCCCCAGATAAAAAACTAGAGGCTGAGAGAGTTTATCGAACGGCTGATTTGGATCACCCAGGTGTAAAAAAACTTTTCGCACGGCCTGAAGTGTATATAGCCGGGCCGATCACGCTCGTTAAACGGCCGGAAAAAAGTAAATTTAACGATTACTATTTGGACCCTGCTGAAACGAGAGAAAAGTTTAAAGAACTTGGATGGAATACCATTGTCGGCTTCCAAACACGCAATCCTGTTCATCGCGCCCATGAATACATTCAAAAAACAGCATTAGAAACGGTGGACGGACTTTTCCTGAATCCACTCGTTGGCGAAACGAAAGCTGACGATATTCCAAGTGAAATCCGGATGGAAAGCTATGAGGTTCTGCTTGAAAATTATTATCCGAAAGGGCGGGTATTCTTATCTGTTTTTCCGGCAGCCATGCGTTATGCTGGACCGCGAGAGGCGATTTTTCATGCTATTGTCCGTAAAAACTTTGGTTGTACCCATTTCATCGTCGGCCGAGACCATGCAGGCGTAGGAAGTTATTACGGCACGTATGACGCCCAAAAAATATTCAGTCATTTTGAGGAAGAAGAGATCGGGATTAAACCGCTCTTTTTTGAGCACAGTTTTTACTGCAGAAAGTGCGCCAATATGGCTTCTGAAAAAACCTGTCCCCATGACAAGCAAGAGCATATTATTCTGTCGGGCACAGCGGTTAGGCAAATGCTGAAAAACGGCGAACATCCGCCAAAGGAATTTAGCCGGCCGGAAGTAATAGACATTCTTATAAAGGGAATGAAAGAAATCTATACAAAAATATAAAGGATGTAGGATATGGGAACAGCTGATCATATTACCTGGCATCATACAGCCGTTACGAAAGAAAGTCGCCACCTCTTGAATGGGCACCAAAGCTGCGTTTTATGGTTTACTGGATTATCAGGTTCTGGAAAATCAACATTGGCCAATGCTGTGGATGAGGTGTTATTTCAGCAGCGCTGCAGAAGCTATGTGTTAGACGGGGATAATATCCGCCACGGTTTGAACAGGGATCTAAGTTTTGGAGCAGAAGATCGAAAAGAGAACATTCGTCGAATAGGAGAAGTAGCAAAATTATTTGTAGATAGCGGCCAAATTGTGTCTTCTGCCTTTATTTCTCCTTTTCGTGAAGATCGGCAGTTAGTCAGAAGCATGTTTGCACCTGGAGAGTTCATTGAGGTTTATGTTCATTGTCCGATTCAGGTTTGTGAGGAGCGGGATCCAAAAGGCCTGTATAAAAAGGCAAGAAAAGGAGTTATCCCTGACTTTACAGGGGTTAGCTCCCCTTATGAACCTCCTCATCATCCTGAAATTGTGATTGAAACGGATAAAATGTCTATTGAACAGTCTGTTAAAGAAATACTAGCTTATTTGAAAGAAAAGAAGATCCTGTAAAAGGGATCTTCTTCAAGGATGTAGACAAAATCTATTTTCAACAACTGAGGCTGATTGAAAGCGCTTGTCCTACGAGATGCGAAGCTTGATGAGGAGCGGAGTGATGATAAGAGTCATGAGCACCGCAGGCAAGCGAGCAGCAAAAACAGCGAGCGTTTGTCAACAGCCTGTTTACTTCCTCCGCCAATGGGGGGATAGAACACTGACTTTTTGAAATCTGAAATCGTAAATATAGTCGATAATGCTGGTAGAGAAAAATTGACAGATGACAGCAAATATAACGATTTTATAATCAATGATAAGAGAAGTTAATAAGAAAATAAAAAGGTTAATCCCCATCATCACTTTTCCAGGGCTCCAGTTTTTATAAGAGGCAATCATGAGTGCAGGAATCACCATTCCCCCGCTTGATGCTCCAACCCGAATGAGAATCCCCACTCCAATACCGAAGAGAATGCTTCCCGCCAGCATATCGAGAAAAATGTGTATGTGCATATGAGGCACTTGATAAGTCAAAATACTAATGGTTGTCGAGGTTGCGGCCACCGAAGTGATCGTTCGAAACGTCCAAGTGAACCCGAAGTAGTTTAAGGCAAAAAGCAGAAAAACGGCATTGGCTAACCATAAAGAAAAGCCGAGAGGCAGTTCAAACCAATGATTCATTAGAAGAGCTAACCCGGCCGCTCCTCCTGAGGGGATGGAGTGTGGAAACAAAAATAAAGACATCGACATCCCTTGTAAGAAAGCTCCAAAGAGTAAGTAGAAATACGTTAACAATAATTTTCTCATCGTTATTTGAATGAATCCTTTAAATTTGTCTTTATAGCCTCCATGTTTATTCCTCCCTAAAGACTTTCTCTCCTTGTCCATTTTATGAGGAAAAAATTAGAATATGTTTCATTTTAGCCGTGTTTTATGAAGAGGATGTACTAGTTCTTTGTTAAAAAATACTTGAGTGTTTTACGGGCAAATAACAAAACCTATATATGCTTGACAAAGCAATCTAATAGGGGGCAGGTGGAAGCATTATGAGAAATAACATTCAAATTTTACCTATTGTTGCATCAATTGGCATTGGAGCTGCTGCTTACAGCATGATGACTGGTCGGGCGGGACAACTTTCGAATGTCATTCCTCAGCTGACAGGCATGGGCGGTCAGGGAATGAATAATCAACGTGCCCGGTCAAAAAAATAAATAACACAAGGGCGCCCAAAAGCAACATTTTGGGCGCTTTTTTTCCTGCTCGGAGAAATATAATAACGTATAATCCCTTCTAAATGAGCCGTTATTGTCTGATATTTTCTTTACTAAATATTGACTGAAAATGACCGATATTTTAAAGTAGAAGTATGGAGAAGTGAGGTGAGGATGTTGGGAAGGCAGTAAAAAGAAATGTAGAAATGTTTGCAGGCAGTGCGACTCGGTTTATGGATAAAAGCAGCCAGACTGATTTTTGTACGCAAACAGGCCGGATCAAGCCTCAGCGCACGAAAAAAAGGACGGTTGAATAGTACTATTCACTTTAATTTAACGGAGGTGTAATTCCTTACGGCACAATGTAGCCGCAAGGATCTTATTTGGACATATTAAACTTAATCATGGTTGCCTTTTTAATTGCATTAACCGGTTTCTTCGTAGCGACTGAGTTTGCAATTGTAAAGGTTAGAAGCACAAGGATCGATCAATTGGCAGCAGAGGGACGTGCAAACACGGCCGCTGCAAAGAAAGTGATTACGAATCTGGATGAGTATTTATCCGCTTGTCAATTAGGGATTACAGTGACAGCTCTTGGACTTGGTTGGCTCGGTGAACCGACTGTCGAGCATTTGCTGCATCCGCTGTTTGTTCGTCTTGATTTAGCGGAATCTGTTGTCAGTGTCGTGTCGTTCTTGATTGCTTTTTCCACGGTTACTTTTTTACATGTCGTTGTGGGTGAATTAGCACCGAAAACCATAGCGATTCAGAAGGCGGAACAAGTTACATTACTAGCCGCTAAACCAATGATTGTCTTTTACCGTCTTATGTATCCATTCATTAAAATATTGAACGGATCTTCTACGCTGTTAATTAAATTGTTTGGCTTCAAGCCTGTTTCAGAAAGTGAAATGGCCCATACAGAAGAAGAATTACGCATGATTTTATCAGAAAGCTTGAAGAGCGGAGAGATCAATCAATCAGAGTATAAGTACGTGAACAATATTTTTGAATTTGATGACCGCCTTGCGAAAGAAATTATGGTGCCGCGTACCGAAGTAACAGCGTTTGATAAGTCAAACACGGTTGAGCAGTGTATCGAGATAGCGATGGAAGAAAACTATACTCGTTATCCAATCGCGGACGGTGACAAAGACCGTATTATCGGAATGGTCAACATGAAGGAAGTATTGACGGATTATATTAGAGACGAGAAGAAAAAGAATGTGACGATTGACCACTATATTCGCCCTGTGATCCAAGTCATTGAGTCGATTGCTATTCATGATCTGCTTGTAAAAATGCAAAAGGAACGCATTCAGATGGCGATCTTAATTGATGAATACGGCGGCACGGCCGGACTTGTAACAACAGAGGATATTCTGGAAGAAATCGTTGGTGAAATTCGTGACGAGTTTGACCAGGATGAAACACCGATGATTAAAAGAATTAACGATCAGCAGCTTATTCTTGACGGAAAAGTGTTGCTGAGCGAAGTAAATGATTTATTCGGCTTAGATATCGATGAAGAGGATGTCGATACAGTCGGCGGCTGGATTTTGACTGAGAAATTTGAAGTTCAGGAAGGCGACACGATTGAATATGGAGGCTGCACATTCAAAGTGGTGGAACTGGATGGCTACCATATTAAATTCGTGGAAGTCACAAAGGCCGCCCCAGCTCTGTCACCGGTGATCGGTGAAATCGAAGCTGTAAAAGAAGCTTAATTTACAACAAGCGAATCAGGCTTTCGATATGTAAATCCATCAAGCCTAAAATAAAAAACAAGCGACTAACTTAGCCGCTTGTTTTTTTATTTCAGCCTGTTCTTGTAAATGGGGCGTTATAGAATAAAAAGAGGAACTGTTGACTTTCGCTCCGAGAGGCCCCCTGCCACATCAACACAAACCGATTTTCTGAAAAATAACTTTGGGATGTTTTTGCATCCTAGTATATAAAAAATAGTGCACTATATTAATGAATTTTTCTATAGAATCAGCTTTTTACTCTATTAACGTAGAGAAGCAATAGCGGAAGAAAGCGTGTTTAGAAAAGAGAAAAGTCGGCAATCCCTATGATAGGGGTTGCCGACTTTAGACTACTAACAGAAGTAGCAGGCTTTACTTAATTTCTATAAAAATACGAAATAAATAACGGCTGCAATCACAATTCGATAGATCGCGAACGGCGTTAGTTTAATTCTATTAATGAGCTCCAGGAAGAAACGGATCGACAGTAAAGCAAAAACGAAGGCGCTAATAAAACCAACGATAAAGAAAGGCAATACATCGATCGAGAAATACTCCCAGTTTTTAATAAGCGATATGGCACTGGCCCCTGCCATGATCGGCATTGCCATAATAAAGGTGAAGTCAGCAGCTGCTCTGTGGCTCATACCGAGAAGAACGCCTCCGGAAATCGTAGAACCGGAGCGGGAGAAGCCAGGCCATAATGCTATGCACTGAAATAAACCAATGAGAAAGGCTTGCTTGTACGTAATGTCATCAACCGTTTCGGCTTTGACACGTCCCGGGGCCAGCCAGTCCGCTGCGAGCATAAGAAAGGCACCAGCAACGAGTCCAATTAACACTGTATTGATACTAAATAAATGTTCATCAATGTAATCCTCGAATAAGAAGCCAAGCGCGGCCGCTGGAACTAGTCCAATAAATATATGAACAAGCGTCAGCCTTGGACCGGATCGATAAGCTGATCGGCTTCCTTTTTGCAATCCAAGCAAGTTGAGAATACGATCCTTAAATACAACCACAACGGCTAAAATGGAGCCAAGCTGGATGACGACTTTAAATGTATTCGCAACCGGCTCTGAAAACAATTCTTTCGATTTTAGCAAAATATCGTCTACAATAATCATATGCCCTGTAGAAGAAACAGGCGCAAATTCAGTTGCTCCTTCTACGAGTCCGAGGATAAAAGCAACGAATAATTCCCACAAGTTCATTTTGTCACCTCAAAAAATAAAATAAATAGCCACTTAACGATTGTATGGCTACAATGAAAATATGTCTAGGAATTCGAAGAAATACCATTATTTTTTTCTATAGTTCTGGAAAGGAATGATCATTTCATGGGTATACATAATTATTTTAAGAGTTTGTCCGATTTGGAGCAATTGTTTAGGCTGCCGGGGAAATTTAAATATCAGTCGCACAATGTAGCGGCGCATTCATTTAAAGTAACGAAGATCGCTCAATTTTTGGCGACCATTGAAGAGTTAGAAGGAATGAAAGTAAATTGGCGGGCTTTATACGAGAAAGCATTGAACCACGACTATGCAGAGTTGTTCACAGGCGATATTAAAACGCCTGTAAAGTATGCTACGAAAGAATTAAAGGATTTGTTTTCACAAGTGGAAGAGCAAATGGCGAAAAAGTTTGTCGAGCAAGAGTTTCCCGAAGAATTACAAAGCATCTATATAGAGCGATTTAAAGAGGGAAAAGATGATACGCTTGAGGGACGAATTTTATCGGTGGCGGATAAAATTGATTTGCTGTATGAAACCTTTGGAGAAATCCTTAAGCGGAACCCGGAGCCGCTTTTTTTGGAAATTTATAAAGAAGCGCTGTCTACCATTATGGAGTTCTCTGACATGAACTGCGTAAAATATTTTATTAAAAACATTTTGCCGGACATGCTTTCCGAAGAGTTTATCCCCTATAATGAATTAAATTATATGACCGAGATCATTGTTAAAAAATATGAGAAAAAGTAACGTATTTTTTAGAAAAAGTCTTTCTAAATGGATAAGATTTCAGTATGATGGAGGCAAGAAAAGCTGCTCGCTGGGAGTGAAAACATGGTAGGTAAAATGATAATGGCAATGTTTTTGCCCGGCTTTCTCGTGATTTTTTTCACGAGAGTAACATTTAATCACTTTTTGGGCCTGGGCTTGACCGTTGCGTTAATTGCAGCCTCTGCTTATAAAGGGTATACCCATACATGGCCGCTGATTATTATTGATGCTGCTTCGTTAACCATTGGGTTTTGGCTGGCCAGTCTCATGATGAAAAGAAAAAAGCAATCAAAATAAAAATTCCGGCATGTCCATGAATGACAGCCGGAATTTTTTATGCGTTTATGTAAGCTGAGTTCGTGAAGAACAGGCAGTGAACGATGAATAACGCCCTTATGATTAAGAAAGAAGCTGCTAAATCGAATGGCGATGACCGCTTTAAAAATTTCCGCTTGATTTTTTATACCCCATGGGGTAACATAAAGTTACAACAAATATACCCAATAGGGTAATAGGAGGGTTAAATCATGTTTTTTCGTTCTTACTTTGATGAAAAATTAGCTCAATATTCTTATATGGTCGCTTGTCAAAAAACGGGAGAGGCAATTGTTATTGATCCAGCACGTGACATTACACCGTATGTTGAAACAGCGAAAAAGGAAGGATTCCAATTAACCGCAGCAACTGAAACACATATCCATGCCGACTTCGTTTCAGGGGCACGCCAGTTGGCAAATGATTATGGTGTCACTTTGTATTTGTCAGATGAAGGCGATGAAAATTGGAAATATCAATATACTGATAACCTTTCTGTTAAGCTTGTAAAAGATGGCGATGTTTTCATGGTTGGAAATGTGGAATTTAAAGTAATGCATACGCCTGGGCATACCCCAGAGAGCATTTCCTTTGTTTTAACAGATAAAGGCGGCGGTTCCACAGAGCCAATGGGTATTTTCACAGGTGATTTTGTTTTTGTTGGGGATGTTGGTCGTCCAGACTTATTAGAAAAAGCAGCTGGAGTAAAAGGAACAGCTAATTCGGGCGCTGCTCAGATGTACGAATCCATTAAAAAGTTTAAACAGCTGCCGGATTATTTAGTCGTTTGGCCAGGTCATGGTGCCGGAAGTGCTTGCGGCAAATCACTTGGTGCCGTTCCGCTTTCAACAGTTGGCTATGAAAAAGCAAACAACTGGGCTTTGCAAGAAATGGATAAAGATGAATTCCAAAAAGAGCTTCTGAAAGATCAACCGGAGCCTCCTAAATATTTTGCGGTGATGAAGAAAGTAAATAAAGTTGGCCCGGCTATTCTAACGAATGAAACGATTCCTTATGTAGAAAGCTACAAGGACTTGGAGTCATATTTAGTTCAAGAAGATACTATGGTGATTGATACTAGACTTGGCAGCGAGTTTGCTCAAGGGCATATTGAAGGTACCATCAACTTACCATATACAAAAATCTTTACAAACTGGGCCGGCTGGATTTTAGATTATGAGAAAAAATTGGTTGTGATAGCGGAAAAAGAACAAGCAGCTGATATTAAACGTTCTCTTGAATCCATTGGTCTTGATAACCTTGTGTCATTTGCAAGTCCAAGCGTGGTAAGTGAAGCGCCTGAACTAGAAAAATACGTAAATATTGATGTTGACCAATTAAAAGCTCAATATGAAAAAGACGACGTCTACGTAGTCGACATTCGTCAACAAGGAGAATGGGAGGCGGGACATATTCCAACCGCTCACCATCACATGCTCGGTTATTTAGAGGAAGAAGCAGAAGAACTGCCGAAAGATAAGAAAATTATCGTTCATTGCCAGTCTGGAGCACGTTCTGCCATTGGAACAAGCTTGCTTCAAGCAAAGGGCTTTAAAAACATTGAAAACATGGCAAGCGGTTTTGCCGGCTGGAAAAGAGAAGGCGGACCAATCAAGCAATTATAACAAGGAGGAATAACTATGAATCAAGTAACAGTATACTCAACCAATACGTGCCCTTATTGCACAATGATGAAAAATTTCTTAAAGGAGCAGGGTGTTCCTTTTACAGAAGTAAATGTTCAGCAAGACCGGCAAGCTGCTCAGCGTCTTGTCGAAACGACAGGGCAAATGGGAGTGCCGCAAACAGAAATTAACGGTCAATGGATCCTTGGCTATGATCCAGATGCTGTGATGGAGCTTCTTAAATAAATGGTTCTATAAGGGTGTCCTGCAAGCAATCCTGTTTGGGCACCCTCTACTTTTTAGAGTGAAAAACTGTGCATGAGAACGATAAGAGGTACGCTGTGTGAAACATGCTGTCATAATGTATAGAGGTGATACTCCATGGAATATGGCAAAGACTTGCAAAATCGGTTAAAACGCATTGAAGGTCAGGTACGCGGAGTTATGCGGATGATGGAAGAAGGAGCGGACTGCGCAGCCGTTGCCATGCAGCTGAGTGCTGTACAAAGTGCAGTTGGACGGACAATGGGCCTCATTGTCAGCCAAAATTTGGAGCGATGTGTCCGTGCGAATATGGAACAGGGGGAACCAACAGACGCTCTCGCAAAAGAAGCAGTCGATCTACTCGTAAAGAGCCGTTAATTTTTTTGAATAAAAATATACCCCCATAAGTAAAAAGAGAGCGTAGATGACGATTGTTTTTTATCTTGTAGTAGCGGTCTTTATGTTTATAGCTATCAAAAATATGCTCCCGGTGACAGGGATTCGCCATGTTACAGCTGACGAGCTAAAGAAGGAGATAAGAAGAAAAGACATACAATGGGTTGACGTCCGGACGCCGGGAGAATTTAAAGCGCGTCATATTAATGGATTTCAAAACATTCCATTGCAGCAGCTGTCTGCTCGAGTGAATGAGCTGGACCTTGAAAGAGAAGTCGTCGTCATGTGTCAGAGTGGCATGCGCAGTCAAAAGGCAGCACGGCTGTTAAAGAAAAAAGGATTTAAGAAGATTACAAATGTAGTTGGCGGTCTTGCCGTCTGGAAATAAAAAGTAGAAAAGGAGAGGAAAAGCGATGGATTGGTCAATCGGCTGGATGGCTGTCATTTTTTTTATTGGCTTTATTGGATCTTTTTTATCGGGAATGGTTGGAATTGGCGGCTCTATTATTAAATATCCGATGTTATTGTATATTCCGCCTATGTTAGGATTTGCGGCCTTTACCGCTCATGAAGTAGCAGGCGTCAGTGCGGTTCAAGTATTTTTCGCAACGATTGCCGGCGTATGGGCTTATCGGAAGAGTGAGTATTTAAATAAGACGTTAATTATTTATATGGGTATTGCCATCCTGGCGGGAAGCTTTATCGGGGGATTCGGCTCGGAGAATATGGGAGAATCAACCGTTAATGTGATTTATGGAGTGTTAGCGGCACTTGCTGCGATTATGATGTTTGTTCCTAAGAAAAATTTAGATGATCGGCCAATGGAGGAAGTGAAATTTAATAAGTGGCTTGCTGCCTTCTTCGCTTTCATTGTCGGAATTGGGGCCGGAATTGTCGGAGCTGCCGGAGCCTTTTTACTTGTGCCTATTATGCTCGTCTTGTTAAAAATTCCGACAAGAATGACTATTGCCAGCTCTCTTGCTATTACATTTATTTCTTCGATCGGTTCGACAGCGGGAAAATTAATGACAGGACAAGTGTTATTTGTGCCAGCGCTGATTATGGTTGTAGCAAGCATTATGGCATCGCCGCTTGGAGCGAAAGCAGGACAAAAAATAAACACAAAAGTTTTACAATGGCTGTTGGCGATTTTGATTGCGGCTACAGCGATTAAAATCTGGGTCGATATTTTACTATAGTGAAGGTCTCTCCATTTAACGGAGGGACTTTTTTATACGGGAACACAGGAACATACGTACGCTTATTAATAGCCAGTCAGGTTTCATTTATGATAAAATGGGGATTATGATTACTAACATAAGAAAACGACATAGGCTTTCAGTAAAGCATTTTTAGATAAATGAACAAGTATATTTGTCAGAAGGCAGGGGGTTCGAAGGTGAAAAACCAATTTGAAATTGTGTCTAAATACAGTCCGCAAGGGGACCAGCCAAGGGCCATTGCCGAACTTGTTTCAGGCATAAAGGAAGGAAAGAAAGAGCAGACACTGCTCGGAGCAACGGGGACCGGAAAAACGTTTACGATCTCTAATGTCATTAAAGAGGTTAATAAACCAACCCTTATTATCGCCCATAATAAAACGCTCGCCGGACAATTGTATAGCGAGTTCAAGGAGTTTTTTCCGAACAACGCTGTCGAGTATTTTGTCAGTTACTATGACTATTACCAACCGGAAGCGTACGTGCCGCAGACAGACACGTTTATTGAAAAAGATGCGAGCATCAATGATGAGATTGATAAGCTTCGCCACTCGGCTACATCGTCATTATTTGAGCGGAATGATGTCATCATTATTGCCAGCGTATCGTGTATTTACGGCTTAGGTTCGCCGGAGGAATATCGTGACCTCGTTATTTCTTTACGGAACGGAATGGAGATTGAACGCAATCAACTGCTTCGCAAACTCGTGGACGTCCAATATGAACGGAATGACATTGACTTTAAACGCGGGACATTCCGGGTGCGAGGGGATGTAGTGGAGATTTTTCCTGCTTCTCGTGATGAACATTGTATCCGCGTCGAGTTTTTTGGTGACGAAATTGACCGAATCCGTGAAGTGGATGCATTGACTGGGGAAATCATTGGCGACCGTGAACACGTAGCGATTTTTCCGGCGTCTCACTTCGTTACACGCGAAGAAAAAATGAGAATAGCAATTGGAAACATTGAGAAAGAGCTGGAGGAACAGCTCGCTATTTTGCGTGCCGAAAATAAATTACTTGAAGCACAGCGGCTTGAACAGCGGACGCGCTATGATCTGGAAATGATGAGAGAAATGGGATTTTGCTCGGGGATCGAGAATTACTCGCGCCACTTGACGTTACGGCCGCCTGGTTCTACACCCTACACACTTCTTGACTATTTTCCAGATGATTTCTTAATCGTAGTGGATGAGTCCCACGTGACGCTTCCTCAAATTCGCGGCATGTTCAATGGTGACCAGGCGCGTAAGCAGGTGCTTGTCGATCATGGCTTCCGTCTGCCATCTGCTAAAGATAATCGTCCGTTAAAATTCGAGGAGTTTGAGGATCATGTGAATCAAATTGTTTATGTATCCGCCACACCGGGTCCTTATGAAATAGAGCATACACCGCATATGACAGAGCAAATCATCCGTCCTACCGGGCTGCTTGATCCAACAGTGGATGTCCGGCCGATCGAAGGTCAGATTGATGACTTATTGAATGAAATCAACGAGCGGACCGCCCGAAATGAGCGAGTGCTAGTAACAACCTTAACGAAGAAAATGTCCGAAGATTTAACGGATTATTTAAAAGAAATCGGCATCAAGGTCGAGTATCTTCATTCTGAAATTAAGACACTTGAACGGATAGAGATCATTCGTGATCTTCGACTCGGCAAATTTGATGTGCTTGTCGGGATTAACTTGCTGAGAGAGGGACTCGATATTCCGGAAGTGTCACTTGTCGCGATACTAGATGCTGATAAAGAAGGCTTCCTTCGTTCTGAACGCTCCCTTATTCAGACGATGGGACGGGCAGCTCGTAATGCTGGCGGCCACGTTATTATGTATGCCGATAAGATAACAGACTCCATGGCAAAAGCGATGGAAGAAACGAAGCGGCGCCGGGAAATCCAGCAGAAGCACAATGAAAAGCATGGCATCACACCGCAAACGATTCAAAAGGATATTCGTGATGTGATTCGGGCAACACATGCTGCTGAAGAAGTAGAAAGCTATGAAACAGCAGCTGCTAAGAAAAAGCTGACACCTCAAGAACGAAACCGTCTCATTGCCAACTTAGAGAGCGAGATGAAAGCAGCAGCCAAAGCGCTTGATTTCGAATTAGCCGCTCAGCTGCGTGACGCATTGTTAGAGTTGAAATCGGAAGGATGACGTTGATATGGGAATAGATAAAATTATTGTAAAAGGGGCAAGGGCGCACAACTTAAAAGATATTGACGTGACCATTCCACGCGATAAGCTCGTCGTTTTGACGGGCTTATCGGGTTCAGGGAAGTCATCGCTAGCGTTTGATACCATTTATGCAGAGGGACAACGGCGCTATGTAGAGTCTTTATCGGCTTATGCCCGCCAATTTCTTGGACAAATGGATAAGCCGGACGTAGATGCAATTGAAGGGCTGTCACCTGCTATTTCGATTGATCAAAAGACAACAAGCCGAAATCCACGCTCAACGGTCGGGACCGTTACTGAAATTTATGATTACCTTCGCTTGCTGTTTGCTCGTGTTGGCCGCCCGGTTTGTCCCGTTCACGGTATTGAGATTACCTCTCAGACGATTGAGCAAATGGTGGATCGCATTATGCAATATGAAGAACGGACAAAGCTGCAAGTGCTCGCTCCGATCGTTTCTGGCCGCAAAGGCACGCACGCGAAAGTATTCGAAGACATTAAGCGTCAAGGCTACGTTCGTGTGCGAGTTGATGGAGAAATGCGGGAAGTAGAAGAAGAAATTGAACTTGAAAAAAATAAAAAGCATTCGATTGAAGTAGTCATTGACCGTGTCGTAGTAAAGGATGGCATTGAGGCGCGGCTAGCTGACTCGCTTGAGGCAGCTTTGAAGCTTGGTGAGGGCAATGTTGTCATTGACGTGATCGGTCGTGAGGAACTGCTGTTTTCCGAGCATCACGCTTGTCCGCACTGCGGCTTTTCAATTGGAGAGCTTGAACCGCGCATGTTTTCCTTTAACAGTCCATTCGGAGCTTGTCCAACCTGTGACGGACTAGGCTCGAAGCTGAAGGTAGATGTGGATCTTGTCATTCCCAATCCGGATCTAAGCTTAAAAGAGCATGCGATTGCGCCGTGGGAGCCAACGAGCTCACAATACTATCCGCAGCTGTTAGAATCAGTCTGCCGTCATTATGGCATCCCAATGGATGTGCCGGTAAAAGATTTGCCGAAAGAGCAGCTTGATAAAATCTTAAATGGCTCCGGGCGTGATCGTATTCATTTTCGTTATGAAAATGACTTTGGCCAAATCCGCGAAAATAACATTATATTTGAAGGTGTTCTCAGCAATGTGGAGCGTCGTTATAAAGAAACGAGCTCAGATTTTATTAGGGAACAAATGGAAAAATACATGGGACAGCAGAAATGTCCGACATGTAAAGGCTATCGCTTAAAAAAAGAAAGCTTAGCTGTAAAAATCAACGGCCTGCATATTAGTGAAGTGACAAACTTTTCGATTGAGGAAGCGAAACAATTTTTCGGAGATTTGTCCTTAACAGAAAAAGAAATGCAAATAGCTCAGTTAATTTTGCGGGAAATCTGTGAGCGGCTTGGCTTCTTAGTCGATGTTGGCTTGGATTACTTAACGCTCAGCCGCTCAGCTGGCACGCTCTCAGGCGGGGAAGCCCAGCGGATTCGCCTCGCCACTCAAATTGGTTCAAGGTTGACAGGGGTTTTGTACATTTTGGATGAACCGTCGATCGGTTTACACCAGCGCGATAATGACCGCTTAATCAGCACGATGCAAAACATGCGTGATATCGGCAACACGCTCATTGTCGTGGAGCATGACGAAGATACGATGATGGCAGCCGACTATTTAATCGATGTCGGACCAGGCGCTGGCGTTCATGGCGGCCAAATCGTGTCAGCCGGCACGCCAGAAGAGGTCATGAACGATCCCGCTTCCTTGACCGGCCAGTATTTATCGGGGAAAAAATATATCCCGCTGCCAGCGGAACGCCGTCAACCAGATGGACGCTGGGTTGAAATAACGGGCGCGAAAGAGAATAACTTGCGTAACGTAAAAGTGAAATTTCCACTCGGTACGTTTATTGCGGTTACCGGTGTATCAGGATCAGGAAAAAGTACATTAATTAATGACATTCTCTATAAAACACTCGCTCAAAAGCTGCAGCGTTCTAAACAAAAGCCGGGTAATCATGGAACAATTAAAGGAATTGAGCATCTGGATAAAGTGATTGATATCGATCAGTCGCCAATCGGACGGACACCGCGTTCTAACCCGGCTACGTATACGGGCGTATTTGATGATATACGGGAAGTGTTTGCTACGACAAATGAAGCGAAAGTTCGGGGCTACAAAAAAGGCCGGTTCAGCTTTAATGTCAAAGGCGGCCGTTGTGAAGCATGCCGCGGGGACGGCATTATCAAAATCGAGATGCACTTCTTGCCGGACGTGTACGTGCCGTGTGAAGTTTGCCATGGCAAGCGTTATAACCGCGAAACACTGGAGGTAAAATATAAAGGGAAGAACATTGCTGATGTTCTCGCTATGACCGTGGAGGACGCCCTTGAGTTCTTTGAAAACATTCCTAAAATTAAACGCAAGCTGCAAACAATCGCTGACGTTGGCCTTGGTTATATCACGCTTGGACAACCGGCGACGACGTTGTCGGGAGGGGAAGCACAGCGTGTTAAGCTTGCTTCCGAGCTTCATCGCCGCTCGACAGGACGCTCATTTTATATTTTAGATGAGCCGACAACCGGCCTGCACGTAGATGACATTGCTCGTCTTTTGACTGTGCTGCAGCGCCTCGTCGAGAACGGCGACACGGTATTAGTCATCGAACACAATCTCGATGTCATTAAGACGGCTGACTATATTATTGATCTAGGGCCAGAGGGCGGCGATAAAGGCGGCACGATCGTGGCAGCCGGTACACCGGAGGAAGTAGCGGAAACAAAAGGGTCATACACCGGCCATTACTTGCATAGAGTGTTAGCGCGTGAACGAGAAAGGGAGCACTATACGGAAAGCTAAGAAGGAAAGCAAACTCTCTTTTCCACCCGATCAGGCTGATGGCAAACGTTTGCTATCAGCCTCTGAAAAGGATGAAACTTTTTCTTTCTATCTTCGTAAGAATGAACAGAAAGCCAATTCTTAATGAATGGAGTGCCTGAAATGAACGAAGAGAAAAAAAGAATTTTAGAAATGGTAGAAGCAGGTTTGATTTCAGCAAGTGAAGGTTTGACCTTACTAGAGGCGCTCGATAAAGAGCCGGCTCAGCAGGCACGCAAAGAACGCAAAGATCATTTCTTTGATGAGCTTGTCAGCTTTGGACAAAAATTGAGCGGCAGCTGGGAAAAACAAAGCGATCAATCAACCGGTTCCTCCAGCCAGCCGAAGGATAAGCTGTTTCAGTTTGTTCAGTCCGCTGTGCAAAAACTGAAAGACTTCGAGTTTCCACTCGGGAAAACAGTGGAATTTTCGCATACATTCCAAGAAAATGATTTTTCGCCACAACGCATCAAGGCAGAAACAGCAAGTGGCAGCTTTACGATTAAGCCTTGGCAGGGAAGCGGTGTAAAGGCGGAGTGCTACGTTAAGATGTATGGTGCTGATAATGAAGATGAAGCACGTGAATCATTTATTAAGAATAGCGTCTTTTATGCCCGTGAAGACAAACTTTCCTTTTCAGTTGGCTTGAAGTTAATGAAAGTGGATACGGTTTTATATGTGCCGGAAGCGGCTGTAAAGGACATCTCTGTTAAGCTGTTTAATGGCTCATTCAATATGCGTGATTTAGACGTTCAAAATTTAGAAGTGAAGACAGCAAACGGTAAAATTGAAATTAAAGGATCGAAGGTTGGAGAATTTGAAGGAGAAACAGGCAATGGACAAATCTACTTTATCGATTGTGAAGGCAGAAAAGTAGAAGCCAGTTCCTTTAACGGAGCGGTTCACGTGGTCGGCTCCGTCGGCTATACCGAAATTAAATCCTTTAACGGCAACGTGCTCTGTGATTTGAAATCTGATGCAGCTCATACGGTAAAAGCACAGGCTGTGACAGGGAATATTGAAGTATATGTACCTGATCATATGGCGATGAAAGGAATACTGCGTACGAATCTCGGCTCCTTGCAGCTTCCGGAATCCGGCATGAAAAAAGTAATTGAAAAAGAAGAAATGGTTCAAAAGCTTGTCCGCTTTGAAAGTGAAAAAGAAGCGCTTGGGCAAGTTGTGATTGAGGCAGAAACGAAAACCGGATCTGTTTCTGTTAAAACAACAGCTTTTCATGAAAACCACAATGACAAAGAAAGTGAACCGCCTTCTATCTTTGAAGGTGAGTGATTGTAATGAATTGGATCATTGGCATTTTAATTAATGCGGTCTTGTTTATTGCCATTTCCGGCTATTTCTCAGGGCTGCATGTAGATAGCTTTTCGTCGGCCGTCATTGCTAGTATCATTTTATCGATTTTAAATATGATCGTCCGGCCGCTGCTTATTCTTTTTACCTTACCGATTACCTTTTTAACATTGGGTCTTTTCTTATTTGTAATCAATGCCATCACACTGCTATTAACTGACAGCATTATGAGGTCAGCTTTTGATATTTCCGGCTTTGGAATGGCCTTGTTCATTGCTGTCGTGATGGCATTGGTGAATCTTATTTTACAAGTAACGTTCTTAAAGAAAGATAAATAATGCTGTTTGTGCTTGATTTGATAGTAAAAAGGAGGAGGCTCTCATATACAATGAGAGCCTCCTCCTTTTACCTAGCGGGCAATGGATAAATGCTTTCGATCGCTTCTGTGATGGCTTGAGCGCATAACTCTCGGTAAGCTCCCGTTCGCAGCAGTTGTGCTTCTTCCTTGTTCGTCATAAACCCCGCTTCAATTAATACAGCTGGCATGAGAGTTTTCCGCAGGATATAAAAGTTGGCCGTTTTTACGCCGCGGTTTTTGCGGCCGGTGAGAGTTACGAGGCGCTGCTGAATCGCTTTCTCTACAGCCTCTGCCTGTTTTGGACGTGAAGAGTGAATGAAGGTTTCAATGCCATGAGCCTCGTTCCAGCCATCTCCATAAGCGTTTGCGTGAATGGATAAGAAAAGGTCGGCTTTCCAGCGGTTTGCTTTAGATACTCTCTCCCCCAGAGGCACGTCCACTTGATCGGAGTGAGAAAACCCCACGCTTGCTCCTTTTCCCTCTAGCTTTTTTCTTAGTAGGAGCGCGACATCGCGGTTGAATTCAAATTCTCGCATGCCGTCCGGTGTTCTTTTGCCAGGTGTTGAGTAACCGTGACCTGCATCAATTATGATTTTCATATGCTTTTCCTCCTGCTTGTTTTCTCAATTTATACATACCAAATAGTAAAGAAAAAGGGCACATTCACGGCTCGACAGTAAAATTTCTTATTCTTCATTTTAATTGGCACCGGTAAAAATGTTACAATAGAAAAAGATTGCCATGATGAGGAGGAAAAACAGTGGCTAAAGTGCGTACATCTGATTTGCTGGAAAATCTTGATTTAGAACTTGTTAGCGGTGAAGACGGCATTCATCGTCCAATCACAACGAGCGATCTTTCTCGTCCGGGCCTTGAGCTTGCCGGCTTTTTTGATTATTATCCGAAAGAACGGGTTCAGCTGCTTGGGATGACAGAGCTGACTTTTTTTCAAAAACTTCGTTCCGATGAAAAATTAGAAAGAATGGAAAGGCTCTGTGACGACAGGACACCGGCGATTGTTATTTCCCGTGAACTGGAAGTACCGGAAGAATTAATTGAAGCTTCTGAACGGCATGCAGTACCCGTGATGAAATCAAAATTGACAACAACGAGACTGTCGAGCAAACTGACAAATTATTTGGAAAAAATGCTGGCACCGACAACCGCCGTTCACGGCGTTCTCGTTGATATTTATGGCGTAGGGGTGCTGATTACTGGACAAAGCGGCGTCGGTAAAAGTGAGGCGGCTCTTGATCTTGTAAAAAGAGGGCATCGCCTCGTTGCGGATGACTGTGTAGAGATTCGTCAGGAAGATAATGATACGCTTGTCGGCAGTGCGCCGGAGCTGATCGAGCATTTACTGGAGATCCGGGGACTTGGTATTATTAATATTATGACCTTGTTTGGCGCTAGCGCGATTAGAAGTACAAAAAGAATTACGCTCAATGTTCATTTGGAGCTATGGAATTCTAAAAAACAATACGACCGGCTGGGCATTGAAGAAGATAAATTAAAAATCATTGATACCGAAATCACTAAAATTACCCTTCCTGTACGTCCCGGAAGAAACATTGCCGTTATTATCGAAGTAGCAGCAATGAACTTCCGTTTAAAACGTCTTGGTATTAATACGGCGAAGGAATTTACAGACAAGTTAGCAAATGTCATCAGCGAACGCGACACTGATTTTATATAAGAGAGGATGACGAGCAGAAAGGGGAAAGAGAATGGAAGGCTATCCACTTGATCCGATTGCTATTGCCATTGGGCCGATCCAGGTTCACTGGTATGGCCTAATTATTGGCTTTGGCATTGCACTCGGTTTTTATTTAGCTGTCAAAGAAGGCGACCGTCTCGGCTTGCCTAAAGATACATTTGCCGATCTACTCATTTGGGCGATTCCGATCGCCATTATTTCGGCACGCATTTATTACGTGTTATTTGAATGGGGATACTATTCTCAACATCCAGGAGACATCATTAAAATCTGGAATGGCGGAATTGCCATTCACGGTGCGTTAATCGGTGCTGTCACAACCACCATTGTCTTCTCAAAAATGAAGCACATTTCGTTCTGGAAACTGGCCGATATTGCTGCTCCAAGCATTATTTTAGGGCAGGCGATTGGCCGTTGGGGGAACTTTATGAATCAAGAGGCACACGGCGGGGAAGTGACACGCTCTTTTTTAGAAAACCTGCATTTGCCTGAATTCATTATCAATCAAATGTATATAGATGGTCATTATTATCATCCGACCTTTCTCTATGAATCGATCTGGAATTTTGTTGGGTTTATTTTGCTGTTAAGCTTGCGGAAAGTGAACTTAAAACGGGGAGAGCTATTTTTATCTTATGTGATCTGGTACTCAATCGGCCGTTTCTTTATTGAAGGGATGCGAACAGACAGTTTGATGCTGACAGATTCACTGAGGATTGCTCAAGTGATTTCGCTCGTCCTTCTGGCGACAGCTATCGCAATCTTAGTCATTCGCCGCAGACAAAAAAAGGAACAGCTGCCTTATAACAGCGCAGTAAACGAATGACGATGAAAGGAACAGGGGATAATATGGGGAAAACATTGCGAAATGGTTTGCTTTCAGGGGTTAAAACAACGTGGCTGCTCGGTAAAATTATTTTTCCGATCACTCTTATTGTAACGTTATTGCAATACACACCAATATTACCATGGGTGATGGAGGCTATTAGTCCGGTCATGCGGATATTTGGATTGTCAGGCGATGCCTCTATCCCGCTTGTGCTCGGTAATTTCCTAAATTTATATGCAGCGATTGGTGCCATTCTATCATTGGATTTATCAGTGAAAGAAGTATTTATTTTAGCTGTAATGCTGTCCTTTTCACATAATTTATTTATTGAATCCAGTGTTGCTGCCCGTGTCGGCGTAAAGCTGCCTGTTATTTTGGCGGTAAGATTAGGTCTTGCCTGTGTATCAGCCATCATCATCAATTTAGTTTGGCACGGCGGCAGTGGAATAGCGCAATATGGCATGGCTCCGCCGCTTCAGGCTGATCCAGATGGCTGGGGACAAATATTCATGCTTGGTCTTGAAAAAGCAGGATACGGAATTTTTCAGCTTGCTTTGATCGTTATGCCGCTCATGCTCGCTATTCAAGTTTTAAAAGACTTAAAGTGGCTGGACGCTTTTTCCCGGTGGATGGCGCCTGTCACTCGCCTGCTCGGAATGAAAGAAAATACATCTATGACACTGGCATCAGGCTTGCTTTTTGGTCTTGCCCTTGGTTCCGCGGTGATGATTCAAGCGGTAAGAGAGGACGGGGTAAGCAGCCGGGATGTTACATTGGCGATGATTTTTCTAGTCGCGTGCCATGCGGTCGTGGAAGATACAGTCATCTTTATGCCCCTTGGCATTACCGGATGGCCTTTACTAGCGCTATTTTTAATTCGGTTAATCACCGCTATTTTACTAACACTTGCTGTGTCGTCGCTATGGAAGCCAGCTGAATTGGTTCAAAGAAAGGAAGCAAAATTATCATGACGAAAATTACAACATTGCTGTTTGACTTAGATGGAACGCTTATTAATACAAATGAATTAATCATTTCTTCGTTCTTGCATACACTCAATCACTATTTTCCGGATCAATATAAACGTGAAGATGTTTACCCGTTTATGGGACCGACACTCGTTGAGACGTTTTCTGGTATTGATGCAGAACGTACAGAAGAGATGATCGCTCGCTATCGAAAATTTAATCTTGAAAATCATGACATGCTCGTTACTGAGTTTACCGGCGTTTTTGAAACAATCCGTACATTAAAAGAAAATAACTTTAAGCTCGCAATCGTTTCCACAAAACTTAGAGATACCGTGATCAAAGGTCTTAAATTGACGAATTTATATCCGTTTTTCGATACAATTGTCGCTCTCGATGACGTGACTCATCCAAAGCCGCACCCTGAACCGTTATTAAAGGCATTACAGGAGGTCGGCTCCAAGCCGGAGGAAGCGATGATGATCGGCGATAACTTCCATGACATCGAAGGCGGGAAAAATGCCGGTACGTTAACCGCTGGTGTAGCTTGGTCTGTGAAAGGAAAAGGTTTCTTGCAATCATTCGATCCAGATTACATGCTTGAGGCGATGCCGGATCTTTTAGACATCCTCAAGATTGGGGTATCCGAAAAGTGAGAAAGACGAAACGGTATAAAACAGAAGGAGCTAATTCGCTCTGGAACATTTATAAAACCGTCTCGTTTTGGAAAACATTTAAAAATACAGCCATTATTGAAATTGGCCGGTTTGTCCCGTTCATGAAAGTAAAAAACAGCTTGTATCGCACATTTCTTGGGATGAAAATTGGTGAGCAAACAGCGCTCGCTTATAAAGTGGTGCCAGACATTATGTTTCCGGAACTGATTTCAATCGGCCGCAATACGATTATTGGCTACAATACGGTAATTCTTGCTCATGAGTATTTAATTGAAGAGTACCGTCTTGGAGAAGTTATAATCGGTGATAACGTAATGATTGGCGCTAACAGTCTGATTCTTCCTGGAGTGACAATTGGCGATGGCGCGGTTATTTCTGCCGCAACGCTCGTTCATCGCGATGTGCCTCCCGGAGCATTCGCCGGCGGCAATCCGATGCAAATCAAAGAAAAAAGAGAACCTGTTAAAATTTAATAATAAACATAAGCTAAAAAACGTTTCGGCAGCCGGAACGTTTTTCTTTCTTTAGGAAACGATAAAACAAACGTTGTCCATTATTCTTGCATAGATGAAAAGGGAATGTACGCTGTTTCAGTGTCCCTTTCTTTTTAAGAAAAGACAGTAGTTTGCCGCAGCGTTCACCCTCTTATTTTTCTTGACTAGAATTGTCAGAAACGTTACACTACTTGTAAATACTTCATCATGTTAGCATATTAGCGAACTAAAGCATGCTGCGTGAAATACACAGATAATCGGGTGATAGATCATGTCGAAGCTGTTAATGTTTGAAAAACCTGTCGGGATGCGGGACACCCTCCCTCACATATATGAAACGAAACGGAAGTTAAAAGAAGCAGCAGAAAGGGAAATGAGAAGCTGGGGATACCGTTTTATTGAAACGCCTGCATTAGAGTACCATGAAACAATTGGAGAAGCCTCGGCTATTCTTGATCGCCAGCTGTTTAAATTGCTTGACCAGCAGGGAAACACACTTGTGCTTCGGCCGGATATGACAACGCCGATTGCACGGGTAGCAGCGTCGAAGTTATTAAAGGAACGTGTTCCGCTGCGTCTGGCTTATTCAGCGAACGTTTATCGGGCGCAACAGCGTGAAGGCGGAAGAGCCGCCGAGTTTGAACAAATTGGAATAGAAATGATCGGTGACCAGACCGTTAGTGCTGATGCAGAGATTATTGCTTTGCTTGCATCGATTTTAAAGAAAACAGGCATCGAACGTTTTCGGATCTCTCTCGGACATATTCGTTTTACAGATGAATTGTTCCGGCAAATTCTCGGCACTGAAGAACGGGCTGAGCATTTACGCCGCTTTTTATATGAAAAAAATTATGTCGGCTATCGTGAACATGTGAAAAGTCTTGCCCTTTCTTCTATCGATCAGCAACGGCTTCTTCGTTTTCTTGATTTATCGGGCGAGCTAAGTTGTCTAGAAGGAGCCGCTAATTTAATTGAAGGTGGAGCAGGCAGCGAAGCGATTGCTGAATTACGTAACTTATATGAAAGACTTCAGGAGTATGGGGTCGCGGAGTATATTAAATTTGATTTACCGCTCGTCAGCCATATGAGCTACTATACAGGACTAGTATTTGAAGTATACGTGGATGGAGCCGGTACACCGGTTGGCAATGGAGGTCGTTATGATCAGCTGCTTGAAAAGTTCGGCCGTCCGGCAAGTGCTACAGGCTTTGGGCTTCGAGTGGACGTGCTGCTTAGCGCTCTCGAACAATTAGCAGAAGAAGAAAAAGTGCATTGCATATTGTTTAGCAACGAAAGGCGGTTAGAAGCTATTCAAGAGGCTAAGAAGCGCCGAGAAGCTGGAGAGGCGGTTCTTCTGCAGGATGTAGCGGGTGTAGAAGATGTGGACCGATTTACGGAATCATGTAAAAGTGTTTCGTTTTTCGTAGGAAAAGCAGCAAGCGGAAGGGAGTTTTAAGAGCGATGTTAACGATTGCGATGCCAAAAGGACGGATCTTTGAAGAAGCAGCTGACCTGCTTCGTAAAGCTGGTTATCAGCTGCCGCCGGATCTTGATGATTCGCGTAGGCTCATTATTGAAGTGCCGGAAGAAAATCTACGCTTTTTTCTAGCCAAACCAATGGACGTTGCTACCTACGTAGAATATGGGGTTGCAGATTTGGGGATTGCAGGGAAAGACGTGCTTCTTGAAGAAGAAAGAGATGTGTATGAACTGATTGATTTGAAAATCAGCCCATGTTACTTGGCGGTTGCCGGATTGCCGAATACGTCTGTGGATGAAGTAGCACCGAAAGTGGCAACGAAATACCCTAACGTCGCTTCCTCGTATTTTCGGGAAAAAGGAGAGCAGGTTGAGATTATTAAGCTGAACGGTTCTATCGAGCTTGCCCCGATGATTGGCCTTGCCGACCGCATCGTCGATATTGTCTCAACAGGCCGGACATTAAAGGAAAATGGCCTTGTTGAATATGAAACAATTGTAGATATTACCTCTCGATTAATTGTCAATCAGGCTAGCTATCGCTTAAAGGATAAGGAAATCGGACAACTTGTCAGCCGGCTGTCAGAGATTATTGCAGAAAAGGCAGTGTGAAAGAGATGAAAATTCAAAGCGTGACACCAGAATTATCATTAAAGCGTTCTGTCGATAGCGGTACAGATGAACAGCGTGCCGCTGTTCAAAAGATTATACAGGCAGTTCGGTCAGACGGCGACGCTGCCCTCTTTACTTATACGAAGCTGTTTGATCAAGCGGAATTAGATAGCATGCGGGTAACACAGGCGGAAATTGAGGAAGCTTATAGCGAGTTTCCAGAGCATATAACCCAGGTGATCAAAGAAGCAGCTGAAAATATTTTTACTTTTCATCAAAAGCAGCTGCGGGAAACATGGACGTACACAGATCAAAATGGGACGATGCTCGGCCAGAAAATGACGCCGCTTGACTCAGCGGGTGTCTATGTGCCAGGGGGGACAGCAGCCTATCCATCGTCTGTCCTGATGAATGTTCTGCCAGCAAAGGTTGCGGGAGTGAAGCGAATCGTGATGGTTTCACCACCGGGTCCTGATGGCCGTCTGCCTGCCGGCGTTCTCGTCGCTGCCGATATTGCCGGGGTAGAAGAAATCTATAAAGTCGGCGGTGCTCAGGCAATAGCAGCCCTTGCTTATGGAACAGAGACGATTCGGCCGGTTGATAAAATTACTGGACCTGGCAATATTTATGTCGCGTTGGCTAAACGAGAAGTGTTTGGAGATGTGGACATTGATATGATTGCCGGTCCAAGTGAGATTGCGGTTCTTGCAGATGAGAGTGCCCGGCCGGTAGAGATTGCCGCCGATTTACTATCACAGGCAGAGCATGATACACGGGCAAGCAGTGTGCTAGTGACTCCTTCGCAAAGATTAGCAGAGGAAACGGCCGCAGAAGTTGAAAGACAGCTTGCCGGTCTTCCGCGGGAAGCGATTGCCCGAAAAGCGATCGAACACTATGGAGCAATTTATGTTACAAGAGATATACAGGAAGCGATTGATGTTGTGAATCAGCTGGCGCCGGAGCATTTAGAAGTCATGACAGAAAATGCGATGAATGTCGTAGAAAGAATTCGCCATGCAGGAGCTATTTTCATCGGCCGCTTTAGTTCCGAACCGATTGGTGATTATTTTGCCGGACCTAACCATGTGTTGCCAACGAATGGAACAGCTCGCTTTTCATCACCGTTAAACGTGGACGATTTTATGAAGAAATCAAGTTTAATCATGTATAGCGAGCAGGCTTTTAATGAGAATGTCGATAAAATTGCCGCATTTGCCCGGCTGGAGGGGCTAGAAGCCCATGCACGGGCGGTAGAAGCAAGAAAAATAAAATAGCATGAAAGAATGTCAAAAATGAGCAGAAGAAGGAGTGGCCCAATTGAGTAACCGGATGACAGAACTAAACCGCAACACGAACGAAACAAAAATCCAGCTTGCTTTTTCTATAGATGGTGAGGGCCAGGCAAATATCCAAACTGGTGTGCCATTTATGGATCATATGCTAGATTTATTCACAAAGCATGGCCAGTTTGATTTAACGGTTAAAGCAGACGGAGATGTAGAGATAGATGATCATCACACGACAGAGGATATTGGGATTTGTCTTGGGCTTGCCTTGAAAGAAGCTCTTGGTGATAAAAAGGGGATCAAGCGTTACGGAAATGCCTTTGTTCCTATGGATGAGACACTTGCCCAAGTCGTAGTCGACTTAAGTAATCGTCCGCATTTTGAGATGCGCGGGGAGTTTCCAGCACAGAAGGTTGGCACGTTTGATACAGAGCTTGTTCATGAGTTTCTGTGGAAGCTTGCTTTGGAAGCAAGAATGAATCTTCATGTCATCATTCACTATGGCAGCAATACACACCATATGATCGAAGCCGTTTTTAAAGCACTTGCTCGAGCGTTAGATGAAGCAACTTTCATTGACCCGCGTGTTAAAGGCGTGCCGTCGACGAAAGGAATGTTGTAAATGATCGGCATCGTTGATTATGGAATGGGCAATTTATTTAGCGTCAGCAAGGCGCTCGAGCGCATAGGCGTTCCTTATATTATTAGCGATTCTGCTGAAGAGCTGAACGAAACGAGAGGTTTGATTTTACCGGGAGTGGGATCGTTCAGAGATGCGATGACATTATTGAAAGAGAAAAAGCTGGATGAATTTCTCCATGCCTATGTAGAGAGCGGCCGTCCGCTTTTAGGTATTTGTCTTGGCATGCAGCTGTTGTTTCAAGAAAGTGAAGAAAATGGACGGACACAAGGACTTGGCTTGTTAAAAGGACGAGTTGTGCGTATTCCTATTGATCAGGATGATAGAGTGAAAGTGCCGCATATGGGTTGGAATCAACTGACTTTCCATCAGGAATCACCTGTGCTTCACGCTGTAGAAGAGGGTTTTGTCTATTTTGTTCATTCTTATTATGTAGATAGGATGGATAAAGAAGCACTGCTTGCTAGTACGGTTTATAGTGTGGAGATTCCGGCTGTTGTCGGAAGGGATAATGTATTCGGCATGCAGTTTCATCCTGAGAAGAGCAGCCGGGTCGGCATGCAGCTATTAACGAATTTTGTAAAAGCAATGGAACAATCGGAGGCGATTTTATGAGTTTTACGATCTACCCGGCCATTGATATGCGCGGCGGCAAATGTGTTCGCTTAAAGCAAGGAGACTACAATCAGGAAACAGTATACGGTGATTCTCCTTTTGACATGGCAAAGTCATTTGTAGAAGAAGGAGCAGAATGGATTCATATGGTTGATCTGGACGGCGCAAAAGACGGCCGGCGGATTAACGATCGGTTCGTCATTGAGGCAGCACAAAAGCTTCAGACAAAAGTGCAAATTGGAGGCGGCATTCGCACCGAGGAAGATATTCGCCACTATTTGGACAATGGGATAGACCGAGTTATTATCGGCAGTCTTGCTGTTTCAGAAACAGAACTCGTTAAGCAGTGGCTTAAGAAGTTTGGCAGCCAAATCGCCATTGGCCTTGATGCGAAAGATGGTTTTGTTGCGACACATGGCTGGATTGAAACGTCTTCTTTAAAAGCGGCAGACTTAGGCAAGGAACTT
Source organism: Pseudobacillus wudalianchiensis (assembly GCF_001685015.1). Classification (GTDB taxonomy): domain Bacteria; phylum Bacillota; class Bacilli; order Bacillales; family Domibacillaceae; genus Pseudobacillus; species Pseudobacillus wudalianchiensis. The sequence goes on from NZ_MAYT01000012.1 coordinate 524,943, forward strand.
GCGGAAGCAGGGGCAGAAACCTTTATTTTTACCGATATTGCTACTGATGGAATGCTTGCGGGGCCTAACATCGAAGCAGTAGCCGAGCTAGCCCGCGTAACTGGAAAACGTGTCATCGCTTCTGGCGGCGTCAGCTCGCTTGAAGATTTAAGAAAAATCAAACGTTATGAGCAGGAGGGTGTCAGTGGCGCCATTGTGGGTAAAGCTATTTATACGGGCCAGTTCACTGTTCGTGAGGCGCTGAAGGAGGCGGAAACCGTATGATTACAAAACGGATTGTGCCCTGTCTTGATGTGAAGGATGGCCGCGTTGTAAAAGGTATTCAGTTTGTTGAATTGCGGGATGCCGGAGATCCAGTTGAACTTGCTAAAGTATATGACGAACAAGGAGCAGACGAATTAGTATTTCTTGATATTTCTGCTTCCCATGAAGGACGGAAAACGATGGTGGAAGTAGTTCAAGATGTGGCTTCGCAGCTTGCTATTCCTTTTACCGTTGGAGGCGGTATTAACTCACTTGAGGACATGAAACGTATTTTGCGTGCAGGTGCTGATAAAGTATCCTTAAATACAGCCGCTGTTCTTAATCCGGAGTTAATCACAATTGGTGCCGATTATTTCGGTACGCAGTGTATTGTCATTGCGATCGATGCAAAGTGGGATGAAGCACTTGGTTCATGGCGGGTTTATACACATGGTGGACGCCAGAAAACAGATCGGGAAGTGATCAGCTGGGCACAGGAAGCTGTCGAGCGGGGAGCCGGTGAAATTTTATTGACAAGCATGGATAGGGATGGTGAAAAAAGAGGTTTTGATCTTGCCCTGACAAAGGCAATCAGTGAAGCAGTCTCCGTTCCAGTCATTGCTTCTGGCGGAGCTGGTGAAGCGCAGCACTTTTTCGAGGTATTCACAGAAGGATTGGCAGATGCGGCATTGGCTGCTTCTATTTTCCACTATAAGGAGACCAGTGTCAGTGAAGTGAAGAACTTTTTAAAAGCTCGGGGAGTGAATATGAGATGAGTATAACCGTAGAAGAAATTCGATTTGATGAAAAAGGGCTAGTGCCTGCCGTCGTTCAAGACGCAACTACATATGAAGTACTGACACTTGCTTATATGAACAAAGATTCGCTTCAACGCACGATAGACAGCGGAGAAACTTGGTTTTTCAGCCGTTCACGTCAAGAGCTTTGGCATAAAGGAGAAACGAGCGGAAATACACAGAAGGTCGTGAACATCAAGTATGACTGCGACCAAGATGCGCTCGTCGTACTCGTTAAACCACAGGGGCCTGCTTGTCATCTCGGAACGACAAGCTGCTTTGAGAATTCTTTGTATGGCGAACAAACAGGGATGCTGCCGTACACGATTTTGCATAAATTAGAGGAAGTTATCGCTGACAGAGAGCAGACTCGTCCTGAAGGAGCTTATACGACATACTTGTTTGAAAAAGGGGTCGATAAAATCCTAAAAAAAGTCGGCGAGGAAGCAGCAGAAGTCATTATTGCGGCTAAAAACCGCGACAAAGACGAGCTGCAGTGGGAAGCAGCTGATTTGTTGTATCACTTGCTCGTTCTCCTTCGTGAACAGGAAGTGGAGCTCGCGGACGTTCTTGGTGTGTTAGCCAAGCGCCATGAAGAAAAAGGGAAATAATGAGATAAGCTGTCTTGAAGTTGAGAAAAGAAGACTTTAAGGCGGCTTTTTTCGTGGAAACCGAGCTTGAGTAACGACCAAAGAGCCGATATCGTGGACAACTAGACTGGAGCGACGAACAAAGTCTAGAGTATCTCTGCTGCCCGTGGTTTAAAAAGATCGCTTTTATATTAACGAGCCTTCGATATCTATGATATACTCAATAGGTTAATTAACAATGCTCGGAGGACTTTCATGACAAAACACTCAAAGTTACGGAAGGAAAAGGGAAAGGTTATCTCTTTTTTGCCGACAGGTGAGTATTACTATACAAAAGGGTTAAAAGCGCTGCGAAAGAGAGAATTGCCAAAAGCGAAAAAGTATTTGTCACGGGCTATGGATTTGGAGCCGATGGAGCCCATGATTGCCTGTCAATTAGCAGTGGTAGAGACAGAACTTGGAAATTTTGAACAATCAAATGGCTTGCTGCATTTTGTGTTGGATGATTTAGATCCGCTCATTAGCGAATGCCATTATTTTTTAGCTAATAATTATGCTCATCTCGGTTTATTTAAAGAAGCATTTAAGCATGCAAAAGCCTATTTAGAGCAGGACGAAACAGGTGAGTTCTCTGAAGATGCCGAGGAGCTGTTAGATTTAATCGAACTCGATAGTGAGGAAGATTTCGCTGAATTAGAGGAGCAGGATGAGCTAATCGTTTTGCAGGAAGAGGCCCGCTATTTACTTGAAGGAGGCAGTTTCGAAAAGGCGATTGATCGTCTAGAAGGATTAATTGCCAAGCATCCGGATTTTTGGCCTGCTCATAACAACCTGGCTCTTGCTCATTTTTATCTTGGTGAGATCGAAAAAGCGCATCAAGTGTTGGAGAACGTGCTAGAAAAGAATCCCGGAAATTTGCATGCTTTATGCAACTTAGCCGTGTTTTTCTTTTATGAAAAACAATATGGTCTGCTGAGACAGTTGGTAGATCTACTGCGGAAGACGTATCCGCTGTTGCCAGAACAGCAATTTAAGCTCGGTGTTACATTTGCTTTAATCGGCCAGTATGAAGATGCTTATCGCTGGTTGAAGAAGCTCCATAAAAGTGGTTTTGAAGGCGAGCCGGCTTTTTATTATTGGCTTTCGCATTCAGCTTATTTTTCTGGCCGGCAGGAAGCGGCAGAGAAGGCTTGGAAGCAAATGTTGCGAATAAGCCCGGAGAAAGCAGGTCAAGAGCCGTGGGCGACTAAAAAAACAGAGCATCTGGGCCATGAACATCAGCCATCTTCTATAGTAAAGAGAATGAATAGTGAATATGAAGAAGAGCGTCTTTTCGGTATCTTCTTGCTTTCTGTCACGGATGATCACAAGAAGGTAATGGGACATTCTGATTTTTGTGATATTGAAACACTCGCTTTTCGTGAAAAAATCTATTTAGCTGATGTGCTCGGCATGCCAGTAGATACAAAACTGAAGGAAGAGGCCCGCATCCGGTTAGGCCACGAAACAGCCCTAGCTCTCTACAAAAGATTTCAGCCAATTGGCACGGAGGAAGCCGGCTTATTGATGCTGTGGTTTACAGTTTTTGGTGAATTGGCTGAGGAACAGACGCGTTTAAAAAACAGTGAGGCCTTTGCCGCGGCTACAGAATATATGTGGCATAAGCTCCGCGGTGAAAAGAAATCACAGACAAGCCTGGCGGAAAAATATAACCTTTCTCTTTCAACATTGCAAAAGTACATCAAGTATGTACGTGAACGATTATAGTGAGCAGAAAAATAGACGAAAAGCCCTTAATTGATTAGGATAAAGAGGAGAATAATTGATACGTTTTAGGGTATCTATATAGTACCGAAGGAAAAGGAGTGGCTAGTTTTGACGGCAGAAGATAAAATTTATGATGTCATCATTATCGGCGCAGGACCGGCGGGAATGACAGCCGCTGTTTATACATCACGTGCGAATCTTTCTACGTTAATGATTGAGCGCGGCGTGCCGGGAGGACAAATGGCAAACACAGAGGAAGTGGAGAATTATCCTGGATATGATCACATTCTTGGTCCGGATTTGTCCACGAAAATGTTTGAACATGCGAAAAAGTTCGGCGCTGAATATGCCTATGGCGATATTAAAGAAATTGTGGATGGTAAAGAATACAAAACTATCAAAGCAGGTGCCAAAGACTTTAAAGGCCGTTCGGTTATCATTACAACAGGGGCAGAATGGAAAAAACTTGGCGTTCCTGGTGAAAAAGAACTAACTGGCCGCGGTGTTTCTTATTGTGCGGTTTGTGACGGTGCGTTCTTTAAAGAAAAAGATCTTGTTGTTGTCGGCGGTGGTGATTCAGCTGTTGAAGAAGGAACGTATTTAACGCGCTTTGCCAAAAATGTGACGATTGTTCACCGTCGTGATGAGCTTCGTGCTCAAAAGATTTTGCAAGACCGGGCATTTAAAAACGAAAAAGTTGATTTTATCTGGAATCACACAGTAAAAGAAGTCAATGAGAAGGATGGAAAAGTTGGCAGTGTTACACTTGTCTCTACTGAAAACGGTGAGGAACGGGAATTTCCTGCTGATGGTGTGTTCATCTATGTAGGCATGCTGCCGCTTTCTAAACCGTTCTTAAACCTTGGTATTACGAATGAAGCCGGCTACATTGTGACAAATGAGCAAATGGAAACAAGTATTCCAGGCATCTTTGCAGCAGGTGACGTACGTGAAAAAACACTTCGTCAAATTGTGACGGCAACCGGGGATGGAAGTATTGCAGCTCAAGCTGCTCAACATTTTGTCGAAGAATTAAAAGAAGAATTAGGGGTAGAGGCATAAGTTTAACAGACTGTTAATCGACTCGTAATGAAGCTGAAATAAAAATATGGTACATTAATTCAGTAATCTGATACACCCCCTATATTTAATCATATCCCTTTTGACGAGGTTGTTCCGATGATCGGCACTGACTTCTGCGGCTTACATAGCCGTCTGAATCGCCGCTATGGAATAGCCTCTTTTTTTAGTGTTTCAGTGAGCAGAAAGGTTACGGTATCAATCGTATCCTCGTTTTGTTAGATTATCCTTTATTTTCAGAGATGAAATGCTTTCTTGAAGGAACACAGCATTGAGATCAATGGAGTGAACATAGTATAATAATAAGAATGAAAGAAGAGACGAATAATCTGGTTTCTTTTGAAGTTCAAGCTTACCCGGAGGTGAAAGAATGTGCAACGTGTAACGAACTGTTTGTTGTTGAAAGACGATAAGGTCCTGCTTCTACAAAAGCCTCGCCGCAACTGGTGGGTCGCTCCGGGTGGGAAAATGGAGCCAGGAGAATCGATCCGCGATGCTGTTATCCGTGAATATAGAGAAGAGACGGGCATTTACTTGCGCCGACCGGCTGTAAAAGGTATTTTTACATTTATTATTAAAGACGGCGATGACATTGTTTCTGAGTGGATGATGTTTACATTTTTTGCTCAGGAAAGTGATGGTGTATCGATCAAGGAATGTGAAGAAGGCCAGCTGGAATGGCATCCGGTTGAAAAAATAAAAGAACTGCCAATGGCGGAAGGCGACCGGCACATTTTAGAATACATGGTACATGGCACCGGGGTCATTTATGGAGCTTTTACATATACGCCTGATTTTAAGCTGCTTTCCTACCGGCTTGATCCGAACTAATAGAAGAATGTATGCCAAGAAAGAGCAGACATAACCGCTAGAAGAGAGAGGAGAAATGTGAATGAGCAATAAAGCGGGAAATGAAATGCGACTAGTTATCATTACGGGAATGTCCGGGGCGGGGAAAACAGTAGCTATTCAAAGCTTTGAAGATCTCGGATTTTACTGTGTTGATAATTTGCCGCCAACGCTGCTTCCTAAATTTTTAGAGCTAATGAAAGACTCCGGCAACCAAATGAACAAAGTAGCGGTCGTTATGGATATGCGCGGACGGGAATTTTTTGACCATCTTTTCCAAGCGCTAGATGAAGCCGCTGAGATGTCCTGGGTTGTCCCTAAGTTGTTATTTTTGGATGCTGAGGATTCTGTATTGGTGCGTCGTTACAAAGAAACGCGGCGCTCTCATCCACTGTCACCGACGGGACTTCCGCTAGATGGCATCCAGCAGGAGCGCGCTCTTTTAGAAGACTTAAAAGGCCGGGCTCACATTACTTATAATACCTCTTCCATGAAACCAAAGGAATTACGTGAGAAAATCTTAAGTGAGTTTTCTCTTAATAAGAAATCTGTTTTTACTGTAAATGTGATGTCCTTCGGCTTTAAATATGGTCTGCCGATTGATGCCGATCTTGTTTTTGATGTTCGTTTTTTGCCTAACCCGCACTACATCGATCATTTGCGTCCACATACCGGACTTGAAGAAGATGTATCCAGCTACGTGCTGAAATGGAACGATACTCAAAAGTTCCTTGAAAAAGTCATTGATTTGCTTTCCTTTATGCTGCCCCATTACAAGATGGAAGGCAAGTCGCAGCTTGTCATAGCCATTGGATGCACAGGCGGCCAGCATCGTTCTGTCGCTTTAGCTGAGTATCTTGGTCATTATTTTGCTAATGATTATCAAACTCGGATTACTCATCGGGATATTAATAAAAGAACGGTTCAAAAAATATGAGAACGAAACAAGAAAAGAGAGTCGTCATTATTGGCGGTGGAACCGGGCTGTCCGTTCTTTTACGCGGTTTGAAAAAGCATCCCGTCGATTTAACGGCTATCGTTACGGTAGCGGATGATGGCGGCAGCTCTGGACGGCTGCGTGATGAGTTGAATATTCCTCCTCCAGGAGACATACGCAATGTGCTGGCGGCTCTGTCAGATGTCGAGCCGCTTGTGGAAACGTTATTTCAGCATCGTTTCAGTACGAAGAATGAATTATCAGGGCATTCACTCGGAAACTTGATGATTGCGGCGTTAACATCCATTACCGGGGATTTCGTTCATGCTGTACAGGAAATGAGCAAAGTATTGAATGTACGCGGCAAAGTCTTGCCAGCAGCGAATCAAAGCGTTGTGCTCCACGCAGAAATGGAAGATGGTACGATTGTGTCAGGTGAATCGAAAATTCCGTATTCCGGCAAGCGGATTAAGCGGGTATTTTTAACGCCTGAGAATATTCAGCCTTTGCCTGAAACCATTCGGGCCATTAGAGAGGCCGACTTAATTGTCGTCGGTCCTGGCAGCTTATACACAAGCATTTTACCTAATTTGCTCGTTCCGCAAATTGGAGAAGAAGTTTGCCGTTCAGCTGCAAAGAAAGTCTATATTTGCAATTTAATGACACAGGCTGGTGAAACGCTTGATTTTACAGCGAGTGATCATGTAAAAGCCATTTATGATCATATGTCCTGTGCTTTTATTGATACGATCTTAGTTAACAATGAGCCGATCCCGGAGCACATTCAGGAGAAATACAAAGAAGAAATGGCTAAGCCAGTCTTTTATGATGTGGATTTATTAAAATCGCTCGGATTGAACGTAATTTTCGATGAAATTGCGATTCGAGAAGGCGGTGTCATTCGTCATAACACAAACAAAGTCTCTGAGATACTTTATCAGCTTATTCGGGATAAAAAATAAATGGAAGAAGGTGGCGTAGGTGTCATTTGCTTCTGAAACAAAGAAAGAACTAACGATGCTTGAGGTGAAAGATTGCTGTGCCAAAGCCGAGCTTTCGGCACTCATTCGTATGAATGGCTCTCTTTCTTTCTCCAATCGTCTCCTTGTTGTCAATATTCAGACAGAAAACGCAGCGATTGCCAGGAGAATTTATGTACTATTAAAGAAAAACTATGAGGTAGAAGTAGAATTACTGGTGCGCAAGAAAATGAGATTGAAAAAAAATAATATCTATATCGTGCGTTTGAAAGAAAGGGCACGCGAGATTCTTGAGGATTTAGCGATTATTGAAAATTCATTTTCTTTCGTTCATAATATATCTTCTTCTTTAATTGAAAAAAAATGCTGTCGGCGTTCTTATCTTCGCGGAGCATTTTTAGCAGGTGGATCCGTTAATAATCCAGAAACATCTTCCTACCATTTGGAGATTTTTTCGCTTTATAAAGAGCATAATGATGCCTTGTGCGAACTAATGAACAGCTTTGACTTAAATAGTAAAACACTTGAACGTAAAAAAGGGTTTATCACTTATTTAAAGGAAGCTGAAAAAATTACGGAGTTTCTTAACGTTGTGGGAGCCCATAGCGCCTTGCTTCGCTTCGAGGATGTCCGTATCGTAAGAGATATGCGCAACTCTGTTAATCGTCTTGTCAATTGTGAAACGGCTAACTTAAATAAAACAATTGGTGCGGCTCTGCGCCAAGTAGAAAATATCCGTTTTATTGAGGCATCTGTCGGTTTAGATATATTACCTGATAAATTACGTGAAATTGCAGAATTGCGCGTAGCTCACCAAGATGTTACCTTGAAAGAGCTTTGTGAAATGGTTTCAGGCTCAGCTATTAGTAAATCTGGCATTAATCACCGGCTCCGCAAAATTGATGAAATTGCTGAAAAACTTCGGGCTAGTGAACCAATAAATAAATAATGAAAGAGGAGAGAACCATGATTGAAAAAACAACGGAAGTTCAATTAAAAACAGGACTGCAAGCTCGTCCAGCTGCTTTATTTGTTCAGGAGGCAAATCGTTTTGCTTCAGAAATTCACCTTGAAAAAGAAGGAAAAAAAGTCAATGCCAAGAGTATTATGGGCATTATGAGCTTGGCGATTAATCGCGGCTGTACGGTTACTTTATCAATTGATGGCCGTGATGAAGAAGAAGCGATGAACACACTACTTGAGTTTGTTGAAAAAGAAGGCAACTATTGAAAACGACGGGCGATGTGCAACGTTTTTGCTGTATGGCTGTACAAAGCCCGATATTCCTTACATACTATCTATAAAAGTAAAAGGGCTGCTCCAGAACCAGCGATGTGCTGGCTATAGAACAGCCCTTTTCAATTTTATTTCTCAGGTAGTTCGTTGCGTGTTAAGATTTTGTCAATTAATCCGTATTCAAGTGCGCGCTCAGCCGTCATAAAGTTATCGCGGTCTGTATCTCTTGCGATTACTTCAAGTGGCTGTCCTGTACGATCAGCTAAAATTTGATTTAACTTGTCACGCAAGAAGAGAATGCGCTTCGCAGCAATTTCAATTTCTGTTGCTTGTCCTTGAGCCCCTCCAAGCGGCTGATGGATCATGACCTCACTGTTTGGCAAAGCATAGCGTTTGCCTTTCGCACCAGCTGCGAGCAAGAAAGCCCCCATAGAAGCTGCCATACCGATACAGATTGTCTGTACATCTGGCTTGATAAACTGGATTGTATCGTAGATCGCCATACCAGCTGTAATGCTTCCGCCTGGGCTGTTAATGTAGATGGAGATATCTTTTTCGGGATTTTCCGCTTCAAGGAATAACAATTGTGACACGATGGAATTGGCTACATTGTCATCAATTCCGCTTCCAAGCATAATAATGCGGTCTTTTAACAAGCGTGAGTAAATGTCATAAGCACGCTCTCCGCGATTTGTTTGTTCAATAACTGTAGGGATTAAATTCATTTTCTTTCCTCCTCAAAAATGAAATAGTTAGAAACTCTTATGTAGTAGTATCATACATTGATGGTCAATAAAGGTCAAATAATATGGCTTATATGGAAAATGATTCTTCTTCATAGATTTCTATTATACCCACTTGAATTCCTGCTAAACCCGCAAGAAAAGCAAGCAAGCTCACTTTTGTGAAAAATTTTCAAATAATGATTGCATTTATGCGAGTTTTCCGCTATAATTTTGAAATGTACTGATTAAGCCCTCGTGGTGCAACGGATAGCACGTGAGATTCCGGTTCTTAAGATGTGGGTTCGATTCCTGCCGAGGGCGTATGAAAAACGCTGCTCCATAGTATTTGTAACTTTTAGTTACATGCTATGGGGTTTTTTTATCTTCAGTAAGTATTCAAGGCAGCCCTCAGCAGGGAAAGCAATTTTGAATGCATGCTTCTCCATTATGGCCGATTGAGAGGACAATCAAACAGAAATATTCAAATAGAACGAGGGCAGTGCTTCCTCTATAAATCCGTTATTTCCTTTCTTTGAATTTACTAACCAGTATATAATTTGTATTTTTATTATAGAACTTCCAGGCTGCTAGTTTTCTCTTTATAAAATTTCAAGGTTTTTTCTTTTTGTTGTTCTTAACGAGTTCAGCGGTTAGAAACCGCAATATAATGACGATTTGCCTATAAGCTCTGTTATTATTTTCCTACCCTGCCTAATATAATGAGTGAAAAATTCTAAATTTTCATTCTCAAATTTTGATCCTGTTGTATAATAGAGTAGGAAGGGGGAGAGGAACTTGAGTATGCATTTGAAGCCCGGACTTTGGCAGCAGCAAACGATGAAACTCGCGATGACCCAGGAATTAACACAAGCAATTGCTTTGCTGCAATACTCTGCCCAGGAGTTAACCGAATTTTTAGAAGCAAAGACAATGGAAAATCCATTTATCCAATTGGAAGTATCGGAAATGAAAGCGCTTCAGTCAAAGGAGAAAGCGAGCACCCGCAAAGGGAGAATCGAGAAAAAGGATGATAAAAACTGGGTTGAGCATATAGCTGATCACTCCCAGACACTTACAGATTATTTAAGGATGCAGCTTTCACTCGTCCAGATGAGTGCTGAACAAAGACGAATCCTTGATTTTTTATTATATAATATGGACGAAAACGGCTACATGTCGATAACGGTGGAAGAAACTTCTCAGATGTGCCGCTGTCAAGAAGAAACAGTAGCAGAGGTTCTTCAATTTATTCGTGAATTAGAACCCGCTGGCGTCGGTGCAATCAATTTGCAAGATTGTCTGCTGTTGCAGCTTGAACGAATGGAAGACGTTCCAACGATCGTACCGGATATTATTCAGCATTATTTTGTTGAATTTGCTGAGAAAAATTGGCGTGTCGTCGCTAAAAAGCTAGGTGTGGATGTAAAAGAAATTCAAGAAGCAGCTGATTTTATTCAAAAGCTAAATCCGAAGCCCGGCTCTCGTTTTCATTATGAACAACCGACGTATGTTCGTCCGGATTTGACTGTGATTCTAAAAAACGATTCAATTGAAGTGCACTTGCTTGAAGATGAGATGCCGAAAATCGTTTTTCAAAAAGACTATTTTGATGAACTAGCCAGTCACAAGGATGACCAGCTAAAAGAATTTATGAAAGATAAGCATAAAGATTATCTCTGGTTATTGAAGAGTCTAGAGCAACGCAAAAGAACGATTCAGCGTGTTGGATTAAAGATTGTTGAAAAACAAAAAGACTTTTTCTTCTACGGCCCGAGCCGTCTGCAGCCGCTGACTATGAAGGAGATTGCGGATGAGCTGGAGATTCATGAATCGACGGTCAGCCGGGCGGTACGCGGAAAATATATGCAGACACCTTATGGTACTTATGAGTTAAAGACGTTTTTCCCTGCAGGTCTATCGGGAGGGGGAGGAACAGAAGAGACGGCCTCTGCCGCTCAGGTAAAATCAAAAATTACCGAACTTGTTAATGGAGAAGATAAGAAAAAGCCGCTTTCCGATCAGGAAATTAGCAATCTTCTAAAGGAAGAAGGCTGGAAGGTATCTAGAAGAACGGTGGCTAAGTATCGTGATCAGCTCTTTATTCCTTCTTCTTCTAAAAGAAAAAGATATGATTGAGAATTGAGGAACGAATGAATGAAAGAAGTTTATTTTTATACACGAGCTCAATGCTCCCTTTGTGAAGAGGCAAAGCGCACGTTAGAGCTTGTTCAAGAAGAAGTAGCATTTCATATTCATGAAATCAACATTGATGAAAGTGACGAGTTGACGGAGAAATATGGATTGATGATTCCAGTCGTTGAAATGGATGAAGAAATAATTCAGTTTGGACACGTAGATTATCCAACCATTAAAATGAAATTGGATTCCTAGACTTGTCGAAGTATTCCATTAGGAAAAATTCATATCGATTGCTTTTCATTATTCTCCCTGTTAAAATGATTTTTGTAACAGGGATTTATTTTTTTAGATTAAGTGGGACGCGTTTTTTAAAATAGGGACAAAAAATGACCCTTTGCAAATGAGGGATTTTAGATGCAAACACTGATTGATATCCAAAAGAAAATCGTACCGGATTTGCTTGATGTCTTACAAAAAAGATATGAAATTTTGCAGTCAATTCGCTTGTCTCAACCAATTGGCAGGAGAATTTTAGCTCAGTCGCTGGGATTCACAGAGCGAACTCTTAGATCAGAAGTGGAATTCTTAAAAAAACAACGCTTAATCGACTACAAGACCACTGGCATGATCTTAACAGAAGAAGGGGTCTCTGTTCTTGAAGAATTGCATGAATTGATGGGCATGATAAAGGGTATACATACGATGGAAGAGCGGCTGAAAGAGCAATTTGGTTTGGATGAGGTCACCATCGTTCATGGGGACAGCGATCAGTCTTCCTGGGTAAAGAAAGAACTTGGCAAAGCTTGCGCAAATAGTATAAAACAGCGTCTATTGGCAAAGAATATCATCGCAGTAACAGGAGGAACAACGACGCTGGAAGCAGCAGAGGCGATGACGAAGGATTTTGCTGATGGAAAAGAAGTTGTATTTGTACCAGCAAGAGGAGGGCTCGGTGAAGATCTATTAAACCAGGCAAATTCCATTGTAGCAAAAATGGCAGCGAATACTGGCGGCAAACACCGATTGCTGTATGCCCCTGATCAGATTAGCCGTGAAACCCACGAATCCATTTTGAAAGAACCGACGATTAATGAGGTGCTTCAGCTGATTAAATCCTCTACCCTTGTCCTTCATGGTGTAGGAGAGGCGATTGCAATGGCACAACGCCGCAATACGCCTGAAGAGGAATTCCAGAAAATTAAAGATGGAAAGGCGACGGCAGAGGCGTTCGGCTATTATTTTAATGAAGCAGGGCAGATTGTCCATCGTGTGTCGACGATCGGCTTACAGCTCGATGACCTTGTGTCAGCTCATGACGTCATCGCAGTCGCTGGTGGAGCATCGAAGGGAAAAGCGATCCGCTCTTATTTGCGGGGAGCCCCGAAAATGACAGTACTCATTACGGATGAAGCAGCAGCCGAACAGTTGTTGAGTGAGTCCTGCTAGCTGAACAATTGTTTAAAAGCTGCTAACTATAAAAAACTTTAAAATTTCAAGAAGGAGCGATTTACATGACAGTAAAAGTTGGTATTAATGGATTTGGACGAATCGGACGCGTTGTCTTTCGGGCAGCATTGAAAAATCCTAACATAGAAATTGTAGCGGTCAATGATTTAACGGATGCGGAGATGCTGGCTCATCTTTTAAAATATGATTCCGTGCATGGTACATTGGAAGAGGAGATCAGTGTCGAAGGAGAATATATCCTCGTTGGTGACAAACGGGTAAAAGTAACGGCTGAACGTGATCCAGCCCTTCTTCCTTGGGGAGAACTTGGCGTAGAAGTCGTCGTCGAATCAACTGGCCGTTTCACAAAGCGCGAAGATGCGGCGAAACATTTAGAAGCGGGTGCGAAAAAAGTGGTAATTTCAGCGCCAGCCAAAAATGAAGATATCACCATTGTGATGGGTGTAAACCAAGATCAATACGATCCGGCCAACCATCATGTAATTTCCAATGCTTCTTGTACAACGAACTGTCTAGCTCCATTTGCTAAAGTCTTGAACGATAAATTCGGCATTGTGCGCGGTATGATGACGACCGTTCACTCCTATACAAATGATCAGCAAATTCTAGATTTGCCTCATAAGGATTACCGTCGTGCGCGGGCTGCAGCAGAAAACATTATTCCAACAACGACAGGAGCTGCAAAAGCTGTTTCACTTGTTTTGCCGGAGCTAAAAGGCAAATTAAACGGAATGGCGATGCGTGTACCGACTCCTAACGTATCTGTTGTTGATTTAGTAGCTGAGTTGAATGTGAACACAACAGCAGAAGAAGTGAATGACGTGTTAAAAGCAGCAGCAGAAGGCGAATTAAAAGGTATTCTTGCCTATAGTGAAGAGCCGCTCGTTTCAAGTGATTACAACGGAAATCCAGCATCTTCTACGATTGATGCCTTATCTACAATGGTATTGGAAGATAACATGGTGAAGGTGTTGTCTTGGTACGACAATGAAACAGGTTATTCTAACCGGGTTGTCGATCTCGTTGATTATATTGCACAAAAGGGTTTATAATTTAAATAGTGTGATACTAATAATAAAATGTGTTATATTTTTCGATATCTTTATTGGAAAATGGTAACCCAACATCTATAATGTAAGTGGGATGAAAGGGGAGCGGGGAAAAGATCCCCCTCCTTTTTATTTTACTTTTCTATTGAAGAGGGAGGACCTTTTTAGATGAACAAAAAGACGATGAAAGATTTGGATGTGAAGGGCAAGCGCGTATTTTGCCGTGTGGACTTTAACGTACCGATGAAGGACGGTGTCGTAACAGACGATACACGTATCCGGGCAGCGCTTCCAACCATTCAATATTTGTCTGATCAAGGCGCAAAAGTCATTTTAGCAAGTCATCTTGGCCGTCCGAAAGGTGAGGTAAAAGAAGAATTGCGCTTAACACCTGTGGCAGCCCACTTATCCCAACTTTTCGGCAAAGAAGTGAAAAAAGTGGATGAAGCTTTCGGCGAAGCCGTTCAAAAGGAAATAGCTGAAATGAAAGACGGCGATGTGCTGCTGCTTGAAAATGTTCGTTTCTATCCAGGAGAAGAAAAAAACGACGAAGAACTAGCAAAACAATTTGCTGCGCTTGCTGACCTTTATGTCAATGATGCGTTTGGCGCTGCTCATCGTGCTCATGCCTCTACAGAAGGGATTGCTCATCATTTGCCATCGGCAGCCGGCTTTTTGATGGAAAAAGAGCTAGATGTGCTTGGAAAAGCCCTGTCGAATCCAGAGCGTCCATTTACAGCTATTATCGGCGGCGCTAAAGTAAAAGATAAAATTGATGTCATTGATCACTTGCTTGATAAAGTGGACAATTTAATTATCGGCGGCGGGCTTGCTTTCACGTTCATTAAAGCAAAAGGCTATGAAATCGGAAAGTCACTGCTCGAAGAAGATAAAATTGAATTGGCCAAGCAATTTATGAAGAAAGCAGAAGACAAAGGTGTTGCATTTCTCATGCCGATCGATGCTGTCGTTGCCGATAAGTTTTCTGAAGATGCCGAAGCGAAGATCGTCGACATCGAAGACATTCCGGCTGATTGGATGGCGCTCGATATTGGTCCAAAAACGAGCAGTCTCTATCAAGCAGCTATCAACTCATCTAAGCTTGTGATCTGGAATGGACCGATGGGTGTGTTCGAAATGGACAAGTTCGCTGAAGGAACGAAGGCAGTCGCCGAAGCTCTTGCTGAAGCGGAAGATACATATTCAGTCATTGGCGGTGGAGATTCTGCAGCAGCAGTTGAAAAGTTCAATCTGGCTGATAAGATGAGCCATATCTCAACAGGCGGCGGTGCTTCTCTTGAATTTATGGAAGGGAAGCAGCTTCCGGGCATTGTCGCCTTAGATGATAAGTAAAATCCATGAAAAATAGAAAGGATGAAGCTTTATGCGCAAACCGATTATTGCAGGCAACTGGAAAATGCACAAAACAGCAGAGGAAGCAAAAAGCTTTGCTCTAGAAGTAAAAAATCGTGTGCCAGATGCTCTCATCGTGGATAGTGTTATTTGTGCTCCTGCTTTGTTTTTACAAGAGCTTGTACAGACGGTGCAGGATTCTGACGTTCACATTGGAGCGCAGACGATGCATTTTGAAGAAAGCGGGGCGTTTACCGGAGAAATCAGTCCGAAAGCTCTGGCGGATCTTGGCGTCAAGTATGTCATTATTGGCCACTCTGAGCGCCGTGAAATGTTCAATGAAACGGATGAAACGGTGAATAAAAAAGTACTGGCTGCTTTTAAAGCTGGAATGACGCCAATCGTATGCTGCGGTGAAACGCTTGAACAACGTGAAAGTGGCGACACGAATCGTTTTGTTGCAAGCCAGGTTGAAAAAGCGTTGGCCGGCCTTACGGCAGAACAAGCAGGGGAAACGGTTATTGCCTATGAACCAATTTGGGCTATTGGAACAGGAAAATCTTCGACAGCAGAAGATGCGAATGAAGTGTGTGCTCACATTCGTCAAACAGTAGCAAAGCAATTCTCGCAAGAAGCAGCAGACAGCCTGCGTATCCAGTACGGAGGCAGCGTGAAGCCGAATAATATTAGTGAATTTATCGCTCAATCTGATATTGACGGAGCGCTTGTAGGAGGAGCCAGCTTGGAACCAGCTTCATTCCTTCAGTTATTGGAGGCCGTTAATCATGGCTAAATCACCTGCTGCATTGATTATTTTGGATGGCTTTGCCTGCCGGGGTGAAACGAAAGGAAATGCAGTAGCCCAGGCAAAAAAGCCAAACTTTGACCGCTATTGGGAGCAGTTTCCCCACTCGACGTTAACAGCGAGCGGTGAAGCAGTAGGTCTGCCAGAGGGTCAAATGGGAAACTCTGAGGTAGGGCATTTAAACATTGGTGCCGGCCGCATTGTTTATCAGAACTTAACCCGTATTAACATTTCGCTTCGTGAAAAAGAGTTTTTCAAAAATGAGGCCTTTTTAAAAGCGATTCAACATGCGAAGCAGAATGGATCCGCTCTTCACTTGTTTGGCTTGCTGTCCGATGGCGGGGTTCATAGCCATATTGAGCATTTATTTGCTTTATTGAAGCTCGCAGCACAAGAGGGGCTGGAGAAGGTATATGTTCATGCCTTCTTAGATGGCCGCGACGTCGGTCCGCAAACAGCGAAAGGCTATATTGAAGAAACGCTCGAAAAAATGAAGGAATACGGTGTTGGCCAATTTGCTACTATTTCTGGCCGCTATTATGCGATGGACCGTGACAAGCGCTGGGATCGGGTAGAAAAAACATACCGTGCAATGGTATACAACGAAGCACCGTTCTTTAAAGACCCGCTAGAAGTGGTGGAGGAGTCCTATGCAAACGGCATTTACGATGAATTTGTCGTTCCGGCTGTCATAACGAATGAAGCAAATCATCCGGTGGCGAAAGTGCAGGACAACGACGCCATCATCTTTTTTAATTTCCGTCCTGATCGGGCGATTCAACTATCAAATGTATTTACAAATGAAGAATTTGAAGGATTCGACCGTGGTGAGCTGCTGCCGAAAAACCTTTATTTCGTTTGCATGACCCCTTATAGTGTGACCGTTAAAGGCGATATTGCTTTTGATAGTGTAGATTTAACAAATACCATTGGGGAAGTATTGTCTGCACATGGCTTAAATCAGCTGCGTATTGCCGAAACGGAGAAATATCCCCACGTTACTTTCTTTATGAGCGGCGGCAGAGAAAAAGAGTTTTCTGGAGAGAAACGGATTTTAATTAATTCTCCGAAAGTCGCTACCTACGACTTACAGCCGGAAATGAGCGCTTATGAAGTAACGGAAGCGTTGTTAGATGAAATTCAAAATGACCGTCAGGATGCAATTATTTTAAACTTTGCCAACCCGGACATGGTGGGGCACTCGGGGCTGTTACAGCCAACGATTAAAGCGGTGGAAACAGTCGATGAGTGTTTGGGCCGCATTGTAGATCTAATCATTTCTAAAGGCGGAGCGGCCATTATTACTGCGGACCACGGAAATGCTGATGAAGTCGTTACGTTAGAAGGAGAGCCGATGACAGCTCATACGACGAATCCGGTGCCGGTTATTGTCACAAAGAAAGAGGTTGAACTGCGCGAAGGCGGTATTCTTGGTGACTTAGCGCCAACGATGCTTGATCTGTTAAAAATAGAGAAGCCAGCAGAAATGACTGGAACATCTTTAATAAAAAAATAAAGGTTTTATCAAAAGGAGAGAATTTTTATGCCAATTATTACTGATATCTATGCACGCGAAGTATTAGATTCCCGTGGAAATCCAACAGTGGAAGTAGAAGTTTACACACAATCCGGCGCTTTCGGAAGAGCGCTCGTGCCATCTGGTGCTTCTACTGGAGAATATGAAGCAGTTGAATTGCGCGATGGTGACAAAAGCCGTTACCTTGGCAAAGGTGTATTAAAAGCAGTTGAAAATGTAAATGAAGTCATTGCGCCAGAACTTGTCGGCAGCTTTGAAGTACTGGATCAAATCGGCATTGACCGTGCCATGATTGAATTAGACGGAACAGATAACAAAGGCAAACTCGGTGCCAATGCTATTCTAGGTGTATCTATGGCTGTTGCGCATGCTGCTGCTGATTTCCTTGGCGTTCATTTATATGAATACCTTGGCGGTGTCAATGCAAAACAATTGCCAGTACCGATGATGAACATCTTAAATGGCGGTGAGCACGCTGATAACAACGTTGATATTCAAGAATTTATGGTTATGCCAGTGGGAGCGGAAAGCTTCAGAGAAGCTCTGCGCATGGGAGCAGAGATCTTCCATAGCTTAAAAGCCGTTCTAAAAGAAAAAGGCTTAAATACAGCAGTAGGTGACGAAGGCGGATTTGCTCCGAACTTGAAATCAAACGAAGAAGCTCTGCAAACGATCATTGAAGCGATTGAAAAAGCAGGCTACACGCCTGGTGAACAAGTGAAGTTAGCGATGGATGCTGCTTCTTCTGAGTTTTATAACAAAGAAGACGGCAAGTACCATTTGAGCGGAGAAGGGGTCGTAAAAACTTCTGCAGAAATGGTCGATTGGTATGAAGAAATGGTTTCTAAATATCCAATCATTTCAATTGAAGATGGATTAGATGAAAATGACTGGGAAGGCCACAAAATGCTGACTGAACGCATCGGCAGCAAAGTGCAGCTTGTTGGTGATGACTTGTTCGTAACGAACACAGCAAAACTTTCTCAAGGAATCGAGCAAGGCGTCGGCAATGCCATCCTTATTAAAGTGAACCAAATTGGTACATTAACGGAAACATTTGATGCAATCGAAATGGCGAAACGCGCTGGTTACACAGCTGTGATTTCTCACCGCTCTGGTGAAACAGAAGACGCAACCATCGCTGATATTGCCGTTGCAACAAATGCAGGACAAATTAAAACAGGCGCACCATCTAGAACAGACCGCGTCGCTAAATACAACCAACTTCTTCGTATCGAAGACCAGCTTGGGGAGCTTGCTCAATATCTTGGCAGCAAAACATTCTATAACTTAAAGAAATAAGTATAAGGGGGTCAGTCTCCCACTGCTTTAAAGCGGTGGAAGACTGACCCCTTCTTGATTTCCTTTTGCTAATTTGTTCACTTTTTAGTTATTTTATGTTAGAGTTAGGTTATTCGTATGTTCGTTTATGGAGGTAGAACGATGCACACTTTGTTATTGACTCTTCTTGTGATTGTGTCTATTGCGTTAATTATTGTGGTGCTGCTGCAGTCAGGAAAAAGCGCCGGGTTGTCTGGAGCTATTTCAGGTGGAGCAGAACAGCTTTTTGGTAAACAGAAAGCTCGTGGAATCGACTTAGTATTACACCGTGTGACGGTTGTATTAGCTATTTTATTTTTTGCTCTAACTATTGCCGTATCTTATTTTGGTCTATAATGTAAAGAGAGCTGTCCCGGAAATCGGTTTTACCGTTTTTTAGGACAGCCCTTTTTTATTTTAAAATACTATTTTATTTATCATTTCCCGCTTTTGGAGCAATGACCTCTTCTGCAATCTCAGTTTGTTCATCAGCAAACTGAGGCGGTTGTTGCCGGAACCCTTTAGTTATATACAACAAGTAGGAAAAGCCGATGAGGGCCCAGACGATCCCTAATGTTAGAGAATGAATATCCAAGTTCACCCACAGCACACCAACAATCGCTGCTCCGATGAGCGGCATGACCAAATAGTTAATAAACCCTTTGACCGTTTTATGCTGTTTCTTATGAATAACAAAGTAGCTAATAACAGATAAGTTAACGAATGTGAAGGCGATTAAGGCGCCAAAATTAATCAGTGAGGTGGCCGTAACAAGATCAAGAAAGATCGCTGATAAAGAAACGATTGCTGCAATCATAATATTAAACATCGGCGTACGCCATGTAGGGTGAACATACCCGAACCATTTTTTCGGAAAAACATTATCTCTTCCCATAACATACAAAAGCCGTGACACGCTCGCTGTAGAGGCGAGTCCAGAGGCGAGTGTATTGACGAACGTAATGCCAAGAAAGATTGATTGAAATAAAGCGCCCCCGACGTATAAAGCGATTTCAGGGAGAGCCGCTTCTGGGTCGTTAAATCTTGAGTTGTCCGGGAAAAATACTTGAATAAAGTAAGAAGTAAAAATGAAAATAATGCCTCCCCAAAGCGCTGTAAAGAAAATTGCTTTTGGAATCGTTTTTCCTGCATCAGGGGTTTCTTCTGAGAGAGTGGTGACTGCGTCAAACCCTAGAAAAGAAAAGCAGAGAATGGTTGCTCCGGCAATGAGAGCTCCTACTTCCATGCTGTCGTTAAAGAAAGGCTGAGAAGTTAATAGTTGTCCAGTTCCTGTGCCGCTGTTAAGACCCTTGATCACAAGAAACACAAATACGGCCATAATGGCAATTTGTATGAGAACAAAGAGTGTATTGAAATTAGCAAGGATATTAATGCCGCGCAAGTTGATTAGCGTGACTAGTCCGACAAAACCGACTACCCATATCCACGAAGGCACCGCTGGAAATAAAGCATTCAAATAAAGTTTAGTCAGTAAAGCGTTGACCATTGGCAAAAATAAATAATCCAGCAGTGAAGACCAACCGACCAAAAACCCGAGATGAGGACTAATGGCTTTTTGAGTATACGTATAGGCTGAACCGGCTGAAGGAAAGACTTTAACAAGCTTTCCATAGCTGGCTGCTGTGAACAGCATCCCTGCCAAAGCAATAAAGTAAGCGGCAGGCACGTGGCCGCCTGTGATATCTGAAACAATCCCAAATGTGTCGAACACGACCATTGGAGCCATATAGGCCAAACCGATCATAACAACTTGCCACAACTTTAAGGACTTTTTAAGACGAATGTTTTCATTCAAGGTTTCTCCCCCTTTTACAAATTTATTTTGAAATCTCCAAACATTCTTACAATTTTCATGCCAACTAGAAGAGAATCATGAAAACGGATTCAAAGTAATCAAAGAAAACGTAAGCTTTTAAATATACATTATAAATTATTTCCAATTTTTTGTGAAAAAGTTTTATCGCGATTTTTATTCTGTTGTGCATAAATTATTGTGAAATGAATAGATAAAATGGATAGCTAAGTATTTTTTGTGCATTTAGCAGGCTTCAGACTCTGGCATAGATCTTGCAATTGTGTAAAAAATAAGAGCGGAAAATGATGAAAATCTAATTTATACACGTAAAAGTCGATGACGAAGAGAGTAATCATAACGAGGGGACACAGCGAATCAGGGTTGGTGGAAGCCTGATCGAGATCGATTGATGAACCGCACTTCTGAGACGCCTGCCTGAAAAGATCATGATAGGGCAAGCCGGGGATTTCCCGTTATTAAAAATAAGCCGGTTCTGTTATGGAACAAAGAGAGTGGTACCGCGGGATACAAACCCCGTCTCTTCTTAATGAGGAGACGGGGTTTTTTATTTTATTAAAAGGAGAGAACGACGATGATGTACAGTAAAGAATTTGCAAAAGTTCTGTATGAGGCATTAGAGGAGAGGGTGACGATGGATCATTTGGAGCCATTCATTGAAAAGCCAAAGCATCTAGAACGTGGAGATCTGGCGTTTCCGTGCTTTTCATTGGCAAAAACTGAGCGGAAGTCCCCGCAATTGATTGCACAAGAGGTCAGCCAAAAAATAAATTCCCCGCTTTTTGAGAAAGTGGAAGCAGCCGGGGGCTATCTTAATGTGTTTTTGAATAAACAAGAAGTAACCGCCCAAGTGCTTGAAGAGATTTTACAAAAAAAACAAAACTTCGGCGCTTCAAACAGCGGAAAGAGAAGGACAGTAGCGATTGACATGTCTTCTCCCAATATTGCCAAGCCGTTCTCTATGGGGCATCTTCGTTCAACTGTGATCGGCCAGTCACTCGCACTTTTATTGGCTCAATGCGGCTATAAACCCGTGAAAATTAACCATCTCGGTGATTGGGGAACTCAATTTGGCAAATTGATTACAGCGTATAAACACTGGGGAAATGAAGAGAAAGTAAAAGCGAATCCCATTAAGGAACTGCTCGCTTTGTACGTGAAATTTCACGAAGAAGCAGAAAAGAACGTCCGCCTGGAAGCTGAAGGACGTGAATGGTTTAAGCGGCTTGAAGATGGTGATGAGGAAGCAGCTAAGCTATGGAAGTGGTTTAGAGCAGAATCCTTAAAGGACTTTTCACGAATTTATAAGCTGCTAAATATTGATTTCGATTCGTATGCGGGAGAGGCATTTTACAATGACAAAATGGACCATGTTGTTGACTTGCTTGAGAGCAGAGGACTGCTTACGGAGTCAGAGCAGGCTCAAGTCGTTTCATTGGAAGAAGAAGATCTTCCTCCTTGCTTAATTAAAAAGTCAGACGGGGCTACTTTGTATGCAACGAGAGATTTAGCAGCGGCTCTTTACCGTAAAGAAACGTACAACTTTGAAAAGGCTCTTTATGTCGTAGGAGGGGAGCAAAGCCTGCATTTTAAACAATTAAAAGCGGTATTAAAAAAACTGGGCTTTGACTGGGCAGACGATCTGGTTCATGTTTCGTTCGGTATGATGCGTAAAGACGGCAAGAAAATGTCAACAAGAAAAGGACAGGTTGTTTTACTTGAAGAAGTGCTTCAGGAGTCCATTGCGCTTGCCAAAGAGAATATCGAGCTGAAAAATCCTAACCTGCCGAATAAAGAGGAAGTCGCGAGACAGGTTGGTGTCGGAGCCATTGTTTTTAATGACTTGAAAAATTACCGGATGAATGACATTGATTTTTCACTGGAAGATATTTTACGGTTCGAAGGAGAAACCGGGCCATACGTACAATATACGCATGCAAGAGCCTGTTCTATTTTGCGGAAGGCCGCTTGGGATGGTGAAAAAGAAATGCCTATTCAACTGTCCGGCGAACAAGAGTGGGAAGTGATCGGTCTGCTGATGGCATTTCCGGAAACGATTAAAAAAGCGGCAGCGGCCTTTGATCCTTCACGAGTTGCAAAGCATATTATTGATTTGGCACAGGCTTTTAACAAATATTATGCAGAGGTAAAGGTGCTTCAAGAGGATGAGCAGAAGGAATCCCGTCTTGCTTTCGTTTCGGCCGTCACACAAGTTTTAAGGAAAGGCTTATCCTTGCTTGGAATTGAAGCGCCGGATGAAATGTAAAAAATTATTGTGTAAAAAAGAGTTACAATCAAAGCGGAAAACGAATCCATACGCTTTCCGCTTTAAAGCATAGGTGTACTCATTTAATTTTATTTTAAAGGTTTAAAATAGTTTGACTTTTTAGGAAGCTGGTTTTATAGTGAAACTAACTACCGGTAGTTAGTAGCATTTCATACAATAGGAGCTGATAAAAATGAAATATCCACTTTCACCCGATGTAAAGCCTGAATTTTGTACGACTGGCACGTTTATGCGTTTG
Source organism: Pseudobacillus wudalianchiensis (assembly GCF_001685015.1). Lineage (GTDB taxonomy): Bacteria > Bacillota > Bacilli > Bacillales > Domibacillaceae > Pseudobacillus > Pseudobacillus wudalianchiensis. The sequence continues at coordinate 548,176 of NZ_MAYT01000012.1, forward strand.
CCTTCCTCAAAAGAAAATGCAAAGCTGGCGATCGTAGGCATGCCCTTTGATACAGCCGCTTCTTTTCGTGTAGGGGCACGCTTTGCACCTCAAGCTATTCGTCAGGCCTCAATGACACTTTTTCCTTATCATCCGATTCATCAGGTATACCCATTTGATGAGTGCAACGCCATTGATATAGGAGATGTGCCAGTTATTCCTCATAATATTCATCGCAGCTATGAATTAATCGAAAACGCGATGGTCGATTTGATGAAGCAAGGAATCATTCCTATTGGTTTAGGAGGAGACCATTCTGTTACGCTGGCTAACCTTCGTGCTGCAGCTAAAATACATGGGCCTGTCGCGTTGATCCACTTTGACTCCCATACAGATACATGGGATACATACTATGAGGAGAAGTATTGGCATGGCTCTCCGTTTATCCGGGCGCATGAAGAAGGCCTGCTGCAGCCGGATAAGGTGTTTCAAATTGGCATCCGGGGAACATTAAATCACCCGGGTGATATGCAAGCGAGTTATGATTTAGGGTATCAGGTGATCACGACTCCTGAGCTTTATGAACGCGGATTTGAAAGTGTGCTGAAGCAAATGAAAGAAGTTATTGGCGATACACCGTGCTTTTTAACATTTGATATTGACTTTGTTGATCCTTCCTGTGCTCCTGGAACTGGAACATTGGAGGTAGGCGGTTTCAATAGTCTTGAGACCTTAAAAATGGTTCGCTCCCTCACAGGGTTTAATTATATCGGATTTGATTTGGTAGAGGTGCTGCCTACTTATGATCCGACGCAGATTACGTCTTTATTGGCGGCAACACTCGTCCATGAATTTGCCAGTTTGACAGCATTAAAAATTAAAGATCAAGAGAAAGAAAATGTTCTGGGATAAGTGTTCTGTTCAGAAATGAACTTGAAAAGCAGATAGCTCTTTAAATTGTATTCATAGGGGGGAAGGCTTCACCATGAATGGGTCTCCGGCATTAAAACGATCGCTCACTTTACGACACGTAATTTTATTCGGCATTGCTTTTATGGCTCCAATCACCGTATTTACAACATACGGTATTGCCATTGAAAGCACGCACGGAATGATACCAGTTGCTTATATGATTGCTTTGATGGTCATGCTGTTTACCGCTTATAGTTACGGAAAGATGGTTCAGGAGTTTCCGATAACAGGATCAGCTTATACATTTGTGCAAAAAGGGATTAGTCCATCACTTGGTTTTCTTGTGGGATGGGTGATTTTGCTGGATTACCTATTCAGTCCTATGATCAGTGCCTTGCTTTTTGGGATTTTTGTGAATGCTTACTTGCCGGCAATTCCTATCGGCGTATGCATTCTTTCTTTCATCGTAATTGTAACCGCTATCAATATTTTTGGGATTAAGATTGCGGCTAATGTGAATGCGCTTCTTGTCTTTTTTCAAATTCTCTTTATCGTGGTTTTCTGTATTTTGTGCTTTAAAGGACTATTGGAAGAAAAAGGAACTGGAGAACTGTTCACGTCTGCTCCGTTTTTTGACCCGGATGTTAAGTTCTCAAATTTATTAGCGGTTGTCCCTCTGTTATGTTTTAGCTTTCTAGGATTTGACGCCATAACAACTTTATCAGAAGAAACGAAAGATCCAAAAAGAGTAATGCCCAAGGCTATTTATGGGATTGTCTTGATAGGTGGAGTGTTGTTCGTCGCTTCTACTTATTTTGCCCAGTCCATCTTCCCAAACTTTAGTGCATTTAAGGATCCTGAGTCAGCTGCTGTGGAGATTTTCATGTATGCCGGAGGGAATTTTTTAAACGCATTCTTTCTTTCTGTAACTGTAACAGCAGCTATTGCTTCAGCGGTCGCATCCGGCGGCAGCGGAGCGCGAATTTTATATGCAATGGGAAGGGAAAATATCCTTCCAAACAAGATATTCGGCCATCTTTCAGCCAAGTTCCAGACACCTGTCTATAATATATTGATTATTGCTGTTATCGCGATGAGCGCTCTGTTTTTAAGTATAGAGACAGCTACTTCCTTTATTAACTTCGGTGCCTTATTTGCTTTTACATTCGTGAATCTTTCGGTTTTTGTCCATTATTTTATCAGAAAAAAACAACGTTCAATAAAAGGGCTATTGTTATACATGCTCATCCCGTTAATGGGGGCTGCTACAACGGCTTTATTTTGGACGAAGCTAGACATTCATTCCATGACTCTGGGGAGTATTTGGCTGCTCATTGGGTTCGGGTATCTCCTGCATCTAACCAAAATGTTCAAGCAGCGTCCGCCTGAATTGCATTTTGAGGAAACAGAATACGAAATGTAAATGGTTGAATAAGTAATTATTAGATTTATAACTTAAAAAGAAGAGGAGACGTTATGGTGAATAAGCAAAAGAAAGCAGATATTGTTCTTATTAGCAATGCTGTGTTTACAGGACTTGAAAGCAACCCGGAGCCAAAAGCGATCGCCATTGTTAATAATAAAATTGCAGCAGTAGGCTCCAAGGAAGAGCTCCAGTCATTGATCGGAGAAGAAACTAAAGTTCTTGATTATGGAGACAAATTAATTATGCCTGGTTTTCATGATTTTCATTTGCATGCGATGATGGGCAGTCTTGCATTGGAATGTGTCAATCTTTTTGAGGCACGCTCAGAAGAAGAAGCGGTCGAAATGGTGCAGCAATACGCAGAACAGCATCCAGATGAACCTTGGGTTATTGGCTTTATGTGGGATTCGAGCTACTGGGAGGATAAGGGGCTGCCGAGCCGCTTTTCTCTTGACCGTGTATTCCCGGACCGGCCGGTTGTGTTGTTTCATGCGGAAGGGCATTATTCATGGGTAAACAGTAAAGCATTAGAGATGGCTAATATTGATAAGGATACGAAAAATCCATCTTATGGGACCATTGAAAAAGATGATAACGGGGAACCGACAGGCATATTAATTGAGGAAGCTTCTTCATTGGTAACAGAGTATGCTTACGATCTTCCGAAAGGTAAGAAAGCTAGTTTATTTAGAAATTTTCTAAAAGAAGCAGCGAGTTACGGAGTTACGTCCGTCAATAATTTATATGGAACAGAAACATTAAGCAAGCTAGATGATTTTGAACTTTTTCAGGAATTTGAAGAGAATGCCCAATTAACAGTGCGCATGCATCTTTTTCCGCAGCTTGACGGCGATATTGACTATGCCAAACAACTGCGGGAAAAATATCAATCAGCTAAATTAAGAGTTGCTGGATTAAAACAGTTCATTGACGGTGTCGTGACGAGCCGGACTGCTTATATGCTTCAGCCTTATGCGGACCAGCCGGACACTTGCGGACATGCAGCCTTCCCTTCAGACCAATTAAAAGATTGGGTAGTTGCAGCCGATAAAGAGGAATTTAGTATTCGTTTTCACGCTATCGGGGATGAAGCTATCCGTTTAGCTTTGGATGTCTTTGAAGAAGCTCAAAAAATTAATGGAGCAAGAGATTCCCGCCATGCAATTGAACATATAGAAGTGATTAATAGAGACGATGTTTCCCGCTTTGCTTCATTAGGAGTAATTGCTTCTATGCAGCCGGATCACATGGCTCTATCCGAGAGAGGAGTTTATACAGAACGAATCGGCAAAGAACGGGAAAAAGATGTCTTTATTATTAATACACTGCAAAAATCAGGAGCACAGCTTGCGTTAGGGACAGACTTTCCGATTGATTCTTTAAATCCGATGCTGCAAATATACCGGGCAGTCTCCAGAATTGACAGCGGCGGAAAAGATGTATGGAGCCCTGATGAGCGAATTACTGTATCTGAGGCTCTGCGTGCCTATACGTATGGTTCAGCCTTTGGTACATTTAGAGATCATGAGCTAGGAACGCTCGAAGCCGGAAAATTAGCCGATATTGCGGTTTTGGATAGAAATATCTTTGATGTGCCCGTTGAGGAAATTCTTGATACGAAAGTGGAAATGACGATAAGTGACGGAAAAATTATTTATTCTAAACAAGAACAGCCGTCTTTCAGTTAACAAAGAGTCCTGTTTTTAGTTCTATTGACTAAGGACAGGGCTTTTTGTGTAAGTTTATAAGGAAACACTTAGACTAAACAGCGAGAATCGTTTATCATTTTCTTAATGAAAGAAAAGGATTCGGAGGCTGCTAATGACAAAAGATAAGATTATCGCTATAGCGATTGCGTTATTTGCTAAAAATGGATATGAGGGAACGACCTTAGCAGAGATTGCAAAGGGAGTCGGGATTCAAAAGCCGTCTATCTACAACCATTATAAAAGCAAAGAAGAAATATTTTTGACGATTTATAAGAAGATTTTATGGAATCATATCGAGGATGTAAGGCGGCTGATGGAGAGTATAAAGGACGCTTCTTCTGAAGAGCAATTGAAGCAAATTATGCTATTAACAGCTCAAGATTACATAGATGACGAGGAAAAAACCACTTTTCTAAGAAGAGCCGTAGTCTTTCCGCCAGAGTCACTTAAAGAGCTTGTCAATGAAGAGTTTTTGTTATCGGAGGAAGCCTTGTCTGCTATTTTGCGCTCGATTTTTACACGGGGAATAGAGAAGAAAGAAATACGTGAAGAGAACATAGAAGATTTAATCATTGCTTATTACTGTTTGCTTGATGGAATCTTTATTGAATTGTCTTTCTATGGAACAGAAAAAATGGCTCCGAGACTTCAAAATATATGGAAGATTTTTTGGGCAGGCGTGAGCAGTTAAAAGTCTTTCTATTTAATATGAATTGGAACCGTGCTATGAAGGATAAGTATAACGAACAGCGGTCTTTTCCTATTATTTAATTAAGGAAAGGGCCGCTCAATTTTTTACAGGGAAATCGTGCAGTTAGTCTCTTATCTTTTATTGGAGCGGCGAAATCTTTTTATTAAAAGGAATTGGGCTCTCTTGCTGGTTTCTGAGGACATTATTTCGTAAAATGATAATGAATGTCTGTGGAACGGTTCATACTAGAGAAAAGGGGTTTTTTTAATTATGAGATTACGTTTGCCGAAACCATTTACGTTTGAAGCTGGGAAGCGGGCGGTGCTTTTGCTTCATGGGTTCACGGGGAACTCTTCCGACGTGCGAATGCTTGGGCGATTTTTGCAGAAAAAGGGCTACACATCACATGCACCGCATTATAAAGGCCATGGAGTACCGCCGGAGGAGCTGGTCCATACCGGCCCGCAAGACTGGTGGCAAGATGTAATGGACGGCTACGAGCACTTGAAAAGTTTAGGACACACTGAAATTGCGGTAGCTGGCTTATCGCTCGGCGGGGTATTTTCGTTAAAGCTAGGCTATACTGTTCCTGTCAAAGGAATTGTGACGATGTGTGCGCCGATGTATATCAAAAGTGAACAAGTAATGTATCAAGGTGTGATCGATTACGCTCGCCAATTTAAGAAGTTTGAAGGAAAATCGGAAGAGGTAATTGAACAAGAAATAGAAGCATTTAAAAAAACACCGATGAATACGTTGAAAGCACTGCAAAATCTCATATCTGATGTACGCAATAATATCGATATGATCTATGCTCCGGCTTTTATCGTTCAAGCCCGTCATGACGAGATGATCAATCCAGAGAGTGCTAACATTATTTACAACGAGATTGAATCAACGATGAAGGAAATAAAATGGTATGAAGAGTCCGGTCACGTAATTACCATTGATAAAGAAAAAGAGCAGCTTCATGAAGATATTTATGCTTTTTTAGAAAGGCTGGACTGGAACGATTAAGATGAAATGTGAGGAGGGAATATAATGGATCAGCAAAATGAACTCGTTGATCGGCTGTTAACGTATATGAAAGAAGAGTCTTACAAGCCGCTCACAGTGAAAGAGCTGGAAGAAATGATGCAGATTGAAGATTCTGCTGATTTTAAGGACTTTGTAAAAGCCCTTGTTTATATGGAAGAAAAGGGGCTAGTCGTTCGGACGAGAGCCAATCGTTATGGCCTGCCGGAGAAAATGAACTTAATCCGCGGCAAGATTTCCGGTCATTCAAAAGGATTTGCCTTTTTAATACCAGAAGAGCCGGGGATGGATGATGTCTTTATTCCGCCCCATGAAACGAACGGGGCTTTAAATGGAGACATTGCTCTTGTACGGATTACATCGGAAACGAGCGGATCACGTCGGGAAGGGACCGTTGTTCGCATTCTCGAACGCGGAAAAACAGAGATTGTCGGTACATACACGGACAGCAAGCATTTTGGATTTGTTATTCCGGATGACAAAAAGTTTGCGAGCGACATTTTTATCCCGAAGGAGGCTGCTCATGGCGCTGTTGAGGGCCATAAAGTCGTCGTGAAAATTACTTCTTATCCTGATGGCCGCAAGAGTGCTGAAGGAGAAGTCATCAACATTCTTGGCCATAAAAATGATCCGGGCGTTGATATTATTTCGATCATTTACAAGCATGGTCTGCCGCAAGAATTTCCTGAAGAGGTAATGGCGCAGGCACATGCTGTACCGGAAACAATTAGTGAAAAGGATATAGAAGGCCGCCGGGATTTGCGTGATCAAACGATTGTAACGATTGACGGGGCCGATGCGAAAGATTTAGATGATGCTGTTACCGTGACCAAGCTTGATAATGGCAATTATAAGCTTGGCGTTCACATTGCGGATGTCAGTTATTATGTGACAGAAGGTTCACCTATTGATGAAGAAGCATATGAGCGGGGAACAAGTGTCTACTTAGTTGACCGCGTCATTCCAATGATTCCGCATCGTCTTTCCAACGGCATTTGTTCATTGAATCCGAAAGTGGACCGATTGACGCTCTCGTGTGAAATGGAGATTAACCCATCAGGGGAAGTGGTCAAACATGAGATCTTCCAAAGTGTTATTAAGACGACAGAGCGAATGACGTACAACGATGTGAATCAAATTCTCGTTGACAAAGACGAAGAACTACGGGCTAAATACGAACCGCTCGTGCCGTTGTTTGAGAATATGGAAGAGCTGGCGGCTATTTTACGCAGAAAGCGGGAAAAACGCGGCGCTATTGACTTTGATTTTAAAGAATCAAAAGTCATTGTCGATGAAGACAGCAAACCAATCGATGTCGTGTTGCGTGAACGCTCCGTTGCCGAACGGTTAATTGAAGAGTTCATGCTGGCAGCGAATGAAACAGTAGCTGAACATTTCCATTGGATGGACGTTCCATTCATTTATCGAATCCATGAAGATCCAAAAGAAGATAAATTACAGCGTTTCTTTGAGTTTATTACGAATTTTGGGCTTGTTGTAAAAGGTACATCAAACGCTGTGCATCCACGGGCTTTACAAGAGGTGCTGGAAGCGATTCAAGGGAAGCCGGAAGAGGTAGTCATCTCAACAGTTATGCTTCGTTCTATGCAGCAGGCGAAATACTTTGATGAGAGCTTAGGCCACTTTGGATTATCAACGGATTATTATACTCATTTCACTTCGCCAATTCGCCGTTATCCGGATTTAATTGTACACCGTTTGATCCGTACGTATTTAATTGAAAGGCATGTCGACTCAGCAACACAAGCAAAGTGGGAGGCGCGCCTGCCAGAAATTGCTGAGCACACATCAAATATGGAACGCCGGGCTGTAGAAGCAGAGCGTGACACAGATGAACTGAAAAAAGCAGAATTTATGCTAGATAAGATTGGGGAAGAATTTGACGGCATCATCAGTTCTGTTACAAACTTCGGTATGTTCGTTGAACTGGAAAATACAATTGAAGGTTTAGTTCATGTTTCTTATATGACAGATGATTATTACCGTTATGATGAGCGCCAGTTTGCTATGATTGGCGAGCGAACGGGCAATGTGTTCCGCATCGGTGACCAAATCACTGTTCGGGTGAGAGATGTCAATAAGGACGAACAATCGATTGACTTTGAAATCGTTGGCATGAAAAATATAAGAAAGCGTCCAGCTGCGGAGGCCAAAACGATTAATGTAAAATCAAAAAGCCAAAAAGCGAGCGGCCCGCAAGGAAACAGTGAAGAAGGAGCGGGCGGTGAGTGGACGAATCAGTCGCCGAACAAAAAGAAAAAACGCGGCAAGTATTATGAAGGCGTACCGAAAAAGCAAGCGAAGAAAAGACGCCGGAATAAAGGATAATAGGTACCCGGCGGCTTTTTTAGCCGCCGGGTCGGACTGAATAATGGAAGGTGAAGAAGGATGCCAAAGGGAGAAGGAAAAGTAGTCGCGCAAAACAAAAAGGCGCATCATGATTTTTTTATCGAAGAAACATTTGAAGCGGGGATTGTACTGCAAGGAACTGAAATTAAATCAATTCGCGCCGGACGGGTAAATTTGAAAGATGCGTTTGCCCGCATACAAAAAGGGGAAGTATTTGTATATAACATGCATATCAGCCCTTATGAACAAGGGAACCGTTATAACCATGATCCGCTTAGAACGAGAAAGCTGCTGCTGCACCGCAAGCAGATTGATAAGCTGATCGGGGAAACGAAGGAAGCTGGCTATTCTATTGTGCCGCTAAAAATGTACTTAAAAGACGGCTATGCGAAACTGTTAATTGGTCTGGCTAAAGGGAAGAAAAAATTCGATAAGCGGGAAGATTTGAAGAAGAAAGAAGCGAAGCGCGACGTGGAGCGTGCATTTAGAGAACGGCAAAAAGGGTGAAAAGCGAACAGCTGTTGCTTTTTTTGCTTATTATGTTATAATAAGAACTGTAGCTGAGCTTCGGACATAGAGTCCAATTCCTATTTTTATAATGGGGACGTTACGGATTCGACAGGGATAGTTCGAGCTTGGGCTGCGAGCCGAGGGGATCGTCCTCGCAAAAACGTCAAAGCCAATAATAACTGGCAAACAAAACAACAACCTCGCTTTAGCTGCCTAATAACAGCTTGAAGCGGTTCCTCCCTCCATCGCCCATGTGGTAGGGTAAGGGACTCACTCTTAGTGGGCTACGCCGTAGTTCTCCGCCTGGGGACAAAGGAAGAGATGAATCAGGCTAGCTGTCAAGACGCCCGTCGATAGGCAGAAGGAACAGCGAAACTCGAATATATCGACTACGCTCGTAGATGTTCAAGTGCCGTTATCTTTGGACGTGGGTTCGATTAGTAAATAGTCGCCTTGTATGGTAACATACAAGTGAAAATTCGGCTTTATCGGTGAAACCTAAGTCATCGAATGGTGATAAGGCAATGCCGAGCGGTATGTGGAGTAATCCAACAGCCGTGTATCGACTTATAGGCTGCCACTTAGCGGGCAGTACTAGGATGCGGAAAGCTGCCTGGAGATCCGGGTAAATCTATTTTTCGCATAAGACGCCGAAGGACCTGTCTTACTACGTAGGTTCAAGATATAGTCAGTGCCATGACGAAAGCATGGAAAAGCACGTCCCACCGTCTCCACCATACATAATTTGGTGGATATTACCTAGTTAATTAAAAGACTTGCCAAATGTGGCAAGTCTTTTTGTGTTCGTGAACAAGAAGGAGGTCTTTAACCGTTTTTATATGTTAAAAAATGCTTCCTCAAATAATAATTTTGCTTTTAACATAGCTGTTGTATACTTTCCATTTCGAGGAGTGACTCTGTCGTAGTGTTCCAATATCCATATGGCTCGATTTCTTTTTTATCTATTCTGAGATAGAGGGAAATTTCTTTTAAAATCATCAACACACTCTCTTTGTTCTTTATGGACAATGTATAAGAGTCCTTGTGAAGTCCAGGCTTATAATTCTTCTTGTTACTAATGGCTCCACCAGTTAGTGTTTGAATGTATAGAAGAAGCTCTTTATCCGACGAAGAAATGGTAATGCAAGGCGCCGATGTTCTCATTGATGCATTCTAGTTAGTGTGATAGAGCCTTCCTCATCTATAATCCCTGCTAAATAGCCCGCTTCCCAATCTTTCATGTCCTCTCCCCCTAAATTATTGTTATTCATGAAAATGGAAGCTTTATGAAAGAAAAAACTCGTCAAGTTGTGATGCTCATCAACTTGTATAGAAGCTTCAAAAAATAGAATTGTTATTTCTATGAGTCTATTTTTCTAAGAAAGGATAATAAAAATTAAGTTTTATTTAGATAATAATCCAAGTATAGAATTTAGATGCGAGAAGCTTTACTAACCCAGCGCATAACAGCTGTAATGACATCTTCTAGTTCTCTTCCGATTGGGGTTAAGGAATAGATGACTTTTCTTGGGGAGGATTCGAATGCTTTCTTTACGACTAATCCTTCGTTTTCCAGCTCGCGCAGCCGTTCTGTGAGGAGCCGGTCAGAGATGCCTGGGATTTCATTTAGTAATTCGTGATATCTTTTATCGCCCTTCAGCAAAGTATAAATAATGATTCCCATCCAACGCTTGCCGATGAATTCAATCGTGTGGTGAAAGTTATCGCAAATCGTCGCTTTGTCTGTATGCTTCTTCTGAGAACAATTCCATTCATTTTGTTCGCTCATCATGATAACCTCAATGTTTTTTATATTAATTTTAGCATAGAGTATTTGACAACCCAAGCTTACTAGTAGTAAGCTTATTTTTGAACTTACTATTAGTAAGTTTAATTGGGAGGGAAAAGTATGATAACAACGATGCAAAGCTTATCAGAGGTCATTCGCAATCGTCACTCTGTTAGAAAATATGATCCACATTATAAAATTCCGAGACAGGAAATAGAGGAAATGCTGCAGGAAGCCATGTTAGCTCCATCATCTAGTAATCTTCAACCTTGGCGCTTTATCGTCATTGATGATGAAGAAACGAAAAAGGAACTGAAGGCTATTGCTTATAATCAGGAGCAAGTTGAGACATCTTCAGCGGTTATTGCCGTTTTAGGTGACATTGAAATGTACAAGAATGTCGAAAAAGTATACCGTAGCAGCTATGAGGCAGGTTTCATCGACGAAGAGAGCATGAACAAGCTGATTCAAAATACGAATAATAGTTATCCGAATGCGCCTGTTGAAGCAAGAGCTAATATTGCTTCATTTGACACAGGCCTCGTCTCGATGCAGCTTATGCTGATTGCCAAAGCGAATGGTTACGATACGGTGACTATGGGTGGATTTGATAAGCAAAAATTTGCTGAGCGGTTTGATGTGCCAGAAAGATATATTCCAATTGTTTTAATCGCTCTTGGCAAGGCCGCTGCGCCAGCTCATAAAACGACCCGGCTGCCACTTGAAGAAATGGTTCGTTTTATCTGATTAAATAACATCCCCTATTACTAGGGACATAAAGGAGCATTCTGCGATTTTGCAGGCTGCTCCTTTGTTCGTTTTATTAAGGATAAAAAAATAACAAATTAATCAAAAAACAGTTGACAATTACAACTATTTTTAATATTCTAAACGAAACATAGCGGATGACGATTGTGGGAGAGTGCGAGTAATGAGCCACCGAAGGAGCAAGTTCCAAAAAAGACCCTTGGAACTAATCTCTCAGGTAGAAGAACCACAATGGGACGCACCTCTGGAGAGCGCGTTTAAATACGCCACCAAAGGGGAAGACTCGATCCGATCGCTGGATGGAGTTAAACTCTCAGGTAAAAGGACAGAGAAGGGAACATTACCCTTTTCTGTCCTTTTTTGTGTGCAGAAAAGGTGACGAGATAGAGCACTTTTCTAAAAGAGAAAAGTGAAAAGGCTTGGTTATTCAGCAGAGAGCGAACGAAATGTAAACGAATAGGAGGCGTAGAGATGAGTTTGCAAAACAATGATTTGACTATTTTTGAAGCGATTGAGCATGAGAGACGTCGCCAGCATGAAACGCTGGAGTTGATTGCATCAGAGAACTTTGTCAGCCCGGATGTTTTAGAAGCAATGGGAAGCGTCATGACAAATAAATATGCTGAGGGCTATCCGGGGAAACGTTATTATGGCGGCTGTGAATTTGTTGATGTGGCAGAGCGGACAGCGATTGAACGGTTAACGACACTGTTCGGTGCCAAGTATGCTAATGTTCAGCCTCATTCAGGGGCACAGGCGAACCTTGCTGTTTTTTATGCATTGCTTCAGCCTGGCGACAAAATTATGGGGATGAATCTTTCGCACGGCGGGCATTTAACTCACGGAAGTCCTGTAAGCATCTCTGGCAAGTGGTTTGAGGTAGTTTCTTACGGAGTCAAGGAAGATACACAATTAATTGATTATGACGAAGTAGAGGCGATGGCTCGTAAAGAAAAGCCAAAATTAATTATTGCCGGTGCAAGCGCTTACCCAAGAACGATTGATTTTGCTAGGTTCAAAGAAATTGCCGATCAAGTGGGTGCAAAGTTCATGGTGGACATGGCACACATCGCGGGACTTGTAGCAGCCGGTCTTCACCCTTCTCCGGTTCCTTATGCAGATGTGGTGACAAGCACCACTCATAAAACATTAAGAGGACCACGCGGCGGCATTATTTTAACGAACGACGAAGAAATCATCAAAGCGATTAATAAAGCGGTATTCCCTGGTATTCAAGGTGGCCCGTTGATGCATATCATTGCCGCAAAAGCGGTTGCTTTTAACGAAGCTCTACAGCCAGCCTTTAAAGATTACGCCAAACAAGTGATCAAAAACAGCCAAAAACTTGGGGAAGTATTAAAGAAAGAAGGAGCAGCTCTTGTTTCTGGGGGAACGGATAATCATTTGATTTTGCTAGATGTGCGTCCATGGGGGTTAACTGGAAAAGAAGCGGAGCGTCTGCTTGAAGAAGCAGGAATCACAGTGAATAAGAATACCATTCCTTACGATCCGGAAAGTCCTTTTGTGACGAGCGGAGTCCGGATGGGAACTGCTGCTTTAACAACGCGTGGAATGAAAGAAGAACAAATGGAACAGATTGCCCAAGTGATTGCTGCTGTACTGAAAAGTAAAGGAGAGCCGGCAGTAGTGGCAGAGGCTAAAGAAAAAACTGCGTCTATCTGCGGAGCTTATCCGTTATTCCAACAGCCGATCAACGTATAAGAAAGGAGCATCATAATGGAATTTCAGAGTTGCTTTGATATTATCGGACCTATTATGGTTGGACCATCAAGTTCCCATACTGCTGGTGTTGTGTCGATTGGTAAATTCATTTATGAACTGTTGGATGGTTGTCCTGAAGAGGCGGACATTATTTTCTACGACTCTTTTGCTGAAACGTATCAAGGGCATGGGACAGATAAAGCACTTCTTGGCGGGTTACTCGGCATGGGTACGGATGACCCAGGAATTCGGCATGCATTGCAGCTTGCACATAAATCGGGTCTTGACTATACGATTGAACCTCAAGGGTCTTGCCTATTCTTTGATCATCCCAATACAACGATGGTAACCGCAAAACGAGGGGATCATCTTGTAAAAGTAGGCGGAGCTTCGCTAGGAGGCGGTTTATCCAAAATCTTTATGATTAATGGACGAATGGTGGATATCCGCCTGAGCACAAGCGATGATTTTTCAGCCTTGGCTAAAAACTACCAAGTGTACCGATTAAGAGAAGAAATTGCGAGGAATGCCTGATGGAAATTTTATCAATGAGAGAACTTCTGGAATTCTGTGAAAAGGAACAGAAAACGATCGGTGAAACCATGCTGATGCTGGAAGAAAAGAAGTCAGGAAGAGATCAACAAACGATTCTTCGTATGATGGAAGAACGATTGATCAAGATGAAGGAAGCTGTTGATATTGGAACAAAGGATTCCTCTCCTGCACCAAGCGGCATTTCAGGGGGAGATGCCGTTAAGATGGGAGAGTACGTGAAGTCTGGAAAACCGCTTACAGGCAGCTATATTAGCCAGGCTATGACATTTTCACTCGCTACTTCAGAGAGCAATGCCCGAATGGGTGTCATTGTAGCCACTCCAACTGCTGGGGCAGCAGGCATTTTGCCTGGTGTGCTGTTCTCCCTGCATCAAAATGATGGAACGCCTTTTAAAGATTTGGTTATGGGATTATTCACGGCTAGCATGCTTGGATATGTAATTGCCAATCGCTCATTCATTTCAGGTGCTGCTGGCGGTTGTCAGGCGGAGGTTGGCTCGGCGGCTGCGATGGCTGCCGGCACCATTACGGAATTAAAGGGAGGAAGCCCGCAGCAAGCGGTACATGCAACCGCTATAGCGATGAAATCTCTTTTAGGGTTAGTTTGTGATCCTGTGGCGGGTCTTGTCGAAGTGCCTTGCGTTAAACGAAATGCAATTGGCACATCCATCGCCTTTTCTGCTGCCGATCTGGCTCTGGCCGGGGTAGAAAGCCGGATTCCATGTGATGAAGTGATTGAGGCGATGTATAAAGTGGGGAAAGACATGCCAAGAACACTTCGAGAAACAGCTCTTGGGGGACTTGCCGTAACGGAAACGGGACTCAAGGTTAAAGAACGGCTGTTTTGCAGTAAAAAATAATGAAAAGTTCGTAAAGCAATACAGACATCGTGTAGAGGGAACGACACTTTGGTCTGGATCTAACATCACGATAAAAGGGGAAGCGTGAGTTTGACCGCTACGTATTTTCAGGGGGAAGAAAGGATGGGGTATAGCTTTGGGTAGTTGTCCCCATCCATACACAAAAAAGACGTCGCGATAGAGGTGCGGTCTTACCCAAAAGGGGTTTATTAAGTTTTTATATAAATAAAAGAAAAAGCGTTTGTAGAGAAAGGGAGAAAAGAAACAATGACAAAAGCGACTGCAGATTTACTATATAGCCAAGAACACGAATGGGTATTTCAACTAAGTGGCAACCGCGTAAGAATCGGTATTTCTGATTATGCACAAAAACAGTTGGGCGATATCGTATTCGTAGAAAATCCAGAAGTGGATGGCGAAGTAACAGCAAATGAATCGATGGGAACAATTGAATCGGTCAAGGCGGTATCAGAGTTATTCTCTCCGGTATCTGGCACGGTTGTGACAGTGAATGAGCTATTAGAGGATGAACCTGCGTTAATTAACGAGCAGCCATACGAAGACGGCTGGTTAATTGAAGTAGAAATGTCTAATCCAGAAGAGCTTAAAGAACTTTTAAGCGAAAATGGCTACCAAGAATTTATTCGTGAAGAAGAGTAAGCAGAGCATGAACGCTATTCCCTCTTTTATGTAAAACAAGAGAAGGGGAAGTTTTTTCGTTAGGAGTTAACAATCAAGCACACAGTTTTCCGTTCTATCTTTCGCACAATCAGTAGCTAGGACAGCTCAACACTGCATGACATACAAGAGAAAGAGACGGAAGACCTTCCATTATGTATGAACGTAAGGCGAAACCACTGTGAATGAAGGGCGTGAAAAAGTTACTTTCTAACCTACTCATTCTAGTGGTTTTAATTAAGTCAAAATTAAGTCAAGCGTGGTAGGAGTGGATGATATGGCGAATGAGTATGTCCGCAAACCGGAATGGCTCAAAATTAAATTAAATACAAACGAGGACTATACAGGACTAAAAAAAATGATGCGTGAAAAAAAGCTGCACACGGTTTGTGAAGAAGCAAAATGTCCTAATATCCACGAATGCTGGGCTGTGCGTAAAACGGCAACCTTTATGATTTTAGGAAGTGTCTGCACGCGTGCCTGCCGTTTCTGTGCTGTGCAGACTGGCCTTCCAACGGAACTAGATTGGAACGAGCCGAAGCGTGTAGCAGAATCAGTCGAGCAAATGGGGTTAAAGCATGTGGTCATTACGGCTGTAGCTCGTGATGATTTAAAGGATGGCGGTGCAGGCGTTTTTGCCGAAACGGTAAGAGCCGTAAGAGAACGCAACCCGTTTTGCAGCATTGAAGTATTGCCTTCTGATATGAATGGAAAATATGAAAACTTAAAGCTGTTAATGGATGCCAAACCAGATATTTTAAATCACAATATTGAAACGGTAAGAAGGTTAACGCCGAGAGTCCGTGCGCGGGCAACTTATGAGCGTTCTCTTGAACTTTTAAGAAGAGCAAAAGAACTAAATCCGCTTACGCCGACGAAATCCAGCATTATGATTGGGCTCGGAGAAACAAAGGAAGAAATTATTGAAACGATGGATGACCTATTGGCTAACAACGTAGATATCGTAACCATTGGGCAGTATTTACAACCAACAAAACGACATTTAAAGGTGCAGAAATATTGGAGTCCAGAAGAATTCAATGAATTAAAGGAGATTGCTTTAGCGAAAGGATTCAGTCATTGCGAGGCAGGCCCTCTCGTTCGTTCTTCCTATCATGCAGATGAACAGGTTCGTGCTGCTGTATCGAACCGATAAAGTGAGTAAATAAAAAGGGGAGAACAAAATGGGAGTATATGATCTTGCGATCATTGGTGGCGGAACGGGTGGATACGTTGCAGCCATTCGAGCTTCACAGTTAGGTTTAAAAACGGCAGTGGTAGAAAAGGGAGAGCTTGGTGGGACGTGCCTTCATGCAGGCTGTATCCCGAGTAAGGCATTATTGAGAAGTGCAGAAATATACAAAAATGCAAAAAATGGCGAGGAGTTTGGGGTCATTGCTCCTGAAGTACGTTTAGACTTCTCTAAGGTCCAGGCTCGAAAAGAGTCAATTACGGCCCGTTTGCTTAAAGGTATCCAGCATTTAATGAAAAAAGGGAAAATCGATGTATATGAAGGAAAGGGTCACATCGTCCAACCAAAGGCTGTTTCAGTTGAGTTGAGAAGTGGAGAAGAGAACATATTGCTAAACGCAGAAAATATAGTGATTGCAACAGGGTCTCGTCCAAGAACGCTCCCTGGTTTAGAAGCGGATGGACAATATGTGATGACATCCGACGAGGCGCTGCAAATGGAAGAGCTGCCAAGTTCTATTATCGTTGTCGGCGGCGGCGTTATTGGCATTGAATGGGCGTCTATGCTCGTTGACTTTGGTTTAGACGTAACCGTCATTGAATATGCAGACCGCATCTTGCCGACAGAAGATAAAGATATTTCAAAAGAAGTCCAGCGTCTTATGAAGAAAAAAGGTGTCAAAATTATTACAAGCGCAAAGGTATTGCCAGAAACATTAGAAAAAGGCGATGGAGTTTCGATTAGAGCAGAGCATAAAGGAAGCGAAAAATCATTTTCTGCTGATAAGTTGTTAATGTCGGTTGGAAGACAACCGAATGTTGAAGGAGTAGGCCTAGAAAATACCTCCGTCTCATTAGAGAGAGGGTTTATTAAAACCAATGAGTATTATCAGACGGATGAACCAGGCATGTATGCGATTGGCGATGTGATTGGCGGGTTACAACTTGCTCATGTTGCTTCGCATGAAGGAATGATTGCCATTGAGCATATCGCAGATCAAAATCCGTCCCCGCTTAATCCGGCGCTCGTATCAAAATGTGTATATAGCAGTCCTGAAGTTGCCAGTGTAGGATTAACAGAAGAAGAGGCACAGGAAAAAGGATATCAAGTAAAAACCGGAAAATTTTCATTCCGAGCGATCGGAAAAGCGCTTGTTTTTGGAGAAACCGACGGCTTCGTTAAACTGATCGTTGAGGAAGGATCTAATAAACTCCTAGGAGCGCATATGGTTGGACCGCATGTGACAGATATGATTACGGAAGCGGGTCTTGCTCAAGTATTGAACGCAACGTCTATGGATATTGCGCATACGATACATCCTCATCCAACCTTAACAGAAGCAATCGGCGAAGCTGCATTAGCGGTAGAGGGAAAGGAAATCCACGCTTAAAAGAGAAACTTGAGGAGGAGCAAGACTGTTTGAGCCGCGTTTCCAGAGACACTGAATAACAGGGGCATAGGCAACGTATATCGGCAGTCTGAGTCATGATTTCTTATCTCTAAAGTAAGCCTTTATAAAGACGGCTAAGGGGTACTCACTCCTTGTAGATCACTTCTTAGGAGGCATGTGAAAATGAGGAAAATCAATAAGATACTCGTAGCGAATAGAGGAGAAATTGCCATTCGCGTATTTCGTGCCTGTACGGAGCTCCATATCCGGACAGTAGCGATTTACTCCAAGGAAGATTCAGGATCTTATCACCGCTACAAAGCGGACGAAGCCTATCTTGTGGGGAAAGGCAGGAAGCCGATTGACGCTTATCTGGATATTGAAAACATTATCGAGATTGCTAAACAGGCAGAAGTTGATGCGATTCACCCAGGGTATGGTTTTTTATCAGAAAATATCGAATTTGCTAAGCGCTGTGAGGAAGAAGGCATTATTTTTATCGGTCCTACTTCTCAGCATTTAGATATGTTTGGAGATAAAGTCAAAGCGAGAATCCAGGCGCAGCGGGCGGACATTCCAGTCATCCCAGGGACAGACGG
>NZ_MAYT01000013.1 GCF_001685015.1 Pseudobacillus wudalianchiensis
TCAACAAGCAGATCTCCTGTCGAGATGGCTTCCCCATTTTGAACGTGGATATTTGTCACCGTGCCGGAAAACGGCGCCTGAACCGTCGTTTCCATTTTCATCGCTTCGGTAATCATTAAATGATCTCCCTGGACGACTTTTTCCCCTTTTTCCACGAGCACTTTAATGACCGTCCCTGGCATCGTCGCTGCCAAATGGCTTTCATTTTTCGGATCGGCTTTGATTTTCGAGGCCACGGAAGACTTGATGCTTTCGTCTTTAATCACCACTTCACGAGGCTGGCCGTTTAATTCAAAATAGACCACCCGTGTGCCGTCTGTCTGAGCCTGTCCGATCGATACCAGCTTCACAATCAACGTTTTTCCGGTTTCAATTTCGATTTCGATTTCTTCCCCGAGTCTCATCCCGTACAGGAACGTCGGTGTGTCGAGCACGGAAACGTCTCCAAATTGATCAACCGTTTTCACATAGTCCATAAATACTTTTGGATATAAAGCGTAAGCAATGACATCATGATCTGTTACTTTTCCTTCCATCTCTTGCTGAAGCTCTTCCCGCAGCGCGTTGAAATCAACCTCTTTCAATAGCTCGCCTGGACGAACCGTGAGCGGCTCTTTTCCTTTTAGGATGACCTTTTGCAGCTGTTTCGGAAACCCGCCGTACGGCTGGCCCAAATAGCCTTCAAACAGCTCGATAACGGAATCCGGGAAGTCAATTTTATCGCCTCTTTCCAGCACTTCTTCTTCCGTCAGGTCATTTTGCACCATAAAGAGCGCCATGTCGCCTACGACTTTGGAAGACGGCGTTACTTTGACGATATCACCGAACATCATATTCACCCGGCTGTACATGTCTTTCACTTCTTCCCAGCGTTCGCCAAGCCCGACGGCTTTTGCCTGCTGCTGGAGGTTGCTGTACTGGCCGCCCGGCATTTCATGCTCGTAAATTTCTGTATGCGGCGCCTTCATGCCGCTTTCAAAGTCTTGATAATAATGACGGACGCCTTCCCAATAGCGGGACAGCTGTTCAAGCGCTTCTACCCGGACGGATGGCTCGCGCTCCGTGCCTTTTAATGCATAACAAAGGGTGCTGGCACTCGGCTGAGACGTCAAGCCCGCCATGGAGCTGACCGCTACATCGACGATATCGACGCCTGCTTCGATCGCTTTCGCATACATGTAAACGCCATTGCCGCTCGTATCGTGAGTATGCAAGTGGATCGGAAGATCGACCGTCGCTTTTAATTCCGAAATTAACCGGTACGCTGCCTGCGGCTTTAACAAGCCGGCCATATCTTTAATGCCAAGAATGTGGGCCCCCTGCTGTTCCAGTTCTTTCGCCATGTCTTTATAATACTGAATGTTGTATTTTGGACGGGCAGGATCGTCAATATCACCTGTATAACAAATCGTTGCCTCGGCAATCTTGCCCGTTTGGCGAACGGCATCAATTGCGGTTTCCATCCCTTTAATCCAGTTTAAGCTGTCAAAAATCCGGAACACATCAATGCCCGAAGCAGCTGATTGATCTACGAACTCCCGGATCACGTTATCTGGATAGTTGGTATAGCCAACGGCATTCGATGCTCGAAGGAGCATTTGGAACAAGACGTTCGGCACTCTTTCCCGCAAGGATGCTAACCGCTCCCACGGATCTTCTTTTAAGAAACGGTACGAGACATCAAACGTGGCACCGCCCCACATTTCTAAAGAGAAAGCCTCTGGCAGCAGCTTCGCCGTCGGCTCGGCGATCTGAAGCAGATCGTGAGTCCGTACACGGGTAGCGAGCAGCGACTGATGGGCATCCCGGAAGGTTGTATCCGTTAAGAGGACCTCTGAACGGGATTTCACCCACTCTACCAAACCATCCGCGCCTCTTTCGTCTAAAATTTGCTTCGTACCGGAGGCAGCTGCCTCTAAACGGTTCACATTCGGAACGGGCGGCGGATCAAAAAGCGGCTTTTTCTTTTTCTCAATGCCCGGGAAGCCATTGAGCGTCACGTTGCCGATATAGCTGAGTATTTTTGTTCCCCTGTCTTTTCTCTCTGAAAAAATAAATAGTTCTGGGGCTGCATCAATAAAGGAAGTATCGTAATCACCAGTAATAAACTTTTCGTGCTGCATCACGTTTTCCAAGAATGGAATGTTTGTTTTAATCCCACGGATACGAAATTCTCTTAAGTTCCGCAGCATTTTCGAAGCGGCCTGATTAAATGTCATGGCGTGAGTAGATACTTTTACAAGCAGCGAGTCATAATAAGGTGTAATGACCGCCCCTTGGAAACTATTTCCTGCATCCAAGCGGACCCCAAAACCGCCGCCGGAGCGATACGCCATGATTTTGCCCGTATCCGGCATAAAGTCATTCAACGGGTCCTCCGTTGTCACACGGGACTGGATCGCATAGCCATGAATCGTAATGTCTTTTTGTGCGGGAATGCCGACTGTTTCGCTATGTAACGAGTGGCCTTCTGCAATTAAGATTTGAGACTGAACGATATCAATGCCCGTAATCATTTCTGTAATCGTATGCTCTACCTGGACACGCGGGTTCACTTCAATAAAATAGAATTGATCGCCCGCCACAAGGAATTCGACGGTCCCTGCATTTAAGTAGTCCACGTTTTTCATGAGCTTGACAGCTGCTTCACAAATATCATTGCGCAAATCTTCAGGCAGCGACACGCATGGTGCAACTTCTACGACTTTTTGATGGCGGCGCTGTACAGAACAGTCCCGTTCGTATAAGTGAACAATATTCCCTTGATGGTCACCAAGAATCTGCACTTCAATATGTTTCGGATTTTGGACAAACTTTTCTACATATACTTCGCTATTGCCAAACGCTGCTTTCGCTTCTGACTTGGCCCGCTCGTACGCTTCTCTTACTTCTTCGACGTTATGGACAATCCGCATGCCGCGGCCGCCGCCGCCGAGCGCTGCTTTGATCATGAGCGGAAAGCCGTGCTCCCGGCCAAACGCTACCACTTCTTCTAAGCTGTCAACAGGGCCGTCTGTCCCTGGGATGACTGGAATGTCCGCCCGCTGCGCCTGGATTCTCGCTTTGACTTTATCTCCAAACATATCTAAATGCTGAGAAGTAGGACCGATAAAAATAATGCCTTCTTCCTCACAGCGTTTAGCAAATTCGATATTTTCTGATAAAAAACCATACCCTGGGTGAATCGCATCAACTTCTGCCTGTTTAGCAATCTCGATAATGTTTTCAATATCAAGATAAGCGTCAATCGGCTTCTTGCCTTTCCCCACAAGATAGGCTTCGTCCGCTTTGTAACGGTGATAGGACCCTGAATCTTCCTTGGAATAAATCGCTACTGTCCGGATATGGAGCTCCGTACAGGCACGAAATACACGGATGGCAATTTCTCCCCTGTTAGCAACCAGCACTTTACTGATTTTTCGCATTTTCATCTCTCCCCTGTTGTACGAGTAAATATATATAAAAAGGTTCAGTTAACTGAACCTTTTTA
>NZ_MAYT01000014.1 GCF_001685015.1 Pseudobacillus wudalianchiensis
CCCGATACCAGAGTCAACTGTCATCGCTACTTCTAGTCTCATATCAGACTCCGCTGTTCCATCCGCTACCATGGTTACCCCTGTATGAACCGCTTCTCCCATCGAATAGTTCGCTTGCAGGGCAATCAAATCACACATGCCTACGGCATTCAATAAACCGTTCAATACCGGCCAGTCAGAAATTAAGTCCCCGCCGTCCTTCATATTTTCTGATTCAAATGTCGGATTCACGATCGAACCGGAGTCTAAGTTGTCACGGGAGAACGCAACCGGTCCAGACAATTCGCCGCGGCGGATCATGTCGTTGACTTCTAACGCGAACGCTTTACGCTGGCCAAAGCCCATGTAACAAATACGAGCTGGAAGAGCTTCAATCGGAATATGCTCTTTCGCCAATTTGATCCAGCGTGTCACAAGCAGGTCATCGCTGAACTTCTCTAAGATCATGTCGTCGATCTTTCTTAAATCTTCCGGATCTCCAGATAAGCACACCCAGCGGAAAGGTCCACGGCCTTCACAGAAGAGCGGACGGATATACTCGGCTACGAAGCCTGGAAGGCGTTTTGCTTCTTTCTCATCCATTCCAGCGTCGATACATTCTTTACGGATGCTTGTTCCGTATTCAAAGGAATGAACCCCCATATCCAAGAATTTGATGAGCGCTTTCAATTCACGGACCATCGTTTCCCGTGCTTTTTGTAAATACAGGTTACGGTCTGTGTCACGAAGCTGTTCTGCTTCTTCGACTGTATAACCGGAAGGCAGGTAAGAAATCGGGTCATGAGCTGGCGTCATCGACGTCGTGATATCCGGTCTGAAGCCTTTTTCCAGTACTTCTTCAAATACATCCGCTGCGTTTCCGACCACCGCTACGCCAAGCGGCTTGCCCTCAGCTGCTGCTTTTTGCGCCATCTCAATCGCTTCATCCAAAGAGCCAGCTAGCGTATCAATGAAGCCTTTTTCAATACGGCGGTTGATGATGTCTACATTCGAGTCACAAAGGATGGCTACCCCGCCATGCATCGTCATCGCTCTCGTTTGGTTTCCGCCCATTCCGCCGGCACCCGCTGTTAACAAGATTTTTCCGATAAGCGAGTCATTGTAATGCA
>NZ_MAYT01000015.1 GCF_001685015.1 Pseudobacillus wudalianchiensis
AGGATAACATGAACGGAGGAAGGGGGATTCGAACCCCCGCACGGTTTAATCCGCCTATCGGTTTTCGAGACCGACCCCTTCAGCCGGACTTGGGTATTCCTCCATATAGCGGCGGAGGGGATCGAACCCCCGACCTTGCGGGTATGAACCGCACGCTCTAGCCAGCTGAGCTACACCGCCATTATTGCTTATAAATGGAGCCTAGCGGGATCGAACCGCTGACCTCCTGCGTGCAAAGCAGGCGCTCTCCCAGCTGAGCTAAGGCCCCATGTTACATGAGTTGAAAGCTTTGATTATCAAAATGGCGCGCCCGAGAGGAGTCGAACCCCTAACCTTTTGATCCGTAGTCAAACGCTCTATCCAATTGNTAAACAGTTAGATGGCGCGCCCGAGAGGAGTCGAACCCCTAACCTTTTGATCCGTAGTCAAACGCTCTATCCAATTGAGCTACGGGCGCATAATTTTATAAATGTGAAAAATGATGCGGGTGAAGGGAGTCGAACCCCCACGCCTTGCGGCGCCAGATCCTAAGTCTGGTGCGTCTGCCAATTCCGCCACACCCGCATATAAATGGTGAGCCATGAAGGACTCGAACCTTCGACCCTCTGATTAAAAGTCAGATGCTCTACCGACTGAGCTAATGGCTCTTCGTGGTGCCGGCAAGAGGACTTGAACCCCCAACCTACTGATTACAAGTCAGTTGCTCTACCAATTGAGCTACACCGGCTTACTATGTAGAAAGTGAAAATGGAGGATGACGGGATC
>NZ_MAYT01000016.1 GCF_001685015.1 Pseudobacillus wudalianchiensis
TTAGAAGATGCCCTGCCGACAGCTGTTCTAACAGATGTATCCCAGGCGGTCATGGCTCAGCGGATGATGAAGTCAGAAGAAGAAATTGATTTGATTAAAAACGGGGCCCGCATTGCTGATATCGGCGGCGCGGCTGTAGTAGAAGCGATCCGCGAAGGAGTGCCAGAATATGAAGTAGCGTTACACGGCACAGAGGCGATGGTGCGTGAAATTGCCCGCACGTATCCGCATGCCGAGCTAAGAGACACATGGGTGTGGTTCCAATCGGGCATTAACACCGACGGTGCCCATAACTGGGCAACTTCCCGCAAGGTGCAGCGCGGGGATATTTTGAGCCTGAACTGCTTCCCGATGATTGCCGGCTACTATACGGCGCTTGAACGCACTTTATTCCTGGAAGAGGTATCGGACCGCCATTTAGAACTGTGGGAAATCAACTGTAAGGTGCATCGCCGCGGCCTGGAATTAATCAAGCCGGGAGCGAGATGTATGGACATTGCGGCTGAATTAAATGACATTTACCGCGAGC
>NZ_MAYT01000017.1 GCF_001685015.1 Pseudobacillus wudalianchiensis
TGGGAAGCCATTGATCGTCACGTTGCCGATATAATTCAGCATTTTCGTTCCGCGGTCTTTGCTTTTCGGAAAGTCGAATAACTCCGGCGTCGTATCAATAAATGAGGTATCATAATTTCCGGTAATAAAGTTTTCATGCTTCATGACATTTTCAAGGAACGGAATATTCGTCTTAATGCCTCGAATCCGAAATTCCTTTAAATTCCGGAGCATCTTCGAAGCGGCCTGTTCAAAGGTGAGCGCTTGTGTGGAGACTTTCACAAGCAGTGAGTCATAGTAAGGTGTAATGATGGATCCTTGGAAGCCGTTCCCTGCATCCAAGCGGACCCCAAAACCGCCGC
>NZ_MAYT01000018.1 GCF_001685015.1 Pseudobacillus wudalianchiensis
CAACATTTAACACTTAGGGGGAAAACACAATGTCAACACCAGAAATTTTGTATTCAGTAAAAGCACAAAGAGGACCGGAACTCCGCTGTAAAGGCTGGAGACAGGAAGCGATCCTTCGGATGCTGGAAAACAATATGGAAAATGCAGAAAAACCAGAAGAGCTGGTCATCTACGGCGGGATTGGAAAAGCCGCTCGTAACTGGGAATCCTACCATGCGATTGTGAAATCTCTAAAGGAATTAGAAGATGATGAAACATTGGTTGTTCAATCCGGGATGCCAGTAGCGGTGTTTAAAACACACAAATACGCACCGACTGTTGTCATGGCAACAACGAACATTATGAAAGCAGACTGGCCGACATTCTATGATTTACAAGATAAAAACTTAACGATTTATGCAAACTATACAGCGGCTCCATGGGAGTACATCGGTACACAAG
>NZ_MAYT01000019.1 GCF_001685015.1 Pseudobacillus wudalianchiensis
TACTTCCTCCGCTACAACGGCAAAGCCTTTTCCATGTTCTCCTGCGCGGGCCGCTTCAATGCTCGCGTTCAGAGCAAGCAGATTCGTCTGTGCAGTAATACCATGAATAGAAGCAATAATCATATCAATATTCGCGATTTTATTCGACAGCGTCTGGATCTGTTGTTGGACCTTTTCATTCATCCGATCGGTATCTTTATTGTGTTCACGCAACAATTGGACCTGGTCCATTCCTTGCTTCGTCGACTGCCCCGCCTTTACCGACAATTGATTCATGCTGTTGGATAGAGCAGCTAACGAATCAATTTGCTCTGACAGATCTGCTATTCGTTGATTCACATCTTCTGTGTCCATGGACTGTTGGGAAGCACCTTGGGCAATTTCATCAATAGCCGCTGATACCTCTTCACTCGCAGCTGACACCTCTTCAAATGCTTG
>NZ_MAYT01000020.1 GCF_001685015.1 Pseudobacillus wudalianchiensis
CCTGCCCTTCCCGTGCCCTTATCCACGAAAGCATTTACGACCAGTTTATGGAACGGGCGATTGAACGCGTCAAACAAATTAAGACCGGCAACCCGCTTGATACCGAAACGATGATGGGGGCCCAGGCGTCCAGCGAGCAAATGGAGAAAATCCTGTCTTATATCGACATCGGCAACCAGGAAGGTGCTGAATGCTTAATCGGCGGCGGCAAAAACACGATCGCCGGCTTGGAGAATGGCTATTATGTGAAGCCGACGGTCTTTAAAGGAGCGAACAATATGCGGATTTTCCAAGAGGAGATTTTTGGACCGGTCGTTTCCGTTACGACCTTCAAGGATGAAGAAGAAGCGCTTGCCATTGCCAATGACACGCT
>NZ_MAYT01000021.1 GCF_001685015.1 Pseudobacillus wudalianchiensis
CCTGCATCCAAGCGGACCCCAAAACCGCCGCCGGAGCGATACGCCATGATTTTGCCCGTATCCGGCATAAAGTCATTCAACGGGTCCTCCGTTGTCACACGGGACTGGATCGCATAGCCATGAATCGTAATGTCTTTTTGTGCGGGAATGCCGACTGTTTCGCTATGTAACGAGTGGCCTTCTGCAATTAAGATTTGAGACTGAACGATATCAATGCCCGTAATCATTTCTGTAATCGTATGCTCTACCTGGACACGCGGGTTCACTTCAATAAAATAGAATTGATCGCCCGCCACAAGGAATTCGACGGTCCCTGCATTTAAGTAGTCCACGTTTTTCATGAGCTTGACAGCTGCTTCACAA
>NZ_MAYT01000022.1 GCF_001685015.1 Pseudobacillus wudalianchiensis
AACGCCTATCGCCATCATTTCACCGGACATAACGATGTAAATTTCCTGAGCCTTATTTTCGCGAATTGGCATTGCGAAACCGCCGCAAACCACGTCGCCTAACACGTCGTAGGAAACATAATCAACGCCGTCGTAAGCACCTTCTTCTTCGAGGAAGTTGATGGAGGTGATCACGCCGCGACCAGCGCAACCAACGCCGGGTTCCGGACCGCCGGATTCAACACAACGGATGTCGCGATAACCGACCTTCATAACATCGTCCAGCTCCAGGTCTTCCACGCTACCGGCTTCGGCAGCCAGTGACAGCACGGTGTCTTGTGCCTTTGCATGCAGGATCAGGCGGGTGGAGTCAGCCTTGG